>CAWCMR010000014.1:0-171188 GCA_963796685.1 uncultured delta proteobacterium
CGGAAGGGTGCAGCCATCATTCCCCCCCTTGTTCGACGACGCGCTTGGATTCTACCACCATGGTGCGCAGCGATCCGGCCCGTTCGCCGACGAAGAGAAGGGCGAGGAAACCGAAGGCCACGTACCACACGAACTGAATTCCATGCAGGGCAACGGCGTAGGCACCGCCGATTGAGGTGAGAATGGACTCGGGCAGGTAGGCCGCGAGCGCGAGCACGATGCCGGCGTGAAACTGGCCCACCAGCCCCGGCGCGTTGGGCAGCGAGATGAGCACACCCGTGAAGGCCATGGCGGCGAAGGCCGCATGGATGGGGATGGGAAGATGCATGAGCCTCGCCAGGAACCACATGCCGAGCCCGTTGGCGCCCCAGTAGAGGGCGGTCTGCAGAAGGAACGGGAGCATGTCTCGCGGATGTCCGAGGGCGCGAAAGCCTTGGATGAGGGCACGCAGCTTGTCGGCCGACTTGTTCGCCAGCTTGGGCGAAATCTTGTGCAGGAACGTCACGGTCAAGGCCAGCCTGATGGTGGCGTCCGGCCAGCGCAGGGCGAAGCCGAGGAACGCCGTCAGTCCGAGAAAGCCGAGGAGGGCCAACCAGGCGGAAATCGCCAACATGGGTGGATAGGCGTGGCCGCCGGGCGCGAGCGAAAAGAGGTAGGTGGCAAAGAGCAGGATGGCGATGATCAGCCCGTCGACGATGCGCTCCACGGCCACGGTGCCCAGCACCGCGCTCATGCGCGAGTGTCCTTCGCGAACGACGTAGTAGGGACGGGCGAATTCCCCCAGCCGAAAGGGCAGGGCCAGGATGGCCATGAAGCTGACGGTCGAGATGATCATGAGTCGCCCGAACGGGAGCGAGACGCCGATGGGGCGAAGCAGATATTTCCAGCGCCAGGCCCGGAAGATGTGGACGGGAAACAGGCAAAGAACGTAGAGAAACACGGTCGACATCGGCATCGCCAGCAACACGGACTTGGTTCCATGAAGGTCGATCTTGTGTACGGCCAAGGCGATGCACAGCGCGCCCACGGTGAGCGAGACGACTATTTTGGCCAGGAGCTTCACGGTGACGCTTGGGGACTCGATCAGGGCAACTCGCCTCCCAAGATACGGCGAGGGTTCTCCTCTAGCAAGCGCGTGAGCCCCGCGCTGCCCAGGCGTTTGCGAATCCATTCGATGCCATCGGAGACTCTGTCCTGGGTATCCGGGCTGTGCATGTCCGACGCCACCGCGTGGGCGAGGCCCTCTTCGACCAGCCGACGCGCGGTCTTGGTTTCGGCACGGTTGTGTGTGCCCGCCACGGCCTCGAGATCCACGACCATGGCCGCCTGCTTGCCCATGGCTTCGGCGAACTTGGGATCTCGCTGAACCGAGAGGTAGCGTTCGGGATGGGCCATGACCGGCAAGCACCCCCCCAAGCGGATCTCGAAGAGCGCCTCCTCGAGGTGCGGGGGCGCCAGCGCGGGATTCACCTCGAAAAGAAAAGCCCGTCGCCCATCGTAACAGGGTACGGTGTGTTTGCGCAGGCGCTCGATGAGAATCTCGTCCCAAAAATTCTCGGCCCCCAGGCGGATGCGCACGGAAGGATGGTGTTTCTTGGCCTCGGACTGAACTTCGTCGAGTGCCAAGGCGATGGCCTCCGCCGTGGGGATGAAAAGCCCGTTTCTTTGGTGCGGCGTGGCGCATATCTCGGCGAACCCGAGATCCGCCAAGGCTTGCAGAATTTCCATGCTGGTCCGAAGATCGGGAGCGCCGTCGTCCAGCCCGGGCAGAAGGTGGCAGTGGAGGTCGATATACTGCGCCACGTGAATTTCCCGAGCTGACCATAGCGGATCTTGTCCGGGTTGGCTGCTAATTCCCCGGCGGGAGGGGCAGATACAAAAATGAGAAAACTGACGATTGGGGCTTGCGCGAAAGGGAACACCGATTGCAAATTCAGCCCCTGGGAGGAAAGGATTCAATGGGCGACAAAGTTGCTCTGCCGAGTCTCAGTTTACCGAAGCAAAGAACCCACTGGTCAGTAGGCGTCGTCATCGCGGCGGGCGTCCTTCTGCTCTTCTTGGGTGCAGCGCTTTACGCCGTTCTGCAACGCCAGCAGGCTCGTGAGGAGGCCTATGCGAAACGGCAGGCCGATCAGGCCGCCCTGATCAAGGCCGAGACCGAGAAGGCCAAGGCCGAAGCGGCGAAGGCGGCGGCGGAGGCCAAGAAGAAGGAAGCTGAAGCAGCGGCTTCGTCAGCCGCTGCGGCTCAAAGCAAAGCCGCCCAGGCAAACCGCGCCAGCGAAGAGTCTTCCAAGAAGTCGAGCAAGAAGAAGAGCGCGAGGAAGCCCAGCGGCAAGACCGCTGCGGCTGCGACCCCGGCAGCTGCCGCGCCGCCCGCGCCCGCCAAGCCGAGCAGCAAGGCCAGCAAGGACATCGACGACCTGCTGAGGGGCTTCAAGTAGACTGGTCCCGGCGGGCGAGTACTTCCTCGATGCGCGTGCGCAGATCGCCGTCGCGCAGGGTGACCGTGATCGCGTCTCCGGGAGAGAGCCCCTTTCGGCTGCGCAGCACGCTGCCATCGGGGCCTCGGGCAAGGCTGTAGCCCCGGTCGAGAACCTTGAGAGGCGAGAGCGCGTCGAGCTTGCCGGTCAGGGCTTCGAGGGCCCGCCGCCGTCCGGTCAGGAGCTGGCCTCCCGCGTGTCTCAGCCGGCGTTCGAGCGTGCCAATGGCCATGCGCTGATCCGCGATCCTGCGCTGGGGATGGGCGCGAAGCAGTCGGCCCTCGACCAACTGGAGATCCTTGTGCCTGCGCGAGCACGCGCTGCCGATCGCGCGCGCAGCCCGTTCAGCCAGCTCGTCGAGCGCTTGCCGGCGGTCGTCGATGAGTCGCCGTGGATCGCCAAGTCGTGTGCGCGCGCGTTCCAGCGCGAGCCGCCGCGCACCCACCTGGCCGAGCAGTCCACGGCCCAGACGCCCCGCCAGCACCTGGATCTCGGCGAGCAGCTCGGCGGCGACGGGAACCGCGAGCTCGGCCGCCGCCGACGGGGTGGGGGCCCGCACGTCGGCCACGAAGTCGGCGATGGTGAAATCCGTCTCGTGACCGATGGCGGAGATGATGGGCAGCGGACAGGCGGCGATGGTGCGGGCCAAGGCTTCGTCGTTGAAGGCCCACAAATCCTCCATCGATCCACCGCCCCGGGCCAGGATGATGACGTCCACCCCAGGCACCTGGCAGAGCGCAACCAGCGCTGCCGTGATGGACGCCGCCGCGCCTTCGCCCTGAACCGGCGTCGGGGAGAGCAGAATCGGCACGGGAAAACGGCGGTGGGCGACGCGCACGATGTCGCGAATCACGGCCCCCTGGCGCGAGGTGACCACGCCGATTCGTCGTGGGAGAAAGGGCAGGGTGCGCTTGCGCGCGCCATCGAAGAGGCCTTCTTCGAGGAGCTTCTGCTTGAGGGCCTCGAAGGCAAGGGCCAGGGCGCCGGCGCCCGCCGGTTCGATGGACGCGACCTGCAGTTGGAAGCGCCCTCGGCCTTCGTAGATGGTGAGTCTTCCGCGGCAGCGCACGAGCTGTCCATCGCCGAGCCGAAACTTGAGACGACCGGCGTCGCGGGCGTACATCACGCAATCGAGCTGCGCCTCGGGGTCCTTCAAGGTGAAGTAGAGGTGGCCGTTCGCGGAGCGCTTGCAGCCCGACACCTCGCCCTCGACGCGCACATCGCCGAAACGCGACTCCAGGGTCTGCCGGGCGGCACGCACCAGCTCCGCGACCGCCAGGATGCGCGCCTCCCTGACGGTTTCCGCCGGGGGCGGGGCCGGCGCGGGCCTCGGGGCGAGGGCCGCGAAGCGCTGCTCGAAGGACAACTGCGGACCGGATTCGGGCTTCTCGCCCGTGTCGGTGGCGTCGGCGCCTGGCTTGCCCTGGGTTGCTTGCGGGGAATCGCCGCGCCGAGGTTTCATCGCACGCCTCGCGTGGCCGCGCGCTCGTAGTCCGCGGCATCGGTGCGCATGCGTTCGAGATCGGCGGTGGCCGTGCGCTTGAGCTGCTCTGCGCGCGCGGCAAGCCCGGAGTACCCCCACCCCCAGTAGCGGTTGTTCGCCTGGTGGAAAAGCAGGGTGCCTGCCGGGGTGACGATCTCGGCGGTCTTTCCCGACGGCGCAAGCACGGGCAGACGGGAACCCGCCGCCGTCAACAGGGCCTGTGCGGCGGACCAATCTTCAGGTGCCAACATCCTGGCAAACAGCGCCTGCGCGTTCTCACTCGTGGCGCCTGGCTCGAAGCGCGCGAGCAAGCGGACGCGCTCGGCTCCTTCCGGAACCGCGCTTTGCGTGATGTCGTAGCATTCGCGCCAGGCGCGCTGGATCGTCATCCACGACCAGTGGGTGTCTTGATCGAGGGCGTTCCACAACTTGGCGCTGTCGTGGGCGGTCACAGCGGCGGAAAGACGCGCATACGCTTCGGCAGGGGTGTGCGCACCACCGGCACCACAGCTCGCGCTGCCAAGGACGAAAACGGCGAAGAGGAGGGCTTTCATGGCGAGGAGTGGCCGGGCGAAGGCGGCGCAAGCGCCTACGCTAGTTCCGCCCGCGTGGGTGTGCAAGCGGTTGTTCATTCGCGTTGGAGAACTTGTGCTAGATTCCTTCGTTCTCGACGGTGACCGAAACAGGCGAAAAAGGATCGCAGCCCCCGCTGGATTTTCCCGAGCTAGAGTCGGGGGGCGGCGTCTCGTCCGCAGACGAGTTTGCCCATGTTCCATCATCCCGGCGGCGGCATCCCGCCATCGCGCTGGCGGCGGCGGCGTTGGCGGCTTTTCTCATCTACCAGATTCACGACGACCTGCTCTTCGCCCTCTCGCACTCCGACGCGCGCGATATCGGCGATGCGCGCAAGGTGGCCTCGACGCCGGTGGACAAGCTGCCGATCAACCAGTACGTTCGCATGTCCGGCATGCCCGATCGGGAGAGCGGGGTCATCATCGACACCGCCGGCTCGTGGCAGTTCACGCAGTTCTTCCGCCTGCTCGGCACGCGCAGTCGGGTCTTCGTCAGCCGCGTGCCCGATCCGATTCCCGTCGAGCAGGCCGAGCGGGACGTCTTCGTCGGGCGGTTGGTGCGGTTCGGCGACTTGTCCTTCGCGGCCGCGATTCGCAAGCACTTCGCCAGTCGCGTGAGCGCCACGCACTTCTTTGCGCCGTCCGTGGTACGCGACAGGGTGGCCACCACCAACGGCGGCCCTGTCGTCCTGGTCGATATGCTGGGCGAGCAGGTTTCCCTGGCACCCACCGACGAGCTTTCGATCGATGTGTCCCGACCTGCCGACATGGTGGTCGAGCTGCCGCGCGCCAAGTATCCCGACGCGGCGGCGGCGCGCGCGGCCGTGGAACAGCAGGGCGGCCGTGTTCTCGACGAGACGGCCAAAGCCTTGGACCCCAAGAGCATCGCCCTGGTCGTGACCTTCCCGGAGGACAAGCGCGATCTGGCCATGCACGCCCTGTCGGAGCAGGACGAACGCGTGCGTTTTCGTCCCGTGCGCGCCACCCACACGGTCCGCATCTCCGACTTGTCCGCGGACAAGGACGACAAAGACGGCTTGAAGATTCGCAAGGCGGCGGAGAGCGTCGACATTCCTCTTTCGCGCATCCTGGCCATCAGCACTCAGGCCACGGTGCAAATCCCCGACGATGCCCTGCTGTTGCGCGAGGGCGAGCGTCCCCGCGACCAGTACAAGTCCCTCATCATCGCCGCCTTCCTGCTAGGTTTTGCCGTAGTCAACCTCCTTGCCTTGCGCGCGCGCGGATAGCGCTTTTTCATGCAAAGAATCTACGATACCCGGGCAGGAAAGAAGGTGGACCTTGAGCTGCGCGAGCCGGGCAAGGTCGGCATGTATGCCTGCGGCGTTACCGTCTACGACCTATGCCATGTCGGCCACGCGCGCACCCTGATCGCGTTCGACGTGATCGTTCGCCACCTGCGCCAGCGCGGCCTGGACGTTCGTCTGGTCCGCAACATCACCGACGTGGATGACAAGATCATTCGCAAGGGGCACGCCGAGGGACGCGACGCCGCCGAGGTGGCCAAGTTCTACGCGGACGCCATGGCCGCGGACATGGCCGCGCTTGGCATCGCCCCTCCCGACGTCGAGCCGCGCGCCACCCTGCACATCGCGGAGGTGATCGAGGTCATCCGGCGCCTGGAGGAGCGTGGCCTGGCCTACGCGGCCGAAGGCGATGTCTACTACTCGGTCGCGGGGTTTCCCGGCTATGGGAGTCTCTCCGGGCAAAGCATCGACGATTTGCAGGCCGGTGCGCGCATCGAGGTGGGCGAGCACAAGCGCAGTCCTCTCGATTTCGCGCTGTGGAAGGGGGCCAAGCCGGGTGAGCCGCAGTGGCCAAGCCCGTGGGGGCCGGGACGGCCTGGCTGGCACATCGAGTGCTCGGCCATGGCCCACCGCTATCTCGGTGACGCTTTCGACATTCACGGCGGGGGCTCGGACCTCATCTTTCCCCACCACGAAAACGAGATCGCGCAGTCCGAGGGCGCCTATGGATCGTTCGCGCGACATTGGATGCACTCGGGGATGGTCAATTTCGGCGGCGAGAAGATGTCGAAGTCGCTGGGCAACGTGGTGACCATTCGCCGGGTGGCCGAGACGCACGACCTCGAGGCATTGCGCCTCTTGCTCATCAGCGTGCACTACCGCAGCCCGGCCAACTTCACCATTGGTCGCACCGCCAACGGTCAGCCCGCCTATCCCGATCTCGACGAAGCCGAAGCGCGGCTCGACTATTTCTATCGCACCCTGGAACGCCTGGATGCCTTCCTGGCCCCGCTGGCCAAGCTGCCCGACGGCCTGCCGCCGTCGGATTTGGCCAAGAACGCGGGTGCCGCCATGGACGACGATTTCAACACCGCGGCCGCCATCGGGCACCTCTACGATGCCTTCGTCCTGGCCAACAAGCTGCTCGACGATCCCAAGTCCATGCCCAAGCCGGCCCGGCAAGAGACCTTGGCCGCCATCGCGCGGGACGCTCGTGCGGTCGGCGCGACGCTCGGGATCATGCTCAGGCCACCGTCGGAGTTCTTGCTGGCTCGGCGGGATCGCTTGTGCGTGCGACGCAACATCGATCGCGCCGCAGTCGAGGCGCGCATCGCCGATCGCGCCGCCGCGCGGGCTGCCAAGGACTTCAAGCGCGCGGACGAGATCCGGGCCGAGCTCAAGGATTCGGGCGTCGAGTTGATGGACACGCCCGCAGGCACCGCCTGGCGCGTGTCAGGCTAAAAGGTCGAAATCGCGTGATTGGTGTATTCGATTCCGGCTTCGGCGGCTTGACCGTACTGCGGTCGCTGGTTGCGCGCCTTCCCGAGTACGACTACTTCTACCTTGGCGACAGTGCGCGCGCGCCCTATGGCAGCCGCAGCCTGGAGGTCGTACACAGCTTCACCCGCGAGGCGGTCGAGCTCCTGTTCGACGCCGGCTGTCCGTTGGTCGTGCTCGCCTGCAACACGGCTTCGGCGCAGGCGCTTCGCACCTTGCAGCAGCGGCACTTGCCGGCGCATCGTCCGGATCGCCGCATTCTCGGCGTGGTCAGGCCTTCGGCGGAAGCGCTGGCTGGGCTGCCACCCGGCGCAATTCCAGGCGTCACGCAACCCTCGCTGGCCGCGGGCACCGTCGCCGTGCTAGGGACCGTCGGGACCGTGGCTTCGGGGTCGTACGCTCTCGAGCTCGCCAAGCTGGCGCCGGGACTTCGTCTCGTCGAACAAGCCTGTCCACTGTGGGTGCCGCTCGTCGAGGCCGGAGAAACCTCGGGACCGGGGGTGGACTACTTTCTGCACAAGTATCTCGATCCGCTCTTTGCGCGAACCGAGCCACCCTCGCGTCTGCTCCTGGGGTGCACGCACTATCCGCTTCTGCAGACCGGAATTCGAGCCATCGTGCCGCCCACCGTCGAGCTCATCGATCAGGGCGCTCTGGTGGCGGAGCGTTTGGCGGACTGGCTGGCCCGTCATCCGGACATGGAGCGGCGACTCTCCAAGGGCGGCGGACGACGCTATGCCACCACCGACGATCCGGCATGGTTCGCCGCCCGAGGTGAGCCCATCATGCGGACGTCGCTGGCGGTGGAGCGCGTGCGGCTCTCGCCCTGGCGGGATGTTTGAAGAACCCAACCCGGGGTTGAATCTCGTTTCAGCCTGCTGGGGCTACAGATAGAGCCGCAGGGCCAAGACCTGGCGCAGGTTCGAAACGACGCTGTGAAGATTGTTCACTTTCGAGACCCCGTCGGCGCGCGGACGAATGGTGATGGGAACGTTCTTGATGCGCGCGCCGGCCCGGGCCTGGCGCAAGATGAGCTCCCATGAGCACGGTCCAGCCGCGGCCCTGCGAGACCAGCCGGGTCCGGTCGAGCAAGCTGCGCCGAAACATGATGATCCCCTGAAAATGCGGGAAGTGCCCGAAAAGCCCGCGCAGGAGCAGGCGCTCGGCCAGGGAAAGCAGTCGGCCCGCGACCGGCCCGCCACGTTCGGGCAGGGTGCCGAGAATGAGATCCGCATCGTCGATGGCGGCGAGATAGCGCCCGATGATGGTGGCGGGAAACTGGCCGTCCGCCGGGAAGAAGGTGACGAGATCGCCGCGCGCCTGGGCGAATCCGGTCCGATACACGCCGCCGAGGCCGAGATTGGCCTCGTGATGATGGACCCGCACGCCCGGAAACGCGACGGCCATCCTGTCCGCGACCGCGCCCGTGCCGTCCGAGCTGCCGTCGTCGATGATGAGCAGCTCGTGGCTGGCACCCAGCAGCGCAAGCGCGCCGTGGATTTCGGCCGTGACCGCGGCAAGGGTGGCGGCTTCGTTGAACGCCATGAGCACCACGGAAATGCGCGGTGTGGGCGGTGTGGTTGGGCCGGTGGGCGCGGGGCTCATGCCACCAGAATAGGCCGTCGTCCCGGATGGGGCTTGATATTCTTGCGCATGCTTCCGATGCTAGGGACAGGAGAAACGCCATGTTGAATTTGCGTCACGCGCTTGCGATCTTGCTTCTGGCGGGCCTTGCCGGATGCAAGTCGCAACCCGAGTCGCCCTATTGTCCGCAGGGAATGCTCGAGGTGGCCACGCGCTCGGAGCCGGGCAAGACGGTTTGGTGTGAATCGAAGGACAAGGTTCGCGCGCAGTGGATCGAGTTGCACCCTGGCACCACGCAGCCGCGCCAAAGCTGCGGCTACCGGAATCTCAGCGCCGAGGGCTCGTTCACGGCGTGGCACCGCGACGGGAAGCCTTGGGTGCAGGGGCAGTTCGTGTCGGGCCAGAAGACGGGCAAGTGGAAGCAGTGGGACGCCACCGGAAACGAAGTCGCCGAGGGGGACTACAGCGGAGGGAGGCTGGCCGCGGGCGCGCCTGTGGCGGGCATGTCCCTTTGCGAGAAGATGGGGCACCGGTAGCCGCGCCAAGTCGGCGCCCGCTACTCGCTGGCCTGATCGGAGCCGGGCGGTTTGAGCAGCTCCAGGCGCTGCGCGAGCTTCTGCAGCGCCTCGGGCCGGGCCTGACGCCGACGGCGCAAGGATTCGAGGTGCTCCCAGACGATCTCCTGCACGCGCCGCCAGTCGTCGGTAGCTTGCACGGTACCTGCGCGATCGGCCAAGCTCAGGGCGAGGACCCAGTCGATGCCGCCGCCCGCCTTGCCCGATCGGCCATTTCGGCCGTCGCGGAAGTTGCGTTCGAGATAGGTGGCCAGCACGCGCGTAAGCAGTCCCACGAAGGCAAACTGCTCGCTGGCTGTACACTCGCCGAGCTTGTCGGCGACGGCCAGGAAAGCCAGGCAGCCCGCTCCTTTGCCGGCGCCGTCGGCCAGGCGAACCAGGGCGCCGAAGCGCAAGGCGCGGGCGGCCTCGTCGTCGAGATCGTCGAGCCCCAGACGTCTTTCACCGATGCGACACGCGAAGGCCGACTTGCCGTCGTGGGTGGCCGAAAAGGCCAGCGTCTTCGTTTCGCCGGTGCGCCGGTCGGTCACCTCGGCCTTGCCCTTGAGCTCGCGGCGTGTGCCGTGCGTGGCGGAACAGTCGGTCTCGACGGTGAAGCCAGGCAATTCCGCTCTGTCAGGGGCCATGGAGGCCAGACTGGAGAAGGCGGCGCGTGCCACCGCGCTTTCAGGCGAAACGCGATTCTTGCACGCACGCGCGAACGCATCGGCGCCCGAGCCCAGCTTGGGCTCATTGCTGCGTCCTTGGGCAAGCATGCCGACGAAGGCCTTTTCGGGGGGCTTGCCGCCGAGCGCCTTCCAGAGATCCATGGCATGGGCAGCCCGGCGCATGGCGATGGCCGCCTCGGGGCCGGCGATGTCGTCGAAAAACCAGGCGCAGCTCGCGTACATCAGCAAGAGCGAACGTTGCATCTCCATGTGCAGAAGCGCGTGCGTCGACAACTTGCCGCGATCCCGGCGCAGACTCGGTCTGCCGAGCGAGCGCAAGTGCTGCTTGCGTGCGTCGGGTCCCTCGTCCGCGATCTCGGCGTAGCGGTCGCGCGCCTGCCACGGATCGGCGAACAGGTCGCCACCATCGTCCTCGAAGAAGCGGGCGGCGCGGTCGCGCAGAAGATCGAGCGCTTGGCGCAAGGGCGCCCGCCAGGCCTGGCTGCTGCCCTTCAAGTCGTGCATGCGGCAGCCGCAGTCGCGCGTCCAGCGCCCGAGCCCGTGTCCGCAACTCCACGCCGTGCCCTCACCGTCGGGTCCGGGCCGCAGGCGCAGATCCCACGTGGGCGGCCATTCGGCCAGGTAGGCATCGAGGTTCGTCACCTCCATCTCCTGTTCCGGCGCGGCTATGTTCAGCGCGTAGGCAAGGGTCAGGTCGGCGAACTTCTTGTGGTGGCCGTATAGCTCGCCATCCGAGGCAGCGAGCACCAGTCGCTTGCCCGTGGCCTTGGAACGGTCGGCCGAGCGGCGCATGGCTTCGAGAAAGCCGCTGGCGTCTCGGGTGGCGTTGCCGAAGGCCAGGTCGCGCGAGAGCGGACCGTCGAAGATGGCCACGACGAGGGCGCGGCCCGAGCCGTCGGGATGGAGAAATCGGTACGCGTGGCCCGTATCCAGGGTTTCGCTGGTCACGGTTTGCCAGGCTTCACCGGCCGGGCGCACGGCTTCGATCTGCTCGGGTGCCAGAATCGTGAATTTCACGCCAGCCTCGATCAATGCCGCCAAGGTCGCGTCGTTGGCGGCCGTCTCGGGCAGCCACATGCCCGAGGCTTCGCGGCCGAATCTCTGTCGGAAATCGATCTGGCCCCACAGAATCTGCGTCCGCAAGTCGTGCTGCGAGAGGAGCGGCGTGATGGGATGGGCCCACACCTGGGCCATCGCCCCGCCCGCCGCCAGGCGCGCCTGCTGGTCGGCATCGCCTTGGCGCATTCGCCGCATCACCTGGCCATCGTGCCGGGCCAACCAGCGCGCGAGCGTGGGACCAAGGTCGAAGGACATCCCGGCATAGTTGTTGACGATGGACGCCACATGCTGCTTGGGACCGTAGATACGCGCATAGGCGTTGGCTCGATAGCACTCGGCATGAATGCGCGCGTTCCAGTTGGGGAACGGCGCGGCGCTCGGCTCGCGCGGCACTTGGTCGGTCCAAGGGTTCTCCCGGGGTGGTTGATAAAAGTGCCCGTGGACAACCAAGGCGATGGACGGCCGTTTCTTCATTGGCAGCTGAATGTATCGCGCCCGGCCGCCTTTTGCACGGATGGGGGGACAGCGGCTCTCTTCTAGAAGTTGCGGGCCCGGGTCAACCAGGTGTCGCGCGCCTTGCCGACCACGGTGATGCCGCCTTGGCTGACGTGGTGGCGAACGGCATCGCGCGCCAGATCGTGGCCGATGTGATCGCCGGGAGCGACGCGCACGTTCTTGTCGATGATGGCGCGCTGGATGCGGGCGCCCTTGCCCACGTGCACGTTGTCGAAGAGAATCGAGTCGCGGACCTCGGCACCCTCGTCGACCCAGACGTTGCGGCCAAGCACGCAGTCCTTGACGAAACCGCCGGCGATCACGCAGCCGCTCGACATGATGGATTGCACGAGCATGCCGCGGCGGCGATCGTCGTCGAACACCAGCTTCGACGGGGGATCGGGGTAGTTCACGCTGACGATGGGCCACTCCCAGTTGTACAGGTTGAAATGCGGCTGCACGTTTTTGAGATCCATGTTGGCCTCGTAGTAGGCCTCGATGGTCCCGACGTCGCGCCAGTAGGCGAGCTCGCCTTTCTCCGTGACACCTGGGATGCGATTGCGTGAAAAGTCGTAGCAGAACACGCGGCCGGTCTTGAGCAGCGACGGCAGGATGTTCTTGCCGAAATCGTGATGGGTATCCTGCTGCGAGTCCGCCTCCAGCGCATCGTGGAGGGGCAGGGGGGCGAAGGTGTAGTTTCCCATGGACGCCAGGGCGTGGGCCGGATCGCCCGGAATGGTCAGGACGTTGCTGGTCGGCTTTTCCTGAAAGCCGATGACCCGGCCCTCGACGTCGGTTTCGACGATGCCGAATTGCGACGCCTCGCTGACCGGAACCGGCAGGCATGCGATGGTGGCCAGGGCGTCCTTCTCCAGATGAAAATCCACCATCTGGCGTACGCTCATCTTGTAGACGTGGTCGGCGCCGAAGACCACCACCACGTCGGGACGGAAGTCCTCGACCAGATGAAAATTCTGGTGAATCGAATCCGCGGTGCCGCGGTACCAGCTCTCGCCCATGCGCATCTGGGCCGGTACGATGGTCACGAAGTCAGCGTGGGTGCTGCGGGTTCCCCACACGTGCTGGATGTGCTCGACCAGAGACTGGGCCTTGTACTGCGACAGCACGTACATGGCGCGGATGCCCGAGTTGTGCATGTTGGAAAGCACGAAGTCGATGATGCGATAGCGGCCGCCAAAAGGGACGGCGGGCTTGGCCCGATCCCGCGTCAGCGGGAACAGCCGCTCCCCTTTGCCGCCAGCCATGATGAAGGCGAGTATGCGTGGTTCATCCATGTTTCTTGGTCCGGCAGCATTATATCCCCGAATTGGTTCCTCGCCCCTTTTGAAGAGGGTTCTTTCGAGCTCCCGTGGCGAGTGCAGTCGGGCAAAGCCCGCCTGCATTCACGCGATGTTTGTGCAACACTCATTTCCGCATGACGCCTGCGGAAAAGATCGCGCACAAGCTTCACGAGCTCTCGATGAACATGTGGTGGGCGTGGAACCCCTCGGTCATCAAGCTGTTTCGTGACATCGACCGCGAGGCCTTCGGCGCCTCGAAGCACAACCCGCTCATGGTGGTGAAGCGGCTTTCTCTCGAGCGCCTGCAGGCGCTGGCCGGCGACGCCGCCATGCGGGCCCGCGTCGATCGGACCTATCGCGAATTCCGCACCTATGTTTCCCCGACCGCCGAGACCTGGGCCGAGACCCATGCCGCCCCGCTTCGGGTACGACCCGTGGCCTACTTCTCGGCCGAGTTCGGCATCCACGAATCGTTGCCCATTTACAGCGGTGGCCTGGGCGTGCTCGCAGGCGACCATCTCAAGACAGCGTCGGATCTGGGGCTGGCGCTGGTCGCGGTCGGGCTCTTCTATCGCGAGTCCTATTTTCGCCAGCACATCGACCCCGAGGGACAGCAGCACGCCGAGTATGTGAGCGCGCCGGTAGAGTACCTGGCCACCACCCTCAGGATGGGAGCCGACGGCAAGCCGCTCATCATCGATGTGCCGCTCGGCCACGAGCGGCTCCTCGCCCAGGTGTGGCAGGTGAACGTGGGGCGCAACCAGCTTCTCCTGCTCGACACCGATGTGGACGGCAACAGCGACGACAATCGCCGCTTGGCCGCGCGCCTCTATTTCGGCGACCAGCGCGTGCGCATCCGACAGGAGCTGTTGCTCGGCGTGGGCGGCATTCGCGCCCTGCGCGCCTGCGGAATCGACTGGAGCGGGTTGCACCTGAACGAGGGGCACAGTGCCTTCGCCACGCTGGAGTACGCCCGCCTGCGCATGATCGAAACCGGCGGCTCGTTCGCGGACGTGGCCCAGGACGTGGCCCAGTCCACGGTGTTCACCACGCACACCCCGGTCGCCGCCGGCCACGATCGTTTTCCGGCCGCGTTGGTCAACGAGTACCTCGAACCCTTGCGGGTTTCGTTGCGGCTTTCGCGCGACGAGTTCCTGGGCCTTGGACGCGTGCGACCCGGAGATCCCAACGAATCCCTGTGCATGACCGTACTGGCCTTCAAGATGTCGCGCTATGCGAACGCCGTCTCTTGCTTGCACGGGCGCGTTACGCGCAAGGCCTGGCAAGTCCTGTGGCCGCACCACCGCGAGGACGAGGTTCCCATTGGCCACATCACCAACGGCGTGCACGCCCGCACCTGGCTGGCGCCTGCCATGCAGGAGCTCTACAGCCGGCGCATTGGTCCGGACTGGGCGGACAACCTGACCGAGCCCGCCATGTGGGCGCGCATCGAGCACATCCTCGACGCGGAGCTGTGGGAAACCCACCGCGCCTTGCGCGCCAACCTGGTGAGCTTCGTGCGACAGCAAGTGTCGGCGCAGCGCCAGCGCAGCGGGCACAGCGAGGAGCTGGTTCGTGCCGCGACTACCGCGCTCGATCCGGACGCCCTGACCATCGGGTTTGCCCGACGCTTTGCCACCTACAAGCGGGCCAACCTGCTCTTTACCGATATCGAGCGTCTGAAGCGCATCCTGCGCAACGACGCCCGCCCGGTCCAGATCGTGTTCTCCGGCAAGGCCCACCCGGCCGATCGACCGGGCCAGGACGTGCTGAAGGCGGTGGTGCAGGCCAGCCTGTCCTCCGACCTGCGATCGCACATCGTCTTCGTCGAGGACTACGACATCAATATCGCGCGCCACCTGGTTCAAGGCGTGGACGTGTGGCTCAATACCCCCCGGCGGCCGCATGAGGCCAGCGGCACCAGCGGCGAAAAGGTGCTGCTCAACGGCGGTCTCAACCTGTCGGTTCTCGACGGCTGGTGGGCCGAGGCCTACGACGGCCTAAACGGCTTCGCCATTGGCAACGGCGTCTGTCATGTGGACGTGGCCGAGCAGGACCGGCGTGACGCCGAGTCGCTTTACCACGTGCTCGAAAACAGCGTCGTTCCCCTCTACTACAATCAGGACGAGCATGGCGTTCCGCACGGCTGGGTGGCGTACGTCAAGCGCGCCATTCGCACGCTTGGTTGGCGCTTCAACACCGACCGCATGCTGAGAGACTACGTGGTCGAGTGCTACTTACCGTCGGCCGGCGTGCGCAGCTGTGCCATGCCAAAGTAGCGACGGCACCGCGCGCGCGGCCTGTGCGTTCACGCACGGGCCTTCCACCTCGGAGCTCGCTCGCGTTACGGTACTTCTTGCGCGGTGCTATGATGGCCCCAATGCCACCGCTTCCTGGACGCATGCTCGGCTTGGGGATGCTCGCTTGCGCATCCCTGTTCGTCCCAAGCGGCAGCGCCATGGCCATGGTCGGGGTCCTAGCCCAGCCGCGACTGGTCTTGGCTCAGGTCCCCGCAGCCGGCTCCGTCACGTATACACCGATACGTCGACCAGGGCCTGCAAGCCCGGCCGGGAGCGCTCTGCCCAGTTCGCCGTCGCCTAAGACGCCGGGCTCGCCGCCCTCCGTGCCGCCGCCTTCCGCCGCGCCAGCCCATGCAGCGCCAGCGCCTGCCGCGCGCTCGACACTCGCACCCCATTACGCGGCTCCGGCGCTGGCCGCGCCGCCGCCGGCCGGGCCAACCTACTCGACACCGGTCTCGCCGTGGTCAGCCTCACCAGTCTACTCGCCGCCGGCGCCAGTCATGCTGGCCCCTGCGCCAGCCGCGGCGAACCCATTTGCGCCCGCCGTGGCGGTGCCGGGGCTCGGCGCGGCCAGCTATGTCGCTCCCTCGCCGGCCACGACCCGGGCGCTGCCTGTGCCCTATGTGCCTGCAGCCTCGTCCGCCGCGGTCGCCGCCACGTCCGTCCGCCCGCCCAACGCGGGACATCGTTTCCTCGGCGTGGCTTCCGATGTCGGCATGCCCGACGGGCTCAATTTCGGGTTGGTCCTGGCACCGGCCGATTGGATGCGATTGGTTGCCGCCATCGGTACCAATTCCGCCAGCCTCGACTATCGCGGCGGCGTGTCGCTCGTGCCTATGGGATGGGGGCCATCGTTTACCTTGGAGGTCGGTCACTGCGACACGGCCCCGACCACCGGCCTGATTCGAACCTTCTTCACGGTGCCGTCCTGGGTGCGGCCCTATGTCCAGCAACTCGGGTACACCTATGTCAACGCGCACGTGGGTTTCGACTATCGCCTGGGTGGGCTCATCCTGTTCGTCCACGGTGGTTTTACTTATCTTAGTGGTACCCTTCGTTCGCCCAACCCGATTGTCGTCGACAGCAGTACCAACACCTCCATCACGATCGCCCAGGACGGCAACGTCACGGCCTACACGCTGTCGGGCAAGGCCGGGTTCCTCTACATGTTTGGAGGGCTCTAGCCATGCCTCGCACGCTCGCCCGCCTCGTTCCACTGTGCATGCTGCTGGCGGGTGGGTGCTCGCCGGCTGTCGACGCGAAGTTCGACGATGTCGAAGTCACCCGACCCGATATCCCGGTCCCAGGCGCAGGGACGTCTGGGTTGTCTTCGGTGATGTTTTCCTTCAATTTCGACAGTACCAAGCTGGGGGCGAGCTCGAATCTCCAGGCCCAAAGCGGGATCGCGTCGGCGAAGCTGCACAGCTTGGATCTCACGGCAAAGGGAGGGGTCACGGATCTCTCGTTCATCGAGACGCTGCACGCCTTCGCCTTCGTGCCCTTGGCCAAGACGAGCTACCAGTCGACGCGGCAAGTAGAGATCGCGGACTACGAGCGACGCGCCGAAGGGCCCGTGGGCCCGACCTTCTCGGTTCCCTTGCCCGAGCCGGTCGACATCTTGCCCCTCTTGCAACCGAGCTCCGCGGATCAGCGCAAGATTGTCGTGGTGGTAAGTCTCGGCGGCCGGCTGCCCAGCCAAAACTGGACGACCGACGTCTCCATGTCGATTTCGGTCGAGCTGCGACAATAGCGCGCGTGCGACTCGGGGCTAGGCCGCGATGCGCGAGGGGCGGCGCAATCCGCCCGCGGGCTGTTCGGCTTCCTGCTCGGTTTCGCCGCCGCCGAGACGCGCCCATAGTTTCTTGAGCGCACCGAGCTCGATCTGGCGCACGCGCTCACGCGTCAGCGACAGGCGGGTGGCGATCTCCTCGAGGGTCATTCCCCCTTGCTCTGCGGCTTCGAGGGCGCATGCCTCACGCACCAC
This sequence comes from uncultured delta proteobacterium, assembly GCA_963796685.1. Taxonomy (GTDB): domain Bacteria; phylum Myxococcota_A; class Polyangia; order Fen-1088; family Fen-1088; genus Fen-1118. The sequence continues at coordinate 17,264 of CAWCMR010000014.1, forward strand.
GGGCAGGTGAAGCTCGGCCGGTTTCGCGCCGCGGTTGTCGCGGCGTTCGGCGGTCAGGTTGAATCGGCACACGGCGTGCGGGCACGGGCCCGGAAGCTTTCGGCAAGCACCACGCGTGATCTTGTAAAGGTTGATGCGTAGCTCGTCTGCCATGGTACACGTCCTTGTCGTCGGGGAATCGAGAGTCGGAAAGTCGGTTTGCAAAAACGCGGTCACAGTTCGTTCGGCAGAAGCCCCGGCCGCCTTGAGTCGGTTTCTGTTTGGATTCGAGACTTTGCCGCAAATGTGTGAGGCAAGATACAGTCGCGGCAGTCGAGTCAGCCGTACGTCGGTTGGTTGTCCGCGGCGTCCGGGTCGCTGCTTGCGGGCTTTGCTTTCAAGTGTGGAAGCGCGTGACGCTAGTTGGGTGACTTCTCTGGTAGCTCCAGCGCGATTTTAGTCTCACGCGCGAAGATGAGCAAGGCGACAATGCCGACCAGCACCGCGAACCACAGGGTGCAAAGACGCGTAATGAAGGTTGCCGCCGCCGCCACGCTGCGATTGCAGCCGGTGGCGAGCTGCCCCAGCATGGCCAGCATGCCGGCCTCGGTGACGCCCAGGCCGCCGGGCAAGAACGACAGGGCGCCCGCCACGGTCATGGAGGCGTAGATGAAGGTGGCGGCCTGGATGTCGACGGAGGCGCCCGCGAATCCGTGCACCACGGCCCAGAAGGCCGTGCACTCGAAGGACCAGCTGACCACGGAAAGCAGCACGCCGACCACGAGAGGCTTGGGTCGCAGCAGCTCGGCGGTGGTCTGGTGGGCCTCTTCGAGCTTGTGGCTGACGCGGCGGACGAGGGGGACATGGGTCGAAAGGCGAAGGAAGAATCTGGCGATGGGGTCGACCGAAACCACGACCAGGCCGAATCCGATGAGGCCGGCGCCGATGACCAGGAAGCGAGGATCGGCTTCGAAGGTGAAGATGCCCACGCACGCGAGCAAAAGCAGACCTACGAGGTCCGTAAATCGCTCGGCGACGATGATGGGCGCGGTGCGCGAGGCCGGAATGGCGTGCGACTCGCGCAGCAGGAAGGCCTTGACCACTTCGCCCAGCTTTCCCGGCGTCACGGTCAGCGAGAAGCCACCCAGGAACACCAGCAGGCTGTGTCCGGCGGGGACGTCGAGGCCTAGCACCTCGAGGTAGTAGTGCCAGCGTGCGAAGCGGACCAGGTAGTTGAGCGAGGCCAGCCCGAGGGCGGCCAGGGCAATCAGCCAATGAAAGTCGGCCAGGGCGTGGCCCACGTTGCGCGCGCCCGCCCAAATGGAGAAGCCGACGTAGATGGCGACCCCAGCCGCCACGCCCAGGATGACCCTCCCGAGAAGCTTCTTCACGGAAGCGGCCTACGCCTCGTTGCCTTGGTCGCGCGCCTTCTCGACCCGTTTGCGCTCGTTGTGATCCAGCATGCGCTTGCGCAGACGGATGTTCTTGGGCGTGACCTCGACCAGCTCGTCCTCGTTGATGAGCTCGAGCGCCGCTTCGAGGGTCAGCTCGATGGGCGGCGTGAGGAAGAGCTTCTCGTCCGCCGAGGTGGTGCGGATGTTGGTCAGCTTCTTGGCCTTGGACGGGTTGACGATGAGATCGTTGGTGCGCGAGTGCAAGCCGACGATCTGGCCGCCGTAGATGGGCACGGTCGGCCCCAAGAAAAGCGCGCCGCGCTCTTGCAGGTAGAAGAGGCCATAGGTGTTGGTGGTGCCCGGATCCTGGGCGATGAGCACGCCGTTGCTGCGCGCCTTGAACACGCCGGCGTAGGGACCGTAGTGGCTGTAGTTGTGGTGCAGGATCCCGGTGCCGCGCGTGTCGGTCAGGAACTGCGAGCGGTACCCGATGAGCCCGCGCGACGGCATGGCGTACTCCAGTCGCATGCGGCCTTCGCCTTCGGGTCCCATCTCTTGCATGCGGCCGCCGCGGCGTCCGAGCTCTTCGATGACCGCGCCGGTGTACTTCTCGTCGACGTCGATGACCACGTCCTCGTAGGGCTCGAGCTTTTCGCCATTCGGCCCGTCTTTGAAGATGACCTGTGGTTGCGACACCATCAGCTCGTAGCCTTCGCGACGCATGGTTTCGATGAGGACGGACAGGTGAAGCTCGCCGCGGCCGAGGACCTCGAAGGTATCGGGCGACTCGGTTTCGAGCACGCGCAAGGCAACGTTGGACTTGAGCTCCTTGAACAGGCGCTCGCGCAGGTTGCGCGAGGTCACGAACTTGCCTTCCTTGCCGGCGAAGGGCCCGTTGTTGGAGATGAACTGCATCTTCACCGTCGGCTCCTCGATCTCGAGCAGGGGCAGGACGATGGGACGCGCGATATCGGTGATGGTTTCGCCGACGGTCAGATCCTGCATGCCGGTGATGGCGCAGATGTCGCCGGCCACGGCTTCCGAGAGCTCGAAGCGCTTGAGCGACTGGTAGCCGAGGATCTTGGCCACGCGGAATTCCTCGCGCTTGCCGTCGCGATGCACGCAAAGGACGCGCTCGCCCTGGCGTACGCGGCCCGACTGCATGCGCCCGATGGCCACGTAGCCGAGGTAGTCGTCGTAGTCCAGGGTGGCCACGTGCATGGCCAGCGGGCCCTCCACGTCCGCCGCGGGGGGCGGCACCGATTCGAGAATGAGGTCGAGCAGTGGCGTGAGATCCTTCTTCTCGTCGGTCAAATGGCGGACGGCGTAGCCCTCGCGGCCCGAGGCGTAGATGACCGGGAAGTCGAGCTGCTCTTCGTTGGCGCCAAGCGCGCAGAAGAGATCGAAGGTGTCGTTGACCGCGCCGTCGGGATCGCAGCCCACGCGGTCGATCTTGTTCACCACGAGAATCGGTCGCAAGCCGAGCGCCAACGCCTTGCGGGTGACGAAACGGGTCTGCGGCATCGGGCCTTCGAAGGCGTCCACCAGCAAGAGCACGGAGTCGACCATCTTGAGCACGCGCTCGACCTCGCCGCCGAAGTCGGCGTGGCCGGGGGTATCCACGATATTGACGCGAATGCCTTTCCAGGTGATGGCGGTGAACTTGGCCAGAATCGTGATGCCACGTTCACGTTCGAGGTCGTTGGAATCCATCGCGCAATCGGCGACCACCTCGCCGGTGCGGAAGGTTCCTGCTTGGCGCAGAAATCCATCGACCAAGGTGGTCTTGCCGTGATCGACGTGGGCGATGATCGCGATGTTGCGAACTTCACTGCGGACGGGAGTGGATTCGGTCATGATATTGCTCGAAACTGCGGTGCTACTCATACGGGCCGGGAGACATAGCACGAAGTCGCGCTAGGCGCCTTAGTTCATATTGCGCTACGCTGCCGGGGTGGCAGACGACGCTGGCACTTCCAGGGTATCAGACGCCGCGGATCCGGAGACGCGGGGAATTTTGCTTTGCCTCTCGGCCTCGGGGGGCGACGAATCGGTGTTGGGTGGCCTGGACGAGAAGCGCCGCGCGGTTTGCGCCGGGATATGGCGGAAGCTGCAACAGGCTGGCGAATCCCGGCGTGAAGGGATTCTTGCCGAATGGCGGGCGGAGGCGGCGAGCCCCGTACCCCAGGGTTTGGAGCGTCTTCATCCGAGCTGGATCGCCAGGGCGCTCGAGGGCGAGCCGGCTCATCTCGTTCGCCTGGCCGTGACCGACTTGCCGGAAGGCGTGCGTGCGTACGCCGTGGGCATGGTCGGCGGAGGCGCGGGGACAGGTAAGGACGACGAGCTTCGAGCCTGCCCGAGCGCGACCAAGCGCGAGATCGCGCGCATGGCTTTCGGGTCGCTTACGCCCTTGTGCGAAAGCGCCTGCGGGCCTTTGGCCGAAACCCTGTGTGCTCTCCCCTTCGATGCGCTTTTGATCGAGGCCACCCGTCGGGGGGCTCGCGTCGTGGGGCAGTCCTTGGCCGGCGCGTCCCCGACCCTGCGTGCCCACGCCATGGCCGCCATCGGGGAGCCGTGGGCGCAGGTCATCGGTGCCGCGTCTGTGGAGGGAACGTCCGATGCCGACCGCAAGACGGCCTTGCTGCACGCCAACGCGCGCATCCCGGATTCGGTGCGCACGCAGGGCGATCGGCTGCTTCACATCGGCTTGCTCGCGCTGAAGACTGAGCTGGTCGCCGAGCACGCGGGCTCGATCTATCGGGTCGCCGGCCGGTTGCCGGCAGCTCTTGGCCGGCCTTTGTTGGCATGGTAGCGCTACGCCATTTTTTCCTGCTCGTGGTACCGTCCGGCCATGGCCAAATCACCTTGCCCCGTTTCGAAGACGCAGTTTCTGGACAAAGCCGAACCGGTGAAGATCACCATCGGTACCGCCGAGCTCATCGCCGACAAGCGCGAGTTCTCGACCGGCTCTTTCGGCTGGTATTACAACGGCAAGACCACCATTGCGGTCGACGGTAAGCTGCTCTCGGTGCAGATCGGGATGAACCTGACCGTGGTCGGCAGCAAGGAAGCCGAACGCTAGAGACCCATCCATGGGGCGAATCGTGAAGGCAGCGGATCTCTTGCCTTCCTCGAAGTCTGCCCAGGAGAGCGCAGCCTGGGCGACGCCCGCCGCGGGCGACCGGGAAGCCGCGTGCGCCGAGGTGACCGAGCTGCTGGTGTCGGCGCGCGCCGCCGCCGAAGCCGAGCGTGCTGCGGCCAAGGATGCGGCGCTCGTGCTCGCGCGCAAGATGGCCGAGAAGATCGTCGGGCGCGCCGTAGAGCTCGATCCCGCCGTGCTGGGCGAGATCGCGGGGCAAGCCCTGGCGGCAAGCCGGGTGCGTGGCGGTGCGGTGCTGTTGCGCGTTCACCCCGATGACGTCGCCGCCATCGAGCAGGCCCGCCCGCAGTGGGTGCAGCGAATCGCCGCCTCCGCCGACGTGCGCGTGGTGGCCGACGATTCGGTGGGGCGTCACGGTTGCGTGGTCGAAACTCCGGTTGGGCGTCTCGATGCCCGGTTGCAAACCCAGCTCGACGCTCTCGAGCGCGCCTTGCGCGGCGCCGGGCTCGGCCGCACCTGAAAGGAGCTCTGCATGGCAGAAGGTGAGCCGGTTCTGGTCGAAATCTCCGAGGCCCTGAATGCCCTCGATCGGGTGAACCCCTTGCGCATCGCCGGCCGCGTGGCGGAGGTGACCGGCCTGGTCGTGCGCGCCACCATCCCGGGGGTTCGCGTGGGCGAAATGGTGACCATCGACGTGGATGCATTGCCGGGCGTGCTGGCGCAGGGCGCGACTCGCCTGCAGGCAGAGGTGGTGGGCTTTCGCGGCGACGAAGTCGTGCTCATGCCGCTGGGGCCGCTCGCGGGCATCGGACCCGACTCGGTGGTGAGCCCGAGCGGCCGCTCGCTCACCATCCGGGTTGGCGAGGGACTGCTCGGCCGCGTGGTCGGCGGGCTCGGCGAACCCATGGACGGTGCCGGCCCCATCGCCGGCCCGACCGAGGAGTGGCCCGTCGACCGGCCCGCCCCGGATCCCTTGCTCCGCCAGCGCATTCGCCGACCGCTCGCCCTCGGCGTGCGCGCCATCGACGCACTCCTGACCGTGGGCGAAGGCCAACGCGTGGGGCTGTTCGCCGGTTCGGGCGCGGGCAAGTCCCTGCTCCTTGGCCAGATTGCGCGCAACACGGATGCCGACGTGAACGTGATTTGCCTGGTGGGCGAGCGCGGTCGCGAGGTGGGGGAGTTCTTGGAAGATGCGCTCGGCAGCGAGGGGCGCGCGCGCTCGGTCGTTGTCTGCGCCACCAGCGACGCGCCTAGTTTGGTCCGTCTGAAGTCGGCCTTCGTGGCCACGGCCATCGCCGAGTGGTTTCGCGATCGCGGCAAACGCGTGCTGCTCATGATGGATTCCCTCACGCGGTTCGCGCGCGCGCAACGCGAGGTCGGTCTGGCCGCGGGGGAGCCGCCCGCCCGTCACGGCTTTCCGCCCAGCGTGTTCGCCCTGCTGCCACGTCTGCTCGAACGCACCGGCAACGCCCCGCACGGGTCGATCACGGCTCTCTACACGGTCCTGGTCGCGGGCGGCGACCTGGACGAGCCCATCGCCGACGAAGCGCGTGGAATCCTCGACGGACACATCGTGCTTTCGCGCGCGCTCGGCGAGCGCAATCACTGGCCGGCCATCGACGTGCTGGCCTCCCTGTCGCGGGTGATGGAATTCGTGGCCGACGCCGAGCACCGCCAGGCCGCCGCTCGGGTGCGCGAGCTTCTGGCCGCATACGAGCAGAAGCGGGAGCTCATCTCGCTTGGGGCCTACAAGCTCGGCAGCGATCCGCGCACCGACAGGGCCATGGCCAAGAACGAAGCGATCAGCACGTTCTTGCGCCAAGGACTGCGCGAGTCGGCGCCGCCCGACCAGACTCGCCAGCGCTTGCTGGCGCTGGTATAGATGGCATGAATACGCCGATAGACACTTCAGGAGTTCATCATGAGCGACTGTCTCTTCTGTAAGATCTGCGAAGGCAAGATCCCCGCAACCATCACCTACCGCGACCACGACGTGGTCGTGTTCAAGGACATCGGCCCGAAGGCGCCGCTGCACGAGCTGGTCATCCCCGTCCGCCACATGACCAGCCTTGCCGAGGCCAAGCCCGAGGACGCGGCCTTGCTCGGCAAACTGATGATCGTGGCCAGCCAGCAAGCTCGCGCCGCGGGCTTCGCCGAGGGTGGTTTTCGCGTGGTGATGAACGCCGGCCCCGACGCGGGGCAGAGCGTGGCCCACGTCCACCTGCACGTGCTGGCTGGCCGCGCGCTGGGCTGGCCGCCGGGGTGATTACAGGTTCAACGGCAGCGTGAATTGGTTCGGGTCGTCGGTCAGGAAGTCGTTGAGATAGGGCGAGAAGGTCTGGACCTGGATGGCCTTCTTGCCGTAGTCGAGCTGGACCACGCGCAGGTAACCGTAGCCGAAGTTCTCCCCGTTGAGCCACTGGTAGTCGGACAAGATCTGGTGAACGGTGGTGCCGTCCGGGCGGGTGCTGGTCAGGCGCGCCCACCCGGTCATGTGGCCACAGAAGACGAGGCGCACGTTCGAGTTGGGCAGAACCAACTTTTGCCACATTGCCTCGCCGTCGTTGATGCCCTCCGAGGCCGTGAATTGGTATTGCTGCGGGTTCCACCATTGGTAGGCAGGGCTGCTCTGATCATTGCCGCCCACGTTGATGTCGTAGCGGGTCCCATCGCTGTAGAGGTAAAGGTGGGTGACGATGATCGCGGGATACTGGGCGTAGGTCTTTAGCACCGTGTTGGCCCAATCCAGGACCGAATCGCGCGGCGCAAACTCGAGACCCAAGACCAACCACTTCTGCGGCCCGATGTCGACGAGCATGTAGCTATTGTCGATCTTATCCGGGGTCATCGTGCCGGTAATCCAAGGCATGCTGGAAGGAGCAAAGTAGGTTTCCATGAACATGCTCTTGCGGTCGACGGTGCTGTAATCATGGTTGCCAGGAACCACGATATAGGGCAGCGCCACCTTGTCGAGCTCTCGCATGGCCGGGTTTGCCGCAGTCCACTGAATGGTCAGGTCGCTGTCGACGATGTCGCCAACATGCAGGACCGCGGCGATGTTCATCGCGAGCTTCTGCGCGACGATCCAGTCCGTCTGCTCCATGAAAACGGCCGGGTAGTCTTTGGCGTAGTACTGGGTGTCGGGCAGCACGACGATGGTGGCGGTAGACGGTGGTTGCTTGCCGACATCGCTCCCGCCATCCACGGGCGAAATGGCCGCGCCCGCCTCGCCGATCGAGGATGCGCCATCCGGTGCTTCGCCGGCATCAGCCAGATAGACCGGGCCAGCGTCGGGCTGAGTCGGCTTCGGCCCATCGACCGCATCGTGCCCTGCAAGGCCGGCGTCCGCAGGGGTGCTGCTGGTTTCCCCGCAGCCTGTGGCGAGCAGGGAAACCAAGAACATCACTCCAGCTGGACGGTAGAGCGATCCGACGCGAAGCATTTCCCTAATATGGATGACCAATCGATTCATGCGAAAGGAAATGCACTCGCGCAGTGCGCTGTGGGTGGATGAGTTAGTCCTCATCTATGCGATCCGTCACGGCCGGGTCGGGCGGCAGGAACGTCCGATCGGGCGCGCGTCGTTCCTCGACGAAATCCACGACGAATGCCTGTTGTCCGTCCGGCGTATGGATTTCCAGCGGTAGACGCAGGCGTGAGGACCAGCAGAATGTAAACGCCGTACCATCACTGCGCACGACTCGATAAGGCTGGCAACTCGTCCCGGATACCTTCTTTGGCCTGCCGGCGCGGCTCAAGTCGAGCTTGCCGGCGGGTCTCACCAGCACGTAGGCTAGCTCGTTCCACGCCTCGAGGTGCCCCGTACGAAGAAGTGCGTCTTCGTTTCCGCGCAACACTTGTCCCGATCGTTTGTCGACCAGGACGGTCGAGAGGCTGCTCCCGCTCCGCGTGGCATAGAGATCCAATACCCCGTCGGACGAGCGCCGCAGTCGTTCGGGCTCGCGCCAGGCTTCCACCCTGTGCACCTTCTTGGAGCGATCGGCAACGCGGGCACGGTAGTGGATGCTTTTCGGCAGCCGCCCGTCTTCGCCGCCGAACAATGCGGTCCGCCAATCGGTCGCGTGCGCCGCTCCCGAAGCCACCAGAAGCGCACATGCCGCCGCAACCCGAATCATTGCCTGGTTGCCTTGGCGGAGTCGAAGTAGCGGTAGGTCTGCCCGCCGACCGTGACATCCTTGACCTTCACTTGGAAGGTGTAAGTCGTCTTGCCTGGGTCGGCCGTGTTGGTGGGAAGAACCATCGACAATCCGTCCGCCGCTGCGGCAGGGCCGAGGGTCGAGGGGGTGACCGTGTAATCGGTGACCACCTTGCCTCCCACGAGGGCCTCGTCCAGGGATCGACCCGCGGCCGAGGGAAGAGAAAGTCCGAGGAGCGCTGCCGCGGTCGGAGCGACATCCACGTTCCCCGACGGCAGGGTGTCTTGCATCGCCGACTTGAATCGCGGCCCCGAGGCGACGAGCGTGTTGTGTACGTCGATCGGGCCGAAGGTGCCGTGCATGCCGCGGTAGTTCTGCGCGCTTTCGAACTCGATGCCCTTCATGCCTTGTACGACCGCGGTCTCGTCGCAGTCGTAGCTGGCGACGATGTCCGGGTTTCTGCCCGCACTGTTCTCCAGTCTGACCTGGTCGAGCGACATGGTGCCGGGCAGGTCGCCGTAGTTGCTGGCGACGAAGATGGCGCCGATTTCCTCCCGGCTCTGGAGGAACCTCACCGCGCTCGCCACCGTCGCCGCGTCATGATCGGGAACATAGAGATACTCGCTGCCGCCGTTGGCCGCGATGACGATGGCTTTGGCAGGAAGGGGACCCGCAGGGACCCTGTAAAACGGCGTGTTGTACCTTCCGGCCACCGCCCCGCAAATGCTGCCGTCGGTATCGATCTGGGTCGGGTACAGGCGCGTGCCGTCCGCCGCGATGCCCGACATCACCGGGTCGAAAGTACAACCAACGCCGTCATAGGCCACGAACCCGGCCTGCGTCATGAGGTGGGCGAGACGCACGTCGCCCGAGACCGAGTATCCGTTCGGATCCAGGTCGCCCGTGGTGTTTCCGACACCGGAAGGATCGGCCTTCACCGCGCGCAGTGGAAAGAGGCTGAGGGGTCCGGAAACGCTGCTGTGCCCGTGATCGGAGACCACGATCACGTCCGTGCTGGCCGCCAGATCGAGCACGTCGAGCTTGTCCAGCAACATGCCCAGCAACTGATCCTGCGACTTGAGCGAGTCGCGGTAGTTGGCGGAGCCGGGGCCGTAGGCATGCTCGGTCGAGTCGGGATTGCGGAACCAAATCAGGCTCAGGTCGGGATTCTTCTGCGCCAAGACGAAGTCCAGGTAGACGCCCATCATGTAGCTGTTGGCTTTGCCGTAAGGGGTGCCGCCTTGATCGGTCGGATCCGCGGTCGAAGTGTCGCTGAAGTTCCTGCGTCCACCCGCCCCGGTCGGATCGCCATTGTTCGACGCCAGCGTGATCGAGCCGACGGCGTATGCATTGGGCGTGAGTCTGGGCAGGGCATAGCCCGCGGCCTGAAGCTCCTTGGCGAATGCCAGCGGATACGCGAATTTCTCGTCGATGATGGTGCCGCCTTCGCCGATGTCCTGTAGGAATGCGGCACCACTCTTGCCCACCGTGGCCGTGGACAGCCCGGCCCTTTGCGCCGCCTGGAAGAGCGTGCCGACGAGGAGGAGCTTGCCGCCGTAGTAGGCCTGCAGGTCGCTCAGGATGGCATAGTCCTCGGTGAACACGGGTTGATTGAAATCCACGATGGCGCCAGCGCTGTCGCTGCCCGTCGGGCCTTCTTGCCAGAACGTATTGCCGTAGAACCCGGTCGCGGCGGGAAAGTTTCCGGTGGCGAAGCTGGCCGAGTTCATCATGGTGAAGGTCGGATAGGTTGCGTGGTTGTCGGCGAACCAAACCCCTTGTGCAGCCATGGCGGCCAGGCGAGGCGTGTTGGTCGTATCCACCGAATCGGGGCGCAGTCCGTCCCACACGAAGATGATGACCCGTCGGGATTGCGAGATGCTCGCGTCCAGCGGACCCGGGCCGCCCGCCTCGACGACACCCGTGCCGTCCGGAGAGGGAGCTTGCGCATCCTGAGAAGGGTGGGGCATTCCACCCGTGTCGCTACCGCAACCGCTGCTCAGGGCCAAGCTGACAACTGCAAGAGCGGACAGGGATCTCGAATCGATTCGACGCATGGTTTCTTCCTTCTTCCAAGGAAGTGATCCGAGCAGGATGAGCCCCTTCGCTCTGCAACGATTGGGAAACAAGTCGTGGCAGGGTCGCCGCCGAAGCGCCTCGACCCGGTCAGGCGTTCCACTCGGTGTGGAACTTTCCGTCTTTGTCGATGCGGCTGTACGTGTGCGAACCGAAGTAATCGCGTTGCGCTTGCAAGAGGTTGGCCGGCAGCGTAGCCGAGCGATAGCCGTCGTAGTAGGCGAGGGCGCTCATGAAGGCGGGTACGGGCACGCCGTGGATGGCGGACACCGAGACGACCTGGCGCCAGGCCTGATGGGCCGTGGCCATGACCCCGGCGAAGTACGAATCCATCAGCAAGTTGGCCAACGCGGGATTGCGATCGTAGGCCTCCTTGATCTTGCCCAGGAACTGCGCGCGGATGATGCAGCCGGCGCGCCACAGCGACGAGATGGTGCCGAAGCGAAGATCCCAGTGGTACGCCTGGTCCGCGGCCCGCAAGAGGGCGAAGCCCTGCGCGTAGGAGCAGATCTTGGAGCAGAACAGGGCCTTGCTGATCCTGTCGATGAACGCGCTCCTGTCCCCCGGGAAAGGCACAGTCGGGCCTTGCAGCACCGTCGACGCGGCGACTCGCTCGGCCTTGAGCGCGCTCAAGGTGCGGGCAAAGACCGCGTCCGCGATGGTGGGCGCTGGTACGCCGAGGTCGAGCGCGGTTTGGCCGGTCCACTTCCCGGTTCCCTTCTGCTCGGCCGTATCCAGGATGACCTGGACCATGGGCTTGCCCGTGTCGGGATCCTTGCGCGTCAGAATGTCGGCAGTGATGGCCACCAGGTAGGAGCTCAGCTCGCCCTGGTTCCATTTCGAGAAAACCGCGCTGATTTCCTCGGGGGCCATGCCCAGCAGTTTCTCCATCAGCCAGTAGGCATCGCAGATCATCTGCATGTCGGCGTACTCGATGCCGTTGTGAACCATCTTGACGAAATGGCCCGCTCCGCCGCTGCCGATCCAATCGCAGCAGGGCGTGCCGTCGTCGGCCTTGGCGGCGATGGCTTGCAAGATGGGCTTGGCCAGCGGCCAGGCCTCGGGGTTTCCACCCGGCATGATGGATGGTCCGTGCAAGGCGCCTTCCTCGCCGCCACTGATGCCCGCGCCGATGAGCAGGATGCCGGTTCCCTCCAGCTCCTGGAGACGACGAACCGTGTCGGTGAAGTGGCTATTGCCACCGTCGATCAGCAGATCCCCTGGCGCGAGATGGGGGCGCAGGTTGGCGATGACCGCGTCCACGGCCTTGCCGGCCGGAACCATGATGAGCACCTTCCTCGGCGACTCGAGCGATGCCAAGAATTCGGCCTGCGTGTGTGTCGCGACCGCTTTCTTGCCCTGGGCCCGTTTCGCGAAGCCGTCGACCTTCTTGGCGTCAAGGTCGAACCCGGCCACGGAGAAACCCCGACTCTCGATGTTGAGCGCCAGATTTTCCCCCATGACGCCGAGCCCGACGATTCCAACGTGCTGCTTTGCCATGGATTCACCTCCTACAGTCGGATGTCGACCAACACCTTCTTGCGTAGATCCCCGAGGTAGATCTTGGTCTGGCGCTCCATCTCGCGCTGGCGCAATCGAATGCGGATATCCTCTTGGACCTCGGCGAAGGGCTTGGCATCCTTGGCGCGCTTGTCGACCAACTTGATGATGTGAAAGCCGCGGTCGGCGCGCACCGGGCCGCGGATGTCCCCCACGTTCATGGAGAAAAGCAGTTCTTCCAGGGGCTTGGGCAGGATGTCGCGGCCGATGAATCCCAGATCGCCGCCCTCGGCGCGCGTGCCCGTGTCCTCGGAGTATTCGCGCGCCAGCTTGGCGAAGTCCTCACCGTGCTGCGCGCGCGCGAGCAGAGACTTGGCCAGCTTCTCGCGCTCGAGCACGGTGGCATTGTCGGCGTCGTCGGGGATGGTGATGAAGATGTGGCTGGCGCGCACCTGCACGTTGGCCGACTTCATGTGGCGATCGTAGTAGCTCTGCACCTCGCTGTCGCCCACGTTGATCTTGGAGCCCACGGCGATGTTGAGCACGCGGTACTTGAGGATCTCGCGCTTGGTGTTTTGGCGGTAGACGGGCATGGTCAGGCCTTGCTTGCGCAATTCGTCCCTGAGCTGCGAGTCGTTGAGACCGTAGTCGTGCTTGATCTGCTCGATGGCGCGGTCGATCTCGTCGTTGCTGACGGTCAGCTTCAATTCGGTCGCCTGCTGCGCCAGGAGATCGTCGTCGATGAGCCGCTCCAACACCTCGCGGCGGATGGCGTTGGTTCGAGCCTCGCGCTCGGCGGGGTTCGTGATCGCGTCGACATCGGACATCAGCGGCGCCGCCCGATCCTCGACCTCGCTTTGTAGAATGAGGTCGTCGCCGACCAGCGCGGCGATCTTCTCGACCACGCGGGCATGGGCCGCCATGGGCCAAGTCAGTAGAGCTAGGCCAATCGCCACTCCGGAAACGCGCATTGCCTTCATCGCCGAATACCTAGCACGGCGCCCGCGTCGATGCCGGGTCGTTGCGCCTCGGGCGGCCAGGCGACGCTGGGGCCGTGGCCGGCTGCCTCGCCTTTGCCTTCCGTCAGGTCCAGCTTGCCGAGCTGGTCCTCGAAGATCTCGACCTTGACCGTCTGGCGTGCCTCCTCGACGAGCTCCTTCTTGCGCTTGGTGCGTAGTTCTTCGAGCAGGCGCCTCTGGATCTCGGGCTTGGCCTCTTCGAGCGAGCGCGAAACGGCAGGGCGCTTGTCGGTCAGCTTGAGCACGGCGAATCCCATGTCCGTGTGCACGAGATCGGACACGTCGCCGACGTTCTTCAACGCGAAGGCGGCGGCCACCACGGATTGCGGGTGCTGGGTCGTGGCCCTGTCGAACTGGGTCAAATCCCCGCCGCGCGGCTTCGAATCCGCATCCTCGCTGTACTGGTCCACCAGGTCGCGGAAGGCCTTCATGTCCGATTTGGGAGCGGCCTTGACGGCCGCCAGCACCTTCAAAGCCTTGCCTCGATCCTTGACCAGAATCTGACTGATCCGTACCGTCTCCGGGCGCACATAGTCCGTCGCGTGCTCCCTGTAGAATTTCTCGACATCCGCCTCGGGCACATCCGAAGGTTTCACCTTCTCGAGGACTTCCTGCTGGAGGAACAGCCGCACCATCTTGTCCTTGGCCACCCGCAGCACCTCGGGATCGCGCTCGTAGCCGCGTTTGCGCGCCTCGATGGCCAGCACGTCGTAGCGAACCAGGCTGTCGAGGAGCTCCTTCTTCTTTTCGATGGTGGAGTAACGCGCGAGCACGAAGGGCTGACTGGCATAGCGAGCCAGCAGCTCCTTCAAGTCCGCCGCGGTGATCACGAGGTCGTCGACCTGGGCCAGCACGACCTCGGCCGATCCCTTTCGGTCGGCGGCGGGTTTGCCATGGCAGGCAGAGATCACGACCACCGTGGCGATGATCAAGGAACGATGCATGGGGCTTGCATCGCACACCCTGGGGCACCCTGCAACTGAAGGCAATCTCGATTCTATCCCGCGCCCAATGATTTCAGAATCTTGAGCGCCAGGGGTTCCTTGACCTCCTGATGTCTCGGCACGGCTTCGATCATGCCCGTACGAGGATTTGTCCACAGGGAGTGGGAGCCGCCTTCGCGCTTGAGAATGCACCCGGCCAGGCGGAGCCGCTTTTCGAGCTCGCGCCGCTTCATCCGACGGCGACGACCGATTGGATGGCGTCGGCTGGCAAGCCGCGTCGAATATCCTCCAGCCGATCCTGAAAGATGAGCTGGATGGCCTCGCCCAGGCTCGCCTTGGCCGCCTCGACGGTTTCTCCCTGGCCGTTGGCGCCTGGAACCTCGGGGCAGATCGCCCAAAAGCCGCCCTCGGGCGCCGTCTCGATGATAGCGGTGAACTCGCCTTTCATGACCTAAATCTGCGCTACACCGTATCGGCAGTCAAATGAACGGATAGGTCCGTCGATGCCCTGGAAGCCACCACCAGTCGGGAGCTCGCCCACACCTGCGCCATCATGTGCCATCGTTGGTTGTCGCTGGACGACGATCGCGCGTATCATCCTTTTCCATGAACGGTGGGGGTCAAAGGCCGCCAGGATGGGACGCGGATGCGTCCGAGGGCGACCAATCGAAGACCACCGTCGATGGCGCGCTCTTGGAAGGAGCCTATCGCGTCTTTCGGGTGGTCGGCGAGGGCGGGATGGGCACCGTGTACGAAGGGCTGCAGCTTCGTTTGAACAAGCGCGTGGCCATCAAGGTCATGTCGCGCGAGCTTGCCGCCAATCCAGAGGCCTTGGCTCGTTTCCGCCGCGAGGCAGAGGTCACGAGCAGCATTGGCCACCCCCACATCGTGCACGTCACTGACTTCGGCAGCACCCCGACTGGCGAGCCGTACATGGTCATGGAATTCCTCGACGGCGAGGACCTGGAGGGGCGCCTTCGCCGGGTCGGACGCCTGCCGACCACGAGCGCGCTCCACGTGGTCAAGCAGGTCGCTTCTGCGCTGACCGCCACCCACGAGCAAGGCATTGTCCACCGCGACCTCAAGCCTGCGAATATCTATCTGCTGAACGTGGCCGGCGAGGTAGACTTCGTGAAGGTCGTGGACTTTGGCATTTCCAAGGTTCGCGCCGCAGTCACCAGGCTGACCCAAGCCTCGGTGGTGATGGGTTCGCCGCAGTATATGTCGCCCGAACAAGCCCTGGGACGGGTTGATGAAATCGACCTGCGCACCGACGAGTGGGCTCTGGCCAGCATCACTTGGGAAATGCTTTCTGGCCGCTGTCCGTTCGCTGGCGAGGACGTGGCTAGTCTGCTGTACCAGGTCGTGCACGAAAGCCCGCCCGCACTGGCCGCCGCGGTTCCTGGCCTTCACCCCGAAGTCGAAGATGTCCTACGCGTGGCCTTGGCGAAAGACCGCGAGGATCGCTTCGCAAGCATCGGCGCTTTCACGCGAGCGCTGGAGAGCGCGATCTACGGCTCTATGCCCAACTACGAGCCAACGCCGCCGCCGCAGCCGTTGCCCTTCTCCAAGGACACGGTCAACTACGGCGCTACCGCAACCCAGACCGATGGTTTGTCGGCCTCGACCCGGTCCAATGCCCCAACACTTGGAAAACGAAAACTTTCACTGACGACGTTTTCCCATGCAGTTGGCGAGTTGGCGCAGCGGCTGAGAATTCCGGTTCCACCGACAAACCGGACGATCGCCATTGCGGGCGGCTCGCTGTTCGTGATTCTGGTTGGCGCGTTCCTGCTCCTTCGCTCGGGTGGTCCCGCCAAAGAAAGCGCCGCCCGACCCGTCCGCATGCCCGCTCCCCACGTCTTGATCACACCCACGCCTTCACCACCTGTTGCGCCTGTCCCGGCCGGTTCGCCCCAGGCTCCGGAGACCCGCGCGAAAATCAGACACTCCAAGCGCTCCGTCGATCCCTCCGCGATCCCCGCTGGACCATTCGAGAAACCCAAGCCGGTTCCTGCCTCCCGGCGACGCCCGAAGGCGGAGCGCAGAATCATCACGGATATATAGCCATGAACGCAGCCGCTATTCTCATCGCCGCCACGCTGGCCCAGACCTCACCCATGATCGCAGGTCCAGAGGCCAAATCCAAGGCCAAGGCCATGCTCAATGAAGGCTCGGCTCTGTATCAGTCGGGGGACTACGCGAGCGCGCTGGAGAAGTTCAAGGAGGCGTACGCCACCTACGCCAGTCCGAAGATCTGGTTCAATATCGGCCAGGCCAACCGGGATCTCGGCCGGTTCGACAGCGCCATGACGGCCTTCGAGAAGTTCCTCGTCAGTGCCCGGGACGCCTCGTCTGAGGCCATCGCCGACGCGCGAAAGGCCGTGGAGGAGCTCAGGCCGAAGCTCGGCCGGGTGCGGATCGAATGCCAGATACCAGGTGCCGAGGTGAATATCGACGGTAAAGTGGTCGGCAAGGCGCCTTTACTAGACCCGATCTGGGCGATGCCTGGGCGTCACCAGATCACGGCTCTGGCGGCAGGGGCGTCGCCCGAGGTGGAAACCGTCCACGTAGCCGCGGGCACCGAAATCCTTGTCGACCTCAAATCGATTTCGTTGCTGAGGGCTGTTCCAGACGAAAGGCCCACTCTGGCTCCCCTCGAACCCGCACCGTTCAAAGAGAATCCCTACGAAACCTTCACCGTGACTCAGCCCAAGGTCCACGCGCAGCCGGACGGCTGGTGGCTCGGCCGCAAGTGGACCTGGGTCGCGGCCGGATCGACGGTCGTCTTTGGCACTACTGCCGCAATTGCCGGCCTCATGATGCAATCGAAGTTCGACAGCCTGCGCAGCTCGTGCGGCCGTGCCAGCCCAAATCACCTCGGCTGCAGCCAAGGCGAAGTCGATTCCGTCAACTCGCGCAAGAACACCGCGAATGTTTCCTGGGGGCTGACCGCAGCCGCCGCCGTGACCACGGGAGTGCTCTTTTACCTTGAGGGGCGGCCGGTGACCGTGACTCCGATGGCCGGCGAGGTGAACGGGATGATCGCGCAGGTGAGGTACTGACCATGGAAATGCAATCTCGATTCATCTCGCGCGGTCAGAAAGCCGAAGCATTCCTTCTGGCTGCCGCAGCTATTCTCACAAGCTGCTCGTACGACCCCAATGAGCTGAAAGGCTATTCTGGGATCGATTCCGGTGCAGACATTGATGGTGCTTCCGGACATTGGGATAGCAGCAGCGATTTTGGGCCAGCGGTGATTGACGGCCGGTTCGATGCAGCAGGTGATTTGCCCGCGGACGCTGCCGTGGACTCCCAGCGGGATTCACCATTGCCTCCACCGCTGGATGGTACCATGGATGTTCCGAAGGACATGGTTTCGGACAGCGCCCTCGACGTGAGGCCTGATGCGGCGCCTGACGCTCCCGCGGATGGTGGCAACTTGCTATCGGGCCTGCTGGCCTACTACAAGTGCGAAAGTGCTACCGGTACGACCCTGCCAGACTCCTCCGGCAGAGGCAACAACGGGACGTTGGCTGGATCGGGCTACGCCTTCACGGCGGGCAAGGTAGGGAAGGCACTGGTTCTCGCCAAGGCTAGCCAGGCCTACGTTTCCCTGCCACCGGCGGTGTTTGCGAACGCTGCGGACATCACCATTGCCACGTGGGTCAACGTCACGACGTCGCAGAATTCGGCAAGGGTGTTTGATGTCGGCATCAATGCCAACCTTCTGGCCGACATCTCAACGGGGACGAAGTACATGAACCTCGCATGGACCAGCACGAGTAGCGCCGCCTTCGCCATCACGAACAACGGATACAGCAATCAACAGTCGCTGACCGCGTCCACCCCCCCGACTGGTGTATGGAAGCACCTGGCGGTCGTATTGGCCGCTGGCGCGAGCACTCTGTACGTTGACGGTGTGGCCGCCAGCTCAAGCGCTGCGGTCACGCTGCGTCCCAAGGACCTGGGGGCCATCGATTACGCATTCGTTGGCAAGTCACAGTTTGGAGCGGATCCTTACTTCGATGGAATGATCGACGAGTTTCGCGTCTACAACCGTGCAATGTCTGCCTCGGACATACAGGCCATCTACCAGTTCACTGGGCCATGACCGCCCGTGGAGGTCGAATGTAACCATGAATGTGGAAATGCTTCGGAGGGGCCAGCATTCCCTTGTGCGACTTCGACCGATGGCCCGGCTTGACGACGACGCGATGTCTACACTGCCGGATGACGACTGGAGGATAGACACCGTCGATCGGACCAACGGCCTCGAAATCACACGTGCCAATCGCTGACACTCGGGCTTGATGCGGTAAGTCGCTATGATACTGACCCGGCCAGCGATCGATTCAGGGAAGCCAAACACGGGTTTCTTCATCTGCACGCGCAGGTATTCATCAGGAAGGATGGTTTCGCATACATAGAACGGCAGAAGCCTCCGAACATCGGTCATAATTCCTAGGCTGATCCCTGCGGCCGCGCGGAGTTGACTTAGTCCACGATCTAGTCCACCTTGAAAGGTGTGAAGTCAGTCAATGTTCATGAGGCAAAGACGCATTTCTCCCGGCTGCTGGCCAAGGTCGAGCGGGGAGGGGAGGTTGTCATCGCGCGTGCGGGCAAGCCGGTGGCCAGGCTGGTGGCGATCGAGCTTCCGGCAACCTTGCCTACCCTGGGCGCAGACGTCGGCGCCTTCGTGGTCCCTGCCGACTTCGACGCGCCCTTGCCCGCCGACCTGCTGGACGCCTTCGAGGGTGGCGCCCGGCGATGAAGCTGCTCATCGATACGCAATGCTGGCTGTGGATGAACGCTAGCCCCGAGAAGTTATCGCGCCGGACTCACGGCCTGCTGATGGAGCCGGGCACGGAGCGATGGCTGTCCGTTGCAAGCATCTGGGAGATCGGCATCAAGTACCACCTTGGGAAGCTACCTTTGCCGGTCGCGCCCGCCGACTATGTCCCCTCCCGCATGGTTCTGACCAAGACCTCGGCGCTGGCGATCATCGGCTCCCACGCCCTGCGCGCCAGCAGCCTGCCGGCATTGCATCGCGACCCCTTCGACAGGATGATCGTCGCGCAGGCGCTGGTGGAAGGTGTCCCTGTGCTCAGCTCCGACGCCCAGCTTGACGCCTACGGCATCCGACGCCTGGCCCCGTGACCACCAGCGTGTCGCTGTCGACCGTGCCTGATTACCCCGCGACGCACGCGAGGATCTCGCGCAGCTTCGTTCTCGTGGTGCCCATGCGATCCGCCCGCTCGGTCTCGGTGAAGGCGTAGCTCAGGCGCATGTCGGGTGAAAGCTTGAAGCGGCTGTCCTTGCGCTCGATGAGCTTCATGACCTTGGCCGGATCCAGACGTGGATCGGCTCCGATGGCCAGCACCATGCGCGCGGCACCGAGCTCGTAGCCGCGCGCGCCGATCTTGCGCACCAGGGTCTTGTCGATCATGACCTCGCGCAGAAGTTGCGCCTCCTCGGGCAAGTGGCCGTAGCGGTCTTCGAGCTCGGCCTCGATGGCGCGGACCTCGTCCTCGTCGCCGGCCTGGGCCAGGCGCCGGTAGAATTCCAGGCGTTGGCCGGTGTCGGGGATGAAGTCGTCGGGCAGGAAGGCGGGGACGTCGACCGAGATCTCCGGATCGTGCTCGCTGCGGATGGGTTGTCCGCGGAGCTCGGCCACCGCCTCTTCCAAAATGCGGGCATAGGTGTCGAAGCCCACCGCCGCCACCAGGCCCGACTGCTTGGCCCCCAGCAGCTCGCCCGCGCCACGGATCTCCAGATCGGCGGTCGCCACCTGGAAGCCGGCCCCGAGCTCGGTGAAGCGTTGAAGCACGGCCAGACGCTGCTGGGCCTCGGAATTCATGCGGTGATCGGAGGGCACGACCAAGTAGCAGAAGGCGCGCTCGCGCGAACGTCCGATGCGACCGCGCAGCTGGTAGAGCTGGGCCAGGCCGAAGCGATCGGCCTGGTTGACGATCATGGTGTTGGCGCGCGGGATGTCGAGCCCGGACTCGATGATGGTCGTGCAGCACAGGATGTCGTAGCGCCCGTCGACGAAATCGATCATCACCTTGGCCAGCTTGTCCTCGTTCATTTGGCCGTGGGCCATGGCCACGCTGGCCTTGGGCGCGATGGCGCGAATTTCCCGCGCCCACTTGGCCAGATCCTCGATGCGGTTGTGCACGAAGAACACCTGTCCGCCACGACCGAGCTCTTTGGCGATGGCCTCGCCAAGCAGCTCCGGATCGAAGTGGCAGACGAAGGTGCGAATGGCCAGGCGGTCGGCGGGCGGCGTGGCGATGACCGAGATCTCGCGCAGCCCCGCCAGGCCCATCTGCAAGGTGCGCGGGATGGGCGTCGCGGTCAGGGTCAGCACGTCGACCTGCGAGCGCATTTCCTTGAGGCGCTCCTTGTGGGTCACGCCGAAGCGGTGCTCCTCGTCGATGACGATCAAGCCCAGATGCTTGAAGCGCACGTCGCGCGAGAGCAGGCGGTGCGTGCCGACGATCACGTCGACCTTGCCCTGCTCGATTTCGCGCACGATGCGCTTCTGCTCGGCGGGCCGGCGAAAGCGCGACAGCGAGGCCACGCGTACGGGAAAATCGCGAAAGCGCTCGCTGAAGGTCATGAAGTGCTGCTCGACCAGCACGGTGGTGGGTGCCAGCACCGCCACCTGCCGCCCGCCCAGCACGGCCAAGAGAGCCGCACGCAGGGCCACCTCGGTCTTGCCGTAGCCGACGTCGCCGCACACCAGGCGATCCATGGGCGTGTCCGCCTGCATATCGGAGAGGACCTCACGGATGGCGCGCTCTTGATCCAGGGTTTCATCGAACGCGAAGCTCTCCTCGAACTCGCCGAACATGACGTCGGGCGCGGGGAAGGCGTGACCGGGCAGGGCGCGGCGTTGGGCGTAGAGCTGCAAGAGCTCCTCCGCCATCTTGCGCGTCTCGGCCGATACCCGCCGTCGCTTTTCCACCCAGGTGGCGCCGCCCAGCTTGTCCAGCCGCACGGCTTCGGGCGAACCGCCCACGAAGCGATGGACGACGCCCAGCCGGTACACCGGCAAGTACAGGGCACCGCCGCTGTACTCGAGGTGCAGGAAATCTTGGGTGACGCCGCGGATCGCGAGGCGGGTCAAGCCGCGGTAGCGACCCACGCCGTGCTCGTCGTGCACGATGAGATCGCCATCGGCCATGCCTGCGAGGTCGCCGAACGATGGCGCCTTGGTGGGTGGGACGGGCCGGTGGGCACGTGGACCGAAGATCTCCTCTTCCGCCACCACGACCATCCGGTCGCTCGGCAGATGGAAGCCGCGCGTGAGCGGTCCCTCCAGAATCGTCAGGGTTGCGCGCTCGTCGTCGCCTGCCATCGCGGCGAGCCCTGTCTGGCCGGCTCCGCGGTTTCGTCTTGGGGAAAGCCCCAGGGCCGAAAGCAAGGCCGACAGGCGGTCGGCGTGTCCGCGCCCGGGGGTCACGACATAGACGCGGTAGCCGTCTTCGAGCCAGGCGCGCAGCTTGCGCGCCAGCGGCTCGCCGATGTCTCCTTGGCCGCGCGTGCTCAGCAGCTCCGCGCGCAGTCCGGCGGTGGGCATGGCGTCGAGGCGAAGGCGCGTCGGGAGAGTCAGGTCCGGGTCGGGCGCGGCTCGTTCGATCTCCACCGTGTGCAGCTCGACACGCTCCCGCTCGGTGAGCGCCCGGCGCGCCTCTTCCTCGTCCATGAAGAAGTCGCCCGCATCGAGAGCAAGCCGGTGATCTTGCAGTCGGTGCTTGGCCTGTTCGCGCAGGCGGCTCAGCTCGCGTCGCGCCTGCTCCAGGGTCGCCTCGGGATCCTCGACGACGATTCTGGTTCCTTCAGGCAGGTATTCGAAGACCGATCCCATGCGCGCGTGGAAGGCCGGTGCCAGGGATTCGATACCGAAGAACGACTCGCCCGCTTCGATGCTCTCCAGAATGCTGCGGGTCTTGCTGGAGGGGTAGGCGGCGTGATCGGCCGCGGCCAGGATGCGCCCGCGCGGATCCGCGCCCTCGCTGGCGACGGTCTCCCGCGCGGCATGGTAAATCAGGCGTTCGACGGGACGAAGCGTGCGCTGGGTGGCCGGATCGAAGAGGCGCAACGATTCCACGTCGTCGCCGTCGAGCTCGATGCGCACGGGGTGGCGATACACGGGCGAAAACACGTCGATGACCGAGCCGCGCACGGCGAAGGTGCCCGGGTCGTCGACGACCTGCGTGCGGCCGAAACCCACGCGAAGCAGATCGCGGACCAGCGCGGTGCGGTCGAGCGTCCTACCTACATCGACGGCGCCGCACAGGCGAGCGAAAGGGCCAGGTGGGATCACACGCCGAAACAGTCCGGCAGCCGAGGCGACGACGATCAGGGGGGCGAGGCGGTTGGCCAGGCGGTAGAGCAAGGCGAGCCGCTGCATGGTGCAACGCCTGTCGGGCTGAATCTCGGCGTAGGGGCTGCCTTCCGTCGCGGGCAGATCCAGGACCTGGGGCGGCGCCAGGGGATCGTCGTCGCCGTGCTTGCCCCCGAGGAAGAACTCGAAGGCGGCCTTGCGCGCATCGACCTCCGCCTCGTCGGGGACGACGTACAGAACGGTCCCCGACCCGGCACGCGCGAGGTGCGACGCGACCGCCGCCCCCAAGGGCGCGATGGCGCCGAACACCTCCAGGCTACGGAGCCCGTGCGTTTGCTCGCCGCCGAACGTGTGCTCGATCGCGGACAGGAGCTGTTGGACCGAGACGGTGGCTTGCATGGACGGCTGCGCAGCTTACCAACCTCGGCGGATTCACGTCGCGTTAGAGTGAGTCTTCGTTGACCACCCAACGCATGCGGGCTAAGGTGGCCACCTGACCGAGGAGGAGCCCACATGAAATACGTCTATCGGCTGATGGCGACGGTGTTCGTCTTAGGATTGTTGGCATCCTGCGATGAGAGCGGGAAGCTTCGCGTGGATCGTGTCGAGCCTCCCGAGGGCATCAGCGCGGGTGGCGATCACGTGAATATCATCGGCGCCGGTTTTCAGCCTGGCAAGACGCAGGCCCGGGTGATGTTCGGCAAGCACGTCTGCGAGCAGGTGGTCATCTCGTCCACCAACAAGATCAGCGTCGTGACCCCGAACGGCGACAAGGGCCCTGTCGACATCACCATCGACTTCGACAACGGCTCTCGCTACAAGATTCCGAACGGCTTCCGCTACGTAGAGCCCAAGCAGACGGGCGATATGCGCAAGGCCTTCTTCGGCAAGCCCCAAGAAAAGAAGTAACCGCGAAAGCGGGGTGTACACACGCCGAATGCAAACGCCGGTCGGGGATAACCCGAGCCGGCGTTTTTGCGTCGAAGGGAGGGACGCGGGCGAGGGTGCGGCTCGGTTATCATTGCCGTCGGCCACGGCCACGGTAAGCCGTCTACGTCCACGACCACCCGTCATCGTTCCGATTGGGTGCGTGTATCCGTCGTGGTAAGGGCGCGTGCCTATTTATACGCGACGCGGAAGAGCTGCTGGCCCATCAGCATCAGGCTGCCAGAGGGAACGATCCGGCTCTCGCGCACGCGTAGGAAGGTCCCATTCGACGAGCCGAGATCCTTCAAGTGAACGCGGCCGTCACGCACCGAAAGCTGGCAGTGCGCACCCGAGACATAGCCGTCCTCGGGGAACAAGATGTCTCCGCGCTCGCGACCCAGCTGGGCCGTCTCGTCGAAGAGCGGGAAGGCTGGCCCGTCGAGATCGCGACCCACCACCACGGATAGCCGTCCCCAGTATCCGGGGTTGGGCGTGCCGATGATCTCGGTTCCATCCTCGAGCGGGGTCAGGGGATTGATGGCATCGAAACGCAACAGCTCTTGACCGATACGGAAGCAGTCGCCGGATTCCAGCGACTCTTCTTCGGTAATGCGGACGAAGACGCCGTTGAGGCTGCGGTGATCGCGTACTTCCAGCCCGCCTTCGCTGAGGAAGAACTCGGCGTGCTTGGGCGACAAGTAGGGGTCGGCATCGAAAAGCGCGCCATGCCCGCGACCGATGATGTTTTCTCCTTCTTGCAGGGCGAACACTCCGCCTTCGGTGCCGTCGGGGCGGATCAAGGTCAGGTGACCGCGTGGTCCCACCCGTGCGGGCGCGGGCGCGACGGCGTCGGCACGCTGGATGGCGGCTTCGGCGATGGCGCCAGGCGCGCCTTTCATGCGATGGCCGCAACCACCGCAGAAGGCGAACGCGGATGCCACCTGCTTGCCACAGTTCGGGCAGGCGATGGTCTCGACCGCGGGCGGGGAAAACGGAGACGCATGATGGGGCGATGGCGCAGTCGGAACCACGGAATGGGGCATCTGCGGGGAGGGTGCCACGGCGGCGGGTTGAACCACCGGCCGGGGCATTTGCGCGGGCGGGGCCGCGGTGGCAGGCACGGCCGTGACCGGTCTGGGACCGGGGGCGGGAACGGCTGCGGCCGGTGAACCGCCGAATGGGCTCTGCCGCACTGGAACCTGCATCGGAACCGACCCGATACCTATCTGGACCGATGGCCCGGAGGTCGGCGACCCGGCGGCTGGCATGCGCGGGCTGGTGGAAGGCGCCCCTGCAGGCGAAGCCGCGGGCTGAGACGCAACCACAGGAGGTGGTGTGGCCATCGGGTCATGCGTCGGGCCAGACCCGGGCGAGGGTGGCAGAACCGAGGTCGGCATGATGGTTGGCCCCACGGCGGAGAAGGACTCGGGCGGTGGCGGCACCGCTGTCTTCGCCACGTTGGAGGGCACCGCCACCTTCGCCACGCTGGGCGCCACCGGGGCGGGCTCGGGCGGGGGCGTGGGCGGGTACATGTCCGGGGGTGGAACGGGCTTGGGCGCTGGTGCGGCCCCGGCTTGGAGCTTGGCCCCACACCCAAGACAGAACTTGTAGAGATCCTGGTTTTCTTTACCGCAACGAGAACAGGTGATCACGACAGACCCTCCGCGCGAATCGTTGGTGTTGTCTTTGACATCGAGCGCTTCCTTCCTAGGTGATTTCGACGCGGAAGAGCTGCTGCCCGACGAAAACGTAGTCGCCATGCGCGAGCGGAGTCTCGCCGACGATGCGCACGAAGGTGCCATTCTTGGAACCCTGGTCGACGATGGTGAAGGCGCCGTCCGGGCCGATGCTGACCTCGGCGTGCCTGCCCGAGATGAAGGGGTCGTCGGGAAAGTTCACGTCGTTGCCCTCGCGGCCGAGGGTGATGCTGTCGCCGCGGGCACGCACGATGAGACCGATGTCGCCACCGCGCAGGCGCTGGATGAGGCGCATCTTCGAGGCGCGCTTGGGGCTGGCGTAGAAGTAGGTACCCTCGGCGTCGGGCTGCGGACCGAAGTCCGGCGCCAGGGCCTCGATTTGGAGAAGCTGCTCGCCCACCAGGAATGCGGCACCCGATTCGAGCCGGGCCGGGCTGTGGATGCGGATGAAGACCCCGTTGGTCGATCCTTCGTCATTCACGAACAGCTTACCTTCGCGGTACACGAAGTTGGCGTGACGAGGGGAGAGCAGGGGATCGTCGGGGAAAAGGATGGCGCCTTCCGTGCGGCCCACCACGTGATCGTTTCCGCTCAGCTGGTAGGCCAGGCCGTCGCCGGTATCGGCCTTGACCAGGACCAGCTTCGCCATGCCCGACATCTGGACGCCCGAGAAGAACATGGTTTTCCCCGCGCCTCCCCCAGCGGGCGCGGGTGCGGGACCGTCCATGCGTGTGCCACACTGGCCACAGAAGCGGTCGGTTTCAGGGACGTGGTTTCCACAGCTTGGACAGGTCTTGGTGGGCATGGACTCCTCCGGACGAGAGGCGGGCTGACTCGCGGCTGGCAAAGGGGATGGCGCTGGCTCGCCGAGGGGCACCTCGCAGAGAGGGCACCGGCTCGCGTCGAGGCCGGTCAGTGCATCGCAGCGGGGACAAACCAA
Organism: uncultured delta proteobacterium; assembly: GCA_963796685.1. Classification (GTDB taxonomy): domain Bacteria; phylum Myxococcota_A; class Polyangia; order Fen-1088; family Fen-1088; genus Fen-1118. The sequence continues at coordinate 43,353 of CAWCMR010000014.1, forward strand.
GCCGACGGGCATACTAATGACGCAATCTTGCCCTTGTCGCAACGTCTGTCAAGCACGCAGCTGAACATACATGACATCCTGGCGCAGTTTTTTTCGGCCGCGCCGCTCTCCCGCCTCGTCGGAACACGTCTAGGGTGTGCCCTTGTAGCGCTGGCGGAGAAAGTCACGGACTTCCCCTCGCACCCGTTCGGGCATTTCCACGGAGAGGGCATCGCGTGAGATGGCCGGCGTCTTCTTGTACGTGTGAAAGAACTTGACGCACTCCGGACAGTAAGCCAGATGGCCGTCGAAGCTCTCTCTCTCCTCGGCCGGAAGACTGCCGCTCAAGTAGTCCATGCAATAGTCGACCAGCTGCTGGCAACTAATCCCGATGACTCTCTCGTAGGGCTTCACGACTCGGCGTCCTTCGTTGCTCGAAACACTATACCTGAAGATGCACTTCGCATAGAACATGGTTCACGTTTCTCGGCGGAAAATGCAGGACCGGTGGCGTTCGTCCTGCCCGCCGGGTGGGTGCGGGGTCGCCAAAAGTGCGCAAATGTGCGAAAGAGTCCGTCGGAAATTGCACGCGACTCTGTCTGGACCGCGACCGCTGTTCCACGGAAACCACGATTCGCAACGGAAATGGCGGTCAGGGCAGGCGCGCGGGAGAAGCTAGGAACAGGTCATGGGCGAATTCAATCTTGGTAGCCGTCGTCGCAAGGCTGTCCTTCGACAGGTGACGAGGGTTTTTCTTCCCCATGAAAGCACGGTCGAGCTGACAGGGCTGGGGGCCGTGCTCCTGCGGCCGTCGCTGCTCGAGGACGGCACCGTGGAGCTCTCACGCATCCGCCCATCGTGCGAAGAGGCGCTGATCGCGTGTGTCGACACCTCGGCGTTGCTCCTGGTCGAGCATCCCTTTGCGCTCGACGCCGTGAACGCGCTCCTCGGCTGCGGGCAGGCCCCGGCGCCCCGGTCGCTTTCGCGCATCGAGCGTGGGCTCTTGCACGGCCTGCTCGCGACCTTGTGCACGCACCTCGGTCTTTCATCCAGCGTTCGGGTGGGTGCGCAAGATTGCCCGTTGCTGGTGTCGGACTCCGTCATCATCGAGATCGCGCTACGCATGGGCCAGTGTGCCGGGCGTGCCTGGGTGTTTGCAACGGACGAGTTTTTGGCCAACGTTCTGATCACGCAAGCGATGACCCCGGTGGGGTCGTCATCGGTGCTTCGCTTGGAGCTCGGCCGAACCCGCGTGCCGGTTGCGGGGCTGGCCGACGCGCGCGAGGGCGATGCGGTCGTGTTCGACGGCGTGGCCGCGCTGCCGGTGGAGGGTGCGTGGCCGATTCACCTCCGTCGTGGCGACAATGCGACTCCGGCTTCCCTGCTTGCCGACGGCATCGTCGCCGTGGAGGATGCAGATGACCGAGACGATCGTACCGTGACCCGAGTCGAACGGCGAGCCACGCACCCTCACTCGCCGTTCAATCCAACCCTTGCGGACGCGGGCACGGAGATCGCTGCCGAGATTGCCTCCCTTGACGGTGGCACGCTGGGCGCGTTGCTCGGGGGCGCGCCACTCGACCGGGGCGGACGGAAGGGGCCGTGTCGGTCTGTCCTTTTGCGGCGGGCCGACGTGCCATGGGCCGAAGGCGAGCTCCTGACCGTCGACGGCGAGCTCGCCGTGCGCATCACGCGGAAGCTGGCTGGCTGAGGCAGAGACCTTCGATGAGCGCCGCCGTCGCAGCCCAGTGCGGGGCCGCGCGCATGAGCCGATGTTGCAGGGGTCCCCAGACGTCCGGATTGCCACGCAGACCGGACGCGCGCAGGACCACCGACACTTGTTCATACGGGTCGTTGGCTTGGTAGAGTAGGCTGTTACCGGTCTGCGAGCCGACGTCGTAGTCGACCATATAGTCGGCGTAGGCCGCGCAATCGGGGACCAGCGGCAGGGTCGCGTAGCGCATGGCCGTGCCCGCGGTGCGCGCAAGGTGGTTGTCCTTGTCGGCCAACAGCAGCACGTCCGCCCCGGCCAGGATCTGGCGCTCGGCCGCGGGGCCGGTCTCGGGGTAGATGGCGATCTTGCCCGGTGTCTCGATGGCGATGCGCTTGATCTCGTCCACGAGCGCGCGCTCGCCGATTCCGGGTACCACGAAGGCGACATCGGAACGGACCAGGTCGGAAATGGCGTCGATGAGCGCGCGACCGCCCTCGGCGATCGCCAATGGGGCCGTGGCGACCAACAGGGTGCGTCGGCCGAGGGCGAGCGATGTCCGTCGTGCGAGGGCTTTGCGACAGTCGGCCTTTCCAGCCGGCGCGTCGGCGGAGAACCTGGCGGCCAGGGCCGGATCGGTCGACGGGTCGCAGGGCGCCTCGTCGCAACCGAAGCGTACCGCCACCACCGGCTGATCCGAGGCCCGGAAGGAAAATTCGCGCGCGCTCTCGAAGCGGCGCGCCGAGGACGGGCTGGGGAAGAGCACCACGTCGGCGTCGATGGCACCGAGCCCCGCGAGGGATCCCTTGGCCATGGCCAAATCGGGAGCGTTGGGATCCAGGGCAGCGCGTTCGAGCGGCGACAAGGGGGGGCCCCAGGTGCCAGTCGGCAGAACGAAGACGCGCGAGGTGGCTTGGATCGCGGGTAGAACCGCGGCGGCGGCTTCTCCCCAGGCGATGATGGCGTCGGGCTTGCAGATCTCATCGCGCAGAAGTGCCGAGGCGGCGTTGGCAAGGAAGGCCGCACCATGTCCACGGTCGATCGGCTCGGCGCCGAGCACGTGCAGCGCACACTGGCTGATGGCAGACCGCCCCTCGAAGAGCGAGCACTCACGATCTCCGTCGGCCAGCCGGGCGAGCACGGTTCGCAGTCGGCGTGCCATGCCGGGTAGGCCGGCGGCCCGCTGCTCGCTGGCGAGGGTCAGCATGGTCACCTTGTGTTTCGCCGCTGAAAGCGCACGGCCGAGGGCCGCTGCGCAGGTGGCGGTTTCGCTCTCCGCAACCGGTGCGACCTCGTCACCGACTATGAGGATGTCGGCCATGTTACGTCCTGGTTAGTATCGTGCACGTGCAGCCATGACGAGCCGCAGGGCTCCGGCGCAGCGTTGAAAAAGTGAACGGCAGACGGAAAGGTCCTATTCCGTGGCTCCGCGCTCGTCGTCTTCACCCGGGAATTCGTTCACGGACGGGTACTTCATGATCTCTTTGCGGGAGATCTTCCACGCCTTCTGCACGATCCACGAAAGTGAACGGTCTTGACGCGTAGCCTCTTCCTGGATTTCCTTCAGCATTTCCTCTGGAAAGTAGAGACTTTGTTTCCTCTTGTCAGAACCGGCCATGAAACACCCCTCTTGTGGATGGACTCCCCATGTATTGACTTTTCGGCATTTAGGCAGTTATCGGCTAACCTGTCAAGGCGTGGCACTTTCGAGCCTGGATTGCACTTGTTGTTGCAAACGGACGCTAGACTAGGCAAATACACAAAGCTATTCTGAAACAAGGGGATACATGGAAGGGACCGGTCTGAAGAAGAAAGACCTGAAACGGTTCCGCGACATCCTTCTGACACGGAAGAAGGACATTCTGCGGAACGCGCAACGCACCTTGAGCGAGGACATGACGCTCGAATCCGATGATTTGCCAGACGAAATGGATCTGGCATCCTCGGAATACCTGCAGTCATTCACGTTCAGGTTGCGCGGTCGCGAAAAGACGTTTCTGCAGAAGATCGACCACGCGCTCGAGAAGATCGAGGAAGGCACCTTCGGACTGTGCGAGCAGTGCGGAGAGCTCATTTCTCTCAAGCGGCTGGAGGCTCGACTCGAAACCACGCTCTGCATCCGCTGCAAGGAGGACCAGGAGCGCATCGAGAAGGCCTACGGGTAAAGGGTGCCGGACGTCCGACTGGCCGTCCGCGATCCTCCCGCGTGTCCTTTCCATGTGAGAGCGGGAATCGGACTGCGCCTTGCCGGCGCCGTTCTGGCCGTCACCGCGCTGTCGGGTTGCCTTGGGGTCTTTGCCGACCAGGGCGCGAGCACCTCGCTCGGCTCACACAGCAAGGGTGCGCTTTTGCACGGCGTGGCCATGCCTTTCGAAGGGGACGGATACGAGGATGCACCCGGACTGGCGCTCGCGCAACCATCGCTTCACCACCGCGGCGGTCGCGCGTTGGCTGACCGAGGTATTTATGGAGGTGAACCGGACCCTCCCCGGCAGCACCGCCTACCTCGGGGATCTGTCGAGCAGAAACGGTGGCGGCACGGCGATGCACCGATCGCATGCCAGCGGGCGGGACATCGACATCTTCTACTTCGCCAGCGACGGCGATGGGAGGTCGCTTCACGGGCTGCCCGCGATGTTGCACTTCGCGAGCGATGGGCGAGCCTCACGCTGGTCGGTGTGCAAACCAGGCCGTGTCGTCAAGGTGCCGGTGCCGGACGCCCGCTTCGACGTTCGGCGAAACTGGGCCTTGGTGCGTGCCATGCTGGACAATCCGGTGGTCGAAGTGCAGTGGATCTTCATTCACCGCAACCTGGCGGGTCTCCTGCTCGATGAGGCCGAGCGCGAGGGGACGCCTGCCGCGACGGTGAACAAGGCACGCGCCATCCTTCACCAGCCCACGGATTCGCAGCCTCACGACGACCACATGCACGTGCGCGTGTTCTGCGATCCGACGGACCGCGGGCTCGGTTGCGTCGACAAGGGGCCGAAGCGCTGGCTCAAGAAGCACTGGAAGTACATGCTGCCGTCTGACCGAGAGCCTGCCTTCCAGGCAATTTCCGGATTCTAAACACAGAGGACACAGAGAACACAGAGATGGAAGAGAAATGAAGGGTTCGGAGCGAGATCCGGAAAACCCTTCATTCACCGGGCCTCTGCGTCGGCTGTGTTCTCTGACCTGAAACCGCCTCGCCCCGCTCAGCGGAGCGTAGCGCGCGAGGGCGCGGCGGAGCCGCGGGGGCAGGGGTAGGGCGAGCAGGTCCCGAAGCGCTCACGGGGCGGAGAGGTCGCCGAGCGCAGCGAGCGAGGAGGGTGAGGCTTGTGCATGCTCTGCACGGCAGCCTCGGGCAGCGCCAGGGTCCGCACCGTGGCGCGCACACATGGGCCTGCGCACATGGGCGAGATCCGGGCTGCTTGTCCTACCTGAACAAAGTAGTAGTTGTTTCATCTATTGAATATACGCTACCGAGTAGAATACAGTGAATACACGAAAATGGAGAAGCGCCAGACCCAGTCCGCCAGCGAGACCCCGGTTTCGAGAAACCGGGCGGTCGGGCTTCTCGTCGAGGAAGAGCTGAGCGAGATCGAGCGCCAGTGGCCCGACGGCCTGACCTCACGTCAGATCGTGGATCTCTTCACTGCGAGAGGGTTTCGCTTCTCCGAGGCCACCTTGCGCAAGTACGTGCAGCTCGGTCTCCTGCCGCGCTCGGTGCGCGTCGGGCGCAAGGGCAAGCACCGCGGCTCGTGCGGGATGTATCCCGCCGAGGTCGTCCGCCGCGTGAATCAGGTGCGCTCGATGATGGCCGAGGACCTGACCATCGAGGACATCCAGCGCTCCTTCGCCCGCTTCAAGGATGAGATCGACCAAGTCGAAAAGGGAGTGCGCGAGCTGATCGCGGGGTTCGAGCGCGAGGCCAAGGGCCCGACGCTCACCCCGGATCGGCGGGCAACCATCGAGTCCGAGATCGTCGCGGCCAAGCAAGCCGCTGGCGAGCTGATTCGGCGAATCACGGGAGTCGAAGCGAGTCTTTCTGCCCGCGCCGGTGCGTCGGTTGCGGGCACTGCCGTCGGGAGCGGCAGCGATCTGTTCTGACGCGGGCCCCGACCACCGCGTCCAAGGAAGAAAACCATGGCCGAAGATAGATTGGTTAGTCAAGTCGAGGAGGATGAGGCCGTAGGACCAGCGGAAGAATTGCCGCAGCCCGAGGTGGCCAAGATCCGATTGAAGGTTCGTCCGTCGCGCGACGGACGATTCCGGTCCAAGACCATCGCACCCAAGCGCTTGACCCGCGACGAGAAGCGCCTGGCGATGTCCCTGGTCTATCCGGAGGACATCGAGCGACCCAAGTCGCGTGCGGATTGCCAGAGCATGCAGCGTCCCTGTCCGTTCGTGAGCTGCGAGCACCACCTGTACTTGGACGTGAATCCGCAGAGTGGAGCCATCAAGCTGAACTTCCCCCACCTCGAGGTGTGGCAGATGGCCGAGACCTGCGCGCTGGACGTCGCCGACCGTGGCGGGATCACCCTCGAGGAGGTGGGCGCCATTCTGAACCTGACCCGCGAGCGAATTCGCCAGGTCGAGGTTCGCGGGCTGACCAAAATTCGCGTCACGAACGGCGAGGATCTGGGGGCGAGTCCGCCCTTCAAATCACCGACGAGATCCTAGCCCTGCCTTGTACGACTTCAGGCGTGATTCCGCTGGTACGGTGGCCAGCGGCGGGTCAGGATTGTCACCCTGAGGTTGTTTCGTGAAAGACGAATTGCCCGCTGACCCCGCCTCCCTATTTCCCGCCACGCCGCTGGATACCATCGACGCCCGCATTGCGGAGCGGCTGCTGAGCGTCGCGCTGGCCTCGGGCGGAGAACACGCGGATCTCTACTTCGAGTACCGATCCTCGAGCGACTTTGCTTTCGAGGAAGGTCGCGTTCGCACGGTCGGCCGGGCCATCGTGCTCGGCTTGGGCGTGCGGGTCGTGCGCGGAGTTGCTTCCGGCTATGCCTACACCGAGGAGCTCTCCGAGCCGCGCATGATGGATGCCGCCCGCACGGCGGGACGAGATCGCGTCCCGGGGCGGCTCGCCCGTCCCGGTCGCGTTGGCGGCGAAGGTTTTGCCCAGCTTCTATCCCGTGCGCGAGCTCTCGCTGTCTCGGACCGGGGAAGAGAAGGTCGCCCTGCTTCGCCGGCTGGACGCCGCTGCGCGGGCCTACGATCCACGCATCGTTCGCGTCGAGGCCGGTTTCGCGGAAGGCTGGTCCGATGTGCTCGTGGTCAGCTCCGACGGAACCATGGCGCGCGACCGGCAGCCCATGGTGCGTCTCGGCGTCAACGCCATGGCGGAGGACAAGGGCAAGCGCCAGTCCGGGCGCTCGGGCACGGCCAAACGCCGCGGGCTCGATCTGTTCTCCGAACCGGGCTCGACGCCCGAGGATCACGGTCGCGAGGCAGCTCGCTTGGCGGTCGCCATGTTGCACGCCCAAGAGGCGCCGGCCGGGCCCATGGAGGTCGTGCTGGCCGCCGGCGAATCGGGCATCTTGTTGCACGAAGCGGTCGGGCATGGGCTGGAGGCGGATTTCAACCGCAAGAAGACCAGCAATTACTCGGGCCAGATGGGCAAGCAGGTGGCGTCGCACCTGTGTACCGTGGTCGACGACGCCACCATCGCGGGCGCGCGCGGCTCGATCAACGTGGACGACGAGGGCACGAGCGGCGGGCGCAACGTGCTCATCGAAAACGGCATCCTGGTGGGCTACATGCAGGATCGCATCTCGGCTCGCCACTTCGGCACCAAGCCGACCGGCAATGGTCGCCGCGAAAGTTTCCGCCAGCCTCCCATGCCGCGCATGACCAACACGCTCCTGCTCGCCGGCAACGACGATCCCCAGGACATCATCGGTTCGGTCGCTCGTGGCGTGTACGCCAAGCGCTTCTCCGGCGGGCAGGTGAACATCTCGAATGGCGACTTCGTCTTCTCTCTGACCGAAAGCTACCTCATCGAGGACGGCAAGCTGACCGCCCCTCTGCGCGGCGTGAACCTCATCGGCAACGGTCCCGAGGTCCTGCGCAACGTGACCATGGTTGGGCACGATTTTCTGCTCTCCGACGGGACTTGGACCTGCGGCAAGGACGGCCAGTCAGTGCCCGTCGGCATCGGCACGCCGACCGTCAAGATCGCGCGCATCACCGTGGGAGGCACCAAGGCGGCATGAGCGCGGAACAGGGAAAACGCAAGATCGCCAACGAGAAAGTCTGCCAGGAGCTGGCCGAGCAGATGCTCAGTCTCGCGTTGTCCGCGGGCGCGGACGGTGCCGAGGTGCTGGTGCGTGACGGGGCCGAGCTGGAGGTCAAGCTGCGCATGGGCGAGCCGGAGCTCGTCAAGGAAGCAGGTAGCCGCGGACTTGGCTTGCGCGTGCTCAAGGAGGCCCGGGCCGCGGTCACCTACACATCCGATTTCGACGCGCAGGCCATGAAGAGCTTCGCCGAGGAGTCCGTGGCGCTGTGCCGCCTTTCCGAGCCCGAACCGCTGGCCGCGCTACCGGATCGCGAAGAGATGGCTCGGGCGATTCCCGATCTCGATTTGTGGGACGAGTCGGTGCTGTCCATCGACGTGGCCGAGGCCATGCGTTGGGCCAAGACGGGCGAGCAGGCCGCGCTCGACTTCGATCCGCGCGTGGTGAATTCCGAGGGCTCGATTTTCGGCCGGGGCGTGGGCGCGGTCGCCTTTGCGACGTCGGCGGGATTTTCCGCCGCCTACCGGGGCAGCAATGTCTCGTTCGTCGTCGAGCCGGTGTGCGACGACCGCGAGGGCAAGAAGCGCAACGGCTACCACTACACGTCGAATCGTTTCGTGTCCGGGTTGCAGGCTGCCGAGGAAGTGGGCATCGAGGCCGCGCGCAGGACCGTGGCCAAGCTGGGGTCGCGCAAAGTGGCGACGTGCCAGGTGCCGGCCGTGTTCTCGCCCGAGGCCGGCCGTTCGCTGCTCGGGCAGTTCGCGGGTTTGATTTCCGGCGGCGCGGTCTGGCGCAAGAACAGCTACCTCGCCGAGCGCGAGGGCACGGCGGTCGCGTCGCCGCTGGTCAGCATCGTCGACGATCCTCTGTTGCCGCGGGCGCCGGGGTCGCGACCCTTCGACAGCGAGGGACTGGCGGTGCGGCCCAACGTGGTCGTCTCCGACGGCGTGCTACGCACCTTCCTGTGCGACGTCTATTCGGCGCGCAAGCTGGGGCGCAAGTCCACCGCCTCCGCCGGGCGCGGGCTGGGTGGCGGGCCGCACGTGGCGACCTCGAATTTCATCCTTCGGCCGGGCAAGACCAGCGCCAAGGATGCCGCCAATGTGGCGCAGGGACTGTACGTCACCGCTCTCATGGGATTTGGATTCAACCCGGTGACCGGGGATTTTTCTCAGGGCGCCGCCGGTTTCTGGATCGAAAACGGCGAGCAAGCCTTTCCCGTCAGCGAGGTCACCATCTCGGCCAACTTCGACGATTTGTGGAAGGGTATCGACGCGGTCGCGGACGACCTCGACACGCGCTCGTCGGTGCAGTGCCCGACCTTCCGGGTGGCCAAAGTGACCGTGGCAGGGACGTAGCAGGGGAGAGCATAAAGTCTCGCCTCGGCGAATCCCAGCCGGCCGGATGTGGCTCCAATCCACATCATGAGCAGCTTCAGCTTGCCAGCCGTGTTGCTGGCCGGGTTTCTGACCTTTCTCTCGCCTTGCGTGCTGCCCCTGGTTCCCATCTACCTGGCCACGCTGGCGGGAACCTCCGCGACCGCGTTGCGCGAGGGCTCGCGCGGCAAGGGGCTGTTCGCGGCCACGCTGGCCTTTGCCCTCGGGCTTTCCGTCGTCTTCGTCATGCTGGGTCTGGCAGCGTCGGCAGTCGGCCGCACCCTGTCGGGCCATCGCGCCCTCGTTCTTCAGTTGTCCGGCCTCGCCATCTTCCTCGCCGGGCTCAAGCTCATGGGCTTCCTGCATATCCCCGGCCTCGATCGCGAGGCGCGTCCCTGGCTCAGCTCGGTTCGGCGTGGCGGCGGCCTTTTGTGGCCGTTCCTCTTTGGTGGCGCCTTTGCGCTCGGCTGGAGCCCCTGCGTGGGCCCGGTGCTCGGCGCGGTGCTGGCCTTCGCCGGCTCGACCGGCAGCCCGGCCAAGGGAGCGCTCTACCTGGCCACCTATGCAGCGGGACTCACCCTGCCCTTGATCGCCATATCGCTGATGGCGCCGTTCGCTTTGCGCCTGCTCGACCGGGCCAAGCGACACCTGCGCGGATTCGAGCTCGCCAGCGGAACCCTGCTGGCGGCGATGGGCCTGCTCTTCATCACGGGCCACGAGGCGGTGCTCATGGGCCACGCGGGCGCGGCGGTAGCTGCCCCGGCCGCGTCGCCCGTCGCCGCGGCGACGCCAACCGGCCCCGCCACCTGCAGCGCCGGCGTGGTGCAGGGCTCGCCGGAAACGGCCATCGTCTCGACTTCAACGGCCGAAGCCCTCGACGGACCGACCATGCTGGAGTTCGTGGCCGCGGGATGCCCGATCTGCCAGCGCATGCACCCGGTCGTCGCCGCGGCCGAGCACGATTGCGCTCGGCACGGCATCCGCTTCCGCCAGATCGACGTGTCTGCGCCTGGCGGGCGCGCGGCCGCCGCCGAACGGGGCGTGCTGGGTGTGCCCACCTTCCTGTTCCTCGACAGCGCCCACAACGAGGTCGCGCGCCTGGTGGGCCAGCAACCCCAGGAGGTGCTCATCCAATCCCTCGAGGTCCTGGCCGGCCAGAAGTGCGATGGCTTCCGCCCGATCGGTGGCGTGCCCGCCTCGGGATCTTAGGTTCCTTTTCCGACCAGCCTGGCCTGGTCGCACCGTGAGCGTGGCCGCGGCCTGCGCGTCCAGAATGTCCGGCCACGGCCACGGCCACGGCCACGGCCACGGCCACGGCCACGTCTACGACCACCCTTCATTGCTCTGCCGGACCGGCGCCTTTGGCTTGGAAAGTGGGCCCCAGGATTTGCTACGGGATTGCGGGGCACGCTGGTCGGCTCACGTTCGCTCGGGAGCAGGTTCGAAGAGGTCGCGGCTTCGTTGCGTCAACTTCTGCCGCATCCCTTCCTCCCTTCTTCCCTTCCTCCCTTCCTCATATTTTTCCGTTCCGCATTGCATCCCGGGTTGGCAATGCGCGTGACGTGCCTGCTCTACTCCGGTTTGGCCGAAAGCTGCTGCTCGCTGTCCTGCGGCGAGGCCTTGGATCTCGCCGCCCCGACGACGGGCGAGGTCTTCGTGGACCTCGGCTCCGGCCGGGGCCAGGACGTGCTCCGCGCCGCTGGCCGGGTGGGGTCGTCGGCACGGCCATCGGCATCGATCGCACCCGGCCATGATCGACAAAGCACGCGCCGCCGTGCCGCCGTTTTTGGCCAAAGTGAATTTCCTGTGTCGCGACTTGGCCGCCCTCGGCATCGAAGATGCCTGCTCGCGCCCCTGCCGACTGGCGCAGCCGAAGAAGTCGTAGTTGCGACCGATCTGGGTCTTGAAGGCGGACTCTGGCAGTCCGAGCCACCCCCGCTGCTCCGCCAGGGCCGCCAGCTCGGGCAGCGCGGCCAGGTTCTCGCGGTCGACCACCACGCGGAGGTTGACCGGGATGCCCGCGGCCACCAGCGTGTCGATGCCCCGAGCGATGCGGTCGAAGGTTCCGGCCCCGCTGGCCAGCGGACGTCGCTGGTCGTGCATCGCCGGTGGGCCGTCGAGCGTGACCTGCACCTCTCGGATGGCCGGGCGCGAGAGCACTGGCAAGTATTCCAGGATGGCGTAGCCGTTGGTGACGACCGCGACCCGCAGCGCACGCTCCTCGGCGGCGCCAACGATGCGTTCGATGCGGTCGTGGCTGGCGGCCGCGTCGACCAGAGGCTCGCCGCCGAACAGGGTCAGGTACGGACGCGGGGTTTCATCCCCGTGAAAACGATCGATGTAGGCGAAGAGGGCCGGGATCGTCTCGGGCGAGATCAGCCCACCCGCCGTCGATACGAACGGCTCCTGATAGCAGTACACACAGCGCAGGTTGCAGCCGAAGGTCGGCACCACCACGAGCTGCGTCTCGGTCTTGTCGAGCTCCTCGAGATAGGTCGCGTACGCCTCCGCCACCAGCGCCCTTTCGTCCTCGGCCGATTCCACCGCGAAGCCTCCCGCGCGCAGCTCCGCCAACGGAAGCAGGTGAGGCAACGGCTCGTCGGGGGCAAGCTGACGCACGACGCGCGCCTCTTTGCCCGCCAGCACCGCGACCTGACCGGAGAGCGGCTGGACGAGCAAGGTCGGGTGTTGCGCGACAGACGCATGTGGATCTCCTTGTGAGCCACCAAACGCGAAAAGGATTCTCTCCGAGCTCGGCCAGGGTGCAGTCTAGCCCCGATGCTGTTCGGACAGAGGGAAAGACAGCGCGCCCACCGGTTCTGCCAGTGTTATGCTGTCGCCTTCTCATGATCTACCGCTACGACAATGCCATGCAAACCCGCTGGGATCACGGCGAGCTCAGGGTTCAGGCTGAATCTGTCCAACAATCCGCGCCCGATGGGGTTCTGCGACGGAAGCCCCGAAGATGTCGCCGAGCTGCCTCCTCATCGCCGAGGCCGAGGGCGCCGATGACGTGAAGATCCAAAAGAAGCACCTCAAGAGCGGACGCGAGGTCTGGACCCTGGGTGGATCGGCCTGATCGGGGGGACACGCACTTCTGCGGAGATGGCATTCCCGATGGCGAATTTGGCGAGGCCTGCGACCTCGGGGACCTCAATGGCACGCCGGATCAGCGTTGCAACCAGGACTGTCAGATCGTCGGGGAGGCGCCTCTCCTTTGCGTCCTCGGTGTCTACTCTTTTCCAGCGAGGCGTAGCCGCCGTCGAAGCGCCGCATAGACAATGGCCGCCACCGCGATCAGCGCGAGCGACGTCGCCTGGGCGGTCGAGAGGAAGAGCGGCTCGCCGGGCGAAAGGCCGAGCAGACGGGCGAGGGCCGGAACGCGAGCCTCGAAGAGAAAGCCGCGCACATCGTCGTCGCGGAAGATCTCGACCGCGAAACGGAGGATGCCATAGGCGAAGGCGTAGCCGAGGGCGATCGCACCAGGGAACTTGCGACGCTTCCACATCCAGAGCAGGCCGATGAAGATGAGAAGCTCGCCAGCGGATTCGTAGAGCTGGGTGGTGCACGCCGGGCGTGCAGGGGGCGCCGACCATGATCGCCCGACGCGTGAGATACTCCGAGTAGGCCACGCTGTCGGGCGGAAAGTGGATACCACCGACCCACGGTTTGCCGTAGCAGCACCCGACCATGAAGCAGCCCAGCCGACCGAAGACGTGGGCGATGCTGACCGATGGGGCGAGCACGTCGGCGACATCGCCGAGCCCAAGGCCATTGCGACGGGCGTAGAGCAGCATCACCACGGCCGAAAGAACGGCGCCACCAAGAAAGACAAGTCCGCCTTGCCAAAATCGCAGCGGTGCCGTGCAGTCCTGGAGCTTCTGGCCGAACGAGCGCGGCAGGCCGACGCCGGCGCACAGGCGCGCGTATTCGCCCGCATGCATGAGGACATACAGCAGACGCGCGCCCACCAGACCGACCAGGACGGAATAGAAGGTCAAATCCAGGGTGGTCGCGGTTTCGATGCCCACGCTGCGCCCGCGGCGAAGCGAAACCGCCACCCCGACCACGATCCCGATGGCGATGAGGAATCCGTAGGAATGAACGGGGAAGGCGTGCGCGCCCGAACCGATGGTGAAGAGCGTGGGCCTCATGGGGCAGCGACCGGCGCGGAGCCGACGTCCGCGCGATGGCGAACCAGCACGTAGATGCCGAGCGCGACGAGCGGCAACGAGATGATCTGCGAGGTCGACAGCCATCCGAACAGCACACCGCGATCGTCGTCGCGCCAGATCTCGACGAAGGAGCGAACCAGACCATAGAGGATGAGCAGCCACGCGAAGATCTGTCCGTCGAAGCGTTTGCCCCGGCGGATGACGAAGTACAGGATTGCGAAGACGGCGAGGTTGAGCAGCGAGAGATAGATTTCCGTCGGATGTACGGGCAGGGCGGGGGCATGGTCGCCGATGAGGTGGGCGTCGTGTTGCGCCTCCCAGGCCGGGCTGCCCATGGGGAAGCGAACCGCCCACGGCACGTGCGTGATTTTGCCGTAGCAGCAGCCGTTGAGGAAGCAACCCATGCGCGATACGGCCAGGCCGAAGGCGATCCACGGCGCGCACAGATCCGCGACTTTCCACATGCCCATGTGGTGCTTGCGCGCGAAGTAAAGGCCAAACGCCGTGGCGAAGATGAAGCCGCCGTAGTACGCGAGCCCGCCGCGCCAGACCTCGAGCATGGCGAAGCAATCGCGCGGCGGATGGCAGGTGTGGTCGGCGAGATTGCACACATAGTCCCAGCCGCATTCGCTGCTGGCGTTGCAGAAGCTGACCTTGGCCTCGGTGGCGCGGACCTTGAAGTTGTCGACGCACAGGTTGACATAGTCGTGGAAGTGTCCGTCGGCGATGACGTGCAACACGCGCGCGCCCACGATGGCCCAGATCACGATGTAGATATTGAGGTCGAGCACGCGCTCGCGGTCGAGACCCAGGCGCGGCGCCTCGCGGTAGGTCATCCACGCGCCGATGATGAAGCTCAGCGACAGCATGACGAAATACGACGGCAGATCGAGATGCCCGAGGAGCGGGATGTCGATGCCGAAATCGATTAGAACAGGGCGCATGGTCTAGAGCACCGAACGGGTTGAAAGTGCCGAGAAGTCAGCGAGTTTCTAGGCACGTGCGCCCTCCAATCCCCTCGCCCCGCGCAGCGGGGAGAGGGCTAGGGGCCAGCGCGCTCTCTTGCATGGCCGAACCCCTCACCCGACGCGCTCCGCGCGTCGACCTCTCCCCGCTTCGCGGGGCGAGGTGAATCTTTCGAGCAAGCATCCAGCGCCTAGCTTTCTTTGCTGCTCGCCGGTCCGGGCGCGTGGGCCGAATGCCCACGTTTGTCGAGGAGCATGTCGAGCGCCATGAGCGCGACGCCCACCACCAGGGCCGCGTCCGCGATGTTGAAGGCCGGCCACTCGTGCGTGCCCACCTTCCACACGATGAAGTCGGTCACGCGACCATAGGCGATGCGGTCGATCAGGTTTCCGATAGCGCCCCCGGCGACCAGCCCCAGGGCCAGGTGCAGGCGGAACTGACGAGGATTGCTGCGCACGAGATAGTAGCCGACGAGCAGCAAGGCCGCCAGGGCAACCACGGTGAGCCAGATGCGCCCGCCCGGCAGTTTCTGGAACATGCCGAAGGCCACACCGGTGTTCTCGGAATAGCGCAGATCGAAGTAGTTGGGGATGATGACCTTGCTCTTCCATGGTCCGAGCGGTTGCAGATCGGTCCGCGCCAGGACCTTGGTCCACTGGTCGAGGACCAACGAAACCACGGCGGAGATGCCGAAAAGCAGGTTACGGGTCTTGGTCGATATTTGCTCGGTCATGAGAGTTTCAATGAGCTGACCACGGATGCGCAGCGGATGCAAAGGTTGGGTTCCTGGGCATGGCCCGAGGCAGCCCCGGTGCGGCGCCAGCAACGCGGGCATTCGGGCAAGGGGGCTTCGGACACCGCGACCTCGGTGGCCGGCGCGTCGCCGGCCGCGAGGGTGATGCTCGACACCTCGCACAGCTCGGTGAGGTGCGCCAGGTTCTTTCTCCACGCATCCCGGTCGGCCGCGGCCGGTGTCACCGTGACGCTCGCATGCAGCGCCTTGTGTCCGGCGGCGCGGAAGGCCTCCAGCTTGGCCAGCACGGCCTCGCGCAGCGGACGAAGCTCCGTCTCCCAGCGCGGTCGCGGCGGCATGGTCGCTACCGGCCACACTTGGCCGTGCACGTCGAAGGTCGCACCGGTCAGTCGAGCCAGCTCGTCGGCCACGTCCTGGGCCGAGAAGCACAGGATGGGCGCCATCCAGGTGGCCACGGTTCTGACCATTTCGTAGAGCGCCGTCTGCACGCTTCGCCGGTCGGGCGAATTCGCCGCCTCGCAGTAGAGCGCGTCCTTGATCGGTCCCAGGTATTCGGCCGACACGGTGATCAGATAGTCGACCATCAAGCGCACGGCATCGTGGAAGCTGTAGCGTTCGAAGGCGTCGCGAACTTGGGCATTGCGTTCGCGCAGGACTGCCAGCGCCAGGCGATCCAGCTCGCGCAGGTTCTCGTCGGGCAGAAGATCGCGAGCCGGCACGAAGTCGTACAGGTTGGAGAGCGAGAAGCGGCAGGTGTTGCGGATCTTGCGGTACGACTCACCAAGCTGGTCGAGGATGGTCTTGGAGAACACCACGTCCGACTGGTAGTCGGCCGCGGCAACCCACAGGCGCAGCAGCTCGGCGCCGTTCTTTTCCATCCACACGCTGGGCTCGACGTAGTCGGTCTTGACGCCCGCCGCGCGCGTCTTCTCGATCTCGGATTTCGAATAGACCTTGCCGCGCTCGTCGAGCACCCAGCCGTGGGTGAGCACCGCCTTGTAGGGTGCGGATTCGCGCGCCGCGACCGCGGCCAGCAGGGACGAATGGAACCAGCCGCGGTGTTGATCCGCGCCTTCGAGATAGAGATCGACCTTGCTGCCCTTGGGCACGAGCTTTCCGTCCGCCACCGCGGCCCACGACACGCCGGACTCGAACCAGACATCGACGATGTCGTGGGTCTTGTCGAGGTCGGTGCCGTGGCAGCGCGGGCAGGCCGTGCCCGCGGGGACAAGCTCGCCCACCGGTCGGGCAAACCAGGCGGCCGATCCTTCGCTGGCGAAGAGCTTTGCCACGTGTTCCATGGCGCCGGCTTCCAGGAAGGGCTCGTCGCACTGCTTGCACAGATAGGCCGGGATGGGCACGCCCCACACGCGCTGGCGCGACAGGCACCAGTCCGGCCGCACCTCGATCATGCCGCGGATGCGGTCGCGGCCCCAGGCCGGGATCCACTGCGTGCGATCGATTTCGTCGAGCGCCTGCTGCCGTAGGCTCGTCTTGTCGCCCAGGTCGCCGAGACGCGCGAACCATTGGCTGGTGGCGCGAAAGAGCACGGGATGCTTGCAGCGCCAGCAGTGCGGGTACTGGTGCCTGATCTGCTCGCCCGGCTTGTTGAGCAGGAAGCCGGTTTCTGCCAAGTGGGCGACGATCTTCGGGTTGGCCTCGAAGACCTGCATGCCGGCCCAGTTGGGAACTTCGGCGGTGTAGCGGCCCATGCCGTCGACGGGTGCGTACACTTCCAGTCCTTCGCTGCGGCCGACCGCGTAGTCGTCGGCGCCGTGGCCGGGCGCGGTGTGCACGAGGCCCGTGCCCGCGTCGAGCGTCGCGTGCGAGGCAAAGGTCAGGCGGAAGTCCTTGTCCGACTTGGGCGTGGCGATGAAGGGATGTTGGTAGCGCAGGCCGCGCAGCGAGCGCAGCTTGTCGCCGGCAAGCTCGATCCAGGTTTCCCTCGCACCCGTCTTCAGCTCGCACGCCGCGATGAACCCATCGGCCAGCTCGCGCGCCACGATCAGGTACTCGCGTGCCTGGCCTGGCCGCTCGGTCGGAATCGCCACGTACGCCAGCGTCGGGTTGGCCACGATGGCCAGATTCGCGGCGAGCGTCCAGGGCGTCGTGGTCCAGATGACCAATGCGGCAGGCGCGTCGCCCAGGATTGCTTGCAGCGCCGGCTGGCCGGGAACGACCGGGAAGCGCACGAAGATCGACGGCGAGGCATGATCGGCGTATTCCACCTCGGCCTCGGCCAGCGCGGTCTGGTGCGTGGTGCACCAGTGCACCGGGCGCTTGGCCCGGTAGAGCAGCCCCTTCTTGGCGAAGGCCGCCATCACGCGCACGATGGTGGCTTCGTACTCCTTGTTCAGCGTGAGGTACGGCTCGTCCCAGGTGCCGAAGCAGCCCAGCCGCCGGAAATCGGCGCGCATGACGTCCACGAACTTGCGCGCGTGCGCCTCGCACTTCTGGCGAAAATCGCGCGTGTCCTGTTTGGCCTTGGCCCCGAACTGCTTTTCCACCTGCTGTTCGATGGGCAACCCGTGGCAGTCCCAGCCCGGCACGAAGCGGGCCGCCTTGCCCATGAGCAGGCGCGAGCGGACGATGATGTCCTTGAGCACCTTGTTCAGCAGGGTGCCGTAGTGAATGCCGCCGGTCGGGTAGGGCGGTCCGTCGTGCAGCACGTAGGGCTCGGCCTTGGCGGCCTCGCGCGCGGCCAGCACCGTCTCGTACTGTTTCCCGTCGGCCCAGCGCGCGAGCCACAGCGGCTCGCGGCGGGCCAGGTCGGCGCGCATGGGGAATTCGGTCTTGGGCAGGTTGAGAGTGTTTTTCCAGTCCACGAGGGCGCGCATACTAGCAGATGGCGCGGGCATGGTCCGCTCGTTGAAGGATTGGCGAGCTTTGCGTCATCGGTCAGAGGAAGCTTGACCCGGAAAAAGCTTCTCCAGCTCGAGAAACACCCCGTTGGTCCAGCCGAAGCCGATTTCGTTGCTGCGGTAGCCGAAGCGCAGGCCCGGTCTCACGTCCGCGCTGCGCGGGACCACATCGTATTTCTCGACGATGGTTTTGCGCGTCTCGAAGATATCGAGCACGAGCGAAAGGAACTCGCGCTGGATCCGATAGGCGTCCTCGTCGTAGCCGTAGCGACGCAAGCCCTCGACGGCAAGCAGTTGCAACGGCGCCCAGCCGTAGGGCGCGTCCCATTGGCACCCACTCACGAAGGTGCTGGTCATGAGCCCGCCCGGCCGTTCGAAACGGCCCAGGTTGTCGTGGACGCGCTTGGCCTGGTGAGGGGAGGCAAGCCCGGCCCATAGGGGATAGAAGGTCGTCGCGAAGGGATAGAATCGACGCCGGCCGGTTTGGAAGTCGAAGTCGAGATAGAGGCCGGTCTGCTCGTCCCAGAGCAAGGCGTCGATGGCTCTTCGCCGAGATTTCGCCCGATCGAGAAAGGTCGCGGCCTTCTGCGCGTGTCCGAGGAGCGTCGCCATGTCCGCGAGCTCGACCTCCATCCGGTAGAGCAGGGCGTTCAGGCACACCGGCAGGTAGTGAATGATGTCGACACCGAACTGGCCGAAGCGATTGGACGGGTCGAAGCCCGACTCGCGCATGGAACGATCGCCTTTGTAGAAAAGCGGGGTCAGGCGGTCGTGGGCGCGATCGTAGAATTCTTCGAGCGGGTAATCGGTGACGGCGTGGGTGCGGTAGTAGTCGCGCACGCGGTCGTAGTGGGTCCTGCCGCGCTCGTCGCGCTCTCCGGCAACCACCTCCGGCGCTGGCCCCTCGCCGAGAGCGAAGTAGCGCGACAGCCCGGACGCCTCTTCCAGGTGCGGCTCCTCGATCCAAGTCTGGTAGTAGGCTTCGACGGCCGGCAGGACGCGGGCGAGCCAGACGAGATCCTTGGTCGCCCCATAGACCGCGAGCACCATCTCGCTTAGAAACGGCGGCTGCGAACGGGTGAGATAGTAGGTGCGATTGGCGTTGAGCACGCGACCATAGTGCTCGACCTCGTAGACGAAGTTGTCGGTCATGTCGCGCGCGAGCTCGACCTCGGCGTCGGCCAGCAGCCCGAGCACGATGAAGTAGCTGTCCCAGCCGTACATCTCGTTGAAGCGTCCGCCCGGCACCACGTAGGGGTGGGGCAGGTAGAGCAATCCCGGCGGGGCGTTCGCGGAGAGTGGCCGAAGCACAATCTGGTGCCGCGTGGCGGGCGGCATTTCGGCGTCCAGGGTCCTGGCGATGCGAACCGGATCGTCGTTGGCCGGGTAGTAGACCGGCCAAGGTTCGCCCTCGACGTGGGGCACCTTCGGGTCGCGGGCCGCCAGCGCGAGATCGCGGTGGCTGCGTTCCAGCGTGTGCCACGCGTTCTTGATGTACGCGTGGATGGCTTCGAGGCCCGCCTCGGGCAGCGCGCGCACGGCAGGGGGCGTGCTGGTCGGCGGACCGGATGGCGCGTGCGCGAGCGTGCATCCGGCGACGAGCAAACACAGCAAGGACGAGCGGCGGGGGAACCAGCCTCGCGCGAACGCCGATGTTCGCGTGGTCATGGCCGTCTCACCCGGCTTCGGGGGCTCCACGCTCGACCGTGATTCTCTCCCCCTCGCGCACGCCTTTGAGCAGACGCACGTCTTCGCGCGCCCGGCCCCACACGTTCACCCGTGCGGCCAAACGGATTTCCCCCGGGCGGGACAAGGGCGTACGCCCATAGCCGATGGCGACGCCGTCACCCTCCACCCAGAACGCGATCTCGCCCGGCTGCACGACCTCGCGCGCATCGGGCTCGCGTCGAGCCTGTACCGGCGTGGTGAAATAGACCTCCTCGCCCCAGATCTTGGCCGACGACGAGAACGGTAGGCTGGCAAGAATCGCCGCCGCCGTGGGCGTGTCCAGGGTGTCGACGGTGAGGTTGACCTTGCCAAGGGTGATGATGACGGTAGGCATGGCTGGAGAATAGCCCAGAACTTCGAAGAAATGGCTCAACCCACCAGCCTTGGCGGCGGCGTTTCGGTGTGCGGGTCCGCGAAGGGGATGGGCGGCTCTTTGCCGGTGCGCAGGACGGAGTGCTTCACGCCGTAGGTGAAGTAGATGACGAGGCCGACGGCCATCCATGCGAAGAGGCGGATGATGGTGTGGGTGGTGGCCGTGTACATGAGCAGGCCCGAGGTCAGGGCGCCGCAGATGGGAACGACGTAGGTGCCGCCGGGGACCTTGAACGAGCGGGGTATATCGGGGCGTCTGATACGCAGGATCATCACACCCAGGCTGACCAGCACGAAGGCGAACAGGGTGCCGATGCTGGTCAGCTCGCCGAGAATATCGATGGGTAGTACGCCGCCGGCCAAGGCGCACATGCAGCCGGTGATGATGGTGGTGACGTGCGGCGTGCCGAAGCGCGGGTGCACCTTGGCCGCGACCGGGGGCAGAAGGCCGTCGCGCGCCATGGAGAAGAAGATACGCGGCTGACCGAGCAGCAGCACCAGCATGACCGACGAGAGACCGGCGATGGCGCCGATCTCGACGGCGGACTCCAAGAGGTGCGAACCGGTCACCGCGATGCCGACGGCGATGGGGTTGGGGACGGATAACCTGGTGTAGTGGACGACTCCGGTCAGGATGAGCGAGACGGCGATGTAGAGAACCGTGCAGATGGCCAGCGATCCAAGGATGCCGATGGGCAGGTCGCGCTGGGGGTTCTTGGTCTCCTGGGCGGCGGTCGAGACGGCGTCGAAGCCGATATACGCAAAGAACACCATGGTCGCACCTTGCAGGATGCCGGAAACACCGAACCGGCCGAAGGTGCCCTCGTTGGGCGGCACGAAGGGGACCCAGTTCGCGTGGCGGACGAAGGGCGCGGCGGCGACGATGAACATCAGCACGACCGCGACTTTGACCAGCACGATGATGCCGTTGAAGCGGGCCGACTCCTTGATTCCCACCACCAGGATGGTGGTCACCGCCAACACGATGAGCACAGCGGGCAGGTTGATGATGGCCCCGGTACCGTGCAGGTGGTGCGTGGCCTCGTCCCAGATGAAGGGCGCGCGAGTCCACGTCGCCGGCAGCTCGTGGCCGGTCACGTTCTTCACGAACGCACAGACGTAGCCCGACCAGCCCACGCTCACGGTGGCGGCGCCCACGAGGTATTCGAGAATCAAGTCCCAGCCGATGATCCAGGCGACAAGCTCGCCCATGGTGGCGTAGGCGTAGGTGTACGCGCTGCCGGCGATGGGTATCATGGATGCCATCTCGGCGTAGCACAGGCCCGCGAAGGCGGAGGCCACGGCGGCTACCGAGAACGAGAGCGCCACGGCTGGCCCGGCGTTGGCGGCGGCGGCGCGGCCGGTGAGCACGAAGATGCCGGTGCCGATGATCCCCCCCACGCCGAGCAGGACGAGGTCGAAGGCGGTGAGGCTGCGCTTGAGCCCGTAGCCGTACTCCGCGTCCGAGCGCAACTTGTCCACGGACTTGGTCAAGAAGAGTGGGTTACCCATGCGAGTTCATGCTTTCTCCGTGTGCTCCATCTCGTCCGTGCTCTCTCCTCTCGGAGGCGAGCATGGCCAGCGCGCTGTAGGTCGCCACCGCGATCACCAGCCACAGAAGATATCCGACGGAGAGCTGGCGGACCACGTAGGCCGCCAGCAACACGCCTGGAATGCCCCCCAGGGCCAGGCCGAGGGCCGCGCGCGAGGCGTAGCTGCCGCGGCCGATGAAGCGAATCCCGCTGGTCGGCATGATGAATGCGCAAGACCCCATCATGATGGGGAAGATGGCCTTGAGATCCATGCCGAGAAATCCGAACAGGATGAGGCTCGGTGCGTAGGCGCCGATGCCGAGGTTCATGAGCGCCCCGAAGGTGAAGTTACCCAAGAGGCCGGCGGCCATGCGCCAACCGTGCAGGCCCAGGGTTTCGCCGCCGCTGGGCAACCAATGCACGGCCTTGGCCAACATCAGACCCGCCGCGCCCAGCAGGGCGAGTCCCATGCCAATCTGGACCTTGCGTTTAGACCACGCCGAAACCACCCCGGCGCCCAGCCACGAGCCCAGGATCGAAGCCGCGATGAGCGCCACCAACGAAGGCATTTCCACCTGGATGATGGTGATGGAGATGACCGCCTGTGCGACAGTCGGCCACATGTGCCCCACCAGCAGCGTACCGGGGATGCGGCGATCGGGAACCATGTGGAACAGTTTGTAGATCGACGTGGTGGTGGCGTAGGAGCCGATGCCCAGGAAGTCGAAGAAATTCGTGATGAATCCAATGACGGCCTGGGCTGCCGACGGTGGGCCGGGACGCGTGGCCGACGCGTCCTCGTCATCGTTCGACGCGGACCGGGGCTCGTCCCGCGTCCCAGCATTGCGCGCCGTCCGAAGGCGTTTCTTCGCAATATCGCGGCTCCACAGCGCGGTGAAGGCGACTCCGAACCCACCGAGCGCGATGAGCAGCAAGGATCTGGGACCCAACATTTGCGCATGGTACACCGAGCCTTGTCGTGTGGGGAGACGGGCTGGCTTGTTCCTTTGCCCGCGGCCTGTGCCGGCGGCGACTCAAGTTATGACGGCCCTTCCGCCGATGCTGTCTTGGTTGGGATTGGCTGCCCATGGGTCAAAGTGCAACGTGACGGGGATTGAACACGGCGAGACCGAGGACTTGAGCCCTGCTCTTGGGGGTGGTCGTTCCGCGATCCTGGTCGTCGATGACGACGAGGAGTTCATGCGCGCGTGCGTTCGCGTCCTGGAGGCTTGGGGCTATCTGGTGTCGCGGGCAACGTCGAGCGAAGCCGCACTGGAGATGGCGGGCGAGCGCTCCTTCGACGCGATCCTCACCGACATCAATCTGCCCGGGTCGAGCGGTCTCGATGTCCTGCGCGTCGTGCGCAGCCGCGACAAGGACGTTCCGGTCATTCTGATGACCGGAGGACCCGAGCTCGAAACCGCGCGGTTGGCGGTGGAATGGGGCGCCCAAAGCTATCTCATCAAGCCGCTCGCCATGCCGCAGCTCAAGGAAGTCCTGGAACGAACCATCCGCGCCTACCACCTGGCGCGACGGCAGCGGCAGATTCTGGCGGTCAGCGATCGCTTGGCGCGTGAGACCGAGGCGCTGCGCGATCAGTTCGGCCGTACCCTCGATGGCCTGTGGATGGCCTTTCAACCCATCGTCTCCTGGTCGCAGAAGACTGTGGTCGCGTACGAGGCGCTCATGCGCAGCACCGATCCCACGCTGCACCTGCCCATCGACATCCTCAATGTCGCCGAATCGCTGGGAGAAGTTCACACCCTTGGACACAAGACGCGCGGCCTCATCGCCGAGGTGCTGGAGAACCATCGTGATTTGCCGGGCGTCTTCATCAACCTTCACGTCCTGGACCTCTTGGACGAGCAACTCTACGCGCCGGACAGCTCGCTGCGACCGTTCGCCTCGCGCATCCATTTCGAGATCACCGAGCGCATGGCCATCGAAAAGATCCCTGACACGCACGATCGCATCGAGCGTCTGCGCAAGCTCGGCTACAAGATCGCCGTCGACGATCTGGGCGAAGGCTATTCCGGCCTGAACAGTTTCGCGGACTTGGAGCCGGACGCCGTCAAGCTCGACATGTCCTTGATTCGAGGCATCGATCGCGCGCCGACCAAACGCCGGATGGTCCATGCCCTGGCCACCTTGTGCCGCGAGCTTGGTACGCCGCTGGTGGCCGAAGGCGTGGAAACCCAAGCCGAGCTCGATATTTTGATCGATCTGGGAGCGGATTGGCTGCAGGGCTACCTGTTCGCCCGTCCCGACTACCCGTTCCCGGTGCCGCGGATGTAGGCTGAATTCCGTGTGATTCGGGCGGCGAACTGGGCCGTCTCGCGGGGCGAGAATTGTGTTGCGCCCCACGAACAGGAGACGTAAGAACAGGTCGCTTTCTTTCCCCAAAAGCACTTCACGGAGGACCCACGAAATGGCTCGCAAGACGGTGACCATCGATGGCAACGAAGCGGTTGCCTATGTCGCGCACAAGACGAACGAAGTCTGCGCTATCTATCCCATCACCCCCTCGTCCAACATGGGCGAATGGGCCGATGAGTGGTCGGCGCAGGGCCGGACGAACATCTGGGGCGCGATCCCGGCGGTCGTCGAAATGCAGAGCGAAGGCGGCGCCTCGGCGGCCACGCACGGTGCGCTGCAATCCGGGTCGCTGACCACGACCTTCACCGCCTCGCAGGGGCTCCTGCTCATGATTCCGACCATGTTCAAGGTCGCGGGCGAGCTGACCTCGACGGTCTTCCACGTGTCGGCGCGCACCGTCGCCACCCATGCCCTCTCCATCTTCGGCGACCACAGCGACATCATGGCCATTCGCTCGACGGGCTTTGGCCTCATCGGCTCGGGCTCGGTGCAGGAGGCGATGGACATGGCGCTCATCGCGCAGGCTTCGACGCTCGCGTCGCGCATTCCGTTCGTTCACTTCTTCGACGGCTTCCGCACCTCGCACGAAGTGCAGAAGATCGAGCAGCTTACCGACGACGACATCAAGGCCCTGGTCACCGATGACCTGGTGGCCGGCCATCGTGCCCGCGCCATGTCGCCCGATCGCCCGTTCCTGCGCGGAACCGCGCAGAACCCCGACGTGTTCTTCCAGGCTCGCGAGAGCGGCAACAAATTCTACAACGCCGCGCCGGCCATCATCCAGGCGCAGATGGACAAGTTCGCCAAGCAGGTGGGCCGTGCCTATCACCTGTTCGACTACGTCGGTCCGGCCGATGCCGAGCGCGTGATCATCGTGATGGGCTCGGGAGCCGAGGTCACGCACGAAGGCGTGGACCACCTCAGCAAGAAGGGCGAAAAGGTCGGGGTGGTCAAGGTGCGGGTGTTCCGTCCGTGGTCGATGGAGCACCTCATCGCGGCCCTGCCCAAGTCGGTCAAGGCCATCGCGGTTCTCGACCGCACGAAAGAGCCGGGCGCCTCCGGCGAGCCGCTGTACCAGGATGTCGTGACCTCCATCGCCGAAACCGCGGCCGCGGGCAAGCTGCCCTTCGCCATGCCGAAGATCATCGGCGGCCGTTATGGGCTCTCGTCCAAGGAATTCACCTCGGCCCACGTCAAGGCGGTGTTCGACGAGCTCAAGAAGCCGGCGCCCAAGAACCACTTCACCGTCGGCATCAACGACGACGTGACCCACACCTCGATCGACGTGGACTACACCTTCTCGACCGAGCCCGACAGCGTGAAGCGCTGCCTGTTCTACGGACTCGGCTCGGACGGCACCGTCGGCGCCAACAAGAACTCGATCAAGATCATCGGCGAAGACCCGAAGTTCTTCGCCCAGGGCTACTTCGTCTACGACTCGAAGAAGGCCGGCGCGGTCACCGTGTCGCACCTGCGCTTCGGGCCTGATTTGATCCGTTCGAGCTACCTCGTCACCCAGGCCCAGTTTCTGGCTTGCCACAATTGGTCGTTCCTCGAGCGCTACGACATGCTCCAGTACCTGCAGCCGGGCGGCGTGTTCCTGCTCAACAGCGTGTACGGTCCGGGCGAGGTCTGGGATCATCTCCCCATCGAGGTGCAGAAGCAGATCATCGACAAGAAGGCGCGCTTCTACGTCATCGACGCCTACAAGGTGGCCAAGGAAACCGGCATGGGTGCGCGTATCAACACCATCATGCAGACCTGCTTCTTCAACATTTCGGGCGTGCTTCCCCCCGACCTGGCGATCGAGAAGATCAAGACCGCCATCAAGAAGACCTACCTCAAGAAGGGGCAAGAGGTCGTCGACAAGAACTTCCGCGCCGTCGACCAGACCGTGGCCAACCTGATGGAGGTCAAGGTTCCGGCCGTGGCGTCGAGCAAGGTCAAGATGCCGCCCATCGTGGCCAAGGAAGCTCCCGACTTCGTGCACAAGGTAACCGCCGAGATCATCGCGGGCCGCGGCGACCAGCTGCCGGTCAGCGCCTTCCCGGTGGATGGCACCTTCCCGACAGCGACCGCGCAGTGGGAAAAGCGCAACATCGCGATGGAAATCCCGGTGTGGTACCCCGACCTGTGCATCCAGTGCAACAAGTGCACCTTGGTCTGCCCGCACGCCGCCATCCGCGCCAAGGTGTCCGACCCCAAGCTGCTCGAGAAGCAGCCCGCGACCCTCAAGTCGATGAAGTACAAGGGCAAGGAGTTCGACGGCTATGCCTACATGATTCAGGTTGCGCCGGAAGACTGCACGGGCTGCACCCTGTGCGTGGAGGTCTGCCCGGGCAAGGACAAGAAGGAGCCCAGCAAGCGCGCCCTCATGATGGCGCCCCAGATGCCTCTGCGTGCGGCCGAGCGCGAGAACTATGCCTTCTTCCTCGATTTACCCGAGGTAGACCGCAAGCTGGTCAAGGTCGACACGGTCAAGGGCTCGCAGTTCCTGCAGCCGCTCTTCGAGTACTCGGGTGCCTGCTCGGGGTGCGGCGAAACGCCGTACTACAAGCTGCTCACCCAGCTCTTCGGCGACCGGGCCATCATCGCGAACGCCACCGGTTGCTCGTCGATCTACGGCGGCAACCTGCCCACCACCCCGTTCACCCAGACCAAGGACGGCCGCGGCCCCACTTGGAACAACTCGCTCTTCGAGGACAACGCCGAATTCGGTCTCGGCTACCGGCTGACCATCGATCAGCAGAACGTGTACGCCAAGCTCCTGCTCAAGAAGCTGGGCGGCAAGCTGCCGGGCGAGCTCGTGACCGGGCTGCTCGAAGCCAACCAGGCCGACGAGACCGGCATCTCCGCGCAGCGCGAGCGCGTGGTGGCGCTCAAGCAGGCCCTCGGCAAGCTCGGCGCGGACGCCGATGCCAAGAACCTGCTCACCGTGGCCGACATGCTCGTCAAGAAGAGCGTGTGGATTGTCGGAGGCGACGGCTGGGCCTACGACATCGGGTACGGCGGTCTCGACCACGTCATCGCCAGCGGGCGCAACGTGAACATCCTGGTGCTCGACACCGAGGTGTACTCGAACACCGGAGGCCAGTGCTCGAAGTCGACCCCGACAGGCGCGGTGGCCAAGTTCGCGGCTGCCGGCAAGCAGACGGGCAAGAAGGACCTTGGCCTCATGGCCATGGCCTATCGCAACGCCTACGTCGCCACTGTGGCCATGGGCTACAGCGACGTGCAGACGGTGCGCGCCTTCATCGAGGCCGAAGCGTACGACGGTCCCTCGATCATCATCGCCTACAGCCACTGCATCGCCCACGGCATCGACATGGCCAAGGGCCTCGACCATCAGGCCGCGGTGGTCGACAGCGGCGCCTGGACGCTCTACCGCTTCAACCCGGGGCTTTACGCCAAGGGCGAGAACCCGCTCAAGCTCGACTCCAAGCCACCGAAGCACACCTATGAGCAATGGGCGATGACGGAGACGCGCTTCAAGTCGCTCACCCAGAGCAGCCCCGAGCGCGCCAAGGTGCTCATGGCGCAAGGCCAGCGAGAGGCCATTGCCCGGGTGAAGTTCTACGAGGCACTGGCCGCTTCGGGCTCGGTGTCGCCCTTCGCGCCCCCCGCGCCGAAGACCGACGCGTAGTTCCTGGTCTCGCATCGCCGTAAGCAAGGGCCGAGAGACGCTCCATCGAGGGCGCGCTCCTCGGCCCTTCGCTTTTTCACCGCGACGCTCTCAGCTGCTCGGGGCGCTCTCCGCGACGCGTTCCAAGACATCGAGCAAGGTCGCGCGATCGAATGGCTTGGCAAGTGCGCCCCTGAACCCGTGCCGGGGGTAATCTCGCATGACCTCGTCTTCGCTGTGTCCGCTCATGACCACGATCCGGGCCGAAGGATTGCTCGCGAGTAGGGCACGCGCCGCTTCCTTGCCCCCCATGGCGCCCCGAACGGTCAGGTCCAAAATGACCACGTCGAACCGGCGACCGTCTTGCCTGGCCTTGCGGTAGAGTTCCATGGCGCTCTCTCCATCCGCCGCGAGCCCGACCTCGCACCCCATCTGTCTCAGCATCCTGGCCATGACCGTGCGCATGGTGGGCTCGTCGTCCATGATCAGCACCCGCCCTCGCCATCCGCGGTCGTCGTCCTGGTTCGCCTTGGTATCCAAGTTGCGTCGAGGGGAAGCCGGAAGATAGACATGAAAGGTCGTGCCGGTCGGGCTTGAAGCCACGGTGATGGCACCTGCGTGCTTCTTCACCACGGAGTGGCAGATGGTCAGCCCCAACCCCATTCCCTTGTCGGTTCCCCTCATCTTGGTCGAGAAGTAGGGATCGAAAATCTTGGGCAACACCTCGGGCGGGATTCCGGTGCCCTGATCTGCCACTTCGATCTGCACGTAGTCTCCCGGTGGAAGCGCTGCTGTTCCCTGGCCCAGCACCACGTTGCTCGCTCGGAGAGTGACCACGCCTCCCTTCGGCATCGCCTCGCGTGCATTGAGAACCAGGTTGCGAATCACTTGACCAATCTGGCCGCCATCGACCTCGGCCAGCGAGAGCTCCGGGGCAACGAACACCTCGCTGCGAACACTGGAGCCACTCAAGACCAGAGAGAAGGACTCGCGCAGCAGCTTGCCCAGATCGGTCGGCTGGCGGACCGAGGCTCCACCTCGCGCGAACGTGATGAGCTGCTGGGTGAGGCTCTTGGCGGCCAGCACGGAGCGTTCGATCTCTTCGATGCTCTCTCGCATTTCGTCGACCGTGCTTTTGTTCGAACAAGCTGTTTGCAAGCTCATCAGCATGCCGGCGAGAAGATTGTTGAAGTCGTGGGCGATCCCACCGGCCAGGATTCCCGTGGATTCCAGCTTGCCGAGCACCAGGCGATCGTGCTCGGCTTGCTTGCGGGCCGTGATGTCGAGATGCGTACCGACGATGCGCATCGGACGCCCGGAGGCGTCGCGGAAGACGTGCCCTTTCGACTCGACCCAATGCTCCTGACGATCGGATCGGGTCACGCGGTATTCCCAGCAGTCGTCCTCTCGATCCGAGCCGAGCCATCCTTTGAAGAAGTTGTCCAGGCCGACCCGATCGTCTTCGACGACCCGCTCGCGCCAACTCGCGTAGTTGCCGGCGAAGGTTCCTCGGGGCAACCCGAAGATCTCTTCCGCCTCCCCGGACCAGAACACGTCTTCACGCGCGAGATTCCAGTCGAAGACACCCACGTGGCCCGCTCGCTGGGCCAGCGCCGACCGTGCCTCGCTTTCCCGCAATGCACTCTCCGCCCGTTCGCGAAGCGTGACGTCACGGACGATCCCGATGAGATCGTGCCCAACGAAGGGCAACAGACGCATCTCGTAGAAGGGCCCCTGACCATCTCGACCGGTCGAGTACTCGAACGCGACGGCGGTCTGGGAGTGCCGCGCCTGTTCCACGCCACTCCAGAATTGCTGGGCGGCCTCGGAAAACGCGTCGCCGGGCGAGGAATGCTCGAGGCCACGGATGGCCGGGGCTTCCAATACCGAGCCTCCTTGCATGACGGCGCAGATTCGATTGTCGGCCTGCACGCGGAACAGGAGGTCGGGCAGAACCTGCAGCACTCCACGGAGCTCGGCGTTCGCGTCGTGCAACTCCTTCGAGCTCAGCTCCAGGGCACGCTCGACCAGAAGCCGACCGGCGTCGGACTCGTCATAAGCCTGACTCACGGCCTGCAGGAAACCGTGCCATTCGTGCGGCACGGGTTTGTCGCTGCCGAAGAAACGTCGCCACTGCCTGCGCAGCAATACGTGGAACGCCTGCATGCCTTCCACGTCAGTCTTCGAGCATGCTCGTGATGCTTATGGTCTCATTGTGCAGCTCGGGAAGGCAGGCCCCCTCGGGAGAGCCGATCTCGCCGTAGGAGTAAAACCCGGTCATCGCGGTCTGCTCGCCGAAGGCGTCCTGGATTGCCTCCACCTCTTCCTCGGTCCTCTGCGAAAGGATCTCACGCCGGCCGGCACAGCTCACGACGAGAGACAGGCTGGGATGGGGGCGGCCGAGGTTCGCCAGGTTTGCTTTGGCTGCCTTCTGCGCCCCGCTGACCAGATCCTCGATCTGCCCCATCATGAATCGCGCATAGGAGCCTTGGGGAACCTCGCTGGCGTAGGTAATGCTTTGCTCCTTTTCGTCCACGGCCAGCAATGCGCGCAACACCCGGTTCTTGTGCTCGGAATTGGACAGCTCGAGCGGAAAAAGATGTCCCGACGCCGGCAATCCGGCCGCATGTTCGCCCAGATATTGTTTGTAGAGCGCCAACGCCGGCCGGCCGTCGAACTCGTAGACCACGTTGCGCTGCGATCGCGTGATCAATCGGTCGGGGCCAAACGGGCGCCACCCTCCGGTGACCGAGAGGCCGATGTGCAGGCGCTCGCCGTAGAACCCGAGGGCGACGACGGTCTCGGATAGGGGCTCGCTGTCGCACCAGACGTGCGTGGAACGAAACAACGCTGGATCCGCGGCAAACCCGCCCGACGCGGACACGCCGGCCGGCAGCGCGCTGGAGATGCCCTTGACCATGTCTCCGCCGTAGACTCGCAAACCTTCGCAGAGAACGAAGACGTGTCGCAGGCCATCGGGGGGAAGCTGCCGGATCGCCGCTTGGCCGGCCGCGAAGCTGCCGTCGAGGCCCTCAATGTGGACCCGGCCCGTCGCCAGCCGAGTGTGCTCGAACGTGACGGCGGTGAGGACGAGGGTCCCGTTGCGGACTTGCGTTTTGAGGATCTCGCCCGCCGTCGTACAACCAAAGACGTGCGCCGCAGGGAACGCCTGTCGCACGAGCGATTGGCACTCTCGGTCGCCGACCAGCTCGACGTCGCCAAAGAGCAGAACCAACTGCACCACACGCCGCGGTTCTCGAAAGGGCAGCGTTGGGTTCCAACCGCCGGTCTTCGTCAATTCGAACTGCTCGATCTTCATCGACACACCTCAGATGTGGGGAAAGACCTCTCGCTCGTCGCCCGCTGGCGGACAGTCTACCGGCTTCCATTGTATCTTCATTGCCCTACTCAGGGAAGGCGAATCCCCGAGGCGGTCGAAAGCACAGTCGAAACAGGGCCGATCACTCGGCTTGGCCGAGCCTTCGCTTCTCTTGCACGCGAGCGATGGCCTGCAAGGCCGGCTGGCTCTTGCGGTCGTTCCCCGCAGCCCACTTGGCCAGCAGATCTTCGCACGCGGAGCGGACCTCGGGGCTTTTGTCGTAGACCGCGAAGTGCTGAAGAATCGCAACCGACTCGGGCTCGCCGATGGCGGCCAGGGCGGAAATCAGGTTGACCTTTCCGTTGGGCGCCGCCGTGTGCAGGGCAGTCTCGATCTGCGGGACGGCCCTTCGGCCGATCTTGCGCAGGCGCTCGCGGGCCAGACCGGGAAATTCGCCGTTCTTCAGCACGTCGATGGCCGCGCCGATCTCGCGGTAGGACCGATCCTCGCAGGCGGGCAGCACAAGCAGCGCGACCACGGACAGGAAGACTAGACGTCGCACGTTTGCAGATCCTTCTCCGACCGGTCGGCAAGGCGGCGGGCATGGCGCTCCACGCACTTGGTTTCCGTCGAGACGGCGGGCTCACGCAAATCGCCGCCATGGACAGCCTCGCGCTTTGCCAGCGCGGCGAAGAACGCCTCGCCCAAATCGAGAAGCGCGGGAGGACTGCTCTCGGAAAAAGCACGGTGCCGCATCTCTGCGCCGCTGTGCAGGCCGCGCGAGTACCAAGCCAGGGTCTTGCGCAGCTCGTGCAGCACCATCTTCGGGGCGGCGTATTCGATGACGAGCTCGGCGTGGCGGCGCCAAACCGTACGGCGCTCGGCCACCGAGGGAGGATCGGGCAAGGGATGACCTTCCTCGACCGCGCGGACGGCACGGAACAGCCACGGATTGCCCCGCGCCGCGCGGCCGATCATCGCGGCATCGCAACCGGTTTCCCGTTTCATGTCGAGGTAATCGGCCACGGATTGGATGTCGCCGTTGCCGACCACCGGAATCCGGCGGGGCAGGGCGGCGCGCACGTCGGCGATGGGGGCCAGTCGAACCGTACCCGAGAATCCCTGCGCCCGCGTGCGGCCGTGAACCGTCACGAGTGCCGCCCCGGCTGCGACCATGCGGCGGGCGAAGGCGGCCGCGTTCAGCGAGAGATCATCCCAGCCGGCGCGGTGCTTGACCGTGACCGGGATGCTCTCTGGCAGGGCTGCGCGCACGGCTGCCACGATGCCGGCCGCCAGGTCGGGCTCGCGCATGAGCGCGGAGCCGCACAGCCCGGCCGTCACCTTGCGTGCCGGACATCCCATGTTGATGTCGACGATGCTGGCGCCGATGTCCGCCGCCATGCGTGCCGCCTGCGCCAAGACCTCCGGCTCACGGCCGAAGACCTGCACCCCGAAGCGTCGGCCCCCAAGGCTTGCCCACATGCGCCCCGTTGCCTTCACCGCGCCACGGGTCAGCGCCTGCGCGGACAGAAACTCGGTGTAGGTCAGCGCGGCGCCATGTTCTTCGCACACGGTGCGGAACGGCAGATCGGTCACCGCCTCCATGGGCGCCAGCAGCGCGCCCGCGCCGATGTCGATGTCGCCAATCCGCATAAGGCCCGAACCATAGCACGCGCGGTTTTGTCGTAGGGGCGGGTTTCAAACCCGCCCAGGGTTCAAACCGTTCTGTGATCCAGGGTCCCTTTTTGTAGTAATCAGGCCGGTACCATGCGAACCGTAGGACTTCTGATAGCGAGCAATCTGTTCATGACCGTGGCCTGGTACGGGCACCTGCGCTTCAAGGGCGTGGCCTTGTGGAAGGTCGTCCTGGTCAGTTGGGGGATCGCCTTTTTCGAGTACTGCCTGCAGGTGCCGGCCAATCGCTGGGGGTATGGCCAATTCAGCGCCTACCAGCTGAAGATTATGCAGGAAGTTATAACGCTCTTCGTGTTCGTCGCCTTTTCGGCCTTATGGCTGGGCGAGGCACCGCGCTGGAACCACCTGGTAGCCTTCGGGCTCATCGTGGCCGCGGTCGGCTTCGCATTTTTGCCTCGGGTCGCCTAGGAGGCTGGTGTTACATGGCGGACCGAGCTCTGGCGGAGCGAGGAGCCCCGGCCGCGAGGCGCGAGGAGGGCGAATACTGGACGTATTTAACCGACGAGCAACGAAGCGGGCGGGGCCCGCAGCCCGCCAAGCGACGGGAGCCGTTTGACACCAGCCTCCTAGCACCGGTCCTTCGTGGTGGACGTGAAAGCTCGACGCGTCTCAAAATGCGACCCAAGGCAGCTTGAAACGAGCGCGAAACGTACAGATGGGTTAATGTGCTCCTCTCATGGGGTCAGGTAAGCCAACAGAGGACAAGGTTTTGAGCAGTGCCGCCGCGGTGCTCGGCATCAAATCGGGCGACGAGGTGACCAAGCTCGATCGCAAGGGGCTCTCGGGCTTTACGCAGAAGCAGCTCTTCGAGTGCGCCAAGCGCCTGCAACTAAAGGGCGTTTCCAAGCTCAGCAAGGACGAGCTTTCGGCCCGCATCGCCGGTGATTTCGCCGCCCGCCGGGCCTCCGCAGCCGAGGAGACCGCTGCCACGAAAGCGAAGACGACGCCGGCCGAGGGCGAGCTCCCCCGCGGCGGTGGAGGATGCACCCGCGGCCGCCGGTGATGGGGCCGACTCGGCATGGTCCCACAAGTTCGAGGTGCGCGAGCACGCCAAGGACGATTCGCCAGGGACCATTCCCTGGTCCTACGCCTACGATCGCGTGACCGGCATGGCCGTGGATCCCGATCGTCTGTTCGTGTACTGGGAGGTCACGGACGACGCCATCGAACGGGCCCGAACCAGTCTGGGCAAGGGTGGAAGGGACGCATGGCTGAACCTGCGCATCTACGACACCACCGATCGCATTTTCGATGGCACCAACGCCCATTCCTACTTCGACCACCGTGTCGAGCGCGGCGACCGGCACTGGTTCTTCCACATCGGCAAGCCATCCTCGTCGGCCTTCATCGACATCGGCCTGAAGTCGAACGAGGGCTTCTTCGCCAAGATCGTGCGTTCGGGACGCGTCGAATTTTCGCGCCATGAGCCGGCCGCATGGGTCGAGCCCGAATGGCTCAGCGTGCGTTCGATGATGGGGCCGATCGAACACGCCGGACGCGGCCCGCACATGCGTAAACAGGCGCCCGGCCTTGCCGCGGCCTCGCCTGGAATTCCAAGCCCGGCGCCGCGCCGACACGTCGCGCTCTTGCCGTGGGAAGAGTCCTTCATCGTTGGCGAGGGGGGCCGCAAGGAGGTCGTCGAGTGGGAAGAGCACATGATTGACGGCACCACCGAGTTCCACCGCGAAACGGCCTGGGAAAGTCCGGTCATGGTGTCGGCTTGGGAGGCGGGCCCTTTCAGCTTTCCGGTGGCGGCGCCCGAGCCGGTGCGTGAAGACTTCGTCGGGCCATCGCGGGTCTACCGCGTCGGCGGGCAGACGCACGTGGTGCATGGACCTTGGCAGGTCGTGATCAAGGGGGTCGGGGCTCGTCAGGGCCGCAGCGTCGTCGCACGCTGGGAGATCTACCGTTCGTGGATCGCCGAGGATACGGCCGAGTTACCTAGCGGTGGGACGAGGGAGTACGCGATTCCCGGTAGCTCCGAGAAATTGCTGGTGGGCGCGAGCGAGCGCCGTTGGCGTTACGCCAGCGAAATGCGCCTGGGCGGTGCCTCCGAGGTCTTCTTTCTGGGCGCGAGCGAGTACAAGGCACGCGGGGCCAGCGAGCGCTTCTTCATGGGGGCCAGCCAATACAAGATGCGGGGCGCGAGCGAGCGCCAATACATGGGCGGAAGCGAGGTGCGCATGCGCGGGGCCAGCGAGAGGATGCTTGGCGGGGCCAGTGAAGTACGCATGGGCGGGGCCAGCGAGAGGATGCTCGGCGGCGGCAGCGAGGCGCGTCTCGGCGGGGCCAGCGAAGCGATGCTTGGCGGCAGCGAGGGCAGGCTGGCGGCCGGTCAGGCTGAATCGACCCCGCCCGCGACGAACGGGGGACACTATCCGTCGCCAGAATCGTTCGGCACAGAACCAGAGCACAAGGACTAGCCACTATGCCCACCGGATACTTCGCGCTGGTTTTGCACGCTCACCTTCCCTTTGTCCGCCACCCCGAGGACCCCACGGTCATGGAGGAGCAGTGGCTCTACGAGGCCATCACGGGGACGTATCTGCCGCTCCTGCAGATGTTCGAAGGGCTGCAAGCGGACCACGTCCCCTACCGGTGCACGGTCTCGCTGTCCGCACCGCTCATGGCGATGCTGACCGACGACCTGCTCAAGGTGCGTTACGCCGACCACCTGGACGACCTCATTCTGCTGGCCGAGAAAGAGCTCGACCGGACCAAGCACGAGCCGCAATACCATCGCCTGGCCGAGATGTACCACAACCGCTTTCAGAGCTTGCGCCACACCTGGCGCTGCCATGAAGGCAACCTGGTGGTGGCGTTTCGCAAGCTGCAGGACGCTGGCGGGCTGGAGGTCATCACCTCGACCGCGACGCACGGATTCTTTCCGCTGCTCGACCGCAACTGGGCGGCCCTGCGTGCCCAGGTTCACGTGGCCGCCGACTTCTACGAAAAGCACTTCGGCCGCCGGCCGCCGGGCATGTGGCTGGGCGAATGCGGCTACGTGCCGGGCGTGGACGAGCTTCTGCGCGAGGCTGCGGTCCGCTACTTCTTCGTGGACAGCCATGCCATCCTGTTCGCCGACCGGCCGCCGGTGTACGGCGTGTACGCCCCCATCTACTGCGCCACCGGCGTGGCCGCGTTCGGCCGCGACACCGAATCGTCCGAGCAGGTGTGGAGCTCCAAGTTCGGTTACCCGGGCGATCCGCACTACCGCGACTTCTACCGCGATATCGGCTTCGATCTCCCCCTCGACTACATCGGTCCGCACATCCATCCCGAAGGGCATCGGATGTACACGGGCTTCAAGTACCACGCCATCACCCACGACCGGTTGCACGACAAGTGGGTCTACGATCCGGACGCCGCCCGTGGCAAGGCCGGGCTGCACGCGTCGCACTTCCGCGGCAACATGGAAAAGCAGGCCGAGCGCCTGGCCGCGGGCATGGACAGGCCGCCCATCATCGTCAGCCCCTACGACGCCGAGCTGTACGGCCACTGGTGGTACGAGGGACCGATCTTCCTGTCCGATCTCTTTCGCCAGCTGCACTTCGATCAAAGCGTCGTTCAGCCCATCACGCCCGGGGAATACCTCGACCGACACGCCACCAATCAGCTCGCCACGCCCTGCGCGTCGTCGTGGGGGCTCAAGGGCTACTGCGAGCAGTGGCTGAACGAGAGCAATGCTTGGACCTGGCGCCACATCCACGCGGCCGGTGAACGCATGGTCGAGCTGGCCCGCGGCCACTGGGGCGCTTCCAACCCGCTGACGGTGCGCGCCCTCAAGCAGGCGGCTCGCGAGCTGATGTTGCTGCAATCCAGCGACTGGACGTTCATCATGTCCACGGGAACGACAGTTCCGTACGCCACCCGCCGATTCAATGAACACGTCATCCGCTTCTCCCGGCTTTACGACGATCTGAAGAAGGGACAGGTGGACGAGAAGTACCTGGCATCCGTTGAAGCACAAGACAACATCTTCCCGGACATCGACTACCGGATCTACGCGTCGTAGCGGCTCTGCGCGCGGCAAGCGCGCCGAAAACGACACGCGAAGTAGCCCCAAGTTGAAAGTCGGCAGCAGCTCGGCAGGCGCCAAATCGGGCGTGGAGCCGAGATCCGCTGCCAAGCACGCCTCCGTGGTCCAGTCCGCGTCGCCCGGGCCAGGTCGGCCGTCCAGCACGGCACCGACGCAGACCGTGGTAGCGCCCGAGCAAGTCGTGGCCGTTCCCGGCGACCGAAGGCTGAAGGTTCTCTTCGTCGCCTCGGAAGTGGCGCCCTTCCGCAAGACCGGAGGGCTCGCCGACGTGGCCGGAGTGCTACCCCGGAGCTTGCGCCAGCGCGGGATCGACATCCGGGTGGTCATGCCGCTTTACCAGGGTGTGCAGTGGAGCACGCTCGAACGATTGGATGGAACCCTGTCCGTGCCCATGTATTACGGCAACGCGCGCGCGGGGCTGCGCATGGGGGTCTTGCCGGGCAGCGACCTGCCCATCTACTTCATCGAATACAACCGATTCTTCGACCGTCCCCACCTCTACGGTCCGCCAGGCCAGGCCTACACCGACAACCTGGAGCGCTTTTCGTTCTTCTCGCGTGCGGCGCTCGAGATGTGCAAGACCATCGGGTTCATTCCCGACGTGATCCACGCCAACGACTGGCAGACCGCGCTGGTTCCCGTGTACGTCAACACGGTCGAGTGGTCGAAGCCGCTGCACGGCGCCGGTACCTTGTTCACGATTCACAACCTGGCCTACCAGGGCAACTTCGAGAGCGGGGCCATGTTCATCACCGGGCTCGGGTGGAATCACTACAATCCATTCGAGTTCGAGCACTTCGGCGACATGAATCTGATGAAGGCGGCCATCCGCCACGCGAATCTCCTGTCCACGGTCAGCCCCACCTACGCGCGCGAGATCCAGACCCCGGGCTACGGCTTCGGTCTCGACGGCGAGCTGTCGCTACGCAGCCGCGACTTGCGCGGGGTGCTCAACGGCATCGACACGCACGAATGGGATCCTGCCGCCGATCCCCATATCGCCGCGCCCTTCAGCGCCGCCGACATCGGCGCCAAGGCCGTGTGCAAGGCCTCCCTGCAGAAACAGCTCGGGCTGGCCGTGCGCCCGGAGGTGCCCGTGTTCGGCGTGGTCGGCCGCCTCACCCCGCAAAAGGGCTTCGACGTCCTGGCGCACGCCCTGGACAGGATTCTGTCGTGGGATCTGCAGATGGTGTTGCTCGGTAATGGCGACCACGAAGCCGAGCACTTCTTCTCGCACCTGGCTTCCCGGCGCAGCGACAAGTTCCGGACCTTCATCGGGTTCGACGAAGGCCTGGCGCACAGGATCGAAGCGGGCGCCGATTTCCTGCTCATGCCTTCGCGCTTCGAGCCCTGCGGGCTCAACCAGATGTACAGCCAGCGCTACGGCACCCTGCCCATCGTGCGCGGAACCGGGGGTCTGCTCGACACCGTGATGAACTACGATCAGGCGACCGGAAACGGGACGGGGTTCGTTTTCTGGGATCTGACCCCAGGCGCGATCGCCGACACCGTGGGCTGGGCTCTATCGACCTACTTCGAACGACCGGCCCACATCGAGGCCATGCGCAAGCGGGCCATGGAGCAGGATTTCTCCTGGGATCGCGCCGCCGAGGCCTACGAAGGGCTCTACCGCGAGGCCTACCAGATCCGGCGCGGACACGTGTTTCCGTAACCGGCTTCGGCCGTTCAGCAGACGTCGGCTGCGATGGTCGCGCGTCTTCGAAAGGCCCGGCGAAGCCGGGCCACCGTCTTCACCCAACGGGTGACGGCTTTGTCGCATCAAAGGGCAAGCACCACGGCCGGACTGCGCTCCCGGTTGTGCCGGCGCGGGGGATGGAGGAAGATCGGCCCGCCATGAGCACGTCGGATCCGGTCCCCCGCTTGCGCACCCGCTGGGGTGCACGAGCCTTGCTGCTTGCGGCTGTGGTGGCTGGGGCTGCCACGGTGACCTGGCAGCTCTGGGAACAGGATGCCTTCTGGCAGGTCCGCGCAGGGCACGAGCTGTGGGCAACCTGGCGGTGGCCCACCACGGATACCTGGTCCTACACCTCGGCGGGCGGGTCGTGGCGCAACTTCCAGTGGCTGTCCACCCTGATCATGGCCGCCGCAGACCGCTTGGGTGGCGTCGCAGGCCTGGTCTTGCTTCGCGCTGCCCTCGTCGCGGCAATCTTGGGCGTGGTCCTGTGGCTCTGTCGCCGTCGGGGTGCGTCGGCCCTGCAGGCTGTCGCCTTGGCCGGTTTGCTTTGGCTGGCCTGTGCCCGTCGGTTTCAGGTGCGTAGCGACCTCTTCGTGACGCTGGTGTTCGCCGTCGTGTTGGCGACGGCGGAGACGGTCTGGTCCTGGCGCATTCGCCGAGCAGTGCTGGTCGTCCTCGTCGTTCTAGCCGCGAACCTGCATCCGGGCACCGCACCCTTCGTGCAGTTGGCGGCCCTGGCGGTGGTGCTTCAGGATGAACACCCCGACCGGCCGTCGCACGGGATCGAGGCGCTCTTTCTGGCCGCGATCCTGCTCGGCTTGCTGGCGACGCCCTATCACCTGCACGTCCTGCCCTACCTTTGGCGGCACCTCTTCTACGGGGCGTATCAGGCAGTCCCCAACCCCGATCACCGTTCGCTTGCACTCGCCGATTTTCTGCCGAGCAACGGCGGCCTCGGACCCATGGCCTGGTTGGCCCTGGTGCTCGCCGCCGTCCTCCTCACCCTGGCAAAGATGCGGACCGCGGGCCAGGCCGCCCAACGACGCTTGCTCCCCGGGTTTCTCCTGCTCGTGCTTCTGGCCGGGCTCAGCGTGAATCGGGACCGGGTCATGCCCTATGCGGCCACGGTCGCGGCGGTCTCCCTCGCAGGCCGCCTCCCCGCCGGGGGAGCTGCGCGCTGGCGCGGTGCCCTCGCTGCCCTGGCGGCCGCCCTCATCTGGCTGGTGGCCGTTCCGCTGTGGCTTTCCCGGCCCGAGATCCGCTTCGGCTTTGGCCCGAACCCTCACCTGCATCCGGTGGGCGCCGCGCGCTTCCTCGCCGCGCAACGGCCCGAGCGCGAGATCCTGCATTTTCAGGGCGACGGCAATTATCTCCTGCAGGCGCTGCCCGACTATCGGGTGTTCCTCGACACGCGCGAGAGCATGTACGAGCCTCTGCAACGGGTGTACCGGGACATGGTCAACGACCCGGTTCTGATGGCTGCGGTCATGGCCCGATACCACGTCAGTACCGTGCTCGTGCCCGAGGCCTTTCTGCTCACCCCTTGGCAGGATCGGGTCTCCCGGCGCGCGGCGTTCTTTCCCAAGCGCGACTTCGCGCTGGTCTACTTTGACGAAGACTACGCCGTGTTGGTGCGACGAATCCCCGCGCACGAGCGGCTCATCG
Organism: uncultured delta proteobacterium; assembly: GCA_963796685.1. Lineage (GTDB taxonomy): Bacteria > Myxococcota_A > Polyangia > Fen-1088 > Fen-1088 > Fen-1118. The sequence goes on from CAWCMR010000014.1 coordinate 83,446, forward strand.
CCGCCCACGAGTACGAGCTCCTCCTTCCCTATCGCGATCCGCGAGCCTATCTGTCGACGCAGGACCGGACGCCGGAGCGTGACCGCGCCTTTCACGCCGAGGTCGAGCGCTGCCTCCGCGAGGTGCCGGGCTTCTCGTACTGCCAGCAGGCGAAGGCCGCGCTGGCCGGCCGGTAAGGCGGGACGCGGACTGCGGCCGAGGCGGCGAGAGGTCTATACTGCGCGGGATGATCCTGCGCGAGATGATGCTGCGCTACCTGACCGTGCTCGGCGAGGCTTGGCCCTGGGTGCTCCTGGGAGCGCTGGCCAGCGCCGTTCTCGCCATTCCGCGCGTCTGGCGAGCCGTCGATCGCATGTCCTCCACGACCGAGCGGTGGTTTCTGGTCGCCCTGGTGCTCTTCTCGGTGGTCTTGGCGGCGCGCATGGCGTGGGTCTGCGACGACGCCTTCATCTCGTTTCGCTACGCCGCCAACCTGGCCCACGGTCGAGGGTTGGTCTTCAACCCGGGCGAGCGGGTCGAGGGCTACACGGACTTTCTGTGGGTCGTGCTCCTGGCCGGCGCCATCCGCATCGGTCTTGATCCGGTGCAGGTCTCGGTGGTGATGGGCCTTTGCGCCCTGGCGGGAACCTTGCTGGGCGTGGCCAGGCTGCGGTCACGGCTCTTGCACGAGGCGGAGCTGGCGCGATTTCCGCTTGCGGTGGTGGCCCTGGCCTTGCACCAGACCTTCGTGGCCTTTGGAACCTCCGGCCTCGAGACCATGCTGGCGACCTGCTGTGCCCTGTGGGCCGTCGAGCGCGCGGTCGCGGGTGCCCCCTTGTCGAGCAGCCTTGCCGGCGTGCTGGCCGTGATGGCCACCCTGATCACGCCTTGCTCTGGTTGGCGCTCGGGATCGCCCTCGCGCTGGAGCCGGGGCGAAGGCGAAACCTCCTCTCCTATCTGCTTCCGCTCGTCGTGGTGTATCTGCCTTACTTCGTGGCTCGCTTCGTCTACTTCGGGCGCGCCTTCCCCAACACCTATGACGCCAAGGCGGGAGGCGGCTTTTATCTCTCTCAGGGGGCCCTCTACTGGGCGGCCTGGCTGATCGGCGGCGGGGTCTGGGCGTTGCTGCCGGCGATCGCGGTCGGGCTTTGGCGGGTCCGCGCCACTCTGCTCGGGCGCTACGCGCTGCTGGCGGTCGTGCTCATGGTGGCTTACGTAACCAAGATCGGCGGCGACTACATGCTCGGACGCCTCGTCGTCGCCATCCTTCCCGTGCTCTTCCTGATGGCCGAGCTCGGGCTGCGGGCCTGGACGAGGCACGGCGCCCTTGCCATCGGATTTGGTTGCTTGGCCTTCGCGATCGCGTCGCTACCCACCACCCTCGTTCGACCGCGCGCCATCGAGTGGAATCTCGCGGACGAACGCACGCACACGCCTCTCGTCTCGTTCTCGCCCGTGCGCATCGGATCGAACATGTTCGATCGCGCCAAGCTCTTCGAGCAGCACTTCACGAAGGCCGGTCTCCGACCCATCCTGGCCGACTTCGAGATCGGCATGATGGGCTACTACACCGACCTCGAGCTCATCGACATTCACGGCCTGACCGACCGCCACGTGGCTCGCCAGGCGCTCTTGCGGCGCGGGCGCCCCGGGCACGAGCACGTCGCGGATGTCGACTACCTGCGCGCGCGAGGCGTCGCCCTGGCCCGCATTCCCCTGTGGCTTGGTCGCTACAAGCCGGCGACGCGAATCCTCTTTCCCGATGGATCCATCTACTACTTCGGCACCTGGCGTCCCGACCTGGCCCAGGCGCTTCGCGGGATTCCGGGCGTGCGCTTCACGGACGCCCCGACGTTCATCGACTCGTACCTGGACAAGGGCAACCAGATCGCGAGCGATGAGGTCAAGCAGGATCTGCGTGACTTCTTCGAACCCTACTACTTCGCGGGCAACGTCAATCCAATGCGGCGGGCACGCTTCGAGAGCGCCATTCGAGGCGGTCGCTGAATAGGCCGATACCACGCCCCTTTGGTACCAAGGACATAGGACAGGGCACGTTGGCAGGTTCTGCACCATACATGAAGGGTCCCTATCGCGTCGCCCGCGGCGAGGTCGTGAGCCGATTCACGGCGCTCGCGGACACTCTAGACTAGCACCTTGTTAGTCCCGGCCGGGAGCCCCCCCGGACGACCACGCGCCCCACGGAGGTATTCGATGAGGTCACTTTCACTGAAGTCATTGGGACATGTCGCGGCCGTCTTGGCGGCGACATACACGGGCGCCGCCTGCAACAACCAGGCAGGGGGCTCCACGAACGCGGGCTTCGGTGGAAAACCGGGATCGGGAGGGGCCGGCTCGGGTGGTACGTCAAACGGCGGCTCGGGCGGCGTCTCGAACGGCGGCTCGGGCGGCGTCACGAGCGGTGGTTCGGGCGGCGTCTCGAGTGGTGGTTCGGGCGGCACCGTGTCGATTGGCGCAGGTGGCACCGCGGTCGGCGGGGCGGGTGGCGGCACGGGTGGAAAGACCGGCACCGGCGGGGTGTCGAGCGGCACCGGCGGCACTGCGACTGGCGGCGTGCAAGGCACGGGCGGAACCACGAAGCCCGGCAGCGGTGGGAGCATGACCGCCCAGGGCGGCTCGGCCGGCGCCACTTCGGTGCCTCCTCCAAATGAAGACTTCACGGACAAGGTAGGCAGTGCGTCTGTTGACATGGTCTACATACCGGGCGGCACATTTACCTTAGGGTGCGAAACCAGCACCTGCGATCAGTACACAAACCCCGTTCAGAACATCACGGTCAGCGACTATCACATCATGAAAGCCCAGGTGCCCAAAGGTGTGTGGACTGCCGTGGGCCTTACGGAAGGCACCTGGTATGACTGCATGTCAGTCGCTTGCGAGCTGACCAAGCAGACAGGTCATGCGTATCGGATGATGACCGAGGCCGAGTTCGAATACGCGGCGAAGAACTACCTGGACAAGTTGAGCCAAATAGACGGCAGCGAAGAATGGGCGTTCAACTCCTGGGAAGACAACTATTCGTGCAAGCCGGGCGACGTTGATCCCTTGGGGCCCAATCCCGCAGCGCACACACAGAAGACGCGGCGCGACGCGGCGAACGGCGACCACATAACCGGGCGACTCATCCGTTCAATCGACGGCATAGGCCCCTTTTGTCGCTTGACCATCTCGGATAAGACGACATACCCGCCGGGCTATGTTGCGCCATGCGATATTCATGAACCGGTGCAGAGCGGCGAACCAGAGAATTCGTACCGCGACCCGCGGTGGGTTACAGGCAGCGATAACAAGTGGACGACGGGCTCGACAGCGATAGGCAAGTTCGATCTCCAGACTTGGGACGATGGTACCGCGATCATGAATGGCAAGAACGGTCAGTGGTTCACATCAAACAACATTGCCTTCGTGTTTGTTCCGAGCTCGGGTGCCAGCGTGAAATACCCGTATATGTTCCTCGATAACACCCAAGGTTCGGTTATTTCCGATGCAGGTTTCATGAATGGTTTCATCGGGAGATTCCAGATTACGTCGACGGCCAGTAGTACCACCAAACCGACCATAGCCAACCTGAAGAGCGGCGCGGAGTTGGCCGCGGCAGCGGGGCCTGATTACAAGATGGTCGACATGGTCAACATCCCGGATTCGGCCAAAGCACAGGATCCGCGGCTGATTGACACCACCAGCGATTGTTGGTTCCAGAACAACATAAACGCTGGCGGTACGCACAACTACAGACAAGACATAGATGCTGACGAATTCCGGTTCGCCGTTATTGATAAGGGGCAAATTACCATGCTCGCCAACGGCAAGTGGTGGACAGTCAACAATACGTTCCTGCACATAGAGCACTCGGACGGATATGTGGCCGAATATCTCTACGCCTTGACCTCGGACGGGTACTACTTTCATGACTCGTACATGGCGTATGAGCGCGCTGACTTCAGGATGTTCCAGAAATATGCAAACGACGGCGGCCAATTCCCCTCCACCTGCATCGACAACAGCTGCAGCAGCGAGCTCCCCAAGGGAGTAGCTTCTTCGATGTATTCCAAAATGGGGGACACCGGAAAATCGACGTTTACACCGGCACCGTGCCCGGCGGACGGTTGCAAGTAGACGACTCTTCGTTCAGCGACCGGCGGCGGCTTTCTCGGCGGCACGCTGGCCGAGGTCGGTGCCGGTGGCCAGGGTGGCGATACGGGTCCAGATCTCGTGCGCCTCGTCGACTCGGCCCAGACCGGACAGGGCCAGGGCGCGGTTGGTGAGCACGGCGGTGTCCTCGGGGGCGATGGCCAGGGCGCGCTCGAGGAGGGGCAGGGCCTGGTCGAAGCGACCGGACGAGACATCCAAGGAGCCGATCCAGGCAGAGGCCGAGAGCTCGTGCTCGCGCTCGAGGCAGCCGGGCGGCGCGCCGAGGGCGGTCCGGTAGGCGGCCACGGCGCGGGCGCTCTTGCTGTTGTCGAGATCGAAGTAGAGGTCGCCCAGGCGGACTTGCCACTCGCACGCCGAGACGGGCGAGAGCGCGGGCGGCGCGAGGATGGGGCGGGTCCTGGCTCCCTCTTCGACGGTGAAGTCGAACGTCGCCGGAATCTCGTAGGTTGCGATGAGCTCTTTCCAGCGCGGCAGTCGGCGCACGAACACGCGGCTGTCCTTGGCGCGGAAGACCAGGGCCCAGCGCTGGGGATCCCAATAGGCCACGCGGCGATTGATGCCGGCATAGTCGAGCAGGGCGCTCTGTACGCCGAGCACGTCCATGGCCTGGCTCCATTCCTGGCGCGAGACGTCCATGCGACCGAGCAAGCGATGGAACGAAATGGGGTAGGCGGGCAGGCGTGGATCCACGAACACGCGGTAGCGGGGATAGCCTTGCCACAGCAGGTAGGCTCCGGTCTCGAAATCGTTGTACATGCGCTCGCGCAGTCCGTGCTGCTCGACGAAACGGATGGCGTCGAGGGGCAGGGAGCTTTCGTCGAGGCCGATGCTCAGGAAGCGTCCACCCCGGGCCGCTTCGGCAAGACGAGGCCAGAGGGTCGCGACGGCAAGAACAGCGACGAGGGCGCCTCGCAGCAGTCGGGCATGGGCTCGCTCGAAGCGCTCGGCCAGCGCCGAGAGGGAGGGCGCTGCGACCACGGCCAGGACCAGGAGCGCGTCGGCAGTGAAGCGAACGTGCCAGGCCCCGAGCGCCAGCAGGCCGAGCACGGGCAAGCGACGCGACCAGGTCTGTCGGCGCGCGAGCACGAGCAAGAGCAGCGAGCCCAACGCAAAGAGAATGGAGGGCGCATCCGAGCGCCAGGTCAGGCTGCGAAATTCGTCGACGGGATGCAGGTCGAAGATGCCGACATGGAAAGCGAGGTAGCGGACGATTCCCGTCTCGACCGGCGTGGCGAGGAGCGCAAGCAAGGATAGGACCGCGAGGAGGAAGAAGCGCAGGCACACGCGTACTCTGGCTTGGTCAAGACAGGCACCAGCTCCCGCCAGCATGAGCAATACCGCCGCGAGGAAGGCGCCCGCGTGAAGGTTTGCCCACAGCACCACGAGCGGGAGCAGCAGCCAGGCGCGGCGTCTGCCTGCTTCGATGCTCGGCAGGAAGGCCAGTATGGCCATCTCGCCCAGAAGCGAGAAGATATGCGGTCGCTCGACCAAGCGCTCGCGTATGCACAGAAAGGCGAGCGCCAACGTCACCACCGCGGCGACGGCCGAGGCGCCCTGGCGGCGGCAGACCCGGTATGCGACGGCTGCGGCGAGCAGGATCACCAGCGTCTTGCCGACGACCACCGCGGGGAAGCCGCCGAGTCGGTAGAGCAGGGCTGCCCCGGCGTCAAACAGCCAGGCACTGTCGAGGTAGGGCGCGTTCGGATAGGTGAAGGAAAAGAGGTTGTGATGCACGAGCGCGCCCGTGCTCAGAAACTGCTCGCCGCTGGCCAGGCGAAAAAACAGATCGGTCTCCTGCACGGGGCCGAGGCACAGCCCGGCCACGAACAAGAGCAGCCCGGCGAGGGCCATGGGTCGACTACTTGAGGGACTTCGACAGGGCGATGGCTTGGCTCTTGGTACACACCTTGGTCGAGGCGGCCACGCTGACGAAGTATCCGCGGCCGGGCAGGTAGAGCCCCGTACTGGCATTGACCTGGGCCATGGCCTTGGGGGTCTTCGCCTTGTCGGTCACCCAAACCTTGCCGACCTTCTTGAAGCTCATGAACGGGTCGGTGGGCTTTTCGGGGACATCCTTCACGATCTGCATGTACACCTGCACCATGGTGTCGTCCGAATTTTCGCCCGGAACCTTGAAGTAGTATTTGCAGGTGTCTTGTTTTTCAGCCGCTTCTCCCAGGTAGGTGGCGTCGGATTCGCCACACGCCGAGTAGATGGCTTGCTTGGTGAGGTGCAATGCGAGATCGGGATTGCAGCACTTGCCCGCGCCGTAGGTCTTGCAGTTACCGGCGGGCGGGGACGCGGCCGCGCCCTGCGCGGGAGGGGCGGCGAACGTCACAGTCTGATGGAGCAGCACCGGGACGGCGAGGGCAGCGACGAAAGCCGAGCTTGCGAGAATGATGCGAATGGGCTTCATGGGCCGCTATCCTAGCACCACCCGCGCCGGAGGGAACAAGCCGATGCGTTCGACCGAAAGGATCTACTTGGCGCCCCGGTTGACCATCAGGTCCAAGTCTTCGCGCAGGCTCTGCAGATCCTCCTCGTGCTCGACCTCTTGTTCGAGGATGGTGAGCGCCATGTTGTAGGTCACCATGTCCTTGTCCTTGGTGGCGTCCATGAGGCTCTTGTAGGTCGAGATGGCGCACTGTTCGCCGACGATGTTCTGGTCGAGCAGAACCGCCACGTAGGGATCTGCCGGCGCGTCGTACTTGCACGGGCTGAGGTCGAACCAGTCCTTGGGTGAGAGCACCGGTGTGCCACCCAGTTGGTGAATGCGGTTCGAAACCAGGGTGGCGTGACCGAGCTCCTCGGTGGCGTGCAGGGTCAGCTCGGCCGCCACCGCGTCCTTCATCGGACCCTTGATGACCTTGGCGCCGAGCCAGTATTGGTAGTAGGCCAGCCACTCGCTGGCGTAGGCCTGGTTGAGCAGCTTGAGCAGCTGGTTGATGTCGATACCGATGATTTCGCGTGCTCGAGTTCCCATGTCTTGTGTCCCTTTCTATCCGCCGTATAGCTTTTCCAGGAATGCGTGCATGTCTTCGCGGTTGCCGGTGAGAAAGACGCGGCCGACTTGTGCCGCCAGACGTGCCAGCGGCGGGCCGGACTTGGCTATTTGTTCCAGGTGATCTTTGGCTTCGTTGCGCTTCGCCTCTCCCATGGCGGCGAGCTTCGTACCTTGTTTGGCATCCTGCGGTTGAGAAGCTTGAAGCACAAGTGCCTCCAAGGCCACCATGCGGCGCACACTGTCGGCTTCCGAGGCTTCGAGAATGGAGGCAACCTCGGCGGGCGAGCGTTCGGCGGCCCACACGGCGCCCAGGCCGCGCACAGCGGCAGAACGAACGTCGTAGGCCGGATCGACAAGCGCACGTTCCAGCAGGGGCGTGGCCGACTTGGGATCGCGCTGGGCGATGCGTCCGATGGCCTCGGCCGCGGCGGCGCGCACCGATTCGCCGCGCTGGCGCAGCACCAACCCCAGCATGGCGGTGGCGGATTCGGAGGCGCCGGCAACCTCGCCAAGGGCGATGGCGCCTGCCCTGCGGGTGGCGGGATCGCCGGAGCGCAACATGGTTTCGAACATGGGCAGGACCTTGGCCGCGCCCGCGCCGGACGAGGTAGACAGGGCGCGCACCGCCTCGGCGCGCACGAAGGCGTCGCGATCCTCGGAGCCGGCTTGCAGGATGTCGAGCACCATGGGCTCCATTGCGGCCGCGGCTTTCACGGCTTCGAGGCGCATGGTCTCGTCTGCGTCGCGCGCAGCCTGGCGCAGGACCGTGGTCACGTTCAGCCGGGCCGCCACGCGTAGGGCGACTTGGCGCTCTTCCAGATCGCCTTGACCGAAGAAGGATGAAAGCCTCTTCTCCAGGTCGGGCAGGTGCTTGCCGACGGGAACGTGGGCCTTGCCGCACGCGATGAGGGCGTCGGCGGCGGACATGCGCACCGAGCGTTCGTGGTCCTCGAGCAATCCGATGAGTGGGGTCAGGACGATGTCGCGGGCCTCGCCGGCCAGGGCTCCGAGCGAGGAGGCGGCGGCGGAGCGCACGGTCGGCTCGTCCGAGGCGGCGAGTTGTACGGCCATGCGCGCGGCGCCCTTGGGATCGCCCTCGGTCAGGCTGCCGAGGCATGCGGCCGCCTCGGTGCGCACCTCGCGATTGTCGTCGCGCGAGGCGATGCGAAGGTAGGGCGACGCCGCCACGGGCGACTTCTTGGCCATCTCGCAGAAGGCGCGGGCGGCTGAAACACGCGTGGGGATCTCGCTTTGCTTGAGCGCCCTGGCCAGCGGCGGGAGGGCCGCTGCGGGTCGCGTCTGTCCGATCTGCCCCAGGGCCTCGACGATGGCCTTGCGCGTACCCGGCCGCACCTTGACCATGGCATGTCCGAGATCCTCGGCGACGAGCGCGGATTGCGTGGACGCCAGGCGAATCGACGATTCGATGGCCGCTTTCGCAACCTCGGGATTGGGGTCGAGCAGCGCCCTGCGCACGAGCTCGGGTCCCTCGCGCTTGAGGTAGCCGAAGGCGCGCGCGGCCTCGGCCCGCACATCGGGCGACTGATCGTAGAGGAAACCCTTGAGCGGCTTGCTGGCGGAATCGGGCTGCTTGATGGCCACCACGCCCCACAAGGCTGCGGCCGTCACGCGACCGGTGGGGGGGCCCTTGGTCGCGGCCGTGGCCAGGGTCTCCACCTCGGCCGGATCGATGAGCCGGGCGTACACGGGCAGCGCGGCCGTGCGCAACCGCGGCGGCGCATCCGGGGCCACGGCCTTCTCCAGCACGGCGCGAAGCGATGCCTGTGCCTCGCCGCTCTTGCGCAAGTACGACAGCGCCGAGATGCGGGCCTCCTCGGGCGCCTGCTCGTCGGCCGCGATCTCGGTCAGGGCGGACATCGCCTCGCGCGGAACAGCGGCGGCGATGCGATCGAGCAAGGCCAGGGCGGTGCGGCGCGACTGGCTGTCGGAGCTACCCAGGCCCTGGCGAACGGCATCGATGGCGGCCTTGGGCGCGCGCGCCGCCAAATCCATCACGCCCTTCTCGGCCAGGCGCCGGAACGACGGATCCTTGTCGGCGAGCGCGATGGCGAGAATGCTTGCGGACGTGGGGCCGTCGAGGCTGGCACATTCATGCAGGACCGTGCTGCGCACCGCGAACGAGCTGTCGGCCAAGGCCGTGCGCAGGATGGCGGCGTGGGTGCCCTTGCCCTGGCGACGATCGATGGCCGCCGCGACCTCGACGCCGCGGCGGCGCACGTCCGCGGATTGATCGCTGAGCGCGGCGGCGAGGATCTCGTCTTCGCCGGCGCCGCCGGTCCCGACCACGGCCAGGGCTTCCAGGGCCTCGCGCCGCAGCGTCGGATCCACGAAGGCCTGCTTGAGCGACACGATGCCCGAGGGATCGCCGAGCAACACCAGCGAGATGCCGCGCGGAACCGGGCCAAGCCCGTCGAGCACCGTGCGCAACCAGGTGGGGATCGGCGTGCCGCGGTTCTTGTCGAGGGTTCCCGAGGCGCGACCGGAGGTGATTCGCCGATGCAGGTCGGTGGCCACGCCGGTCGCGGCGAAGCCGGTGTCGGCCAGGATGGCGCCGAAACGCGGGTGGGCGGGAATGAAATTGAGGAAGGACAGACTGCTACGCCCGCGACGAACGACCACACGGCTCGACGGCGAATCCGCGGGAGGATCGAATGCCAGGGTGTACGAGGTGCGTAGCTCGAAGACCAACCCGAAGAGCACGACGAGCAGGGCGACAAGGACGAGCCCGGCGCGCAGGAACACGCGGCGTATGCTGCGGTGGAAGACGGTTGCCTCTTCGCTCGATAAATCCTTGGCCGTGTGGGCGCGCACCCTGCGGATCTCGAGCAGGGTCAGAGCGGTGCCGGTAAGAATGCGTCGGCGCAAGGTGCGCCGCGATTCCCGCACGTGCGCGGTGGCGATGGCGGCGTGCTCGCGGATGCGAGGGACGAGGCAAGGGTGGGCCAAGGCCAGGCGGCCTTCTCCCTGGCCGGAGGTGTCGCGTAGGATCCCGCGCGCGGTCAGCACGTCCACCGCCTTTTCCACGGCGCTCTCGGCGACTTTGCTGCGCGAGGCGAATTCGCCGGTGGTCGGTCTTTCCTTGTCCGCGCAGGCCAGCAGCAGTCGCATGGCCACGGTCTCGCCAGCTTCCACGATGGCGCGATGGAGGAAGCTGTACAAGATGGTGCTGGCGCCGCCGGCGCGCTCGTAGCGGCGCAGCGTCGTCATTCGCTGCTCGACCGCGGTCGCGGCCACGATTTGCAGATCCGCGGGCAGGCAGGGACCGGGCCGGCACAGGTCTGCGGCCATGAGATCGGCCAGCCCCGCCTCGAAGAACGTGCCCGTGTTGAGCGCGGTCTGTTCGAGGATCTCCGCAGCCTGGCTTTCGCCCAGTCGGCCAAGCTCCATCCACGCGCCCGCGGCGGGGGAGATGGCCGCGCTGTCGTGCAGGCGCTCCAGGCGATGAAAGGACGCGCCGTCGATGCACAGCAGCAGACGCAGCCGGCTGCCGGCGCCGGCCATGGCCACCTTGAGCAGGGCGGACAGCGTGGGCAAGGCCGCCGCCGAGGAAGCGTCCGCGTCGTCTCCGAGCAAGTCCTCCAGGTGGTCGAGCACGAGCAGGGTGCCGCCCGGCGAGGAGCGCGCGACACTGATCAGGTAGTCGGACGCGCTTTCCCCTGGCGTGGGCGGCTCGCCGCGCACGCGCCCGAGCGCCTGCCACAATTCCTGATCGAAATTGACGTAGCCGCCGAGGTAGACCGCGGCCACGTTGCGCTGGGCAAGCAGGGGCAGAAGACCCGCGCGCAGCAGCGAGGTCTTGCCCACGCCGGGCTCGCCGCACAGGGCGGCCACGCGTGCGAAATCCTTGGTGATGAGTTGGAGCAGCGCCTGGGTCTCTTCCGTGCGACCGAAGAAGAGACTGGTGCTGCTTTCATCGTATGAGGCGAGCCCCCGGAAGGGCCCCAGGGCGGGATTACCAGACGAGGACATTGGCTGCAGAATAGCCGCCTCTGGACCGGACTGGGCAGGAAAGTTTGCGCCCGCAGAGCGCGCAGAGGATGGGGAGGGAGGGCACAGCGAGGGATGGAAAGGTCCCGCTGTGCTCCTTGCTAGACGTCGCCGGCAAAATCGGACTCGACCACCGCGGGGTCGTTGTCGTAGTCCGAGATGACGACCTCGCGCATGGTCGCGTCGGTCGAGGAGGGCGGGAAGAAGCCGTCCACCATGTCGGCGATTTCATCGTGCGAGGTACCGCGCTTCACGGTCGCCAGCGCATACACCACGTTGCCGTCGTCGACCACGGATAGAAAGCCAACGCGGCGCCCATCCTCGACCGCCCACAAATCCCAGACCTCCGACGACTTGGTGCGCGTGGTACGTGTGGCATAGAAGGTTCGGGGCTCGTGGCGGGTGATGGGCGTGATCTTGGGATCGCGAGGCATGGGCCGGCAAAGGTAGCATGATCGGGGGCCAGATGCGGAGGATGGATGCCGAAGCCGATCGCCGTTGGTGTTACCGCCAGGGCGCGGGCAGGATGGGCGGGCGTTCCAGGGCCCGGCGGGTACGTTGCAGCTCGATCTCGCTGATGAGCACGGCGGGCGCCACGGTCGATACCGGGATGTAGCCCGATTCGGCGCCGCAATAGCCGTTGAACACGGCGCTCTCGTTCGAGGCGGCCACGACGCGGTTGAGCGACCCGATGGGCGTGCCCACGAATTCTACGCCGCGCACCAGGGTCTCCTCGCCGGTCTTGCCGTCGACCTTGTACACGATGCGAGGCATGCCCTTGAAGGCCTGGAAGTCGTAGGTCGTGGTGTTGGTCTGGCCGCCGCTGATGTCGGCGATGATGAGGCCGAAGGCCTTCTTCTGGCGGCGGATCTCCTCGAGCAGCATCTCCTTGAGCTTGGCAAAGGGAACCACCTTGTCCGAGCGCACGATGGTGCTGGCCATGCGGCCGATGGGATCCAGGGTGCCTTCGGCGCGGCCGTGGCCGTTCGACTCGAGCGAGCCTTTCACGGGTGTGCGACTCTTGAGGTAATTGCGCAGGATGCCATGGTCGACCAGGGTCACCGGACGCGCGATCACCCCCTCGTCGTCGTAGCGGTAAAAGCCATTGAGCGACACGTCGCCGACCTTGCGGAGCGTGGGGTCGTCGAACACGCTGAGGAAGGCAGGGAGCACGGGCTTGCCGATCTGTCCCTTGAAGGTGGCGCCTTCCTTGTTGTCGTTCTGGCGCTCGCCTTCCAGACGGTGGCCCAGCGCCTCGTGGAAGAACACACCGGCGGCCTCGGGCAGGAGGATGGCGGGGCCGTTGAAGGGATCGAGCATGGGGGCCGCGCACAGGCGTTTGATCTCGTCGGCAAGCTGGGCCGCGGTGACCTTCAGCTCGGCCTCGTCGGGCAGCTCGGCCTCGCTGGAGCCGTAGAAGCTCTTGAAGTGGTTGATGAGCAGGCCGTCCTTGGCGCGCGCCGAGGCGAGAAGCTGGATGGAGTAGATGAGGCGTTCGTTGATCGGCTCGGTGCCCTCGGTGGTGAGGATGGTGCGGGTCTGGTGGTCGACCGACATCTTGACCTGCGAGTCGAAGATGTCGGGATAGCTCTTGAACAGGGCCGACACGCGGCGCAGCCGGTCGTCCCACTTCGCGCGGTCCAGTTTCAGGGTGACCGGCGGATCCACGGAGCGCGCGGGCTTTTCGCGCGAGAAGCTGGGCATCTTCTCGTCTTCGACCATCTGGGTGACGCGGGTGCCGCGCTTCTTGTGCAGGGCCGCCAGGGCATCCTTGTAGCGCGCGTCGGTCTGCAGCCACATGGTGGCGCGTAGGGCGTCCACGTTGTCGTCGATGGGCGCGAACGTCGGGGGTTGGTAGCGGTCGAAATCGTCGAGGTCGAAGCTCTTCTCGGTCGAATCGTTGGCGGTGTTGTCGAACTGGTAGCTGCCCACGCGCACCTCGACGGCAGCCTGGCGAACGTTCTGGTAGCTGTCCTCGACCATGGCGCCGAAGCGGGCGCTGAGGTCGTAGTCGTCGTACTCGCGGACGAGGTAGCGGATGAAATACGGGGCATCCTCGCCGGGCATGCGCAGCTTCTGCTTGGAACGGCCGAGCTCGTCCTCGAGCGCGTGGAGGACGATCAGCCGATGGTCCTTGGACGTGGCCGCGCCGGGCTTGGCCGCCGCGGCGCTCGCGACGTGACCGCTGAGAACGAGGAAGAGGGGAAGAAGAGCCTTGAGGGGCGATGCCTTGAGGGGTGATGCCATGGTGTCTTGAGCAGTCTGACCGTTTCTGATTGGCAAAGAAAGCGCTATGGTTGCAAACCATGGCGACGATCAATACGAACTATCAGAAGCTGCAGGCCGGCTATTTGTTCCCGGAAATCGGCAAGCGCGTGCGCAATTTCGCGGCGGCCAATCCGTCCGCGCGCATCATTCGCCTGGGTATCGGTGACGTGGTGCTGCCACTGCCCGCGCCCATCATCGACGCCATGAAGGCGGGCGTGGAGGAGATGGCACGCAAGGAGACCTTTCACGGCTACGACGACCGCGGCCGAGGCTACGACTTCCTGCTTGAACCTATTGCGGCGCATTTTCGCAGCCAGGGCGCCGACGTAGCCCCCGACGAGATTTTCGTCTCCGATGGCTCGAAGTGCGACACCGCGAACATGCAAGAGATCTTCGCTATCGACAACATCGTCGCGGTGACCGATCCGGTCTACCCGGTGTACGTGGATACCAACGTGATGGCCGGGCGCACCGGGCTCGCCGACAAGAACGGCCGCTATGCCAAGCTGGTCTACCTGCCCACCACCGACGAAAATGGCTTCGAGCCCGCCCTGCCGAGCGGGCACGTGGATCTCATCTACCTGTGCTCTCCCAACAACCCGACCGGCGCGGTCATGTCGCGCGCCTCGCTCCAGCGCTGGGTCGAATACGCCAACCGCGAGGGCGCCGTGATTCTATTCGACGCCGCCTACGAGGCCTTCATCCGCGAGCCCGGCCTGGTGCACAGCATTTTCGAGATCCCCGGCGCGCGCAACGTGGCGATCGAGTTTCGCAGCTTTTCCAAGACTGCGGGATTCACCGGCACGCGCTGCGCGTTCACCGTCATCCCGAAAGAGCTGTGCGCGCGCGACGGCTCCGGCGAGGCCGTGCCGCTGCACGGCCTGTGGAACCGCCGCCACACCACCAAGTTCAACGGCGTCAGCTACCCCGTGCAAAGGGCCGCCGCCGCCGTCTTCAGCCCCGAGGGCAACCAAGCCGTACAGGCCAACATCGACTACTACATGGAAAACGCGCGCATCATCCGCGAAGGTCTCGGCAAGGCCGGCTACCGCGTCTTCGGCGGAGTCAACGGCCCCTACATCTGGCTGCGCGTGCCCGAGGGGCTGACCTCGTGGCAGTTCTTCGACCGCTTGCTGGGCGAAGCCAACGTCGTCGGCACCCCCGGCTCGGGCTTCGGCAGCTGCGGCGAAGGCTACTTCCGCCTGTCCGCGTTCGGGTTCAGGGCGAACGTCGAGGAGGCAGTGGAGCGGATTCGGACGAAGGTAAAGGTGTAGGCGCAGCTGGGTTATGATAGGGACATGCTCTCCAGGCCTGCACGCGCGCTTTCGGGGCTCGGGTACGCGATGATGGTTGCGGCGCTAGGGGTGGGCCTGCTCGTCTCGATCGGGTGCAAGGGGGGCACTGAAGGCACCGCCCTTGACGGCGCCTCCCCCGATCCGGGATCGTGCGATCCGGATCCGCTGCGCACGAGTCTCGCCCCCTTGTGGAACGGTCTCTCGGTGGACATCGACGACTGCCCCATCGTCGCGCTGACGGCCAAGTACCACGAGCCCGACGCCATGATCTTCAAGTCGATCATCTACGTCGAGTCGCGCTTCCAGTACGATGCGGTCGGGTGCACTGGCAATGGGGCATGTTGCCCGGCGCGCGGCTGGACCGCGGCCGAGTGTGCCTGCCTGGGTGCGATGCAGACCGGGCCTTGGTGCGACTCCTCGAACCTGCCCGTCGGGTGTACCGGGAGCGGACTCGGTTTGCTCCCGAACGGGCACGTGGACATGGAGACGACCCCCGATACCGGGAACTGGGCCAACTCGGTATTCAACCCCTCGGTCAACATCGAGCTCGGCATCGCCGGCATCGCGTGCAACCGCGCGCAGGCAAAGGCTGCCTTTCCGGGCTGCACCGAGGATCAGTACACGATGATGGCCATCGGCAATTACAACTCCTACGGCAGCACGAAGGGCTGCACGGTCTACACCTTCGATTACGACGCCACGGTGGTCGACGCGTACGACACCTACTCGACCGCTGCGGGCTGGCCGGCCCACCCCTACGTGACCCATTAGACGCCGCTGGGTCAGGGGGACCAGCGCTTGATGCGACGGCTCCCTCTGGTTGACTTGCATGCCATTTCTGCTCATACTGCGACAACTTCTCAGATTGCGAAGCGACGGGGAAATTCAAGATGAGGTCAACTACACCCACCTACATGCCCGGGTATCCCCCATACCCAGTTTGAGCCCAATCGCCTTGATGCGGCCATCTCCAGCCTAAAGGCGGCACTCAAGATCCAACCGTCGGAAGCGAAAGCTCTCAACGATCTCGGAGTCTAGAGGTATGGGACGGCACCGTGGTCGTCGTGGCTATCAACAAGGGTAGTGCGGCGGCGATCGGGCCGATTATCGCTCTCCGGCGGGACGGCGCCAGCCTTGTGCGATGGCACTTGGGTCCTCGTCGCCACCCACCGCTGGTGTTGAGCCAGATCCGTGATATGTGGTGACTGCTAAGGGGAATACATGGGGTGCCCGATGGTCAGGCGCCAAGTGTGTGGGACAATGCATTCCATCGTTGGGAGGTTGACGTGTGCAAAACAGAGCTTCGTAGCGTTATTTTAGCGGGCCTACTCTTCGGCTGGGGCTGCAGCTCGGGCAGCGCTGGCGGTGGTTCAGGCGGCTCCGCGGGGTCTGGAGGATCCTCCCCAAGCAATGGAGGATCAGGTGGCGCATCCAGCGGTGCGGGCGGGACGACATCGAGCGGTGGAACGACCTCATCCGGCGGAAGCCAGGGCGCTGGCGGCACGACCTCCAGCGGGGGAGCGACGACCTCGACAGGCGGAAGCTCGGCTACGGGCGGCAAGACGAGCGCGGGTGGTGCGCCAGGCTCGGGCGGGGCAACCTCCGCGGGCGGCGTGACAGGCAAGGGGGGCGCGACGGGTGATGGCGGCGTGACGGGTGCTGGCGGCGTGACGGGTGCTGGCGGGCTGACGGGTGCTGGCGGCGTGACGGGCGCTGGCGGCGTGACGGGCGCTGGCGGCGTGACGGGCGCTGGCGGCGTGACGGGCGCTGGCGGCGGCACCTCGACTGGTGTGACGGTGCAGCTCGATAGCACGAAGCAGACCATTGAGGGGTTTGGCCTCAACACCGCTTTGGGAGGTGGCACCGTTCCCTGGGACTCCTTCTACGGTTCAAACGGCCTCGGCTTCAACATCGTGCGTGTCGGAATGACTTCGAACGGTAGCCTTTCGGGCAGCATTCCGGCGGCCAGCTACAACGCGAAGGTCATCGGTTCAGTCTGGACCGCGCCCTCCAATTGCAGGACCAACGTTCCATCAAACGGCTATGGTCTCTGGGCACTTCGAGCACGAGCTGCTACGACTCGTTCTCGACGACGGTAGCCAACTTCGCGAAGAACCAGAAGATCTACGCGATGTCGGCGTCGAATGAGCCCGAATTTCAGTCGTGTGGCAAGGCCATCGGTCCGCCGTGCAACAGCGACTACGATACGATGCTCTATACCGCCAACGAGATGGTGGCTTGGGTCAAGGTGTTGGGACCGAAGCTCCACGCTGCTGGCGTGAAGTTGATTGCCCCCGAGCCATCAGAGTGGATACACCTGTGGAGCAACATGTCCGCTACGGGCTCCACTGTGGCCAGCCATCCGAACAGCTCTGACCCGCTGAACTGTGGATGCTTCGGAAATGATCCGGTGCACTACGGGGTGCGCCAGCACGTGTACTCAGGGCAACGGCTACGACTACGGTCACTGGCTCGCCAAGGACGCGACGGCTTGGCCCTTGATCGACATCATCGGGACGCACGAGTACGATTCCCAGAAAGCGGAACCGTGGCCGGCTGATGTCGACGGCGGCCAGCGAACCAAGCCGATCTACGAGACCGAGGTATCCGGCGTGATGTACTGGCCCGAGCAGGGGCCGTCGAGCGATATCAAGAATGGTATCGCGGTTGCCGGATGGGTTCACTCGGCGATGGTGGTTGGAGAGGCTTCGGCGTGGCTCTATTGGTGGTACCAGCAGAGCAGCGACAACGAAGGCTTGGTGCTCACGGCCAACACCATGACCAAGCGCTGCTACACCATTGGCAACTACAGCAAGTTCGTACGCCCCGGCGCCGTCATGGTAAGCGTCGCGGGTAACACCAATACAGAACCTGCTGCTTTCGGCCTTCACGGGTACAGACGGCACCATCGTCGTGGGTATCAACAAGGGCACCAAGGATCTCACCGTTCCGATTGCGATCAGCGGTGGTACGGCGCCGGCCTCGTGCACGCCCAATGTGACATCGGCGAGCGACAACCTCAAAGCGGGCACCGCTGTCACCGTGACTGGCGGCAGCTTCAGCGCATCGTTCGCCAATCAAACGGTCACCACGTACGTCTGCAAGTAGTCAGACTTCGCCAAGGAGCTGCGAAGGCCATGCGGGTGATCAGATCCGCATGGCCTTTTTCCTGTCAGGTGGACGGCGATCCCACACTTCCCCGGTGTGGCGAATCATGCGCTCCATGGGGCCGGCGAACGACCCGGAGCTTGCGCACACGGCGGCTTCGTCGACGCCTGACAAGGTGTCTCGGCTATAGCCACGCCCCCCGGGGAGCCCGATCGATGACCCGAGAGACTCGTCTTGCTAGTACCCTGACCGAGGCGTCGTGCTCTCGGGTTGCAGCGATAGGTTGAGCATCAGGGGCCGGGCCACTCCCAGTCATAGTAGCTCGAGGTGCAGGTCAAGCCATTGGCCTGAACCACAACAGTCGTTCTGACTTTGTTGTAGCTGTAGGGGACATTCGGGTCCGTGTTGACATTGCCGACGTAGACCCACTGTGGAGTGGGCATCCCAGCGCAGACTTGGCCCAGTGGGGCGGGGAAATTCGTTGAACCGTCGTTCACGAAGGAATACGTGATGCACCCTGTGGGAGGCACATCGATCTGTACCGACAGCTTCGGATAGAGGGAATCGTCGTGGTATTGAATGTAGAAGGGATCTGGCTGTGCGAGCCAGAGCGTGGCAATCCTGCTCTTGGCGCTCGCGCCGGTCTTGGGATCGGTCACGACAACGTAATAGTAGTACCTGTTCGGTGAAGTGGGCGAGCCGCGGCCCTGTAGGTACATCGTCAAGGTACTGGTTGTTGTGCCCGTGGCCTCGTTCCATTGAGTCTGGGGATTGCTACCCGCTAGATCATCGCACGTATACCACTGATAGGAATACGGACCACCAGAGGCGCCGCTCGCACTGACAGTAAATACTGCATTGGGCTGCGAGCTCGAATTGCACATTGTTATGTCATTGACTCCGGTAAGTGTCGGCGGGATTGCAGTAGCGCAGTTCGGAAGCGCCCAGCCTGTGTCGCACGTGCAGGTCCCTCCGCTGCAACTGCCGTGGCCGCTGCAGCCCACATTGAGGCAAGGGTCGATTGTGCAGCCCGATCCGCCCCACCCACCTGTGCAGGTGCATGCGCCAGCGCTGCACGTGCCATGGCCATTGCACGTTACGCCAGAGCAAGGGTCGATTGTGCAGGCCGATCCACTCCACCCACCTGTGCAGGTGCATGCGCCAGCGCTGCACGTGCCATGGCCGTTGCAGGTCATGCCAGAGCAAGGGTCGACATCGCAACTCGTTCCGGACCAACCACCGGTACAGGTGCAAGTGCCTGCGCTGCATGTGCCATGACCGCTGCAGGTTATGCCAGAGCAAGGGTCAACTTGGCAGTTCACACCGGACCATCCGCCGTTGCATGTGCAGGTGTACCCGGTTGTGCTGTTGACGCAGGTGCCATGGCCGCTGCAAGTCTGGCCCGCACAATAGTTGGTCTGGGTGGTGCCCCCGGTGCCTGATATTCCACCCGCCGCCGCTCCACTCCCGCCCGTACCCACGATGCCGCCAGTGGCAACCACGCCGCCGCTGCCAGGCGCGCCTCCGGTTGACCCGCCGCGGCCGCCTGAGCCCGGGACACCGCCGGCTCCGCCCACACCGCCGGCTCCGCCCACACCGCCGGTTCCGCCCACACTGCCCTGCTCCGGTCACGGCGACCGGCGGTACTCAGTCTGTTGCGAACGGCGGCATGCCTGAAGCATCCGCCTGCCTTGGCCGAATTCGGCTTGGAGGCCCATCTGCCCACCGATCGGTTACGAATCGAGCGCGGAGCAGAGGCTCTGCACATGCACGGGGCGGCGGTCCTGATCTCAGAATCGATCCTGCCGCTGCGTGGATGGCAGTCTTCGACCCCCTCGGCGATCTGCACGGCGGCAGACTGGCGATGGCGCACCCAAAGGGCGACCTGCACCTGTACGGCCCGGTCCGGAGCATAGGCCGTTCTCATAGGTAGGATCTTAATTCCTCAATGAAATCGATCACTTACTGAACGGATGTTCAAGGTAGTTGCAGAAGACACAGGAATCCTCCTACACATTCGTTTGCGAAGACAAACGCGAGGAGGTTCCCTGTGCCCAAGAGAGACATTGCCACAATCGAGGCGGAGACACTCAGCCAAAAGCTACAGCAGGTTCTCAGCGATGCCGAGGTGGAGAAGGTGGCTCGCCGGTGTGGCTTTCTTCGACGGCGCCGTGAAATCGCCCCGGCCGCGCTTCTTATAGCCTGCATCTCGGCATTGGGGGCAGGCACGGCTGCGTGGCTCGCGGACATCCTGCGCGCCTTCAACGCGTTCACCGGCAAGGCTGTTCGCTACAAGCCTTTCCACAACCAACTGAGCAAACGGCGATTCCCCATCTTCATGCACGCCATTCTCGAACAGGCGCTCGCGAAGCTGACGGCACCTGTGCTTGAGAGTTTGCCCAAGGGCAAGCTGGCTCAGTTCTCGGAGATCCTGTGCCATGACGGCACCTCGTTTGCGCTCAAAGACACTCTGGCCAGAAAGTGGCCCGGCCGCTTCACGAAGGTGACCCCAGCGGCAGTGGAGCTCCACGTAACCATGAGCGTCTTGAGGGACAATCCCGTCGCCATTACGCTGGCCCCTGACAAGGAAAGCGAACGCCCATTCGCCCCCAAAGCGGCGTCTCTCAAAAATCGCCTGGTCCTCGAGGACCGTGGATTCGAGGATCGCGTTGTCTTTGCAGACACTCTCGACGCCGGAGGATTCTTCATCGTTCGCGGCAAAAAGAACAGCCGACCAATCATCCGAAGTGCTCGCGACAAGAATGGCAGGCGTATCCCTCGTCTCGAGGGCAAGCGACTCAAGTGGCGTGTACTGCCTCGTCATACGGTCGACCTAGAAATCGAGTGGAAGATCAACGCCCGCAGGACCTACTGTGGTCGTCTCGTTGCCATCTACATCGAAGGAAAACGCAACAAGAAGGGCTACACCTATCTGCACACGAATCTGTCGAGAGCGACCTTCACCGCTCACGAAGTAGGCAGAGTCTACAGACTCAGATGGCAGATTCAGCTCCTCTTCAAGGAATGGAAGTCCTACGCAAATCTCCACAAATTCGACACGGCCAAGTCACCCATCGCCGAGGGCCTGATCTGGGCAAGCCTGCTTGCCGCGACCATCAAACGAGCGCTCACCCACGCCGCAGAACACGCATGCGGTATTCCACTGTCCACCCAGCGCGCAGCCTGCTCTGCCAAGCATTTCCTCGACGCGATCCTGCTATCCATCCTCGAATCTGCCGCGCAGCTCCTGTCGCATATCCGTTCTGCCTTCACTTTCCTCGCGGAAAACGCACCTCGTGCGCATCCCAAACGCGATCAGGGAATGGGGCGCCTTGCGATGGGATTACGCCATTCCGCCACCGCTTAAGTACCTACCTATGAGGCCGTTCTAGCACCACTTTGCTTTCAATGTCCGGTAAGAAACATTACGTCAATTATGTGGCCTATTTCTCGGGGATGTAGGTGTCCGCCGGCCGGAGCATGCCGGTGCAGAGCCTGATTGGGATCAACGGACGGAAGTGGGCGCGGCCGAGCGAAGCTCCTTGAGGTCGTCTCTGGCCTGTTCGAGACCCCGAGCAAGCAGCCGGGCTCTGTGGCCGGAAGGCCCCTCGCAGAGGTTCTTCGTGATCCAGAAGATCACGCTCTGAACGAGGGTGACGGGATCTCGGTCCACGGCGTGTGCCAGGTCGCCGCATGGAAGCTGGTAGCGATCGGCGATGCGGCTGAGGGCCTTGCCGACCCGCAAACCCGTCCGGCGCATGACGAAGAGGCCCAGGGCAATTGTCGTCCCGGCTTGCTTGAGGCGCGTCTGCAGCTCTTGGTCGATCACGGACGGCAGGGGGTGCGGCAGATAGTCCGGCTTTTGGGGCAGATCGCGGGACAGGATGAGCGCGCGCCCCGGAGCCGCGATCAAGCTGTGTTCCCACAGCCAGTCGAGATAGGTACGGAGGTTGACCAGCCAGCAAAACCGAGTGGTCGGATGGAGGCCACGCTCGTGCAGCTCTTGGCTCCAGGTAAGGCACACGTGTTGTTTCTCACGTAGTTCCACCGCCTGCTTCTCACGGATGTTCGTGATGGGCGGGACGCCATTTCCCAGATTGGGAGGCGCGTTGATTGGCGCAGGGGCGGTGGCGTAAAGCCAAAGCCCCGACGCCGATGAGATCGGTGCCGGGGCCTTTGGTGATGGGACGGGTGGCGACGTGTCAGAAGTTCAAGTAGTCGCCTTCTGGCTCTGGGTTGAGGGCAAGCTGTCGGTAGTCTTTGATGGCGGCACGGAGGTCGTGGATACGGACGCACAGGTGGTTGGCCTTGCACGCCTCGGGGGATGGCAGGTCGCCTCGTGCGAGGGACTCAAGGTCGAGGTCTGGATGCTCGGCCATGAGCTGGTAGGCGGCCGTGGCCAAGGTGGCGTCGAGCGCGGCAAGGACGCCGAGCTCGGGTGCGATTGCCAGTTCGTTCGGGGTGGGCCGCAGGAGCGGCTGGTTGTGCTCGGGCAGCCAGGTCGCGGTCATCATGACACCTCTGCGAGCGTGGCCTGCACGTGCTCGGCGGTCACCACCTTGGCGCGAGCCAGGGCAGCGGCGAGGAGCGCGTGATGGGCGAGCAAGTTCACCTTGCGTGGCAGGCCCTGGGTTGCCTGGAACACGGCTTCGACGGCGGCGGGTTCCAGCAGTGGCAACTCGGTGCCGGCCAGGCGCAGGAGGTGCACGAGGTACGGTCCGATTTCGTCGCGGCCGAGGCCGGCCACGTGGTAGCGGACCACGATTCGCTGCGAGAGCGCCTCGTAGGCCGCCATGCCCAGCCGCCGGCGTAACTCGGCCTGGCCGACGAGCAGCAGGCAGAGCCTGTTCTCTGCGTCCATCTGGTAGTTGGTGAGCAGGCGCAGATCCTCGAGCACCTCGGAGCGCAGGTTGTGGGCTTCGTCGACGATGAGGATGGGGCGGCAGCGGGCCTCGGCACACAGGCGGGTGACCTCGTTCTTGATCTGGCGGTAGAGCGCGGCCCGGCTGCGCTCGGTAGGCAAGCCCATCTCCCAGGCGATGGTTTTGTACAAATCCATCACATTGCCGGTGGAGAGCGAGACGTAGACGACGCGGTACAGACCGGCGTGCAGAGCAGTCACGACTTTGCGACAGGCGCAGGTTTTGCCGCTGCCACTCTCGCCGGTGACCAGGCCGATGCCACGCATCTCGATGAGATGGCCCAGGCGGGCCTCCAGCTCTTTGCCGGCGGCTGATACAAAGAGGTCGTTGGGCTCGATCTCTTTTCCGAAGGGGTGGCGGGTGAGGCCGAAATGCTTGCGGTACATCAGCGACCTCCTTGCTTGGCTTCATCACCGTCGAAGTCGCGCAGGCGCAAGCCCGCGGGCGGCGTCTCGGGCGCGCGCGCTGGCTGCAGCGTCTTGCTGGCGTGGTCGCGCTTGACGAAGCAATTGGCGTAGGCGTCGACGGGCTTGGCCATGCCGACCTTGCGTCCGACGTGCCAGACCTCGACCTTGCGCTCGGGGCGCGTGGGGTCGAAGCGCAGCGTGACGGTTTGCCCGACGAGGATGGCATCGACTTCGTAGACGCCGCCGCGCAGGCTCACCGTTCGGTCGCGCGCGACCTTGCGTTTCTCCTCGAAGAGAAAGAGTGCGGCCAGATCGAGCCCCGGCTCGGGCAGGCGGACCTCGTCGCAGACCTGGGCCCAGCGATCGAGCGGCGTCTCGCCATCGAGACCCTTGTGCGGCCGGTGGTGATATTCACCTTCAACCCAAGCCCACAGGCGCCGATTGAGCGCCTCCAGGCTGGCGGTGTCCTTGGCGCCGAGCAGCGGGAGAAACTGCATGCGTACCGTCCTGAAGAAACGCTCAATTTTTCCGCGTCCCTGCGGCACGTACGGCCGACTGTGGATCAGCGTGATGCCGAGCTTGGCGCGGTACCACCCTCGTCGCGTCGTCGATGAAGGCGATGAGATACGTCTTGTGCCGTCGCTTCCCCTCGACGGTTACCGACACCGCGTGCATCACGTCACTCATCCACAGCTCGTTCGCCTTCTCGAAGGCGAAGTGCCGCCGATCTTTGCTCGTCGGATCCTCGGGGCGCTTTTCCATCAGCCCCCGCCGCGACAGCAGGCGGTGGACCGTCGCTGGCGCCAATTCCAGATCGGCTGGCACCTCGCCCGAGGCGCGTGCGGCATCGATCACCATCCGTACCGACAATTCCTGCTTGTCCTCCTTGAGCATGCACAGAAGGTCGGACACCTTCTGCGGGATCGCCCGTGCCTGCCCCTGATCCGCGCGCGGCTGCGGGCGCAGAGCCTCGAAACCGCCCTTGCGCCACTCGCGTAACCAGCCGCGCATGGTCTCGGCCGCCACGCGGGTGCGGCGCGTCCCTGGGATCGCGTAGCTTTTCGACGCTTTGTCCTTGAGCCGGGCGTACGTCCCCGCTTCGCCCGGTTCCATGTGGGTCAGATCGGCAATCAATCCGTAGCGGAAGAGCGCCACATCCTCACGTCGGTCGGTCGTTGCTTCGGTCTTCATCGTTTTCCTCCTCGGACCCCGTGCTTGGGGTCGCCCCAGACCACTACCGGCTTGTGCGCGGCGGGTCCGGCCCCGTTCCCTGTTGGCTGCGCCTTCGCTTTCGCCACCGCCGCTTTGGCCGTGGCCCGAATCCGAAAGGAGGCGCCAGCGTCCCCAGATGCGCCGCCCCGATCTCCCGCAGCCGCATCAGCGCATGCTCCGTCCCGAGCACCTTGCGCACCGACCCCAGTCGAGGCTCGTTTCCGAGCCGCCCAGGCATCAGCGTCACCAGGGCCAGCAACGCCATCCGCACCGCCCCCAGCCGCCGCCGTACCCAGCGCACGGCCCCGGGCAGCTCGATGTCTGGCCGAATCCTTTCCGCCGCTTTCTCGATGCTCTCACCTGCCGCCACCTTGGCCTCCACGATGGCCACTACCTGCTCGACCTCGTCGAGACTTCCAGGTAGCCGACTCGCCAGGCAGTCCGGCAAAAGGCTGAAGGTGGTGTGTCCCGTCGGACAATACCAGCGGGCGATCCGCATCCCGGCTGGCTCGACACGTGCGTACGTCCCGTGCCGCTCGAGATCGCAGTCCCCGCGAGGATGCAGCGGACATCGATCCAGCCTTGCCTCTTGCCAGCCCTTTTGCCTAACGTAGTCCTCGCTGGTGAGCGCCGTTCCCTGGCGCAGTTGCACCGGCCACTGGCCCGCACGGCTCCAACCGTGGCGGGACTCTATTCTTGTCTATGGGTGTTCTTGCGGACGGGCACCATGCCCATCACCGGCCCCAGATTCACCCAACTTGCCCATCCCGCAAAGCCCCCACGCAACCCTGTCTCGAATTCTGCCCCCATCTCAGGCGAACCAACGCTGGCCCACTCCGCGATGCAACCGCCGGTGGATCACGAGACTACGTGAGAGCCAACAACACGGAACGATCGAGGTTTGCGATGGCGGTGTGCTGGTCATCAAGCCAGCGGTGGAACCGGCGCAAGACGAAACGATAACCTTGATTTGCTCGTAAAAACCCCGGTTTTCAGAAAGCCTGTCCGGTGGTGCTCTCGTGGAATTTTGGGTGCCCCGGCGTGGATCGAATGTGATCGTCCGGATAGGGTTCGCGCTATTCTATGCTTCGGCGCATTCTTGACACGGATTTCGGCCGCAAAGCCGCAGTCAGCAGGCGCAGGTCGGAGTTGGATCGACGGCGGCGGCCACAGCTTGGGCCAGGTGGCCCACGTAGCGTTTGACGTTCAGGGCGAGCACCTTGAGGTGCACCGCCAGGGTGACCCGTGGTCGGCCTCGCACGCGCAGCTCGGCGAAGCCATGGCATCGCTTCAACTCCGAGTTCGTGGCCTCGATGCCAGACCGGATCTTGTGCTGCTCCTTGAACTCCGGCGTTACCTGCTCCTGGCGTCGCTGCGCGATTGCCACGTCGACGATTCGAAACGCGAAGACGAGCCGGTCACCACGACGCTGGACCGGACACTTGTCGCGAAGCGGGCAGCCATCGCAGCACTCGGCCGAGAAGATGGCCAGCCTGGTCAGCTTGCCAGGCTGCTCGTGCGCCATCGGCGCTTGCCCCATCGGACAGGTTAGCACCGTCGTCCGCGTCTGGTCGAAGTCGAAGTCACCGATGTTCGCGGTCTCTTCTGATCTGATGGTCCCTTCGACCCGATCGGCGCTCGCAGATCCGTCCCGCGCTCTTCGGCCCCGACGATGTTCTCGCCGCCCGCGTAGCCTGCGTCGGCGTATCGCGTTTCAGGCGTCGCCCCGCACGTCCGCGCCACCTGGTCGAGGACCGGCGACCGGCAGCACGTGCTGTTGGTCGCTCTCGTTGGCACCGTTCACGCTCACCGCGGTCACCACCTCGAACGGGTTGTTCTCGCCGCATGTCTCGACCAGCTGGGCCTCGTAGCCCTTGCCCTTGTAGCCATACGTCACGTCGGAGTCCGACGGGCTCTGCAGCGACGACGAGGACGGCTTCTCCTGCAGCTCGATCTGGACCGGCGCCTCCGTCGTCGGCGGTACGCACTGGTCGCGGTAGAGCCGCTGCAACAGAGCGAACGCTTCCATGCCCGAAACGGAGCGATGGTCTGATGCACGCGTAAATGCACCTCGCCAGCGACGGGACAACGGTGTCAAGGCTCGCGAAGCGACGGCCGAAGGCCGCTTGGCCTTGTCACCGTCGTCCGGCGCTGGCACCAAGAAATCGAAGGCATTCAACCGCCAATCAATCCATTCTAAACAGCGAGGAGCCCAAAATGGCCATGGGGCCTATTGGGACCTATGGCCATTGCAGTTTCAGGTACTGATGCCGGGGCTACTTGCAGACGAACGTCGTGACCGTCGCCTTCGGCAGCGAAGCGCTGAACGTGCCGCCGGTTACGGTGACCGCAGTCCCTGCCTTGAGGTCGTCGGTCGAAGATGTCACGTTCGGCGTGCACGACGCTGGCGCTGTCCCGCCGGAGATGGCGATCGGCACCGTTGCATCAGCGGTGCCCTTGTTGATGGCCACGACGACCACGTTGCTCGATCCCGTATAGGCGGAGAGCAAGAGATCCGCGTTGGAATTCCCCGTAATATCCACCCGCTTGTAGCCTGGTCGTACGAACTTGCTGTAATTACCAATCGTGTAATGGCGCTTGGTATCGGTTCCGTCCTGCAGCCATATGCCTTCGTTGTCGTTGGTGCCGTTGCTGGACGCGGACATCGGCTGGTACCACCAGTAGAGCCAGGCTGACGCATTGCCGGTCACGAGCGCGGAGTGAATCCACCCTGCCACCGCGACGCCGTTGTTGATATCACTGCTCGGCCCCTGTTCCGCCCACCACTTCACGCCGGACATCTCAGTCTGCCAGACCTCTTTCTTTGCCGCGGTAACATCGCTTGGCCAGGCGTAAGCCTGCTGCGAGTCGTACTCGTGCACCCCGACGATGTCGAAAGCGGCCCAGGCCGTCGCATCTGCAGCCAGGAAGTGGCCGTAGTCGTATCCTCCGCCCGTCGAGCACTTGCTGGCGCAACCAGTAGCGGTGAGAGTATTGCCGAAGCAACCGCAGCCCAGCGGGTCCGAGCTGTTCTTGCCCGAAACATCAGGACCGGCCGATACATTGGACCACTGGTGGTTCCATTCTGATGCTTCCGCTGCAATGACCTTGATGTTCTTTGCTTGGAGCTTGGGGCCTGCCACCTTTACCCAAGCCACAAACTCGGTGGCGGTAAAGGCCATCGTATCGTAGTCGCCGTTGCACGGGTCGCTCTTGCCACACGACACGAAGTCAGGCTCATTCGCGATGGACATGGCGTACAGGCCGGTGCTCGATGCCCAGCTGGCTATGGTCGTTGACCACGAATCGTAACAGCTCGATTTCAGGTGTCCGCCGTAGGTGCCGTCGGTATTGGTGCTGTCCCTGCAATTGGCAGGCGCCATCCAGACCGACCCAATGGCTTTGAAGTCACTGCCCGCAGCGCTCTTCGCTGCGGAGATATTGCTCGACTCCCCGCTGTTATAGGAGTTGCCATCGCTACCCATGCCGGTACGCAGAATGGACAAGCCGATCCCGCTCGTCGGGCTGAAGAGTGAGGACGTTTTGGAGGACGGTATGGGTTGCCAATTATCGTTCATGCCAAACCCTTGGATGGTTTGCTCAGTCTGATCGAGCTGCACCGTCACGCCCGTCGAGGTCGAGCCGCCAGCGCCCGAGTCGACGCCAGAGCTGGTGCCGCCATCGCCGCTACCGCCGACGGCCGAAGAACCTCCTTTGCCCCCTGTCGAGCTTCCGCCCGCATTGCTCCCGCCAGCACCGCTGCCGCCAGCTGCCGAACCGCCCTTGCCACCAGCTGCACTTCCGCCAGCGTTGTTACCGCCGGCCTGCGAACCGCTGCTGCCTCCGGTCGCGCTGCCGCCAGCCTGCGAACCACCGGCCCCGCTCGTTGTTGTACCACCGGAATTGGCGCCGCCGGAGCCGCTGCTGCCACCCTTCGCCGTTGTTCCGCCTTGGCCGTTGCCACCATTGCCGGTGCTTCCGCCGTTTCCGCCGGCGCCACCTGAGGAGGTGCTGCCGCCCGTTCCCGAGGAGCCCCCGTTGTTAGAGCAGTTCACCATTACCATGGCGAGGACGGCGGGCCCGACTAGCAGCTGGCACGTGCGACGCATAGATTCCGACACAAAATTGCCTGTTCGCATGCGCGAAGTTTGGGCCAGAAGGCAATGCGGAGTCAAGAGATCATGCGAGCTCAAGAGTGCGCATAAAATTACTATGATCTCCGTGCTTTTGGCAGGGATGGCGCGTTGCGGATCACCCTCTCGGAGCGTAAGAACAAACCGTCAAGAAATGGGAAGTGGCATCCAGAAATGCGAAAAATGCGTTGCGCACGGGCAAGGTGAGAAAAAATCGAAACTAACTTATGAAAACGCGATCTGAGATCGCCCTAATGGGCATATAAACAGCGCAGTCGGTATGTCGCGCGCGGTGAAGCCACGGGCGAGCGGATGTTCTAAATAAGGATAGTGCAATGAACACAGCACGGAAATCGATCACCAGCGTCGGAATCGCGGTCCTCTTCGCGGCTTGCAGCTCAGGCGGGGGCCAGGGCGGGGGCTCTGGCGGCAGCCAGAGCGGCGGCTCGGGCGGAAACGAGAGCGGGGGCTCGGGCGGTAGCCAGAGCGGGGGCTCGGGCGGCAGCCAGAGCGGGGGCACGAGTGGCAGCCAGAGCGGTGGCTCGGGTGGCAGCCAGAGCGGGGGCTCGGGCGGCAAGGGGAGCGGTGGCTCGGGCGGTAGCCAGAGCGGGGGCTCGGGCGGCAACGCGAGCGGTGGCACCACTGCGAAGGGCGGAACGAGCGGCGGCGGCGCGGGCGGCAGTGCAGCCGGCGGCACGACGAGTAGCACGGGTGGCTCCAGCACGCCGAGCGGCGGCACGACCGGCCCGGGTGGCAGTCAAAGCGGTGGCGCGACAGGCGCGGGTGGTGATTCGTCGCCCGGTAGCGGCGGGACCACAACCCCCTCGACGGTCCTTGTAACGTCTGCTAGCGGCGCCTACTGGAAGACCGGTACATGGACCGAGGTGACCAGCGGGAGCGCCACGGTTACGGTCAATGATACCTCGACCGCGCAGAACTGGGAAGGCTTCGGCGGCGCCTTCAACGAATTGGGGTGGACCGTTCTGACCTCGGCCACCATGCAGACTCAGGCCTTGACCTTGCTCTTCAGCCCCACCGATGGTGCAAACTTCACCATGGGGCGAATCCCGATGGGAGCGAGCGACTACGCCACCAGTCGCTACACCGACGACGACGGTTCGTGGACCGACGTCAATGCCAGCAGCGGCACGCGCCAGCCTGCGGACACGTCCATGGCAAATTTCTCGATCGATAGAGACAAAAAGAATCTGATCCCCTACATCAAAGCGGCGATGGCGATCAAATCCGATATTCGTTTCTGGGCCAGTCCGTGGACGCCACCGGTGTGGATGAAGAGCGGGTACAATTCCAACCAAGCTGGCAGCATGTCCGGCTGGAAGCCGTCATTCTACGATGGCGGCAACATGAGCAGCGACTCTGGAACCTTGACGGCCTACGCCCAGTACTACACGAAGTTCGTGCAAGGGTACAAGGATCAGGGCATCAACATCGAGCTCGTCTCGCCCCAGAACGAGCCAGGTTATGAGCAGAACTACCCGTCGTGCCTCTGGGACAAGACCACCTACGTCAGCTGGGTCAAGACTCTCGGGCAGGCCATGAGCAGCATCGGCGTCAAGGTCATGCTGGGTACGCTGTCGAATAATGGCGACACTGTTGAAGGCGTCAAGAGGACAGACCTTGACATCGCGTCTGCAGTGCTAGCCGATAGCACCGCGAAGGGCTTGGTCACGGTCGTCGGCGTCCAATGGGGCATACTCGACGCGGTGAACAAAGGTCAGACGTTCCAAGGGCTGCCCGTCTGGGCCACCGAGCACAAGTGCGGCAACTATCCGTGGAATCCCTCTGGCTCTCCTACGTACAACAGCACCCAGGCGCCCAACGATCAGGCGTACGGGGTGGAGAGCTGGGGCTACATCCGAGACGCGATCACAAAGGGAAAAGTGACGGCCTACAACGCCTGGAACATGGTCCTCGACAAGTCCGGCCTGGGCATCGACACGTCTCGTGATTGGAAACAGGATGCGTTGTTGGTGGCGAATTCGGGAAGTGTTACCGCAACGCCCGCCTACTATGTCTTCCGTCACGTCTCGCAGTACGTGCAGCCCGGCGCCACCGTGGTTGGCACCTCCGGCGGCGATGCAGTCGCCTTCAAGAACCCGGACAACAGCCTGGTTGCGGTCGTCTACAACTCTGGCGCCGAGAACAAGAGCTTCATCGTCAAGATTGGTGGCAAGATGCTCCAGTTCGACATGCCCGGTGACAGCAAGGGCGCCTGGGCCACCATCAAGTACGGCCCGTAACTGCGTAGCGACTCTCCCAACTGAGGGTCACTTCGATGAAGACGCCCAGCCCACCCCGGCTGGGCGTTTCGCTTTTCTCACGGTCGATTTGTGCGGAGGCATTCCGCCTGATTGCCACTCACGCCCTCTGGAGACACTCGACCTCGCATACCTGACGCGGCAGCGATGTGAACTTCCGCCTTTCCTTTGCTGCCTACCACGTCCCCTGTTCGAGCGCGCTGTGCGCATTTCCAGGCCCTGCGTCCGTAGTTCGGTTGCCGATATCATGAGCGGAGAAGAAAGAATGCAGCAGAGCCAGAAGGTACCCAGGTCCTGGGTGGTCCAACTTCCCGATACCCCGGTGCGATAGACATGTGCGATCGTTCCGGTTGAGGTCAAAATGACAATGTGAAGCGTATTGTCTGCGGTGACCACGCAGTCCGGTGACGACGCTGGGACCGAATTGCCTGACAGCTCCCAGGCTGAGAATGTGGTTTGGTCGACCGAGGCTGTCGTCCAGTCGGTCTGGGAATAGGCGACATACAGCTTCCCGCCTGCGACCGCCGCAGTGTACCGCCTGTAATCGCTCGTCGTCGGGTCGCTATGGTTGCACAAAGTCGGTGAGTAGCTATACGTTGCTGATGCTGGTGGGAGCCAATACGTATTCGGTTGCCAGCCCGATCCGAACCCCGAAGTGTGGTCAAAATAGACCATCCCATTGCCGGTAAAGGCCACCATCTCGGCATGGTTAGGATTATCGCCATTTCCTTGCTGATATGCGATATCCGGCGCAGACGTCAGTGCGTAGTCCACCGTGGGAGTGTAGCCGCCATACGTGGTGCCATCGAAGGTAACCCAGCTTGGCATTCCAGACGCCGGCACGGCTGCCATCTGGTACGTAACATCGGTACTGTTGGGCCAAGCGGCAATGGACACGCCGATGTAACCGAAGGTCGAAGGGCTATTCGTGGACAGCTCTCGAGTGAACGCGTTGTAGCTCGTGCCAAATCCAGTGGCATGCATGTACGAGCCTGTTGGGCTTGCCCCGGATGCCACGATGTGAACCGTGTTCGAATTGCTGCTGCAGTCCAAATCCGAACGAGCGTCGAGCTTTGTGGCATCGAGAGCCGGGATGCTTGCCCAGGAGCCAGAGCTGCTGCCGCTGATGACCCGACGATAGATCTTCTGACCACTGCTAGCGAAAACCTCGACGCTTGACAAATCGGGACTCGTAGCGCATGGCCCGCTGATAAACGCATTCTTGGCACAGGTTCCACTTCCACCCGAGCACCCGTTCCCGGTCACGCAGTCGGCGTCAGTTGTACAAGATGTCTTGCACGCGGTGGTGGATGCACAGACAAGATTGCCAGCACAAGATGTGGTCGTGCCTGGCAGGCAGGCGCCGGCACTACAAGCACCTTGCGGCACAAGAGTCGTTCCCGTCGGCTGCGACTGCGTGTTCGTCAGGGTCGTACAGCTACCCACTCCACAGGGCGTCGTTGGCCATGTGCACTGACCGTTCGCCGCACCGGTGCAGCTGCCGCTGCAATCAGAGCTGGTGCCTGTGCAACTCCCATGTCCCGCATGGGGTGCACCAGTCACAGGCTTGCAGGCGCCAGTTTCGCACGACTCGCACGTGCCAGCGCACGCACGATCACAACAGTGTCCATCCGATGAGCATGACAACCCTGATGCGCAGGTTGCGGAGGACTGACAGGTCTGGCCCGGAGCGCCCGTACCTCCGCTTCCGCCAGATTCGCCACCGGTGCCGTTTCCACCAGATCCGCTTCCACCAGATCCGCCACCGGTGCCGCTTCCGCCAGATCCGCCACCGGTGCCGCTTCCGCCAGATCCGCCACCGGTGCCACCAAGGGGCGCATCGAGGGCGTCGGCATTGGGTGCGTCGATCGGACCAGCTCCGCCGGTGCCGGGTACGCCCCCAGCGCCCGCCTCGGAAGACGTCGTCGGAGGACCATCGAGCGGCACGTCGGCCATCAAGTCGATGCTGCCATCCCATCCCCAAGCCCCGCCCGTCCCTTGCCCGCTGTCCATCGAGGCCACGCCTCCCGTGCCAAGACCGGTTTCTCGAATCGCGATGTCGTGGCCTGCTTGGGAATCGAGCGCAGTGGCATCCAGGCCACCGGAAGGGGGTGGAACCTTGCAGGTCTTGCCGTCCGTCGACTCACAGCAAATGTCGTTCGCTCCGCAAACGGAGCCCCACGGACAGCTCTTGTCATCTTTGCAGTGGTAGGTTTGGGTAGGATCGATCTTCGGGTCGTTGAAACACCCGAAGCTGAGAATGGAAAGCAGGGCGGCCAATGCCAGCCCCAGGCGATCCCGGCTGCAAGACGACTGTGAGGAAGATGACGAGAAAGACATCAGAACGCTCCTGTCAGCACGGCACCTGCAGTGCCAGGCGCAACGGTTGGTACCAGGGCAACGCTGGACATTGAATCTCGGCCGGAATGCCAACCGAGATAGTAGAGCAATGACCCACCGGCCAGGCAGGCCGCGCCCGCGCCGTAGCTGACCCAACCGAGGGTCTTGTAGCTCTTGCGTGAGGTATCGGTGTCGCGGTTGAAGTTGTCGGGTTTCTGGAGATCGCTCGTCATGCTGTTGACCTTGAGGTTCAAGATCACGCCGGTGAGCAACGCGGCGGCACCGACGGAAGCCACCGTGATGCCAGCGATGCGCAGTCCCGAGCCCGTCTTGCCCTCGATTTGCCCTGGTTGCCGCGCCACGACCCCGGCCTCCGGCGAGATAGGGACCTGGATAGGCTGCGCTTGCGCGACGGGGGTCGAAACGACGGCAGGAGGCGGCGAAACGACGGTAGGGGGAGGCTCGCTCTTGGGGAGATATGATTCGCAGGCCTCGATGCGCTTTTGCGCCACCGCCTTTTCTTCAGGCGTGAGCTTTTCCCCCTTGACCAGGTATTCGCGGAATCGGGCGATGGCATCCTCGTATTTGCGGTTCTGCTCGAAGCATCGTCCCTGGTTGAAGATATAGGTGATGTCGTTCGTGTCGACATAGAGCTCGGCCAGGAGGTCCACGCCTTTGGCCGGATCGCCGGACAGGCAGGCTTTCTTGGCCATGCGCTCCTTGGCTTGTCTGCTGGCCGCAGAAGCGGGCTCCGGCAACGACACCAGAATCGCGAGTATCACCAACAACATCCCTAGGCAACGCATGGTCTTGACCTCATCTTGAATATTCTCGTCGCTTCACGGTCCGCGAATTTGTCGCAGCATGAACAGAAATGGCGCGCAAGTCAAACAGCGGAGACCGCCGGTGACTCGCAACGATGTCGCGGGATCGCGGTACGTCGTCCCTCGGTGGCTCCATCCGGTGTCTCAGTGCAAGGCTGGGACGGTGGCGTCCGCGTAGCGGGCCGGATCCTGAATGAATCGATCGCGGCACAGATCGCTGCAAAAATAGTATGTCTTGCCCTGGTACTCGGAGCGGGCGGCGGCATGGTAGCGGTGGATCTTCATTCTGCACACCGGGTCTTGCACCTCGACGTCGGCCTCTGCGCGGGTGGGTAGCACCTTCGCTGCTCCATCGGTGGCGACGAGCGCATGCAGATAGGAGACCAAGTCGTCGACCTCGGGCTCCGTCAGGTAGTCGCGGTACGAGGGCATGAGCGGGTCGTAGCCGGAGACGACCTGGTCGCCGGGATCGAGGATGGACCGCCGCAGGTAAGCGTCATCGGCCGAGACGGTGGCTCCGCCCACCATCCGCACTGTCCGGCCGGCCAAGCCGTCGAGCGAAGGCCCGGTCTTGAGGTCGGCGTGGCATCCTCGACAACCCAGGGTTTGAAACAAGCCCAGCCCGCGCGAGGCTGCGGACGTTTCGGGCTTCTTCTCGTTCGACTTGGTGACGCCTTTTGCCATCGCGGCGGCGTCCGCGTCGAGCATGGTGGCATCGGCCACCAGGCGCAGAACGGCTTTGTCGTCCAGGCTGCCGTAGACACCGCGGACTTGCCCGCGACGGTCGACCAGGAAAAGGAGCGACGTGTGCAGGATCGGCTCTCGCGGAATATTGGTGTGCTCGAACGGCACCTTCATGGCTTGGGCGAATTCGGTTATCTGGGCCGCAGGGGGACGTAGGAGCAGCCAGCGCGGATCGGCGTTCCACTTGGCGGCGTAGGCCTTCAGCACCTCCGGCGTGTCGTGGTCGGGATCGATCGAGAACGACACGAAGCGAAGGTCCGCCGACGGTATCGCCCTTCTGAGCAGGCTCATCTTGGCCGTGATGATCGGACACATGGTCGTGCACCGGGTGTAGATGAAGTCGGCGATCCACACGTGCCCGCGCAAGGCCGACTCGTCCATCACCTGCCCCTCGGTATCGACGAAGGCGAAGGGAGGTACGTCCCCCAGAGTGGGCAAAGATCGGCGGGCATGCGGTACCGGATGCGCGATCCGAATCGCGCGCGAGACTACGAGCGCGATCCCCAAGAGCGCTGCAAAGCCGCAGGCCCCCAAGGCCAGGAGACTCTTCGGCGCGACCCGCCTGGGCCGGGACGGCGAGGGGTGCTTCAGCGTCGTTGCCGTCGCCGTCGCCTTCGCAGCATGACCAACGCGCCGAGCATCGCGGTGCTGACGAACCAAGAAGCTCCGCCGCTGGCAGAGATGTCGCACCCGCCCGACCCGGTCTTGGCGGGCGCGCCCATCCCAGTGCTGGCCGATGTACCCGTCGAGCCGCTCGTTCCGCCCGCGCTGCCACCCGAGTCCGTCCTGCCTCCTGAGCCCGTCAGCCCTCCGGCTCCGGCGCCCCCGCCACCCTCGGTGGTGCCGCCCGTCCCCGCGCTGCCTCCTGAGCCCGATCGCCCTGCGGAGCCAGCACTCCCGCCCTCGCCAATGGTACCACCGGAACCTGGGCCACCGCCCGAGCCGGCCGTGCCCCCAGCGCTGTTGCTGCCGCCTTTGCCGGTGGTGCCGCCGGAACCCGCGCCACTGCCCGAACCGGCCGTGCCCCCAGCTCCGCTGCCGCCGCTTCCACCGGCCCCGATGCTCGAGCCACCACCCCCACCCGAGCCGCCGCCGGCTCCGCTGGCGTCGGAGAGACCGGTCGATGCATCTTTTGCAACCGACGCATCCGCCGAATCGTTACCGCCGTCGGGGGACGATCCTGTCGAGATGTCCGCGCAGTGATGATAGTAGCAATCGTTGGCCGGGTGATCGGTCATCACCATGATGACCTGAAGGGTGCACGGCTGCGCGCTGGTGCAAGTCGCGCTCTTCGGAATCGTGACCTGGAATGTTTGATTGCCGCTCTGTTGCGTCGTCGCGGTCGAGCCGGCCGGCAAGCCATCGGCGATGACGGGCTGGGTCGGCGACCAGACTGGATCCTTCATGATGGCGGGCGTGCAATTGGTGCCTGCCTGGGCCTGCGGATCGGGCAGCGACGAAAGGGTGTGCGTCGAGCTCGCTCCCTCGACCAGTGCGATGCGAAACCAGCCCGGGTGCGTGACGGTCACCGTGATGGAGACGGGAACCGTCTGACCGGATTGAAGCACGGTCACCGTCTTGGTCGGAGTGCCGGCAGAGTCGCCCAAGGCGGTGTTGGGCTGTGCCGCGCAAGGTCCGTTCTTCTGCGGACCACCGACGGAATCTTGCGACATCCAACTCGCCGGAGAGTCGATCTTGAAGTGGGCGTGCGCCGTGGATGGTATCCACGCCGCGCCAAAGGCCAACCACGGCACGAACGAATACTTCCGAGTCCAAGCCCGACACGCCATGACTACGTTGGACGCCGCAGTCGCCGGAAGGTTTCCGGATCTCGTGCGCGTCCTTGGCCGATCGATTTGGTCACCCACCTACGCGGGCGAGAAACTGCTGCCGTCGATCCTCGCTCCAGCGCGCGCAATAGGCCGGCCTCTGCTCGACAATGCGCTTGGTGCAAAGCGTGCACGAGGGTTGGCAGGGGTTGATGGCCTCCACGACCTCGCCGCGCGCTTTGCGTGGCCACAAGGGATCTGCAAAGAGCACGCGGCCCAGCCCCACCAGATCCGCCTTGCCATCGCGAAGCGCGGACTCGGCGATGGCCGGGTCTTGGATGCGACCGGCGGCAATGACCGGAATATGGGGAAGGGCCTGCTTGATCGCGTGGGCGAAGGGGACCAAGAAGGCCTGGTTGCGATCGTCCGCCAGGTAATTCGGCGAGGCGAACGAGTCGTAGCAGCCGGCCATGACCGAGAGATAGGCGACGCCCGCCTGGGCCAGCCGCTTGGCGAAGGGCAGGGTGTCGGCCAGGGTCAGGCCCCCGGGAACGTATTCGTCGGCCAAAAAGCGATAGCCCACGGGATAGTCATCGCCCACCGCTGCGCGGACTGCGCCGACGACGTCGAGGGGAAAGCGCATTCGCCGTTCGGCGTCGCCGCCGTAGGCATCCTGGCGCAGGTTGGTTCGCGGGGATAGAAATTGGGGTAACAGATAGCCGGTGCCGCCGTGCAGCTCCACGGCGTCGAACCCGGCCTGCCTCGCGCGAAGGGCACCGGCCGCGAAAGCGGTGAGCGTCGTTTCGATGTCGGTCTGCTCCATGGCCTTGGGCACCGCTCCCCACGTGGGAAAAGCGGACGGCGCCACCCGATCGGGACGCTTGGCATATCGTCCGGCGTGATGGATCTGCAACACCGCCTTGGCGCCGCCGCCTCGGATGGCCGAGGCCAGGCGCGCAAGCCCGGCAACGAAGCGATCGTCCTGGTGTTCGTCGGTGGTCAGCAGCGTGCGCGGATTGCCGAGGCCGCGCGGCTCGACCGTCGTGTTCTCCACCACCACCATGCCCACACCCGACTCGGCCATCTCGGCATAGTAGTCGAGCACGAGATCGTTCACCTGGTGATCCGGGTCGGGGTACGCCAGGTACATGGGCAGACTGACCAGGCGGTTTTCGAGCCGCAGCTGGCCGATGCGCAGGGGAGTGAAAAGAAGGTTCGTCATGGAGCGCGCCTAGCCGACGCCCAGCAGCTGGACCTCGAACAGCAACGTGGCATTCGGGGGGATGACGCCTCCGGCGCCGCGCGCGCCATAGCCCAGATTCGATGGAATCAGCAGCGTGCGCTTGCCTCCGATCTTCATGCCGACGACGCCCTCATCCCATCCCTTGATGACCTGTCCCGTGCCCAAGACGAACTCGAAGGGATCGCCCCGATCGAGCGAGCTGTCGAACTTCTTTCCCTTCGCGTCGTTTGCCCACAGCCACCCGGTGTAGTGCATCTGGCAGGTCACCCCGGCCACGGCCTCCGCGCCCGTGCCCAGGGTGGTGTCTTCGAATTGCAGCCCGCTTGCGGTGATGGTCATGCTCATGTGTCGTCCTAGGAAAATGGTTGTAGAAGGAGTCGGGGGCTTTTACCACTTTGGCGGTGATGGAGCGCGTCCACCGGTCATCCGTTCCGTGGTACCTTGGGGAAGCCATCATGAAGACGAGAACCCTGGTATTGGTCGTGACGTTTCTCGCAAGCTGCGGTGGCTCAGGCTCGGATGCTCGCGATGCTTCCCTCGACGGCTACGGGACGCCCGCGGATGTCCTGGGACCAAGCCCCGAGGTTGCCGTGGACCGCGCTTGGGAATCCACGGACGCACCGGAGCCGAGCTCTGACGTTCCTCTCGACGAGGCCGGGAAATCCGCGGACGCACCGGAGCCGAGCTTCTGACGTTCCTTTCGACGAGGCCGTGGGCTCCACGGACGGACCGGCGCAGAGCAATGACGCTCCGGGTGGCGAGACCGGGGGAGCCTTGGACGCCACGGACGAGGGCGGTCTGTCTGGAAGTGGTTGCAGATTCAGAGACACCTCTGGGGTAGCGGTCATCACGAAGGTCGTCTATTCCTCCGATCCCCGGAGCGCGTGCAATGCCATGGTGACGTTCTACTTCATTGCAGGCCTCACCCTGGACGGCGGCTCGGGGCCATTCGCCTTGGATGGCGGCACGACCGTCGATGCCGGCGCACCCCCCAGCGGAGGTCGCATGTCGATCAATCCCGTCGAGGAGCCGCCCTGCAGCTATCTCGAATCGAACGGGATCGTTCTGGGGGCTATGTTGCCTGCCATTCGTCAGGATGCGTTTGCCGGAGCCTGTCCCACCCCGGTGTATGTGTTTCCAGGGATAGAGAATTCCCAGTATATGGGCCCTTAGCGTCCTGACCCCAACCGCCACGTGTGGCGTCGAAACTCAGGCGTGGGCGTATGGATGCCACGATTGTAACGCAGTCGACACGGATATCCCGGCTGTCGCAAGTCACATTCCAGCCTGCCATGGGCCATAGGGGGCTTGGGCCGGCTTCACGATCCGAGATCGTGTCTTCATACAAACGAGGTCACCATGCACAATGTCCTTTCACGGGCGGCACGCGCCCTTTGTCATTTGGGTTGTGGGATTGTCGCGCTGTGCGCGTCGAGCGCGATCGTTCGGGCGGAGCCGTCGGTGCTCAAGCCCAACTCGCTGATCATCAGCAGTAGCACCTACGATCGGTCCCAGGGCGCCGTCGCATCGCTGACGGTTGGATCGAACCTGCCCGGCTCGGCCAAGGCGACCACAGACTGCCGTCGCGGACAACAACTATGTCCACGTCTGGGACAATTCAGCGGTCGACGGCAGCTTTGGCGTAACCTCCCCGATCCAATTGACCGTCATCGAACCGCACAGCGGTCACGTGCTCAAGACGCTGTCCGTCCCGACCGATCAGGTAGCCACGAGCTTTCCCTCCAAGTCGGAGCTGGGCCTGCACATCGCCCACGATTCGAACGGCGCACATCTCGTGTTCATGGCCTACGCCGGCCCTGGAATCGGCGCGCTCGACGTGTCGAACTCCGACGCAGTCGCAGGACAGGACCCGACGAACCCCGTGACTTTTGCTTTCGGGTCGACCTATGCGTTCGCCCGCACCATCGTCTCCATGAATGAGCGGGGACACTTCTCCTATACGCCCACGATCAATTATGGAGGCAACAACGGCCGCTCGGCGCTGTTGGGATCGAACGGTCTCTACTATACCGTGGGCAACGCCAACAACGGCGCTGCGTCGACCTTTGGCTCGAACGGCACCAATCCCGACGTCACCGAAACGACCGGCCTCGAGGTCGTCAATCCCATCAATGCGCGCATGTCGAGCGTGGCGATTCCGGCGAACAATTCGGCCGAGGTCGATCCTCTGATCCAATACCAATTCGGAACCAGCAAGCCCGACAAGCCCGGCAAGGACAACAACTACCGAGGCGTGACGGAGTACGGCGGCGCGTTGTATTTCACCAAGGGTAGCGGCAGCAATGGAATCCAAACCGTCTACACCATCGGCACGTTGCCGACGACGGCACAGGCACCCACGACCAAGATCAGCGTCGTGCCAGGTTTCCCGACCGACTCGGCCAAGGCAACGGGCGGTGACTTTACCCCCTTCGCCGTGTTCTTCGCCAACGCCACGACCCTGTACGTGACGGACGAAGGCTCGGGCGACGCGCTTGACAAGTCCAGCCATGCGGGCCTCGAGAAATGGAGCCTCGCTGGCGGCGTGTGGCAGCTCGACTATGTGCTGACCAACGGCCTGCTCGGGACGGTCGATAGCAATTTGAACGGCTCCGACGGACAATATCCCGACGTAACGACGGTGGGCCTGCGCAACCTGACCGGCGTTGTCGATGGCAACAACGTGACCCTGTGGGCGACGACCTCGACCTCCAGTGCCTCGGGCGACAATGGCGCCGACCCGAACAAAGTCGTGGTTATCACCGACAGGCTGGGGTCGACGACCATGACGGGCGACGTGGCGCATGAGTCGTTTCGAGTGGTCACCGGGCCTACCTACGGTACCGTCTACCGGGGCGTCGCCTACGTGACTCATGGACAGTGTGGAGACGGCGGAGAGTCCAGGGACGACTAAGTCGCCGCTCGAGGGGCGTCGGAAAGGTGCTGCCAAGGGCCACGGCGGAGTCCACGAGGACCCCGCCGCCCCCGCGAGCAATCGGGTCTAGGCGACCCGCAAAGACGCGACAGGGGCGGGCGGCTGGTCGTGGCGGAGGGTTTCGATGTCCCGCCGGGGAGGCGCACCGAAGAGCCGGCGATACTCGCGGCTGAACTGCGTGGGGCTCTCGTAGCCCCAAAAGCTGTCCACACCCGGGATAGCGCTCGTCCACCACGGTCGCTATCTTGGTGACCGAAGGAGAACACAATGCAAAAGCGAAAACTGGGAAAGAGCGGTCTCGAAGTTTCGGCCGTGGGGCTTGGCTGCATGGGCATGAGCTTTGGCTACGACCCGGAGAAGCTGGACCAATTGACAGGACGTTGAGACGAAGTCCGGTGCCGCAAGCATGCCGGGCTACGGCGGCTCGCCGCAGCACCACCGCGATCAAGTGGGCTAGACGCCGTCTCGCGCAACGGCCGACGCCCCAGGATCGGCGGCTTCGTCGTGGTCGCGTTGGCAACACATTTTCTGCCCGCGGTACTTTGCACCTCCGGGCACAAGGACTAGTCTTCGCCCAAATGCACGTGTCTCGCATGCTCCGAGGTCTCCTCCCCAGCCTCCTGGTCGCCAGCATGGTCGTGTGGATCAGCGCGTGTGCGAAGAAGGCCCCACCCGGTTCGCCGGCAACCACCGCCTTGTCCGGGATCGTCAAGCCACCAACCGACAAGCCATCGACGGAAGGCGATGGTTGGCCGCCCGGTATCGAGCCCGACAAGCTGGACCCGTTCAAGCGCAAGGTCTTCGACGATGTGATCAACCGCGAGTCATCGGCGTGCGGCAAAGGGCACAGCCTGCTCCACTCGATCAGGCAAGACGGCGCCTGCCGGGCTTCCTTCTATGCCGTCCGCTACGTCGCCCGTTTGGCGGATGCGGGATTCTCCGAGCCTGAGATCGGCGAGAAGCTCACACAGCGTTTTCGCGCCCCGCGCGTCCCCTACATCGACGTGTCCCAGGCACCCAGCAAGGGCGGGCCATCCGGTCGCGTGACCATCGTGGAGTTCGCCGACTACGAGTGCGCGCATTGCAAAGCGGCGCAGAAGGTGATGCAGCCGCTTCTGGACAAGTACCCCGGCCTCGTTACCCTGTATTTCAAGCACTTTCCCATCAGCTCGAACAATGCCTTCAACGCCGCTCAAGCCGCAGCGGCGGCACAGAAGCAGGGTAAGTTCTGGCAGCTCAGCGACAAGATTTGGGAAAACTCGGAGAATCTGTCGCCAGCCCTGCTGGAGAGCTTGGCCAAGGAGATTGGCTTGGATTTTTCACGCTGGTATAGCGATGTCGGATCGGAAGAGGTTCGGGCGCGTGTGCAACGCGACAGGGCCGAGGCACGCGCCCTGGGGATCCGCAGAACGCCCGCCATCTTCATCAATGGTCGCAGGTATACCGACGAGCCCGACCTTCCCGGTCTGACGGATTGGATCGACGAAGAGCTGGGGCGTTGAGGCTCTATTTCTTGGTCTCTTCGAGCACGCTGGCCAGCTCGGGGTCGTCGCGTACGCTCTGCAAGTCCGGATCCCGGCGGGCGACCTTGCGATACTTGGGATCCAGGGCGATGGCCTTCATGACGGAGGCAACGGCTTGCTTGTGGTTGCCAATCAAGGCGTGCATACATCCGACGTTGTAGTGCCCCTGACCGAAGTCGGGCGCGAGATCGACGAGTTGCTCGAAGCAGGTCAGGAACTCGGGTGCGATCGTTTGCCTGCTCTGGCTCTTCGCCAACGTGAAGTAGTCGCGCAGCAATCCCTTCACGTGTTCCTTGGCTTGGGGCAGGGAAAGCGCGTAGCGCGCGCGGCGGGGCGAGCCGTCGGGGACAAGCCCCTTGGCGGTCAACAAGTAGTCCTGCTCGAAGGTCTCTGCCGCGGCGGCGAAGTAGTAGTACCAGGCGGCAGCTCGTTGCTGCACGAACCGAGCACCGCCGTGCTCCAACCCGGCAAGCCTCACGTCGATCGGGATCCCGCTCGCGGCGCCGCACCGAGCGCAATCCTTGTTTGGGATGCTTCCACTGGCACTGCAAGGGCTTCGGGTGCTTCCCGGGAGACCGCCAAGAAACCGACCACCGCCCTCTGCGGCCCAAAAGGCGAGGTCCTCGATCCCGTAGAAGTCGCGCCCGAATTTCCATGACACAGCGACGACCGGCAGGCCGCCGAGCCAGAAGACGAAGCTTCCCGGCCAGTCGGCAATCATGTGCTCCCGAGAGGCAGGGGCGGTGAGATCCGCGACGATGGCATTGTTACGCAAGAGCCATACGCGGGCCTTGCCAGCCTTGTCCGCGGCGGCAAAAAAGGTACCCTGCGGCGTCGCGGCGACCTGGAGCGCGCTGGCCGCGTCGCCCAGGCGGCCAGCCAGGACCGGTGGGACAGTGGCCAGCGGCTCGAATCTCACCAATGCCTTGGCGGAGGCATCGTCCAGCGGTCCGGCCAGCGTGACAACCGCATG
The DNA here is from genome assembly GCA_963796685.1 of uncultured delta proteobacterium. GTDB lineage: Bacteria > Myxococcota_A > Polyangia > Fen-1088 > Fen-1088 > Fen-1118. The sequence goes on from CAWCMR010000014.1 coordinate 126,585, forward strand.
CGCCGTCACCAACACGACAACCAGCCCGACCCAGATTGCTCGGGCGAGAAACCCTCGGATGTTCTGGTCTTGCATTTTCCTGTTGCTCATGGCGCCGAATCTACCTCAGTGCGCGCGATGTGGGGCCATCGATGAAACGGCATCTCCCGGGCGACGCCATATCGGGGCGCGACGGGGTCTGGCATAGTGCCACAGCAGCTCATGTTCCGGTACCTGACAGCCTCGACTGCGTGTGCTGCCCTTCTGGGGCTGGCTGCCGCTGGCTTCGTGCGCACGCATTTTCCCGAAGTCCTGTCGGCTTTGACACCGAAGGCATCCGAGGCGTCGTTCGTGGACGAGCCCCTCCAGGTCGGTGGCGGATCCCCATCCTTTGACCCTGCGCCCAAGGACGGGGCGCTGGAGGGGGCGCGTCCCACCTGGTTGCTTCCTTCCGAGGAAGCCAAGGGACGTCCAGCGGCCTGTGCGCGGTCCGGCTCATCGCACGGTTCGGCGCGTGGCACCTTCGCGCAGAGGCTGAATAGGGGAATCCGAAGGCTGGGCGAGCGTCGCTACGAGATCAGGCGCGGCACGCTGGAGCTTGCGCTCGGCAATCTCGCGCTGCTGACCGGTTCGGTGCGGGTCACGCCCGAGGTTCGCGATGGCAAGCCGCTCGGCTTTCGTCTCTTCGCGATCGCGCCGAATGGGCCATTTGCGAAGCTTGGTCTCCGCAACGACGATGTCCTGGTTTCCGTCAACGGGCTCGATTTGTCGACACCCGAGGGTGTCTTGGACGCCTTCGGCAAGCTCAGGAAAGCTCCTCGCTTGGTGTTGGGGCTGGTCCGAGACAATCGCGAGATCACGCAGGAGTATACGATTCGCTAGCCTATCGAATGTCCGACGGCGCCAGGGTGTCCATGTCGTCGAAGGTCTGGTGCTCGCCGGCCATGGCCCATCGCACTAGCCGGACGAATCCACCCAGCCACCGTCGATGGCTTGCTGGCCGAGGCACGCGTATTCGACCGGGCCGCACGTGGCCTCGCAGCCTTGGGGGAGCTTCCCCGCCGTCGTGGGAAAGGGATCCTCGGTGTAGACGCTGGAAACGACCGAACCGCCAATCAGCGTTGCCCCGTCGAGGGTGTAATAGCAGGTCGCTTCGCCTCGCCGATCGCCCTCGGGCGAATCGGGAGGGAAGTAGACTTGAACATAATCGCTGCAACGCACGAGCCGGGCGGCATTCTGTCCGCAGCGCGCTGGCAGGTCGGCAAGCGTGACGGGACATCCGGAAGGATCGCCGAGCAGGTTTGCGCTTGCCTCGAGCTTGGTGTCCAGGAATTGGCAGGTCGAAGCCTGGGCTGCATCCGCAGCTTCCGCCGCGTCGGTCATCGCCATCGTGTCCATCCCGCCTTCATCCGGATGGTTGGCGTTTGTTCCCGAGTCGAGAGGTCGCTTCACCGTCAGGGTCCTGGTGCCGCAGCCGAGCACGAGCAGGGTAAGGAGAACGACCGCGGACGCTCGCGAGGGAAGGGGTTCTTGGGTCGGCGGCTTCCTCGACATGGGGCTCGCTTTCAGTCGGCGGCTGCTCTTTGCCGTGGGGCACAGGCATGGGAATCGAGGAACGCCAGGGCCAAGGCGGTCTTGGTCACGACCCCGATGGGGTCCGCTTCGGAGTCGATGATCACGACGGCTTCGGTATTGTGGCTGGCCATGGTTTTGGCCAGGCTGGTCAGGTTGTCGCTCTCGCTGGCGGGGGATGCTGGACGCGCGACGTCCCCCGCGATGAGCATTCGTTCGAGCTCTTCATCGTGGGAGAATTCCGACAGGTACTCGGGCAACACGACGCCGAAGCCGCGCTCGCCGTCGCGTACGATCAGTGCCTGGGCCGGACCATCCCGTAGCTGGGTGGAGAGATCCGAAACCTTCGCGGCCGCAGAGACCATCGATGAAGGAACCATGATGGTCTCTGCCCGCAGCTCGTCCAAGGCCTCGCCCAGGCTTACTTTGGCGGTGTTGCCTCGGGACATGGGCGCCGCATTCACGTGGGCGCGAACCAGGTCGCTCATGGCCAGGATGCCCACGAGCTTGGTTTCCGTCGCAGGGTCGACCACCACGAGCTGCCGCACCCCCAGGTCGTACATCCGGACGGCCGCGCCGAGCAGGGTGGCGTTCGCCCGAATGACCTGTGCCGATTTTATCCGCGCCGACACGGGGCTGTTTGCCGTCGCCGAGCTGGCTCCCAGGTCGTCGGCGGACAAGACGCCCCGGAGGATGCCAGCGCCGTCAACCACGGGCAGCTTGGAAAACTTGCGGTCGCCCAGAATCCCGATCGCCTCGGCCACCGACTGTTCGGCGCGCACCGTGACCACGGCCGTGGTCATCGCATCCGACACCAAGACGGGACCGCGCGCGGGTGCTGCCGGCCCCGCGTGCGGAAGAACCACGCCGTCTTGCTCCAGCAGTGCTTCGTAAATCGGGGTTGGCCGTAGTCGGCGCGCAAGGCCATAGGCGGTCATGTTCGCGAGCATCAGCGGCAGGACAAGGCCATAGCCACCGGTCATCTCGAAGATGATGAGGACCGACGTGATGGGCGCGCGAATGATCCCGGCGAAGACCGCGCCCATGCCGACCAGCGCGAACGCCCCGACTTGGTGGGTTTCGTGGTGCATGAGGAGAACGTCGAGGTGGCCGATGGTGCCGCCGAGCATGGCGCCCATGAAGAGCGCGGGCGCGAAGATCCCGCCGGCCCCGCCGCTCGAATAGGAAAAGACGGTCGCGACGAGCTTTGCTCCGCACAGGATGGCGAGAACCATCAGCTCGAGTTGTCCGTCCAGCGCACGGCCGAGGGTGTGGTACCCGCCCCCGGTGATTCCGGTCGTGCCGAGAAAGCGCAGGGCCAGGACTGCGAGAAGGCCGGTGACCGCGCCCCCGACGGCCGGGTGGGCCCACGACGGCACCGCGCGAAAGTTACGAAACCAGAGCCGAAGCTTGAGCAGCCCGTCGGTGAACGCGATCGAGACGAAGGCCGCGGCGACGCCCAGCACCGCGTAGAAGGCAATCGACGTGGGGTGATTGAACGTGTACTTCTCGCTGACCTCGATCACGGGATGGACGCCGAGGATTCCGCGTTCGATGACCGCGGCCAGGGCCGCCGCGATGACGACGCCGGACAACACGGCCTGGTCGAGAGTTCCGACGACTTCCTCGATGGTGAACGTGACGGCGGCGATGGGCGCGTTGAAGGCCGCGGCGATGCCTGCGGCGACTCCGACGGGGAGGAGTCTTCGCATGTTGCGCGGTGGAAGGGACGTCGCGCGACCGAGCAGGCTGGTCGCGCCGGCGCAGATCTGCACCGTGGGACCCTCGAGTCCCAGGGACGCTCCCGAGCCAATCTGCAGGGTGCCGATGAAGAACTTTCCAATGGCGTCGCGAAACCTGACCCGACCGCCTTCCGTGGCGAAGGCTTGCTTCACTTGCGGAATGCCAGAGCCGCGAGCCCCGGGCACGATCCAGGTGAGGATGGGGCCGGCGATGAGGCCGCCCAGCGCGGGCGAGATCACCGTCCAGGCCATCCACGACGGCCCATGCACATGGATGGCGCGCTCGATCATTTGATTCTCGGCGGCGGTGATCGCGACGTGGAATGCCACCGCTGCCAGGCCGCAGATCAGACCCACCAGAATGGTCAGCGCGAACAAATGCTGCGCTTCGTTCACGAGGTGACGCTGGAAGAACGCGCGTGCTGCCTCGCGTATGGGCGGCACGGTCAGACGAATCCGCGCCAGCTTTGCCCATCGCGCACGCCAGGGCGAACCTTCCATGCGGCTCGGCTTTTCGTCGTGCTCGCCGGACACGCTCAAGCCTCGGTCCCGGCGGTGAGGCCCAATATCATAACCTCGGCCCGGACGCGTTGGCCTCGGGCCAGAGCTGGAGTGTCATGCTCGGTCAAACCTTTCTGGGCTCTTTCTACATCTTGCTCGTTGCTCTTGGTATGGCTCGTTTTCACCTTGGTGCGCTGGAGTCTACCGCACGCAAGCGCGAGGCGCCCCGAGCCAATCGTTTGCCGGTTGTTTGCCACGTGGTTTAGTCTCTGCCCCAAGAACATCATGCGAAAAAGGCACGTCGTGCTACCGATCGTCCTTGCCGCCGCCGCTTTGTTGCTCGGGTTTGCCCGGCCCGCCAAAGCGTCGGTCAACCTCGGTCTAGGCGCAGATTGGATCGAGGGCGGCGTGGGTGAGCTCAACCTGACGCTCGGGGCCGATACCTTCCTGGCGCGAAGACTGTCGATTGGCGGGCGCGCTGGCATGGCCTTCTTCGACGACAGCCACCACCTCGGGATTCCCGTGGATTTCCAACTCAAGCTCCATGTTCAGCGCATCTACTTCGAGGGGCTAGTCGGACCATGGTTGCTCGTTGACTCCGGGGAGCTGTTCCGCTTTCACGGCGCCTTCGGGTTCGGGCTGGAGACCGGCAGGGTCGCCTTCGGCCTCGAGGTGGGCCGCCTGAGCCGGGCCACGATGCTCGGGATGCGACTCGCGTTCAAGCTGTAGCAAGCTGAAGGAAGACCGAAGAGAAGGTCTCGGCGTACCACCGGGGGATACGTCGGATGGTGTACAATGGAGCCGGAAGTATGAGTGCGTCGAACACGTCTCCAGCCACGGTGCCGCGGTCGGAAAGCCCGGAAAGCGCGATAGACCTGCCGCTGGCTCCGACTTCCCCGTTGTGGGCGGCCTTCGAGGCGGCCAGCGACGTGATGGTCTGGATTCGCGTGCTGCCGGGACCGACCTTTCGCGTCGTGGCGGCGAACCCCGCCTGTTTGCGCTTGGCCCAGGCCATTGGGGGCGCGATCTCGGTGCCCGATTTGGGGCTCTCCTGACATCTTCATGGAAGCGCGGGCACCTTGAAGACGGGATGAAGGACAACGCCTGAGCAGCAGAGGAAGATGAAGCCAATGAGGGCTTGAGCGTTGTGGAAGCCATAGGCCCTGCGGGTGATGACCCTGATCTTGCCATTAAGGCCCTCGGTTCTTCCGTTATTGAGCCCTGTGGCGACAATGGCCACGATGCCGTCCAGGTATTTCTTGATGGTCGCGGCGACCTTCTTGAAGGAAGGTAGTCTGGATCGCCTGGCCCAACTGATCCATTCTTCGAGCTTCTGTTTGACGACGTTGACCTGGCGACGACCGAGGATGTCGCAGATGGCGATCTTGAGCAGGTAGCCGCGATAGAGTCGGGCATTGGTCTTCGGGAGGGTCGAAAGCCTCTCAGACTCGGCCCTGGATAGGTTCCACGGATTCTTGAGCAGAAGGTACTTGGTCTTCTTCAGTTGCCCGCGTTCGTCGGTGTCCTCCAGGAGTCGGACCTCCGCACGCCGGAGCTCGTCGAGTGCTTCCTGCACGAGTCTCTGAACGTGGAAGCGGTCGAAGACGATCTGCGCTTGTGGCGCTCGCGAGGTGACCGCGTCGATGTAGGCCGCGGACATGTCGATGGTGACGGTCTTGAGCTTGCTGGTTCGTTCCGGGCCGAGAGCGTCGAAGAAGCAGCCGAGCGTCGCAGCGTTCTTGCCCTCGTGGGCCCAGACGACCCGCTGCGAGACGTGGTCGACAACGACGGTGACGTACTCATGGTGCCGCCGGTACGACAACTCGTCGACGCCGATGTGTTCGAGGTCCTCGAGGAGAAGGCTAGGATCTCGGTGCCGCGGCACCACCCGCTGGATGATGGCGCCGACGGTGCGCCACGCGATGCGCATGGTTTCGGCCACCATCGTCTGGCTTGCTTGTTGGGCCAGATAGGCCACGTGGTCCTCGAAGTCACGCGTGAAGCCGACCTTCGGCTCGGCCCAAGGGACCATCTCGATGACCACGCCGCACCGAGGACAGTCAACCCTGCGCAGGGTGTAGCGCAGAAGAACCTCCATCCCGCACGCGTCCAGATGCCGCCAGTTCCGAGCCCGAGCATCGAACACGTCATGGACCCGACATCCGCAGCCTGAGCAGTAGGGAACGGTCGTCGTTGGCGCCACGTGCACCAATATGCCAAGCAGATCGAATTCGACCGCCAGGACACGGGTATGTGGAAATTGGAGTAGGTTTCGGAATAGGGTGGTTGCGCGCATGGGCTCCTGGGCTTGTGGGTTCCAGACAAGCCACACGATACCCCAGGTGCCCGTGCGCACTTCGTCTCCACCTCACCCGGAACTCATGCCGCCCACATCTCCGTCGGCGACGTGCGTCGCACCTACGAGATCTCCCTTTACGAAGATGTCAGGAGAGCCCGATTTGGTCGGCCATTCGCTTGATGTGTTCATCAAGCATTTCGTTGCCGAACCCGAAGAGGCCGGGCGATGGCTGCGGCACTACGAAACCGTGGTCGGTGAGCGGGCTGCCCTGGACGATGAAGTGGTTCTTGCAACTTCGAGCGGCGAGCGCCGAATGCGCTTCAGGTTGACCCCGATTCTGGACGCGGACGGGCGCTGTCATTCGATTCTCTATTCGTCCTGCGACAACACCGAGCGAACACGTGCCCTTGCCATGCTGGGACAGAGCGAAGAGAAGTTCGCCCGAGTGTTTCAATCGACACCAGCCGCCATGGCCATCACCCGACTGAGCGATGGGCGGTTCCTGGACGTCAACGCGGCCTCCTGCAAGCTGTGGGGCTACTCGCGCGAGGAGTTCCTCAGCCGAAATGCCACGGAGCTTCGGCTGTGGGTACGCCAGTCCGATCGCGATGAATTCCTGAAGATGTTTCTCGCCACCGGCTCGGTGCGGGATTTCGAGATCGAGATACGCACCAAGCGCGAGGAGCTGCTCATCGTGCTCTTCAGCGCAGAGCGCGTCGAAGTGGGGGGAGAACAATGCATGGTGGCGTCGGTCCACGACGTCTCGGCTGCGCGCGAAGCGGAGCGCATGCGGCGGCAAGCCGAGGAGCAGTTGCGACAGGCGCAGAAGCTCGAGGCGCTCGGTACCCTGGCGGGAGGCGTCGCCCACGACTTCAACAATATTCTCACCGCGGTGGTCGCGGTGACCGATTCTCGTCGAGCTGGACATCGAGTCTCCCGACTTGATTCGCGAGCACCTCGGCGAGCTGCGGACAGCGGGCAAGCGTGCCCAGTCGCTGGTACGCCAGATCCTGACCTTCAGCAGGCGGAACGAGCAAGAGCGGCGGGTCTTCGACCTGCGCGACATCGTCAAGGAGGCCCTCGGCATGTTGCGCGTGGGACTGCCGGCGAGCCTGGAAATCGAGTCGCGGATTGACGAGGCCCCCGTGCTCGTGTATGCCGACCCCAACCAAATCCACCAAGTGCTCATGAACTTGGGAACGAACGCGGCGTACGCGATGCGCTCGATGCCCGGCGCGATGACCGTTACGGTGGATAGGGTCGGCACCAAGGTCGCGAAGGTCATGACCGTGTCGAGAATCGAGCCCGGTGTGCATGCCCGCATCGTGGTCGAGGACAGGGGCGAGGGCATCGACGAAGGGATCCTCACGCGTCTCTTCGAGCCCTTCTTCACGACCAAACAGAACGGAGAAGGCTCGGGTCTTGGTTTGGCGGTCGTCCACGGCATCGTTCGCGATCACCATGGTGCCTTGGATGTGTCCAGCCGGCGCGGGGAAGGAACCCGCGTGTCCGTGTATCTTCCGCTGCACGAGGGCAGCGCGACGGAGAGCGTCGAGCCTGCAGCCGGCGCCGAGGTGCATGGCCGCGGCGAACGTGTGCTGTTCGTCGACGACGAGGAAGCGATTGGCAACGTGTGTGGCAGCTTGCTCTCGCGTGGCGGCTATCAGGTCGCGGTGTTCAAGAGTCCCGTGGAGGCATTGGCGCGCTTTTCATGCGCTCCCGACGACTTCGACATCGTCATCACGGATCTCGCCATGCCGCGCATGAGCGGCGAGAAGCTCGCGCAGGAGGTGCTCGCGCTTCGGCCGGATATCCCCGTGCTCATGATCACCGGTAACTCGGCTGGGCTCACGCGCCAGCGCCTGCGCGATCTCGGCGTCTCCGACCTGCTGCAGAAGCCCATGACCCGCCAAGCGCTCACGACCGCGGTACGCCGGGCGCTGGACGGCCTTGCCTGAGGGGCTCAGCTACCCATGCCAACGACACGAAAGAGGACGAGCGAAGGTCGAATGCGCGCCATGGCGACCGTGGGGCTGTTGTTGGCGGCGTGCGCGTCGAGCGGCGGCCATCCCGGGGTCGACGCCGGGGGAGGGCGCGATGGCGATGCCGGGCAGGGCATCGTGTGGCCGCCTCCCCTCGATCCGCGCGCCGTCGGCACGTTCGACTTGTCCAAGGTCGCGGTCACCGCGTTCAGCCAGACCTCGGTTTCGCAGAGCGATTCGCAGGTCCTCGCCCTGGCGCCGGATTTGGTGCCGCGAGCGTGGGGGCAGTGGGACAGGTCGGGACTGAGCGCGACGGACTATGGCTTCGGCTACGTGAGCGCTTGCCGTACGAATGGTACCTTGTTCGTCGGCGGCCTGACGGCGTCCGTGATCTTCGCGGATGAGATGAGCGCGACCGAGTTTGCCGACGAGGTGGGCCGCAACGCCGCCGGCGGCGAGGTCGCCCACAACGAGATTGTGCCCGGAGCCTTTCGCGGCTCGCTGGCCAGCCCCGGCTTCCGGCAGCTTCTCATCGGCATCGCCGAGATTCAGATCGATGGCGGCGTCGACGGTTTGTTCTTCGACGAGGTCAACGCCGGCTACAACGGCGCGAGCTACGACGGCAACGAGGGCTTCGACGATCACCACGTCGCCGATTTCGGCCGCTTTCTCTGCGCCAGGCACGGTGGCGATTCGGCCGCCCTGGCGGCCTTCGACCTCGTGCCGGCCGACGGGCTCGACTGCGCGGCGGCCGATCCTGGCGCGGCTCTCGACTACCGTGGCTACCTGGCCAGGCACGGCTTCCAGAGCGCCCCGCTCGCCTCCTCCAACAAGCTGGTGGGCGAGTGGGGCACCACGGTGCAGAACCGGCCTGATCCCGCCAAGGGCACCTTCGTCGAGACCTACCCATCCTTGGTCTACTGGCAAGAAATCGTCGTTGCGGTGCGCAGCTACGCGCGGGAAAAGTACGGCAAGGAGGTGCTCATCACCGCCAACGGCGTCTTCCCCTTCGTGGATTTCCAGAGCGTGGGGCTTTACGACTGGAACAAGGACGGCTCGGGCACCAAGGGCTTCGACTACGTACCGGTCGTCGGCACGGCGCCCAACTCCCACCTCGACGGTACTGTCTCCTTCCTGCCGGTCTTGCAAGCGCTGAAGGATCGCTCCAAGCGCATCGTCGAGGCCGCCGGCGGGCACGAGGTCCCTTTGCTGCTCTTCCTCGACTGGCCGACGGACAACATGAATCGCTACTACGACCTTTCGCTCGAGGAGCGCAAGGACTATGTCCGGTTGCGCCTGGCCGAGTCCTCTGCCTTGGGCATGTGGTTCGCCCTGCCGCTCGCCACCACCACCGATAGCAACACTGCCACCGAGCTGGGGATGATGGACTTCTTCCAGTCGATGCGCGCGTTCTACGGAGGGCACGCGGCTCTCTTCCGCGGCGGGCATGACAGCGCGGTGACGCCGGAGGTGTCAGCGACCAACGTCGCGGCCCACTTGGTCACCTTCGACGACGGCCGGGCTGTTCTGCACCTGATCAACCACAACTACGCGGCGGCCTTCGTGCCGCAGGCCGGGTTTTCAGCCAGCTTCCCGCTTGTGCGGGCGCCGACGTCGGTCACGCTGGCCTCGCCGGACATGGCCGCGGATACCCCCGCGGTCTTCACCTATGACAGCGGCACGGTGACCGTGGAGATCGGCAGCCTGGTCTCGTCGCTGGTGGTGGTCATGCAATAGGCCTTTTCTCTTCCAACCGTCCCACGAGCCGCAAGAGGCCGTCCAGGATCGTGTACGGGTGGGGTGGGCAGCCGGGGATGTAGAGATCCACCGGCACCACACTGTCGGCGCCGTTGTGGACCTCGGGATGGTCGAGGAAAGGGCCGCCCGAGATGGCGCACGCGCCGACGGCGATCACGATCTTCGGCGGGGTCAGGGCCGCGTAGCTCTTTTGCAGCGCAAGCTTCATGTTCTCGCTGACCGGGCCGGTGACGAGCAGCCCGTCGGCGTGTCTCGGCGAGGCCACGAGTTGGATGCCGAAGCGCCCGAGATCGAAGACCAGGGTGCCGAGCACGTTGATATCGGCCTCGCAAGCGTTGCAGCCGCCGGCGCTCACCTGACGCAGCTTGAGCGAACGGCCGAACAGACGCAGCAGACGCTTTTCCAGGGCATGAACAGGCACGGCCTGGCGTCCGTCGACGAGCAACGATTGCCGCGTATTGCCGGCCAGGCGATAGTCCGGGCCGTGGTGGATGGCGTCGGCAGGACAGGCCTTGGAGCAATCGGTGCAAAAGAGACAGCGGCCGAGATCGACCTTGGGTGCGCCGGCCTCGATGGCGATGGCATCGGTGGGGCAGGCATCGACGCAGGCCCGGCAACCGTCGGGACACTTGCTGGCGTCGATGACAGGCAGGCCGCGAAAGCGGTCGGACAGGACGGGCGCCTCGTTCGGAAAACGCGACGTGCGGTGACCTTGGCGCCAACGTTCAGCGAGGATCTTCAGCATGGGATGAGGCTCCTAGAGCACCGAACTGGTTGCGGGTGCCGAGAAGTTGCTCCGCATGTGCACCCCCCGATCCCCTCGCCCCGCGCAGCGGGGAGAGGGTTAGGGTGAGGGGCTCGCAGGGCCGACCCCTCACCCGCCTCGCTGCGCTCGGCGACCTCTCCCCGCTGCGCGGGGCGAGGTGGTTTCAGGTCGGGGTTCCCATTACGGTCCCGGTGACCTTGGCGCCAACGTTCAGCGAGGATCTTCAGCATGGGATGAGGCTCCTAGAGGTCATGGCCACAGTAGGAGAGGTTGAAGCTCTTGTTGCAGATGGGGAAATCCGAGATCTGCTGGTCGCGCAGGGCCATGGCAAGTCCCGCCCAGTTGTGGAAGGAGGGATCCACGACTTTGTAGGTCGCGAAACGCCCTTGCGCATCGGTCATGGCCACGTGGCAGATTTCGCCACGCCAGCCTTCGACGAGGGAAACGCAGAAGTGCTCGGCCCGCAACGCCGCATACTCCACACGGGCAGCTCCGGCGGGAAGCTCCTTCAATTGCGTGCGCAGGAATTGCACCGAACGTTCGATCTCCAGCCAGCGTAAGAAGGCGCGCGCGAACACGTCGCCGGTATGAAAAGTAGAGATGGGAATGTGCACGAACTGGAAGATGCCGAAGGGGTGGTGGGTGCGCACGTCCCGCCGCAGACCGCACGCGCGGGCGGCAGGCCCTACCAGCCCGAGGTCGCGGGCGGTCTCCTCGCTGACCCGGCCCACATCCTCGAAGCGCGCCTGCACCGAGCCGGTGTGCCACAGCAGCTTGGCCGCGCCTTGCACGTCTCGATACGTGGCTTCCAATCGTTCCTGGACCTGGGCCACGCGCGCGCCGTCGACATCGAAGCCAAGGCCGCCCGGCCGAATCAGGCCGCGGCCGAATCGACTGCCGCACAGGAGCGCCGTGATGTTGAGGAAGTCGCCGCGCAGGCGCCCGCAGAACGAGGCGGTGGGTAGGTACCCGATGTCCCCGGCCAGGGCCCCTAAATCGCCGGTGTGATTGGCCAGACGCTCGAGCTCGAGGGCGACAGCTCGCAGGGCCATGGCGCGGGCCGAGGGGCGGCTGCCGGCCAGGCTTTCCAGGGCCTGGCAGTAGGCGCTGGCGTGTCCCACCGTGGTGTCGCCAGCCAGGGTTTCCATGTGATGGATGGTGCGTTTGCTCGGTCCACCGGCCAGGGTCTTCTCGATGCCGCGGTGTTGGTAGCCGAGGGAGATCTCCAGGTGAAAGACGTGCTCGCCGTGGCACTGAAAACGGAAGTGGCCGGGCTCGATGACGCCGGCATGCACCGGGCCTACCGCCACCTCGTGAACTTCCTCGCCTTCGACGCGATAGAAGTCGGTCACGCCCACCACGCGGGGCTCGCCCTCGGGGCGGCCAAAGGCGTCGGGACCTGGCCGGTAGGCGGCGTGGAAGCGCACCGGCTTCCACCAGGGATGTCCCTCGGGGATCAGCCCCCACTGCTCGCCGAGCTCGCGCTCGAACATGTGGACTTGCGGACATTCTACGGTCATGGAAGGAAATCTGTTTCCTTCGACGACGGTCCGCGCGGCCTCCAGCACGCCGTCGTGGTCGCACGCCAGCACGGCGAAAAGCTCGATGGCGGCGCCCGCGGGGCGGCCGAACAGGGCGACCACGCGCCGATTGCGCGCAGGGGCGGCGATGACTGTTTCGCGAAGCTCGTTCAACGGCAGTTGCGGGATCTGGCGCGTCGGCACCGAGAGCCCGTTGCGCAGCGCAAACCAGCGGGTGCTCATGGTTTCATCTCGATGAAGCTCGCCGCCTGCATAAGGGCGTTCCCTATCGCCGGTGGAATGTACACGCCGAGCAGCAACACCAAGCCCAGGAACGCGACGATGGGGGCCACGGTGAGAAAACCGTCCTTGTAGGCGGTGGCGCTCGCCTTGGACGAGGGCTCGCCTTGGACCACCGCGAACACGGTCGAGCTCATGCCCACGAAGACGACGAAGAGCATGAACAAGAACCCTCCCGCAATCCAGAAGCGTCCCCCGACGATGGCCGCGCGCAGAATGGTGAATTCGCTGAAGAAGAGCCCGAAGGGCGGCGTGGCGGTGACGGCCAGAAAGCCGGCCAGGAAGAGCACGCCGGTGATGGGGAGGCGGCGGATGGCGCCCCCGACGTCCTCGACGCGCTTGCTGCCGTAGGCGCGGTGGATGTTCGCCGCGGACAGGAAGAGCACGCCCTCGGTCAGACCGTTGTTGATGAGGTGGAGCAACGAGCCGAAGATGCCCGCGCCACCGATGCCGATGCCCAGCACCAGGATGCCCATGTGCTCGACGCTGGAATAGGCGAGCATGCGCTTGTAGTCGCGTTGGCGCACCATGAATACGGCGGCGACCGCCATGGAGAAAAGCCCGATGGTGACCATCATGCTGCGGGCAAAGGCCACGTCGTGCGCGGCCGTGCAGATTTGAAAGAAGCGCAGGATCGCGAGAAAGGCCGCCGCGGTCAGTCCCGCCGCGAGCAGTGCCCCGACGAGACCGGGGGCTTCGCCGTAGGCATCGGGTTTCCACGTGTGCATGGGGGCAAGTCCCATCTTGGTGCCATAGCCGACGAACAGCAGAATGAAGGCGGAGCGCAGCCAGGGGTGTGAAAGGTGTGGAGCCTCACGCACGAGATCGCGGAAGAACAGCGACGTGCTCATGCCGCCGCGGAGGGCGGAGTAGGCGAGAAAATACGAACCGAGCAGCGCCAGCGCGATGCCCACCGAGCCGATGAGCATGTATTTCCAGGTGGCCTCGAGCGAGCGGGGATTCTGGTTGAAATAGAGCAGCGGCGCCGAGCTCAAGGTACAGGCTTCGACGGCCACCCACATGAGGCCGAGATGCTGCGCCTCGACCGCCAGGGTCAGCATGGCGAGGAACGCGAGCAGGCTGGCGGTGAAGACGCGGTTGGGCTGGGTCGGGCGCGACACCAGGTACCCGCGCGCATACACCGAGCAAAGAAAGAAGAGCACGCTCAGAAAACCCAGCACCACCCTGTTGAGCGGATCCAGCCCCAGCCAGGCACCTTCGGCGGCAGGCTCCTTGCCAAGCAGGACGACGGCGGTCCCGAGCAGATGGAGCGCCCCTCCCATCGGCAAGAGCCACGGGCGCTCGAGGTTGGAGCGGACGGCGAAGGCCAGACCGCCGAGGAGCAAGGGGACGAGCACCAACGACAGCAACAACATCGCCCGCTACTCCTTGAGCGCGCTCAAGTGCGCCGTGTCCAGCGACGAAAATTCGCGGCGGATGTGGTTGAGGATGATGCCCATGACGAAGATGCCGACGAACAGATCGAGCAGGACGCCCATTTCGACCATGAAGGGCATGGCCTGCAGAAGCGTGAGCCCCATGATGTAAATGCCGTTCTCCAAGATCAGGTAGCCGACGACCTGGTTGATGGCCTTGCGCCGGGTGGTGAGCACGAGAAACCCGGTCCACACCGTGGCCATGGCGGCCGGAACGAGCAAGGAGCCGAGGTGTTCCTTGGCCAGCGGCAAGGTGCGGGCAAAGATCAGCGCTGCGCCCGTCCCCAGGGCCCCGAGCAGCAGGCAGGGCACGAAGCCGATGAAGGGCTCGACCTCGCGGCGGATGGCGGAGTCGCGGATGGCGCGCAGGAGCATGCCTGGAATCAGCACGCCCTTGACCAGGATGGTGCCGATGGTGATGAGCACCATCCACGTGCTGAACCCTTCGTGCGCGCACAGGGTGAGGATGCCCAGGAGCACGCCTTGGGCGGCCGAGGCGTTGACCACGGCTTGCACGCGGCTGGTACCGAGCAGAAACAGGTTGAAGAGCAGGACGACGACGAGCAGGGGACCGACGAGATGGTGCATGGTTGGTTACCTCGCCACCAGGACGATGCCGAGCGCGGAGAGCAGGCACGCGGCCAGGAGAAAGATCGGGACTTGCGCCATCCTGAGCCTGGCCATGGTCGATTCCACCACCCCGACGAGCACGGCGAGCAGGATCATGCCGGCGGCGAAAACGCCCCAGCCGGCCCAAGGATTTCCGCTGTAGGGGATGGCGATGCGAACCACCAGCGAGCCGAGGACGAACAGCTTCAGGGCCGACGCATATTCAATCAAGCCGAGGGCAGGACCGCCGTGGTCCAGCACCATGACCTCGTGGATCATGGTCAGCTCGAGGTGGGTGTTGGGATCGTCGACGGGAATGCGGCAGCTTTCGGCCAGAAGGACGATGAATAGGCTGAAGCCGACCAAGACCAGGGACGCACCACCATGGTGCCACGCCAGGCCCAGGCCCGGGCCGATCATGGTCGAGAGCGACAGCGAGCCGGAAAGGCGGGTCAGCACGATCAGCCCGAAGAAGAGCGCGGGCTCGCTGAGGCACGAGAAGGTCACTTCGCGGGCGCCCCCCATGCCCTCGAAGGCCGAGCCGGTATCGAGCGCCGCGGCCACGGTGAAGAAGCGTCCCAAGCCGAAGAGGTAGGCGAAGAGCACCAGGTCGCCCTCGAACGAAACCGGGGCGCCATGGCCGCCGAGCGGAACCAGCGCGGCGGCGAACAGGGCGGTCACCAGGCCGACGACCGGGCCGGCCTTGAAGACCCAGGTCGTGGTTCGGCTGAACACCGAGCCCTTGCGCAGAAGTTTGAGGACGTCGAAATAGGGCTGCAGCAGCGGCGGCCCGACCCGTCCGGCGAAGGCGGCCTTGGTCTTGCCGATGATCCCGAGCAGCAGAAGCGGCATGGCGAGCAGCAGGACGGCGTGAATGGTGAAGTGGATCTCGTTCAAGACGTCCCCTACCGCCAGAAGAACAGCACGAGCAAGGTGATGAGGATGTAGAGCAGGTAAGCCTGCGTGCTCCCGCGCTGAACCCACCTGAACCAGCGCACGGAGCGGCTTCCAAGCTCGGCGGCGGGGATCAAGATGCTGTCGAGAACGACATCGGCCACATTGCTGGCAAAGGCCTCGGGACGCGGAAACAAGCCGCGGGTATCGGGCTTATTGATCTTGGGGCGCAGGGCGAAGGAGAAGAGACCGACCAGGGTCTGGGCGAACGACGACGACGAATACTGCATGGTGGGGCCTGGGGCGACGTAGCCACAATCCCAGGTGCCAACCTGGTCGGCCGGCTTTTTGCGCAAGTTGCGGCGAACCAGGGCGGCGGCGAGGAGCAGGGCGCCGAGCAAAAGCGCGCCGAGGAGGGAAACCCAGCTCGAGCGGCGCCAGCACCGCCAGGCGCTGCCCTGGCATCTCAGGCGCCCACGCGCGCACGGCCCCATCCAGCATGGGCGCAACCACCCAGGGCAGGAGCCCGACCAGGAAGCACAACCCGGCCAGCACCGCCATGGGAACGAGGAGCTGGCGACTCGATTCGCTGGCGCCGGCGGTGCGCTCGGAGCGTGGCTCGCCGAGGAACATGGCCCCGTGGACCTTGACGAAGCAGGCCAGGGCCAAGGCTCCGATGAGCGCCAGCGTGGGCGCCCCGAGCGCGCCGGTCAGCCACAGCGTCCCCTGGGGCAGGGCCGCGGACCGGAACAACCCGAGATAAACCAGAAGCTCGCTGATGAAGCCATTGAGCGGGGGCAGGCCGCAGATCGCCACGGCGCCGACGAGAAAGCCGAGGGCCGTCCACGGCATGCGCTTGGCAAGCCCCCCGAGCTCGTCGATCTCGCGCGTGTGGGTCGCGTGCAGCACGGAGCCGGCCGACAGGAAGAGCAGACCCTTGAACAGGCCGTGGTTCCACACGTGAAGAAGCGCCCCACCCAGGCCCAGCGCAACGAGGATGGGGTTGCCGAGCGAGCGTCCCAGCATGGCCACGCCGAGCCCCATGCAGATGATGCCGATGTTCTCCACGCTGTGGTAGGCGAGCAGGCGCTTGAAATCGTGCTGGCTGATGGCGAACGCCACGCCGAGGACTCCGGACACGCCGCCCAGTAGCAACACCAGCTCGCCCCACCACAGGGGAGGATGGGGGAACAGCGCGAACACGCGCACGAGCCCGTAGATGCCCATCTTGATCATCACGCCCGACATGAGGGCGGAGACGTGGCTGGGCGCATTGGCGTGCGCGCCGGGCAACCAGACGTGCATGGGCATCACGCCGGCCTTGAGACCGAACCCGACGATGGCGAGCAGCAGAATGGCGGTGGCCGAGCCGGGGCCGATGGGCACGCCCGGGGCGAAGTCGAACGTGCCCGTGGCGGCGAAGAGCACGGCGAACAGGGCGAACAGGCACAGCGTGGCCAGCCGCGTGGCCACCATGTAGACATAGCCGACCTCGCGCACGGCACGCCGATCGTCCTCTGCCGCCAGGCTCGGAAACGCCGCCAGCGCCATGATCTCCCAGCTCACCAGGAACAGCATGGTGTTGCGCGCGCACACCATCAGCGCCATGCCCGCGGTGAGGAGCCCGTAGAACAGACGCAGCTTCCTGCCGTCGCGCGGGTGATCCGCCTGTTTCCAGTAGCCGAGCCCGTACACGGAGCCGAGGGCGGAGATGAGGAAGATCTGAACCACGAAGAGCGCGGAAATGCCGTCCACGCGAACCGCGAAGCGGCCTCCCGGTACGTGCCAGCCCAGGTCGATTCCGGCGGACGGCCGGGCCATGGCCAGCGCCGCGCCGGCGATGCCGCACAGGGCGCCGAGGATCATCAGGACCGCGGCGGCGCGCTCGCCCTTGCTGCCTCTTCGATCTTCCCACAACCCGGGGACACCACTTGCGGCGGCGAAGATCGTTCCGGCGATGACGAGCCACTCGGTCATGGGAAAAGTAGAAGGCCCATGGTCAGCCGCGAGTGGCAAGCGGCAGGGCCGCCTCGACCCTCCCGGCCTCGCGCAAGATCTCTTCCGCCGAAGCGCGGCGGAGGACGGCATCCTTGAACCCCGGATCGCGAAGCGCGGTGCTCAATTTCGCCAGGGTGTGCAGGTGCCCGCGCACGGTGGCGCTGATCATGAGGAAGAGGGTGTGAACCGGGCTGCCGTCAATGGCGCAGAAGTCCACCGGCCGCTCCAGAAAGCAAAGCGAGATCGATGCCGAGCCTCCGCCCACGACGATGGGGTGGCGCACGTGGGGGATGGCGATGCCGTCGCCGATGCCGGTGGAGCCTGTCGCCTCGCGCGCCAGCAGAACCTGAACCAGGGTTTCTTTCTCGACCTCGGGCAAGGGCACGACGTCGAGCACCGCGCGCAACACCGACATCCGATCCGTGCCGCCGATGTGGTGATGAACGCCGCCCGTGCCCAGGCTGGCCACCAGGGTGGGAAAGCTCGCGTCACCCTCGTCCTCGATGAACTGCTCGACCGCGACGGGCAGGTGGCGAGCGGTCGCCCACTCGAGCAGCTCGGTGCGGTTGAAGCGGGGCTGATCGTGGAACCAGTTGCACGCAAGCTCGCCCTCATCGATCCAGCGATAGATCTGCTTGGGGGGCGTGCGAAGCAGTGACGCCACGTCTGCAACCGTCAGGTGCATCTCGTTCCGTTCGGCAGACTTCCGCAATCCATGAACAGCGCGCTGGGACTCTTACGCACGTACTTCCTCGAAATCGGACGTAAGTTTACGTACTTTTACGACAGTGTCAAGACTCGCCGGCCCGTTGGCCGCCGGTTGGCTAGGGCATCTTGAGGCGCCGCTCGCTCGCGGCGATGACGTCGAAGATCTCCTTGGAGGTGCGGGCCGCGAGCACCGTCTCCACCGATTGCCGGGTTGCGAACATGCTGGCCAGCTTGGCCAACCAGGGCAAGTGCAGCTCGTTCATCTTCAACCCGAGGACGAAGAACAGGTGCGTGGGCTTTCCGTCGAGCGCGTCGAAGTCGACGCCGTCTTTGGAGCGACCGAGCACCATGAACGGCCGAACCACCTGCTGGGGATTGCGGCGGACCGTGTGCAGAAAGGCCACGCCGCGGCCGGTGGCGCTGGGCATGATGTTTTCGCGTTCGATGAGCGCGCCCATGAACCAGGTCTTGTCGCGCACCAACCCGAGCTCGGCGGTGAGGCCAGCCAGCTCCTCAATGGCGCCGTTCTTGGTCGTGGCCGTCATCTCGGGCAGGATGTGCGACAGCTCGAAACAGCTGGCCAGCTCCAACATGGCGCGCGGGGAAACCACCGGCTTGGGCTCGTCGATGAACCGCGGGGTCACGCCCAGCATTTGATCGTCGAGCCAGGTGTCGATCATGGCTTTGCGAAAGCGCCACTGGTTGCCGACCTTCACGCCAGGCAGGGCCCCGTCCGACACCAAGCGCAGCACGGTCCGCTCGTTGAGGTTCAAGTAGCCGGCCAGCTGCTTGATGGTCATCAGTCGGTCTTCGATGGTCCGCCCCTCCGTCACGCAGGTGCTCTACCTCGCCCCGAACCTGGTCGTCAACTACGTAGGATTACGTCCAAGTTCGTAGAAGGACAGGGCACAGAGGCCCGGGGCGTGACACGTCAAATCACCGCACGCCTCGGCCGTCGGTATAGTATAGGTGCGGTGTCCCGGCTGACCGGACGTGACGACCGCCCACCGCGGCCGGCGAAGGATCGACGATGACCCACGCGCTTCCACCAACGAGAGGGCTTCCGCATTGTTGTGCGCTCCTTTGCCTGGCCAGTGCCACAGGCTGTGCAAGCGGTGGCAAGGTGACGCCGCCCACTGCATCGGACGCAGCACCCGCGGACGG
Source organism: uncultured delta proteobacterium (assembly GCA_963796685.1). GTDB lineage: Bacteria > Myxococcota_A > Polyangia > Fen-1088 > Fen-1088 > Fen-1118. The sequence goes on from CAWCMR010000014.1 coordinate 145,813, forward strand.
ACGTGACACGGGAATTGCCGACCATCCGAACGGCCCCGACCGGCCAACGGTCGTGGTCAACTTTCCCGACCTCGGTCCTCCGAGCGACGTGCCCCAAAGCAGCGCGCCACAAGACATCGTGTCCATGCGCATCGACCCGCAAGACGCGGTTTTGGTGGTGGAACGAGGAAAAGCGTCGACCCTGAGTTATCACGCCTACGCCACCATGCAAGGCGCCGACGCCGAGGTCGACATCACCTCGCGCACGGTCTTCTACGTCCCGGACAACTACCTGGTCGGTAGCTTTCCGGCGGATGGCAGCGCCACGTTCTCTTCGCGCCTGCCGGTCAGTGCGGGCGATCCGCCTCAGCGCGGTGGCAAGGTGACCATTCAAGCCCAGGCGGCCAACACCAACCTGCCCATCACGACCGTCACCGCGACCTTGACCGTGAAGGTTGTCGACGTCGGCGTAGCGGCTGCGGGCACCCCCGGAGCCTCACCGGCGATCCCCAGCGATTCCGGCTCCCTGTTCACGGGGACCGAAACCTCTTCCCTGGCGCCGCTCCTGGTCTACCCCAACGACGGCGTGCTGTTGCCCCCCAACATGAACCAACTGGAGATCCACTACCTGCCGGGAAGGGGCACGGACGAGCTGTACGAGATCTCGCTCCTCGGGCCCTACTCCGAGTATCGCTATTACACGCGCTGCTATGCCGATCCCGCGAAGTTCGTCCAAGACACCTGCGCCCTCGAGCTCGATCCTGAGAGCGTCCGGGTGATCGCCGAGAGCAATCGTGGAGCCGGACCACTTCAATTGACCGTTCAAGGCTCCGACCAACATGGCAAGGTGGGAACCTCGGGCAACGCGTCCATCGAGCTCACCGCAGACGCCGTCAATGGTGCCATCACCTACTGGACAGCGACGCGTCCACCCCGCATCATGCGCTTCGATTTCGGGTCGCAGTCCGGGCTGGCTCCGCTGGTCGAGCAGACGGACCTGCCAGACGATGCCGGAAATCCCGGCAAGAGCCAGCGCTGCATCGGATGCCACGCGGTATCCCGCGATGGCAGCCGCCTCGCCGCGGGTACGGATGGGTCGGAGGTAGGGTATCTCGTCTACATCAACGATCTCTCGCGGCCCAAGACCTCGCCCAACTGGCTCACGGTGGACGGCCGCGGCGTCGGGGTCGCGGCGCAGAACCAAATCGTCACGGCTTCGTTCAGCCCGGAAGGGGATCAATTCGTCGCCGCCAGCTGGCCGGACAACCCGGCGGTTGGCCCCACCAAGCTGGCCTTTCACGATGGGACGACCGGCGTGCGCAAGAGCGTCTTCGACGTGGGGTTCGATGTGACCTATCCCGATTGGTCCCCGGATGGTCAGAGCATTGCCGTCACGCGGATCTACCAAGCCAATTCCTACAACATCTGGTTCCTGGACGCGGGCATCTCGATCATCCACCGCGATGGCGCGACCTGGAAGCTGCCAGCCGTGGACCTGTTTTCGAGCGGGTCGGGCAAGAACCGTTACACGCCGAACTGGTTGCCTGATTCCTCGCTGCTCCTCTATTCCGAATCCGCCACTCCGCCGGACGATCCCTCCGCGCGCATCGACGCGTATTCGAACTCGGTGGCTGCCGTGTGGGCCATCGAGCCCAAGGCGGGAGCGACACCGGTGGCCCTGGCTCGTGCCAATGCAACCGGCGTGGCGGACAAGCTCACCCTTGCCGACAATCGGGATGCCACCCTGGTCAAGCGAATCGCCAGCGGGCAATTGATGGATACCTTTGCCCGCTCGGCGCCGTTCCAGAGCCAGCACAATGGCCACACGCTGTTCTGGTTCACGGTCGCCTCGCAACGGCGAGCGGGCGTGCGGCGCTTTGTCGGCAACGAGAGCGCAACGCTCGATGTATCCACGCAAACCCTGCTGTGGATGTTCGCGCTCGATGCGGACGCGGTCCATGCCGGGCTGGATGGGAGCTATCCGGGCTTCTTCCTTCCTTTCCAGGACATGCTCACCTCGAATCACATGGCGTACTGGGCGCAGAAGTACGTCTCGGACAACCCGCCTCCCCCGCCGCCCGCCACTCCTCCTCCGCCGCCGCTGACCGTCGAGCCCCCAATCCCGTAGTCCTCCTCGGGCCTCCGGCACCAGAGTTACTCGTGACCCGCGCCCTGGTGCAGGAGTGCATTCGTCGGGATCGCTTGCTTGGTGATGCTGGCGCTGCTCCATTGGAGCGACAAGGCCGGAACGCCACCCGTGCCGCGCGCATAGGACAGGCGGAGCGCGGGGCAGCCGGCCATGAGATTGATGGAGGCGGAGACTTCGGTGCCGCCGACGTATCCGAAGTCGGCGTCCAGCACGCTCGCATCGTGAATTCGCAGGAACGCTCGGCTGTCCGCAGTGAGGTAGAATGTGTAGGCCCCGTCGGCTGGTACATCGAGATAGCCGGTGTAGAGCAAACCGATGTTGTCATCGCGAGTGCGCACGGTGAGATCGATCCCGGTCGAGCTGCCATGGGTTGCCACGGCTATCGGTGCAAAGTCGGGAACCCAGGGGAATGCACCCTCGAAGGCGCTGTAGTCGAGGCCGGTCACCAGGTCGGGCGTCACATCGGGCGGGATGAGATCGTTGTCGAACGGGCGAGGGGCATCGGGCATGGCCCTGGTGGACCCCCAGCAGGAGCGAGGCGCGTGAGGGCGCGCAAACGGGCGCGGAAGAGTAATGCCGCAAGAGTTGGAGTCCCTCGGCCGCCATCGTGTCCAGCTTTGGGGTTGCAAACGCCGGCTTGTTCCGGTTGACGGCAAAGCCCCGGCCGTTCTGGTAAAGGACGCCTACGTCGCCCCAGCCCATGTCGTCGACAAGAATGAAAAGCACATTGGGCTTCTTGGTGGAACCTTCCTTGCCCCGCGCCTCGCATCCACTCAGGGCGCCCAAGAGAAGCAAGATCCACAAGGGGAATCGGAATCGTGGCACCAGACGAGCACCTTCAGTCGCCGGTCGCGCCGCATCCATGACCGCAGCAACGTCTGCGTCGAGGGCACGCCTTCCTGTCATCGGATTCTCAGAGAGGGTCGGTACACGACGTCATGTCGGTATTGCATTGCGTGTCGGGAAATTTATAGCCCTCGAGCGCGGAGCTGCCTGAGAGAAGTGTGACGGTCGCTGCCAGGATGGCGCCTTTGGGATAGCTCCCGGGCGTCTGGAACGGGTCGAAGGTGTATTCTCTCTCGATGCCACTCGGGCACGAGGCAGGGAAGGTGAACAAGATGGAACGAGGTTTCTCCGGAATCATCCACTGCCCCTGGCCACTGCACTGCCAATAGGGAAAGTTGATAGCCAGGTCATCGCCTGCCAAGAAATCGGCCGTACCTCCGCCTGTCCCAGGGGAAGTGCCATGAATGCGAACCCAGGAGAAGTGGTTCGCGTCACCCATCCAACCAACGAGCCAGATGCCGTTCATCTGATCGGCGAATGCCGTCATGCTGTCGACATCCGCCGGGACGTCGATGGCACTCGAATCCTGGCGGGCATCCGCCGGATCGGCGTCGCGAGCCGCTGCCCCTCCACTCCCGACCACCGCGCCAGTTCCCGAACCACCGGTCCCGCCCGAGGCAATGGTCCCGCCGTCCGAACCCGACGTTCCACCCGCGAGGCACGGCGCACACACGCCAGCCCAAGGACCGAGGCACTGACCGCAACAGAGCGTCCAGCCTGGCGCGCATCCCGCGTCCGGTTTCGCGTCTCCACCCGCGCCGCTGCCGCTCGCGCCGCTGCCGACCACCCCACCGTGCTCGCTCGTGCCGCCGCTCGCGCTGGTGCCACCCGCTCCGCTGCCGGCCGCGCCGCCGTGCTCGCTCGTGCCGCCGCTCCCGCTGGTGCCACCCACACCGCCGTGCTCGTTCGTTCCGCCGCTCGCGCTGGTGCCTCCAACGTCCGTGCCGCCGTTTCCTCCCAGACCCCCGTCAGCCTGCCTGGATTTCAATCCCGAACCACCGCAACCACCAAAGAGTACGACGATGGCTATCGCCGCGCCGAAGAAGCCACAGATCGCCTTGCCTGCCATGGTGAACCTAGCTTACTCGAATCGGCTGTTGACGGGTGTGATCTAAATCTCTGGTGTCGACGTCACGACGCTCGACGAACACGTTCCCGCCTGATTCGCTCGTTGAGATAGACCTTCATCAGGGACTGGTAGGGGACGTCCTGCTTGTTTGCCAAGCGTCGCTCGTTGGAAGACCCGTCTCGCTGTTCAAATTGAGCCTCCAGATATTCCTGGAGAGTCTGCTTCCCCATCAATTCTGAGAGAGCCTCCCTCAAGCGGTTCAGCTCGCTGATCACGGCAAGTTCCGTCACCAGCTGGATTGCTTGAGCATGGCAGACCTCCATCGCACTTTGGCACGTCTTCCTGAAATAGTCGTGAGCCGCGGTTGCTGCAGGTTCCCACTGGTCAAACCCGGAATTGAAGAGCACGTATAGGAATACGTCCTTGAATGGCTATGCGAAGTGCAAGGCCGTCGTCCTCGGCTCACTTATTCTTCGCCTCACATACCATTTCAAGAACTGCGCGCGCCATGAGGAGTCTTGAACATCGGATGCCTCGTCCCAGGTGAACCATGCTGGTCCTTCCCGGGCTGGTCTGTCCAACTACCTACTAACCTGCGAAGAATAACATTGACGCATCGGCAGATGGTGGGCTTTGCCGGCAGGTCCTGTGGGCGAAGCCTCGGCCGCTTCCTTTGGCCGTGAGGCCAGAGGAGCGTCTGCCAGCTTGCTCCTCGGTCAAAGCGCGAGCTTGCGCAGGCGCAGGGCGTTCGCGATGACCGAGAGGGAGGACAGGCTCATGGCCGCGCTGGCGATCATGGGCGAGAGCACGAGGCCGAACACGGGATAGAGCGCGCCGGCGGCGAGGGGAATGGTCAGCGTGTTGTAGAGGAAGGCGAAGAGCAGGTTCTGGCGGATGTTGCCGACGATGGCGCGGCCCAGACGGCGCGCGCGCAGGATGGCGTGCAGGTCGCCCTTGACCAGGGTGATGCCCGCGCTCTCGATGGCCACCTCGGTGCCGTCGCCCATGGCCAGACCGACATCGGCCGCGGCCAGCGCGGCGGCGTCGTTGATGCCGTCGCCGGCCATGGCGACCGTGCGGCCCTCGTCGTGCAGGCGCTTGATGGCATCGCCTTTTTCCTGCGGAGAAACCCCGGCCACGACTTCGTCGATGCCAAGGTGATGCGCGATCGCGCGGGCCGCGGTCGGGCTGTCGCCGGTGAGCATGACGATGTGCAGTCCTTCTCGCCGCAGCTCGGCCAGGGCTTGGGCGGCGTCGGGCCGGACCGTGTCCGCCAGATCCAGCAGCCCGGCCAGCTTGCCGTCGACGGCGACCAGCACGTGGGCGTGGCCGAGGCCGCCGAGTCTCTCGATGTCCGGGGCCAAGGGCGCGGTGTCGATGCCCGCCGCCTGCACGTGCGACTGGTTCCCGACCACCACCGCGCGACCTTCGACGATCCCCGCGACGCCCCGACCGGGCTGGCTCTTGAACTCTCTCGCCTCGGCCAAGGCGATGCCTCGCTCGCTGGCGCTGGCGACCACGGCCTTGGCCAGCGGGTGCTCGCTGCCGCGCTCCAGGCTGGCACCGAGACGCAGGACTTCGGGCTCGCTGAATCCTTCCCTCGCCAGGATCGCCACGAGCTTGGGTTTCCCCACGGTGAGCGTGCCGGTCTTGTCGAGCACCAGTGTGTCCACGCGGGCCATGCCTTCGATGGCCTCGGCGTTCTTCACCAGCACGCCGGCGCTGGCGCCGCGGCCCACGCCGACCATCACGGACATGGGGGTGGCCAAGCCGAGCGCGCACGGGCAGGCGATGATGAGCACGGCCACCGCGGCGACCAAGGCGTAGGCCAATCGCGGCTCCGGCCCCGCCACCGACCAGGCGGCGAAGGCCAGCGCGGACACGGCCACCACGGCGGGCACGAACCAGCGCGAGACCCGATCCGCGAGGCGCTGCATGGGCGCCCGGCTGCGCTGGGCCGAGGTCACGGCGCGGACAATCTGGGCCAAGGTCGTGTTGGCCCCGACGCGTTCGGCACGCAAGACGAAGCTGCCGCCGCCGTTTTGCGTGCCACCGGTCACCCGGCTGCCCTGGCGCTTGTCGACCGGCATGGGCTCGCCGGTGAGCGCCGACTCGTCGACGGTGCTGTCGCCGGTCTCCACCACGCCATCGACGGGCACGCGCTCGCCCGGGCGCACGCGCAGACGGTCGCCCTTGCGCACGAATTCCACGGCCAGCTCGGATTCGCGCTCGTCGCTGGTCACGAGATGGGTAGTCTGCGGCACCAGGCGCAGGAGCGCCCGGATGGCGCCGCCCGCGGCTCGCCGGGCACGTCCTTCGAGCACCTGGCCCAATAGGACCAGTGCGGTGATGACAGCGGCGGCTTCGAAGTAGAGCGGGGGGGGCGCCTCCGCACGGTGGAACGCCGCGGGCAGAAGCTCAGGGGCCAGCGCGGACACCATGCTGATGCCGAAGGACGCGATCACGCCCATCCCGATCAGCGTGAACATATTCGGGCTGCGATTGCGCAGCGAGCGCCACGCGCGGGAGAGCAGCGGATAGCCGGCCCAAAACACGACGGGTGTGGCGAGGGCCAGCTCCAAGGCGGCCAGCACGCGCGTTGGCATGACGTGCATGGCGCGATGGCCGACGATCATCTCGGCCATCCCGTAGAGAAAGAGCGGCGCGGCCAGCGCCACGGCGACCCAGAACCTTCGGGTCATGTCGGCCAGCTCGGGATCGGGTCTTTCGTCGAGGGTGATGGTCTCGGGTTCGAGGGCCATGCCGCACTTGGGGCAGGCTGCAGGCACGGGGCTCGAAACCTCGGGATCCATGGGACACACGTAGCGCGGTCCGCTGGGCGCGGGCGCCGGCTTCTTCGCGGGCGCGGCTGTTGGCGCGGCCACGGCCGCGTGCGACGGCTGCATCATGCGCGGCCGACCCAGGGACACCAGCCCGCCCCCACCGCCCATGCCCGCGGGGCGGTAGTCAGGGGCCAGGTAACGCGCGGGATCGGCGATGAAGCGCGCACGGCAAGCTGCCGCGCAGAAATAGTACGTGGTGCCCAGGTGGTCGTGCTGGCCCTTGGCGCGCGCGGGATCGACCGTCATCCCGCATACCGGATCTTTGTAGCTCACGGTGGTTAGAGCCCAAAGCTGGCACGGAGATGCGGGCAAAGAAAGGGAATTGGGCCGGCCCCTCGGCTAGCGGGCGCCGAACTTGTAGAGGATGGTGTTCTTGTAGGTTTCGCCGGGGGACAGCGCGACGGTCGGGAAGGCGGGCTGATTGGGCGTGTCGGGGTAGTGCTGGGGCTCGATGCACAAGGCGGCGCGCTTGGTGTAGCGCCAGCCGCGCTTGCCGGTGATGGAGCCGTCCAGGTGATTGCCCGTGTAAAACTGCGTGCCGGGCTCGGTGGACAGCACCTCCAGGGTGCGGCCCGTGGTCGGTTCGAGCACGCGTGCCACCAGCCCCAATTCACCGAGAGGCTTGTCGATGACCCAGTTGTGGTCGTAGCCGCCAGCGAATCGAAGTTGCGGGTCGTCGGCCTCGATGCGTGTGCCGATGGCGGTGGGCGTGGTGAAATCGAACGGCGTGCCCGCAACCGGACGTGGCTCGCCCGTGGGAATCAGCGAGGCGTCGACGGGGGTGAAGCGCTTCGCGTTGAGGAACAGCTCGTGCCCCAGGATGTCGCCTTTGCCCGCCAGGTTGAAGTACGAGTGGTGGGTCAGGTTGACGATGGTCTTCTTGTCGGTGGTGGCCGAAAAGTCCACGCGCAGGGCGCGCTCCGCGGTGAGCGTGTAGTGCGCCGTCACGTCGAGGTTGCCAGGGAAGCCCTCGTCTCCGTCCGGGCTGAGGTAGCGAAGCTCGAGGGCCGGGCCAAGGTCGGTTTGCACCGGGCGAGCCGTCCACACCACCTTGTCGAAGCCCTTGAGCCCGCCGTGCAGCGAGCTCGTTCCGTCGTTGGCCGCCAGCCGGTAGGTCCTGCCGTCGAGCGAGAACTTGGCCTTGGCGATGCGATTGCCGTAGCGGCCCACCAGACAGCCGAAGTAGGGGCTGGCCTTGGCGTAGTCCTGGGGTCGATCGTAGCCGAGCACGACATCTTCCAAGGTGCCGCGCGCATCGGGGACGCGCAGGGACATGACCGTGCCACCGTAGCTCGCGATCAGGGCCTCCATCCCGTCAGGACCGCGCAGGCGGTAGGTTTCGATCGACTCGTCGCGAGCGACGAGCGTGACAGAGTTTTCTTTGGCTTGACGGCTCATGACATTCAAGTCCTCCACAAGATGGCGGTGTTCTATCACGGCGTCGGCTCGCGGATCGTGTCGAAGCGGAAAGCAAGCATCAGAGCGTCGTCACACGCAGGCCAGCGGCTTTCGCCAGTCGCGCCTGGCGCTCGTCGGCGGTGACGAATGCCTTCGGCTGCAAGATGGTCGCCGCGGCAACGTGGAGGATATCGAGCGAACGCACGCCAAGGATGGCCGTGTGCCGCCGGCTGATGAGCTCGGCCCGGGTATAGACGTCGGCGAGATCGTAGGCGGGCCCCTCCCAGAGTCCTGCCGCCGCGTCGGCTTCCACGTGGCCCAGAGCCTCGTCGACGATCCTCAGGGCGAGCTCTTGGCGAAAGACCTTGAGGTGCCACGCCGTGACCAGCTCGACCCTGTGCAGGTGGGTCAGCACCGCGGGCGGAGCAAATCGCGCGCGCACGCGAAGGGCCTTGTCGCTATCCGGTTCGGGCAGATACCACTTGGTGATGACGCTGGTGTCGAAGTACGCGGTCACACCCGCTCTCCGCGCAGCTCACGGACGATCTCGCTGGGCGAGGCCCCGGCGATCGTCTCGCCCGACATCAGCTTCTTCATCCGGATGGCCGAATCGGGCCAGCGTAGGCGCGTTTTCGGACGGGTGGCGGGGACGATGCGCGCGATCACCTTGCCGCGTTTGGTGACGGCGAATTCCTGGCCCTTTTGCACTGCGGAAAGCACACTGGCCAAACCGTGTTGAACCTCGCGCACCGTGGCCGTCTTCATGTTAGACATTATGTCTAACTAGCCGGGAGGGTGCAAGTCGTTAGGTCCAGCACCCGCGCGCGCCGGCACATGCGCGCGGACAGATCCACGCCCACGGCGCTCATGCCGAGGGCATTGGCCACGGCCAGGACCGTGCCCCAGCCGCAGAAGGGATCGACCACGGTGCGGGTCGGTGTTTCCTGAAGCACGAACCGGCACGCCTCCAGGCAGGCGTTCACGCCCATGGCCTTTCTGCCCGGCACGAAGCCGGCGTCGGGAATGACGTCGGCGCGTGGCCTGCCGCTGGGTGACCGCGGCACGGGCGCGAATCCCAGCAGATGCGAGTAGGTGGCGCGGCCGGCGCTGAGCGTACCCGCGGGATGTCGGCAGACGATGCGGTGAAAGAGCAGGTGTCCGCCCGCTTTCTCCGCCCCGCGTGCCACCAGGGCGCCCTTGTCCACCCACAGGCCGGCGTGGCGGATGTCGCTCTGGAAGAAGATGGCCACGCCCTCGGGCGGCACGGCGGCCATGACCGCGGCCGCCGCGTCCGCGAACCAGCGGCACCAACCGGGAAAATCGAGGCGTGGTATCTCGGATACGTCGGGCAGCGAGGTCACCACGCTGGCGCCGACGAGCCTCCCCTGATCCCTCAGCCAGGCCACGGCCTCCGCTCGGTGAACCACGCGTTGGGCGTCGGCCGTGGGCAGGGCGGCGGTCTTCACGGGATCCGTGGCTAACTCTTGCTCGGATCGAGCACGCGGCCCATGAAGATCACGGCGCCGGTCGGTTGATCGCGCAGGAAATAGAGGAAGGGACGGTTGGCGTAGATGTTGAGCCCGGAGGAGGGCGCGGACCCGGCCTTCATGACCACCGCGGTCGCCGCGGCGGCTTCGGTCCCCTTCTCGGCCACGTCGATGAAGGCCTTGTGGATGACCCTGGAGATGAAGAGATTGTGCGTGCCATCCATGCCCGAAAAGTCAGCCTGTCCGAAGACGAACGCCGAGGTCATGCCGAGAGCCTGAAGCAGATCCTCGAGACTCTGGCTGGTCTCCGTCCTGAAGCGCGGCAGGGTCAGAACCACGTGCTGGCTGGTCAAGCCCGCGACGATGGCGCCCAGCTTGGTGGCATCCAGCGACGATTCGAAGGCCGCCAGCGTGCCGGTGTCGGGGACCACCACCAGCAGCGACAGGCTATCGTCCTGATAGGGCAAAGCCACGGCGGCAAAGCCATCGCCCTGCAAGGCCTGCACGTTGTCCAGGCTCCCGCCCATGAATTTCGTCGTGACGGTCGTGCCGTCGAGGAGATTGAAGACGCCGTCGTGCGTGTTCTCGGGATCGAAGGGTTGCATCCAAGCGGCGTTGAAGTAGACGGCGTTGGTCAGCACCAAGCGCGTGGCCGAGTCGAGCGAGCCGTCGGGTAGGAGATCCTTGATTCTGTTCTCGGTTTGTTCGGCGACCCAGTCGTTGATGGTGATGCGGGCAGCATCGTATGCGTTGATGAAATCGAGGAGATTGAGGCCGGCGCCATAATTCATCGCCAGCGTGTCGAGGTAGTCGCTCTTGAAGGTGTACGTGCGCTCTCCCCAGGCGGCGTTCACGACGTGCAGGCGCATGGGTCCGCCGTCGGCACCCAACTTGCCCTCGCCACGCGAGGCCAGCGCCAGATCCAGGGCGTCGAAGGCCGGGTGCAGTCGCTCGGGCGGCAGCGTGTAGTGCATGGTCGCCGCCATTTCGCTCGCCGTGCTTCCGGCCGCGCCGGCATAGACCATGGCCAGCGCGATGGAAATGCTGGCCGGCGAAAAGACCAAGTTGCCGTTGCTGGCGATCAGCTTGTGGTAGGCATCCAGGGCAAAGGCGGCGTTGTCCGTGGCCAAGGTGACAGTGTCGTCCGCAGAAACCTGGGGGTCCGTCACGCGAAGGGCGGACGACTTCGCGGGCTCGATGGTCTGTGGACTGCCCCCTTGCGAGCCGCAACCCTGCAGAACCGTGGACAAGAGCGCGAAAGAGGTGAGGCCGGTCGAGAGCAAGCGATTCATGGTGGTCCTCCGTGAAGCATCTGAGTCTCCCAGTAGCAACGTTCGGGCCAATTTCTCGAAGCCGCGCTTGAGCGGGCAATTCCATGAGCTTTTCGCGGATTTTCTCAGAATTCTGAGGCGCCGCCGCCAGCCTGGTCAGGCCATGGTCCCGGGCCAACTCAATCCGAGAAACACCGGCTCGGGACTGAGGTCGACGGCGAAGCGGGCGAGGACAACGGCGCGCACATGTAGGGCGAGACGAAGCAGGTCGGCGGTGGTGCCGCCACCGTGATGGACGAGAGCGAGCGCGTGGCGCGAGGAGATCCCGACCGGTCCCATACGGAAGCCCTTGGGCAGGCCTGCTCGCTCGATCAGCCAGCCCGCCGCCAATTTCACTCGGCCGTCCGCCAAGGCAAAGCGGGGCATGTCCTCGGGCTCGTGCACGAAGCCGGCCGCGACCGCGCGATGGGCGATCTCGGCGGCGAGCTCGGCCGTGACGACAGGATTGGTGAAGAACGAGCCCGCGCTGCGCCGATTGGGATCCGCCTGGTCGAGAACCATGGATTTTCTTCGCCGCAGGGCCAGCACGGCTTCGCGAGCCTCGGCCAAGCTGGGGTTCGAGTTGCCGGAACATGCGGAGGCCAGCTCGGCGTAGCGAAGCGCCGGCCGGCCGCCCATCGCCAAGCCCAGCGTTACCGAGAGAATGACGAACCGGTCGGGCTGGCGCTTGAAGAGGCTTGCCCGGTAGCCGAAACCACAATCTTCGGGCGCGAGCTTCCCGTGCTTCGAGGGACTGACGATCGAGAGCCCGGACGCTTCGGATCGTTTCGGCGACCTCTTGCCCGTAGGCGCCGATGTTTTGCACCGGCGCGGCGCCGACGGTGCCAGGGATGCCGGAGAGGCACTCGATCCCGGCCGCGTGGCGAAGGACGGCCTCCGCCACCATGTCATCCCACGACTCGCCGGCTTGGACCTCCACGCACAATTCGCCGCCCGCCTCGGTCCAGCGCAGCCCGTACGTGTGCATGTGCAGCACCAGACCCTGGTAACCCTCATCGGCGACCACCAGGTTCGAGCCACCGCCCAGGATGAAGACGGGCAGGTCCCGTTCCTTTGCCCAGCGCAGGGCATTCGCCACGTCGGACGCGTCGGTAATCTCGGCGAAGAAGCGCGCGCTCCCGCCCAATCTGAAAGTGGTCAGGGGGGCGAGGGGGGCGAATGGAACGATGGTGAAGGCCACGTCAGGCGCAGGTTACACCCTTAGGGCGCAAGCAGTCGGTCGGGATGGCGCAAGTTCCTCAACTCTTGCTTTGCGCCAGGAGCCAGTGCAGGACCTCCATGTTCTGATAGGCGATGTTCCACATGTTGTGGCCGCCGCCCTCGATCTCGGTGTAGCGAGGCGAGCCGCCCGCGGCGCGCAGCGCGCGCACCATCTGGCGCGAGCCGCGCACGGGCACGGCCGGGTCGCTGTCGCCATGGAAGACCCACAGCGGTAGAGCGCGAATCGCGGCGGCTTGCGACGGATCGCCGCCGCCGCACAGGGCGAGCGCGCCGGCGAACATGCCCGGATTGCGTGTCAGGATGTCGAAGACGCCGAAGCCGCCCATGGAAGGCCCGGTGACGAGGAGCCGATTGGCGTCGATGGGCAGCTCGCTTTGCAGCGATGCCAGCAGGGCCGTCACCGCGGTCATGGGTTTGCTGATGGCGGTCCTGGCCAAGGTATAGGAGCCGTCGACCCAGGGTGCCTCCACCCACTGCATCCCCGGCGGGCACTGCGGGTAGACGACGATGGTCCGGTGTCCGGCCTGCGCCTCGGGCGCGATCCAGGCCAGCGCGTCGTTCTTGAGCTGGGCCTGATTGTCGCTGCCTCGCTCGCCGGCTCCGTGCAGAAAAAGGAGGAGTCCGCACGGATTTTGGGCGCTGCAGCTTGTGGGCACGAAGAGCCGGTAGGGCAGGGCAAGCCCGCTCGCGGGATGGGTGAAAATGTGGGATTGAAGGTCGGCCATGTTGTTTCTGGTGCAGCGTCGGCCGCGGGGTGCCATTGTGATGCAATAACGAGGCTTGGGTCACGCTCTGATTCTCGCTGTCACGGTGCAACGCGGGGGCGAGAATGTGCATCTTACCAGGCGTGGATCACTTGACGAATTCCCTGGCACGGGGCTCCATGGATTCCCGTGCCGATCCCGAGACTTCCTGGAACACTTCGCAAGGCGCAGAGCAAAGAACGTCCATGGCCACAGAAACCGCACCAGAAGATCGCCCCAACCTTCCCCAAGACACCGATCCGGAGGAGACACGCGAGTGGATCGAATCGCTGGCCTCGACCATGGAGCGCGAAGGCGTCGAACGCGCGCACTTCATTCTGGAACGGCTTGTCGACCACGCGCGGCGCTCCGGGGCACACTTGCCCTTCGACGCGACCACGGCCTACGTCAACACCATTCCGGTGACGCAGCAGCCTCGCGTGCCGGGCGATCCGGGGCTCGAGCGGCGCATTCGTTCGTTCATTCGCTGGAACGCGCTGGCCATGGTGGTGAATGCCAATCGTAAGTCGTCAGAGCTCGGCGGCCACATCGCCAGCTTCGCTTCCATAGCCACGCTGTACGATGTCGGTTTCAACCATTTCTTTCGCGGTCCCGAGGCCGAAGGTGGTGGCGATCTGGTCTACTTCCAGGGCCACTCGGCCCCCGGCATCTACGCGCGTGCCTTCCTCGAAGGACGCATCAGCGAGGAGCAACTGCGCTCTTTCCGTCAGGAAGTCGAAAGCGACGGCAAGGGACTGTCGTCGTATCCGCATCCCTACCTGATGCCCGACTTCTGGCAGTTCTCGACGGTGTCCATGGGGCTGACGTCGATGATGGCCATCTACCAGGCGCGCTTCATGCGCTACCTCGAGCACCGGGGCATTCTCGACACCAGCGGGCGCAAGGTGTGGGCGTTCCTTGGCGACGGCGAGATGGACGAGCCCGAATCCCAGGGCGCGATCTCCCTGCCTGCGCGCGAGCACCTCGACAATCTCGTCTTCGTGGTCAACTGCAACCTGCAGCGCCTGGACGGTCCGGTGCGCGGCGACGGCAAAATCGTGCAGGAGCTGGAGGCATCGTTCCGTGGCGCGGGCTGGAACGTCATCAAGGTCCTGTGGGGCTCGTACTGGGATCCGCTGCTCCAGCGCGACACCAAGGGGATCTTGCGCAAGCGCATGATGGAGTGCGTGGACGGCGAATACCAGGCCTACAAGGCCAAGGGCGGCGCCTTTACGCGCGAGCACTTCTTCGGCAAGTACCCGGAAACCGCGGCCATGGTCGCCAACATGAGCGACGAGGAGATCTGGTGGCTCAACCGCGGCGGTCACGACCCCAACAAGGTCTACGCTGCGTACAAGGCCGCCATGGAGCACAAGGGCCAGCCCACCATCATCCTGGCCAAGACGGTCAAGGGCTACGGCATGGGCGAGGCGGGCGAGGGGCTCAACCCGACCCACCAGCAGAAGAAGATGGGCGAGGAGGCGCTGAAGGCGTTCCGCGATCGCTTCAGCATCCCCATCGCCGACGACAAGATCGGCGAGGCGCCGTTTTACCGGCCGGCCGACAACAGCAAGGAGATCCAGTACCTGCTAGCGCGGCGCAAGGAGCTGGGGGGATTCCTGCCCGCGCGCCGGCGCACGGCCCCGCCCGTGGTCGCTCCGTCGCTCGACGCCTTCGAGACCCAGCTCAAGGGCAGCGGCGAGCACGAGATGTCGACGACCATGGTCTTCGTGCGCATCCTGACCCAGCTGGTGCGCGACCGGAACATCGGCAAGCTGATCGTTCCGATTGTCCCTGATGAGGCGCGCACCTTCGGGATGGAAGGGCTATTCCGCCAGATTGGCATCTATTCGTCGGTGGGGCAGCTTTACGAGCCGGTCGATGCCGAGCAGCTCATGTCCTACAAGGAGATGAAGAACGGCCAGATCCTGGAAGAGGGCATCAACGAGGCGGGCTCGATGGCGTCGTTCCTGGCCGCGGGCATGGCCCACAGCAACCACGGCGTCAACATGATCCCCTTTTACGCCTTCTATTCCATGTTCGGGTTCCAGCGCATCGGCGACTTCGCCTGGGCCGCGGGCGACATGCGCTGCCGCGGCTTTCTGATGGGCGGTACCGCGGGACGCACCACCTTGGCGGGCGAAGGCTTGCAGCACCAGGACGGCCACAACCTGGTCACGGCTTCCACCATCCCCACCTGCGTGTCCTACGATCCGACCTTCGCCTACGAGATGGCGGTCATCATCCAGGACGGCATCCGCCGCATGTACCAGGATCAGGAAGACATCTTCTATTACATCACCATGATGAACGAGAACTGGCGCCACCCGCCCATGCCGGAGGGCGCCCGAGAGGGCATCCTGAAGGGGATGTACCTGTTGCGCGACGGCGGGCCGCAAGACAACGAAGACAAGAAGAAGCCGCGCATCCAATTGCTCGGCTCGGGCGCCATCTTGCGCGAGGTGATGGCGGCGGCGGACATGTTGCGCGATGATTTCGGCGTCGCCTCGGACATCTGGAGCGCTACCAGCTTCAATGAGCTGCGCCGCGACGGCATCGCCGCCGAGCGATGGTCCATGCTGCATCCGGAAGAGAAGCGCAGGCCATGCTACGCGGAAACCTGCTTGGCCGGGCGGCCGGGTCCCATCGTGGCGGCGACGGACTATGTGCGCCTTTATGCCGACCAGATTCGGCCGTACTTGCCCGGGAAACACTACGTGGTCCTGGGCACCGACGGGTTCGGCCGCAGCGACACGCGCAAGAAGCTGCGCCACTTCTTCGAGGTGGATCGTCGCTACGTGGTGGTCGCGGCGCTGCGGGCGCTGGCCGACACGGGCGACCTGCCGGTGGGCAAAATTCGCGAGGCCATGGAAAAGTATGGGATAGATCCGGAGAAGCCGAACCCCTCGACCGTGTAGAATCCGCGCGGCGGAAGAGCCAGAGGAAGAGCGAACGTGGCCAAGACACTCGAAGTGACCGTACCCGACCTGGGAGACTTTCATGACGTCGCCGTCATCGAGATGGCGGTGAAGCCGGGCGATTCCGTGCAGAAGGATCAGCCTCTGCTGACTCTCGAAACCGACAAGGCGACCATGGACTTGCCGTCGCCGGGCGCGGGCGTGATCAAGGAATTCTTCGTCTCGATTGGGACCAAGGTGTCCAAGGGCTCGCGCATCGCCAGCCTGGAAGTCATCGAGGGTGGCGCGGCCGCGCCGGCGGCCAAGCCCGCGCCGCCGCCCAAGGCCCCCCCGGCCAAGCCCGCGCCCTCCGCTGCGCGCGCGCCCATCTTGACCGCTGTCCCGGCGAGCGTCGAGCCCGCGGTGGTCGAATTGGCCCCCGAGCTGACAGCCGACATGGCGACAGACGTTCGCAAGCCCGCCTCGCACAAGACGCCGGCACCCGAGGAATTGGCGCCCGTGACGCCTCCTCCGCCGCTCGCCACCGTCAAGGTGAAGTCGCACGCCAGTCCCACCATTCGTCGCCTGGCGCGCGAGCTTGGCGTGGATCTGTCGCTGGTGAAGGGAACCGGACGGCACGGCCGGATTCTCGAACCGGACGTCAAGAGCTACGTCAAAGAGCACGTGGGCAAGGCCGTGGCCGCGGCGGGTGGCTTCGTGTTGCCGGAAGCGCCCTTCGTCGATTTCGCCCGCTTCGGCCTCATCGAATCGCAGCCGCTCTCGCGCATCAAGCGCGTGACCGCGACGAATTTGCAGCGCGCCTGGCTGCGTGTCGTGCACGTCACCCAGCACGACGAGGCGGACATCACGGATCTCGAGGGTTTTCGCAAATCCGAGGCCGAGCAGGCCAAGAAGCGCAACGTGCACCTGACCGTGTTGCCCTTCCTCATGAAGGCTGTGGTGGCGACGTTGCGGGCGTTCCCGACCTTCAATGCCTCGCTGGATCCGGCGGGCGAGAATCTCATCCTCAAGCGCTACTTCCACCTCGGGGTCGCCGTGGACACGCCCGAGGGGTTGGTGGTGCCGGTGATTCGCGACGTGGATCGCAAGGGCGTCTACGATCTGGCGGCCGAGCTGGTCGTGGTCAGCGAGAAGGCGCGCGCCCACAAGCTCTTGCCCGGGGACATGCAGGGCGGAACCTTCACCATCTCCAGCCTGGGTGGAATCGGCGGCACCGCGTTCACCCCAATCGTGAACATCCCCGAGGTCGCCATCCTGGGCATTTCCCGTGCGAGCATGAAGCCGGTCTACGAGAACGGCGCCTTCGTGCCGCGCCTGATGCTGCCGTTGTCGCTGTCGTACGACCATCGCGTGAACGACGGTGCGGACGCCGCGCGCTTCACCACGTACCTGCGCCAGTTGCTTTCCGACATCAAGCGGTTGTTGCTGTAGCAAGGAGTCTTCCCATGGCCAACACGCCTTCCGGTATGGTTTCCCTCGGTACGGCGATGCCGGCGTTCTCGTTGCCCGATACCATCAGCGGCCGGACGCTCGATTCGTCCGCCCTCGCGGGCAAGCCCAGCGTCGTCATCTTCATCTGCAACCATTGCCCCTTCGTCAAACACATCCGAGCCGGGTTGGCCGACTTCGGCCGCACCTGCCGAAGCAAGGGCGTGCCCATGGTCGCCATCAGCGCGAACGATGTCGCCAGCTATCCCGACGACGCGCCCGAGGCCATGGCCCGCGAGGCCGCCAGCGCCGGCTACATCTTCCCCTACCTCTACGACGAGTCGCAAGCCGTGGCCAAGGCCTTCGACGCCCGCTGCACCCCCAATCTCTTCATCTTCGACCGCGACGGCAAGCTGGCCTACCGCGGGCAGTTCGACGACGCCCGCCCCGGCAACCCGATCCCCGTCACCGGCCGCGACGCCCGTGCCGCCGTGGACGCGCTCCTCGCCGGCCAGCAACCGGATCCCAACCAAAAGGCCAGCATCGGCTGCAGCATCAAGTGGAAGCCCGGCAACGAGCCGGGGTGAGGGCGGCGGGGTGCCAAACTGATTTGGAGGGTCAGCCCACGCAACGCCCAAGGCCAGGGACCAATAATTTCTAAGGAAGCCAGGAAAGCAGGAAGAAAGAGAGCAAGCGGCGAGGTCCACCAGGCACTTGGGTCTGGATTCCTGGGGTCGGTACACGAGAACGCCTCGCCCTCCTACCTCCGGGTCACCGGCCGTGAGCACGGGGTGAGCTCGAGCTTCGCCAGGCCAACACTCGAAATCAAGCGCGCCATTGCCTCCCAACGGGCATACCACCCATTCCTGGCTTCCTGGCTTCCTTAGAGGCCGTTAGCTTGCCACGTCGCAGCTGGTGGGGAGTGCGGGATGGCCGCCGAACCGAGCCGCTGCGAACGAAGTAGCTGCATTTCAACTGTTCCTAGCGCAACCCAACGGCGTCTATTTCATCAGAAGGAAAGGCTTCAGCGTCGATCTCCTGCCTCGGGAAGAGGCGATGAAGGATATCGTCGAAATGAAATACGATATGGGGACGGAATCGTAAGGCATTGCGGTTCGCCAGCTCGGAGACCGACCGCCTGTCTCGCCGACGAGGTGTCCAGAAATCGACGGTAGCGCGAGGGCGACGGACAAGAACACCAATTCGACTTGCCCGTGGATGATGCGTGTTTTACATTTGGACGCAGAGTGCTCCCAGGCGTGAACATAGGCAGGCTGCTCATACCCCGCAAAGGAAGGGCGGCACGGCTTTTCGCGGCAACGCTGATCGTCGCCATGGGGGTTGCGCAGTTCTTGGCGTCGTGGCACGAGGCCACGGTTCGGCACGTGCGCTGCGCAGAGCACGGCGAGGCCATCGACGTCGGAGCCTTCTCGCATCCGGGATCGGCTCCAGCGCGGTACCGGGCAGCCGGTACGGGGATGGAGGGCGCGGATAGTACCGAGACGCCGTCGCACGATCACTGCGCCATTGTCTTTGCATGCCGGGCAAGTGCGCGGGCACGGCTACTGAGGCAGACCATGCGCTTGCTGCCGCCGCCGGTTGTCGTGCGGCCGGCCATCGAACCCGCCTCGCGACCTGGGCGAGCGTTCGTCCTTGCGAGCGCGCCCAAGACCTCTCCACCCGCAGGCTAGCGTCCGGTCCCCTCTCCTCGCGTGAGCGAGGAGAGGGCTAGGGTGAGGAGAGTCATCTCTCCGTCGACGTGACGCCGTCACGCCCTTCCCCTGTTTGAGCCTGTTTGACGTTGGACCCGCTCGTATTGAGCGTTGGCTTCGGGCGGCCTGCGGCAAGCGTGTATCAAGTCGCTGCCGTCGGCTGTCTGGGTGTTCCCGTTCCTTGGACTTGTCGAGGAGATCCCGTGTCTTCATTTCGCGTTCCTTGTTTCCTATCAGGACTCTGCGTCTTGCTTTTGTCGGAGCCTCTCGCTCGTGCGCAGGATGGCGGAGTCCCTGCGGTCGAGCCGCCACAGGTCGTGGAAGAGCGGCAGCCCTCATACCCG
Organism: uncultured delta proteobacterium; assembly: GCA_963796685.1. GTDB lineage: Bacteria > Myxococcota_A > Polyangia > Fen-1088 > Fen-1088 > Fen-1118. The sequence goes on from CAWCMR010000014.1 coordinate 165,281, forward strand.
TTAGAGGCCGCCGCCAGCGGCGCGCGAGGCGATGTCGCGGTGAATGTCGAGATCGACGCGGATGGAAACGTCACCGGGGTAGGGCTCGTGCGTGGGGTGGCGCCAGCCCTGGACCGGGCTGCAATCGAAGCCGCCAGCCACTGGAGATTCAAACCGGCGCTCCGTGGCGACGTCGCGGTGGCGAGCCGCGTGCGATTGCTGTTCCACTTCGAGCCACCGGCCCCGCCGGCTGCTCCGGTACCGCCACCCAAGCAAGAGACACCTGGCAGCCCAACGGTGATTCCGTCCCCAGCGCCGACACCCCCGCCGCCGACACCAACGCAGGTGCCGACAGTGCCTGCGCCGCCAGCCGCCCTCGACGTCACGGTGCTCGGCCGCCGCCCACCCGTCAGCCGGGGCGCATCCGATTTCCAAATCCGCGTCGACCAGCTTGCCGAGGTTCCGCGCGCGAATGCCTCCGAGCTGCTCAAGCTGGCGCCTGGCATCTTGCTGACCAACGAGGGCGGCGAGGGGCACGCCGAGCAGGTGTTCATGCGCGGCTTCGATGCGCGCGAGGGACAGGACATCGAGTTCACAGTGGGTGGCGTGCCCATCAACGAGAGCGGGAATTTGCACGGTAACGGCTACGCCGACACCCACTTCATCATTCCCGAATTGGTCGAGTCGCTGCGCGTGCTCGAAGGCCCCTTCGATCCGCGCCAGGGCAACTACGCGGTGGCGGGAAGCGCCGACTACCAGCTCGGGCTCTGGCAGCGGGGACTCACCGCCCGCTACACGAGCGGGAGCTTCGGCACCCAGCGCGTGGTGGGTTTGTGGGGGCCGCCGGGCGAGAGCACGCACACCTTCGGGGCGGCCGAGATCTACAAGACGGAAGGGTTTGGTCAGAATCGGGACGCCCAACGCGCGTCGGCCATGGGCCAGTACGAAGGGCGCTTCGGAAACAACGGCAACTACCGCATTACGACCCAGGCATATGCCACGCACTTTCACTCGGCCGGCATCGTTCGCGAGGACGACTACCAGTCAGGGAAAATGGGCTTTTTCGACAGCTACGACCTCAGCAGCTTCGCGCGCGAGCACGTGCCCGAGGGCGGAGATGCCTCGCGCTACTCGCTGGCCGCGGATCTCGAAACCCGCGCCGGGAATACCACCTTTTCTCAGCAGATGTTCGTCATCAAGCGCGACATGCGCCTTCTCGAAAACTTCACCGGGTTCCTGCTCGATGTGCAGGAGCCGCTGCAGAGCGTACACGACCAGCGCGGCGACATGATCGACCTCGAGGTTCACGAGGTCACCATCGGAGCGCGTGGCGCCGCGCGCGTGCACGGAAACTTCCTGGGCCAACTCCAAGAGATGGAACTGGGCTATTTCGCACGCGGCGACCAGGCCGCGGGCGTGCAGCAACGCCTGGAGGCATCGACCGGCGTTCCCTATCTGACCGACACCGATCTCGTCTCCCAGATCGGAAACATCGGTCTCTACGGCGACGCGAACCTGCGTCCTAGCCGGTGGCTCAGCTTGCGCGGCGGCGCGCGCGCCGACCTGCTCACTTACAGCGTTCTCAACAACTGCGCCGCTCAAACCGTCGCCCATCCCTCGACCACCAATCCTCCCATCGACCAGAGTTGCCTCAGCCAGCAGGATTACGGACGGCCGCGCGAGCCCAACCAGGAGACCTCCACGTCGAGCGTCGCGTTCTTGCCGCGCGCCTCGCTGATCGTCGGCCCCTTTCGCGACGTCACCTTTTCGGCCAGCTACGGCCAGGGCATTCGATCGATCGATCCCTCCTACATCACCCAGGATGTCGCGACGCCGTTCGCGCACATCGTCGCTTACGAGGCGGGGGCTGGGTACGCCGGGAATATCCGGGACACCACCGTCGTCGCGCGATCGGTCTTTTTTCAGACCGTCGTCGACAGGGATCTCATCTTCGACCAAACCGCCGGGCGCAACGTGGTTGGCGTCGGCACCACGCGCTCCGGCTGGGTGGGAGCGTTGCGCTTGACTGGCCGTTTTTTCGACGAGTCGGCGAACCTGACCCTGGTGCGCGCGACCTTCAACGACAACCACGAGGCGGTGGCCTACGTGCCGTCCACTGTGTTTCGTTCCGACACCGCGCTCCGCACCCTCCTGCCGTGGCGCCTGCTCGGGATGCCCGTGCACGCACGACTTAGCGGGGGCGTGACCTTCGTCGGCCAACGCCCGCTGCCCTACGGGGAGGTCAGCGACCGCATCTTCACGGTCGACGCGTCGGCCGTCCTTTCTTGGTCGCACTACGAATTGTGGCTCAGCTCGACCAATATCCTCAACACGCAATACCGTCTGGGCGAATACGACTACGCCTCGGACTTCCACAGCCAGCCCCAACCGACGTTGGTCCCCGAGCGTGAGTTCGCGGCCGGCGCGCCACGCGCGGTGTTCGTCAGCTTGGGCATCAACCTGGGAGGATCGTGATGCGGAAACGACGTCTCTGGCTTTTCTCGCTTTTGCTCGCGCCGGGCGGCCTTTCGTGCGTGGGGCAAACCGGCGGCAACGCCATCGACTTCCCGGTGGCCGCCGCGGGACCGGCGAGCTCGATCCTCGGGCAGCCGCTTGCTTGCACCAACGACGGCAGCTGGGCCATCACGCTGACCCAGGCGACGCTGCACATCGGGGCCGTCTACCTCGACCAAAGCCAACCGATTTCGGGCGGACAAGCCACCGGCTGCTACCTCACCGGAACCTACGTCGCGCAGGAGACCTCGGCCCTCGACGTGGATCTCCTGTCGCCCGACCCGCAATGGTTTCCCGCCGACGCCCACGGCATCACCTATCCGCCGGCGCTGGTCGGCCAGGTTTGGCTGACCCATGGGGATATCAACACCATTGCCGATCGGGTCCCTGTGTTCCAGGTCGCGGGCACGGCCACGCAAGCGGCCAGCACCTATCCGTTCACCGCCGCGCTCACCATCGGTTCGAATCGGCAGGCCTCGGGCGGCGCCGTGGCCGGGGGCGATCCCATTTGCAAGGAGCGCATCGTCTCGCCGATTCCGACCACGGTGACCATCCAGCCGATCGGCGGGCTACTTCTGACCGTCGATCCGTGCCGCCTGTTCACCAACGTCGACTTCAGCCAGCTGGGGCCGGGCTCGACGCCCGGCACGTACGCCTTCAGCGACGATCCGACTTCGGCGGACTACACGCAACCGAGTCGGAACCTGTACGGAAATCTGCGCAATACGGGGCCGTACACGTTCTCGTGGACCCCGAGTCCATAAGCACAAGAAGGAGATGAAAGAAATGACAAAGAGAGATCAGAGAATGCGAACCAAGACCTTGATGATCGGAGCGGTCGCCGTCGTCGCCGCCGGGTTGGGAGGCTGTGGGAGCAGCAGCTCGACGCCGGGCGCGGGTGGGGCGACCACGGCCGGCGGTGCGACCGACGCAGGCGGGTCCGCCAATGCTGACGGCGCCACCGGCGCGGGCGGATCGGGCGTCACGGGCTTCACACCGCCCGTGGATCCAGGCCCGGGCGGAATTCTCTTCGCGGCCTCGGGCGAGGTTCTTGCGCTCACGGGCTACGCCTTTCCGCCCGTGAACGATGGCGATCCCGCCTTCGTGGACGGTTGGCAGGTAAGTTTCACGCGCCTGCTCGTGACCATCGACAAGATCGTCTTGTCGAGCAACCCGGACGTCAGTCCCGGCAACCAGGCGCTCACCGGGCCGGCGCCCGGCAGCGTGGGCGGCGGGCTGGTCGCCGAGGTTGACGGGCCCTGGGCGGTCGACCTCGCTCACGGCGATCCCAGCTACCTTCCCGGCAAAGGCGGACCGGGCGAAGAAGCGGTGCCCATCGTGGCGCTCAGCACCCAGAACAAGAACGGCAACAAGCCGTTCGCCACCGACGGCACCCGCTACGCGTTTGGGTTCGATGTGGTGCCCGCGAGTGCGAGCGCGCTCAAGGTGAATCTCGATAGCGCGGCCATGTCCGACTACCAGCAAATGGTTGCCGACGGTTGCGCCGTGCTTTACGTCGGAACCGCCACCTTCAAAGGCGGTACGGTTCCGGGACACACGGATTGCAATAGCGGCATTTACGCCACATGGCCGACCACGGTGAACTTTCATCTCTGCTTCAAGTCGCCGACCACCTACGGGAACTGCCAAAATCCCGACAACGATCCGGCGCAGGCCTTCCCCGGCGAAGAACACGAGCGCGGCATTGCGTTCCTGGCCAGCCAATCGGTCATCGGGCAAGTCACCATTCACACCGATCACCCGTTCTGGGACAGCGTGCTCCACGACTCGCCCATGCACTTCGATCAGTTCGCCGCGCGCGTGGCCGGCCAACTGGACGCGGGCGTGCCCACGGTGACGCTAGCAATGACCCAGGGGGTGGACTACACCGCGTACACGGATGTGCTCGGCAATCATCTCGACTGGCGCTACTGCATGGATCCGCCGACCGACGTTCACCCGCAGTTCACCGGGGCCATGGCTTTCGATCCGCAAAGCGTGCCCCATGCCACCGGGAACGACCCCTCCACCGGGCTGCGCGACTACTACGACTACGCGACCTACAACCAGAGCACACAAGGGCACCTGAACTCGGACGGGCTGTGCGCGGTCGAGCGGCACTACCCATCGCCCCAATGAGGTAATCCTTGAGCACCATCGAAACCGTCAAGCAGGTTCTGCTCGCCTCGGGAGCGGGCTGGGTCCTCTGGTTCCTTGGGGCGCTGTCGGTCGCCAGCCTTGCGCTGGCCGTCGAGCGCTGGCTGTATCTGCGCCGGCGCGGCGGGGACCTCGAGGCGCTGGCGCGCAAGCTGGACCCGCACTTGACGCGGGCGAGTTCGACAGCGCGCGCGCGTGCTCGAGGAGAGCCCGCGGTGGCGGCGCGCGTGGCGGACGCGGGGCTGCGCCTCGCGGCGCGCGGCACCGAGGCCGCCGACAAAGCCATGCAGAGCGCGGCCGCGCTCGAGCGACGGTCGGCTCGAACGGGGGCTTGCCTTTCTCGCCACGGTGGGGAACAACGCGCCCTTCCTCGGGCTGTTCGGCACCGTCGTGGGCGTCATCCACGCCTTCGAGGAGCTGGGCACTCCGCGCCCGGCCACGGCGCGACGGCGGCGGGACAGGTGGCCTCGCAGGCGGTCATGGCCAGCATCGCCGAGGCGCTGGTCGCGACGGCGGTCGGCATCTTCGTCGCGCTGCCGTCGGTGGCGCTCTACAACTACCTGCAGCGGCGCGTGACGTCGCTGCTGGCGGGCGCCGAGGTGCTGACGAACCTGGTGCTGGCGTACATCGCCGAGGTGCGCGTGGGCCGCACCGGGAGCCGCGGGGCGCGAAGACGAAGGGCGGGCGCGGCGGCGAGGTGACGTGGCGCAGCCTAGCGGACAGAATCAGAACGGCGTCATCGCCGGCATCAACGTCACCCCGCTGGTCGACGTGATGCTGGTGCTGCTGGTGATCTTCATCGTCACCGCCAAGATCATCGTCACGCCGGCCGTGCCGATGGACCTGCCGCACGCCGCGCACGGCGAGGAGGTGCAGGTGGTGCTGTCGGTGGTGATGCCCGTGCAGGGGGCGATCCTGGTCAACGGGGCCGCCGTCCCCGACGACGCGGCGCTGATCGAGGACAAGCGCGCCGCCGCGCTGGCCGGCGACCCCGATCTGCGCGCGGTGATCCAGGCCGACGGCGCGGTGCCTCACCGCCGCATCGTCCACGTGCTGGACCTGCTCGAGGACGCCGGCGTCACGCGCGTCGCGTTCGGCGCGCTGCCCGACGAGCAGCAGAAGCAGTGAGGCATCTTTCATGCGCTATCCTTTGCTAACTAAGCCCGTGGACCGTTCACCGCGCATCGTCGATTTGGTCTTCCTCGCCGAGCCTGCCGGCCGATGGAGGCGTCTGGCCCTGGGTGGCGTGGTTGTGCTG
>CAWCMR010000015.1:0-468163 GCA_963796685.1 uncultured delta proteobacterium
GTGCCTTGTGCTTGGTGTAGGGCCAGTAGCGCAAATGATACCAGGCATAGGCCAAGCCGAACTGGATCCGCCGCGGCAAGGAGAGCCCATCGAAGCTGGGCCAGAACAGGTTGCAGGTGTCGCAGGGCCGAATGCGGCGGCGGTTGCCTGTCCGATGCGCCTGGCGGTAGGCCCGGGCACGCTCGCCGTTGAAGATGTCCAGCACCGATTCCTGGGTGGCGTCACCCCAGCTGAAGTCGCCCTCGGCGTCCATGCAGCAGAGAGTCACGCGGCCGTTCGACAAGACATCCAATCGGGTCAGGTGCTCGCAGGGGAAGCTCGGCACGGGCAGCGGGCTGTTCACGTCGCCCAGGTAGTTGAACAGTCCGACGACCATGCAATGGACGTTCTTGTCTCGACAGTAGGCAGCGAAACGCGCTTCATCGTCCGCGGTCGTCTCCTTGGTGCGGGTCATGCGCACCGTGATCTCGCGGGCCAGGCGCTTGCGGCGCGCGGGATCGACCGCATAGTCGAGGTTGCGCAGGGTCCGCTCCAGCCGTAGGCCCATCACCGACTCGTACTTTTCCGGGTCCAGCGTGTTGAGGCTGACGAACAGGTGGTCGATGCCGAGGTCGAGGAGCGCGTCCACGCGCTTGTCGGTCAGACCGAAGCCGTTGGTGTAGAGCCGCAACTTGGTGTCGGGCAGCCGCTCGCGGATGTAGCGCAAACGAGGAATGATTTGCGGATCCATGAATGGCTCGCCGTTCAGGAAGGGCTCGATGGCCTGCAGCTTGAACGTGGTGCAATCGTCGACGATCTTCTGGAAGGTCTCGTCCGACATGGCCTGGCGGTCGCGGCTCATCGCGCTGTTGGGGCAGAAGGCGCACTTGGCGTTGCAGGCGTTGGTGGTCTCGATGGCCACCAGGCGGGGAAGCTCCACGTGCGCCTTCCGCGCGTCCGAGTGCCGAATGCCGATCGTCAACGCTCAAGGTTCGACCTCATCGATTCGACGATGGCTAGACCGGCTGGCCCGGCTCCGTCGCAAGGTTCCTGCGGCGTTTTTGGCGCCAAAGGATGACGGCGGGCATGGCGATCAGGGCGGCGGCCAGGCAGGAAACCTCGCCCAGGATGGACATCAGCCCGAACCCGCGCAAGGCCCGGCTGCTGGCGGCCAGCAGCGAGCCATAGCCCACGATGGTAGTCCAGGAACACAGGGCGACGGCGGCGCCGGTCGAGCCGACGGCGCGGACCATGTTGCGATCGTCGCGGTACCGTTGCGCGATGTTGAGGCCGTATTCCGCGCCGATCCCGAAGGTGATGGGCAACGCAATGAAGTTGAGAAAGGTGATCTTGACCTCGGCGGTTCCGGCGATGCCCACCATCCAAACCACGCCGACGAGGAGCGTGGCGATGGCCGACAGGGCGGCGGAGAAGGGGCGCATGATGAGAAACGAAAACAGCAAGACGACGATCAGGGACGCCCCGGTGGCCAAGGGTCCGTCGTGCAAGATGGAGCGAATCATGCCCGCGAACACCACGGCGCCGCCCGAGGTCGCGATGGTCTTGTGGAACTCCGGGAGCGGCAGGTACTGCAGGACATGGGCGATGCGCAAGAGATCGCGGCCGTTCCAAACCGACAGGTGCTCTTCGATGGGATAGACCAGCACCACCCGTCCGATGGTTCCGTCCGCCTCGGTGAAGGGGCGTCGTGCCAGGGCAGGCACGTCTTCGGGAGAGAGCACATGAAGATTCTTCGGAAATGTCGATCTGGGCGATCTGCTTGCGCTCCTTTTCGCTCAGGGCCTGCAGCGCCGGATCGTGGGTGAGCTTGCGGATGTCGCCCAGGATGGCCAGCTTGCGGGTCTGGATTTCGGGCGTTCCGGGCAGGACGTCGTTGATGGTGACGATCTGACCGATGACGTGCTCGGCCTGGTCGTTGCGCCAGATCGAGGCGCGAATGGCCTCGACTTCCCGCATGTCGTCCGCCAGCACGATGGTGGGCGAGGGCCAGCGACCGAACAGCTTTTCCATGCTCTGGTTGAACTGGCGGGATTCCTCGGTGCTCTGCAGGTTGGCGTTCAGCTTGCGGAAGTCGTATTCGAAGGGCGCGCTGGCGAAGTGCAGCAGGCCCACGCTGCAGAAGATGGTCAGGGCGACGGCCACGATGACGATGCTGCGCGGGCGCCGGTCGATCCAGCGGCCGAGAAAGGACAGGTTGAAGGGGGCGCGTGCCGGGCGTTGGCTCTTGGTCGACGCGCGCCGATCGAGGAGGAAGAAGAGGGCAGGGAGAACCGTGAAGGTGAGGCCCCAGCAGAAGAGGACGCCGAATGCCGCCATGACACCGAACTGGTAGAAGCCGCGGAACTTGGTCAGCATCAAGGTCGCGTAGGCGGCCGAGGCGCAGACCGCCGCGACGCCGGTTCCCCGCGTGACCCCCGCGATCGCGCGTTGCATGGCATCGAAGGTCGAGTCCCCGGCGGCCCGGCACTCCTCGTAGCGCGACATCAGAATGATGGCGTAATTGATGCCGTTGCCGACGATGATCGAGCCGAGAAAAGCGGTCGAAGAGTTGACGTAGCCGAAGGCCAGCTCCGCCACCGCGAAAGCCATGACCGTGCCGATAACGGCGGAGGTGGCGATGAGGGGCAGCGAGCGCAGCCGACTGAAATAGAGCGCGATGGAGAGCGCAACGATGACCAAGCAAGTGACGGTGACCCACAGAATGTCGCTCTCGACGGCCTTGCGGGTGGCGACGGCGGTCGCCACCGGACCGCCGATGAAGGCTTCCATGTGGGGGTTGAAGGCGCGGGGGTCGTTCTCCTTGATGAGCCGGGTCGCCGCCTCGTAGATTCCCTCGCCGCCGTGCTCCCCGAAAATGCTGCTTGGGGGAAGCGCGGCGATCCACACGTAGCTGCCGTCGTGGTTCTTGAACACGCCGTCGGGGAAGCGTCCGCCCAAGCGGTCTTGCTTGGTCAACCGGTCGCGCATGGAATCGACCGACTCCTCGTCGTCATCCGACAAATCGACGAGCAGGGATTCTTGCGCTTCCCGATCTCGCTGCGCAGGCGATCTCGGATCTCGACGAGATCCTGTCTCGCCGACGTAGAGCCACTTGTTCTTCTCGAAGAAGTCCCTGAGATCGCGGACGTTGTAGGTGGCCAAGGCCACCGTCGATTTCGGGAGGGCCTGCAGCTTTCGCGTCAGTACCTCGGCGTAGCGTAGGTTCGCCTCTTTGTCCGGAGAGCGGATGCCGACGAGGAGCAGCGACATGTCCCCCAGGCGCTTTTCCGTCTTCTCCAGCGCGACCACACCAGGGTCGTCGCTGGGCAGAAGCTCGGAGATGGCGGTCTTGAGCTCCAGCTTGGAGGCAAGCAAGGCCGCGACGGCGAAAAGCAGCAAGGCGGCGATCAGGATCGCGCCCGCGCGGCGAGAGACGAATTGGCAGTAACGCGCAGCTCTTGAATCACTCTGGGAAGACATCTGGAAGGGGGGAACCTAACCCGTTCACGCCTCGCGAAACAAGGCTTCTCGACACGCCCGCGTTCCCGGCACAATCCGGCCCCGCCTGCGCTATGAATAGGCATGCCTTCGACCAGCCACCGCGTGAGCACCTTCACGGAGTCGGTCATCCGCTCCATGACCCGCTTGGCGAACAAACACGGGGCCATCAACCTTTCGCAGGGTTTCCCCGACTTCGATCCGCCCTTGGCGCTTGCGCAGGCGGCCGAGCGCGCGGGCCGGCACGGACCCCACCAGTACGCGGTGACCTGGGGTGCGCCAGGCTTCCGCGCGGCCTTGGCGCGCAAGCAGTCGCGGTTCATGGGGATGGACATCGATCCCGAGGAGAACATCGTGGTCACTTGCGGCAGCACCGAGGCCATGATGGCGGCGATGATGACCGCCTGCAATCCGGGGGATCGGGTCATCGTCTTCTCGCCCTTCTACGAAAACTACGTGGCGGACACGATCCTGTCGGGGGCCGAGCCTATCTTCGTGCCGCTGCACCCGCCGGATTTTCGCTTCGATCCGGACGAATTGCGCCGCGCCTTCACCCAGCAAGCCCAAGGCCCTGATTCTTTGCAATCCCGCCAATCCCTCCGGGCGAGTGTTCACCAGGCCCGAGCTGGACCTCATCGCCGGGCTGGCCGAGGAATTCGACGCCTTCGTCATCACCGACGAGGTCTACGAGCACATCGTCTACGCCCCGCACCGGCACGTCTATTTCGCCTCGCTGCCCGGCATGGCCGCGCGAACCATCAGTTGCAGCTCGCTGTCCAAGACCTATTCCATCACCGGCTGGCGGCTGGGCTACATCATCGCCGCGCCGGAGATCATCGCGGGAGCGCGCAAGGTCCACGACTTTCTCACCGTGGGTGCGGCGGCACCGTTGCAGGAGGCCGCCATCACCGGGCTGGAGCTTTCCCGACAGCTACTATGCCGAGCTGCAGTCGAGCTACAGCGCGAAGCGCGACCTGTTCCTCGGGCTATTTGCGCCGCGCCGGTCTGACTTTCACGGAGCCCGAGGGGGCCTACTACGTGATGGTGGACATCTCCGCTTTCGGCTGCGAATCGGACCGTGCGTTCTGCCAATGGCTGACTACCGAGATAGGCGTTGCGGCCGTGCCCGGATCCAGTTTCTTTCCGCGAGCCCGTCAATCGCTACGTTCGGTTCCATTTCGCCAAGCGACTGGAGACCTTGACCGCCGCTGGCGAGCGGTTGCTGGGTCTGCGCGGGCGTGCCCCGGTTGCAGTTGCGTATGACAGGTGATGCTGGCAAGCTGCATGCTTCCTGACCATGAACAAAATCTCTTTGATGTCCGTTGTTTTGGCCAGTGCTCTCGCCATGCTCCCGGCATGCGCGCACACGCCGCCGCCGCCGCCGTCGCCTTGCACGACGCCCGAGCCCATCAGGCTGTACCTGACAGCCTCGCCGCTGTCTGAATCCGGGCGAACATGGCGAGTCTTTGGCGACCACGGTTCGCATCTATCAACTCAAGGACACGGGCAAGCTCATCGAGTCCAGCTTCGATCGGATCCTCGACAACGACCGCGCCGTCTCTGGGTGATGATTTCGTCTCGGTACAAGAGCTGACGCTGTATCCGGGGGACAAGGCCGCTCCGACCCTGGTGCGCGGCGAAGGGGCCACCAGCCTGGCGGTGGTGGCCATGTTCCGTCGTCCGATCGGACCGTCGTGGCGAGCCATCCGCAAGCTTCCGCCCCCCGATCCCCAGTTTTGTCACGGCACCGTCGCGACCCCGGCGGCGCTGGCGGCGACCCAGTTGAGGTTCACCCTGGAAGACAGCCGCGTGGAGATGCGATGAGGTCAAGATCATGAAGGGTTTGCAGCGAGTCGTTTGGTCCGAGGGAATGCTGGTTTCGCCCCAGCATCTGCAGCAGGCCGACCTGTACCACGAGCGGATGCTCGATTGCCGCCTCGCGGCGACCGCGCCCCTTTCGTGGGGCATCTCGGCGGTGCAGATCGACGCTGGCGCACTGGCGGCGGACCAACTCGTGGTCACCCGATTCGCGGGTGTGTTGCCCGACGGGCTTCCGCTCGATTTCAAGGCCGGCGATCCCGAGGCACCGGCGGCGCGCCCCATCGGCGCGAGCTTTCCACCCGCGCTGCCGGCGCTGGAGGTGTTCCTGGCCGTGCCCAAGGAGCGCGAGGGCGTGCCTTCGGTGGCGGCGGAAATGGCCGCGGACGCCAAGTCCCAGGCGGGGAAGGCCGCGATCCGGACCCGTTTCCGCAGCGCCAGCCAGAAGATCGTCGACATGACCGGCGAGGCGGCCGATCTGACCATGGCCTTCGCCCAGCGCAACCTGACCGTGCTCTTCGGCAACGAGGCGCGCGACGACTACGAGTCCATCAAGATCGCCGAGGTCGTTCGCGATGCCGGAGGAGCCCTGCTGGTCAGCGATGCCTACATCCCGTCGGTGCTGACCATCTCGGCTTCGCCCTTCTTGATGGGCGCGGTTCAGCGCCTGCTCGCTCTCATGGTGGCCAAGCAGCGCCAGCTTTCGGCAGAGCGGGCCCAGCGCGATTCGGCCTCCATCGAGTTCGGCGCCAACGACGTGACCCGCTACCTGCAGCTCTCGGCGCTCAATGCCACCATCCCCTTTCTGGTCCACGCCGGTCGCAACGGCGAGCTGAGCCCTCGCGAGCTCTACCTGTTTCTGATTCAAAGCGCGGGGCAGCTCTCGACGTTCTCCATCGACACCGATCCGTCGGCCTTTCCGCCCTTCGTCTACACCGACCTGCGCTCGACCTTCGAGGAGCTGTTCGCCCTTCTGACCGGGCTTTTGCGCGCGAACCTGCGCGAGCTGTGCGTGCGGGTGCCCATGGAAATCCACGAAGGTATCCACGTCGGCAGCCTGAACGACGAACGTATCCTCAAGTGCCAGCAGTTCGTGCTGGGCGCGGTTTCGTCCATGCCCGTGGAGCAGGTGGCGCGCGATCTGGCCAGTCGAACCAAGATTGCATCGTGGACGCAACTGCCGTTCCTCATGCGCGCCGCGACCCGCGGCGTCCCCCTGCAGGTCACACACCGTCCGCCCGCCGAAATTCCCGTGCGGCCGGGCGTGGTCTACTTCCTGATGGATACCTCGATCGATCACTGGCGGCAAGTCCTGGCGGAACGGAAGGTCGCAATTTACGCGCCACCGCCGTTCGACGCGTCCCAGGTCAAGGTCGAGCTTTACGGCATCCCGAGCAAGGGCTGAGGTGGCGACATCATGGCGGACATCGTTCAAGAGCTGACCGGAGAATGTTTCGGCGCCATCGCGCGCCTGCGTGAGCTCGACGGCCCTGTGCCGTCGCCGGAGACGGTGCACGCGCGCCTACGCGGGTACCTCGAGGCGCTGAAGGATCGCGCGCGCACGCACGGCGTTCCCGACAGGGACACGCAGGACATCCTCTATGCCCTGGTTGCGCTCACCGACGAAGTGGCCATCAACACGCCCGAGCCGTTGCGCTCGTACTGGATGAGCCAGCCGCTGCAGCTGCACTATTTTGGCGAAAACGTGGCGGGCGAGGGTTTCTTCACCCGACTTCAGGCCTTGCTTGGCGAAGGGCGCCGCATCGAGGTGCTGCGCGTGTACCACTTGTGCCTGCTCTTCGGTTTCCAGGGCAAGTACGGCTTTCCGGGCGGCGACGTGGAGCTTCTGCGCATCGCCGACGGCGTGCGCAACCTGCTCGAACGAAATCTGGAAGTGCCGGACGAGATGGCTCCCGCGGGTGAGCCGCCCGACGAGCCCATGGTGCGCAGGGCAGGCAGCAACCTCATGCTGTGGGTGTCGCTCGGCATCTTCGCGCTGGCCCTCGCGGTCTTCGTGGGGTTGCGGGTGTCGTTCGATCAACAAGTCTCCGACGTCACCGCTCGCGTCGACAAACTAGCGCATTAGAGGTCTCGCCGTGCTCAAGTACATCTTCGGAGCCATCTTCATCGCGCTCGTCTGGGCCGCCGCCATCGTCTTCCACGGCGTTTCGGCGCTGTTCATCGCGGCCATCGTCGTCACCGCCGTGGTGGTGCTGGGGCTGGCGGCGTGGGCCATCTACAAGGCCGTGGCCACCCGCAAAGCTGCCAGCGCCATCGAGCAGGGGCTTGGCGATCTATCGGGAAAATCAAACATCCGCCCCGATCAACAGGCCGAGATCACGGCCATGCAGGTCGAGTTCCAGAAGGCCATCGCCGGTCTCAAGTCCTCGCGCCTTGGCCACAAGGGGCGCGACGCCCTGGGCTTGCTTCCCTGGTACATCATCATCGGACCTCCTGGCGCAGGCAAGACGACCGCGCTGCGCAGCTCGGGACTGCAATTTCCCTACGCCAAGGGAGGCAAGGTCAAGGGCGTTGGGGGCACGCGCAACTGCGACTGGTGGCTGACCAACGAGGCCATCATCCTCGATACCGCCGGCCGCTGGTCGACCCAGGACGACGACCACGAAGAGTGGCTGGCCTTCCTGGATCTCTTGCGCAGGACCCGTCCCAAAAAGCCCGTCAACGGCATCCTGCTTGCGGTGAGCCTCCTCGATCTCGAAGGCGGCGAAGAGGAAATGTCGGCACTGGCCAAGGCGCTCCGCGATCGCCTCGACGAGGTGACCGGCCGCTTGGACATGGTGGTGCCGGTGTATCTGTTGGTCACCAAGACCGACCTCGTCCCCGGTTTCGTCGAGATGTTCGGCGACCTGCGCGACAAGGAGCGCGGGCAGATCTGGGGTGTGTCGCTGCCGCTCGGGGCCAGCCCGGACGAGCGGGCCGACATGCTCGGCGAGCAACTCCAGGAGCTGTTCGACGTGGCCGGGCAGCGCTCCTTCCCGCGCCTGACCGAGGAACGGCGGGTGGACGCGCGCTTCAAGATCTTCGAGTTTTCGCAGCAGCTCGAGGCCTTTGGCCAGAATCTCAAGGCGCTGGTCACCGACCTGTTCGCCGAGAACGTCTACCAGGACGCTCCCATTCTGCGCGGCGTGTACTTCACCAGCGGCACGCAGGAGGGCCGTCCCATCGACCGCATCATGCAGAACATGGCGGCGGCGTTCGGGGTGTCCGGGCGCGCCGGGGCCGGTGTCACCATCACCAAGCCCAAGAGCTACTTTTTGCGCGATGTCTTCACTCATGTGGTGTTCCCGGACCAGCAGGCGGCTGTGCGCAGCACGCGGGTCATGCGCAAGGAGAGAGTGCGACGTGTCGCGATCACCGCGGCGGCGTGCGCGCTGGCGGCCGGATTCCTCTTCCTGCCCATTCGCTCCTACAGCACCAACTCCGGCTATGCCAAGGCCGCCTTGCGTGCCATCGACAAGTTGGCCTCCAGCAAGGCCAGCAAGGACGGCTTGGGGTTGGTCTCCGCGGAATCGCTCGAATCGATCGAGGATCTGGCCAAGTCGCTGGCCGAAGGCGACAGCAGCTCGGTGCTGTTTCCGCGTGCCAGCGTCACCAAGCAACTGCGTACCGCCGTCGAAAGACTGGTCGTGCGTCCTATCCTGCGCGCCGACCTGGCCAAGGCCGCATCGCAGGGGGGGCTGTCCGCCTCGGAACTGATGGACGCCCTCGTGCTCCACCTTCTGCTCACGCAAGACAAGCAACCCGACGAGCCCACGCCGCGCACCGATCGCTGGGATGGCGCGGTCAAGCTGGCGGCCGACAAGGCCAGCGCGCGCTGGGTGGCGCTGACCAATCAGCCGGCCGCCGGTCGGGCGCCGCGCGTGATCGAGAACCTGGTCAAATTCTACGCCTCCGGCATCCAGGATCCGGCGGACATGATCGATCGGGACAAGAAGTTCGTGACCTATGCGCGAGCGGTCCTGATCGGCTCGGGCGACGATCCCTTGGCCGAGATCATCAACGACCCGAGCATGCCGCGCGATCTCAAGTCGATCGATCTTCTGGGCAGCGCGGTGGTGCTGTTTACACCCCAGCAACAGGGCAAGGGCAAGAAAGATATCGCCGTGCGCGGCGCCTTCACCCCGGACGGTTACCTGGCCGTGAAGAAACGCCTCGCCCAGCTGGAAAAAGCCCAGGATGATGACGAGAATTCCTGGATTCTCGGCAAGGAGCGCAAAACCAAGGACGCCCGCGCCATCGCGAAGATCAAGGCCGAGTATTTCGTGCAGTACATCGCGGCCTGGAAGCGCTTCTTGCTGACGCTGTCCATGCGCGAACCGGCCACGCTCGACGAGGCCCGTGCCCTCATCAAGCGGCTCAACGCCGAAAAGCCCTTCGAGGCCACCTGGAAGAACATCAGCGACAATTTGCTCCTCAAGGATGAGCCCTCGCTGGCCGACAAGGCCCTCGGCATGCTTCAGGGCGCGGCGGCGAAGAAGGGCGTGAAGGACCCGCGCGGGAAGAAGAAGACGGACGAGGACGAAGAGGACAATCGGGAGCCTGGCGCCAAGCAGGTCGAGACGGCCTTCGAGGGGTTGCTCCGCTTCGGTTCGGTCAAGCCCACCGGGTTCGAGCAATACGGACAGATCCTGACCGAGCTGGCGGGCGCCATGGGCGACGAGGGCATGCCAGACGCCAAGACCTTCCAGAATGCCCTTCGCACCCAGCGCACCAACCTGTCCAATCTTCTTGCTCGATACGACGACCAGGGCTGGGAGCAGGGCATGTTGGAGAAGATCCTGATGCCGCCCCTGCGTGGGGCCGAGGTCGCGGTGGTGGGCGCCAGCGCGGATTCGGCCAACCGCAAGTGGTGCGAGACCGTGTTCGTGGCCTTCGACCAATTGCTCGCCGGCAAGTATCCATTCGCCAGCGGCAGGTCCGTGGGTGAGGCCAAGATCGGCGACATCGAGAAGTTCTTCCAACCGACGACGGGGACGTTGTGGCAATACTTCAGTGACTCCCTCGCCTCGGACATCGAAAGGGTGGGAACCCTGTTCCGGCTCAAGGAGGGAGGGGCGGTTCGCTATCGGGATGAATTCCTGAAGTTCCTTACCCGCGCGGCCGAATTGACCGGTCAGCTCTTTGCCAAGGAGCCGTCGAAGATTGGCCTGCCGATTGGTATTCACATCCGTCCCTCGGCACAATACTCGAAGATCATCTTCGACATCGGAACGAAGAAGATCGTCGGGTTGAACTCGGTGGATCGATGGGATGAATTCGTGTGGCCCATCCGCCGAGCCCAATTTCGGCTTTTCGTCAGGAACGACGAGGTAGAAACCATTGGGCCCCGTGACGAGGGCGAGTGGGCCTTCTTCTATCTGCTCGCCGCTGGCCAAAATCCGTCGAGGTCTGGTGACTACGTCACGGTGACGTATACGCCCAACCACGGCCAAAACAGGGTCCTGGTCGACTTCAAACCAGACAACCTTCGCGAGATCTTCCAGAAATTCGCGCTGCCTAGAAGCATCACCGCTGGCGGTGGTTCCTGCAGGAAATAGTCGGGGTAGCCATGTACATCAACACTCTCCCGCGTATCCGAGAACCGGCAGCCGGTCTCTACGGAAAGATCCCGGCCGAGCGCGACTTCGTTCGCATCAACGCCGGCGATTTTCAGCATGCCGCCCTCGACCAGTGGTTTCAGGAGGGCATCGAGTGTTTGCACACCGAACGCACGCGTCTGCCGAGCGAGCCGACGCACTTCCTTCTGGTCGCCCCGAACGGAGAAGTGTTCGTGGGTGGTTTCATGCCTGGCGAGGATGCGGTCGGCCGAAGTTTCCCGCTGATCATCTCGGTTCGGCTCGAAGCACGCGACGTGGTCGAGGCCCTGCCGCTTTTGCCTTCCATCTTTGGGCCGTTTTACGAGGCCGCGACGACGGTCGCCGAAGCGGCGCGCGGGCTGACCGCGCAGGATCTGGCTGCGCAGGTCGACTGGCTCAAGGAGACACTGAAACAAAGCGCCCCGGCCTTGCCGCTCGACATACTCCTGGCCGGTTCCAGCTTCTTCGAGCTGCGCGTCGCCATCGGCAGCTTGAACGAAGGTGGCGGCTATGCGCTCCACACCCTGGCCACGGCATGCGAACAAGCGGCGGCCAAGCCGCCCGAGTCGGCGAAACAGACCATCACGCTCGAATGCCCGACGCCGACTGAGGGCATGCGAGCCTTCTGGCTGGAGCTCATCGGGCGCAAACTGCGCCACGGCGCTGCCACCCCCTCGGTGATGTGGACGCCATCCCGCTTGCTGGTGGCACTTGGTCCCGCGCCGACGCAGATGCTGGCCTTTCTGGCCAATCCCGAGCACAAGAGCCAGCGCTTCTGGCCCCTGCATACGAACAGCGTCGCAGCCAACGAGAAGGCCGTCCAGGCATTGTCCTCCGCCCAGTCGCAGCTATTGAGCTCGGGCCAGGCATCCCTGGCGGATGTGCTGGAGACCTTCGGCAGGTAGGCGCTACCGCTGATCCGTTGGCGGTAGCTCGATGAGCGGGATCTCGTCGCGGCGCTTGGGACGCAAATCCTTGCCGACGAGGGGCGGGAGCTTGAGCTCCTGGGACAGGGTCGTTGGGGGCTTGATCCAGTCGAGCAGGGGAACGGAAAGGCGCCGAGGTTCCAGGGTGCCGTCGGCCAGGAAGTCGCGCGGCCAGGGAATGTCGATGTGGGTTGAGCGCGATGCCAGGGTCAGTAGGAAGGTGATGGGGTTGTAGGAATAGACGATCTGATCCTGCGGCAGTCCCGCGTGCTCCGAGAGGGCATCGTTCCAAAAGACGTAGGGTGCGATGGCGATGGCGTACATTCGGCGGCGGTCGGCGTCGGGGATCGCGGCGAGCTCGCGCAGCTTGACGAATTCTGCAAGGGTGGTTCGGTCTCCCCATTCGTGGCGGTGGCGTATGACCAAGCGGCGCAAAGCTTGCCGCTTGTTCAGATCGCGGCCGTGGAAGACGTCGAGGAGCTCGGATTCGTCCACTTGTCCGTCGCCGTTCTTGTCCATCAACGTCACCAGGGGCGCGCGCCGGGCGATGGGCCCGTCACCGATGGCGTTGAGATAGCGAAAGCCGCGTTCCAGGTCGTCGGGCAACTTGTTCACGGTGAAGATCTCGAAGTGCACCTCCGGGCCTTGCTCGGGGCCGCGGTTGACGTGGCCGATGGTGCCCAAGAGATCGCCGGTTTCGACCCGCTCGTCGAGCAGGGTGACCGCGCCCGATTCGAGCGATTGGCGCGCTTGCGCCCGATCGGGCTGCATCAGCTCCTGCATCCAGGGCACGGGGTTGCCAGGGCCGAAAGCGGGTAGACGGAGGTGCATCAGCAGCGAAAAGAAGGTGATGATTTCTCCGTCCACCTCGACTTCGTGCTTGATGAGGACGAACGAGGTCGACGACCCGTCGTGTTCGGCCATGCGCGCGGCCACGATCCGTCCGCGGGTTGGCGCCGAAACCGGCGAGCCGGCCCTGCCGTGGAGATGGACACCGGAGTGGAAGAGCCTGCCGGGCGCAAGCGGGAAAAAGCCGGTCGCCCGCTCCTCGGTGGTGTAAAAAGCGTCCCGCCGCGCGCTCAGAAGCTCGTTGCGGGTGCGCGGAATTTCCGTGAAGGCGCGGATCTGGATGGGGAAGACGAAGCCTTGCAGGGCGCGCAGGATGCGCTTCCAGTCGAGCGCGCCCGGATCCCACTTCTGCTTGTCGAGGTCGACGTGCAGGTGTCCGACGATGCCGTGGAAGCTGAGGGGATCGGGCAGGGTATCCATGATGACCTCGCCGTTCTTTTCCGGGATTTCGGGCTTCATTTTGGGAAAGATGCGCAGCAGGGTCCGGGTCAGGGCCACGATGGATTCGTACTGCTCGGGGCGGAAATCGTAGGCGTCGTATTTGAACCCGTTGATGGTCACGATGTGATGGGGGCGCGTGCGCCACTCGGCGGGCAACCTGTTTATTTCGGCGGGGTTGTATTTGCCGCGGTTGCAGATCTCGACGCCGACCGAAATCGAGTTCTCTTGCTCGGCGTGGTAGGCGCGCTCGGCCACGTCGAGGGTCTGGTAGATGGTGCCATCGGTGTCGATCATGAAGTGCGCGGACAGCCCGCAGCCCGTTCCTCCTCCGGGGCGTGTGCGGTTGTGCATGGACTTGAAGCACGAACGTGAATTGACGCACCCGTCGAAGTGCAGCACGAACTGCGAGACGATGGCCTGCAGGTTCTCCAGCGTGCGCTTGGTCAGGCCCTTGCGCGTGCCGTAGCGGGGAGAATCGAAGTCGCAACAGCCACCGGTCTGGTCGATGCAACGCAATTGGTAGGCGTCGAACCCTTGATCGTCCGTCCAAAGGACGACGGTCCGGCCGACATCGAAGGGTTGGCCGGCAACGATGATTGAAGTCCCGCGGGTTGGCCCAGGCGTGTGGGGTCCGGCGGGCGCTGTTTGCGGCGCCGGTTCATCGGCTGGCGAGGCCGCCAAGAGCGCTGTCACGACGAGGGGGAGGATGCTGCTCATGCGCCGCCGAATGATACTTCAGGTGGCCCGATTCTTTGTGATAGGTGTTTGACCATCGTCGCCCGCAAACCTATCATCCCTAGCGGCGAGCTTCCTGTGTTCGACAAACCCAAAAAAGGGATTCCCTCTGTTCCGCGCAAGGGCGGTCCTGCACCTCGACGTAAGCCCGGCGCCAGGGCCGGCGGTTGGAGCAAGGTCGAGGGCGGCGCCTCGTCCGACGAGGTGCGTGCTTCCGTGGCGGCGCCTGCCCGCACCGAGGAGCAGCCCTGTCCCAACTGCGGGCAGCCCATGCTGGCGGCCTGGGGCTCTACCTGCGGCAACTGCCGGCCGCGCATGGCGTCCCCCAAGACGATGTTCATGTCGACGGTCGACGACAAGGGCATGGTGCCCGTCCCGGGCATCAGTCTGGGTTGGTTCGTCGTGCTTTCGTCGCTGGACAAGCAGCACAATGGTGCGCTGCTGGAGCTTGCGACGCCCGTGACCATCCTGTCGCGCGGCGGCCAGGACAACACCTCGATGGAGACGTGGATCGACTTCAACGACAAATTCGTCTCCAACGGCCACGCCCTGGTGTACAGGCCCAGCCGCGACAGCCAGGACGAGGCTTTCACCATTCGCGACCGCGAGGTGCCCGGTCCATCGGCGAATGGGACCTTCGTCAACGCGCACAAATTGCTGCCGGGCGAGGTCATCGAGCTGTCCGAGGGCGACATCGTGCGGGTCGGTCGAACCGAGCTGATGTTCAAATCGCTTTGGCTTTCCCCGAGTGGAAAGGCGGGATTGTGAAACCCAGGGTGCTCGCATTCCTGCCGTTGCTCGTGGGCGTGCCGGGTTGGGCGGTCGCGGCGCACGCTGGTCCCATGTTTCTGGTTTCCCCTCCCGTGGTCGATCGTGACACGGGCGAGATGATCTTTCTGGTCGGCGGCATATCGGAAGATGGAACCACCCTCAAGCCATCTGCCGTGCAGGTCGAGATCGACGGGCAGGCTGGCCCCGCGCCGAAGTCGATCGAGGTCTTCTCCGATTTCGCCCAAACCTCGTCCGAGGCAAACCAGTTGTGGAAATCCCCGCTCGCGGTGGGGCTGGTTTATCTATGGGTCAAGGATGTCCCGGCCGGATTGTCCGATGCCATTTTGGAGGGCCTGGGCGGCTTCTTTCGGCGCATTCCCGCGCGAACCAATGTCTATGCGACGCTCTATGGTCGCAAACGTCAGCCCATTCCCAAGCTGAAAGCCTCGGAGATCGGCGGCCAGCTCCACGACCTCGGCTACATTCCCGGCGACCGACCGAATCTGGCGGACGCCATTCGCATCGACCTCAAGGCCCTGCTGACCGACGAGAGCCCGTTCAAGGTTCTCCTGGTCGTGACCGATGGCCGCGACTTCAACGACACGACGGGCGACGCCTCGGCCGACTTCGGCGCCGTGGCCGGCGAGATCGACAAGGCCGGGGTCAGCTTGTTGGTGGTCTCGATCCCGCCTCCCGATGCCGACGCCGAGCAGAGCACGAAGAACCTTGGCGATCTCACCAGCTGGGGGGCCTTTCGCCGGGCCACCGAGCAGCCCTTGGAGCTGCAGTCCACGCTGGAGTCGCTGGGGCAGGCCATCGCGGACATGCGCCGGGTGCGCTTGGAGATCCCTTGGGGGTGGCGGAATTTCGGGGGCACGCGCAAGGTTCGACTGAATCTGACCATCGATGGCAGACAGCGGGCCATCGAGGTCGGCAAGGTGATGGTGCCGTCCGCCATGACGTGGCTCCTGGTTTTGATAGGAATCGTCATCGGCGTGCTCGTCGTGGCGGCCGTCGTCGTGGTCCTGTGGCGGAGGCGTTCGTCCGGCGAAGAGCAGGGCTCCGAGGATGACGAGGAGCCCGTGGTGGCCGCGGCGCACGCGCTCATCCAGCGCGGCCTTTCCGCGCAGCGGGCCTTGGTGGAGCTGACGCGCAGCTATCCCAACGACGTGGCCGGCCTAGCCGCGCTCGATGCCTCGGTGTTCGCCGACGAGCGCTACCCCCTGTTCAAGACCAAGGCTGGGCGCCGGCGCTTCGAGGAGCTGCAGGCGCTGCTCTCGCGCAAGTCCAACGATGACACGCTGCTTGGTTCCGATCTTGCGGAAGTACTGGCGCAATCGGTTTCGGGGCAGACGCCGCCTGACCAGGTGGCGAGTAGCATCGCGGCGCGCGTGCCCGAGGATCAGTGGGGCGCCTTTTCGCGCATGGGGCTCGACGAGCTCGCGCGAGCCCTGCGGGCTTCGGGCGGTCGCCATCCCGCTTTGGCCACGCCCCGCGCCCGCGGCGTGGCCTTGGAGATTCAGGCCGCGCTTCGCAGCGAAAGCCGGAGCACCAACCACTCCCTCGCCGTGGGGTGGCTGGTTCGCGCCGCGGGGCAGGGCAAACGCGGCGAAACCTTGCGTCTGACGAGCGCCCGAGCGGTTTTGGGCTGTGGCCCGGGATGCGAGGTGCGCATCGAGGGCGACACGCAGGTCGCCGAGCAGC
Source organism: uncultured delta proteobacterium (assembly GCA_963796685.1). Taxonomy (GTDB): domain Bacteria; phylum Myxococcota_A; class Polyangia; order Fen-1088; family Fen-1088; genus Fen-1118. The sequence continues at coordinate 16,319 of CAWCMR010000015.1, forward strand.
ACGCCGCCATCCTCATGCGGCGCGGATCGTTCTACATCGAGCCGATGCAGGGAACCATCAAGGTGGAAACCAAGGCGGTCGGCGGTCGCCAACCCTTGGGCGACGGTGATACCATCGAGATTGGACGTGGACGGTACGTGTTCAAGTGCGTATCTGCCGGCAGCGTGGACCAAAGCCGCCCGGGTACGTGAGTGACCGAGGGCGCAGAGGGCCACGGGGTGAAGTGGATACATTCTTGCCGAGCGGCAGAAGGTTTTCACCACAGAGAGCGCCGAGGGCACAGAGTCGGAGGGGAGGAGAGTAGTTCGGATCCGGAATCCGGAAATCCCGTCTTCGCTTGGCTTCAGCGTTCTCAGTGCCTTCGCGGTTCATTTCCTTGCGTCGTGCTGCGCGCTACACTCGCTTGGTGGCCTTCCCCCTTCGTGTCTGTCCTCGCTGTGGCAAGCCGGTGCGTAGCGCGCGGGGGTGTGGTTGTGGTGAGGGCATAGCGCGGAACGCGCATTGGCAACCTGTGGGCGGCGACTACGCACCCCTGCGCGATGCACCTCCACCGAGCACTTGGGAGCTCCCGGCGCTCGAAGCCTCGATTGAAAAGCGATTCCGCCAGTTTGCTCTGCCCATCGCGCTCGTGGCGGCCTGGGGTGCCGTCCACACCGGGTTCCTGCACATGCTCGTGCGAACCGTGCTCAGCATGTGGGTCCACGAGCTGGGCCACGCCGCCACGGCCTGGATGTGTGGCCGACTCGCGTTTCCGGGACCGTGGTTCACGCCCGTCGGCAGCGGGCGAACATGGGTGGTGGTGGTCGTGGTGGCGGCGGCGCTGGGCTACGGCATTCTTCGTTGCTGGCGCTCGCATAAGGCCTGGGCCACGTTTCTGATCGCGGTTCTGGCGGCGCAGATCTACTGCACGTTCGTCTTGTCCGAGCGCCGGGCTATGTCCCTCGTCATCTGGGGCGGTGACGGTGGCTGCATGTTCCTCGGAACCCTCCTCATGCTTTCGCTCTATGCGCGCAGACGCAGCCAACTGCGGGTGGGTTGGTTGCGCTGGGGATTCCTGGTCATCGGTGCAGCGGCGTTCGCGGACGCGTTCGCCACCTGGTGGGCGGCGCGCACGGATCGCGACGTCATTCCCTTCGGCGAAAACGAGGGGCACGGTCCATCCGATCCCACCGTGCTCGTTTATCAACATGGATTCTCCATCCCCGGCTTGGTCAATGGCTACGTGTGGCTCGGGCTCGCGTGCCTGGTCGTGCTCGTCGCAGCGTACCTGTGGGGACTGCGCGCCGAACGCGAGGTCGACGACGGCGAAGGGGATCTGGCGTGAAATCCCACCCGCGCTATAAGAACGGGCATGGCCGTCTCGCTCGATGATCTCGTCGCGCTCGTGAAGGAGCGCGGAACCCACGATGCTTTTCCACAACGCGAAGAATTGCACGCCCTGCTGGAGTCGTTCCGTGCTCTGCCCGACCAGGAATCGGTACGGCTAGCCCTGGCGGCAACCGCGCGCAAAGGCGATCGCCTGGTGGCCCGCGTGGCCTGCGAAGCCTTGGCCTACCTCGGGGAAGACGCGGCCGTCTCGCCTTTGATCGCAATCGCCATGGATCCCTCGCTCGGCACCAGCCAGCGCGCGGCAGCAGTTTGGGCGCTCGATCATCAAAGCCCCGGTTTTCGGGAACGCCTCACGCTCGAGGAGCAGGTCGCCTGCATGCGCCTGCCGGTGTTCGAGATGCTGGAGGACCCCGAGGCGGACAACGGCTTCGGCCTGCAGGCTATTCTGGGCAGCTACCAGGAATCCGCACCCGACTTCCGCGCGTCCTTCATCGAGAGCATGGCCGAGCTGGCTCGCGAGCGGAAGCACAAGTGCGCGAGCTTGTGCATGCACCTGCTTGGTGCCGAGGAGGACGGCGAGCGAAGGAGGCGGTTGATCGATCTCGTCGCGGGCGATGTCACCCAGGAGGCAGCCGATCTGCTTACCACCTTCGCGGCCAAGGCGAAGAACCCCGAAGATGCCAAGCTGGCGCGGCGGCACCTTCATATCTTGCGGGCCAAGGGGCTGCGCGGCAGCATCCAACAGGACATGGAGGCCGCCCGCGCTCTGGTGACGGGGGTGGACGGCGACGCTTGCTTCGCCATCAACATCATCATCCCCCGGCTGCCGACCTTCGATTTCGCCAACCTGCTGCTTCACTACGGCAACGGGCTGCGCGACGGTTTCGTCTTGGAGAACCTACCCGGTCGCAACGTGGACGAGCTGGTGGAGAAGATACGGAAGGGCTGCGGAAACCTGGCTGCGTTCGTTCCCATGCCGCTCGCGGCGCGCCTCGTCGACGAGGCCGTGCAATCCGCCAAGGCCAAGACCCTGTCCGACCCCGATGTCGCAAAAGCCTTGGCACTGGCCGAACCGGCCCTGGCCGCGGCGCGCGCGCAGCCATTCGCAGAGCCGACCACCGAGGATCCAGTCGCCACGACGTCCGAGGAAGTCGACGACCTGCTCGAGAGCGAGTCCTTCGAGTCGTGGTTCTTCGAGGCGCGCGAGCTTGCCGTGCAGGAATCGCTGAAGCTGTTCGACAAACCCATTCACGCCAAGGGCAAGGCCGAGATTCTATCCGCCCAGAAGCGGGTCGCACAGGCCACGAAGGATTCTATGCAAACGCCTGCGCGACGATGATGAGCCCGCGCGCCTCGCACGAATGCTCCGCCATCAGGCCAGGCTGTTCGAGTGCCTTGGCAGCGGCGACCGAGCCAAGGTCTGCCGCAAGTTGGCCAAGGAGGTCGGGCAGCCGGACAGCGTCTTCCTCGCGCAAATGGCCTTGCGTTCGCTGCTTGCCGCGCTGGAGGAGCCTCCCGAGTCCGAGCTCGGCATGCGATTGGCGGAGGCGCGCGGCCACCTGCGCGACCGGCTCTCGAGAGAAGAGCAAGCGCATCGCAAGCTCGATGTCATTCACCTCGACATCTCCGCCGTCGCGCACGTGGAGCTCAACCTGCGCAATCGTGAACAGCCCTCCGCGCGTCGCGCCCCGCTCACGACCATCGAATCTGCGGCCCTGGCCGTGGGGGATGCGTTCGTCGCGCATGGCCTGGGCTTCCGTGGCGCGGGATTTTCGCTCGCCGTGGTGAAGATCCTGGACCAGCAAGAGCTCTTTGCCGTCGAGGAGCGAGCCGCCATCGCGCGGGAGACCATCGCGAGCATCGCGGATTTCGTGAAAGGCGTCTGCGGCGAGACCTGTCCCCACCGCTGCCTGAAAGACCCCAAGGGCGATGGTCGAATTCCGTACTACGTGGAAGGCTTGCCGTGGGAAGAGCCCGCGCCAGTGAACAGGCGCGAGCCGAAGGGGAGGGCGTAGAGGACCTGCAGCGTGGCCCGGCAAATGAGGCCGAACGTCGTGATAGGTCGTCGATGCGGGGTCTTTTCCCGACGTGTTTCGATACGTCCTTGCCGTCCAAGGCCCGACCCCAATACACTGCGGTCTCACGCGACTGTACCGCGCTCGCGCGCCCAAGGGGGATCGAATGTACGCACGCGTCTTGGCCCTTGCTGCTTTAACCATGGTGGTTGCCTGTTCCAAACCGGTCCCCGAGGACCAGAAGGGATGGGTTGGGCTATGGAAGAACGCCCAGGCCAGCCTTCTTGTCACCGCGGACGGTCGACTGACATGGCACCGAAGCTCGGGCGGCGGCGACAAGTCGATTTCCGCACCCATCCAGGAGATCGGCCAGCGCAAGATTGTTGCCGGCGTTTGGTTTCTGAAGACCACCTTTGATGTGGGGCAGCCGCCCAAGCTGGGCGATGACGGAGTTTGGACGGTGACCGTGGATGGGCAGGAGCTGTTCAAGACCGACAAGCTCGGCCTGGATCCTCGCGCGACCACAGTGCCGCCGGTGGCTCGACTGCGCGCGCTGGTGGCGGCGGATCTACAGCGCCTGGATCAAGGCATCCGCACCGGTAACTACTCTGCCTTCCTGGCGCAATCCTCACAGATATTCCAGAGCCAGTTCACGAACGAGAAGCTGCGGCAGGCCTATCAGTCGGCGCACGAGCAGACGGCTGGGCTGGCCCCGTTCATGGTGGGCGAGCTGGCGTTGACCTCCGAGCCCACCATCTCCCAGGAGGGCGAGCTGACGGTGAAGGGCCGGTACCCCGACGTCCACGGCCTGGTGTTGACGGTGGACGCGTCTTACGTCTACGGCCAGGGCGGGTGGAAGACGGTGGGCGTGAACTTCACGATGCTCAAGGCGGTGGAGTAGGTCGCAATCGATTTGAGCCGTCACGCAACCCTCAGGATGGTGGCTCGGTAAGGCGCCATAGCACGATGAGCCGCTCCGGCGCCATAGCCTTGCGGACTGCAGTGATGTTGAAGAGCAATGAGTTGCGAAGGTCGCTGATCCGCACGAAGCCGGGGCGGCGCCTGACGTCGAAGCCTTTGGCGAGAAGGCTTCGCTGTAGATCGAGACCCCAGGTCCTCCGCGCTCGGTATCGCGGACATAGAGGCAGACCCACATCACCGCGGGGCGCCACTCCCTGTTGGGTACTTCCCCATTTGCTTGAGCCCTGGGCCGTAGGACGCGACCAAGAGCCGGAGTGAATCGCCCCTGGCGTGGACAGCCCAGCAAGCATTCAACATGAGCGTCAGGTCTTCATCGCTGTAAGGCGTTGAACTCGCAAATGCTGCGGGGAGGTTAAAGTGCTTGTTCGACCAATCCATCGCATAGTTGCTCGCATCTTCTAATAGTGAAAGACCGAGCTCGCTGGTGACCCGTTGGAGCGAGTTTCTGATTATCAGGAATCGTCGGCGCGCCATGGCAATCTGCAGTGCCACCAGGGAAAAGTAGAGGACGCCGAGAGCGCAAAGGTTCCAAGGTCGGAACTGCTGGCTGTACATCAGCCGCTTCCAAGGAGAAGTCGTGGGGGCCAAGTGGGCCCAGTGCCCAGTTGCCATCCCATGGGTGAGCCACGAGAGGAAGACCCAGAGCATGCAGAGCAGCCCGAGACTGATCAGGAGTACACCGAGAATCCCCATCGCGTCTCTTCCGAGTAACCAATGGGTCCGCAAGACCGAGCGGGGTTCAACGGTTCCAGGATGCCGCTTGGCACGCACGATCTGCATCCTCAACCAAACGACAATGGGGGCAATGAGTACCAAAGCGATGGTCAACCCTACCCAGTTACTGGTCATCTTCGCGGTTCCGGAGAAGTTGTCTCGCACGCTGCCTTCTTGGCCAGGTTACAGGTCTTCTTGAGCTTCTTCATGACTCGGTAAGGCGCCACAGCTCGATGAGGCGATCGGGCGAGGTGGCTTTGCGGATGGTCCATATGTTCATCATCACACAGTCGCGCCAATCGTTGATCCGCAGGTAGCCTGATCGGCGTTTGACAGCGAAGCCCTTGGTACGAAAATTCTGCTGCACTTCGTCGCTGACTGCCGGATGTCGGTGGTCGGCATCGAGGACATAAAGGCAGACCCAGACCACTGAGGGTCTCAAGACGCGGCCTATGGAGTAGCGATACTCGGTGCCTGGGCCGTACGAGGCGACCAAGAGCCGGCGTGAATCGCGCTTGGGGTGGACGGCCCAGCAAGGGTTGGCCAGTGCCCGGTATCCAGCGCTTGGGTGCTCCAAGAGAGCAGCGGCCAGAGCATAACGAACAGCGGTGCACCGATAGCGAGAGCCAAAGGGATGTTCCCTGCTGATCGCATAAGACTGCGAGTCACCGTGGCCCATTGGGGGGAGGGCGCGCCGGGATGGCTTTTGGAGTACACGGCCTGCCACGTCCACCAGGCGATAATGGCGAACAGCACGACCAAGAGGATGACCACGACGCCCCCGTAACCGCTCATCTTTGCTGCTCCGGACCTGCCGCCTCCCCCGGGTCTTCGCCGGCAAGGTCGCCCGTCTGGTCGCGTCTTGGTACCAACGCCGGCGTGTCGGCTCGTGCGGGTTGCGCGGTGGGCCTGTGCTCCCGCCTTCGGTCTGGTGATGACGTGGTCGTCGAGTCGAGCTGCGCAGCCAATTCCCGCTGCATCCAAGGCGGCACTTCGTCGGGACCATCGCAGTTGAGCCGGATCTGTTCGCCGACCAGGCTGACACAGTCGTTCGCAGTCATGGTTACGTCGCCTGCGCGGGCTTCAATCGTGGTCGAAGCCCCGGCCAGCTTCAGCTCTTCCTTGGCCCTGACCTCGAAGGTTCGACAATCGACCGCAACGCCGTTGGCCGCGACGATGTGAACGTCGGCGCTTTCGAAGACCAGCTTGGGGCCGTTCTCCGTAAGCACGACCGAGAGCTCGGTCGCGCCCTGCGGGCCGAGTATCTCCAATCGTTCCTGGCCGAGCGACAGGCTCAAACGCACGGTCCTTCCGGACCGGGGTGCAAGCAGGGCCGCGGTCGCAGCAGCCTGACCACCGGAGGGGACGATGGCGCCCTCCGCGGTCTTCGGGCCGATATCATCCGCAGGGTGTGCCACGTTGTCTCCTCTTCATCCGGACCAGCGCACGGAATGGCGGGTCTTCTCGTGTTGGGCTTCTGTCAAAGGCCGATCCAAGACCAGTTGTGCCTCCCACAAGCTTACCAGCCGCCCTTCCTCGGTATCGATGACCACGGTCTTGAGGGCCGGCTGCAGCTCTTTGGCATCGCCGAAGGGCGGTGCCATGAACATGCGCGGGCGATCCTTGGGTAAGCTGACGATCATGCGGTCCGTGTGCCGATGAAAGCCCTGCAGCAGGACGGATTCGTTGCCGGACAGGGTCGGGGCGCGTAGCGAAGGCGAGCTGCCGTGACAGAACTGCTGGCTTCATCTGTCTGCCTCCGGTGCAGGCAGCAGCGTCACGCAATCGCCGAGGCACCAAGACAGGCCCAAAAGCCCGGCCCGGGTTTGTACCTGGACGAAGGTGCCGATCGGCAGCTTACAGTAGGAGGTCCAAGAAACATCCACGGACACGGAGCGTCCGGAGTCCAGCTTGGCGTTCACGGAATAGGAATTCCAGCCATTGGTGTAGTTGTAGACTTTAGCCGATCTGCCCACCACCTTGCCGTTGTCTAGGCTTGGCGAGCGCAGCAGGCCAGGCGCGGTGTTTAGCAGGCGCACGGCGATGGCCATGCACGGGATGAGGAGTAGCGTCGGCAATAGCATCATGAATATTCGATCATAAGGCCGGTCGATGCGCTTGAGCACACGGCGTGTATACGAAAGGTGGATGCCCACGGCTCCGGCCGCCGACACCCCAAGGACGAGTTCCCAGAAACGACCCGGTGTGAGCACTTGGATGTAGCGGGCGACCGGGAAGTACGCAAGCAGGGCCACGAGTCCGAAAATGACCCGCATGGAATAGTAGCGATTGTCGGACTGCTTGGCTTGATCTGCTCCTGGATTTTCGCTCATTGTGGTCTCGATGTCGCCGTCGGAGTCTGTCGTGACATCTTGCAGCACAGAACCGGTTTTCTTCCGTCTCCAACCACGGAGCCAGTCGACGATAGCGAACCCAGTAATGAGGAGTGCACCCCATGTGAAAAGGGCAGCGACCAAATCGGTGATCCCGTAAACAATGCGCAGGCTGGGGTCGTGAACATGGTAGAGAGCGCGGTCGATCCACCACAACAGCGGGGTGGCCAATACGAATACGTACTTATTGAGTCTCGTCATGCTCTGGCCTTGCGCCACTGAGTGTCACCCTAGAAGGGGGGCTCGGTGAGGCGCCACAGCTCGATGAGCCGAGCCGGCGCGGTAGCCTTGCGGATTGTCCATACGTTCGTAGGAATGCAATAGCGTTGATCGCTGATCCGCACGAAGCCCGCGCAGCGCTTGACATCGAAGCCCTTGGCGCGAAGGTTCTGCTGCGCTTCATCGGAGATCCCAGGCGTTCCGTGCTCAATATCGCATGCATAGAGGCAGACCCAAATTACCGCAGAGCGATAGTAATTGGAATGCTTGGCCTCTGGCCCGTAGGATGTAACCAAGAGCCGACGTGAATCGCGCTTGGGGTGGACAGCCCAGCAAGGGTTGAGGATAAGCAACCAATCCTTTTCGATAGGGTCACCCCCTCTCGCATTGTCGACTGCCGTGACGATACTGAAGCCAGAGTGGGTGGTCAACCAATTTGCCACTTCGCGACTTGCGCGTCTTATGAACGTGAGATCGAACTCGCCGGCAACCCGCTGGAGCGAATTTCTGATGGTCCGAAGCTGCAGGAGCAGAAGGCTAAGAACCACTCCCGACAGGGCGAGGTAAAGAGCACCGAGCGCATAGAGGTTCCAAGGCCGAAACCGCCGGCCGACCGTCAGTCGTTGCCAAGGGGAGATCTTGGGCAGTAGAGGCGTCAGATGTCCGGTTGCCAGTGCATGGGTAATCCACGCAAGGAAGAGCCACAGTACAAGAAGTAGCCCTGAGCCGATAAAGAAAGCTTGGAGGATTTGCCATGTCAGTCCAGGCGTATCTACAAACTGCGTTGGGTGCCTAATCCGACGCCCCAGCCAAACAAGAGCCGGGGAAATGCAAACGAACAGGAGAGCAAACGCCACCCAGTTACTATTCATCTTCGCGTCTCTGGAGAAGTTGCCTCGTACGCTCCTTCTCGGACGGGTTACAGGTCTGATCGCGCCTTGGTATCAGCGCCGGGTTGTCGACTCGTGCGGGTTGCGCGGTCGGGTTGCGCTCCCATCTCGGGCCTGGCAACGAGAAGGTGGTCGAGTCGAGCTGCGCACTCGATTCCCGCTGCATCCAAGGCGGGACTTGGTCGGGACCATCACAGTTGAGCCGGATCTGTTCGCCGACCAGGCTGACACAGTCGTTCGCAGTCATGGTTACGTCGCCTGCGCGGGCTTCGATTGTGGTCGAAGCCCCGGCCAGCTTCAGCTCTTCCTTGGCCCTGACCTCGAAGGTTCGACAATCGACCGCAACGCCGTTCGCCGCGACGATGTGAACGTCGGCGCTTTCGAAGACGAGCCTGGGGCCGTTCTCCGTAAGCACGACCGAGAGCTCGGTCGCGCCCTGCGGGCCGAGGATCTCCAAGCGCTCCTGGCCGAGCGACAGACTCAAACGCACGGTCCTTCCGGACCGGGGTGCAAGCAGGGCTCCGGTCGTTGCAGACTGACCGCCGGAGGGGACGATGGCGCCCTCCGCGGCCTTCGGGCCGATATCATCCACAGGGTGTGCCACGTTGTCTCCTCTTCATCCGGACCAGCGCACGGAATGGCGGGTCTTCTCGTGTTGCGCTTCTGTCAAAGGCCGATCCAAGACCAGTTGTGCCTCCCACAAGCTTACCAGCCGCCCTTCCTGGGTATCGATGACCACAGTCTTGAGGGCCGGCTGCAGCTCTTTGGCGTCGCCGAAGGGCGGTGCCATGAACATGCGCGGGCGCTCCTTGGGTAAGCTGACGATCATGCGGTCCGTGTGCTGATGAAAGCCCTGCAGCAGGACGGATTCGTTGCCGGACAGGGTCGGGGCGCGTAGCGAAGGCGAGCTGCCGTGACAGAATTGCCCGATGTTCTCTGGAGTGAGTACGGGCAGGAGCTGATCCTTGGGAAGGTCGACCAGCTCGAGCGGGAGAATGCCGGCGCGAATCTCGGGGATGTCCGAGGGCTTGCCACGGATCGCGGGGGTTCCCCCCAGGAAGCCGCTGCGCGGAAACCAAGAGCCTGAAATCCAGTCGAAAGCCACAGGGATGGGCGCCAAATACCAGTTCGTCGGGTCACGCAAACACAGGCGCTCCGGAGTGAGAAGATCGTCCGGGTTTTCGAGGTTTGGCAGTCGCAAGTGCTCGAATGCCTCTTGGTTGGGATAGATCAGGTATCCGGTTCCGGCAGGATTTCTCGGGTAGTCGTACATAGAGACCGGCTCTTCGTCGGTGCTGGAAATCTTCTTCAGGAAGGGAAGCAAAGAATCCGGATGCGTGTCCTTCGCCCAAGTATCGCAGCCGCCGTAGGCCCGATCGTAGGACACGTCCATCGATTCGAATGGCTCCGGCGGGCTGAAGCGGAGTTGACCATTGGACAGAACCTGAACCTTCCTGTCACCGAAGACCTGGATCTTGCGCATTCGCCGGCGAGCCTCTTCGCCGGTCGTGAAGCTTGTCAGGATGGCCACGCTGACCTCGGTCATGGGGCGCGGTCGGCCGATGACATGCGCCTTGCCCTGGACGACCACATCGGTACCAGGCTTGGCATTGCACATGGCGTCGGATTCGGTCCGTGGTGGAGCGGCGCCACCCTGGCCCTTCCTGTCGTAGGTCAGCTCGTCGAATTGCAGAGGAACTTGCATGTCTGCGACCCTGCACTGTCCTGTGGGAAGGATGTCGTACGTCCGCTTGCCCAGGATGTGGAGAACGTCCCCGCCTGACGCACCCTTGGTGACACAGAACATGGAAAGCAATGGGTCCGACATATCCTCACTCTCGCTCGGGACCGATCGCGCCACCGCCTTCGCTGCCCTTCGCCCCCTCGCCCCCCTCACTGCTCTCTTTGGCCTCCTCGCCGAAAAGACGCTCGGTTCCGGACTCAATTCCCGGCTCGATCAGTGCGCCTTTCGCCTTTTCCTTTGCCTGATCCTTCGCCGTGTCGACGACTTTTTCGCTCAGCTTCTCGCCGATGAACTTTTCGGTGAGCTTCTCGGACTTGGCTTTGAAACCGTTCGATACTTCAAAGCCAAGACGACCCTCGGCGAGCTTCACCACCTGAGGCATGGCCCGTTTGACGGTCTTCTGGGCAACGGCGCGGACTATTGGTTTGAGGGCAGTTCGGAGGACCTTCTCCACTGCTTCTTCTGCCTTCTCGATGGCCTCCCCGACACCTTTCAACTTCGCCACCCTCGAAAACACGCAGTCGAGAAGCTTCGACAGGAGCAACTCAGCGAGCACCTCACCGATGTTTCCGGCGATGTCCGCCCAGGACATCCCCGCAAAGACGGTGTTCGGCGTCTGAAGGGTGAGTAGGCTTGGAAGCGCTGTCGGTTCGGAGCAAACGGTGAAATTGGCACTTCCGACGCACATTCCTGGCACCGGAACAAAGATGACTGCGGGATTTCCCTTCTTATCGCCGAAACCCGCCTTGATCGAGTAGGGCCCCCACACGGTCTTGGCCTGCCCTAACAAGATCACGAGCGCGATGAGCCCGAGGTCGACGACTGGCGGAACGGCAGATGGCAGTGGCGGAGTTCCGGTCGTAAAGTGCGGCCGAAAATGCTTGCTGTCATGTCCGCGCTTGATCAGCCCCCCTGCTTGGGCACTCACCGTAGGAGAGGGGCTATCGCCAGCGGGTATGTAGATGGGGCCGAGCGATATGCAGATCTCTTCGGGATTGGGCATGACAATGCCCATGGGAGAAATGCCTAGGCAGGTATGTTTCTCCACCCCCACAATCAGGCACAGCGGCTTCATTAACTGGCATGGCATCGGCATGGTATTGGCGTCTCCCGTATCGTCAGGCGTGATTCATTCCATTCCCAACACGGCGGTCCGGTCCTCTCCCTTGCGCAAGCTGTACTTGAAGCGGGCAATCCAGGTGATGACCACGAGTCGTTTGGGTACGATGACCCAGATGCCCGACATCCCGAGCACTCGCCGACCGAGTCGGTTGCCGACCCGGTCGCGTACCACGGCGGAAAGCGCTGGAACACGGAAATCAATTTTCTCGGGGCCGAGATCGAGCTGAACGGGATCGCCGGGGCGCATCTCTTCGAGCAGCATGGGCGGCGAGGCTGCCGATTGGTGGAGGGTGCGGGCTTTCTTCGCGATCTCCTCCTCTTCGAGAGGCTTCTTCGAGTCCCGCGTACGCCGCCAGATCCACTGTGCCATTTGCCACGACTGCGACGAGCCCGCGATGGGTCCCCAGGTCGCAACCATTGGCTGGTCGCTCCAGCTTCGGATCAGGCAGTCCGGGCGCTCGATGTTAGGAAGGGGCGTGCCGACTGCTTGCTCTGCGGTGAGATGGAAACCTTTGCCCTCGGGATTCAGGGGATGTGGGAATGCCATGCCTTCGTATTCCGTGATTCCTCCGAAGGCATTTTTCAGACCAAGATCCATTTCCACGAAGGGCTCGGGGCCGCTGGCGACCAGATCCGATCCGCGCTTGATCCAGCGGCGGTTGCCGACGACGATGATGCGGCTCGCAAAGGCGCCGACGGTCAGCTTGAGCTCCATGTGCGGCACTGGCCGACGCGGCCTGGCGCTCCCCACGACGACCAACTCGGCCTGGGAGCGGAACGGGTAATCGTCTGCCGGGAATACGCCGAGCTGAGTCTTGAGCGGTTCGCTAAACACCGGCCACTGATCTGCGGACGGAGCAAGCTCGCCTCCGCCACCCGCGGGCAAGGCGTAGGTTCTCCGGGCGACCACCCAGCCCCCGTTGACATACTCCGACAGCGCCCCGGTGAAGAGACGGGCCTGCAGGTCAGTGTTGTTGATGAGCTTCATGTCCGCAGGCCGGGGCCACGAATCCTTGGTACGTCGGGTGCTTCAGCCATTGAGCTTGATCGCCTCACCTGTGACGGCAACGCCGCCGCTGTCCGCGACCACCTTGCCGCCGCCGTCCACAGTGACCGTGGTTCCCTTGATCTCGACCTTGCCATCCTTGCTCAAGGCGATGCTCGCCCCTCCGCACTTCAAGATGATGCTATCCTCAGCCGTGATCGTGGCCGCGCTGCCGTTGAACTCGATGGTGCATTTCTTGTTCGTGGCGCTGACGATGCCGGTGGTGAGTGAGATGAGATTGTCGTCTCCCTGTTGGGCTTGATAGAGGCTCTTCGCGTAGATGGTGTAATTGCCGTCCACCTCGACGTCCTTGTCGGAGCCTTGCACGCTCAGTGTGTCGCCCTTTTCTACGATTTCCAGCCTGCCCGCATGGTAGGTGCCTTTGTGCGCTCCGGTGATCTCGTCAGAATTCTTTCCGCCCACCGTCATGGTGCGATCGGCTTGGAATTTCTGCGTTTCCTCCTTGGTGATGGTGGTGGTCTGCTTCCCGTGAACCGTCACGGTGCGGTCGCCACCGACGTCGGTCGATTGACTGCCCTCCACCTCCGTGCTCATGGTCCGTTCGGCGTGGATGTGCAGCTCTTCCTTGCCCTTCAGATCCTCGAAGCGGATCTCGTTGAAGTTCTTGTCGCTCCCGCCTTTGCTGCTGCGACTCTTGATGCCGCTTTGGGTGCGGTTGTCCGGCAGCGTGTAGGGCGGCATGTTGTCCATGTTGTAGACGCGGCCGGTGATGATGGGCCGGTCGGGATCGCCGTCGAGGAACTCCACGATGACCTCTTGGCCGATGCGCGGGATGTGGATGGCGCCCCACTGCTTGCCCGCCCACACCTGGGCCACGCGCACCCAGCACGAAGATTCCTCGTCGCGATTGCCCAGTCGATCCCAGTCGAACTGAACCTTCACGCGACCGAATTTGTCGGTGTAGATTTCTTCCGTCGAGGGGCCGACGACCATGGCAGTCTGCGGGCCTTCGATCCGGGGCTTGACGGCGGTCCGTTGCGGTCGGAACTGGGTCTGGCTATCCAGCAAGGTGTAGGTGGCTTTGAAAGGCTCGTCCGAGGTCACGGTGTCGCCGGTCTCGGATTGATTGATGCTGATGGAATAGGTGGCCGAGGTGATGATGTATTCCTTGTCGAAATCGGCGGCGTTCCAGAAAGGATTGAAGTCGGCGCCGATGGATGCCGGTCTTCTGAGCGTGACCAGATCGCCGACGCCCAGTCCCATGGTGTTTCCCTCGACCTCGATGATGGTGTTTGCGACCAGGTCCGTTTGCATGCTCACCAAGGCCTCTTCCTTGGCCTCTGCCTCCTCGGAAAGGCCACCCGGATAGTCGTAGCTCTCGAAGTCCGCCCCTGGCAGCTGCTCTTGCGAGCTCTTCTTGCCGAACTGGACCTGCTGGGGTCTGACCTTGGTGTAGTCGTAGCCTCGCACCACCGTGTAGTCGCCCGGGTAGAGCGAGCCGGCCACGCTCAGAGACCAGAAGTGCTCCTCTTCCCGGTTCATCTTGTGCTCCTTGGGTACGTACATGACGGATTCGTAACCAGGAACCTTGGCGTGGGCGGTGATCGAGTCGGCGAGGACCAGGATCTGCTTGGCGTCCTCGTGCTTGAAGAAATAGTAGATCCCCTCCTCCTCAAGCAAACGCTGGACGAAATTGAGGTCGGTCTCGCGGTATTGCAGGCAATATTCGCGCTTGCGATAGACGTGATCCTTGATCGAGCCGGACTCGACGTCCGTATACCCGCGCTGGGCGAGACAAACGGTGACGATGCTGAGCGCGGTCTGACCCTCTTCGTTGATGACTCGGCAGTCGCGGGCATAGTCGAAGAGCGCCAGATTGGGGTTCAGAACCAGAGCATAGCGCGCATGGTCCATCGCGAAACCGGTTTTGGCGAAGTAGGTGACGATGCCCTGGAAATAGCGATAGCGGCCCGGCTGGAGCGTGAGGCGGACGGCGAGCGGCTGACCGAGGACCTCGCCCACCGGGATGTTGGGGTCGTCGGAAAGCACGGTGAGGTCATAGCGGTAGGGGATCCCGAGAGTCTCTTTGCCTTGAAAGGTCTCGAGCAGAAGCGGACCTGCGGCGACGGGGCCGATGATCAGCGTGTCGCGTCCAAGCAGCGGCATGGGGGCGTCCTTGGGTTGGGGGTCAAGACAGTTCACGTCGTGGGGTTTGGTGAGTCAAAACCTAGTCCATTTTGTGCGGGCTGGTATAGAAAAGTGGTGCCAGCGTGAAACCGGCCAAGGCATCATGCTAGGCTCTGGCCGCCGTGCGATGTGAGAGCTTGAAAACCACCAACCACAGGATGAGCTCATGGCGCTACTTGGACGCGACACCCTGGTCACGGGGCCCCTGACCGAGGGCACGCTTCTGCTCGAAACGCTCCAAGGCAAAGAGACGCTCGGCGTCCCTTATCGCTACGATCTCACCCTTCTGTCGGGCGATCCCGATATCCCCGTCGACAAGGTCCTGGGCCAGTCGCTCACGGTGCACATCCGTCTCGACACGGGCGACACGCGCTTCTTCAACGGCATCGTCACCTACTTTGCCAAGACCGGCTACGCAATGAGCCACACGCGCTACGTAGCAGTCCTCCATCCCAAGCTGACGCTTTTCGACTACGCCCGCGATTGCCGCATCTTCTTCGGGCAAGATGCGCCCGGCCTGGCCACGGAAGTGCTTGCCCAGCGGGGCTTCACCGATGTCGAATCGGGCTCTCTCAAGGGCGACTACCGCAAGCGCGAGTACTGCGTGCAGTATCGCGAGAGCGACTTCAACTTCGTCCAGCGTCTGCTCGAGGAAGAGGGCATCTACTACTTCTTCAAGCACGAGAACAACAAGCACACCCTGGTCCTGGCCGACTCCACCACGGCTCACGCGAAATCTGCCGGCTATGAATCGGTGCACTACTTGCCCAAGGAGCGCAGGCAGAGCCGCGACGAGGAACACTTTTGGTCGCTCAGCGTGGCCGGATCTCTGTACGCTGGAAAATTCACCATCGTCCGCGGCTACGACTACAGCAAGCCAAGGACGTCGACGACCCTGGTCGAGCAGAAGACCTCCCAAGCGCCCCAACCGGGCTCGGAGTTCGAGGAGTACGACTACCCGGGCGGACTGTCCGAGAAACAGGATGCCGAGGCGGAAGCCGCGGTACGGCTGGAGGGCGACCATGTCGGGAACACCCTCATCGAGGTGGAGGGCAACACCCTGGGCCTTGGCGTCGGGAATCTGGTGACGCTCAAGAAGCCTGCCTTCCTCGACGGGGATTTCAATCCCTTCTGGGACGAGGGTGACTTCAAGAAGGAATACCTCATCATCTCGGCGACGTATTCGATCAGCATCAACCAGTACGAGACCGGCGACGTGACCGAATCCGACGAGCCGTTCAGGGCGACCTATTCGCTCCTGGACAGCCAGTCGGCGTTTCGGCCTCGAAGGAGCGCCACCAAGCCGAGGATTGAAGGACCGCAAACCGCGCTGGTCGTGGGACCGGGCGGCGAGGAGATTTACACCGACAAATTCGGGCGCGTGAAGGTCCAGTTCGACTGGGACCGCCTCGGGAAGCACGACGAGAAGTCGTCGTGCTGGGTGCGCGTGGCCCAGGTCTGGGCGGGCAAGCAGTGGGGCGCGATGCACCTTCCGCGCATCGGACACGAGGTGATGGTCGAATTCCTCGACGGGGATCCCGACCGTCCCATCATCACCGGCCGGGTCTACAACGCCGACAACATGCCGCCCTACACGCTGCCCGACAACAAGACCCAAAGCGGGATCAAGAGCCGCAGCAGCAAGGGCGGCTCGGCCAGCAACTTCAACGAGCTGCGCTTCGAAGATTCGAAGGGCAAGGAAGAGGTCTACCTTCAGGCCGAGAAAGACTTGAACATCCTGGTCAAGAACGACGAGTCGCGCCTGGTCGGGCACGACCGGATGAAAGAGGTCAAGAACGATGAGACGTCGACCATCAAGGGAAATCGGACCGAGGAAGTCGGCAAGGACGAGACCATCACGATCCATGGCAATCGCAGCGAGACCGTGGACAAGGACGAGTCCATCACCATCGCGGGTGCGCGGACCGAATCCGTGAGCAAGAGCGAGAGTATTTCGATCGGCGGTACACGCTCGCTAGCCGTTGGCATGAGCGAGGATGTTGCGATCGGGGCTGCACGCAGCGAGGCAGTCGGCGGGGCGCACACCCTGACCGTCGGCAGGAACCAAACCATCTCCATCTCGGCCGCACGTCAAGTGGACGTCGGCAAAGCCGACGAGCTGACGGTCGGGGCTGGCCGGAAGACGACCATCACCGGGGACGATCTGGTCACGGTTAGCAAGAAGATCCTGTTCGACGGCGGCGACGAGATCATGCTCAAGAGCGGCGACGCGAGCATCACCCTGAAGAAGGACGGCACCATCATCCTGAAGGGCAAGGACGTCTCGATCACGGCATCCGGGAAGATCAACGCCAAGGCCTCGGGAGACGTCATCATCAAGGGCAGCAAGGTCAGCAAGAACTGAGTGAAGAACCGGAGGCGGTGCGTTGGGGCAGGCCGGCGGCCGTGCTACGGTCGTTCGCATCAGAGACTACCCAGCGTCGTGCACGGGCCTAGGGGCGGCGAGAGCGTTCCGCCGAGCGTCGCTTGCGAAGGCTTCGCGCTAATGCGAATGCGGCCAACCGCGCCGCCGCCACCGCCGGAGGTGGACGCCGCCTGCGTTTGGCCGGGCTGGCCGTCGATGGTCGCGCCCGCCGCACCCGCGCCGCCGGCCGCCTTCGTCGTCATGTTGCTGGTACCGCCAGGTGCCGGCTGCGCGTCACCGGTGGCGTCGGCCCCTGCCGTCGTGCCGCCCCCGCCGCCGCCGTTTGCGGCGAGCGTTCCAGTGACGTTCACGCTCATGCCCTGAAGGAGCAGTGAGCCTCCGCTGCCGCCGCCGCTCGCCTGCTGAGAGACTTGGTTCGACGAGTCGTATACGCCGCTGCCGCTGCCGCCCTCTCCGCCGACATTGATCAGGCCCGATACCTGGAGCGCGCCGCACGCGCTGAGCTGGATCGCGCCGCCGCCGTTGCCGCCACGGCCGACGCCGCCCTCTCCGCCGCTCGATCCCGCGACCAAGGGAACGAGCGCTGCGGTTCCCCAGCTCGCCCCGCCCTTCGACGCGCTTCCCGAGAGCGACGCCCCGTTACCACCGACGCCGCAGTATCCGGCGCCGCCCGCCGACGTCAGGAGGCTCCCGGCCCCGCCGCCGCCCGGGCCCGAGCCCGGCTGGTTGTCATGATCCGGTTGCTGATATGCGCCCGGTCCCTTGGCATAGATGGTGCTCGACGCGGAGTTCCCGCGTAGCGTGCCTTCGATGACGATATCCCCGAGCGCGACGATGACGAGGGCGTCCGCGCCCTCCGCCCTCGCGGTCACTCCCGGTGGGATGGTCAGCGACTTGACCGCAAAGACACCGAGATTGGGGCCGTTCGTCTGCGGGATCTCTTGGTAGGTATACCTGCCCGTGCCGACAAGGACCCCGCCGAGGTCTGTCTCAATCGTCTGATCGTGGGTGAGCACGACGTCCTCGACACCGGTGAAGTCAATGGTCGACAGGTCGATGTTCGACGGCAGGTATGAGCACGGCCCACTGCCCGCTTCGGACCCCGCGTCGAGTTGGGCAGTGTCGGAGGGCCCCGAGTCGTCCGCGTCTCCGCTGCTGATGACGGCCCCCGCGTCGGCCCCGGGCGTACCTCCCTCCCCGCCGCCACCGCACGCCGAGACCACGGCAGAAAGGCAAACTAAGCTGAAGATGAGATATCTCATGTGGCCCTGCCCTCGTCCACCGTGGTGAACGGACGAATGGATGGATGCTCTTTCGGCGTTTAGGATCCGCGCTCCTGGCCGGCTCTTTTGTTTACGACGCTGTAAAGACGGGGCTCACAGTGAGCGGGCCTCGCCGCCGCCAGGCGGGGATCATGGGCAAGGTGTGGGATGCTCGAGGAGGTGCGAGTACCGAGCCAAAAGCTCGGCCTTCTGGCGTACGCCCAGTCGGCGCATGGCCCGCGCGAGCAGCACCCCGGCGGTCGAGGTCGAGATGCCGAGCTGCGTATCCGATCTCCTTGTTGGCACGCCCGAGCAACGCCAGCCCCATCACTTGCCGCTCGCGCTCGGTCAAGAGATCCAGGGGGAGACCGTCGGGGGAGTTTCGCGCGGCCACCAGGTAGCGCTTTCCGTCGCTCTCGAAGCAGTCGACCAGAGACCAACGTTGGTCGACCAAGGCCCGCCACCGGGAGATGGCGCGCAAGGGGTCGCGGCGTCGTTCGACACCGCGAGCGCGCTCGACGGCGAGCGCACCGTCGCGCAAAAGCTCGCGGGCCTGCTTCAGCTTGGCGACGCGTTCCGCGTGCAGCATGCGCCCGGCGGGCGCAATCACCGCGCTGGACAGACCCGCATCGGCGACCCTCGCGCCGGCCAGTCGATCGAGCAGGCGCTGCGAAGCCGCGACGTGGGCGGCGACCCGCATGAAAAGCTGCTTCGTCGCGGCGGCGACGGGGCGAGGCTTATGGACGAGCAAGCAGACCATGCACCCGCGCCCGCCCGGGGACCGTCCGTTGATGCCGAGGACTTCGCCGATCCCGAAATCGCGCAGCGCCTGGGCGAGCGCCGGGTGGTGCTCCATCCCCGGGATCTCACGGCTGTAGCAGAAGACCGAGCCGAGGAGCCCATTGCGTGTCAGCTCGGGGTGCGCGTGCCAGTAGGGCGCCACCCGCCGGGTGAACAGCGCATCGAGCATCTCCTGCTCCACCCCAGCGCCGACGATGAGGCCGAACCTCACGTCCTCTGGGTTGGAAGCGTCGTAGAGTTGTACGAACGCGCCGAAGCAGGTGATGCCGGCGTTCTCCAACGTCGTGGTCGCGAGGTTGCGTGCCCATTCCCGCTCGTCGAGCTCGACCGAGGAGGCGGCTTCGAGAATGGCCACGACGTCGCGCATGCGGCAACCAGAATACCCTGCTGCTGTAGGCCCTGCCACGGCCAGCGATGAAGACGGAAGGCACGAGAAAGGTCAACGCGTGCCTTATGAATCCTTTCTCGAATGGCGTTCATCCAAAGCGCAGTTTAACTTTGCGCTCGCGTTGTAGTGGCGAGCGCAGCAGGGTTCCGGTGAAGGATAGGCATGGAAGAGATTGACGGTTACCGCGGGCTGATGCCCGACCGAAGCGCGGAAGGCAAGGGGGGCTGACGTGTCCTCGTCCAGCGGAGACACGGGCCATCAGGGCGTTGCCGATCCCGCGGTTTCCGGATCCCTGACGCCGGGGATGCTCATCGGTGGCATCTACCGTGTCGTCCGCTTGGTCGGGGTCGGCGGAATGGGCGAGGTTTGGGAGGCACGCCACGAGCGCACCAAGGGTCGGGTGGCCTTGAAGTTGCTGTTGCCCGAGATGGGCCATCACCAGGAGGTGCTGCTCCGTTTTCAGCGCGAGGTGGAAATCACTTCGGGTCTCAACCATCCCAATATTGTGCGGGTCAGCGACGCCGACAAGTTGCCCGACGGACGACCCTATTTGGTCATGGAGTTCCTCGAAGGTCGCGACCTCACGCACGTCATCGGCCCCCCCATGGCCCCGGTCGAGGTGGCCGACATTATCCAACAGATCGCGATGGGGCTGCACGCGGCCCATGGCCAATCGATCATCCACCGCGACCTCAAGCCGGCCAACATCTTCCTGGTACCCTTGCCAGGAACCACGCACGTACTGGTCAAGATCCTGGATTTCGGCATCTCGAAGGCCGTCGATGGGCTGAGCAAGCTGACCCAGACCCGCACCCTGATGGGCACGCCGTACTACATGGCCCCCGAACAAGCGACGGGCGGGAGCTCGTCGATGGACGCGCGCTCCGATCAGTTCTCGCTGGCCGCCATCGCGTACGAATTGCTCACCGGACGAATGGCGTTCGCGGGCGACGGTATCGCCAATGTCCTCTACAAAGTGGTGAACGAGGCTCCTCCAGGCTTCGCCTCGTTGGGGATCACCGTTGGAGCCGGCGTGGAGGCGACGGTCATGCGCGGCCTCAGCAAGTCGGCGGTCGATCGCTACGACACCATCCTGGCGTTCGGTGACGCCTTGAAGAGCTCGGTCGATTCCGCGGCGACCCTTGCGCATCCCGGGACAAAGCCATACGTGCAGCGCACGAGTGTCTTGCCAACAGTGGCCGCCACCACCACGCTGCGGGCCAGCACGGGGGAAATGGAATCCGTGGCTGGAAGCGACGATTCGCAAGACGATCTTGATGTCCCGTCGGCAACGAAATCGTCGCGACGCAAAGTCATCGGAATCATCGAGGGAGGGGCGGCAGTCGCGATAGCGATCGTGGCAACGGTCGTCTTGCATCGGTCGCCCGCGGGGTCCATGTCGAGCGCGACGTCGAGCGCGCCGACCATTCCAGCGGCCCCGCCGGCTGCACGCACGCCCATGCCCGCGTTTGTCCCTCCTGCCGCCCGCGAGCCGCCACCGACCGAGGTCGCGCCCAAACCACCCGAGCCGAAGCCAGCCGAGCCCACGCCATCGGAGTCCGCGGCGTCGTCGCCACTCCATCGAAGCAAGCCGAAGGCGACGTCCAAGACTTCCCCGCGCGAACACCCATCGCGCGAACATCCGACACGCACCCGAAGGGCCGGCACAGGGATTTCGCCGCGGCATCCCGGTCCGCTTAACGACGACCTATGACCGAGGACGATCTGAGTGCACCGAGCTTGCCGACAAGTCGCAATTCATCTTTTCCCGATCCTTTTCATCTCAGCGCTCGCCTGGTCGGCGTCCGCTGGTGCCGCCGAGCCGGGGGCCGATTCGGCGAAGTCGCAAGCACAGGCCGCATTGCGAGAAGGGAACACGGCGCTGGAACAAGGCCGTGCCGGGGAAGCCCTGGCGAAGTTCACCGAGGCCTATCGACTGTTTCCCAGCCCCAAGATTCACTACAACCTCGGACAGGCGCACGGCTTGATTGCTGGGCACGAGGCCCAGGCCTATCAGGAAATGTCCCTCTTCCTGCTTGAAGCCAAGGACACCGATCCCAGTCTGCGTGGCGCGGCGGAGACCCTTCGCGCACGGCTCAGACCCAAGGTTGGTTTGGTGTCGGTCCTCGCGCAGCCGGCTGACGCGGATGTGGTGATCGACGGCATCGACGTGGGCCCACCCTCCCCGGGAATGCCCGCCGTTCTCGCCATCGGAACCCACCGTCTCTCGACCAGGAAGGGTGGGGCGGAATCGGCCGCGCAGACCATCACCATTGCCGGAGGCGAGTCGATGGACGTTCCTCTTCGATTGCTTTCGCCGACGGCTCCACTTCCGCCGCCGAATCCGGCGATCACTGGTGGCGCACAACCCGCGAACCTCGTGCAGACCGGAACCTCGCCGGCGAAGCACGACTTTTGGACCTGGCAGCACGAGGTGGGGACTGGGCTCGCGGTTCTGGGTGCGGCCAGCCTGGTGCTGGGCATCGTCGAGCACGTGAGCTACTTCGGAAAGGCGAACGACTTCAAGAACGCGGGGTGCGGAACGAACGACCTCTCGGTTGGGTCAGGGTGCAAGGGCCTGAACGATGACTTCCATTCGGCGCAAACATTGTTCGTGGTCGGGTACGTCGGGGCCGCGGTTCTGGGCGGGGCCGGCGCCTACTTCCTCTGGCTGACACCCACCGAGTCGGCCGACGCCGCGACCGGAGTTGCCTCGCTCGGCTCAGGGATGACCGTTAATGTCCAAGGACGGTTTTGAAGGCCAACATGACCAACATGATGACGAGGTTCGGATTCGCCATGACCAGCCTTTGCGCGACCGCTATCGCTTGCACGAGCCTTCCGACGACACCTCGAGGGACGATCGACGCGGAGGCTGGTGGCGCCAGAGGAGAGGTAGGCTCACCTCGGGTGGATTCGAGCGAAGACTTCAATGGCGTGGATGCTGGGGCGATTGTCGACACCAGCAGCAAGGACAGCGCGGAGGGAGGCGTGCCTGACGCGCCCCTTGGCACCGGCGGAATTATAGATAGTGGCGCAAGGGAAGACGGCCCCGGCGGTTCGCGCGACGTCCGTGCATTGGACAGCCCGCTCGGCGGCGGGGGGGATCCGACGCGGCGGCGTCGGACGCAAGGGTCGATACCGGCGAGCCAACTGCATCGGGCGGTACGATAGGGACAGGCGGAATCATCAGCACGGGCGGGATCGTAGGCACGGGCGGGATCGTAGGCACGGGCGGAATCGTAGGCACGGGTGGAATCGTAGGCACGGGTGGAATCGTAGGCACGGGCGGTTCCGGAGGTACGGCCGATGCCGGATGTGCGCCGGAGAGCGACGCGCAGTTTTGCGCGCGCGTTGGAAAGAGCTGCGAAATGGTCAGTGGAACGGACAATTGTGGCGCGTCACGCAGTGCCAATTGCGGCACTTGCCCTACGGGGATGGGATGTGTCGTCAATGTCTGCCAGACGCCAGTCTGTACCACGTTCAATTACCAGGCGGTTGCGTTCGCTCCCTTCAGCCGGTCCAACGCGGAAGACGACGTCATCGCGGCCAGCGAGAGCGGACAGACCATTGCCTACGTACAAGCGCCCGCCGGCGGTTGCGGCAGCTACGCTGTCTTATTGGCCGACGAGACAGCACCTGACAGCGGCGTCTACACCTCACGGGACATCACCAGTTGGTTAGTGGCCAATAGTATGTTCAAGGGAACCGGCGAGATGGCGGGATTGTCAGGTGACGGCCTCACTCTCATTGGATTCTCCTCCGACCAGACCGCCATCGAGTCGGCGAAACGCTCTGCCTTACAGCTCATCGACTTCGGCTCGCCGACCACCGCGGACTTCGTGACCATCAACGGCTTCGTCGCAGGCACGGCCGGAAAGTTTCGCGCCCCGCAGATCTCCGCAGACGGCCTCGAGCTGTACGTCACCATCAACGGAATTAGCACGGCTGCCGACGGAATTTACCGCTCGGTCCGCAGCTCGACGAGTGTCCCCTTCCCCGGTCCGCAGCGGGTTGCCGTACTCACCTCCGACTATGAGTTCGTCACCGGAATCTCCTCTGATCGGCTGACGCTGTTCGTGTTCAAAGGGTTCGGCGGATTCATCTTCTCGCGCATGAGCACCAGCGCCGAGTTCGCCAACCCCAACGCGCCTAGCGCGCCGCCGTCGATAGGGGGATGGGAGCACAAGCCGTTCGGGGACTGCCGAACCCTGGTAGGGATAGGTTCGACCGCCGGGGGCTGCAAAAACGAGGATGTCTATTTCTTCTATCGACAGTAACCTGCACCTGCGGGCCGCAGAAGCTCGGTACCAGGTCGGACGATGCTCCGAACTTGTCGTCGCGGTCACGCAGCAGGATCTTCGGAGATCTTGGCTGGACCGACTGCGCAGTCATCAAGGTTGGACTGAAAGCTGGTTTCGATGCGCAAGGAATCACAACCGCGCGAACGTCAGAAGCGATAGCCGACTGCCATTCGTGCCTGCGGCAGAATGCGCCACTTGTAGGCCTGATAGTCCTGGGCGTGGCACGGATAGTCGGGACGCCCGGAGGTTCTTCACGGGACAAGCCAAAGCCCACCGCGTTTCATCGAGCTGAAGCTGGCCTCGGGCATGGTTGCCGCCCACTGGGGAAAGGATCTCCTGGACACCCAGGTGCTCATCAAGAGCGCGGGCCTGCCGGCGAGCGCGGTGGATGACCTTCACCCCTGGGTGCGCGGAAAGTTCCTGGAGTTGTGGCAGCTCGCGCAGGTTACCGATTCTTTCTGAGAGGCATCGCCGTGCTACTCATAGTGCGTCCACATCCGCTCGACGAAAACCCGCCGCGTCCGCTGGTCGACGCGGTACACAAGACGGTGCTGTATGTTGATTCGCCTGGAGAAGAAACCATCGAGCTCGCCGACCAGCTTTTGGTAGGGCGGTGGCGTCTCGAAGGGATCACGTTCCAGGATATCGAGAAGCGCGTCAGCCTTGGTGCGCAGGTGTGAACGCTGCAGCTTCACCGCGTCCTTGCGGGCGGCCTTACTGAAGTAGACTTGCCACGCCACGGATTACCAAAGTCGGGCTTTTGAGTAGGCCTTGAGGGGTGCCTTCCTGGCCTTGCGCAAGGACGCCTTCATTCCAGGTACGCTGAGCAGGTAGAGAGTCTCCTGCATGGCGCGAAAGTCATCTTCCGAAAGCAGCACGCCGTTCTGCCGGCGCCCGGTGATTTGGATGGGTTCGTGCGACTGGGCCGTCTGATCGAGCAGCTTGAACAGGTTGGCTCGGGCTTGGGTAACAGTGATGCTGGTCATGTTTGCGTCCTTGACTGAAAGCGTACAGGATGCCGTACGTTGGAGCAAGACCCAAGGGCCCCGCAGGTCCCCCGGACAGTCGTGGTGTCCTCCATCCGGTGACGTTGCGCGCACGCACTTTCGGCGGAGGCGGAGGCCCGGTTCGTCGACGGAGTTGACTACTGCGGGAGGTTCTTCATGGGACAAGCAGAAGCGCAGCTCGCACTTTACCAGCTGGCCGCCCTGGGTTGCCCTACGCCATCATCGGCGCATTTGCGCTCAATGAATACGGCCACAAGCGGGTCACCGTCGGCGTCGATCTCGTTAGGCATGAAGAGCATCTGTCCGAATTCAAGCGCAAGCATCTCGGCACCGGCTACGCGGAACGTGTTCCTGGGACAGCCCTGCGCGGGGAGCGTTTCTCGCTTTTGCCCATGGCGCGTTTCATCGAGCTGAAGCTGGCCTCGGGCATGGTTGCCGCCCACCGTGGAAAGGATCTCGTGGATGTCCAGGAGCTGATCAAGAGCGCGGGCCTGCCCGCGAGCACGGCGGATGACCTTCACCCCTGGGTGCGTGGAAAGTTCCTTGAGCTGTGGCAGCTCGCGCAGGTTGACGATCCGTTCTGAGAGCGCATTCCCATTTGGGCTCCATAGCCTACGCCGCCGAGCGGGCCGCCGACGGCGTTGAGCGAGAATTCGAGGGGTACCGGAAGCCCTGAGCCGCGGCCGGGCACGCCTGGGCAAGGCAGCGTCATGCATTGGACGATGCAGCAAAGGGTTGCGCGAAGAAATACCGTTGGTTGGTGTAGGCACACTATTGACGCGAATCTCAATCAAGTTTCTGATTGGGAGCAGCGAGCAAACGCGCAGGGCCCATCATAGCGAGCCTCGGCCTGGCGACGACGTGATATAGAAGGTTTTCGATGCCGAGCACATCGGTGGTGGTATCAGCGGTCGGATGTCACACGAGCATGTCCCATGCTTCGGTTTCGTTTGCGGGTGGACGCGCGGGCCTGTCGCGGGGATCTTCCCTAAGCAATATCAGCTATCGGAACCAAAACGGGGATACCGAAGCCGTCCTAGGTCACGCCGCGGCAAGCCTACTCGGCCACCAAGGATGGGTGCGTTGGTTGTCCCTGGCTCTGCTCGGCCTAGAGGACCTGCTTGCAAAGGTGGATCAACAGCACACCGGTCCACTAAGACTTTTTCTGTGCCTGCCGTCCGTCGATCTCTACCCCCGACCGATTGCTCCTTTGCCACCCCCGAGGCACCTCTCGCCGCTGCTGACGAGCAAGCTTCTGTCATTATGTCGGTATGGGACCTTGCTGGATCCAGCCGTCACAACCTCCTATGGCTGGCCAGGGTTCGTGACAAGTTTGAATCAAGCTCTGGACCTCCTCGGCCGAGGTGGAGCATGTGCATGTATCATTGGCGCAGTTGACAGCTACGTCGACAGCGATAGTCTGCGGTGGTTGGCATTGAACGGTAGATTGAAGACAAGTGACGCCCCCTGTAACCTGCAACCAGGTGAGGGTGCAGCGTTCCTATTGTTGCGACGTGCCGAGCAGCTTGCCGAATCAGAGAAGAGATCCTCTCTGAGGCTCGGCTCGGTTGTCTCCGCACGCGAGCCAGATCCCACACGGCCCCAAGGCATCGGATTCAGCAAGTCCGCCGTTGAGGCGGTCTCTAGGAGCGGACTCCCTCTACAGAAGCCCTGGCTTATTTCAGACCACAACGGCGAGCCCGCTCGCGCCGAGGATTGTGGTCACTTGCTTGCGCGGCTTCGAACCGTTTGGCCGACCGTCAACAATATGCCAACGGACATGCCTGCCGTGGCATTCGGCGATTGCGGTCTCGCTCGAGGCTTGCTTGGCGCAGGTTGGGCGCTTTGCGCCCATCAGCGTGGCTGGTTTAGGGGAGATGGAGCGCTCGTGCTTGCGACAGGCGACGGTGATGAACGTATCACTATTTTCCTAGGACGTGTTTGAGATGCCACAGGAAGGACACTTCAACGGGCAAGGCGAGTGCCACATCCACACCGCGCGCGGCGGTGACACTGGAAAGTGTCAGAACGCCAGCGGTCCGAATGGGTGCGACTACAGGAAGAACGGCGGGGTTGCCGCTTTCTCACCTAGTGAGTCTCACCATGCGCTCTGCGTATCGAGCGCGATAGCTTACCAAACGGATATCAGCTACACGATGACAGAATGCGAAACAATAGACGGTGCCTATCGGAATACCAAGTGGTGCATCAATCAAACACCGAACCTGATCAATCTGCCGCTGAAGGCCACCTACACACCGCGGCTCAATGACGGGCTCAACCTGCCCTGTCACAACTGGGACCACAATTGTTTGGGTGGGTATACAAGCGAGGTGACAAAGGCATTGAAACGGGTGTGGAATGCGATCAAAGGCCAGAAGCGTGACCAATCCGAGAAGCATGCGACCCCGGCCGACGTGCAAGCGGACTTACAGTCGATCGCCGACGAATACAAGGATGTTCTAATGCTTCGTGGAAAACGCATGGGAGGCACGGCAAAGGGGTTCGCCATCTACGACGTACTCCCCTCGAAGTACGGAACAGATCGCAGCAAATGGCCACATCCGATGAAGCCAGAAGATTACTGGTGGTTACCCTTTTCGATGGCCAGGACTCCGATTGCTGGAGCCCGCCCAGTTGCGACGTTCGGAGGTCGGCCTCGTTGGAGACAGGCTTTGAAGCAGAGCTTGCAGGCGAAAGGAGCAATTTGAGGTGAACATCAACTATTTGGTTTGGGGATGGAAGTACGACGAGGACGCATGTGTCCTCAGCGCCGTAAATGGTTTTCCAGAAAGTGACCTGCTAGCCAGGGGTGTTCCTCTCGAAAAGCGCTTTCCAACTGGCGTTACTGTCCATATGGACCCGGAACACCCGGAGGCCATCGAGTTACGCGACTTTATTCCACTTGATGACAATCCCGTCTGCTCCAAACGGATGGCCGACTTCCTGCGTGCGCAAAATCTGTCCAGGCTTGAGTTGTTGCCGGTTGCAGTTGTGAACCACAAGGGCAAGATTGCGTCCGACGAATACTTCATCCTCAATCCGACGTGTGCTCAGAAGTGTATCGATCCTGTAGCAAGTAAGGCTCGCCGCAGCTCGGTTGATCCAACTATGTACCTCACCATTCGACAATTGGTGATGGATCCCGAGAAGCTCACGCCGCCCGATTCGAGCATCAAGATACTACGTCCAGACGAGTACTTCGCCCCTGTGTTGGTCGAACGCGGATTGGCGAAGCAGTTGGCAGACGAAGGTTTCACTGGCTCTATGTTCACCCCAATTGACGAGTACGAACCCTAATCGAACAATGAAGCAGTTTTCAACTACGACGTTTGACGAACTCGCGGACGAGTTTGCATTCAACATGGAGAACATCCATGCCATGAGTTCCGTCGGGGACGCCGCGCGATTCTACGAGGACATCCAGCGAGTCCTGCGGGCAAACGCCATTCTTCGTATCTTCATAAACGGAGATGCCCAGGGCTTCTGTCACGATCTCACGCTAAGTGCGTACGCTCGCCGAAGCTTTCTACGCTGGGCACACCGCGATGGCTACGTGGGCCGCCGTAGCGGCACGAGCTACCGATCAGGGCTCGTGGACGCCATCGCCGCCGGGGGATTCGGCCTCGCGAAAGGGATAGGCGCATTGAGTCGACCGAGCCCTCTTCAGGGAAAAGAATACGCCGACGATTTTTGGTACGCCCGTACTACACAATTGCTGTCGTCAGATGCTCCGAAGTCCGAAATCGAGGAAGCGCTGGTATCTTTTGGCATTGCCCTGGATGGAGAGTCGTCGCCACGTTTCGATGTCTGTCGAAGCGTGGTTCTTCGTGATGAACATGGCTTTGAGGCGGCATTTGAAGGATTGCTGCGGAAACGCGACGAGGAAACGGCTCTACTTCGGATGAGGGCGGCGGAGGATGTCGTTCTTGCGCTAGATGCGATGCTGTTCGTGGAAGGGTGCGCGCTGATCCGCATTGCAGAGCATCGGTCGATGGACGTCCCTCGCGTCTGGCGAGGTTGCCCGATCCTGGCCCTCCAGAGTGAGATGGAACCCGCTCCTGACGACGAGTTTCCTCCCTGAGCAGTGGACCCTTGCGGGTTAGCGATTCCAGTAGCTAAAGGTTCTTCTCGCATACGGAGCTAAAGTAGCGCGCGTAAATGGAAGTCTATCCTGCCTTGTTCCGCTTCCACTTTTTGGAGTGCCTGTCCTGTCCCAATCGCTAGAACTCCTTTTCGCACATAATGCAAACTGGCTTCTCCGGCTCGCCAATCGCAATCACCGGCCCTTGCATCACCGGCACGGGCGGCGTGTTCTTGTCGTTGTGGAGCATCATGTCCATGGCGCGCGGGACGTTCTTGCCTTCGATTTGGACATCGAACGAAAAGTTCACGAACTCGGCCTTGCCCTTGATCTTGGACGAGACCATGCCGAGCAGGGTGCCGGCTTCGTCACCGGTGCTCATCATGAAGTTCGAGTCCTTCACACACGGGGGATTGCCGTCGCAGGTGACCTGCTTCGCGCCTTGCGCGGTATCGCTGGACTTGGCAATGTTGGGGTAGGGGATGGGGACGAACGGCGCGGGCGGGGCGGGGGTCTTGCAGACGTCGGGGAAGGCGATGGACACGCCGTTGCTCCCGGCATGGACCACGCTCATGTTGTTCACTCCCACGGTCACGGGCATGGCGAAATGCTACCGTGAAAATGGCAGGTCGCAAACACTTAGCGAAACCTCTCGCCGCGCCTGACCAAGCGGTTCTGCTCCGCAGCGGCACGCTCGGAGATCAGCGTCAGCACTTGGGCCTGCTTTTCCAGGAGGCGAGGCCGGTAGTAGCCTTTGCCGTCGTGGGCCAGGCCGTGCGCGATGGCGGCCAGGGCGCCAGGCTGATCGCCATGGGCGGAGAGGGTGTAGGCGAGGTTCAGATTGGTTCGAGGATCGTCTGGATCGATGCGCTGGGCCTGGGTGAACGCGTCGTGCGCGTCGGCCAGACGCTCGCGATAGAAGAGGCAGTCGCCGAGAATGTTCCATAGCCAGGCGCTGTGCCAGGGGTTGCGCTCAAGGGCACTGCGCGCAATTTCCAAGCCCGCGGCATGATCGCCGAGTTGTAGACCAACGTACTCGGCGGCCTCGCCCAGCATCTGCCAGTCACCTGGGTTGCGTTCGATCATCCGGCGGTAGGCTTCGAGCACTTCGTTGCGTCGCCCGGCCGCGAGGTGGGCGCGCGCCTCCTCCTGCGGGGCATCCAGATGTTGGTCGGCCTCGAGACTGAATCTCTTGCTGAGGACCTCGAGCGCACCCGGCCCAATCCTGCGCGCGATGAGCCGGGTGTGGACACGCCGCTGCTCGTCTCCCTCTGGTGCTGTCGTCATCAGACCGCGGCCAGCCAGGACGCTTTCAAGAAGCGGAAAGTTGAGCCCGATGGCCACGCTGCCGCCAAATCGTTGCACCCCAACGTGGGCAGCGACATCCTCGGCGCGGATCGGGCCGTAGTCGTTGACCAAAATGAACCCGGCCGGATCCATGCTGGTCAGCAGCTTGTCGAGACAGGCCAGTGCCCCGCTGTTGATGATGACCCTGTCGCCTTCGGGCATTGCGGAGGCCAGGGCTGCCTCCTCGGCGGTGGCCGGCATCCACGGCCGATACGCCGTCTCGAGATCGAGGTGCGCGAGTAGCGGCAGCAATCGGACCAGATCCTCGAAATTGCCCGAAGCCGCCAGGGCGCGCGCCTCGTCGAGCGAGCCCAGCCCGGCGGCACGCAGCGCGGTCGCCCCACCCACGAGGTGCGAACGCACGCAAAGATGCTCCAGAGTCGTCGCCGACCGCTTCGCGATGGTCGATGGCAGCACGTCGAGAAGGTAGTTGCAGAACACCACCATGGGCGCGCCCAGCGGCTGCGGTGGCTCTTCGCCCAGCGCGGTAAGCATCGTCGGCGACGTGGCATCGCACCTGCGCAAAGCCAGGTGGTCTTCGTGCCCCGCGAAGAGGGCATCCCGCTTCCATCCGAGGACGGTTCGCTCGAAGCGGTCGGTGACCACGTAGGTCAGGCGGTCATAGAGATCGCTGATTTCCCGTCTGCAGGTGGCGGCGAAGGCGTCGAGGAAGTATCGGGCGTGCAACCCTGTCCCCGCTCCGAGCTCCAAGACAATGATTCGGGCGGGCAAAGAAGAATGGCTCTCGTTCAGTGCTGCGAAGACCAGCGCGGCCGCGTTCTCGGACAGTCGCCCAGTGTTGTTCACGAGGTAGGGAACGTCGTTGCGAACGAAGGGGATGACTCCGGCCCGATCCCAATACGCGTCTGCAAGCCTCCACTCCAGGCACTCGCCAAGCGGACGAAAGTCCTCGATTTCGGTCGGCTCGGTCGCCACGGTGCGAAGGGCATCGAGCGCCGACTTCCCGCCCGGGCCAGCCAGCCGGCGCAAAACCTCTTGCGGCGATGGCGCGTTGGAGTCCGGCTTCATGCGCTCGCCGTGATTTCCCGGACATCGTGTGGCCCCGTGCGCAGCACCTGGTTGCCTCTCCAGAGCATCATGATCCGTCGATCGTCCGGTTCGATAATGATGGTGTCCAAGGCCATGGCCACGGCCTGCGGCGCACCGTCCGCAAGCACCACGCTCACGGTGGGCGTGGCGATGCCGGGCAGGACGAAGGCCAGTCGCCCCTCGGGGACGACCCCGACAGCGACGACGGGCTCATCGCCGCGCAGGTATCCAGGCGCCACCAGCCCCGCCGAGGCCGCGTTCAGGTGCTTGCGGTTGAAGTCCTTGGGCAGGAGCGGTGACCGATCCTTCTTCCACGCATCGTCGAAGGTACCGGCCAGCGCCGCACGGGGGTGCCAGTGTGGCGAGAGGAAGCCAAACCCGGCGGGTGGCGGACGGTCGCCGAAGCTCTTGATCGGTGCATGCGGGTCCTCGAGGTTCGGCAACCGGATGTGGTCGACGAAGCCGCCGGCGGCGCGAAATCCGGTCCCCACGGGATTGCGTGGCTCGCAGGCATGCTTGCGGCGATCGGGGTTGTCGCGGTCCCAGCCGCCGAAAGCGCGTTCGTAGACGAGTGGGATCTTCTCGAACTGCACGGCGCCGCTCATGGACACCGATCCCAGGGTCTTGAACCAAATGCGGTCGCCCATGACCAGGACTTCCTTGCCGACCGGGCCGACCCGCAAGGCGACCATCATCTCCTTGATGCTGCCCTTGGGTGCATAGGCGTGGCCGATTAGGACAACGTCGGTGGCGGGCTTCGTGAAGGCGACCTCGGGCTCGTACTTGTACGACGACTTCTCGGGATCGTCGCCCCAGTACTCGCCGCCGAGGTTGAGCGGAATCTGTTCTTGGGCGAGCAGGCAGCGGCCGTCTCGCCCGATGGTGAAGGTCGCCTTCAAGACCGGGACGACCAGCGGCCGAAACTCCTCATCCACGAGGTACAGGGCCTCGAAGGCAAAGGGGGTTTGGTTATCCAGCTTGGGATGCCCCATCGACTATAGCCCCAACACCATTACTGTCCCCAGGCCATGGTCGCGACCCTGGGCACGCCAGGCAGGGCCGCCTTGGCCGGATCGAGCTGCAGAAGTTGATCGAGGGCCCAACCCTTGAGATCCACCTTGGGAGGATTCACGCGCGGCAGGTTGGCCACCGCAGCCACGAGCTCGATGAGCAGAACTTCCCGTCGCCAAGTGGCCCCCGATGTAAATGCGGTTCGCAGGGTCGCGGGGCTGCGGGCTTGGCCGCCGCAATAGCGCGTTCCTGGAACGTACTTTCGCCGTTCCTTCTCCCACCATTTCTTGACCCTCTCGACTTTGGGTTCGGGCAACGAGTCTTCGCTTTTGACCGTGGGCGGCGGATCCTCGTCCTTCACTTCCTCGACGTCGGGTCCTTGCGTCTCTCCGGGTTTGGCCATGTCGCCCGCGATGGCCAAACCCGTGATGGCGGAGAACGCCTCGCCCGCGACCCGAGACTTCTTTTCGTCGGCCATGGTTTGCACGAGCACATCCGCCGAATCCGCGTCGCCCGCGAAGCCGAGCGCCCAAAGCGCATGCAGACCCGGATCTTCTTCCTTGGCCTTTTGGCGCACGAAGGTTCGATCGTTCGGGTCGGGACTGGTGGCCAAGAGTCCCAGCGCCATCCGCGAGATTTCTCCGACACCTCCGGCGAAGATTCGACATTCGTTCCAGGCGGTTTTGACCGCGAAGGAGAGGCCGGTCCGCATGGCTTCGAGCCGCACCTCGATGTCGTCGGATTGAGACGCCGTGGTCACCCAGTCGAGGAGTGTGCGTTCGCGAAGATTGCGGATGGCCCGCAGTCCCGCCGCCATCAGCGGTGCTTGCCCACTGTGCATGGCGGCGGCGATTTGCTCGCGCACCCAGTCTGGCTCGCGCGGGCCGAAGATGTCGATGATCATGGCGCGTAGGTGCGGGGCTCCGGCGTGGAAATGAGGGATGAGCCGACTGATGTCGGCCCTTGGGGCCAGATACAAGGCGCGGCCAATGGCGGCTTGAATAGGCAGCTCGGCCGCCGCCAGAGCGTCGATCACAACGTCTTGGTGGTCCGCGTCCTCGGCTTGCAGCAGCGTCCAAGCAGCGGCGGCCATTTCGCCAAGATCGTCGCCAGCCAGCGCGGGAATCAACAGTTTTCGTGCCACCGGCTGGCCGCCCAGGACCAAGCCATCTAGATGCGCGAGTAGACGCTCCTCTGGGCCAACCACCACGTCATTGAGGGCGTAGATGGCCGAATCGAGGGACTCCTGCCAGTTGCCCCACAGCCAAGCCGCCTCGTTGAGGTGCTCTTCATAGATGTCCCACAGCATGGGGCGAGCCAGGGGTGCCATGTCAGTTGATCTTCACGCTGCCGCCGCGAATGCGATTGAGTCCCGTGGCGGTGGTTTCGATGTAAGCCCCGCGTAGGACGACCTTCCCGTCGCGGCGGAGCGTGATGCTGGCGTCTCCACAGCGGAGCACGACCTCCTGATCTCCCTCGACCACAACGCGTTTACCATCGACCCGCGCCTCGGTTGGCCTGGCTGGCGCGGGCGCCGTGGCCGGCGTTTGCAGGAGGCTGCCGAGCAGCACCGCTCCCGGATCGGCGGGAACCAAACCAACGACGATGGGCAGGCTCGGATCTCCATTTTCGAACAGCAGCACCACGGGCTGCCGACTCAAGAGGGCGTTGCGGATGGTGGCGTCGTCGAGCGCCACCACCGAACGCGCGGCAAGCGGACCCGCGGGATTGCCTTCGAAATCGACGACAACCGCCCCGGGCTTGCTGCCAGGCGCGAGGCAGCCGACCTTGACGGGAGCGCTTGCCGTCGCGGTCTGGGGAACCACGGGATCCGATGGAGCAGGTTTGGTCTTCACAGCGCGATCCTCAGGGCAATTAGCCTAGAACACTTGCCGTCAAAGTCCACAGCTCCTTGGCCCCGCTACCGACGCCCACCACGCGTAGGCGGAGCCCGGGCTTAGCCCGGCGGAGCCAGAGCGCGGGAGGGTTTGTGAACCCTCCCGGTACCGTTGCCGGGTCGATGGCTCGGATCCTTCAGGCATGAAACGTGGCAGCCCCTCACCCGCCTCGCTGCGCTCGGCGACCTCTCCCCGCTGCGCGGGGCGAGGTGTTTTCAGGTCAGGGTTCCCATCTCAATCAAAGTCGTAGTGGAACTCACCCTCCACGACCGAGGTGGCGACCCGCGTGACTGGCTTGCTTTCCATCATGCGCGTGAGGAGCTCCTTGCTGATCACGGGCAGCAACGTGTTGGTGAGAATGGAATCGATCATGCGGCCGCCACTTTCGAGCTCGGTGCAGCGACTGACGATGAGCTTGACGACCGCGTCGTCGTAGGTGAACGGGATCTTGTGGCTTTCGTTGATGCGCTTGGCGATGCGCTTGAGCTGCAGGCGAGCAATGTTTCCGATCATCTCGTCGGACAGCGGGTAGTAGGGGATGGTCACCATGCGGCCGAGTAGAGCCGGCGGGAAGGTCTTGAGCAGGGGCTCGCGCAAGGCCTTGGCGATGCCCTCGGGTTCGGGCAAGAGCGCCGGATCCTTGCACAGGTTCATGACCAGCTCGCTGCCGACGTTGGTGGTCAGGATGATGAGTGTGTTCTTGAAGTCGATGACCCGGCCCTCGCCATCCTCCATCCAACCCTTGTCGAAGACCTGGAAGAAGATCTCGTGCACGTCGGGGTGGGCCTTCTCGACCTCGTCGAGAAGGACGACGCTGTACGGCCGCCGCCGCACCGCCTCGGTCAAAACGCCGCCCTCGCCGTAGCCGACGTAGCCGGGAGGCGAGCCCTTGAGGGTCGAAACCGTGTGCGCTTCCTGGAACTCGCTCATGTTGATGGTGATGACGTTCTGTTCGCCACCGTAGAGCGCCTCGGCCAAGGCCAGCGCGGTTTCGGTCTTTCCGACGCCCGACGGACCCGCCAGCATGAACACCCCGATGGGCTTGTTGGGGTTCTCGATGCCGGCGCGCGAGGTCTGGATGCGCTTGGCGATCATCTCCAGGGCGTGGCGTTGACCGATCACGCGCTGGTCGAGGGTGTCGGCCAATTTGAGCACGGTGTCGATCTCGTTCTTCACCATGCGTCCGACCGGAATACCGGTCCAGTCGCCCACCACGGACGCTACCGCTTGACCGTCGACGGTGGGCAGGATGAGCGGGTGGTCACCTTGCAGCTTGTCCAGATCCGCCTGCGCCTGGGTGAGCTTGGTCAGGAGCGCTGCGCGGTCGACCGGGGGTGCGGCGACAGGGGCTGGGGCGTCGGCCTTGGGCGCAGCTTTGGGCGCGTCGGCTTTGGTTGCAGCTTTGGGCGCGTCGGCCTTGGCTGCCTCGGCCTTGACCTCCAGCTTGCTGTCCGTGCCTTCGACCCTTGCCGCTCCGCCGCGCAGCTGGCCGCGCAAATCGAGGATCTGGTCGACCAGTGCCTTTTCCTTGTTCCACCGATCCTCCAGAACGAGCAAGCGCTCCTTTTCCGCCGCGAGCTTTTCCTTGGCCTCGGTGTCGCGCTTGGCTGCCCCGGCAATACCGATGGCATCCTCGCGCTTGATGATCTCGATTTCGGTGTCGAGCGCCTGGATGCGGCGGCGGGTATCGTCGACCTCCGGAGGCACTGCGTGCTGGCTGATGGCCACGCGTGCGCAAGCGGTGTCGAGCAGGCTGACCGCCTTGTCGGGCAGCTGGCGCGCGGGGATGTAGCGGTGGGACAGCTTGACCGCGGATTCCAGCGCGTCGTCGAGGATCTGGATGCGGTGGTGCTTTTCGAGTGTGGACGCGATCCCGCGCATCATCAGCAGGGCTTTCGTCTCGCTGGGCTCGCCCACCTGGACCACCTGGAAGCGGCGGGTGAGGGCGGGATCCTTCTCGATGTGTTTCTTGTACTCGGCCCAGGTGGTGGCTGCGATGGTGCGTAGCTTGCCGCGCGCCAGGGCCGGCTTGAGCAAATTGGCTGCATCACCCGTGCCCGCGGCGCCACCTGCCCCGATGAGGGTGTGGGCCTCGTCGATGAACAGGATGATGGGCTTGGGAGAAGACTGAACCTCTTCGATCACCATGCGCAGGCGGTTCTCGAACTCGCCTTTCATGCTCGCGCCGGCCTGCAGAAGGCCGATGTCGAGTGAGCGCAAGCTGACGTCCTTGAGCGGTGGCGGCACATCGCCGACGGCGATCCGTTGCGCGAAGCCCTCGACCACGGCCGTCTTTCCCACGCCTGCCTCGCCGGTGAGGATGGGGTTGTTCTGCTTGCGACGCATGAGAATGTCGACGATTTGGCGGATCTCCTCGTCGCGTCCGACGATGGGATCCATCTCGCCGCACCTGGCGCGCTCGGTAAGATCGACGGAGTATTTCTTGAGCGCCTCCTGCTTGCCCATGGCCGCGGGCGCGATGGCGCCACTGGCCTCGCCTGGGGCCGCGCCGCTGGCCGTTTGCGAACCATCGCTGGCCTGCAGCGCCGACTCGGGCGAGCCGCCCACGATCTTGGC
Source organism: uncultured delta proteobacterium (assembly GCA_963796685.1). Lineage (GTDB taxonomy): Bacteria > Myxococcota_A > Polyangia > Fen-1088 > Fen-1088 > Fen-1118. The sequence goes on from CAWCMR010000015.1 coordinate 53,034, forward strand.
GAAGTTGTCGGTGAGCTGCTCGACCTTGATCTTCTCGAACTCGCCCGACATGGACAGGAGGGCGTTGCGCAGGCTGGGCGTCTTGAGCAAGCCGACCACCAGGTGTCCGGTGCGGACTTGTGATTCGCCAAAGAGCAGCGTCCCGAAGACCCAGCCGCGCTCGACGGCGTCCGCGATGTGGGGAGACAGATCGGAAATCGACGTGGCGCCTCGTGGCAGGCGATCCAGGGCCGCGGTCATGTCGCGGGCCAGGCGCGAGGGCTCGAGCTGGAATTCGCGGACGATGCGGTGAAGGTCCGAGTCCGGCAGTTGCAAGAGTTGGTTGAACCAGTGAACCAGCTCGACGTAGGGATTGCCCCGTAGCTTGCAAAAGACGGTGGCACTCTCGATGGCCTTGTAGCCCAAGCTGTTCAACTTTCCGAACAGCGAAACGCGTGAGATCTCGGACATCTTGGCTCTTCCTCCTGTGGCCCTGGGGCCACCCTGCTGGCGGTTGGATTGGGGAGAATCGTCAGGTCGGGTTGGGATTGTACAGGACGGTTTAGGCCGTGGAAGCCGAATTCACCGTCGCGGCATCCTGGTGCGGATTGAAAATCAGGTCTTCGCGTCCCTCGCCCTCGGGACAGTGGCCGAGCCACGAGGTCCAACCCAGCCGGGTGACCCGGTCGAGTCGGAAGGGCTGGCTGACCCGCTTGTCGAGGAACAGGCGCAGATCCCAGCTCAGCGAATCCCCCACGTAGTTGCGCACCAGCGCCTGCAGGCGTTTGAGGCGCGGGCTACCGGGCAGCATGCTCTGGAATTCACCCTCCTTGAGCGGCCCGAAGACCAGGCGGAACTTGGTCTGGCGCTGCCAGGCCCGCGCGCCCAAGATGGTGCTGAGGCCGAGCGCGCCGGCGAAGGCCGTGCGCGTGATGCGCCAGCGGGACTCGTTCTGCAAAGGTGTCCACTCGCCGACGAATTCCTCGAGCTCCGTGGGCAGGCCGAAGTATTCGGCGACCATGGCCTTGAGTCCCTCGGCGTTGCGTGTCTGGTTGGCCAGGCGACCCGCGAAGTAGAGCTTTGCGCTGTCGGGAAAGGCATCGCGATCCCGCACCGCGGGCGAACCGATGCCGAGCAGGGATCCCACATAGGTCATGAAGCGATCGGTGCTCGGCCGATCGCGGCTGACCGTGGGTTGGGCGTTGGCCCAGGCGCGGTAGAACAGGGTCAGGGTGCGGTGGTGGAAGATGTCGAGGAAGCGAATCAGGGTCGGATCGTTCGCGTTGCGTAGGCGGTCGCGCGCGTACTCGGTCAAGTGGATGGGCAGGGGACCGTTGGGGCCGAACATGCCCAGGAAGTAGACCCCGATGCGTGGCGGACGCCCTTCCTTGGCAGGTTCGACGTAGGAGAGGGTGGATGGCGCGAACGCCAGCGACGCCTCCTGCCCGAGTCGAATCGGCTCATCGCTCGGGCGGGTGGCTTGGCCCAGGCGCATGCGGTCGGGGCAGGCGCATTCGATGGCGCGCAGAAGGGCGAAGAAGTCGTACTTCTCCGGGTGCTTTTCGACCGCACGGACCAGTTCGTCGAAGCGATGGCCGTCGTCCGCGGGCCGCGGTGCCGGCGTCTCACCAGGGCCGGTCACAGGGCCGGTCGCCGGCCCAGCCTCGCTGGCCATCGCACGACCTCCTTGCGCTGAATGGTTCTGAGAACGGTTTCGCTGAACGAATTGATGGACACGTACTTGGCGAAGAAGCGTTCGAGCACCGAGCCGAGGAGAAACACCCCCATGCCCTCGAAGGCGGTCTCGTCCAGGGTGAGCGTGACCTCGACGCCGCGGCCGAAGGCGACCGGCCCGACGACGGGCAACCGTCGGGTCACCGATTGGGACGACACCGACTGCACGCCGTCGATCTGCTTGCGCACGATGGGCTCGCTGGCGTCGCCGTACAGCGAGAGGAGCTCGCGTAGCGCCGATGCACCGCCGCCGTTGGCGTCGTCGGTGATGGACAGGTAGTTGAGCGCCAGATGGCTGATGAGTCGCCAGGTCGGATCGCCATGCACGTGGGATGGTCGGGGAGACGTGGGGCCGGCGACGCAGCGGACCGCTTGAATGGGGGCGCCGGATTCGAGCACGAAGTCGCTGTTGCGCTGACCGACCGGGATGTGCAGGCTGAGGTCGCGGTTGGTGCACAGGGTGGCGACGGCGAGTTGCTTGAGCTGGGGCCGAATCGGGGCCTCGGTCGAGTCGACCAGGGAGAGAAAGACCTCGCTGCCCACGTAGCTCGAACGCGCGCCCTGGCTGCGCTGCTTGGTGGAGAGCATGCGCGGCTCGCGGTGAACCGTGTAGTACGAGGACATGTCCTCGGCGGCGGTGCGGTCGTGCAAGGCATAGAAGGGCAGGAACTCCTGCTTTTCCTCGCCGCTGGTGCCGTAACCCAGCACCTCGGTGACCTGAAAGACCTCGTAGTCCATGGGCCGCGTGCGGTCGGGAACCACGTGGTATTCGTACTCGCTCTCGCTGAGGTGGATGCGATCCGTGCGCTTGGGGAACAGGTTGATGGCCGGCGTGCAGTGCAGCTCGAACTGGGCAGGGCCCACGGCCTTCTCCAGGCGCGCGTCCTGGGCGTCGAGCACGATGACGATTTCCAGATCCGGCGTGGCGCAGCGGCGCACGGCCGTCTTGAGACCGACCAGGTTGGCGAACAGGAAGCGGCTGGGAAAGGCGAAGTATTCTTGCAGTAGGCGGTAGCCCTGGAACGAGCGAGGACCGTAGGGCAAGAGCGCCTGATCGTCCTCGAATCCCAGCGGCCGGATGGGCTCGTCCAGGACCAGCTCGCTCCACGGCGCGCCTGGTCCGGCCGGTCGCACGACCAGGGCCACGGTGTGGGCCAGCAAGAGCTCGTAGATGCGCATGGCCACCTCGTCCCCCCCGCGCAGGTACAAAGGCAGCTGATCGAGGGCGATTTGGTCGAAGCTCAGTCCGGCCGAGGCGTGCAGACGCAGGCGCAGGGCCGACTTGGCCTTGCCGGGAATGCGCAGGGTGCCCAGATCCCCGAGAAACGACGTGTATTCCGCGCCCGCGATCTCCAGCGGCCACAGGGTGACATCGTGGGCGGTGCGGTACTCGCACGCGGTCTGCTCGCCCCGCCCAATCAAGCTCTTGAGCGCGGAGCCGCGGGGAACCTTGAACCCGTCGGCGAGCGCGCCCTCGCTGAGGCTGGGCTGCAGCTGAACCACGGTCATCGACGGCGTGGGCGCGAGATAGTGCGGATACACCATGTGCAGCAGGTGCTGCGCGAAGCGGGGAAACTCGGCGTCGATCTTGAGCTGGACGCGGGCGGTGAGAAAGGCGAACGATTCCAGTAGCCGCTCGACGTAGGGATCGGAGCACTCCAGCGACTCGATGCCGAGCCGGCCAGCGATCTTGGGAAACTCTTTGGCGAACTCCTGTCCGGTTTCGCGGATGTACTGGAGCTCGCGGTTGTAGTAGTTGAGAAGGCGCGGATCCATCAGCCGCCTCCCTTTCCGCCCTGATCGATGACGTCGATGGTGCCGGTCTCGAGATCGACGGCCGTGCGCAGGAACAGGCGTAGGGGAAGGGGCTGCGCCCACAGCTCGGCCTCGATGTCGAAGGTCATCGAGTTGTGGTTCATCTGGCTGTCGTCCACGGCGAGCTTCACGCGCAAGCTGCGTGCGACGAGGCGCGGTTCGTAGTCCAGGATGACCTTGCGGATCGCCTGCTCGAGCGCGCCCGCTTCGACGGTGGAGCTGGTGCGACCGGCGAGGTCAGGGAGTCCGAAGTTGAGGACCGAGCGCGCCACCAGCGGGTAGTCGTCGAGGTCCTGCGTCGATCGGAGATGGGTGGTGTTCATCAGCCACACCAGATCGCGCCGCACGCACTCGCGCAGGCGGCTTGGCGACAAGACGCGCGCATCGCGGGATTCTTGTTTTCTCTCGGGATCGTTGTCGGTCAACCGGTCCAGGAGCGAGGGCTGGAGGCGATCCTTCTGTGTCAGATCAGCCATGGTGCGAAGCCGGCTATCCGACCGGCTTGTCGACGACCTGCTCGGGGGACGGATCGAGCTCTATCGAGCGGACTTCCAGGATGGGATAGTCCCCCTGATCGGTCGTGAACATGCGCTGTCCGAGGCCGGTGCTGGAGCCGTCCTTGCCGCCTTTGCCGCCTTTGCGTTCCTGCCAGTCGGTCTTGCGGGCCATGCGAATCGACGGGTCCGGGCTGGACTCCGAGCCGGGGTACCTCGTGGGGATGAGCGAGACGATCTCGCCGCCATTGACGAGGGTCAGGTAGGCGGGGATCCAGGCCAGATCGCGCAGGTCCGCCGGCTTCTCGATGCGAATCACGCGCAGGTTGCCGAAGGGGATCCAGTAGTACTTGCCGTCGATGATGGCTTCGAGCACGGGCCCGATGCGCACGTCTGCGTCGGCGATCCACGCGAATGGCTGCCCGTCGATCTTGCCCGACGATGCCGGCGCCTGATCGAAGGCCTGCGTGTGAAGGACCTCGGACTCGTCGGCTTTGCCCTGGGCGCCGAGAACGAGAGATTGCACGAGGAGCGCGGCCCATTGCGCGGGCTCGCCGAAGAGCAGGGGCGTACGTCTTCCCGCGAACACCTCGGCGCGCAGCTCTTCGCACTTCAAGGCGGTGCGGTAGGTTTGCACCATGGGCAAGGCTTTGCCGTCGAGGTCGCCCACCACGTTGAGCTGGGTCATGGCCCGGTCCCACTGGCCCATGATGGACATCAGCTGAAACAAGAGAACCCGGTGCTTGGGGTCGGCCGGTGCCTTGCGAATCGCGGCCTGCAGGGCGGCCAGCGCCTCCTCTAGCTTTCCTTGGCGAACATCTTCCTCGATGGTGCTCATGATGGGGACTTACCTGCTTGGTGGAAAACTGGAGCCCATGGGCGCCCGGTGGACATGAACCTCGGGGCGCCCATGGCTCGGCCGCTTTAGGTGGAGAATTTCTTGGCGATATCGAAGTTGCCCGAAACCGTGGCGCCCTTGCCCTGGTTCGCGGTCTGCGAGGTGAAGTCGATCTTCACCGAGGCGAAGTTCAAGGTCACCGTTTCGGTGAATGAATCGTCGCCCCCGGCGGAGCCTCCTGAGGTCACCGAGGAGATTATGACGGTGCCCGACATGGTGATCTTGAGGTACTCGACCTGATTCCCCTTACCGCCACCGACCTTGAGGAAGGTCAGCACGGTCTCTCCAAAGTCGGTTCCGTTGAAACACTCTTGGAGCAACATCGGGGTGGAGAGATCCACGTACTTGGTGATGGTCAGGTCGTGAACGTCGGCCGAGCCGGCGCCCGCGCCCGTGGCGCGATGGGATGTTCCGGATTGGGTCAGACCCCAGTTCCATGCCAGCACGTCGATCTCACCCTCGTGCTTCGTGATCACGGATTCGCCCTTGAGATTCTTCTTGTCCGGGCCAAGCCTCAAACAAATACTTACCGCCATTTTTCAACTCCTTGTTAATTACTGATTGATGGTTGCGATGGTGAAGGTTCGGGATCTAGCCGCCGCCCTTGGCGGAAGGCAGCTTCGAGACGAGCCGCAGCGAAACGGTCAGCCCCTTCGAGCTGGTAGTGCGGCCGAAGGAAAAACTTGGAGTTGTAGTAGCCGGGGTTGCCCTCGATGTCCTCGACGATGACCTCGGCGCCCGCGAGCGGCTTGCGCGCCTTGGTCTCTTCGGTGGAGTGCGCCGGGTCGCCGTCGACGTAGTCGATGATCCAGTTCTGCAGCCAGCGCTGCATGTCCTCGGCTTCATTGAACGACCCGATCTTGTCGCGCACGATGCACTTCAGGTAGTGGGCGAAGCGGCAGGTGGCGAACAGGTAGGGCAGGCGCGCCGCCAGGGTCGCGTTGGCCGTGGCATCCGGATCGTCGTATTCGGCCGGCTTCTGCAGCGACTGGGCGCCGATGAAGGCGGCGAAGTCCGAGTTCTTCTTGTGGATGAGCGGCATGAAGCCGTTCTTGGCCAGCTCGGCCTCGCGCCGGTCGCTGATGGCGATCTCGGTCGGGCACTTCATGTCCACGCCGCCGTCGTCGGTCGGGAAGGTGTGCGTCGGCAGGCCTTCCACCGCGCCGCCGGACTCGACGCCGCGGATGCGCGAGCACCAGCCGTAGAGCTTGAACGAGCGGTTGATGTTGACGGCCATGGCGTAGGCGGCGTTGGCCCAGGTGTACTTGCTTGGCGTCCGGGCTCGCCGTGTCCTCCTCGAAGTCGAACTCCTCGACCGGGTTGGTCTTGGCGCCGTAGGGCAGACGCGCGAGGAAGCGCGGCATGGCCAGGCCGAGATAGCGGGCATCCTCCGACTCGCGCAGCGAGCGCCAGGCGGCGTACTCGGGCGTCGAGAAGATCTTGGTCAGGTCGCGCGGGTTGCCGAGCTCCTGCCACGATTCCATCTGGATCAGACCGTGGGCGATGCCGCCGCGATGAACGGCGCGTGCGCCGCGGCCGCGACCTTCGCCATCTCGCCCAGGAGCTCGACGTCCGGCGGGCTGTGGTCGAAGTAGTAGTCGCCGACCAGGCAGCCGAACGGCTCGCCGCCGAGCGTGCCGTACTCTTCCTCGTAGAGCTTCTTGAAGATCGGGCTCTGGTCCCAGGCCGCGCCCTTGTAGTGCTTGAGGGTCTTGTGCAGATCCTTCTTCGAGATGTTCATGACGCGGATCTTCAGCTTCTCGTCGGTTTCGGTGTTGTTGACCAGGTAGTGCAGGCCGCGCCAGGCGCTTTCCAGCTGCTGGAACTCGGCCGTGGTGCATGATCAGGTTGATCTGCTCGGTCAGCTTCTTGTCGATCTCGGCGATCATCGCCTTGATGGTTTGCACGACGTCGTTCGAGATGAGCTTGCTGCTGGCCAGCGCCTGCTGGGCCAGCGTCTTGACCGCGTTCTCGATCTCGGCCTTCGCTCCGTCGGTCTGGGGCTTGAACTCTTTGTTCAGCAGCGAGGCGAATTCGTTCACCTCGATGGTTGCGGCGGCGGCTTCTGTGGCTTTTTGTGTCTCAGCCATGGTTCTTCCTCACTGCTACTTGGCTTGGCCGGAACCTTCGTCCCCGGCGTCTGGTTTGGGCGCGGCGGCGAGAGCCTGCAGAAGCGCCGGATCCTTGAGCACGTTGGCGATCAGGTCCTCGGCGCCGGTGTACCGTCCATGTACGTCACCAGGTTCGCAAGCTGGTTGCGCGCCTCAAGCAGCTGGTTGAGCGCGCCCACCTTGCGTGCGATGGCCGCGGGCGAGAAGTCGTCCATGCTCTCGAAGGTGAGGTCGACGCTGATGTTGCCTTCGCCGGTCAGCGTATTGGGCACCTGGAACGCGACGCGCGGCTTCATCGCCTTCAGCCGATCGTCGAAGTTGTCGACCGAAATCTCGAGGAACTTGCGATCGGCGACGGGAGCCAGGGGCTCTTTGGGGTTGCCCGAAAGGTCCGACATGACGCCCATGACGAAGGGCAGCTGGACCTTCTTCTCCGCGCCGTACAGCTCGACGTCGTATTCGATCTGGACGCGCGGTGCTCGGTTTCTTTGAATGAATTTCTGCGCACTGGTTGCCATGGTGTCCACCTACCTCTGATGTTTGAGAACTAGCTGCTTTCCTTCTCGTCTTCGTCTTTCCCGCGCAGGTTTTCGACCTGTGAAAGACCATCGGATGCGAGGTCACGAACGATATCCATAAAACTGGCCGAAACCAAGCGCTTGCTGCGCTTGATGAGCAGCGGAATAGGGCTGGAGGGTTCGGCTCGCTCGTAGTAGGAAACAATCTTGTCGAGGACGCGGAGCACGTCCTCGCGGGTGTTGATCTCGCCGCTCATCGACATGCCGCCACCTTGTCCACCGCTCCCGGGGCCACCCGATCCATCGTCGGCGCCGCCGGCCTCGGCGGAGCCCTCGGCGACGACCCCCCGCCTGGCCAATCGCGCGATCAGAATCTTCTCGGCGGCGCGCAGGGTATCCGTCAGCTTCGCGAAATTGACGCCGTTCGATGCGCCCACCTTTTCGCCCACGAAGGCCTCGATGGCGGCCAGCCTTTCCAGCGAGGCGCGCAGCGACTCTGCCGTCGCCTGCAGGTCCGGCACCGGACACTCGTTGAACGCACCGTCGATGGCGGAAGTCTTGGGCGCCTCCGCGCCGGAAGGCGGTGCAATTTCGCCCGAGGCAATGGCGAAGTCGCGCAGGCTGAACCGTCCGAAGGATTTCGAGGCGACCAACGGGATCACGCGAACACGGTCGATGAAGGTGGCCGAGTCGCAAAGGCCCATGAGAATGTTGACCCGGAACGTAGGGTCATTGTCGTCCTCGGGATCAAGCTTGGGATAGAAACCATCCCAGAAGGTCTCGACGAGGCCTCGCAGCACCGCGAGCCCATCGGCCAACCCCGCGAGCCCTTCCGTGTTCAACAGGGCGCGGGCGAGTCGGATGGCGATGCGCAGATCTTTGGTCTTCGTCAGGAGGGCGAGCGCCCGGTTTCCGACCTCTTTCCAGTCGGGTTCTTGGGCTGGCACGATGGTGTCGCCCATCTGCTGTTCGGGCTTGCCCTGCGAAAGCCGATCGAGCTCGAGGAAAGACGGATCGTATTCGAGGTCAGGACCGCACGCTGCATCGGCAGAGATCGGCTGAAGCAGCGACTCGAGATTTTGAATCGGCATATTCTAGTTACCTGGTTGAAACAGCGTGCCATTAACCTTCGACTCGACGATCATGTCAAGTGGATTTCGGAGGGCCACGCATCCTTTCACCACAATTCCGACCAAGTGCCCGGGCGAGTCTGACACTGGGAGCGCGGTTTGGCGAACCGATGTTTTACGAACCGACGCGGTAGACTAGACGCGGCGAGTAAACCCTACTCTCCGTCGTCGTCTGGGGCCGCGTTCTCGTCGCCAAGGGCCACGCTGGCGTAGGCACTGGCGAACTCTTCGCCAAAGATCTCGGCATGCAGGGCGGCATCCTCGGCGAGCAAGTTGTTGAAGCTCTCCACGTAGGCGCTCCATTTGGCCTTGGCCTTCGACCCCGACCACAGCCCCGCGCCCATCTTGAAATCCAGCACGTTGGGGTCGAGTCTGGCCAGCAGCACGCGAACGCTCTGTGAAATGCCTTCCATGAGCGCGACGTCGTGAATGCCCATGTCGGCGAACACGGCATTCAGGTCGCGGGCGCAGATTTCAGGATCGATCGACGGATCCAGCAGGTACTCGACGATCTCCTGACTCGTGCGGGCGCGATGCAGGGGCGTGGTTCCGGACAGAGGACGCACGCCAACCTCGGAGCCGAACTGTTCGTAGCCCTTCTTGAGTCCCATGAAGGCGTCGCTGAACGCACCGATGATGCGCAGGCAGCGGATCAGGCGCTCGGTCGGCTGAGGGCTGCCCGGATCCGGAGCGGCCGGCTGCGACGGTGGTCGTGCCGGAGTTGGGGCTTGAACGAGGGGCGGGGAATACGATTGCGCGGAACCGGGTGCGTGGGTGGGCGGCCAAGGCGTTGGCGCGCGACCACCACCCACCGCCACGATCCGCGACGGGGAGCTGGGCGGGTGCGACGGCGCTTGCGGTGTCCCACCTGCCTGAATCACGTCGGTGCCACGGCCGGTCACGGAGATGGTCTCGACAGCGGAAGGCCTTTGCACGGTCGACGTCAGCATGCCGGGCACGCTTGGGGTGACGATGAGCTCGAACATCCAGATCGTGAAGCGCGTCGGCTGCAGGATGGGAATGGCGATGTTCTTTTGCAGCTTCTTGCCGTCGAGGCAAGTGCCGTTCGTCGATCCGAGATCGAAATAGTAGGTCCCCGTCTGGTCGAAGCGGATGATGCCGTGCCATCCCGAGACGAAGTTGCCCTCGAGGACCACGTTGTTGAGTGGGTTCCTGCCGATACGAACCGGCGATTGGTCGAATTCGTATGTCTTCTCGCTACCCGAGCGAGGATCCCGGAAGAGAATCTGGATGACCATGATGGCGCCCTAACGCAGGTTTCAACCATAGCGCAGTCCTGGAAAACGTGCGAAAGAACCGACGCTCGGCCGACCGTGGTTGCTCGAGAGCTATCCGGTCGAGCGTCTGCGGAGAAGCAGCCAGGCTGCCACCACGAAAAGCGGGACGGCACCGTAGACGAGGTAGAACCAGCGAGAGGAAACAGGCCGGATCTGCCCCTTGGCCAGCCGGATCATTCCGCGATCTTCAGGGGTCACGGAGGTGCGCGTGTCGACTTTCAGATCCGTGTTTCCCAGTCTGCTTCCGCGGGCGGTGATCGACAGGTAGATCGGATACTCGCCTTCCGGGATGGTGGGATCTCGGGTCATGGTCAACACCATGTCCGCATTCTGCCCTGACAAGAGCTCGGGGACGGCAACGGGCGTGACATCGATACCGCATGCCGGGCTGCGCGCGCTGAGCACCAAGTCGCGGATGGGTTGGCTGGAAACATTGGTCAGCGTCACGGGCATCTGACCGATGATTCCTCGCAACCTGCCCAGCATCACGCTGTGAATCGACAGTCCGGCCGGCTCGAGGGTTTCGATGCCAGCCGTTTCCATCGCCGTCCGGCCCCTGGGCGTGCGGATGCGCAGGTCGGCCATGTGGTCGATCAACGCTTTCGCAACCATCCCGTGACGAGCGGTGTGAAGGGGCGTGAACCCTTTCGACGTCAGCGCGTTCACGTTCGCACCGGACGAGGCGAGCACGTTCACCACCTTTTCGTTGGCCGCCAGATGGATCGGCATCAACCCGGAGGCGTTCAAGCTGTCGGTTCTGGCACCCCGCCTCACGAGCAGCCCTGCCATCTCCGGGTGCGCCAACATGGCGGCGAAATGGAGAGGAGTCATGTCGCCCTCGGCGCGGGCGTTCGGATCTGCACCGCGGTCGAGCAGCATGCTCGCGGCGTCGAGGTACCCCTTCATGGCGGCGAGGTGCAGCGGCGTCATGCCTCGTCCATCGCGAGCGTCGACCGACTCGCCGGCGTCGAGCCTCTGCCGGATGGTCGTGAGGTCGTCCCGATCGATCGCGGAATGCAGCATGGTCGACATCGACCCTGCGTCGGCGCCGCCGGCATTGCACGGTGGGACAATGGTAGTTCCATGTAGGAGTGTACCCACGAGTACAGAAACAATTTTGAGAATTGAGGAGCTGGTTCGCATAATTGTGAGTTAAATTTGGTCGATTCGGCCCCCAAGGAAGGGGCCCACCTCTAGGTGCCTTGGGCAGGTAGATTCGCAGGTCGCATATCGCTTGGGCATGGCTTTTGTTCTTCGTCGTTACCCGTGGTCGAAAAAGGGAGAAAACCACATGAGTCTTCGTAAAGGCAGTCTCTTCATCGGTTCCGCCCTGTCGCTCGTTTTGCTGTCTTCTCAAGCGCAGGCGCACTGGTGCGACGACCTGTGGGCTTCAAGTTACAACATCGTGGTCAAACCGGACAGCGATACCTCGCCGAAGAACATCTACGTCCAGAACAACATGGGGTATCAGTTGCCCAATTTCAAGCTGACCGCCACGGGCAGCGGTGGCGCCATCACCTTGACCGCTCCCACGCTCAAGGTTCCCGGTACGCTCATGCCGGGCGAGAAGGGGACGTGGAAGATCGCGAGTGGCAGCCCGGCGAAGATCGAGGACGTCACCTTTTCCGTGTCTTTCGGAAACAGCGGCGAAAGCAAGTGCTACCCCACCAAGGGTGCGAATCCGGTGATGATCGTGAAGACGGATGGTACCCTCTATCCGGCGGCGCCCCCCCCAGGTCTGGACAGCCCGGTCAACCCTGGCTGCACGGGCGACTTGGCCCAGGGGCGTTCGTTGCAGTACGAGGCGGTGGCAGACTTCGAGGACGTGAACGCCGGTCTCGACAGCTTGCTGAAGCTCTACTGCGCCGGCCGTGGCTCCTTCGGCAGCACGGACGGTGTGACCATGAGCAACTGCAAGGACTCGTCGAGCACGTCTTGCCCCACGACCAAGCCGGCGGCCAAGACAGGCTCGAAGTACGACTACATGCACCTTTGGGCCGCTGGCGAGCTTGCGGCCCGCAAGTCCGTCCTGGGCGCGCGTACCGCGGTCCTGCGCGCCAGGCTCCAGTGCGGCGTGAACGACGCCGACGTCGGGTTTGCCGGCTACGCCTTGTTCATGCTCGGCTATCTCGGCGACGACACGACGGCCAAAGCCTTCATCCAAACGCAAGTCAGCGCGGGCGGGGACATGGGCACGATCGGCAAGGCTGCGCTCTATCTCATGGGCGATACCAGCCAGAAGGCGGACGTGCAAGCCGGGGCACAGACCTCGAGCAATTCCACTTTCGTGAAGGCGGCCTGTGCTGCTGCGCTGGGCATCGTCGACAAGGACGACGCCACGGTCAGCTCGGTGCTGATTCCTTTGGTCAAATGGAACGAGCCCGACTCGGCATCCGAAGATGGGCAAGGAATGTTTGCAGCGCACCTGCTGGGCCTGGTGGCCTGGGATCGGCGCAATTGGGCGCCCAACGGGGGAGACACCGGTCCGGTGTCCTTCTACGGCGACACGGCCCCAGCAACGGGCGGTAACGGCGGAGGCACCGGTGGTGTCACGAGCTCCGGCGGCGCGAGCGGAGCGGGAGGGGCGGGCGGCAACAAGGACGCCGGAGGGAGCGATGCGAAGCCGGCAAGCGGGGGGACTACGGGGAGGGGCGGTGTCGTCGGCGGCTCGGGCGGCGTGATCGGCAGTGGCGGTGGTGCGGGCTCCGGAGGCAAGGCAGGCTCAGGCGGCGCGGGCGGTGCAGGTGGAACGACGGGCGAAGGCGGAACGACCGACTCGGGCGGGACCAACGCGGGCGGCAGCAGCGGCTCTGGAGGGACGCGGACGTCCTCCTCGGGCGGCACCTCTGGAGAAGGCGGATCCCCGGGCTTGGGAGGCGACACGGGGCCCGGCACGACCTCTGCCAACAGCGACTCCGCCGGATGCAAGTGCAACCTCGGCAGTCGTGGCCGGACGTCGCCCACCCTGTGCGTCCTGATGCTGGTGGGGCTGGCGTGGATCGCCGGGCGTCGACGCAGGCGATAGCCACAGCCAACGAGGCCGTCGCGGCGTCGTCGTTCCCGGGCCATCCGGCGTTTTCCTTTCGGCAGATCTTGACTTGTGCCCCGGCGGCGCGGCATACATTCGCCCTCACTAAGTAACTGCGCCCGTAGCTCAACTGGATAGAGCACCGGCCTACGAAGCCGGGGGTTACATGTTCGAGTCATGTCGGGCGCGCAGAGTCCGGGTCCTCGTGCGGTTGAATTGTAAGGTGGACGGGTGTTGGAGCACTAGTAGGACGTGCCATCGCGCCGTATGACGCCTGAAGTCTTTCGGTTTGTCATGTCGAGTGACGGCGGACGGCGGATTTCGCCCCCTACACACGACATGACTGTGCCATTTCCGTCGCGGTCCTCATGCAAGATTCGACGAGCTCGACGTGATTTCGCCATGTTGCGTTGGCACCAAGGTTGCTTAACAGATGCCTGAACAGGAGGATTTCATGAATGCCATCGCTTCACTTCGCACCGACAGTGCAGCCGGGCTGCAGCGTGACATCAGTTTTCATCCCGCGCTGAGCGCCCTCCGCAACTCGGCCTGGTTTGGCGCTTTCCCGCAGAATGCGCTCACGTCCCTTTCCATGAGCGCCTCGTTGTCGTCGTACAGTGCCAGGCAACAGGTTCTCCTCGAGGGACGCTGGCTCGGCGCCGCGGTCCTGGTAGTCAAGGGCAGCCTTCGTGCAGTGCGAAGGACGGACAACGCACGCGAGCTGACGCTGGAGACATTTCGGCCTGGCGATCTCATTGCCGATGCGGTTCTCTTTCCTGACAGCTCGGTCCCTGGGGATGGGCTGATCGCGGCCGAGACCAGCCTTCTGCTTTTCATTCCCCGCGATGAATTTCTGACGGCATTGTCCAGCGTTCCCCAAGCCTCGATATCGCTCATTCGGGATCTGGAGCGGCGGCTCAATCGGGTGAAGCTCTTGGCCTCCGGGCTCGCCACAGCGGATGTCGAAAGCCGCCTCTATCGCTTGCTCTACAACTTGGCCCGCGACGAGGGCCAGTCGGCTGCGGAAGGGACGGTCATCCCGCGCTCGCCAACGCAACAGGATTTGGCCAGCCGAATCGGTGCGTGCCGGGAAACCGTTTCCAGAATCGTGGCCGACCTGGCTCGACAGCAAGTCCTCTCGCTGGAGGGGCGCAAGCTGACGCTCGCCCCACGGTTCTTCGAGCTCGCCAAGTCCGCCGGGATTTCTTGACCGCTCCCTCCTCGCATCTTCGTCCTCTGTTCGAGAATGGAGGGGGGAATTCGGGCAAAATTGACCCACCGCTCTGCGGGGGTGAGAATCCGCCAAGCCTTGAAGCCTCTACGATCTGATTTGCCTCCCGGCCGGGTTGGGCCGTCCTTTGGAAACAGGCCGACCTCTGGTTGCGGGCCGTCGGACGTGGTAGCACGGTTGCATCTTGAACCTTGGCATGGCTTCCGCACTCGCAACATGGCGCTCGATCGGGTTTCGAACATGAAGGTGGTCGAATCAAGGCGCACGCCATGACCGACCCCGCGGCGACACCAGCGGATGAGGGCGCGAGGCCAGGCCTGGCGCAGGGGAAAAGGTTTCATCCCCTTGCCATCGTCGGGCGCGCCCTTTCTCCCCTGCCTGGGGCCGTGGCAGTCTTCGGTGAGCACATCCTGCTGCTCGGGCGCGCCTTGGTCTGGCTGTTCAGGCGTCCTCTGCGCCTGCGGCTCTTTTTCGAGCAGATGGAATTCGTCGGGGTGGGCTCGCTACCGATCATCATGTTGGTCGGGTTCTTCACCGGCGCGGTCACCTCCGTCCAGGCCATCCTGGCGCTCTCGCTCTTCGATCAGCAGCGCTACGTTGGTTTCGGCGTAGGCGTGTCCTTGGCACGCGAGCTGGCACCTGTCTTCACCGCCCTCATGATCACCGCTCGTGCGGGGTCGGGCATGGCCACCGAGCTTGCCTCCATGCGCATCACGGAGCAGGTGGATGCCCTTACCACGTTCGCGGTCAATCCCGTGCAGTACCTCGTCACCCCTCGCCTGGTGGCTTCGTGCCTGATGCTGCCGGTGATGACCATGGTTTTCAACGTGGTGGGGCTCATCGGGACCTACGTGGTGGCCATCATTTCGTACCAGATCGACTTTGGCCAAGTCCTGGAGCTCTTCCGTCGCGGCGTGGATCCCATCGACTACAAGGAAGGGTTGGTCAAGGCGTTCTTCTTCGGCTTGACGATGGCGACGTGTTCCTGCTACCAGGGCCTGAACGTTCGTGGCGGAGCCAAGGAAGTCGGGCTTGCGACGACGCGCGCCGTGGTTTCGACATCCGTAACGGTTCTGGTCCTAGACTACTTCTTGATTCAAATCATGAACGTCCTTTACCCCTACGGCGGCCTCTAGATGGCAGACGACCTGCGAAGCCGCGATGAACGATGGCAGATCCGGATTCGCGATCTGCACAAGTCCTTCGGGAAACAGCACGTCCTGCGTGGTGTGAACCTCGACATCGAGCGTGGCAAAATCAATATCATCATCGGAGGATCGGGGCAGGGCAAGTCGGTGTTCATGAAGCACCTCATGGGCCTCCTCGCTCCGGATCGCGGACATATCTTCGTCGACGGCCAGGACATCATCGGTCTGGGTGACGTGGCGATCGCCAAGATTCAACGCAAGTTTGGCATGGTGTTTCAGTACGCCGCCCTCTTCGACTCGCTGAATGTCGTCGAGAACATCGCCTTTCCGCTCCTCGAGCGTTACCGCCTGCCCAGGGCGGAGGTCATGGAACGGGTACGCGGCCTGCTCGCACGTCTCGACTTGGCGAAAACTGCCGGCATCGAACAGAAGTTCCCCGCGGAGCTTTCTGGTGGTATGCGAAAGCGTGTGGGGCTGGCGCGAGCACTCATCGACCGGCCGGAGATTCTGCTCTACGATGAGCCCACAACCGGGCTCGACCCCATCGCAACCAAGAATGTCGACGAAATGATCAGGCGTACAGCGGACGAATTCGGCGTTACCTCGGTCGTCATTTCGCATGATATGGCCTCGACCTTTCGCATCGCCGATCGCGTGGCCATGCTCTACGATGGCGTCATCGTCGCCAACGGGACGCGCGAGGAAATCACGGCTGCGCCGAACCCGGTGCTGAGGGAATTCGTGGAGCCTTCCGGCGCGGTGCACTTCGGCGGGGGCCCATCGTGAGGCGAAGCCTGGCCGCCCTGACCGTAGGCGCTCTCACCATCGTCATGTTGGCTGCGAGCTACTTGCTTTTCCAGTACACGTCCGAGCGTATGTCGGGCGGCAAGGGCTATCGTGTTTATGCCTTGTTTCACAACGCGCTCGGCATCTACGAGAAAACCCGGGTGCTGTCCGCGGGGCTGCGTGTGGGGCAGGTCGAGGAGAGGGTCCTCGATCAGGAGACCGGCAAGGCCAAGGTCTTCCTGCGCATCGATCCGCAGATCCTCCTGTACGCAAACGCGTCCATCGGCAAGAAATCGGCCTCGCTGCTTGGCGAGTACTACCTCGAAATCGATCCCGGGACGCCGTTCGTGATGCGTGACGGAAAGAAGGTCGAGGTCCCGCGCCTCAAGGACGGGGATCGCATCCAAAACGTGACCGAGCCCGCCGACATGGGTGAAATCATGGATTCCGTCGCCACGATCCTGCCGGTGCTCAAGTCGATCCTGGAGGACGTCAAGGGGCTGACCGCAGGTCCCATCAAGGACCTGGCGAACAACACCAACGAGATGATCGAGAAGAACTCGGTGATCGTCGAGCGATTGCTCGGGCGCATGGACGAGATCGCGGCCACGGTCGAGGGCATCACCAAGTCCGAGGCGGACGACGTGAAGGTGGCCATCCACAATGTTCGCGAGATTACAGAAGGAATCAAGGGCCTGGTAGGCACGACCCAGGGCCAGGTGTCTGGTGCGGGCGAGGAATTGCGCTCGAACTTGCAGAAGTTGCAGCACAGCGTGGACAGCCTGGACAAATCCCTCGATCACGTCGAGAAAATCACGGGCAAGATCGCCGACGGCGAAGGGACGGTCGGGCACCTCGTCAACGACGACACCGTGGGCAAGAACCTCGACAGCATCACCGACGACGTCAGCAGCATTACGCACGGGATCGCTCGCTTGCAGACCATCGTGGGCATGCGTACCGAGTACAACTACCTTGCGAGCACCTTCAAGAACTACCTGGCCGTGACCCTGATGCCGCATCCGGATAAGTTCTATCTGATTGAGATTGTCGACGATCCGCGCGGGTATCGTACCAAGTCGAGCGTGCAGTCCGATAGCTCCCTGACCGGCCAATCCTCGGTAACCACGATTACGACCACCGAGCAACTTCGTCTGACGTTTCAGCTCGGCAAGCGGCTTGGTCCGGTGGCCTTCCGTTTCGGAATCAAAGAATCCACCGGTGGGGTCGGCGCGGATCTCTATCTCTTCGACGATCGACTGATGCTGAGCACGGACATCTTCGACATGCGTTCCAACCAGTATCCCCGGCTCGCCGGGCGGGCCTATCTCGCCGTATACAAGCGCATGATCTACATCCTCGGCGGCGTGGACGATGTCTTCAACAACGTGAAGACTCAGGGGCTCGCAGGGGGGACGCTCGACTGGTTTCTGGGAGCTCAGCTCGTCTTCAACGACGAAGATCTCAAGTCGCTGCTTCTTTTCGGTGGTGGCAGCGCGGCCTCGTCCGCCAGCAAGTAGCTTGACGCGAGACCGGCGAACCCTATAGTTACGGGCTCCCCGTTCCATCAAACGAGACCGGGTTAGGCCATGCGGTACAAAATCAAAGATATCGGCGAGGGGGGAATCGACCTGCGCGTGGCGGTCACCGAGGCATGGTTGGCTGCGGCGTGTCCGGACGCATCCTTGGGGCTTTCCGAAGCCGGCGCCCGCTTTGAAGGGCGGCTCGAGCCCGCGGGCGACGGCTACCTCTTGCGTGGGACCTTGCGCGGTGAAATGAGGGTTCCCTGCGCGCGCTGTCTCGAGCCCGCGCCCGTGACCATCGACGCTCCCATGACCGTTAGCTTCGTCGAACGAGAGCAACCCGCCGAAGGCGAGGAAGCTGACTCCGAGGACGAGGTCGTCTCGTTCGAGCACGGCGTAATCGACCTGGGGCCACCCATCCGCGACGAAATTCTTCTGGCGGTGCCCATGACCGCGACTTGCCGACCCGATTGCGCGGGGATTTGTCCGGTCTGCGGGCGCAATCGCAATTTGACGCCTTGTGACTGCGAAAAGCAGGCGCTTGCGACAAGCAAGCTCGGGGCGCTGGCAAAAATCAAGCTTCAGTAGTAACAACACAGCCACCTATGCGATGACTCTAGCCCCGCGCGATGCGGGGATTTTTCTCGAACCAGCAAAGAGGCGAAAATGGCAGTTCCCAAGAGACGTCAATCCAAATCCCGCTCGGCGATTCGCCGGGCTCAGGTCATGAAGCAGCCCGTGCCGCACTTCATGCCTTGTCCGCGTTGTGGCGAACCGAGACTCTCGCACCGCGTGTGCTCGGCCTGCGGCTACTACCGAGACCGCCTGGTGGTGGAGAAGAGCGAAGAGGAGAGCTCCTGAGCAAGATTAGGATCGCCGTCGATGCGATGGGCTCGGAGGGGGCGCCTCGCATCGAAATCGAGGGTGTCCTTTCCGCGGTCGCTGCGAGCGGCCTGGACGTCGTATTGGTCGGAGAGGAACCGCGGCTTCGAGAGGTGTTGGGGGAATCGGGACCGGGGGCGCCGCTCGAAAGAATCCAAATCCGCCATGCCCCCGATACGGTGGGCATGGACGAGGCGCCGGCCATCGCTTTTCGCCACAAGAAGGCGTCCTCGCTGCGCGTGTGCTTCGACATGGCCAAGGCGGGGGAGGTGGATGCCGTGATCTCCGCGGGAAATTCCGGCGCACTCATGGCCGGGGCGCTCATCGTGCTTGGGCGCATCGGCGCTGTCGAGCGGCCCGCCATCGCGACCACGTTTCCGACCCGGACCGGCCAGTGTGCGTTGCTCGACATGGGAGCCAATGTCGACCTGCGACCGTCCGTGTTGGCTCAGTTTGCCGTGCTCGGCGCCACCTACGCGCGTCTGCAGCACAAGAAGCCGCGTCCTCGCGTGGGCATCCTGTCGAACGGGACCGAGGAACAAAAGGGCACGGTCCTCACGCGCGAGGCGTTCAAGCTGCTCAGCCGAACATCTCCCGAGGGTGCCGGCACCGAGTTCGAGTTCCTTGGTTACGTCGAAGGCCGGGATATCTTCAAGGGGACCGCCGATGTGGTGGTCACCGACGGCTTCACCGGCAACGTCTTGCTCAAAGGGTGTGAGGGCTTGGTCGAGTGGATAGGCGAGGCGGTCAAGGAAGAGGTGATGCACGGAAGCTTCATCGAGAAGATCGGCGCTTGGTTGATGCGGCCGGCGTTGCGTAGGTTCAAGTACCGCTCGGACTACGCCGAGACCGGCGGCGCGCCCCTCATCGGGGTGGACGGCGTGGTCATCGTTTGCCACGGCGGCTCGGACGCGCGGGCCATCAAGAACGCCATCCTCACCGCGGGCGAGTACGCCAAGATCGATTTGCGAAGTGAAATCAAGCGCTGCATGGAAGCGCACGCCTTCCTATGGTCCGACAGCTCGCCGCCGCCTTCCGAGGAGGCGTAGCCGTACCGTGCCGGAGCTCGCTGGCCGAGTGGCGATCGTGACCGGGGCCTCGCGCGGCATCGGCCGCGCCGTGGCCATCGCGCTTGCAGCGCAAGGGGCCAAGGTCATCGTGAACTTTCAGAAGAACGAAGTCGCTGCGGACGCGACCGTGGCGGCCATCGCTGGCGCGGGCGGCGATGCCGTGGCCATGCGTTTCGACGTCGCGGATGCCGCTGCGGTCGATTCGGCCACCAGGGAAATCGTTGCGACGCATGGAGGCGTTCACATCCTGGTCAACAACGCGGGGGTGGCGGTGAACGGGCTGACCCTGGGCGGCAAGGATGCCGACTTCCGTCGGGCCGTGGATGTGAATCTGGGAGGGACCTTCAACTGCACACGCGCGGCCCTGCGTTCGCTGATGCGGGCGCCCGGTGGAGGCCGCATCGTCAACATCGCGTCGATCATCGGCGAAGGCGGTTCGGCCGGGCAAGGCTTCTATGCCGCAGCCAAGGCGGGCATCATCGGATTTACCAAATCTTGGGCGCGCGAGTACGCCTCGCGCGGACTTACCGTGAACGCGGTCTCGCCGGGGGTCATCGCTACCGATATGACCGACGCGGAAATGCCGGAGTCTCGCAAGGAAGAGGTCCTACGCACCATTCCGCTCGGCCGATTCGGCTTGCCCGACGACGTGGCGCACGCGGTGGCTTTTCTCGCCGGGCCCAGGGCGGCCTACATCACCGGTCAGGTCGTGCGGGTCAACGGCGGTCTTTTAATGTAACCTATGCGTTCCACGCGTTTCCAGAAACAGTCGTAAGAAGAGGATCCGAGAATGGCTGAGAACATCGAAGAGAAGGTCACGAAGATCGTTGCCGAGCAGTTCGAGGTACCGGCGGAGAAGGTCACCATGAAGTCTTTGTTCATGGATGATCTGAAGGCGGATTCACTATCCGTGGTCGAGCTCGTATTGGCGATCGAAGAGGCCTTCAATCTCGAAATTCCCGACGAGGATGCCGAAAAGATCAAGACCGTCGGCGATGTGGTCAACTACGTCAAGGCCCGCGCGAAGTAGAGAGTGGCCATGCCACGCAGGGTAGCTGTGACCGGCATCGGGCTGGTCACCCCCGTGGGGATCGGGACCGAGGAAACCTGGCGGGCGTTGCTCGGCGGCGTTTCCGGCATCGGCCCCATCACGCACTTCGACGCTGGAGAGTTCTCGACGCGATTTGCCGGCGAGGTCAAGGCGTTCAAGGCCACGCGCTGGATCTCCGCGCGCGAAGCCCGATCGTCGATGTCCGATCTGTTCATTCAGTTCGCCATGGCCGCGGGAACCATGGCCATGGAGGATGCCGGTCTGGTGCTCGATGGCGAGCTCGGCGAACGGACAGGTTGCTTCATCGGGTCGGGCATGGGTGGGGTCGCCACCATCGAAGCCACCCACCGGGCGCTTCTGGCCAAGGGTCCACGCCATGGTTTTTCTCCCTTCTTCGTCACCCAAATCATCATCAACCTGGCGGCCGGACAGCTCTCCATCAAATACGGCGCCCGGGGGCCGTGCTACGGTCAGGTCTCGGCCTGTTCAAGCGGCGCCCACGCCATCGGCGATGCCTTTCGTCTGGTCCAGCGCGGTGAGGCCGATGCCATGATCTGCGGCGGCAGCGAAGCCGTGGTGACCCCACTCGGTGTCGGTGGATTCGCCGCCATGCGTGCTTTGTCCACGCGTAACGACGCGCCGGCGCAGGCATGTCGCCCCTTCGATCTCGACCGCGACGGGTTCGTGCTGTCCGAGGGGGCGGGCATCCTGATCCTGGAAGAGCTGGAGCACGCCAAGAAGCGGGGAGCGCACATTCATGCCGTCCTGGAAGGCTACGCCGCCAACGCCGACGCCCATCACATCACCGCTCCTTCCGAGGGAGGCGAGGGCGTTCAGCGCTGCATGCGCGCCGCCATGGCGGACGCGGGGCTGAACATCGAAGACATCGACTACATCAATGCCCACGGCACCTCCACGAAGATGAACGACTCTACCGAAACCCTGGCCATCAAGAAGGTGTTCGGCGACCACGCGCGCAAGTTGATGGTCAGCTCGACCAAGTCGATGACCGGGCACCTGCTCGGCGCCGCGGGCGGTGTCGAGGCTGCGTTCACGGCCCTGGCCGTGGGCCGAGCCCAGATCCCGCCGACCATCAATTACACGACACCCGATCCCGAGTGCGATCTCGACTACGTGCCCAACGTCGCGCGTGACGCGAAACCAGGGCATGCGCTCACCAACAGCTTCGGCTTCGGCGGCGCCAACGCGTGTTTGATCTTCGGCCGACCGGACGTGTAATCGGACCTGAAGAGATCGTTCGACGGAAAGTCGTGGCCCGTCGCGAGGATTCTCGGGATACACTGTCACCGATCATGGCACCTGACCTCTGCCCATACTGCGGGAAGGCGGCGCACGGCACGGAGTCGAGCTTCGACTGCCCCGGTCGATCCGACACCAAGACCGCGGCGACCGGTGCCCCGGCGCTCGACCCGCCCGGCGATACGCCGAATGCGTCGCCGGCCCGGCCATCGAGCGCTTTCGATACGTCCGCCACGTCGCTCGGCACCAAGCTTTCCGAGGGTACGAAGGTGGGCGAGTACCAGATCCTGGCCCGCATCGGCGAAGGCGGCATGGGGACGGTCTACAGCGCGGTCCATCCCATCATCGGCAAGAAGGTCGCCATCAAGGTGCTCGCGGCCAGGCTGGCCAAGAACAAGAACGCCATCCGTCGTTTCGTGCTGGAGGCGCGCGCCGTGAACGACATCCAGCATCCAGGGCTGGTCGACATCTTCTCCTTCGGCCGGCTGACCGACGGTCGCCATTACTATGTCATGGAGTATCTCGAAGGGCGCAACCTGGGCGACGTGCTCTGCGAACGGGTGAGGATGCCCATGTCCGAAGCCATCCCCATCTTCCTCGAGGTGGGGCGCGCGCTGGTGGCGGTGCACTCGAAGGGAATCGTCCATCGGGATCTCAAGCCCGAGAACATCTTGCTTCTTGCCTCGGTACAGCCGGGCGGGCAGCGGGTCAAGCTGGTGGATTTCGGGCTGGCCAAGCTCGTCGAGGGCGTGCCCGCCCATCTCAGTGCTGGTGGCCCGCGCACCGCTGCCGGGGTCAACGTCGGCACGCCTCACTACATGTCGCCCGAGCAGTGTCGCGGCCAGAAGGTCGACGCGCGCTCGGATCTCTATGCGCTCGGCGTGCTGCTCTACGAAACCCTGACCGGTCGGCTGCCTTTCGATGGCCCCACGCCGGTGGACATCTGGCAGGCCCACGTCGAAAAGCCGCCACGTTCGCCCATGGATCTCACTCCCGGCGCGGTCAGTCCCGCCTTGAACGCGATGATCTTGCGCCTCTTGGCCAAGAAGCCCGAACATCGCATTCAGACGGCGTCGGATTTCTGCACGGCTCTCGAGAACCTTGGCGACGACGGCCAGCCTAGTCGCGTTGGCGAAGGCGGGCTATGCCCGCCGGAGCCAGAGCGCGGGAAGGCCTGGAAACCCTCTCAGGGTTTCCATATCAAGCGTCCCACCTCCCTTCCGTCGACGGATTCGGCGCGGCACGGCCCCTGGCAACCCTCGCCGGACCACGCGGCCCACAAGCCCGCCAACCATGATGAGCTCGCCACGACGACGGAAGACTTGCCGGTCGTGCAACTTCCCGAGGTCGCCTTTTCCGAGGAAGACCGCAGGCAGGAGATCGAGGAGCTGCGCTCGAGCCTTGGCTTGCACATCGAGGAGCCCGCCTCGGACAGCCAGGAGGAGGAGCAGATGAGCGCCCTCGTGATCGATCTGGGTTCGTCGCATGCGTCTCCAGCCGATTGCAAGAACCCGCCACGGACGCACGAGCGCTCTTTGCCGTTGCTTCGGACCGGGCCGAAAGTCCGTCACGTCACCCGTCCGATCCAGGAGCGTCAATACGTCCCTCCGCTCTCGGCCCCATCGTCGCGTGGCGCAGGTCCGGCCAGAACCACGACCGATTTGGCGATCCAGCCTCCCTCGCGCGCTTGGACGATTGTTCGCGCCATCCTGGTGACAGCGCTCCTCGTCGCCGCTACGGTCGTGGCCGTGAAGTTCATCAGGTAGCGTGCATGGCGGCTTCGACCGCCAGCGGCGCCTTGGGAAGAGCGGCGTTCAAATTGTCGTGTCCATCGCGGGTCACCAGGATGGTGTCCTCGATGCGAATGCCGCGCACGTCACGGAAGGCGGCCAACCGGTCGCGGCGCAAGCGGTCCTTGGCGACGCGCGTTCGCTCCGCGTCGTCCAGGATGGCCGGCACCTGGTAGAAGCCAGGCTCGACGGTGACGGCCATTCCGGGGACCAGATCGCGATCCAAGCGAAGCGCCTTGAGTCCAGAGTCGGTCGATCGTGTGCGCCCCGGCGCGTACGTTGCGCGGTCACCCAGGTCATCCAGGTCGTGGACGTCCAGGCCGACGAGATGTCCAACCCCGTGCGGAAAGAACAACGCCACCACGCCGTCGCTGACCAGCTCGGCGGGATCCCCGCGCAGGATGCCGAGCCCGACCAGGCCTTCCGCAGTGGCACGCGCGGCGATGGCCTGCAGCTCCAGGTAGCGTCGGCCGGGCTTGATGGCGTCCACCGCGGCGGTCTGGGCGCGTAGGACGACTTCGTACAGATCGCGCTGGGTGGATGTGTAGCGCCCGCTGACCGGCCAGGTTCGGGTGACGTCGCCGGCCCAGCCCCCCGCGGTCTCCGCCCCAGCATCGACGAGAAGGAGGTCGCCGTCGGCCAGGGTAAAATGATGGTCCTCGTTGTGCAGCACTTCGCCGTGGACGGACACGATGGAATTGAACGAAGTGGTCATGTTGCGCGCCACGAGCTCGGCTTCGATGGCCGCCCTGACCGCGCTTTCGCGGATGCCGGCGCGAACGGCGCGAAGGCCGGCCGTGTGTGCCGCCACGGTGGCCTGCGCGGCCTCGCGCAGACCGGCGATTCCGGCCTGGTCGTGGACCAGGCGCAGCTCGATGAGGGCATCGGCCAGGGGCTCGTCGATGGCGGCCAACTTGCCCGGGCGGATCTCCCGACCGAGCAGGCTCGACTGTTCCACGCAGGTCTCGACGTCCGGCGAGGGCAGGGTCGCAGTCGTCCCGGGGTCGAGGGCCTCCTGCAACTTGGCCGTGGGGAAGACAGGAACGCCCAGGATTTCGCCCAGCTCGGAGAATCCCGGCACCGGTCCCGTCCACAGCGCCGCGTCTGGCCCAGGCTCGGGAAGAAAAAGCCGCCAACCCTCGCCACTCCAAAATCCCATCGCCTTTTCCAGGTGCAGCCCGAACAAGTAAAGAAAGTGACTGGCGGCTCGAAAGGGGTGCAGGCCTCGGTGGGTGCCCCGTGGGCGTGGAGCGCCAGAGGCGACCAGGGCAGATTGGTTCCCCAGGCGGGAGGCCAAGCGATTGCGCCGCTCGGCGCAGGCTGACTTGTCGAAGAACGAAAGGTCCATGTTTCCCCAAGTATACGATGCGCGAACTGGCGAATTCGATCCGTTCGGACCATGTTCCCCCGCAGGGCGGACGAAGTTGACCAGACATCTTGATCGCTGCCGCGCGCGTGACAAGCTACTCTTCCTGGAGCCATGCCGAAGCGCAACCCGCAAGACGAGCGCGAAGTCGCGACACTTGAGAAGGTCAAGGTCGAACAGCCGCGCCTTTACGAGGTCGTGCTTCACAACGACGACTACACCACCCAGGTTTTTGTCGTGTACGTCCTGATGAAGTTCTTCCATCACGACGCCGCCACGGCCAACGAGATCATGCTGCACGTTCATACCAAGGGAATGGGAGTCGCCGGGGTCTATCCGCGCGACATGGCGGAAACCAAGGCAACCCAGGTCGTCGGCTTCGCGCGCAAGCACGAAATGCCGCTCGAGTGCTCGGTAAGAAGGCAATCATGCTGAGTCCAGAAGCTCGAAATGGCCGTACGCAAGGCATTGGGGGACGCCACCCGGCGCGGACACGAATTTTCCGGGCTCGAGCATCTGCTGCTGGCGCTTCTCGACGACGCCAGGACGGTCGACACCATCAAGAAATGCGGTGGCGCCTTGCCACGCCTGCGGGCCAAGCTCGAAGACTTCCTCTCCACGTCGATACCCGCCGTTCCGGTGCCGCCCGCGCACGAGGCAGCCCGGGTGAAGCCGGAGGCGGCCGACGTGGATGGCGGCGAGCAAGAAGAAGAGACCCACCACGCCCAACCCAGCCTGGGTTTCCTGCGGGTGATCCAGAACGCCGTGAACCACATCCTTGGCTCGGGCCGTTTCGAAGTGCAGGGGCCGCACGTGCTGGTGGCCATGTATGGCGAGCGCGACTGCCACGCGGTGCACTTCCTCAAGCAGGAGGGCATTTCGCGTCTGGATCTGCTAAGCACCATCTCGCACGGTACCTCGAAGCTTCTACCTGGGCCCACGCACGGCGCGGGCGATTCCCCTGCCGGCATGCCGGACGAGCAAGGTGAGGAAGGGCCGGCCAAAGATCCGCTTTCCGCCTACGCCGTCAACCTGAACGAGCGGGCGCGTGCGGGCGAAATCGATCCGCTGGTCGGCCGGCACAAGGAGGTCGAGCGCGCGCTGCACGTGCTGGCCCGTCGGCGCAAGAACAACCCCTTGTTCGTCGGCGATCCCGGCGTGGGCAAGACCGCCATCGTCGAGGGCATGGCCGCGCGCATCGAGGCGGGCGAGGCGCCGGCGGCCCTGCGCGGGACGACCATCTTCTCCATCGACATGGGCTCGCTCTTGGCCGGCACGCGCTACCGCGGCGATTTCGAGGAGCGCTTCAAAGCGGTTCTGCGCGCGGTGGAGGAAAAGGAAAACGCCGTCATCTTCGTCGACGAGCTGCACACCATCGTGGGCGCGGGCGCGGTTTCGGGGGGCAGCATGGACGCCTCGAACCTGCTCAAACCGTTGCTTTCGAGCGGGCGCATCCGCTGCATCGGCACCACCACCCACAAGGAGCTGCGCGCGCACATCGAAAAGGATCGTGCGCTCGCGCGTCGCTTCCAGCCCATCGAGGTGCCCGAGCTCAACGTCGCCGATACGGTGAAGGTGCTCAAGGGCTTACGCCGCCACTACGAGGATTTCCACGGCGTGAAGTACAGCCCCAAAGCCCTGCGTATGGCCGCCGAGCTTGCGGATCGCTACCTGTCCGAGCGCAAGCTGCCCGACAAGGCCATCGACCTCATCGACGAAGCCGGCGCGATTTTGAAGCTGCGTGGTCGCGATCCCGAGAGCAAACCCGAGGAATCCATGCGCGTGCGGTCGCGCGATATCGAGGCCGTGGTCGCCACCATGGCGCGCATCCCGCCCAGACGCGCGGCTTCGACCGATCGCGAACGCCTGCGCAATCTGGAAACCGAGATCAAGGCCCGCATCTTCGGCCAGGACAAGGCCGTCGAACGCGTGAGCCAGGCCATCCGCATGAACCGCGCGGGGCTGGGCCAGCCTGGCCGGCCGATTGGCTGCTTCGTTTTCGCCGGGCCGACCGGCGTGGGGAAGACCGAGCTGGCCAAACAACTGGCCGAGATTCTGGGCGTGAGCTTCCTGCGCTACGACATGTCGGAATACATGGAGCGGCACACGGTTTCGCGCCTGATCGGGGCGCCGCCCGGCTACGTCGGTTTCGATCAGGGGGGACTGCTCACGGATGCCATCCACAAGACCCCGCACGCGGTGCTGCTGCTCGACGAGATCGAGAAGGCGCACCCGGATCTGTTCAACATTCTCCTGCAGGTGATGGACCACGGGGCGCTCACCGATAACAACGGCCGCCAGTCCGACTTCCGCCACGTGGTTTTGATCATGACCAGCAACGTGGGCGCTCGCGATTTGTCGAAGCACCTGCCCGGTTTCGGCGCGGGCGAGCGCTTCGGCGACTCCGACGAGGCCTTCAAACGCATGTTCTCGCCCGAGTTCCGCAATCGGCTCGACGCCAAGGTCGACTTTGCGCCCCTCGGCGCCGCGGAGATGCTGCGCATCGTCGACAAGTTCATCGCCGAGCTGTCGGCACAGTTGGCCGAGCGCAAGGTGACGATCGATCTATCGCGGGCCGCGCGGGATTACCTGGCCAAGAAGGGGCACGACCCGATGAACGGCGCCCGGCCGCTGGCGCGCGTGATCCAGGAAGAGGTCAAGCGTCCGCTCACCGACGAGCTTTTGTTCGGCGCGCTGGCAAGCGGCGGCAAAGTGGGCGTGGACCTCGTCGGCGACAAGTTGATCTTCGCCTACGCCGAGTCACCTGCCAAGCTCGCGAGCCCTGAGAAGACGCCGGTGAGCTGACGTCAGTCGTTCTTCAGGCTGGCGATCTCCAGTTCCAGGGCCTCCCATTCGGCAAGCAACGTCGCGATGTGTGGATGGAGCGATGCCTGCTCTTGCTCGAGGGCAGCGACTTCGTCCTTGTCGGTACGCTCGAAGAAGCCGGGGCTGCAATACAGATCCGTGATGGCCTGCTTGCGGCCTTCGGCGGCTTCGATCTCGGCCAAGACTTGATCGCGCCGCTTGGGGAGCTGGATCATGCGGTTGCGGCGACGCTTCTTTTCCTCCCAGTCGGTGGCGTTGGGCGAGCTTGGTGTGCTTTCCTGGCGCGCGCGTTTCGCCTTCTCCACGACCGCGTCGGCATCCAGATGGTCGTCGCCGCATCGGGCGAGGTATTCCGTATACGTGCCGGGAAAATCGCGCGGACCGCCCGGCGTGATTTCCACGATGCGCGTGGCCAGCTGGGAGACGAACCAGCGATCGTGCGACACGAACAGCACCGTGCCTGGATAGCTCTTCAAACTCTCGATGAGGGCGCCGATGGCCTCGAGGTCGAGGTGGTTGGTCGGCTCGTCGAGCACCAGCACGTTGGGCCTCTGCACGATGAGCAGCGCAAAGATGAGTCGCGCGGCCTCGCCGCCCGAGAGCAGGCCAACCCGTTTGAGCACGTCCTCGCCCGAGAACAGCACGCGGCCGAGTTGGCTGCGTACGAAGGTCGGGCTCGCGCCCGGGCAGGCGTGTTCGAGCAAGCCGAGCGGCGTGGCGTCGGCATCGTCCAACACTTCGCGGTGATCCTGGGGAAAGTACCCGAAGCGCACCTCGTGGCCCCAGCGCGCCTGACCCGTGTCGGCGGCCAGGCGGCGTACGAGGATCCTGAGCAGCGTGGATTTGCCGAGGCCGTTGGGGCCGATGATGCCGATGCGCTCGCCCCGGCGCAGAACCAGGTTCACATCCGACAGCACGGGCTTGTCTCCGTAGGCTTTGGACAGGTTCTCGATATCCAGCACGTCCTTGCCGCTCGGCCGTTCCTGCTCGAAACGCAGCATGGGCGCGCGCCTCGAGCTGCCCACCAGCTCTTCCACCTCGATGCGGTCTATCTGTTTCAATCGGCTCTGCGCTTGGGTTGCCTTGGTGTTCTTGGCGCCGAAGCGCTCGACCCAGGCGCGCTTGCGCGCGATCTCCTCCTCGGCGCGCGCGATGGTGGCTTCCTTGCGCTCGCGAATGGCGGCCTTGTCGACGACGAAGGTGGAGTAGCTGCCGGTGTACAGCGTGATGGTGCGGTAGTCGACATCCAGGGTGTGGCTGGTCACGTTGTCGAGGAAGCGTTGATCGTGGGAGATGACGACCGCGCAGCCGGTGTAGCTCGCCAGGAATTTCTCCAACCAGCGAATGGTCAGGATGTCGAGGTGGTTGGTCGGCTCGTCGAGCAGCAGGATGTCTGCGCCGCCGATGAGCACCTGCGCCAGCAGCACGCGCAGCTTAAAGCCGCCCGACAAGGTGGACAGGGGCGCGCGGTGCGCGGCCATGGGAATGCCAAGACCCACGAGCACCTCCGTGGACCGCGCTTGCAAGGTGTAGCCGTCATGCGAGGAGATGATGTCCTCGAAATCGCCAATCCGTCCGGGGTCCGGATGTCCCTCGTCGCCGATTCGCCGTTGCTCGGCCAGGGCCGCCCAAACCACCTCGTCGCCGCGCATGGCCAGGTCCAGGATGATGGCGTCGTCGTCCAGGAAACGGTCCTGGCGAAGCACGCCCAGGCGAGCCCGCTTGGCCAGGGTGAAGGTCCCGTGCGAGGGCTCTTCGTCGCCGGCCAAGAGGCGTAGGAAGGTCGTCTTTCCCGAGCCGTTCGCACCCACGAGCCCGTAGCGCGATCCCGCATGGAGTTGCAGGGTCACGTCTTCGAACAAGACGCGCGCGCCGTATTCCTTGGCTAGGTTGGTGGTGTCGATCATGCGGGGCGCGTGAGGGTAGCACACCGGGGAATCCGTCAGGTGCGTGGTGCGCGTTCGCAAGCAACCTCTGCGGACCGTCGCATGCTTGTGCTAGATATCGCCTCCATGAGCATCGTCGGCACCGACACCTGGAAGAAGCTGGCAGAGCACCACAAGGCCATCGCGCCCGCGCAGATGCGCGATCTGTTCACGAAGGATCCCAAGCGCTTCGCGACCTTCTCGCTACGCCTCGGGGACCTGCTGCTCGACTACTCGAAGAACCGCGTCACGAACGAGACCATGGAGCTCTTGCGCGCACTCGCGCGCGAAGCCGGCGTCGAGGCCATGCGTGACAAGATGTTCGCCGGCGAGCCCATCAACCTGACCGAGGGCAGGGCGGTCCTGCACACGGCCCTGCGCAACCTCTCGTCGCGGCCCATCCTCGTTGCCGGCAAAGACGTGATGCCGGACGTCCACGCGGCCCTCGACCACATGCGCGACTTCAGCGAGTCCGTGCGCAGCGGAGCGTGGAAGGGCTACACCGGCAGGCCGATTCGCGCCATCGTCAACATCGGTATCGGCGGCTCGGATCTCGGCCCGGTCATGGTGACCGAGGCTCTGCGGCCGTACTGCCGCGACGACTTGGACCTTCACTTCGTGTCCAACGTCGACGGCTCGCACATCGCCGAGGTGCTGAAACGCGTGGATCCCCAGACCACGCTCTTCCTCGTCGCCTCCAAGACCTTCACGACCCAGGAAACCATGGCCAACGCGCACAGCGCGCGGGCGTGGTTCCTTGGACACGCCAAGGACGAGAGGCACATCGCCAAGCACTTCGTCGCCCTGTCGACCAACGCCAAGGAGGTGGCCAAGTTCGGCATCGCGACGGACAACATGTTCGTGTTTTGGGATTGGGTCGGTGGTCGCTATTCGCTGTGGTCGTCCATCGGCCTGTCCATCGCCCTCGGCGTCGGCTTCGACAACTTCCGTGCCCTCCTCGAAGGCGCGCACGAGATGGACGAGCACTTCCGGACTGCGCCGCTCGACAAGAATTTGCCCGTGACCCTGGCCCTCCTGGGCGTCTGGTACAACAACTTCTTCGGCGCCGAGACCCACGCCATCCTGCCCTACGATCAGTACCTGTTGCGCTTTCCGGCCTACTTCCAGCAGGGCGACATGGAGTCGAACGGCAAGCGCGTCACCCGCGATGGAAAGGTCATCGACTACCAGACCGGCCCGGTGATCTGGGGCGAGCCCGGCACCAACGGCCAGCACGCCTTCTACCAGCTGCTTCACCAGGGTACGAAGCTGGTCCCCGCCGACTTCCTCGCGTCGGTCGACACGCACAACCCCATCGGCGAGCACCACACCTTGCTGCTGGCGAACTTCCTGGCCCAGACCGAGGCGCTCATGAAGGGCAAGACCGAAGCCGAGGCGCGTGCCGACCTGGAAGCCGCGGGCATCCACGGAGCCGCCTTGGCCGCGCTGCTGCCGCACAAGGTGTTCCCGGGCAATCGCCCCACGAATTCGCTGCTCTATCAAAAGCTCGACCCGCGCACCCTGGGCAAGCTGATCGCGCTCTACGAGCACAAGATCTTCGTGCAGGGGATCATCTGGAACGTGAACTCCTTCGACCAGTGGGGCGTCGAGCTTGGCAAGAAGCTGGCCAATGCCATCCTGCCCGAGCTGCGTGCGAGCGGTGACGTTTCCTCCCACGACGCCTCGACCAACAGCCTCATCAACGAAATCAAGCGGAGGCGCAGCAAGGCTTGATCACCGACCCCATTCCCCGGGCGGCCAAGGTCCGCCGCCAGTACGAGGCGAGCGATGCCCAGACGCACCTCGTCTTGCCGCCCGCGGAGCCGCTGCAGAACCTGGCCAGGGCCCTGGCCGAGGCGCTGGCCACCGAGCAGCGGCCCAAGGTCAAGAAGGCGGGCGCCAATCTCCTCGCGTTCCTGGCCCAGTCCTACGACGTCGCACCACCCAAGCTTTCCGTGTTGGGCGCGCGGCCGAAGACGGTCTCGGAAGGCTCGTCCTACGAGCTGTGGGGCGACTACACTTTCGCCACCCAGGCCATCCGCGTCTGGATGCGCACCGCGGTTCTGGGCAAGGTCACCAGCTTCCGCGGCTTGCTCAACACGATCTTGCACGAGCCTCTGCCACCACCTCGACGTCGAGCACTTCGGCTGGCCCGATACTCCGCACACGCGCGGCTTTTTCTGCCGCATCGACGACCTCTACCATCTGGCCCTGGCCACGCCCGCGGAGCAGCGCAGGCCGCTGGTATGGATCAAAGGGCGCAACACCTGGCGCATCGACTGGACCAAGCTGCGGTCGAGGCCTACGGGTCCGTGCGGGCCTGAGCACCAAGGAACTGGACCGTAGTACTCAGCCCAATTCTGGCTTTGGTGACTCAGCGCGGGCGCTGCACAATGCGAAGCGGTATTCCAGTTGCTTGCGTAAGGTGCTCCCGGATTCGCTCCCAGTCGGGGCCTTCGCGCGCGAGCACCTGCAGCACGTCGAACCACTGACTTGTGGTCGGGGATTCCTTCTTCAGCTTCGGCAGGCTTAGGTCCTTTAACGCGATCAATGTCCAGAATTCGCGGAATCCCTCCTGCTTCGCCTTTTGGTGTGACTTCTCGGCCTCTCCCACCCGGTTGTGCGCATTGCTCTTGTCCCCTCCGCCCTTGATCTCTATCGCCACGTTCTTGTGAATCCTTCCGCCAGCCCCTTCTTCCTCCACGCTGATGTCCGGATCGCTGGCCCGCGTGAGAAGGACCTTCCGTCCTGAAGCGTTCTTGACGACGATCTGGTTCTTGTTCCTCGAAACGATATGGGTCTTGACGATCTCTACGACGGTAAGGAAGACCTCCTGCGTCGCGTGCTGGCCTATCTTGTTGTTGTTGGCGCCCTGAAACTGCTGCCCCAGTGTGAGCAATGGCAGGTCGCCGACGTCTCTCTTGGTGACGACGGGGTCGATTTGTCGAACCAACTCCGCCAAGGCTTCACACATGACAGCACAGAATTCTGGAAGGCCAGCACTTTGCCTTTCAGTCAGGGTGCCTGCAGCCTCCATAGACTTGAACTGTCCCATGCCACTCCCTGCTCCGTAGAACGTCTTCTGCGGTGACCCGAGGAGGAGCCTGTAGTAGCCGACAAGGGTCGGCTTTCTTTCAAGGACCGTAGGCGTCGGGAAGACGTGTTCATCCCGGATCCCCGCCGCGGCCAAGATGCGCACAGCATCTGATGGTGCGTACTTGGACAGCTCCCTCTTGATCTGAGGTGCGTCCGAGTCGGCCAAAGCCTCTGCCAAAGCCTCCGCCAGCCACAACTTGCGGGCTGCGACAAGCTGATGGTGAAACCCAATCTGACGTGTGGGGTCCGGAGCTTTGATCGTCATTTGACTATGGCACCATTTAGACGTCGCTCTGCAATGGCAACGTACTCGGGATTCAGTTCGACGCCAACGAACCTGCGCTGCAGGGCGAGGGCTACCAGCCCCGTGGTCCCGGCTCCAAGAAAAGGATCGAGCACGAGTGATCCGGTTCGACTTGCAAGCCTGATACACGGCTCGACCAATGCCGGTGGAAATGTAGCGAAGTGGGCTTCCGGAAATGGCCGCGTGTTGATGTCCAGGACAGACCGAATGTTCCTGTCGTTCGGGCCACGAACAGCGGAAGAATCATAGTAGTAGCGAGCTTGTTTGCTGAACAAGAATACATACTCGTGGCTTCTCGTGGGGCGATCCTTGACACTCTCGGGTTGGCAGTTGGGCTTGTTCCAGATCAGATCTGTCCGCAAGTACCATCCTGCTGACTGAAGGGCAAAAGCCAGACGCCAAGGGACACCAATCAGGTCCTTAGGCTTCAGCCCTTCGGGCGTTGGCGGGCGGGTGTGCATCGCTCGCACAGGGTTCTTTTTGTCTGGCGCGCGCCACGTGCGCCCGCCCGAGGTGTACGAATCCCCTATATTCAGCCAGAGCGTCCCATCATCACGCAGCGTTCGGTGTACCTCATCGAAAACCGCCACCAAACTTCGCAGATAGTCCTCTAGCGACTCTTCCAGCCCGATTTGTCCCTTGATATGGTAGTTGCGGAGGGACCAGTAGGGGGGAGAGGTGACACAGGTCTGAAAGACGTCACTAGGCATCTTGGCGAGAAGTTTCTGGCTATCTCCGATGGCAATCAAAGAACCCCCGTCAGCCGACTTGAAGTGGCGTGTCATCCGATCTAGGGAGGGATCGCAAACGACACATACGCTTGCTTCAGGGGCAGGACGTCTTATGATCTTGCTGGCGACAGTTGGCAGCGTGAGTTGGTGCACAACCTTCGTTATCGGCGGCGACCTTCTGGAAGTTGCTGACATCTTTGACGGCATCATACTGCATCCATCCTGCTATAGAATCTCTTGGTTCAAGGCAGATCAACGATCTCGTCCAGATCCCAGACGTTGTCCAACACGCCTGCCGCTGCGGCTGGGGTCGAATGCCGGTTCGGAGCAGGTTGGCGTAGTTCAAGGCTTGGCGGTCCCGATTCGTCCAAAGCTTGAGCCGAACCTCTATCGGGCGCGCAAGCTCCTTGACATGGCGGCCTAGTTTCCGAATAGTGGCGACTTCATGGGAAAACACGATAACCGCACGTCGATGAAGATGCGCCGCAAGAAGGCGCAGAAGAAGCTCAAGGCCCGCATCAAGAGGCAGAAGACCGAGAAGAAGGCCACCCGCAGCCCGGGCAAGGCCGCCAAGAAGCCGCGTCCGGCGCCTGCTCCTGCCAAGGAGTAGCCCCGGCCGAGCCCCTTCTCGCACGGGGACCAAGGCGCCGTGGCGGTCGAAAAAGACAGCGGCACCACGGCGCTGATGCGCCAGTACCTCGACATCAAGTCGAAGTATCCCGACGCCATCTTGTTTTTCAGGCTCGGGGACTTCTACGAGATGTTCTACGAGGATGCGGTCTACGTTTCCCGTGCCCTGTCGTTGACTCTTACTTCGCGCGACAAGGGGAAAGAAGACCCGACGCCCATGTGCGGGGTGCCGCACCATTCGGCGCGCGGGTATATCCAGCGCCTGACCGAGCTTGGTCACCGCGTCGCCCTGTGCGAGCAGCTGGAAGATCCCAAGCTGACCAAGGGAATGGTCAAGCGCGGCGTGGTTCGCGTGATCACGCCGGGGGTGATCCTCGACGAGGAATCGTTGGAGCCGCGCACGCCGAACTATGTCGCCGCCGTGGCAGGCGAGGCACGGGACGGGTTCGGCCTGGCCTTCGCCGACGTGACCACGGGGGATTTTCGCGCCACCTCGTGCGCGACGACCGAAGGGTTGCTCGACGAGCTGGCGCGAGCCGAGCCGCGCGAGCTTCTGCTTTCCAAGCTGGATGGCGATCTTGCGACCAGCATCCGGCGCGCCTACGGGCACCTGGCCCAGACGGCCATCGATGTCGCCGACGAGGCGCCGCCCCTGCAAACCTTGACCGAGGTCTTGGGGGGCGGCTTCGACCGGGCGGGCTTGGAACGATTGCCCCTGGTGGCGACCGCTGCGGCGCGGGTGCTGCGCTACGTCCGCGCAACGCAGCTCTCCGCTCCCTTGCCTCTGTCGCGCCTCGGTCTGTTCCAGCGCAACGACTTTCTCATCATCGACGAGCAAGCCCGCGCGCACCTGGAGCTGGTCGAGACCATGATCGACCGACGGAGGCAGGGATCGCTGCTCGATCTCCTCGACGTCACGGTGACGGCCATGGGGGGGCGCCTGATGCGCAGGTGGCTGCTCTTTCCCCTGGTCGATATCGCGCAGATCCGCCGACGCCAGGACGCCGTCGAGTGTCTGGTGGTGCAGCAGTCCGTACGCGAGGCGGCTCGCGGGATCCTCGGCGAGCTCGGCGACCTGGAACGTTTGACCACGCGAGCGCGCCTGGGCGTGGCCACGCCTCGGGATCTGGCCGTCCTCGGCCGGTCGCTGACGCGTCTGCCCGAGCTGCGCGCGACGCTCTTGCAAGCCACGGCCGAGTTGCCGGCGGTCGAGCGGGCCATCCGTGCCGAAGGGCATCTGCTCGACCTGGGACCGGAGCTTTGCCAAGACATTGCCGAACGCATCGCCGCCACCCTGAAAGACGACGCCCCGGCCCTCACCAAGGATGGCGGCTACATCAGGCCCGGGGTTTTCGTCCGAGCTCGATGAGCTTTGCGCCATCGCCACCGGAGGGCGAGAGGGGGTCCTGGCCATCGAGGCGCGCGAGCGCGAGCGCACCGGGATTCCATCGTTGAAGGTGAAGTACAACGCCGTGTTCGGCTACTTCATCGAGATTACGCGTTCGCACTTGGCCAATGTTCCGGCGGACTACACGCGCAAACAGACCGTGGCCAACGCCGAACGCTTCGTCACGCCCGAGCTGGCGGACTACGAGGCCAAGATCCTCACCGCGGACGAGCGGCGGGTGAGCATCGAGCTGTCCATCTTCACCCACCTGCGCGACGAGGTGGGAGCGGGGGCGGGGCGGCTGCTGGCCCTGGCC
This sequence comes from uncultured delta proteobacterium, assembly GCA_963796685.1. Taxonomy (GTDB): domain Bacteria; phylum Myxococcota_A; class Polyangia; order Fen-1088; family Fen-1088; genus Fen-1118. Next base: position 89,361 of record CAWCMR010000015.1, read on the forward strand.
GGCCGAGTGGCCGCGGCGGACGTTCTCGGTGCGCTCGCCGAGCGGGGGCATCGCGGCGACTACTGCCGGCCCGTGGTCGATGATTCCGAGGTCATCGACCTTGTCGACAGCCGGCACCCGGTCGTCGAACGTCTGGCGGCCACGGGTGGCTTCGTTCCCAACGACGTACGCCTGGACACCGAGGGTGAACAAATGCTGCTCATCACCGGGCCCAACATGGCCGGCAAGTCGACGCTGATTCGTCAGGTCGCGCTGGCAACGATCATGGCGCAGATGGGCGGGTTCGTGCCCGCCCGCTCCGCGCGCATCGGGCTTTGCGACCGCGTGTTCACGCGCGTCGGCGCTGGCGACAACCTGGCCCGCGGCGAGTCGACCTTCTTGCTGGAAATGCGCGAGACCGCCCACATTCTGCGCCACGCCACCCGCAAGAGCCTCATCATTCTCGACGAGATCGGGCGCGGCACCTCGACCTACGATGGTGTGTCCATCGCGTGGGCGGTCGCCGAATACCTCCACGATCGGCTGTCCGCACGCACGCTCTTCGCCACGCACTACCACGAATTGTGCGCATTGCCGGAGACTCATCCCCGTGTGCGCAACGTCAGCGTGGCGGCGCGCGAATGGAAGGGCGAGGTGGTGTTTCTGCGCAAGCTGACGCCGGGCGGAACCAGCCGCTCCTTCGGCATCGAGGTCGCCCGCTTGGCTGGCCTGCCCGATACGGTGGTGCACCGCGCGCGAACCATTCTCGACCATCTCGAAGACAGCGCGGGTGGTGGACGAGGCAAGGGTGGGGGACCCAAGCTCGCTCGGCCCGAACACGACCAACTTCCTCAGCTTTCGCTTTTCGATCAACCGCTGCAGCTGCAACCGCAGCAGCCGCCTGCCAAGCCGTCCGCGCCTGGGCGCGCGGATCCGACCGAGCAAGAGGTTCTTGCTGCTCTTCGCGCGGCCGACATGGACGGGCTCTCGCCGCGCGCGGCCTGGGATCTGTTGGCGGAAATGCGAAAGAAGTTGACGCCAGCGGGGTAGGCCTTGCCATGATGGAACCGCTTTGTTCCTCCGGCGCGCTGTTCTCGCCATTGCACTGATTCTGATTCCCGGTGTCGCACGGGGGGCGCTGCGTCCGAGCACGCTGGCGACCAAGTTCCACGGTAAGGGGCCGATCAAGAAGCCGAAGAAGCTGTCGCGTTACGGTGCCGTCGAGCTCTACCAGATCAACACGAAGGAGACCCTGCTTCTGCGTTTTCAGGACGATCGCGGCCGTCCCATCAAAGGTTGGAAGAAGCGCTTCGACCGGTTCATGCGCTGCCACCAGACCGGAACGGTCTTCAAGATGGACATGCGCCTGGCGCACATGCTGTACGAAACAGCTCGGCATTACCCCGGGCACCGCCTGGAGGTAATTTCGGGTTACCGCCATCCCAGGGTGGCGCGCAATCCCAAGAGTCCGCACAAGAAGGGCCTGGCCTGCGATTTTCGGGTACCTGGAGTGTCCAACGCGGCTTTACGCGACTGGCTACGCAAGACCTTCGACCACGCGGGCGTGGGCTACTACCCCAATTCGGTCTTCGTCCATCTCGACGACCGCAAGAAGGGACCCTCCGCATTCTGGATCGACTATTCAGGTCCTGGACAATCTGCGTCCTATTCCGAAAATCCGCGTGAGGATCTGCGTACAGGCCGCGCCGATCACCCCCGCGTCGGCGGAGACGAGGCTGCCGGGCGGGCGGAGGGCGCGGATGACATGGCCCAAGCCGGAGCGGCAACCGTCCAAGTCAAGCCTCATGGCGATGGCGCGCAATCGAAGGTGCAGGCCACTCGACCCATCGAGGTCAAGTCTGCTTCGGATCCATTCGGCGATTGAGCGTTGTGGAACCGCGGCCAGGGGTGCTAGTGTTTGCGGGCCCTAGACCCAAGGAGATTCGCAGATGAGAAGATTCGGACTTTCCTGCCTGGCAGTGCTTGTGGCCCTGACAACCGCGCAAATCGCCGCCGCCAAGGGTGGCAAGAAGAAGGCCGAGAAGGTCAAGGGACCTGCGCCCATCGCCAAGGCTGCCGAGATCAAGGAGCTCAAGGGCGACTACACCTGGGGGATGTCTCCCCAGGCGGTGAAGGAGAAGCTCTTCGCCAAGATCGAGGCGAATTACAAGGATCGGATGAATGCCGCCCGTCTCGATCCCGCCAAGACCGACAAGCTCCGCGACTGGATCAAGGCCGACAAGGACAAGGTCAGCAAGAGCTATGTCAAGCTGCAGGGCCACATCCCGGGCTGGGAAACCTCGATCATCGACAAGGAGTTCGTGCCGAACAACAACGAATCCATGCTCGAATACCGGGAGCCCAAGTCGACGCGCTATTTCTTCTTCTCGGGCGACTCGCTGTACAAGATGTTCATTGCCTTCGACCGGGAAGTGGTTCAAGGCAAGAGCTTCGCGGAATTCGGCGAGATGATGCAGCAGAAGTTCGGCAAGGCCCAGCCCGTCTATCGCACCGTGGTCGATCACGGCGCGAAGAACCAGATACTCGACACCTTCCTTTGGCGCTCGGCCGAGGGGGACGGGCTGCGCTTGGTCGACCGCTCCAAGTTCTACGATGTCTACTGCCTGGTGATCTACGACCGCTCGGTGGAGGACCGGGAGGAAGAGGTTCGCAAGACCAACGCGGCCAAAGTCCCCACGGGCTCGTTCGTCGACAGCTTGATCACCGACAAGGAAAGCGATCGCGACGAGAACGACAACGTGGTCGATCGCATCACCGGCAAGGATGTCCTCAAACCTGGCGAACGACGCGGTGGTCAACAGAATATCAAGGTTCCTTCCCCTACCGCTCCTACCGGTGGCGAAATGAAGGCCGAAGACCGGGCCTATTGAGATTGTGACGGCAACCCTTGACAGGGACCGTCGGCATCAGCAAGATTCGCACCCTTCCCAATGGCGAACATACAATCTTCGGAGAAGAAGAACCGGCAGCGAATCAAGCGCGAGGCGCGCAATGCCAGCCAAAAGTCGGCCATGCGCACCGCCGTGAAGAAACTGCGGGCCGCAATCGCGGCCAAGGATTCCAAACAGACGGACGCGCTGCTCAAAGAGGCGACCAAGCTCATCGCCCGCTTGGGCGGTCGCGGTGTCATCAAGCCGCGTACGGCATCGCGAGAGGTTTCACGCCTCACCGTTGCCGCGAAGCAGCCCCCGGCATAACCGCTCCACGCGTGGCGGGCCGGCGAGCTCAGCCTACGGCCTGCTGGCCTGCATACGGCATGGGGACCTTCGAGGGTTCCCATTACTCGCGTAGGCGAAGGCGGGCTTTGCCCGCCGACTTCGTCGGTGCTTCGGGACCTGCACCTCCCCGCCCTCACCCACGCGTCCTTCGGACGCGCCCCTCGCGCCTCCGCCAGAGCGCGCGAGGCCGAGCGCAGCGAGCGGGGAGGAGGGTGGCGGGTGGGGCCGAGGGTTTGGGAACCCTCCCAGGGTTCCCATTACCCGCGTAGGCGAAGGCGGGCTTTGCCCGCCGACTTCGTCGGTGCTTCGGGACCTGCACCTCCCCGCCCTCACCCACGCGTCCTTCGGACGCGCCCCTCGCGCCTCCGCCAGAGCGCGCGAGGCCGAGCGCAGCGAGCGGGGAGGAGGGTGGCGGGTGGGGCCGAGGGTTTGGGAACCCTCCCAGGGTTCCCATTACCCGCGTAGGCGAAGGCGGGCTTTGCCCGCCTCCGCCAGAGCGCGCGAGGCCGAGCGCAGCGAGCGGGGAGGAGGGTGGCGGGTGGGGCCGAGGGTTTGGGAACCCTCCCAGGGTTCCCATCTCAATGCGCCGCCGCCTCGGCCAGTTGGCGCACGAGGCGCAGCATCTGTACATCCGGGTCGACCCGCGACGATTTGAGGCTGCGGTCGGCCTGGTAGAGGTGCAGGAAGCTGCGCTTGAGTGCGGCGGTGCTCATGCGTCCGGCGGGGATGAGGATGTCGTCGAGGAAGAACGGCGCGATGCCGACCGCCGAGGCGATCTCCGCGCGCGGCACGGAGGCCGCGGAAAGCTCCTTGGCGCGCCAGATTTGACGGAGCTGGCGCATCAACATGAATTGGATCTCTGAGCGCCGGCTCGCGATTTCTGAGCATGTTGGCGACCAGGCTCAGGGCCAAGCGAACGTCGCCGTTGCCGATGGCCTTGGTCAGCTCGAACACTCCGCGTTCGCGCGATTCCGGGATGAGCTCTTCCACGTGGGCGCGCGTGATGCGCCCGCCGGCGAAAAGGGCGACCTGTTCCAGGGAATGGGCGACGCGCCCCAAATCAGGACCAGCGAACTCGGCCAGCGCCTGCACCGCGCTGGCGTCGATGTCGAACCCGCGCCGACGGGCCTCACCCGCCACCCAGGTCACCAGGTCGCGATCCTTGAGTCTGCTCAGCTCGTGGAGGAAACCGGCCTTGCGCAGGGCCGCGAAGGCACGCAAGCGGCCGTCCACCTTGTCGCCCACCAGGACCAGACATCCTCGCGGATTCGGGTCGGACACGAACTTGACGAGGGGCTCAAGCTCGGCGGCTTTTACCCCGTCGATGCCCTCGGCGATCACCAATCGTCGCTTGCTGAACATGGGTAGCGTGCGTGCCGCGCCGAGCACTTCGGCGAGCGCCGTCTCCTTGAGGTCGAAGACGTCGTAGTCGAGTCCAGTGGCACCTGCCGTGTCGCTGCCGAGAACAGCCTTGCGCAGGGCCGCCAGGCAGCGATCCACCAGGAAGCGCTCGTTGCCATGCAAGCAGTAGATCGGCGCCAGATTGCCCCTGGCGATCTCACCCAGAACGTCGCTTGTTTCTTGTCTTGCCACGCGGCACCCGCACCGAGCTTACTTGAGGATACGGATGCTGTCGCCGTCGACCACGTAGACCAGCGGCGGGTCGGTGCGGCTGTGATCGGGGCCGAAGCGGATGTCGCCGGTCAGCCCCTCGAAGGTCTGCGTGGACAATATGCGCAGCACATCAGCACGGCTCCTGGCCCCGCGTTCGACCGCACCACGAAGAAGAAAGAGGGCGTCGTAGCCGTAGGCATCGGTGGCGCTCGGCGAGGTGCCATAAACCTCGCGGAAACGGGTGACGAAGCTGGCGCTGCGATTGTCGTCGGAAGGATAGAAACCGGGGCAGAGCAGGGCGCCCTGCACGTAGCGTTCGGTGTATTGCAGGAACTTGGGCGAGACACTGAGCGCGGTGGAAAGCAACAAGGCCTCCCGGCGGCCTGGGCCGGCGCTGGCCGATGCGTAGGCGGCGGTCATGGCTACCCTCGGCGAGCGCGGCCAGATATCCGCCACCGCGAGGGCCGGCGCCACCAGCTCCAGGCGGCTGGCATCGTCGGGCACGAACAGGGCCTCGAAGGGGAGCTTGCGCAGGTTGGCCACCGCGCTCGAAAAGCTCGTCGCCCCAGGTGGGTAGGTGATGTGCCCGGTGAGCGTGCCTCCCCCATCTTCGACGGCCCTTTTGAAGGCCATGGCCAGCCGCTTCCCGGTCGCATTATCCGGGCCAAGAATGGCAAATCTGCGCGCGCCCAAGGCCAGCGCTTTTCGCGCCAGGGCCGCCGCGCGTGCCTCGGAGGAGTGAATGAGCGGAAACGAGGTGGACTGCGCTCCCGGGGAGCGCTCGTCGAGCAGGACCAGGGGCAGGCTGTCGCGGGTGGCCATGTCGATGGCGCGCGGGTCCGGCGTGGCGACCACGCCGACGACTTTCTCCTCGCGGGAGAGCGACAAGATGCCTGCCACCGTGCCGCCACCCGACGTGGACCGTTCTGGCGGTGCGGCAGCGTCGCGCAGTTGCAGGTGAAAGTCGGCAGCCTCGCCACCGTGGTTGGCGGCCGTGACGACCAGCATGGCCCCGCGCAAGACCACGTCGCCGAGACGCTCCTGGGCGCCCGAGAGCGGTACCACCAGGCCCAGGTGCAGAGGGTTGGCCGAAACGGATGAAGGCGGTCCAGGCTCGAGTCCCAGTTGCCTGCGCACGGCCAGGGTGTCTTGTTCCATCTTGACCGCGCCTGTCTCGTCGCCACGGGCGCGCAGCGCCGCCGCGGCCTTGGCGCCGAGCACTGCCCGCGCGAAGACCCCATGACGAGCGCCGAGCGCGGCGAGGGCGGCGTTGTCGCTCGCCTTGCCGGCGATCTCCGCGGCCCGCGCCTTGGCGTACGCCCGGTCGGCATCTCGGAGGCCCGCGATCTGCGCGTAAAGCTCGAGCTGATCGGCGGCGCCAGCCGGATCGCCGGACGCGCCCATGGCATCCGACAGGGCGATGCGGAGAAGACTTCGCGCCGTGGGGTCGGGGAATCCCGGAAAGCGCGGCGGATCGGCGTTGATATATGGCCTGAGCAAGCTAAGCGCCTGTTCGTAGTGGCCCAAGCGGGCTTCGCAAAGGCCCGTCAGGAAGACTCGCTCTTGCCCGTCCAGCAGCGCGGCGTTCTCATCGAGCAGCGCCTTGGCGGAAGGCGCATCCCCGAGTCCAAGCAGCACGCCCGCCAGCATGGCCACCGCGGCTGGGCGCTGGTGATGGTGCGGGTGGTTGAGGAGAAAGCCTTCCAAGGCTGCGCGCGCGGCGGGGGCGTCCCCCGTCATGGCCCGATTTGCTACCTCTCGGAAATCGGCGTCGCCACCCAGATCGCCGCCTGCGTCGACGGCGGACGCGCTCATCGGTTCTGGAGCGAGCTCCGGGCTTTGCGACTTGTCGCTCGTTGCGTGCGCGGATGCGCAACCGGATAGAAGGACCATGCACAAAGCCAAAGGGCGCATGCGATGTTTTTACGCCAGTCGGAGCGGACAGTCGACGGCAACAGAAGGCCCTTTCGTGGGCATCGAGCTCTACGCGTTCGGATCCGCTGGGGGCTCGCCATCTTCGCCGGGGCGTGGCGAGGCGGCGTATTCCTCCAGCTTGCGATACAGGGTCTTGCGGTCGAGGCCCAGGCGCTGGGCGGCGCGAGTCTTGTTGCCGCCCTCTATCTCGAGGACGCGTTCGATGTACTCGCGCTCCAGTTGGTCGAGGGTGAAGCCCTGGGCCACGGCGCTGGCCAGGCGATCCATGCTCTTGCGCTCCTGGATACTGCGGGGCAGATCCTCGGGGCCGATGTGGTCGCCTTCGGTGAGGGCCACGGCGCGTTCCACCACGTTCTCCAGCTCGCGCACATTGCCCGGCCAATGATGGGCGAGGAGCATCTTCTTCGCCGCCTCCTTCCAACCCTTGACCGCTTTGCCCGAGCGCTCGGCGGCGCGCGAGAGAAAATGGTCGGCCAGGGGGAGGATATCCTCCGGTCGCCCGCGCAAGGGCGGCAACTGGATCTGGATGACATTCAGGCGGTAATAGAGGTCTTCGCGGAAACGGCCCTCGCGCAACTGGCGCTCGATGTCGCGGTTGGTGGCCGCAATCACGCGGACGTCCACGCGCGCGGCGCGGTTCATGCCAAGGGGACGGACCTCGCCATCTTGCAGAACGCGCAGAAGCTTGGGTTGTAGGGACAGGGGCAGCTCGGCGATCTCGTCGAGGAACAGGGTGCCGCCGTCGGCCTCGACGAAGAGTCCCTGGCGGTCGGCGTTGGCCGTCGAGTGCGCCCCTCGCGCATAGCCGAAGAGCTCGCTTTCGAGCAGGTTCTCCGGGATGGCGGCGCAGTTGACGGCCACGAAGGGGCGTTTGTTGCGCGGGCTCTTGGCGTGCAGGGCGCGGGCGACCAACTCCTTGCCCGTGCCCGATTCGCCGGTGACGAGGAGGTTGGCGTGGGACGGGGCCACGCGCCGGACGAGGGCGAAGATCTCCTGCATGGGAGCCGAACGGCCGATGATGTTGTCCAGGCGATCGCGGCGCGTAACCTCCTCGCGCAATCGGGTAACCTCCGTGCGCAGGGCGCGCTCGGCGAGGGCCTTGTCGATACTGAGCAGAAGTTGGTCGATTTTGAAGGGCTTGGTGAGGTAGTCGTAGGCGCCCAGCTTGACCGCCCGGATGGCGGTATCGATGGACCCGAAGCCGGTCACGATGATGACGAAAGGCGAGGGGTCGACCTCGCGAATCTCGCGCAGCAAATCGAGCCCGTCCAAGTCAGGCATCTTGACGTCCGAGACCACGAGGTCGATGCCGCCTGCCTTTACCCGCTCGACGCCGGCGCGTCCGCCTTCGGCGGTTTCGACCGCGAAGCCCTCGAGTCTCGAGATCCTCTTTCACCCACTCGCGCATGTCGGAGTCGTCATCGACCACCAAGATTGCAGTGGCCGGGCGATGGGGCCTTGAAGGCGCGGGAATTTCGCTTTGCTCCGATGAAGCCATGCCGGTCTCGTCGCTTGATCCTTCCCCAACCCAGGCTTCCCCGCAAGCGGAGGTTGCGGGGAAGCTGCTCTAGCTCAGCATCAGCGACTTCAGTCCGCCATTCGGAAAGCGCACCAGCATGCTGGAGCGCAGAACCGTCTCCACCTTGCCTCGCCCGTACTCGGGGTGGGAGATGATCTCGCCGACCTTGTAACGATCGCGGGCATCGAAGTTACGCACCTGGGTGCTCTCTGCCACCTCCCGGCCGAGTGCGCGCAGCTCCTCGGCTTTGTGCTCCGCCTTGCGTGCGGCTTCAGACTCCTTGGGCGTGGTCGGCTTGCTACTTTCCGTGGCGCTCTTGCGGGCCGGCGTAGTGCGAAATCCATGCCGTCCACCGCAGGCCTGACACACGACCTGCTTCGGGATCTCGTCGACCATGGCAATGATATGGTGGGTAGTAAGCCCGTCGCAGGGGCCGCACCAGGCGTCGACCTCTCCACCCACGCGCAGGGCAGGGGGTAGAACAGCTCCGAGGCCGGCTTCGCTGCGCCACGAGACCCCGGTGATCCGGCGTTCCTGGACCTCCGAGGGGCCGGCGCTGGCTTGGTCACCCGTGTGCTCGCTGGCGATGGCACCGATGCGGGGTAGCGTCGAGGCCAGGCGGCGCAGGTCGGTCACCCGTCGTCCAAGCTTGCGCTCGATGGTGTCGCGCTCGGATTCGGGGCCGCTGGTGGCGAGATCCCGATATCGCTTGGACAGTTGCTCGACTGCCAAATGGGCACTCTTGACGATCTCGCGATCCTCTGCCCTCTCCTGGGCCGAGTGGACGAGGAGCGCGACTTCGTGGATTTCATCGGTCAGTTGCTGAAGCGGCGATGTCATGCTGCCGGAACTTACTCCCACGACCAGCGCAGGAATTCAACTGTTGAGTCGCGCGAGTTGCGGTGTGATCCACACGTGGGATCTTGCCGAGGTAACTCGTCGTGGGGGCAGGAAGGAGCCCTTCGAGGATTCCGCGCCAAGAAAGGTAAGTAAAAGCGTGTGATCGGGGTAACTAACGAACGACCCGAGACCTTTACGTGCCGATTGCTTCGCCAGCGAAGCGCGACTAGCATGGGGCACGCCTCGCCTCCAGGAGCCACTCGCATGCGAAAAAAGCCAACGTCCCTAGCATCCCTCGTCGTCGTCCTCGTCGTTCCTTTTGCCGCCGCGGCCCAAACCGGGCCCATGGCTCCGCCCGCGCCGCCCTGGCCGCCGGCGCCCACCTATCCGACGCCCGCACCGGCGCCCGCGCCCGCACCGAACTATTGGAACGCGGCTCCGCCCGCACCTCCATCCCCCGCACCTGCGCCGGCACCTGCTCCAGCTGCGCCGCCGGCACCTGCTCCAATCGTCGCCGCACCTGCTCCGGCCATGCCTGCACCGGCACCGGCTCCATCGCCTCCATCCCCTCCTCCTTCCGCATCTCCAGCGCCGGTCGCGGTGCCCGCGCCCATGGCGCCGGCACCTGTCCCCGAGGCCCTTCCCGCGCCCCCTACCTCCAAGATCGAGATCGAGAGAGCCGAAGAATCGGCTCCCGCGCCGAAGGCTGCGGTCTCGGAGACCGATGAGCGACCGCGTGGATTCGTTCCCCAACTGAGCCTGGGCGGCTCGGTCGGTCTTCTCCGCATGGGTTCAGCCGATGTGGGCAGCGTGGGGCAGCTTCGCTTGAGCCTTCATGGTGAATACTTCACCGGCAGCAATTTCCTGGTCCAAAGCGACGCCGATCCTCAAACCGGAACCCCGGCGTCGATCGACCACGACACTCGTTTGCAAGGCGCGCTCACCTTCGGCATGACGCCCATCGAGCACTTGGAAATCTTCGGGGCAATTCTGGGATCGGCCAACCGCAATCGTCGCCTCTGCAGCACCCTCAACGGCCAGGAAACCTGCACATCGGAGCCCGGTCGCACCGATCCCGAGCTCATCAAGTCGTTCGGGGATCTCATCTTGGGCGCGAAGGTCGCGACCCTGCTCGCACCCGGATTCTCCGGCGGCGGTGAGCTCGGCATCCGCATGATGTCCTCCATCACCGGGATCTCGTTTTCGCCGGATTCGACCTCGCTTTGGTTGAACGCCATCGGTACCTACGATCTCAAACCGGTGACGCAAAACATTCCCGTGCGCTTCCACGTGAATTTCGGCTACTACATCGACAACTCCAAGAACCTGGTCGATTACCCCTCCGACACGACCGCGTTCTCGCGCTACGTGTCGAGGTTCGCCTACGGCATATCCCAGAGCCGCCTGCGCGTGGCGCTGGGCGCGGACGCGCCCTTCGACGAAGTGACCGAGGGCCTCTCCTTGCGGCCCATGATCGAGTATCACTTCGAGTACCTCACGGGCGATGCGGATCCGGTCATCAACGCGCAGGAGCACGGGGACGCAGGCAATCCGAACTGCGGTGTGACAGGGAAGGCCGCATGTAAGGACAACAAGGATCTGCACTGGTTGACCCTGGGCGTGCAAGCGCAAGTGCTTCACGGGCTGACCTTCACGGCGGGCCTCGATATCGCACTGAGATCACCCGGCTATCCCTACGCGCCGGCGCTTGTCCCGTGGAATTTCCTCTTCGGCGTCGGTTATCCCATCGATCTCGTTCCGCGCATCGTCCGCAACGTACCAGTCGAAAAGATCGTCATCAAAGAAGCGCCGATGCGTGACGGCCTGGTGGCCGGAAGGGTCATCAGCGCGTCCGGAACGCCGGTTGAAGGCGCGGTGGTCGGTGTGAGCGGCAGGGAGCACTCGCGCGTGGTCACCGACGCGGACGGCACCTTCCAGAGCGTTCCCCTCGCTCCCGGCCCGATCGAGCTTGTGGTGGTCGCGAATGGCTTCGAAACCGCCACGGTCAGGACCGAGGTCATCGCCGGCCAAACCGCCAATATCGTCCTTCGTCTGACGCCGAAGGCGCCGGCGGCGCGCGTGGTGGGCCGGGTTAGCGACGAGACCGGCAAGGGCATCGTCGCTTCCATCAAGCTGGCCGGTCCCCAGATCGCCGAAGGTCGCTCGGACGAGTCGGGTAACTTCTCGATACCCGTCGTCCCAGGGCTCTACGCCTTGCGCGTCGATGCCGACCAGTACCTATCGAAGGAGCTACAGCTGACGGTGGCGGATGGCCGCGAGAACGTCATCAGCATCACCTTGCATGCACGTCCGGCCGTGCCCGGCGTGACCTTCCAGGACGGCAAGTTCAAGTTGCGCCAAGCGATCCGCTTCAAGTCGGTCGGCAAGAAGCCATCGGCCGAGCTCGGGCCCGGCATGCCTCGCCTACTCGACGAGGTCGTGGACATTCTGGTGAACCATCCCGAGATTCGCCAACTTCGCGTGGAAGCCCATTGGGACAGCAGCATGAAGGCGGCCCAGGCTCAGGCCCTCACCGATGCCCAGGCCAAAGCTGTGGCGAAGTACCTCACGGATCAGGGAATCGCCTCCGATCGCGTTGTGCCTGTAGGAATGGGCGCCAAGAAACCCCTGGTTCCCAATCTGGGCGCGGGCAAGGTGAAGAACCGTCGCGTCGAGCTGATCGTCGTCAACCCGTAGGGGCGGGTTTCAAACCCGCCCCACGCGAAGCCCGAATCACAATATCGTGGACATGGTTGGCCGGAGGGCGGGTTTCAAAACCGCCCCCCTGTAAGGCCACGCGAAGCCCGAATCACAATATCGTGGACATGGTTGGCCGGAGGGCGGGTTTCAAAACCGCCCCTACCCCTGGGGCGCGATTCATCGCGCCCGCAACCCGCGTGCCGGAGCCTATTCGCGGCTCTTGAGCACAAGGAGCCGGAAGTTTGCGTACTCGGCTTGGCCGCAAGAGTAGAGGATTTCGGTCAGCAGGCGGTACGGCGTGCTCTTGTCGGCGATGATGGTCAGCTCGCCGTCGAACTTTTCGCCCGTCATTTCCGCGATCTTCTTCTCGCGTCGGGCGACCTTGCTCAGTATTTCGACGAGCGGGGTGATGTAGTAGCCGTTGTCGCCATCGCGCTTGAGCTGGGGGTCGATGCGACCCGCGTTGATGGGCGCCACGGCTTCACCTTCGACTAAAACCACGCGTTTGGTGATGGTGACCGGGACGGCTTGCTTGGGGGCCAGCCGAGTTTGCGAGGGTGGCAGGCTCAGGTTGTTGTCCAGATTCACCAGCACCGCGGAGGAGGTGAAGCTCTTGAGCAAGAAGACCAGGATGATGGTCATCATGTCCATCATCGGGGTGATGTTCAGTCCCTTGATGTCCTCGGTATCGGCGAGCTTGCGCGCATAGCTGCGGATCGCCTTCTTTCCCGCAAGGCGGGCGGCGATCGCCGCGGATTGCTTAGCGTCGTCGTTTGTCATCACAATATGCCCGCCGCGAAGACGATGTCGGGGAACAGCTGCTTTTCGCGCTGATCTTTCTCATCCTTGTAGGTGCGCATGGCATCCAGGGTCTTGACCACGGTCTCATAGGGTGTGGCCGCGTCGGCGTTGAAGGTGGCCTTGGTCTCGTCCGAGAACTCTTTCTTGATCTCGGCAAGCTTGGCGGTGAGAGCCGAGTAGTCGTAGTCGCCATTCGGCAGCTTGGGGATGGGGGGCATGACCCCCCCCGAGCCCGCCAGCGTGAAACCGGTGTTGCCCACCGTGACCGTGAGGTTGAGGGCCGGCTTTTCCGGTTGGCTGTCCGCGCCGCCCCCGACTCCGAAGGTCGGCGACGACACGTTGACCGTGCCGAGCGGAACCTGGTTGATGACCGACGCCAGCAAGAAAATGATGATGTTGGTGACGATGTCCATGTAAGGAACGAGGTTGATTTCGCCGGTATCCTCCTCGGCTTCCTCGGACTCCGCCCGCATGTGCCGCATGCGAGCTCGTACCTGGCGTTTCGTCATCGCGTCTTGTTCCTTGAGAAGCTTGGTCGAGGTCGATGCGATTCCGACCTACTTGGGCTGGCCTCCCGCGGAATGCGTCGTCTCCGCCAGGAGGTTTTCGAGCTTCAGCGAGAAGGCCTCCAGATCCGTGGCCTGTCGCTTCGACATCGAACCCAAGACGGCGTGGGCGATGATGCAGGTCACGGCGATGCCGAGACCCATGGCGGTGTTGTTGAGTGCCTCGGAAATGCCCTTGGCCAGGAGGTTGCTGCGCTCCTCCGGCTTGGCCGCAGCGACGGCGCCGAACGCCCGGATAAGACCGACAACGGTTCCCAGTAGACCGATGAGGGTCGCGATGTTGGCCAGCGACCAGAGAATCTGGATGCGCTTCTTGATCATCGGGGTCACGTCCACGAGGGACTCTTCGATGGCTTGCGCCACGGCGATCTCGCCGCGATGCACCCGCTGGAGACCCGCCTTGGCCACTTGCGCGACGGGAGCGGTGGTGGCCGAGCACAGCTTCACCGCGCGGTCGAGATTGTTCGCGAGCACGAGCTTGCGGATGTTTTCGAGGAAGGCGCGGGCGTTGACACTGCTTTTCACCAGGAAGAAGAGCAAGCGATCCACGATCATCGAGAGCACGATGATCGAGGTGCCCAAGTTGAAGTACATGAGGGTACCGCCATCTTCCAGGAACTTTGCGAATCCTTGCATCTCATCCTCCGCGGGCCGTTTGGGTCCGCCATGGCCATCCCGCAAACGGGCTCGGCGAAAAGCAACTGTTGTCCTCAGGATCGTGTGCTACGGGTGGGTATCTTATAGTCGGGCCCCAGCGTGTCAAGCTAGGGGAATGTGAGTCGGTCCTCCGGATTCAGTCATGGAAACGAGTGGCGTCGACATCGCAGAACCTTCACTCTTTCTCCCGGCGCGCTTTCCTTGCGCCGGCTATTCTTCGTGCGTCCATGACAACCGTCGATTCGCCAGCCGCCACGCGCTTTGCCTTCCTGACTCCGAGGGTGCTACCCAAGGCGGAAACCCTGGTCGGTCGGGTGGTCGTTCTCGACATCGCGTTTGCCGCGGAGACCGGGAAGACTTCGTTCGCCAGCGTGACCTTGCCGTTCATCACCGCCCTCGGAGCTCGGCTTGCCGCGTGGGTCGATCACCATGATCACGAGCGCCACGTCGACTATGCGGGCGATGCGCGCTTCGTCCTGGCCAACAAGGCCCAGCACGGTGCCTGCCCCGAGATGGTGACTCCCGAGCTGGTGAAGCGCATCGGTCCGGTGGACACCATTGCCGTGCACGTCGATCTGGACGGCCTGTACGCGGGCGCCAAGTGGGTGCTTGGCGGCGTCGAGCCTTACGAGGGCGCGGACGTGGACGCGCGCGCCATCGACACCCGCCGTGGCAAGCCCGGACCCATCGCCGAGCGAATCGATCGGGCGCTAAGGGCGCGCTTTCGCGACGAGAACCTCAAGCATCGCATCTTGCAGTATTTGATCGCCCGCACCCACGCTCCCCACCACTTCGAGGAGATCGACGCCGCGGCCCGGCTGGTCGATCCCTTGCTGGAACAGGCGCAGCGCTTGGCAGCGCAGTTTCGCGTGGACGGAGCCGTGGCGTACTTGGACGTGAAGTCGGGCGCGCCCTACGACAAGACCGAGCTCTTGCTCCTCGGACAGCAGCGCGCGGCGGTCGCGGTGGTGCGCGACTCCGGCTCGATCTCCATCGCGGCGGACTTCGAGTCCGGCTTGGATTTCGTCAAGCTGTTCGATCTCGGCGGCGGCATGCCGACGCGCGTCTCCGTCCCCGAGTCCCGGCGCGACGAGGTGTTGGCCAAGCTGGCGCACAGCACGGCGCACCTAGCCCGCACCAATCACCACGATTGAGTCTCCGACGAGAACGCGTTGGCCTGGCCTGCGTGGTACCGACTTGGCACGGCTCGCGAATGATGCGGGCTGGCGAGGGTCGGCGCTACTCGGCCTTGAAGCGGTCCACCTTGAAGTCGCCGCTGGCGCCCGCGGTGGCGGGCGGGGGGGTGTAGCCTGTACGTCCCCCGGCGCCGGGATCGAAGCCCGAAGCGACGCTCCCCCCTTTGCTCACGCCGCGGAAGAACAGGGCGAAATCGTCGGCGTTGGTTGCGTTGGAAAGCGCCTCGTCGTAGGTCACGAAGCGGTTCTTGACCAGCTCGGTGAGGGACTGGTCGAAGCTGATCATGCCGTACGGATCGCGGCCGCTGGCGATGGCCTCGTGGATCTCGCGCGTGCGCTTGGGATCGGCGATGAGCTCCTTCACGCGCGCGGTATTGACCAGGATTTCCACGGCCGGAACCATGCCCATCTTATCGGCGCGTGTCACCAGTCGCTGCGAGACGACCCCCTTGAGCACCGCACACAGTTGCAACCGCGCTTGTCCTTGCTGGTGCGGAGGGTAGATGGCCACGATACGGTTGATGGTCTCGACAGCATCGACGGTGTGCAGGGTCGATAGTACCAGGTGGCCGGTCTCCGCCGCGGTGAGCGCGATCTCGGTGGTTTCGAGGTCGCGCATTTCGCCCACGAAGATGACATCCGGATCTTGGCGCAGGGACGCGCGCAAGGCACGCGCGAACGAGGTCGTGTCGAACCCGATCTCGCGCTGGTTGATCACACTGCGCCGATCCTTGAACGCGTACTCGATGGGGTCTTCGATGGTGATGATGTGGACCGCCCGGTTCGAGTTGATGTAGTCGATCATGGCGGCCAGGGTGGTCGACTTGCCCGAGCCGGTGATGCCCGTGACCAGCACCAGCCCGCGTTCTTCGTCGGCCAGACTCAGAACTTTCGGTGGCAGGTTCAGGCGCTCGAAGGGCGGCACGTTGGGCGGGATGAGGCGCATGACCACGCCCATGAGTCCGCGCTGCTGCAGCACGTTCACGCGGTAGCGGTAGCCTTCCTGCGTGGAGTAGGCAAGATCCACGTCCCAGTTCTTGTCGTAGATGTCGCGCTGCCGCGGATTCATCATGCCGAACCCGAACTCCTCGATGGATTCCTTGGTCAGGGGCGGCACGTTGGCGACGGTCCGAAGATCGCCTTTGACCCGAAAGATCGGCGGCAGGCCGACCTTGAGATGGACATCGGATGCGCCGAGTTGGCGAGCTGCCCCGAGCACCTTGTCGAGAACGCTGGTCATGGTGGTTGGCCGTCCCCAGGGTACCACGAGCCGCCTCGTACGCGTCTTTTGACCTTTGACCGACTCTCCCCTAGGGTTGATGGGTCGTGACATCACCGGACAGCCAGTCTGCAACGGGACAAGAGATCCTTGTCCTTGACGCGGACGAGAACGTGCGCAAGGGCGCGGATCGCCTGCTGCGCGAGGCTGGCCTCACGGTCACGCTCCTGGCTGATATGGAGCGGGCCAAGGATCAGATCGCCAATCGCTTCTTCCCCGTCGTTCTCGCCGATCTCGACACGCCCACGCAGAACGCGGCCATCGACCTCATCAAGTTCGTGCGCCAGCGCTCACGCCAGACTGCCGTCATCGTGATGAGCCGCCGCATCGGGTTCGATGCCGTGGCGCCGGTCTTTCGCGCCGGGGCCACGGACGTGATCCCCAAAGCGCGTGAGTATGTGCACGACTTGCGCGAGCGGGTCGTGCGGGCAGCGACCGACGTCAAGGCAGCCATGGGACGCGAGCAGCTCCTCGTGGAGCTGGTCGATCTGAACGAGGAGCTTCTGCGCAAGATGATGGCGCTGTCCCGGCAGTCCACGGATGCGGAGGACAAGCTCCTGTCTCGCGAAGGTGGCCTGTCGTCGTCGGCCAGCGGGCTCGGCGCGCTCAACTTGCTGCTGGTGGATGACGACGCGGCGTTGGCGGACGCCCTCGAGAAGGAATTGACCGAGGACAAGGGCTGGCGCCTGCGTCACGTGCAAAGCGGGGGCGAGGCGCTGGACAGCGCCACGCAAGTCCCACCGTCCGTGCTCGTGGCCAAGGAGAACCTGCCCGACCTCACGGGCAGCATGGTGGTGAACACCATCAAGGCAAGGGTACCAAGCCTGGTGGCCATGGTTTTCGCGCCGCCGACGCCCGGCCATGCCGGCGAGGTCAAGATCTCCGATCAAAGCCGTCTGCACGTCCTTCTGCCCCGGTTCGTCGCACCCAACGAGCTCATCGCCCAGCTGACCGAGGTCCGCGAAGCACTCACGCGAAAAGCGCGCGAACGCCGCTACGTGAAGATCTTCCAGACTCAGTACATGGAAGTGTTGCAGAAGTGTCACCGCCTCAAGCAAGAGGCGGACAAGCTCGTTCAGCCGTGAAGGGAGGCATTCACTCCCTTCGCGCTGCGTGCTGCTTGGGTTCAATCCTTGACGAGCAGGTGGCTGAGGTGGACGTTGCCGAGGGCGGCCAACATGGTTTGGCGGAGATGGGGGTACTCGCCCTCCATGCGCGCGAGCAGGGATTTCATCTGCTTGCGCTGGGCGTTGGGCAGCGAGCCGCACAGGTTGCATGGCAGGATCGGCACTTTGCGGTTGGCGGCGAACTCCGCCAGATCCTTTTCGGCGCAGTAAATGAGGGGTCTTATCACGGTGTGTTCGCCATCGTCGCTGGTCAGGCGCGCCGGCATGGAGGCCAGCTTGCCGGCAAAGAAGAGATTGAGCAGCAGTGTCTCCACGGCGTCGTCGCGGTGGTGGCCGAGCGCGATCTTGTTGCAGCCGAATTCGTCCGCGAAGCGATACAGGATCGCGCGACGAAGGCGCGCGCACATGGAGCAGGGCGTGCGTCCTTCGGGGATGGTCTCTTTCACGATAGCGTAGGTGTCCTCGCGCACGATGCGGTGGGCGAAGCCGTTGTCCGTCAGCCATGCCCGAAGCGGCTCGGGGCTGTGGCCCGGCTGGCCTTGATCGAGGTGGACGGCCAGCAGCTCGAATCGGATCGGCGCCCGGCGACGCAGGACTTCAAGCAGCAGCAGCAGCGCGTAGCTGTCCTTGCCGCCCGAGAGCGCCACCATGATGCGATCCCCAGCCGAGATCAGCCCAAAATCCGCGATGGCTCGGCCCGTGTGGTGGATGAGGTCGCGCTCCGGATCGGGCGCTGCGGAAGTTGCAGTTTGGAAATTCGTCATCGTGGTCGAGCGGCAGTCGGGGTGCAGCCTACTTTAGGAGAGGCAGTCGGACGAATCCAGGGCGCGGCGCATTGGGTGGCGCGGCGATCTGGAACTGGTTGCAGACTATGCTAGCTGTTTAGGGTAGTGGGTTAAGGCAATCCATGGCCAGCACGGGTCCGGCAAAGCCCAGCAAACGCACGTCGATTCTTCGATGGCTGGCGCTAGCCTTGATCATCCACGCCGAAGTCATCGGTGTGGTTGGTGTCATGCTCTACTTGTGGGCTCCCCGCCAGGCCGAGGTCGATGCCAGACGCCGCGCGGCCGCGGCGGCCGAGCCCATCTCCGTGAGCACGGTGGACAGCGACACCGCTCGCAAGATCATCGCCGATCTCGAACACCAGGAAGAGAAGGCCAAGCAGGAGCAGATCAAGAAGGAAGAGGATTCCCCCAAGGCGCCGGGGCAGGTCGTCGATCTACCTCGTCCGCGCGACGAGCGGCGGCCGGACGAAGCGCGTTTCGCCGCCGAGTACGATTCTTGGGTCGAGAAGGAGACCAAGCACTACGGCAAGTTCGATCCCAACTCGCAGCAGCGCCACACCGGCGAGGTCGAGCCGAACAGGCGGAACACGCCAGCGTTGACGCCCAACCCATCGGAGTTCCCTGCCTCGCCCGGGCCACTGGCCATGCGGACGCCGGACGAAGAGCGGCGCAGCCAGCCCGTGCGGTCACGCGCGGGCGAGGCCGCCCCGACCGCGAACCAGGCCGGCAGCGAGGAACAATTGGCGTCGGATCCCGACGGCGCCTTCGCCCATTCGGGAGGCGGCAAGCCCCGGCCGCAGCGTTTGGTCAACCCCGCCGAGACCCAATCCGGGGGTCGCCCCGGGCTCTATGGGCTCGTGCCCTCGGAAGAGCAGATCGCGCGCGCCGTGGGCAGCGGGACGCAAGAATCACCTGGCCGATATCGACGACGGAAACGAAACCGCGCTCAACGCGAAGCGCTGGGTCTACGCCACCTTCTTCAACCGCATCAAGGAGCGCGTCCGCGATCACTGGAAGCCCGCCGAGGAGTACCAGCGTCGCGATCCCACCGGCAAGATCTACGGCGCCGAGGATCGCTACACGCTTCTGCAGGTGAGCCTCAAGGCCGATGGGTCGCTGTCCAACGTTTCGGTCACGCACACTTGCGGCCTCGACTTTCTCGACGATACCGCGGTCACTGCCTTCAAGGAGGCGCAGCCCTTCATCAACCCGCCCAGGAAGTTGGTCGAAGACGGTCACGGCTTCGTGACCTTCGGCTTCGGATTCTTCTTCGAAGTCTCCGGTGCCCCGCGCCTGAGAATGTTCCGCTACAAGAGCATGTAGATCAGGAAGCGAGCAGGCCGCGCAGCACGAAGGACAGGATGCCGCCGTGCTGGAAGTACGCGGCTTCTTGTTGCGTGTCGATGCGCACGCGGACCTTGAATTCGCCGCGGCTGCCGTCCTTGCGCGTGAAAACCACCGTCAACTGGCGGTCGGCCGGCGGGTTGGCGATGAACGCGGGCAGACCGACGGTGGAATAGGTCTCCTCGCCGTCGAGGCCAAGCTCGGTTGGATTCTGGCCGGGCAGGAATTCGAGCGGCACCACGCCCATGCCGAGGAGGTTCGAGCGGTGGATGCGCTCGTAGCTTTGGGCGATGACGGCGCGCACGCCGAGCAGGCGGGTGCCCTTGGCGGCCCAGTCGCGCGACGAACCGCAGCCGTATTCCTTGCCCGCCAGCACGATCAGCGGAACTTTCTCGGCGGCATATTTCATGGCGGCGTCGTAGATGGACATGCCGTCGCCACTTGGCAGGTGGCGGGTGACGCCGCCCTCGGTGCCGGGCGCCAGAAGGTTCTTGAGGCGCACGTTGGCGAACGTGCCTCGGACCATGACCTCGTGGTTGCCACGACGGGAGCCGAAGGAGTTGAAGTCCTTGACGTCGACGCCGCGCTCCACCAGGTAGCGGCCGGCCGGGCCGTCCTTCTTGATGGAGCCCGCCGGGGAGATATGGTCGGTCGTAATGCTGTCGCCGAGCCAGGCCAGGACGCGCGCACCGGCGATCTCGTCCACGGCCGGCGCGGTCTTGGTCATGCCGTCGAAGTAGGGCGGGTGCTTGATGTACGTCGAGGCGTCGTCCCACGCGTAGGTCGCGCCCTGGGCGACCGGGATGCTGCGCCAGCGGGCGTCGCCCTGAAAGACGGTGGCATAGGCGCTCTCGAACATGCTCTGCTTGACAACGCGTGAGGCGGCGCTCGCCACCTCGGTGGGCAATGGCCAGATGTCCTTGAGGAAGACCGGCTGTCCGGCCTTGTCCACGCCGATGGGCTCACTGTCGAGGTCGATGTCGATGCGCCCGGCGAGCGCGTAAGCCACCACCAGTGGCGGCGAGGCCAGATAGTTGGCGCGGATCTCGGGATGAATCCGCCCCTCGAAATTGCGGTTGCCCGACAGCACCGACGCCACGACCAGGTTGCGCTCGGCGATGGCCTGCGTGATGGCGGGCGTGAGCGGCCCCGAGTTGCCGATGCAGGTCGTACACCCGTAAGCCACGATGTGGAACCCCAGCTCCTCGAGCGCGGGCATCAGGCCGGCCTCTTTCAGGTAGGCCGTGACGACCTGCGAGCCCGGCGCAAAGGACGTCTTCACCCACGGCTTGCTGGCCAGCCCGCGCGCCACCGCCTTCTCGGCCAAGAGACCGGCGGTGATGAGCAGGGGCGGGTTCGAGGTGTTGGTGCAGCTGGTGATGGCAGCGAGCACCACCGACCCGTTTTGGATGTCGGGGTTGGCCGGGACTTGGCCTTTCGGGACGGTGGTGCCGGGCTTCTGCGCTTTGACGAGCGATGGTAGGGCGTTCGCGAAGCCCTTCGACACCTGCGCCAGAGAGACGCGATCCTGCGGGCGGCGCGGGCCCGCCAGGCTCGCCTCGACGGTGGCCATGTCCAGGTCCACGACCTTGGTATAGTGGGCCTCGGCCTGGCCTGGCTCGGCGAAGAGTCCCTGCTCTTTGCAGTAGGCCTCGACCAGGCGCACGGAGTCCTGCGCGCGGCCGGTCAGGCGAAGGTAGTTGAGGGTCTCCCCGTCGATGGGGAACAGGCCGCAGGTGGCGCCGTACTCGGGCGCCATGTTGGCGATGGTGGCACGATCGGCGAGCGGCAGGGTGGAGACACCGGGACCGAAGAATTCGACCAGCTTCCCGACCACGCCGAGCTTGCGCAGGATCTCCGTGATGGTAAGCACGAGGTCGGTGGCGGTCACGCCCTGGCGAACCTGCCCCGACAGCCGCACGCCGACGACCTGAGGGATGAGCAGCGGCATGGGCTGGCCCAGCATGGCGGCTTCGGCCTCGATGCCACCCACGCCCCAGCCCAGGACCCCGAGGCCATTGACCATGGTGGTGTGCGAGTCGGTGCCCACGACGGTGTCCGGGTAGGCCTGAACCACGCCGGGCCGCTTGTGATCGGGTGCCGAGAACACCACGCGCGCCAGATACTCGCAGTTGATTTGGTGAACGATACCGGTGTCGGGCGGAACCACGGCCAGGTTGCGGAAGGCGGTCTGGCCCCAGCGCAGGAATCCGTAGCGCTCCTGGTTGCGCTCGAACTCGAGCTCGATTGTTGCGGGCCAGGGCACCCGCGTGGGCCTGCTCGTCGATCTGCACCGAGTGGTCGATGACCAACTCGGCCGGCAGCAACGGATTGATGCGCGCCGGGTCGCCGCCCATGCGCTTGGTCGCCGCCCGCATGGCGGCCAGGTCGACCACCGCAGGCACGCCGGTGAAGTCCTGCATGATGACCCGTGCGGGCATGAAGGCGATCTCGGTCGAGGGTTCCGCCTCGGGCCGCCAGCGCGCCAGCGACTCGATGTGCGCCGCCGATACGGTCTGGCCGTCCTCCCGGCGAAGCAGGTTTTCAAGAAGGATCTTGAGCGAGTAGGGCAGCCGGGCGATATCGAGCCCGGCCTCGGCCAGTTTTCCGAGCCGAAAGATTTCGTAGCTGCTTCCGCCGACGCGCAAGCTTGATCGGGTTGCAAAGGTGTCGCTCATGGTCCGGCTAACGTAGCAAGGTCCCAACGCGAGGTCGAGGTGGCGTGAACGCAGATGGTGGCCTCGACGGCACGAGATTGGGTTATGCTTGAGCGCATCTTGGACGCACTCGGGCGGCAAGGCCGTTGGAGCCGCGGCACTTTCGTGGAACCTGTTGCCATCGAAGGGGGGCGCATGTCCGAAAACCCAGGGGGGCGCGGCGACATTCTCATCGTCGACGATGGGCCAGAGAATCTGCGGGTCTTGAGCGAGCTCCTGCGCAGCGAGGGCTACCTGGCCCGTCCGGTTGCCGATCCCGTCATGGCGCTCGAGGTTGCCGCGGCCGAGCCCCCTGATCTCATCCTGCTGGACATCATGATGCCGGGGATGGACGGCTTCGAGGTCTGCCGGCGCCTCAAGCGCGATGCGCGCTTGCGCGATATTCCGGTGGTCTTCCTGTCCGCCATCGACAGCGTGTCCGACAAGGTCGAGGCCTTCAGGGTGGGCGCCGTCGACTACGTCTCCAAGCCGTTCCAGTTCGCCGAAGTGCGCATGCGCGTAGAGACCCACCTCCGCTTGCGGCGTCTGCAGGTCGAGCTGGAAGCCAAGAATCGCCGTCTCCTCGATCTGGTCGGCGAGCAGGTACGCGAGATCTCCGATTCCCAGATGGCGACCATCTTCGCCCTGGCCAAGCTGGCCGAATCGCGCGACGGCGAAACCGGCAAGCACATCGAGCGCGTTCAGCTCTATTGCAAGCTGCTCGCGGCCACCCTGGCCGAGCAAGAGCGCTATGCGGGGCGCATCGAGGAATCCTTCATCGAGAATATGTTTCTCGCCAGCCCCCTGCACGACATCGGGAAGGTGGCCATTCGCGACCACATCTTGCTCAAGCGGGGCGAGCTCACGCCGAGCGAGTTCGAGGAAATGAAGACCCACACCACCCTCGGCGCCCAGACCCTGGAAGCGGTCAAGACGCGTTACCCGCGCAACGAGTTTCTGCGTGTCGGGATCGAGATCGCGCGTTGCCATCACGAACGCTGGGACGGCCAGGGCTATCCCGCGGGCTTGGCAGGCACGGACATTCCGCTTTCGGCGCGCATCATGGCCGTGGCGGACTCCTACGACGCGGCCCGCTCGAGGCGCTGCTACAAGCCGGCCCTGAGTCATTCCGAGTGCCGACATGCCCTGGGGCTTCGCAGTGGAACCTACCTGGATCCCGACGTCGTCTTGGCGTTCGAAGACGTGCAAGGGCTGTTCGAAGACGTCGCCCACGCGCTGAATGACTAGACATTGAGAGAGACCGTGACAGCGCGGAAGGTACCAGAAGACACCTTTCCGCGACAGATGCACCCACCCAATCGGAGCGATGACGGGTGGTCGTGAACGTAGACGGCTTACCGTGGCCGTGGTCGTGGCCGACGGCAATTTCAACCGGCCGTCGGCCACGGCCACGGCCACGACCACGACCACGACCTTCTGCGGCTATCGCGGGATCATTGGGAGAGCTCTGGGTTGAAGCGGGTGCCGGATTCGCACAGAATGAATGCGGAATCCGCATTCACGAACTGCTCGCCGGAGGAACAGATCCGCATGGTTACGCCAGTCCCGGGTAGGCACGGCCTTTGCTCGACCTTGGGGTCGATGATGTTCGCGAAAGGACGTACGAGCTCTTGAAGCCCTCGCCCGTGTACCTGCGCTGGGGCTTGCTGGTTTCGTCGGCGGCGATGGCCGCCGTGCTGGTGGCGACCGGGTTGTGGGTGCGCGCCGGCATCCGGCAGGCCGCAAGCACGGTCACCCAGGGGCAGACCATCGCGATTGCCTTCATCGCTCGTCGGGCTTTGCGACCGGCCGCCGCGATCGATGCGGCAGCGTTGCAGGAGGTCCTCGAAGAGCTCGCGGCGCAGGGGCTGCGCTACGTCGAGGTTCGCGATGCAGACGGAGCTCTTTTGGCCACGGCCGGCAAGCAGGCTACGGACGTCCGGTGGCCCGGCGGCGGCAGTCTCGGCCCATCCGCAACCATCGCATTCGGCCCGGGCGGATCCAGCGCGCAGCTCTTGATTCGTCCCAATGACACGCCGGGAACCGCTGCGGCTCGACCGTCCAGCCAGGTCCCTTCGCCGGCGCCACCCGATCACCCGCTGCACGGCAAGCAGGTTTTGTTCGAGGTAGATTCGGCCGCTGCCCACGCCTTGGCGTGGCGGGCGCGGGTCACCCTTGCGGTCAGCCTCTTGGCGGCCTTGGTCTTGATGGGGCTCTGCGCTGTGTTTTGGCGTATCTCGCGCAACGCGGAGAAGGCCTCGGTCCAGCTCGAGCGTGACCGACAGCTCAAAGTGCTCGGACAGATGTCGGCCGTGCTCGGCCACGAGATCAAGAATCCTCTGGCCTCGCTCAAGGGGCACGTCCAGCTCTTGCTCGAAAAGCTCCCGCCCGATCACCCCGGTCGCAAGGGCGCCGAGATCGTGTTGCGCGAGACCGTGCGCCTGGAAGAGCTTTCACGCCAGGTGTTGGAATTCGCACGCACGGGTGCCGTCGCGTGCGAATCCGCCGATCCGGCGGCCGTGGTTCGCGCGGCCATCGACGACGCGGGCAGCGACGATATCCACCTGCACGCCGATTCCGCCCCCGCGGCCTGGCCCCTCGACAGCGCGCGCATGGAAGAGGTGCTGGTCAATCTGCTGCGCAATGCGCGCGATGCCTCACCGGCTGGAAAACCCATCGATGTCGCCCTCGATGTTCAGGCCGATCGCCATCTGGTCATCGAAGTTCGCGATCGCGGCGAAGGTATTCCCGCGGGCGAGGAAGAACGGGTTTTCGAGCCCTTCTACACCCGAAGGGCGAAGGGTACCGGGCTTGGCCTGGCCCTGGCTCGACGGATCGTGGAGGGGCATGGCGGAGCGATCACCGCTCGCAATCATGCGGACGGAGGCGCGGTCTTTTCCGTACGGTTGCCTCCGCCAGCGCGAGGAGTCTAGTCATGGAACGAGCGCTTGTTGTCGACGACGAAGAGGGAATTCGGACCTTCATTGGCGAGGTTCTGGAAGGCGAAGGGCTGCGCGTGACCCTTGCCGCCGATGGAGAATCGGCCGCGCGCATGCTCGACCGCGAATCCTTCCACCTGATGATTACGGATCTCAAGATGCCCGGCCTCGACGGGATGTCGCTTTTGCGCAAGGCGCGCGCGGAATCGCCGGAAACCGAGGTGGTAGTGCTGACCGCGCACGGAACCGTGGCGGGCGCCGTCGAGGCCATGAAGCTGGGGGCCTTCGATTACCTCGATAAACCCCTGTCGGGACCCGACGAGCTGCGCTTGGTCGCGAGCCGAGCGATGGAGCGCCGCCATCTGCGCGAGGATGCCCAGCGCATGCGCGCTCCGGAAGACGGCGAGCCGGCAGTCGTCGCCAAGGATCGGGTCATGCAGGCGGTGATGGGACAGGTGCGAAAGGTCGCGACCACCGACGCCACCGTGCTGCTATTGGGCGAGAGCGGCACCGGCAAGGAGGTGCTATCGCGTGTGCTCCATCGTGAGAGCCGGCGGGCGGCGGGGCCGTTCGTCGCGGTCAACTGCGCGGCCATTTCCGACTCGTTGCTCAAGAGCGAGATGTTCGGGCACGAGAGGGGCGCCTTCACGGGCGCGGTCTCGAACCACCGTGGGCGCTTCGAGCTGGCCGACGGCGGAACGCTGTTTCTCGACGAGGTCGGCGAGCTGCGCCCCCAGCTGCAAGCCAAACTGCTGCGCGTATTGCAGGAGCGGCGGTTCGAGCGCGTGGGCGGCACGCGCACCATCGAGGTCGACGTGCGCATCGTGGCCGCCACCAACAGCGATTTGTCCGAGGCGATGCGCGCTGGCCGTTTTCGCGAGGATCTCTACCACCGCCTGGCCGTCTTCCCCATCCGCATCCCGCCGCTGCGTGAGCGCCTGGCCGACATCATTCCGCTTGCCGAGGACCTGTTGTTGCACATCGCACGCCAGCTCGGACGCCCGAGCCTTTCTCTCGACGAAGCCGCGCGCGTGCGCCTGGCGTCGTACGCCTGGCCGGGGAATGTTCGCGAGCTGGGCAACGTTCTCAGCGCGCCGCCATTCTGGCCGAAGGCTCGGTGATTGGCGCGGACCTGATCCTGACCGGTCCCTTGGCTTCGGCCTCGCATGCCTCGGATGGCTCGGGAATCGAAAGACTGGAGGACATGGAGAAGGAAGCCATCCGGCGCATGCTGGCGCTGACCGGGGGCAACCGCAAGCAGACCGCGGCGCGCCTGGGGATCGGCCTGCGCACGCTCTACGACAAGCTCAAGGTCTACGACCTGTAAGGCGTCGGCATCACTCGCCTGTGAGGCAATGTAGGGCCAGGAATTCGGGGGGGAGCGAGCATGGCGATTCTTCTCACTTCAAGGCAAGTGAGTGTGTAAAAGAGGGGATCATCAGGACCAAGACCCCACCACCATGAGCTCCACAAAAACCGCCGGCCTCGTATCGCTCCTCGCCACCTTTCTCGCCCTTGGACCCTTTCAATCGGTGCGCGCCGCCGAGGGCAACTCCGACGATGCGGATCCCGCGTCGAAGGTGCAAAAGCTCAATCGCTATGCGATGCAGCTTTTCGACGACAGGAACTACGCACTGGCGGAGAAGACGCTGCTCGAGGCCCTGGCTATCGTCGAGAAGTCCAACCTCGGACGCGGCCCGGCGGGGCTTGCCACCAACGGCAACCTGGCCGTGCTCTACAGCGTGGGGCTCAAGAATCCCGACAAGGCTGTGTTCCATTTCAAGAAGGCACTGGCCCTCAAGCCCGACCTCAGAATGAGCAAGCAACGGGCGACTCCCGAGACCGAGGCCAATCTGGCGCGGGCCAAGGCCGAGCTCGCCGGAAGGGCCCCGGCGTCCTCGCCCAAACCGCCGGCTTCGACAGCCAAGCAGGTCGAGGCGGTCTCCGGTGTCGCCATCAAGTGCCCCGCGGACGAGGAGGCCCAGGCTGGCGAAGACCTCACCCTCAAATGCCTGACCTCGGCCGAGCTGCATCCAGCCACCGTGACGCTGTACTACAAGGCGAACGGCGAAGACCAGTACCAGGCGCTGCCCATGACCAAGTCGGGCAACTCGGGCGCGGCCACTGCTTGGGTGGCCAAGATCCCCGGCGCGCAGATCAAGGCCAAGTTGATTCCGGTCTACTTCGAGGCTCGCGACGACAGCGGGTCGAGCCTTGCCTTTTCCGGCCGCGAAGACAGCCCGAGCGTGATTTCCGTCAAGGGCGGCGAAGCCACCCCGGCCGGTCCGGCCGCCACGGCCACCGCGGGCGTGGGCGACACGGGCGACAACGACGAGGGAGACGAGGGTGAGGAAGAAGAGGGCGAGGAAATCGACGACGAGAACCCCCTGGCGCGCCTCGAAAACGAACGGCGCCGCGAGCACCAGGGATTGAAGGGAACCTGGTGGCTTGGCCTTGGGCTCGGTTCGGGTGTCGGCTACGCCTCTGGAAACTCCACCGAGACCTTTCCCAGCCAGAAGGTTGGATTCAGCCCCGGTCTGGCGCTCGCCTTCTTGGGGCATGCTGTTCCTGAAATTGGATATTTCATTGGCAGAAACACGGCGTTGGCCATTACCGGACGCGATCAGCTCATCCTGGGTGGATGGAAAGGAACCCCATGGGGGGCGAACGCCGTGCTGTTGCGTGCGCTCTTCTTTACCGACGGCGACGAGAAGGTACGCTGGTATTTCGCCACTGCGGCTGGATGGGGCGATGCCTTTCGCCTCCAGGTCGATGCCCAGGCGCAGCAGGTGGATCAGAGTGGCAATGGTGGGACAGCAATCCCTTTCAAGGACACGGTCAAAGGGGGGCCATGGGCAGTGGGGATTGGGGGCGGTATGCTGTACAAACTCAACCGGCGCTGGCGATGGACGGTCGATACACAAGCCTTGCTTGGCTTCACCCATTACTCCGCGGTACTGGATCTGACCACGGGGCTGCGCTTGATGTTCCAGTAGGGAGGTGTGCATGCAACTCAAGATGCGCGCGCATTTCGGCTTGGTGATTCTGGGCGGACTCCTCGGTTGTGCCGGAGCCAAGGTGGGGGTCATTCCGTCCGCAGAGGGTGGAGGCGGCGGCGGAGGTGGCGGAAAAGGAGGCTCTTCCGGTGTCACCATCGATCTTGACGCGAAGGCGCCAACCCAGCCAGTGCAAGTCGATCCCGGCGCCGCGCCAGTCGCGTGCGACAACCCGATGGCCTGCCCGGATTTTCCTTCTGCTCCGATCAACGACCCCAAATCGCCTTCCGCGATTCCCGGCAATCCGGGCAGCCAGTTCTCGGGGGCTCCATCCGGAAGCGGCCCCTGCGTCACGGAGCCCGAGGACGGGGCGCTCTTCCCCTACAATTGGACGCGGCCGCGTATCAAGTGGACGGGAACGAGCGGTCTCGTCCAGATCACGGTTCACGCGGACATCGAGGCGAACGACCTGGTCGTGTACACGAGCGCCGACAACTGGATCATGGACAAGACCATCTGGGACGGGCTGCGCTCGCACGTGCACGAATCGGACATCTCGGTCACGGTCCGCGCGTCCGGCGGCGGCGCCACGACCGTGAAGTTCCAGATCGCGTCCGCGAGCGCGGCCGGGAGCATCGTGTTTTGGGCCGCAGATCCCTCGGTCGTGGGCGTGCAAAACGTCACCACGGTGCAAGACACCACCTCATTGCTGCGCGGATTTACCGTGGGCGAGGAGGGGACCGTCGTCACGCTCAAGTTCTCCCAGGTCAAACAACCCAGCAAGGAGCAGTCCTACAACAACCGGACACCGACCTGCATCGGCTGTCACGCCGCGACCCCCGACAACGGCTTCGTTGCTTTCGTCGACAACTGGCCGTGGAACTCCGTCATTTCCGGCATCAAGTCCGACAACGTCGGGGCTGAGCTTCCTAGCCTGTCCACCGGCGGTCTCGCCGATTCTCAACAAACCGTGGGCCGGGGCACCGGCCTTCTCGAGTGCGTTTTGGCAGACCGGCAGTCGCATGATGGTGACCACTTCCGCGCAGCAGAGCGACCTCTTGCCATGGGAGACGGACAATCTGAAACCTGCCAATCTGGTCTACTACAATCTGGATTCGCCCACGCCCGACCCCACGCCCTCGGTCGGCCAAGGTCCCGTGGCTCAGCTTGGGAAGCAATACGGGGTCATCGCCCGCAACGGCGATAGCAACGGCGTCGCCTTCCCGACCTGGAGCCACGACGGCGCCACCATCGTGTACTCGTCTACCAACGGTGGCTGCCAAGATGGACGGCTTCAGCAAGGGGCCACGGATTTCTATTCCGTTCCCTTCGACAACGGCAATGGTGGCGACGCCAAGCCCGTTCCCGGTGCGTCCGACAAGAGCTGGGAGGAGTACTACGCCGCCTTCTCGCCGGACGACCAAATGGTCTTGTTCGACCGGGTTCCATCGGGCCAGGTCATGTACGCCAATCAGAGTGCGGAGATCTTCTTCGTACCGATGGGCTCGGCGCCCGGTGCCGGCACGGCCGTTCGCCTCAAGGCGAATGATCCGGTGGCCTGCACGGGGAAAGCCAGCCCCGGCGTCAACAACCACTTCCCGAAGTGGGCTCCGGCCGCGAGCACGTACAACGGGCGGACCTACTACTGGGTGATTTACTCTTCGAATCGTGCCGGGATTCCACCTGTCGTGGCAACCCAGGGCGACGGCAAGGCCCACCAGATCTCGCAGCTCTACTTGACTGCCGTTTCCGTGGAGAACGGAAAGTATCAGACCTACAAGTCCGTCTACTTGTGGTGGCAACCGACCGACATGGTGAATACCACGCCGGTCTGGGACCTGCTCCAGATCCCGCCGGCGCCGCCCATCTACTAGCCTCGTGCGATCCGCCGATCCGCTCGCCTGGGCGGTGGGCGCCACCGTTGGCACATGGATGGAAGAAGTCGGCTTTTTCCGCCGCGCTCGCGCACGATTTGACCTCCATTTGCGTATTCCCATTGTGGCGGCACGGATTGTTCTTAAAGTTGAGGAGATGCAACGCGGAGTATTAAAGATACGGCCGTGGGGGGTGATCGCTGTCCTGGCGATGGCCACCACGACGTCGTGTGGGACCGGAATTCGCGATGGCGAGGGCTATGCGTACGTGACCAAGACCATCGGGCCGGAGGGCGGACAGATCGTGCTTCGGGAAGCAACCTTGGCCATCTATCCGCAGAATTTGAAAGAGCCTGCGACCATCTCCATGCGCCGCTTTCCGATCATCGATCACGCGGGCGCCGTCGGTCCGGTTTTTGAAATCCAGATTCCGACGCCAACTACCTTCGATCTGGATCCCGATATCAGGATCGTGACTTCGGACGTGGTTGCGAGCAATCCGGCGTCCAGAATCGGTTTTCTGTTTCCCGGCATCGCGAACGAGCAGTGGGTACCGGATACCTCATCACCGTTCCAGCCTTGTTCCCCCCCGACAGTTTGCGGGCCAGTGCAGCGCGACGGATTCATCCATCCTGGGGGCACTGGAAGTGCTCTCTCTCCGACGACGACGCTCGATTTCGCCGTCGTTACCCAGTGCGGTTCCATCGGGGACTGCGCGGCAAGGCAGACCTGCAGCTCCAATGCCTGCCAGCAGTGCTACACAGTCACCTCTTGCAACCCAGCCTCTTGACCATGATCGGCGCTACCCCTTCACCTCTCGCCCGCAATCCGCTCCCACGCTGGCTGTGGGCAGAAGCGATGTTTCCTTCTTCCGCCGGGGTCGGCTATGCTTCACCTGCCGGCACCGTGGAAAACGAGAAGAGCAGCTCCAAGACAACTTCTGCGGGCGAAACGGCGCTCGGGGACCTTTACGCGAAGTTCGCCCCCGCCATTTACGCGCACTGCCGCCGCTTTCTGCAGTCTCCGGCCGCAGCGCGGGACGCCACCCAGGAGGCCTTCATCCGCGTGCTCGCGCGCGGCGTGGTCTTGCCCCGGGAAGAAGAGGCGCTTCGCTATCTCTACCGCGTCTCCACCAATGTCTGCCTCAACCTCTTGCGCGAGCACAACGTGCACACGCGGGCCGTGCCGACGTTGGCCGCCAATTCGCACCATGTCAGCTCGGCCGAATCCGGGTTGGCGGATCGCGAATTCGTGATCGCCGTCCTCGATCGTTGCGGGGAGGGCGGCGCCAAGGTGGCCGTCATGCACTACCTCGACGGCATGTCGCAGGTCGAGATCGCCGAAGTCCTGGGCATCACGCGCCGGACGGTCTTCAATCGCCTGCGCAAGCTGTCGCGTATCGCCGGGGATCTGCTGCACGCGGTCCCGCGTCACTCGACCGCAAAGGAAGAAGAGTAGGGGAGAGCGATGCCAGCCTGCCCTTCACGCCTCGAGCTTCTCGCGCTGGGAAGCCCATCCCGAGCCCGAGCGTCCTGCCGAGCTCGTCGCCCACCTCGGAGG
This sequence comes from uncultured delta proteobacterium, assembly GCA_963796685.1. Lineage (GTDB taxonomy): Bacteria > Myxococcota_A > Polyangia > Fen-1088 > Fen-1088 > Fen-1118. The sequence continues at coordinate 121,007 of CAWCMR010000015.1, forward strand.
CTGCGGGCGATGTGCTGCCGTGCTGGCTGACATCTCCAATGCGCGCTCCCTATTGCTTGGTGCCGATCCGGCCGAAGCCAGTGTTCGGGCAGCGCGGAGAATCATGGACGTGGCCCGGCAACGCCGGCGCAGGCAGCGCTGGCTGCGCTTTCTGGCTCCCGCTTTTCTGGTCCCGGCGACGGCGGCCTTGCTGCTCTTCGCGCGGCCGGCCTTGCGCTCGTACGTCGCCGGAGAGGAAGGTGGCAGCGCCATCAAAGGCCGGCTCATCGTCGAGACCTACTGCAAACGCGGAGACAAGGTTTTTCCCGCGGTGGATGGGGCGGATTTCAGCGAAGGCGATCGCCTTCGCTTCGCCTACAGCAACGACCGGCCTGGCTACCTCCTGATCTTCGGGGTCGACGACCAGGGTAAGGTATTTCCCTACTATGAGGAGCACGCCCTGGTCGGTGTGCCTGTGGATGCGGGCGGGCACGTGTTCTTGCCGGACTCGATTCAGCTCGACGATCACAAGGGCTGGGAGCGCATCTTCGCCCTGTGGTCGGAGACGCAATTCGACGATGACGTCGTGCGCGGGGCGGTGGGCGCCGCGTTGTCCGCGGTGGATAGTGACGTCCGCCGCATGACGGCCCTTGACCTGCCCGTGCAGCAGGTGTCAATGCTACTAAGGAGACCCTGAGATGCGGTCCTTCCTTTCAGGCATTTTGGCCTTGGCAATCGGGCTTGGGTTTGCCGCGGCTCCGGCGCGCGCGCAGTCCAGGCAGGTTCGCCTTGGCTTGGTGGTCGGGAACAACACCGGTGAGGATCCCGCCCACAGCTTGCGGTATGCCGAGGAGGAGGTCGGGCGCCTCGCGGAACTGCTCAAGACAGCCGGTGATTTCGACGACATCGTGACCCTGCGCGGGGCAGGCCGGGCCGAGATCGAAAAGGGCCTGGTGGAGGCTCGCAAAAGGCTTGCAGCCGCCAAGGCCGCAGGCAACCAGACCCTGTTCCTCTTCTACTACTCCGGTCACGGCGACAACGAAGCGCTCGAGCTCGGCTCCGAACGTCTGCCTCTGCGCGACCTGCGCAGCTATCTCGAACAGCTCAGCGCCGCAGATGTGCGCGTGGCATTCGTCGACGCCTGCCAGTCCGGCGCTCTCACCGGTGTAAAAGGTGGGCGGCACGCGCCTGGTTACGAGGTCCGGTTGGCCGATCCGGGCCAGGTCAAGGGCATGGCCATCGTGACCTCGTCGACGGCGAATGAATTTTCGCAAGAGTCGGACGATCTCAAGGGATCGTTCTTCAGCCAGAGCATCATGGCCGGCTTGCGCGGGGCCGCGGATTCGTCCCACGACGGCCAGGTGACCTTGAGCGAGGTCTACCAATTCGCGTTCAAGCGCACCCTGGCGAGCACGGCGGCGAGCCTGACGGGTGGGCAGCACCCGACCTACGACTATCGCATGGCCGGCGCTGGCGACGTGGTCCTCACGCGGACGCGCCCCAGGGACGCTCGGCTGGCCTTCGCGCGCGAGGCGGGCTCCACCTACACGGTTCTGAGCAGGACGCGCGATGAAGTGATCGCCGAGGTGCCATCGAGCGCCGGCGAAGACCTGTACCTGGCGTTGCCCGCGGGGGAGTACCGCGTGGTACGCCGAACCATGGGCAACGTCAGCGAGCGGACCCTGTCGCTCGCCCCTGGCAGCGTCACCACGGTCGATCCCACTGGCATGATTGCGGTTCCCCAGGGCAGCTGGCGTAGCAAGGGCGGCGATTTGGAGCTGCGCAATCGCCTGGGCGCCTACGTGGGGGTCAGCGCATCGGTCGTTCCAGGCAGCCCTGGGTATCTCGGCACCCTCGCGCTTTCTTATGCACGCGACTTGCGCTGGGCCATGTTGCGCGGGCGAATCAGCGCGGCGTCCTTCGATTCGCAGCAGGATATCTACCGCTCGTCGCTCCTGCGCGCGGCCGCGAGCGCGGACCTTTTGCTGCCGCTCGTGCTCGCTCCTCACTTGTCGATTCAGGCCGGGCCGTCCCTGGGGGTGCCCATGGTACGCCAGCGCGATGCGAGCGGCGTTGTAACGAGCTCTTTTGGTTTCGCCTACGGTGGTGCGGTCGTGGTCAGCACGCGCCTCTACGGTAGGACCTACCTCTCGCTCAATCTCGATGGCGGCGGCGAGGTCTTCCGCCTGGACAGCCATCGCGTGAACCGTGCGACGGGCAGCGCCCTGATGGGCGGCGTGGTGGCGTTTTAGGCGCGCCCGCTCTCCGGGGTACCCGCAAGAGACACCACGACCGGTGCACGCACCCAATCGGGGCCATGACGGATAGTCGTGGACGACAATGACAACCGGCCACGGCCACGGCCACGACCACGGCCACGGCCTTCTGCGGCTATCGCTGCCTTATGGGCTTCTCTGGGAACGTATACAAAAGCGCCAACCTCGTGTACAGTCCCCGCGTCGATTCAGTGCCAGCGCTCAATGATTTCGATGGCGGTTGCGTTTATGGGTTCCCAACCCAAGCCATTCGTTTGTTTGGAACTGCAAATAGAAGCACAACAGTCGGGCATGGGCGGCGGCAAGACTGACACGTTCAGATCCAGGGCCGGAATGGCGGTTCTGGTTTCCATCATCCGTCGGGGGCTCGTCGCCCCCTGTTATCAACCTCGGGAGTGACCATGTTGCGTTCAATTCAATCCACGGCCTTTCTCGGAACCATCCTATTAACAGGCGCTGCGATGGCTCAACCCAACGCTCCGGCCCCAACGACCCCGGCCTCTGCCGAGAGTCCCGCCAACCCGCCCGCTGCGGCTCCGGCGCCCGCCGCGAAAGCCGAGGAAGCCCCTGCGCCGGCGCCCGTCGCGGTGCCCGCACCGCCGCCCCCCGAGGCGCAGCCCGTGGTGCAAGCGCCCAAGGCGAAGAAACGGACCGTTGCGGGCGCCGGCCTCGATAGCCAGAGCCTGACCTATTCCTCCGGCAATACCGAGGCGGTCGAGTCGACCACCTCGGACAAAGACTGGGGCTTCAAGTTCAAGGGCTACTTCCGTGGACCCATGCGCGTCGGTATCACCGAGGCGGGGTACCTCAACTCCGCGACGGGGAGTACCGCCCCCGGCTATACTCCCAGCACGTTGCAATTCCATGCCCCACCCGTCACGCCTGATTCCAACTATACCCGCTGGGATTTTACCGGGATCAGCCCAGGGCCGTGGGCCGAGCTCTTCTTCCAGTACGGCAACCAGCGGGTCATGATGACCACCTCCATCGCCAGCTACAACATCACCTCGGGCGGCTGGCGCGAATTGCAAGATCAGCTCGGCATCGACCGCGCCTTCCTGACCTTGAAGTTCCCCGAAGCCCTGGGCAACCTGGGCGGCATGGCGTGGGACGTGGGTGTGTTCTCGAACTTCTACGGCGCCCTCGGCAAGTATGACGGCGGCGAGTACCAAACCTACCTGTTCGGCCGAACCCGTCTCGCCGGCGCAACCGGGACCGCAGACCTGGAGCTCAACGACGACTGGAAGCTGGTCGTCGAGGGCGGTTTCGGCGCCAAGATGGACCAGATGTATCAGATGTACGGACCCACCTCCGCCGCCCCAACCCTTGCGGCCAACGCGCCCAGGTACGAGTATCCATCCTGGGTGCCCTATCCGGGGCAAGACGTTCAGAACGGAACGAACCTGTTGGCGCACATTCACGTCGGATTCGTCTACGACAGCGTGTGGACCTTCACCGGCCACTACATCAACTCCTTCGTGCGAGATAACCGCTGGAACGTGGCGTCCACGGGTGGCACCTCGCTGAGGCCTGCCTACGACAAGGCTCCCGGCTCGGCGTCGATTCAAGTCATGGGCGGCGACGTCCGATGGGCTGGCGGCTGGATCGATGCTTATGCCGGGTATTCCTACCTCAAGGGTCACAATGTTGGAGCCGTCAGCGACTCCATCGAGGTCCTTCACTCCCAGGGCGGCTGGCAGCTGGCGCAGAACTACTTCCAAGACCTGAAGGATCCCAACCATATCGGCGACGGAGACGGGAACATCCACTCTGTCGCGGGCCAAGCCACGTTCAGCCTGGCGGGATTCATGATGCGTCCGCGGCCATTCTGGGGACAAGGTACCGATGTCAACGTCACGCTCTTCGGCATGTACAACAAGATCACCGGGACGCACTACACCGACACCAACCTCTCCAAGCTGAAGTATGGCGCCGACATCATCTACTCCTTCATGCCCATGATGGCCGTGGCGACTCGCCTCGATGCCGTGAACCCGGATATGGGCGACAGCACCCAGAGCTTCTACGCTCTTTCGCCCAGGCTCGTTTTCCGCAGCGAGTTCGTCACGCACGAGATGGTCACCCTGCAGTACTCGCGCTACTTCTACGGCTCGGCGTACAAGGACCCATCGCGCGTGGACGATGTCATGCCATGGCCCTTCGGAGCGAATGGCACCTACGACATCAGGGTCCTGGGCGGCCATCCGGACGAGAACGTGGTCACGCTTTCCGCCAGCATGTGGTGGTAGCGAATGAGGGCAGTCAGGCTGCTTCCCTGGCTTCTCGGGGTTGCAGCCTGCGTTCCCATCGGAAAAACTCGGCCCGGCGCCGGCGGAGGTAATCCCGGTAAGCTCGCCGCCGTTCCCGGCCGCATCGCCGTCGATCCGCGCCACCTGATTCTGGTCAATCAGGTGGGCTATTTCACCGATCTGGCCAAGCTCGCCACCCTGCGCTCGGATGCGAGGCAGCCGCTCGATTGGAAGCTCTTCGCCGCCGACGGAAGCGAGGTGGCCTATGGCAAATCGCAACCGGCGGGCTTGGATGTTCCCTCGGGCGACGCCGTTCACATCATCGACTTCACCGAATTCACGGGCACCGGCCGTGGCTTCACCCTGGCGGTGGGCGCGGAGCGCAGCCCGCCGTTCGAAATCGGCACGGGCATCTACCACAAGCTGAAGTACGACGCGCTTTCGTATTTCTACCACAACCGCTCGGGCATCGAGATTGCCATGCCCTATGCCGGTGGCGAGCAGTGGACACGCCCGGCCGGGCATCTGTCCGACAAGAACGTTCCCTGCGCGCCCAGCGCCGGTTGTTCCTACAGCCTGGACGTCCGCGGCGGCTGGTACGACGCCGGCGATCACGGCAAGTACGTGATCAGCGGTGCCATCTCGGTGTGGACGCTGCTCGACCTGTACGAGCGCGAGCAGTTCATCGGCGGGTCCACCGCCGCGGTCGCTGACGGCACCATGAGCCTTCCCGAGAGCAAGAATGGCGTGCCCGATCTGCTCGACGAGGCGCGCTGGGAGCTGGAGCTCCTGCTCGAGATGCAGGTGCCGGTTGGACAGCCCAAGGCGGGCATGGTCCACCACAAAATCCACGACAAGGCGTGGACCGCGCTCGGCCTGGCGCCGAGCGACGATCCGATGCCGCGCTTCCTCTATCCGGTCTCGACCGCGGCGACGCTGGATCTGGCCGCGGTGGCCGCGCAGGCCGGCCGGATCTGGAGGACCCTCGATCCCAAGTTTTCGGCCCGCTGTATCGCCGCGGCCGAGAGGGCATGGGCTGCCGCGGTCGCCAACCCCGAAGCTCTGGCCGTGGCCGGGGGCGAGGGCGGCGGGCCCTACGCGGATAAGCAAGTCGACGACGAATTCTACTGGGCAGCGGCGGAGCTGTTCATCACCACCAGGCGACCCGCGTATCGGCAGTACCTGGTCGCCTCCCCGAGCTACCTGAAGGTGCCTGCGCACCTGCGCGACGGTGAGGGCGGGGGCATTCCGTCGAGCATGACCTGGCAGGAGGTGGCCGCGCTCGGCACCCTCTCGCTGGCCGTGGTCCCGAACGCGCTGCCACCGGCGGAGCGAAAGACCGCCCGCGACGCCGTGATCGCCGCAGCCGACAGCTATATGGCCATCCTCAGGCATCGGGGCTTCCGCGTGCCCATCGACTGGGGCAAGGAGAACAAGGCGCCCTGGGGCTCCAATTCGTTCCTGCTCAACAACCTGATCGTCCTGGGGCTGGCCGCGGACTTCACGGATGCGCGCAAGTATCTCAACGCGGTGGTGGCGGGCATGGACTATATCCTCGGCCGCAACGCCATGGATCAGTCGTACGTCACTGGATACGGCAGCAGGCCGCTGATGAATCCGCACCACCGCTTCTGGGCCTACCAAGCGAACAGCAAGTTCCCGCATGCACCGCCCGGAGCGGTGTCCGGTGGACCGAACTCGGGTCTGCAGGATCCCTACGTCAAGGCCGCCCACATGCGCGGTTGCGTCGCCGAGAAGTGTTTCGCCGACAACATCGAATCGTGGTCGACCAACGAAGTCGCCATCAACTGGAACGCGCCGCTGGCCTGGGTTCTCTTCTACCTCGACGAAAAGGGGTCGACGGCAAAGCCGGCCAAGTAGATCTCTTTCACGCTAGACTCGGGTGAGGAGTCGCCGTCGTGTCCGCGCGCAAGCCGCCACCCAAGCCCGAGCCCGAAAGGGTAGGGGTGTGGTCGGGGCTAGGCGAGGAAGAGCGACGGCTCTTCGAGAAGAAGCTCGCTGGCGTGACGCCCTTGCGAAAGGGGAGCGATCGCGTCCTGCTGGAAAATGGTGGCTCGGGGCCGCAGGTCCCCGGCAAAGGCGCAGGCCACGGGGCTCGCGATGACGACCGGCTCGTCGTCGATCGTCAGGCTGATCGCATCACCGGCGCAGGCTATGGTGTCTCCCATGAGACCCTGCGCGCGCTCGCGCGGGGGGATATTCGCGCCGGGCGCACCTGCGACCTGCACGGTCTCGGCGCCGAGGCGGCCCGCCGTCGCATTCAACAATTCGTCCGCGACGCAGCTTGCGCGGGTGAGCGAGCGGTGCTGGTCATTTGCGGGCGCGGGCTGCACTCGGGCGGCAACGACCCCGTGCTTCGCGACGTCGCCGTCGAGGTGCTGTGCAACCGCCCGGCGCGGGCGCACGTCCTCGGCTTTTCCACCGCCACGCCGGCGCGCGGTGGCGACGGCGCGCTGGCGATCCTGCTTCGGCGGCCGGCCGGCGCCCGCTGATTCGACGGGCGATTCCTGTCGGCGCCTGGCCCCACATGAGGGTAGATTTCGTCCATGGCCATGGTCCCGAAGAACAACCCGACGAAATCCCATCGTGAGCTAGCCGGCCGCATCCTGCGCATGGGCAAAAAGGCCGGCGAATCGGTGCTCGCCGGCGCGCTGCCTTCGCCAGACGAGATCGCCGCCATCGTGAACGACTTCCTGTCGGTCATCCTCCCAGGCACTCGGCGCACCAGGCTGGCCGCGGGCTTTTCCCATGACGACGCTCGCGAGCGGTTGGCCGAAGTGCTGGTGGATCTGGAGTCCCGTCTGGAGGATGCCTTGTTTCTGACCGCGCACCGTCTACACCATGGCAAACCCCAAGCGAGGGATGTGTGCAGGCGCAAGGCGCGAACCGTGACCGCGCGTACCCTGGCAGCCCTGCCCGAGCTGCGGGCGATCCTCGCCCAGGACGTCCAGATCGCCTTCGAGGCCGATCCCGCAGCCACCGGCACCGATGAGGTTGTCGCGTGCTACCCGGGGTTGTACGCCATCGCTGTCTTCCGCGCGGCCAATCGCCTCTTGCGCGAGGGGGGCGAGCTTCTGCCGCGCATGATGACGGAGCATGCGCACAGCCGCACGGGCATCGACATTCACCCAGGGGCCACCGTCGGCTCGCCGTTCTTCATCGATCACGGGACAGGCATCGTCATCGGCGAGACCACGCGCATCGGGAAGCCGGTGCGCATCTACCAGGGCGTGACCCTGGGCGCGCTCTCGATCAAACGCCAGAAGGCGGTGTCCAAGGACGGCGGTAAGCCCGTCGTTCCCCAGCGCCACCCGACCATCGAGGACGACGTGGTCATCTACGCCAACGCGACCATCCTGGGCGGCGACACCGTGATTGGCAAAGGCGCCATGGTCGGGGCCAACGCCTGGATCACCTATTCGGTGCCCCCCGGACGTCGGGTCGGCGGCGGCTAGCACCATCCGGGCAAGGTCCACCCATGCCGATCTCGGGACGCCTGGTAGCGCTTCTGCGCGAAGTCGCGATCCAAATCAACGAGGCGCAAAAGCCCGTCCGCGTGATACCGGCCCTGACCTGGCCTGACGAAGTCGAGCGCGAGTTCTTCGCCCAGCATGCCTCCGTTCTTCCCAAACCCACCTACCATGTCCCTGCCGGCGTGGCCGAGGCGGCGACGGTCTTTCAGACCCTGGCGCGGCGGCTCGACGGCGACAACGAGATCGAGCGCTTTCTTCGCGAGACCTGCGTGGCCATGTCCACGGCTGCGCGCATGCTCCAGAGCATCGGCAGCCGCGACTTTTACCACCATTCCGTCGAGCTCTACGGCCGTCCCGCCGGCCTGTCTTCCGACAAGCGTACGACCAACCTGGATCTCGCAAGTCATTTCGAGCAGGTCATCGCAGGGTTCTCGCCGCCGCTGTCGGCGGTGGACCAGCCCACGCTGGGCGCGGAGGAGGCCGCCGAGATCCTGCGTGGGCGCTTCGTCGCGTTCTTCGCGAATCATCCGGTCAAGGTGCGGGTCGTCGAGCGCCTGGCGGCCTCGGCCTCGAGCACCGCCGCCGAGATCAGGCTCAAGTGCGATGCGCGCTTCTCGCCTCGCGATCTGCGCCAGATCGAGTTCCACGAGGGGCAGGTCCACATGTCGACCACGCTCAATGGTCGTGCCCAGGAGGTGATCCCATTCATCGGGGCGCCCTCGCCTCGTTCCTCGAGGACCCAGGAAGGGTTGGCGGTGTTCACCGAGTTCATCACCGGCTCTATTGGACTGTCGCGGGTTCGGCGTCTTTGCGATCGAACACGGGCCATCCACAAGGCCGAGGAGGGCGCGAGCTTCCTCGATATCTACCGCTATTTCCTCGAGCGTGGCCTCGACGAGCACGGTGCGTTCGACTGCGCCCGCCGGGTGATGCGTGGCGGGCTCATGGAGGGCGGAGCGCCCTTCACCAAGGATGGCTGCTATCTCGACGGTCTTTTGCGCGTAACCAACTTCCTGCGCATGGCCCTGGTCAAGGGACAGAGTCAGCTGGTTCGGATGCTCTTCGTGGGCAAGCTGGCGGTCGAGGACACGCCCCTTTTCGATCGCCTGGCGCGCGAGGGGTTGGTGAGCGAGCCGCTCTATCTACCCACGTGGGCCAAGGATCTCTCCTACCTGACGGCATTCATGAGCTATGCGGCCTTTCTGGGGCGCAGCGACCTCGGGGCCGAGCAGCGGCGCATGGAAGACCAGATCGCGCGCGCCGAGGCCGATCTGGTTTGAGGGGTCACTTTCCTACCTGACAGCGCGGAAGGTACCAGAAGGGGGCACCTTCCCACGACAGATGCACCCACCCAATCGGAGCGATGACGGGTGGTCGTGGACGTAGACGGCTTACCGTGGCCGTGGACGTGGCCGACGGCAATCACCCGACCACGGCCACGACCACGACCACGGCCACGACCACGACGTCGACCCTCTGTCTCTATCGCGGGATGTGGTTTCCAACCGCGGTCCTGTGCGATCGGACCAGGTCGTGCTGGTTCGAGGCGTGGTAGCTCGAGCGGACCAGGGGACCGGACTCGACGTGGGCGAAACCCATGGCCAGGGCTTCCTCCTTGAGTTGGCGGAACTCGTCGGGCGTCACATGGCGCTCGACGGGCAGGTGCTGTCGCGAAGGCCGCAGGTACTGGCCCAGGGTCAGGATGGCCACGCCGGCCGCGCGCAGGTCGCCCAGGACCGCGCGCACCTCATCGAGCTCTTCGCCGAGGCCCAGCATGAGCCCGCTTTTGGTGAGGGCCCCCTGTGCGTGGGCGTGGGCCAGGACCGCAAGCGAGCGCTCGACGCTGGCCTGGACGCGCACCTGGCGCGCCAGGCGCGGCACGGTTTCGAGGTTGTGGGCGAAGACATCGGGACCCGCGGCCAGCACGACGTCGACGGCTTCCGTGTCGCCCTTGAAATCGCTGACCAGCACCTCCAACACCATGTTCGGGCAGCGCTCCTTGACCGCGCGGATGGTAGCGGCCCAGTGGGCCGCCCCGCCGTCGGCCAGGTCGTCGCGGGTCACGCAGGTGATGACGGTGTGGGACAGTCCCAGCTCGGAAAGGATGGCGGCCACGCGGGCCGGCTCGTCCGGGTCGGGCGGCAGCGGCTTGCCGGTGGGGACATCGCAGAACTTGCACGAGCGCGTGCACAGGTCGCCCAGGATCATGATGGTCAGGGACTTTTCGTTCCAGCACTCGCCCAGGTTGGGGCAGGAGGCGCTTTCGCACACGGTGTGAAGCCCGAGTGCGTGCACGCGCTGGCGCAAATCGAAATACACCTGGCCCGAGGGCAAGCGCGCGCGAATCCACGGGGGATGGTGCGGCCTCTCGACGCTTTCGCCTGCCGCGGGCTGCGTCTGTCCAAGGACGCGAAGCCTGCGCGACCGGGTATCTACCGTGGTTCTCACACGCAGAATCTGAGCCATCCCGGGCACGATGTCGATACCCGAATGGGCGCAACGGCCGGGGGCTTTGCCCGACGGCACGGGAAAGGGCGCGTCGACTATTGGCCAAGGCTGCTATGATTCCGCCGCCGATGCAGAGGACAATCATCGTTGGCGATGTGCACGGGTGTGCCGAGGAGCTTCGCCTCCTTCTGCGCAAGTGCGGCCACGCCAAGGACGACCGGGTGGTTCTGGCCGGCGATCTGGTTGCCAAGGGACCAGACTCCCAGGGCGTGGTGCAGTTCGCGCGGGAAAATGGCGTGCTCGCGGTGCTGGGAAACCACGATGCGTTCGCGCTCGCACACAGGCACGAGGTGGAGCAGGACCGTTCCCACGATCGTCGCAGTTACGTCCGCAGCCTGGGTGCGGACGATTGGGCCTATTTGGAGTCTTTGCCACCCTATCTCAGGCTTGGCGACGTCAGGCCGGGCGGGCCGCAGGTTCTGGTCGTGCACGCGGGGCTCGTGCCGGGGATCCCGGTCGAGGACCAGCGGCGGGAACATCTGCGGACCTTGCGCAGCATCACCGAAACGGGCGAGCCGACCAGCCGCCTGCTGGTTCGCTTTCCCTGGGCCGCAAAGTGGTCCGGTCCCGAGTGGGTGATCTTCGGTCACGATGCCGTGCGCGGGCTGCAGCAGCAGCCGTTCGCCACCGGTCTGGACACGGGCTGCGTCTACGGCAGAGAGCTGACCGCCATCGTTCTGCCCGAGGGCAGGATCGTGCAGGTTCCGGCGCGCAAACGCTACGCCGGCAGGGCCCCAAGCCCATGCTAGACTGGCACTGCTTTGCTAGTCGATCTCAAGAAGATTTTCTCCTTCGAAGCCGCCCACCACTTGCCGCGCGTGCCGGCGGGACACAAGTGTTCGCGTATGCACGGCCATAGCTACCGGGTCGAGATCGCATTGCGCGGTCCGGTTGACCCGGCGACGGGCTGGGTCGTCGATTTCGCGGTGATCGACGAGGCTTGGGCCGGGCTCTTCAAGCAGTTCGACCACCACACGCTGAACGACATCCACGGGCTCGACAATCCTACCTGCGAGAATCTGTGCGCCTTCATTTGGGAGGCGATGTCCAGGCGGGTTCCCTACCTGTCGACGGTGACAGTGTGGGAAACCGCCGATTCGTGTTGCACCTACCACGGCGATGCCGGCTAGGAACGGTCGAGCGTGAAAACCCTGCGCTGCCTCACCTTGAATCTGTGGGGGGCCGAACCGCCTCTGGACGAACGCATGGCGGTGGTGGCCCAGGGGCTGCGCGATCTGGCCCCGGACGTGGTGACCTTGCAGGAAGTCCGCGAAGTGCCGGGGCAGTTGCCCAATCAAGCGGAGACCCTGGCCAAGGCCGTCGGCTTCGGCCACGTCTTCGCTCCCGCCACGCCCTTTGGCGGCGGACACGAAGGTCTGGCCATTCTCTCGCGCCTGCCGATTGCCGAACACGCGGCGCTGGAGTTGCCCCACGCCGAGCCCCAGGAGCGGCGGATTCTTCTTTCCTCTCGCGTGCAAAACGGGCAGGGCAGCGTGTGGGTTCACACCACCCACCTCAATTATCGACTGACGCACGGCAAGCAGCGCGAGGATCAGGTCTCCGCCATCGTGGCCAGCGTGGCCGCTCGGGCCAGCGACTCTCCGCAGATCCTGATGGGGGACTTCAATGCGCGGCCCGAGGCCGACGAGATCCGCTTTCTGCGTGGCCTGGTTACCCTGGGCGGGCGGCGCACCTACTTTCAGGACGCCTGGGAGCGCTCGCATCCCGGCGATCCCGGCTGGACCTGGCCGCGCTCGAATCCCTACACGGCCAAGCTGGCGTTTCTCGAGCCCGACCGCCGCCTCGACTACATCTTCGTGACCCCCATGCGCGGCGACGGGCGCGGGATCGTTCACGCCTGCACCCTGGTGTTCGACAAGCCCGGCGCCGATTCGGTCTACGCCTCGGACCATTTCGGTCTGCTGGCCGAGATCCAAGTGGAGCCCACCTGATGTTCCGTCTCGCCCAAGTCAGCGACCCGCATTTTCAAAGTCTCCGCAACGTCAAGCTGCGCGATCTGTTGGGCAAGCGCGCCCTCGGCGGGCTGAACCTGCTGCTCATGCGGCGGCGCAAGCACAACATGGCGCTTCTGCAGGCCCTGCTGGAGGATCTGCCGTCGCGGGCCGTGGATCACCTCGCCATCACCGGGGACCTGTGCAACATCGCGCTCGAATCCGAATGGGCCGCGGCCTTGCGCTGGATCGAGGCCACGCGGCTTCCTCCGGATCGGGTGACCGTGATTCCAGGCAACCACGACGCCTACGTCGCCAAGGTGGTGACGGACGGCGTGTTCGAGCGCCTGTTCGCCCCGTATCAAACGGCCGAGCTGCGCGTGAACGACCTCGTCTATCCTTTCGTGCGCTTTCGCGGCGACCTAGCCCTCGTGTGTGTCAGCAGCGGTGTGCCCACCGGGGACGCAGGGGCGTGGGGCAGGGTGGGCGAAGGCCAGCTCGGTCGCCTCGAGTCGCTTCTGACGGCGCCCGAGGTGAAGCGTCGGCGTCGGGTCGTTCTCATCCATCATCCGCCCCTGGTGAACCGCCACGGCGAAGAGCGCAACCTGCGCGATCGCGCGGCCTTGCAAGCCGTTCTCGCCCGCACCGGCGCCGATTTGGTGTTGCACGGGCACGACCACCGCGATTACTTCAACGACCTGGCGGGACCCGGCCGGGCGCGTATCCCGGTGGTCGGCGCGGGCTCGGCGTCCTACGATGGCCCGCCCGACAGGCGTTCGCGCTACCACATCTTCGAGATCGCCGATGCCGCGATCACCGTCATCACCTACGCCCACGACAGCGCCAGCAACGGGTTTCGCGAGTTCGCGCGCAAGACGCTGTGAGCTCGGCGCCCGGCGACCCGTTGGATTCCGTGCTTCCAACGCGCCTCCCTGGCATCCAAGGGGCGCGAATATTGCGCAATCCAACAAGGAGATCTTGATGAAGAATGTCATTCGTACCCTAGGGATAGTTGGCCTGGTGAGCGGGCTGGTCGGTGCTGCTGCACATGCGGCTGGGCCGCCTCCCGCTCCTGCCAAGGGCGAGCTCCAGCGTGACCTGCTCGGCGTGTACAGCGACGCAGAGAAAAAGGTGCTCGATCTGGAAGGCGCCGTGCCGCAGAACAAGTTCAACTGGCGGCCAGGACCTGGCGTGCGTTCCATCGCCGAGGCGTACCTGCACATCGCTTTCGCCAACTACGCCATGGTCAAGTTCGCGACCGGCAAGGAGCCGCCGGCCGAGGCGGGCTGGGAGATGAATCCGGCCAAGTGGGACAAGAAGACGACGGACAAGGCCGAGATCAAGAAGATCCTCGAGGCCTCGTTCGCCCACGTACACGCGGCGGTTGCCGCTATCCCCGATGCCGATCTCGACAAAAGGGTGAGCTTCTTCGGGCACGAGATGACGACGCGCGCGGTGCTGATCATCCTCGACGGCCACCTCAACGAGCACCTGGGACAGGAAGTGGCCTACGCTCGGGCCAACAAGATCGTGCCGCCCTGGAGCAGGGACGAGAAGGCCCACGAGAAGGCCAGCATGGCCGAAAAGAAGTAGGGGCGGGTTTCAAACCCGCCCGCCGGTTGCTCTCGTCGTAAATGCCCAACCAGGTTAGCGGGATCTTCATCTTCGCGTCCCTTGGCCTATGGGGCGGGTTTGAAACCCGCCCCTACCAAGTGCGCCGTAATCACGTCGTATTCAACCCGTTCGGTGCTCTAGAAACGACCCCCGACTGCGGGAACGAAGGTCACGCTGCCGTCGGCTTGCCGAACCGGGGCCACCGAGGCCGAGTATTTGCGGTAGCCCTCGACGAAGCCCACGCCCATGCCCAGGCATGCCCCCGACAGCACGCCGATGGATCCGCCGAGGAGGATGTGCTCGCCCTTCTTGGACGACAGCGCAGCCAGCCCGCCTGCGATGCCACCCAGGACCGCGCCCAGGCCCGCCCCGTAGAGGCCGTCGCGCATGACGTAGCCGTTGCGGCCAGGCTTGTTCTGGGTCATATCCACGATGCCCAGGGTCAGGCCCAGCGCGCTGCCGGCCAGGGCGCCGATGCCGGCCCCGTAGACAAGCGGCTTCCAATCGCTCGAGCTATGCCAGCCACCGCGTCGGGCGAACAGATATCCGGTGGAAAGACCCGCCACGCCACCCACGAGCAGTCCCTGGTAGGCGCCATCGAAAACCGTCGGCGGTTGCAGGTCCGCCGCGCGCGCGGATGGAACCAGGCAAACGAGCGCCAGGGCCAGGCAAAGAAAGCGGCACAGGGCACGAACGATGGATCGAATCATGGCTTGACCAGGTTGGTGGCGGTGCGAACGAGGTTGTCGGCCGTGAATCCGAATTGCTTGATCAGCACCGAGCCCGGCCCCGAGGCCCCGAAGCGATCGAGACCAATGGTGGCTCCGCGGTCACCCACCCAGCGGTGCCAACCGAGGGTGGTGCCGGCCTCGATGGAGACGCGAGCCGAGACGTCGCGGGGAATGACCGAGTCGCGGTACTCGGGGGACTGCTCCAGGAACAATTCCCAACATGGCATCGAAACCACGCGCGCTCGGATGCCACCCGCGGCGAGCTTTTCCTGCGCCGCGACGGCAAGCGCGACCTCGCTGCCTGTGGCGATGAGGATTACCTGGGGCGGCCCGCCCGCCGCTTCGCTGAGCACGTAGGCGCCCTTGGCCACGCCCGCGGCTGGCGCCATCTTCTCGCGATCGAAGGTGGGCATCTTCTGGCGTGTGAGAATCATCGCCACCGGGCCATCGTTGCGTTTCATGGCCAAGCGATAGGCTTGGGCGACTTCGTTGGCATCGCCCGGGCGCATGACCCACATGTTCGGGATCGCACGTAGGGCCGCCAGCTGCTCCACCGGCTGATGGGTCGGGCCATCTTCACCGACACCGATGGAATCGTGGGTGAACACGAAAATCACGGGCAACTTGCTGATGGCTGCCATGCGAAGAGCCGGGCGTTCGTAGTCGGAAAAGACGAAGAACGTGGCGGTGAACGAACGCACGCCACCGTGGTAGGCCATGCCGTTGGCGATGGCGCCCATGGCGTGCTCGCGCACCCCGTAGTGGATGTTGCGCCCCAGGCCGGTTTCGCCCGAGAAGTCGCCCAGACCGGGCAGGCCGGTCATGGTCGAGCACGACAGGTCGGCGTCACCACCCAGGAACCAGGGCACTTTGCTGGCAATGGCGGCCAGGATCTTGCCGCCGGAAACGCGGGTGGCGGGTTCGTCCTTGACGGTGAAGGTGGGAATCGCCGCGTCCCAATCCGCCGGCAACTCGCCCTTTTGCGCCAGCCTCCATTCGGTGGCCAGCGCGGGATTGGTGGCGGCCCAGGCGTCGAAGGTCTTCTGCCATGCCGCTTCGGCGGCGGCACCGCGCTCGACCGCGGTGAGAAGGTGGCTCTTGGCTTCCTCCGGGATGAAGAACTGCTTCTCGGGGTCCCAACCCAGGGCCGTCTTGGTGAGCTTGACCTCGTCCGGGCCGAGCGGCGATCCATGGGCCTCGGAGGTGCCCGCCTTGTGCGGCGATCCGCAGCCGATGGTGGTGTGGACCATGATGAGCGATGGACGCGGGTCGGCCTCGGCGGCGGCGATGGCCTTGTCGATGCCGTCGGTGTCGGTGTCGCCCTTGTCCACCTTCTGCACGTGCCAGCCATAAGCCTCGAAGCGCTTGGCCACATCCTCGCTGAAGTGCAGGGAGGTCGGACCGTCGAGGGAGACCTTGTTGTCGTCGTAAAGCCAGGTCAACTTGCCGAGCTTGAGGTGCCCGGCCAGCGCGGCGGCCTCGTGCGTGATGCCTTCCATCATGTCGCCGTCGCCGAGGAGGGCATAGGTTCTGTGGTCGACGATGGTTTGGCCGGGCTTGTTGTAGCGTCCCGCCAGGAATCGCTCCGCCATGGCCATGCCGACGGCATTCGTCGCGCCTTGCCCGAGTGGGCCCGTGGTGGCCTCGACACCCGGCGTGCAGAACGACTCGGGGTGGCCCGGGGCGCGCGATCCCCACTGCCGGAAGGCCTTGAGCTCGTCGAGGGCCAGGTCGTAGCCGGTGAGGTGCAACATCGAATAGAGCAACATGGAGCCGTGTCCGGCCGACAACACGAAGCGATCGCGATCCGGCCATTTGGGATTCCTGGGGTTGTGGCGCAGGTGCCTCTGCCACAGCACGTAGGTCATGGGGGCCGCACCCATGGGAAGGCCGGGATGGCCGGAGTTCGCCTTTTGGACGGCGTCGACGGAAAGAAGACGAATGGTGTTGATGGCAAGTTGGGTCAATGAGTCCATGCTCGCTGCTCCTGGAAAAGACTTCTCTAGCGAGCAGTTTGCTAGCACGTGGACGCGAGAATTCCTAGCCGGCATTGGGGCTGGCCAGCCGGAGGCGTGGCCAGGCGTGGTTCTCGGCCTGGACGCGCGCCATGCGCCGCGCATCGATCCGACCGGCGCGTGGGGAGGAACGCAGCGATTGGAAGAGGGTTTGCGAGAGCTCGTCCGTGGCCGCGCGCAGCCGGCGAATGGCCGCCAGGGCGAGAGCGTGGACGAGGTTCGAGTCAGGCCTCCGTTCGGGCTGCTCGCGCTGCCCGGGATCCATGAGAGCGATCAGGTTGGTGCGCGTGATTTCGACGACGGTGGCGTCGCACAGGGTACGCAAGGAAACCGAGCAGGGCTCGCCATCGAGAGCCGGCATGAGGGCCAGAACGCTGCCCGGTCCTGTTCTGGAAAGCGCGAGAGACTTGCCGGCAATGGACTTGGCGATCTCCACCTCGCCCGACGTGACGACGAAGAAGCGGTCGGTGAGCTGACCTTCCCGACAGAGCAGGGCGTGAGCCGGCATAGCGCGTGCGTTGCCCGCTTGCAAGAGAAGGTCGGCCTCCAGGGCCTGCAAGATAGCCAGCTCGGCTCCGGATTCGGGCTCGCTCAAGCGGACCCTCGCAACCGGGCGAAGCAGGCTTCCCAGGGATCCGAAATCTCCGCGCCCGCGCCCTGCGTCTTGGTCGAGTCGCCGGGCGGGAGATCCGGCCCGGGGCACAGATCGCGTTCGATGCGCGCATCCACGCTGCGTAGCCGTCTGAGCACGTTGTGGAAGACGGCGCTGACCAACGCGGCGGCGGCGCGTGGGGCCTGTTGGCGCATCTTTACCAAGTCGTCTCGACCGAGCTCCAAAACCGTGGTCTCTTCGCTGGCCACGACCGTCGCCGGTCTGGGTGCCGGGTCGATGCAAAACATCTCGCCCAGAACCCCGCCCTGGCCTAGGTGCGCGATCTCGCGCGGCGTGTTGTCGACCCCCGGAACCACCGCCGAGAGCGCGCCTTGCACGACGACAATCATGGTGTTACCGTGCTCCCCGCGCGTACACAGGGTCGCGCCGGATGCATACCGCCGTTCATGCATGAAGTGGACAAGATCGGCAAGGTCGCGCTCCGTGAGCGCTTCGAAGAGTCGTGTGTCTCGCAGCAGGTAAGTCATTTCCCCCACATTCCATCCATCGGCAGGGCTGCCGGGAAACTTCAGGCAGGACCTCCACGACTCCACCTTCGCCACCCAGGCGCGTTCGAAGTGCCTTCCCGTCAGTTGCCTCGGGTCAAGTCGGGTCTGGCAACCGACGATGGAGAAGAGAAATGGCTAGTGGTTCCGAGCCAGCAGCGCCGGACGCGTCTGCCGGCGGCCCATCCGCGCTGCACGCGACGGGCAGGGTCTTGCTGGTCGACGACAGCGCGCTGGTGCGCGATTTCGTCGGTGGCCTGATCGGCGACTGGGGTTTCCGCGTCGAAATCGTCAACAGCGGCAAGGCGGCCATGGCAGCGCTCGAAGACGGTGGTTTCGATGTCATCGTGGCGGACCTCAACATGCCCGAGATGTCGGGCATCGAGCTTCTGACCACCCTGCGCATGCGGGCCGTCGAAGTCCCCGTCATCGTGCTCTCGTCGGTCTCGCGCACCAGCGAGGTTCTGCGCGCCATCCACCAAGGGGCCTTCGACTACGTCGTGAAGGACGAGGCCATCGAGCCGCTGCGTCTGGCGCTCATGCGCGCGGTCGAGCACGTCCGCTTGGTCAAGGAAAACGCCCGCCTTTTGGGCGAGCTGCAGCACCTCAATGCGGATCTGGAGGCGCGCGTCAGCGAGCGAACCGGCGCACTCGAGCTGGCCAACAGCCGACTGCTCGCCGAGCGCGGCCAGATCGAGGCAACGCTGGCTCGGCTCAACGAAACCCAGGAACAGCTCGTTCAAATGGAGAAGATGGCGAGCATCGGTTTGCTCACGGCCGGCATCGCCCACGAGATCAACAACCCGCTGGGGTTCATTCTTCCGAGCTTCGAATTGGCCGAATCGTGGCTCGAAGCGACCCGCGAGGGCAAGACCCATGAGCAGGTGCGCAACCTGGATGATTTGGCCAAGCTCCTCGGCGAGTGTCGCCGGGGGCTCGACCGCATCGCGCGCCTCGTTCGACAGTTGCGTATCTTCTCCCACCCCGGCAGGCAAGACCTGGGGCCCGTCGATGTGGATGCGGTCGTGCGATCGGTGGTTGCATTGGTCGAACGGGAGTTTTCGGGGCGCGCGAGCGTGACCGTCTACTCGGGCCATGACTGCACCGCTCGAGCCAACGACGATCAATTGCGCCAGGTGCTGCTGAACCTGCTGCTTAACGCCGCGCAGAGCTTCGTTTCACCTGGCAGAGATGGGCGCATCGAGGTCTTCGTCGAACGCCGAGACGACGAGATGGTGATTCGCGTGATCGACAACGGCAGTGGTATCGCCCCCGAGAATCTTCGCCGCGTGTTCGATCCGTTCTTCACCACCAAGGCGGTGGGGCGTGGGACCGGTTTGGGTCTGGCCATCTCGCGCGATCTCGTCAAGAAGATGGATGGCAACATTACCCTCGAAAGCCAGCTCGGTCGCGGCACCTCGGTGACCATCACCCTCCGGAGGTGGAGTGAAGAGACGGCGGACTTCCAGGCTGTCGAGCCACCGCGCACGCCCACGCCCGAGCTGCTCGGGACCAACCTCGACACGGCGGCTCTCCATCATCATCATCGAGGATGAGACCGCGCTGCTTCAGCCCTTGCGTCGCATGTTGGCGGATCGCCACGATGTCCTGACCTTCAGCGATCCTCGGGACGGCATCCGTTGCCTGGTCGAGCGCGAGCCGCCGGACGTGATCATCTGCGATGTCAACATGCCGCACCTAAGTGGGCTGGAGCTCTACCGGGAGGTGACTCGGGTCCGGCCCTTCCTCGCGGAACGCTTCATCTTTCTGACCGGTGGCGATTCGGAGGACTTGGCCGACCTGAACCCCGGCATAGCGCGCCGCATTCTGGAGAAGCCCGTGCACCGAAAAGACCTCGTCGCGGCTATCGAATCTGTCTCCGCCGCGAGAGACTGACGGGCCGTCCTTCCTCACGATTCGCCTTGACGGATCCTGGGGGGACATCTATAACCCATACGTAAACGTAAGAGTTAGGGTATGACGATTCAGCGAGAAACAGGGCGCTTGTCCCTGATCAAAGTCGGCGATTTGGCTCGCCGCACTGGAAAGACGGTGCGGGCCATTCACCTCTATGAGGAGCTCGGCCTGCTCACGCCGCCCCTTCGTTCCAAGGGCGGTTTCAGGATGTACTCGGGCGACGGCGTGAAGCGGATCGAGTGGATCCAGAAGTTGCAGGACATGGGATTCTCGCTCACCGAAATCAAGGCCTTCCTGCGGGTTTGGGAAGAGAGCGCCACGGCGCCGGACGCCATGGCCACGGTGCGAGAGATCTTCGCCGACAAATTGCACGAGACGAAGGAAACCATCGTGCGACTTTCCCGCCTGGCCGAAGAGCTGACCGAGAGCCTGTCCTACCTCGAACGTTGTCGTTCGTGCAGCCCGAACCTGGGCCAGGGAGAGTGCTGCTCCTGTGAAAACCACGGCGCCGATCGCGAGGTGCCCCTGCTGGTCGACGGAATCGCCGCCAAACACACCAACCCATGACGCTCAAGCTACCCATCTACATGGACTACCACGCGACCACGCCCGTCGACGAGCGGGTGTTGGACGCCATGCTGCCCTATTTCCGCGAGGACTTCGGCAATGCGGCCAGCCGGTCGCATGCCTTTGGTTGGCGCGCCGAAGAGGCGGTCGAAAAGGGCCGCGAAGAGGTCGCCAAGCTGATTGGAGCCGTGGGCAAGGAGATCGTCTGGACGTCCGGCGCGACCGAATCGGACAACCTGGCCATCAAGGGCGTGGCCGAGTTCTACAAGGATCGCGGCAGCCACATCATCACCGCGGTCACCGAGCACAAGGCGGTGCTCGACGCGTGCAAGCGCCTGGAAAAGCAGGGCTACGTCGTGACTTACCTACCCGTCGAGAGTGACGGGCGCGTGAATCCGCAGGCCGTGGCCGACGCCTTCACGGACAAGACCATCCTGGTGTCCATCATGCTGGCTAACAACGAGATCGGCACGGTCAATCCGGTGGACGAGATTGGCGCCGTGGTCAAGGCGCGCGGTGCCTTCTTCCACATCGACGCGGTCCAGGGCGTGGGCAAGATCCCCTTCGACGTGGACCGCAGCCGCGCCGACCTGGTGTCGTTGTCGGCGCACAAGATGTACGGGCCCAAGGGCATCGGCGCGCTTTACGTGCGGCGCAAACCGCGGGTGCGCCTGACACCCATCATCGACGGCGGTGGACACGAGCGGGGCATGCGTTCGGGAACGCTGAATGTCCCGGGCATCGTCGGCTTCGCCAAGGCGGCCGAGCTGTGTCGACTGGAAATGGCCGAAGAGTCGAGCCGTGTGCTGGCCTTGCGCGAGCGCCTGCGCAAGGGCATCGAGGCGCGGGTGCCGAACACGGTCGTCAACGGCTCGCTCGAACACCGATTGCCCGGCAACCTCAACATCAGCTTCGCCTTTGTCGAGGGGGAAGCCATGATGATGGCGCTCAAGGATGTGGCCGTGTCGTCCGGCTCGGCCTGCACCTCGGCATCGCTCGAACCTTCGTACGTCTTGCGCGCCCTGGGCGTCGCGGAGGAGATGGCCCACACCTCGATTCGCTTCGGTATCGGTCGGTTCACCACCGAAGCCGAGGTGGACTACGTCATCGATTTGGTCGCGGACAAGGTCAAACGGTTGCGCGAAATGTCCCCGTTGTGGGAGCTCGCCCAATCCGGTGTGGATCTGAAGAGCATCCAATGGGGTAGTCACTAGATTCTGGGGCAGAAGAAAAAGGAAGTACGTTATGGCATACAGCAACAAGGTCATCGACCACTACGAAAACCCGCGCAACGTCGGCAGTCTGGACGCCGCCGCGCCCGACGTGGGCACGGCCTTGGTCGGCGCGCCCGCGTGCGGCGACGTGATGAAGCTGCAAATCAAGGTCGGCAAGAACGGCGTGATCGAGGACGCCAAGTTCAAGACCTTCGGTTGCGGTTCGGCCATCGCGTCATCGTCGTTGGCGACGGAATGGATCAAGGGCATGACGGTCGACCAGGCCATGTCGGTCAAGAACACCCAGATCGTCGAGGAGCTGAGCCTGCCGCCGGTCAAGATTCACTGTTCGGTGTTGGCCGAGGACGCCATCAAGGGCGCCATCGCCGACTATCGCAAGAAGCAAGAGCAACGAGCTGAGAGCGCGGCCTAGGCCGCCGGGGAGAATCGTCATGGCGATCCAAGTGAGCGAGAAGGCAGTCCAAGCCATCAAGAGCGCATCGGCCAAGCGCGCGACGCCAGCCAAGGGGTTGCGCGTGGGTATTCGCGGCGGCGGCTGCACCGGGTTTTCCTACCTTTTCGAGTGGTCCGACGTGGACGCTCGGCCGGAAGATCGCGTGCTCTCTTTCGAGAACGGACAGGTCAACGTGTTCATCGATCCCAAGAGCTTCACCTTTCTCGACGGCTCGACGCTGGATTTCGCCAGCACCCTGATGGCCAGCGGCTTCAAGTGGATCAATCCCAACGTCAAGTCGACCTGCAGCTGCGGCGAAAGTGTCCAGTTCTAGGGCTGGCGTGATCTGCTGGTCCTGTCAGAAGGCCGCTGGCGACGGCGTGCTGTGCGTGCACTGCAAGGCCGTGCAGCCCCCCGACCCTGGGGCGGACTACTTTCGTGTGTTCGGCATTCAGACGGCCTTCGACCTCGATGTCGCGGATCTCGAGAGGCGCTACAAGGAGCTGACCAAGATGCTGCACCCCGATCGTTACGCGCGCGCCGATGCGCTGGCGCGACGCGCGTCGCTGGAACGCTCGGTGCAGCTCAACGAGGCCTGGCAAACCCTGAAGGAGCCGGTGCGGCGCGCGGAGTACCTGCTGTCCTTGCACGGCATCGATGTCGGGGACATGGCCGGGGTGGGCAAGCCCGGCATGTCGGGCGAGCATGCGACTTTGCCCGTGCCGCAGGTCCTGCTCATGGAGGTCCTCGAGTTGCGCGAGGCACTGGCCGAGGCCCATGCGGCCAGGGATGTGCATGAAACCGAGGCGCTCATCGCGCAGGTGCGTGGTCGCCTGGGCAAGGTGATGGACGACGTGGCCACAGGCTTCTTGGCCTCGCCACCCAGCTCTCCACCATCGCCTCGCGGCTGGTGACCGTGCGCTACTACCGCCGCTTCCTCGACGAGGCCCGCATGTTGTGGGAAGAGGATGCGTCTTCCCCGGAAGGCAAGAGCGGCGATGCCGGTTGAGGCGCTCTTTGCCATCTCCGAGCCGGGCGAATCCCAAGTCAAGCAGGTCTGCAAGGGGCGTGCGGTGGGCATCGACCTCGGTACCACCAATTCGCTGGTGGCGGTGGTCCAGGGCGGCCAGCCGGTCTGCCTGCGCGAGGACGGCTCGGCGCTGCTGCCCTCGGTCGTTCATTACGCGGCGGATGGTTCGCTCGTCGTCGGACAACGGGCACGCGCGCTGGCGCTCGGCGCGCCCAGGGACACCATCGCCTCGGTCAAGCGCTTCATGGGCCGTGGCCCGGACGACGCCGAGGCCACGCGCGCGCTGACACCGTACCGGTTCGCGGCCGGGGCGGCAGCCGAGCCCGTGGTGCGGTTTTCCGTCGCCGGTGGCGCGCGCGAGGTGACGCCCATGGAGGTCTCGGCCGAGATCCTGCGCGTGCTCAAGGCGCGCGCCGAGGCGGAGCTCGGCGGCGAGCTCGACGGCGTGGTCATCACGGTGCCAGCCTATTTCGACGACGGCCAGCGCCAGGCCACGCGCGACGCCGGCAGGCTGGCCGGCCTCGAAGTCATGCGCCTGCTCAACGAGCCCACCGCCGCGGCCCTGGCCTATGGTCTCGACAAGCAGGCCGAGGGCACCTTTGCGGTGTTCGACCTGGGCGGCGGCACCTTCGACATCTCGATCCTGAAGCTCGAAGGCGGCGTGTTCGAGGTCAAATCCACGGGCGGCGATTCGGCCCTGGGCGGTGACGATTTCGACCGAGCGGTTGCCGGGCATCTCTTGCGGGCCATGGGCTTGCCGGACGACGCAGGGGGAGATCCGGGTGTCGCACGGGCCGTTCTCGACGCTGCCCGCGGGGCCAAGGAAGCCTTGACAGCGGAGCCCGAGACCGCGGTCTCCATCACGCTTCCATCGGGTAAGACCTGGCAGGGAACCTTGTCGCGGGTCGCTCTCGATGCGCTCGTGCGACCCATTCTCGAACGCTGCGCTCCCCCCGTCAGGCGCGCGGTTCGCGACGCAGGCATATCGGCCGATGGACTTTCGGGAGTGATCCTGGTGGGCGGGGCCACCCGCATGCCCATCGTCCGCGGCTTCGTCGCGGACCTGTTCGGCAAGGAGCCCTTGGCCGACATCGATCCCGACGAGGTGGTCGCCCTCGGGGCTGCGGTGCAGGCCGATCTCCTGGCCGGGGGAGGGCGCCGCGATGTGGTGTTGATGGACGTGGTTCCCCTGTCCCTGGGGCTGGAGATGATGGGAGGCGTGACCGAGAAGCTCATCCACCGCAACACGACGGTCCCTTGTGGCGCGGTCCAGACCTTCACCACCTACGCGGACAACCAGACCGGCTTCGATCTGCACGTGGTGCAGGGCGAGCGCGAGCTGGTCGCGGATTGCCGATCGCTGGCGCGCTTCAAGCTGGGTGGCATTCCGCCCAGGACCGCGGGCATGGCGCGGCTCAAGGTGACGTTCACCGTGGACGCCGACGGCATCTTGGGCGTGGCGGCGCGCGAAGAGCACACCGGCCAGGAGTCCTCCATCCGGGTCAAGCCGAGCTATGGCCTGACCGACGACGAGGTCGAGCGCATGATTCGCGATTCCTTCGACCATGCCAACGATGACCTGGGCGCGCGCCTGCTCACCGTCGAGCGCGTGGAGGCGGATCGCATTGCAAGCGCAACGCGCGCGGCGCTCGCGACGTCGGCCGACTTGCTCGTCGAGGGCGAAGGCAAGGCCATCGCGGCGGCCATGGACGCGCTGGAAGCGGCCAAGTCCGGGACCAACCACCTGGTGATTCGAGGGGCCATCCAGGCGCTGGATGAAGTCAGCAAGGAATTTGCGCGACGGCGGATGAACGCGGCTCTCGAACAGAACGTGCGTGGGCAGGCGCTCGATGCCGTCGAAAAGAAGGTGACGTCCACGTGACGGCGCGGATTCGCTTCGAGCCGGACGGCATCGAGGCCGAGGTTCCGGTCGGGACCACGATTCGCGATGCCGCAGAAGGCGTGGGTGCCC
This sequence comes from uncultured delta proteobacterium, assembly GCA_963796685.1. Taxonomy (GTDB): domain Bacteria; phylum Myxococcota_A; class Polyangia; order Fen-1088; family Fen-1088; genus Fen-1118. The sequence goes on from CAWCMR010000015.1 coordinate 146,137, forward strand.
AGCTCGGCTCGGCCTGCGGCGGCGTGTGCGCGTGCTCGAGCTGCCACGTCTACGTCAAGGAAGGTCTGGAAGACCTCTCTCCGGTCGAGCTGAACGAAGAGGACCGTTTGGACGGTGCCTTCGACGTGCGCCCGACCTCGCGCCTCGGCTGCCAGTCGCACCTTCTCAAGGATCGCTTGTACGTGGTCGAGATCACGCGCGAGAGCCGGGACGCCTACTTCGACGAGCATCCCGACAAGCGCCTGAAGTAGCGGAGGGCGGCTATTCTAGACCACCGAACGGTTGAAACCCGAGCAATTTCCGGATTCTAAACACCGAGGACACAGAGAACACGGAGACGGATGAGAAATGAAGGGTTCGGATCGAGATCCGGAAAACCCTTCACTCTCCGGACCTCTGTGTCCTCTGTGTTCTCTGTGGTGAAAACGGGGCTTGTGTGCGCTCTGCACGGCGGCCTCGGCAGCGCCAGGCAATCCCTTGGATTCACGGGAATTTAACCCGTTCGGTGCTTTAGGAGGGCGACTTACCCTTTGTCGCGCCGCTGGCGGGACTTGTGCTCGTCGAGCTTGCGCGAGGCGATTTCCAGCAACGCCGCCACGCCGGATTGCACGACCTTCTCGAATTCCTTGGCGTTGTCGGACGGCGCCCTCCAGTCGGCGACCAGGCGCTGCCTCCAAGCCGCGCGCGCGGCTCGCCTCTGTTCGCGTTCGCGCCGCTGCTCTTCCTTCCGCCGCCGTCGCGACATCTGATCGTACGGGGCCAGCACGTGGCGCAGCCGCAAGGTCAGCAAGATGGCGCTGCCAAGTAGTGGCCATTTGAACCACACGCCGCCAAAGAAGCGTGTGTCGACATAGTAGAAGACGCCATTCATGATGGCGTGGCTGAGCAGGGAGGCGCCGAAGCGTTTGAGCTGGAAGGCGCGCTCCTCGGCGATCTCCTTGGCCTCGTCTTGGCGGGACAGCTTGCCGTCGCGGGTTTGGGCCAGCTCGGCGGTAGCGCGTTCCAGCGACTCGCGATCGATGCCAACCTCGTCGGCGATAGCCACCAGATCATCATGGTCGAGATGGTCTTCGCGCTCGACCTGCTTATCGAGCGCGCGCCGAATGATCTCGTTGACCTCGGCTTGCGAGTAGGTTGGCTTCGCGTTGCTCATGCCGCGCCCCAGAGTGGCATGCCGGAATCCTACCCCAGGGCGCGCGGGCCGTGCGCACGACGGCGCGACAATTTTGCAGGCAGGGATCGCCTCGGAAAGGGAGTTTCGTGAGAAGGTGAGTGTGCCAATGTCGGAGCACGAACAAAATCCCAAGCCGACCGGGATCGTCGATCTCATCGGCGAAGCAGGCCACGACATCGACGGCTTCTTCGATCGGCGCGAATTCGAGATTCGCAGCTGGCTGGAAGACCAGCACTACTGGCATCGCTACCGCAAGACCGTGATCCTGCAGGTGCTGCAAGGGCACGTCGTCGATCGCACCCGCCCGCTTGTCGACCTCGGCTGCGGTGCGGGGGTGGTCGCGACCCATCTCAACCAGCACGGCTTTCGGGTGGACTACGCCGACATCCATACCGAGGCCTTGCAGGTGGCGCGTCGACGCTGCGAGGCGACCCTGGGCGCCAAGTCGCCCGCTCCGCGTTTCGTGCGTCTCGATATCACGCGAGGATTTCCCGTCGACGACTACCACGGCTACCTGCTCCTGGACGTTCTGGAACATCTGCCCGACGACCTGGGCGTGATGCGGGCGCTGCACGCACGCATGCAGGCGGCATTCGCCCGTCGCGCCAGAGCAGAGAACAGCAGCGAGATTCGCGATTTCGTGTTGCTTACGGTGCCGGCCTTCCCCGGGCTATGGTCGCCCTGGGATGACCTGGAAAAGCACAAGCGTCGCTACACGCTGGCGACGGCGCGGCGGCTGGGCGAAGACGCCGGTTTCGAGGTGCTGCGCGCGACGTGCTTCTTTTCCCCGCTCTTCTTCGCCGCCGCGGCGGTCAAGGCCGTCAGGCTGGCGCGACGCAAGTTGAGCGGCCGGAGCGCCTCGCCTGAGACCATCACGGATCTGACCGAGGGCAAGACCACGCGGGGGCTCAGCCGGCTCGTGCTGGGGCTGCTTGAGCCCGAGAAGCGCTGGCTCAAGCGCGGAAACCTGCGGCTCGGGACCTCGATCCTGGTGCTCGCGCGTCCGCGCTAGTCTAAGTCCTTTCAAGGTGAGAGTTTTCTGCCGACACCGGCCCAGCTGACCCTCTGGACCCAGGTCAGCGAACAGCCCACAAGACCGGCGTCGTCGAACCAGCGCTCCACCTCGGCGCGAGGCAGGTAGGCGGCCGTGGGAGCGATCAAGTGATCGTAGACGATATTCTGGGTCTCCGTGAAGCCGAGGTCGCGCAAGTAGAGCATGTAGTCGGAATAGAACGGCTTGAAGCCGAGCTTGCTCGCTGGCTGGTAGACGAGCCTGATGCCGGCGAACAAGGCCGAGGTCAGGCCGAAGGACAGGGCGCGCACCGTCGACGGTGGCAGACGGCTGGTGACGCCGATGCGAACCGGATCGACGGCGTGGACGATCCATCCATTGTTCTCGCGGCCGTAAACCCAGCACGCCACAGTGCCCCCTGGTCTCACCAGATCGGCAAGCGCCGCGAAGGCCTTGCCCGGCTCCGGGGTGTGGTGGAGGACGCCGATGGAGAAGGCCAGGTCGAACTCGTTGGCCACCGGCATGTGGAAGATGTCGCCCTGGACCACGTGGACGCGCTCGAGGTCGCGCGTGTTGGCGAAGGCCACGTCCACGGCCTCGCTGAGGTCGACGCCGATGACCTCGCGTGCCCCGAGCAGCGATGCCACCCGCAGGTGCCGGCCCTTGCCGCAGCCCATGTCGAGAACCAGTCGGTCGGCGAAGTCCGTCGGCTGCAGGGGCTGCACCCAACGCAGGAATTGCCAGCGGTAGCGCTCGTCGTCGATTTGATTCCACATGCGCCACGACTGGCCGAAGTTGTGCGCGGTGTGGGCCATGTCGGGCGGCAAGGCGCCCGACAGAAGGCGAGGCACACCCCCGAGAATGGGGTAGTCGCGCGGGCAGGAGGCGCAGCGAAGGCGTCCGCGCATGACGTGCGGGCCCTCGCGTTCGTCCGTCGCGAGCGATAGTGTCGTCCGGCAAGCGGGGCATCGCAGGTGGGGAAGAAGGGCGGCGCGCATGGTGACGATGGTATCCGATCCCTTGTCTTGGAGCGCATTCCAGGAATATTCTCCCCGGTTGGTGGGTTAGCATGCGCATGAGGTTGACCTGGCTTCGCACGACCTTGCTCGCAACCGCCCTGTTGCTCGTGGGATGCGACCACGTCACCAAGCGTGTGGCCAAGGCAGAGCTTGAAAGTGGGCCGCCGCACACTCTTGCCGCCGGGATTCTGGAGCTCGACTACACCGAGAACACGGACTCGGGATTTGGGCTCCTGCACTGGGTGTCGCCTTCGGTACGAGCTCCCGTGCTGACGATGCTGCAGCTCGTGGGAGGTCTGGCGTTTCTGGCCCTCTGCCTGCGGCGCCGACTGCACGCCATGGCACGCCTTGCGCTCCTGCTCATGGCCGGCGGGGCGCTCGGCAATGGATTGGATCGTCTGTTTCATGGCCACGTGGTCGACTTCATTCACCTGACCCACTGGCCGGTCTTTAACGTGGCGGACATCTACATCACGGCCGGTGGCATCCTGCTGTTCTTGGCGCATCGAAGGGCGAGGGGCACGACGCCGGCGACAGAGTAAACGACCGCGACGCGCTGTTCAGCTCTACCCTTCCAGCCGGCGGGCGATGTCGACCAGCTTGTCCATGGTTGCGTCGAAGGCCGGATCCACGACTTGGCGGATGGGATCGGCATCGTGGTAGGTCATGATCTCCTCGGCCCCGCGCGAGAAGGGAATCTTGGCTTCCCAGCCGGGGACCAGTCGCTTCACCTTGCAGTTGTCGAAGATCATGCTGTGGGTCTTGTCGCCGAGCAGGCTGTCGCCCCACTCGCGGTCGTGCCTGGCGATAGTCTCCGAAGGAAGGTGCACCAGCTTGGCGGCGGTGCCAGCGGCCTTGGCCAGCATCAGGTGAATCTGATCCCACGACAGCCATTCGTCCGAGGTGATGTGGAAGGTGTCGCCGACGGCGCGTGCGTTTCCAAGCAGGCCGACGAAGGCTCGGGCGAAGTCCTCGTGGTGGGTCAGCGTCCACAGCGAGCTGCCGTCGCCGTGCACCACCACCGGCTTGCCCTGGCGCATGCGATTGAGCACGGTGTACCCGCCGTGCCAGGGGAACAGGGTGCGGTCGTAGGTGTGCGACGGGCGGACCACGGTGAAGGGAAACTGCTCGCGGCGGTAGGCGGCCAGCAACGCCTCTTCGCACGCGATCTTGTTGCGCGAATACTCCCACACGGGATTGTCGAGGGGCGTGGACTCGGTGACGGGCAGGCTTTGCGGCGGGGTCTGATACGCCGACGCGGAGCTGATGAACACGAACTGACCCGTGCGCCCGCGGAACAGCTCGAGATCGAGGGCGATGTGCTCGGGCGTAAACGCGATGAAGTCGACCACCACGTCGAATTTCAAATGGCCAATCGCCGCGCGCGCCGCAGCCGGGTCGCGAATATCCCCGGCCAGCACCTTGATTCCGAGCGGAACCTGCCGCCCGGTCTTCCCGCGCCGCAAGTGAAAGAGCTGGATGCCGCTCTCGACCGCGACGCGAGAGCACGCCGAGCTGATGATGCCCGTACCACCGATGAATAGAACTCTCATGGTCCTCCTTCTACCGCGGACCAGTCCGGAAGTTCACCACAGAGGACACAGAGGACACGGAGGACGGATGAAAAGGGTTTCCGGATCCGACGCCTTCCCATCCCCTCCGACTCTGTGTCCTCAGTGTCCTCTGTGGTTTTCCTTCCTACTCGTCCTCGTCGGCCGCCATCTTGGAGTCGGCGATGACCTTGTCCATCAGATGACCGGGCAGCTCGTCGTAGTGCGAGAACTCGATGGAGAACGAACCGCGTCCCCCGGTGATCGAGCGCAAATCCGAGGAGTATTTGAGGGTCTCGGACATGGGCACCACGGCGCGAATGACCTCGCCCTTGGCCGTCGAGTCCATGCCCTCCACGCGGCCACGGCGGTGGTTGAGGTCGCCGATGACGTCGCCCATGCAGTCGCTGGGGCACATGACCTGCATTTTCATGATGGGTTCGAGCAGGCAAGGCTTGGCCTGCTTGAAGGCGGCCTGGAAGCCCTTGGACGCCGCGATCTCGAATGAGCGCGCGTCCGAATCCACGTCGTGATACTTGCCGTCGAACAGGCGGACCTTGACGTCGGTCGCGCGGTAGCCTGCGATAACCCCCCTCGTCATGCGGGTGCGCATGCCCTTTTCGACCGCGGGGATGAACTGGCGTGGCACCGCGCCGCCCACGATGTCATCGACGAATTCGAAACCGCCCCCGTGGGGCAGGGGCTCCATGTCGATGTAGACCACGGCGAACTGGCCTCGGCCGCCGGTCTGCTTCTTGTGCTTGCCCTCGATGTTCTGGGCCTTGCCCTTGATGGTTTCGAGATACGGCACCTTGGGCGCCAGCAGCTCGACTTCCACGCCAGCACGGTGCAGGCGGTCGACGACGACCTCGACGTGAACCTGGCCCGTGCCGCCGAGCAGGATCTCCTTCGATTGCGGATCGTGACTGACTTTGACGGCCACATCCGAATCGATGATTTCGTTCAACTTCACCGCCACCTTGTCCTCGTCGCCCTTGCTCTTGGGGTGCAGGGCGTAGGTGATGAGCGGCGCGGGGATCTCCGGGCGGGGCAACGCGAAGGGGGCCTTCTCGTCGGCGAGGGTGTCGCCGGTCTTGGTCGTCTTCAGCTTGGCGACCGCCACGATGTCGCCCGGGTACGCCTCGGCCACGGACTCGCGCGTCTTGCCCTGCAGGACGTAGAGCTGGCCGAAACGTTCTTTGGCGTCGTGGTTGACCGAGAGCAGGGTGGCGTCGCTGGCCAGCTTGCCGGTTAGCACGCGCAGCAGTGAAAGCCGGCCGATGTCGGACGCTGAGGTCTTCCAGACGTAGGCGGCGACGGGCGCGTTGGGATCGGGCAGGCGTTCGGCGGGTGCGTCGCCTTGGGTACCTTTCCAGGCCGGCCGGTCGAGGGGCGAGGGCATGCACTCGACGACGAAGTCGAGCAAGGTCTGCACCCCGACACACAAGGCGCCGGACGTGGCGAGCACGGGCACGAGGGCGCGATTGCGCACACCTTGGGCCAGTCCCTTGCGTGCCTCCTCGTCGGAGAGCGCGCCCGATTCGAGGTACCTTTCGAGCAGCGAATCGTCGGCCGAAGCAATGGCCTCGTGCAAGACTTCGCGCGCCTTCTTGGCCGCTTCTTGCATGTCCGCAGGCACCTCGCCGACCGAAACCTCGCGCCCTTCGCTCGAAAAGCGCACGGCCTTCATGGTCATCAGATCGATGATGCCCACGAGGTCCGACTCCTGTCCGATGGGCAGTTGCACGGCCACCGCTTTGGTGGTCAGCGAGGTGCGGATATTTTCCAGCGCGGTGTCGAAGCTCGAGTTGTCGCGGTCCAGTCGGGACACGACGATGCAGCGGGGCAGGGCAAGCTCTTCGGCCATATCCCAAGTTCGCTCGGTGTACACCTGAACGCCCTCGTTGGCCGAGACCAACAACACGGCCGCATCCGCCACGTCGAGCGCGATACGCGTCTCGACCAGGAAGCTGCCGTTCCCGGAGGTGTCGATGAGGTTGATCTTGTTCTTCTTCCACTCTACATGGCCGATGGCGGTCGAGATGCTGGTTCTGCGCTTGTGCTCTTCGGGCTCGAAGTCGAAGGTCGACGTGTCGTCGTCGACGCGGCCAAGCCGCTGGTTGGTCTTGGTACAGAAAAGGATGGCCTCGGCCAACGTGGTCTTGCCCGCACCACCGTGGCCGATCAGCGCAATGTTTCGGATCTCGTTCGCCGCGTAGCTCTTCATGGTTACCTTTCGCTAGGTGCACATCAGGAAGTTCACGATCCGACCCGCCCGCATCCGGAATGCAACACTTCTAAAACACCTGCGTTCCGAAGTCGAGGTGGACAAGGATGCGATAGCCGCGTGCAAAGCCGGATTCGCAAAAAGCAAGCACGAACCACTCCTGGCGCGACTTTTTCGTTGGGCGGTGGTTACACCGTACGCGAGAAGACGGGTTCGCCGGACGCCAGTTTCGGTTCCAGGTGCGCATCAAAGCACATGGCCAGGTTGCGGACGAAGACCTGGCCGAGCCCGATGGCGCGCACGCCGTTGGCGTCGATCTGACACATGCCGTCGACCACGAAGGGCTGGAGCTTGGCCAGCGAGTCGCGCAGGTAGTCGGCGAACACGATGTCGTGCTTGGACTCGATGGTCCTGCGATCCACGATGAAGTTGCACATCAGGGTATGGATCACGTCGCGGCGGATCTCGTCGTCGGCGGTGCGCTGGTAACCGCGCGCCACGGGCAACTGACCGGCGTCGAGCATGCGGTAATAGCTCACGAGCTTCTTCTCGTCCTGCACCAGTGCGCCGCGCACGTCGCCGATGGCCGAGACGCCAAATCCGATCATGTCCGCGCCCGCCATCACGGTGTAGCCCATGAAGTTGCGCTGCAGGCGGCTCTGACGCTGGGCAACCGCCAGCTCGTCGGTGGGCAGGGCGAAGTGGTCCATGCCGATGGCTTGGTACCCGGCGTCCATGAAACCCTCGCGAGCGATGGCGAGCAGCGCGAACTTTGCATCGCGACCTGGCAGCGTCGGGCGCGCGATGTTGCGCTGGTGTCCGCGTTGGTTGGGCAGGTAGGCGAACGAGTAGACTGCCACGCGATCCGGGCGCAGGGCCACGGTCTCGGCGATGGTGCGCGCGAACGATTCGGGTGTCTGGAGGGGCAGTCCGTAGATCAAATCGAGGTTCACGCCGTGAAAACCCTGCCTGCGCGCGCTGGCGACCAGGGCCCGGGTTGCCTCCATGGGCTGCTCGCGTCCGATGGCGACCTGCACGTCCGGATCGAAGTCCTGCACGCCGAGCGAGATGCGCGAGAAACCCAGGCTGGCGAGCGCATCGATGTGCGCCGTGGTCGTGACTCGCGGATCGACCTCGATGGCGCGCTCTGCTTCGGGTAGAAACGCGAAGTGACGCTGGAAGCTGCGCACCAAGCGAACCAGCTCGTCGGGATTCAGGTACGTCGGTGTGCCGCCACCCAGATGGTACTGCGCGACCTGTCGTCGGTCGGGAAGCAACTCGGCCACCCGCTCCATCTCGGTCTCGAGGTGCGCGAGGTAAGGCTCGACCACGTCGTGGCGGGGTGTCGCGTAGGTGTGACAGCCGCAAAACCAGCAGCGCTCGATGCAAAACGGAATGTGGGTGTAGACGGAGAGCGGCGCCGCCCGAAGCCGGTTGGCAGCGGCCAAGGAGGCGCGGTACTCCGCATCACCGTATCCGGCGTGAAAATCCACCGCCGTCGGATACGAAGTGTAGCGTGGTCCGACGGAATCGTAGCGGGCAAGCAGCTCGGCTGGGACGGTTTGCTTCATTCACTTTCTCTCGACGACGACCAGGACCTCCTCGGCCACCAGGTCGTCGTCCGCGCGCAGCTCACGAGGCGCACCGTCCACCAGGGCGTACCCCGATACGATGTTGACCCCACCTGATGCGGCCCAGTCTAGCAGGTCGCGCAGGGTGAGCAGGTGGATGTTGGCCGACTCGTACCAGTAGTAGGGTAGGCGTTCGGTGACCGGCATGCGGCTGCGCGCCGCCAGGTCGACGATCACGCGGTAATGGGCGAAGTTCGGAAACGACACGATGCCGCGCTTTCCCACGCGCAACATTTCCTCCAGGACCGCGCGGGGGTTCTGCAGGGTTTGCAGGGTCTCCTCCAGCACAACCACGTCGAAGGTCTTGTCCGGGCACCAGCGCAAACCCGCCCCCAAATCGGCCTGGATCACGGGCACGCCGCGGTCCACACAGGAAAACACCTGGTCGGGATCGATCTCGACGCCTTGGCCGCGCACGTTGCGCTCGCGAATCAGGCGCTCGAGCAAGAAGCCGTCGCCGCAGCCCAGGTCGAGGACCGAGGCGCCCATGGGAATTTCGCGCGAGATGATCTCCTCTTGCCAGCGCGACGAGGCTTGCTCCCCGGCGGGGCGACTGGAACGTGCCTGCATCAACGCCACGATGGCGGCAGCGCGCTGCTCGAAGAGTCCCTCCGGCAAGCGGGCGAGGCCGCGGTCGGAAACCAGATCATGGTCGGCTCGGGGTTGGCTCATGGTGTTTCCTAATGGGAGAGAAAGCTGCGCAGCAGGCGACCGACCTTCTGCGTTTCGACCAGAAACGAATCGTGGCCGAAGCGTGAGGGCACCTCGGCATAGGTGACGGGCACGCCGGTCCGGGCTAGGGCCATCGCCAGATCCTTGCAATCTCCAGGGGGGTACAGCCAGTCCGAGTCGAAGGACACCACCAGCGCGCCCGCGCGCACGCGGCGGCACGCCTCGACCAGGCTGCCGCCACCCCACGTCGAGGCGGCGTCGTAGTAGTCCATGGCGCGCGTGACGAAGAGGTAGCTGTTGGCGTCGAAGCGCTCGACGAAGGCCCTGCCCTGATAGTCGAGGTAGCTTTCGACCGCGAATTCGATGCCGAAGCCTGCTTTCTGGTCGGTGTTGCGCTGCAAGCGACGCCCGAATTTTTCGTGCATGCCTTCGTCGGACAGATAGGTGATGTGGGCCAGCATGCGCGCGGCGGCCAGGCCCGCGTCGGGCCCTTTGTCGTTGCCGTAGTAGTCGCCGCCCGCGAAGTTGGGATCGTTCAAGATGCAGTAGCGGGCGACGGCGTTGAAGGCCAGGCCCTGTGCCGACAGGCGCGCGCTCGACGCGAGCACCACCGCACGCTCGACTCGATCGGGAAAAGCCAGGGCCATCTCCAGCGCTTGTTGGCCGCCCAGCGATCCGCCCATGACCGCGTGCACCCGTGCGATACCGAGCGCATCCAGGAGCCTGGCGTGCAGCCTCACCCAGTCGCCCACCGTGACCATGGGAAAGTGGAGGCCGTAGGGCCGGCCGGTGCGCGGGTCGATGGATGAAGGGCCGGTCGTGCCATAGCAGCTTCCCAGCACGTTCGGGCAGATGACGTAGTAGCGGTTGGTGTCGACGGCCTTGCCCGGCCCGACCACGGCGTCCCACCAGCCGGGCTTGCGCTGGCGCCACACGCGTCCGTTCTTGTCCGTATCCCTGTCCCAGCCCGCCACGTGCGCGTCGCCGGACAGGGCATGCGCGATAAACACCGCGTTGTCCTTGCGTGGGGAAAGCACGCCGTAGGTTTCATATTCCACGTCGATGGGGCCCATGCGACCGCCCAGCTCCAATTCCATCGGGGCATCGGCGGACACCAGGCGCAGGGTGTGGGCGCTGGTCCAGCCGACCGAATCGAGCGCTTCCGGGCCGCCAGCACGCGTCCCTTCCTTTTCCACGGGAGTCATCGCTGCTATCAGCTCACAACCAGGTAGGCGAGCGCAAGATCCACGAACCCCAAACATCCAGCAAGGGTCTTCGCCAGAGAACCCGACGCCTGGAGCCCCATCTCAAATACTATAGTCGGGGGCGTTGTTTCCGAGAGCCGTGCGATAGCGGTCCACCAGCACCTGGAAGCTGGCGGCGTCGTAGACCGAGCTCGCGGAGCGCACCGCCGCTTCCCAGATGGGGCCGAACACGACGTGCGAGGCGTGCGGCGAGCCGACCTGGCTGCGGTTCGCGGCGTCCGGATCGGCCAAGCTGCCCTGCACAACGCGCAGAACATCGCCCACCGAGATGCGCGCGGGCGGACGGGCGAGCACGTAGCCGCCCTCGTTTCCGCGACGGGATTCCACCAGGCTGGCGCGTTTGAGCTGAGCCAAGATGGCTTCGAGAAAGCGCGCCGGGATGGCCTGGGCCTTGGCGATTTCGCCGATGGACACCGGGCCGTGCCCGAAGCGCATGGCAAGCTCGAGAGTGGCACGCAGGGCGTACTTGCTTTTTTGCGTGATGGCCATTCCTCAACCTGGGGCTTGTAGGTTCGAGACCTTGTAGGATAATTCCTACTAATTCTATCGTATATGAAAGGTCGATCCCCGATTGTCAAGGGAATGTGCGGTCTGGCGGCCGTGCAAAGCGGGCTATCATGAGCAACGATTCGTACAGTCGATACCTGATGTCCAAGCGGTCGGTCGACGATCGGGCGCTGAACAGACATGTGCTCGACAATCTGCGCACCAATCTGGAAGGCAAAGGGCCCCTTCGGATCGTGGAGATCGGCGCCGGGCTTGGGACCATGGTGGCTCGCCTTGTCGACTGGCAGCTCGTCACGCGCGCCGAGTACTACCTCCTCGACGTGGACGCGGACCTTCTCGAGGGTGCGAGAACGTGGCTGGCGGCCTGGGCCGGCACGCGTGGCCTTGCCGCCAGGAACGATGAAGACGGCATCTTCCTACAAGGCGATGGTCCGACGGAGCTCCATGTGCATCTCGTCCGGGCCGAGCTTGGCGATTTTCTCGGCAAGCCCCCCGGCCTTCCCCCTGCCGACCTCCTGGTGGCGAATGCGTTCCTCGACCTCGTGGACGTGCCGGTCATGTTGCCGAGACTGTTCGACCTGCTTGCGCCGGATGGCCTCTACTGGTTCTCCATCAACTTCGATGGCGAGACCATCCTGCTGCCGGAGCACGCCGCCGACCCTCTCTTCATGCGAGTCTACCATCGCAGCATGGACGAACGGGTTCGCTATGGCCGCCCGGCCGGGGACAGCAAGTGCGGGCGACACCTGTTTTCCCACCTGCGCGCCGCTCGCGCCGACATCCTGGCTGCCGGCGCCTCGGACTGGGTCGTCTTCGGACAAGCCGATGGTTACCCTGCCGACGAAGCGACTTTCTTGCACGGGATTGTGGGGACCATCGTGACCGAGCTTCGCGGGCACTCGGAGATCTTGCCGGGACCGCTTTCAGAATGGGCAGACCTCCGGCACAAGCAGATCGAACGCGGTGAGCTCGTGTACATCGCCCACCAAATGGACTACCTCGGACGTCGGCACTGAGCCCGCATGAGCGGTGGATCACAGTCCCGTGTTCCTTTCAGGGCCCGGCGTGCATCGAAGGTTCGATGGAAGGACCAATGGCGCGAAGTGGAATCGTGGGTTTGCTTCTTGCGGCGGCGCTCGTTGGGGGGTGCGGCAAGAGCGGGGGCGGCAGTGGCTACCGCGCGACCGTGGAACCGATCTTCTCCTCGAAATGCATCAACTGCCACTGGCAAGGCACGCCAATCAACTACCAACTCCAGGATCCGTTCGATCCCGCGACTGGGGTGGTTGGCCGCGCCGGTGACTGGACCATGGCACGCCACCTGATCTTGGTCGTGCCAGGAGCTCCGGAGCAGAGCTTTCTCGTGGACAAGGTCAGTGCCACGGACCTCAATCCCGATACCGAAGGTGCCAGCATGCCGCTCAATATGTCCCAGGTCGATGCCACCGAGCTGGACGCAATCCACACCTGGATTCAGAACGGCGCCAACAACGATTCATACTTTCAGGCAAACGTCGCGCCCATTTTTGGCGACGGGGTTTCCGTCGGTGCCAAGGCTGGCAAGTGCTCGTACTGTCACACGGCCAAGTCCTACAATCCTCCCAACCTGGCCGATCCCTTCGATCCTGCTCGCGGGGTTGTCAACATTCCCGCCCTTGTCGGTGGAACGCGCGTGATTCCGGGGGATCCGGAGCACAGTGTCCTCTACCAGAAGGTGGCGGGGGCGCCGCTTCCGTCGGGCCTGAAGAATCCCATGCCCTACCAGACCCCGAAGCTCACGAGCGCCGAGATTGGGGCCATCGTATCGTGGATTGCGGCCGGGGCGAAGGACGACTGACTCCGGGCAGAGGACGCCCCCAATCCCCCGACAAGCGCAGCGACGTCGCGGAAGGAGGCAGAAAGAGACACCTTTCCCGGACTGCGCTGCCTCGAGCCCAACGCCGATCGCCACGCGACCGTGGTCGCGCTCGAACGCGCCGTCGCCACGGCGGACGCGGCTGGTGCGGTTCTCCTCGCCGAGTCCGGCCGGCGTTGGCTGGGCGAGCTCGTGGGCAACCGTCGAGGCGAAGAGCTTCGGGCTCGCTCGAACGGCTGGATGGCCGAGCAGGGCATTCAGAACCCGGCGCGGATCGCCCACCTCATCGCCCCCGGGTTCCGCGTGTCGTAGCGCGAGCATCGCGCAGCGTCGGCCAGTCCCTTTGGGCGAAAGCTCTAAGGAAGCCAGGAAGTCAGGAATGCGTGGATGGAGGTTGGGAGGCAATGACGCGCTTGATTTCGAGCGTCGGCTTTCTTCCTGCTTTCCTGGCTTCCTTAGACGTTATCGGTCCCGAGCCTTGGGGGTGCGTGGGCTCAGTTTGGCACCCGACGGCCAGCCTCCTAGGACTCGGATGCCAGCGCCGCGTGCCTCGACCGGATGGTTTCGGCCAGCTGGTCGACAGCGAGGAGATTCTCGGCTGTCGGCAGGCCCTTGCTCATCAGGGGGTCGAACATTTCGAGCTTGAGACCCGCGAGCAGCGCCTTCAGAGTGTCGACGGTCTTCCCGCCCCAGGCCTGCGAGCCGATGATCACGGCGTGGCGCAGTTTGGGCTTGATGGCGCCCGCCAGATAGGCGGCGTACACCGCGGCGGGGTGGGGACCGTTCAGCACGGTGGGCGTAGCCAGCACCAGGGTCGCGGCGTCGACCAGGGCCATGGCCAGCTCGCCGATGTCGATGGTCGCCAGATCGAACTGCTTGACGTTGATGTCTTGGGCGACCAGCCGGTCGACCAGACGATCGACCATGATCTTGGTGCTGCCGTGCATGGACACGTAGGCCACCAGGGCCTCGTTCTTGACCTTGTCCGAGGTCCAGTCCTTGTACGCGTCCAGGATGAACTCCGGCCGGCGGTAGATGGGACCGTGGCTGGGCGCGATGATCTCGGGCGCCATGGCGTCGATCTTCTGCAGGTAGGTCGGGTACTTCTGGCGGAAGGGCATCATGATTTCGGCGTAGTAGCGCTTGGCCGAGAGGTACACGTGGTGCTCGTCGTCGGCGTACAGGGTGCCGGTGGCGAAGTGCGAGCCGAAAAAATCACAGGTGAAAAGGATTTTGTCCTCGCGCAGGAAGCTGAACATGGTTTCGGGCCAGTGCACCCAGGGCGCGAACATGAACTGCAGGCTCTTGCCGCCGAGGTCCAGCACGGCGCCGTCGGTGATGATGTCGCACGACGTGGTGGGCACGCGTAGGTGGGTCGAGAGCAGGTCCATGCACTTCTGGTTGGTCACGACTCTGGCGCCGGGATAGCGCTCGAGGACGGCCGGGATGCTGCCCGAGTGATCCTGTTCGGCGTGGTGGCAGACCACGTAGTCGATCTTGGTGACGCCCAGCTCGCCCAGGTTGGCGAACAGCTCTTTGGCCAGCCCCGGCTCGACCGTGTCCACCAGCGCGACCCTGTCCCGGCCCTGCACGAGATAGGCGTTGTAGCTGGTGCCGAGGGGCAGGGGAATCAGCGAATCGAACAGGCGGCGGTCCCAGTCGATTGCTCCGACCGAGTACACACCTGGTTTCATCTTGCGTGGTGCCATCGTCTAACTCCTTGGGTCGCCTGGCGGGTGGTGGCCGTCAGCTCATGGGGATGAATGCGTCCTTGGAAATACCACAGACCGGACACCGCCAGTCGTCGGGAATGTCCTCGAACGCCGTCCCAGGCGGAATGCCGTGTTCCGGGTCGCCGAGGGCGGGATCGTATTCGTAGTCGCAGGCCGAGCAGACGTACTTCTTCATGGCAGCAGCTTCCCTACCGCCCCTGGGGTCAAAGTTCAACGCTTCGTCGACGGCTTGCCCGTCGGCGCCTCGCAAGTCGACACCTTGCACCTCAGCAGCTTGATCGTCGGGCAGGACAGGGTAGGGTTACGCGATGGCCGACCCCACCCGCAAGGAACGCGACCTCCTCGGAGAACGCGAGGTGCCGGCGTCCGCCATGTGGGGCATCCATACCCTGCGCGCCGTCGAGAATTTTCCGCTTTCCGGCCGACGCGTATCCCCGGCCCTGGTCCATGCGTACGGGCTGGTCAAGCAGGCTTGCGCGCGCACGAACCGAGAGCTGGGCAGCCTGCCAGGCAAGGAGGCGCAGGCCATCGAGACCGCCGCCGCCGAGATGGCCGAGGGCAAGCTGGACGAGCACATCCGGGTGGATGCGTTGCAGGGCGGAGCGGGGACCTCGCTCAACATGAACGTCAACGAGGTGCTGGCCAACCGCGCGCTGATTTTGCTCGGGCGGGGGCTGGGCGATTACGCGGCCATCGAGCCGCTCGACCATGTCAACATGCATCAGTCGACCAACGACACCTATCCCACGGCGCTGAAGGTGGCGGCCATCGCCAACCTGCACACCCTCGAAGCAGCCGTGGTCGAGCTGCAAGAGGCCTTTCAGCGCAAGGAGCGCGAGCTGGCCGACGTGGTGAAGGTCGGTCGCACGGAATTGCAGGATGCCGTGCTTACCACCCTGGGGCGCGAGATGGGCGCCTACGCCGAGGCCTTCACGCGCGACCGCTGGCGCATCTACAAGTGCGAAGAACGCCTGCGCGTGGTCAATCTGGGCGGCACCGCCATCGGCACCGGTCTGGGCGCGCCGCGGGCCTACATCTTTCACGTCGTGGATGTCCTGCGCGAGCTGACGGGCTTCGGCTTGGCGCGCGCCGAGAACCTGGTCGAGGCGACGCAAAACGCCGACGTCTTCGTGGAGGTGAGCGGCATCCTCAAGGCCTGCGCCAGCAGCTTGTGGAAGGTGTGCTCGGATCTTCGTTTGCTCTCGTCCGGCCCCAGCGCCGGACTCGGCGAGATTCGTTTGCCGCCGCGCCAGGCGGGCTCGTCCATCATGCCGGGCAAGGTGAACCCCGTCGTCCCCGAGGCCGTCACCCAGGCGGCGATGCAGGTCATCGCCAACGACCAGGCCATTACGCTGGCGGCGTCGTCGGGCTCGCTCGAGCTCAATCCCTTCCTGCCGCTGGTCGCGGACGCCCTGCTCGGCAGCCTGGATCTGCTCACCGCGGCCTGTCGCATCCTGGCGCGCGAGTGCGTGTCGGGCATCGAGGCCGACGTGGAACAGTGTCACGCCCACGTGCACGGGGGAACGGCGGCGCTGACCGCATTGGTCGATCGCATCGGCCACGCGGCCTGCAACGACCTGTCGCGCGCCGTCGACGCCGGTGAAGGCACCTTGCGCGACCTGGTCGTGCGCCGGGGCCTGCTCACGGCCGAGGAGTACAACCATCTCACCTCACCCGGACGGGTGAACCAACTTGGCCATCGCAGCAAGGAGATCGAATGAACGCGGCACCTCGTGGAGTACGTTTGCACATCGGGATCTTCGGCCGGCGCAACGTCGGCAAGTCGTCCCTTCTCAACGCCCTGACCCGGCAACAGGTGTCGATTGTTTCTCCCGAGCCCGGCACGACCACCGATCCCGTGGAAAAGCCCATGGAGCTTCTGCCGCTCGGGCCCGTGCTGTTCATCGATACCGCCGGCCTCGACGATGTCGGTGCTCTCGGCGCCCAGCGCGTGGGGCGGACGATGAAGGTGTTGGAGCGAACGGATCTCGCCATCCTCGTGCTGGCCGAAGAGGGGCTCGGCAGCTTGGAAGTGGGCCTTCTCGACGCGTTCGAGCAGCGCAAGATTCCGGTCCTGCCGGTGCTCAACAAGACTGATCTGGCCAAACCCGCGGACGCAACCCTGGATCGACTGCTGCATCGCGGCCTCAAGCCGGTCGTGGCCAGCGCGGTCAGCGGACAGGGAATGGCCGAGATTCGCGAGGCCCTCGTCGACCTGGCCCCCGACGAGTACCTCAACGCGCCCACGATTTTGTCCGATCTGGTGCCGCCCGGCGAGTGCGCGGTGTTGGTCGTGCCGGTGGACAAGGAGGCGCCCAAGGGCCGCCTGATTCTTCCTCAGTCGCAAGCCATCCGCGATCTGCTCGACAACGATTCCTACGCCATCGTCGTGAAAGAGCGCGAGCTGCGCGATGTTCTGGACCGGCTCAAGCGCAAGCCAGCCCTGGTCGTGACCGATTCGCAGGCATTTCTGAAGGTCGCCGCCGACACTCCGCTCGACGTACCCATGACCTCGTTTTCGATCTTGTTCGCCAGACAAAAGGGCGACTTGCTGCAATTCGCGCGCGGCGCCCTGGCCATCGACAGCCTGAAGCCGGGCGACCGTATCGCCATGGCCGAGGCCTGCTCGCACCATCCCATCGGCGAGGACATCGGTCGCGTGAAGATTCCGCGCTGGCTCGGCCAATACATCGGCGGCTCGCTGGACGTCCAGCAGGTGCAGGGGCGCGACTTCATCTCCGACCCCAAGGAATTCAAGCTCGTGATTCACTGCGGGTCGTGCATGCTCAATCGTCGTGAGGTCCTGTCGCGCATCTTCGCCTGCGAACGGGCCGGCGTTCCCATCACCAACTATGGAATGGCCATCGCGTACAGCCTGGGGATCTTCGAGCGCGCCCTTCAGCCTTTTCCGGCGGCCCTCGATGCCTACCACCAGGCGCAGGCGGCGCGCGGTGCCAAGCGCATGCAGCCCGTGCCGTAGGTGGTCGGTGGCAAACCTGGCGCCGAGCGCCTGGATACCCGCACTTTCGGCGATGTCTCTCCGTGCTCCATGGGTCTACGACGGCGACCGGGCCCATGGCAGGGGCGACGGAGTGGCCGGCTTTCGCGCTGGTCTGCTGGGTCACAGGTCTTGTCGACTCGCCCAGTGATGAGCGCGAAAGAGCGAAAACAGAAGTTGCCTGGCCTGGCCTGAATTTTCCGGGCTCGCGGTACTTGCAAGGAGCGACCTGCGCAAGGAGAAAAGCATGAGTAGTCCCCGCGTGATTTCGACAGTGGCGTTGCTCTTTTCGGCAACTCTCTTCCTAGGCTGTAACGCTGGCACCCCATCGGGAGCGACGGGAACCGGTGGCAAAGCCGGTTCAGATGCCGGCGGCTCGGGATTCGGAGGAGCTCCAAGCGCAGGTGGCAGCTCGGGGGCGGGCGGCGCCTCTTCCACTGGTGGGAGCGTCGCGAGCGGCGGGAACCCGGGTGGTTCGGGCGGCAGATCGGGCCAGGGGGGCGCTTCTTCCATAGGAGGGGGCGTCGGAAACGGTGGTGACTCGGGCATGGGCGGCAGCACGGCCATGGGCGGCAGATCGGGCCAGGGGGGCGCTTCTTCCACAGGAGGGAGCATGGGCAGTGGTGGCATGTCTTCGAGTGGTGGAAACCAGGACACCGGCGGGAACATGGGCTCGGGTGGCAGCAAGCTCGACGCGGGGACAACCAGCCGTCCGGACACCGGCTTGGGTGGGTCGACGAGCACGGGTGGTGGTGGATCCGCTGGGATGGTCGGGTCAGGCGGCAGAGGCTCGGGAGGCATGACCGGCGCAGGTGGCACCTCGTCATCGTTCTGGCCCAGCGCCTACACGGCCACGACCGGAGCGAGCGGCATGAACACCGGACAGGACTGCATGAGCTCGTGTCACAACCACGGCTTCGCGCTCGGCGGAACCGTCTACGACTCGGCTGGCAAACCGAAGTCCCAGGTGGAAATTGGCGTCAAGATGACGAGTGGCCAGTTCATCTCCGTGTTCTCGGGTAGCGATGGCAACTTCCACTACTCCGGCTCCGGCCTCAACTTGGCCAGTGCGGACATCCGCGTTCGTGACGCCAACGGTGAATCGCAAATGCCGGTCAACTCCGCCTCGTCCGGCGCTTGCAACTCGTGCCACACGGGCACGGGTACGGCGCGCATCTCGGCTCCTTAGCGGACGTCACGGTATCCTGGACGCGCGGAGGGTTAGGCTCGTAGCCGGTAGTACACCGCGCCCCGGAATTCCTCACGCACGAGGCGATCGGTGAGAGGCAGGATCGATTCGGCGGCTCCCACGATCAGAAATCCCTCCGGGGCCATGACCTTGAGGATGCGGTCGAGGACACGTTTGCGATCGGCTTCGGAAAAATAGATGAGCACGTTGCGCAGAAGCACGATCTCCGCGCGCCCGGGGAAGGGCGGGCGTGTTCCGAGCAGATTGTCGGTTTGGAAGCGACAGACAGAGCGCAATTCGTCGCTGACGCGAAAGCGATCGCCCATCTTGACGAAGTACTTCGCGACCTCGCTTTGGGTCAGCCCGCGCTGAAGGTCGAAGGCGGTGAAATCGCCCTTGTTGGCGGCGTTGACGACGGCCTCGGAGATGTCGGTGCCAAGAATTCGAACCCGGGTTTGCGATAAATCGAACAGCAGCTCCTTGAGAACCATGGTCAGGCTGTAGGCTTCCTGGCCGGTGGACGAAGCTGCGCTCCAGATGGTCAGAGGCCGTTTGGTGTTGTCGCCGAACAGCTCGGGAAGCAGCTTGAACTTGATCAGATCGAAGTACTTGCGGTCGCGAAAGAAGAACGTCTCGTTGGTGCTGACCGCATCCACCACACGCCGCTCCAACCTTGGGTCCTGCCGCGCCTGGCGCAGAACCTCGCCGTATCCCTTGCCACCGAGCTCGCCTTCGATGTCCTGCAGGCGGGTTTCAAGCAGGTACTTTTTCGAGGCATCGAGCTGTATTCCCGTTAGGCCGTAAATGTAGTCCTTGAAAGAGGCGAGCTCTTGGTCGGTCATCGGAGGCGGCATGGCGAGGCGTCCGCTCTTCCTTGAGCTAGCCCGCCAAGCTGGCGATGCGATCCGCAATGCGGTCCAGCGGCAACTGTACCTCGACCGCACCAATCTGATATGCCTCTCGCGGCATGCCATACACGGTGCATGTGGCCGCATCCTGGCCGATGGTCGCGGCACCTGCCTTTCGCATGGCTAGAAGTCCCTGCGCCCCGTCCTGTCCCATGCCGGTAAGGATCACCCCGACGGCGCTTGCACGATAGAGAGTGGCCAGCGAGCGGAACAGGTAGTCGACCGCGGGTCGGCAGAAGTGTTCCGGCGGATCGGAGGTGAGATCGATGCGCTTGCCGGCAGCGTCGTCCACCACGCGCATGTGCTTGCCGCCCGGGGCGATGTAGACGGTGCCCGGCTGCAAGGCCATGCCGTGATCGGCTTGCACGACCTGGATGGCGCACTTGGCGGCCATGGCCTCGGCCAACGATGCGGTGAACAGCGGCGGCATGTGCTGAACCAAAACCACCGGGACAGACAGGTTGGCCGGCAATCGCGGCAGTAGGTCGGCCAAGGCCTGCGGCCCACCCGTCGACGTGCCGATACCGATGATCTTCGGGCGGGCCGTTGCCTTGTGCTCGAAGGTGGCCGCCGGCTGCGGCGCATGGTCGACGACCGCCGGAGTGCGCTTGGCGGCGATGGCGTCGAACACCGAGGACAGTTGTTGGCGTAGGATTTCCCGGTTCTTGTCGGGACTGGTTTCCTCGGGCTTGGTGATGAAGGTGAAGGCACCGAGGCCGAGGGCGCGGATGGTGACCTCCGCGCTTCGATGGGTCATGGAGCTGACCATGATGACCTCGGTCTGGCCCAGGCGGGGGCGCAGCTTCTCCAGCGCTTGCAGGCCGTCCAGCACCGGCATCTCCACATCCAAGGTGATGACGTCGGGGTTGCAGGCGTCGAACTTGTCGATGGCTTCCTGGCCGTTGGCCGCCAGTGCAACGATGCGGGCGGCGGGAAGTCTTTGCAGCGAATCCACGAGGACCGAGCGGAAGGCCAGCGAGTCGTCGGCTACCAGGACGCGCAGTTGACGCATGGTGATTCCAGTCAGGGGGAGGTTCTGGGATTGCGCTCCACGATCCGGCTGTGATCGAGAATGGCGACCAGAGTCTGGTCGAGCTTGAGGACGCCGCGGAAGAGTCCCGCTCCACACCCACCAGGTTGTCGGGAGCGGGCGCGATGGAACCCGGCTCGGCGCGCACGATGTCGTCCACATCGTCGACGAGAAGTCCCAGAGCTCGTCTCGGTGGGGCACGATGATGACCAGGGATGGGCCACCAGCAGCTACCGCGAAGCCGAGCTTTCGGCGGACATCGATGATGGTGACGATGCGGCCGCGCATGTTCACCACCCCGCGGACCTCCGGCGGGGCGCGATGCACGGCTGTGATCTGGTGGATGCGCTTGATCTCCTGGACGTCGACGATGTCCAGTCCGCACAGCATGTCGCGCACGCGGAACGTGACGATGTCGGCTGCGGCGGTGAACGAATCGACGGGCATGGGCTCAGTCGATCCCGTGGGCGCGCAGGCTGGGACCGTACTCGCGATCCATGACCAGGATGTGCGTGGTCAGCCAATCCTTGAGGAAGGTCAGCACCTCCAGCAAGTCGACCTCGCCGCCGCGATCCAAGGTCGCGATGATCTCGGCGACCTTGCCCAGCAACTTCTCGTGCGCAGCCTTCTGTTGGGGTAACCCGGCATAGCTGGCGGCCTGCATGGCTTCCTCTTCGCGCTGGAAGTGCCGTCGGGTGAAGTCACCCAGCTCCTTGAGCGTGGGCAGGAGGGACGACCCGTCGCTCTTCTCCTTGACGCGCTGATGGATGGTGTTGATGTACGCGAAGATACGTTTGTGGTCGTCGTTCATCTGCGTGCTCATCACGTCGAAATCATCGGTGAACCGGCACAGTTGCAGGGTAGCGTTCTTGCCCTGGTTGGCCACGTGGGCGGGCAGCTTGACGGTCGCCACCGTGCGCTTGATGTCCGCGCCTTGGCTGACCACTTCCAGTGCCTGTGCGTACGAGGCCGCTGCGTCGGCTTTCACCTCCAGGGCGTTGCGGTTGAGGCTGGACATGGACTGGGCTACCGCCGAGGAGAGATTGGTGACGTCGAGAATGCTCTTGCTCACGTCCTGGACCGCCACCGCGCCCTCGCTGACATTGTTGCTCATCTCCTTGATGCGCTCCGTGGTGCTGACCACGTTCTGGCCGATGCTGTCGGTGGTCACCGACTGCTCTTCCGCCGCCGCGGCGATGGAGGTCACGGCCGCGTTGACTTCCTTCATCACGTCGTTGATGGCGCGGATGGCGTCCGAGGTGCGGCGGGCGACCTCGTGGATGATCCCGATCTTGCCCTGAATGCCCTTGGTCGCGGCGTTGGTCTGCGACGCGAGATCCTTGACCTCCTTGGCAACCACCGCGAAGCCCTTGCCCATCTCGCCCGCGCGCGCCGCTTCGATGGTCGCGTTGAGGGCCAGCAACTTGGTCTGGTCCGAGATCTCCGAAATCGTGGCAGTCACCGCGTCGATGGCCTGGGCCGCGTCGTTCAGCTCGCTGACCAGGGACAGGGCGCTGGTCACGTCCGCCATGGCCTTCTTGCTGATGGTGGTGGCGCGCGCGGTGTTCTCCGCGATATCGCGAGAAGCGGTGGTCAGCTCCTTGATGCTGAGCTGGACCGAATCCACATTCGAATTGGACTGGCGCGCGGCGCTGGCGATGGATTGCATGTTGGCATTGAGCTCTTCCGTCGACGCCGATACCGAATTCATGTTGTGGCGCATCTCCTCGGTCGAGGCCACTGCGGCGGCGATGGTCTTTTGCATGGCCACCGCGTTGTCGCGCAAGGCTTTCGCGGTGGAATTGGTCGTGGCGGAGGACCGATCGATGAGCGTCGAGCTGGTCAAGATCTCGCCGAAGGCCACCACCAAGCGCTCGGCCATTTGGTGCAGGGCCGCCAGCAGAGGATCCTTGGCCAAGCGGTCCGCGTCGAAATTCAGGACCAAGTTGCCCTTGGCGATCTCCTGGATGAGAGCGATGGCCTCGCTGCTATCGGCCGCCGCACGTGGCGTGCCGGCCGTGCTCGCGCGAGATTTGCCGTTCCGCTTGGGCTGGGTCCGACTCGTCACTTGGTGCATTTTTCGATCCTCCGTCCTTGATGAAAGCGAGGCGCTAGGCGTGCGCCAGGTATTGGTTACAGCGGTCCACAATCAGTTCGCGGTCGAGCTTCACGAGGTATTCGGTCAGCCCAGCATCGCGGCCCTTCTTCTCGGCCAAATCACCCGACAGGGACGTCACGGCCAGGATCGGCAACTGGGCAAAGCGCCCATCGGCGCGAATCCGGCGGGTCATCTCCAGGCCGTCCATTTTCGGCATCTCCACGTCGGTGAAGACGAGGGCGACGGAGCCATTCTGTTCATCGAGGACTTGGAAGCCCTTTTCCCCGTCCTCGGCGGTCAGGACCTCGCAGCCGGCGTCGGTGAGAATGCTCTTCATCTGCTTGAGGAAAAAGGGCGAGTCCTCGACCACCAGGACGCGGCGGGCTCCGGTCAGGGCGGGTGGCCTGGCGTTCTTGTACTCGGGCAGTAGTTGGTCGACGAAGCCGTGCACATCGAGGATGAGGGAGATTTTTCCGTCGATGACCACCGAGCCCATCACGCCCGGTTGCAGGTGCGTGGCTCCGTCGACGGCCGTGGATACCTCGACGATGTCGAGGATCTCGGACACCAGCAGGGCGGCTTCCCGACCGTAGGCCTTGAACACCACGGCGTTGAGGCGTTGCGAATCCGCCGGGACCGGACTGGCCGGCACGAGGGCGTTGATGGGGAGGAGCGCCAGCATGCTGTCGCGGTAGGCAACCGCCAGCCGGCCACCGACCTCGGACATGGCGGGGCGCGGGAAGCGCTCGATGCGCGAGATCATGCCCAAGGGAACCACGAATTGTTCCTCGGCGCGGTTGCGCACGATCAGATAGGTGTGGGCGTCGCGCGACGTATGGGCCAAGGCCTTGCGTTTGCTCTCCGCGTCTTCGATGGCGGTTTGCGTGGACGACAGGCCGGCCACCTCGCGCAGGCCGGCGATGTCGAGAATGAGCGCCACGCTGCCATCGCCGAGGATGGTGGCGCCCGCGTACTCGCGGCAATCAGCCAAATGACCGCCGATGGGTTTGACCACGATCTCTTCCGAGTCGAGCAACTGGTCCACGACCAGGCCGTAGCGATGCGAGCCCACCGCCACCACCGCCACGTTGAGCGCGCTCGTGGGTGCCTCGCGGCGGTCGGGACCCCGGCGGCGATCGCTGGGCGGATCCTCCGGCGGCAGACCGCCGAGCTCGGGGCTGCGGCGATCGGCCAGGTTCTGCCGCCGCTCGGGCGTGCGCGCGCCCGTGGCGGGATCGAAGAACTGGCGCTCCATGCCCAGCACGTCGGCCAGGCGGACCAGCGGCAGAAGCTCCTCGCGCAAACGCATGACCGCGGCCGAGCCCAGGCGCTCGACCCGCTGGGCGACATCGCCGGGCGCTATGCGCACCAGCTCGACCAGGTTGATTTGGGGAATGGCGAAGCGCTCGTCGTTCACCGCGACCAGGATGCTGGGGATGATGGCCAGGGTCAGTGGCAGCTTGACGGTGATACGCGTCTCCTGGCCGGGCCGGGAATTCACGTCTACGGTGCCGCCGACCTTGGTGAGGTTGGTCAGCACCACGTCCATGCCTACGCCACGGCCCGAGACCTCGGTAACCTGGCTGGCGGTGGAGAATCCGGGGCGGAAGATCAGCCGCGTGAGATCCTTGCTGCTCATGGCGTCGGCTTGGGCGCGGGTGAGGACGCCTTTCTCCACGGCCTTGTCGCCGATTCGCTTGGGATCGATGCCGGCGCCGTCGTCCGCGATCTCGATGACCACCTGGCCCGCCTCGTGCGAGGCGGCCAAGAGCAGCCGGCCCGTGGTCTTCTTGCCCGCGGCGGCGCGCCGCTCGGGCGTTTCCAGTCCGTGGTCTACGGCATTGCGCACGAGGTGGGTCAAGGGATCGCTGATGGCCTCGATGATGCTGCGATCGAGCTCCACGTCTTCGCCTTCGATTACGAGATCGACTTGTTTGCCCAGCTTCTGCGCCAGGTCGCGCACCACGCGCTTGAACTTGGTGAACACCGTGCCCACCGACTGCATGCGCGTGGCCATGATGGCTTCCTGCAATTCCGAGGTGACGCCATCCACTCTCTGGGTGATTCCAGCAACCCCATCCATGTCCCGCTCGGTGGTCTTCTTGAGCAGGGCATTGCGCGTGAGCACCAACTCGCCCGCCAAGGTCATCAGCTTGTCGAGCAGAGTCAGGCTCACGCGCACGGTCGTGCCCTCGTTCTTGGCGGTGCCGGCGGCTTCGTGCGCCTGGGTCTGCGCGGTCGGCGGCGTGGGTGCTTGCCGTGCCGGCGCGGCCTCTTCGGCGGCCGAGCTCGACCCTTCATCACGTTCGAGCTCGGACGGCGCGGGTGATTCCTCGGCCTGCGGTGCCGATTGGATAGGCGAAATCGTGGGCGTCTCGGCCGACGTGGCGCCGGCCACGACCTTGCGTAAGGCTGCTACCGTGGCCGTCGTGTCCACCGCGTCCATGGTGTCGAAGTCACCGATGATGGACTTCAGGTGATCCGCGCCCTGCAAGAGCAGCGTGGTCAGTTGGGTATCGGGGGAGAGGACGTGATCGCGGAAGAGGCCGAGCAAGCTTTCCATGGCGTGGGCCAGCTCCTTGATCTTGTCCAGCGCGAGAAACGCGGCCGTGCCCTTGATCGAATGGGCCACGCGAAAGACCTTGTTGACGAGCTCGTCGTTGACGGCCTTGCCGTCCGATTCGAGCCCGAGAATGTCCTCTTCGAGCGTCAGGAGATGCTCGCGCGACTCTTCCACGAATGCGATGAAGACCTCGTCGTTCTTATCAATCATGGGAAGTTGACCTTGTGGAACAGGGCAGCGCGTTTCGCGATCACATCGGCCGATGAGCGCCGGCAGTTGAGGTCTTGCGCTTGGCGAGATGCGACAATGTCGCGTCGCCGCCACCGACGTCTCTGGGCTCCTTCTTCGTGCTCATGCTGCCTCTGTGCTCTCTTCCTCCCTCCGCGCTCTCTCACCCCGTGATAGAACCCGCGCCGCATTTCGATGGGCGCCGAGAGTCCGAAGAGCGCGATGAGCGAGGCCAAGCTTTGGCCGGACTTCTCGCGCGCCGAACAATACGACGATGCGGTCAATCGCGCCTTCTACCGCGGCGCCCTCGCGCGGCTGCTGGAACGGGCCCCGCGGCTCTCCGGTCGCGGCCTCGATCTCGGGTGCGGTACCGGTTTTTCGCTCGAGGGCCTGATGGAGCACGCTCCCGGTGTGGCGTGGATCGGAGCGGATTGCTCGCGCAAGATGCTGGACCTGGCACGCGCAAAACCCGGCATACGCGCGGCCTTGCTCTGCGAGACGAGGGCCGAAGCGCTGCCCTTCGCGGACCGGAGCTTCGACGCGGTGGTGGCGAATTTTTCCTGGCACTGGTTCGGTGCGGAGGCGGGACGACAAGTGCGCCGGGTGCTTCGCCCGGGCGGTTGGTTTCTCGCCAGCTTGCCCTTGCGACACTTTTCCGCCGCGCCGGGGAACCGGGCCCTGGCGCGCGCGCTGCTTGCCGGACGGGACCACTTTGTCCGTCGGTCGAGTCAGGGCCTTCATTTCGAGAATGTGCCAGGCGTGCTACCGGGCGGGTTGAACGTGTCGCGGCACGAGCTGGTCTTGGCCAGCGAGCGGTTCGCGAATGGTGAGGAGCTGCTCGACGTGCTTCGCAGTCGGGGAGCGCTGGCCGCCGTCTTCGGCGACAAGCCGCCGCTGACCATCGAGGCACCTTCGCCCGTCGACTTCGAATGGCCCTTCGCCGTGCTGCACGCGCAGGTCTTGTGACTACCCGGCTCGCGCCTGCCGCTGGGTGATGTGATACAGGAAGACCGCGCCCGCGGTGGCGACGTTCAGCGAGTCCACCGCCGGCGACCGGGCCATGGGGATGGTCACCAGGGTGTCGCACGCACCCCGGGTCTGCGCATCGAGGCCGGGCCCCTCGGCGCCGAAAAGAACGGCCAGGCGGGGCGGGGGAAGGAAGTCGGCCAGAGCCGCCGCGCTCGCGTCCACCACGGCGCCCACCAGAGCGAGATGGTGTTGCTCGCGCAGGGCCAGCAAGTCTTCGGGCCAGCGCTCGGCGCGCACGATGGGCAGGGACAACACGGCGCCGGCCGAGGTGCGCACGGCCTTGCGGTAGTAGGGATCGGCGCAGCGGGGTGACAGCAACATGGCATCGGCCCCGAAGGCCGCGGCGTTGCGGGCCATGGCGCCCAGGTTGTCCACGTCCACCAGATCCACGAGCACGACCACGGTGCGTGCGTCGGGTGGAATGGTCGGGGACCTTGGGCGCTCGGCAATGGCCAGGCAGCCGCGATGAACGTGAAAACCGGCGATGTGATCCATCACGCCCTGGGGCACCACGAAGACCGGAAAATCGCCTCTGCCGGCGGCCAGCACCGGTTCGAGGGACGCCAGCCGAGGCGCGGTCAGGAGCAGCGAGCACACGCGCAAGTCCGTGGCGAGCAGCTTGCGCACCACGAGCTCGCTCTCGGCCACGAAACGACCGCTGCTCTCGCCGAGCCGGCGGTCTTGCAAGTCGCGATAGTCCGTCAGGCGTGCGTCGTCGAGGGCGGACTCGGTCAGGAAATGAACGTCGATGGACACGGTGAGGTAGCTGACCACAGTTCGTCTACGCTAGCCACGGCGTCGGGCGGGTGGGTAGAGTTCTTTCCCATCGCCGATACAGGCGCTAGGATGTCGCCCAGGACTGACGAGATGTTTCGGCGAATCAAGATCGATGGCTACAAGGGCCTGCGCGGAACCAGCTTGGATCTCAAGCAGGACGGCCTGACCGTGCTCCTTGGTCCAAATGGATCCGGAAAATCCAGTGTGTTCGGCGCGATTCAGCTACTTCAGGAAGCCTCGGCGCGGCTACTCCGCGAGTGCCACATTGCTGGCGAGCATTTTGCGGATTTCGTCGAGCGCGGTGACCTGCTGAAGAGCATCAAACTGGAGGCGGAAGTGGTGGGGAATACCGAGAGGCCAACGACTTGGCGTTTGGACCTTCGGCAACGGGCATCAGGTCTTGAGGTCTATCAGGAAGAATTGTCCGACGGAATCCAGCAAGCATTGCGCGATTCCTCCGAGAAGATCTCGGTCGATGGAAAATTGGTCAACTACTACTCTCTCCCGAATGACCAAACCCTCTGCAGGCATGTCAGATCCTCCTGGGGCTTTCGTGACAGTTCGGAGAATGACGTGTGGCGTGCGCTCGCCGAGAAGGTGGACGAGTCGTTGGGTTCGGGCAGGACCGCGCGATTGAATCCAGTGCGCCTCTCAGAGGCAGTTCCACTTGATGAACAGGTAGACATTGATGGCTACGGGCTGGCCGCGCAGCTACTCCAGCTATCTTCGAGGCGCCGGAAGGTATTCGCTGAAATCCAGGACCGATTCTGCGCACTGTTTCCGTGGGTTGAAGAGATTGAGCTGCCAACAACCTCCAATCGGACGACGAAGCAGGGCAAGGATGTTCTGGTCGGAACAGGCTATGTCGAGATCAGATTCCGGGAAAAGGGCATCGACAAGTCCTATCCGGCGCGCGAGATGGCTTCGGGGATGCTGCTGGCGCTGGCGCTGCTGTGGATGGTGCATCGACCGGATGGCGACCGGATCATCTGTTTCGACGAGCCGGAGAGCTCCGTTCATCCCTACCTACTGAAGTATGTCTACGATCTCTTGAAAGGCCTGACCAAGGCCGAGGCTGGCCGCCCCGCGGTTCAGGTGCTGGTGGCGACCCATTCGGTCGACTTCGTCAACCTTTGCGCCCCCGACGAAGTGCGCATCTGCGAACGCACCGGCGACGGACGGGTTCAAATCCAGTCGATCTCGGATAAGAAAGACCTCGCCGCGGCAGTGGACAACTATCGCGGCGCAATGGGTGAGATCTGGTTTTCAGGCGCCATCGGCGGGTTACCGACCCATGTCCCTAAGAGTTCTTCTCCTCGGTGAGGGCAAGTCGGAGGAGGGCGAGCGGAACGGCCCGTCCGCCCAACCAGGCAAGCCAATCCAAGAAGCGTCGCTGGGGGCGGCGCATGTCCTCGTTCCTCGCGTTGTCGTAGAGGTGCTGAAAGAGCCAGTGCCGACCTTCGTGGTCGCACCTCGACTTCGGCAATCGCCGAGAACAGGAAATCCGGGGCTCATCAAAGATCTCGAAGGCGCCCCTCGGATAGCGGCGAATCCTCGCCAGAAAGGCTGGTTGGAGAGATGCGTTGGCGATACGAGCGTGGATTTGGTCGTGTTGCTCAAGGATTGCAAGGTCGATGGACGAGAGTGCGGAGTGGACAAGGTTGTTTCAGAGCTAGGGTCAGCCATAGCAGGTCGGCTTCCGCACGGTGGTACGCAGGTAGTGAGAGCCGCCGCCAAGCCCAGTCTTGAAGGGTGGCTGTTGGAGTCCCCCGAATCCGAAGAGATCGGCGAGAAGAGAGCAAAGGCCCTGTGGGCTGAACGCGGATACGATCCCGGTGACGTTTCGAGCATGGCCGGTGCCGCGTGGAATCTGGATTTGGCGAACCTTGAAGCTGTATGCCCCGAAGGTTTCGGTCGGTTGGTCAAGGACTTGCGGGAAGCCGTCCATGCCTGCAAGGTGACGTCGAAAGCATGAAGCCTGTCGTCGTCGCTGGTGCCGGGATCTCCGGGCTGGGCCTTGCGTTCGAGCTGCGCCGCCGGGGCGTGGCGGTGGTGGTGTTGGAGAGCGAGGGTAGGGCAGGGGGCAAGATCGAGAGCGACCATCGCGAGGGCTACCTGTGCGAGCGCGGACCGGCCAGCTATCTCGACCGGTCGGGCAGCATCACCGCCTTGGCCAAGGCGCTGGGCATCGAGAATCGCGTGGTATGGGCCGGGGCGGCGGCCGAGCGGCGACTGGTGGCGGCCAAGGGCCGATTGCACGACGCTCCCGCCACGGCGGGCGCCTTTGCCAAGTCGCCACTCCTGTCCTGGTCGGGCAAGCTGCGCGCGGCGCTGGATCTGGTCCTGCCACGCGGGCCTTCGGCGCGCGGCGAGGACGAATCGGTGGCGGCCTTTGCGAGCCGGCGCTTGGGCGTGCAGGCGGGCGAGCGCCTCCTGCAGCCTCTGGTTTCCGGGCTGTACGCCGGCGATCCCGAGCAGGTCAGCTTGCCGTCGGCGTTTCCACTGGTGGCGGCCATGGAGCGCACCCGACGCAGCTTCATGCTGGCCATGCGCAGCGAATTCGCGGCAGCCAGGGCGAAGACGGCACCGCGCCTGGCTTCGTTCGAGCACGGGCTGGATGAATTGACGGCCGCGCTTGCGGAGCATCTCGGACAGGATTTGCGTCTCGGGGCACGGTTGCTCGGCGTCGAGAAGGACGCGGAGGCCTATCGACTCGCCGTGGAGGAGCGCGGGCAGATCCAGACCCTGGAAGCGCGCGCCGTGGTCATGGCACTGCCAGCCCACGTAGCGACCTCGGTGGTGGGCCCTTTCGACGGCCAGATCGCGGACACGCTGGCGCGCATCCCCTATGTGCCGGTCACCCTCGTGCACCTCGGCTATCCTGTCTCCGCGTTGTCGCGTGCCATCGACGCCTACGGCTTCTTCGTGCCACCCTCCGAGCCCTTGCGCGTGCTGGGGGGAATCTTCCCTTCTCAGTTCTTCCAGGCGCGCGCGCCCGAGGGCTTTCATCTGTTCTCGGTGCGCACGGGCGGGGCCCGCCATCCCGAGGCCTTCACCATGCCCGACGCCGAGCTGGTCGCGCTCGCCGACGGCGAGCTGCGCGGCCTGCTCGGCCTGACCGCGGGTCCGTCGTTCGTCCACATCGTCCGCCATGAGCGTGCCTTGCCCCAGTACACGCTCGGGCACATGGGCCGCGTCGCCTTGCTCGAAGAAGGCGAGCGCCGCCATCCCGGGCTCTTCTTCCACGGCAACGCCTACCACAACGCGGGTGTGCCCGAGCTGGTCAGCCGCTCGACGAAGCTGGCCGAACGGGTGGCGAGATTCGTCGCGTAGCCGGCGTCACAGGTCGGCCAGGAACGCTTGCACGGCGCGGAGCTGCTCGCCGGTGGCGATGAACCGCGGTTCCTGGTTGCCTGCGGCCTCGTGCGACGCCGCGTGCGCCGCCAGTTTCCCCCGCAGCGATGGGCATTCGTCGAGCAAGGCCACGACCGTGGCGAAGCTCGTCGCGTCGAGCTCGCCTTCGAGCGCGGCCAGCTTGCCAAGTGCCGTCCACGGTTTCCCGGCGGCCACGGCCGCCCGAAGTACCCGTGTTCCTTGGTCCAAGGCCTTGGCGCGCTCACGGCTCGATTCCGCGCGGGCTTCCCTGACCAGCACCCGTTCGAGAGCGAGCGCAGCGGCGAGCGCGACATTCCGGGCGAGCAGCCGCCAACCAATCCGGAACAGCTTGTCGGCGCTTGTCCGCCGCAGCAACGAGACGGGCGCCTCTTGGCCGGTCTCGCCCTGCAGCAGGCGCTCCATGCCCAGGTTGCAGGTGGCGACCGCCGCATGGGCAGCCTCCATGGCACGTAGCGCGCGGCCCTCGATGCTGCAACCAGCGCCCAGCGCATTGGCCAGATAGGCAAGCTCTTGCATGCGCTGCCCGTGAAGGGCGATGGTTTGCGCGCGTAGCTCGCGCATGGCTCGGGTGAAGACGCCAACCTCTTCCCCAGACGAAGCGTCGGAGTCGCCCTGCAACAGGAGCGGCGTCTTGGACGGCGGCAGGATCTCGGCACCACGCAAGATCTCCACGAGACCGGCGGCGGCCTTCGCAGCTTTCGAGGAGATGCCCACCTGCGCGCCGTCGGACGTGCTTGCGGGACGTACCGGCGCACGCAGGGATCGGAAGTAGGCGTGGGTGACCGGGTCTCGCTCCTTCCTCGCGAGGACATCGGCCAGCTCGCCGGTTCGCGCCAAGGCCAGGAAGCTCGCGGCGCTCGACGGGGTAATGAATCCTTCTTCAGCCCTGCGCTCCTCGCGGTCGGCGCCGACGTCCGATTCCAGCATCTCGTCGGAGGTCAGCACGCGATAGAGGCCGCCGTTGTCTTGGATGAAATCGGCGGCCATGTGGCAGCAGTGTCCCAGCACGCGGCCGAGGAAATCGTGGTGATCGCGGTCGAGGGCGAGCAGGACCGTGAGGATGGCGTCCCAACCCTCATGGTTGCGCGAGATGATGCGGTACTCGTCGAGCTCCTCGCACAGGCAGCTTTCCAGGGCCTTTTCGGTCAGCTCGTCGTCGTCGGACATCCCATCCGCCATGGCCAGCGCCAGCTCCTCGATGTCGATGACCAGGACGTGTTTGTGCAGGGCCAGGGTGACGAGATCCTCGGGCAGCTCGGCGAGCTTGGCCGCCGCGAGCTCTTCTCCCGCTTCCAGCATGACCTCCAGCCAAAGGGCGAAGCGGTTGGCGTCGAAGGTATCGTCCTTGCCCGGTCGTTCGCTTCGCCAGAGGTCGTCGTCGAAGATGCGCCGTAGCTGCTCGGTCGTGGCCAGGGCGACGATCTCGCCCGCGTCCTCCAGGCCGACGTGCTCGATGAGCTTGCCGAGAGCCCGCGCGGGCAGGGCTTGCACGGCCGCGACCAGGTTGGGCTCTTCGAGAATACGAGCCAACAACGCGTGCGGCGCGGCTCGTCGGCTCGGCAGGGGCGACATGACCACATTGGGCCAGCCTCTTCGTGCTTGCGCAAGACCTCTCATGGCAACCGGCGGAGATGGTACAAAGGAACAGAGATGCCGGAGATCAACGAACCGACCATCGCACTGGGTGATGTGCTTCGCCCGACCGTCCTGCACGTCGACCTTGCTCGTCTGACGGCAAACTACGAGCTGCTGCGCGGCCACGCCAAGGTGCCGGTCTTGGTGGTGCTCAAGGCCAAC
This sequence comes from uncultured delta proteobacterium, assembly GCA_963796685.1. Classification (GTDB taxonomy): domain Bacteria; phylum Myxococcota_A; class Polyangia; order Fen-1088; family Fen-1088; genus Fen-1118. The sequence goes on from CAWCMR010000015.1 coordinate 178,795, forward strand.
GCCTACGGCCACGGGCTGGTCGAGGTGGGCCGCCACTTCGCTCTCCTAGGGGCCCCGTACCTGGGCGTCGCGTATCTCGAAGAGGGGCTGCGACTTCGTCAGGCCGGCGTGCGCGTCCCCGTTCTCGTCATGGGCGGCATCGTGGGCGAGCAGATCCCGCTCTTTCTCGAAAACCATCTGACCTTGACCGCTTCGTCCGTGGACAAGCTGAACGCAATCGAAGCGTGCGCGGCCGCGCTCGGCCGCACGGCGCACGTTCACTTGAAGATCGACACCGGCATGGAGCGCATCGGCGTGCACTGGTACAGCGCCGGCAAGTTGTTGGAGGCATCCCTGCGCTCGCCCCACGTGGCCGTCGACGGCGTGTTCTCACACTTCGCCAGCGCCGATGCCGAGGACTTGACCTTCGCCCGCCTGCAGCTCGAGCGCTTTCTCGAGGTGCTCGACTTTTACCGCGTCCGCTCGTTGCCGGCGCCGACCCGGCACATTGCCAGCTCGGGCGCGGTGTTGCAGATGCCCGAGGCGAGCCTGGACATGGTTCGACCGGGGATCTTGCTCTATGGCGCCTATCCTTCGGCCCATCCCGCGCCCCATCTGGCGCGCGCCATCGATGTCCGTCCGGCACTGCGCTGGACGTCGAGCGTCGTCTATTTCAAGGTCGTCCAGGCGGGGGCCGGCATCAGCTATGGCTCGATCTGGAAGCCCGAGACGCAGGTTCGCGTGGTCACGCTGCCCGTGGGCTACGGCGACGGCTACCTGCGCTGCATGTCGGGCAAGGCCGAGGTGGCGATCCGCGGCCGCCGCTATCCCGTCGTGGGCCGCATCTGCATGGACCAGGTGATGGTGAACCTCGGCTGGGACAGCGCCTTCAACGGCGACGAGGTCGTGTTGCTGGGCGGAGAAGGCGAGGGGGCGGTTCGCATCGAGGAGATGGCCGCGTGGGCCGGCACCATCCCGCACGAGATCCTCACCAGCATCAACACCCGCGTGCCTCGTGTCTACGTCAACCGCCTGCCCGATCGCGCGGCGGGCTGCTAGCACGGCTTCGATGCAAGGCACCCAACCTGTCGGGGGGATCGCGGTCACTGTGATGGTTCTCGCCGGCATCCTGGGCGGCGTCGCCTGCCCTAGAGGAAAGGTCGCCAGGGTACCGGCCACGCGCCAGACCGCGGTGGCGCCCACGTCATCGCCTCCTACGCACCCGGCTTCGACCACGTCGAAGCCCAAGCCCGAGTGCCTGCAATGCGCTATCGAAGACCTGCGCCAGGCGGCGCACAAGGATCAGGTCGTGGTCACGGCCCGCTACCTCGGGCTCGAGGAGCGATGGTCCGACGAGCATCGCACGAACCTACGCTGTACTCGGGATCGGGATGTCGTGGGCGTCGTGCGTTTCGCGTTGATTGGCGCCAATCCCTGGCGCGACGAATTTGCGGCCCCGCCCGCGCACGAGGAGCTGGCCCGGATCATCGAGGCGGACTTGCCCTGTCCCGAGCTCTCCCGGCCGCAGTACGCGAAACTGTACCGGTACAGTCCGGACGACCGCGAAAGAGATGGGCTGGGCCACGCACCGGTGTTGCGGCGAGGCCAGCTGTACCGGTTGACCTTCGTCAGAAGCCCAGGCATCGCCGTGCAGGATTCCCACAGCCCGAACCACGGCCGGCCGGTGCCGATCCTTGTCGCAGTCGATCCGCTTCGCCCATGACCATCTTGCCGCCCACGACGTCGGCCAGACAGCGTCCGGCCTACTTGATGGTCAGGCCGAGGAAGCAGTAGTCGAACGGCGTCGCGCTGGTTGCGCTGCCAGGCACCACGAGTTGCACGCTCGTGATGGCGGTACCGGAGGTGAACGGCGTGCCGCTCCCGTCCCAGCACGCCGTGTTGAGCTTCGAGAATGGAATGTTGGTGGTGGTCGTGCCGGTGGATGGCGGCAGGTAGTAACACCAAAAGTTGGTGCCGTCCCACAGTTGAAATTCCAGCGTCGAGCCGGCAGGGTTCGCGTAGCTGACGGCGATCTCGCTGCCGGTGAGGGGAAGGGGTTCCGTCGACCCACTTACCCCAGATTGCGACTGGTTGACATTGAAGCTCACGACGGCCCACGATTTGTAGGTCGTGCTGACGCCGACCGAGCCCGACGCACAGAAGGAGGTTGCGTTGTAAGTCAGGCCGATGGTCGAGCCGGAGCCCGACGCAGAGGAGGAGACATAGCCGCTCATGACGACCGTGCCCGTGGCAATGGTCGTATAGCCGCTGTTCGGATCAAGTGTCGGCGTTCCGATTGGAGTGGGGGCAACCTCCAGGGCGTCAGCGCGCGGCGATGCATCGGGGTTCGTCACGGTCGTGCCGCCGGTCCCCGACCGGCCGCCGCTCCCGCTGCCGCCACTCGCGTGTCCGCCGCTGCCGCCGCTCGCGTGTCCGCCGCTGCCACCGTTGCCGCCGTTGCCGCCACTTGCGTGTCCGCCGCTGCCGCCACTCCTGCTCCCGCCGCTCCCACCCTGCGCGACGGTCGTGCTTCCGCCGGAGGCTGGTTTGGTCGTCGCCATTCCCCCCGTTGATGAGCCACCCTTGCCCGAGATTGTGTCTCCGCCCGCCGAGGTCGTGCCGCCGGTCCCGACGTGACCTCCGTTGCCGGTGACCGCACTGCCCCCAGCGCCAGGTGTACCTCCATCGCCCTGGTCGGCGGATGCCGGGATCAGATCGGATCGCATGCCGCAGGCCATCCAGGTCAGGCCCATGATGAGCAGGGCTCCCTGAAAGATGTACCGACACGTTATGGCGCAAGTGGTCATTTGGCGCGTCATGGTAAGGTGACTCCCTCTACGGGCTCAGAGTCTACACCCTTCCGACAAGGGTCAACTCTTAACGAGACCAAACGAGGCTACTTGCTCCGGAGCTTTTCCAGACCTGCGAACGGGTTGTTGAAGGGACGGCTCGGTTGCGGCGGCCGCTCTGCGGGGGGACGTGGGCCACGATTCGGTCCGCCGCCGTGCTCGCCGGGGCGCGGACCCCGGGGCACGTCGCCGGCCGAGCCGGATCGCAGGGACAAGGCGATCTGTTGCTTGTCCAGCTTCACCTCGAGCACGCGCGCGCTCACACGGTCGCCGGGGCTGACCACCTCGCGCGGATCCTTGACGAAGCGGTCGGCGAGCTGCGAGATGTGGACCAGGCCGTCCTGGTGCACGCCGATGTCGACGAAGGCCCCGAAGTTGGTCACGTTGGTGACGATGCCGGGGCACACCATGCCGGGTTGCAGGTCCTGCAAAGTGTGGATGTCCTGGCGAAAGGAGAAGGGGACGAAGGTCTCACGCGGATCGCGGCCGGGTTTCTCGAGCTCTTTGATCACGTCGGCGAAGGTGAATGCGCCCAGCTCCTTTTCCAGGTCGCGTGCGCTCTTCACCAGCTGCACGCCCGCCCCGAGCAGACCCGCCACGGGCACGCCCAGACGTTCAGCCAGCCTTTCCAGCGCTCCGTAGCGCTCGGGGTGAACCCCGGTGTTGTCGAGCGGGTGCCCGGCCTCGGAGATTCGCAGAAAGCCCGCGGCCTGCTCGAACACCTTGGCCGAAAAGCGCGGCACATCGAGGAGCGCTTGGCGCGAGCGAAAGATACCCTTCTTGCCGCGGTAGTCGACGATGGCCTTGGCCAGGCCAGGCCCGATGCCGGACACGTGGGCCAGCAGGTGATACGACGCGGTGTTGAGATTCACGCCGACCTGGTTCACGCAGGAATCCACCACGGTGTCCAGGCTCTTTTGCAGGGCGGTCGGTGAGACGTCATGCTGGTACTGGCCCACGCCGATGCTCTTGGGATCCACCTTGACCAGCTCCGCCAGGGGGTCTTGTAAGCGCCGCGCGATGGAGATGGCGCCGCGGATGGTGAGATCCAGATCGGGGAATTCCTCGCGCGCGACCTCGCTGGCGCTGTACACGCTGGCACCCGATTCGCTGACCATCACGACCGGTACCTTCAAGCCGGCGCCTTCCATGGCCTCGCGGATGACGGCCTCGGTTTCGCGACCGGCGGTGCCGTTGCCGACGGCGATGGCGCGAATGCCGCCTTTTCTGACCAGCTCGGCCAGCAGGGTTGCGGCCCCGGTCCTTGCTCCGGCCGATTCGAGGTGCATCACGGTGCTGCCCACGTACTTGCCGGAATCGTCGACCACGGCCAGCTTGCAGCCGGTGCGCAGACCAGGGTCCACCCCCAGCACGGCTTTGGGCCCGAAGGGCGCCGAGAGCAACAGCTTGCGCACGTTCTCGGCGAAGACGTGGATGGCGGCCTCGTCGGCCACTTCACGCAAGGCCTTGTGAACCTCGTTTTCGATGGCGGGCACGACGTGGGCACGCAGGGCGAAACGCGCCGCCTTCTTCAGCAGGGGCGCGCCCGCGAAATCCTGCTGCGAGCAGGCGGCGGCCTCGAACATGTGCAGCAGCTCTTCGACCAGGGGATCGACGGGCGCGCGTGGCTTGGCGGCAAGCTCGGACGTCGCAGTCGGCTCTGGCGGCGTCGGGCCACCGAGATGTAGGGTCAGCTCCTCCTCCATCCAGCCGCGCCGCATGGCCAGGTAGCGGTGCGAATTCTCGGGTTTCAGCAGGTCGCGCACGCGTTCCTCGTAGCTGAAGTAGTTCTCGAACTTGCTCGGCGACTTGGCCTTCTCGCCTTTGACGGTCTTCGCGAAACCGTCGTGCAGGTACCGCGTGCGTGTGGTACTGCGCAGGTCGGCATCTTCCGACAGGCGTTCGATGACGATCTCGACCGCGCCTGCCAAAGCCGCGTCGGTGTCGGGAATCTTCTTTTCCTCGTCGATGAAGGCGCTGGCGTGGCTGTCCGGTGTTTCTCCGTTCGACGGCACGAGTCCATGGCCGCAATCCCACAGCCAGTTGGCCAGCGGTTCCAGCCCCGCTTCGCGTGCGATGACCGCCTTGGTCTTGCGCTTCTGCTTGAAGGGCAGGTACAGGTCTTCCAGTAGAGCCAGGTCGTAGGTTCCCTGAAGCTTGTCGCGCAGCTCGTCGGTCAGCTTGCCCTGCCGGGCGATCTCTTCCACGATGAAGGTCTGGCGCTTGAGGATGCTGTCCCAGGTCTCCTTGCCGTCGATGACGGCGCGGATTTGCACCTCGTCGAGCGCTCCCGTCGCCTCTTTGCGATAGCGCGCGATGAAGGGCACGGTGGCGCCCTCTTCCGTAAGGCGCAAGACAGCGGCCACGCCTTGCGCTGGGAGCTTGGGGTGGGCTTGTGCGAGCCAAGATTCGAAGGTGACCTGAGCCATTCCTGCCACCCTACTCAAAAGAAGAACGCGATCCAGGCTTGATCTTCCGCCGCGAAGGTTGGATCGGCGGCCCTCGTCGCAGGTGGGGTGAAGCCGCGAGCCGTGGCAGAATGGCGACCCTCATGAACCAGTCCCTGCGCACCGATCTCGACTCCGCTTTGCTGCACGAGCTCTCCGATACCTGGCGCGAGATCAACGCCAACCACTTTCGCGGCAAGATGCGGCCTCCGGTGCTGGCATTCTCCGAGGTGGGTAGTCGCCTTGGCCAGTGGAACGGGGCCACGCGCACGCTGTCCATCGATCGCACGCTGGCCTTCGAGAAGCCGTGGAGCGCGGTGCGCGAGGTGCTCAAGCACGAGGTGGCGCACCAATTCGTCGACGAGGTGTTGAAGATTCACGACCAAGCCGCGCACGGTCCGGCCTTCGAGGATGTGTGTCGCCGTTTCGGCATCGATGCGCGCGCCACCGGCTTGCCCGCCTTGACCGCGGGCGGCGAGGGGGGCAGTCCCGTGCTGCGGCGGATCGCGCGCCTGCTCGCCCTGGCCGAGAGCCCGAACGTGCACGAGGCCGAGGCGGCCATGAAAGCCGCCCATCGTCTGATGCTCAAGCACAACATCGAAGCCCAGGTTGCGGCGGCCAGCGAGGGCTACGCCTTCGTTCACGTGGGCCTTCCCCGCCGCAGGGTGGACGCGGCCGAGCACGTCCTGGCGGGGATCCTGACGCGCCACTTTTTCGTCGAGGCCATCTGGGTGCCGTCGTATCTGGCCAAGGAGGCGCGTAGCGGGCGCGTGCTCGAGCTGTGCGGCAGCCTGTCGAACCTGGAGGTCGCATCCTATGTCCACACCTTCCTGCTCGAAACCGCCGAGCGGCTGTGGCGCGAGCACAAGCGCCGGCACCACATCGACAGCGACAAAGAGCGGCGCCGCTTCCAGACCGGGGTGATGAGCGGCTTCGACGAGAAGCTCAAGGCCGGTACGAAGGAGGACCGGCGCGAGGGCCTGATCTGGATCGGCGATCCGGGCCTGGAGAGCTTTCTTCACCAGCGCTATCCGCGCAGAACGGGTGGCGGAGGCATCGGGGTGCGTCTGACCGCGGCCTACGAGCAAGGTCGGGAAGCCGGCCGCAATATCGTGCTGCACAAGCCGGTCCGCGCGGGCGAGACGAGGGGACGGCTGCTGGGGCCGGTGCGGTAGGCCTCCTCGGGCGGTGCTGGCTTCCTGCTCTTTATGCCGCTCGCGTCGGGTGGATGAAACCTTCCGCGTGCTGTGGATTCTAAATAGGCAGGAGTAAATAGTCATGGCACCCACAGCCCTTACCGATTCGACATTCAAAGAACAAATCAAGACAGGGATTGTCCTGGTTGATTTCTGGGCACCTTGGTGCGGGCCTTGTCGTGCGTTCGCCCCGATATTCGAGAAGGCTGCCGACGAGAATCTCGATGTCGCTTTCGGCAAGGTGAACACCGAGGAGGAGCCGGATCTGGCCATCGAGTTCGGCATTCAAGCCATTCCGACCTTGATGGCCTTTCGCGATGGTCTGCTCGTTTTCGAACAGGCGGGAGCGCTACCGGGACACGCGCTGCAGAAATTGATCGACCAGATCAGATCGCTCGACATGGACAAGGTCCGCAGCGAGGCTCACGCGGCAGCTTCCTAGACTCTCCCAGGCCCGACATTGGCGACGCCCTGGCTCGCGCGCGCAGGTTGGGGTATGACATGGGCCGCCGGAATCCCCGGCGCGCGAATGGATTCGCTTATCGACGACGGCAAGCCGGCTGCGAGCGCCGAGGTGGGCCCGGTGGTTGCACAGGCTCGCGCGGCCCAACCCGCGTGGGAGAGGCTGACCTTTCGCGAGCGGGGGCGCCTGTTGCGTCGGCTGGCGGCGCGCGCGCGCGCGGACGCGGAGCTGGCGGCGATGATTTCGTCGGAGACCGGCAAGCCCCCCTTTGAAGCCATCGGGTTCGAGGTCGCCTATTTGTGCGAGGTGACGCGTTTTCTTTCCGGAGCGGCCGGCCGGCGTGCGACCGGCGAATCGCGGCGCGGGTCGCTCATCTTTCCGCACAAGCGGGCGAGGGTGCGATGGCGTGCCCACGGCGTGGTCGCGGTCATCGGTCCATGGAATTTCCCTCTCCTGAACAATTTCGGCGATGCCGTGGCGCCGCTTTTGGCAGGCAACAGCGTGGTGCTCAAGCCGTCGCCGCACACACCCCGCACCTCGCGCCGGATGCGCATGCTGTGGCGGGAGTGCGGACTGCCCGAGGGGGTCTTTCAGGTGGTCGAGGGCGGGGCCCAAGCGGGTGGCGCCCTGGTGGACGTGTGCGACATGGTGTTCTTCACCGGCGGCCTGTCCGCTGGCAGGCAGGTCGCTGCGCGCGCGGGCGCACGGCTGATTCCGTGCGTGGCCGAGCTCGGCGGCAAGTCCGCCATGATCGTTCTCGGCGACGCCGACGTGCGTGCCGCCGCCCGTGCCGCGGTTTGGGGAGCGTTCGCCGGGGCCGGGCAGGTGTGCATTCGCGTCGAGCGTGCCATCGTCGAATCGTCGGTGGCCGACGAATTCGCCCGCCGGGTGGTCGAGGAGACCGGAAGGCTGCGGCTTGGCCGGGGCGGAGATTGCGAGGTCGGGCCGCTCATGCTGCAAGAGCAGTTGGATCGGTGCCAGCGGTTCGTGGCCGATGCGGTGGCGCGTGGCGCGCGCGTGATCGCGGGAGGTGAAAGAAGAGATGATTTGTCCGGTTTGTTCTTCCCGCCCACGGTCCTCGATGGGGTTCCGCCCGAGGCCGCCGTGGCGTGCGAGGAGACCTTCGGTCCCATCCTGCCCATCGTGCGCGTGGCCGACGCCGAAGCGGCGGTACGCCTGGCCAACGCCTCGCCTTTCGGCCTATCGGGCAATGTCTGGTCCGGCGACCGAGCCCGCGCGGTGGCGCTGGCGCGCAGACTGGAGACCGGGACCGTGTGCATCAACGATGTCCTGGTGAACTACTTCTTCGTCGGTGCTCCGCTGGGTGGTACGAAGCACAGTGGCCTTGGCTTCCGCCACGGCGCCGAGTCCCTGCGGCAGTTCTGCACGCCACAAACCATCGTCGAGGATCGCCCCATGTTCGGTTTCCTCGCGAGCTGGCTGCGCGGCCAGCTCGGCTTTCCCTACCGCAAGCGCGTGCTCGGGGTGCTGCGCTGGTTGCTCGAAGCGATCTATCGATGACCGGTGAGGCCCCTCCGATCCCGCGCTCGGCCGAGGCGCCCTACGACTTCATCATCGTCGGGTCGGGCTTTGGCGGCAGCGTCTCGGCGCTGCGCCTGGCGGAAAAGGGCTACGGCGTCCTGGTCGTCGAGGAGGGCAAGCGCTGGGGTCCGTCGGATTTCCCCAAGAGCAACTGGAACCTGCGGAAGTCCCTGTGGCTGCCCCGCCTTGGCTGCCACGGAATTCAGCGCCTCGATTGGCTCGGCGACGTGTTGGTGCTGGGCGGCGCCGGCGTGGGTGGGGGCTCCCTCGTGTACGCGAACACCTTGTTGGTGCCGCCGGCCGAGGCCTTCGCGCGGTCGTGGCCAGGGGGAGCCGGGATGCGCGAGCAGCTCGCTCGCCATTTCGAAACAGCGCGTAGGATGCTCGGCGCGACGAGACCGCCGGCGATCTGGCCGGCCGAAGAGCACCTGCGCGCGTTCGCCCGCTCGCTCGGCCGCGAGGCGCATTTCTTCCAGCCCGAGGTGGGCGTGCTGTTCGGCGCGCAAGACGGCCAAGACGGCCAAGACGGCAAGGAGATCCCGGATCCCTACTTCAATGGCCAGGGTCCCCCGCGTGCTCCATGCCGTCTGTGCGGCGGGTGCATGGTCGGCTGCCGGCACAACGCCAAGAACACGCTCGACAAGAACTACCTCTACCTTGCGGAAAAGCTCGGCGCGCGGGTCCTGCCCGAGACCCGCGCGACGCGAATCGAGCCCGATGGGGAAAGCGGCTACGTCGTACACACGCAACGGTCGCTGGGCTGGGCCTCGCGGCCGGTGCAGCGCTTGCGTACTCGGAACGTCATCCTGGCGGCGGGCGCTCTTGGCAGCGTCGATCTCCTGCTCGCGTCGCAGGCGAGCGGTGGCTTGCCCAATCTCTCGCCAGCGCTCGGCAAGCTCACCCGTACCAACAGCGAGATCATTTGCGGGGCGCGCAGCCGTACGGCGCACGTCGATCACTCGCAAGGCATCGCCATCGCCAGCGACGTGCAAGCCGATGGCGACACGCATCTGCAGATCGTCCGCTACCCCGCCGGGTCGGACATGATGGGTCTTCTGGGGACTCTGGCGGTGGCGGGCGGCGGGCGCCTTCCGCGCGCCGTGCGCTGGGCACTGCACTGTCTGCGCCACCCGCTGGATTTTCTGCGCAACGTTCTCCCCTTCGGCTGGGCCAAGCACACCGTGGTGGTGCTGGCCATGCAGTCCATCGACAATGCCCTGACGCTCGTGCGCAAGCGACGATGGTTTCTTGGCCGCGATCTGCTCTCCCGGCGGGCGACGGGTGCGCCACCCATCCCGACCTACTTGCCGCTGGCCAACCAGGCGGCGAAGTTCATCGCCGATCGCATGGGAGGGTTTCCGCTCAATGCCATCAACGAGGTCCTCCTCGACGTTCCCATCACCGCGCACATCCTGGGCGGTGCCCGCATGGCGGACACACCCGATGAGGGCGTGGTCGACGGCGACTGTCGCGTGTTCGGCTACCCCGGACTTTGGGTCATCGACGGCGCGGTGATTCCGGTCAACCTGGGGGCCAATCCCAGCCTGACCATCGCCGCCGTGGCCGAGCTCGCGATGTCCAAGATTCCGGCGAAGGGGCGCGGGGGCCAAGACACTTGAGGTGCACGGGCGGGGCAACGTCGGGAGCCGCAAAGAGTGGCGACTCAGTCATCCCGTCTTGCCTTGTCTTGGGAGTATTCATGCTAGCTTTGATGCTGAGACTGACTTCCCAATTGGCTGATGAAATCCTGGAGAAAATCATGACGGAACGCGATGACGGAGCAAGATCGCTCAGGGTGGTCTTGCCCCCAAAATACCGAGCGCGGAAGCCGCTCAGCTCTGTTCCTGGCAAGTTCGTGGCCGGCATCCTCGCCGCCGGGGTCGCAAAACGCCTGGAACCCATTTCGTCGATCATCGCCAAGCCGATGTTCCCGTTAGGGGGCGACTTTCCGATCTGCCAGAACTGGGTCGAGCGGCTCGAACGTGTTGGGATCGGTCAAATCGGGATGAACCTGTACGCAGTGCCGGTCTCCATCAAGGAACATTTCGGGGATGGGTCCGCGTTCTTGACCGAAATCTCCTACGTCCATGAAGAGGCTGCCCCCAGCGGAACTCTGGGCGGGGCCATCAGGATCATGGACATGCTCGAACGCAAGCTCGGCCCGAGCTTCGATACGATCGTCGTTCCGAGTGGAGATGTGATCACGGAAATGACGGACGACGATTTCATGGCCATGCTGACCCTGCACAAGCAGAATAGAGCCGCTGCCACGCTCTTGCTGACGCCGGTGCCGTGGAACACCCTGGGAGAGTTCGGCACCGTCGAGCCTCGAGGGTATCGAGGTGTCGCGGGGAAAGACGGTCGACAACGCCTCCTTTGCCCGGATCCGAACCTTCAACGAGAAGGATCCCAATGCTTCGAGCAATTTGGTGAACGCCTCCTGCTACGTTTTCGAGAAGATCCTTCCTGGAATCGTTAAGGCCGCTGCTCACGGAGTGCACTCCAGACAGGCAGAAGGTTCCCGAGCCGTTCTATGATTTTGGTAAGCATGTTTTTCCAGCCATGCTGGGACGATTGCCTTACCGAGAGGACCTTGGCCAGCATCGCAATGCGCTCTTCGGGTTCGTCTCCAACGCCCTCTGGTTCGATATCGGCCGAAAGAGGGACTACCTGGAAGTGAACCAGTCGGCTCTTGCCGGCAACATCCGTCTGCACATTCCCTACCCGAAGCTGCCTGGCGGCTACTTCATGGGCGCGAACGCCCGCATCGCAGAAGGCGTCACCATCATTCCCCCTGTCATCATCGGCAACGACTGTGAGATCGAGGCAGGGGCGACCATTGGTCCCAACACGGTGATAGGCGATGGGTGGAAAGTCGGGAAAGGGACCACCGTTTCGAATACGGTTGCCTGGCGGCACTATTCCCACACAAACATCCCCAAGCTCCGGCAAATCGGCGACGATTTGAGAATCGAAAAGTGCATCCTTGTCGGCGGGGTTATTAGGGAGAGCATGAACGAGAAGGTGGCCGACACCAGGCCCGACGGCGAAATCGTCACCACGAGCATCGACGTGGTCCCGAGCGGGCCCAGGGCGTAGGGATGACGACCGGTCATTTAGCTAGGCCTCGCACCACCCATCGTCTGTTCGGGATTCCAGCTGACGTCACCGGCGAACTTTCCTTGCTTCACTGATCGTACGATTTGGATGAATTGCGGCCAGTCGAGGACCCACAGGAAGTAGATCCGCACGTCTTTGATCAATCACAGTCGGGGGGGTGCCTATGCGGATCGCTCGGGCAGGCGGTCCGGTAATCGCTCGGGCAGGCGGTCCGGTAATGGAAGACAAGAGTTCGTCGCCGTTATTCGCGACGGTCGCCCCGTCGCCAAGGGTACCTTGTGCGCACAAGAGCACGGATTCAACCTGCATGGGCAACCAGCGTGGCCGCGGGCGACGAACGCTGGCGGCAGCCTCGCGGTCGATCTCGCGGCATTGTCCCCGCGGCTGTTCAGGACCTCGACTTTGTCGCCGTCGGCGATCTTCACGGCTCCGTTGACCAGTCTAGAAGACGAAGCGGCACCCGTAAAGACTTGCCGAGCTCCTCGAAGTCTCGCCGGTTCCTGGTGACCAGCGGCAGCTGTCGTGACACGGCGATGCCCGCGATGAGGATGTCCCCGAGCTGGCATCGTCGACTTGCCGACACGCGGCTCCAGATCTCACCGGCGACGCCGGCCGCGCTCTCGTCGAACGGCAAGACGTCCGAGCTTGCGGCCAGGGTTTGGAATGCCTGCATCTGTCGCTGGTAGGGTCGACCGTTGCGAATCGCAAGGCGGTATCCGCGCAACCGTTCGAAGACAGTTATGGCGGTGATGGTGAGGCGTCCGAATCTCGACAAATAGGCCAGGGCCCGCTCGCAGACTCGCGTGTTTCCACGGCTCAGCTCCGATAGCGTATCGGTGTCTAGCAGGACGGGTTCGGTGTCAGTCAACCTACCGCCCAGCTTCGGTCAGCCTCGTGGTCAGAGTGCGAAGGTCGGAACCCTGGATGTCTGCCAGGCTTGCCGTGGCGAGCGCGAGTATCGCTTCAGGGCGCGGCGCAATGTCTACATCCTCGCCATAGTGTCGTCGCAGAAGGGCAACGACCTGGGCCTCGAAACTGCGTCCGCACCTCTCTGCGTCCAGGGCGATTTTAGCACGCAGGGCGCCCGGGAATCGGATGGTCCGACCAACCTGTCCCGCCTGGCGAATGCTTGCTGAAGCCAATGTGCGACTCATAACCAAAAAAGTACCAGACTGGTGTTGCCGAGGCAAGGCCAAGGCACCTTTCCACGACGGACGCACGCCCCCAATCGGAGCGATGGCGGGTGGATGGCGGTCCGGAACAAGCCGGCTACTCCTACGGCCTGCGTCTCGCCAAGATCACTACGCCGACGATCGACAGCGGGTCTGGTCGGCATCCCGGAGGAGGTCACCCCTGATCCGATGCCGATCACCTCTCCGGGTCGCAACGGATGCGCAAATTCTAGTGCGGCGCCACCCTATTCGCGGCGTCGACCTGGGCTGCGGCCCAGGCCCGGCGGTCTTGCATCGGCCCAAGCTCGGCCATGCTCTCGGCCTTGGTCTTGGCGAGCTCGGCGTCGGCGGCACCCAGCTCGCGCTGGGCGGCTTCGCGGTCGATGTCCTTGCCGTGCTCGCCCCGGTTGACCAGGACCTCGATCTTGTCGCTCTGGTCGTCGTCCTGGCCGACGCGAGCGACCTGGAGAATGCCGTCACCCACCGCAAGGTACTTCTGACCGTCCTTGCCCCGGTAGCTGAGCACGCCCGGCTTGAGCACCGACATGAAGGGGATGTGGCCGGGCAGCACGCCGAACTCGCCGAGCACGCCCGGCGCCACGATCTCCTCGACCTCGGTCTGAACCAGGTAGCCGCGCGGGGTGGTGATCGTCAGGTGCATGGAAATCCTAGCTCTCCTTGGCCATCTTCTCGGCGCGCGCACGCACGCCGTCGATGCCGCCCATCATGAAGAACGCCTGCTCGGGGAGGTCGTCGCACTTGCCGTCGATGATCTCCTTGAAGCCGCGCACGGTGTCCTTGATCTCCACGTACTGCCCCTGCTGGCCGGTGAAGGTCTCGGCCACGTGGAAGGGTTGCGAGAGGAAGCGCTGGATCTTGCGCGCGCGCGACACCGACAGCTTGTCGTCCTCGGAGAGCTCGTCCATGCCGAGGATGGCGATGATGTCCTGCAGCTCCTTGTAGCGCTGGAGGATCTTCTGCACCTGGCGTGCGACCTGGTAGTGCTCCATGCCGACCACGTCGGGCGAGAGAATCGTCGAGGTCGAATCGAGCGGATCCACGGCCGGGTAGATACCGATGGCCGCGATGTCGCGCGAAAGCACGGTGGTCGCGTCCAGGTGGGCGAACGCGGTGGCGGGCGCGGGATCCGTCAGGTCGTCGGCGGGCACGTAGATGGCCTGCACCGAGGTGATGGAGCCCTTGTTGGTCGAGGTGATGCGCTCTTGCAGAATGCCCATCTCGGTCGACAGGGTGGGTTGGTACCCGACGGCCGACGGGATGCGGCCGAGGAGCGCCGAGACTTCCGAACCCGCTTGCGTGAAACGGAAGATGTTGTCGATGAAGAGCATCACGTCCTGGCCTTCTTCGTCGCGGAAGTATTCGGCGACGGTGAGGGCGGACAATCCCACGCGCATACGGGCCCCCGGCGGCTCGTTCATCTGGCCGTAGATGAGCGCGGCCTTGGAGATGACCGGCTCGCCCGTGGACAGCTTGCTGTGGGTCATTTCGTCGTAGAGGTCGCGACCTTCGCGCGTGCGCTCGCCGACGCCAGCGAACACCGAGTAGCCGCCGTGCTTCTTGGCCACGTTGTTGATGAGCTCGAGGATGACGACCGTCTTGCCCACGCCGGCGCCGCCGAAAAGGCCGATCTTGCCGCCGCGGCGATACGGGGCCAGCAGGTCGACGACCTTGATGCCGGTCTCGAACATCTCGATCTTCACCGACTGCTCGACGAAGGTCGGCGCCTGGCGGTGAATGGGCATGAATTTGTTCGCGCCCAGCGGTCCGCGCTCGTCGACCGGCTTACCAATCACGTTGACGATGCGGCCCAGGACCTCCTTGCCCACCGGCATGCGGATGGGCGCGCCGGTGTTGGTGACCGGCATGCCGCGGACGAGACCATCGGTCGAGTCCATGGCCACGCAGCGCACCGTACGCTCGCCGAGGTGCTGGGCGACCTCGATGATGAGGTTTTCGGGCTGGTCGTCGATGGCCGGGTTGGTGAGCGAAAGCGCGGTGTTGATCTCGGGCAGCTCGGCCCCGCCGAACTCGACGTCCACGACCGGTCCGATGACCTGAACGATTCTTCCTTGTTGCGTGCTTGGTGCGGTGCTCATGGTTTCAAACCTCTGGGGACGTTCACTTGCCTCGGCTAGCCTTTGAGGGCCTCTGCGCCGCCGACGATCTCCATCAACTCCTTGGTGATGGAGGCCTGGCGGGCGCGGTTATACTGCAGGGTCAAACGGTCGATCATTTCACGGGCGCTCTTGGTTGCGTTCTCCATCGCGGTCATGCGGGCGCCGAATTCGGAGGCGATGGATTCGAGCAGGGCGCGATGGATCTGCGTCTCGATGTACATGGGCAGGATGTAGTCGAGAATTTCGCCCTTGCCCGGCTCGAAGAGAAACTCGGACGAGGCATCGCCGCCGGCCGCGACGGACGCCACGGGCAGCAAAGGCTCGACCACGGGTTTCTGCGAGATGACCGAGCGGAACTGGTTGTAGACCAGGTGGACCTCGTCGACCGTGCCGCGCAGAAATTCCTCGGTCACCGCCGCGGCGATCTCCTTGGCTCGGGCCACGGCGACATCGCCCGTCGCGCCGGGAAGCTCGCGCGTCATGTTGAGCTTGCGCCGGCGGAAGTAGTCGCGCCCCTTGCGGCCCACCACTTCGAAACGGCAGTCGACGAGCTCGCCGGCCGCCGATTTCTCCTCGGCATGGCGCTGCGCCAACCGACACAGATTCGAGTTGAAACCACCGCACAGCCCGCGATCCGAGGTCACGACCACCAGGGCGACGCGTTTGCCGTCCCGGTGATCGAGCAGGGGATGCGCGTCCGCGCCGGCGCGTGCCGCCACCTCGGCCGTGATGTCGGCCATGGTCTTGGCGTAGGGGCGCGCGGCCACGATGGCGTCCTGGCTGCGACGAAGCTTCGCCGCGGCCACCATCTTCATGGCACTGGTGATCTTCTGCGTCGACTTGACCGACGCGATTCGGCTGCGGACTGCCTTGAGTGAGGGCATGAAAGTCCCGGTTGCTCCGCTCTACTTGGCCTGCGGCGCGAAGACTTTAGCGAACTCGGTCAGCACCGCGCGCATCTTTTCGGCCAGGCCGTCGAAGGCCTTGCCGTCGGCGCCCTTCGTGGCGAGCTCGGTCATGACGTCGCGTTTGTTCTTGTCCACGAAGGCGTAGAGCTCTTTCTCGTAGCGACCGAGCACCTCGACCGGATAGGTGTCCACGAAGCCGTTGGTGGCGGCGAACAGGATGAGGACCTGCTTCTCGACGGGCAGGGGAACGTACTGGCCCTGCTTGAGCAGCTCGGTGATGCGCGCGCCGCGGGCGAGCTGTTGCTGGGTGGCCTTGTCGAGGTCGGAGCCGAACTGGGCGAAGGCGGCCAGCTCGCGGTATTGCGCGAGCTCGAGGCGCAGCTTGCCCGCGACCTTCTTCATGGCCGCGATCTGGGCCGCGCCGCCGACGCGGCTGACCGAGATGCCGATGTTGAGCGCCGGTCTTTGCCCCGAGTAGAACAGGTCGCCTTCGAGGAAGATCTGCCCGTCGGTGATGGAGATGACGTTGGTGGGGATGTAGGCCGACACGTCGCCGGCCTGGGTCTCGATGACGGGCAAGGCCGTCAGCGAGCCCGCACCCTTGGCGTCGGACAGCTTGGCCGCGCGCTCGAGCAGACGCGAGTGCAGGTAGAACACGTCGCCGGGGAAGGCCTCGCGTCCCGGCGGGCGGCGCAGCAGCAGCGAGAGCTGGCGGTAGGCCACTGCTTGCTTCGACAGATCGTCATAGATGATGAGCGCGTGGCGGCCGCTGTCCCTGTAGTACTCGCCCATGGTGACGCCGGTGTAGGGCGCCAGAAATTGCAGCGGCGCCGGATCCGAGGCCGTCGCCGAGACCACCGTGGTGTACTCCATGGCGCCGGTCTCGCGCAGCTTGTCCACCACCGAGGCCACGGTCGACTGCTTCTGGCCGATGGCCACGTAGAAGCAGAACATGTTCTGCCCCTTCTGATTGATGATGGTGTCGACGGCGATGGCGGTCTTGCCGGTCTGGCGGTCGCCGATGATGAGCTCGCGCTGTCCGCGCCCGATGGGAATGGTCGAGTCGATGGCCTTGATGCCGGTCTGCACGGGCTCGTGCACGCCCTTGCGCGCGATGATGCCCGGCGCCTTGATCTCGATCTTGCGCGACTCCTTGGTGTCGATGGGGCCCTTGCCGTCGATGGGCAGCCCCAGCGCATCCACCACGCGGCCGACCAGGGCATCGCCGACGGGAACCTGGGCGATCTTGCCCGTGCGTTTGACGATGTCGCCTTCGCGGATCGTCTCGAAGTTGCCGAGCAGGGCGACGCCGACGTTGTCCTCTTCCAGGTTGAGCACCAGACCGACGACGTTCTTGCCGAAATCGAGCAGCTCGCCGGCCATGGCGTTTTCCAGGCCATACACGCGGGCGATACCGTCGCCGGTTTCGAGCACGGTGCCGGTCTCGGCGACCGCGACCTTCTGATCGAAGCCTTCGATCTCCTTGCGGATGATCTGACTGATTTCTTCAGCGCGAATCTGCATCTTGGTTCCTTCAGACTTGAGAGAGCTCTTGCTGCTATCGGAGTGGGTCTAGTTGAGAAGTCGATTCTTGAGCGCGGCCAGTCGCGAGGCCACGCTGCCGTCGAGGACCATGCCGGCCACGTGGGTGACCACGCCGCCGATGAGGCTGGGATCCACGACCGTGGTCATGAGCACCTTCTTGCCGGTGCGGCGCTCGAGGGCCTTGCGGATTTCGGTCTCGCTGGCGAGGTCGAGGGGCTTGGCCGACAGCACGCGTGCGCGAACACGACCCAGCTTGTCGTCGCACATCTCCTCGTAGGCACGCGCGATGGCGGGCAGGGTGGCGATGCGGCCGCGTTCGAGAAGCAGGAGCGCCAGGCTCTGCACCGGCCGGGCGGGCGCCACGCGGGGCATGAGGCCTTGCAGGACCGCGCGTTTCTGCGACAGCTTGAACACCGGATTCTCCAGGGTCTGGCGCAGGGCCGCCGATTCCTTCCACAGGCCGGCGAGCCCGTTCAGCTCTCGCCCGAGGAGCTCGAAGTTTCCCTTCTCCTCGCCGATGGCGAAGATCGCCTTGGCGTAGCGGCGCGCGACCGAACCACCCATGGCCGCCATCAGCGCACCGTCCCTTCGGGGCGGACGGACTCGTCGAATCCAGCCACGAATTCCCGTGCCAGCCTACGCTCGTCGTCCGCGTTCACCGACTTGCGCACCAATTCCTCGGCCAACTTGATCGAGGCGCTGGCCACCTCGGCGCGCAGGATCGATTCCGCTTCCTTGACCTGCCGATCGAGTTGAAGGCGCATGTCCTCTTGAATACGCATGGCGCGCTCTTGCGCGCCCTCGAGCAAACGGGCCTGCTCGCGCTCGGCGTCTTGCCGGAGGGACGCGCGCAGAGCCGCGATCTCCTTCTCCAGATCGGCCAGGCGCTTCTCTTGCGCTTGGAACTTGCGAACCGCGTCGTCGCGCAGGCGAGTGGCCTCGTCGATGTCGCCCTTGAGCTGCTCGTGGCGGGCGCGCAACGACTTGTTCAGCGCGCGTCCGCCGAACCGAATCAGCAGATAGAGCAAGACGCCCAAATTGAGCAGTTGGAGCACCAAGGTCTTGATGTTGAATCCGGCGTGCTCGGCGTGTTCCTCGCCGTGCTCGGCGGCCTCGGCGTGGCCTTCGCCAGGTCCCTCGTGCCCGGCGGTGTGCGCGGCTGCCTCGTGGGCGGCGCTGGGCTCGCCAGCCGGAGTCTTTGCCGCCCCCTCATGTTGCAGCTCGCCTTGCTGCTTGACCGCCGCGATGGCCGGCATGGCATCGATGGTGGCCTGGGCCGGCATGGCATCGATGGGGGCCGTCGGTTCGGCCGGGGGAGGGGTCGGCGCAGCCGCTTCGGGCGGTGGCGGGGCGACCTCATGGCCAGCGGACGCCTCGCGACGGGCAGCCGCCGCCGCGCGTTTGGCGGACAGCATGCGCGCCCGGCGGCTCCTGCGCGAGCTCCGCACGGCCGGGTCGCTGGCGTCACCCGTCTTTTGCGCGGGCTCGGCTTGGTCCGCCGGCGCAGCGGCCGGCTCTTCATCTTGCGCCAAGGCCACGGTCGTGCCGAGGAGCACGGTCAGGGCGAGGCCGCCTAGCAGCGCTCTCATGACGGCAACCCCCGGCCGAGCGCCTTCTCGGCGATCTGACGCCCCAGCAGGTTGGTGTGCGTCTGGAGGTTCGCCTTTTCCGTCACCAGGGCGGCTTGCAGCTTCTCGCGCGCCTCGACCAGCATCGTGCGGGCGGCTTCCTGAGCCTCGGCAACCATCTTTTGTTCGCGCGCCTGGGCCTCGAGGCGCAGCTTGTCGGTCTCGGCGTTGCCACTGCGACGTGCGTCGGCCAGGGCGCTCTCGATGCGCGCGAGGCGCGTTGCCGCATCGGCGTCGAGCCGCATCGCCTTCGCACGCGCGCCCTCGACGCGCGTCACGCGCTCGTCGCGCACGCGCAAGTAAGGCTTCCACAGAAACAGCCACAGGGTGAAGAGCAGCACGAGGAAAATGCCCAGCATCACGAACACCGTGCCGTCGATGTCCAGGAGCTGCGGTTGCGCGGATCGCGGAGCCGCCTCGAGCATTGTCGTGGTCGCTTGCAAGAGAGTCAGTGATGCATGCACGGGGAAGGGTCCGAGTCGGGGCTAGGTGGTGCTGGAGTTGCTGCCGGAATTGCTGCCGGAGCTGCCGGAGCTGCCGCTCGCATTGGCCGAGCTGCTCGCCGACTTCTTGCCACCGGAATGGCGAGAAATGGGTGGAGAATCGGTCGCGACGCCGCTCGCGTCCATCTGGCAGTGACCGTCGAAGAACACGCCCTTCTCGATGAACAGGGAGGGCGTGTTGATGTTGCCCTTGACCCGGCCCGGGCTGTGGATTTCCACCGAGCGCTTGGCCGTGATGTTGCCACGCACGGTTCCCTGGATGACGATGGCGCCCACCGTGACCTCGGCGTTGACCTCGGCGCCTTCACCCACCACGAGCACGTCGTCGGTGAAGATCTCGCCGGTCAGCTTGCCATCCACGCGAACGGTGCCTTCGAACGACAGCTTTCCTTCGAACTCGCTGCCCTTGCCGAGTAACGTGGTCACCGGCTGGGCGCTGCCAGGTTCGCTGGACGTGGGGGATAGCGTGGTCAACGTCATGGCTTTTGGGGGCAAACCCTACACTTCAATGCATCCGGCCGTCAACGAAGGAAGCGAGCTTTCCGATGATCGATTTCGTCATCGATTTCGACGTGGATTTCGCTCGGTATTTCGTCAGTATCCCGCCGGCTCTCCGCCCGAGCGTGGATCGGCGGCGGCGTCGAGCCCCGAGCGCGAACGGACGATCGCGTTGGCCTTGCCGATGTCCGGGCGCTGCTGGATGCGATGTCCCTTGTCTCCCAGGGCTCCCAGCGTTTCGGCCGGCAGCCCCGGCTCGTAGTAGAGAATGTCCGGCTCCCACTGATCGTGGATGCGAGGCGTTGCCACCGCTTGTCGCGCGTCGAGGCCGAAGAAGAGCACGTCGAGCAGGATCTGCAAGGTGGCCGAGACGATGCGCGGCCCACCCGCCGCGCCGGTCACGAGCGCGACGCCGCCGTCGTCGAGCACGATGGTGGGAGACATGGACGAGACCGGCCGTTTGCCTGGTTCCGGCCGGTTGGCCAGGCTTCCGGTCAGCGCGAACGCATCGGGCCGTCGATCGGTGGTGAAATCGTCCATCTCATCGTTCAGCACCATGCCGCCCGCGACGACGCGCGCGCCGAAATCGAGATTGATGGTGGAGGTCAGCGCAACCGCGTTGCCGGCTTGGTCGATCACCGACACGTGCGCGGTCCCGCCATCGCGCGCGGGCTGCGCTGGGCGAAGGGTCTGGGTGCCGTAGGCGTCGTGGGCCAGGACGCGATCGGGCCGGATGCGCTCGGCCAGCTCGCGGCGATAGCTTGGGTCGAGCAGGTGGGCGAGGGGCACGGGCGAAAACGCCGGATCGCCGAGGAAACGAGCCCGGTCGGCGAAGCCGTGCTTGAGCGCCTCGGCGACATCGTGCAGGTAGTCGGCCGCGTTCGGACCGGCCTCGCGCTTCCAGGCCGACATGCGATGGGCGAGAATCCCGAGCGCCTCGACGAGGATGGTTCCGCCCGCCGAGGGCGGCGGCATGGTCAGCACGCGGTGCCCGAGAAAATCGATGGCGAGCGGCTGGCGTTCGACCGGGACGTAACCCGCGAGATCGGCGAGCGTGAGCACCCCTCCCGCGGCTGCCACGGCGTCGACCATGGCGGAAGCGGTCCGGCCGCGATAGAGGCTGTCGGGCCCTCTTCGGCGCAGCTTCTCGAGGGTCGAGGCGAGCTTCGGCCGCGCGAGGCGACCGCCTGCCCGCAGTCGCACGGCGCTTCGCCGATCGATGGAAAAGAGCTTGGCGATGAGGTCGGCAGCGGACGCGGGGTGGCGCTCGAGCTCGTCGCGAATCTGTTGGATCAGCCACGCCGAGGCGGCAAAGCCTCGTGACAGGCGGAGGGCAGGGGTCACGCAGCGCGAGAAGGGAAGGGCTCCGAAGCGTCGCACCAATTCGGCCAACCCGCGGGCTTCGCCTGGGACTCCGACCGACAACCCGCTTTGCGGCGTGAGCTCGACGCCGCTCTCGAGACGGGCCGAGAGCGCAGCGGGCGCTGTTTCGCGAAAATCGAGGGCCACGACCTTGCGGGTCTTGGCCAGATAGACGATCGCGAAACCGCCACCCCCCAACCCCGAGGCGAAAGGATCCACTACGCCCAGCGCCAAGGCGGTTGCGCAGGCCGCATCGACGGCATTGCCCCCGGCCCTGAGCACTTCCACGCCCGCGGCTGACGCGGCCAGCGAATCCGAAGCGACAGCGGCGTGTCTTGCGTGTAAGAATGAGCCCGACGCGCTCGATACATTGCCGGCGCCGGCCAAGGAAGGCGTCGGAAGCACGCACAGAAGGGCCAGCACTGTGCGTAAAGTTCGACCTCGGCCCCGTAAGCTGGCACACTCGCGCCGAATCAGTATTTGAAGGAAAATCACTCCGAGCGTAACCTCAAGCAGCCTAGGCCCAAGGGAAAACCGACATGGACCAGCCGTCAAGCACGGAAAGCAACGCGATCACACTTCGCATCAAGTTCAAGAGCGCGTCGCTGGACGAATTCATCAGCCGCTACGGGGTCGATGTGAGCCCGGGCGGGATCTTCATCCGCACCAAACAACCGGTCGAGGTGGGCACCAGCCTGCAATTCGACTTCACGTTGGCGGACGGCTCTGCCCTGCTGTCCGGGCTCGGAACGGTGGCCTGGGTGCGCGAGAGCGACCCGGCCCGTGCCAACAACGTTCCCGGCATGGGGTTGCGCTTCGACAAGCTGGTCCCCGAAAGCCAGCACACGCACCAGATGATCCTGGCCGAGAAGGCGCGCCTGGAGGGCAAGTCCCTGAGCACGCCCTATCCCCCGACCTCCTTCGTCTCGCCCGCGGCCAAGCCGTCGCCCGCGCCCGAGGATCTTCGCGTCGCCACCGAGATCGCGGAGAAGATGGGGCACGGGCCGGCCAACATGGCGGTCACCCGCCCTGCGGCCACCGCGGCTACCAAGACCGCGCCGGACGTGGCCTCGCCGTCCGCCATTCCCGCGGACGAGAGCTCGGACGACACCAACGAATTCGAGTCGGCGGGCAAGACCGAGAATCAGCGACAAGCCGCTCGACTTCTACCTGAAGGAGGCCGCTCGCGAAGCGGAGGCTGCCCATATCGCCGCTGGAAAAGCCTCCGAAGAGGGCGTGCCGACCTCGCTCATCCAGGACTTCGACACCGGCGCGGAAGAGCTGCCCTCGACGAAGAGCGGGCCGCCTCCGGCCGGCTTCGACGCCGAGGATTCGTCGCCCAACACCGACGGTGGGGCGAACGCGCCGGCCAAGCCGCTGTCCGGGGAGCGCAAGAGTGGAGGCAAAGACGTGTTCGCCTCGCTGCTCGACCTCGGTGACGAGCCAGCTCCTTCTGGCGGCGACGTCGCAGCGCCTTCCGAGGTGCTCGAAGAGATCTCTGCCGGCGCCCCCATCGAGGAGACCACCTCGGAGAAGACCGAGGAGGTGTCCATCTCTCCGGTTGCGCCGCCATTCTCGGTTGCGCCGCCACCCTCGGTTGCTGCGCCCGAACCGGTCGATCTGGGCAGCTCTCCTCTCGTGGGCGATCGCCCTCCGAGCCGCGACGATATGCCCGCGCAGAAGCACAAGGGCGGATCCGGCAAATGGATTGCCGGTATCGCCGTGTTAGCGGCGGCGGTGGCGTTCGGCGCCGTGTACCTGGCCAAGACCAAGCCGTGGCAAGAGGCTCAGCCCGAGTCGGTGCCGGTTGCGGCGGTGACGCCCGCTGCAAAGGCCACGCCTCCGGCACCCGAGCCGGCCAAGCCGGCCGCCGCGGCAGGGGCGGTTGAAAAGAAGCCGGCCGCCGAGGAGACCAAGCACACGGCCGGCGAGAAGGCCGCGTCCGAAAAGCCAGCAAGCGAGAAATCGGCGGAGGAGAAGGCGGCCGCAGAGAAGACGCCGCCGGAAAAGGCAGAAAAGGCGGAAAAGACGGCCGAGGCCAAGGCGGAACCCGAGTCCTCTTCTTCCAAGTCGTCGGGGAAGTCCGGCGGCAAGGCAGGCGGAAAAGGCGGCGAGGAGAAGGCCGGCACCAATGAAGAAGCGTACCGCCTGGTCTTGCGCTCGGTTCCCACCGGAGCCGAGGTCCTCATCGACGGCGAGTACTTCGCTCGAACGCCTTGCGAGCGCCGCATCCTGGATCCCAAGAAGTCGTTTGCCATCACCATTCGGCGCGAGGGCTACGAGCCACACGAGCGTTTGCTGGGGCCGTCGGACAACTGGGTGAAGAAGGGCAACGAGCGCGTCCTGAATGTCACCGTCAATTTGAAGAGGGTCAAGGCGCACCCGGCAGTCGCGGCACCAAGCCCCGCTCCAGCCGTCCCCGAGGCCACGGCGACCAGGGCGCCCGAGGCCAAGTCATCCCCGACCCCCGCCGAGGCGGCCAAGCCCGAGCCTGCCAAGCCCGAAGCCGCCAAGCCGGCGGCTCCGGCCGAAACCAAGGCGCCCTCGCCCAAGCCAGAGGCCGCCAAACCCGAAGCCGCCAAGCCGGCTGCTCCTGCCCCTGCTCCCGCGGCCAAGCCTGCGGTGTCCAAGCCCGTGCCGAATTTCGACGAGCAGGGCAAGGCGAAAGAGTAGGCCCCCTATGTACCCGCGACGTCGCGTGGAGTCCGGCCTGGGCACCACCGGCGTCATGCTGCTCGTCATCGCCGTGACCGCCAGCGGCTGCGCCGAGAGTTGTGGCTGCAAGCGCTCGGCCGCCGACGGCAAGCACGCGCACGGGGTGAAAGCCGAGGGCGCCAAGCAGGTCAAGGGCAAGCGCCTGCCTCGCATCGACGTGCACACGCACATCAGCCCGGAGGGGCTCGAGCACGCGCTGGCCATCATGGATAGGTGGGGCATCGACGGCATGGTCAACCTCTCGGGCGGGGTGCCCGGACCGCCCCGCCACATGCTGGAGACCCAGTTGCAAGTCGCGCGCGCCTCGGGCGGGCGCATCGCCGTGTTCACCAACGTCAATTTCATCAAGGCCGTGCGCACGCGGCCCGACTACGGCAACGCCCTGGCCGAAGAGCTGAGCGTGGCGAAGGAGATGGGCGCCATCGGGCTGAAGATCCCCAAGGGCCTGGGGCTGGGCTATCCCGCGCCCGACGGCGAGCACCTGCTTGCCGTCGACGATCCCAAGTTGGATCCGCTGTTCGACGAGGCCGGCAAGCTGGGCATGCCGGTGCTCATCCACACCGGCGACCCCAAGGCCTTCTGGCAGCCGGCCGACGAGAAGAACGAGCGCCTGGAAGAATTGGGCGCCCATCCCGAGTGGTCGTTCTACGGCGAGCCGGTTCCCTCGTGGCAGGAGCTGTACGATCAGTTCGAGCGTCGCGTGGCACGCCACCCCAAGACCATCTTCATCGGCGCGCACTTCGGCAACGACCCCGAGGATCCGGACAACGTCGCCCGCATGCTCGACAAGTACCCCAACCTGTACATCGACACGGCGGCGCGCGTGCCCGAGATCGGCCGGCAAGACCCGGCCAAGATGCGGCGGTTCTTCGAGAAATACCAAGACCGCATCCTGTTCGGGACGGATCTCGGCGTGGGGCCGACGCAGGACGATATGATGTACGGCTCGAACGGGCCCTTGCCCCCGACCCTCGACGACGAGCGCCGCTTCTTCGAATCGACCTGGCGCTACTTCGAGACCGACGACAAGCAATTCGAATCGCCGACCCCCATCCAGGGCCGCTGGAAAATCGACGGCCTCGGCCTGCCCGAACAGGTCTTGCGCAAGCTCTACTTCGAGAACGCCGCCCGCCTGCTCAAGTGGAAACCGCCCATCGGCCAGCCCAGCCCCGCGCCGCAGCCCGCGCCCCAGGCCGCGCCCCAGCCCCCATCGCCAAGCAGCGCGCCAACAAAGTGACGAAATGATGCGGTAGAGCTTGACGCCAAGGCCGCTCTGAACATAATCATCGCCTTCGCATTCCGGAGTAGCTCAGTCGGCAGAGCAGACGGCTGTTAACCGTCGGGTCGGGAGTTCGAATCTCTCCTCCGGAGCCACCCTGCGTCCCCCACCAACTTGGGTGGGGTAGGGTGGTTTAACAGGGGGCGGCGGGGCGGGGAGAGCGGACGTCGCGCTGATGGGCCTGTTTCTGCGGGGTCTTGGGCGTGTCCGGTTGTTCGTCGGTGACTGCCACGCGCCTTTTCGCAGAGATCACTGGTCGGCGCGCGGGAGCAGAATTCTCACCGCCCAAAGTGCTCTCCCGAGGCCTTTCTGGGGAGAGAGCGTCAGAGAGCGGTTAACGGATAGAGAGCTGCGGTTAACACCTCCCCGTGTCATGGCCTCCTGCCGCCATGAAAACGAGCGCCTTCCCGACACCGCGGCTGAACGGCTTCCTTCAACAGCGAGCCGTTTTCGGGGCGATGGGGCGACTGTCACTACTTGTTCGACCGTCCTCCGGCGCCCGCGCTCCAGTAGTGGTGCACTGTCTTCAGCTCCTCGACCCAGCATCGCATGATGTCTGATGTGTCACGCCCGAGATCCCTAGCGAGGTCGAAGAAGCCGGGGCCGGGCTGCATGTCGCCATGCTTGTGGACCACTATAACCGTCAACATGCCCCTCCCTACCGAATCCTCCTGCGCGGAAATCTCCCCAAGCATCGCTGCCAGCGCGGAAGAATCTGGCTCCAACCTGATAGCCTTAACTTTGCTGACCAGATCTGAATACGGAATCATTCCTCGAAGCTTCGCGCGGCTGACTAGGATGGCGCGCATCTCCTTCTTCGCCGCTGTCCAAGCTGCCACGTCAAAACCGTATCGTTTCGCCATGTTTTCCCGTTGCTGTGGTCAGATGTCCAACCCCGCGCCGTTCTTGCGGAGCCAATCTTTCCGCTCACGGTAGTCCGGCAACACCTTGTCGACTTCGTTCCAGAACGCGTCTGTGTGGTCCCGGTGATGGAAGTGGCAAAGCTCGTGGACCACGATGTAGTCGATGATGGTCTGCGGGGCCATCATGCACTTCCAGTGAAAAGCGAGCGCCCCCGTCGGCGAACAGGACGCCCAGCGATTGCCCAACTCGCGAACGTCAACCGACGTGGCCCCCACCCCGACCTTCGGGGCGTAGTAGTCCACGCGCTGGCGAACCCGTTCGAGGCCGCGGGCGATGTAGAAGTCGCGGAAGCCTGTCCTCGCCGCCACCATCTCGCCTTGCTCGACGAGGTCCCGACGAAGCGCAAACCGGCCATCGCGCAGCTTCAGAGGCTCCACCTGGTCGCTGACGAGGAGCAGGCGATAGGCGCGCCCGAGATACAGGAAGCCCTCGCCGTTCTTGTACTCACGCAGGACGCGGGTTGCGTTCAGGTCGCGCCACTCGGCCAGGCTTTGGTAGATCCAATACTCTTTGGCCGTGACGATGTTGTCGATCTGCTCGTCGTCGGCCCACTCGGGCGCCCGAACAACAACGCTGCCGTCGCGCTCGATGATGATGTCCGCCGTCGACCGTTGGCTGCGGACGACCTCGTAGGCAACGCCGTTGGTCTGTGCGTCCCTCATTTTACCAGCTCCTCGTGTCGCTTCTCGGCGAGCTTCACGACCTCGACGGCGACGCGTTCGTGTTTTGCGCTCAGCGCCGGGATGTCCGCCAGGAGGATCTCCGTGTCGATGTTGCCCCTAAGCTTCCTGACCTCGATCGGCTTCTTCCAAAAGTCGAGGACATCGATTGTGTTCTGCAGCAACTCCACGATTCGCAACATCAGCTTCTTGAGCGGTGCGCGCGCCTCGGGCGGGACCTCGCCACCCTCGAAGGCGAGCTGCAACACGTAGTCGTAGAAGGTGGTGGCTTCCTTGGTCAGGCCCTCGGCCGCCTCGGTGCGTCCTTCCATGGCCTCCCGGCGCAGCTCCTCGTAGCCCTCGGCGAGGGTTTCCCAGTTGTCGCGGTGGTCTTGGATCAGCTTTTCGAGCTTCTCGCTCAGTCGTTTGTAGAAGGCGGGATCCTCGTCGAAGTGGACAGTGCAGTGCTTGCGGAGGGCGTGCTCCATCTCGCTCGCCTTGGCTTCGGCGCTGCCCTGCGAATGCTTCTGCACATGGGCGATGAAGTTATCGGAGAGAAGCTCGACCGGCGGGAATCTTCGGGTTGATCCCCAGATCGATGAGGTGCTCGTTGATCAGCGCCTTCACCTTCTCGCCGGCGTCGGTGATATCGAGCGAGTCGTCCTTGTAGCGCTCCTTCACCATGCGCAGCAGGTAGCCGAAGCGCCGCGCGGCGCCGCGATAGGGATGGCCCGCGGGGTTGGGCAGGATCAGGTTCAGGCTCTGCAGGAACTTCTTGAAGTAGACCTCGAAATCCGCCCTCGGCTTGATCTCCTTCAATGCGCCCACGGCGGCGTGTAGGAGCGCGACCTCGGCCTCGGGCGTGGGCAGCGTGCCTTTCACGAAGCCCTCGATCTCGGCGAGACCCGCCACGCGGAAGTGCTGGAGCAGGCGCTGGTAGCGTTCTTCCAGGATCGGCATCTCGCTCAGGATGTTCTTCAGACCCTCCCGAATGTCCTGCTCGTCTTCCTTGGCATAGATGGACAGGGCGTAGGTCAGGTGGTTGGCCAGGCCGATGTAGTCGACGATGAAGCCCCGGTGCTTGTTGCTGGCGACCCGGTTCACACGCGCGATGGCCTGCAAGCAGGTTGTGCTCGCGCAGTCTCTTGTCGATATACATGACCTGCTCCACCGGCGCGTCAAACCCGGTGAGTAGCATGTCGCAGACGATAAGGAAGGCGATGCCGGTGAGTACCTTGTCCGGGTCGTCAAGATCGAAGGGCTTGCAGAAATTTTCGACCGCGTTCCAACGCTTGGCTTCCTTGCGCGCCAGGGTGATGGCCGCGGGCTCGTTGGTCGGCATCTGACGAAATCACGACCACGGCTTTCAGGAACTCCACGCGGCGGATCAGGGTTTGGTCGGGCTGGGCCTGCACCCTTTCGCGGTCGAGGCGCTCCTGGAGCGCGCCGCGAATGGCCTTCTGATAGCGGATGGCGGCCAGCTTCGAGTGGCACACAACCTGGGCCTTGAAGCCGTCGGGCAGGATGTTGTCGACGTAGTGGTCGACCAGATCCCTGGCGACGGCGGCGATGCGCTTCTCGGCTTCCAGAATGTCCCCGGTGGCGCCGTACTTCTTCTTGATGGCCAGCAGCTCTTCCTCGCTGCGCTCCTTGAAGAGATCCTCGAACTTGGTATCGAAGCCGTGCTTGTCCTTCAACGCCGTTTCGGCGGTCCGGCCTTCGTACAGGATCTGCAGGGTGGCGCCATCGTGCACGGAGTCCATGAGCTTGTACTGTGTCGATGTACTCGCCGAATCGCTTGACCGTGCGGTGGTGCTCTGCCCCCTGCTGCTCGGTGATAAGAGGCGTGCCCGTGAAGGCGATGCGGGTCGCATTGGGGAAGGCCTCGAACAGGTTGTCGCCCAGATCGGAGCCCTGGGTGCGGTGGGCCTCGTCAATCATCAGCAGGATGCGCTCGGACAAATTGACGACACCGAAGGTCTTGCTCGACGGGATGGCCTGGTAAGCCGCAGGTGGTTCGGCAGCCAGGGAAACACCTTCGGCATTGATCGGCGCGGCTTTGGGTTTGCGCAGCGCCTGGGCCACGGCCGTCGGCAGGGCCTCGGCACGCTCGACGAACTTGTGCGACCATCGACCATGTTCACGTCGGACGCAGCGGTGCGCAGGTGCTCCCGGAGCTGGGCCGTGCTCTCGATGACGTTGACCTTGCCGCCGATGAGTCTCGCCGTGCCGGCGAGCTGGTCTTCCAGGTCGATACGGTCGTTGACCAGCAGTATCTTGAAGTCCTCCAGATCCGCCGAGGCCCGCAGCATGCGCGCGACGAAGACCATGGTCAGCGACTTGCCCGAGCCCTGGGTGTGCCAGACCACCCCCGAGCGAGCCTCCGGCGGTCTGGCCGGCCCGCAGACGAGCGATGATCTTGTAGGCGGCCCGGTACTGCTGGTAGCGGCACACGACCTTGATGCGGCGGCCGGCATCGGTGTCCATGAACACGGTGCAGGTGCGCAAGACATCGAGCAGCGTCGCCGGGGCGAGCAGCCCCTGAATCAGCTTCTCTTGTTCGCGCTCGACGCCCGAGCGGTGGGGTGTAGGCGCGGTTGGCTTCAGGCCAGATGTCCTTCCAGGCGTGGAAGTGCTCGTGGCCAGAGGTGATGGAGCCAAACTCGGCCCTCTCGCCGCAGGTGCGAACCAGCAAGAGGTTCGTGTAGAAGAGGCGCGGCTCGCCCTCGCGCAACCCCGCCTTGGCCGTCTCGGGGCGACCATTGCGATAGCGCAAGAGCTGCTCGAAAGCCGCGTGCAAGGGATTGGCGGTGTTGGGATCGCCGATCTTGGCCTCGACGACCACCAGCGGGATGCCGTTCACGAACAGAACGATGTCCGGGATGATGCAGCTCTTCACGCAGCCAGGCGTGTCGATGCGGAACTGGTTGATGGCGTGGAACCGGTTGCGCGCGGGGTGGCCGAAAGTCAATCAGCTTCACCACCGGATCGGCCTCGCCCGTGACCTCGTTGCGGTCGACCTGAGCCTTCAGGAACAGGGCCTGCGCCGCCTCGTTCGCTTCGAGCAGGGTACGGTTGGGCTGGCGCAGGATCTGGTCGCGCAGATCGTCGAGCTGGCGATCGGTGAGCCAAGGCTTGCCGCCCGTGGTGAGGTTGATCGACCGAACCGCCTCACGGAAAACCCGCGGCAGAATCCACTCACGGAACCCGTCGCGCAGGCTCGCCGCCGGATCGGACGGGATGAAGCCTTGCCCCTGGTCGATGGCCGTCCATCCCAGCCCGTTGAGCTGATCGAGAAACGGCTTCTCGACGTGGAGGTATTCAGACACGGGCGGCGGCCTTCTGAGTATCGGCGACCGGCACGCGCACGCGACCGGTGAGGAGGTCGTGCATGAGGCCGGCCTTGAGACTCTGGTACTTCCTCGCCAGAGCGCCCTCTTCCGCAAGCCTGTCGTTGACGGCTGATTGGCGGGCAAGAATCTCATCTTGTTCGGGGACACCCGGAACCGCCACGAGCAGGTCGCGAAGCTCGCCCACGTTGAAATGCTGCTGCGCCAGCCCGCCTTGCTTGCGAAGCACCTGTTCCTTTCCAAAGGACGAGTTGATCCATGCCGAAAGGAAACCGGAACGCAAGCCTTGTGACGGGCGTGTGATCAAGATGTCGATACAGTTTGCACCTGCATACGCAGGGGGAACCACCGCGCTGGTGCCCGGATACCCCGTGCGAACGCTAAGCACGTCGCCAGCGCGAACCTGGCTCTTGGACAAAAGCGCATTGGAACGCGGCGAGATGAACACCAGGTCGGACGAATCTAGTCCGTCCTCCCGGATGTTCGCCGAGCGAAATGCCGGAACGCCCTCGGCTACATAGTATTGCGCTGGACGAATCACGATACCGACGGTGATCAACTCGCTGACTTTCGAACAGGGCCGTACCTCCCATTCCTTCGGAATCCAACCGAGGGGGGATTCTTTGTAGAGCTTTGGGGCTTCGGCGCGCGGGGGGCGCAGATGGCCGTCGGGCGTCACGCCGCGGGTGAAGAGGTCGTGCATCAGGCCAGCCTTGATCTGCTGGGTCTTGGCGATCAGCGCTTCGGTCTGCTCAATGGCCTCGTCGACCGTAGTGAGGATCTCAGCTATGCGCGGCTGTTCCTTTGACGGCGCAACAAGCACTTCAAATCGCTCTGTATCCCTCTTGTTGACCTCTAGGAACGTGCTTCCGATGCCGAGGGACTGATAGCGCTCCTTGCTGCGGAGCATTTGATAGTAGAGGAACTCACCGTCGGTGCCATTGATTGGAACGAGGCTCTTGAAACCCTGGTTTGTGCAGACCTCTCTGCCGGCGATCCGAATCTCGCCGAGGGTTGCCCGGGAGGTCATGAGCAGGGCGCCCGCCGGGAGGAGCGTCGCGCTGCATGAGCGCAGGCCACGCTCCGTTATTCGCTCCTTGGTTATGGACAAACCACGACCAGTCGTACCGGTAAGGTCTGTCGGTGTTACCCAGAGAACAGTGCCATCCTTCCAGTATTCAGGGATGTACCTCGATGGCGTGCCACCGCTGACGACACGGGCAACTTTGCAGAGCGGCTCGGAATGCCACCCGTCTTGTCGACGGCTCATCGCCCCACCTCCTCGGCCCAAGCCATCAGCTTCTGCCTCAGCTCTTCCTTCGACGGCAGGTAGAGCTGGTACTGCGAGGCGTAGATGTTGCTGTTCTCGGGCAGGGTCAGTTCGACCAGGGCGTCGTTCTTGCGGTGGCAGAGCAAGATGCCGATGGTGGGCGCCTCGGCCTCGGTTCGCACATGCCGGTCGAAGTAGTTCACGTACATCTGCATCTGGCCGAGATCCTGGTGGGTCAGCTTGTCGACCTTCAGATCGATGAGCACGTAGCAACGGAGGAGCCGGTTGTAGAAGACCAGGTCCACGTAGAAATGGTCGTTGTCGAAGGTGAAGCGCTTCTGCCGCGCCTCGAACAAGAAGCCCTTGCCCAGCTCCAGCAGGAAGTGCTCAAGCTTGTCGATGATAGCGGTCTCCAGCTCGTGCTCGCTGTAGCCGGCTTGCTCCGCCAGACCCAGGAACTCCAGCACGTAGGGGCTCTTGACGATGTCCGCCGCCTTCTCGATGGCCAACCCTTCTTCGGACAGCTTGCGGATCGCGTCCTTGTCGCGGCTCAGGGCCAGGCGCTCGTACAGGCCGCTGCCGATCTGCCGTTCCAGCTCGCGCACGCTCCAGGCGCTGGCTATCGCCTCCAGCTCGTAGAAGCGGCGTTCGTCGGGATTGCCCAGGGTCAGCAGCGCCACGTAGTGGGACCAGCCCAGCTTGAAATGGCTGGTCAGGGCTTCGAGAAGGGCGGGCTGCAGGGATCGCGTCAGGCTGGATCCAACAGAAGGTGTCTGTTGCATGTCGGGCATGGCCGCCTGGGGGCCAGATTCAACAGACACCGTCTGTTGGATCTGCGGATAGGCCTCGTAGAAGGCGCGGAACTTGCGCAGATTGGTGGGGGAGATGCCCCGAAGTCCCCTACCAGAGAGGGTCGTGGCCAGCCGGTCGATCAGCGCTTTACCATAGAGCTTGGCGCGGTCGGCCCCGCCTTGTTCGTATTCCACGATGTAGTAACCGAACAGCCAGTTGCGCACGACCAGGGCGACGTCGACGGATCGCGCCGCGCGCGCCTGCAGTGCACGGTGGGTTTCCTCGAACAGGCCGACCAGTCTCTGGAAGTCGGGCGCGTCACTCATACCCCAGCTCCTGCAGGAAGCCTTTCAGCTTCTTGGCCGCGCCATCGCGCCGCTCCTCGATTTCCTCGGCGGTCACCGCGTACTTCGCGTGCAGATTCTCCAGCGCCGCCAGACAAGCGCGCTGGTCGGCGCGCAGGTAAGACTCGTAGGTCTGCACCAGCAGCCTGTGCAACCGGTCCACGATAATCTTGCGGGCGTCGTCCCGTTCGATCTTCTCTCGCGCGGCGGCGACCAGCTCTTCCTGCTTCTGCTCGGTGACGCGCAGGTCGGCCTTGAGCTGCTTGGCCTCGTCCTCCAGCGCCTTGTGCCGGGCCAGCTTGGCCTCGATGGCGGTCGCCTCCTTGTCGAGGACACGCCAATCACCCAGGCCCGGATCGCGCTTGGCCAGCTTGCCGTCGCCCCTGACCTGCTTGAGCTTGGCCTTCAGCTCCTTGACCTGGTCGCCGGGAAGCACGCCCAGGTCGTCGGCGTCTTCGTAGTCCTCCTCGTCGGCGGCTGCGAACAGGGCCGAAAGCTCGGCCAGACGGGTGCGTTTGGTTTCGATATCGGCCAAGACCTCGGGGAACTGGCTTTCCAGGATGTCGCTGTCGGGGATCAGCTCGGGCCCCCAGCCGCTGGCCGCGATGGACTTGAGGTCGGCCTTCAGCTCGTCCACGTACCGGGCAAAGGCGCCGCGGACCTGGTGCCCGTCGAGCAGGGTGTTGCCGGCCAAGGCCTTGTCGATGGAGGCAAGCAGGTCGCGCCGCAAGGCATAGACGTTGCCTTTCTTGCCGTGGCTCGGGGCCAGCGCCTCGATGCCCGGCAGGTGCTTCTTCCACCAGGCATCGAGCGTTTTGAGAAATGCCTGGTGGGCGGCGGCGACGCTCTGGTCGCCGTTGACGATCTCGGCCAGGGCGCGACGGTCGGTCACCTCGGCCGTGAAATCGAGGTACGCCGGGCCACCGGCGCGGGCGCGGAAGCAGCGCTTGCGCAGCTCGGGAAAGTTGGTCCAGTAATGCGCGAGCGCATCGACCTCCGACTTGGGAACCCCGCCGTGCAGGTGAGCCTGCACGTCATGGGGCTCGGGCGGCGGGGCGTTGTCGACATAGCGCCGGATGTTGCAGTTGAAGTCCTCGCCCTCGATCTCGCCGACCGGCACCCGACGCGCGTAGCCGGGCAGGTCCTCGGCGGCGCCGCTGGTCAGGGCGCGGTAGGCGTGAACGATGCGCGAGATGTCCTCGGCGCGCAGGAAGTTCTGGGCCTTACCCTCGCGATAGTCGCGATCGGCGTTGATGAAGACGACGTGCTTGCGCGCCTGCGCGTCCTTCTTGTTCATCACCAGCAGGCAGGCGGGAATGCCGGTACCGTAGAAGAGTCCAGCCGGCAGGCTGATGATCGCTTCGAGCCAGCCGTGCTCGATGAAGTGCCGGCGCGCCTCGCGCTCTTCGCCGCCGCGGAAGAGCACGCCGTGGGGCATCACGGTGGCCATCTTGCCGTTGGCCTTCAGCACGGCCACCATGTGCTGGACGAACATCAGGTCGGCCTTCTTGCCCTTCTCGGGCAGCCACACCGCAAAGCGCCCCGGATACTCGATGTCCTTCTTGATGTAGTTCTGACTGAAGGGGGGATTGGCCAGGACGCGATCGTAGCGCCGAAGCTCGCCCTTTTCGTCCTTGTGCTGGGGCCGGCGGATGGTGTCTTCCTGCCGGATGTCGGCGTGGGAGATGCCGTGCAGGAGCATGTTCATCTTGCAGATGGACCAGGTGGTCCCGATGTTATCCTGGCCGAAGAGGGAGAGGTCGCGAGGATCGCCGCCGCACTCGGTGATGTAGTCGCGGCTCTGAATCAGCATCCCGCCGGACCCGACGGTCGGGTCGTAGATGCTCATGCCTGATTGCGGCTCGACGATCTCGACCATCGTTCGCACGACGTCAGCGGGCGTGTAGAACTCGCCGGCCTTCTTGCCGGCCGAATCGGCAAAGTATTTGATCAGGTACTCGTAGGCGGCGCCGAGCAGGTCGGGAAACTCGAAGTTCTCGTCGCGCAGCGGAATCTTCTCGAAGTTCTGGACGAAGTTCGAAAGGGTGTCGTCATCGAGGGTGTGCTGGCCAATCTTGCGGTTGAAGTTGATGTGCTTGAGCACGTCCTGCAGAGCATCGGCGTTGGCGTCTTCGAGGGCCTCGAGCGCCTTGTTGAGCGCCGGATCCCACGTTCGTCTTGAGGTGGCGGATCTTTGACCAACGGGCTTCCTCGGGCACGAAGAAGTCGTATTG
This sequence comes from uncultured delta proteobacterium, assembly GCA_963796685.1. Taxonomy (GTDB): domain Bacteria; phylum Myxococcota_A; class Polyangia; order Fen-1088; family Fen-1088; genus Fen-1118. Next base: position 213,712 of record CAWCMR010000015.1, read on the forward strand.
ATCCGGGCTGTTGAGCTGCTTGGCCAGGACCTTGGCCGGCATGCCCTTGTCCGCAAGCGTTTTCTCGAGCCGCTCGCGCTGCTGGTCGAAGAGGTCGGAGAGCCTCTTCAGGAAGAGCATGCCGAAGATGTATTCCTTGTACTCCGAGGCATCCATGTTGCCGCGCAGGTCGTCGCACGCGCGGAGGAGGAGGCCGGAGAGCTGGCTGAGGGTCAGTTTGGTCATGGGGTCAGCATCTTCACTGTATGGTCCAGGTCGTCTTGGCGAGCTTCGAGCAGCCGATCCTGGCGGTCCCTGATCTTGTCAGCGGACCACTCTGGCTCGAGGCAAATTTCTTTCGTGAGGTCGAAGGACACCTTGTTGTTGCGGGCGGTGTAGATGTTCTTCTTCCGATCGAAGTCGAAATATTGGGCCTTGTAGTTCTTGTGACCGCACAAAAGGGCCAGGTTGCCGAGGCGGTGGAGCCACAATTTGTGCTGGTCCACGCTGAAGCGCGTCTGCCAGTAAGGATCCTTCAGGGCTTGGGGGAGCACGTGCTCGATGGTCAGCCGCCCGCTGTAGCTCTTGGTGACGGAATCGTCTTGGGCGGCTTCTTCCAGGCGCAAGAGAACGGCCAGGTCGAAGGGTTTGCCGTAGAATCTCACTGCCCAACAGCTCGAGAAACTCCGTGTTCTGTGCGTTCTTCTTGAAGATCTGGCGGATGTCGCTGGCCTCTCTCCCATCTCGAATCGCGCTGATGAGCTGGAAATAGACGGTGAGTCGGGCTGTGCGACCGAGACGCCGGACCCAGTTCTGCATCGTGATCTTCTCTAGCAGCTCGATGAACTCCTGTTCTGACAGTCCGTCGACAGGATGATTCAGGTATGCGAGGAGTGGCGGGATCCACTCGTCGTACTCAACACGATGCAACGCCCTGATCGATCGAAGCGCGCCGGAGCCGGCGAAAGCTCCCTCGACAACACGCATGTAGTTTTTGGCGGAGGCAACCACCGAATCGAGAAAAGCGAATGAGCCGCCCTTCGTCTCGGTGATCAGAGGCTCAATCTCCTCATGCAGGGCACCACGGGCCTTTGCGGCGCGAAGAGATGTCCGGTGGTGGCCAAAGAAGGCGTCCAGCCGTTCAAGTCCGAGCTCCTCCTCCAGCTCGAGCCAGCGTTCCTCGAGCTCTTGGCTTCGGCCGGCCTGCCCCTCCAGGTGACTGAAGAGTGAATTCTTGATCAGGTCGGCATTCGAAAGCGGCATGCCGCGCGCGTTTAGAACGTTGAAGAGTCGATAGGCCGATTTTCGTGACTGGGTGGTAACGAAGACCACGTAGACCTTCGAAAGCAGGTAGTTCGCGAACAACTTGAGCTCCCGTTGGTCTTGCCCCTTGTCCTGGCAGAACGCGTCGACGACTTCGAGGTTTTCTGCCAGGCGCCGTTGCGGTGTCTCAAGTCTGTCGCGATCCTCGGTAGGCAGTGCCTGACCGTCAAGCACATGCTTCCGGAAGAACGCCCGGTCCTTCTGCCGCAGAAGCAGCCGTGGCGTTTCGGCCTCGCCCGTCAAGACATTGCGGGGCAGGATTCGCTTTCCAAGCTCGGCCTTGGCGGCATCGTCTGCGATGCGATCCCGAAGACGCGCAAAGATGAGGTTTAGGGTTGTCAGGCGTTGCTGCCCATCGACGACGTCATATCGCCGGTCTTTCTCGGTCTCGATCGTTATAAGGGACCCGATGAAATATTCGGCATCCTCCGCTTTGTACGCCTCCCACACGTCATCGAGAAGTTGCTGAACGTTGTCCCTCTCCCAGGAGTACGGGCGTTGGTAGGGAGGGATCTCGTAGCAAAGTTGCTCCGTGAGGATTTTGGAGATCGTGCGCTCTTCGGCGTTCATCTGGTCCTCGTCTGGTTGGGTGGCATGTCTACGCCGCCGAATTGTAACAGCATCAGGCGGCAATCGCTGAAATCGGTCCGCCAGAATCTAGGCAAGGTGCGATGTCGAAAGAAGTCGGCGTTCACGTATGCCGCAGGGTGGTCCGCCAGCCCTCCGGGATTACCGCCCGGAGGTCCCGCTCGCTGATCAGATCGACATCGTCGCGAGAATCAGCGAAGAGAATCCTTTCCTGGCTGTCCGGCGCCAACAGCGTTGCGTCCCGCAGGCTGCATGATTCTCGCACTCGTCGCCCCGAGTCGCCGTGACAGATCTGCCCGATCATGCGTGGTGGGAGTCAGCGTGTTTCCAGGGGTCAAGCACGTGGCGGCTGGATGAATAGGCGGCGCTTCCCGACGACGTACAAGGCAAACGCCCACCAGCAGGCCAAGAGCACGACCGTCTCCATGTGTGTGGCATGCACGATCGTGCCCGAGTCGATCAGGCTCCCTCTCCATCAACCGCTACAAGGAGACGAAGCACGAAGAGGTCAAGTACGACCCGCCCAAGAAGATCATTGCCAAGCTACGCGCCTTGGAAACGGAGATCTCCAGGGATCTTGACGAGCTGGAGGCGATGCTGTGACCAAGAAGCTCGCCAAGCCACGCGCTGCGAAGGTTGCACCACCGAGCCTGGCTCGCCGGCCGGCTGGCTATGCCGAGTGGCTCGCGGACGTGAAGGAACGTGTCCGCGCCGCACAGCAGCGCGCGTCCTTGGCGGTGAACCACGAGCTTCTGCGACTTTACTGGGGGATCGGGCGCGACATCCTCGACCGGCAGGTGGCGGGAACCTGGGGCGAGGGCATCGTCGACCAAGTGGCGGCCGACCTGCGCGCCGAGTTTCCGTCGATGAAGGGCTTTTCGCGTTCGAACGTCAAGTACATGCGGGCCTTCGCCCAGGCGTGGCCCGACCCTGTATTTGGCCAACAGCCTGTTGGCCAAATTCCCTGGGGCCACAACCTGGTCCTGCTGACCAAGCTGAAGGACAAGAACGCGCGACTTGCCTACGCCACCAGCGTGCTCGAACACGGCTGGTCCCGCGCAGTCCTGGTTCACCATCTCAAGACGCGCACCGTGGAGCGCCGGGGCAAGGCCATCACCAACTTCGAGCAGCGCCTGCCCAAGCCCCAGTCCGACCTCGCGCGCGAGAACCTGAAGGATCCCTATCGCTTCGACTTCCTGGGAGTGGGCGAGGAAGCCGACGAACGCGCGCTCGAGGACGCCCTGGTTCACCACATCACCAAGTTCCTGCTGGAGCTGGGCGCGGGCTTCGCCTTCGTCGGCCGCCAGGTGCGGGGATTTCGACAGTCGGTATAGGAACCGTTCCATCGCGTAGTATTGCAGCAACTCCTGGAACGGCCGCCGCGTCTCTTGGGCGCGTGCCTGCAGGCGTGCTTGCACCGAGGCGGGGAGGTTCTTGAGTGTCACGGCATGACCTCGATGTAGGGACGCAGGGCTCGCTCCACGTGGCGCATTCGTGCGTACTTGAGCAGGAGGTCGAGCTTCCCTTTCCGGCGCTGCCGCCATAGCCGGAGCGCTTCGATGACCACGTCCATCCCGATTTTGTTGCGGTAGCGGAAACAGTCCACGATGGTCTTTTCCGGATCGCAGATGCGAACGCGGACGCTGTCGAGCGTGTGGGGCTCGATGCCCTCACGCTTCCGCGAAGAGGAGCCGCTCCTGGATGTCCGGGGCGAGTAGGGTGAGGTCGAGTAGCTGCATGACCCTTGCCCTTGTCACCCCTAGTCGTCTTGCCACCTCGGCACGATCACGGACGACTCCCCCGTTGCATCGGCCAAGGCGTCGCGGACCCGCTCTACGACAAAGTCCTCGATGGCCTGGGCGGGTAGGGGACTGGCCGCGCAGCCCGTCGGCTCCTCGCTTGTCGCGTTTCGAGCAGCGGTAGTAGCGGTATTCTCGGGTCCCCCGGCGCGTTGACGCGGGGGTGTAGGCCTGGCCGCATAGCGCGCAGTGAAGCATGCCGGTCAGGATGTACTCGGGGTTGCGACCTTGGCCTGCGGCATGAGTCCGGCCGTTCTCGTGGAGCAGCGAGGGGCTGGCAGCGCTTTGCTTTGACCGCAGCAGGCGATCGCGGTAGGAGCGATCAAAACACCGCACTTTGCCCCGTTCGTCTCCCATCACGAGCGATGGTCTGGACAGAGGTAATGGATGCGGTGCTCGCCGTCGTCGACGTGGGCATCGACGATGACGTCCTTCGGCTCGATGGCTCGACCGCATTCGTCGAAGTCTCGGCGCTGCTGGGGAAAACTGCAGGCGACGTGCGCTCTACGAGAGTCGTCGAACTCGAACCTCAACCCGCGATCACCTGGCAAGCAGCAGGGTCTGATGTTGTCCTGGCCAGTCGTTACCCGCAGCGCACGCTGGACTGCAGCTGCGATGGGCGCGCGGTATCCGGCCAATTCCTCGCCCCACTCCGACAGGACCCCCACATGCGGCCGGACTGTCTTGAGCGCGCGAAACGCGCCCAAAACCCCGAGATGCTTCGAATAATATCGCCCTGGCTCGCACATCTCGTCGAACTCGACTCGACTGACGTGAGCGACGAAGATCTCGACGTTCTTCAGGGTTGCGAACGACTGTTCGACCGTTGGGCACCAATGCGTATCCGAAGAAATCGCGGCCAGCACCCGCTCTTCAAGACGATCCCGCTCGTGAAACGCCACGCCAAATGCCGAGATCTTGCGGTGCCAACCGATGTCCGCGTGGTGAGCCACCAGTCCTTGAATCGTTAGCGTGGAGCCTCCGCTCTCCAGGAGCCAAGTATCGCCGCAACCGAAGACCACGATTTCGCTCTTGGGGCTCGACATCTTCACTTGGCTGGCGAGCCCCGTGTTGGCGTTCCTGCTGAGAAGGAAAGAGGAGATCCTGTGCCCGGCGCGACTCGCCAGATTGAGCACGCTCTCGACCTCGTACGTGTGGTCCGGGTGATTGTGCGTGACGATGACCGTATCGATATCGTCGACCTTGAACCCGGTCTCGTAGAGGTTGCGGATGAAGCTCGGACCTGGGTCGACGGCGATGCCGTGGCCTTTCCATCGAAGTAGGTAGCCGCCCCCGCGGGAGGTGAATCGGGCCTCCCTATTCGAGGCCCATTGCTGTGGAAGGAACGGAGTGAACGAGCTCCACGAGCGCAGTACGCAGAAGACGTCGCGAGACGTCTGATCCGCCCCCCTGTGGACCTTGACGGGTTTCGAATTCGTGTTCCTCGCGGCCTGGCTCTTCATCGAGCATGGAGCCAATGATCGCGGGTGGCCACCGCCGCTGCCTTGGGCCGCATCTGTCGGACCGTCGGCCATCCTGGGATGCCTCAGAAATCTAGCAAACCGCTGCTCGGCCTGCGATGCCGACCGGAACATTCCGTCAAAGTCGAAACGCAGCTCGTCGAGGACGGCGTTGTCCTCTCGCACGACCTCCTCCTCTCTCGCCGAGCGCGGTTTCAAGGGCTTAGCCAACCGGGCCAACCGGACGCTTGCGTAGACCTTGCCGGGCGCTACCGTGGCGCCCAACTTGGCCTTCGTCCGAATTTCTTCGTAGTAGTCACCCAGGCACGTGGGCGTGGGTTTGTCGCGGGGGGCAAACAGGTCCTTCAGGATCTCCTCGTAGTGATGGATCGCCGAGAGCCGATGGGTATCCTGGCTGGCGTCCGCAGCAAAGGTCCGCAGCCAGGGATGGCCTTCGGCGTAAATGGCAAGGCTCTTCGGTGGCAACAACGCAGCCAGCTTCTCCGTGAGCTCGTCGCGGGCAGGCTTGCCGGTAAGGCGAATCCTGAGCTGCACGATCCGGCACGCCGTGACGTATAGATCTTGGTAGTTTCTCCTGTCACTGCCGGTGTAACCACAACAACGCTCGATCCGTTCCTTGCTTGAGAACCGAGCGAGCCTGATCAGGATGTCGTGCAACAACTTCTTCTCGCTCTTGGGAGTTATGATCAGAAAGACCGAAGCGATGGCCTGTTCAGCCTGGTCGAGATGCGTAACGTCGCCGCTGGCGATGGCTAGGTGCAGCTTCGACAATGCAATTAGGCCGTAGGCTATTGGCAGGTCCTTGAGGGTCTCTCGGAGAATGGAACGCTTGGAGGGCGCTGCACGCTTGCTACAACAGTGACCGCGTTTGGACATGCAGCCAAGGATGCCGTTGTCTTTGCATGCCTTCACACAGGTGCAGGCGCGTCGGGTCGGGGCTTCTCCATCGAGGACGAGCTCTGTCGCTTTGACCGCAAGGTCGTAGGCGCGCGCGTATTCCTCGCTGTGGTAGGCAGCCTTGGCCTCGAACAGCTTCTGGTAATAGCCGAGGCCGCACTCTTTGGCATGGTCTCGCAGCTCGCGGAATTCGGTCCGGAAGGCGCTGCGATCATAGCGTTCGCGCATCTTCGAATCGAAGCCCACGAGACTATCCCGAATACGTTGAATGGCGCGCCATTGAAACTGAGGATCAGGCATGGGATTCCCTCCGACTGCTCAGGAAAGACTCGGTCCGCTACAACAACCGCAGACATTACTGCATGTCAACTTGCTCGGGTCAACCCCAGCCGCCGCCACTTCAGCACGGTCACGAACCACTCCGCGCGGACGCCGCTCGTCGCGGATTTCCGCCTCGACCTTGACCAAGAGGTCCTCTTCACGCCCGAGCGGCTGGGCTACAGGACCGGGTCGACGGCACCGCTCGACCTCGTCATAGAGCGCCTCGATGTCGGCGACCGGTTCACGGTTACGGACGTGAACAACGTCTGGCAGCGGTCTCCGGATAAGCGCTGGCTGGCCGTGTACACATCCAGCGGCGGCCTCAGGACCGTCGACCTGGACACGGGAGCGGTCCACTTCGTGTCTCGATCTTGTCCACGATGGACCGGACAATGCGGGCGCGATTGTCTGGGGAAAGTGTGTCCCGGATCTCGTGCGGCAGTCATGCACGTGCGGCAGTCATGCACGATTCGAGGATAGAACGGTATCCATGCCGTGGCTGGCCGACTGGCATCTGCCACGACGAGAATTCGCCTCTGCGGGCGAGTATCGGGTCTTCAGGGCGCTTACGTTCTCCGGGGTGCCGAGGAAGAGGTTGATACCAACGACGTGGGAGTGAATCCCGGCGGGGTCGTCGATGGCACCTGGAAGCAATCTTCGAAAAGTGCGGCTAGGCGATCTCAGCGAGCGCGGCATCGTATCTGTTGAGGCACTTGGTTTCGTTCGATTTGAACACCCGAGGCGATCGCGTTCAGCGCGATCGAGAGGCCGCACTTATGCCGGATCGTCTCCACAGAGTCCTATTGGGGGAAAGCGCGAATGCAGTAGGATAGCGGCATGTCCAGCGCTGGCTCGCGGTCCGGTTTCTTGCTCGCGCTCTGCCTCGTGGCTTGCTCGGCCAACCATGCGGCCGGTTCGGCTGGAGCTGGAGGCTCGGCTGGAGCTGGCGGCTCGGCTGGACTCGGCGGTGCGGGTGGAGCCGACGGCTCGGGCGGAGCTGGCGGGGCGACCGAGAGTTGGGACGCTGGCCCAGTCGGCGGTCAGGACGCCGGCGGTCCGACGCCCGGCGACGGGCCAGACCGGACAGTCGAGCCGAGTGGCGGTTGCAGCTCGGACGGCTGGTGCTGGCTGCGTCCGCGGCCGACCGGCAACACCCTCGCGAGCATTTCGGGAAGCAGGGCCGACGACCTGTGGGCGGCGGGGGAAGCTGGAACGGCCCTGCACTGGGACGGTACCACCTGGACGGCCCACAACGTGAATGGGGAGATCCATGACGTCTGGTCGGTGTTCCCGGCCGGTGCGAACGACGCGTGGGCGATCGGCTACGATGGACTCTTTCGCTGGGACGGCACCACCTGGACTCGGTCGGCGGCCGGAGCCCCGAGCGCAATCGTGGGGACAGGTCCCGACAACCTGTGGGCCGTGTCTGGCGAATACCTGATGCGGCTCATTGGCTCCACCTGGGGGGTCATGGGCGTCGCCGGCAGCGACTGCAGCGCGCTCTTCGTCGCATCTCCAACCGACATCTGGATCGGCTGCGACACCCTCTACCACTACGACGGGACGAGCTTCGTCGACACCGGCACGGTCCCTGGCGCTTTCCAGCTCGAAGGGAGCGGTCCCAGCGACATTTGGGCCGCCACGCTCGATGGCGTCTGGTCCTGGAACGGCACCGCGTGGGCCAAGGCCGGTCTGTCGACGACGCCAATCTACAACCTGTCGGTCCGCGCCCCAGGGGATGTGTGGGCCCTCGATCACAACGATGTTCTCCACCATCGGGTCGGGGGCTCCTGGCAACAGACCTGGCAGGGCCAGCCTTCGTCCACCCGCTGGGTCTGGGCGGTCGGTAGCGACGTCTGGATCGCCGGCGCTGATGGCCTCCTCTTGCGCGGCGACGGCACGACCTTTGCGCCCACCGGCGACACGACGATCAGCCCGCAGGTCTGGGCCAGGGCCGTCTACGGGATCCCGCCCAGCCGAGTGTGGATCGCGACCGACGACGGGGTCCAAGTCTTTGACGGGTCGACGCTGAGCCAGATGCCTGGAACCGCCGGTCGCGCATTCACGATGGTCTGGGCTTCGGCGCTCGACGACGTCTGGTTGGTCGGAAGCGACCTATACCTCTGGCGCTGGAGCAGCGGCTCTCTCCGGCAGGTGCGTGCCAGCAGCGGGATCCTCTGGGGGACGTCGGCGAACGACGTCTGGTCCGGATTCGACCATTGGGACGGACAGACCTGGACGACGACGGGGAAGGGCGACTCTGGCTACACGGTGGCGGGCCTGTGGGCGAGCGGGCCTTCCGACGCTTGGATGGTCGGCAACGACGGGTACGTCAAGCACTGGGACGGCACTGCCTGGACGCGGATGACGGGCACGGGAAGCCGGATGCTTGCCACCGTCTGGGGAACTGGTCCCACCGACGTCTGGATCGGCGGGGCTGACAAACAGGTCTTGCGCTGGGACGGCCAGAAGTGGACCACGCTCCACAGCCTCCCAAAACAACAATGGCCAAGCGACGCCGCCGGCAGGTTACTTCGCGTCCGTCAGCGCAGGCTATGCGTTTGCCTGCGGAGTGGGGACCGACGGCACTATTGCGTGCTGGGGCTACAACGGCGCGGGCCAAACCACACCGCCAGCCGGCTGGTTCTCTTTCGTCAGCGCGGGAGACGGGCACGCCTGTGGGGTCAGAACCGACGGGACCCTCGCATGCTGGGGCTACAACAACTATGGCCAGGCGATCCCGCCAGCAGGTACCTTCGTATCCGTCAGTGCCGGCGAGTATTTTGTCTGTGGGGTCAGGACCGACGGGACTCTCGCATGCTGGGGCTACAACTTCTATGGGCAGGCGACGCCACCGGCAGGTAGCTTCGCATCCGTCAGTGCGGGTGACTATTCTGCATGCGGAGTTAAGACCGACGGGACTATCGCCTGCTGGGGCGACAACGTCTCTGGCGAGGCGACGCCCCCGGAGGATAACTTCGCGTCCCTCAGTGTCGGCCGCCATTTTGCGTGCGGGGTCAGGACCGATGGCACCATCGCCTGCTGGGGTGACAACAACTATGGCCAAGCGACGCCGCCGGCAGGTGGCTTCGTGTCCGTCAGTGCGGGTGACTATTCTGCGTGCGGGGTCAGGACCGACGGCACTATCGCCTGCTGGGGCGACAACGTCTCTGGCCAGGCTACGCCTCCAGCGCCATGAAGACGGATGGCGGACACCCGCGCTGCAGGCCTTCGAGGGATTTGCGCCTTGGAAGTGCGTAGTAGACGGCGTCCACGCTCACGTCTCAAAGATGACTTGATCGAACAACCTGGCCGCATCCTCCCAACCTTCGCCCTTGCATCCGAAGTGGCCGATCACCTGCAAGCCGATTGCGTGCGCCCTGCGCGCCACGACCACAGGCAACTTGCCTTCAAGGGACGAGGCGTCCAGTCGACCCTCACCCGTGACCACTGATTCACAGCCGCGACAGGCGGCCTCGAAATCGAGCACGTCAAGGATCCGCTGGGCGCCATCCACCAACTCGGCGCCTAGCCACGCCAGCCTCGCTCCCAAACCGCCGGCCGCACCGGTTCTGGGGCCGCGGGGGAAACCGAGCGAGGCCAGCCGCTGGGTGAGCACGGGGATGTCCTCAGGTCGTGCGCCTTTCTGAGGACCGTAGATGATCGCGGCGTCGAGCAGGTCAGTGGTGACGTCGCAGAAGACCGTTGTCGGCGGCAAGGTCAGCATGGGCCAGTCGCGTCCCCCGTCCACCGTGGCGCTGCCCCCTAACCCCAACCAGATTCGAGGTGCATCTCGATAGTGCGCCAACAAATTACCGAGTCCTCGGCTGGAAGCGACGAGCGGGTCCAACCTGTCCAACCCCGCCAGACCGATGACCTTGGCGCACTCGAGAACCACGGTGCCGTCGGCGAGCAACAGCACGGGCACGCCACGGACGCGTCCAAAGGGGTCAGCGGCTGGCGTCTCTTTGATTTCGCCGCCCAACCCGTGGTGGAGACATTCGATGAAGCCGTCGCCCCCATCGCTCAGAGGGAATAGTCGATCGCCAGGGCGAGAGAGGTGCCGACAGGCTTGCAAAGGGCCCATGGTTCCCTTGAAAGCGGTGGGCGCGATCAGGCGCATGTTTTCAACTATCATGCTGTTCGCTGCTCCATGATCAACTTTGAGCTTGGTTTTTGCGCGCTGGTCGGCATGGGTCGCGCTTAGGACAGTCCCTCCGATCCGCCGGGGGTGGAATCGCCGTGGAAATCATAGAAAGATCTGGCATAAGAATCTTGCATAGGATGGACACGGCAGGAGAAACCAGACCGATGGTCCCCCTCAGTGACTATCTTGCGGCTGAGGGGACTCTTCTTGCGTGGATTCGCACCGGGCTGGTTTTGATGCTGGCCGCTCCCACCGTCGCCATCGATCCTCCGCTCAAGGTTTTGATCTGGGAAGATTCTCTGGGAAAAGTCTGGCTTTCTTACAACAGTCCCGAGTACCTGAAGGAGCGGCACGGCTTACCCCAGGCGTTGGCGCAGAACCTCGCGATCGTGGGAACACTGGCAGCCAAAGCGGGTGAGTAAGGCTCCATACTCGTATCCGCTGATTTGGCCGGCGGTTCCTTCATTTTGGCGGTACCGCTGAGAACAGCACGACCAATCCTTCAAGGAGGGTGGGGTGCGCAAGTACGGCCTCACGCAAACCGGTGTAGGGAAGACCGGCAATCATCGCAATCTGGACAGCACCCATGCAGCTCTCCACCATCTACGCCGAAGACTGTGAAACCCAGAATGCGGTCACTCTTCGTATCGATCAATGCTTTCATGAAACCACGGGTTTCCGACAGCGTGCGCGTTCGCAGGTCGGCGGCCATTGGAATCTTGGCGAGTCGATAGGGCGTTCCGCTCGCCTTGGCCTCAGTTTCGTTTAGCCCGATTCGCGCCAGCTCAGGGTCTGTGAATAGGCAAAACGGAATCTGGCGCCCGGTAGTCACCCGGTTTCCACCGGCTAGATTATCTCTAATGATTCGGAAGTCGTCGAAAGCGATGTGCGTGAACTGGGGGCTCCCCGCGCATTCGCCGATCGCCCAGACGTTCGCTGCGGTTGTCTCCAAGCGCTCGTTGACTTTTATGTATCCCTGCTCTGTAAGCTCAACCCCCGCGACATCCAAGCCAAGGCCGTCCGTATTCGGAGTGCGGCCAGCGGCGACCAGCAAATCCGTGCCTTCGATGAGGCTATTCGAATCACCCTGGCTGACATGAAGCTTCACCGACTGTCCGGACACCCCTTCCACCAGCGAGACCGTGGCATTCATCACAAGCTCGATGCCCTCTTCGTCGCAGAGTTCCTTGAGACCAGCGGACACATCCTCGTCTTCTCGGCTCGCCAACCGTTGGTTCCGATCAACAATCGTCACGGAACTGCCGAAGCGGCGCATGGCCTGGGCAAGCTCCAAACCCACGTAGCCGCCCCCGAGGACGACGAGATGTTGCGGCAGGTTGCTGAGCTCGAGCGCCTCAACGTGGGTCAATGGATTTGATTCCCGCAGCCCGGGAATGTCCGCGATGGTCGCGCGAGTGCCGGTGCCGATGACGATCTTCTCGCCTTGAGCTACGCGAGTGCCCCCTTCGTTGAGGGACACCTCAAGGATCTTGGGCCCGGTGAATCTTGCCGAACCCAGAATCAATTCCGTACCGCTAGACCTGAAGTTGGCGACGTGAATGTCGACGAGCTCCCTGACCATTTTGCGCTTGCGATCGCGCACGGCGGACATGTCGACCTGGAAGCCTTCTTTGAATATCCCGAACTCTTCGCTTCGTCGCAAATAGGAAGCTACTTTCGCGCTGTGAATGATGTTCTTGCTGGGTAGACAGGCGATGTTGGGACATGAGCCGCCGATATACTTTCGGTCGATCACAGCTACCCGCTTGCCCTGCCTTCCAAGCGTCCAGGCCAGGAATTTCGACCCCTCTCCGGTGCCTACAATCACGACTTCGTACTGTGGTGTTTCCATCGCGCAATATCGATTCTAGGAAAAATGTATCCAGAGGAGTGCGTCCGGTGCCACCGCAGAAGCGCCGGCTTCTGCGGTTCCCGACATTTCTACGATGCGGGCGCGGTCCGGAAGATTCAAGTCGCCCTGGGGTCAACTACGACGGCGGCTATCGTGTGTGCGTAACCGATTCAAGCTTAGCCGCTCTCGAAAAGTAGACCGGGTGGCGGCTACGTACCTGCGTGCCTTCAGGATGGGATTCTGGGTTCTTGGGTGGGGTAGGGCGGTTAATTTAACAGGGAGCGGCGGAGTGGGGGAGACAGGCGGCGCGCGGATGGACCTGATTTTGCGGGGGTCTTGCCGTTGCCACTGCAGTTTCTGGCAGCCTGGCTGGTGGTCTGGGGCTCGGCCGGGTTCTCCAAGAGCAAGTCGAGGACACGAATCACCATCATGAGGAACGGAGCCCTCTATTGGACAGCGCCGCCTGGTTCCTGCCCACCCCGTCAACGAAGGTGCAACTGGCCGCACGGCTCAAAGTCGTTCCGCGTCGTGCGCGTGACCGATGGCGGACCGCAGCCCGGGCCCAAGCTTCCGGCAGTCGAACGTCACTTTTTCCGATTGCACCGAGACAACGGCATCGACCGGCACCCTGAAGTCCCCGGCATTCTCAACGTAGACGGTGAGAGCGTGGCCATCGGCAGAAATCCCACGTGTTGCCCCGAACTCCTCTTCGCCATCCGCGACGAACGTCTGGAAACCGACCTCGATCTTCTCGCGCATGAAACAGCTCCTCTCCCGAAATCCGGTTTTGCTGCGGTTTAGCATCCTTCAGCCATGTTGACACCAAGTTGGGACTTACCACTGTTCACGGCCGGCGCTTGGGGATGCGGGCGAGGTGGAGGCCGAACCAGCGTCGCTCGTCGTGCCAGGTTCGCTCCAGGCGAAAGCCGGTGTCGCCGAGCAAGCGAGCGATCATCGCGTGCGTAAACTTGTAGCTCGACTCGGTGTGAATGCGCTGGCCTGGCGCGAAGTGAATCTCGGCGCCCACAGTCCCGAGCCACACGCTTTGCTCGCCCACACTGGCCAGATGAAGCTCGATGCGGGAGGCGGCGCGATTCCAGCGCGCCACGTGCTCGAAACGATCGATATCGAACCTGGCGCCCACGTCGCGGTTGATGCGCACGAGCACGTTCTTGTTGAACCGGGCCGTCACCCCCTGGGCATCGTCGTAGGCAGGCACCAAGATCGACCCTGCCTTGCGCAGATCCGTTCCGATGAGCAACGCGTCGCCCGGCAGCAGATGACGTCGGACCGCCCGCAACAGCTTGCGCGCCGACAGGGGATCATAGTTTCCGATGTTCGACCCCAGAAATAGCAACAATCGCTGTCCAGACGGCGCAGCAAGAAAGCCCAGCTCCTCGGGATAGCGGGCCACTACCGGCCGCACGGTCAGCCGCCGGAACTGTTTCAGCTTGGATTGTGCCAGGGACAGCGCCGCAGCCGACACGTCGACCGGCGTATAGACAACGCGTGCCTGGCGGTCGAGCAGTGCCGACAGCACCAGCTGTGTTTTCGAAGCAGTGCCCGCGCCCAGCTCGATCACATGCGGAGGCATCCCGGCTGCCTCGATGATCTCGTCGACATGGCTGGCTAGAATCCCGCGCTCGGTCCGCGTCAGGTAGTACTCGGGAAGCTCGGTGATGTCCTCGAACAGCGCCGAGCCCTGCGCATCGTAGAGCAGCCAGGGCGGAAGGCGCATGCGAGGCCGCAGCAAGCCCTCGCGCACGGCATCGGCCACGGCGCGTACGGAAGCGGCATCGACCGAACGAAACGCCGAGGCGGGACGTTGACTGCTCCAGACCTCGGCGCTGGCGATGGTCACGCGTCACGCGCCAGGCGAATCCCGCTGGCCTGCCAGCGAGCCGCTGGCGGAAAGAAGTTGCGATAGGTAGGCCGCACATGACCGGCCGGCGTAAAACACGATCCCCCTCGGAGCACCATTTGGTTGCACATGAATTTTCCGTTGTACTCGCCGATCGCGCCGGCGGGTGCCCGATAGCCGGGATAGGCAACGTAAGGGCTCTGCGTCCAGACCCACGTGTCCCCGAAAAAGCCGCTGCCTTGGGTGGCCGGGTGGTAACGCCCGCTGTCGGCGAAATTTCCGATCACAGGTTCCTTGGCTGCGACGTGCTCCCACTCCTCCTCGGTGGGAAGCCGAGCCTCCGCCCAGCGCGCGAACGCGTCCGCCTCGAAGTAGCTCACGTGGACAACCGGCTCGAGCGGATCGACGGGGCGCGGGCCGGCCATCGTGTAGATCGGCCACTCTCGCTCCCCGTGGCTATCGCCCTGGCGCGACCGCCAATAGAGCGGAGCCCGCCACTGTTCCCGCTGGCACAGCTGCCAACCGTCGGAAAGCCAAAGCTCCGGACGCCGATACCCTCCGTCGCTCATGAAGCGGAGGTACTCCCCGCAGGTGACGAGCCGATCGGCCAGCGCGAAGGAGCGCAAGAACGCCTTGTGCCGTGGCCCTTCGTTGTCGAAAGCAAAGCCGGGTCCTTCGTGCCCGATCCAGACCACGCCGTCTTCAAAGGTCCGAAACGTCGCGGGCCGATGTTCCGCCTCGCCGTCCGGCCCGCGGACGTTGTCGCGGTCCGAAAGCGTGCGGTATGCCGGCTGAAGAGGATTGCTGCCGAGGGCGTGTTTGATGTCCGTCAGCAACAGCTCCTGGTGCTGCTGTTCGTGCTGAAGCCCGAGCTCAATCGTTGACAGGACGGTCGGCGAGGGGTTCCCCTCCTCGAGCAGGCGCATCAGCGCATCGTCCACCTGGCGGCGGTAGGCACGAACCTCCGCCAGCGACGGTCGCGACAACGTCCCGCGGCGCGCGCGCTCGAACCTTTCGCCGACGGCGTCGTAGTAAGAATTGAAGAGCATCCGGTAGCGCGGATCGGGCGAGCGGTATCCGGGGGCCGCGTCCGCGGACAGCACGAAGGTCTCGAAGAACCAACTCGTGTGCGCCAGGTGCCACTTGGTCGGGCTGGCGTCCGGCATCGACTGAACTAGCTGATCTTCGGCCGAAAGTGGATCGGCCAGGGCCTCGGTCTGCGCGCGAACGGCACGGTATTGGTCGAGCAATCGCATGAAGAAAGGGAAGGTCGAAGCGGAACGTTCAGATCGTACGAGCTGAAGATAGCGCGGAATTCCGCCGATGCCGGAGATTGCGACGCGCGGCTATTGCGTTGCAAAATGATGGTCAATCGGCCCGCCTGGCCCCGAACCGTCGGCCCGACCGTAACGGCGCCGGAACAAGGACCCGTTCGACCAGATCGAACGCACCCTGGACGGCCAGCGCGAGGAGGGAGGCCGGGACCGCGCCTTGCAGGATCAAGGGGAAGTCGTCCAGTCGAATGCCGGTGAAGATGGGCTGCCCGAAGCCCCCGGCGCCCACCAGCGCCCCCAGGGTCGCGGTTCCGACGTTGATGACGGCGGCGCTCTTGATCCCGGCCAGGATCGTGCCCTGCGCAAGCGGCAGCTCCACCCGCCAAAGGATTGCCCAGCGTGACAGGCCCAACGCCGCCGCCGAATCGCGTACCGCGGGCGCGATGCCCACCAGGCCAGCGTGGGTGTTCCGGACGATGGGCAACAAGCTGTAGAGAAACAGCGCCGTCATCGCCGGCAGGGCGCCTATCCCCAAGAGCGGTATCATAAACACCAGCAGGGCCAGCGACGGGATTGTTTGCACCACACCGACGGCCGCGAGCACCAGCTTGCCCAGTCCCGGGCGGCGCGCCGCCAGAATCCCCAGTGGCAGCGCCACCAGGATCGCCGCCAGCAGCGAGAGGCTCACCAGCACCAGATGCTCGCGTGTCCGCTCCGGCACCGCGCTCGTCCAGCTCTCTCGTTGCGCGCGGGGCGCGCGGCCGCCCAGTTGCGCGACGAAGTCCGCCGCCACCTGGCGCTCGGGCAGGTGATCCAGTTTGGCGCGTGCGTTCATGGCGCACATGGCGGCGATGTCGATCTTGCCTTCGAGCGTTCGCAGCGCCGCCAACGCCGCGGGCCATTGCTCTTCGGCGTCCAGCCGGTAAAGCAGGATCGCCTCGTACTTGGGGAAGAAGCCGAGGTCGTCGCGAAGCACGCTCAGATCGTCGCGGCGGATCTCGGCGTCGGTCGCATAGAGATCCGTCACGTCGATGTGATCCTCCGCGAGGCCGCGGTAGGCGAGGTCGTGGTCCAGTCCTCGAACGTCCTTGGCGGCTAGTCCATAGCGGGCCACGAGCCCCGGCCAACCATCGCGCCGGCTCAGGAATTCGTCGCTGAATCCGAAGCGAAGCTCGGGGTGTCGCCGCAGGTCGGAGATAGTCTGAATGCCCGCGGCGGCGGCTCGCGCGCGTCGCATCCCAAGCGCATAAGTGTTGTCGAACCCGAACGAATTGCTCATCCCGACGCCGTGTGGTCGGAGCGCCGCGCGCAGAGACGCGACGTCCGCGGCGCCCTGTCCGTGCAGGATCTCTTGCAGCACCGTCCCGGTGTAGTCGGGATAGGCGTCGATGCGGCCCGACACGAGAGCGTCCCAGCACAGCCGCGTGCCCCCGAGCGCCGCTCGATGCTCAGTCGCGACCCCGGCGGCGGATACCGTCAACGCCACCACCTCGCCCAGGATCACCGACTCGGTGAATGCCTTCGATGCGATTCGGAACGCTGGCCCGGGCGTAGGCTGGGCCGGGACGGGCGAGGGCACGAGTGTAGCGTCCGCAGCACGCGCCATGGCCGCTTCGGCAGGCTCCCCTGCCATCAATTTCACGACGACGACAACGCTCAGCTGCCGCGAGGAGAGCTTCATTTCGACTGCGGCTCCTGCGCGTGACCGAACGCCAGCAGCGGCTGCGCCGCCACAAACTTCGTGATGAAAGGATCGGTGGGCGAGCGTACGAGGTCTTCCACGCGTCCCTGTTGCAACACGCGTCCATGCTGCATCAACGCCACTTGGCCCTGATCCCGCGCGAAGAACGCCGCCTCGGAGAGGTCATGCGTGACCAGCACCACCGCCTTCGCCGTCTGCTGGAAAACCCGCACCAGATCCTGCTGCAACTCCGCCCGCACCAAGGGATCGATCGACCCCAGGGGCTCATCGAAGAGCAGCAGGTCGGGGTCCAGCATCAGCGCGCGCATCAAGCTCACGCGCTGCCGCTGACCTCCCGAGAGCTGAAACGGATAACGGGTGAGGGCGTCGAGAGGAAAACGGGTCAGCGCGGCCAGCTCGGCCTGGCGTTGCTCGATGCGCGCACGCGGCCAGCGCAGGTGCCGGGCCATCAAGCCGACGTTTTGCTCGACCGTGAGGTGCGGGAATAGCCCGCCCTCTTGCACCACGTAGCCCATCGACCGACGCGCGTGCTGCACGTTGGCCGGGGACAGCGCTTCGCCGCGAAAGCGGATCTGGCCGGCGTCCGGCCACAGCAGCCCCAGCGCCATCCGCAGCACAGTGGTCTTGCCGCACCCGCTGGGGCCGATCAGCACGAGAGTGTCGCCAGGGGCCACCGACAGATCGAGCGGCGCGACTGCCAAGACCGCCTCGAAGGTCTTCGAGGCGCCCACGAATTGGAGGAGGGGCGCAACGTTGGTGATCATTCGCGCAGGGGGCCAGGTTGCCCCGACTGCCAGCAAGATACGATGGCGGGATCGCCTGCGAAGTTTCACCTAGAACCACCTCGCCCCGCGCAGCGGGCGAGGGCGCGGCGAAGCCGCGGGGGTTGGGGTTGGGTGGGGTGGACCCGAAGCGCCCCGGGCGGAGAGGTCGCCGAGCGCAGCGCTGCTGCGAAAGTTGCCTCGCGCGGAGGCAAATGGCGGGCATACTTTCTCCGTTGGCAATCGATGACCGGCACCTCAACCTGGAGATCCGCTCATGAAGAAATCAGACCCGTCCTGTCCCCATCTCGAAGCCATCAACCCGCACACGCGTCCGAAGTCTCGCGGTTGCGCCGAATGCCTGGCGATGGGGGACGCGTGGGTACACCTGCGCCTGTGCATGCAGTGCGGGAACGTGGGCTGCTGCGACGACTCGAAGAACCGGCACGCCACCAAGCACTTCCACGCCACCAACCACCCGATCATGCGCTCCCTGGAACCCGGCGAGACCTGGGGCTGGTGCTTCGTCGACAACCTCGGCTTCGACCCGTTGCTCGAATAGCGTCCGAATAGCCGCGCAAACGAGGCGCCGGCAACGCTCCCGCGCTCACAGATCCTGCAGTGCCTTGAACACCATCTGGATCGAGATCGATCCCTCGCCGACGGCCGAGGCGACGCGCTTGACGTTCCCTGAGCGCGCGTCGCCCACGGCGAACACCCCGGGGATAGTCGTCTCGAGCAAGTAAGGTGCGCGCGCAAGCGGCCAGTGACCGTCCGTCAGATCGTCCGCGTTCAAGTCGCCCCCTGTCTTGATGAAGCCATGATCGTCGAGGCGCACGCAGCCCTTCAGCCAATCGGTGTGCGGATCGGCGCCGGTCATCATGAAGACGTGCCGGAGGGGCAGCGTGTCCGTCTTTCCGCTGGTGATCTCGCGGCAACGGACCCTATCCAGCCAGTCCGTCCCCTCCAGCGCATCGATCTGGGTGTGCGTCTTCAGCACCACGTTCGGGCTGTCGGTGATGCGCTGGATCAGGTAGCGCGACATACTGCTCGCCAGGCCCTCGCCCCGCACCAGGATCTGCACGCGCGAGGCGGTCTGCGACAGGAACACCGCGGCCTGACCGGCCGAGTTTCCCCCTCCCACGATGGCCACTTCCTCGCTCTCGCACAGCTGCGCCTCCAGATGGGTGGCGCTGTAAAACACGCCGTTGCCCTCGAAGCGGGACAACTCTGGTAGGTCAGGCTTGCGATAGCGAGCCCCCGTGGCGATGATCAAGGCGCGCGTCAGCACCACCTCTCCATTCTCGAGGATGACCTTGTAAGGGCGGCTGTCGCAGTCCAGGCGCACCGCCCGTCGCGCGATAGCCACCTCGGCGCCGAACTTTTCGGCCTGGGTCAAGGCGCGGCCGGCCAGCGCTTGTCCGGAGATCCCGGTGGGAAATCCCAGGTAATTCTCGATGCGCGAGCTGGTGCCAGCCTGCCCGCCCGGGGCCGTGCCTTCAAGGACCAGCACGTCCAGTCCCTCCGAGGCCGCGTACACGGCGGCGGCCAGCCCGGCCGGGCCCGCCCCCACCACCACCACGTCTCGCACCATCTTCGCATCGAGCTTCAGGTTGAGGCCTAGCTCTGCCGCCAGAGATTCGACCGACGGATTCTTGTGCACGCGCCCCCCCGAGCACACCACCACCGGCACCTCGGCCACCCCGATCTGAAAGCGATCCAGCAGCGATTGCACGCCGGGGTCGGACTCGACGTCCTGATAGGTGAACGGCTGATTGTTGCGCACCAGAAATTCGCGCAGCTTGAGCGTAGCGGCCGAGTGGCGCGATCCGAGCAGGACCAGCCCTCCGCCTCCCTGCGCGATCAGGGCGACCCGACGCAGGATGAACGCACGCATCAGGATCTCGCTTAGCTCCGAGTCCCGTTGCACCAGCGCGCGCAGATGTTCCCGATCGACGACGACCACCTCGCCGTCCTCGACCACGCGGCCTTGCACCAGGCTGCGTCGGCCCGACAGCATGTTGATTTCTCCGGTGAACTGCCCCGGCCCATGCAGAACGACCTGTTCGTAGCTTTCGCCCAGCGGGCGCAGGATCTCGACGGCCCCGCTGACCACCACGTAGAAACACGTCTCGCGATCCCCAATCTCGAACAGGATCTCCCCCGCCTTGACGTTGCGTCGCTTCCCGATAGCGCAGACACGGGTGATCTGCGCCTGGCTCAACTCGGAAAACATCTGCTCGCGGCGGCTCTCGTATATATCAGCCATTTGACTTTGTCCTAGGATGCCGGAGGACGGTGATCGGGAACGACCTTTGGTCCCGACCACTATTCGGCCCGGCCCCCAAAGGCTGGCTCAGGCATCTACTCCAACTCGGTCCCGACGCGTAGGTGGTCGAGGTATTTGCCGTCCCTTCCGTAACCGACTCTAGGGCTTGAGGCGGGCGAGAAAGGTGCTCTCGTTGCTGCCGCTCTTCGTGTACGAGACCGGGGCGGCGTCGAGCGGACCGAACGTGGTGAGGTCGGAGAAGCCGCCGGTGAAGACGACGGAGCCGTCAGCGAGGACGGAGAGGCCGAGCACGTCGATCCAACCCGTGGCCACGACCCGTGCAAGCCGTGCGCTGCCATCCGGGCGATGCCATGAGAGGACCAGATTCATGTCTTGGGTGAGCCTGGTCAACGAGAGCGAGCCGCAGGTGTCCGCGTCGAAGACCGCCGGATCGGTCTTCCGGAAGGTCGATGCCATCACGAACCCGCCGTCGGCAAGGGGCGCGAGCCCGCGCAGCTCTGGGTAAAGGCCGTGTGCGCAGACATTCCGTACAAATGTCCACGCAACGGCGTCAGCGCTGAAATGCATCGATTTCCTGAGCCACCATGCAGTGGCGGCGCCACCTTTTGGTCATGAAGTCCCTCAGGCTGTCTGCGTTGGCAGTATCCCTGTGCGGCGCAAGTGTCGTTGCCTGCAGCAGTTCCAGCTCCACCACCGGGATCCACCCCGATGCGGCCGGGTCTCAATCCGACGCCACCACAGAAAGCTCGGGCGGGGGAGTGAAGGCAAGCGGTGGAACGGGTGGCGGAACGGGCGGAAGTGTTGCGACCGGCGGTACCAACAGCGGTGCCGGGGGAGGCGCCGGGGGAAGTGCAGCCCTGACAGGCGGCACCGGCGGGGCCAACAATCTGAACGGAGGGGCGAGCGGAACGGCTGCCATGGGCGGAACGACTGGCGGAACGACCGGCGGTATAGGTGGCAAGACGAGCGGCACAGGCGGCACGAGCGGCGCAACCACAGGGGGAACAACCGGTGGAACGGGAGGCAAGCCAGGCGCCACCGGTGGCGGTGCAGGAAGCTTGAGTGGCACAGGCGGGGCCAACAGCACCGGCGGTAGCACGGCAATCGGAGGGACAGGCACCGGCGGTAGCACGCCAAGCACCGGCGGCAGCACCGGAACCTGTGGCGCTGGCGACTCGAACCTGCCCGCCGAACCGACCATCCCGCCACCTTGCATCACCTTGCAGGCAACCCAGAGCGTCGCGGCGGGCGCGCTTCCCAGCGAAACCAGCCTCGACACATCGGCGATCCAGAATGCGCTCGATGGCTGTACCTCCGGACAGGCGGTGAAGCTGACAACGCGCGGCGCGAACAATGCTTTCATCACCGGTCCCTTGACCCTGCCCGCTGGTGTTACCTTGTGGGTGGACGCCGGGACGACCCTCTACGCGACACGCGACCCGAAGGTGTGGGGCTCGGCCTCGGAGCTCATCTCGGTCTCCGGCGCCAATTCGGGCATCGTTGGCGACGGCATCATCAACGGCCAAGGCGGCGAGCCCAACATCGGCAGCACGCAGTCTTGGTGGGACCAGAACGCCGGCAGCAGCGGCAACAGTCCGGCGCTGATTGCCGTGCGGGGGGCGACGAAATTCACGCTCTACCGAATCACCCTGTACGACTCGCCCAAATTTC
This sequence comes from uncultured delta proteobacterium, assembly GCA_963796685.1. Lineage (GTDB taxonomy): Bacteria > Myxococcota_A > Polyangia > Fen-1088 > Fen-1088 > Fen-1118. The sequence goes on from CAWCMR010000015.1 coordinate 235,658, forward strand.
ACGTGAAGATGGGCGCTGCCGGGTTCGTGGCGTGGGGTGTGACCATCAAGGCTCCCTCCAAGGCCACCAACAGCGCGGGCACGGCGCTCAACTACAGCAACGCGCACAACACCGACGGTATCGATCCGGGCGAAGCGGCCAGCGACGGATTCATCGTGTGCAGCAAGATCAGCACGGGCGACGACCACATCGCCATCAAGGGCTCGAGCAGCACCGGCGTCAAGAACCTGGTCATCGCGCACAACCGCTTCGGCGCCGGCCACGGCATGTCCATCGGCAGCGAATTCACCGGTGGCGTCTCGGACGTCAAGGTCTACGACCTGTCCATCGATGGACAGAACATGGGCACGAGCGGTGGCAGCTCGAACGGCATCCGCATCAAGTCCGACTCGAGCCGAGGCGGCCTGGTGAACAACGTCTCCTACAGCGACATCTGCGTGCGCAACCTGTCGAACCCGATCTTACTCACGCCCAATTACTCCACCTCCACGGGCAGCTACATTCCGCAGTACACCAACATCAAGATCCAGAATTTCCACGGCCTCAGCGGCGGCTCGAATACGCCCAAGGTGACCCTGGACGGCTACGATGTCGCCCACCTCAACAGCGTCACGCTCGACAACGTGGTCATCGACGGGCTCTCCGCGTCCAATGTGACGGCCTCGTACACCGCCGTGACGCTGGGACCCGGCAACGTGAGCTTCACTCCGTCGGGCACCAGCGTGACCGTGACCGACAACAAGTCGGGGACGAGCACGCCGAATCCGTGCACGGACAAGTGGGTCACGTTCTGACCATGTGCAGGATGATGTTCCTCTTGCTTGCAGATGGCCCTGTCGGGGGACGATGCTAGCCTAGACGTCATGGGTCATCTCTTGATCGCACTCTCCATCGCGGCAACAGCCGCGGTAACCCCGGGGCGCGTCCAGCTCTCCGGCCAGGTGCTGGCGGCCTCCGGCAAGGGGACCGTCCACGTGGCCCTGTGGCAGGCCGAGGGATTCCTCGAGCACCCCGTCCAGGAGGTGCGCCTCGGGCCTGGCAAACCTCTTGATTTCCACTTCGACGTTACACCGGGGCGCTACGCCCTCAGTGCCTTCGAGGACTTGAACGGTAATGGCATCCTAGACATGGGCCTATTGGGTCCGAAGGAGCCGTCTGGCTTCTGGCGCCCCTTCCATGGCTGGCACAAGCCGCGCTTCGATGAGGTCGCCTCCCAATTTGGCCGAGAGACTCATGGCCTGGAGATTGTTCTCAAGTAGAGGTCCGTCGCGCTATGAGGCCCTTTCGAGCTGGTATCAAAATCATCGGTGTCAACCCCTATGTGTCCGTGCCGGCGGACCGGCTGGCGACACTTTTTGAGCGGGCGGCGAAGACGCGAGGGCCTATCGCGGTGTGTGGCCAGCTGGACGGTCACGCATTTCGACAGACCCTGGTGAAGTACGCTGGTGCCTGGCGCCTATACCTCAACACTCCCATGCGCCGAGCTGTCGCCAAGGGCGTGGGGGATCGTGTGACGGTGGACCTGGACTTCGATGCCGAGCCTCGTCTTGTGCCCGTGCCTCCTCGGTTCAAGCGCGCTTTGGCCACGAATCCCGCGGCAAACGCCGCCTTTGAGGCACTGGCTCCCTCTAGAAGAAAGGAGATCGTTCGCTATTTGGCTTCGCTCAAGACCGAGGTTTCCCTGCGGCGCAATGTGGACATCGTGATTGGGCACCTGCTTGGGCATGAGCCCAAGGGGTTGTTTGCATTGATGAGGGTACGGCGTCGAGGGCAGGGAGCCCGTGACCAAAGCGGGGTCCAGGCATCGAAAGAGAAGTCGCGAATGTCAGGTAGACCGAAGACCGTAGACGAGTATCTTGCACGCTTGAGCGGCGAGAAGCTGACTGCGCTGAGAAAGCTGCGCAGCACGATTCGATCGATCGTTCCCAAGGCCGAGGAGTGCATAAGCTACAGACTTCCAGCCTTCCGCCTCGACGGGGTCGTGATCGCCGGATTCTGCGCGACGGCGAAGGGATGTTCCTATTTTCCGTTCAGCGGATCGACGCTAGGCACGCTGGCCGACGATCTCCGAGCGTACAGCCAAACCAAGTCCTCGCTTCATTTTCATCCCGACAAGCCGCTGCCGGCAGCGCTGGTCCGCAAGTTGATTAAGGTACGCGTCGCTGAAAGAAAGGGTAACAAGTAGACGAGCCGCCTCGCCAAGCCCATGCACATCAATCGACACGGGGCATGTTCTTGTAGCAGTCGTCCGTGGTCATGGTTGCATTGAGTTGCTGTGGGCTCGCCACGAATCGAATGGGATCCCAGTGGGCATCGCCCCCCGCTCCTCGCACGTGAAGCTGGCCAACCCAGTCACCGTAGTCGTCGGCATGGAGGCGAATGATTTCTTCGCCATTCGAGTAGTTGCGAAATCCACCGTTGCCCAGGGTCGAGATCGCGCCAGTGGCGCTTTTTCCGTCCACGCTGAATTTGACGACCATTCCCGCCGTATCTTTGCAGGTCACAGACCAGCGGCCGGCAATAGGGCCTGGATCCTTCTCCCATGAATAGCGCTTTACCCCGGCCATGGCCACGCTCGTCAGGGCAACCCCTAAGAATAGAAGCACCGACAGGCTCACCGTCAGTCTGGAAATCAGCTTGCTAGCAAAAGTTCTTTTCATCTCGCTCCTCCTCGTGCCTGTATTCGCAAACGACATCACAGAGCAAGATGCGTGCCCGTAGTCCGAGGGAGACCATAGAGGTCTTGGAGCGAGACTGCGGTTATGGATATGGGGCGATTTACCACGCGTGGCAAGTTGCTACGCCGGCCGTCGTGAGGAATTCCCCGTAAGAACGACCGTACAACCCGGACCTGCCGCGTGGCCATCGTGGTACCCTGAGGACGTCGCCTCGGTGGGGCTGCAGCTGAACGATCCACTGGGTAGGGACCACCGTCTCGTCGGGCCCAGATAGATGCCGATGACGATTCGGCCAGACACGACGCCCTAACGAACGTGCGGCCGTCGACAAGTGGGTCGCATGGGGGGATAACAACACATGCCACAGGGTTCGTATCAGTCGCGCCTTCTTGCGGTCGCCGCCGCCTTTCTCTTGTCCGCAGGAGGGTGCAATTCCCAGACTGGGGTGACGGGCGGTAGCGGCGGCTCCGGGGCCGTGGGCTCAGGGGGCAGTGGCTCGGGCGGAAAAGCCGGCGGCGGCTCAGGGGGCAGTGGCTCGGGCGGGAAAGCCGGCAGCGGCGGCACCGGCGGCACCGGCGGTCTCGCGAGCGGCGGTGACGGCTCGGGTGGCAGTAGCTCGGGAGGTGCCAGCGGCAAGGGTGGCGCTGCGGGGTCGGGCGCCAGTAGCTCGGGAGGTGCCAGCGGCACGGCTGGCTCAGGCGGCAGCGCTTCCGGTGGCGCCGGCGGCAGGGGTGGAGCTGGCGGCTCCAAGTCAGGCGCTGGTGGGGGGACAGGCGGTGGTTCGGGCGGAGGCGGGGCGGGCAGCGGCGGAGCGGCAACCGGCGGCACGGGTGGGGCCGGGGGCACGGAGAGCGCCGCTTGCGACTTCACGGTCACCTCGCAGCTCGCGAGCGACACCAGCGCAAAGTCGCCCACCACGGTCGGCATCGTCAAGTGGTCGGTCACGGGCATGACGCCCACCAGCGCGAACATCGAGCTCGGTCTCGATACGACCTACGGCACGAAGGCGCCCGTCGACCTGACGGTGGCAGGCTATCAGACGCCGCTGCTCGGGATGAAACCGTCCACGACGTATCACTTTCGCATCGTCGCTTCGAGCGGCTCCGCTTCGTGCACCAGCCAGGATCAGACGATTCAAACCGGCGCCAAGGCGACCTCCGTCTCGATCGGCAGCTACACCATCAAGAGCGCCAGCGCGCACCAGCGCGGATTCATCATCACGTCGTACTGGAGCGGCTCGGGCAAGTCGGTGCCGTTCATCCTCGATGCCGAAGGCAACATCGTATGGTGGTACGGTGGCGGTCCGAGCAATGGCATTGCACGGGCACGCATATCGGCAGACTCCAAGAACATGTGGATGGTCGTGCCCGACCTGAGCGGCGGCGGGCACGTGCAGCGGGTCAGCATGGATACCCTGGACGGGCAGACGTACGCATCGACCCAGTCCTCGCATGACATCGCGGCCGTCACCGGCTCGACGATGGCCTACATCGACTACAGCCCGAGCAGCGCGTGCAACGGCAATGGCGGAGGCATCGTCGAAATCGACCCGAGCGGTACGACCCATACGGTGGTCAACGCAAGCACCTTCCTCTCCTCTTCGGGGGGCGGCGGAGGTATGGGCTGCCACGGCAATTCCCTGCGCTATTCAGCCAAGGAGGATTACTACACCTATTCCGACGTTCAGTCGGACGTCTACATCTTGAACCGCTCGGGTGCGCTGCAGTGGAAGTTGTCGAGCAAGGTCGGCAGCAACAGCTCCTGGGGCGGCGTGCAGCACGGCCAGCAGCTGCTCGACAACAGCATCATCATCTTCGCCAACTCTGGCGGTGGCAACAACGCCTCGGCGGCCATCGAGTACGGGTTGGATGGCTCGCTGATCAAGAAGTTCGCCAGCGGTGGGAACACGCAGAACCTCGGCGACGTGCAACGGTTGCCTGGCGGCAACACGCTCATCAACTACGGCAACGGCGGCAATATTCAGGAAGTAGATTCATCGGGCAACGTCGTCATGGAGATCAAGGGCAGCAGCGGTAGCTACTTCGGCTACTCCGAATGGCGTGACAGCCTCTACGGCCCGCCGCTCGACATCAACGAGTAGCCCGTCGACGCCAGGCAAACGCCAAGGCCAGGATGGCAATGCACAAGCTTGCCGCTGTCTCGGTTCGACCATGTCTTCCGCGAACGCCTACTTGCTAGCACTACTGATTCAAATTCGGACCGAGCCGTCGCGTCGCGAGGGCCTCGACCGCAACGAACGACGAGGGCGCATACTTGACGTATGTAACCGAGGAGTGAGGCAGCGGGCGAGGACCGCAGCAGCGACGGCGACGGGAGAATTTGAATCAGTAGTGCTAGGCGCCTGTGGGGGCTACGGGAGCTCCTTCGCAGCGTACGGTCATCTGCACCCTGTAGTCCTTGGTCTTGTCGCGGTCGTCTTTTGCGCCGAGCAAACCGGCGGCGAGGGACATCGCCTTATTCGCGGTGCCGGTGGTGCCGTTCTTATCGGGGCCGTTGTAGGTCGTGTCCGGCCCAGCTACGACGACATACGCCTTGCCGGTTGGGTTGCAATTTTCGGTAGCCTCGCGCTTGGCACCGTCGAGGGCGACAGTTTCCTCGGCCGCAAAGACCGTGACGACCAAACCCTCGGGCTTCGGAATGTTGCTGAACGTGTAGTGCTTGGGAGCTGCCGTTGCACAACCAAAGACTCCGGACAGGACGAAGATAATGAAACTCGCTTTCATCGCATGTTTTCCTTTCTATTTGGAAGATCCAGCCTGATGGGACGTTACATCATTTCACGGAGCTTGGGAAGGCTCTCGTTCGAATCCTGTTCGAATCTCGTTCGAATCCCGTGGTGGCCGAATGAATCTGTCAGTCCACCTCCCAGGCCTTTCCTCGGGTACTATGGAAGCCCTATCGACAATCCTATCTTGGGAGAGCCACATGCCGGTCGCGCTACGGATACCGCCCCGTCGCAAACCACCGAGCTTCGAACAGCTTCAACAAGAGCTCGAGCTCGACCAGCGCAAGGAATACTGGTTGGGAACATGACAAGGCTGGCCACCGCGAGGACGCCCTTCGGGTGCTGGACCTGGCCGCCGAGCTGCAGCCGCAAAATCGCGAGATTATCCAGCGCAGGGGCTACATCGTGGAGGGGCTGACCGAGCGGAGCGCTGGTCCGACCGGTACCCCGGGCGTGCAGGCCCCGGACTTGGATGGGCTCAAGCAAGCGGCGCGCGACAACCCGGATGATCTACGTGTCCATCAGCAGCTCGACTACAATCTTGCCCGGCCGGGCAAGTTCACCGAGGTGGTAGCCCTGTGGGACAGCTACCCATGGTCACGCCCGTGGCCGAGGGTTGAATAGGCGACGTTTTCGGACGGCGTAGAAGGCAAACGCCCACCAGCAGGCCAAGAGCACGACCGTCTCCATGCGTGTGGCATTCACGATCGCGTCCGAGTCGACCAGGCTCCCCAGCCCGTCCGTCCCCAAAATGAGCCCTTGGAGCTCGGAGGCCGACTGGCCGATCGACGCCAGGATCCCCGCCCTGTCGAGAAGGAGCGCCAACCGATCGATGGTGTACAACCCCGTACCGGCAAGCAGCACCGGGATCCCCCACGGGCGCAACATCAGCAGCCCCAGACCCATCGCAACGTACGCTGCGGTGAAGATCAGGTGGTAGGTGACCGCGATCGAACCCGTGCGAACCGCGCCTGCCAGGGGAACAGCCGCGGTCATCGAATACGCCTCGTAGGCGGCCGTGATCAAGAAGAAGGCGCCTGCGAGTCGGAGGGTAATCGCACCCTTTTGCCGGGCAAAGGCTGACTTTCCGACGCCGTCGGGCGGTCGCCAAAGCCCCCCGCTCCGCGTCGCACCGCAGAACCGGCACAGGATCGCGGCGTCCTGGATCTCCTCGGCGCAGAACGGGCATTTCATCCAGCGCATCTTACCTCCTGAATCTCGTGCGGACCCGATCGGCAACGCCAATGCCCACTCGCGATGTGCTAACATCGGATGCTACTGTGACCGTCGTTTCACTCAGGAGCGCAGCGAAGACGTTTCGCTCCCGGCTGCTCGCCTTCTCGCTCCTTTCCTCCTGGCTTGTCTCGGTGGGGTGCGTGGATCTGACGAGGCCGTGGGACAAGGTCACGGCGCAAGGTGGGACTTATGGTGGCCAAGGCGGTGCTGGCGGCGGGATATTGGATGGCGCCGGTACCGGTGGCGCGGGCGCTACGCCTGGCCAGGACGTTGGCGGCGGGGTCGGAGGAATCGGCGAGGTCGATGCGCCCTTGAGCACAGGGGGAGCCATTGATGCGCCTTTCTCGGGCGTCGGGGGCGGTATCGATGCGCCTTTCTCTGGTAATGGGGGGGCTGGCGACGCGCCACAATCTGGCGCCGGCGGCGCAATTGACACGGGTACGCAGGTGGGAACTGGCGGCGTTTTGGGATCGGGTGGCGTCGGAGTAGACGCTCCGCCCTTGGGCAGTGGTGGCGCAAGCGGAGGTCGAGACGGTGGGATTGACGGCGCTCTCCCGGTCACGGGCGGTGCGACTGGCACTGGTGGTGTGATCGGCACCGGCGGTGTGATCGGCTCCGGTGGTGTGGTCGCCACCGGTGGTGTGGTCGCCACCGGTGGTGTGATCGGCTCCGGTGGTGTGCCTGGCACGGGCGGCGCCGATCCACTTCTCGTCGGGCTGCTGGTTTACTACCCCTGTGACAGCATGACCGGAACAAACACGCTCCCGGACAAGTCGGGCAACGGGAACAACGGGACGCTGTCGGCAACGGGCACCAGCTTCACTACAACTGGCTACAAGGTGGGCACCGGCGCTTTGCTCTTGGCCTCTGCCAGCAGCGGCTACGTCACGATGCCTCCTGCGATATTTCGTGGACTCACCGACATCACCATCGCCACCTGGGTGAAGGTCGTAACGGCCCAGACCTGGCCGCGAATCTTCGACATAGGCATCAACGCCGGCGTAACGCTGAACCCGAGCACAGGCACCAATACGTACACGTATATGAGTCTCGTGCCCCAGAACGAAGGCTCCCCTCCCAACCTAGTGTTCGCCATTACCAAGTCCGGTTTTCCCGGGGAGCAGCAGCTTGCCAATCCCACTCCTTCGACCGGTGTTTGGCAACACGTTGCGATCGTCCTGGGCGCGGGCTCAAGCCGCTCTACATCAACGGTACGCTTGTCCCCTCCAGCACCTCCGTCACACTGCGGCCGGCTGATCTCGGCACCATCGACTACGCCTTCATCGGCAAGTGCCAGTTCTCACATGATCCCTATTTCGACGGCCAGATCGACGATTTGCGCGTGTACAGCCGGGCGTTGTCCGCCAGCGAAGCCCAGGCTCTCTACCAATTCACGGGACCATAGACCAGCTCAACGGGTGATGAGATGGCCATGGAGGCGACCTGGCCTACGGCCACTTGTTCCTGACCCGCTGGATTTCCCGACGGTCGCGCTTGGTGGGGCGGCCGCCGGTGTCGAAGGTCAGGGTGGACGCGTTCTTCAGTTGGAACGCCAGCAACTCGCGCGCTTGGCGGCTCTCCGCGGTCTCTTCCCAGAGCGTTGCCGCGGCGGTGCCCGAGCCCCTCGTGCCGGAAACCCCGCGCACGACCACGGTTTGGGAAAAAGGCGGCCGGCGAATCGTGATGACATCGCCAATGGCCACCACGCGGGATCGCTTGGCGCGGTCGTCCCCGAGATCCACCTTTCCCCCATCCACCGCTTCCGCCGCCAGCGATCGCGTTTTGAAGAACCGGGCCGCCCACAGCCACTTGTCCAACCGGACGTGGACGTTGGCGGAATCATCGGTCTTGGACACGGCTTGCTCGTGTTACCCGACCGGCAACCCGGAGACGATGATCTTGCGCAACTCTGAAACCGGCAGTGTCTGTCCCTGCTTCGTCTCCTCGAAAATGATCTGGGCCATCGTCGCTGCCGTGAGATCTTTGCCGGTAGTTTTGTGGAGGACCTGGATATCATCGCCCGCCCGGATGATCGCGGCGATCTGCGCCAGGGTGATGTAGTGGCTCTCCTGCGTGTCGTACAGCTTTCTGTTCGCGTAGCGTCGGATGGTCCTCATGGGCAGAGAATCTCACGAACCGGGACGAAGGGGTAGGGCGTCTGGCGAAGGATAGGGCATCCAGCGATTTGTCTGTTCCGGTTGCGAGTGAGCACTCACTCATATAGAAACGGCACCATGGGTACCGGTCGCCGGCGCGCGCCTCCGATGCCGCTGGACGAGCGGCGGGCGAGCATCGTCGAGGCCGCGCTGCCGCTACTCCGCAAGCACGGCGACAAGGTCACGACCGCGCAGATCGCAAAGGCCGCCAGCCTGGCCGAGGGCACCCTGTTCCGCGCGTTCCGCGACAAGCCCGAGCTGATCGAGGCGACCCTGTGCGCCGCGTTCGATCCGGCGCCGGCCGAGGCGAAGCTGCGAGCGATCGACTCAGCGCTGGGCCTGCGCGATACGCTGATCGCCGCCGTCGAGATCCTGGCCCAACGGATCGAGCAGGTCTGGCATCTGATGACCATGCTGGGGCGCACCATGCCAGCGGATCGGGCGCGGAGCCGGGCGCGCGGCTGTCGCCGCCCCACCGAAGATCCGGGCGCGCCGGTCCGCGGCTGCCTGACCGAGCTGCTCGAAGCCCACGCGGGCGAGCTCCGCTGTCCGCCCGAGAAGGCCGCTCGCCTGGTCCACGCGATGGCGTTCGCGGGCACCCATCCCCGTCTCGCCGGCCCCCGCCCCCTGTCGCCGGCCGAGGTCGTCGACGTCGTGCTCGAAGGCATTCGCGCGCGGACACGCGAGGACGAGGAGAACACCTGATGCTCTGGCGGTTACTCCGCACCTACCTCCGTCCCTACGGCAGGTCCCTCGCGGTGCTGATCGTGCTCCAGATCTTGAGCACCGTGGCCAATCTCTACCTGCCTTACGTCAACGGCGACATCATCGACCTCGGCGTCGCCAAGGGCGACACCCACTACATCCTCGTCCAAGGCGGCCTGATGCTCGCCATCGCGGCGCTGCAGATCGGGTGCGCGATCGCCGCGGTCTACGTCGGTGCTCGGGTCGCCATGGGGTACGGTCGCGACCTGCGCGACGCGGTCTTTCACCACGTCGGCCGGCTGTCCGAGCGCGAGGTCGGCAAGCTCGGCGCGCCCTCGCTGATTACCCGCACGACCAACGACGTCCAGCAGATCCAGTCGCTGCTGCAGATGAGCACGACCATGTTCGTGATGGCGCCGATCATGTGCGTGGGCGGCATGGTCATGGCGCTGCGCACGGACCTGCCGCTGTCGCAGCTTCTCCTTGTCGCCATCCCTGTCCTCGTCGGCGCGATGGGCTTCCTGATCAGCCGGATGGTGCCGAAGTTCCGCGCGATGCAGCCCAAGATCGACACGGTCAACCGGGTCCTGCGCCAGCAGATCACCGGCATGCGCGTCGTGCGCGCCTTCGTACGCGAGCCCATGGAGGGCGCTCGCTTCGAAGACGCCAACGAGGACCTCACCGGTGTCGCGCTGGCGGTCGGCAAGCTCCAGGCCCTGATGTGGCCGATGGTCATGCTGGTCTTCAACGCGTCGACGGTCGCCGTCCTGTGGTTCGGCGCCCACCGGGTCGCGTCGGGTGCCATCGGCGTCGGCGCCCTGATTGCGTACATCAGCTACCTGATGCAGATCCTGGTCGCCGTCATGATGACGACCTTCCTGTCGATCATCATCCCCCGTGCCTCGGTCTGCGCCGAGCGCATCCTCGAGGTCCTGGACACCGTGCCGCGGGTCGCACCACCGGCCTCGCCGGTCACGCCGGCCGAGCTGACCGGCGTCGTCGAGCTGCGCGGCGTCGAGTACCGCTACCTCGGCGCGGCGGCGCCGGTCCTCGCCGACATCTCGTTCGTCGCGCGTCCCGGCCGGACCACCGCCATCGTCGGCGCGACCGGCGCCGGCAAGACGACCCTGCTTGAGCTGATCCCGCGCCTCAGCGACCCGACCGCCGGCGCCGTCCTCATCGACGGCCTCGACGTGCGCGAGCGCCAGCCCGAAGAGCTCTGGGCGCGGATCGGCGTCGTCCCGCAGCGCTCGTACCTGCTTTCGGGCACGGTCGCGTCCAACCTTCGCTTCGGCAACCCTGACGCCACCGACGCCGAGCTGTGGGAGGCGCTGGCGGTCGCCCAGGGCGACGACTTCGTCCGCGCGATGCCGCAGCAGCTCGAGGCGCCGATCGCCCAGGGAGGGACCAACGTCTCCGGCGGGCAGTGTCAGCGTCTGGCGATTGCGCGCGCGCTTCTGCGCCGGCCCGCGGTCTATCTGTTCGACGACTCGTTCTCGGCGCTCGACCAGACGACCGAGGCCCGGCTGCGCGCGGCGCTCCGGTCGCACACCCAGGGCGCCACGGTGATCGTCGTCGCCCAGCGCATTTCCAGCATCCGCCACGCCGAGCAGATCCTGGTCCTCGACGCCGGCAGGATCGTCGGCCGCGGCACCCACGACGAGCTGGTCCGGACCTGCCCGACCTACGCCGAGATCGTGGCGTCGCAGACCGAGCAGCAGGAGACCGCGGCATGACCAACCGGATCGACGGATCGCCGGCCTCGTCGCGGCCCGCGCCACGGCCCATCTTCCGCGGCGCGATGGGCGGCGGTTTCGGCCCACCCGAGAAGGCCAAATCGTTCCGCGCGTCGGCCCGCCGCCTGCTCGGACGCCTCGGCCCCGAGCGCCCGCTGCTCGCGATCGTACTGCTCCTCGCGGTGGCCAGCGTCGGCTTGGTCATCGCCGGGCCCGCGATTCTCGGCCGCGCCACCGATCTCGTCTTCGGCCCGCTGCAGGCCCACCGGCCGATCGATTTCGTCGCGCTCGGCCGAATCCTGACGATCGCGCTCGCCGTCTACCTCGGCTCGTCGCTGTTCGGCTGGCTGCAAGGCCACTTGCTCAACGACGTCGTCCAGCGGACCGTCAAGCGGATGCGCACCGCGGTCGAGGACAAGCTGATGCGGGTGCCGCTGTCGTACTTCGACGGTCGCCCGCACGGCGAGATCCTGTCGCGCGTGACCAACGATATCGACAATGTCCAGATGGGGCTCCAGCAGACCATGACCCAGATCCTCAACGCGATCCTGTTGGTCGTCGGGATCCTGATCATGTTCTTCGTGATCTCTCCGCTGCTCGCCGCGATCGCCATCGTCACCGTCGGCGCGTCGGTGCTCACCTCCACCCGCATCGGCAAACACGCCCAGACGAGCTTCGTCGCCCAGTGGAAGCACGTCGGCGCCCTCAACGGCCAGATCGAGGAGGCGTTCACCGGCCACTCCCTGGTCAAGGTCTTCGGCCGCCGCGCCGACATCGAGCGCCGCTTCCGAGCCAAGAACGACGAGCTCTACGCTGCCGCGTTCCGCGCCCAGTTCGTGTCGAGCCTCATCATGCCGGCGATCGGGTTCATCGGGAACCTCAACTACGTCGCCGTTGCGGTGATCGGCGGGCTGCGTGTCGCGGCCCACGCGCTCCTCCTCGGCAGCCTCCAGGCCTTCATCCAGTACTCGCGGCGGTTCACCCAGTCGCTCAGCCAGCTCGCATCCGTGGCCAGCGTCGTGCAGTCCGGCGTCGCCTCGGCCGAGCGGGTCTTCGAGCTGCTCGACAACCCCGACCAGTCGGCCGACCGCGACGAGGCCGCCCTGCCGGCCTCGGTGCGCGGCGAGGTCCGCTTCGAGGACGTCTCGTTCCGCTACGCCGCCGCCGCGCCTCTGATCGAGCACCTGTCGCTGGTCGCTCGCCCCGGACAGACCGTCGCGATCGTTGGGCCGACCGGCGCCGGCAAGACCACGTTGGTCAACTTGCTGATGCGCTTCTATGACTTCTGCGCGGGCCGCATCCTGCTCGACGGCGTCGACACGGCGGCGGTGCCGCGTGCCGAGCTGCGCGCCCGGTTCGGCATGGTCTTGCAGGACACCTGGCTGTTCGGCGGGACGATCCGCGACAACATCCGCTACGGCAAGCCCGACGCCACCGACGACGAGCTGCTGACCGCGGCCAGGGCCACCTACGTCGACCGCTTCGTCCGTGCGCTGCCCGGCGGCTACGACACCGTGCTCGACGAAGAGAGCAGCAACCTCAGCGTCGGCGAGAAGCAGCTCATCACGATCGCGCGGGCGTTCCTCGCCGACCCGGCGATCCTGGTGCTCGACGAGGCGACCTCCTCGGTCGACACCCGAACCGAGGTCCTGGTCCAGCATGCGATGGCGACCTTGCGCGCCGGTCGGACCAGCTTCGTCATCGCGCACCGGCTGTCGACGATCCGGGATGCCGACGTGATCCTGGTCATGGACCAGGGCGCGATCGTCGAGCAGGGAACCCACGACGAGCTGCTCGCCGCCCGCGGCCACTACCACGACCTCTACCACGCACAGTTCGCCGCCCCGTCCGCGTGAGCGCGCGCGGCGGGCCGCGCTTTCATCGTCGCCATTCGGCGCTCGATGACGACTACCCGGCTGTGTGCGGCAGGCGCCGCGGGCGCCGCTTCCGATCTCGGCGCCACCTTGCCGCGAGGAGTATGCCACTGCCCATCAGGGTGGCCAGGCTGATAGCGACGCCGGGGTAGAACCCGACGGGGACGAAGGTCGCCTCGACGCGATTTTGTCCGGCGGGCACCGCGACCAGAACATTTCGGCCGTGGATGCGAGCAGCCAAGCCGGCGGTTTGCCATTCGAGCCTGCGACGGCTGGTGTGCAGGGGCAGAAGCAACTCGGAGGGCCGGGTCGCACGCACGTCCCAGACCAATCTATTCGGCGAGGTCTCCACCACCGAAACGGTTGCTTCGCCGGATTCGACCCGGGGCAACACGGGTGACCACGGACGGGTGAGCACGGGATCGCCAGCCCCGAAATCCTGCCACGGCATCGTCTCGAGGTAGCGCTCGCCGACCAACAGTCCGAGCAGCGCCACGAGCAGCGGCACGCGCAGCCGGCGCCACCGCGCGTGGCCGGCCAGCCAAGACTCCACGAGGGGAAGGCCGCGTGCGGCGACCAACCAACAGCAAAACACGAATACCGAAAGCAGCCGCGCGGGTACGCGTTGCCCGGCGATCGTCCACGACCTGAAACCAAGGTCGACGGCCAATGCGAGGGCCAGGGCTGCGACCAGCACCAGGATCGATTCGCGGGCGCGGCGGGCGGCCCACAGGCCCGCCAGGAGGAGCGCCGCTCCGATGAGCCCCACCGACGCGTCCCGCTCCCACGAAAACGGCACCAGCGATCCGCTGTAGCCATGGCCCGAGGCGAAGACAGGACCCCCGATGGTCAGGGCTCGCGCGAGATCGCTGGCGGCAATACCCTGGAAGAGCTGGGGCGGCTCGAAGGCGGCAAATCCATAGGCCGAGGGCAGCACGCGGGCGGCGGAGAGCCCGACCGCGAACAGCAGCGCCAGCGCAAAGACCCGTAGCGGGGCGAGGCTGCGTTCCTGCGCCGCCCACAGCAAGGCCCAGGCCGCCAGCAGCGCGACCAGCCAGATGGCCGGGTGATGCTGCCCGGCGATGATGAGCAGGGCGATGATCCCGCCGAGGCCCATGGTGCGGACGGTGTCGCAGCCCATGGACACGGCCCGCTTGAAAAGCAAGGCCGCGAACGGCCACAGGTACACGCCGAGCACCCAATGGTGACCCACGATGAAATTCGAGACGGGAAAACCTTGCAGCCCGAAGATCGTAGCCAGCAGCGCAGCAGTCAAGGGCGTGGCGCCCAACCCGCGCGCCAGCAGATAGGCCCCGCAGATGCCCGCGGTGGCGTAGGCGACGAACAGGAGCTTCAAGTATGCCTGGGCGTGCATGAAATAGAGCAGCCACACCATCGGGTTCAGGATCGGCGACTCCGGCAACGAAGCGAGGCTATGGGTCCAGGTCTCGTACTGCTTGGGCAGATACAGTGGAAGGGCGCCGTGCTCGCGCAGCGACATGTGAATCCACTCGTAGAAATGGACGTGTTGTTGCCAATCCAAGGCATCGAAGGAGCCGCCGAAAAGCAGCTTGTGGTAGTACGCGACCAGCGCGCCGGCGACCAGGGCGCCGGCGAGCAGCGCGCCTCCGGCGCGCCGGAGCGCGCTCGTGAAGCGAACCGCCATGTAAACGATCACGGCCCCCAGTATACATCGACACCTTCTCTGCTCTGCGTTAGGCGATGTCATGGTGAGAAGTTTGCTGTGAGAAGAGCGACGGCGAGCCCACTTTCGGCCGCGCATTTGAGCACTCGAGTGGGTGCAAGGAGGCCTGGACGAGACCAAGTCTATTCGCATAAGCCTTTGTAATCATAAGTTAAATTGGCAGCATTATGCGGTATTCAGACAGCTTGATGCCGAATTGGCCGATCTCGCGCCAGCCCTTGACTTGCCCCTCGGCCTCTGCAACTATGTCGTTACGGAATTCACAGCGTGACTTCATGCACAGCGGTTCGGGGGCGGATCATGAACAAGCGAAAAATACCAAGCCGGTGCGTAGAGCGACTCAGCATCTACAGGCGCGCTTTGCTTCAGGATAGGCGTCTGCATGGTCCCAGCATCTATTCCCACGAGCTGGCGTTCGCCTGCCGCCTGACGGCGGCGCAGGTGCGCCGGGATCTGATGCTCATCGGGTACAGTGGCAGCCCGACCTCGGGCTACGAGGTCAAACGGTTGCTCTCGTCCATCGGCTCATTGCTCGATCCGCCGAACGTGCGCGAGGTGGCCATCGTGGGTATGGGGCACCTCGGCCGCTCCATCGCGGCCTACCTTGTGAATCGGTCGCCCAAGATTCAACTGACCGCGGCCTTCGACGTGAAACCCGACAAGATCGGCGCCACCTTCAGCGGCGTGCCGTGCTACTCGGTGCAGAAGCTGGCCGAGGTGGTTTCGTCGAGGGGCATCGTCATCGGCATCTTGACGGTGCCATCCGAGAACGCCCAGGAGATGGCCGAGCAACTGGTCCGGGCAGGCGTGACGGGCATCCTCAATTTCGCCCCGGCCTGTTTGCACATTCCCGAAAAGATACACGTCGAGAACATCGACATGACGGTGGCGTTGGAGAAGGTCGGCTTTTTTGCATGCGGCAGCCATAGAAGAAAAGGAAACATCGATGACCACAGCAGCACGAGCAACATCGACCAAACCGCTCCTTAAGGAGTTCGGGGCGGCCAAGCGAGACAGTCTGATCCCGATCCTGCAGAAGGCGCAGGAGGCCCATGGCTATCTGTCCGAAGAGGCGATCGCGGAGATCGGACGCCACCTGAAATTGCCCGCCAGCAAGGTCTACGGCGTCGCGACCTTCTACAACCAGTTTCGCTTCACGCCCAAGGGCAAGTACCACATCATGCTGTGTCGTGGGACCGCCTGCCACGTGAAGGGCTCGCTCAAGTTGCTGGACGCGGTCACCCGCACGCTGAAGTTGCAGGCGGGACAGACCACGCGCGACGGGATGTTCAGCCTGGAAGTCGTGGCCTGCATGGGCGCCTGCGGCCTGGCCCCGGCCGTGAGCATCAACGGCGAGATGTACGCCAAAGTCACCCCCAAGAAGGTCGGCAAGATCATCGATGAGTGCCGCGCCAAGGAGCAGACCCATGCCCGTGCTTGAAACACCCGCCAAGACAGCCTGCTGGACCGAACCCTCGCGTCCCACCGCCGAGCTTCTGACCAAACTGCCCGTGGGGCAGCTTTCGGCCAAGGCCGGTGGCGACATCAAAGAGCGCATCACGCTGCTCCGCCGCGAGAAAGTCGGCAAGCCCACCCTCTTCATCGGGACCGGGACGTGTGGCCTCGGCGCCGGCGCGGCCAAGACCATGGAAGCGGCCAAGGCCTACCTCGCCGCCAAGAAGCTCGACGCGGACGTCATCGAGGTCGGCTGCCTCGGTATGTGCTCGGAAGAGCCCATGCTCGACGTGCAGTTGCCGGGCAAGGCGCGGGTCAGCTTCTGCCGCGTGACCGCCGACCGCGTGGCCTCGCTCCTCGACTCGGCGCTGGCCGGCAAGGTTGAGGGGGACCTCACGCTGGGGCAGTTCCGCAGCAAGACGGCCGAAGCCTGGCCGAATGTGCCTTTCCTCGACAAGCACCCGTTCTTCGCCCCACAACTGCGCTGGGTGCTCGCCAACTCGGGCATCATCGATCCCGGTAACATCGACGAGTACATCGCGCGCGGCGGTTATGCAGCGATGGAAGCTGCCCTGCGCACGAAGAAGCCGGAAGAGGTGGGCGACATCGTCACCAAGGGCGGTCTGCGCGGCCGTGGCGGCGGTGGCTTCCCGACCGGCGTGAAGTGGAAGTTCGCGCGCGAGACCCAGGCCGACCAGAAGTACCTCATCTGCAACGCCGACGAGGGCGATCCCGGGGCGTTCATGGATCGCGCGGTGGTCGAGAGCGATCCGCACCGCCTGCTCGAAGGCATGGTCATCGCGGCCTATGCCATCGGCGCCAGCAAGGCGTACATCTACATTCGCGCCGAGTATCCGCTGGCCATCAAGCGGCTCAAGGCCGCCATCCCCAAGGCGACCGAGTACGGGCTCCTCGGCAAGAACATCCTGGGCAGCGGTTTCGATCTCGAGATCGTGCTCAAGATGGGCGCCGGAGCGTTCGTGTGCGGCGAAGAAACCGCGCTCATGCAGAGCATCGAGGGCAAGCGCGGCATGCCGCGCCCGCGCCCGCCGTTCCCGGCGGTGTCGGGTCTCTTCGGCAAGCCCACGGTCATCAACAACGTCGAGACCCTGGCCAGCGTGCCGGCCTTGATGGAGATGGGCGGCGATGCCTTCGCCGCGGTCGGCACCGCCAAGAGCAAGGGCACCAAGGTGTTCGCGCTCTCGGGCAAGGTCAACCGCACCGGCCTGGTCGAGGTGGCCATGGGCACCACCATCCGCGAGATCGTCTTCGACATCGGCGGCGGCATCCCCAACGGCAAGAAGTGCAAGGCCGTGCAGATCGGCGGCCCGTCGGGCGGCTGCATCCCCGAGCCCAAGATGGACATCATCGTCGACTACGACGCCATCAAGACCGTCGGCGCCATCATGGGCTCCGGCGGCCTGGTCGTTCTGGACGAGAACACCTGCATGGTCGACCTGGCCAAGTTCTTCATGGAGTTCATCGGCAACGAGAGCTGCGGCAAGTGCATCCCCTGCCGGGAGGGCACCAAGCGGATGCTGGAGATCCTGCAGGCCATCACCCGGCCGCGGCGGCGCGAGAACGGCAGCGATGCCTTGCTGCGCTTCCAGGGCGTGATGCAGCTCAAGCAGCTGGCCGAAACCATCCGCATCAGCTCGCTGTGCGGCCTTGGCCAGACCGCGCCCAACCCGGTGCTCACCACCCTGCGCTGGTTCCGCGACGAGTACGAGGCGCACATCTTCGACCGCGCCTGCCCGGCCGGCACGTGCAAAGAGCTGGTCGGCGCTCCCTGCCAGACCGGCTGCCCGGTAGGCACCGAGGTGTGGCGCTATGTCGCGCACATCGCTCGCGGCGAAACCGAGCTGGCCTACCAGACCATCCGCGACGCCAATCCCTTCCCGTCGGTGTGCGCACGCGTGTGCAGCCACCCCTGCGAGGAGGTCTGTCGCTGCGGCGCCACGGGCGGCGAGCCCATCGCCGTGCGCGCGCTCAAGCGCTACGTGGTGGATCACATCGACCCCAGCTCGTACACGGTCACCATCAAGCCAGCCACCGACAAGTCCAAGAAGGTGGCGGTCATCGGCGCCGGTCCGTCGGGCCTCACCACGGCCCACTACCTGTCGCAGAAGGGGCACAAGGTCACCGTGTTCGAGAAGGAAAACGAACCCGGCGGCATGCTCTTCAACGGCATTCCGGCGTACCGCCTTCCGCGCGAGGTCGTGCGCAAGGAGATCGCGTCGCTGCTCAACGCGAACATCGAGCTCAAGTGCAACATCGCGCTGGGTAAGGACGTGACGGTCGACGGACTCATGGCCAGCGGTTTCGACGCTGTCTACGTTTCCATCGGCGCGTACAAGAGCCAGCGTCTTGGCATCGACGGCGAAGACGTGGCCGGCGTGATTCCGGGCATGGCCTTCCTCAAGGCCAATAACCTGCGCGACGAGAAGCTGGCCAAGGGCAACGTGGGCATCATCGGCGGCGGCAACACCGCCATGGATGCGGCCCGCGTGGCTTTGCGCCAGCCCGGCGTCAAGAAGGTCACCATCCTCTATCGCCGCACGCGCGACGAGATGCCCGCCTTCGCCGAGGAGGTTCACGCCGCACTCGAAGAGGGCATCGAGCTCAAGGAGCTGGTCGCTCCGGTCTCGGTGTTGTCCAAGGACGGCAAGCTCACCGGCATGCACATGATTCGTAA
Organism: uncultured delta proteobacterium; assembly: GCA_963796685.1. Classification (GTDB taxonomy): domain Bacteria; phylum Myxococcota_A; class Polyangia; order Fen-1088; family Fen-1088; genus Fen-1118. The sequence goes on from CAWCMR010000015.1 coordinate 254,644, forward strand.
CGAGCTCGGCGCGCAGGACGCCAGCGGCCGGCCGCGACCGGTGCCGGTCAAGGGCAGCGAATTCGAGCTCGCTCTCGATACGCTGATCGTGGCCATCAGCGAGCAGCCGGAGGCCGAAAGCTTCCAAGGACTGCGCACCACCAAGTGGGGCACCATCGAAAACAACCCGGAGTCGTTGGCGGCCGGCAAGCCCGGCGTGTTCAGCGGTGGCGACGTGGCGCGCGGACCGACCGGCGTCATCGAGGCCATCGCCGACGGCAAGCGCGCGGCGTTGATGATCGACCGCTACCTCACCGGACGGCAGATGAAGATGATCAAGAAGGTGAAGTTGCCTTCGATCTACATCGAGCCGCTCCTGGACGCCGAGGACGACGAGGAATCCGAATCCGTCGCGGTCCGCGCGGTCGAAGAGATGGTGCCCGCCGCCAAGCGGCGCACGAGCTTCGTCGAAGTCGAAATGGGTCTGTCGCTGCAGGCGGCGACGGATGAAGCAAGAAGGTGCCTGCGCTGTGACCTGGACTTCACCCGACCCCTTTGATGGTCGCGGCTTTTAGAAAGAAACAAACATGCTGACCATCGAAATCAACGGAAAGAAACTGGAAGCCAACAAGGGCGAGACCATCTTGGCGGTCGCGCGCAGAAGCGGCATCGAGATACCGACCCTGTGCCATATGGAAGGCCTCATGCCGAGCGGCTCGTGCCGCATGTGCGTGGTCGACGTCGAGGGCTTCCCCAATCTGCTCACCGCGTGCTCGTACCCGGTGGCCGACGGGATGAAGGTGAAGACCCATTCGCCCAGAGCCCTCGAAACCCGCCGGACGATCGTGCAGCTCCTCCTGGCCAATCACCCGGACGACTGCCTCTACTGCGCGCGCAGCTCGAACTGCGACTTGCAGGGGCTGGCGCGCGACCTCGGCGTCTCGCGCCGCGAGTACCACGGGTTCCGTGCCAAGAAGAGCCTGGACGTGTCGGGGGCCTCGCTGGTGCGCGATCCGGAGAAGTGCATCCTGTGCGGCAAGTGCGTGCGGGTGTGCGAGGAGATCCAGTCGGTGTCGGCCATCGACTTCGTGGGCCGCGGCAGCAAGACGGTGATCGGAACCGCGTTCTCGCGCGGGCTGGCCACTTCGAGCTGCATCAATTGCGGTCAGTGCGTGGTGGTGTGCCCGACCGGCGCGCTGGTCGAGCGATCCTATGTCACCGAGGTTCTGGGCGCCTTGCGCGACCCGGACAAGTTCGTGGTCGTGCAACACGCGCCCGCCGTGTCGGTCACCCTGGCCGAAGAGTTCGGCGTGCCGCCGGGAACGGATTGCGACGGCCAGATGGTGGCCGCCCTTCGCCGCGCCGGGTTCAAGCGGGTGTTCGACACCAGCTTCAGCGCCGACCTCACCATCATGGAGGAGGCCTCCGAGTTGGTGCACCGGATCAAGACCGGCGGAAAGCTGCCGATGTTCACCAGTTGTTCGCCAGGCTGGATCAAGTTCATGGAGACGTTCTACCCGGACATGCTCGGGCACTTGTCGACGTGCAAGAGCCCGCAGCAGATGCTGGGGGCCATCACCAAGAGCTACTTCGCTCAGCGCGAAGGCATCGATCCGACCAAGATCGTCAGCGTGTCCATCATGCCGTGCACGGCCAAGAAGTTCGAGGCGGGCCGGCCCGAGATGACCCAGGCCTACAACCCCGATGTGGACTACGTCCTCACCACGCGCGAGGCGGCTCAGCTTCTGCGCATGAGCGGCGTGGGCATGACCGGCATCGAACCGGAATCGGCCGACACGCCCTTCGGCGAGCGCTCGACGGCGGGCAAGATCTTCGGCGCCTCGGGTGGCGTGATGGAGGCGGCGGTTCGCACGGCGCACTGGATGATCACGGGCAAAGAGTTGCCCGGTCTCGACGTCCAGCCGCTGCGCGGGCTCGATGGCGCCAAGGAGCTGAAGGCCAACATCGGCGGCATCGAGGTCGGCGCCGCGGTGGTCAGCGGTCTCGGCAACGCACGCGCCCTGGTCGAGCAGATCCGCGCGGGTCGCAAAGACCTTCACTTCATCGAGGTCATGACCTGTCCCGGCGGCTGCATCAACGGCGGCGGTCAGCCGCTGCACTCCGACAAACAGGCGGTCCTCGCGCGCATGAAGAAGCTGTACAACCTGGACAAGGACGCCACCTTGCGCGTCAGCCACGACAACAAGTCGGTCAAGCGCCTGTACGAGGAATTCCTGGGTGCGCCCCTCGGTGAAAAGAGCCACCATCTGCTGCACACGCATTACTCGGCGAGAGAGGTCTTGGTGTAACCATGAGCGAAACAAAGACGATCCTGATTGTTGACGACGACCTCGACATCCTCGAGCAATACACCCTGCTCCTCAAGGCGGACGGCCACACGGTCGTGCAAGCCAGCAGCCTGGCCGAGGCCGAGGAGACCATCCTGACGGTTCGCCCCGATCTGGCCATCTTGGACCTGATGATGGACGAAAAGGACGCGGGCTTCGTGCTGTGCAACCAGCTCAAGCGCTTGTATGCCAACCTGCCGGTCATCATCGTGTCCAACGTCACGCCCATCACCGGGCTCGACTTCAGGCCGCGCAACCAGGAAGAGCACTCATGGGTGCGCGCGGATGCGATTCTGAACAAGCCCATCGTCGCCGAGCGTTTGCGCGGCGAAATTGCCCGGCTGCTCAATCAAGGGCAGGCCGCGGCTGCCGTACACTAGGGCGTGGAGAAAGCACGGCGGGTGAAGTAACCGGCATGCAAAGATGGGAGCTTCCATGACCATCGCGCAGCCGAAGTGCTTCACCAAGACCGTGAAAGATCGCTGCCACGTCTGCTACACCTGCGTACGCGGTTGCCCGGCCAAGGCCATCCGGATCCTGGACCGCCAGGCCGAGATCGTCGCCGATCGCTGCATCGGCTGCGGCAACTGCGTGCGGGTGTGCGGGCGGGGCGCCAAGAAGGTCGTCAACACTGTTCCCGACGTCGAAACCCTGCTCGCCGGGGGCGGGCGTGTGGCGGCCCTGGTGGCCCCCAGCTTCGCGGCCGAGTTCTACGATGTGTGCGAGGCGCAGAATCCCCAGGTGCTGGTGGGGATGCTGCGCAAGCTCGGCTTCGATCTCGTGACGGAAGTGGCGTTCGGCGCCGACCTGGTCGCGCATGCCTACCGCAAGCTCCTCGATTCGCGTCCAGCCGGGACGCGCTACATCGCCACCACGTGCCCCGCGGTGGTCGGCTACGTCGAGCGCTACTGGCCCGAGCTGGTTGGCCATTTGGCGCCGCTGGTGTCCCCCATGGTGGCCATGGCGCGCGTCCTGCGTGCCATGCATGGGCCGGATCTGCGCACGGTCTTCATCGGGCCTTGCCTGGCCAAGAAGGTCGAGGCCAGCATGCCCGAGCTCGCTGGCGAGGTGGACGCCGTGATCACCTTCGCCGAGTTGCGCACCATGTTCCTGTCCCATGCCGTGGAGGCGGCCTCGACGCCGGGAAGCGATTTCGATCCGCCTCACGCCGGGACCGGCACCTTGTTCCCGCTCAACCGCGGGCTGTTCCAGGCCGCCGGCATCAGCGAGGATTTGGCCAGCACCGAGGCCGTGGCGGCCCACGGCGGGCCAGGGTCGTTCGTGAACGCCATCGAGGAGTTCGCGGGTGGCGACGTCGACTTCGGCCTGGTCGAGGTGCTGTGCTGCAACGGCTGCGTGTCGGGGCCGGGCATGACCTCGCACGAGAAGACCTTCCGCCGCCGTGCCCGGGTGGCCAAGTACGCCAACGAGAGCAAACGCACGCGCGACGCGACCAAGTGGTACGACGAGATGGATCGATTTTCCACCGTCGACCTCGCGCGCAAGTTCATTCCCTTCGATCAGCGCACCGCCATGCCGTCCGAGGAGGAAATTCGCCACATCCTGCGCGGCATGGGCAAGGAGAGCGAGGCCGACGAGCTCGACTGCAAGGCGTGCGGGTATTCGACCTGCCGCGAGCACGCCATCGCGATCTATCGCGGACTGGCCGAAACGCAGATGTGCCTGCCTTACGTCATCGATCGCTTCGACCACACCGTACGCCAGCTCTCCGAATCGAACCGACAGCTCGAAACCACGCAAGAGCAGCTCATGCACTCGGAGCGCCTGGCCAGCATGGGGCAGCTCGCCGCCGGCGTGGCCCACGAGCTCAACAATCCGCTCGGCGTGGTGTTGCTCTACGCGCACCTCTTGCGTGACGAGGCGAGCGAGGACTCGGGCATGCGCAAGGAGCTGACCTTGATCAGCGATCAGGCCACGCGGTGCAAGCGCATCGTGTCGGATCTGCTCGACTTCGCGCGCGAGAACAAGCTGCTGCTCGAACAGATCAGCGTCGAAGAGCTGATCAAGCGCAGTCTGGCCGGCCTGCCGTTGCCGCAGGAGATCAACATCGTCCTCGAGCTGGGCCACGTCCACCCCGAGTGCGAGGTCGATCCCGCGCAGATGATCCAGGTGCTGACCAACCTCTACAGCAATGCCTTTGCCGCCATGCCGAACGGCGGTACTCTGACCATCGCCACGCACGAGGAGGGCGAGCGCCTGATCATCAGCGTGCACGATACGGGCACGGGCATTCCGGCCGAGAACATGAAGCACATCTTCCAGCCCTTCTTCACCACCAAGCAAATCGGCAAGGGCACGGGGCTTGGCCTGGCGGTGGTATACGGAATCGTGAAAATGCACCGGGGCGACATCGTGCTCGAATCCAATGCCGATGCGGCGCGCGGTCCCACCTGGACCCGTTTCAAGGTGTCGATTCCGCACAATCAGGTCATGCAGGGCGCCGAGACGAGGATTGGCTGATGGGAGAGCGACTACGGGTTCTGGTTGTCGATGACGAAGAGGGTATTCGTCTCGGCGTGGCTAGGGTTCTCGAACGCTTCGTCGCCAGCTTTCCCGACATCGCGGCCGAGATCAGCTACGACATCGAGTCCGCAGCAAGCGGCGAGGACGCGGTGGAACGCCTGCGCGATTCGCCGCCCGACATCCTGCTGCTCGATCTGAAATTGCCGGGCATCGGCGGCCTCGACGTCCTGCGCGAGGCGCGCAATCTGGAGCCACCCGTCCTGACCATCATGATCACGGCCTACGCCTCGGTGACCACCGCGGTCGAGGCGACGCGCGGCGGGACTTTCGATTTTCTGCCCAAGCCGTTCACGCCGAACGAAATCAAGGCTTGCGTCCGCCGCGCCACACGCGACCTGGTCTTGAGTCGGCAGGCGAAAAAATTGGCGGCCGAGCAGCGACGCACGCGCTTCGAGCTCATCCGGGTCCTGGTGCACGAGCTGAAGGCGCCGCTCGGCGCCGTCGAGGGCTATTTGGCCTCGATTCTGGATGGCGTGGTCAACGACGAGGAGACGCGTCGCCATGTGGTGACCCGATCCATCGCGCGCATCCAGGGCATGCGCCAGCTCATCCTCGACCTGCTCGACGTGACCCGCCTGGAGGCCGGGATGAAGGCGCGCGATTTCTCGACCGTGTCGCTGACCGACCTGGCGCGCGAGTGCGTGGATGCCCTGCGCCCGCAGGCCGAGGCCAAGCATCTGACCTTGGAGATCGTCGGTGCCCCCGATCTCGAGCTGGTCGCCGTGCGCGCCGAGCTGGAAATCGTGCTCAACAACCTGCTGACCAACGCCATCAAATACAACCGCGAGGGCGGCAGCGTGCGCGTGTCGCTGGGGCGGCACGAGGATGTCTTCGTGATCGCCGTGCACGACACCGGCTTCGGGCTTTCGCGCGACGACGCTGCCAAGCTGTTCAACGACTTCGTGCGCATCAAGAACGTGAAGACCCGCGGCATCGAGGGCTCGGGCCTCGGCCTGGCGACCGTCAAGCGCATCGCGGGCCTGTACCACGGCGACGCCACGGTAGACTCGCAGCTCGACCAAGGAAGCACTTTCACCGTCACCCTCAAGGCAGCTGTGCCCGCAAAGGCACTGCTGCCGGAAAAGCAAGCGCAAGCATGAAAGATCACCGCATCGTAGGTGTCCACATCACCGACCGCGCCACCCACGCCGGCGAGGTCCAAACCATCCTGAGCAAATATGGCAAGAACATCCGCACCCGGCTCGGCCTGCACGAGGTCAGCGAGGACTCGGCAGCGCCGAATGGCCTCATCATCCTGGAAGCCGTGGGAACCAACCAGGAAATCGACGCCCTCTCCGACGAGCTGCGCCACCTCAAAGGCGTGCAAGTGCAGAGCATGTTTTTTTCACATCCTGAGTAGATTTTTCACCACAGAGGGCACAGAGAGCGCGGAGGTCGGAATGGAAGAATTTCGGATTCAAGAGCCGAAAGCCTCCTACTCTCGGCCTCGGTGCCTTTGCGGTGAAATTCACGAGAACATTCGCCTAGAGCACCATGGGATTGCCTGGCGCTGCCGGGCCGCCGTGCAGAACGCATACAAGCCATTTTTTAACCACAGAGAACACAGAGGTCCGGAGAGTGAAGGGTTTTCCGGATCTCGATCCGAACCCTTCATTCCTCATCCGTCTCCGTGTTCTCTGTGTCCTCTGTGGTTAGAATCCGGAAATTGCCCGGGTTTCAACCCGTTCGGTGCTCTAGTGTCCCTGCCTTGCGAGGAACTCCAGGTCCTCGCGGTAAACCTGGCAGGGCAATGCAGTCTGCGCTAGTCTATCGAGGAAAGAAAGGATTTTTCGATGTTGCCCCTATCCAAAACGCTGAGCCAGCATGCCGAGGATTTTATCGACGACGCCCATTTGGAAAGGCTGGCCGGCGCCGCGGATCTGGTCGATGTGGGGCGCCTGCGCGGCGTCATCGCCAAGGCGCTCGACAAGCAGGCTTTGACCGTCGAGGAAACCGCGGTCCTTCTGCACGCCCGCGATCCGGAGCTGCGCGAGGAAGTGTTCGCGGCGGCGCGCGATCTCAAACAGCGCGTGTACGGCAACCGCATCGTCCTCTTCGCGCCGCTCTACCTCGGCAATCTGTGCGTGAACAACTGCGCCTACTGCGGCTTTCAGAGCAACAACAAGGACATGGTCCGACGTACGCTGGGCATGGAGGAGATCCGCCAGCAGGTGGTGGCCATGGAAAATCAGGGCCACAAGCGCCTCATCGTGGTGTTCGGCGAGCACCCGCGCTACGACGCCGACTTCATCGCCAGTTGCATCCGCGATATCTACGACGTGACGAGCGGGCACGGCGAGATCCGGCGCGCCAACGTGAACGCGGCCCCGTTCGACCACGCGGGTTTCAAGACCATCAAGGCCGCCGGCATCGGCACGTATCAGATCTTCATGGAGACGTACCATCACAAGACCTACGCGCGCGTCCATCCCCACGGCACGCCGAAGGGCGACTACCTGTGGCGGCTCGATGCCCTGAGCCGCGCTTTCGAGGTGGGGCAGGACGACCTCGGCATCGGCGCGCTCTTCGGTCTGGCGAATTGGCGCTTCGATGTGCTCGGCCTGGTCAGCCATGCGGTCTTCCTGAAAGAGCGCTACGGCTGCGGGCCGCACACCATCAGCTTTCCGCGTTTGCGGCCCGCCTCTGGCGTGGATCTGGGGAACGAGAACCTGGTCGGCGACGAGGACTTCAAATTCCTGATCGCGGTGCTGCGCCTGGCTGTGCCTTACACCGGGCTCATCCTCACCGCGCGCGAGACCGCCGATCTGCGCAAGAGCGCCATGGAATTCGGCGTGTCCCAGATCGACGCCGGCTCGTGCGTCGAGCTGGGGGGCTACACCGAACAGACCTGCGGTCAGCGCATGGAGCGCGAGCAGTTCACGCTCGGCGACATGCGCCCGCTCGATACCGTCATTCGCGAGCTCACCGAGCAGGGGCACGTGCCCAGCTTCTGCACCGCCTGCTACCGCCTGGGCCGCACCGGCGAGCACTTCATGGAGTTCGCCATCCCCGGCTTCATCAAGCGCTTCTGCACGCCCAATGCCCTGACCACGTTCATGGAATACCTCGTCGACTACGCGACGCCGGAAACCGCCAAGTCCGGCTTGGCGCAGATTCAGGTCGAGCTCGACAAGCTGGAGGACTCGCCCATGAAGCAAACGTTGATCGAGCGGTTGGCCAAGGTGCGGGAGACCAACGAGCGGGACATGGTCTTCTAAGTCACAGCAGTTTGTCGTTCCACAGCTCGTCGAGGAATGTTCGCCAGGGGAGGCAACGGATGGAGCCTTGCTTGGTTTCGATGGGATCTTCGGAAACGAGAAAGAACTGGCGCAAGATTTTCTCTTCGGCGAGCGCGGTCAGCCCGCGGAGGTCGGAGGCTCCAACATGCCGGGTGGCCTTGGTTTCGACAGCGAGGTGATCGCCGACGACGAAGTCGACCTCGTGGTCGGCGGTGGAGCGCCAATAGCGGAGCTCTTCATGACGGCGTCGGTAGCCGAGATAGGCCCGTAGCTCCATGGCGATCCATTGCTCGAAGCTGCGGCCGTAGAGGTCGGAATTGCGGTCGAGAGTGCGCGTTCCGCTGAGCGCGTGCGCGACGCCGGTGTCGAAGAAGTAGAACTTGGCGGTAGCAATGGCTTTCCGCTTCTTCGACTTGGTCCAGGCGGGAAGCAGAAACCCCACCAGGGTGTCTTCCAGGAGGAAATAGTGCTCGCGCACCGTGGCCGCGGGCAGACCGGCATCGTTGCCGATCTTGGCGAAGTTCAGCATCTGGCCGTTGGTCGAGGCCGCCGTGGTCAGGAATCGGGTGAAGGCCGGAAGACGGCGTACCAGGCCTTCTGCCTGGATCTCCTCGTGCAAGTAGGTTCGCACGTAGGCGTGCAACTCCTCCTCGGGCTCATCGCTCAGCACGACCGGAGGGAGGCCTCCATAGCGAAGAAATCTCGGCAGGTCGAACTTGGGGATCTCCGCGTAGGTCAAGGGATAGAGGTTCGCCGTCCAGGCGCGTCCACCAAGGAGGTTGGCGTGGCCGTGCCTGAGCTTGCGGGCGCTGCTCCCCGTGAGAACGAAGCGCATGCCACGCTCCTCGATCAACCGGTGGACTTCGTCGAGAATGTGCGGAATCTTCTGAACCTCGTCGATCACGATGGGCGCGGTCGCTGCCCGGCGGTCCGCATCGATCATCGCTTCAAGGAGGTTGGGGCTGGCGGAGAGCCGGAGAAAGAGATCGGAACGTAGGAGGTCGATGACGACCGCCTGGCCGCCGAGCTGTTGGCGGACGAGGAAGCTCTTCCCCGTCATGCGCGGTCCGAGGAGGAAGAAGGACTTCTTCTTGACCAGCGCGGCGAGATCCAGGGCCCGTCTGATGTTGGATATCATAGTTAATGATTATGATGATAAACAGCGATAGCCACAATGGCTATATGGACGTTCGAGGTCCATCCGGAACGCGCCGGTTGCACCAGGTGGACGTCGCCGCGAAATCGGCTAAGGTCTTCGTGGACCATGCGGAAGACAAGACGCTACGCCATCCTGGGCACGGGCGCGCTGGGGGGATTTTACGGCGCGCGACTTGCCCGCGCCGGAGCCGATGTGTGCTTCCTGCTGCGCGGCGATTTCGAGCACGTGCGCACGCACGGCTTAGTGATTGACTCGAAGGACGGCGACTTCACGTTGCCCTCGGTGCAGGCGTATCGCAATGTCCGCGAGATGCCCCCCTGCGATGTCGCCGTCGTGGCGCTCAAGGCCACGCAGAATCACTTGCTGCCCTCGCTGTTGCCGCCCGTGCTGGCCGACGATGGCGTGGTGTTGTTGATGCAGAACGGGCTGGGCGGCGAGAAGGAGGCGGCACGGGCGGCGCCCGGGCACGCGGTGCTGGCGGGGCTGTGCTTCTTGTGCTCGAACAAGGTCGGGCCGGGCCACATCCGCCATCTCGACTACGGCACCGTGCGCTTCGCCGCCTACTCGACCAGCGGGGAAACCGCCGAGACCGCCGAGGTGAGGGAGCGCATGCAGGGGATCGCCAAGGATTTCGCCGATGCCGGCCTCCAAGTCGACATCAAGGACGACCTCCTGCTGGCGCGCTGGCAGAAGCTGGTGTGGAACGTGCCCATGAGCGGTCTTTCGGTGGTGCTGGACGCGAATACGCAGGCGCTGATGGCAGACCCGCATACGCGAGCCCTGGCCGAGGACATCATGCGCGAGGTGGTGGCGGGGGCGCGGGCCTGCGGCCGGGCCATCCACGATAGCTTCGTGCGGAAGATGCTCGACATGACCCTGGCCATGCCACCCTATCGGGCCAGCATGAAGATCGATTTCGACGAGGGTAAACCCATGGAGGTCGAAGCCATCTACGGCAATCCTCTGCGCGCTGCCCGTCAGGCCGGGGCCGCTCTTCCGCTCATCGAAACGCTCTACCGGCAGCTCAAGTTCCTCGATGCGCGGACGACGAAACCCAAGCCGGGGTAGTCGCGGAGCGAAGGCGCGCGTGCTAGAGCCTAGGCAATGAGCTCCCCGTCGATCCTTCGTATCGAGCAGGATGCGGTGGCCTTCTTTCTCGACTTGCAAGACAAGATGGTCGCCGGATTGCAGGCGCTCGATGGCCGCCCTTTTCGCGAGGACGCTTGGCAGCGGCCGGGCGGCGGGGGAGGGCGGTCGCGCGTGCTTGCGGACGGTGGCTTGTTCGAGAAGGCGGGGGTGAATTTCTCGGACGTGCACGGCAGCATGCGACCGGAGCTGGCGCGCAGCTTGCCGGGTGACGGCGCCGAGTTTCGCGCCACCGGGATCTCGCTGGTGTTGCATCCGTGCAGCCCGCGCGTGCCCACGGTGCACGCCAATCTGCGCTTCATCAGACGGGGAAGCGCGGCCTGGTTCGGCGGCGGTACGGATCTCACGCCCTACTACGTGGTGGCCGAGGACGCGCGGCTGTTTCATCGCAGTCTCGAGGCGATCTGCGCTCGCCACGAGCCCGGCCTGTACCCGCGTTTCAAGGGCTGGTGCGATCGGTATTTCTTTCTTCCCCACCGCAATGAGCCGCGCGGGGTCGGAGGCATCTTCTTCGACTATCTCGGCGCGGGCGCGGAGGCTGCCGCCGGCGAACCGCTGCCGCCCTCGACCACCGGGCTCGAAACCGATGTGGCGAAGGTGTTCGCCTTCGTGCGCGACCTCGGGGAGCACATGCTGGATGCATACACCACCATTGTCGGGCGCCGCCGCGAGGAGACCTGGGGCGAGCGCGAGCGAGAATGGCAGCTGCTCCGGCGCGGGCGCTACGTCGAATTCAACCTGGTCTACGACCGGGGAACCCTGTTCGGCCTGCGCACCGACGGCCGCACCGAATCGATTCTGATGTCGTTGCCCCCCGAGGTGAAATGGCGATACGGCGCCGTTCCCGAGGCCGGCTCTCCCGAAGCGCGTTCGCTGGAGGCCATCTGTGCGCGGCGCGACTGGGCGCGGGAAGAACGGGAAGAAGTCGAATAGTTGCACGCTCGACTTGACGGGCGGCCATTCTCGTCGCACCCTAGAGATGCTCATGCGGTCGATTGCTCAGCTTCTCGCTCTCTCGGTGCTGCTCCTTAGCGGCGCGAGAGAGGTCTGAGCGCGATCGCTTCCACCAAACCCTCTCTCGCGGAAATCCCGGAGAGGGTTTTGGTGTATTTGGACCCAAGGCTGTCTCCGGCAAACCCAAAGCAAAAGGAGACGCCCGATGTTCGATGCACGGAAATATCGCCCCAATTCGGTACCCACGCTCTCGCAAAGGACCTGGCCGGAGCGCACGCTCGCGCGTCCGCCCATCTGGTGCAGCGTGGATCTGCGCGATGGCAACCAAGCCCTGGTCGAGCCCATGGGGCAGGAGCGCAAGCTGCGCATGTTCGAGAAGCTGGTAGCGGTTGGCTTCACGGAGATCGAGGTCGGCTTTCCCGCTGCTTCCCAGACCGACTTCGATTTCGTCCGCTTGCTCATCGATGAACGGCGCATTCCGAGCCACGTCACCATCCAGGTGCTGACCCAGGCGCGCGAAGGCCTGATTCGACGTACCCTGGAATCGCTGCGGGGCACCCGGCGGGCCATCGTCCATCTCTACAATTCGACCAACCCGGTGCAACGCAAGGTCGTGTTCGGCATGAGCCGCGAGCAAGTGCGCGCTCTGGCCGTGCAAGGGACGAAATGGGTTCAAACCCTGGCCGCCGCCATGCCTGAAACCGAGATCGTGCTCGAGTACTCGCCCGAGAGCTTCAGCATGACCGAGCTGGATTTCGCCGTCGAGGTGGTGGACGCTGTCGTGGACGCCTGGGATCCGAGCCCGCTGCGCAAGATGATCGTCAATCTGCCCTCGACGGTCGAGTCCTCGACGCCCAACGTGTACGCCGACCAGATCGAGTGGATGGGCACGCACGTCGCGCGACGGAAGGATGTGGTGCTGAGCGTGCACACGCACAACGATCGCGGCTGCGCGGTGGCGGCCGCCGAATTGGCCATGCTGGCCGGCGCGGAGCGCGTGGAGGGAACGCTGTTCGGGAACGGCGAGCGCACCGGCAATGCCGATGTCGTCACCTTGGCGATGAATCTGTACGCGCAGGGCGTGGCGCCGGGGCTGGATTTCTCGGACCTGCCGTCGCTGGTCGAAACCTTCCAGGTCTGCAACCAGATGCCGGTGCCGGCCCGCCACCCCTACGCGGGCGAGCTGGTGTTCACCGCCTTTTCGGGCTCGCACCAGGACGCCATCGCCAAGGGGCTGGCGACGCGCGCCCGCGAAGGTGCGACCATCTGGGAGGTGCCGTACCTGCCCGTGGATCCCTCGGATGTAGGACGGGCCTACGAGCCACTCATCCGCATCAACAGCCAGTCGGGCAAGAGCGGCGTGAGCTACGTCGTGGAGCAGGGCTACGGCTACCGCGTACCCAAGGAACTGGCCGTCGAGCTGAGCCGAGTCGTGCAAGAGGCAGCCGACGCAAGCGGCAAGGAGCTGGCGCCCGATGTGATCTTCGCCATCTTCGAGCGTACCTACCTCGACGCGACCGGGCGGCTGGTCCTGCTCGACTACGAGGTTCAGCACCCGGCTCCCGACCGCTGCCACCTGGCCGCCAAGATCCGCGACGGCGAAGCCACCGTGGTCGCGACCGGCGAGGGCAAGGGCGCCATCGAAGCCTTCGTGCACGCGCTCGAGACGGTGCGCAAGATGCCATTGCAAGTCGCCGATTACAGCGAGCATGCGCTCGGTGCGGGCAGCGACGCGGAGGCCGTGGCCTACGTAAAGGTGGCCGCGCCCGGGCGAGCACCAGCCTGGGGCGCCGGCCGCGATCGCGACATCGTGACCGCCTCGCTGCGTGCCGTGGTGCGGGCTGTGAATCGACTCGGGCTGTGAATCGACTCGGGCTGTGAATCGACTCGGGCTGTGAATCGACTGTGTCAACCGAACGCGGCGTGCGTGTCGGGGACCTGCCGCGGCGTAGGAAGTCGATTCCTTCCAATCGATGAGCCGGTGTTTGGCCTTCGTGAGCACTACCACGTGCTCGCGATGCACTTCAGCGCCACGGCCGAGCAACAACAGGAAGGGAAAGTTCATGAAAACCTCGCCATACCTACCGCTGGCAGCCATTTTGATGGTGGCTTGCTCAAATTCGACTGGAAGTCCGCAGCCCGGGACCGGCGGAAATGGTGCCGGTGGATTCGAGCTCCACCGGCGGTGCATCGTCTGGCGGGGTGATTGGCGCGGGTGGAAAGTCTGGTAGTGGCGGGGATTCGCAGCCAGGCGGCGTGTCCGGCTCGGGTGGCAGGGTGGAGACCGGCGGGGCTCAAGGTGGAGGAGGCGCCAACCCAGGTACGGGCGGTTCGGGTACCGGCGGAGCGTCCAAGAGCGGTTCGGGGGGCTCGGGTGCTGGCGGCGTGTCAACCTCGGGTGCGGGTGGTTCGGGTGCAGGCGGTGCGTCCAACCCGGGTTCGGGCGGTGGCAAGACCGACGGCGGGTCCAACCCGGGCTCGGGCGGTGCCAATACCGACGGCGGGTCGAATCCCGGTTCGGGCGGCACAGGCACCGGCGGTGGGTCCAACCCGGCTTCGGGTGGAGTAGGAGGCGGCTCCAATCCCGCCGAGAACAGCGGTGCCTCCTGCAATGCGACTTCCGCCGCCCTCCTGTCGGCAGACTATGCCAAGCTACCCAATCCATTCACCATGCACGATGGAACCGCCATCACCACCAAGGCGCAATGGGAATGCAGAAGGAACGAGATCCTTCAGGATATATACAAGTACGAAATCGGTCCCAAACCGGATCCGTCGGAGACAACTGTTGCGGCCACGCTTTCCGGCTCCAACCTGAGCGTCAAAGTGACATCGAGCTCGGGCTCCCTCACGATCAAGTCGGCGGTCTCTGGCAGTGGCAGTTGTGTGGTTATCGCTACGGATATGGACCTGGGCATCATAACCGGCTGCACCAAGCTCACATTCTCGACCAACGACGTGATCCCCTACAACAATGGCAGCGGCTCGCAAAGCCAATCCGATCCCTTCTACAAAGTGTTTCCGTCATTGTGGGGAAAGATCGGAAACTACACCGCCTGGTCCTGGGGTGTCAGTCGCATGATCGACGGTCTTGATCAGGTGAAAGATCAGCTCAAGATCGACATGACCAAGATCGCCACGCACGGCTGCTCGTACGCTGGAAAGATGTCCCTGTTTGCCGGGGCGCTCGATGAGCGCGTCGCGTTGGTCGTCGTGGAGGAATCAGGTGGTGGCGGCATCGACGCCTGGAGAGCGTCGGCGGACTTCACCAAGCGCACGGGCGTGAGCGTCGAAAAGATCGACAACACCAACTATGCTTGGTTCATGTCCAGCATGAAGAGCCTGGACCCCTACAAGCTGCCCCACGATCATCACGAGCTGCATTGCGGCGATTGCTCCCCGAGCCACCATCATCTTGGGAAACCCCGGCTATCAATGGTTGGGTGACGAATCCGGATACAAATCGACCATGGCCGCCGTGGAGGTTTTCAAAGCTCTGGGGGTCGCAGACAATATTGGCTACGATTTTACCGGCGGCCACGCCCACTGCTCGGCCCCCACGAGTCAAGTGAACAGTATCAATGCATTTGCCGACAAGTTCCTCAAGGGAAAGAGCACCAGCACCAGCGTGGCCATCAAGCCCTCCGATAGCTCATTCCAGTTGACCGCCGACTTCGACTGGACGACCCCGACTCTACAATAGGGTTCAGTCACTGAAAATCGCGAGAAACCCGAGACCGCTGGTCTCTCGATGGCACGCAGACACCTCCTTCTCGCTGCTTTCGTTTTGGTCACGTCACCCGGCTGCGAGGGAGGTGCGTCCTCGGAGTACGGGAGCTGCCTTGAGCTCGCCGTGAGCAAGAACGAGGTGAGCTCCCGGATCCCAACGGTCGGCGTGATCGAATGGTCCATGGCGGGGGGCAGCCCCTCGAGCTCCAAGATTGTCTACAAGCTGAAGAACGCTGCCAGCTCGATTTTGAACCAAGGTGGTGAGGCTCCGGTCAACCTCGGCAACCCCAACTATCGAACCCTGCTCCTCGGTCTCAAGCAATCCGAGGACTATTCGTTTCATATCGAAGCTGTCCGCAAGGGACGGACCTGCGTCAGCCCCGACTATGACCTCCCCACCACGGGCAGCTTCGCGACTTCGCCGTCCGTCACCATGGATGTGGCTCAAGCCGGCAAGCGAGAGCCTGGGTTCATCGTGACCAGCTCGGGAACCTTCGAGCCGAGCAGCGCCTTCATCATCGACGCCGATGGAGACGTTGTTTGGTACGTCGAAGCCCCCCTGAATCCCACGCGTGCGCAGATGGACTACGAGGGCGATACGATGTGGATGGTGGCCCTCAACCTGGACAATGGAGATGGGGAGGTGCGCTCCGTATCGATGGACGGGGAGCAGGAGCAGAGGAATGTTCCAGGCCTCGAGCACGCGCACCATGACCTCACCGTGATGCCCGGGGGCAAGGTCGCCGTCCTCGTTTGGCGCGCTCCGGGCATCGATCCCGAGAGCGACCTCGTGGTTCGCTCGCCGGACGGCACGGTCAACACTCCCTTCACCATCGGGAGCAACCTCTACCTGTCGGACACGTTTCACGCCAACGCGATCCACTACGTCCCATTCGACGACAGCTTCACGATTGCGGATCGGAATCCGAACGTGTTCGTGAAAGTGAGCGCGGGTGGAACCCCCGTGTGGCAACTTGGCGGCGTGTGCGACCAGGCGCCCACGGGCAACCAATGCGTCCCCCGGGATTGGCAGATCGTTCACGGTCACCACCTGCTCGACGACGGGACGTTCCTGGCCTTCAACAATGACTACTTGGAGTCGTCGCATGTCTTCGAGCTCAAGCTGAGCGTCAGCCCCGGCGCGTTCGCCGCCACGTTGGTCAAGAACTACACCGGCAATCATTCGAGTAGCACCATGGGCGACGTGCAGCGCCTGCCGGGCGGCAACACCCTCGTTACCTATGCTACGGATGGAAAGATTATCGAGCTCGATTCGAGCTGGAACGAAGTGCAGACGTTCTCGGCGCACATCGGCTACTCAAACTGGAGGCCGACGCTCTACGGCCCCCCGATCCGTATGTGATCTCCGCGTTCGTTCTTGCTAGTGCTCGCGCACCGCCCGACGGTGCAGCGCCATGTGGCCGCGCTGGATGCCTTCGCCGGCCAGGGCCTTGAGCGCGGCGAGATTTTGCGCCAGACCCACGCTGCCGATGATCTCCGCCAGCTCGCGCGCGGACGTGACGCCCAGAACGCGAAGCGCGAGGCGGGCGCCGGGATGGACCTGCAGCGTGCCTCCGACGGTGCCGACGGCCATGGGCATGGCCAGGTGGCCGATCAAGCCATCGGCTTCCGCGCGCCAGGTGGCGAGCGGCCGGTAGTGGCCATCGCGGGCGGCATACGCATGGGCACCGGCCTCGATGCCGCGCCAGTCGTTTCCCGTGGCGATCACCACCGGATCCACGCCATTCATGATGCCCTTGTTGTGGGTGGCCGCACGGTAGATGTCGTCCTCGGCGAGGCGGGAGGCCGCTTCGATCTCGCGGGCCAGCGACGCTCCGTCATCCGCGGACTTGTCGGCTACCAGAGACGAAAACGGGACTCGGCCCGAGACGCGAACCATGCGCCTGTCGGAGAGATTGCTGAGGATCCGCAGCCCCACACGGGCAGACGCGATCTCGGCCAAGCGTCCGGCCACGGCCTCGGCCACGGTGTTGACCATGTTCGCGCCCATGGCCTCGCGGCAGTCGACGTGGATGTGTACGACCAGCCGCCTTTCGGGCAGGGTGCGAACCTCGAGATCCCGGCACCCACCCCCGCGCTCGCACAGCCGGGGCAGGGCCTGGTCGGCCCTGGCGAGGGCTCTGCACGCGCGTTCGTGATGGCCGTGTGCGCGGCCACCGGGTCGTCCACGTCGCGCAGCTCGATCTGCGCGGTCATGATGGATTCGTCCCCTTCGGCGGTAAAACCACCACCTTCGCGCACCATGCGCGCCGCATTCGAGGCCGCCGCGATGACCGAGGGCTCCTCGACGGCCATGGGGATCAGTCGATCCACACCATTGACGAGGAAGTTCAGCCCCAGCCCGAGCGGCAGGGCGTAGATGCCGATGGCGTTCTCGACCATGCGGTCCGCGCCCACGGCCGCGATGCCGCCCGAGACGAACAGGGCGAGGTCTTCGGACGAAAGGCCGGCTTGTCTGGCGAGCTCGGCTTGGCGCTCTTCGAGAGGTAGCCGGTAGAATCCAGGCAGACGCGAGGTCGGGTGCGGGTCAGACATAGAAGAGGCCCGAGCTCTCGGAGCTCGCTTCGTCTGGCAAACGACGGCGCACCCCGAGGCGATCCAGGTCGACGTCGAGTGCAACCAACGGTTTGGGCAGGGCGCGCGCGAACAGGCGCGCGGTCTCGGGTGTGGCGAACATGGCGATGCCGATGTCTCCTCCGCCCGCGCCGGACGGCTTGGCGATGCCACCCAGCTCCTTGGCCAATTCGGAGGCACGGTTGAACGCCTCGGTCACGATGGGCACCGAGGCCGCGGCGCCCAGCACGGCCAACCGCCTGCCGTACCGCCCCGCCGCAGCCACGGCGCCGGTCGCGCTGCCGGCGCGCAGCTCGGCCACGAAGCGTTCGGCGGCTTCTCGTAAGGTCTCGATCATCTGGTGGTAGGCCGAGGGATCTTTCCTGGCGAACTTCTGCACGCCTTCGATCATGCTCGTGGTCGCGACCGACTGCCCGGTCCAGAACACGACCAGGTGCAATCCCGGAGGTGCCGTCAGGGATTCCACCAGCGGCGTCCCGGTGGGCTGACGCTCGACCTTGACGATCCCACCATGAACCGCGGTGGCCACATCGGCGCCCGAGCCGGCTCCGCCCTGTGCGGTCCGGTGGGCTCGCAGCGCGATGGCGTAGACGCGATCGCGGTTCTTGTCGACGGGAATGCCCGCCGATTCGAACAGCGCCCCCACGGCGGCCACCGCGGTCGCCGAGCTGGAGCCCAGCCCTATCTTCTTGTCGTCCTGTCGGAAATCGTCGGTGTTCACCAGCACGGAGCCGGGAGGCAGAGCCGAGGAGGCTTCTCCGATTTCCGTCCTGGCCTGCTGGACCGCCTCGCGAACCACGTTCGACATGGGATCCATGCCAGGCACGTACTGGGCCACGGCGTGCCGGGTGACCGCGGCCAGCACCGCCGGACCTTCCTCGAGAATGGCATATTCGCCGACCAGGAAGATCTTTCCTGGCGCAATGACCACCGGAGTACCTACGAGGGTGCTGCGTTCGCCGCCCATTCAGTTCTCGTTGAGGATATGCGCCCCTTGGCCAGGGGCAAGGAGCAAGACTCTCATGACTCCGGGGGTGGCGGCCAGCGCGGCCTGAACGTGGGACGCGTCGACGGCCTTGCACAGCACCTTGACGTGTGGTCCCGCGTCGATGGTGAAGAAGGCCGACGTGCCGCCGTCGCGCAGGCTCTTCACCGTTGCCATGGCGGCCACGGTCGCCGGGTTCCAGTACAGGATGTACGGATCCGCGGCGAGGGCGCAGGCATGCATGCGCAGGGCGCTCCGCTCGGCCACGGCGCCGAGCGCGACCAGATCGCGAGACGCGACGGCGGCGCGCGCCTCGGCCAGATCGACGGGCACGGAGCCCAGCCAACCCTGGTAGTAGGGCGAGGTCAGCGCGGTTCGTTCCATGGCAGCCGTCGAGCCGATGGCCTTCTCGCCTTCGGCCGTGATGGCCACGCACAGCCGGACGTCCCATGCCGCTTCGTCGAGTAGCCCATGTGCGACGGCGTCCGAGCCGTCGGCGCGCGACCCGGCCGACATCTCGACGAAGCCACCGAAGATCGATCGCGCCGCGGAGCCTGACCCCCTGCGGGCGAGCGCCGAAAGCTCGGCGGGCGGCAGTCTCAAGCCGGCGGCTCGCGATGCCGCCAGGGCCAGGGCCGCGAAGCCAGCCGCCGACGAAGCCAGGCCTGCCGCGGTCGGTACACTGTTCGCGGTCGTCACCTCGGCGGGAAGGCGAATGCCCGCGCGGGCACGCACCAGGTCGAGGAAGCGCTGCACACGCTCGGCGAATCTTGGCTCGGCGAGAGCTTCCCCGAACAGGACGCGGTCGCGGCCATCGGACTCGCCGAGGTCGGTCGCGAAGCGAACCGTGGTTTCGCTACCCAGGTCCGCGAGGGTGAGCGACAGGCTGCCGGCTGCGGGCAAGTTGAGCGCGGCATCGCGCTTGCCCCAGTACTTGACCAGGGCGATGTTGGTGCCCGCGCGCGCGGTCACGGATTTGGGCAAAGGGATGTCAGTCATGGCCGATGGTGGTGGTGAACCCGTAGTAACCCTTGCCGCGCCAGCGGCGCAAGACCTCGTCGCCATGCTCGACCGCGAGTGCGATGACCGCGCCGCCACCACCGGCCCCGGTCAGCTTGGCGCCGAGCGCGCCGGCCGCGCGCGCGGTGTGGACCAGGTCGTCGAGCGCGGGGGTGGAGACGCCCACTCCGGAAAGCAGCCCGTGCGCCATGTTGAACAGGCGCGCCAGCGCGGCGATGTCGCCCACGGCCAGGGCGTCCATGCCCGCGCGCGCGAGATCCCCCATGGCATCGACCAAACGTCGCGCGACCGGTGTGCCGGTACAGAGAGCCGCCACGCCTGCGACCAGGACGCCCGTGTCATGGGACTGGCCGGAAAGCCCGATGCACAGCTCGAAGGGCGTCCTGAGAGGAGATCCCTCCAGCCATTCTGCTTGTCGAATTGGCCGAGCCGGCCGCGGCTGGCGGCGGCGGCGTCGATGCCCGAGGGGGTCCGGTGAAAGACCGACTCGGCGGCCGCGACGGCGGCCAGCATGTCGCTGTCGCCCGCACCCGTGCGAGCGGCGATGGCCCGCGCGATGGCCACGGCCATGGCGGCCGAGCTACCTAAGCCGGCCCGTGCCGGGACTTCCGATTCCAACCAGAAATCCAGGCCAGCGCCGTCCGTGTTCAGGCGTTCGAGCAATCGGTGCACGGCCTGGCCGGGCAACGAGTCGTCGCCCACCTGCGCTTCCAGCGCCCAGGCCGGGGCCGAAATGGCCCCGCTGCCCGCTTCGACGTGGGCGCGAACCCCGGCGCGAATTCCGGCGGCCACCGCGGGATGGCCGAACACGACGGCGTGCTCGCCGAGCAGGATGACCTTGCCGTGCCCGAAGCCGGTCGAGCTGTCTGCGACTCCGCTCATGACGGGCATTGCGCGAGCCAGTCGCGGAGCTCGCCCGTGACGACTTTCGGTGCCTGGGCCAGAGCCGAAGCCCGCGCCACTCCGGCCAACATGCACGCCGTGCGGAGCCCGTCGATGACCGAGGCCAGGAAGCGGGTCGCGCCCGCTGCGCCGCCCTTGCCCGCAGCCACGAGGACCGGTTGGGCCAGTCCCACCACGCGCGCGCCAAGAGCCAGGGCGCGCGCCACGTCGAGCCCGCTGCGAATGCCGCCCGAGGCGATGATTTCGGGGCGCAGCTTGGAATCGGCGAGCCAACCCACGCAGGCCGCGGTGGGAAGGCCCCATTCGTGAAAGAGGGCGCCGCGCGACGCTTGCTCACCCTTGGCGCGCAGGGCCTCGATGGCGATCCACGAGGTTCCGCCAGCGCCCGACACGTCGATGGCGGCGACGCCGGCCTCGTCCAGGCTGCGCGCGACCGCCGGCGAAATTCCGCAACCGGTCTCCTTGACGACGACGGGCTTGCCCAATTCCCTGGCCAGCCGCCGGATGGTGGCAAGGCCGGCGCGGAAGTCGGTGTCCCCTCCGGGCTGCGCCAGCTCCTGCCCGACGTTCAGGTGGATGGCCAGGGCGTCTGCGCCCACGCGCTCGACGGCCGCGACGACGGCGCTGGTCTTCATGCCCGCCAGCTGCACGACGCCGAAATTGGCGAGCAGGAGCACGTCCGGGGCCACGTCGCGCACCTCGTAGGTCGCGGCCAGCTCGGGCTTGTCCAGCATGGGGCGCTGGCTGCCGAGGCCGAAGGCGATGCCGAGCGACTGGGCCGCCCTGGCCAGGTCACGGTTGATGGCGCGACCCTCGCGGGTGCCTCCCGTCATGCCGGTGATGAGGATGGGCGCGGCAAGCTTGCGGCCGAGGAGCGTGGTGCCGAGCTCGATATCGGCGAAGGCCAGCTCGGGCAGGGCACAGTGAACGAGGTGTACATGCTCGAGCAAGGTCGAGCGCTGGTAGGCGCCCGCGCCAGAACGGGCGATCTGGATGTGATCGGCCTTGCGTTGGGCAATGTCGGTCGGTGGTTTGCGCGGCATGCGAAAGACGGACATTTGAGCACGCGGGTGGCTGCTCGTCGAGGGGCGAGGTTGGTGCCTAGGAGGCTGGTGTCAAACGGCTCCCGTCGCTTGGCGGGCTGCGGGACCCGCCCGCTTCGTTGCTCGTCGGTTAAATACCTAGCGTTCCTGAGCGGTCTTGGCTGTCTTCAAAAACTCTTGCCACCCGACCAGGTGGTTGATTTCGGCGAGCACGCGGCCGTCGGGGGTGGCCACGCGCACCGCGGGCAGGGTATCGACGTGGTACTTGGCCTTGATGGGAGCAAGCGAAACGTCCTCGCTCTCGCGGCTGAGATCGATACGAAGCAGAACGAAGTCGGCCAGGGTGGGGGCGACGTCGGGACGGCCGAAGACCTTCACGTCCATTTCCTGGCACGGCAGGCACCAGTCGGCCATGAAGTCCACCAGCATGGGTTTTCCCTGGGCGCGTGCCGCGGCCACGGCGGCGGGCTCGGAGCGCAGCCAGTCGATGTGAATCGCCGGTGTCAGAAGGTAGTTGATGAACCCGAGGAGACCGGCCGCGACCAGCACGATGCCGGCCGCCTTGCGCACCGCCTGCCGGACGCCGGCCGAAAATGAAAGGTGTACGGCGCCGAGAACGAGACCGGCGCCTACTGCGACGGCGGTGCCAACCAGGAAGGGGTTGCCGCGTCCGGTGAGCCGCCCGAGCGCGGGCACGATGGGGCGCAAGTAGTAGAGCCCAGCCACGACCAGCGCGATGCCGAACACGCTCTTGACCGCGTTCATCCACGGACCGGATTTCGGCAATTGCATCGAGAAGCCGGCGATGGCCCAGAAGGGGACACCGATCCCGGCAGCGTAGGTGGCGAGCAGGAGGAATCCGTTCCCGGCATCGTGCGTAGTCGCGACGTAGGCCAAGATCCCGGCCAGCGGCGGGCCGGTACAGGGTGCGGCGATGAGACCGCCCACCAGGCCCATGAAGAAGGCGCCTACCAAGCCTCGGCCACCGACGCGCGACAGGCGCTCGTGCACGGACGCCGGCAGAGCCAAATCGAAGGCGCCGAACATGGAGGCCGCCATGGCGAAGAAGAACAACGCCAGCGGCACGACGACGAAGGGGTTGGCCAAGAATGTTCCGAAGGCCCTGCCGAGCAGGGCGAAGGTCGTGCCCAGCGTTCCGAACATGACGGCGATTCCGGCAACGTAGGCCGTGGCAAGCAGAAAAGCTCGCCCGCGCGACGAGGCGCCGCGCGCGCCGAAGATGCTGATGGTGATGGGAATCATCGGATACACGCAAGGCGTGAGCGAGGTCAGAAACCCCGCGGTCAAGGCGAAAACGAAGGCGTTCAGTGTTCCCCTGCTGGCCGCGGTGGCGAAGTCGCCCGCGTGCGCGGCGGTGGGCAGCAGGAGCGCGGTGATGAATGCCCCGAAGCCCTCGACTGCCAGCCAAGCAGAGCCCGGACGATTGCAAATGTTCGGCACCCTTCAGATCTAGCACACGAGGTCCGGCTGTGACATCGACCACACGATGCGCGGGCGACCTATGGCTTGGGCTCGGCAGGGATGGGGCGAAGGATCTGTCCCTGCTTGGGCACGCCATTGCCCTTTTCCCACTTCCCCTGCGCGACCATCACCTGGTAGTCGGAAAAACGCATGGGGCGCGTGGCGATGGGTTGGTACGAGCCGAGAAAACCGAAGTGCAAGTGCGGCGTCACGGCGTTGCCGGAGTTTCCACAGCGGCCGATCATTTGGCCGGCGTGAACGATGTCCCCGACCTTCACCGCGATCGAGCCGCGCTGAAGGTGGCGAAACTCGCTGAGCTCGTCAGGCGTGTGCTCGAGGATGACGAAGTTGCCCGGCTCGTGCTTGCGCGACTCGTGAAACGGCAGCAGCTCGCGTTCGCCGTCTCTGGCCCACACCACGCGGCCGTCGGCCGGGGCCAAGATCGGCCTGCCGTAGCACGGATGATCGGCCAAGCGCTTGCGCTTGCGGAACACGCTCTCGCTCACGATGGGCTCGGCGGGAACGAAGTCGAGCGCGTAGGCGGCATAGCCGCTGTGGGTGCCGCCGCTGTCCATGCCTTGCAGCACCCCCCAGGCACCGTCGAAGGGCAGGCGCAACTTGGTCTTCTGCTCAGGCGCCGAGCTCAGGGCGACGGCGCCAGCCGGCGGCTCGCGCAGCGGTCGGGCCTTGGCGGTTTTCGACGGATTGGCGAGCGTCGTGGACGGGGACAGTCCGAGCAGTCCGACAAGGCTCCACGCCGGCCAGCCGAGGCCGGCCGAGCCCTTTCGCGGAATGCGTCGAGCGAGCATGGCGCCCCTATCATAGGCACATCGCCGGGTGCCGAGGCACGCCTCGACCAGACGCTCTCTCCTCCTGCTGGGATACATCTCGTTGACGATTCAATAGCCTCGGCCAGCTTGCTGCGTTGTGGCTCTATCCATGCCGATTGGGCTGGTAGGATTTTCTTGCCGCCCTGGGCCTAATTCATGGCATACTTCGTCACTATGCGAATCATCAGACGTTACTCCAACCGCAAGCTGTACGACACGCAGGAGAGCCACTATGTGACTCTCACTCAGGTCGCCGCACTGGTCCGCAACGGTGAAGAAATCCGAGTCATCGCCAAGGACACGAACAGCGACCTGACCGCCGCCACCCTCGCTCTCATCATTTTCGAGGAGGAGAAGCGCGGGCCGCGCCTGCCGGTTGCGGGATTGCGCCGGATCATCCAGACCGGCGAGATCTAGCTCGCTTCCGATTGGTGAATCGGTTCTCATGCCCCGGGCGCTCCGGCGGCACGAGGCAATCCTTGCCGTGACCAATGAGCTCCCTGCGCCCCATGCGCGCAAGAGACTGACGTATGAGTGGCCAGTTGGCCGGATCGTGGTAGCGCAAGAACGCCTTGTGCAGCCTTCGCCGAGTCTCTCCCTTGATGATCGGCATGTCGCCATGGGTCGTCGGATCTGCGCGTTGTAGGGGATTGTGTCCGGTGTGGTACATGGCGGTTGCCAAGGCCATGGGTGTGGGCAAGAAGGCCTGGACCTGGTCGGGCCGAAACCCGTTACGCTTGCACCACAGGGCCAGGTCCACCATGTCCTCGTCGGTCGTGCCGGGGTGGGCGGCCATGAAGTAGGGGATGAGGTACTGTTCCTTGCCGGCCTCGCGTGAGAATCGGTCGAACAGGGCGCGAAACTTTTCGTAGCTGGCGATGCCCGGTTTTTGCATCTTGGCCAGGGGCCCGGGCTGCGTGTGCTCGGGCGCGATCTTGAGATAGCCCCCCACGTGATGCTTGACCAGCTCTTCGACGTATTCCGGGGATCGGACCGCGAGGTCGTAGCGGATCCCGGAGCCGATGGTGATCTTCTTGACACCCTTGATCTGGCGCGCTCGCCGATAAAGGCGAATGAGTGCGCCGTGGTCGGTGTCGAGGTTGGAGCAGACGCCGGGATAGACGCAGGAAAGACGACGGCAGGCGGCCTCGAAGGCGGGGTCGCGGCACGCCAGGCGGTACATGTTGGCGGTCGGGCCGCCCAAATCGGAAATGACCCCGGTGAATCCAGGGGTCTTGTCGCGCACGGCTTCGATCTCGCGCACGATGGAGGTTTCCGAGCGGTTCTGGATGATGCGGCCTTCGTGCTCGGTGAGCGAGCAGAACGTACAGCCACCGAAACATCCACGCATGATGGCCACCGAGCTCTTGATCATCTCGTAGGCCGGGATCGGCTGGTTGCCGTAGCCGGGATGGGGCCGGCGCGAGTAAGGAAGATCGTAGACCGCGTCCAGATCGGCGGTGGGCAAGGGCAGGGTGGGTGGGTTCAGCCACACGTCGCGATCGGCGTGTCGTTGAACCAGGGCACGCGCGTTGCCGGGGTTGGACTCGAGGTGCAGTACGCGCGAGGCGTGGGCATAGAGGCGCGCCGAGCGCGACACCGCCTCGAAGCTCGGGATGCGCACCACCGTGGTTGCGGCGGACAGCCCGGCGGCGTGCAACGACTGGCCAGGTGCGCGCGCGTCCAGCTCCGAAAATCCCTCGGGGCGGCTGCCCGCCGGCCGTGAGAACGCGGTGCCTCGGATGTCCATGAGGTCGCGCACCTTCTCGCGGCCGGCCAGGCGGTGGGCGATCTCGACCACCTGTCGCTCGCCATTGCCGAACACCAAGAGATCGGCCTTGGCATCGAGCAGGATCGACCGGCGGACCTTCTCCGACCAGTAGTCGAAATGGGCGGCGCGCCGCAAGCTCGCCTCGATGCCGCCGAGGATGATGGGGACGTCCGGGAAGGCCTCGCGACAGCGCTGGGCGTAGACCACGGCCGCGCGGTCGGGGCGCATCCCCGCCTTGCCGCCCGGCGAGTAGGCATCGTCGCTGCGGATGCGGCGTTCGGAGGTGTAGTGGTTGACCATGGAGTCCATGTTGCCCGCGGTGATGCCGAGCATGACGGTGGGCTCGCCCAGGGCGGCGAAGGATTTGGCCGAGCGCCAATCCGGCTGCGCGATGATACCGACCCGAAAGCCCTGCTCTTCGAGCACCCGCCCAATCAAGGCGGCGCCGAAGCTCGGGTGATCGATGTACGCGTCGCCGCTTACCAGGATGACGTCGCAGGCATCCCAGCCAAGCGCATCCATTTCCTGACGGGACATGGGCAACACCGTCGACGGCCCCAAACGTTTCGCCCAGTGTTTGCGCCGGGCGAAGAGCGACGGGCGCAGATGCGCCGGGGAAACGACGAGCTCGTGCATGGCCCCATCCCGCGATCTCGTCCGGCCGGTCTTGGGAGGCTGTTCTTGCACGGCTGCCAACTCTAGCAGGCCTAGGAGGTTGGTGTTAAATGGCGGACCGAGCTCTGGCGGAGCGAGGCGCCCCGGCCGCGAGGCGCGAGGAGGGCGAATACTGGACGTATTTAACCGACGAGCAACGAAGCGGACGGGGCCCGCAGCCCGCCAAGCGACGGGAGCCGTTTGACACCAGCCTCCTAGGATGGGTTCGTGGTCGTCCCGAGCACGATGTCCGTCGCTGAGCTGCACAAATAGGCATCGACAGGCCGATAAACCAAGATGTAGCATGCCTTACCCTTTTCACCTGTCTCTCGGAGCAAATGATGAATCATCGGCGTTTTCCTTCCCACGACCTGAGTCTGGTACTGGCGCTCGGATGCGCCTTGGCCATCGGGGGCTTGGCATGTGCTGGCACGCGAGCCAGCGACGGTGGCGGCGGGGACGGAGGCACAACCGGCCAGGGTGGGGCTGGCGGCACCGGTGGTGATACCTCGGTCGGCGGCGGGCATGGAGGCGAGGGTGGGGGCGGGGGCTCGTCGGTGGGCGGTTCGGGTGGCAGCACCACCATCCCAACCATCGCGTGCACCACGGACGCCGAGTGCGCCTCGGACAGCCTGTTCTGCGAGCCGGCCACGAAGCTATGCGTGCGGTGTGTAAAGAGCGCGGATTGTGCGTCGGGCGGGCACTGCCTTGGCAATGCCTGTGTTTCCGTGGCGGCATGCAACAGCACCCGCGATTGCGGCGGGGATCGAGTTTGCGATCCGGGTCGCGGCGTCTGCGTCCAGTGCACGACGAACAACGACTGTTCCAGTGGGCAGACGTGCATCTCCAATCAATGCATCGCGGGTTGCCAGCAATCCAGCGACTGCGGCGCGGGCAAGGTGTGCGACACCGCCGCCAGCAAGTGCGTGCAGTGTGCGGCTGACAGCGATTGCGACGCCAGCACCCAGCACTGCGTCCAAAACACTTGCCGAACCACGTGCGACTCGGACAAGACCTGTGCGCCGCAAGACATGCTGTGCGACATGGCCAACTCGGACTGCGTGATGTGCAAGACCGACTCGGATTGTCCGGCCTCCTCGTTCTGCGACGCCGGAACCTGCAAGGCCGACCTGTGCGACGCAACCCAGGCCATGTGCCTCGGCACCAGCCTGGTGCCGTGCACGGCCAATGGCAACGGCTGGGGGCCGGTCTCGAATTGCCCCGCCGACAAGCCATGCACGGCCTACGGCAGCGTCGCGAGCTGCGGCGGTTCGTCGGACGGCGGCGTGCTGCCGCCCATCGATGGCGGCCAAACCGGCGACGGACCGATCGGAGCCTGCACCACGGCGACCCTGAATCCGTGTACGACCATCTCCAAGTTGACCGGGACGCAAACGCTGGATGGCAAGGATGACGATCTTTGCCAGGTGCCGTCCTTCCAGTTCAGCGCGACCAACGCGGCCAAGGTGAACAACTACAACAACGTTCCGCTCACCCAGTTCGAGACCGTCACGGGTCGCGTGGCCTGGTCCTCGGCCGGTTTCAGCGCGTTCTTCGATGTCGCGGATACCAGCGTTCAGACCGTGAACATGGCCGACCCGAGCCAGGCCATCAGCAAGACCTACCAGGGCGACTCCCTCGAGATCATGATCTCGTCGAACAACAACGTGACCGGACTGACCGGCACCGACAACAACGCGCTTCACGTCATCATTCCGGCCAACGGCCCGGCCGTGTCGGTGAAGACCAGCAACAACGGCGGCTCCAGCTCGGGGACGCCGACGGCGCTTCCCGCGGGCCAATACAAGCAGGCCGTCACCAGCACCGGCTACGCCATCGAGGTCCAGCTACCCTGGCCGGGCGGTGCTCCCAATTCCGGAACGCAGGTTCGCTTCGATCTGGCCTTGAACAGCGCCGATAGCACCTTCGGCTCCATCGATGACATGCGCGACGGCCAGTTGTCCTATTACGTGGGAACCGTCGGCGGCACCTCGACCTGTCAGGGCACCGACACCGTGCCTTTCTGCGATGACCGCGCCTGGTGCACGACCTCGTTGCAATAGGGCGAAAAGAACACCTACGGGGTGCCGTAGACCGCGCTGAACAGCGTCTCGGCTGCGTTCAGCATGGCGAGGCCGGGCTCGTCCAGAAGCTCGCCCGGCAGCTCGACGATGCGGCCCTGACCGCGGCAAGGGGGCGCATGGTTCATGCCAGGATACTTGCACACGCGCTCTGCGGAACCCTCGCGCGTGACGATGATTTCCGGCGCCAACGCCAGAACCTGTTCGGCCGCGTAGGCCGGCCAATCGCGATAGCCCGCGGCCGCGACGTCGATGAGGCCCGCCGCCACCAGGATGTCGTGGTACGAGGTGCCGAGCGTGCCTCCCTGCAGATCGGGGCCCAGGGTCGAAAGGTACATGGCGCGAAGGGGCTTGCGCGTTCCCAGGCCGGAGCTGACCCTGCGCATGCGCCAGGTGAATTCGTGCATGAGCCGCTGCGCGCGCTCGGGCGCTTCGAGGAGCTCGCCCAGGCCCAGGGCCACATAGGACAAACTTCTCTCCCCGCGCAGCTCGCCCAGATCGAAGACCTCGATGCCGGCGTCGCGCAGGCGTTCCGCGTACCCGGGTGACCCGAAGCTGTTGGTCAGCACGAGATCGGGTTTCAAAGCCACCATGGCCTCGGCGGGACCAAAACCGTCGACGGTGGTCATGCCCTGGTAGCGGAAACCGTCGCGCTTGCGTTCGGCCGCCGCCCGACTGACGGCGAGGATGCGCGTGGGCTCGCACAGCTCGAGGAGCAGGTGGTCGGTCACGAGATTGGTCGAGACGATGCGCTGGTAGTGGCGCAGGGAAACCAGGTGGCCGGTGGCGTCGGCGATGGCGAAACCTCCGGAACCGAGCCGGACGCGGGGCGGCCCGCCCGCGACGGTCGGGGTGGATGCGCGCACGGGGTGCACGCGTGGACGGACATGCGGCCAGCCCAGGGACAGCGTGCCCGCCACGGCCAGGAGCAAGGCCGCGCCATTCAAGGCGCTGACCCGGTTCACCGCTCTCGCCCCGCGATCACGCGATACCCGAAGTGCGCACCCGGAAGGAGATCCACGCCAAAGACCTCGCGTACCGGCGCGGCGGCGATCACCTCGGCCACCGGGCCGACGCACACGGCGCGGCCCTGACGAAGAAGCAAGGCCCGGTCGCAGAACTCGCCCACCTCGTCGAGATGGTGCAGGGCCACGATGATGGCGTGCCCGCCTGCGGCGAGCTCACGCAGGCGGTGGAGCAGGGAAAGCGCGTGGGCGACATCGAGCGCGGCGGTGGGCTCGTCGAGGAGCAGGACGGGGGCGCCCGTCGCCAGGGCCCGGGCCAACAACACGAGACGGCGCTCACCGTAGGACAGGCGCGAGAAGGGGCGATCGGCGAGATGGGCAGCCCCGGTCGCTTCCAGGGCGTGGACGACCGCGGCGGCATCGTCGCGACTGGCGCGCCCCCAGGCATCGCGATGGGCAAAACGGCCCTGCGTCACCACCTCGCGGGCCAGCATGGGTGCATCGAGGGTCGAGTGCTGCGGGACGTAGGCCAGGCCTCGCGCGCGCGCTTGGCGCGTGAGCGCGTTGGCCGAATTCCCGTCGAGGAGCATCTCGCCTTCGTAGGGCAGGATTCCCGCCAGGGCCTTCATGAGCGTGCTCTTGCCCGCGCCGTTGGGGCCGACCAGGGCCAGTACCTCTCCGGCCTCGACCGAGACGGAAATATCGTCGAGCAGACGCCGCGTTCCGCGCACCACGCCGAGCTTGTGCGCTTCGAGGCGCGGCGGGCTAGCCATGCTCGACCTCGCGGTACGAGCGGGCGAGCAGGTAGAGGAACACCGGGGCCCCGATGATGCCGGTGACCACGCCCAAGGGCAGCTCGCTGCGACTCGGGAAGACCCGGGCGATGAGGTCGCACAGGACCAGGAAGCTGCCGCCCAGAAGCGCGGCCGCCGGAATCAGGCGCCGGTGGCGCACGCCCACGATGGGACGCAAGACGTGAGGAACAACCAGGCCGACGAAGGCGATGTTGCCGCCCACGGCGATGGCGGCCGAGGTCAGCACCGCGACCCAGACCACGGTCCATCGTCGCGCCTGGCCGACCTCGACCCCGAGGGTGCGCGCCTCGTCCTCACCCGAGAGCAACACGTCGAGCGTCCCGCTCCACGACCAGCAGGCGAACAGCCCGACGAGCACGAAGGGCAGGGCGGCCAGCACCTGGCGCGGTCCCGTTCCACCCACGCCCCCCAAGGTGAAGGAGACCACGGCGCGGCTCAGATCCCACTGATCCTGGGCCAGGCTGGTGACGAAACCGCCCATGGCGAGAAAGAGCGACGACAGGATGAAGCCGGTCAGGATGAGCACCAGGGTGCCGGTCCGATCGCGACAGAAGACCATCAGGATGCCGAGCGAGATCCCGGCGCCGACGAAGCAGCCGAGCGGGAGCACCAGCTCGGACGGGATCGCCGAGCCGGCCGCGCCCCAGGCCAGGGCGAGCAAGGCGAGCTGTCCACCCAGGCTGGCGCCCGCCGTGGTGCCCAGGATGGCCGGGCTGACGAGAGGGTTGCGAAACATGCCTTGAACCACGACCCCACCCACGGCCAGGGCAGCCCCGGCGAGCAAGGCAGCGGCGACCCGGGTGGCCCGCAGCTCGAGCAGAGTGTCCCGCAGGGCAGGGTCCCACAGGGTGCCGTGTCCGACGGCAAGCGCCAGCGCCGCGACCGCGACGAGCAGGGCGAGAAGAACCGCGTAGACAGTTGCGATTTTCATGGCCTGGCCTTGCTCGGAGAGCGGCCAAGCTAGTCCGCCGTCCGGGCGGGTGTCAAGGCAGGCGCCGCCAAGCACGCGTTTTCTCAGTTTTCCGGATCGGTTCTGTTAATGTCCGGCCATGAGCACCGAGGACGAAAGCAAGTCGGGCGCTGGCCAGGAGATACCGGATGTTCTTCCGCTGCTTCCGGTCCGAGATCTGGTCGTCTTCCCCTATATGATCGCGCCGCTGCGCGTATCGCGGCCGGTCTCCCTGGAGGCCGTGAATCAGGCCCTGGCCTCCGAGCACCGCATGTGCTTCATCGTCGCCCAGCGCGACTCGACCGAGGAGGATCCCAAGCCGGGCTCGCTCTACCGCACCGGGACCGTGGGCATCGTCATGCGCATGCGCAAGCTCTCCGACGGTGGCATCAAGATCCTGGTGCAGGGGCTCTGCCGCGCGCGCATCCAGCGTTTCCTTTCCGATGTGCCGAACTACAAGGTTCGGCTCGACGTCATCGAGGAGGAGCAC
This sequence comes from uncultured delta proteobacterium, assembly GCA_963796685.1. GTDB lineage: Bacteria > Myxococcota_A > Polyangia > Fen-1088 > Fen-1088 > Fen-1118. Next base: position 286,325 of record CAWCMR010000015.1, read on the forward strand.
ACGCCGCCCTCGGTGGAGGTCGAGGCCCTTGTGCGAACGGTCAAGCAGAACGTCGAGCGGGTGGCCGAGCTGGGGCGCACCGTGCAGCCGGAGCTGGCGCTGGTGCTGCAGAACGTGGACGAGCCTGGGCGCATGTCCGATCTGGTCGCTTCCAATCTCACGCTCAAGCTGGCCGATGCGCAGGCCATCCTCGAGACCGAGGATCCGGTGGCTCGGCTCTCCAAGGTCAACCAGTCCCTGGAAAACGAAATCGGCATCTTGGAGATGCAGAATCGTATCCAGAGCAAGGCCAAGGAGGAGATGTCCAAGACCCAGCGCGACTACTACTTGCGCGAGCAGTTGCGCCAGATCAGGCACGAGCTGGGCGACGACAATTCCTTCCGCGACGAGGTCGAGGAGGTTCGGCACAAGATCGAGGCGGCGGGCTTGCCCGCGGAGGCGCGCGCCGAGGCCGACAAACAGGTGCGGCGGCTCGAACAGATGAGCTCGGAAAGCGCCGAGGCCGCGGTGGTGCGAAGTTACCTCGACCTGGTGGTGGAGTTGCCGTGGAAAGAGCCCGAGGCTTCGTCCGTGGATCTGGCAGCGGCGCGCGCGGTGCTCGACGAAGATCACTACGATCTCGAGCACGTGAAGGAACGAATCCTGGACTATCTGGCCGTGTACAAGCTGCGCAAGGATGGCCGGGGGCCGATCCTTTGCTTCCTCGGGCCTCCCGGCGTCGGCAAGACCTCGCTCGGCCGCTCCATCGCCCGTGCGCTGGGGCGCAAGTTCGTGCGTATCTCCCTGGGCGGCGTTCGTGACGAGGCCGAGATCCGCGGACACCGAAGGACGTACGTGGGCGCCCTGCCGGGACGCATTCTGCAGGGGCTCAAGACCGCGGGCGCCAGAAATCCGATCTTCATGCTCGATGAGGTGGACAAGCTCGGTTCGGACTATCGCGGTGACCCGTCGGCAGCGTTGCTCGAGGTCCTGGATCCCGAGCAGAACCACACCTTCCGCGACCACTACCTGGGTGTGCCCTACGATCTGTCGAAGGTGCTGTTCATCGCGACCGCCAACCTGGCGGACACCATTCCTGCTCCGCTGCGCGACCGCATGGAGACCCTGCGCCTTGCCGGCTACAGCGAAGAGGAGAAGCTGGCCATCGCCGAGCGGTACCTTCTGCCCAAGCAGATTCGCGAGGCCGGGCTCTCCGACAAGGACTTGTCGATCGGCAGACCGGTGTTGCGCAAGGTGATCGCCGAGTACACGCGCGAAGCGGGCTTGCGCGACCTGGAGAGACAGGTGGCGCAGCTTGCCCGCAAGACGGCCCGGCGGATCGTCGAGAAGGGCGGGTCGGCGGATGCAAGAGGCAAAGCCAAGCGCGCCGCACCTCTCGGGTTGGACGACTTGGCCAAGTTCCTGGGGCCGCCCAAGTTCATCCCCGACGAGCGACAGCGCGTGGATGAGGTTGGCATCGCCAGCGGGCTGGCGTGGACCCAGGCCGGCGGCGAAGTGCTGCACGTCGAGGCGCAGATCATGGCCGGCAAGGGGACGCTGATTCTGACCGGGCAGCTCGGCGACGTGATGAAGGAATCGGCGCAGACGGCCCTTTCCTACGCCCGCGTACAGGCCGGCAACCTCGGTATCGAGGGCGACTTCTTTACCGACCGGCAGATTCACATCCACGTTCCCGCCGGCGCCGTGCCCAAGGACGGCCCATCGGCGGGCATCACCATGGCGTGCGTGCTCGTGTCGCTTGCCTCCGGCATTCCCATCCGGCGGGATGTGGCCATGACCGGCGAGCTCACGCTGCGCGGTCGGGTTCTTCCCGTAGGCGGTCTCAAGGAAAAGCTGTTGGCGGCCGCACGCGCCGGCATGCATGTCGCCATCGTGCCCGCGGGCAATCTGGCCGAGCTGGGTGAGATCCCGGCTTTCCTACGCCAGCGCATCAAGCTGGAGCCCGTGCATTCCATGACCCAGGTCCTGGCCATCGCCCTGGCCCGGCCCTTGCCGACGGCCAAGTGGCAGGCCGTGAGCCAAGCGGCCACGGCGGCGCGCCGCCAGCCGGGGAAGGACCTGACCCATCACCGCCGCGGTGGAGCTGCCTGAGGACGCGACAGCGCGGAAGGTACGACCGGCCACGGCCACGACCACGACCACGACCACGGCCACGACCACGGCCACGGCCTTCTGCGACTATCGCGGGAATATGCACTGGACCGTACCTTCGCGTGTGGGCAAAATCCGCCGCATGAGGAAGACAGCCGCGCGCCACACCATCCTGCTCCTGGTCGGTTCCGCATTCTTGTTGGCCTGCGGTCCCAGCATCGACAAGGCGGCCAAGTCCGACATCGATCAGCGCGTCGCCGTGCTTGCGCACACGGGCCAAACCTTCCCAGCGCCCACATCCTTCGTGCCCAAGCCCTTGGCGATGGGGCAGTGGACGCAGTACAAGCTGGTGAACGACAAGGGCGAGCCGTCGCTGGTCACCTACAAGATCGTCGGCGAGGACAACGGCGCCTTCTGGGTGGAGATCGCGAACGAGAGCTACTACGGCAAGACGGTCATGAAGATTCTGCTCTTTCCAGGCGATCGCATGAATCCCAGCACCATGGAGGTTCGCGCGGTCAAGATGAAGGACAAGAAGGGCCAAGTAACGGAAATCCAAGGGCCGATACTTCAGCTCATGAAATCCATGTGGCAAAGCTCGATCGACATGCTCGCGGTTTCGTGGCAAGGGTTGCCCCAGGAAAGCATGCCCGTCATCGCGGGCACCTTCATCGGGTGCTTCAAGGCGAGAACCGATGCCAGTTGGGGCATGTGGCATTCGGCTTCGATGACCTGGATGCACGCCCTCGTCCCCATCAGCGGTCTGGTCAAGAGCGCGGGCATCGACCACCCCACGTCCATGGAGCTGGTCGGCTTCGGCGAAACCGGCGCGACCAGCGAGATCCCGTAAGGAGAGGGCGTAGAGATTTCTGAGCACGCAGAGACAGCGCGTAAGGAGCTCGGGCTTCAACGCGAAGTCCACCCACCGGCGCCAGCCATGGTGATATGACTCTGAGCTGACGACAACCGCGGGACGCTGCTTGGTGGCGGTCTGGTCGGTGAATTGGAACGGCACGACGATGACGTCTCCGTCGGTAGGGCATGGTGCTATCGACCTTCAGATGTCGTTGTAGACGTCGTCCTCGGGATTGTCCCAGACCTTGGCGAAGGCGGGCACGGCCGCCGCAGTGGCGGCGTGGGCCAGCTCGCGATTGGTGTTTCGCGAGGAGAGGAAGTCGACGAAATCCTCGACTTCTGCAACACGGGCAGGAAGCAGACGCGCGATCTTCTCGAAAAGCTGCTGAGGTGCGGGTGCGGCCATGACGATCTCCGTTGGCAATTCCGAAACGGGATGCGTCAGCAGATCCTCGGCAACTGCTCGCCGCTGTGCATGTCCAGGATGCGCTTGGTGCCGATGCGGCTTTGTAGGGTGACCAGGGCGGCGGGTGATTCGGACACGACGCCGATGGCGGCGGCCGTCGCGGAAACCGGGTGGCTGTGGAGAATCTGCAGGGCGCGCTCGGCATCTGCGGAGGGGACGAAGGCGACGAAGCGGCCTTCGTTGGCCAGGTAGAGGGGGTCGAGGCCGAGGATCTCGCAGGCGCCGCACACGTTCTCCTCGACGGCGATGTCGCGCTCGGCGATGTCGATGTGCAACCGGCTCGATTCGGCGATCTCGATGAGCGTGGTGGCCAGGCCGCCGCGGGTCAGGTCGCGTAGGCAGTGGACCGCGATGCCGGCCGCGAACAGGGCCAGCACGGGATCGGCGAGGGGGGCGCAGTCGGTTTCGATGGTGGTCTCGAATTGCAGGCCCTCGCGCACGGCCATGATGGCCACGCCGTGGCGGCCGACGTCGCCGCTGAGCAGGATGGCGTCGCCTGCGCGCACGCTGGTGGGCGCGATGACCAGGTTGTGCTCGACGACGCCGATGCCCGCGGTGTTGACGAACAGGCCGTCGCCCTTGCCGCGGTCCACGACCTTGGTGTCGCCGGTGACGATGCCGACGTTGGCGGCCTTGGCGGTGCGGGCCATGGAAGCCACCACGCGTTCGAGGGTGGCGATGGGCAGTCCTTCCTCCAGAATGAATCCCGCGGAGAGGCACAGCGGGCGTGCGCCACACATGGCCAGGTCGTTCACCGTGCCGGTGACGGCCAGGGTGCCGATGTCGCCGCCGGGAAAGAAGAGCGGGTGAACCACATAGGAGTCGGTGGTGAAGGCGAGCCGTCCCTTGTCGATCTTCATCACCGCGCCGTCGTGACGTGACTCGAGCGGCTGGTTGCCGAACGCGGGAAGGACGACGCGGTCGAGCAGACCGTGCATCATCCGGCCGCCACCGCCGTGGGCCAGGGTGACGAAATCCTGGTTGGTGATGGGGACGGGGCAGCTGACGGCGAAGGGCGCATCCGACTTGTCGGCCATGCTCAGCTCCGTTTCCCGGCGGCAAGGGCGGTCTGCGAGGTCTGTTGATGGCGTCGGTACTGGTAGTAGGCCGCGCACGCGCCTTCGCTCGAAACCATGGTGGCGCCGAGCGGCCGCTCGGGCGTGCAGCGCGTGCCGAAGGCCGGGCATTCTTGCGGCTTCTTCACCCCGCGCAGGACTTGCCCGCTGATGCACTCGGAATCCTCGTCGACGTGGTAACCGGCCACGCCGAAGCGCGCCTCGGCGTCGTAGGCGGCGAATTCATCGCGCAGGGCATAGCCGCTGTTCGGGATTTCGCCCACCCCGCGCCACTTGCGCGGGACCACGCGGAAGACCTTTGCCATCAACCGTTGCGCGGGTCGATTCCCTTCGCGCTGCACCGAGCGCGCGTACTGGTTCTCGACCTCGGCGCGGCCCTGCTCGAGCTGCTGCACGCACATGAGGATCCCTTGCAGAATATCCACCGGCTCGAAGCCGGTCACCACGATGGGAACGCGGTATTTCGCGGCGAGGGGCAGGTACTCCTCGAAGCCCATCACCGTGCACACGTGCCCGGCGGCCAGGAACCCCTGGGTGCGGTTGTCGGGCGCGGCGAGAATCGCGGCCATGGCCGGCGGCACCAGCACGTGCGAGACCAAGACCGAGAAGTTCGGGAGCTTCTGCGCGTGGGCCTGGAACACGGCCATGGCGTTGGCCGGCGCGGTGGTCTCGAAGCCCACCGCGAAGAACACGACTTGCCGTTCGGGATGGTCGCGCGCGACCTTCAGGGCATCGAGCGGCGAGTAGACGATGCGCACGTCGGCGCCCTTGGCCTTGACCGAGAACAGGTCGCCGCCGCTGCCCGGCACACGCAGCATGTCGCCGAAGGAGCAGAAGGTGACCTCGGGGCGCGCGGCGATCTGCAACGCCTTGTCGATGAGCTCGAGCGGGGTCACGCACACCGGGCAGCCCGGGCCGTGCAGCAGGGTGATGTGCCCGGGCAGAAGCTCGTCGATGCCGTACTTGACGATGCTGTGGGTCTGGCCGCCGCACACCTCCATGATCGACCACGGCTTGGTGGTGATGCGCGCGATGGCCTGGGCCAATCCCTCGGCCTTGGCCTGGTCGCGGTATTCGTCGACAAACTTCATGTCTTGTTGTCCTCGAGCTCGCCCAGCTCGCCGATCTGGCGGAAGTATTCCAGGGTCTGCGCGGCCTCGGCCTCGTCGACCACGCTGATGGCGAAGCCGGCGTGCACCAGCACGTAGTCTCCGACTTTGGCCTCGGGGACGAAGGCCAGGCTGGCCTCCTTGCTGACACCGCCGAAGCTGACGGCGCCCATGCGCGTGGCGTCGTCACCGCTGATGCTGAGGATCTTTCCCGGGACCGCAAGACACATGCTCAATCCTTTCGCGCTTCATGCGCCGCTTGCGCCGCCATGATCTGTCCCAGCGCGAGGCCGCCGTCGTTGGGCGGCACGCGCTGATGCCAGTACGGACGATAACCCGCGCCGAGCAAGCGCGACACCATGCGCTCGGTCAAATAGCGGTTCTGAAAGCAGCCACCGCTCAGCACGATGTTGGTCTCGCCGATTCGCGTCGCTACGTCGACCGCCATGTCCACGAGGGTGTTGTGAAAGCGGGCCGACGCACGCGCAACGTCGATCCCCGGCTCGGCCAGCACGGCGCGCACCATGGGCTCCCAGTCCAGCCACAGGGTTTCGCCCTCGCCGCGCAGGACATAGGGATAGGAATCGTCCACGTTCACGTCGGCCAAGGCAAATTCCAGCTCCATGGCTGCTTGACCTTCGAAGCTGGCTGCTTGACGCAGGTTCAGCAGCGAGGCGAAGGCGTCGAACAGGCGGCCGGCGCTGGAGGTGGTGGGCGTGTTGAGGCGCTGGCGCAGCATGGTCCGCAGGGTCCCGAGCTCGGCCGGCGAGAACGAACACAGCGTCGGAAGGTCGAGGGCAAAGGCCTTGTCGCCGAAGACTTCGTAGAGAATGGCCAGCGCCACCCGGCGCGGCTCGCGCACGGCCTTGGCGTTGCCGGGCAAGAGGAAGGGGCGAATATGGGCAACCCGGCGAAAGCCCGCGCCCGTCACGTGCAGAAATTCGCCCCCCCACACCGTGCCGTCGCTGCCCAGGCCGCTGCCATCCCAGGCAATCCCCAGCACGGGCGGGCGCAGCCGATTCTCGGCCATGCAGGCGAGGACGTGTGCGTGGTGGTGTTGCACCTTGACCACGGGCAGACACGAACGTTCGGCATGTTGGGTCGAGAGGTAGTCCGGGTGTAGGTCGCAGGCGAGGGTCGTGGGTGTGAAGGCATAGAGGCTTTGGAAGGCGTCGATGACCGACACGAAGGCTTGATGCGATTCCGCGGTCTCTAAATCGCCGATGTGTTGGCTGATGAACACCTGCGTGCCGAGGGCCGCGGCGATGGTGTTCTTCTGGTGCCCGCCGACGGCGAGCACGGGCGCAAGCTCGTGGTCGACGGAGATGGGCAGGGGGGCGAAGCCGCGGGCGCGGCGGAGAACCAGCTCGCGCCCAGCCACTTCGCGCACGATTGAATCGTCCACGTGACGCAAAATGGGTCGGTCGTGGACCAGGAAGACCTCGGCGATGCCACGCAGCCGTTCGACGGCTTCGTGCTCGTCGGTGCACATGGGCTCTTCGGAGAGGTTGCCGCTGGTGGCGACGACCGGAAACCCGAGCTCGCGCAATAACAGGTGGTGCAGCGGCGTGCCTGGCAGCATCACCCCCAAGGTCGGATTCCCCGGCGCGACGGATTTGGCGATGTCGCTGGGGCCCGGCAGGCGCGAAAGCAGGACGATGGGACGTTCGGGCGAACGCAGCAACCGTCGCTCGACCTCGGAGGCCGAGCAGGTGCGCAGGGCCTGCACGAGGTCGACGGCCATGATGGCGAAGGGCTTTTCCTCGCGCCGCTTGCGCTCGCGCAGCTCGCGCACGGCGGTCTCGTTTCGCGCATCCACCATCAGGTGAAATCCGCCCAGCCCCTTCACGGCGGCGATCTTCCCGGCGCGAATCGCGCCGGCCGCCGCCACCAGCGCCTCGTGCTTTTGCGCGCTCTCGACGCCGTCGCCGTTCCACAGCGCAAGCTGCGGGCCGCAGGCCGGGCATGCGTTGGGCTGGGCGTGGAACCGCCGGTCCGCCGGATCGCGGTACTCGAGCGCGCACTCGGCACACATCGTGAAGCGGGCCATGGTGGTGGCCGCGCGGTCGTAGGGCAGGCCGGCGATGATGCTGAAGCGCGGTCCGCAGTGGGTGCAATTGGTGAACGGGTAGCGATAGCGGCGATTGGCGGGATCGAGGATGTCGTTCAGGCACAGGGGGCAGGTGGCCAGGTCGGGCAGCACCAAGGCGCGCTTTTCGCCACCTGTGCTGGCGCGAATCTCGAACCCTGAATAGCCGACGGGATCCAGGAACGTCGCCTCCAGGCTCTGGATGATGGCGATGTCGGGTTTGTCGTCCTCAAGCCTGCGCACGAGCTCGCGCACCCTCTGCGCTTGGCCTTCGGCCTCGACGAACACGCCAGCGGCCGAGTTGTTGACCCAGCCACGCAGTCCGAGCTCTCGCGCCAGCCTGTAGACGAAGGGCCTGAACCCGACGCCTTGGACCGCGCCGCGAATGGCGACGTGGACGCGCACGGCGTCGGGCACGGAGTCGGGCACGGTTGGCTGAGCGGGCGCCACGCCGGCAATCTACCTCAAGATGCCAATGACTTTGGTCGATCCGTGCTCCTTTGCGGTATCGTTCGTATCCTCACCGCGCCCGAGGAGGACCGATGCGAGCAGTCAGTCGTTTCGCGCTCATGACGTTGCTTCTGATTCTCCAGGCATGCGGCAGCAGCTCGCACGGTCAGGGGACGGGCACCGGGGGCGCAAACGGCACGGGAGGCGTGACGGCCAGCGGCGGGGTACCGGGCGGCGGCGGGTCTGGCACGGGTGGAGCGCTCGGTGGTACTGGCGGCGCGACGAAGGGCAGTGGAGGCTCGATGGGGATCGGCGGAACGAGCAGCGCTGGCGGCACAGGAAGCGGCGGCGTGGGTGGTGGAACGGGCGGCAAGGCCGGCGGCGGTGTGACAGGAAGCGGCGGCGACAGCGCCGGCGGATCCACCGGCCCCGACGGGGGCGGTACCACGGTCTGCAAGCGAGGCATCGCCGCGAACACGGCGCCCGACCCCGCGTTCTTCCCCGCGGTTGCGTGGTGGTACAACTGGGCCGCGCAAGGCAGCGGCTCGAGCGGCATGGAATTCGTGCCCATGCTCTGGGGCAAGGACAGTCTGAGCTCCAGCATTCCGGCCGGGTCGAAGTACCTGCTCACCTTCAACGAGCCCAATTTCATGGCCCAGTCGAACCTGACCGCCGCCCAGGCCGCCAGCTACTGGCCCACCATCCAGACCAAGGCAGCCGGGATTCCCATCGTCGGTCCAGGCATGAATTTCTGCGGCCCCGCGAACCAGTGCAACGGCACCGATCCCTATCAGTATCTGACGGACTTCTTCGCTGCGTGCCCGACCTGCGAGGTCGATTACGTCGCGGTCCACTGGTACAACTGCGACTTGCCGTCGCTCAAGGACTACCTGGAGCCCGGCGGCAGCCTGGCCGGCTTCGAGCAATTCGGCAAGCCGATCTGGCTGACCGAATTTTCCTGCGACACGACTGCCTCGGCGGCCCAGCAAGAAGCCTACATGCGCGCCGCGATCCCGTACCTCGAAGGCAATCCCAGGGTGTTCCGTTATTCCTGGTTCAGCGCCGACCCGATCCCGAACGCCAAGCTCGTCAACAGCGACGGCTCGCCCACGGCGCTCGGACAAGTGTACATGGGCTTGCCCCAGAGCTGCCGCTGACGTGCGACGTAAACGCACGTCGTTCCTCCGTCGAGAAAAAAGATCATCACGGGACTTGCCAAATCGGAGCCGATTCGTTACGTTTTTCACGTGCGCAGTGCTTGCGCCATGGATCGTGGTTCCGTGTAGGTCTAGTTTGGGTTCAGTGTAGTTTCGACAGTTTGAGTAACTAGCCCGAATCGCGAAGCGGCGGAAACCGTGTTTCCGTCGGGGTTCGGGGACGGTAGTCCGACTCGACGAGAGTCAGAAGCAGGAAGGGCCATGGCAGACAACTCCGGTGTCACTAGGCAGATCTGCGAGAGGTTCGGCAACGACAAGGGCCGGCTGATGGACATCTTCTTGAATGTCCAGGCGGAGGCCGGGTGCATCGCCTCCGGCGCCCTGGACGACATCGCCAAATCCCTATCGATCGGCCGGGTCGAGGTCGAAAGCGCGGCGACGTTTTACGCCTTCTTTTCGCGCGAGCCGCGCGGGCGATTCGTGATCCGTCTGTGCAACGACATCATCGATCAGATCAAGGGCATGGACCGCATCGCCGCGGCCTTCCGCGCCGAGCTGGGAATCGACTTCGGCCAGACCACGCCCGACGGCCTGTTTTCCCTCGAATACACGCCTTGTATCGGCATGTGCGATCAGGCCCCGGCGCTGCTCGTCAACCACAAGGTCGTCACCCGCGTGTCCACGGACATGGTGCACGAGATCGTGCAGACCCTGCGTGCCACCAAGAACCTGGAACAGCTCAAGCTCACCCTCGGGGACGGCAACAACGGCCATCCTCTCGTGCGTTCGATGGTGGTCAACAATCTGCGCGAGCCCGGCGCAGTGGTGTTCGCGCCGTCGACGCCTGGGGTCGCGTTGCAACGTGCGCTGTCCGAGCAGCCCGTCGAGCTCATCAAGATCGTCAAGGCGTCGCGCTTGCGCGGGCGTGGGGGCGCCGGTTTCCCGACCGGGATGAAGTGGGAATTCACCCGCGGCGCCGCCGGCGAGCGCAAGTTCGTGGTGTGCAATGCCGACGAGGGCGAGCCGGGGACGTTCAAGGACCGCGTGATCCTCACCGAGGCCGCGGGGCTGATGTTCGAGGGCATGACCATCGCGGGTTATGCCATCGGCGCCAGCGAGGGCATCGTGTACCTGCGCGGCGAGTACGCCTACTTGCTGCAATTCCTCGAGGAGATCCTGGCCAAGCGGCGTGCCGCCGGATTGCTCGGCCGCGACATTCTCGGCAAATCGGGATTCAAGTTCGACATTCGCATCCAGCTTGGCGCCGGCGCCTACGTGTGCGGCGAGGAGACCGCGCTGCTCAGCTCGTGCGAAGGCAAGGCCGGCGACCCCAAGACCCGGCCGCCCTTCCCGGCGCAAAGGGGATATCTCGGCATGCCCACGGTGATCAACAACGTCGAGACCTTCTGTGCCGTTGCCCGCATCATCGAGAACGGCACGGGCTGGTTTACGTCGATGGGCACCCAGGGCAGCGCCGGCACCAAGGTGTTCAGCGTGTCCGGAGACTGCAACAGCCCCGGGGTCTACGAGCTTCCCTTCGGCATCACGGTCAGCGATCTGCTCGCCCGCGTGGGCGCGACCGACACGCAAGCCGTGCAGGTGGGCGGCGCGTCCGGCCGCATGATCGGGCCGGCGGAATTCGGGCGCAAGCTGTGCTACGACGACCTCGCCACCGGCGGCTCGGTGATGGTGTTCGGGGCTGGGCGTGACGTGCTCGCCATCGCCCACGCCTTCATGGAGTTCTTCGTCGAGGAAAGCTGCGGCTACTGCACGCCCTGCCGGGTCGGCACGAGCCTGCTGTGCGAGAGGCTCGGGCGGTTCCTGGGCGGGAACGCAAGCCTGGCGGACATCGACTACCTGGAGAAGACCGGCAAAACCATGAAGACCGCCAGCCGCTGTGGTCTCGGGCAGACCGCAGCCAATCCGGTGCTGGGAACGATTCAAAGCTTCCGCAAAGAATACGAACGCAGGGTCAAGAGCAACGGAAGCACGTTCGTTTCGTCGTTCGATCCCAGCAAGGCGGTGGCGATGGCGGCCGGGCTGGCAGGGCACGCATCCGAACATTTCGCCACCCAGAAAGGCGGGGTGTAGCCATGGCCGAGAAGGTCACCTTTACGATTGATGGCAAGGACGTCCAAGGCGAGCAGGGTCAGACCATTCTGCAGGCGGCGTCCCTATCCGGCATCTACATCCCTCACCTGTGCGCCATGAAGGGCCTGACCCCCTGGGGAAGCTGCCGCGTGTGCACAGTGCTGGTCAACGGGCGACCGCAAGCTGCCTGCACCATGCCCATCGCCGAGGGTATGGTGGTGGAAAACGAGACGGTCGAGCTGAAGGATCTGCGCAGCAGCCTGGTGGAGATGCTCTTCGTCGAGGGCAACCACTACTGCATGTTCTGCGAGAAGAGCGGCAACTGCGAGCTGCAAGCCACGGCCTATCGCATGGGGATCCTGACGCCGCGCCACCCGTACATGTTCCCATCGCGCGAGGTGGACGCCAGCCATCCCGACGTGATGCTGGACTACAACCGCTGCATCCTGTGCGCGCGCTGCATTCGCGCCTCGCAAGAGCAGGACGGCAAGCACGTGTTCCAGTTCATCGGCCGGGGTGCCCACAAGCGCCTCGGCGTGAATGCCGCGACCGGGGCCGGCGGGACCAACCTCAGCGTCACCGACAAGGCCGCCGAATCGTGTCCGGTCGGCTGCATCGTCAAGAAGCGCGTGGGCTTCGCCGTTCCCGTGGGCCAGCGCATGTACGACCAGAAACCCATCGGCAGCGAAATCGAATCCCGCAAGGCGGTCGCCCGCCAGGCGAGCAAGTAGGTAGCACCATGGCAAACAAACCAAAGTTGGCGACGGTTTCCCTTGCAGGCTGCTTCGGTTGTCACATGTCGGTGCTCGACATCGACGAGCGCATCCTCAAGCTGATAGAGCTGGTCGACTTCGACCGCTCGCCCATCAACGACATCAAGAAGATCGAGGGTCGCTGCGCGGTCGGCATCGTCGAGGGTGGCTGTTGCAACGAGGAGAACGTCCACGTGCTGCAGCACTTCCGCGAGCACTGCGATGTGCTCATTTCGACCGGCGACTGCGCCACCATGGGCGGAATCCCGGCCCTGCGCAACACCATCCCGCTTCAGGAGTGTCTCGAGGAGGCGTACCTCAAGGGGCCGACGGTGTACAACCCGCGTGGCAAGATCCCGAGCGATCCCGAGATCCCGCTCTTGCTCGACAAGGTCTACCCCTGCCACGAGGTGGTCAAGATGGACTACCACTTGCCCGGGTGCCCGCCCTCGGCGGACACGCTTTGGGAGGCCTTGGTGGCGCTGTTGACCGGCAAGCCCATCGCGCTGCCTTACGAGCTCATCAAGTACGACTGATGGACGGTAGGACGACGATAGGACGACGATAGGACGACGATAGGACGACGATAGGATGATAGGAGAAGGAATTCCGATGAACGTTGCCAAGCGAATCGTCATCGAGCCTGTGACCCGGGTTGAGGGACACGGGAAGGTCACCATCCTGCTCGACGAGAACAAGAAGGTCATCCAGGCCCGCCTGCACGTCGTCGAGTTCCGCGGCTTCGAGCGCTTCATCCAGGGGCGTCCGTTCTGGGAGGTCCCGGTGTTGGTGCAGCGGCTGTGCGGCATCTGTCCGGTCAGCCACCACCTGGCGGCGGCCAAGGCCATGGACCGCATCGTGGGCGCCGAGAAGCTGACGCCCACGGCAGAGAAGATCCGCCGCCTCATGCACTACGGGCAGATGTACCAGTCGCACGCCTTGCACTTCTTTCACCTGTCGTCGCCCGATCTGTTGTTCGGCTTCGACGCGGACGTGGCGGTTCGCAACGTCATCGGCGTGGCGGGCAAGTTCCCGGATCTGGCCGTGCAGGCCGTGCTCATGCGCAAGTACGGGCAAGAGCTCATCAAGGCCACGGCGGGCAAGAAGATCCACGGTACGGGGGCCATCCCCGGCGGCGTGAACAAGAATCTGTCCGTTGCCGAGCGCGACGTATTTCTCAAGGACATCGACCAACAGCTCAAGTGGGCAAAGTCGGCGGTCAAGATCGCCAAGGACTACACGGTCGAGAACCTGGCCAAGCTGGCGCCCTTCGGGTCATTCGATTCGAATCACTTGTCGCTGGTTCGCGCCGACGGCGCCATGGATCTCTACCATGGCAACCTGCGCGCCATCGACGCCCAGGGCGGGACCATCTTCGACCAGGTCGACTACCAGCGGTACATCGACTTCATCGCCGAGGAAGTACGCGACTGGTCGTACATGAAGTTCCCCTTCATCCGCTCCATCGGACCGGAAAAGGGCTGGTACCGCGTGGGACCTTTGGCTCGTCTCAACACCGCCAGCTTCATCGACACGCCGCTGGCCGAAATCGAGCGCAAGGAATTTCGCGCGGTGACGGGCGGCAAGCCGAACAACATCACCATGGCCTACCACTGGGCGCGCATGGTCGAGCTTCTGCACTCCATCGAGAAGATTCAGGAGCTGCTGAACCACAAGGATCTGCAAGGCAAGGATCTGGTGACCAAGGGCGAGCGGCGCGAGGTGGGCATCGGGCTCATCGAGGCGCCGCGCGGGACCTTGTTCCACCACTACAAGGTGGACAAGAACGATCAGGTCGTGTCGGCCAACCTCATCGTGTCGACCACCAACAACAACGAGCCCATGAACCGCGCCGTGGCCAAGGTGGCCCAGGATCACCTGCAAGGCGTGGAGATCACCGAGGGACTGCTCAACCACGTCGAGGTGGCCATTCGCGCCTACGACCCGTGTCTGTCGTGCGCGACCCACGCGCTCGGTCAGATGGCCATGGAAATGACCCTGCTCGATCACCAGGGCCAGATCCTAGACCGAAAGAGCAGGGGATGACCCACACACCGGCCAAGATCCTTCTGTACGGCTTCGGCAATCCCGCCCGTGGTGACGATGGCCTGGGGCCGGCGTTGGCCGCGGCCATCGAGGAGCTTGGTATTCCGGACCTCACGGTGGACGCCAACTACCAACTGACAGTGGAAGACGCCGCCGAGATTGCCGGGTATGATGCCGTCGTGTTCGCCGATGCTGCCACCCAGGGACCCACGCCCTTCTGGTTCTCGCGTATCGACGACACGACCGTCGCGCGGGCCGGGAGCACCCTCGGATGGACCAGCCACAGCGTCAGCCCAGTGCAGGTCGTGGCCCTGGCACACGGCATGTTCGCCAGCAAGGTCGCGGCCTATACCCTCGGCATCCGCGGCTACGAGTTCTGCGAGCTCGACGAGGCCTTGTCTTCGCAGGCGATAGACAACTTGACCGAGGCCGTGACGTTTGCCCGCAAGGCGCTCGTCGAGCGCCGCTTCGACCACTACGTGCAGGAATTGGGCCCCCCCGCCGCCGGTCTTGTCGCCAGCGGCTCAACCTGGAAGGCGTAAACATGAGAGATGGAAAGCACCTCATCCTTTGCGTCGATGACGACGCGGATCTTCTCGATCTTCTGCGCATGCAATTGGAGAAGGGCGGCTACGTGGTCGAGGCCGCGTTTTCCGCCGAAGAAGGCCTGGCCAAGTTCAAGCAGGTGAAACCCGACCTCATCATCCTCGATCTGATGATGGAAGAGATCGACGCCGGGACGAACCTGGTCAAGGAGCTGAAGCTCGCCGGAAATCAGGCGCCCATCCTCCTGCTCAGCTCGATGGGCGACCAGCTCAACCTGTCGACCGGGTACCGCGAGCTCGGCCTGGATGCCGTGTTCCAGAAGCCGGTGAACGCAGAAGCGCTATTGCGCACCATCAAGGCCAAATTGACGAAATAGCGCTTGCGTCGGGGTGTTATCCGTCGGACAACCCCAAGCATGGAATCGAGGACTAGCGAGGCCCTGATTCTCACGCACAGTCTGTTGCTGGGTGAAAGGCTGTACCTATTCGCCCGGCTGCGCTTCGTTGCCGCCGCAGGGATTCTGGTAGGCGCGCTCTTCGCCACGTATGTCGTCGGAGTGCGGGGTCTCGACATTCCTGCGTTGGCGGGGGCTGCCGCGTTCCTGGCGGCGAACAACGTCTGGGTATTCCTCACGGTTCGCCCCTACCGTCGCCCAGGTGGCGGCAAATCAACCGAGCGCCGTCTGGTTTATGTCGCGCACCTTTCGATCCTGCTCGATTACCTGGTGCTGACCTTCGCCATCTGGCAGGTGGGCGGGGGACATTCGCCATTTCTCGCCTTCTACCTGCTGCATGCGATTCTGGCGTCCGTGCTGCTGTCCCGGGGCGCGGCCTATGGACACGCGGCCGTGGGGTATCTGCTTCTGGCCGGCCTCGTGCTTGGGGAATGGTACGGCGTGATCCCAAGGCACCGGCCGCTCGGGGCCGTTCACGCCGGGGGCGAAGGCGACGTGTCGGTGGTCCTGACCGTGCTGTTCGTCTACGGCTTGCTCACCGCCGTTACGACCGTGCTCACCACCGGAATCGTTCGGCTGTTGCGCCACAACGAACAGGGGTTGCTCGAGGCGAGCGAGCGGCTCGAAGGGTTGGCGGACCTGCGGCGGTCGTTTCTGCACGTGGTCCTGCACGATCTGCGCAGCCCCGTCGGTACCGTGGTCACCATGCTGGAGGGGCTGGGCAGTGGGGTGGACGGCGAGTTGGGCGAGGCTGCCAAGACACGCGTGGATAGGGCAGGGGAAAAGTTGCGGGGCGTGCTCGAGCTGCTACGCAGCCTACGCGTCCTTGCCGATCTCGAAACCGAGCGACTCGAGGGCATGATGGCTCCCGTGGATGTGCTGGCCACGCTGCGCGCTGCGGTCGAGGAGCAGTCGGAGGCCGCCGAACAGAAGGGACAGCACCTGCAAATGGATCTGCCGGCAACGCTGCCGGCGATCCGCGGAATCGAGCGGCTTCTCCGCGAGGCCGTGGCGAACTACCTCACCAACGCCATCAAGTACGCCGATCCCAGCGGTCCCATCGAGGTTCGCGCGGCGCAAGCTGGCTCCTTCGTGCGCATCGAGGTCAGCGACCACGGTCCTGGCATCTCTGCGGAGGACCAAGCCCGCCTGTTCCAGGAGTTCGCCCGGGTCGGAAAACCGGGCTCTCGGCCGAGCAAGGCCACGGGGATCGGCCTCGGGCTCTCCATCGTACGCCGCATCGCGGAGGCGCATGAGGGCCGCGCTGGTGTCGAGAGCCAGGCCGGGAAGGGCAGTACGTTCTTCATCGAATTGCCGATAATCCGCCAAGTCTAGAGAGCAGGGCGCGCAACCCCGGGGTCTCTTCTACTACTACTGCACGATCCACCTGGCCGCGATGATTCCGGCCAATGGCATGATCACGGTCGAGTAGCTACCCGACGAGCTCGGCCATGTTCTGCGACAAGGCCAATTCGAAATTCTCGGGCGAGAGCGGAAGACGGCGGAAGTTGGCCAGCTCGGCGGCTTGGTCGTTCCACGGCGAATCGGTGCCGAAGAGGATTCGCCGCGGACTGTGGCGCGCCAGAATCGTGGCCATGATGTCGGGCGGGCACCACAAGGGCGTAAAGCTGGTTTCCAGGTAGATGTCGCAGCCCACCAGGTAGTCGAGGACGCCCTGCCAGTCGTCCATGCCGCCGAGGTGACAGCCCACCAAACGCAGCGCCGGCACGAGGTCGTGCAGTCGCCGCAACCTGAGCGGCGAGCCCTCGTCGTGTTTCTCGAATGCGGGATGGTAGCCCCCGTGGACCTCGATGATCAATCCCGCGCGCTCGGCGGCCCGAGCGATGCGCAGGCAGCGCGCATCATCGAGCGCGCAGTGCATGTACTGCGGATGAAACTTGAGGCCGCGTAGGCCGAGGGAGGCGATGCGCTCGATCTCGCGCTCGGGCTCGGGATAGTCGGGATGAATCGACGGAAAGGGAATCAATCGGTCGCTGGCCACGCTGGCGCTCCAGTCGGTGATCTTCTCGACTTGGGTCAGCTTGGTCGCCACCGAGCAGAGCACGGCCCGGCGGATGCCCGCCCGATCCATCGACGCGAGCAGCGCGGCGACGGTGCCGTCATGATGATTGCGCATTTCGTGCCACAGCCCTTGCCCGCACAGGGAGGTGACGGCGTGCTTGGCAATGCCGTCGGGAAATGCGTGCGCATGAGCGTCGATGATGTCCAAAGCGGCGCGAGAATAGGGCCCGCCGTCGCTTCCGACAAGGTCCAACGCAAGAACCACTTTCACGGTGGGGAAGGCCAGCCCCCACGCGGATGTTGCGGAGCCGCATGTTCCGGGCGTTTTTCGGCGGAAGAGCCGAGGACCCGATTGATCGAACGGACCATCCAGCGGATGATGGACCTACGGCCGGAACCTCGCCCATGCCCGACAAAGATCCGCTCAACATCTCTGGACAGATTGTTGCCGAGAAGTATCGCATCGAGCATCTCGTCGGTGAGGGCGGCTTCGCCGTGGTGTACCTGGCCGAGCACACGATCTGGAAGCAACCGGTGGCCGTGAAATTCTTCAGCGGTCTTTCGCAAGCCCCCGCCGAATATCGTGACGAGCTGCTGCATCAGTTCTTCCAGGAGGGTGCTCTTCTGACCGAGCTGTCGAGCCAGACCGCGGGGATCGTGCAGGCGCGGGACGTGGGTGCCTACACCACGCGCGCCGGCCAGTGGCTGCCCTTCATGGTCCTCGAGTGGCTCGACGGCACGCCCCTCGACGCCATCCTGGCAGAGGATCAGCGCCTGGAGAAGCCGTGGACAGAGGGCGAAACGGTGGGGTTCTTGCGGCGAATCTTGCCCATTCTCGACGTGGCCCATCGGCGAGGGATCACCCACCGCGACATCAAACCGGCAAACATCTTCGTCATGGGCGGCGAAGCGCGCGCTACGGACACACCCTGCAAGCTGCTCGATTTCGGCGTCGCCAAGATGGTCTCCGACCACGCCAAGATCAACGCCGCGCTCGCCAAGACCGGCGTGGCCATTACCTCCTTCACGCCCCGCTATGGAGCGCCCGAGCAATTCACGCGAAGCTACGGCGCCACCGGGCCATGGACAGACGTGTACGCGGTGGCACTCCTGGCGTGCGAGATGCTCACGGGCCGGGCTGCGCTCGAGGGGAGCAATCTCGTCCAGTTCGGATTCTCCTCGGCCAATCCCGCGCAACGCCCCACCCCTCGCTTCCTCGGAGCCCCCGTTTCAAGTCCTGTCGAGGCGGTGTTCGCCAAGGCCCTGGCGGTCCGACCGGAGGACCGCTTTCAGCACGCGGGAGAATTTCTCGAGAGTCTCGATCGCGGTGTCCCTTCACCAGCCCACCCGGCTCCATCGACCAGTTTGCAGCTCGCCGCCACGGTCCTGGTCCGGACCGAAGAACGCGCGATTGCTCCTGCGACGAGCAAGGCCGAGCCTCCGCTGGCGACGGAGGTCGGGCCTGCGCCTCCCGCGACGACCAAGGCCGAGCCTGCACCGCCTGCGACGACGAAGGCCGAGCGTCTACCGAAAGAAGGCAAATCCGGGGTGGGCTCCTTCATCCTCATCCTCGTCGTGCTCGTGGGCGGTTTCGTCGGCTACAGCACCACCGAGCTTCGGGGGGCAAGAGAGGTGCGTGAGCTCTTCTCTCCGGTGTTTCGCCTTGCCAGGAAAGAGGCAGCCCGGCAGCTTCCCAAGCTGCGGGAGAAAACCCGAAGGGTCATGGACGATGCCGCGGACATTCTGGCCGGAGCGGGCGGCCAGGCCGGAACAGCGATCGCGTGCCCTCCCGGCACGCGACTCGTGACCTCGCTGCCAGTGCAAGGCGCGGTCGCCCCACCTGCCGAGCACGACCCGGGCGAACCGGTCTGTGTCGATGAGCATAGGGTCAGCGAAATCGACTACGAGGAGTGCCGCCTATGCGAGCAGCCGAGGCGCTCGCGGGCGAAGAGAAGGACCCGGGGGCACGCCGGATTCTGCTTCGACGGCAAGGCTCCCACGACCGATCCGATTCGATGTGTGTCCTGGAAGCAGGCAGACATCTATTGTGCAGCCCGCGGAGGCAGGCTTCCCACCGAAGGTGAGCTGCGCGCGCTGGCGCCGACGGTGACGATGGCGCCGATGGAGTGGACACAAGCGACGCCCGTGGCCGGTCGCGGAAAGCGGGGCCGCTTTCGCTGCGTTCGCGAGCAGGCGGGGCAGGGCGCTCCGATGCGGAAGCCGTGACGATGAAGCTCGTCATGGTCGTCCTCGCCTGAAGGCTTCTGCAATTCGGAGAACGCCAGTCCGAGAATGAACGACGGTGGCGGACGAGGACTTGCACCGGTCGCTTCGCCTGCCATAATTCGGGCATTTCCATTGGCAAGGAGGCGAAGATGCGTGTTGCAGAACTGATGACCAAGCAAGTGGCGAGCTGCAAGCCGGAGGATCGTCTTAGCGCGGCGGCGAAGCTGATGTGGGATGCGGACTGCGGGGCCGTTCCCGTGGTGGGCTCCGACGGCAACGTGAAGGGCATGATTACCGACCGAGACATATGCATGGCGTGCTACACGCGCAACCAGGCACCCGGGACCGTCTCGGTTCAGGAGGCCATGTCGCGGAAGCTGTACTTCTGCAAAACCAACAGCCAGGTCAGCGAAGCCGAGGACATCATGCGCACCAACCAGGTGAGACGAATTCCGGTCGTCGACCAACAGGGCAGGCTGGCAGGCGTACTGTCGCTGGCCGACATCGCTCGGGAGGTAGAGCGCAGCCGCGGCAAGTCCTCGCAGGAGATCACCGCGGATGATGTCGCCTCGATTCTCGGCGGCATCAGTCGGCCGCAAGCGGCAATGCGTCCGCATTAGGCGCAAGCAGCCAAGCTGTGTGCGCAGATAGCTCGTAGAAACGTACAGACAATACCGACGGTCGTTCGGGCGCAGTCGCCGCCGGCCGTCGGCGGTGCGACAGGGGTTCGCACTGCTTTGCCGAAAATCGGGCTGGAAATGCGGATTTGGTGCGTCGGATGCGAGTATTCCTGCGCGTCAGGCTGTATACTCTGCTTGATTTGAGTGTGGGCAGCGCCTCGGGCAACATCCTGCCGAGGGTTCTTCGTGAGCTTTCGGGGGAATTGCACGGGACGAAGGAACCCGTCATGAAGCATCAAAAGCAGTACGAATCGGCCTTCGGGTCTCGCGCGATCCTTGCAGCGTTTCTGTCGAGTGGGTTGGTGGTCGCGTGCTCCAGTGCCAAGGGCTCCGGCGGTTCGCCGCCTGGAACCGGTGGTGCGTCCGCTGGCACCGGCGGAGAACACCCGCAGCCGTCCGCCGGGGCCGGCGGTGCCGGAGGCGCGCGAGCAACCACCGCCGACGCGGCGGACACCGGGGGCGTGTCGGGAACGGGTGGGCTCGGCAGCGGGGGCGCGGGTCTGGGCGGTCAAGCAGGCCTGGGCGGAACACCCGATGCGGCTTCGAGTGGCGCCGGCGGCGGCACCGGTGGCGGCGGGTCGCAGGCCCTGTTCGATGCGGGCAGCAGCGATGTCGCGATCGGGGCCGATGTCGGCGCGCCTGACGGGGTCGGCAAGTCTGCCGGTTTTCTCCATGTCGATGGCAGCAAGCTGGTGGATTCCCATGGTAACAGCGTGCGCTTGACCGGCGTCAATTGGTTCGGGCTCGAGACCAACAACCAGGAGCCGCACGGAATCTGGGTGCGCGACTACCGCAGCATGGTGAAGCAGATCGCCGACCTGGGTTTCAACGCAATCCGCTTGCCATTTTCCAATCAAATCCTGCGCAGTGATGCCAAGGCATCCGACTCTGGCGGCTTCGGCAGCTCGGGTCCTGACGCCTACGACGGCACCAACCCCATCAACGCGGCATTGGTTGGCAAGTCACCCCTCGAAATCATGGACAAGGTGATCGAGGCGGCCGGGGAATTCGGCGTGAAGATCATCTTGGACGACCATTCGCGCGAACCGGACGGCTACATGAACGAGCAGGTCTGGTACACCGACAAGACGCCGGAAAAGCAATGGATCGACGACTGGATCTCCCTGGCCAAGCGTTACGCCGGTAACACCACCGTGGTGGCGGCCGACTTGGACAACGAGCCGCACGGCATCGCCTCGTGGGGGACGGGCGACGCGACCACCGATTGGAACAGCGCTGCCGAGAGATGCGGCAATGCCATCCTGGCCGCCAACCCCGACTGGGTCATTGTCGTCGAGGGCGTGGAGAAGGTCGGCAGTGATGGCTATTGGTGGGGCGGGAACCTGAGCGGCGCGAAAGACTATCCCATCAAGTTGTCGGATCCGAGCAAGCTGATGTATTCGGCACACGAGTATGGTCCGGAGGTACACGACCAACCTTGGTTCAGCGACGCCAATTTTCCCGGCAATTTAGCCTCGGTGTGGACGACCCATTTCGACTTCATCATGCAACAGAACCTCGGCCACATCCTGCTTGGCGAGTTCGGAATCAAAGATCGCACTGCCGATGGGGGCAGGTCCGGCCAATGGTTCGACACCGTGTTGTCGAAGCTGGGCAAGACCTATTCATGGACCTTCTGGTGTTGGAACCCCAACTCGGGCGACACGGAAGGCCTGCTCGCCTACGACTGGGTCACGCCCGTGCAGTGGAAGATCGACGCGCTCAAGCCGGCCATGGCGCCCATGATCGGCAAGTAACGCCAGGCAAGTACGCCACAAGAAGGGCGGAACAGCCTAGCCCCATGTGCGGTTACTTGGCGACCGCGTGCACCAGCGGCGGCGTAATGCGATCCGCTCGGTAGACGCCGGTACTGGGGGGAAGGCGGAATTCCCACACCACCTTGCCATCGGCCTTGGTCACCTCGAAGACGCGTGCATCACCGGCATTCGCGCCCAACGACCCCGCGGTGATCAGCACGTTGCCGTTGGCAAGCCGATCGGCGTCGCCGAAGTAGGCCGTGTACCAGGTGTTCTTGTACCAGGTGTCGACGCTGAACGTGCCCGGGAACTCCCAATCGAGAGTCGCGGTCTTGGCGTTCTCGTCGACCTTGTACTCCACCGCGCGGGAGTGGTAGGTGGTCGTCGAACCGCCCGGAAAACCGGACGTCGCGTAGCCGCCATTGTCGAAGAACAGGATGGTGCCGTCGTCGTGGATCTCGGGATCGTGGGTATCACTGTACTGCGATGTCGTGGGTGAGAACGTCAGGGTGCCGGTCGCCCCGCCGTGGCTGGCGGCCAGGTGCCAGATGAGCGAGCCCGGGTTCTTGTAGCTGGTCTTGATGAGCCCCATCCACCGACAGTTCGCGTAGACCACATCCTTGGCAATGTCGACACTGATGAAGTTGCCGTGGCACCAGTCGCCCGACGCTCCCGAGGGCATGGGCACGAGCTTGCCGTAGTCCAAGGACCACACCACCTTGCCGCTGGCGTCGAGCTCCTCGAACACCGGAGACTGGTTCCCGCCGAAGCCGCTGCTCCCGCTGGTCACCCAGCGGTTGACGACGTGGTCGCCATTCGAAAGCTTGATGGCGTCATGGGTCAGCTCACCGGTGCCGCCGCACAACGGATCCTTGCACTCCCAAAGGGTGTTGCCCGCGAAATCGACCTCACGCGGCGATTCGCCGGTACCGGTGGTCTGACCTACGACCGGGCCGATGAACACGCCCTGGTCGGTCAGGTAGGTGGCGATGGCGCCGCCAAAGTCATTGGTCGTGCCATCGATGTAGTACCAAACCGGTTGGCCGGTAGCATCGAACATCACGGCTGCGGCCGGGTAGTTGGATATGGGCGCGGTGGCGCTGCTGCCTACGACGATGTTCGTGAGCGTCCAGCCCGGCTGCGACTTGGTCGTGTCGTTGATGGTGACATCGGCGACCGGGATCTGGGTCGGCAGGATCCCCGTCTTGAAGGTCCCGGTCGCACTGCCGGTACAACCGCTGGCGGAGGACATGGCCTTGATCTGGTAGCTCGTGTTGGCGTGCATGCCGATGACCAGCACCTTGTGACTGGTGACGGCCGTGGAATCGGAGATCTCCCAGTCGTAGCTGCTCTCGCCGAACTGGACCGTCGAGTCGGCCGGCTTGTCAGTCGTCCAGCTCACGAACGCGGACAGCACATTCTTGGCGTTCGCATCGACCTTCATGCCGGTGACGGTTATCGGGGTGGTGCACGTGCCCGAGCCGCCGCCGCCCGAGCCGGCCCCGCCTCCAGTTCCGCCGGCCCCTCCAACTCCACCCGAAGACTGGACGCCACCACCACCCGAGCTTCCGCTGGCACCTCCGGAGGTCAGTCCTCCCGCGCCACTCTTCCCGCCGGAGCCGCTTTTTCCCCCCGAGCCGACGGTGCTGTCGCCGCCCGAGCCGCTCTTTCCGCCCGAGCCGACGGTGCTGTCGCCGCCCGAGCCGCTCTTTCCGCCCGAGCCGACGGTGCTGTCGCCGCCCTTGCCGCTCTTCCCGCCCGAGCCGGCACTAGCACCTCCCGCGCCACCTCCTTTGCTGCCTCCCGTGCCAGTCGTGCCGCCAGCGCCCTTGGTCGAGGTTTGTTTTTGGGCGCATGCTCCCAGAAGAAGGCATGACAGCGCCACGGAGACGAGAGATCGACACTTTATGCCCTGTTGCATCATCATTTCCTGCCGCGAAGGAAGATTGTCTGATAACGCCGTTGCCGAGCACAAGAACCATCGGCCGAAGGCCGCCACTTTTTGGGCCTTGTCCTCACCTCCACGATGTCGCGCCTTGGTCGACGGATCATGCCCTACCGCACGACGGACAACAGAATCGACGGAATCGTGATGACGTTTGCCGACATCACGGCATCAAAGAGGCTGGAGACGGCATTGCGACAGAAGCAGGCAGGCCACTCAGCATGACCGCGACAGGCACGCGAGGGAGTGATGAAGGAGAACAAGGGGCACCAGGGAGGGCCTGATGAGCTGCGGCGCCGGGCGGTGCAGAAGGCCCTGACGCTCCATCGCGAGCCCGATGCCGGCGAGCTGGCCATGCCGCCCGAGAAGCGGCGCCTGGTTCAGGAGCTGCAGGTTCACCAGATCGAATTGGAGCTCCAGAACGACGAGCTGCAGCGCGCTCGCGAGGAAACCGAGCAAGCGCTGGCACGCTACACCGACCTTTACGAGTTCGCCCCCGTCGGGTATCTGACCTTGGATCGCGGTGGGCTCATCCAGCAAGTCAATCTCTCGGGCGCGCGCCTGGTAGGCGTGGAGCGCGGACGCTTGGTCGGGATGCGACTGTCGGTCTTGATTTCAGCGGAAAGCCGGCGACCTTTCGAGGCGCTGTTCGCCAAGGTGTTCGAGAGCCGCACCAAGCAGTCCTGTGAAGTGGTCATGCGATGGGGGGAAAAGGAGCCTGTCACCGTGGAAATCGTGGCCCAGGTCTCCGAGGACGGGCAAGCGTGCCGCATCATCGCCGCCGACATCAGCGAGCGAAAACGTGCCCAGGAAATCCTGTCCATCCACTTGCAGCTCCAGCAGTTTGCCCTGGTGCACTCGCGTGCCGAGCTGCTGCGAAGAGTGCTCGATGAAATCGAGCGCATGACCGGTGGTGGGGTGGGCGTATGCTACTCGCTTGCCGATGACCAGCGTGTCCTCGTGCGCGAAGCATGGTCCACGAGCACGCAGGGCAAACTGCAGGGGGTTCAAGCAGACGTCCAGCGTTGCGCCTTGGCAGACGCCGGTGTCTGGGCCGACTGTGTGAGCCAACGCCGTTCGGTGGTCTACAACGACAACGCTTGGCCGTCGGAGAAGATGGGCCTCCCCGAGCTTCGCATCCACGTGCTGCGTGTATTGGTGGT
This sequence comes from uncultured delta proteobacterium, assembly GCA_963796685.1. GTDB lineage: Bacteria > Myxococcota_A > Polyangia > Fen-1088 > Fen-1088 > Fen-1118. Next base: position 311,300 of record CAWCMR010000015.1, read on the forward strand.
GCCGATTCTGCGTGTCGGTCAGGTCGTCGCGCTCGTGGGCGTCGCCAACAAAGCGACCGATTTCACCCAGGACGACGTCAAGACGGTCGACTATTTGGCAGACGTGGCATGGGAGATCGCCGAGCACAAGAAGGCGGCGGACGAGCGTAGGGATCTGCAACTGCAGCTGCAACTTGCCGAATCGCAGAAGATGGAGGCCATCGGCACGCTCGCGGGGGGGATCGCCCACGACTTCAACAACATCCTCGCCGGCCTTCTGGGCGGGCTCACGTTGCTCGATATCGAGCTGCAACCGACCAACGAGAACCACGGCTTCATTCAGGACATGATGGACCTGGTCACCCGAGGTTCGGATCTGACCAGGCAGCTTCTCGGGTTTGCCCGCCGGGGCAAGTACGACGTAAGGCCTCTCGACCTGGCTCGTGTGGTGGCGAAGACAAGTGCCATGTTCGGGCGCACGCGAAAGGAAGTGTCCATCCACCTCGACTTTCCCCCTGGGTTGATGGCGGTGCTCATGGACCACACGCAGATCGAGCAGGTGTTGCTCAACCTCTTCCTGAACGCCGCACAAGCCATGCCCCACGGTGGCACGCTGGAGGTGCGTGCCGAGAATGCGGATCTCAGCGACTCGACCACGCGCCCGAGTGCGCTTGGGCCCGGCCCCTTCGTCAAGCTGGCGGTTCAAGACACGGGGGTCGGCATGGACGCCGCGACCCAAGCACGGATCTTCGAGCCCTTTTTCACGACCAAGGAGCCGGGCAAGGGCACCGGGCTCGGGCTCGCCTCGGTGTACGGCATCGTCAGGAGTCACGGCGGCTTCATCACCGTCGACAGCGCCCTCGGGAAGGGCACGACTTTCTCGGTCTATTTGCCGGGGACGGATCTTCCCACCAGCGAGGAGAAGACCCCGGCGGCGGTGATCGAGCGAGGCGTGGGCACCATCCTGGTCGTGGACGACGAGCCGCACATCCTGGATGTGCTCACCCGCGTGCTGAAGAAGATCGGCTATGAGGTTTTGGCCGCGTCTGGCGGACGCCAGGCCGTCGAGATGGTGCGCCAGCACGGCGCCAGTATTTCACTGGTCATCCTCGACATGATCATGCCCGAGATGAGCGGCAGCCAGACCTACGATGCGCTTCGCGAGGTCATGCCGAACGTCAAGGTGTTGGTGTCGAGCGGCTACAGCATCGACGAACAAGCCCGGGAAATGCTCGCGCGCGGTTGCAAGGGATTCATCAAGAAACCCTTCGATATCGCGACCCTGTCATCGAAGTTGAGGGCGCTGTCGCAGCAGCAAGGATGACCCGCCAGCGGCCAGCCGCCCCCTTGGCGGGCTCGTCGTCCGAGGGCCGTTTTCGGCCTGAGGCTCGATTGCGCTAAGGCCCGTCAACGCCCCCGTCGATCCCACCCGCCTCGGTTTCGGTGTTCGCGTCGGGTTCGGTGTCCGGGCCGGCGTCGATGCCGGCATCCGGTGGGACGTAGCCGGGAGGGAAGAGCTGGCTTGCCGGGACGACCTCCTCGGGTTGACAGGGCGAGAACCAAAGCAACTTGATGAGGGCGTTCTCGAGATTCTCGTGGAACTCCAGCTTGATGTCGTAGAGCTGCCCCGCGACCAGGTACGCCAGTCCCCCGTCCTCCGCGGCTTGGTGATCGACGTAGTCGTCGATGATGAGCTGTCCGTCGATCCACAGGCGCACACCATCGTCCGACCAGGTGCGGAAGGTCGTGCCTCCCGTGTAGCGGGCGAGGAGCTTTCCCGTCCAGCGCACGGAAAAGGTATCGGCCCCGACGGCGGGGTCGGGCGCGCCCATCCCCCAGTCGAAATTAATCGTCTCCGCCGCGTGGGTGGCCGCGAGACTCGTGAAATCGGGGTTGTCGTAGTAGTCGCCGCGCAATCCTATACCGGTGCCCGTCACGGGAACGGAGCAGTCCATGCCGGTGTAGGACGGGTAGAGCTGTGTCGTCGGAACGATCTCCTTGGCCTGGCAGGAACCGCCCCACAGCAGCTGGACTTGGCCGCCGCCGCTTTGCTCGTAGTATTCGAGCCTGAGGTTGTAGGTCTGGCCCGCGGTGGTGGCGAAGGTGGCCACATCCTCGGTGGTCGCGTGCGCGGTCCAGTCGTCAAAGGCCAGAGCGTCGTTGACGAACAGCCGTGCGCCACCGTGGGAGGCCACGTAGAACGTGGTGAATCCCATGTACCGAGCTTGCACCTGGCCGGTCCAGAGCGCGGAATAGTTGCCGGGTGCAATCGCCGGGTCTGGAGAGGTTCCGTCCGGCCATACGAAGGAGATCGTCGGGTCGGTGCGGGTCACCTGCAGACTGGTGAGGTCTTGGTTGTCGAAGTACTGCCCCACCAGGCCGCTGCCGGTGCCGATCGCGGGAGTGGGGCATGCGGCGGGGGGACTGTAAAGTTGGCTCTGCGGAATGATCTCGCGCGCCTGGCACGGGCTCGACCAGGCGAGTTGCGCGCTGGCGAGCTGGGCCGCTTCGTAGTACTCCATCTTGAGGTCGTACTTCTGACCCGCCACCAGATCGACCGTTCCGGAGCTCTCGGTGGCCATGTGGTCGTTCCAATCATCGATGATCAGGCTGCCGTGGATCCACAGCCGGACCCCGTCGTCCGTGGTGGTGTAGAAGGTGTAGCGACCCGAGAAGCGCGGCTGCACTTGCCCGGTCCAGCGCACGGAGAATCCGTCGGCGGGCAGTCCCATGTCCGGGGCGCCAGACCCCCAGTCGTAATCGATGGTGGCGTCGATGCGCGAGAGCACCTGGCCGGTCAGCGACGACGTCGCGAAGTAGTCGCCCTGCAGGCCGTTGCCCGTGCCTTGGATTCCGGGCGGGGAGCACCCGGACGGATTGGTCGTAGCGTCCCCAACCATCGGGACATCCGTGGCCGCATCGTGGCCTACGCCGCCCTGACCAGTCGTGCCACCTGCGGGTGTCGAGCCGCCGGTGCTTGCGCCGGATTGGCCGCCGTTGCCGGGTGAGCCACCCGCGTTCGGCGCGTCCCCCGCGTTCGGTACCCCGCCGTCGGCGCCGCCCCCTCCGGTGCCGGCTGCTCCCCCCGCCGCCTTTAGGCCGCCGCCACTTCCTCCCTGGCTTCCACCCGCGCCGATGGAGCCACCGGACGGGCCGGCATCGCCGAAGCGGCCACCGGTATTCGTCCCGGTTGCACCGCCCGCGGCGACCCTTCGGTCACCGATCCCGGCAACCATTTCACAAGCCGACGACGCCAGGGCGAGAAGCACCAGCGCGGAAAGCGGTCGCACGGCTGTCACCACGACCCCCGCAAGGCAAGGCCGGCCTCACGCGGACCCAGCGCGGCGGCCACCTGCACGGCCGGTGCCACGGCCGATGCGGTTGGAGGCGAAGGCGCGACTGGTCGCAGCAGAAGGTAGGTCGCCACGGCGACCGTGACCAGTCCGACGCCGAGGCTGATGTCGGCCACGCGCGCGGCCGTCTTTGCCTGGTTGTTGAGGTCCACCCCGGTCTGCGTACATTGGTTCTGGGGGCAGCTCGAATCGCTGTCGTGACGCTTGGAAATGGCCTCGACGCCGTACACCCCGCCCATGGCCAGCGCGGCGACGCCGACGCCGCCGAGCGCGTAGGCGACGAGCTTTCTCGTGGGAGATGCCGTCGCGAGAGGCGGAGCGGGCGGAGCGGTCGTGGTCTCTGTCGGGCGCGTTGGCTCGGGGGATGGTACGCTTTCGGCCGTCGGCGCCGCCGAGGTGGGCTCGGGGGTGACCGGTGCGGCGGCTGCCACCGGTGCTGTCGCGGTGGTTTCGACCCGGTCCAGGCGGATTTCGAGGTCGCGTTTCTCGCCACCGGCCAGCTCTAGTGGCTGGTCCCAGGGGAGGTACCCGTCGACCGACGCCGACAGGAAGTGCGGGCCCGCCTTGAGCTCGAGGGGGTCCGGCAGCGGGGTCTTGCCCACCGCGATCCCGTCGACACGCAGGACCACCCCGTCGACGGCGGCGTGAATGGTCACGCTGGCGATGCGACGTTGCTGGGTGGCGATGACCGACTCGGCCTGCTTGCGGCGGGTCGCCGGCACCTGTTTGCCGCCCTCGTCGAGAAACTTCCTCAGCGTCTTGACCGCGAACACCGGTTGGTCCATGGCCACGTAGGCTTGGCCGATGTCGTAGAGCACGGCGAAGTCATGCCCGAGATCGTAGGCTTGGTTGAGCTCGGCGATGGCCTCTCCGTAGGCCTTCTTCTTCATGCAGGACAGTCCGAGATCGTGATGCACACGCGCCTCGGCTCTGCTGTTGGTCTGTGCAAGGCTAGGGCGTGGAGTCAAGCACAGGCAGACCCAAAACCCGAGAACCACGCTGAAGACATGCCTCATCACGCCTTCTCCTACATGATTCACGCCCTCCCTTCAATCGGCACACGACCAGGCGCCGCAAGTCAGGTGCCATTTCGGGCTTCGAACCGGGGGATCGGCCCCCGGTTGCCGCGAGCCTACGTCTTGCGCCCGCGCGAAATGGCCATCTCCGCGATCTTCTCGATCAGCTGCGGGTAGGGCTCGCCGCCTTCTTCCGCGGCCCACGCCAGATCCTCCCCGTCGGCCAGATAGGGATTCGGGTTGGCCTCGACGATGTAGATCTCGTCGTCGTGGGCCAATCGCACGTCGATGCGGCCGTAGTCGCGCAGGCCGGCGGCCTGGTAGGTGCGCACCGCCACATCGGCCAGGTGATCCTTCAGCTCCTTCGACAGATTCTTGGCGATGCAGTTCTGGATTCCGCGCGCCTCGCGGTACTTGTGGCTCCATTTGGCCTTGAAGGTGGCGATTCGGCTCTCCTCGGAGGTCTCGTCGCCGAACACCATCTCGATGGGCGGCAGCGCGCGCGGCGGATCGTTGCCAATCACGCCCACGTACAATTCACGACCGGCGATGAACTCCTCGACGATGGCTGCGGTGTTGTGGCGCGTGTGAATGAAGGCCACCCGCTCGGTCAGCGCCGGATCGTCGTGCACCACCGACCGCTGCGCAATGCCGACCGAGGCGTCTTCGTCGAGGGGCTTGACGATGAGCGGAAAGCGCACGTCGCTCGGTCGCTGCACGGGTTGGCCACGCGGGCACACGAAGAAGTGCGGGATGCGCAGCCCTTGGTAGGCCAGCACCATCTTGGTGAGCGCCTTATTGCGTGCCAGCATCAGCCCCTCGGACGAGGCGCCCGTGTAGGGTAGCCCCAGCATCTCCATCAGCGCGGCCACGCCGTAGTCCAAGCTCGATTGGTTGCGGAAGCGTTCGGACAGGTTGAACACCACGTCCACCGGGGCGGCACGCAGGCCCGTGAGCAACGCCTCCAAATCGTTGCGGAAGCCGAACAGGCGCACCTCGTGGCCCTGACCCCGCAGCGCGCGGGCCACGTCGAACTCGGCCTCGTCCGCGGATTCGATCTGGCGCGCGTAGTCTTGCCCCGCTGGCGGTTCAGCATCGGTGTCGAACAGGACGAGTATGCACAGCTTCTTCATGCCGCGGTCGTGGGCGGAGCCCACCCACCATCATTTTGTACTATGCCCTCGGTGCAGCAGGAAGAACGAAGTTGCGATCCGCAACGTTCAGCGCTTCTTCACGCGCACGACGTGCACGCTACACATCGTCCTGGCCGTGACCGCCGATGCCACCGACTGCGACCATGCGCGGCCGCTCTCGGAGGGGGCGCCGAGGACGACGAGGTCCGCGTTGTTGTGCCTGGCGAAATCGACGATGACCTCTGCGGGGGTGCTGGACTCGACTGCGTGCAGGGAGAGTCGTTGGGTGGGCAGGCAACTCGGGCATTCGGGGGAGGATGCACGGATTGACGCTTGACCCTGCTCTCAAGCTCTCCGATTCTTGGGGAAATTTTTGGCCAGTTGTAAGAAAATCCGTGGACAAGTCGATGCGCTCCGTCGCTCTAATCGGGACACATCCTTATCGCCCCACTGCTTCGGAGCCCCCAACCGTCAGCCCCCAGGAGTACCAATGCCCAAATCGAGATGGATCCTCTTCTGCGCTTGCCTCGTCGCGTCGTTTTCGCTTGCTGAATGTGGCGGTGGGGGCGGGTCGGGTGGAACATCGCAAGGCGGCACGGGCTTGGGCGGATCGAGCTCCACGGGCGGCACGACCTCCGCGGGTGGCACAACCTCCGCGGGCGGAGCCAGCGGATCGGGCGGCATAAGCTCCACGGGCGGCATGAAGGCCACGGGCGGCACAACCTCCGCGGGCGGTGCGAGCGGATCGGGCGGCACGAGCTCCACGGGCGGCACGAAGGCCACGGGTGGCACGACTTCCGGCGGCGGTACGACGTCCTCGGGTGGCACCACGCCCTCCGGTGGAACGAGCGGATCGGGTGGTACGACCTCCGCGGGCGGCACCACGTCCGCGGGCGGCACGACGTCCATGGGTGGAACGACATCATCAGGCGGTACGACCACCGCCACCACGGACTGCTTGGGTCAAGCCCTGGCAAAGCCCGGCGATTCGACCAGCACGTCGAAGCAATACCTGAATCTGGGTGACATGCGCCTGATCGACAATCGATGGGGAGCCGACGCGCTCAACTGCACCAGTGCAGCGACCTACAAGGTCTACGTCAACACGGACAAGACCATCGGCTATGATTTCAACCGCGGCAAGTGCGACAACAACCCGCCCGCCCAGCAGAAAGGGCACCCTGACTACCCGGAGATCGAGTTCGGGGTCGCGCCTTTCGGCTCCAGCAGCTCGAACTTGACCTCCCCGCCGTGTCCTTCCACCGCTCTGCTGCCCAGACAGATCAAGGACATCACGAGCGCGAGCGTGACCATCGACAGCTTCGCCAGCACGTACCAGCAGTCCACCAACTACGACACCAACTTCGAGTTCTGGATCAGCAAGAACAATCCCGCCACGAGCGCCGACGGAGGTGTCTTCGCCGAAATCATCGTCTTCTTGAGCTGGGATAGCAGCCGAGCGGCAGGAGGTTGCGACAAGAGCGGGAACGTGACCGCCAGCGGAATCTCGTACAAACTTTGTCACCAGAGCGACACGTGGGCCAATGGTCAGTGGCGCTTCTACAATTTCTACCTCAGCAACGGCCCCCAGAACACCTTCTCGGGCAAGGGCGATGTCAAGGGGATCCTCGATTGGGTGATGCAAAACTACACTGGCGGCATCACCTCGGACATGTGGCTGACGCGTATCGAAGTCGGGAGCGAGATCGACGACAACACCCAAGGCACGGTCAAGATCAACAACCTCACCTTCGAGGTGAACGGTACCTCCAAGCCCATCCAGCTCGCCCAGTAGTGGGCTGCCGGGCGACGTTTCGACAGCGAAACGTCGGCCCGGGAGATCAGATCATCTGCCAGTACATCATCGCTATCTGAAGCGTGCCGAAACCGATCAGGAAAGTCCATTGAGCATAGCGTCGGCCGGCCGAGTCGTCGCGTTCCCACGCGGGCAGTGCGAGTAGCAGCCAGCATCCGAGCACGTGTGCGTAGTAGCGGCCCCAGAATGGCCCGCGTACCGCAACCATGCTGGCAAAGAACAGGACCACGAACAAGGCGAGGCCCTGGTAGGCGGGCTCGCGCCAGCTTCGATTGCGCCACACCAGGCCAATATAGGGACCAAGCAGGAAGCCCGAGGCGAAAACGAATCGTTGCCACGAGAAATCGATCTCGTTCCATCCCGTGCCCATGAGCGTGACTTGCGACAGAAAATTGCCCTGGAAACGGAACACGCCGAGGTAGACCAGGAACAGCAACACGGGGACCAGCGCGGTCCAGAAGCCGGTGACGAACAGACGCGCAAAATCGAGGCGGCGCGCATTCGCCGGTTCCACGACAGCGACCAGGGTCGGAATCGCCAGCAACGGGAAAAGCGTGGTCTTTTGCAGCACGCCGAGTGCGAGCACGGTGCACAGTACCGCAAGGCGGCGCCGCGTCGGCTGTTCTCGCCAGCGCAACCACGCGTGAAAAAACAGCAGTACGAAAAAGCCGTTAATCGCGTCGAGCTGGATGAAGAAGGCGTTGCGCATGGTCGCGACGTTGGTCAGGAACAGAACGCCCAGCGGCCAGAAGGTCGCGCTAGGCGCCAGTCGGCGCGCCAGCGCGCGCAGGAGCACAAGCGAGAGCACGGTCGCCGCCGCGCTGAAGATCTGCATGAGCAGCAGCGAATGTGGAAGAACGAACATTCCCAGCGCGACCGCGAAGGGCGTCAGCGGGCTGGCAGAATGCGGGTACTCGCGTGCGAAGCTCCGCACCACGGCGAGTACGTGGGGGTTCGGGTGGCGCATCAAGTGGTGCAGCTGCTCACCGAATTCCCAGTAGAGATCCCATGTCGGATACGACCAATAGGCGTAGTGGCGCCACGAGAGCCAAGCTCCGAGTAGCAGCAGGGCGCCGTAGAGGATCGTCTCGTGGGCCGGGGAGAGCCTACGAAACACCGGGCCGCGCGCAGGTCGCCGGGCATCGAGCAGAGTCGCCACGGCGATTGCCGCCACCACGGCCGCCGCGAAGAGGATCGCATACGGCAGATCGGCCAACAACTGCAGGTAGGCGCGGGAAAGCGTGGGGTCCGAATACGGGACCTTGAGGCACGCAACGAACCAGGCGGGGAAGATCCTCCAAGCCAGGCCGAGCGCGGCCAGGGCGCCGGCCAAAACAAAAGTCAGGCGGTTGCGAGCGTTCACGGTTCCTCGGGTGGAGTTGGATATCGGGGCAACCTTCTACCCGACGAGCGGCAGGAACGAAAGTCTCCGCGTCGCCAAGGCCAGTCTACCCCATCGTGCTTCCGACCTCCTACTCGCGGCGAAACCACACCAGGGCGAGCACCACCATCGTCCCAGAGAAGGTGAGGAGGACGGCAAGATCCAGCTCCACCGAGAACGGACTCGGCTGGGCAAGCGCGTGGCGCATGAGATCCACCCCGTAGGTCACGGGGTTGAGGCGCACCAGAACCGCCATCCACGTGGGCAGGTGCTCCACCGGAAAGACGCCGCCGGAGAGAAAATAGAGCGGCATGATGACGAAGTTGGAGATGATTCCGAAGCCCTCGAAGGTCTGCATGCGTGTCGCCAACACGACCCCCATGGCCGAAATTCCGAGCGACAGGATGGCGATGACGCCGAGAAGGGCAAAGAACGAGGTCAGGCCGAGGTGCAAGCCGACGACGGGAGCAAAGAGGAGCGTCAGACAGCCTTGCACGATGGTGACCACGGTTCCCGAGAGTGTCTTGCCGAGGACGATGGTCACCCTGGAGATGGGCGCGACCAAGACCTCTTTGAGGAAGCCGAACTCGCGATCCCAGATGATGGTCACGCCTTGGAACATGCCCCCGAAGAGCACCGCCATGGCGATGGCGCCGGCGAAGACGAAGCGCTGGTAGCCGACGCCGCCCGCGAGCCGCACCGAGGCGCTGAGCCCCTTGCCCATGAAGATCAACCACAGCAGGGGGCGGGCGAGGGCCCCGAGCACCTGGCTGCGGTCGCGAGCGAAGCGCACGAGGTCGCGCCAAGTGAGCGCCCACATGGCCTCGATGTCGTTCACGACCGCCTCCGCATGCGTACCATCCGGCGCAGCACGTCCCGGTTCGACGCCTCGTCCGGACGGATCGAGTGTCCGGTGAGCGCGATGAACGCATCCTCCAGCGTCGGTTTCTGCAAGCTCAAGCGCCGAAGCTCCACGGGAAAGTGGCCGAGCCGCGCCAGGAACTCCTCGCCATTCGACACCGCGAACTCGAGCCCGCGCTCCGTCTCCTGCGGTTCGACGCCGAAGCGCGTGCGGAGCTCGTGCCCGGCTTTCGCGTCGTCCACCGTGGTCAGCGTCACCCGCTCCTCGCCTGCTCTGCTCTTGAGCTCGGTCGGCGAGCCTTCGGCCACGAGCTTTCCGTGGTCGATGATGGCCAGGCGGTCGCAGTTTTCCGCCTCTTCCATGTAGTGGGTAGTCAGGAAAATGGTCAACTGTTCGCGCTGCCGTAGCGCATGCAACCGTTCCCACATCGCGCGACGAGTCTGTGGATCCAGCCCCGAGGTTGGCTCGTCGAGGAAGAGCACCCGGGGCCGGTGCAGAAGCGCCCGCGCGACTTCGAGTCGCCGGCGCATGCCCCCTGAAAAGGTCCGCACGCGCTGGTTGGCTTCGGAGGTCAGGCCGATCCACGCCAGACCCTCCTCGATGCGCGCGCGCCGGACCGCGCGTGGCACGCCGTAGATCATGCAATGGATCTTCAGGTTCTCGCGCGCGGTAAGACGGTCGTCGACGGCGGGATCTTGAAAGATGAGACCGAGCGATCGGCGAACTTGCGCCGGCTCGGCGACCACGTCATGCCCGGCAACCCGCGCCAGGCCCTGGGAGGGACGAAGGAGGGTGCAGAGAATCTTGATGGTCGTGGATTTGCCCGCGCCGTTCGGCCCGAGCAGGCCGAAGATCTGCCCCGTCGGGACCGTGAACGACACGTCGTCGACCGCGGAAAGCTCGCCAAAACGGCGCACCAGACCCTCGACCTCGATGGCATGGGTTGCTTGATTCATAGGGAGTCGAGGATCTCCTTGCAGCTCGCCGTGGTCGTCAGCCTGGCGAGGTTGGCCAAGGATCGTTCGTGGCTTTCCCGGCTCATGGAGGAAACGCAGTCGGTCACGACGACAGGGTAGAATCCGCGCGCGGCTGCGTCCCGCGCCGAAAGCTCGACGCCCATTTCGGTGGCGATGCCGGTGAAGATTAGGCTCTTGATGCCACGGTTCTTCATCATGAGCTCGAAGTTGGTTCCGAGGAAGATGTTCGCGGTGGACTTGTCCAGCTGGATATCGCCCGGCTTGGGTTTCACCAAGTCCGGGATTTCGCGTTCCGGAGAGCCTGGCGCCATGAAGGGCGGGAGCCTGGCCGGGTCGTCGATGCGCAGCCTGCGCATCATGGATAGGATGCTCCAGCCCGATTGGTAGGCCGGAGGCAAAGGGGTGATCAGGGTGTAGACGACCGGCATCTTCCCGCGCACGCCGCCGATGAGAGTCTTGAGCGAATCCAGAAAGACGTCCTTGTTGAAAATGCGGTCGACCAGACCCGCTTGGACGTCCCAGACCACGAGACAGGCGTGCGACGGATCGACGATTTCCGAGAGGGTCTCGTACAGCTCCACTCCGTTGAAGGTTTTCATGGCGTTCTCCTTTTCTGGCGTCTTCATTCCAAGAGCTCGGCAGGCTCGGCGGCCGTGTGGGCACGTGCCCTGGACTTGGATGCGAGGAAGAGGGCGGGGATTGCGCCGGCGGCGACGATTCCCGCGCCGACCAGAAAGGCGTCGTCGAACGCCAGCACCGAGGCAGCGCTGGCGGCCGCACGTGCGACGAGGGCGTGCGCGAGCCTTCCCGCCTCGAAGGGCGACCTCCCGAGCGCGAGGGCGCGTAAGGCGAGGGCGCGCACGGCTTGCGTCAGCGCCGGCCTTGTCCCGTCGAGACCCTGACCCACCACCGCGAGGTGGAAGGTCGCCCTTCGGCCGAGAATACACGCCAGCACGGCGATGCCGAGAGAACCCGACACCTGTTGTGTCAGGCTCAACATCGACGAGGCCATGCCGGCCTTGGAGGTGGGGACGGCATTGATGGCCGCAGTCATGACGGGCGTGACCAGCAAGCCTAACCCCACACCACGAATGAGGGTGGGGAAGAGGACGTCCCACGTGCTGGTCGTCACGTCGAGCCTGCGGTACGTCCACATGAACCAGGCGATGAGCGCCAGCCCGACGAGGGTGGGGGCACGCGGTCCGAACCTGTCGGCAATGCGGCCGGAAACCAGCATGACCAGACCCATCACGAGCGCGCCTGGAAGCAGCAAGAGCCCGGTCTCGATCTCGGTCCGGCCCATCAGGTCCTGCAGGAACAACGGCAAGAGGAAGATGCCGCCGTAGAGTGCGACGGAGCGGGCCGACGTCACCACCATGGCGACGGTGAACTGGGGCTTGCGGAAGAGTCCGAGGTCGAGGATGCGCTCGGAGACGACACTCTCGACGGCCAGGAAGAGCACGAACGAGACGCTGCTCACCAGGGCGCAGGTGACGACGTAGCGCGAGCTCCAGCCCTCGCGATTGCCGTTCGACAGGCCCAGCAGCGCGGCGACGAGAAAGGCAGTGAGGAGCACGAACCCCGGCAGGTCGAAGCCTCGATGGGTCTCGGCGTGCGGTTTGTCTCTGCGAAGGATGCGGGTCGCGGCGAAGAGCCCGACGATGCCGATGGGAAGGTTGATGTTGAAGATGCTCCGCCAGCCGAGGGTCTCGGTCAGGTACCCGCCCAGCGTCGGGCCGAAGGCGGGACCGACCACGACGCCCACCCCCCACAATCCGAGAGCGCGGCCTCGCTCCATGGGGGGAAAGACCTCGGCGATCATGGCCAACCCGGTGGGGGTGATGGCGCCGCCACCGAATGCCTGCAGCACCCGCGCGAGAACCAAGACCGGCAAGGTGGGAGCGAGGCCGCACAGGACGGAGCCCCCGACGAACACGGCCAAGCTGGCGAGGTAGAGCACCCGGTACCCCACGCGATCCCGCAACCACGCGGTCAGGGGCATGAAGGTCGAGAAGCCGAGCATGTACCCGGTCACCACCCACTCGATGTCGTCCACGCTGGCGCCGAAGCTGGCCATCATGTTCGGCAGCGAGACGTTGACGATGCTCGTGTCGAGCGCCGACATGACCGTCCCCAACATGACGACGCCGAGGACGCGCCAGCGATATCCGTCATCGGTCGCCCCGCCGGGCGCTCCATCCGCCTGCCTCATCGAACCCGGATCCTGACCTCGACCGACTCGCCGGTCCGCAACGAGAGCAGCCGCGGGCTCGGATCGATGGTGAGACGAATGGGGATGCGCTGCACGACCTTGGTGAAGTTGCCCGCGGCGTTGTCGGCCGGAATCAGGGCGAATTCGGCGGCCGACGATTGCGTGATCACGTCGACATGGCCGGTGAGCTCACCTCCCTCGTCGATGGTGATGTGTGCGGGTTGTCCTCGGCGAAGCAAGCCCGAGGCGGTTTCCTCGATGTTGGCGGCGATCCAGGCGTGTGCGATGTCGACGATGGTGACCGCACCTTGCGCGGGCGAAAGATAGTCCCCTGGATCGACGCTGACTCGCACCACGACCCCGTCGACGCTGCTCTTCAGGGTCATGCGCGCCAGGGCGACCTCGGCCAAGTCGAGGTCGGCACGCGCCTGTGCGGACTGGGCCCGTGCCTCTTCGACCTGGCGAAGGCGAAAGGCGACGCGATCCGTGCCGGCGCCAGCGTCGAGCAGTCCCGCCTTGGCCGACAATACCCCGCTTTGCGCGATGGAAATGTCCTCGGAGCGACTGCCGTGCTCGAGGAGATCGAGCGCGGCACGCCTGGACTCGAACGAGGCGCGCGCGGCTGCTTCGTGGGTGCGAGCTTCCTCCAGCGCCACCTGGGACACGGCGCCTGCGCGCGCCAGCCCTTCGGATCGGTCGAGATCGCGGCGGCCCTGGGCGGCGAGCGTCTCGGCCGCGGCGACCTCGGCGCGCGCCCTGTCGATCTCCTCGGCGCGCGCCCCGCGCTTGGTGCGATCTTCGGAGGCTTGGGCTGAATGCACGGTGGCCAGCGCGCGGCGCTCCGAGACCTGCGACTGGCGGCGCTCGATGCGAAGCTGGGCCTCGGCCTCCCCGACACGCGCGTCGGCAAGGGCCACCAGCGCGCGGGCTTTCTCGACCTGGGAGCGCTGCGAGGCCGCGTCGAGCACGACCAGCGGTTCGCCGGCATGAACGCTCTCGCCCTCGCGCACGGGGACACGATCGACCCGTCCACCCGCGCCTTGCGGCGCGACCACGATCATCGGGGCGGCGACGCGCGCATCGTCCGTCGAGACGAAGGGCCGGTAGTGAAACCACCACAGCGCGAATAGGCCGGTCAGGACGAGCGCGAGGGCCGCCAGGACGCCGCGAAGACGTGGGTGGCGGAAGATCGGGTGCTGGAGGACGTGGATCCCTCCGCTCGGAGCGGCGGCGCGCTCGTCCGCCGCGCTCTCCGCGACCGCGGGCTTAGCGCTGGCCATCGCTGCCTTTCGCCAGCAGTTCGCCGCTTTCGACCCGCGCGGTGAGAAAGTCCCGGATCTTCGACGCCAGGTCCACGAAGACCCGTTTCTCGTCGGACGTCAGGGCGCCCGCCGTGGCATCGGCCAATCGCTTGTGCGCCAAAGCCAAGGGACCGAGCACGCGACGGCCGGCGTTCGTGAGGGATACCATCATTTCTCTTCGATCGGTCTCGCTCCGTCGACGCTCCACGAGCTCACGCTTCTCGAGGTCGTCGAGCAGCCGAACCATCGCCGACGGGTCGCTTGCCGTGGCGCGCGCCAGGCATACCTGTGATACGGGACCGCAGGACGCGATCTCGCGCAGGATGCTCGCCTGCTTGCCGCTGATCTCGCCGGTGAAGGTGACCGCGGCTGCGCGCGAGACGGCTCGGCGGAGCTGGATGATGGCCTCCAGAACATTCGTTGACATAGCAATAATTGTATTAGCAATAATAGATCTAGGCAACGAAGAAGGATCTGCCGCAGCGGCCGAGTCTTACGCATTGCGAATGGAACGAACCATGGGGGGCAGGGTGCACGGGGCGATTGCCTCGAGTCCGACCTTGCTGCACCATGGATCGCCGTGCGTATTTTCCTGGCGATCACCCTGTCGTGTCTCACCTCCTTGGCCCTGCCGGCGTTCGCAGCGCATCGCGTGGCCGTGCAGCCCTTCGGTGGTCCCGAAACCGAACCCCTGCGCAGACAGGTGGCCGGTATCGTCGGCAGGCATGGCTTTCGCTTGCTCACGTCGCTGGCAGCGGTCAGTGGCACGAGCCAATACCCGGGCTTGGCCAAGGAGAAGCGCCTGTCCGCGTTCGTGGTGGGCGAAGTCGTCGCAACGGGGAAGCGCCTCAGCCTGAGCTTCCTTGTCTGGCAGGGCATCGACGGCAGCGTGATCGGACGTTGGGAGGTCGCCGGCCCCAAGAACAAGATCGGTCGACGGCTGGCCAAGGAATTCTGGAAACACCTCGGCCCCGCCATCGGGAAAGCCATCGCTCCTCCGAGCGACGTCCTGCCGCCGGCGCCCCCCATGCGCATCAACGCCGGCACGCCGATCGCGGATTCGGCCGACCGGATGTGAGCCGGTTGGCTCCTACTTTCGGCCGGCTTCGTACTCGCCGAACAGCCGGCCCCAGGAGGTGTCGCGTTTCCAGTTCTCGAAGGTCTTCTTGTCCTTCATCGGCCAGCGGTAGTAGTCGTGGTAGCTCTCGCTGCCGAACACGAACATGTGCACGAGCGGCGTGTGGAAGAAGAGCTTCTGGATGGCCTTGAGCGGGCCGAACCACAAGAGGTCCCCCACGTGGCTGGCCAGGTTGTCGCCGACGGAGAATCCCCAGCTTTCGCCCGCGATGTCGTCGCCGACGATCTCGATGTCGCGGGGATCGCCGACCCCCAGCTTGTCCTCGTGGGCGACGGAGATGTACTCCAGTTTCATGGGGTCGAAGCCCATCATCTTGGCCGCGACCGCGTCGATGGCGACCTGGTCGGAGCTGGCCAACATATAGTCCTTGATGACGGGAATCATGGTGCGCGGGCCGGGGCCATTGCCGGCCGTGGTGCCGTCCATGATGGCGAAGATGCCGGAATGGATCTCTTTCTGGATGGCGAGCAGGTCGACGAGCGTACGGTGGATCCAGCTATGGGTGTAGTGCCTGCGCGTGTTGAGCAACCCGCCGAAGGCGTTCTTCATCGCGCCCGTCGTCGTCGTGTAGATGTGGCACTTGACCGTGGGCAGATGGACGATGTTCTTGCCCTGAAAGTAGTCGGGAATCATGATGCCGTCGGGAAAGATCCTGGGCAGCACGTGCATGCGTGCCTTCGGTTTGTATTCGATCCAGCGCATGTCCGTCTCTTTGAAGTTGTACAGCACCGGGATGTCGTACTTGCGGAACAGCGGCACGTAGTGGTTCAGATCCTCACCCTTGAAGGCGTTGGTCACCACGGTCTTGTTCTGCACGCACGAGATGTCGCCGAGTCCGGCCCCGCGCAGAGCCTGGATGGTTCCTTCCATCTGCCACGGCGTGGTGTTTGCTGCCGGAAATGGATAGTGCCACGAGATGTTGTCCTTCAAGATGGTGGTCTTGCCCGGGGCCAACGCCTCCTTCATGCCCGCCAGCTCGCACAAACGCGCGATGTCGGTCAGGATGGTTTCGGGTTTACACTTGAGGACTGCAACTTTTGCTTTGGCCATGGCTTCTTCTCTCGCCTAACTGATACCAGGTCGCCGTTCGCGCTGCCAGAGTCGCGGTTTGCAATCCAGCCCGCCCTGCCACCCCCGGCGCTGCGCGCGGCCTCGAATCGCGACCTCGACCGACGGCGCCAGATATGAAAAGGGCCTCCCGGCGTGATGCCAGAAGGCCCACAGAGCAGGGCTGTTTCGGCCCCGGCTACTTCTTCTCGGCCTTGGGGGCTTCGGCCTTCTCGGCCTTTTCGGCCTTCTCGGCCTTGCCCTCTTTGGCCTTTTCGGCCTTCTCGGCCTTGCCCTCTTTGGCCTTTTCGGCCTTCTCAGCCTTGGCTTCTTTGGCCTTCTCGGCCTTTTCGGCTTTCTCGGCCTTGGCCTTCTCGGCCTTTTCGGCTTTCTCGGCCTTGGCCTTCTCGGCCTTTTCGGCCTTTTCAGCCTTGGCAGCTTCGGCCTTCTCTTTGGCGGCCTTGGCCTTCTCTTCCTTTTCGGCCTTGGCCTTCTCGGCCTTTTCGGCCTTTTCAGCCTTGGCAGCTTCGGCCTTCTCTTTGGCGGCCTTGGCCTTCTCTTCCTTTTCGGCCTTGGCCTTCTCGGCCTTCTCGGCCTTGGTTTCCTTGGCCTTCTCGGCCTTTTCGGCCTTCTCATCGGCCGCGGCCGGCTTCTCGGCCTTCTCGGCCGGGGCCGTCATTGCGTGCGCGGGCTTTGCCGCGGCCGGAGCCGCCGCGGGCTTACCTTGCGCAAAGGCAAGCCCAGACAGCGGCAATGCAGCTGAAACTGAAAGAACCATAAGTAGACGCTTCATCGATTGTCCTCCACGAGTGTGACGTTGGACTGCGGGCGCATCATACAGATGCGCAAGAGTATTTCCAGGACTAGTCGCCGAAACTTTCTGACCAGTGAGCCTTTTGGAAGCGGTGTGACTATTCGGCACGAGGGTGTGCAAATTCCACGCCTGCCTCGTCGGACGACGAGGATCGCGGATTCAGCTTTGCTTGAAGGGAATCGAATGTTCTGCGACCATGGCGGCGAAAGGTAGGCAGCGCATGCGCAAGGTGAAGATCGTGTGCACCCTGGGTCCGGCAACAGCGGGGGTGCCTCGGCTGGTCGAGCTCATCCGAGCAGGGATGGACGTGGCGCGACTGAATTTTTCGCATGGCGAATACGCCGCGCACCGGACCATGTACGACGACGTACGCGCCGCCGCCAGGCAATCTGGCCGAGCCATCACGGTCTTCGCCGATCTGTGTGGACCCAAGATCCGCGTCGGCAAGATGCAGGGCGGACAGGTCGTGCTGGAAAGGGGCAAGACAATCGTTCTCGGCACCGGCGACATGCTTGGCACCTCCGAGCGCGTGTCCCACACCTACCTCGCCCTCGCGCGCGACGTGAAGCCTGGCGATCCCGTCCTCCTCGACGACGGTCTGTTGCAGCTGCGGGTCGAGTCGGTCAAGGGCGACGACGTGCTTTGTCGCATCGTCGACGGGGGCGTGCTCAAGGACAAGAAGGGCATGAATCTTCCCGGCTCGGCCCTTTCGGTGCCGGCCCTGACCGAGAAGGACAAGCGGGACATCGTTTTCGGCCGTGAGCTGGGCGTGGACTGGTTCGCCCTGTCGTTCGTGCGCGATCCGGGCGATGTCGAAGAGGCCAAGGCGCTCTCGGGCGGAATTCCCATCATCGCCAAGATCGAAAAGCCCGAGGCGGTGAACAACCTCGAGGCGATCCTCGAGGTGGCCGATGCCGTGATGGTGGCCCGCGGCGACCTCGGCGTCGAGGCCGGGAACGAAAAGGTGCCGCTCATCCAAAAGCGCATCTTGCGCGAGATCAAGCTCCGTGCGAAGCCGGCCATCACGGCCACGCAGATGCTCGATTCCATGGTGAAGAATCCTCGCCCGACCCGGGCCGAAGTGTCCGACGTGGCCAACGCCGTGCTCGACGGCACCGACGCGGTCATGCTGTCCGCCGAGACCTCCGTGGGCGACTATCCCGTGGAAGCGGTCCAGACCCTGGGCAAGATCATCGACGAGATCGAACGCAACGAGAACTACCTCACCGCGGGCCAGGAACGCCCGGACGTGCGCGAGCGGACGTTCTCGAGCTCTATCGCGGACGCCGCGGCGGAGATCGCCGAGGATCTGAATCTGGCCGCCATCGCGGTCTACACCGAGAGCGGCCACAGCGCGAATCTGCTGTCGGCGCAGCGGCCCCTGGCCAACATCGTGGCGTTCTCGCGCCACGAGACGATACTCAATCGCCTGGGCCTGCTCTGGGGCGTGCGCCCGCTGCACGGCGAATGGGTGCAAGGGGTCGCGGGCGTGGCCGAGCAGACCGAGCGCGAGCTTTTGCGCAACGAATTGGCTGCTCCGGGGGACAACATCGTGATCACCTTCGGCATGGCCCTTGGAAGCGAGCCATTCCAGACCAATGTGCTCAAGCTCCACAAGTTGAAGGGGCGGTAGTGCCGGGAGGCACGCGTCCCGGCGGCTTGCCTGCACGTCGTGCCTTGCTGCTTTCCTTTGCCGGGTTGGCCGGCGTTCTGGCGCTAGCCTACCTTCGGGTTCTGTTCTTCGGCGAGACCTTCGCGGTTCGCGATCACCTGACGTGGACGCTTCCCTCGCGCGTCTTTCTGGCCGAAAGCCTCGGGCGAGGACACCTGCCCGAATGGTGGGACGCTCTTCGTCTGGGTCAGCGCTTCGCGGCCGACCCGAACAACGGCGTGACCTACCCTGTGGCCTGGGCGATCGCACTCGTGGATCCTTTGTTGGGCGCGGATCTCCTGCTTCTGTTCCACATCCTGCTGGCGGGCGTGGGCGTACTGCTGCTGGCACGGCGCTTGGGCGCGAGCGCGCTGGGCTCGTTCTTCGGTGCCGCGGCTCTGATGACTTCCGGGTACATGGCCTCCATGATTGTCAGCGGCACCATCCTTCTGCCGCTGGGCTGGATGCCGCTCGTGGCCTGGGCGGCGCTCGGCATCGCCGAGGTCGAGGAGCGTCGCGACTACGTGGGTCGTGGGTTGGCCTTCGCGGCCGTGCTGGCCGGTACAGTGGCGTCCGGCAATCCCGCGGGTGTGAACAGCGTGGTTCTGGCGGCGGCGATGGTGGCGTTGACCGCACGCCACCGACGCTCCGCCCTCGCGGTTCTTGCCGGCGCGGGGGTTCTTGCCGCGCTCATGGGCGCGGCCTCGGTGCTGGTGGCCCTGCAAACCCTGTCGGATAGCCCGCGCGCCGGCGGCTTCTCGCTGGCCCAAAGCGGCGCATGGTCGATGCATCCCCTGCGCCTGCTGGAGCTGATTTGGCCACACGCTCTGGGCCATGGTCTGCGCCCCGAGCAGAACCTGGCCGAGTTGTGGGCTCGGGGTGGTGGCGAGCTGGAAGCGAGCTGGTCCGGCAGCGACTACCTGGGCGTCCCGGTGCTGTTCTGCGCGGTCTTGGCTAGTGCGCGCGACCGGGGCATTCCACGACGCTTGGGAATTCTTTCCCTGTTCTTTCTCGTCCTGGCCTTGGGAACCTTCACCCCGATCTACGGCGTCTATCGCGGAATCTTCCGCTTCGAACATGTCTTGCGCTATCCGGAGAAGCATCTGGCCACCGCGTTGGTCTTGTGGTCGGCCCTGGCCGGGATCGGATTCGATCGTCTCTGGGACGCGGCGGAAGACCGCCGTCGTTTGGTACGCATCAGCGCGGTGCTGGTTTTCATCATGGCCGCGGGCTTGGTCGCGGTTCATCTCATGCGCGCAAACCTTGCCGACCTGATCGCGCGAACCAGTCTTGCCCGTGGCCGCGGCGTGGATGCCCAGGCTGCGCTCTCCGCGGTGTTGGATGGTGGCTTGGCCGCCATGGCCGTCACGGCCTTGTTGTTTCTGTCGTTGTGGCTACGCGACCATACGCGCCTCAGCCGCTTTGCCCGGCCAGGTTTCGCGGTCGTCGTGCTCGCGCAGCTCATCGCGCACGACTGGTCGATGCAAGTCCTCGTCCCTCGCGATCTGGTCAGAAGGTTGCCCGCGATTCTCGAACCACTGCCACGGCCGTCCCCGGGCGAGCTGCCACGCATTCTGCGGCGGGCGCACGACGTCACGCCGGTCACAACCTCGGGCGAGGCGAGGGCCACCTACCTTCATCAGCTTGCGATCCCCAACGAAGCTACGGGGTTCGGCTTTGCGCAGGTTCCCGGCTACACCATCGCCGGGACCGCACGCTTCGAGGCTTTCGTCGCGGCCAGCGGCAGATCGAATCTCGGACGGATCATGTCCTTGCTCGATATCCGCTATCTCATCATCGAGGCCGGCCAGGCCGCGAACATGGGAATGCCGGTGCGAACGCCAGGGATGCTGGCGGGACATGTCGTCGTCGAGGACGAAGCACGTCGGCCTCGCGCCTTCGTGGCCTACCGGTACGAGCACGGGCTCTCGGATGACCAAATCCTCGATCGGCTCTTTTCGCCCAACCGCTCGGACGTGGATTTCGGCGCCATCCGTCTGAGCGGTACCGGGAGGACCAACGCTGCCGCCGAGGAGAATCCCAGCCCGTGCACCATCGAACGCCCGATTGCCGAACACGTGATCTTGCGCTGCCACGCCGCGCGCGCCGGGTACGCTGTCCTGCTCGACGAGTGGACGCCGGGTTGGACCGCAACGGTCGACGGGACCTCCGCGCCCCTGGAGCGTGCCGACGTCATCTTTCGCGCGGTGGCCGTTCCCCAGGGCGATTCCGTGGTGGAAATGCGCTACCAGACGCCGGGCTTACGCGCGGGTGCGCTGGTGTCCCTTGCTGGGTGCTTACTTTACTTCGTTCTCGGGCTGGGCAGGTTGCGCTGGCGTCGCAAGGGCAGGACCGCGATCGATCGCGACGCTGCCTCAGGTTTTGCGGGTCAGGCTGGTGGCCAGAATCTCCATGGCCGACAGGTGCCCGGCAGGGGTTAGGGTATAGGTCTGTCGCGGCAGTCCCGTCCGCTTGTCGACGGCACCAGCATGGCGTTCGACCATGCCAGCGCCTTCCAACGCATGGATCGTGGCGAGGAAACTCGGCTCATCGAGCTCGATCTTTCCGGCCGTCCAGTCACGAACCTTGCGCACGATCTCGGGTTCATCGCTCTCACCGTTGATGAGCACGCGCAGCAGGGCGGCTTGCGGTGTGATCGATGATCCCTGGCTCATGCAGCACATCCCCCTGTCTGGCGCTACTCCTCGTCCTCGTCTGCTTCCGTCGACTGACGGCGGAGCAATTCGTACGTCAACGTGCTTTCGATGGACGACTGCACTGGCACCGTGACTTCATCGTCGACGACTTCATTCGGTGCTGCCTGCGCAGGAGTCTTGCCGTGGCCCTTCTCTTGTCGGCTGCCTTCCTCAAACGCCGGAAGCTCGCGTGTCTTGTCCATGGGATTGGGAAGCATGACGATCGGGACGCCATCGGCGGCCAAGGGCACGCGCAGGGTTTTCTTCGTCGTCATGGATTCGCCACCGTTTGCGTCAGGAAGATGAACAACAACCATACCATTGTACTACGTCTGTGGCAGCGGCGTCGCGAATCCAATCAATCGCATCAATCGCACGCACATCAATCGCACGCACATCAATCGCACGCACATCAATCGCACGCACATCAATCGCACGCACATCAATGGCACGATTCGCTCGGGCCAGGGGAGGCGGCTCGGGCCACGGTGCGGAGGCGATGGGTGCGCAAAACGAGACGTGCATGCTTTGCTCGGAACGAGTATGAAAGCTGCCATGAGTGAAAAGGATCAGGACTTTGCTTCGATGCTGGCCGAGTTCGAGCAGCGCAATCCCGGTGGGGGACGCGCGCAGGCGCGCGTGGGCGATTCCGTCCGTGGCCACCTGACCAGCATCGGACAAGAATCCGCGGTCGTGGAGATCGACGGCGGTGCCGGCGATGGGATGATCGGCCTTGACGAGCTTCGCGACGAGGACGGCAATCTGACCGTCAAGCTGGGGGACGAGATCGAGGCGCGGGTCATCGAAACCATGGGGAAGAAGGGATGCGTGGTCTTGCGGCGTGCGATGGCGCGCGGACCCGAGGCGAGGGCGGAGCTGACACAGGCGGCCGAGCTCGGCTTGACCGTGGAAGGCACCGTGACCGCCGTGAACAAGGGGGGCGTCGAGGTGACCGTCGCGGGCGTGCGTGGCTTTTGCCCCATCTCGCAGCTCGATAGTCGGCACGTCCCCGATGCCGCCGAGTACGTCGGACACAAGTACTCGTTTCGCGTCACGCGCTACGATGTCGATCGCCGGGGCGCCAACCTGGTGGTGTCGCGCAGGGCGTTGCTCGAAGAAGAGGCACGCGGTCGGGCCGAGAAGATACGCGCCAAGTTGGTGGTTGGCGCGGTCCTTCCCGGCGTGGTCTCGACCATCAAGGACTTTGGTGCCTTCGTGGATCTAGGCGGCATCGAAGGCATGTTGCACGTCTCGGAGCTTGGCTACTCGCGCACCACTCGTCCCGAAGAGGTGCTGGCGGTGGGCCAGCATCTGGATGTGCAGATCCTGCGCATCGAAAAGACCGACGATCCCAGACGGCCCGAAAGGATTTCGCTTTCGCTCAAGGCCATGGCGCGCGATCCCTGGGAGGACGTGCGCACGAATTTTCCTTCGGGAACCCAGGTCGCCGGCAAGGTGGTGCGTGTCGAACCGTTCGGCGCATTTGTCGAATTGGCTCCGGGCGTGGAGGGATTGGTGCATGCGTCCGAGCTTGGCGCGGGTAAGCAGGTTCGCCACGCCCGCGAGGTCTGCAAGGTTGGCGATACGCTGACGGTGACCGTGCTGGCGCTGGATCACGAACGCCGACGGATCTCGCTGGGTGTGGGGGAGCGGACCGACGTGGTCAGCCAGGAAGACATGGATCGCGCGCGTGCGGCGGCCGGTCCGGCCCGGTTCGGGACCTTGGGTGATTTGCTCCGAGCCAAGAAGCCGTAACCTCACCATCCTGGCAGATCACGACCACGGCCTTCTGCGGCTATCGCGGTGGAACCAGGGCGCCCCAGTCAAGTGGGCATTTGGCGGGGATGTTGGTAGACTTCAAACTGCGCCCGCAGCTCAACTGCTGTTTCCGGGTAGGTCGGAGACGCGGCGCGGAGTCCGTCCATCATGCTGTCAGGTCAAGATCCTCGGCCGGCGACGATCACCGTCGAAGGGCATCTGACGCTTTCCGCCACCATCAACTGGCACCTGTCGGCGCGCAAGATCGACCTGCGCGCGCTCTTACGCGTGATTCTCGGTCCGGCGAAGGTGGTGGATCAGGCCCCCTTGCTCGAGGCTCTCAACTACTTGCACCAGGCCTACGGCGACCGGCGGCGCAAGAATGGGCCGGCGGCCGTGCTGCACTGTCTGCGTATCGCCGCCATGCTGGCCCGGGTGATGCCGGCGCCAACCACGCTCGACCTGCTGGGCGCGTTCCTCCACGACAAGGAAGAAGATCTCACGCGCGAAGAGTTGGGCTCGACCGAGTGGGATCGATTGCAGTCCGAGTTCGCCCGGGTACTCGAAAAGATCGATTCCAACCATCGCTGGTTCCTGGGTGAGCGCATTGCCCTGCTATGGCGGCAGTCATCGCAGTCCTACTACGAATATGTCGGCACGGTGCTATCCAAGGTACGCACCATGCCCGACCTCTTGCGCTGCAAGCTGGCGGATCGTCTGGACAACACCCTGGACATCGCGGTTCAGCGTACCCCCACCGACCAGAACGCATTCTTCGAGCTGGCTTTCGGGATGCTGTTCTTGCCGGGCTATCAGCCTGCGACGAACGATGGCGCGGTCGTTCCCGATGTCGAGGCGTGCGTGCTGCTCATCTCACAGCTCTTCAAGAACGTGGTGCTCATGAGCATGATGCGCCAGCAGGAGCTCGATCACCTGGACGACACCACCACCCGCCTCTTCCACGCTCTGGCCACCACCAGCCGCGAGCAAGCGCAATGGGCCGTGTCGGGCCTGCTCTCCGCGCCTTCGCTGGGGTGGCAAGAGCGGCGCAATCTCTTGCGCGAAATGATGGACTACTGCTCGGGAGGGGGCATGGACGCCATTCGTCGCAAGGACAAGGGCGGCCTGCTCGACGGAAGTTTCCTCGAACACTTCGCCAATCCCGACGATCGGACGCGCAAGAAACAGATCGAGCGCCTTTACGACGACAAGCCGCTCTTCATTCGCGTGCTCGTGCTCTACATCGGGATGTTCACCAACTTCCTCGCCGATTCGCACTACTACCTGCACGGCATCGACCGCTCCGGCCTGCATGCGGTGGACTAGCCCGCAGAGAAATGGTCTTGGTGCGACCCATGAGTAGTTCGGGCTAGCCGAGGCGGCGGACAAACTCGGCCTCGTCGATCACCTCGACTCCCAGACTTTGTGCCTTGGTCAGCTTCGAGCCGGCGTCCGCGCCCGCCACCACGAAGCTCGTTTTCCTGGAAACGCTCGATGTGACCCGGGCGCCCGCGCGTTCGGCGGCCTGGCTTGCTTCGTCGCGCGAAAACCCCGCAAGCGTACCGGTGATGACGACGATCTTGCCGTGCAGGGGCCCT
Source organism: uncultured delta proteobacterium (assembly GCA_963796685.1). Taxonomy (GTDB): domain Bacteria; phylum Myxococcota_A; class Polyangia; order Fen-1088; family Fen-1088; genus Fen-1118. Next base: position 336,032 of record CAWCMR010000015.1, read on the forward strand.
TCGCCCGCGGGGGCTTGCGGGGCTTCGTCGTGCATGCGTAACCCGGCCTGACGAAGGCGTTCGAGCATCTCCCGGTTTTCCGCCGCCTGGAACCATGCGTGGACGGTTCCCGCGATCTCGGGCCCGACGCCGTCGATGCTTTCCAGCGATTCTCGGCTCGCGGAGGCCAGCGCCGGGACCGATCGATAGCGCTCGGCCAACAGCTGAGCAACGTGCGAACCCACACGGTGGATCGAAAGGCCCACGAGCAGGCGCCATAGCGGTCTGTCTTTCGAGCCCAGGATGGCCAGCGCCAGGTTCTGTGCCGATTTCTCACCGAAACCGGGCAACGCGGCGAGGCTCTGCGCATCCAGCTTGTACAGGTCGGAGGGATCGGAAACCCAGCCGCGCTCCATGAGGGCAGCAACGGTTTGGTAGCCAAGGTGCTCGATGTCCATGGCGTCGGGGGAGCCGAAGTGGAAGAGCCAGCGCGCGCCCTGGGCCGGGCAGGACTTCTTGTTGGGACAACGCCAATCCACCTCGTCGCCCTTGCGCACGAGCCTGGAACCGCACGCCGGGCATTCGGTCGGAAATCGCCAGGGCTGGCTCTCCGGTGGGCGCTTGTCAAGCACGGCGGCCACGATTTCGGGAATCACGTCTCCGGCGCGACGGACGACCACGGTGTCGCCCTCGCGAATGTCCTTGCGGCGGATCTCGTTCTCGTTGTGCAAGGTGGCCGACGAGACCGTCACGCCACCCACGAGCACGGGCTCCAATTCGACCAAGGGCGTGACCCGACCCGTGCGCCCGGTGTTGACGGCAATGCGTTTCACCAGGGTGTTCTTTTCCTCGGGTGGAAACTTGTAGGCCACGGCCCAGCGGGGCGCTCGGCTGGTAGCGCCCAGGTCGGCCCGTTGGTCGTAGCGGTCGACCTTGATGACGATGCCGTCGATCTGGTAATCGACCTCGTGGCGCTGACGATGCCATTTCTCGATGAAGGTCTTCACCTCGGCCAGCGAGCTCGCCCGCTCGATGGTCGGGTTGACGGGCAGTCCCCACGAGCGCAGCCGGGCCAGATCCTCCGAGTGGCGGACCGTGCGCAGGCCCGCGACCGACTCGCCCGCCTTGCCCATGCCGTAGCACCAAAGGGCGAGGCCCCGCGCGGCCGTGACCTGCGCATCCTTTTGGCGAAGGCTGCCGGCCGCGGCGTTGCGCGGATTGACGAGTGGCTTTTCGCCTCGGGCGGCGAGCTCCCGGTTCAGTCTCTCGAAGGTGGAGATGGGCAGGTAGACCTCTCCACGCACCTCGAGCACGGGCGGAAACCCCTGTCCCGGAAGGCGCATGGGGATCTGACGGATGGTGCGTAGATTGGCCGAGATGTCTTCGCCCACGCTGCCATCTCCGCGAGTCGCGCCACGGGCAAATACCCCGCGCTCGTACACCAGCGACACCGCGAGCCCGTCGATCTTCAGCTCGCAGACGTAGTCGGGCGCGCCATCGGCGCCGCGCTCGAGCCTGAGCGCCCAGGCCGAGCAGCTCCTCGGTCGAGAAGACGTTGTCGAGAGAGAGCATCGGCGTCGTGTGTCGAACCGGGGCGAAGAGCTCGGACGGCTTGCCGCCGACACGCCTCGTGGGGCTGTCGGGGGTGACGAGCTTGGGGTGTTTCTCTTCGATGGCGCGCAGCTCGTTCAGCAAGGCATCGTACTCGGCGTCGCTGATGGACGGCTCGTCGAGCACGTAGTAGCGGCGGTTGTGCTCGAGGATGATTCTCCGCAGCTCGTCCGCGCGTGCCCGAACCGAGTCAGTCTCGCTTGCCGCGTCGGTTGGACTCTTGTCAGCAGACTTCGTCATGGCAGATGACAGGCATTTTGCCGCAAATCCATCCCCCGACCCAGTCCGAGATGGGATTTTGAAGCACTACCGGGCAAAGCCCGGTTTCGCCATCGCGACCAGAGCACAGAGGACGCAGAGAACACGGACAGCGGCCTCGGCAGCGCCAGGCAATCCCTTGGATTCAGGAGGAATTCACCCCGTTCGGTGCTGTTAGGCCTGACCCTCGTTGAGGGCGCGTTCGAGATCGGCTTCGACCGATTCACGATTCGACGCACGCGCGACGGACAGCTCTTGAATGACCAGACCACGGGCGGTATCGAGCATGCGCCTCTCTCCAAACGAGAGCGATTTGGTCTTCTTCAGTCGGTGCAGATCTCGGAACACCTCGGCCACTTCGAACAAGGAGCCGGACTTGATCTTGTCCATGAATGCCCGATAGCGGCGGTTCCAAGTGTGGCGCTCGAACTGCACGACTTTCTCGCGCAGGATTTGCAGAACCTCCTCGGCGTCCGCTTTTCCGGCCACCGGGCGCAGGCCCACTTGTTCGGCCTTGTCGATGTGAACGAGAATCTTGAGGTCGCTAGTCGTCAGTCGCAGGACATAGAACTCCTGGACCTTTCCGCCGATTTCCTTCTTCTCGATCTCCACGACCTCGGCGATGCCGCGTGAAGGGTAGACAGCTTTTTGGCCGATCGTCAGCGTGAGTGCCAAGAGCAGGCTCCTTGTTGAAGCGGTCGAACGACCGCTCGATGTGAATCTTCCAGAGACACTTTAGCGCACTATGTCCCCGCCGATCCAAGGGATTCGACGTAGCGCGAGCCCGATCACACACCCTTGGATGCACATTTTGAATGCGCGTTGGATGGCGCGAGTCTGCATTTGGGATTAGACCAGTGCGTCTAGATTGCATCTTCCATGGCACGCGTGGGCCCGCCCCTCGGCGGCGATCTGCATGGATTCGCCGGGTCACCGAGCCTACAATCGGAGGAGTGGACCATGATTAGACGTGCGAACAGGACAAGCGGGTTCTCTCTGGTGGAGCTGATGGTCGTCGTCGTGATCATCGGAATTCTGGCTGCGATCTCGGCGATCGGATACCGGAAATACATAGCGCGTGCGCGCCTTTCCGAGGCCACCGCGATGCTGGCCGAGCTCGCTGCCAAGGAACAACTCTACTTTCTCGACAACGGGCAGTACATGGAAGCCCACAACGACAGCGTGGCGGCCTCCTACCCGAGCGCGAGCGAAGCAGCGGCCGAATTCTGGCCGCAAAATCCCAGCCTGCAATTCGACTCGGCTCGGACGCCCACCGCGGTCGCACCTTTGCCCACATCTTGGCGCGCTCTTGGCATACGCCCTCGCTGGCAACAGCTCTTTTGCACGTACATGGTCAATGCCGGCGCACCCGGCAGCAGCCTTCCCACCGGAAATGTCGCGGCGAGCATTTGGGCAGCTTCGCCCAATGTCCCTTGGTTTTACGCCATGGCCGTCTGCAACCTCGGGGGCGTGGCTGGCTGGCCCAACACCGATTCCACGAGATTCGTAACGGTTCTCGTGTTGACCCAGGACTCCCCGGCCATCCAGACGACCGACGAGAACCAGTAGGGCGGTCGAGATCAGGGTGGGCTGTGCCAATTTAGGTCACATCCTAGGGTGAGCCTTCCCGACATTGTCACCAAGCTCTGGATTCCGACCACCACGTATTGTGTAAAATCGTAATAGTTACGATGTTTTACGCGCGTTGTCTCGGTTGTGTTCAAAACATCGATTCCAACCGAACGATGGTCCTGACAACGTGGCGCTCTCGCCCTATTTGACCTGGAGGCGATTCCAGCATCGAGGGCCGGCCAATGTTTGTCACTCCACCCCACGAGGACAGGGTCCTCGCCGTTCCAGTTTTTGCTATTTATATCAAATGGTTACGTCGCATTATCTGCCCTGTCCAGAAGATGGCACGGTGGCTGCAGTGAACGCGGCCAGGAGGCAACCCAATGATTAGAGCACGCAAGAAGAGCGGAGGTTTCACCCTGGTCGAGTTGATGATCGTCGTGGCGATCATCGGAATTTTGGCCGCAGTGGCCATCCCGGCGTTCACCAGGTACGTCAAGAAGTCGCGTACCGCCGAGGCCGTCGGCCACCTCAACAAGGAGTGGGCAGGATCGTTGACCTATTACGAAACCGACCACGTCAAGGCAGGCGGAACCATGCTCCCGAAGGCGTTCCCAGGTGTTAGCGCGGCCTGGGCCAATGGCGGCAAGGATTGTGGGTGTTCGACGGGCGCTCGTTGCGCCGGCAACGACCAGGTTTGGGGAAGCGATCCCGTTTGGCAGGCTCTCAACTTCGCGTTGCCCGATCCGCACAATTATTTGCCCGGCTACAGCGGAAGCGGTACGGGACCTTTGGCGCAATTCACCGCCTATGCCAGGGGCGACTTGAACTGCAACCAAACATTTTCTGAGTTCAGCCGCCAGGGCGCCATCAACAGCAACGGCGACGTGACCGGCAGCTACCAGCCGCTCATCGTGAACGAGCTCGAATAGCGATCGTACCTGCTGACGAAGAGCCCCGGTGGACATTCCCCCGGGGCTTTTCTCTATGCCTAGACCTAGACCGCCGGGCCGTCGCCGCGGGACAGGACCGTGTCCTTGGCCAGGCGCTGGTCGTGTTCGGGATGGTCAAGATTGAAGTGCAGGCCGCGGCTTTCGCGTCGGCGACGCGCGCTCTCGATGATCAGCTCGGCGACCAGGGCGATGTTGCGCAGCTCGAGCAGATCGCCACTGACCTGGAAATTCCAATAGTACTCGCGGATCTCTTCGCGAATCATCTGCATGCGCCGGGCTGCGCGCTCGAGCCGCTTGTCCGAGCGTACGATGCCCACGTAGTTCCACATCAGGCGGCGGATCTCATCCCAGGTGTGGCTGACCACGACTGCCTCGTCCGTCACCGTGGCGTCCCCGGCATACCAGGGTGCGACTTGCATGGGGCGATTGACGGAAATGCCGCGCACGTCCTCAGCCGCCCGAGCCGCATACACGAGGGCCTCCAGCAGCGAATTGGAGGCTAACCTGCAGGCGCCGTGCAGGCCGGTCATGGAGGCTTCACCGATGGCGTACAGATTGCGCACGTTGGTGCGACCGTTGCCATCGACCTGAATCCCGCCGCAGCTATAGTGGGCCGCGGGCACTACCGGGATCGGGGTCGTGCGCATGTCGATGCCAAGCTCCAAGCATCGGCCATGGATGTTGGGGAATCGATCGAGCAGGAAATCGCCGGGCAGATGGGTCATGTCGAGCACCACGTGATCGTCGCCCGTGCGCTTGAGCTCCGCGTCGATGGCGCGCGCGACCACGTCGCGCGAGGCCAGATCCTTCATCTCATGGTAGCGCCCCATGAAGGCCGAGCCGTCGCGCAAGCGCAAGATGCCGCCCTCGCCGCGCAAGGCCTCGCTGATGAGGAACGACTTCGCTGCCGGGTGATACAGGACCGTGGGGTGGAACTGGAAGAACTCCATGTTGGCGACGCGTGCGCCCACCCGGTAGGCCATGGCGACGCCGTCTCCTGTGGCCACGTCCGGGTTCGAGGTGTAGAGGTAGACCTTGCCGGCACCACCGGTCGCGATGATCACCGCCCGAGCCGTGATGGTCGTGACCTCGCCGGTATGCTGGTCGTAGACGTAGGCGCCGAAGACCGCGTTGGGACCGCCGTATTTGGCGGTGGTCAAGAGATCCACGGCCATGTGGTTCGGTAGCAGGGTGATGCTGTCGCTATACCCACGTACGGTTTCGAGGAGCGCGTTGTGGATGGCGGCGCCGGTCATGTCACGCACGTGGGCGACGCGTCGGGTGCTATGGCCGCCCTCGCGGCCGAGGCTGAAGTCGCCGTTCTTGTCGCGGTCGAAGGCCACCCCGATCTGATTCGCCAGATAGAGGATGTGCTCCGGCCCTTGGCGCACGCAGGTCTCGACCGCCTCGCGCGTGCACAGGCCGTCCCCCACGCGCAGCGTGTCCTCGATGTGCTGTTCCGCGCTGTCGTTGGCCCCCAGGACACCCGCCACGCCGCCTTGGGCGTGCTGGGTGTTGCTGTCCGTCAATTCGCGCTTCGAGACCAAGACCACGCGTCCATGCGGGCAAGCCCGCAGGGCGAAATACAGACCAGCAAGCCCTGAGCCAAGAACCAAATAGTCGGCTTCCAAGATGATGGGAATGTAGCACCTCCCGGGTGGATTCTCCCGTCGTCGAATGAAGTTTTGGGAAGGCCCGGCCAGCTTGCTGGGGATCGCGCCATGGGCTGTGTTACGATCCAGACGAATGACTTCGCGTTTCCTGCTGACAACGCTGGCCATGGCCCTGCTGACCTCCGCGGCTTACGCAAAGGTCTGGAAGCACACGCGCGCCGATGGAACCGTGGAGTTCGCCAGCACGCCTCGCGGCGGCAAGGGCTGGGACGCGGTCTCCAAGTTCGACCGCGCTCGGGCGGCCGATTCCGCGCGAGAGGTGATTTCCCTGCCGCACAGGCACGAAACCAACGTGGTGTGGACACGTGAGCGCGACGACGGGACGGTTGAATTCACGAACCTGCAACCCGTGGGCAGGCGATGGAAGGTGCTGTTTCGCCTCGGCCCTGGAAAGGCTTCGGCCGTGCGCGGCTCGTCCGATCTTGTTCCCGCGCGTGACACTTCGATCGCGCGCTACACACGCTACGACGATCATATTCGCGACCAGCAGGCCTGCTTTGGCATCCCACAGGCGCTGGTTCGCGCGGTCATCCGCACGGAATCGGATTTCGATCCGAACGTCGTTTCCAGCGCCGGCGCGCAGGGGCTGATGCAATTGATGCCTGCCACCGCGCGCGCCATGGGGGTGACCAACGTTTGGGATCCACGGCAGAACATCATGGGCGGTTCGCGCTATCTGCAACTTCTCGCGAAGCGCTATTGCCGCACTCCGGCGGTGGGCGGCTCGGAAGGTCGAAGCGCAAGCTTCGTCTGTTCGTTCGAGGAAGAGATCAAGGTGCTGGCAGGCTATCATGCCGGGCCGGGCGCAGTGGACAAGTATGCCGGCATGCCGCCTTACGAAACTACACGGTCGTACGTGACCGCTGTACTCCAACGGTTCGAAGAGTATAGAAGGCGAGAAGCGGCGCTCTCGGAGTGGTCCGGGCCCGTGTCGCTCAAAGCACGGTAAACTGACGTGGCCGAATCGGATAGCACGGACTCCCCATCTCTCGGTCTCGCGGCGAGCGGAAATGCCGCGCTTGCCGAGCCTTCGCCGGAGGAGCAAGCCCTGGTGGCGAGGCTTCGTCGTACCAGCGAGCTCGTCACGGAACAGCGGTTGCCGGAAGCCGAGGACGAGCTGCTCGTCGCGCAGGGCCTGTCGCCGCGCGACTTGCGCGTGCTCAAGCTGCTGGCCCTGGTTCGTTTCAAACTAGGACGGCTGGCGGAATCGCGCCAAGTCTACCGCGAGGCTTCCGAGATCGCCCCGGACGATCCCACGGTTCGCCTCAACCTCGGGCTGATCGCGCTCAAGCTGGATTCCTTTGCCGAGGCCGCGCTCGACCTGGAAGCCGCGGTTCGCCTGCAGCCCGACGATCGCCGGGCGTGGAGCTACCTCGGCTATGCCTACGCCCGAAATGCCTCGCCGACCCAGGCCGCCACCGCGTTCAGGCGCGCTGGCCAGCACGAGTTGGCGGCCGAGATGGAGCGTGCCGCGACGCCGCCCTCGCACGCGCCGCCCGACAGCGCGGTCGTAGAAGGATTGCCGCTGGCGTCCTCAGCGGAGCGCGCGCGCCCGCTTTCATCGGCCATGGCGACGCCGCGACCGGCGCGGCGTCTCGAAGCCACACCCATGCCGTTGCCTCAATCGGATTCGGGCGGCACGAGCTCCGCGGAAATGGTCACACTCGGCACCTTCACCACGGCGCGTTTGCTGACCCTGTCGCCGCCATCCCAGGCGCTCGAGCTGCTGGGGAACGGTGTGTTGCGCTTCGCAGCCGGTGCGGAAACGCATGTGCGGCAGTCCGCTCTTCTGGTCGCACTCGGTGGGCAGGGTCTGGCGCTCGCGCACCGCCGAACCCGCGGCCATCTCACTGGTGACACGCTGGCCAGCGACTCTGATCGATTCCTTCGCGTCGAAGGTGGGGGGATCTGCTGCTTTCATCGACCGATCCCGAACGCGGGCTGGTGGCCTTGGCCTTGGACCGCGATGTCTTCTACATCGAGGAGAGCCGAGTCGTCGCGTGGGGTGACGAGGTCGTCTGGGAATCGGGCTCCGTGCCGGGAGACGGGAAGGCGCTGCTGCAGTTCCGTGGCACGGGACGCATCGTGCTGCTGGTCGGCGAAAACGAGCTGGTCGCCGTGCGCATTGCCGAGGGCGACCGCATGGCCGTGCCCATCGCACGTCTGGTGGGATGGATCGGGCGCGTGGTCGTGCAAGGCCGGCCGACCCGAGATGGGGAAGCCGCCGTGCCCGGGCTTCACCATGTCACCTGCGAGGGCGAAGGGGTGCTATTGCTGGCGAGACATGGGGAACATCGGTAGCCAAATCACCAACCTCCCGAACCTCGTAACCATGGGGCGGGTGCTCTTCGTGCCGGGCGTTCTGTACTTCATGGACAACTACAGCCCGGTGCGTAGCTTGGTCGCGGCCATCCTGTACCTCATCGCATCGCTGGGCGATGGTATCGACGGTTACCTGGCGCGCAGCCGGGGCCAGGTCAGCGTGCTCGGGAAGTTTCTCGATCCCGTGGCGGACAAGCTGATGGTCACCGCGGTCATGGTGTTCATGGTGGCGCTTGGACGCGTACCAGCCTGGCTGGTCGTCGTCCTGATTGCTCGCGATCTGGCCATCACGGGCCTGCGCAGCATCGCCTCCAGCGAAGGCATCATCATCGCTGCGAGCCGGGGAGGGAAGATCAAGACTGCCCTTCAACTGGTGGGGCTGACCCTGCTGCTCGTCCACTTTCGCTATCCCTTGCTCGGCCTGGATATGAGCATCGACTACAACACCGCCGGGCTGGTCGTCCTCTATCTCTCCCTCGGCGCTTCGTTGATCTCCGGGGTGGACTACGTGGTGGGCTTCTTTCGCTCGATCGGCGAGTCCAAGCACGAGGCGCCGCCACCCGCGTGATCGTACGCACGATCGAGGGCCTGAGAGAGGTGGCGGGGTTGGCGAGGACCATGTCCCGGCGCCGACTCCCTTGCGCGCTCAAGCTTGGCGAGCCTGGTCAAGATGGTTGCACGATCTTCGCGGCGGATCCCGTGCGCGTGGTGCGCGGCTCCGACATCGAGGAGCTGGAGGGCGCATGGACCGAAGAGCGGGCGTTGTGGCAGGCCGCGGAAAGGCCCGCCCTTCCCGTAGGCATTGGCTGGCTCAGCTACGATTTGGGCCGTCGGCTCGCGAGGATTCGTGGCCTCGCGCGCCCGGACTCGCCGTGGCCGGACATCGAGTTCCGTTTCTACGATGCACTGGTTGCCTGCGACGTGTCTTCCGGGCGCGGACACGCCGAAATCTGGGCTCGCGACGAACGGGCGGCGGCGCGGGCCGCCGAGAAGATCCCGGGACCAGCGCCGGACTCGAGAGAGGAACCGGAGTCGGCAACCGGCGCGCCTCTGGCGGAGCTGGAGGAGCCGGAACGACATCTGGCGGCGATCGGTCGAGCGCTCGACTACATCGTGGCGGGCGACATCTATCAAGTGAACCTGGCGCGCAGGTTGGGGTGCGCGCACACGGTACGACTTGGCGAAGCGCCCGGCGTGTCGCTGTATTTTGCGCTGCAAAGTACGGCACCCGCGCCCTTCGCCATCTGGTTGGCCGACGGCGAAAACGGGACGGCGCTGGTGGGCAACTCCCCTGAGCGCTTCTTGCGCCGGACCCTTGCGGGTCAGGTCGAGACCTGGCCCATCAAGGGTACGCGGCCTCGGGATCCTTCGGATCCCTCCCATCGCAATGCCGACGAGCTCTTGGCCAGCGCAAAGGATCGCGCCGAGCACGTGATGATCGTGGATCTGGAACGCAACGACCTCGGCCGGGTCTGCCAAACCGGCAGCGTCCAGGTCGTGGATCTCTGTCAGGTGCTCACCTTGCCGACGGTGCACCACTTGGTGACCAAGGTGCGTGGGCAATTGCGGCCCGAGATTGGCTTGGCCGAGCTCCTACGGGCGACATTCCCCGGTGGCTCGGTGACCGGGGCGCCCAAGCTTCGAGCCATGGAGATCATCGAGGAGCTGGAACCTGCCCCGCGCGGACCCTACACTGGCGCAACCGGCTGGTTGGGCGCCGCGGGCGACCTCGATCTCGCCGTCGCCATTCGGACCGCGCTCATTCGCGACCAACGCCTGACCCTGTGGGTGGGCGGTGGCATCGTGGCGGATTCGCAGCCGTCCGCCGAGCTGGCCGAGACCTGGGACAAGGCCCAGGCTTTCAGCCGCGCGCTTGCCCGGGGTTGATTTCCGCGCGCAGGTCGGCAATGACCTCCAGTGCCTGGGCGTGAACCAGGCCGTTGGAGGCGACCAGGCCGCGTGGGTTGTGCAAGGACAGGTTGGTGTAGCAAAGGGGATGGCCGTCGCTGTCGGTGATGGTGCCGCCGGCCGCGGTGAGAATCGCCTCGGGGCCGCAACTATCCCAGATCTTGGTCTGGCTGCCGGGGTAGACGTAGAGATCGCGGGTGCCTTCCGCTACCAACGCCACCTTGAGCCCAACGCTGCCCAAGGCGATTTCGTCGGTGATGCCGAGGGCTCGGCGAAATCGTTCGTAGTATTCCGTCCGGTGCGACTTCGACGAAACCAGTCGGATACGCTTCGGCTCCGCAATCTTGGAAACCCGAAGTGCTTCGCGACTTCCATCCGCGCCCAGCTTCCAGGCGCCCATCCCCGGGGCGCCCATCCAGACCATGCCGGTCACGGGCTGCGCGACCACGCCCACCGCGGGGCGTCCCTCGACGCAAAGGCCGATCATGACGACGTAGCCCGGTTCGCCGCGCAGAAAGTCGCGCGTACCGTCGATGGGGTCGACCATCCAGACGCGCGAGCTCTCGAGTCGGGAAGGCTCGTCCGGCACTTCCTCGGAGAGGATGGCGTCGTCGGGAAAAGCCCCGGCCAGGCGACGGACGATGAGGGCGCTCGACTCGAGATCGGCCAGGGAAACCGGCTCGCCACCGGCCTTGTGCTCGACACCGAGAGGTCGACCTTTGAAGCTGGCGACGACGGCTGTTGCCTCGAGCGCCACGGTGCGTGCGATGTCTAGCTCTCGTGAAAAGTCCTTCGCCATTCGCGCCAACCATAGCAGGTGGAATCCGTGATGCGCGGGCTACCCTTCATTCTTGTCCCTTGTCCGCTGCAGCGAGATCGCGGACCAGCGCGTGCCGGCCCACGATCAGAATGATCCCGGACAGACCCACCATGAGCCCGGTCACCAAGACCGGGATGCGCAAGCCGATGGCGTCGGAGGCGGCGCCGATCAGAAACGGCGAGCTGGCGTCGCCGAATAGGTGGATGGTGGTGGTGTGCAGTCCCACGCCACGCGCTCGTGCGTTGCCGGGGAGAACATTGACCATGGCCGCGTTGAGCGGGCCGTAGTTGAGAAAGAGGCAGAACAGGGTGGCACCCATGGCGGGCCAGTAGATCGTGGGGTTGGGTGAAAGCACGGCCAAGACCGTGAACGGGATGGCCGCGAGGAGGGTGATGCCGGAGAAGGTGAAATGGGCGCCGCGGTACCTCTGCGCAAGACGGTCTCCGACAGGGCCGCCGAGCAAGGTCCCGACAAACCCGGTGCCGAGCAGAAGGGCGCCGAAGATGGTGCTGGCCTGGGCGACGCCGAGATGACGTTCGCGCACGAAGTAGGTCGGCATCCAGACGCCAAGGCCGCCCATGGTGAAGCTGTAGATGGTTTGCGCCGCGACGTTGAAGAAGTAGCTCGGCCGCCCGCGGAGGATGCGCAGAAACGCGGCCAAGGGGAGTTTCTGTGCCCGCTCCGAGGCTTTGTCGAAACGTCCGCGAGGCGGATCGCGAAGAAAGAAGAGGGCGAGCGCGCAGAGCAGGCCTGGTCCACCCGCGACGAAGAAGGCCGGGCGCCAACCATGACGGGCGCCGATCTGTCCACCCAGTAAATAGCCGAGGAAGATTCCAAAGGGCATGGCCGCATAGAAAATCGACAGGGCGCGGCCCCGTCGCGACGGAGGGTAATGGTCCGACAAAAGGGACGGCGTGACCACCGTGTAGGTGGCTTCTCCGATTCCAACTATGGCGCGGGCCAAGAGCAGCCACGCAAACGTGGAGGCGAGCCCCGAGGCGAAGGTGGCGATGCTCCATAGGGCGACGCCCAAAGCCGCGATGCGCAGGCGCGACACGCGGTCGCCCAACCATCCGGCCACCGGGCAGACCAGGGCATACACCAGGATAAAGGCCGACTGCAGCGAGCCCGCTTGCCGGTCGCTCAGGGCTAGTCCGACGATGATGAGCGGGAGCAGGGGTGAAAGGAGAAAGCGGTCGAGGTAGTTGAGGGCGTTGATTCCCGTAAGGACGCTCAGCGTAATCGCCGGCCGCGCGGAACCCGGATCCTTGTGCAACGAGGACACGTCTGCCATGGGTACCACGAAACCCACAGTCGGGGTAAAGTGCGTTCCATGAGTACCCTAAAAGAAATCCTGTCACGTCCAGGCTCGCGTCCCCAGGTGATTCGCGATTGCGAGCAGATCATCAACGAAGAGGTCTCCTCGAAGGGCCTGACCGGCATCCCCATCAAGGCGGCGCACGCGGTGGTCAAGGCCATCAAGCCCGGCTTCATTCCCGAGGTGATCGACGGTCTTCTCGATGACTTCGCCGATCGACTCGATCCGCTTTACCAAGCTGCCAAAGCCAAGAACGAACCGGTCACCGCGTATTTTGGCGCGCACTCCGGCGAGGCCGCCGAAGCGCTGCTGGGTATCACCGACCAGCGCGCGCAGCGTGCGAAGAACCAGGTGGTCAAGACTGCCTACGAAAAGCTGCGCCCCATGGCCAAGAAGCATACGGAGGCGGCCATCCCGCGGGTGGCCAAGATGATCGCCAAGCACGACGCCGCTTCCGCCGCGGCCCCGACTGCTTGACCGCCGATCCCTTCAGCGGTCAAACTCGGGAGGCAGGGCGATGCCGCGCACGTGCTCGATGAAGTGCCGCGGCGGAAGGAACAGCAGCATCAGCCGTCCAAGGGTGATGATCTCTCCGCCTTGCAACACGCACGGGGTCAGCTTGCCGATGTCGACTTCGTTGACCAGGGTTCCGTTGGCCGAGCCCCAATCGGTGATTCGGTAGCTGCCTTCGACGCTGGCGATGAAGCAGTGTTTGCGCGAGACCGAGTACTCGGGGATGACCACGTCGTTCTCCGAGGTTCGGCCGATGGTGATGGGCCCCTTGGGCGAGTCGCGGCCCTTCACCAAGGGGAAGACGCGGCCCGAGATCCGTCCGCGCTCGAGGACGCTGTCCGCCAGGTTGATGATGCTGGTACCGGAGCCGCGGTTGTCCTCGAGATCGCCGGCCATTCCGAGGGCCGCCAGAAAGGGCCACGGGTAGAGGCGCTTGAAGGCGTCTGCCCCGACCTCTCGAAACTGTTCGGCGAATTGCTCTAGGTACGAAAACACCCTGTCCTCTCCCTTGGGTTGCCTCGGAACGCTAAACCAAAGACGAATAGAATCCGAGCCAGGTCCTGAGCGTCTGCTGATCGGCTGCGAAAAGGCGCGCCTCCATACGGTGCAGGGTTCCTTCGGTGGCGCAGTGGACGATGACCCCCAGAACCTCGAGGGGGCCCTTGGGCGCCTCCACGCGCAAGCGCACCATGCTGTTCTCGCGTAGCTTGCTTGCGCCCGTGAACCCGACGCCATCCTTGGCGAAGTACAAGGACTCGTAGTCCGCGTTGCCGGTGGATCGCAGCACCTGCAGCTTGTAGCTCGCCTGCTTGGTCGGTTCGCCGAGCATCGAATGGGGCGCGAGCACGCGGCTCCCGACGCGGAAAATACCGGTGTCCTTGCCCGGCGTCGTCTCGTCCAGCGAGGCAACTGCGGTGGCAATCTTGGGCAGCACCGTCATGATGTACTCGGGCTCGCCAGGTAGGAGCACGCGCAGCGCCGCCAGGCTTTCGCTGGTGGGGCTGGGCTCGGCGTCCAGCAGGGCGGCGATGGCATCGCACGCGTTGATGATGTCGATCATGCTGCGATGGTCGCGATCGGATTCGGGGTTGTGATGGGAGCTGATCACGCCGATCAGCATCGGCGGCAGGTTCCAGCGCGCGGCCGTGACCAGCCCAAGCTCGACGTGAAATCGATCGACGCAAGCGGCCCAGGTGGCTTCGGGCAGAACGCGTGCGTCGCGCGTGCGCGCGATGACCTCCTCGAAGCACGCTGTCGCCACCACCTGGCCGAAGTCGTGAAGCAACCCGCAGATGAACGCCTCCTCGGGGTTGTTCTTGCGCCAGTAGGCAAGCGCGCGACACAGCATCGCGCTGGTCATCGCCAACCGCCAATAGCGCCTGCGCAGCGAGGAGAGGCAGCCGGTCACGATGGCGTGCGCGCCCACGCTGGTGGCGATGGCGATCTTGCAAACCTCGTTGGCGCCGATGCGCGTGATGGCCGCCTCCAAGGTCGAGGTGGGCGTGACCCCGCGAAATGCGGCCGAGTTGGCGTAACGCAGGATGGTCGCAGCCAACACCGGATCCCCCCCGATCACGCGCTGCAAGTCGCCCATGCCGAAGTCTTCCTCACCGACCAGTCGTTGCAACCGCATGGCCACCACGGGGTAGGGCGGCACGTTGACGTTGTCTCGTTTGATGAGGTCGACGACCAGGGCCTCGAGATCTTTCGCGTCGTCCACCGAGGTAGTCTATATCCGGAGCGGGCACATGGGTAGTCTTCCCGCACCAGGCGGACGAATCCACGACCGTCGGGAAGTTGCCGGTGCGAAGGGATGCGGTGGATTGACCGGATCGCCTTACAGATCGACCTTGACGAATCCCTTGCACGGCTTGGCGAAGAGGTAGCCTTGCAGCAGATCCACGCCGAGCTCGATCAGGGTATCCCGTTCGGCGATGGTTTCCACGCCTTCGGCCACCACGTGCATCTCCATCTCGGCGAACAGGGCGGTCATGGCCTGGATGACCTTGCGGCGGGTGGGCGAGCTGTCCACGCCGCGCACCAGGGACATGTCGTACTTGACCACCTCGGGTTGCAAGGGCGCGAAGCTTGCGAGGCCGGAGTAGCCCGCGCCGAGGTCGTCGAGGGCGATGCGGAATCCGAGGTGGCGTAGTTGGTCGATCCTGGTCTCGATGTCGTTCACCGAGGCCAAAGAGGCTCGCTCCGTCACTTCCAGCACCACGCGCTTGGCGACCTTCGACAGCGGGGATTCCGGGGAGTAGAGGTGGTCGTCGAGCAGGTCGTGGCTGTGCAGATTGACGAACACGAACTGGCTGGGAGCACTTGGGACGTCCGCGGCGACGTGATCGCGGACGATTCGACCGAGCTCCGCGACGCGATCGAGGCGTTCGGCCGCGGACAACAGGGCGCAAGGATTGGAGAGCTTGGGCTCCGTGCTGCGCAGCAGTGCCTCGTAGGCCAGGATACGTCGCCGCTTCCAGGACACGACCGGTTGGTAGGCCATCCAGACCGATTGCAGGGCGCGCTCGAATATCATGGTGAGGCTGGCGCGGTCTTCGGCCGGGCTCCAGGCCTCGCCTGCCGAGGAGATGGCCATGCGGCGAAGCATGGCCAGTCGGTGCATCTGCGCGCAGTAGATGACGGTGTCCTGCAGCTCGGAGGGCGTCAGCGGCTTGAGTAGATAGCGGAAGGCGGAGTGCTCGACGGCCGCGACGGCGGTATCGAGCCTTGGCGTGCCGGTGATGAGTACCACGGGCATGTCCGCATCACGCTGGTGGGCGGCTTGCAAGACCCCGACGCCGTCGACGCAGGGAAGGGTGATGTCGGACACCACGGCATCGTAGGTGCCCGAGAGCAACAGGTTGACCGCGGTTTCGCCGTTGTCGGCCGAGTCCACCTCGAACCCTACCGCGCGCAGCGCGCGGGAATAGGCCCGGAGTTGCAGTTGGTCATCTTCGGCCACAAGAACCCTGGAACCACTTGGTGCCACCCGCACCTCGGGGGCCGGTGTGTCGGTGAACGAGGATAAGGGGACGGCGATAGGGGACATGGTTTCAAGCTACGCAAGCCCCGTGCCTGCGCAGGGTCGGAAAGAGCGATGGGCGAAACTTCTGGTGTTTTCGTCGGTGCGGAGCTTCCCGCGAGCCCTGTCCGCGCCTCTTCGTCGCGTTTCCGTCGTACCGGTCTTGACAGGCCGTCGGAGAACCGACGACCGGCAAGGGAGGGGTCGGCACAACATGGATACCTTCCGGCGCATGTCAGGAGATTGTCGATCACCGTCAGGACGCACCGTTGCCAATGCGACAGTGGACGCACGAAACGATGATTTTGCGCGGGATATTTCCGGCCCAGGTCTTGCTGTCAACCCAGCTGGCAACCATGACTGGCGCGGAGTATCGACTGATGGCAGCAGGTGTAGAGGGCACGAGCTCTCGCCGTCTGCGCACGGTGGACGACTTGAGAACAGGCGACCAGGCGTGTTTCATCTATGGCAAGGAGCAAGAGTACCAGGCAGTCATGGCTCCCTTCGTGCGTGCGGGGCTCGAGCAGCGACAGCGTGTGCTGTACATCCACGATGCGCGCTCGCCCGAGAGCGTGCGTGCCATGTTGCGCGATGCGGGCGTGGACATCGATCACGCCGAGTTCCGGGAACAGATCGTCTTCGTGCCAGCGAAACAGATTTACGCGCGCGGCGCAGGGTATTCCTTCGAACGGGTGCTCGATCAATTGCACGCCCTGACGGCGATGGCGCTCGCCGACGGATGGAGCGCGCTACGCGTGACCAGCGAAATGACCTGGGTGCTCAGGCAAACGCAAGGCGTCGAGCGGCTGCTTTCCCAGGAAGGCAGAATGGCCGCCTTCTATCGCGAGAGCGCTGCCCTTGGCATGGCTCAGTTCGACCGCGGAAAGTTCCCGGCGGAGGCGCTGCTCGATGTCTTGCTGGCCCATCCGGTGGCCGTGCTGGGCACCGAGGCTGTCCACAATTTCTACCACACGCCGCAGGTCGAGGTCTCGGGCGGCTGGCGATCGGAAGCGACGCTCTCCAAATGGCTGTCGAACCTGAAAGAGCGCAAGCGGGCCACCGAGAACATGCGCGAGGCACTCCAGCTTCACCGCGAGGTGCTCGACAACGTGGGTTCCGGCATCATCGTTCTCGACCGCGACGGTCGGGCGATCCAGTGCAATCCTTTCGTTGAGCGCATTCTGGGAGTCTGTGGTTTGGACGTGCAAGGTCGCCATATGACCGAGCTTTTCCCCGAGCTATGCTCGGGCGACTTCGAGGACACGCTTGCCAGGGTTCTCGCAGGCGAGATCGTCCTTTCTCCCGACATGAACGTGCACAGGGCAGGGATCCCCCACCCGTTCTGGATTATCGCGACCCTGGCCCCGTACCGCAATCCGGACGGTCTCGTCATCGGCGCCATCGCCGCCATCAGCGATATCACCAGCCGCAAGGAAATGGAGGCTGCCCTGCGCTCCAGCGAGGATCAGCTTCGCGAAACGCAGAAGCTGGAGGCGGTGGGGCGCTTGGCGGGGGGGGTTGCCCATGACATGAACAACGCCCTCAACGCCATCATCGCTTTCGCGGATCTGGCCCTGCAAGCGGCTGGCGACAGCGAGGGGTTGCGCGAGGACATTGGCGAGATCCGCTTGGCCGCGGACCGCGCCGCGGGAATTACCCGCCGGCTGCTCGCGTTTTCGCGCCGGCAGATTTTGCAACCCCAGGTCGTCGAGGTGAACGCCATCGTCACCAGTGTCGAGGACATGTTGCGCCGGCTCATCGGGGATCAAGTCACCTTGTCTCTTCGCTTGGCGCCCGACGCCGGATGGGTGAGATCCGATCCCGCACAGATCGAGCAGGTCATCATCAATCTGGCGCTCAATGCCCGCGATGCCATGCCCGAGGGGGGCCGTTTGACCGTCGAAACCGATGTCGTGCAGCTCACCACGGAGCAGGCCGGGGAGTTCGACACCATCGCGCCCGGGGACTACGCGGTTCTGCGCATCTTCGATTCCGGGTGCGGGATGTCGTCGGACGTTCTCGCCCATGCCTTCGAGCCCTTCTTCACCACCAAGGATCTTTCTCGTGGCAGCGGTTTGGGCCTACCCGTGGTGTACGGTATCGTCAAGCAGAGCGGTGGGCAGATTCGGGTGCACAGCGAGCCCGGCCAGGGGACACGTGTGGAAATCTACCTGGCCCACGTGCCCGAGCCCGACTTACCGGAAGCCGCCAC
Organism: uncultured delta proteobacterium; assembly: GCA_963796685.1. GTDB lineage: Bacteria > Myxococcota_A > Polyangia > Fen-1088 > Fen-1088 > Fen-1118. Next base: position 354,193 of record CAWCMR010000015.1, read on the forward strand.
GGGCACCGCGACCGGCGACGAAACCGTGCTGCTCGTCGAGGACGAGGATCTCGTGCGCAAGGTGGTATCGCGGATTCTCGAACGAGCCGGCTACCGCGTGCTGGTGGCAGCCTCGGGGGACGAGGCCCTGGCCATGTGCGTGCGCTCTCCAACGCGCATCGACGCACTGGTCACCGATGTCGTGATGCCAGGCATGGGCGGGCGCGAGCGCGGATTGCGTCCTCGAGCGATTCCCGAAGCTCAAGATCCTGTTCATGACCGGCTACACGGATGACGAGTTTCTGCGCCGGGGGATTCTGGATCAGGGGCGAGCCGTCATGGTCAAGCCCTTCTCGCCGAAGGATCTGTTGCGTCGATTGCGCGAGGTGTTGAATAGATAGCCGCTAGACCGTACGTCACGATTCAAGACATCGGCCGCCCCTGCCGATTCCAAGTGGGAAGAGGCAATGAAAGACGGCTCATTTTCGGGCAAGTCAGCGCTCGTCGCTGATGACGACGACGTCGTGCGCTCGACCCTCGGGCGACTCCTGCGCCATCTGGACATGTCGGTCCTGGATGCCGCGGACGGAGGGGAGGCCATGCGCAAGATCGACGAGCACCCCTTCGACCTCGTCATTTCCGATCTGTCCATGCCCCAAGCCGACGGGTTCGCGGTGCTGGCGTCCGTGCGCAAGAAACAACCTCACACGCCTGTCGTCATCCTGACCGGCGCGGGTGGCGTGCCGGACTCGGTGCGCGCCATGCGCGAAGGCGCCTTCGATTTTCTGACCAAGCCCTTCCATCCCACGGCCTTGACCGAGGTGGTCCGCGCCGCGCTCAACCATGGCGGGGGGGGCGGCAACAAACCCAGGCTGACGCCGGTAGGCGGTAGTCCGACCCTTGCAGGCAGCGGCGCCATCCTGCTGGGCAAGTCGGCCGCTTTGCAGGATCTCCTCGCGCTCGTGCAGCAGGTCGGCCCGACCGATGCCACGGTCCTCATCTCGGGCGAGACCGGCAGCGGCAAAGAAGTGATCGCCCGTCTCTTGCACGCATCCTCGCCGCGCGCGGGGCAGCGCCTGGTGGCGGTGAACTGCGCCGCAATTCCCGAAAGCTTGATCGAAAGCGAGCTCTTCGGGCACGTCAAGGGAGCGTTCACCAACGCGCACGAGCATCGTATCGGTCGCTTGCGCGAGGCGGACGGCGGAACGGTGTTGCTCGATGAAATTGGGGAGCTGGCGCTGCCCATGCAGGCAAAGCTCTTGCGTGTTCTGCAGGATCAGTCGGTGACGCCGGTCGGGTCCGAACGGGCTTACCAGATCAGTGTGCGTTTCTTGGCGGCCAGCAACCGGGATCTGGAGGCCATGGCCAAGGCCGGGCGCTTCCGCCAGGATCTCTTCTTCCGGCTCAACGTCGTGCCCATCCACGTCCCGCCGCTGCGCGATCGTCTGGACGACGTGCCCACCCTGGCCATCCATTTCCTGGAGCAGGCCGCACGTCGCCTCGACCGCTCCATTACCCTCTCGGACAAGGCCATGGCCGTGTTGCAGATCTACGGCTGGCCCGGCAATGTTCGCGAGCTGGAAAATCTGGTCGAGCGCATGGCCATCCTGGACCGCGACGGTGTCATCGATACCGACGACATTCCGCCCGCTCTCGGCGGCGAAACCGGCGAGACGGTGGCGCGTACCTTGTGGGACCTGTCCGAAAACGGTGTCGATCTTCCCACCGCGGTCTCCCGTTTCGAGCGCGCGCTCATCGGTACGGCCATGCGTCGGTCGAACAGCAACAAGTCCAGGGCGGCCACGATGCTTGGAATCGGAAGGACCACCCTCATCGACAAGCTCCGCAAGCTTGGAATGTGAGGGGGCTGGGTCGACGTCCGACCTAAGTCGCCGCTCAAAGATAACTTTAGCAGGCTCGCGGCCGATTCATCCCGGCTGGCTGCGTCGCTCGTCGCTCACATACCGACGGGTATGCTCGCTTCTCGCTCCTTGCCATCCGGGCGCCTCGGCCGCGCTCTTTGCACAAGTTATCTTTTCGCGGGTCCTAAGGCTTCTTGCCGGTCGCGCCGGGATGCGTTAGCAGGTGTTCCTGCACCAGGTTTTTCAGGGTGGCCATATCGAAGGGCTTTTCCAGACGCTCGTTGGTGACGGTGTCGAGAAAACCGCGCGCCTTCGGGGTAAAGGCCCCTCCGGTCATGAACACGATGTCGGCCGCGCGCTCGGGCGCGAATTCCCGCAGCTCGTTGTAGAAGTCCACGCCGGTCACGTCGGGCATCATCAGGTCGCACAAGATGAGGTCGAAGTGTTCTCCGGCGCGAAGACGGTCAAGCGCCTTGCGCGCGCTGGTCTCGGTGACGACCTCGTTGTCCTTGCCAAGGACGCGCCGCAGAGCGGTGCCAACGATGGGTTCGTCGTCGATGGCTAGAATGCGGGCGGAAAGCGCCGCGATGGGGCGGCGGATACGGCTGGTCTTGCGGATCGCGCTGGTGGCCTCGGACGGGGGCAGGAACACCCGGAAGACGCTGCCCTTGCCAACCTCGCTTTCCACGCTAATCTCACCGCCCAGGGCCTGCACGATCCGATTGCAGATGGAGAGTCCGAGCCCCGTGCCGACCCCGACCGGTTTGGTGGTGTAGAAGGGCGTGAAGAGGTGGCTCAGCACCTCTTGCGACATCCCGCAACCGGTGTCGCGGACCTCCACCTCGACCCGGCCCCGGGCATCCAGGCGCGTGGAAATCGTGATGGTGTTCCTGTCCGCGCGACCCTCTTCCATGGCCTGGACGGCGTTGACGATGAGGTTCAGGAACACCTGGCCGAGCCGCGATTCGTCCCCGTGAACCATGGGCACGGGCTGGAATTGGCGCACGATGTGCGCGCGGTGCTTGAGCTCGTTCCAGGCCATGCGTAGCGAGGATTCGAGAATGCGCTGCATATCGACCGGTCCCATGGAGGTTTCCGGCGTGCGCGAAAAAATCTTGAGGTCGCGGACGATGTCGCGCAACCGCTCGGACGCTTCGAGGGCGTCGCGTAGCTCTTCGTCGAGCTCGACCCGATCCTTTTCGCTGCTTCCGTCGAGCTTGAGGGTGGGAACGCATTCGACCGCCATGTGCAGGTTGGTGAGAACCGCGGCGAGCGGGTTGTTGATCTCATGCGCCACGCCGGCGGCCAAGATGCCCACGGAGGCCATGCGATCGGACACCATGAGCTGTTCTTGCAGACGTCGGTGTTCGGTGACGTCGAAGATGGTGGCCAGGTGACCCAGGCAGTTGCCATGCTCATCCACGATGGAATGGAAGGCGAGCATGCCCCACAGGGCGGTGCCGTCGTTGCGGCGCAGGCGGCATTGGGCGCGGTAGGTCTCGGTACCGTCTGTCTTGCCGTGCAGGTAACCGGTGATCGCCTCGACAACCTTGGTCTCGGCCAGAAAATGCAGCAAGTCGGCGCCTCCCGCGTCGGCCTCCTTGAGTCCCAGCATGTCGGCCATGCGTCGGTTCATGTAGGTGGTTCGGCCGTCGCGATCGAGCATCCAAATGCCTTCGTGGGCGGTCTCGACAATGCGGCGGAATTTGATCTCGCTGGCGGCCAGGCTCTCCTCGGCCTTGCGGCGCGCGCGGCGCTCGGCGGCTTCGCGTAGCTCGCGCTCCACCGCAGGCGCCAGCCGGGCCAGGTTGTTCTTGATCAGAACATCGTGCGCTCCCGATTTCAGGACCTCGACCGCCGTTTCCTCGCCCACCGCCCCGGACACCACCAGGAAGGGAATGTCCGGTCCCGATTCCTTGAAGATGTGGATGGCGGCCAGGGCGTTGAGACCGGGCAGCGAGTAGTCGCTGATCACCACATCCCACGGCCCCGACTTGAGTGCAGCGCGGAAGTCGTCGGGCGTGTCAACACGACGCGATTCGACGGTGAAGCCCGCGCGGGTGAGCTGCCGGGCCACGAGCAGAACATCATCCTCCGAATCCTCGAGAAAAAGCACGTTGAGGTGGGAACCCTGGGAGGGTTCCCACACCCTCCCGCGCTCTGGCTCCGCCGGGCCAAGCCCGGCTACGCCACCGCGGCTGAGGTGGGAACCCTGGGAGGGTTCCGAGCCAATCCCGCGCTCTGGCTCCGCCGGGCCAAGCCCGGCTACGCCACCGCGGCTGAGGTGGGAACCCTGGGAGGGTTCCGAGCCAATCCCGCGCTCTGGCTCCGCCGGGCCAAGCCCGGCTACGCCACCGCGGCTGAGGTGGGAACCCTGGGAGGGTTCCGAGCCAATCCCGCGCTCTGGCTCCGCCGGGCCAAGCCCGGCTACGCCACCGCGGCTGAGGTGGGAACCCTGGGAGGGTTCCGAGCCAATCCCGCGCTCTGGCTCCGCCGGGCCAAGCCCGGCTACGCCACCGCGGCTGAGGTGGGAACCCTGGGAGGGTTCCGAGCCAATCCCGCGCTCTGGCTCCGCCGGGCCAAGCCCGGCTACGCCACCGCGGCTGAGCGGGCCGTTCATGTCAATCCGCCCTCGGCGACAGGCAGTTGATTGAGCGCCAGCCAGTAGCTGCCGATCAGCTCGACGGCACCGGCGAACTCCACGAAGTCCACGGGCTTGCGGATGTAACTGTTGGCCCCCAGGTCGTAGCTCGTCGCGATGTCGGCTTGCTCGGTGCTGCAGCTCATGACCACCACGGGGATGTGCCGGCCGACGGGGCTTTGGCGCAGCTGGCGCAAGACCTCGAGCCCGCTCACGCATGGCAGTTTCAGGTCGAGAAGGATGAGCGCAGGGGTCTGGCCGGGATTGCGCCCCGCCCACTCCCCAAGCCCGAAGACATAGTCAAGCGCTTGCCGGCCATCACGCGCGCGAACGATTCTGCAGCTCACCCCGCTGCCGTGGAACGCGCGAAGGGTGAGGTCAGCGTCGTCTTCGCTGTCCTCGACCAACAGAATCACTCGTGTCTGGCGGCTCATCCCGGGTATTCCAGCGCCCTTGCAGACTCAGTGTATCGCGGCGTGGAGGTCGCCGCTACCTTGCCACCGTCGGAATGGAGCTGGCGCCGTTCAAAACTCGATATTCAGGGTCTTGCCGTTCTCGGTCGCCGCAATCTGCGAGTGGGGCAGGGTGACGGTGCCGACCGGGGCCAGGACTTGCGAGCTGTTCAGCAGGCCGATGCTGGGGCGGGCGCTTGAGCTGCAGCGCAGCTTGAGATCGAGGGATTCGCCACTTTGGCTGTTCGCGGTTTCGACCCGGCAGGTAGGGACCACTTGCACGGAGACGAACACGAGTGCGCTGCGACTGCCCGCAATGACCGGCCTGGAAAACAAGGTGACGGGGACCATGGCCAGGAGGCACGGGAGCAGCCACCGTCCGGTTTGGGACCAACCACCAACCTGATTCGCGCGACGCCGTTGATTGAGCACGAAGCAAGGAAGAGCAGAATCCGTGCCCTGGCTGCAGCGACGCGTAACTGCGCGTACTTATTTGGTATTCTAAATTACACCTTATAGACATGTCGTAATGCCGACGAATCGGCTTCGGTGGAGTGTCGGCCACCCGACGGCAGACATGCCAGTTACTACTCAGTACCGCCGCCGGGCCGATGGCCCGGATCCTTCAGGCGTGAAACGTGACAGCCCCTCACCCGCCTCGCTGCGCTCGGCGACCTCTCCCCGCTTCGCTTCGCTACGCGGGGCGAGGTGTTTCAGGTCAGGACGAGAGGCTTAGAAATTGATCGTCGCGGTTATGTTGTCCGTGTAGTTTCCCGCCGGAACATCTTGACCTTGAGGGATCAGGCCGTAAATCGTCAGGGTTACGTCCGGGTTGTTGGCCGTGGCTGTGACCCTGTAGCTATAGGGGTTTGGATCTCCCCAGATCTGGCTGTGGGCTGCGTCCAGGTAGAGGTTGTAGCTCAGCCGGTTGGCTCCAAAGGCCATCTGTCTGGGGTTGTTGCTCGGCGCCACGCCACGACTCAGGTACACGGTCCTCGTGGTCACCTTGCCAGAGCACCAGTAGTGCACGGTGCCGGTGCTGGCGAGATCGGTGCTGTTGACCGCGTTGTAGCTCCCGAAGGCCACCGGGGTCGTGCTGATCCAGCAACCCGCCGCAGACGCCGAGGGCCCACCGATGACCAGCGCCGCACCCACCACAGAGAGCGACAGCAACCAGCGTATGCCTCTCATTTCGTCTCCTTCTTGGGAAGAATACATCGGATCGTTCCCACGTTGACCAAAGCCGTGGCACCAGATGGGACTGCGAGCGAGAATGCACATGTGCCGGTCTCGTATTGCACCTCGGCCGAATACGATCCGGGTGGAACATTCTCGAGGTAGAAATTGCCAGCCTCGTCAAGAGGCGAAACCGTCCGCAGCTTGTCGACGAGGACGATGATCTGCCCATACGCCGGCAGGATGGTCTTGCCCTTGTCGTCGATGACCACGATCCCCGAAACGCTCTGCACCCGCCGCACCGGGAAGGTCACGATCGCGCCACCACGCGAAGGGGGCGCGATGATTCTTTCGGTGGCCCCGATATCGTGGTCGAGGGGAATGTCCTTGTCGTCGATCCCGACCCGGTTGCCGTAGTAGTGGAGCATGCTGGGAATCAGCAGATCCCCTTTGCTGTCGGTCGTTCCGACGACCTGATTGCTCACCAAACCGTGAACGCCAGGGACACCCGGCACGCGGATGAGGGCGTAGCTGTCCTGGAGCGGCCGGGACAGGTAGGCGCGGCCACCGATGAGAACCAGGCCTCCGGTCGCGGTCACCATGGCATGCCCGCGGTCCTCCGTGCCCACTCCCTGGTGTTGATAGTCGGCTTCGATTCGGCCATAGGCGCCTTGGTACTGGGCGTCGGCTTCGTTGATGGCGTTCTCTCCCTGGGCAGCCACCAGGCGGTAGCCAACCCCCGGCCCCAAGGGCAACGACTGCTGAAGCGTGGCCTGCGTCGTGCCACCGTGTCCAGCCTGACCGCCGACGTGATCGCTGCGGGTGGCGCCTGCCGTGACCCTCTCCGCGGGCACGAAGCTCAGGCCCACGAACATGTCGTACTCGGCCGGATAGGCGCGGGTGTAGATATTGGTCAGGGTTGCGAAGGCATACATCCAACGCGTGACGGTTCGGTTGGCCGCCAAGGTGATTCGGTTGTTCCAGCCCGCATCGCGCCACTCGGTCGCCTCGTCCTGTAGGGACAAGCTGGCGACCTTGCCGATGTTGCGAGCGATCGACGCCAGAACATCCGTGCGCTGCCTATCGCTCGACGAGGAAATCCCGGGCGGCTCGGCATTCGGAGGCGGAAGGCTGGAGGGATCCAGGTTCAAGGTTGCGTAGTCCACGCTCTGATAGCGAAGGCCGACTTGAAAGTTGAGCAGACGCCCGACATAGGAATAGGACACGAGCGCGGCTCCGCCGGCGTAACCGCTGTGAGCGCTCGCCGCAACCGCAGCCCCCAGCTCTCCGACGGGCAAGCGGAGCGCGAGATTGGGACCACCACTCACCATGTACCGGGATCCCTCGGCACGACCACCAAGAGTCAACCAGTCGGTGAGGCCGTAGCGATGACGAATCAGGAAGGCCGGCTGGCCATAATTCCAACTCTCCGTGCCATAGTTGATGCGTGCGAATCCGGCGTTGTAGCTGAAATCCTGTAGCCCCTTGCTTAGCGTGCCGAGGGCCAGGTAGTAGGGGGTCTCGATCGTCTGCGCCTGGCCGAAGGCATCTCGAATGACAACTCGGGTCTCGCCGCTGCCGCTGGTCACGGGCAGGTTCTGCATGTTGAACTGCCCGGGCGGCAGCGCCTCGCGGCGCACGAGTTGGCCATTGACGTAGACCTCGACCATCGAGGGCGTCAGTGCCGTGCCTGAGAGTTGCTGGGTGGGCAGAAACACATAGTAGGGGTCGAGGCCGAAATTGCGCGTGACGCTCACTCCACCGAGCATGGCGGTCCCGCCGAGCGCGTCACCGGTGCCGTTCATGTCGCCGAGGATGATGCTGGTGAGGCGATCTCGCCAGTCGAAGGTCAGGTTGGTCAGAAGTCGCTCCCACGACCCATCGACGGCGCTACGCTGGCCGCTGGCATAGAGCAGGTGACCATGTATGCTGAGCCCGGCCTCGCTGAATCCGTTCCAGGCCATTTCAGGCCTGCTCTGTAGGTTGCTGGCGCCGAGCGAGTAGTTGACGAACATGCTCGGCGCGTTGTCGTAGATGATGCCCGCTGGCCGCCTGGCGCGAAAATCGAATGTGGTGGCCTCGAATAGCTTCGAGTCTGCGGTGATGGTCAAACCCAGGCCACGTTCGTCGAAGACGAAGGTTATCTGAGGCGCGAGGGACTGCAGTGAGACCAGGATGTCTCCCTCGTGCTTTTCGCGCTTGCCTTCGGGAACCCGCAGGCCGGGCTTCTCGAGATCCGACACTTTCGATCAGCACGTCTTTCTCGCGCAGGATGACGAGCACGTCGCCGATGTCGACTTGATTGACGGTGGCGTGCAGGAAGGCCGGGGTGTCCTCGGCGGCGGAGGTCATTCCATGAGGAGAGGCCGGGCCGGCTTCTTGGGTAGGGGCGCTTGGCTGTGCCCCGGTTTCGGGCTCGACGTCCAGACGGTCGAGGGTTGCGCCCACGTCCTGCCCGGCATCCGGGGGAGCTGCGTCCTGCGGCGCACGCTCGAACGGTGCCGGTTCGAGGCCCGCGGTTTGTGTGGCCACCGCCGAGTCTTCACGTTCGCCGCCATCTGTCGAGGGCAGCGTTTCGGCCGGGGCAGGGGAAGCCATCCCAGCCACGAACGCGGCTGGCAGCAGAGCGGGCCACCGGTGGCGTTTCGGGGCCCTGTGCATCCTCCGCGCTCGGTTCGTCTATGGAGCGCAGCCAGCGACCGCCACGTCCACGTGGCCACCGAAGTTGACCTCGGCTGACTGCACTTCCACCGACAAGGTTTTCGACTTGGCGCAGGCGTCTTTGGGAACCTGAACCTCCCACACCCGCGTTCCACCCGCCAACACATACCAGCCCTCGAGGTTCTTCTCGAACGTGCTCGCGCCCGCGCTGTTGAGAGCCTTCACGCGCACCGACTGCACCAAGAAATAGACATTGCCCGTGTTCTTGACCGTGAAGGTGAGCTTGCCCTTGGCGAGGGTCATGCCGTCCACCGCGCCCGCAGCCACCGGCTTGGCCGGGGAAACGAAGATGGGGACGCCCATCTTGGTCAGCACCTTGACCTCGGACTTGCCCGATGTCTGGGGTGCTCGCAGGGGGGCAGTCCTCGACGAAGACCCGGTAGCTTCGCTCGACGGCGCCCGCCGGTACGGTCGAACCGATGCGCAGCTTGCGCTCTTCGTTGGGCGCCAGGGTGAGGAGACCGGGATAGACCACGATGTCCTTGGTGTCCTTGAGCTGCATCTCGCCTTGCGGGCTCTGTTTCCACTCCTGGACGAGAATCTTGAAGCGGATCTCTTCGTTGGTTTGGCTCTGCAGGGTGAGCAGGGCGCTCTGGTTCTTGCCCGAGAGCGAGACCTTGATGGGGTTGACGGTGAACGAGCTGGCGTCCGCGCTACCGGCCAGACCAACCAGACAGCCAAGCAGAAGCAGCGATGAAAGTGTGGCTTTCCTCATGGCAGGTCAGGATACGCTGGTTTGCCGGCTTTGGAAATTTCGCGTTTCCGCTAGAAGTTGATGGTCGAGACGAGGGTGTCGTTGTAGGTGCCCGCGGTTGCTGCGAGCTGGGCCGGGGGTATGCGACCGTACATGGTCACATACACGACAGAACCCGTGCCGTTGAGGTCCGCGCCCGAGCGAAGTGTGCCGCTGTCACCAACGCCCCAAACGCTGGTGCGGCCGGTGTCTTGGTACACCTCGTAGTTGATGAGGGTGGTTGCCGAGCCCATGTTGATCATGCGCCGCTGGCTGCCCGTGTTGTGCGCCCCATTGCCGAGATCGATCGTGATCCCGGTGGTCCCCTTGGTGCATCGAATGATGATGTCGCCGGTCTGATCGTCGGGAACGGTCGCGTGCGTATTCACAGGATCGTAGGGCGCGAAGGCAATGATCGCCGTGCCGATGGTACAGCTCGGAGAGACCGAGGTGGAAACGTCCACGATGCTGGTTTGGCTGGCGGCGCTGGCGTTCTCCGATTTGCCGCCAAGGAAGACAAACAACAACGAAATTCCGGCGAGCACCATTCTTGACGTTCTACGTTCCATGGGAGCAGTCATTTCTCCTGGATCTTGAAGTCACTGGACGCGTGAGCTGCGTTTCCTAGCGTGCGTTTCGCAGCTCGGCCGGGCGAAGAAATCCAGGCCGGGCTGCTTCGCACGCATCAGGGATAGTCGGCGGACGTCACCTGGACGATTGCGAGAGTTGGACGGGGTCTAGAAATTGACCGTCGCCGTCACGGTGTCGGTGTAAGCTCCGACCGAAACATCCTGATTGGCGCCAATCGTTGCCAGAATTGCAAAAGTCGCCCAAGCCGTGCTTTTGGGTGACGCGGGTGGGATCAGCCAGGAACCTGAGGCGTTTCCCCAGACGTCGTTGGGGGCCTTGTACAGTTCATACGAGAGATAATCGGAGCCGCTGGCGCTGGGCCCCTTCATCTGGCGAGTTCCGTTTGGACTCTTACCGAGGTCGAGTCCAATGGGAGTGACACTCCCTTTGCTGCACTTGATCTTCACGCTCCCTTCGTTGTTGTTTACGGCAGTCCCGGCGGTTGGATCGTAATCTGGGAAGGTGACCCCAACGGTATCGATTGTGCAACTGGTCTTCACATTCGCGCTCACTGCAAGATCCTTCGTTGCGGACTGAGTGTAGGTTTGTGCCATGGCCGTGCCAGACGCGAAAATGCTCAACGACGCCAAGACCGGAAACAGTTTCGTAAATTTCATCTCTCGTCCTCTCTTTCTTTGTCCACCGTTTTGTTTTCAGCGAGCCAGGTCTTGCCTGGGGGAGATCCAATCGTTGGGGAAATCAGAAGTTGACCGTGGCAACCACGGTGTCCGCGTAGGTCCCGGCGGGAACATCCTGTGCGGCAGGGATCCGGCCGTAGACCGTGAAGGTGCGCGGAGCCTTGCTGGGGGCCGAGCCTGCCGAAAATAGGGCCGTGCCGCCGTTGCCCCATACGTTTGTTCTGCCGTTGTCCTGATAGAGCTCGTACGTGAGGTAGTCCGCCGTCGCGTCCTTCATGCGGCGGGTGGTGCCGGACGGATTTGAACCGAGACCGAGACCGATGGTGGCCGAGGTGCCCTTGGTGCACGTGACGATCACGGTGCCGACGTCGTCGTCATTCGCGGTGGCATTCGTCACGATGGGGTCGTAGGCGCCGAAGGCGACGGGCGTCGTCGAAATCGCGCAGTTCGCACTGACGTTGGCGCTCACGTTCAGATTCGCCGTCGAGCTGCCAGCGGAGAGCATGCGCGCGGATCCCATCACCACCGCGCTGCTCATCGCCAAGCAGAGGAAGATTCTTGCCGTTTTCAGGTTGGTCATGGTTCGGCTTGCTCCGTCTTGGCGGTGGAGACTCATGTCAAAAATCCCGCGCTTGGGTTGTCATCGTGGCGGCTTGAAGCCTCAGGCCGGCCACGTATCGCTCGCGCGCAACCTGGTGCCCCTCACCCGCCTCGCTGCGCTCGGCGACCTCTCCCCGCTTCGCTCCGCTATGCGGGGCGAGGTGTTTCAGGTCAGAGGCGTCGAAGAGCGAAGGGGATTTCATGTGCGCGAACAATGCCAAGATTCTATTTTCATAAAATGAAAGGTGCAATACATTTTTTCAAGCTAGAACAAAAGACCAATATCTTCCGTGGTCTTGCGCAGTCGGACAATGTCTTATTTTTTCTCCAAAATGCGTCGATAGCGAATTTTGTACCCTGCCTTTTCGTCGGTCTTCCGCCACCCCGAGGCGGTTTTCCGTATCGCTTTTCCGACGGCTGGGGCGCGAGCGCAGGCTCGGAATCGCTCGGTCGAAACGCGCCTCGGTCAGCCGAGGCAGGTGGCTTGCGCTACTTGCGCGACGGCCGATCAGGCTTCTTGCCGGGGCTGTTCTTGCTCGCGGCCTTGCTGCGTTTCTCGTCGAGATCGGCGAAGGACTCCGCGGTGTCGACTTTGTACAGATCCGCCTCGCGCTCGAAGAAGTCCCTTTCGAGCGGCGAGAAGCTTCCGCTCTGCCGCCTCTTTTCCGTCGGCGCGACGGCCGGCTCGCCAGGGCTCGACGCAGCCTCATGGCCCGTCGGCATGTGGGGAGCCGTGGTCAACGATGGATCGATCTGAAACGACGACGAGACACGTTCCAGCCTGCGTGAAATCTTGCCCGAGGGCGGCACCTGGATCTCGCCGGTCACGAGCGCGGCGCTCGGCTCGGTCTCGGGAACGGAGGAGGCCACGGCTGGCGTGCCAGCATTGGCCGGCTCGGAGGCCAGGGTCGCATCGAGCTGGATCGACATCCGTGCCGCTGGCATCTGTTGGCTGGTCCTGCGCGAGGGCGCGGCTTGGATTTCACCCGTGATCCGTACCACGGGGCCAGCAGCCGCCAGTTCCGACGAGGGACTTGGCGCCATGGGGCTTGGGATGGCAGGATCCGCTGTGGCCGATTCGTGCGCCCTTGCCATGGCGATTGTCGCGGTATCCACCACGATGGAGGTTCGCTCGGGAACGGCGCGTGGATTGGAACGGGTTCGTCGCTCGCGTGGCTCGATGATCCCGCTGGCCTGCGCCCCCGTCGACGTCATCTTGTGTACCGCCGTGAACGGCGTATGGACGATGCCGGATTCGCCTGGGCCGATTCCCTGCGTTCCGGTGGCAGGCGAAGGCGCGGCCGGCGCCGGATCAGCTTCGGGCGTGCGTACGGAGGTCGTAACGATCTCCAGGGTCTTCTTGTGCGTGTGACCCATGCCTTGGCCGGGCAAGGATTCGTTGCGAGCCTCGGGGGGGGCGCGCAGCTGCGAATCGCCTGGCTGCGGCGTTGGCGTCGTGCCACCGTCGGCGCGTGCCGGGGGCGTGTGGGGAGTCGCCGACCCCACGATGCGGGCGGTCTCCCAGAACTCCTCGATCGGCAGGCGCGCGGGCTTGGCATCCGAGTCTGGCTTGGGATCGCGGCGCGCCAGGATCGCTAGCTCGACCAGTCTTGCCACGATTCGAATGGTGTCGAGAACACGAAAGGGGCTTTCGTCGATGATGTCCGAAAGTGTCCGCTGTCCGTCGCACAGGCGAACGACGGGCGTCACCTCTGCGGGAACAGCGTTGGCCGAGCTCTGGAGACGTTCCTCGATTCTCGAGTAGACGGTGGAGGGCGGGCCGACATCCTTCATCGCGTGGGCAAAATCACGCTGGAACCGATCGAGCTCCTCCAGGAACTCCTGGGCGGTCTGGTGCAACTGCCCGCGCCGTACGATCGGGCGAAGATGCAATTTCAGCGCGCCATCGTTCCAGACCAGGACGTGCTGGACCGCTGCCATGCCCTGGAGTTGGTGGACCTGGGCCGCAGTCAGCTCGCCTTGATGAAACAGGATTTCGCCATGTCGGCCCTTGCGCTCGAGCTCGAGCAGGCCGGAACGCCCTAGCCCGCACAGGGTTCGAATCAGCGACAGCGTGGTCGCGGCCGTGATGGGGAGCCCGAAGGAAGGCTCATCACCCGGGTTTTGCGCCATGGACGCGCCCGCCTCGACCAGCAACTGACTCGCGGTCAGAACGTCGCGCACGAAGGCCGGCAGCGGCAGCAGATCCGCGTCACCGCTCTCTTTGAGCGTCTTGCGCAACTCCTCGGGGCCGAGAACCAGCAAGGGTAGGGTGCGGAATGCCTCCTTGCTGCGTACCTGGCGAATGAGCGAATGAGCCTTGTCGTGGTCATTGCGCGACGCGACGACGACGATCTCGGCACCCGCGGCCCTGACCAGCAGCGATGCGGTCTCGGGTGTCGGACAGGCAGTGATTCGCCAGTCCGCGCCTTGAAACCCATAGACCAGGGCTTCGAGCCCCTTTGGATCGGCGTCGACGATGAGCGCGGAGTGCAAGCTGGACATGGTGTTGGGCTGAAAGGCGGCAGCCCAAGAGCCAGTATATCGGCGACACGGATTTGCCGCACGAACGAATCGCGTTGGAAGAGGATCAATCGGTGTGATCGCCGTAACCGAACCCCGAGGCTCCGGTCGAGTTTCCAGAGTAAGGCATCCCCCGGCAAACCCGGGTGCTTTTCCCATAATCCCGCGATAGGCGCGGGAGGTCGTGGCCGTGGTCTTGGCCGTGGCCGTGGTCGGAGTGATCTTCGTCGGCCACGGCCACAGCCACGACTACGACTACGACCACCACTCGCCGTTCCGATTGGGTGCGAGCATCCATCGTGGAAAGGTGTCTCTTTCTGCCGCCTTCCGCGAGAGCACTGCGCTTGTCGCGGGATTAGGGCATTTCCGTCGCTGGCTCTGCAAAGGGGCCCCTTCGGCGACGGGGCACGGAGCCGGACCTGAATGCGACCAACCGAGGTCAACCCGCGCTCAGCAACGGTCGACAGATCGCTGGGCAAGTCCAGACGCTCTGCACCGGGCCCACACTTCCACTTTTTCTCGCGTTCACCTCGGTAGCGGCTCCCTGATCAAACCTTGGACGCCTCCCCGGCAGAGCCGGGGAATCTGGTTAGTCTATCGTTGAGGTGCCGCCCGGATTTGAACCGGGGAATGAAGGTTTTGCAGACCTTTGCCTTACCACTTGGCCACGGCACCGAGGGTGACTTCCCTTATGTAGCACATCGATCGGCTAGACGGTCAACCCGTATTGAGCGTGGTCGAAGCAAGACCTCGCCTGTCGAAATCCCGCCTGGCACGGTACGCGACAGCCTTGAGCTGGAGCGGGCGATGGAGTGGCCCGCTTTCCGTCCTCCAAGCACGCGAAGGCTGCGCCTGGTTTTGCCAGGGCCAGAGCGCGCGAGGCCGAGCGAAGCGAGCGGGGTGGTGGGTGGTGGTGGCGGGTAGGGGCCGAGGGTTTGGCGAGGCCGCGCGCAGCGCGGGGGGTGGCAAGCGGGGTGGCGGGTGCCGAGCAGGAGGGTATGGGAACCCTCCGAGGGATCCCATCACCCGCGTAGGCGAAGGCGAGCTTTGCTCGGCTCCGCCAGAGCGCGCGAGGCCGAGCGAAGCGAGCGGGGAGGAGGGTGGCGGGTAGGGGCCGAGGGTATGGGAACCCTCCCAGGAACCCTCCCAGTACGGCCGCCGGGGCGAAGGCCCGGATCCTTCAGGCGTGAAACGTGACAGCCCCTCACCCGCCTCGCTGCGCTCGGCGACCTCTCCCCGCTTCGCTTCGCTACGCGGGGCGAGGTGTTTCAGGTCAGGGATCCCATCACCCGCGTAGGCGAAGGCGAGCTTTGCCCGCCGGAGCCAGAGCGCGCGAGGCCGAGCGAAGCGAGCGGGGAGGAGGGTGGCGGGTAGGGGCCGAGGGTATGGGAACCCTCCCAGGAACCCTCCCAGTACCGCCGCCGGGGCGAAGGCCCGGATCCTTCAGGCGTGAAACGTGACAGCCCCTCACCCGCCTCGCTGCGCTCGGCGACCTCTCCCCGCTTCGCTTCGCTACGCGGGGCGAGGTGTTTCAGGTCAGGGATCCCATCACCCGCGTAGGCGAAGGCGAGCTTTGCCCGCCGGAGCCAGAGCGCGCGAGGCCGAGCGAAGCGAGCGGGGAGGAGGGTGGCGGGTAGGGGCCGAGGGCATGGGAACCCTCCCAGTACCGCCGCCGGGGCGAAGGCCCGGATCCTTCAGGCGTGAAACGTGACAGCCCCTTGTATCTTACGGGGGACTGGCTCGCTCTCGCTCGCAGTCCCCCGGTCCCCCCTCGCTTCGCCCAGCAAAGCTGGGCTACGCTCGCCCCCAAAGGCGAAGGAGCACGACGAGATTCAACGGCACGACAGACCGATGCCCCTCAGGTCACAAAGACCGTGGGTGAGCGAGGGTCGTCGTGTCGACTTTCACAAGCAGCCCGAACAGATGAGAGGGCCTCGAGCCCGCATACTCCGCAAGGCTGGGCATACCAAGAGCAGAAGTCCTTCGCGAAAGGAGCCCGTGACACCAACAGCTGACACATTCGTAGGTATCGACGTCTCCAAGGCCACGCTCGACGTCCATGTCTTGCCGGCCAAAAGAGCCTGGTCCACCCCCAATCAAGACAACACGGTGCGCGCTCTTTGCAAAGAGTTGGCCGCCCTGAACGTCACCCTCATCGTTCTTGAGGCCACCGGTGGACTCGAACGACGCGTGCTTGCGGCGCTCCTCGCTGCCAACCTGCCCGCTGTCGTCGTCAACCCCAGACGCGTTCGCGACTTCGCCAAGGCCAACGGCTGTCTCGCGAAGACCGATGCCCTGGACGCCGCCATGATCGCTCTTTTCGCCGAACGAATACGGCCACCCGTCCGCCCGCCTGTCGACGCAGAGACCCAGGAGCTTGCCGCCCTTCTCGCCAGGCGCAGGCAGGTGGTCGACATGATCACTGCCGAGAAAAACCGTCTCAGCGCTGACCCTCCCTCCAAGCGCGTGCAGAGGGCCATCCGCAGGACCATCTCCTACCTCGAAAAGCAGCTCGACGAGGTGGACAACGACATCGACACGGCCATCGGCAATTCCTCGGTCTGGAAAGCCAAGGACGACATCATCCAAAGCGTTCCAGGAGCTGGCCCCGTCCTCTCTCGCACCATCCTGTCCCATGCCCCTGAGACTGGAACCCTCAACCGCAAGCAGATCGCAGCCCTCATCGGTGTTGCTCCACTCAACCGGGACAGCGGCACCCTGCGCGGCCGCCGCATCATCTGGGGCGGCCGCACCGAAGTCCGCAACGTCCTCTACATGGCCACCCTAGCTGCCATACGCTTCAACCCAGTCATCGCCAGATTCCACGCTCGGCTAGTCGCCGCAGGAAAGCTCAAGAAGGTCGCCATCGTCGCCTGTATGCACAAGCTGCTCACCATCCTCAACGCCATGTTGCGCTCTAACTCGCGCTGGCAAACCACGGAGATTTGACCTTGACTAGGAACACAGATGCTCACCCGCCTCGCTGCGCTCGGCGACCTCTCCCCGCTTCGCTTCGCTATGCGGGGCGAGGTGTTTCAGGTCAGGGATCCCATCACCCGCGTTGGCGTAGGCGAGCTTTGCTCGCCGGAGCCAGAGCGCGCGAGGCCGAGCGAAGCGAGCGGGGAGGAGGGTGGCGGGTAGGGGCCGAGGGTATGGGAACCCTCCCAGTACGGCCGCCGGGGCGAAGGCCCGGATCCTTCAGGCGTGAAACGTGACAGCCCCTCACCCGCCTCGCTGCGCTCGGCGACCTCTCCCCGCTTCGCTTCGCTACGCGGGGCGAGGTGTTTCAGGTCAGGGATCCCATCACCCGCGTTGGCGTAGGCGAGCTTTGCTCGCCGGAGCCAGAGCGCGCGAGGCCGAGCGAAGCGAGCGGGGAGGAGGGTGGCGGGTAGGGGCCGAGGGTATGGGAACCCTCCCAGTACGGCCGCCGGGGCGAAGGCCCGGATCCTTCAGGCGTGAAACGTGACAGCCCCTCACCCGCCTCGCTGCGCTCGGCGACCTCTCCCCGCTTCGCTTCGCTACGCGGGGCGAGGTGTTTCAGGTCAGGGATCCCATCACCCGCGTTGGCGTAGGCGAGCTTTGCTCGCCGGAGCCAGAGCGCGGGAGGGTATGGGAACCCTCCCAGGGTTCCCATCTAGATCGTCTCGTTCCTGTCATCTGTCTCTGGGCGCACCGGGGCGCCGGTTCGCAGGTAGCGCGAGGCCATCTCGAATTCGAAGAACGAGATCATTTTGGTCTCCACGACCTTGCCCCACAGGGCGTGGGCTTCTTCGCGCTGCCCGTTCGACAGTCGCCGCATGGCCTCGTAGAAATACGCCTCGGCGCGCTTGCCACGGGTGTCGGCCTTGGCAAGCAGGTTGGCATCGTCGATCTGGCCGATCGCGTATCGGGCAAGCTCGGTGTACCAGGGGGCGGCGCGCGATGGGCGTAGCAGGATCTTCCGGCCGGCGATGGTGCGCAGGTAGGCCATCGCGCCCGCGTCGGGAACGTTGGAGCTGCGCCGGGTGAGATCGAGAATCCACAGCGAGGCGTAGACTTTCACGTACTCGGACACCGCCCGCGTGGACTTGGCGAGGGCACGACGGTAGATGTCGAGGGCGGCCTCGCTTTCTCCCCGCTGCACCAAGAAGGCGATAGCGTCGAGGTAGCTTTGATCGCGATCCTCGTCCTGTGCGATGGCTTCGTCGAGCTTGCGCAGTCCTTCTTCGCGGCGACCTAGCAGGTAGTACAGCCGACCAACTTCGAAGGTGGCCTCGGCGGAATAGGAAAGATTCTTGCGCCGCATCTGTTCCATCATCAGCCGTTCCCAGCCGCGTGCGGAAACGCTCCAGGCCTTGCGCGCGTCATCCATGTCGGCCGTGATCTCGTAGGCATTGCCAAGCAGGTAGGACAATTTGGCCTGACCCTCGACGTACGGGATGGTGTCCTCGGCCGGCGCGTTGCGCTCGCGGGAATCCAGGGATTGGCGCAAGAGCACGATGGCCTTCCGGGGTTCGCCGCGCTTGATGAACAAGCTGGCCAGTTGCCGGGTGATGTCCACGCTCGCATCGCCGCGGCGAGCTCGCGACAGCAGCGGGGCGGCTTTGTCGATTTGTCCGGCGTCGACCATGCCGCCGGCCAGGACGTAGTCGATATCGGAATCGTCGAGCTTGAAATGGGCCGCTCCGTACCGGCCGCGCGCTTCGGCGAACTCGGTGCGCAGACGTTCGGCTTCGCGCTCGGACTCGGCAATGCGATCCGGATCCATGTGCATCTTGAGGCGCAGGAAGGCCAGCTCCATGCGTTCCTCGGCGAGCTCCGCGAGCAAGTCCGGGTCGGCTTTGCGCGAGGCTGCTGCCGCCGCTGCCTCGTCGAGGTAGCGCAGCGACAGCAGCGGCGCAGAAATCATGCGCGCGACCCGTGAGGCCAGGAGCAGAAGGTCGGGATCGTTGGCGTAGACCGCGAGCCCCTCGCGCAGAACTCCCATGGCCGTCTGGGGGTCGATGCGATCCGTGGAGGTTCCGTGCAGCATCTCGTTGCGCGGCAGAAATCGTCGGGCCAGTGCCAGGTAGTCGGCAGCCTTGGCGCGGGGCGAGGCCACCGCGAGGGTGAGCTGACGGAGCTTCCGGGTCGTCGCCGGGCTTGTCCGCGAAGTGCTCGGCCGCCTGATTGGCCTTGGCCAACTGCCCGCAGCGCAGGTAGATGGCCGCCGCGGATACCGACATGGCCGAAAGGGATTCGGTGTCGAGAAGCAGCTCGCTGAGCAGGCCGCGTGGTCCTTCGCCGGAGCCGATGGGCCGCCTCAGGAACCCGGCCACCTTGTCCTGGTGGGCGAACACGAGGCGAGCCAATCGATCCACCACATCGGGCGCTGGCCAGACCGCCGCGACGCTCTCGAGAACGTCGGTCGTCGAGGCCAATCGGCGAGGCTGCCCGCCTCCGAGCTGCGCCCCGGAATCGAGCCAGGAGAAGAGCTGCTCGAGGCGGGATGGCCATTCGCGATTGGCACCGTCCGTCGATTGCAGGACGAACAGCGACGTGGCCACGGGAAGCTCGTTGCCGCGTGGGGAATAGGCGGCCAGGACGAGCTTCGCCGACTTTTGCAAGAGCTGTCGTTCTCGTTCGGAGAGTCGCGGCCCACCCGCCGCCCACAAGGCGCTCGGCGGAAACAGAATCGAGCGCATCCCGAAACGAGTCCTGCAAGCGATCGAAATCGTCTTCGCCACCCAGCAACGAAGGGTCACGCCGCAACTGTTCCGCATCGAGCGCCGCGATGGGGGCGAGCAGGTAGTCGAGAAGCCTGCCGCGCAGGCGGGCGCGCTCGAGCGTGTTCTCCGGAAGCGCCTGGTAGAGCAGCCTGGCCTCGAAAAAGTCTTCTTCGCAGGTGATGGCACCGAGGGTGTCGGCTTCGTTCGCGAGCGCTCGCGAGGTCGGGCTGAGGTCGGCGGGTTTTCCGGTGGTGCCGTGGGCGCAGCCAAGCAGACCGGCAAGGCCGAGGGAAACGATCAGGCAAGGCCTGCGTGGCAATTGGGTCGACATGGCCGAAGTCTAGCGCGGAGAGGTTCCCGCGCGCTATAAAGCGGTGCTCAATGGCGAGGCAATCGCTCCGACGGAGACCTTTCTTCCCAGAGCGGGGCGAGGGGCCGTTGATTTTTGCCCACCGGGGCGCCAGCGTTCACGAGACCGAGAACACCCTGGCCGCCTTTCGGCGCGCCATGGCCGACGGCGCGGACGGCATCGAGCTCGACGTTCAGCGCTGCCATGGCGGCGAGGTCGTGGTGTTCCACGACGATGACTTGACGAGACTGGTAGGAAGACCCGAGCGCATCGAACAGCTCTCTCTCGCCGCACTCCGTGATGCGCGACTCTTGTCCGGCGGCCAGATACCAACCCTGGCCGAGGCGCTCGAAGCGTGCGGGGCCACGGCCTTGGTCAACATCGAGATCAAACACACGGGACTCTTGCCCGGGGGTTGCCGAGCCTTGGTAGACGCGGTGGCCGAGGTCGTGGACCGGGCCGATGCCGGTTGGCGGGTGATCGTGTCGTCGTTCAGTCCGGGCGCGATCTGGCGGTGGCGAAGGATTCGGCCCGAGGTAGCCTGCGGCCTGCTCTTCGAGCGACCGCGGCCGTTTCATCGCCCCTGGCCCCTGCGCGCCGATGTCTTGCTGCCGATTCTCCGGCCGCTGGCGGTTCATCCCGAGCACGTCCTTTGTACGCGCGACAGCGTGGCGCGCTGGCTGCGTCTCGGGTTTGCGGTGAACGCGTGGACGGTGGACGATCCGGTCCGTATCGCGGCCCTGACGGCCATGGGTGTGTGCGGCATCGTCACCAATGACCCCGCCAAGGCACGATCCGGGTTGCCCTTGACCCGGCGATCCGAGGGTGGCTAACATTCAGTCACCATGCGAGCACTGGTTCTGGTTGGGTTGCTGACATTCGCGCTTTCGGCGTGCGAAAGCGTCACCTCCGAGCGGATCCAGGAATGGAAGGGCACCCAGAAAGGGCCGGACAAGATCGAGGCGGCGTTGCGCGGCGGAAACGTGCCGGCCAACCTGCGCGCCGAGGCTGCGGCGGCAATGGTCGACATCGGGCGGGCCGAGAAGGTCGACGAGATCATGGCCTCGCTGGAGGCTGGTGAGCGTTGGGAGATCCTGAAGACCCTGGTGGAGCTCTACATCAAGGGCATGCAAAGCCCGAACCTGCCCAAGGCGCGCGACGCGCGGGACGCCCTCTTCAGTGTGCGCCAGTACGCGCCGCCCGAAGAACAAAAGGAGATCGACGGCGCTCTCATGGCGTCCATCGAAAAGGATCTCGTCGGAGGGCCGATTCACCGGCGGGCGGCACTCGTTGGACAAGATGCTGTCGGCCATCGGCCCGGCTGCGGGTCCCATGCTGGTCAAGCTGCTCGGCGATCCCAAGTCGCCCTACGAGGGGTTGGCCGAGTTGTTGGTGAAGGTGGGGGACGAAGCGGCGCGCGACAAGGGAGGCGCCGCCTTGCTTGGCCGGATTCTCGCCTGGCAAGGACGTCCCCATCGATATGTGGTTGGCCCTCGGCCAGCTCGGCGGTCCCACGGTCACGGCTTACCTGGCGGGCAAGATGCAAAAGGGCAGCCCCGACGAGGCCGTCATGGCCGCCAGGGCCTTGCAGCAGGCTCGTTTCCCGACGGTGTTGCCCCTGGCGCTCAAGATCGCCGGCGACGCCAAGGCCAACAAGGAGCTGCGCGACGAAGCCTTCGGCGTGGTCGAGAAGACCGGCGGTCCCGAGGCAGAACAGGGGCTCTTGCGCATCATCGCCGAGGACAAGAACGACCTGGTTCGCTACCGCGCCCACGAGGCGGCCCTGGAGGTCGGGAAGGCCGGCGCGATTGTTCCGGCCCTGCAGGCATTCCCGGCCAAGGTGTCCTTCAAACGGGAGGACGTGGTGGATTTCCTGGTCAAGGACATCACCAAGCTGGGTGCCAAGGCCAAACCGCAAGTCCTGGCAGCCCTGGCGTCGCCCTCGCCGCTGGCCCGCATGACGGCGATTTTGGCCTTGGAGGCGCCCCTTCCGTCCAATCCCAAGGGGCACCTGGGGGGACCCGAGGACGCCGCCGCGGTGCTGAAACTTGCGGACGACAAGGCAACGATCAAAGGATTCCCCTCAGGTGGGTCGGTTGGCGCGGAAGCCAAACGGGTCGCTTCACTGTTGCAAGGCAAGTAGACTAAGATTCGGAGAGAGAAGTCAGGAGAGCAAGGATCGACTATGTCCACGGATCCGAATCGCAAAACCCTCCGTCATTTCTACTGCGCCGATGGCGTCTGGCAGATCTTCGAGCAGATGTCCGAGAGCATGGATCGCGGGCTCGACGAGCTCGTCAACGAGGCGATGCGGGCCTACGCCGAGCAAAACGGGTACCTGGCGGGTCCGGATACCGACGCGCAGCCGTCCGGGCTCTACGTCCCGGATCCGTCACGGCAGCCGACCATGCCGCCGCCCTTGCCCGCGGCCCGCATGACCGCGCACTTCGCCGGTCGGCCACCCTTGCCGCCCGCGGCGCCCGTGGTCATGCCGCCGCCCACCTCCGAGGGGGGGGCTATGCCACCGCTCTTTCTCGTTTTCGGCAACCAGAAGTACATCGTCGACAAAGACCAATTCATCATCGGTCGCGGGGCCAAGTCTTCCGACCTGCCTATCCGCGACGGGAACATCTCGCGTAAGCACGCCGCCGTGATCAGACGCGGGGGCTCGTACTACATCAAGGATCTGGGGTCGACGAACGGCATCGACTTCAACGGCGAGCGCATCGAGGCGCGAAAGATCGAAGAGGGCGACGTCTACTCGATCTGCGACTACCAGCTCAAGTTCACGTATAGATAGCCATGGCCGAAGTCCGCGCGGTGTCGCTCGACGATCCGCTGGAGGACTTGTCCGGCGCCGGTCCAGTGACCGCAGGGCGCATGGCTGCATGCGGGCTCTTGCGCGTTCGCGATCTGTTCGGCTTCTTTCCCAGGGCCTACGAGGACTACCGCCGGGTGTATTCCCTCGCCGAGCTGGGCGAGCTTGCACCGGGAACTTCGGTGGTGGTGCGTGGAAAGGTCGTTCGTGTCCACACGTTCTTCCGCCGCATGCTCGATGTTCATATCGAAGAGGGCGGCACCAGTCTGCGCGCGCGCTGGTTCAGGCCGAATGCCGGCATGGTCAAGACCTTCGCAAAGGGGGCGAAGGTGGCCTTGGCCGGCACGTTGCGGCGGACCGAGACCGGCGAAGCCGAGCTGATCCATCCCAGCAACGTGACCTCACTGTTGGCCGTGTCGGCCAGCGCCGGCATCCGGCCGCGCTATCCACAGATCGCGAGGGTTCCTGGCCGCACCGTCGAGAAGATCGTTGCGGCAGCCCTGGTCGCGGCGGGTTCTCGAGTGCCGGACCTGCTGCCTGAAGCCACCCGCCTGCGCCTGGGCCTGCCCGACGTGGCCCATGCCCTGGCTTTCGTGCACCGGCCGCCCGACACGACTTCCGACGCCGAGCTGGCGGAGCTGCCTGGCGGGCACATCGCCGGCGCAGCGCAGGTTCGCGCTGGAGGAGCTGCTCGTCCTGCAAGTCGGTCTGGCGCTCGAGCAATCGCGCGTGAAGAAGCAGTGTGCGCCCGTTTGCCCGGTTGACCACGGGCGGATGCTCGCGGAGATTCGCACGGCGTTGCCCTTCACGCTCACGGAAGCGCAGGCGCGCGCGATCGGCGCCATCTTCGCGTCCATGGCGGCCCCCACGCCCATGCAGTGCCTTCTGCAGGGCGACGTGGGCAGCGGCAAGACCGCGGTGGCGTTCGCGGCCTGTGTTCGAGCCGCGCGGGCAGGGGGCCAGGCGCTGTTCATGGCCCCGACCGCCGTGCTGGCCGAACAGCACCATCGGACCTTGAGCGCCTGGGGTGCGCGCGTCGGACTGCGAACGGGACTCCTGCATTCTGGCCTCGATGCGTCTGAAAAAAGGCGCGTTCTTGCGTCCGCGGCCTCGGGTGGCGTGGACATGGTCGTGGGAACCCACGCCCTGCTCGACGATCGTCTGCGCCTGTCGCGCCTGGCGCTGGCAGTCGTGGACGAACAGCACCGCTTCGGCGTCCGCCAGCGCGCACGTCTGCGCCGCGCGGACGGCGGAGAAAACGACTGGCAAATCCGCGCGCAAGACGGCATGGTCCCGCACCTGCTCGTGCTCTCCGCCACGCCCATTCCACGCTCCTTGGCCCTGACCCTCTACGGCGACCTCGACCTCGTCACGCTCGATGCATCGCCACCGGGGCGGAAGTCGATTCTTTCCCAGGTGTGCGTGGGGGAAGACGCCCGCGCCCTGGCCTACGCGGCAGTGAAGCATGTCGTGGCCGAAGGAGGGCAGGGGCTCGTGGTGTGTCCCGCCATCGCCGAAGGCGACGCCGGCGGACGCGCGCCGAGATCGGCGGTGGCACTGGCGCGAACCCTGCGCGCGGAGCTTCATCCCGCGCGCGTCGGCGTGCTGCACGGTCAGCTCACGGCGGACCGCCAGCGCAGGGCCATCGACGCTATTCGCGAGGGCGGGCTCGACGTCCTCGTGTCGACGACCGTGGTCGAGGTCGGCGTGGACCTGCCGCGCGCCCGTATCATGGTCGTCGAGGACGCGGAGCGATTCGGGCTGGCCCAACTCCACCAGCTTCGCGGCCGGGTCGGGCGAGGCGCGGAGCAAGCGCAGTGCTACTTCTTGACCGCGTCGGGCGATTCCGAGGCCCTGGACCGGTTGCGCGTCGTGGCCTCGACCCAGAACGGTTTCCGAATCGCCGAAGAGGATCTTCGACGTCGCGGCGTGGGCGACCTGCAGGGCACGCGACAGAGCGGAACGCCCGAGTTGCGCTTCGCGGATCTTGGCGCTTACATCGGACTGGTCGAGCTTGCGCACAAGGAAGCGGCGGCGGTGCTGAACGAGGATCCCGACCTCGCGCACGCGGAGCACGCGGCTCTCCGCCGCGCGGTGAATGAGCGTTTCGAGGGATCGCGTCCTGTGGGCGAGGTGGCCGGCTAGCCATGGGCAACGCGCGCCGGGCGATCTTCGCCGGGTTCTGGGGTGGCCTTTTGGCGGGCCTGCTCGACGCGCTCGCCACGCTCCGTGCCTCGCCGGACATGCTCGACCTGGCCAACCCATTCCACGTTCTTGTCATCGACGGCGGGATGGGGGCGCTCGCCGGCGCGTTGTTGGCGGTGGTCTTCGTGGGATGGACGCTGGCCTTTCAGCGCGAGCCCGCCCGCTCGCGTTGGCTGTCCGCCGCGCACGCGGTAACCCTGGTCCTGGCCTTGCCGGTCGTGGTGTACGACGCCTTTGCGCTGTTCGGCGGAACCCAGGCCGCGCGCGTGCCCGGGCACCGGTTCTTGTCGGTCATCTTGATTCTCGTCGGTGCCGCCACGATTTGGGTGGCCGTCACCCTCTGGGGCCGGCTGCTCGCCCGCGCCGAACCAACGGACGGTCCTGGCCACCTGCCGGGCCGGAGCAAGGTTCTGATCCTCTCCTGCGGGCTCGCGCTGGTGGCCGGTGCGCTGCTCGCTGGCTGGGCGAATCGCCACGTGTTGCCGCGCCTTTACCCCTGGTTTCACCTGTCGCTGACCCTCTTTGCGCTCCTTGCCTGCATCCTCGCGGTTCGCTTGTTGCTGGGGCTCGGGCGTCGGCTTCTCGGCAAGCGCTCGACATGGCTACTCGCCGCCATCGCCGCGGTGGTCCTCGTAGCCGGGGCATTCGTCGAGCGCCCAATCCTTTCGCGCAGCCAAGGCCTGCGCTACTTCATCTATGAAAAGACCCAGCTAGCCAGCCTCTTCGCGCGGCTGCTGCCCACACCCAAGCATCGCCCGGGACACGCGAGCACGGTCGCGGCTGGCGAGGGACTGCCGCCGCTGACCGGCGGTCCGCACCGCCCCGGCGCGGACATCGTGCTCATCACCATCGATGCCCTGCGGGCCGACCACCTTGGCTGCTACGGCTATGCGCGCGCCACCACGCCGAACATCGACGCCTTGGCCGCGCGCGGGGTGCGCTTCGAGCACGCCTACACCCAGGCGCCGCATACGTCCTTCTCCCTGGCCTCGGTGATGATTGGCAAATACTACCCGACGCTGGCCCGCCTGGCTTCGTCGGAGAAGCACGAAACCATGGCTTCCATCTTTCGTCGCTACGGTTGGAAGACGGCGGCCTTCTTTCCCCCCGCGGTGTTCTACATCGATGCCAACAAGATGGAGGCGTTCGAGGCGAGCCACTTCGATTTCGAGTACGTCAAGTACGAGTACCTGAGCGCCGAGGGTCGCCTCGGGCAAATCGAGGACTTCCTGCGCGCCGAGCACCCGGACAAGCTCTTTTTGTGGTTGCACCTCTTCGAGCCGCACGAGCCCTATGAAAAGCACGCCGGCTTCGACTTCGGCGACGCCGACATCGATCGCTACGACAGCGAGATCGCCTACGCCGATTCGGTGGTGGGCAAGGTGGTGGCCTCGATCGAGCGGCGGCGTCCGGGTGCCGTCATCATTCTTGCCGCGGATCACGGCGAGGAATTCGGCGAGCACGGCGGGCGCTACCATGGAACGACGCTGTTCGAGGAACAGGTGCACGTGCCGTTGATCATGGTCGTGCCCGGCCTTTCACCCCATGTGGTGTCGGGGCCAACCCAGCTCATCGACATCCCCGCGACCATCTTCGGATTGCTCGATTTTCCGCTGCCCGCACGCATGCGTGGCACCAATCTCGGTCCTTGGCTCGCGACGCCGCCTGCGCCGGAGAGTCGTTTGCCGCCGGCTTTCGCCGAGGTGGAGGACAAGCGCATGGTCGTGGCCGGCTCCGAAAAGCTCATCTGCAACGTCAGCAAGGACTATTGCTCGTACTTCGACCTGCGCGGCGATCCGCGCGAGCAGCGCGACTTGGCCGACCGTCGCCCGGATCGCGTGGCCTTTTTGCGCCTGCAACTCGATCGGTGGCTGGGTGAACAGGCGCGCTACGAGACGAATCTCTTGGGCGCGGCAGGTGGCACCAGCCAGTTGGCGCGCGCCATCGAGCGCGGCCGCCTTGGTGAAGCCAGCGCCGCCCAAGCCCTGTCCGAGTCGTTGGTGGGAAACGGCCCCGTGGGAGCACGGCGGGAAGCCGCCAGTCTCCTCGTGACCACCTTGCCGGCAAGGCCGGAGACACTCGCAGCCCTGCGCGCGGCCGCGGACAAGTCCGACGACGAACGGGTGCGCGACTGGGCCGCGGTGGCGGCCTTGCGCCTGGGGGCAAGCGAGATGCGGGACCGCTTGCGCGCGCTCGTGGCGACGCCGGCGACCGAGGCAACGGGTCCTCTACACATTCACGCCGCCTTGGCCCTGGCCGAGAAGTCGGACAGAACGGGAACGCCTGTGCTAGACGACGCGCTCGATTCCTGCGGCGGCGACGTGCTCCTGTGCAGGCGTGTCCTCTTGGCGTTGGGCGCGCTCAAGGATGCGCGGGCCGTGGCGGCCCTGATCGCGCATCTGGGCTTCGTGCAGACCCGCCGCGAGACCGTGGAAGCGCTGGGGGCCATCGCGGATCCTGCGAGCGTTCCCGCGCTCATCGGCTGCCTCGAAGACGACGCGTACGTGCCCGTGCGTGTGGCCGCGGCCACCGCCCTGGGCCGCCTTGGCGGCGTGCGCGCCATGCAGGCCTTGCAGTCCGCGATGGTGCACGAACGCGAGGAAGCCGTGCGATCGGCGGTGCGCAGGGCACTGGCGGCCCACGGGCGGGGCCAATAGCCTCTTGGCGATATTTTCGTGCGAGGCCTAACCTCCGGCCTGGGTTGGGGTAAGATGGCCGGAATTTTCCTTGGGAGGATGATGACGATGCACGGTCCTGTTTCTCGCCGTATCCGTTCGAGCGTACTTGTTTCGGTGACCTTGGGAGCAGGGTTGTGCGTCGGCACCGCCCGCGCCGGGACCTGGCAGCCGGTGGGGGTGGGCGATTGCCCGGGAAGGGACGTGGCGGGCTCGCGCGGACCTCTACCCGAGGCGGGCAAGTGCGATGCCAGCTTCGCCGGGTACACGGCGGTGTGCTGGGCGGGCGGGTGCACCTACAAGAACGTGGCGACGGGTTCGTGCACGGGTGGCTCGAATCCGGGTCAGATGTACACCTGCGCAGCGACGGCCCCCACGCATTCGGCCGGCGGATGGCAGTCGGTGGGGCTTGGGGATTGCCCGGGCCGCGACGTTGCCGGCACCACGGGGCCGAACCCGGATCCCTCGAAATGCAACGCAAGGTTTGCGGGCAACACGGCGGTGTGCTGGACGACCGGCTGCACGTACAAGAACGTGGCGACGGGATCATGCACGGGCGGTGCGAATCCCGGCCAGATGTACACCTGTGCTGCCCAGCCGGTGACGACACCCGAGCCCGCGCCGACAGAGGGCACCTGGCAGTCCGTCGGGCTCGGCGACTGTCCGGGCCGCGACGTGGCGGGCAGCAGCGGCCCGAGCCCGGATCCGTCGAAGTGCAGCGCGAGCTTTGCGGGCAACACGGCGGTGTGTTGGACGACCGGATGCACGTACAAGAATGTGGCGACCGGCTCGTGCACGGGCGGGCCCAACCCCGGCCAGATGTACACCTGTGCAGCGGTCCCGGCCCCCGTTCCCTCCTCCGCCACGGTGCCAACGCCGCCCCCGACCGGTCGCAACCACCGGCCGACCCCGGGAGTGCCGCCAACCAGTGCTTGGCAATCGGTGGGTATCGGAGACTGCCCGGGCCGGGACGTGGCGGGCAGCGCGGGGCCTACACCCGATCCCTCGAAGTGCGACAGCAATTTCGCCAGCGATACGGCGGTGTGCTGGGCCAGCGGGTGTACGTACAAGAGCGTCGCGACAGACTGCCTGTACGGGCGGCGCGAATCCCGGCCAGATGTACACGTGTGCTTCGAAGGCCGCGCCACCGCCTCCCCCGGCGCTACCCAAGGTGCAGGGCAAGCGCTACTCCGTGGTCAACTACACCGGCGAAACCAAGAATCCCCACACCTTCGTCGTGGACTGGAAGTCGTGCAAGGTCGCCGAGCTGAACAAGGAATTCGAGAGCGGGACCGAGGACATCAGCGTCCTGGTCTGCCGGCCGGGAAGCCGCTTGGTCATCAAGACCGATGACCACGCGACTGGCTATTGGATCCAATACGACTGGATCATGCTCGACGGCGGGGCCACGATGGCTGGCGCGTATCGCGATCCAACGACTTGCGGACCTTCGGCCGGCAAGCGGGCAAGGTAGCTGCGCGCCCGAGCGAGCGCGTGATCAGCCGGTCGGCACACTCCGCCGGGAGCTGTTCGCGCGTTCCTTGCCAAGCACCCACAGCATGTAGCCGACGATCCCCAGGTTCACCAGCAGCGACCCGACTCGCAGCGCGGTGACCTTCTTGAAGAGCTCGGCCACCTCGAAGGGGACGTAGATTGCACCGCTGACGGCCGCGAGCCACTCGGCCCAGAGCTTGCCTCGCCAAAGGCCGTAGGCCTCGGCGAAGCGCAACGCCGAGTAGGCCACCAATCCGAAGGCCAGCGCCCAAAGCCAGCCGTCCGTGACCTTGGTCGTGAGCTCGAGAAAAATGCGCGGATAGTGGGCGGAGGGGCTGAGGTGAAGGTGTCGGACCAATGCCTCGCCGGCCGCCTGCACATCGCGGTGAATGAGCCTGAGCAGCCCCAAGCCGGCGAGTAGAACGAGCGCTCCCTTGGCGGCCTCGTAGCCGGCGATGGTGCGCAGCCCTGCCGCGGCCTTGCGCCCTGTCTTCCTGGACCTGGACGGAGAATTCACCTACCCAGCCTACAGGACAGGTTCGGCGCGGCAATGGCTCATGGCACGCGAGTTTCGTCGCGCAGCCAGGCCAAGTAGGGGGCACTGCCTTCGACCAGGGGCAAGGCGATGATTTCCGGGACCTCGTACGGATGCAAAGCCGCCACACGTTCGCGAACGGCGGCGAAGAGCGCGCGCCTGGTCTTCATCGCGCAAAGGACTTCTCGCGCGTCGCACACCTTGCCTTCCCAGGCGTAGATCGAGCGCAAACCGGGCAAGATGTTCACGCACGCCACGAGCTTCTCGGCCACCAATGCCTTGGCGAGCTCCGCCGCTACGTCGGCGTCCGGAGTGGTGACGAGCACGACGACGAATTCGCCGGGCTGGGCGGCGTCAATCGGAACGGAAGGCATGGCAGGATGCTACCTCGAAGCCGGGAAACATGCCCGCCACGCAACCCTCGCCCGGCTTCAACCCTGCACGCCTGTGTTGTGAAGATGGTACTCGCCTGACAGTGCTACTTCAGGTTCGCCGCCGCGAAGTCCCAGTTCACCAGCTTCCAGAAGGCTTCCAGGTAGGCCGGACGGGCGTTGCGGTAGTCGATGTAGTAGGCGTGCTCCCAGACGTCGACGGTGAGCAGCGGCTTCTTCCCATCCTTGAGCGGCGTAGCCGCGTTGCTGGTCTGCTCGACGGCAAGCGATCCGTCGGGATTCTTGACCAGCCAGGCCCACCCCGAGCCGAACTGGGTGATGGCGGCCGCGGTCAGCTTTTCCTTGAGCGCGGCGAACGAGGTGAAGTTCTTCGCCACGGCATCGGCCAAGGCGCCGCTGGGCTCGCCGCCACCCTTGGGCGACAGGCAGTTCCAGTAAAACGAGTGGTTCCACACCTGGGCGGCGTTGTTGAAGATACCGCCGGACGCCTTCTTGACGATGTCCTCCAGGGACAGCTCGACGAACTCGGTGCCGGCGATGAGCTTGTTGAGGTTGGCGACGTAGGCGGCGTGATGCTTGCCGTAGTGGTACTCGAGGGTTTCGGCCGAGATGTGCGGGGCCAAGGCGCTTTTTGCATAAGGCAGTTCGGGTAGCTTGTGTTCCACAACGGTCTCCTTGTTTTCGTTCAATCCACATTCGCGTGGCCAGCCCGCCGACCTTTGCCGGGAAAGCGTGGCGCACCACCGCGGGGGATCTCCCCCTACCAATGTCAGTCTGATGCTGGAGATGGGAGGCGCGTTACCACGGCTTCGAGCAATTCGCCCATGCGAGCCGCCCCAGCCGTCGCAGCGGCGGTGACATCTTCGTGCACGAGCGGTGCGCCTTGGATACCCGCCGCCGGATTGGCCACCATGGACAGACCCAACACCGCGAGCCCCGCGTGGCGCGCGGCGATGACCTCGTGGACGGTGGACATGCCGACCAGATCGGCGCCAAGAATGCGCAGCATGCGCACCTCGGCCGGCGTTTCGTAGGACGGGCCGGACATGGCCACGTACACGCCCTCGCGCAGAGGAGCACCGAAGCGCTCCTTGGCGACCGTCGCGGCCAAACCGCGCAGGGCAGGGGCGTAGGGCTCGCTCATGTCGATGAAGCGCGGGCCCAACCTTTCGTCGTTCGGCCCGACCAGCGGTGAGGCACCGGTCAGGTTGATGTGATCGCGAATGGCGACGATCTCGCCCATGGAAAAGGACGGCTCGATGCCGCCCGACACGTTGGTGACGATCATGGTTTGTACGCCCAGGGTGGCGGCAACGCGCACCGGGAAGGCGATCTCGGACGCGGGATAACCTTCGTAGGCATGGACACGGCCGCAAAAGATCAGCACCTTCTTGTCGCCCCAATGGCCGCACAGCATGCGCCCAGGGTGGCCCGCTACCGTGGGCTCGGGAAAGCAGGGCAGGGCCGCGTAGGCGACCGAGCGGGCGTCGAGCAGGCGATCGGCAGCACTGGCCAGGCCCGAGCCGAGAATCACCGCGACATCCGCCCCCTCGGTGTCGAGTTGGTGCGCCACGGCACCGGCGGCGGCGAGCACCCGGTCGTGCAGGCTGGACTCCACCTTCATCGCTTTCCCGGCCTCCGGCCAGGACGCGCACGACCGGGTTTGCGCGCGCGGCCTGCTTCAACGGTGTCGCGGGTCGTCGCCACCTTTTCGTACTTCGGCTTCTTGGGGTGGCGCTTGTACAGCAGGAGGGTACGGCCGAGGATCTGCACGACGTTCACGCCCGTTTCCGCGCCGAAACGCTCGGCGAGCTCGAAGCGGGTCTCGGGGCACTCGCTGCCGAGCTTGATCTTGATCAGCTCGTGGTCGAGCAGCGCTTGGCCGACCTGCTTGAGCACAGCCTCGCTGGCGCCCTGCTTGCCGATCTGGACCACGGGGGCCAGGGGATGGCCTAGACCGCGCAAACTGCGGCGCAGCGGCGTCGAGGGCATGAGGGACTTCTTGCGCGGACTGGTCGGTGCGGGCATGCGCTGAAAATGCCACAGGTCCGCTCGTTCTCCCAGCGTGATAACATCCGAATCCGCCCAGGCCCCGGTCGCCAGGGGCCAGTCAATGGAATGTGTGACTTGGAAAGACCATCGGAAAAGAGAAATCGGGCCACCACGGAGAGCACCAAGCTCGCGCTGCCGCCCGGTGAAATCATCCCGGGGACGCGCTACCGCATCGTCACGCGCGTGGGCGCCGGGGCCATGGGGGCCGTCTACCAGGCCGAGCACGTGGATCTGGAAAAACGCGTCGCGCTCAAGACTCTGCTGGCCAACTCGGCCCGCGATTCCGAGGTGGTCGAGCGCTTTCGCCAGGAGGCGCGCGCCGCCTCGAAGATCGGCAACCCCTTCATCTGCGACGTCACCGATTTCGGCGAGCTCCCCGACGGACAGGTCTTCTACGTCATGGAGTACATCGACGGCCCGTCCTTGCGTCGCGTGCTCGAAGTGGACAAGCACCTCACACCCGAACGCGCCATCCCCATTCTGCGCCAGGTGTGCAAGGCTCTCGGCGCTGCTCACGACAAGGGCATCATCCATCTCGACGTCAAGCCCGACAACATCATGCTGACCACCAGCGGTCGGCGCGGGGGGATGGTCAAGGTGGTGGACTTCGGCATCGCGGGGCTCATCAGCGCCGAGCCGCAGCCCGAGAGTAGCTCGGGCGAGGATCGCGTCGTGGGCACGCCCGACTACCTGTCGCCCGAGCGCATCCGGCGCAAGGGTTACGACAACCGCAGCGACATCTATTCGCTGGGCGCCATGGCCTACGAGATGCTGACCGGATCCTGCCCGTTCTGGCACGAGGATCTGATGACCACCATCACCAAGCACATCACGGACAAGCCGCAGCCGCCGCGCCAGCGTGCGCCCGAGCTGGATATTCCGGAGAAGCTCGAGACCGTGGTCCTGCAGATGCTGGAGAAGAATCCGGCCGAAAGGCCGCAGAACATGGCGGTGGTGGAGGCGATGCTGTGCGAGGCGCAGATCGCGGCCGGCATTCAGACCGAATGGGACGATCTGGAATTGCCCGCGGTCGATGACGATTGGCAGAAGAAGCTGGCCGAACGCATGCCCTCGCCCCGCTCGCGGCGTATGCGGCGAATGGCGCTGGGATTGGGAATGGTGGCGGTGCTCGGTCTCGGCCTGGCGCTGTACTTCGCCGTGCGCCGACCCAAGGAGATCGTCACCTACACGCCGGTCTACGTCGAGGTCACCAAGACCGACGAGCCGGGAAGCGTCGCCCCCTGGCTGCGCAAGGCCGGCGTCGCCGCGGGCGCCGAGAAGTTCTTGGACCCGGCCAACGATTCGGCGCTGTTCTACATCCAGCGGGCCGAGACCGAGGCCAAGAAGCTGGGGGTGTCGTCGGGCGGCGCCGCGCTTCTGCGCAGGCTCTACGGAAATCAGTTCCGCAGCCTGGGCAATTCCCTGCTCGAGGCGAAGCTGAGCGATCTGGCGGCGGTGCGTTTTGCCGAGGCGTTGCGTTTTCTGCCCGGCGATGCCGACCTGCGCGTCAAGCTGGGTCTGGCCGCCGAGGCACGCGCCGAACCCGGGTCCGCGTCCGGCGTCGCCCCCGTGGCACGGCGCCCGGTCGACGAGTCTGCGCGGGCGGCCGCGGATTTGTTCTCGACCGCGGCGGCGGGACGATTCTCGCAGGCTCGCGTGGCCTTGACCCACTTGCTCGCCGCAGACAAGGATGGGTCCCAGAGCGCACGGCTGGCCGACGAGTTCAGGCGGCGTGCCCAGACGTTTTGGGGCGCCGGCAAACGCGACGAGGCCAGGCCCTACTATCAGCTCGTCGCCGATCTCGATCCCAAGGACTCCGTGTCGCGCGAGCGGGCGGACAGCAAGGACGAGCCGACGCCAGTCCCGATCGTGGCCGCGGTCCCCGAGCCGGCGCCTTCCCCGGAGCCCGCCAAGTCAGGAAGAAGGAAGGGCGTGACCGGGATCGCGTCGGGGGCCTCCACTTCGCCGGCACCCGCGTCGCCCCAGGACGATAATGCGCCGAGAGATCGCGCCGCGTCGGCCAAGGCTGCCGCGGAGGGGGCCGGTGCCCTGGCCCGCGGCGACCTGGTGAAGGCCCAGCTTGCATTCGACCGCGCCGTACGCGCGGATGCCAGCAATCCCGATGCGGTTGCCGGGTTGGCCGAGGTCGCCTTCGAGAACGCTCGCTACACCGAGGCGCTCGACTACGGTCGCCGCGCGGTCCGCTTGCAGCCCAAGGCAACCAAGAACCACATGATCGTCGGCGACGCCTTCTTCAAGCTCTTGCGCTACGACGAGGCACAGGCCGCTTACAAGCGCGCGCAAGCCCTTTCGCCGAACGATGAAGGCATCAAGGCCCGCATCGGCCGCGTGAAGGCCCGCCTAGGCGAGTAGCTCGGCGAGCAAGGCTGCGAAGCCCTGATCCCGCGATAGCCGCGGAAGGTCGTGGCCGTGGCCTGTTGTGACTGCTGTCGGCCAAGGCCACGGCCTCGTTGCGGGAGCACGAGGGCAATATCGCGCTTGACGTTTTGGCTCCGGCTGGTGCAAGGATCTCGGGGGTGTGGGGATTGCGGAATCACGGTGTCGGTTAACCCCTTTTACGGAACGAATGGCGGAGGTCGTGATGAGATTCCCGAAAAACAGGGTCGTTCTCGCAGTCATGTCTTTCGTCACACTGGCTTCGGCCGACGCCCGGGCCCATTGGTGCGATGACCTCTGGAAGCTCGGGTTACGACATCGTGGTCAAACCGGACAGCGACACTTCGCCCAAGCAGCTCTATGTGGAAAACCGCTGGGGATACCAGCTGACAAACTTCAAGCTGACGGCCACGTCTTCAGGCGGCGGCACCATCACTTTGACCCCTCCGACGAACCTCAAGGTGGCGAACACCCTGCTTCCTGGTGAGAAGGGTGTCTGGAAGATTGCGAGCGGCAACCCGGCGAAGATCGAGGACATCACCTTCGACGTGTCGTTCGGCGATACCTCGGGCACGAACTCCAAGCAGTGGGCGTGCTACCCGGTTCAGGGGGCAAGCCCCGTCATGGTCGTGAAGAACGACGGGAGTCTCTTCCCAACCGCCATCACGGGCATCGACAGTCCCAAGTCCAACACGGCCCGCGGTTGCTCACTGGGCGACGTCGGGCTGGGGACCTCGCTGCAAGACCAGACCATCGCGGACTGGGAGGACGCAGACGCCGGATTCGACGCCCTGATGCATATCTACTGCTCGGGCCGTGGCTCGTGGGGCACCGCCGGTCCCGTCGGAAACTACGCTGGCGAAGGCGTAAGCCCGAGTTACTGCAAGGATAGCTCCAGCACGACTTGCCCGGCCAGCAAGCCGACGGCCTCCCCGGGCTCGCGCTCCGACTACATGCACCTCTGGGCGGCCGGCGCCCTCGCCATCCGCAAGTCGGCGCTGGGCGCCCGTCTTCCGGTAGTTCGCCAGCGTCTGAAGTGCGGGGCGAACGACGGGGATCCAGGCATCGCCGGGTACACCCTCTTCGTCCTCGGATATCTGGGTGACGACCCGGACGCCAAGTCCTTCCTACAGAGCCAAGCCGGCGCGAGCGGTGACATCGGCACGATTGCCAAGGCCGCGCTGTATCTGATGGGCGACACGACCCAAAAGTCCGCCGTGCAAGCAGGCGTGCAGTCGAGCTCGGTTTGGGTCAAGGTCGCCTGCGCCGGGGCACTCGGCATCGTGGACAAGGACGATGCCTCGGTCAATTCGGCCATTATCCCCGAGGTCAAGTGGATCGAGCCAGACACGCTGGGCGGCACCACCGACAACGGCAAGGGTATGTACGCAGCGCACATCCTCGAAATTGTGGCCTTCGATCGACGTGGTTGGGTCTTCAAGGGCAATGCCGATGGACCGGTGACATTTTATGGGGAGACCGGCGGCGGTACTGGCGGAACACCGGGAACGGGTGGCTCGCCCGGCAGTGGCGGCACCGGTGGCTCTGGCGGGACTTCGGGCGCCGGTGGGGCCGTGGGCAGTGGCGGTCGATCGGGTGGCGGCGGTACCACGGCAGGGTCCGGCGGCTCGGGTGGCTCGGGTGCCTCGGGTGGCTCGCCAGGGGTTGGCGGAAGCACCAACAACGGCGGTCAGGGCGCGGGTGGCGCGCAGGTTGGCGGCTCGGTCGGCTCGGGTGGCTCGGTCGGCTCGGGCGGCCGTGGAGGAGACAGCTCCAGCAGCTCATTCGGCTCAGGCGGCGCGACCGTTTCCAGCGGCGGCAACACGACTTCGTCTGGTGGCACGACCGGGACAGGCGACAAGGCCCAGGGAGACGGCTGCAAGTGCAACTTAAGTGGGAGGCCCAATACGCCGGTCCTTCCGTTCTTGGTCACGGCCGGGCTGGCGCTTCTGCTCGTGCGCCGACGCCGTCACTAGCCTGCCGATGTTGAAGTGATACGAAATGGACAATCGCCACAGGTTTCGGGGCCGATTCCACGGACCCGTGAAGGAGAAATCGATGACTCGTTTTGACTCGCTCGTTCTCTGCGCCACCATGAGCGCTGGACTTCTGGCCTGCGGTAGCAACGGTACATCCAGCAAGGATCCCGTCAGCCTCATGCCCCTCGACAATGCCGTGTCAGGCTGGAACATCGACACCAGCCTCAACGGGAGCGTGCAGCCGATGACCGCAACCACGAAGGCTGAGGCCATCGGCCTGATCGATGGCGCAGCTGCTCCGTTTTACAAGGGCTCCTTAGCGCCCAAGGAGTTTGTCTGGCAGAACTATGTCAACACCAGTTTGCCCGCCGCTCCACCGCCCAAGGGAGCCGGCCTGGTCGCCTACATTTGGGAGATGCCGTCCGCAGATCAGGCGAGCGGGCTCTATACGGCCTTACTGCAGGAATCGGAGTACTCGGGCAATTGGCAGCCGACATCGCCACCCCTGGGCGTCGAGTCGCGTATCGAGGACACGAACACTGCCTGGTGGGTCAACTTCCACAAGGATGTATTCTACGTCGAAGTCTTCCTCTCTCCTTCGTATGGACCGTCGCCTGACTACACACCTGGGAACACCGACCTCCAGGCAGAAGCCTTGCGTTTCGCCCAAGCCATCGCCTCGAAGATCTAGCAACCGCCGGTGCCAGCGCGCACGGAACAAGCCTCCCGACGGTCTTTGGGAGCGTTCGCCATGAGCACCTTGCCCCTCCGCTGGCGCGCGCTGGCGCTTGCCGTGATGTTGGGCGCCTGCCGCAGGCGTGCCCCGGCAGAGCCAACCATCGACTGGAAGCCCGGGGCAGGCACCCGTGCCGAAGCCGCGGCGCTGCTGTTGCTCGACAAAGACGGATTGGCCAAGGTCGTGTGTCTGCCCGGGCGCACGCAAGAGCGCCGGCTCTTTCCCGGTGTCGCCTTGGGGCGAGTCCTGGATGTCCGCTGGAAGGGAGGGCCTGTGGTCGCCGGAATCGCGGCCGCTCCTGGCGACCCGAACCAAAGTCCGGAAGACGAGCTCCTGCTGCTGGTACCGAACGGCGGCCCGCGCAGGCTCGCCAAGGGCGTGCGGACCGCTCGCTTCTCGCCCGATGGTGCGGCCCTTGCCTATGAGGTCGCTCAACCTGGCAACAGTGGCGCAGCGGGGAAACTGCCAACGATCTACGTGCGCGACCTGAGTGCCGGTACCGTGACCGAGCTCGGCGCGTTTGCGGATCCCTTGTGGGGAGCCGATGGTAAGTATCTTTTCGCCACGAAGCTGCGCGCCATGGTCCAAGAGCGCCAGGCGTCGCCCGCGCCATGGACCTCGCTGCGGGTTCGCTGGGAACGCGAATCCGGTACCGTCACCATCGACGGCCCCGGCTCCGCTCAGATTCCTGCTCCGATCGGCGAGGCCGTCGCCTGGTCCGAAGAACAGCGACGCACGGTCGCTCCCAATCCGTGCGCCGTGCTTCTCAGCCGCAAGGGCGGGGTCAGACACTCTACCGTGGGGAGACTGTGCATGGGCATCGCCGACGACCGCGCCGCGCGCTGGTCGCCCGATGGGCGGTGGCTCGCCTTCCCTCACCCGGGGCCCGCACAGGGCCATGGAAAGACGGGTGGGGCCTTCGTCGATGTGGTGGGTGTCGAAGGCGGTCGCTATCCGGCTCTGTCTGCGCTGCGTGCTCGGGCCAACCCGGAGCAGCTTGCGATTGCCACCGCTCCGCTGACGGTGTGGTTCGACTGGTCGCCATCGGGTCGCTTCTTGGCGCTGCACGACGGGAATAGCGATGTGCGCGTGTACGATTTCGAGGCGCATGGCACGGCCTCTTTGGGCAAAGGTCAAAGGCCCAGGTGGAGCCCGGGCGGTGCGTACCTGTTGCTCCTGGCACCTGGGCAGGTGGCTGCAATTTCCCCGGACCGGCGGGGCCAGACGGCCGATGCCTCCGCCTTGGACGCATTCGTGCTGTCCGGGGTTGCGCCAACGGCGAGGGTCGATCTCGGTCCGGTGCGAGACGCTCGCTGGTTGCCGGCCCAGGCATGCGAGAATGGCCAGGCCTTCTGAGCTCATGGCGCGGCGGGCGGACCCGCGTTGCCGCTAGAACGACCCCGCGAAGCCCGCGCTGGCGCTCATGGTGGTGGTCCCTGGACGTGGCGCCAGATAGAGAAAAACGCCGCCGATCGTCCCTGCCGCCGCGCCCAAGCCGACCATGGTCGCCGCCCACCATTTGGTGGAACGAACCCACGGGCAATTGCCGTTGACGTCCTGCTGGTCGGCCGAGCAGGAGATCGGGTGGTTGTCCAAGGCCATGGTCACGATGCCCGCGACGAGCAGCGCGGCTCCGCCTGCCACGCCTCCCCATCCTGCCGCACGGTAGGGAAACTTCGACGGGATGGCCACCAGATCCAGATCCATGGCCTCGTCCACGCCGCTGACCACGGTGAAGGTGCGAGACAGGGAATCATGGCCGGGTAGCACCAGCTGTACGTGGTGCGGACCGCCAGCCAATTGTGCCTCGAGCGGCGTGACGCCGGTTTGTCGGCCATCCATGACCACGACCGCCCCGGCCGGACGCGAACGGATCGTGAATCGGGCCGGCGCGCGCGACACGGCTTCCAGGCGCTCGCGCAAGGCGGATGCGGCCAGACCCATCTTTTCTCCAGCCTCCTCGACGCCGCAGGTCTCGCAGCGCTCGCGGTTGCTGGCCAGCACGCCGCCCGTGCGCCCGTTGATGATCTCCAGGACCATGGTGTAGGTCTTGTTGCTCTCGGCGACGTGGGCCGTGATGAGGTAGCTCGCGGCCAGGGCGCTGGCCATGGCTGGATAGCAGGCGGCGTTTTGACAGGTAGCCAGGGCCTGATTCGGTCCGGTCAGGGCCTGTTGCACGTCGCTGCTGCGCAAGACCTCGAAGCGCGCGGCGGACAGTCCCTGTACCAGGCGTTGGGCAAAAAGGTCCTGCAGGCCGTCGGGGATCTTGCCCTCGAAGTCCAGGCGCGCGATGGCCACGCGTTGCGAACCGGCGACTTCGGTCTGGGCCATGGCCGGGAGTGCGGCAAGGATCACAGCGCCCAGACACACGAGCGAGCGGGATAGGGTTGGCATGGCCGTTCATTTTACAAAGGAATCGGCATGAATTGCGCTCTAACTGCTAGAATCGAAGAACCTGGCGTAGGAGAAATAGCTTGAAAACGGAACGCATCTGCCTGGTCACGACAGGGCTCCTTCTTGGTCTGGTTGCGTCCGGTTGCCAAGAGCGCAACCCGGCCTACATTCAGAAGCCGGTGCCGTCCGACGCGGCCGTGGGCAGCGAGACGCCGCCGGATGCTTTCGAAGTTGGAGTCGTTCCGCCTGATACCGCGCCGTCACGCGCCGACGCGCGCGATGCGACCACGCAGAGGCTCGATGGCTTGGTCGACGGCCCTGTCGGCGAGGTCGGGGACTTTTGGGATGCGACATCGGGCGATGCGCGCGACGCCTTCCGGGATACGCGCGACGCGCGCCGAGCCGACGAGGTCGGTATGGATTCCTCGGGTTTGGACTCGGACGGGGACGGGATCGTCTTGGCAGATGGGCCACTCGACACTCCCTCGCCTTCGGAGGTTGGCCCGGATGTCGCGACTGAGTCGGACGTCACCGACGCGAGCGTCGATTTGCCGCCCCTTTGCACCGAGTCGGACA
Organism: uncultured delta proteobacterium; assembly: GCA_963796685.1. Taxonomy (GTDB): domain Bacteria; phylum Myxococcota_A; class Polyangia; order Fen-1088; family Fen-1088; genus Fen-1118. Next base: position 394,437 of record CAWCMR010000015.1, read on the forward strand.
CGCGTGCTTGCTCGTCGCCCGGCAACCCGTTGCTTGGCGCTTGCCACGCGGGTACGCAAACCTGCACCGATGGCGCTTGGGGGCCTTGCGTGGGCGAGACCCTGCCCGCGGCAACCGAGCTGTGCGACGGCCTGGACGACAACTGCAACGGCATCACCGACGAGGGGTGTGTCGAGGGCTGCGTGGTCGTGGCACCCGGTGGGGACGACACGACGGCTGACGGCACTCCGGGCAAGCCCTTCGCCACCATCGGGGCAGCCATGGTCCTGGCCGGTGCGCAGGATGGCGGCGCGCCAAGGCGGGTGTGCGTGGCGGGCGGCGCCACCTGCAGCGACCACAACACCTATGCCATGGCCGCGCCGTTGGTCATGGTGAGCGGCGGGCTCATCCAAGGCAACTACGCGCTGGCCGGTTCCGCGCTTTCGTACTGCCCGGACACCCGGCCGCCCACCACGGCCATGCAGTTCACCGCGTCCGAGCAGGGCGTGGTCTTCGACCCGAGCGTGGTTCTGCACACCGAGCTGAGCGGGTTCGCCATCGAGCGCTTCAGTCCGGCAAGCGGATCGACCGCGGCCGGGCCTATCTCCGCGGTCCAGGTCAAGGGTGGTGTGAACATCACCTTGAGCGGGATCTTCGTCACCGATGCGCCCAGCAGCGACACCACCTACGGCGTCGACGTCGAGAGCGGCGGCCAGGTCACCATCGTGGGATCGGCCATCGGGGGTGGGGCGGGGCGCTTGGCCGCCATCGGGGTGTACGTGAACGGTGGGGTGGCGAATCTGCGCGGCAACTGCGATGGAGAATCGAACGGTCTGTGCAATTCGTCCTGCGCCGAGGGAAGCTCGGTACTGGGGATCCGCGGGCGTTCGGGCGCTGCCATCGCGAATGCGGCGGCCGACTCGTCGGCCGTGTACGTCACCGGAACGTATCCGGCCAAGACCTCGATCGTGGCAAACAATCTGTGCGGCGGCGCGGGCACCGCCGCCGATGCTGTCAGGGGGGCGAATCTCAGCCACCCTGCGCTGCGAAGCCGGAGCCTGCGCGACCATCGCCGGCAACAGCATCGACAGCGGCAGCGGCCGCCAAACCATCGCGGTCAATCTCCTCGGGGGTGGGGCGTTCGTGGATGGCAATCTGATCGTTGCAGCTTGCGGAACCGATTCGTCGACCGGTGTGGTGCTCGACGATGCGCCCGCCAGGCTGCAGAACAACCGCATCGTCGCCAGCCCGTGCTCCGCCGGCACCACCGGGCTCTCCTACGGCGTACATATCTTGTTGGGCCCATCCACGGGAGAACCCGATTTGCATTCGAACGACATCGAGCCCATGGGCGCGTCCGGTGATTGTCAGAGCATCGGCGTGGCCATTGATAGGGCCTCGGGCGACGCCTCCTCGGTGGGCATTCTTCGCAACAACATCATCTCTGCCGGAAACTGCCGCAAACGCGTGGCCGTCGCGGAGCTCTCTGCATCGTCGGCTCGAATCGTCGAGAACAACGATCTCTATCCCGGCCCGATCTCCTCGGCCACCGACCCGGCTGTTCTGTACCGACGGGCAGGCACGGACGCGCAGAGCGCGGCAGACGTCAACGCGCTCGCAGGCGCGGCGAAGAACATCTCGGCCGACCCGAGATTCGTCAACTACCCGACCGACCTCCACCTGTCGAGCACTTCACCCTGCGTCGATCGCGGGACCTCCGTCGGCGCCCCCGTGACCGACGGCGACGGCAACCCCAGACCGGAAGGAGCTGGATTCGATATCGGCGCCTACGAGCTCGTCGTGCCGTAGGCCTGCATGGCCACGGACACCGGTGCGCCGTTTGGTTCGTCGTCTACGTCGGCGATCCTAGCCACCTCGCCCTCAGTCGCCGCACCCGAGCCGACGCGTCCGCATCCACCGCGAAGGTCCACTTCCGTTCCGGATTGCGCACCAGCTTCAGCTTGGCCATGCGCAGGCGATCCCGGCGGAAGTACGCCACGGCGATTTCCTGTCCGACCTTGCCGTCGGCCAGGCGTTTGCCGACGGTGGCGCCGTTTACGCGGGCACCGTCGACGGCGATGACCTCGTCGCCGAAGGTGACGCCCGCGCGCCAGGCGGGCGAGTCGGGGACGACGTTCTTGACCACCGCGCTGTCGTGCTCTCCGCTATTTGCGAAGGAAATGCCGCTCCAGCCAAGCAGTCGGCGGGCCTTGACCCTGTCGTTGCGTTCGTGCTCGGCGGGCGCTGCGGCCTGCACCTTCACGCCAGCGCCGCGCAGTAGCTCGGGTACCGGCAACTCCACGGTGCCGTCGATGAAGCGATGGAAGTAGCTGGCGAGCGAGCGGCCGGCGAGGGCCTCGGCTTCGTCGCGGATGACGGCGTCGTCGATGGCGCGCTCGCGGGCGGCATGGCGCGACCACAGGCGCCTGAACAGATCGGGGAGGCCGCGCCGACCGGCGGTGGCCGAGCGCAGGATCAGGTCCAGCGCGAGGCCAGCCCAGCGGCCCTTGTCGTAGTAGCTGACCATGCGGTTGGCATGGTTGTCGGCGGGCTTGTATTGCTTGATCCACGCCTCGTACGACAGCTCGGATAGAGGCGTGACGTTGCGCCCGGGGCGGGCGGCGTAGCGGGTCCAGTCTTCGGCCAGATCCTTGAGATAGCGTTCGGGGGAGAGCAGGCCCGCGCGCAGCAGGATGAGGGCCTGCATGTGCTCGGTGAAGCCCTCGTGAAACCACAGCAGGCGCGTGTAGTTCTCCTGGGTGTAGTCGAACGGGCCGAGGGGGCGGTCGTGGATGCGCTTGACGTTCCAGGCGTGGAAGAGCTCGTGCGCGGCCAGCTCGGCGAAACTCTGGTAGCCCTTGTCGTCCTCGAAGGAGGTGCCCACGATGTCGAGGGTGCACGAATCGGCGTGCTCGAGGCCGCCGCGCGTGGACAGGGCGTGGATGATGAAGAGGTAGCGCGCGAAGGGGAAGCCGCCGAAGATGGCGCCGGTGGCGCGCACGATGGCGCGCAGATCGGCGAGGATGCGCGCGAGGTCGGCGTTGGTGCGGCCGTGCAGCGCGATCTCGAAGCGTGTCCCGTCCACGCGGAAGGCGAGCACATGGTGCGTGCCGACCTCGACGGGCGAGTCGACCAGCTCGTCGTAGTCGCGGGCGCTGAAGGTGTTGCGTCGGCCGCGCAGGGCGGGTAGGGCGGTGCTGATGCGCCAGCCGGTGGGGGCCTCGACGGCCAGCACGCACGGCCGGGTCAGCTCGCCGTCGACGAAGAAGAACAGGCTGGTGCCGCTCAGGAAGGCGTGGCTGTCGTCGAGAAACGAGGTGCGTACGCTGACCTCGTGCGCGAACACGCGGTAGCGCAGGAGCACCGGCCGGCCGCCTGTGTTCAAGCGCCAGCGCAGCTTGTCGATGCGTACGTGGGGCACGGGCTTCCCGCCGTGGTCGCGGATGTCGAGGTCGTAGACATGGCGGGAAAAGTCACGCACGAGGTAACTGCCCGGCGCCCAAGCGGGAAAGACCACGTCCAGGCTGTCGCGTTCGGGCAGCGCGGGGATCTGCATGGTGATGTGGAACTCGTGGCTTTGCGGCTCGGGCATGGCGGCGCGGTAGCGGACGGGCAAGCTGGGGATGTCAGGCATGGGCGCTAGCATATCTGTTCCCGGCGAATCGCGTGCTCTCCGCCTGGACTACGAAACCGTTTCCGGCGGCGGCGTGGCGCCGGACTTGGGGTTGTCGTGGCCGGTGGGGTCGGCGGGGATGGGCAGGAACACGCGGAAGACCGCGCCTCCTCCGGGGCGATCGCCGACCTCCATCCAGCCGTCATGATCCTTGATGATGCCGTGGCTGACGGGCAGACCCAGTCCGCTGCCCTCGCCGGCGTCCTTGGTGGTGAAGAAGGCGTCGAAGATGCGGGCCCGGTCGGCCTGCGGGACGCCGGGGCCGGTGTCGCAAAACTCGATCACCAGGTAGGGTGAGGGCGGCGCCAAGTCGAGGCCCTCCTTGCGGCGGGTCACGGGGTGGATGTTGATGGTCAGCTTTCCGCCTTCGGGCATGGCCTGGATGGCGTTCATGATCAGGTTCAGGCACACCTGCTGGATTTCGTCGGGATCGCCGGGAACGGCGTGCACCTCGGGCTGGCTGTGCACCTCGACCTCGATGCGGTGCTGTTTCAGGTTCTCCTCGACGAACTCCAGGGTTTCGCGCACGGCCTTGACCACGTCCGCCTCGCTGGCTGCGGGGCGGTTCTTGCGGGACGAGTCGAGCACCTGGCGGATGATCTTGGTGATGCGGTCGACCTGGGTCGAGATGATCTCGGCGTTCTTCTGCACGTTGGCGGGGTCGTCTGCGCGCCTGGCCAGGGTGCGGGCGCGACCCCCGATCACGTTCAGGGGCGTGCCCACCTCGTGGGCGATTTCGGCCGCCATTTGGCCGATCGTCGCCAACTTCTCGGCCCGGCGCAGGTGCTCCTCGGTGGCCACGCGGGCAGCGGTGGCGCGCGCCTCCTTTTCGCGTGCCTCGCGTAGGTAGTTCATCATGTCGTTGAACCGGCCCGCCAGGGTGCCGATCTCGTCGTCGCGTTCGGGCAGCACCGCGCGCGACATGTCGCCCTTGGAGACCCCGTCGATGGCCTCGACCAGACGGCGCAGTGGCGTGGCGACCCGGCGCATGAGCATCACGTACATCGCAATGGCGAAAGCCAAGACGAACACCAGCAGCATGGGGGCCAAGCGCTCGGCCGAGAGCAGGACCTCTTGACTGATGAATTCACCGTTGCGCACCAGGCCCAGAAATGCCACCACCTGGCGCCTGGGCTCGCCCGGGGCCGCATTGTGCAGGGGAATCGCCATGGCATAGAAGGGCGAGATACCCTTGATGTCGAAAAGGCGGCCCACCGGCGCGTCGAGCTTGGTGGCTTCGTCGACCAGCCCGGCCCACGAGTTGTTCGGGCGTTGGGAGCCCCAGGCGATCGCCTCCAGGCGGAAGGAACCCGTCTTGGTTGCCTGGGCGGCCACGCGTTCTCTGAGCACCTCGCCCGCCCGGTCCCGTGGCAGGGGCTCGATGCCGGTGGTGAGCGCGTCGGCCAGCGCGTGTGCCTCGCGATCCATGTCGCGCAGCTGATCCGTCCGTAGGACGAGCAGCACGGCACCCACGGCCACCACGAGCACGGCGGCCATGAGAAGCGTGGTGATGACGGCGACGCGTGGACCGAGCTTCATGACGGACCTGGACTATAGTACCGTCGTCTCGTCACCATGGAGGTGTCCAAATGCGTCGAATGATCCTCGTAACCAGCACATTCCTAGTCGCAGCATTCCTGACCACGCCTTCCGCCCAGGCCCAGAGCTCCACTGGGAGCGCCACCATCACCCCCGCCAGCTCCGGCCACGGGCGCGGCTTCGGCGTAGGCGCGGTGACCATGCTCAACGGCACGAGCGGTGCCATGGTCACCTGGGGCAGCGCCGGCGGCGGGTTGCATGCCGATGGGATCTTCGGCCTGCACCACTACCGAGACGGCAACGGCAACTACACCACCAGCTTCGCGATCGCGGGGCGGTTCTGGTACCACGTGCACGCTGCGGCCTTCGCCGATTTCTCCCTGGGGGGCGGGATCGGTCTCACCTCCTGGACGAACGACCCAGGCAACCCAGGCTCGGATAGTCGGCTCGACCTTTCTCTCGAGGTCGGCGGGCAAATGCGCGCCTTCATCGTACCCAACGTGGCGCTGATCGCCGATCTCGGTCTGGGGGCGAACTTCGGTAACAATGACAACATCATCATCGGCGGCCATAGCGTCACGGGTGGGGGCGAGCCGGAGGGCCCCGGCAACCAATTCGTCCTTGGTACCCTGGGCATCGCCTATTTCTTCGAGTAGACCTTCCGCTCGGAAATGAAGCACGAGCGGAGCGCCGAAGAACCCAATTTCGTCATCGTTCGCGGCGCGCGCGAGCACAACCTGCACATCGACGAGCTGTCGATCCCCAAGCGCCAGCTCGTCGTATTCACCGGGGTTTCGGGGTCGGGAAAGTCTTCGCTGGCCTTCGATACGCTGTATGCCGAAGGGCAGCGGCGCTACGTCGAGTCGCTGTCGTCCTACGCGCGGCAGTTCCTGGGCCAGCTCGAAAAGCCCAAGTACGACCAGATCCGCGGGCTTTCGCCCACCATCGCCATCGAGCAGAAGTCGGCGTCGTCGAACCCGCGCTCGACGGTTGGCACCGTGACCGAGATCTATGACTACCTGCGCGTGCTCTATGCGCGGGCGGGCGAGCAGCGTTGCCACTTGTGCGGCGGCGAGGTCGCGGCACGCTCGGCGGGCGAGATCGTCGGCGAGCTTTTGACCCTGCCGGCTAAGACCAAGGTGACCTTGCTGGCGCCCAAGGCGGACAACCGCAAGGGCGAGTTCTGCGAGATCTTCGACGAGGCTCGCAAGGCCGGCTTTGCGCGGGTGCGCATCGACGGGGTCGTGCGACGTCTCGACGAGGTCAGCGCGCTCGACAAGAAGAAGAAGCACTCGGTGCAGATCGTCGTGGATCGGGTGGCGCTCGACCACGCCGATCGCGCGCGCCTGTCCGATTCCATCGAGACCGCCCTGCGCGCCGGGGGCGGCACCTTGATAGCGGCGGTCGAAGGCGAGGAGCGCGAGCGCGCCTACAGCGAGGAGCGCGCCTGCCCGAGCTGCGGCGTGGGCCTGCCCGAGCTGTCGCCGCAGTCTTTTTCCTTCAACAGCCCGCTTGGCATGTGCGTGGACTGCAACGGCCTCGGTTCCAAGCTGGAGGTCGATCCGGATCTGGTGGTGCCCAACGGCGACCTGTCCATCTCCGAGGGCGCCATCGAGCCGTGGGGCGAACGCTTCGCGCGCGAAGAGGGCTGGACCACGCGCATCGCCGCGGCTCTCGAAAAGGAGATGGGCATTCCACTCAAGAAGCCGTGGAAACAGCTCACGCCACGCCAGCGCGAGATCGTTCTTTTCGGCACGGGTGAGCGCCGCGTGCAGGTGAGCTGGACGGGGAAGCACGGTGGCGGCTCGTGGGCTCTGCGCTTCGAGGGCGTGGCCAACAACATCAAGCGCCGCTGGCGCGACACGCACTCCGAGATGATGCGGCAGTGGCTGGGAAAGTACTTTCGCGAGCAGCTCTGCCGGGCGTGCAAGGGCAAGCGGCTGCGACCCGAATCGCGGGCGGTCTTTCTCGGCGGCAAGAGCATCGTCGACGTCACCGCCCAGACCGTGGGCGAGGCCGAGAAATACTTCAGCGAGCTTCCCCTGACCGGCTCGCGCGCGCAGATCGCGGCCGAGATTCTCAAGGAGGTGCGCACGCGCCTCGGCTTCCTGCTCAACGTCGGCCTCGACTACCTGACTCTCGATCGCGTGGCGTCGTCGCTTTCCGGCGGGGAGGCGCAGCGCATTCGTCTGGCCTCGCAGCTCGGCTCGGAGCTGTCAGGGGTGATGTACGTGCTCGACGAGCCGTCCATCGGTCTGCACCAGCGCGACAACCTGCGCCTCATCGCGACCCTGCGCAGGCTGCGCGACCTCGGCAACAGCGTGATCGTCGTCGAGCACGATGCCGAAACCATCGAGTCGGCCGACCACGTGGTGGATTTCGGCCCAGGGGCCGGGCGGCAGGGTGGGCACGTGGTCGCGGCCGGCACGCCCAAGGAGATCGCGGCGAACAAAAGCTCCCTGACCGGGCGGTACATGGCGGGCACCATGCGCATCGAGGTGCCTGCTTCGCGGCGCAAGCCCAAGGGGTTCATCACCCTGCGCGGGGCGCGCGAGCACAACCTGCGCAACCTCGACGTGGAGTTCCCGCTCGGCGTCCTGCTCGCCATCACCGGTGTTTCCGGGGCAGGCAAGTCGTCGCTCATCAACGGCATCCTGCACCCGGCCCTGCGGCGCAAGCTCTACGGCGGGATGGAGCAGGTCGGCGCGTACGGCAAGCTCGAAGGCATCGACCAGATCGACAAGGTCGTGGACATCGACCAGAAACCCATCGGCCGCACCCCGCGCTCGAACCCCGCGACCTACACCAAGTCCTTCGACCACATTCGCGAGCTCTACGCGGGCACCGCGGAGGCCAAGACCTTCGGCTTCGGTCCGGGACGATTTTCCTTCAATGTGAAGGGCGGGCGTTGCGAGGCCTGCGAGGGCGACGGGGTGAAGACCGTCGAGATGCACTTCCTGGCCGACGTGCACGTGACCTGCGAGGTGTGCCGCGGTCGGCGCTACAACGACGCCACCCTGCGTGTGAAGTGGAAGGGCCTGGACATCGCCGAGATGCTGGAAACCAGCGTGTCCGAGGCCCTCGCCCTGTTCGAGAACCATCGCCAGCTCTCGCACATCCTGCGCACCCTCGACGACGTGGGGTTGGGCTACATCGCCCTCGGCCAGTCGGCGACCACGCTGTCCGGCGGCGAAGCCCAGCGCGTGAAGCTGTCGCGCGAGCTGGCCAAGCGCGACACCGGCCGCACGCTCTATCTTCTCGACGAGCCGACGACGGGCCTGCACTTCGACGACGTTCGCCGCCTGCTCGCCGTCCTCGATCGTCTGGTCGCCGCCGGCAACAGCGTCCTCGTCATTGAGCACAACCTCGACGTGATCAAGACCGCCGACTACGTCATCGACCTCGGCCCCGAGGGCGGCGCCGCGGGTGGCGACATCATAGCCGCCGGCACCCCCGAGGAAGTCGCCGCCAACCCGGGTTCCTACACCGGCCAGTTCCTGGCCGAGCTCCTGGGAAAGCGCTCCGCAGCCTCCCGTCGCGCCGGGTAGGAAGACACAGAGGACACAGAGAACTTAGAGACGGACTGAAGAAGGCAGGGTTCGGATTTGGGATCCGGATAACCCCTTCCTCTGTGTCCTCCGTGTCCTCTGTGTTTTCTTCTCCGTCGCGCCAGGAGATTGCGACGAAAGTGCTTCCCGTTGGAGTCCGGCTGTAAGCCGGGTTCTGTTCCCGCGTTCGTTGCCTCGCGCGGGTGGCGGTCATTCATCTGGGCCGCCCGTTGCCGGACGGCTCGAGCGACCAACTCGAGATCTGAAATCGACGCGGGCCACGTCGGCGGGTTGCCCCGCGATCTCTCTTCGGTCTTGCTCCAGGTGGGGTTTGCCGTGCCCCTCCTGTCACCAGGAGGGCGGTGTGCTCTTACCACGCCGTTTCACCCTTACCCGATCGCGCGGTTGCCCGCGCGCCTGGCGGTCTGTTTTCTGTTGCACTGTCCTTCGAGTCACCTCGACTGGCCGTTAGCCAGCACCCTGCCCAAGGAGCCCGGACTTTCCTCGGCGACGCGGAACGCGCCGACGCGACCACCTTTCGGACTCCAGCGGGAAGCAGGCAGAGTATAGCGCGAAGCGGAGTCGCGTGGGGCGTTCTCGGCAACGCCCCCCCGCTAGGTGCTGGGCTTGTCGCCGACCGGCTCGTCCTTCATCAGGTTTTCCCAATAGACGATGCGGTGGCAGTAGGGGCAGGTCTCGATCGAGGTGCCGCGCTGGAGGACGTTGTAGAGCTGCGGTGGCACGTTCATGTTGCAGCCCTGGCAAGTGCCGTTGCGAACCGTGGTGACGGCCAGCCCGCGGCGCATGCGAATGGCGCCGTAGCGCTTGAGCACGTCCGGGCGAATGCCGGCGGCGACCTTGTCGCGGTCGACCTTGATCTCGGCGATCTTGCCTTCCAGCTCGGCCATCTTCTTGCGCGCCACTTCCGCGTCCTTGTCGATGGACTTGCGCAGGACATCGAGCTCGGCGGCGCGTTCGGCGAGCAGCTTCTCCTTGGCCTGGACGGCCTCGATCAGCTTGGCGATCTCTTGCTCGCGCGTTTGCACGCTTTCGCGGGTCGCCTCCATCTCGCGCTGCGCGGCGGCGTACTCCTTCGAATTCTTGGCCAGCGAGAGCTTGTGCTTGGCGCCGCTGGCCGTGCTCTCGTCGGACTGAAGCTGATTTTTCTGCTCGGAGTAGTAGCGCTGGGATTCGGCGAGCTGCGCGCGCTCGTTTTCGAGCAGGGTTTCGACCCGGGCAAAGTCGCTCTGGGAGGCTTCGAGCTTGGCGGGTATCGCCTTGTGTGCGTTGGTCAGTTCTTGAATCTGAGCGTCGTATCTTTGGAGCTCCTCGAGACGCTTAAGCTGATCGCGCAACTTTTCCTCCTGGGCTTTCGTGATGGCCCGATTCCTGACGACAAACGAAGGACAATCCGGCAGGCGCTTGTAGAGTGGGCCCACCTGGATTCGAACCAGGGGCCGAGCGGTTATGAGCCGCCAGCTCTGACCGCTGAGCTATGGGCCCAGCCATGCTTAGGATTACCGTTAGCAAGCCGGCGAAGCATACTCAGCATGCCCGGCGGTGTCCAGGATTGTGAGGCACAAAACGAATCCTTTTCGAGGGATTGCGCTACTTGCCCGAAAGCAAACTCGTTTTGGGATGATGAGAAGAAATTGCTAGGCGCTCATTCCGCCGAGCACGGCGGCAATCAGAGCAAGACCCAGGATCACGCGGTAGACGACGAAACCGTAGGTTGTGCGTGTGCGCAGGAAACGCAGGAGCGATGAGGGCATCGCGTAGGGTGAACGAGTCCAGGGTGCGCTCGTGGCGCGCGGTCTTCTCGACCACCGCCATGAGGACGCCGACCGCGATCATCGAGATCGCGATCACGAGAATGGAGCGAAACGATCCCTCTACGAACGGACGCAGGGCGAAAGCCAGTTGACTTCGCCGGCGTGGACCGGGACGACGGTGCCGTTGCCGGACCGGATCAGCAACGCGCCCGATGGGTCCACGCCCTCCGCGATGCCCTCGATGTGACGGCCACCCCGTTCGATGGAGCACGGGCCGAGCACGGCGTGCTGGTTCCAGTTGGTCAGTGCGGCGACCGGGCCGTGGGCGATGAAATGGTCGTAGACGGGCTCGAAGGAGCGGACGAAAGCCACCAGCACTTCGCTGCGTTCGAGGAGCCGGCCGCGAGCGAGGCAAAGCGAGGTGGCGCGCGTGGCGAGCTCGGCGGGGAACCGCTCGGAGTTCACGTTGATGCCCACGCCGAGGACGATGTGGCGTACCCTGCTGCCCTCGCTGGCCATTTCGGTGAGGATGCCGGCGACCTTGCGCGGCCCGTCCGTGGTATCGAGCAGAAGGTCGTTTGGCCACTTGAGTCGCGGTGAAAAGCCGAGGCTCGCGAGCGCCGTGACCAGCGCGGCGCCGGCCAGCAGGGTTAGCGGCGCCGCTTGCTGCGCAGTCAGGGCGGGTCGAAGAAGGAGCGAGAAGGTCAGGTTCTCACCCGCGGGCGAAAGCCACACCCGCCCGCGCCGTCCGCGCCCGGCCGTTTGCTCGCCAGCCACCACCAACAGTCCTTCCTCGGCGCCGGCCAGCGCGCGTGTGGCGGTCTCGTCATTGGTCGAGGCGCAGGAAGGCAGGTACACGACCGGCCTCCCCAGGCGGCATGCCCCCATGGCGGCGAGCAGCGCCGAAGGCTCGAGATCGCGGAAGGTCACGCTTTGTTCCCGGCTAGCCCGCATTATTCACCACGGTTGGATTGTCGGCGGCCATGATCAAACAGGCTGTCTCGTACTCACGGAAGGGGTGGCGGGCTAGCTCGTTTGTCATGCCCGCGAGGCTTCGCTGCCGGCGAAGCCGGCAGGCTCCGCACGCGTTTGTCATGGGAACCCTGGGAGGGTTCCCAAACCCTCCCGCGAGGCTTCGCTGCCGGCGAAGCCGGCAGGCTCCGCACGCGTTTGGTCGATGGCGATGTCCAGGGCCAGATCCACCGCCGGAGCGGAATGGGTGAGGGCGCCCGCGGAGACGATGTCCACCCCCGTGCGTGCCAGAATCGCTATCTGTTCCAGGGTTACCCCGCCAGATACTTCAAGTAATGGATGATGTTTTCGCGCGTGCGCCTTGGCCGTCGCTTTTTCGATGTCGGGGAGGCTGAAATTGTCGAGGAGAACGATGTCCGCGCCGGCGTCCAGGGCCTCGTCGAGCTGTTCCAGCGAGTCGACCTCGACCTCGATCTTTAGGCCGTGCGGGATCTTGCCCCGCGTTCGGCGCACGGCTTCGCCGACCCCGCCCGCCACGGCCACGTGGTTGTCTTTGATGAGGACGCCCGAGCCCAGGTCGAAGCGATGGTTGCTCGCCCCGCCCATGCGAACCGCGTACTTTTCCAGCAAGCGAAAGCCGGGCGTGGTCTTGCGCGTGTCGGCGATGCGAAGAGCCGTACCAGACGCGGCGTCGACGAAGGCCCTGGACAGGGTGGCCACGCCTGACAGGCGCTGCACGAAATTGAGCGCCGTGCGCTCGGAGGCCAGCAGCGATGCCGCTCTGCCGGTATAGGTCGCCACCCGCGCGCCCGCCGCCAGTCGATCTCCATCCTTGGCCAGCTCGGTCGCCGCGATGGACGCGTCCACGTGCTCGAAGACCGCCGTGCAGATTCCCAGCCCGGCCAGCACCAGTGGTTGGCGCGTGACCAGATGGGCCGTGGCCGTGGCGCCCGCATCGATGACGGCCTGGGTGGTGACGTCGCCGCGGCCCAGATCCTCTTCGAGCGCCAGGTCGATGAGGCGGCGGACGGCGTGGGTGTTGAGCAACGCGTCGAGCATGAGGCGAGCATAGCGTGCCTGAGCGGGTTGCGGAACTGGTCGTGGAGGCGTTCAAGCCCCGCACAGCCCAGCACGTTGACTACCGGGTACGTCCGCGGTAGGTACGACGCAAATGCGGGTCACAGCCGGTGCCGAACGCGGGCGCAAGCTTAGGGCGCCTCGGGGTGCCACAACCCGGCCCACCGGGGCAAAAGTGCGCGAGGCCATCTTCAACATTCTGGGGCCGCTGTCGCCGAATCCCGTGCTCGACCTGTTCGCCGGTACAGGGGCCCTGGGGATCGAGGCCTTGTCGCGTGGCGCCAGCCGGGCCACGTTCATCGAGCGCGATCAACGGGCCCTTGCCGCGCTTCATCGCAACCTACGCGAGTTCAACCTGGCCGAGCGGGCCCGCGTGCTGGACAGCAGGGTGGCTGCCGCCCTGCAACGTCTGTCGGATGAAAAGGGCGACAAGTTCAGTTGGGTCTTCGTGGATCCGCCCTATGCCGCGGGTGAGGTCGAGCCCGTGCTTGCCTTGCTCGCTGGCGGCAAGGTCTTGGACAACGGCGCCGTGGTTATCGTGGAGCACGACCGGCACCATCTGCCACCGGAGAGGGTCGGCGCCCTCGAAATGGTCGATCGTCGATTCTACGGCGACACCGGCGTCTCGTTCTATCGCTGTCAGTGGGAGCTCGCCTAGTGCCGGCCCGCAGACGCCTGGTCGCCATCTACCCAGGGACCTTCGACCCCATCACCAATGGACACTGGGACATCATGCGCCGGGCGCTCGGCCTGTTCGATCAGGTCGTCGTGGCCCTGGCCGTGAACGTCAACAAGCGGCCGCTCTTTCCCTTGGCCACTCGCACGCGCATGATTCGCGACGTCGTGGGCGGCAACGATCGCGTGAAGGTGGAGGCGTTCCATGGTCTGTTGGTGGACTTCGCCCGCGCGCGTGGCGCCCGGTTCTTGATTCGAGGTCTACGCGCGGTGGCCGATTTCGAATACGAGTTTCAGTTCGCGCACATGAACCGCCAGCTGGCCCCGGACATCGAGACCATCTTCCTGCCCACCAACGAGGAGAATTTCTACGTCTCCTCTTCGCTGGTCAGAGAGGTCGGGACGATGGGAGGCGACGTCTCGCGATTGGTGCCCAAGGCCATCATGCCGACGTTAAAGAAGAAGTTTAGAAAGATTCCATAATATGCCGCCTAGACTAGCGAATCGTCTGTCATCCGTGTCGCCGTCGATGACCATGAAGGTGACCGCGAGGGCGGCCGAGCTGCGCGCCCAAGGCATCGACGTCATCAGCTTTGGCGCGGGCGAGCTGGACTTCGACACGCCAAGCTACATCAAAGAGGCGGCCAAGAAAGCCCTGGATAGGGGGGCCACCAAGTACACCGCGGTAGAGGGTACGCCCGAGCTGCGCAAGGCGGTGGCCGGCTGGTTCGCCAAGGCGCACGGTTTCGAGGTGTCCGCTGGCGAGGTCATGGTCAGCGCTGGCGCCAAGCAGGTCATCCACAACGCCTTTCACACGCTCCTCGATGCGGGCGACGAGGTCATCCTGCCCGCCCCGTGCTGGGTCAGCTACGCCGAGATCGCCAAGCTGGCTGGCGCCACGCCGGTGCCGGTTCTGTCCCGCGCCGAAGACGATTTCGCGGTGGATCCCGACGCCATCGCGCGGGCCATCACGCCTGCCACGCGCGTAATCGTGCTTTGCTCGCCTTCCAACCCGACCGGCGCCGTCTACGACGAGGGCAGCCTGCGCGCCATCGCCAACCTGGCAATCGAGCACGACCTTTGGCTTTTGACCGACGACATCTACCGCAGCCTCTGCTACGGCGGCGCCCGCTGCGTGCAACCGGCCACCTTCAGCCCGGCGATTCGCAAGCGCACCGTCATCGTGGATGGCGTATCCAAGACTTTCGCCATGACCGGGTGGCGTATCGGGTTTTGCCTTGCCCCACCTGCGGTCATCGAGGGCATGGCCACGCTGCAAGGGCAATCGACGACCAACGCGGCCGCGGTCAGCCAGGCGGCGGCGCTGGCCGCCATCGTGGGCCCCGGCACCGAGATCGAGGCCATGCGCCAGGAGCTCGACAAGCGGCGCAAGTGCATGTTGTCGGCTCTGCGGGCCATGCCCGGCATCGCCTGCACCGAGCCCAAGGGCGCCTTCTATGCGTTCCCCGACGTCTCGGCGTTTCTGGGCAGGCGCACCAAGCAGGGCCGCCCCGTCGAGGACGATCTGGCTTTGTGCCAGTACCTCATCGAGGAAGCCAGGATCGCGGTCGTTCCCGGCTCGGCCTTCTTCGCGCCAGGGTTCATTCGCCTTTCCTTTGCCACGGCCCAGGTCAACATCGAGACGGGCCTGGCGCGCATGGCGCAAGCGCTGTCCGCGCTGGAATAGGGAGACGTTCGCGAACCGCCGACCGCACCTACTGGCTCGACGTCATCGCGGTGCGCTTGCGCCGCAGCTTCTCGACCAGCGTGGTGCGGTTGAGGCCCAGAAGCTCGGCCGCGCGGTTCTTGTTCCCCCCCGTGCGCTCCAGAGCCTCCGCGATCATGCGATCCTCGACCGATTCCAGAATCGATCGAAGGTCGGTTCCGTCGCTGGGCAGGTCGGGCATGGGCGTGAGCGGGGTGACGCGACCGTGCGAAGCCTGGCGCAGGTTGGGCGGCAAATCCGTCAGTCCGATGGCTCCTGATCCCTTCAGAATGACCAGGCGTTCGATCAGGTTCTCGAGCTCGCGAATATTGCCCGGCCAGGGATAGCGCTTGAGCGCGGCCAAGGCTTCCGGTTGCAAGCCGAGAACGCTGCGTCGATTCTTCTCGTTGAAGCGGCGAATGAAGTATTCGCACAAGAGGGGAATGTCGCTGGCGCGATGGCGCAGCGGCGGAACCTCGATGGGGATGACGTTCAGGCGCCAGAAGAGATCGGCGCGAAACCGGCCCGAGGCCACGTCGGAATCGAGCTTGCGATTGGTCGCCGCCAGGATGCGGACGTCTATCCTCTGATCGATTTCGTCGCCCACGGGGCGCAAGACGCCGTCCTGGATCAGTCGCAGCAGCTTGGCCTGCACCGCCAGCTCCATCTCGCCGATTTCGTCGAGCAGGATGGTGCCGCCGTCGGCTTCGGCGAATCGCCCCACGCGCGAAGAGGTGGCGCCCGTGAATGCGCCACGCGAGTGGCCGAACAGCTCGGATTCGACGAGGTTGACCGGGATGGCGGCGCAGTTGACGGCCACGAACGGTTTCTTGGCACGGGAAGACCCCGCGACCAGGGAGCGCGCGACCAGCTCTTTTCCGGTCCCCGAATCGCCGGTGATGAGCACGGTGCAGTTGGTGTCCGCCACCTGCGCGAGCAACGAGAGCACGCTGACCATGGCCGGGTCGCTGCCCAGCAGCCAGGGCGCGTGTCGGTCACGCCACGCGATGGGGTCGGGACCGGATGACGGGATCAGGGTGTTCGAGAACCCGAGAGCGCTGGCCAGGACCTCTTCCAGGCTGCGCAGCTCGACCGGTTTGACCAGAAAATCGCGTGCGCCGGCGCGCATCGCGCGAACTGCGTCGGTGACTTCTGCGCTGCCACTCATCACGATGACGGGGGTCATCGGAGATCTCAGCCGAACCGCGTCCAGAATACCGAAACCATCCACGCCGGGCATGCGCAGATCGGTCACGACGGCGTCGAAGTTCTCACGCTCGAGTCGTTCGAGCCCGCCGGGACCATCCGCGGTAACCACCTCGTACGAGACGGTACGGAGAAGTCGCGCCATTCCTCGGCACAGAGCTTCTTCGTCGTCACAGAGCAAAACCTTCGCCATACAGATAGCCTCGAAGCGGCATTACATTCTACACGCTGACTCAACCAGAGGTACAGACAGCTTGTAGAGCTCACGCCGGAAACCGACGTAGTGTGACGTATCGGGGAGTGCAGGTCAACAAACTCGGACGCCCTTTTGTCGATAGTCGCGCGTGCCTTCTGGCTCTCGCGCCCGGCGTCTTGTTCGATTCCTTGCCGGATGTCTTGCGTCTCACCTGTCTCGACATCCCGTATCACGCTCTTGTATCGCGCATGGGGATCCACGGTCGCCCTCTCGTATCACTTGCCTGCGACTTCCTGCGTGCGTATACCCCGTGCATGGCGGATCCCGTACGCACGCTCTTGCTCGAGATCGAGGAACAGTGTGAGCAAACACCCGGCTGCGAGCTGGCCAAGGCGCAGGGGGGCGAGTCTCGACTTGGCAAGTTGAGGACGCTCTTTTCTGGCGCAGTCTCCCCCGGATACGCAGCCTTCGCCGATCGCTACGACGGGGGAAAGCTGGCGCGCCCGAGCCCGGCGCTCGGCGAGCCTTCGCAGGAAGGCTCCTCGAAGGAGGCTTCCTGCGAATCCTCGGAACCATCGCCGGACGAAGGCGTGTACCTGCACCTCCTCGGATTCGAGGAGTCTCAGCGTATCTTGCGCGAGGCCGCACACCCTCAAGACTGGAAGGGGCTGTGGCCGGTGGCACGGCGTGGATTGCGTATCTTTGCGCTCGACTTCGAGGCCAGTCCCGACGGAGAGCAGCCGGTGGTGGAAGTGGGCGACCGCAGCGTGGACCGAGTGGGCAGCAGCTTTCTGCGCTTCCTATCGGCGTGCCTGGGAGAGATCGCGCTCGGTGAAAACGCCGAAGCGCAAGTCCTGGCGCGCGAGCTGTGCCGCAGGGATCCCGGGCTGGCGGAACACTGGGTGCACCTCATCGACTTTCTCGAGGACGCCGGGCACAAGAGCGAGATCGACACGGTCCTCGACGAAGCCCTCCGCTGCGCCAGCCCGCCGGGGCCAGCCCTGGTCATCCAAGTAGCCTTGCGCGCCCTCGACAAGGGCGAGACCGGCCGAGCGCTGGCCGCCATCGAGGACGCGCTTGGGCTGGAGCCGCTCACGGCACGTGACGACGATGCTCGCTTGGACGCAGCCGCGATCCTGCTGGTGCTGGCGAACCAACGTGGCGACAGCAAGGGCAAGCAGCGTGCCTTGGAGGCGCTGGGAGGCGCCGCCGCATCGACAGGGGCCTATTGGCGCGGCGAGGCCTTGCGCGCCCACGTCCTTGGCGATCTACCTCGGGCGAAGCTCGCGGGACAGGTTGTCGGGGTCCTGATCGAGGGTGACGAGGATTTGCCACGTCTGGCGCAGCCCAATCCCAACCTTACGTCCGCCTTGCGTGCGCTGCTCAAGGCCCGCGATGCGCTGGAACAAGGCGAGCTCGACGAAGCCGTCCGCCAGGCCCGCATCGCGGTGGGCGAGCGGCCGGATCTCGGCGTATGCCAGGCGGTGCTCGCCGAAACCCTCAATGCTACGAGAGACCGCGGCGCGCTCGACGCCGCCCGGCGCGCAACCGAGCTGAACCCCGCGCTGGTCGACGGCTGGCGCGAGCTGGGCGATGCATACATGGAAGCACGCCAGGCCGGCAAGGCCGAGGCCGCTTATCGCGAGGCGCTGGCGCGCGACGAGAGCTATGCCCTGGCGCGGGCCAAGTTGGCGCAAGCGCTCCTCGAACAGGGGCGATCGCGCGAGGCCCTGGAGATGGCGCTGGCGGCGGAAGATCGGGGAGGGGATGCGTTCATGGTCGCCGCCATTCGCGGCGACATCCTGGCCGAAATGAGCCGCCATGACGAAGCCGCGGAATCCTACGATCGGGCGTTGCACATGGAGCCGGAGGACCACTGGATTCTTCATCAGGCCGCCATCGCCCACAGCCGCGCCGGCAACGACGACCGCGCCGCCGACCTATTCGAACAGGCGCTGCGCTACGACCACGATGGCTGCCACCAGACTCTCGTCGACTACGGCGATCTCTTGCGCCGGGTGGGCCGCATCGGCGACGCGGTCCGCATGTACCGCAAGGCCGTGGCCGCCGTGCCGAACGATCCTGACTGGCGGCGCGTGCTGCGCGAAGCCGAGCGCGAGCTCATGGCCGCGCCGAACTGACACGGGTGTCTCTGGATCTTTCCAAACCCGCCGGGAACGTGCTATCCCTGTCTCCTTCCTGCCCGAATGCGTACACTACGAGAACCAGGCAGGAAGACACTGCAGTAGAACGACTAGCCTAAATCAGCGTCCGGTATACGTTTCGCGCGAGTAGCTCAGCTGGTAGAGCATCGGCTTCCCAAGCCTCGCAACGCTGCGCAGCGCTGACCAACGGTGAGCAGAGAACCGCAGGCACCAAGCGGACTTACAAGAGAATCACGACCGGGTGCGTGCTCACGGGTGCGCACCCGGTTTTTCATGAATGAGCACCCAAACGGCAACGAATGACGTCAAGGTGGTGACACGAGGGCCGCCTACTTGGAGGCGTCCCTAATTGGCTCGTCGACGACGATGAGCGAGCACTCTGCTTTTCCGCAGACGTTCGCCAGGTCGCCGCCGGCGAACTGAAACGCGATCTGGACATTGGAGGCATAGGGCGCCAACTCCTGGCAAGCCGCGAGCGACGCGGCCGACTTCTGTGTTTCGCGATTCAAGGCGTTCGCGTGGATACAGATCACCCCACCGCGGTGGGAGGCGTTGGTAAGCCAGACGTGGCCTGTGGCCGTGGTGCGGTTGAGGGAGCTCATGAAGGGCCCGACTGACTCAATGGAAATCACGGCCGGGTTCTTGGGTCTCAGGGCCTCTTCCAACTTCGCTTGAGTCTGGCGCAACGACTCATGCAGGCCGGCGTCCTCGCGGCGCTGATTTGCGTACGACAGGGGTACGCCAACGAGGAGCAACGAAATCGAAAACCACAGAACAAGCCTTCCCAGTTTCTCGAGACGATCGATCCACGGCATCTTGAGGGGCCTCCCTTCGGAGAGGGTAAGCGCGGCCTACAGATGAAACCCGCGTTTGGTCGCTCACGATTGTCGACCCAGTTCTTCACCGTGTCAAACGGGTCCCTTCTGCCTCAAGCGCAGCGACTACTGCGTCCCGGATTTTAGGCTCCGCCGTTCGACGTCGCGGCTCAGCGGTGGTAGCTGGACTGCTTTCCTGATCACGTCGCCAGCCTGGTAGATCTTGTCCCAATAGCCCGAAAGGTCCCTGCCCGTACTGCGAAGCTCTCTGACGGAGGCCGCCGCGTGTAGAGCCTCGCGGAAGGCGCTCCCGGCCTCTTCCGAGAGATAGAGACAGTGCTTGTCCCACCAGGTATCGCACCGCTGGATGAAAACGAACCCGTCATCTTTTGTGGCCTCGCTCGAGAGCTGCCGCCAAAGGAAATACGCCGTCTGGTGCGCCTGAAGGCGCCTGTCCAGCGCGGCCATGCTGAGCTGGTGACGTCTCTGCACAGCCTCTCGGATCAAGGTCTTCTCGTGTATCAGCGTGTGGAGATTTTCAGCGTACTCTGCGCGAACCTCCTCGACCTTGCGGGTGATCTCGGCGGTGTCCTCCTTGGTCGCGAGATTCTCGCCCTTCTTCCTGAGATACGACCTGAAGTAGAGAGCGGCGAGAACAACAACGATCGTCAAGATGTAGTTGGCTACCATTGCGAAAGATTCTCTCCCCGGCCGACAAGACCGTCAAACGCGGCGCGAACCGCAATAGGCTCGCGCCCGAGGCCGGGGCGCGAGAGCTTGGCTGTTCTGGCTCTGGCACTCCGCGGGGTGCGCGAACGGGGGCCCGCAGGCCCGAAAGCGGCATCTAGGCGCAGTCGCGCATCTCGCCTCTCTGAAGCATGGTTTTCTTCATCGCGGCCAGGTTGGGGAGCGCGAGCCCCTGCGGCCGTTTCGTGGGAGGCTGGTGTCTCACTGCTTTGAAGACGGTTCCGAGTATCTCGCGCATCTGGTCTGGTTTGATGAGATCCGCCTCTACCAGCGAGCCCAGCGCGAACCCTCGGAGCATGTAATCGTACTCGGGTGAAATGTCTCGATCCCCTCGCTCCCAATCGGCCAGCGTCACGCGGTTTATTCCCATGTTGTGCGCTAGCTCTTCTTGGGTGGCATGCAGGCTGCGCCGGAGGTAACGCACTTCCGCACCGCCCAGGCGCCTCGGCTGCTTGGCGACCTGCGTGATCGTGTAGTTCATGACCATGTTCAGCACAGCGCCGTCGATCGTTTCGCCTCCACACTTGGTGCACTTGAAGCCGTCGATGTCGCTGACCGTGACCTTCAGGCCGACGTAGTCCGAGAAATCGTAGACATCGAAATGCGCAGGGCGAAGCTCGCCCCCACAGTCGCAGATGATGACTCGGCTCGTTGCAGGCTTCTGTGGCTCGTTTTTCATGGCATGTCCTTCGGTGGTAGCACCGTGCAAAGCATGAGTCTCTCTTCGCCTTCGGCGCCCTCAAAAGCTTCGATGCCGACGGCGATCTCTTTGTCTCCGTCGACGTTCCGCCCAAAGAAACGCCAACAGGTGCCACCGTTCTGCGGCATCGCGGCGTATGGCTCGACCCTCCGTGACCTGCCGATGACCGCGTCGACGTCGTTCGCTGTCACGCCACGCTCGCGCAACCGCTGTCTGAAGTGGCCAGACATGTGGTACCGCCCATTTTCGATCGCTTCACGAACCCATCTCTTTGCATCAGCCACCTTCTCTGGGCCTGGCATTGTTTGTAGTTTAAGACTACAACAATCCCCTCGCACCGTCAAACCTCGGTCTCGTAGGCCGGATCTCTACCCGCCCATTCTCCGACGGAGAACACCACGCGCCCCGCAAGCAGAGCCGCCAAGGCGCCGCCAAGGTACCGTCGACAACGCGCTTGACTCCGCCCCCTCTGGCCGCATCATGAAATCAGGGCAAGCGAGTCGGTTGATCCCCGGCGCGCGGGCCGTCCGGTGTCCGGCGGCCCTGCCCCAGCTTCTCCCAGGACACGGCCAAGGACACCATGCGAGCGGAAAAGACGCAGGCAAAGCCAGCGGGCGCAGGCGAGACGATGGGACGACCTCGCACGAGGCGAGATGCCACCCAAGGCCGGAAGCCATGGCCACGCGGCGGGAAGTGGACCAGCGCGGACCTCACAGCGGCGTGCTGTCAGTTGCTGGAAGATTCCCTGCGCGTTTGCTTCGCCGACATTGAAGCCACGGCCTTGGAGCGGTTGCAGACGTGGGATCAAGAGGGGCGGCAGTCTACGGCCGTGCGCGATTGCGCGCGCGAGATTGAAGCCGCCCTGTCGAGGGCCGAGGGGCTGGTCGAAAAGCATCCACATTGCCCCCTGGCCCCCATCGTGCAAGCGTTCGCGGGCACACGCAAGGCCACGAAAACCGAGCTTGACCGACTTGCTTGGAGGCCCCAACGTGAACGCGCAAAGCCTCTTACTCGGGCCGTGGAAGCCCTCGACCGAACGCACTTCTTGGGAGTCGTGGATCGCCCGGCAACCGACCAAGAGTTTGCAGCGCTCCTCTTTTGCCTTGGCATGCTGAGTGCCGAGCAGGCGCAACTGAAAAGCCCAATGCGAGCCGTGCTCAAGCAAGCCACCGACGCCATTGCCAAGAGCCGCCGAGAGAACGGCCGCCCGGCGATCATCGATCGGTGGCGAGCGAACCGCCCTGCTTTGCCGGCCCACGCTCGTGTTCTGAAGCGCCGGTATCTGTAGCAGGGGCGAGACCGCGCGATTAGGGTACCTGCCTAACCGCGCCTTTCTCGTGGTGCCGCGCCGTCGCAATGTAGACGGCGACATGCAGACATCATCCGTCACCCTCGACACCAGCGAGATCCAGGCGATACAGCGCCTGCGCGCCACGGTCGGCATGCGCGAGACCGCCCGCCGGCTAGGTATCGGCCATGACACGGCCTATCGGGCCGTCGCTGGCCGGAATCTATACAGGGGTACAGTCACGCAGATCCGGCTGGGCCTCGCGCTCGTCAGCGACCAGGAGCCACGATCGTGACCGCCGCCGACCTTGCCACCGCGCGTGACGTCGCCGCCGTGCTGGCCGAAATTCGCGAGTTGCGCGCCGAACTGGCCGAGCTGCGCCGGTCGCAGCCGCCGAGGCTGGTCTCGGTGGCCGTCGCTTCGGCCCAGCTGGGCATTAGCCCGTGCAGCGTGCGTCGCCACGTCGCCGACGGCACACTGCCCTCGCGCCGCATCGGCGGGCGCGTGTTGGTGGATTTGTCCGCGGCCCAACCAGCGGCCGACGCCGAGATCGCGCAACGAGCGAGGGAGGCGAGAGCATGACCCGCCCGACTAGACAGACCGACGCGCTACGCACCAACTCCCGTCGAGGAACTGGCGACGCCGCGACTACCCGGACGTCGCAGCGCCGCCAAGGTGCGCAGCCATGACGACGGTAGCCCGCACCCGCGATCCCGAAGCCGACGCGCGAGAGGCCGCCACCAAGGCGCGAGCGCTGCTCGGCGCGAGCCGATCGGCGAGCCCCGATGATCCCTACATCACGCGCAAGCAGATCGCTCCTGATGGACTGCTCGAGATCGATCTCGCAGTTGCTGTGCGGATCATCGGCTACGCGCCCAAGGGCGGCAAGCATCACAAAACACTAGCCGGCCCCTCAATCATCGTCGCGCCCATCCTGGTCGACGCGAACATATCGACCGTCGAGTTCATCGACGCCGCAGGCACGAAGTCGTTCCTCGCTGGCGGCACCATGGCGGCGGGTTTCTGGGCGCCTCGCCCCCTGCCCGACTGCGACTGGGCCGGAGACATGACAATCCTAGTCGGTGAAGGCTGCGCGACGGTCGCATCGGCCGCGATGGCCTGCCCGAACAGCTACGCCGTTGCGGCCATGAGCGCCGGTAACTTGCTCGCTGTCGGCAA
The DNA here is from genome assembly GCA_963796685.1 of uncultured delta proteobacterium. Classification (GTDB taxonomy): domain Bacteria; phylum Myxococcota_A; class Polyangia; order Fen-1088; family Fen-1088; genus Fen-1118. The sequence continues at coordinate 417,673 of CAWCMR010000015.1, forward strand.
GATGTTGCGCGAGCGATATCCTGACGCCCGAATCGTGTACCTCGGAGATGTCGGCATCGGCGCGCACAAGTGCATGGAGGCCGCGCGCGCGACCGGCGGGTTTGTTGCAGTACCACCGATCGACGAGGACGGCGCGGATTGGAATGATGTGCACGTCCGCGCTGGTCTGCTTGCCGTGGCCGCGGGTATGGATACCGCCCAGCAGCCGGCGGCGGAACCAGTCGAGGCGGAGGTGGTCGCCCCCGGCGCGGCTCGCACCGCTCGCTGCTACGCCCTGACCGAGACGGGCGGCGCAGAACTTCTGGCCGACAGGCTGGCCGGCGATTGGCGATACTGCCAGGACCGTGGCCAGTGGGTGCGGTGGACGGGGCAGGTTTGGACCTTCGACCCTGGCGACGTGGCGATCACTGAGCGGAGTAAGCTGGTGGCACAGGAGTTTCTTGCCGAGGCCCAATGGGCACTGAAAGCTGACGATGCGCGCGCGAAGGTCTTCGCCCAATTCGCAGCGACGGCACAGCGGCGGCAGTTCCGGCGGGCCGTGATCGACTTGGCCAAGTCCGAACCAGGGATCTTGATTCCGTTCTCGGAATTCGACTGCGACGCCTACTTGCTCAACGCTGCGAATGGAACTGTCGATCTTCACACCGGGAAACTGCGGCCCCACTCGCGAGAGGACAAGATCACGCGCATCCTGCCTTGGTCCTACGACCCGGACGCGACTTGCCCGCGCTGGGAAAGGTTCCTGGGCGAGATCCTGCCAGATGCAGAAACCGTCGAGTTTGTCCGGCGGGCGATTGGGTACACCCTGACGGCCGACGTGAGCGAGCACGTTCTCTTCTCGTGTTTCGGCGCGGGAGCAAACGGCAAAAGCGTCCTGCTCAACACGCTGTTGCACGTTTTCGGCCCATACGGCACGACCGCCCCCACGTCGATGCTGGTAGCGAAGCAACACGAGTCTCACCCCACCGAAAAGATGGTGCTCGTCGGCAAGCGGTTGGTTGTCTTCCAGGAAATCCCATCCGGCCAGCGCTTGAACGAAGGCTTGACGAAGGCCCTAGTGAGCGGAGATCCGGACCAGGCCCGCGCCATGCGCGAAAACTTCACAACGATCCGTCCCGTCGGAAAGCTGTGGCTCGCTGGCAACCATCGCCTGGACATCCGCGAACAGACGGAAGCGATCTGGCGGCGCTATCGGGAAATCCCATTCGAGCAAGTGTTCTCGCAGGAGCAACGCGATCCCAAGCTCGAAACGAAGCTGCGCGAAGAAGCCACCGGCGCGCTCGCGTGGTGTGTCCGGGGGTGCCTCGAATGGCAGCGCGCCGGCTTGGGTAAGTCGGGCAAGGTGCAGGCGGCGACCGCTGACTTGCGCGCAGAAATGGATCGCCTCGGCCCGTTCCTTGAGGAGTGCTGCATCGTCTCGCCGTCCGCCACGGTCCCGCGGGCGGCACTCTTTCAAGCGTATCGATTGTGGGCCGAACGGCAAGGTTCGCACGGAATCTCTGACAAGGCGTTCACCGAGCTGGTGCGCGGAAGAGGATTCACGCCAGCCTACGGCCGTGTCAACGGAAAGACGGCCCGCGTTTGGCATGGCCTCGGACTGATCGATGGCGTTCCACCCTCGCCACACCTGCCACAGATTCCGAAAGAATCTCCCTATTGCGGCCAGAATCAATCTCTACGTGAGGGATATAGGGAAGAAGTATCGGAAAGCGTGGCAAGCGTGGCGCCCGACCCACTGGCCCAACTTGCCCACTGCCTCCGGGTGAGACCCGACACCACGGCCACGGATCCCGACCGTGAGGCCCTGGCCGAGCACTTCCGCGGCCTGAACGGTACGGCAGAGGCTGCGGGACAACGTCTTTGGGCGTACTGGAAGGCGGCGCCCTCCCCGACCGTGAGCGAATTCCTGGCCAAGGAACCGAAAGCAAAATGCGGTGCAGCGTGACCGGGTTGTCAATCTGTCACACGCCGGAGTCTGGCGGCGCTTCGGTGTCAGGCCGGCGGTGCCAACCCTCGCTCACCGACGGTGCGAGCCCCGAAAGAGCATTGAACAGTGGATCCGACCACCACACAGATTTTCGATTTCGCAACGCGGACGAGGGCTTGGCGGTAGCACCAACCCGTCGCGCGTTTTTGCATGGCGCCCCATCGACGAGAAGGGCTTCGTCTCCCTCGTGCTCGCGGTGGTCGCTCGGAGCCGCGTTGCGAACTTTTTCTCCCGAACGAAAGGACCTGTGATGCCTGAATCATGTTGCGGCCGGGACCATTGCGACGCGTGCGGCAGCACTTCGTTCACCTCGGCGACGTTCAAGGGCGGCCGGGTCATCTGTGCGGCCTGCTGGCGCGAAATTTCGCGGAGCAAGGGTGAGGTACCACGAAAGCCGCCGCCAGCGCTTCCCCCGGCCCAAGCCGCGCAGCCACGGGCTACGCACTCGAGCATCCCGGAACCAGAGCGGTGGGGCGACCACGTGCAAGCCGACCTCGGAGTGCTGGACAGGGGAACCAATGATTGACGAGAAACCGCCCCTGACCGTGGTGCCCGACGTGGCCGAAAATGGCCCCGCCCCGGACTCCGAGGAAGAACAAGGGGACGCGCTGGACTCGCGCGAACTTAGGTTCGCCGACCTTGTGGCGTCAGGTTCCACGCTGGGCGACGCGGCCACCGAGATCGGGATCGGTTACCGGACGGCTCGGCGATGGAAAAAGCGGCCCGCGATTGCCTCGGCGATCAAAGATCGAGCGAGCGAGCAAGTAGCCCTTGGCCGAGCGGTTCTCGCGGCGGGCATGGGCAGGGCATCGCACGCGCTGGTGCAGATGGCCGACGGCACGGCGCCTGCGTCGGCACCACGGGTTAGCGCCGCCCGCGCGGTGGTCGAGGTAACGGCGAAGCTGGTCGAGCTCGAAGGCGTGAACGAAAGACTCGCCGAGCTTGAATCCCGCCTTTTGCCGACGAGGAGAAACTGACATGCCGAAATCAATTGGCGACCTGCTTTCCCGGCTGGCCCGACTCGAAGGCCGCTCCGCTGCGCAGTCCTCGACGGGCGGGATTCCACGAGGGAGCACCACGGACGAATTGAAGCGCATGCTCGCCGCCGAGTTGACCGCGGAGCCGGATTTGATCGGCGAGCTGGCCGAGTCGCTGGACGTTCGCGCGATTTGCACGCTGAGAATCTTCGCCCGCTCAATCGGCCTTGCGGAATTCCTGCCCGCGCCGTCGCCCGAGGTGGTCGCAGAATTGCGCAACACCTACGGCATTGTCGAACCGAGCGAGGCCGCGCAATGAACCCGCAAACCACAGCGCTCGAAAGCGATCTTCGCGGTGACACCGCCTTAGCGATCATGGCCATGCTCTCGTGGGCAGAGGCGCATGGTGGAACGAAGATGCTACTCGACGGCTCCGTGTCGAGGTGGCTCACCAGCGGCAAACCCGACGATCCGTAGATTGCACGCTGCCTGGTGAAGCTGCACAGCCAGCTTGCCCGCTTTCTCGCCCGCGGTGGCCACGTGCCCCAGTGGTTCCCGGCGTCGCTACTCAAAGCCCTTGGCGAGCCGTGCTGCGCGCGCGACTTGGCGCCCTCTTCGGCTACCTTGTCCGATGCTCTTCCTGACCGATCACCGTCGGAGAACACGCCAAGCACGACCGGCCAGCGGCACCACAGCGCCCCCAAGATTGCCGAAACACGAACCGAAACCGACAACCAGCAGTGACCCGAAAGGAAATCCCGCACATGAACCCATCGCACATGATCCAGACGCACGAGTCCCAAGCCGCCCTCAACAAGTCGTTCGACAAGCTCCGAGAATTGGCCTTCATCGATTACACGAAGCTGGCCACCATCAACGACGCAATCGACGCCGAGATGCACAAGCTGAAACAGCAGTATGCGAACACGGACACGCCCGAAGGCGCCGCACAAGTGAACCTTCGCCGCACAATCGCCAAAAACAGCGCGGGCGCTTTCTCGCAACTGCCCGATTCTGGTCTTGACGTCGTCGCGTTGAAAAGGGAGCGCGACCACCAGACGTGCGTCACCATCCCGAAGGATCAACTGATGATCTTGAGGATCCTGCATGGGCAGGATGAAGGGAAGATTGCGCACGCGTACCGCGAGACGCAGCGACTCGTCAAAGAAGGCAAGCTGTGAGCAAGACATTCGCGTTCCACCGCGCGCCCTTCAATGATTCAGAATTCAACGAGGGCATTGCAGAGCTGGCCAAGCTCATTGGCGCGACTGAGGCGGCCACGCCGAGCTGGACAAGACGCCTTGTGCTCGCTGCCGACAAGGCCAGCGATCCCGAGGAGTGGGCGCTCATGATCGACAACTGCGCGAAGCCCGATTCGATTCTGCCGGGCCTGGCGGTTTGGGTAAACACAGGTTTGCTGGTGGCGCTGCCGACGGCGTTTTCCCTCGCCGATGCCGTGGCCATCCTGACCGGCCACGACTCGGCCAACCCTGAGGCGATACTTCGCGAGCGTCGCGCGCAGATGAAGGAGCACGAGAATGAGGTAGCCGCCGAGCTGGCAGCGAAGACGGCGGAACAGGAGAAAGAGCGGGAGGCGGCCGAACAGGAGGCGCGGGACCGACTCACCTTCAACGCCAGCGGCTGGGAGGAATTGGAACCATGGCAACAGATGCTCTACGCGCTGTCGATGCGGGTGCAGGCGCGAGACGGCGAGTTTGCCAGCGACTTGCGCGACATCGCCGAAGAAAGCCAGCGGTGTCGCCCGGCGGCGCTGCCCTTCCCGCGGCAAAGGTGGCGGTGACCAATGATGCGCAAGAGCAGCGCGTCCCTACCCGAACCGCAGCGAGCACACGCGCACCTACCGTCCATCGTTGTTGTTCATCTTGGAAGCCATCGCGCGAACGTCACACGCGATGTCCACAAAAAGATTGATCGCTTCCGCAACAGCCTTCAGTACCAGCCACTGGACCGCTGCGCCCACAAAGCAAGCGAGAGCCTTGTACAGCGCGATGGACATCGTTTGATCGGTGGAGTTAGCCAGAATGTTAACTCCAACCAGAACCAACACCACAAGGATGACCCAAGCTGCGATTCTATAGAATGTTGAGATGCTTTCCAACGCCGCATATCGCGGCCTTGCTTGCCCACCCATCGAATGCTCGCCGGGTCGGTCCACCGACTTCGGAACATACGCCCCTGTGGCGAAGGAGTACCCGCAGTCGCACGTCGTGGTTGAAGGCGGATTTTCGAGGTGGCATCTGGGGCATTGCATGGCTTCCTCCTCCTGAAAGCTTCCATCTTATCAAGTGGCGGTGCTCTATCCAACGCTCTACGACCGCCGTCACCGACGGAGAACGACCAGAAGGGCGCGATGCTTCGTTTTATTGTTCGCACGGAGGGGCTGAAAAGGACGGTCTGGGTGGGGCAAGCCGATTGTATTTGACTTAATATCTACGATGTGGATAAATACAGGCATGCAAGTCATGGAAAACTCGCAACGAAACAGGAAACCTGCAAAAGTGGTCGCTGATTTGGGCCGGCCAAGAACACGACCACCTGGCGAAAACACCGTCTTGTCTTTCAAGGCGACGGACGAATTCATCGCCACGCTGGACAAGGCGGCCGAGGAACTGACACGCGAACGTCCGCCTGGTAGCTCGAAAGTGTCCAGGACCGAGACGATCAAGATCCTGCTGACTGAAGCCCTGGCCGCTCGCTCGAAGCGTCAGTAGCCCGCGCCGTAGCTGCGCGCCACCTCTACCCCCCGCAACGAAAGTGGGGCGCCACCACGCGAATGGTGCGCCCCGTGGTCGAGAACCCCGACGAAGGAGATACCGACATGCGAACCGTACCACGCCCGAAGAGAACCGCGCCACGTGAACGAGTAGCGACCCAAGCCGAGATCGCCGACGCCACCCGCCGATGCCGGGAGGCCCGAGAGCAACACCGCGTGCTCGCGCCCGCGCCTGAACCGCAACAGGCCAACTTGTGCGGCGCCCTGGTGCTCCTTGCCCGCTGGCGCCGTTGTTCCATCTGCGGCAGCGAAAGCCTGTTCACCGATGAGCGTGGCCGTGCTGACAGTGACGTTGAATGCGGGCTGTGTGTCCAGGTTCGCGAAGACCTGGCCAAGCGCCTTCGCTTCGTGAAGCTGTCCGAGAGGGTGCGCTTCCACCTGGGAGCACTCTGCAGCACCGGCAACGACAACGGCGGGGCGGTGGCATGAGGTTCCGCCGGCAGAACCGCGAAGCCGTCCGCACGGTGAGCCTTCGCCTGCGCAAGAAGCTGACAGCGATCGACGATGCGACAAGCGACGCCGACGATCTGCTGTCCGAGCTTGAAGAAGCGGCCGGGCTTGTTCGTGACGACGGTTCACGCATCGATGAAGCGAAGGGCGGCCAAGCTCGTCTGAGGAAGGGAGGGCGGCAACCATGATCGAGCTGATAGAAATCGCCGAGGTGCCAGCCCAAGAATCGACCGCGACGAAGACGCCCACCAAGGGCAAGGCCAAGCGGCGAAGGAAAAAGCGCGGCTTTGGCCAAGGCAGCATTCGCAAGCGCGGGCTGTCGTGGTCGATCGCGTGGAGGGAAGGCGGCCGGCGACGGTTCGCCACAGCCCCCGACGAGGACACGGCAAGGCGCATGCTCGCCAAGATTCTCAGTGACGCCGCGCTGGGCACCGTGGGGCTCAAGCCGGACACCAAGAACGCGCCCACCTTGGGCGAGCTATCCGCGCCCTGGCTCAAGCGGCGCGAGAAGACCCACCGAGCTTGGCGGGATGATGCCTGCCGCTGGCGCGTGCACCTTGGACCGGCATTCGACGCGCTGAAACCCCACGAGGTAGACGCGGCTACCATTCGGCGATTTGTCGAGGGCAAGCTTGCCGAGGGCCTGGCCGCTTCGACGGTCGGGCATTGCATCCGGCTGTTGTCGACGTTCTTCTGTGACGTGGTCGAGCAGGGCCACGCTGCCAGCAACCCAATCGCGGCCCTGCCCCGTTCGACCCGGCGGCTATACCGAAGCACCCACGACCCACGCACGACTGGCTTTCTTGAGAAGCTGGAAGACATCCGCCGCGTGTTCCTGGCCCTTCCCGAACCGATCAACGTGGCCTTCGCCGTGGGGGCCTTCGCGGGGCTGCGCACCGGGGAAGTGCTGGGCCTGACCTGGCCTGACATCGACCTCGAGGGCCGGCGCATTCACGTGCGCCAGCAAATCCAAGATGGCAAGGTTGGGCCGCTCAAGGACAGCGAAAGCCGCGTGGTGCCCCTGCAAGCATCCCTGGCCCCCATCTTGGCGGCTTACAAGCTTGCCACCGGCGCCGACGGCTTCCTCTTCAAGCCCGCAGTGCCCGACCGGGGCGGCCGGCCGGAGCTGGGCAGCGAACCGCAATTCATGCGACCCCAGACCCTCCACGCACACTTGAGCAAGGCCCTGACCGAATGCGGCCTGCCCAAGCTCACCTGGTACATGTGCAGCCGGCACACCTTCGCCAGCCAATTCGTGCTCGGCGGGGGAAGCCTCGAGGTCCTGCGCCAGGTGATGGGGCATTCCTCGGTCACCACCACGGAGCGCTACAGCCACCTCAAGCCCGACCTGTTCCGCGAGTCGGCCTTCGACGTGATGAAGGTAGACCTTGGCGCGCCGAAGGGGGCCGTGGTATCAATGCCGCCAGCTCGGCAACGTTTGACGTCAACGCCTTCTGACGAAGCCGAGCAAACTAGCCTAACAGCCTGAAATTCTTCCGTTTGCGCGAGTAGCTCAGCTGGTAGAGCATCGGCTTCCCAAGCCGAGGGTCGCGGGTCCGAGCCCCGTCTCGCGCTCTCGCGATCTGCGTTGGGCATGTGGCCATCCGCCTCCGGTGCCACCCAGGTGGTGCGTCGTCATCATCATCCCGCGATAGCCGCAGGGTCTTGGCCTTGGTCGTGGCGGCGACGGGATTAGGACGTCATGACCCTGGAAATTTTTCGCGACGGTGGGGCTTCGGCCGACCAGACTCTGCCCCGGTGACACCGACGAGCCAGGCAACCCCCAACAAATGGTTGGTGACCATCTCGATCACCTTCGGGACCTTGATGGGCGCCATCGACATGTCCATCGTCAATGTCGCCATCCCACACGTGCGCGGCGCCTTCGGCGCCTCGGTCGACGAGATCACCTGGGTCTCGACCGGCTACATCATCGCCAACGTCATCGTCATGCCCTTGGTCGCCTGGCTTGGACGTCGCTTCGGGCGCAAGAAAGTCTACCAGTCGTGCATGCTTCTGTTCCTTGTCGGCTCGTTCTTCTGCGGCACCGCGCGGTCGCTCGGAACCCTGGTCTTCTTTCGCATCTTGCAAGGTCTTGGGGCAGGGGGGCTGCAGCCCACCGAGCAGGCCATCTTGCGCGAGACGTTTCCGCTCGAGGAGCAGGCGACGGCCATGTCCCTCTTCGGCCTGGCGGTGATGATCGGCCCCGCCATCGGGCCGACGCTGGGCGGTTGGCTCGTGGACCATCAGTCTTGGCCCTGGATCTTCTACGTCAACCTTCCCGTCGGCGCGCTCGGTCTCATCATGGTCCAGCGCTTCGTGCACGATCCCGAGTTCCTGGTGGCCGGCAAAGAGCTGGCACGTCGCGAGAAGGTCGACTATCTCGGGCTGGCCCTGCTGGCCGTAGGTCTCGGCTCGTTTCAGCTTCTGCTCGAGCGCGGCGACCAGCTCGATTGGTTCTCGAGCCGCGAGATCGATACCTTGGCAGTTGTCGCCGCGATCGCCCTGACCGCATTCGTGATCCGCGAGCTCACCGCGGAGCATCCCCAAGACCAAGATGAGCGCCGCCACCGGGCTTTACAATCTGGTTCGCAATCTCGGCGGCTCGGTTGGCACCGCCATTATCGCCGTCCTGTTCGAGCGCGCGCAGGGGTTCGCCTACAACGACCTCGCGGGCCACATCACGCCCGCCCAGCCCCAGGTCGCCGCGCGGCTGAGGGTCGCGCATTCGCTGCTCGCCAGCCGCTTCGGCTTCGCCTCTTCGATGGACACCCTGCGCCTGCTCGATCTGGAGGTCACGCGCCAGGTGGTGCTACTGGCCTTCGAGCGCGTCTTCGCCATCATCGGGCTTGTCTTCTTCGCCTCGATCCCCTTCGTCCTGTTGCTCGAAAACGTGCGTCCGCACCGGCAAAAGAGCGCGTGAGACACGCGTGTTGCCGAGGCTGAATGGATACGATTTGCGGCTACGCCCTAATCCCGCGACAAGAAGCGCGACAGCGCGGACGCACCCAATCGTAGGGATGACGGGTGGCCATCGACGCAGACACGGCCACGACCACGACTTTCTGCGGCCATCGCGGGATTGGGGGCTATGCCAGGCCGCCTGCGCGGGAGAGAATGTGCTCGTCGAAATCGGCGGAGATGCTTCCCGAGGCCTTGAGCGGTCGGAGGCCTGGTAACCTCGCGGCTCCGTTCGTGGGGGCCTGCTCGCGCAGGAAGGCGGCCAGTTGGCGGTCGGTGTTGCGCACGTGGTACTCGACCCAGTCTTCCAGCATGAAGTAGATGGAGGATCTGGTTTCCTCGGCGGACTGCTTGCATGCGACGCTTGCGGCGATGGTTCTGGCTTCGCGGCGGACATGATCGTGGAAGGCCGTGTGGAAGCGGCGGCTTTGGTAGCCTTGTTCGAGCATGGCCAGCTCCTCGGCGGCGAAATGGTACTCGAGGTAGGAAACCATGAAAGTCACGGCTCGACGGAACTGCTCTGGGCTTCGCGCAAGCTCGTCCGAGTAGAGGATCTCGTTGGCCATGGCGAACAGGGTGCGAAGCTGACCATCGATGTCGGCGTTTCCTGTCTCCAGCTCCGGTGTGGTCTCGAATCGATGCATGGCTTCCTCCGATGACAAAGCGGCCCGAGAATCATGGAAGGTCCACGGCCGCACAATTCCAAGCCTGTTCTCCTTTTCGGTGGTTGGATGGCTTGGCTTGAGCCCATGGGGTAGGATTTCTTGATAAATCTCATGGCGCGGTTGGTCCCAGGTGCCGCGCAATGACATTCACCTGCCCCACGGGCTAAGCACGCTTTTTCCTTCTCGGCTGCGGCCTTTGCCGCATTTCGTGCTAGCTTGGCTCCCTCGGTTTTCCCTGGCGGGCGGGCTATGGCTGCTTCTCTGAAGCAACGCAGCCCACCTTGCCATTGACGAGAGCGCCCAAAACAACTACGAAAGGCGCTGCATTCACGATAGATGAACCTGCCCTGATTCACACGCAAGGAAGGGCGTACGCCATGAAGACCATCACCGAGTTTTCCGGAATCCTGCTGCAGCGGGCAGCAGAGGCCCAACGGGCCTACCGGGCAGAGCACCCGCAGCAGGCTACTCCACCGGCAGAGGTCGGTCCAACGGCGGTGCTGGCTGTCGCGGAGGGCGCAAGCGCGGACGAGGTGGCCCCTGCCGCCGAGGCGGTCGCCGAGGGCGAAGCTGTTCCACCGGAAACCGCCTCGGACGGTGCTGCGGCAAATTCCGAAGTCGCGTCCGGCGAGAGCGATGCAGGTGAAACGAGCTCCGCGGGCGAAACCGGTTCCGAGGTACAGGCCGAGGCCGCCCCCGCACCCGCACCCGAATTGGGCAGCGGGCCCGAAGCGGAAGCGGTCGGCGCTGCGCTCCAGGTCGAGGGCGATCGATTGAGCCGGTTGATGGAGGCGCTCGACGTCGTGGGCAGGCGCGTGGCCCAGGTTCGCCTGGTACGGGTGATCCAGGCCGAGACCGCGCCGGTGGGAGCGCAGAAGCGCGGCGAGCTCTTCTACCTCATCGACTTGACGCCGCGGCCGCAGAGCATGCAGCGCGACTCCTTCGACTCGCGCGACGGGGATCGACGCCGCGGTCAGGGTGGACGCGATCGGGGCGGCCACGCCGGTAATCGAGGACCGGGTGGTCCGCGCGGCGGCGGTCCCGGCGGCGCGGGCGGTCCACGCGGCGCGGGCGGCCCGGGAGGCCCCGGCCGAGGTGGCAAATTCAGCAACGATCGTCCAGGTCGCGACGGCGACGGCCGCGAGGCTCGCGGAGAAACGCCGCGCGCGGGTGCAGGCTGGATGCTGTCTCGTCCCTCGGACAATGGCCGGGTCTACGCCGAAGACGCCAACGCGGCCCGCAACGAGCGTCGCCCAGCAGGGGATCGCCGTCCTCCTGGAGATCGCCGCCCACCGCGGGATCCACGCTTCGACAACCGCGGCCCGCGCCCGCCCATGGGTGCGCCGGGAGAGGGTCCACCGCGCGGGCCTCGCCCACAAAATGCGGAGGGTGGTCCAGGCGCGCCGCGAGGCGAGGGCAGGGGTGATCGGCCTTCTTTCGGACCTCGTTCGGGAGACGGCAGCGCGCGGCCAGGGCCTCGCAGTCCCGGCAACGGCGGACGCGGTTTCGGTCCAAGGCGGCCCGACGGGGGCAATGGCCGTCCCGACGGCGGGGGCGCTGGACGCATGCGAGACGACCGCAATTGGTCCGGACGTCGGCGCGGCGGCTGGGACGAGCCGGCCGTACCGGAAGTCACGGATGTCGCGGCTGCTGCGACGACGCCGGTAGCACCGCCAGCGGTCGCCCCACCGTCCTCACAAGCGCCTGCGCCGATGGAGAACGCGCCGGTCGAGGGCAACGGCGACTCGACGCCGAACAGCGAGTCCTAGTCTAGATAGTCAGCGCGCCTGGCTGCGAGCTCGATGGCTCACCAGGCGCTTGACGTCGTGGAATCGCACTTCGCCCAGCGGGGGCAGCAAGGTGGGCTCGCAGGTATAGAGCAGGACCTGCCGACCGCCACGCGTGGCCAGATTGAGCACCGACACCAAGTCGGCTGGGGCTGAGTTGTTTGCGCCTTGGGATGCGCCCGCGGGTGCCCCGGGTCCGGCGCCAGCCATCGGGAACGGAACGCTTGCACTGCTCGGGCGAGGCTCGACCCCACGCGACTCGGCGGGTGCAGCCAGAGGGGCTCGCTGCGAATCGATCGCGGCTCGGCCGAAGTAGATGATGGCCAGGGTCGTCTTGTCGTCGGTTTGCGGCTGGCGAGCCTCGGCGCCGCGACCGTTCGGGTGCATAATGGCGGCCGGATTGTCGCTGTGGCCGAGCCCGAGCACGTGGCCGAGCTCGTGGGTCACGACCGCTTGCAAATCGAAGCGGCCTGTCGCACCTTCGCGGGGAGCGGTGAAGGCGTGGTCGCACTCGTTCAGCTCGACGGTCGCCGCCGTGACCACGCCATCGTTCAGGCTGGCCGTGAATTCCGACTTGCCGAGGTCGATGGTCTCGCCGCGCCACTTGTCGCGACAGAACTTGATGGTGACGTCGGGGCTCGTGCCCGTGGTCACGACCAGGTGCGGTTGGCCAGCGCGAACGGAGTTCCAGGTCTCGGCCGCTCGCTGCACCGCCAGCGCGACGCCCTCCCGCGCGATGCTTCGGCTGGGGGCGGAAGGCTCAACCCCGACCGAGATCTCCGCTCTCGTCCAGTGCACCAGCGAGCCCGATCGCGTCTTGAGCAGCTCGGTCCTTGCCGATGCCTCACCGGCGCACAGGAGTACGCCGGCCAGACACGTGCAACGCAACGGTAGACGCATGCCCACCCGTGTTCCATCGGCACATTTCTCACCCATCTGAAGCTCGGATCGCGAGGCCTTCATGGCCCGCACAATGCCGCGATAGCCGCAGAGGGTCGTGGCCTTGGCGGTGGCCGGTTGTAACTGTCGTTGGCCATGGTCGCGCGTCTTATCGCGGGCTCAGGGGAAAACTACGAGACTTTCTTGCGCGGGCGATCTACGAAAGAACCGTGAGAAGAACAACGACTAGGTTGAAGACGTTCCAGGTTCTGGCCGTGGCCGCCCTTTGCTTTGCCATGGGGACGGCAACGGTTTACGCCCAACCCAAAGGCAAGCCTGGCGAGGGGCAGCAGGCGGCCCGAGCGATCGAAAGCGCCTTGCAGAAACATGGCGGCGATGTGCGACCGCTGTTTCGAGAAGGTTCTGGCCGACCGTCTGGACGCCGCCGGGACGGTCGAGATCACGGTGGCCGTGGGCAAGGCGGGCAAGGTCACGTCGGCCAAGGTGAAGAAGGCCGACAAGATCGCCAATCCCACGCTCGCGGCTTGCGTCGAGAAAGCCGCGCTCGACTGGACGATCGATGGCATCGAGCCCGGCGCCAGCGTGGTATTGCCGTTTTCCTTCAAGGCGCAAACCAGCCAATTCCTGATCAACGCAGCCGACGTTCCCGAGCGCGCGCTGGGCGCTCCCGCGACCAGCAAGGGCAGGGGCGGCCCCAAGCGCAGCGTCCCGTTCACGGTCAAGGTTCTGGCCGACCAGACCAACGTGAAGGCGAAGGACCTTTCGGTGACTCTGCTCGCCGTCGGTCCCGCGAGCCGCGTGGCCATGCATCGCCATCCCCACAGCGCCAAGATCCTCTACCTCGTCAAGGGCCACGGCCGGCTCCTGGGTCCCGAGGGGATCGCCCCCATCAAGCTGGAAGAAGGCACGGGCGTATACCTCCCGCCCGGCTATCCGCACGTCATCGAAAACATGGGCCGGCAATCGACGGGCGAGTTTTTGCAGGTGTTCTCGCCGCCCGGACCCGAGCGCGTGTACCGCGATCCGAAGGATGCCCAAGGCCGCGCCGATTTCGAGGTCATGCACGATCCGGCGTCGGCGAAAGTCACCCCCGAGCTGGCGGCCAAGGTGGTGGTGGCCGCTGCCGCGGACGTCAAGGCGATTGCGCTGCCAGGTGGATTGGGCGAGGTCAAGAATCTCATCACGAGTGGTCCCGGCCAGGCCATGTCGCTGTCGCAGGCTGGAGCTCACGGACGGCGCCGAATTGCAGAGCAGAGGTGACCCTGCCGCCACGCAGGCGATGTATTTCGTCTCCGGCGCGGGCACTCTCGAGGTTGCGGGCGAGACCCTGCCATTGGCCGCCGGGTCGCTGGTCTACCTGCCGCGCGGAACTCCCTACACCATCAAGGTTGCTGCCGCGGAGAAGGGCGAAAAGATCGTCGCGGTCCAGTTCAAGGTGAACAATCTGTCCAAGGTCCGTGGCTCGTTCCCCGCGGCTGGCGCGGTTCGAAAGTAACGATTCACGGCAACCCGATGGCAAACGAACGATGAATTTCGAGCTGAGCCAGGAACAGAAGATTCTCCAAAAAACCGTGCGCGACTTCTGCGCCCGCGAGATCCTCCCGCGGGCCGCGGCCTGGAATGAGGCGGGACGGTTTCCGCACGAGATCGTCGCCCCTCTCGCCGGTCTCGGCGTGCTCGGTATCCAGATCCCCGAGCGCTATGGCGGCACGGGCATGGGCATGCTCGATCTGTCGGTGGCCGTCGAGGAGATCGCGCGCGCCGACGCATCCGTGGGCCTCACCGTGGCGTCGCACAACCTGCTGTGCATGGACCACATCTACCTGGCCGGCAACGAAGAGCAGCGACACAAGTACCTGCCTCGCCTGGCGAGCGGCAAGTCGCTGGGGGCGTGGTGCCTGACCGAGCCTGATTCGGGCTCGGATGCCGGGGCGGCGCGCACGCGCGCCATCCGGCGCGAAGGTCAGGGCGGCGCCGAGTGGGTCTTGAACGGCGGCAAGAGCTTCATCACCCAGGGCTCGGTGGCCGAGATCTACGTCGTGCTCGCCTCGACCACTCCGGCGCGCAAGCAGAAGGGCTTGACCGCGTTCATCCTGGAGAAGGGGATGCCCGGGTTGCGTCCAGGCCGATTGGTTCAGAAGATGGGGCTATGGGCCTCGGACACCGCCGACGTGGTGATCGAAGAAGTGGTGGTGCCCGATGACCAGCGCTTGGGCCAGCTCGACTGCGGCTTCTTCGATACGGCCAGGGTGCTCGACCGCGGTCGTATCGGCATCGGCGCCTGGGCCGTGGGCATCGGCCGCGCCGCCTTCGAGGCCGCGCGCACCTATGCCATGCAGCGGGTGCAATTCGGCAAGCCCATCGCCGAATTCCAGGCCATTCGGCTCATGTTGGCCGACATGGCGACCGAATTGGACGCGGCGCGACTCTTGGTCTGGCGTGCGGCCATCATGCAGGACAACGGCGAGCGCACCACGCGCGAATCGTCGGTGGCCAAATACTACGCCTCCCAGGCGGCGGCGCGCGCCTGCGACTCGGCGGTGCAGATTCACGGCGGCTACGGCTATCTGCGCGAGTTTCCCGTCGAGCGTTATCTGCGCGACGTGAAGCTGGCCGAGATCGGCGAGGGCACGACGGAGATCCAGAAGCTGGTGATCGCCCGCGAAGTGCTCAAGGCCGCCGGGGCGTAGGGGGAGACCCACAATCCCACGATAGCCGCAGAAGGTCGTGGCCGTGGTCGTGGCCCTGGCCGGTTGTAATTGCCGTCGGCCACGGCCACGGCCACGGTAAGCCGTCTACGTCCGCGACCACCAGTCCTCGTTCCGATTGGGCGTGAGCATCCGGAGTGGAAAGGTGTCTCTTCCTGGTACCTTCCGCGCTGTCGCTCTGCTTGTCGCGGGATTACGGCGAAACCCGGTCTTCTAGCGTCGCCGCGGATCGGGTGCATAATGGATTGAATGGGCGCCCGTCGGCGGGACGGCCGAGGACAGAATCGATCCGGGCTGATTGCCGGCCGTTTTCGGCTGCAAGACGTGGTTGCGTCCGGCGGCATGGGCGAGGTCTACCGCGCACGCGACGTGGTCTCGCACCTGCAAGTGTGCGTGAAGCTCCTGCGCACGGATGAAGACCGCGAAGGCGAGCGCTTCGCCCAGGAGGCGAAGATCCTGTCCGAGCTTCAGCACCCCGCCATCGTGCGCTACCTGGCCCACGGAACGGTGGGCGGGGATCGCTACCTCGTCATGGAGTGGCTGGAGGGCGAGGATCTTGCCAGCCGCCTGGAGCGGGAGCCCACCCATCTCGTCGACACCGTGATGCTGCTCAAACAAGCTGCCGAGGCGCTGGCCTACGCCCACGCCCACGAGGTCATCCATCGCGACATCAAGCCGCACAACCTGTTTCTCCTCGAACGCAAGATCTCCCAGCTCAAGGTGCTCGACTTCGGCATCGCCCGGCTCGCGAATGCCGGGCGACGGCTCACGCGCACCGGAAATCTGGTGGGAACGCCGGGCTATCTGGCGCCGGAAACCATCGACGGGGCGGGCACGGTGGACGGCCGCGCCGACGTCTTCTCGCTGGGCTGCGTGGCGCACGAATGCCTGACCGGCAAGCCCACCTTTCGCGGTCACGAGCCGGGCGTGCTTCTGGCCAAGCTCATGCTCGAGGATCCGCCGCACCTTTCCGAGGTGGTTCCGGAGGTGCCGCGCGTGGTGGGGGACCTCATCGCCCGCATGCTGGCCAAGAATCCCGAGCGTAGGCCCACCGCCGCCCAGGTTCTGCGCACGCTGGCCGCCCTGGGCGATCTTTCCGAGGGCGCGGCCGCTGGCCAATTGCGCCTGCACGAGACCCAGCTCACCGTGGTCGAGCAGCGGGTAAGCTGCATCGTGATGGCGACCGCCGGGCCCGCCCATTCCGGCGAAGCGCCGTCGCCGGGCGCGGATCGGACCACGCCGGTCTTGCACTCGCCCGGGCAGCCGCCGACCTTGGCCGAGCTCGAGGCGCGGCTCGCTCTGCGCTTCACGGCCAAGACCTACCTCCTGCCCGGCGGAAAGATGGTCGTCACGCTGCCCGAGGGTACCGTGGCCTCGGATCAAGCCGTGCTCGCGGCCCGCTGCGCGCTCCTCGTGCACCAACACCTGCCCGACGCCGCGGTCGTGGTGGCGCTGGGCATCGCCCGCCTGTCGCGTCGATCCGCGGTGGGCAGCGTGATCGAGGAGGCTGCCGAGCTCTTGCGAACCACCGGGGCCGGGCGCGTTCGCGTCGAGGAGGGGCTCACCGCGCTTCTGGGCGCGCGCTTCGAGCTCAGCCACGACGATACCGGCGTCTACCTGCTTGCCCCGCGCGAGACCCTGGAGGTCAAACGCAGCCTGCTCGGCCGGCCGGCGACGTTCCTCGGCCGCGGACAAGAGCTGTCGTTCCTGGCCGGCCTGCTCACGGACTCTGCTCTCGAACGCCAGGCCACGGCCGTGCTCGTTTCCGGCCCGGCCGGCATCGGCAAATCGCGCCTGCTGCAGGAATTCATGGCTTGGCTGCGCGCCCGCGCGGAATCGGTCCTGGTCCTGTTCGGGGCCGGCGACTCGCTGGCCGCGGGCTCTCCCTATGCTCTGCTGGGACGGGCGGTGCGCGGTCTGGCCGGGATCGCCGAGAACGACAGCGCCGACGAGCGGCGGCGCAAGCTGTCGGCCTGCGTGGGCAAGCATTTGGCCGCGGGGGCCGGCCCGGGTGTGACCGCGTTCATCGGCGAGGTGGCGGGCGTCAGCTTCCCGGAAACCGATCATGAATCCCTGCGTGGCGCGCGCCAGAATCCCGTGCTGATGGCCGATGCCACCCGGCGCGCGTTCGAGGATTGGATGCGCGCCGAGTGCGAGGTCAACCCCGTGCTCGTCGTGCTCGAGGACATGCAGTGGGGCGACGCGGGGACGGTGGGGCTGCTCGACGGCGCGATCCGGAGCCTGCGCGACCAGCCCTTCATGGTCTTGGCCCTGGCGCGGCCGGATTTGCAAACCGTGTTCCCCAACTTGTGGGCCGAACGGCAGGTGCACGTGATCCAGTTGCCACCGCTGTCCCGGCGTGCGAGCGAGAGGCTGGTGCGCGAAGCCCTGGGCGCCCCGGCCAGCGACGAGGTGGTGGCGCAGATCGTCCGGCGCGGCGACGGCAATCCGTTCTTTCTGGAGGAATTGATTCGCGCCGCGCACGCGGGACGCTCGGGCGAGATCCCCGAGCCCATCCTGGGCATCGTGCAGGCGCGGCTGGAAGCCGAGGGACCGGAGGGCAGGCGCGTGCTGCGCGCGGCCTCGGTCTTCGGCGAAACCTTCTCGCGCGACGGCGTGGCCGCGCTTCTCGGCGGCGAGCGTGCCGAAGTCGGGGAGGCCCTCGAACGGTTGAGCGATCGCGAGCTGGTCAATCTGGCGTCGTCGTCCATCGCCTCGGACGGCAGCCCGGCCTTCACCTTCGCGCACGCCCTGATTCGCGAGGCGGCCTATGCCATGCTGACCGACGAGGATCGTTCGCTCGGGCATCGCTTGGCGGCCAAGTGGTTGCTCGAGCACAGCGCCCCCGAGCCCTTCGTGCTGGCCGAGCATTTTCGCCGTGGCGGCGATGCGCGCAGCGCTGCCTTCTGGTACCGGCGCGCCGCCGAGCAGGCGTTCAAGGCCAATGACCTCGACGGTGCCATTTCGCGCGCCGGGCTCGGCCTGGCCGCGCTGGGGAGCGACGGGGCGGGGGCGCCGGCCGGGCAGGGCGTGCATGGAGCGCACGGTGGCTCCGACGCGCAGGCCGGCGAGATTCGCGGCGCGCTTGCGCTGGTCCAGGCCGAGGCGTTGCGCTGGCGCGGCGAGCTGTCGAGCGCCGAATCGGCGGGCGTGGCGGCGCTGGCGTTGCTGGCGCCGGGCTCGCCCATGTGGTTTCGCGCCGCCGGCCAGACCATCGTGGCCCTGGGCAGCCAGGGCAAGGTCAAGGAGCTCGGCGCGCTCATCGCCAACGTGCGCGCCGTGGAGCCGCAACTGGAGGCACGCGACGCCTTCCTGGTTTGTCTCAGCGAGGGCGCGACCCACCTCATCACGGCCGGCCACCTCGCCGCGGCCGACGCCTTGCTGGAGGAGGCCGCTCGTCTGGCCGGGTATTTTTCGGACATCGAGCCGCAAGCCTGGGGCCTGGTGCACAAGGCGCGCGCCGCCCGCGCCGCTGCCCGCGGGGAAACCACGCGCGGCCTCGAAGAGCTGGAGACGGCGTGGGCCTTGTTCGAGCAGGCCGGCGACCAACGCAACGCCTGCGCGGTTCGCTCCGGCATCGCCTCGGTGTACGCGGATCTCGGCGACACCGGGCGCGCGGTCGAGCTGCTGCGCGAGGTCGTGGCCCACGCCGATCGCCTGGGGTTGCCCGAGATCGCGGCCATCGGGCGGCGGGATCTGTCGCGCGTGCTCGGCTGGCGGGGCGAGAGCGTGGAGGCCGAGCGGCTGGCCCGCCTGGCGATCGCCACCCTGGGGGCGCGCGGCGACTCGCGCGAGCAGGGGCTGGCCAGGTGCTACCTGGCCGAGACCATGCTGTCCGTGGGGCGCTTCGAGGAAGCCGCCGCGCAAGCCGAGCTGGCTGCGGCGGGGCTCTCGGCGGCTCCGGCCGAACGGGGCCTGGCGCTGGCCATGCTGGCGCGTGCACGGCTGGGACGGGGCACGGTTCACGAAGCCTCGGTGGCCGCGCACGAGGCCTATTACGGCGCGCTGGAATCGCTCGGCAGCATGGGCGAGTGCGAGACGGTGGTGCGCTTGGCCTACGCCGAGTGCTTGCTCGCCGCGGGCGATCTCGAGGCCGCGCACCTGGTGCTCTTGCGCGCGCGCGAACGCCTGCACGTGCGCGCCGCGAGCCTGGGACCGCGCTGCGATCGCACAGCCTTCACGACCAACGTGCCGTACAACTGCGAAACCCTACGTCTGGCCGAGGCCAATCTCGGACCCGTACGAGGCGCCGTCGGCGAAGACCAGGGCCAGCGGGGCACGAAATAGCAAAAGGCCCACTTCCCGAAGGAGGTGGGCCTTGGCTCGATTTTCGATGCCGATTTGTCTAGCAGCCCGGGAGCGGGTTGCCGTTCTGGTCGAGGAAGTCGGTGCAGGTGCGGCACTGCATGCCAACCTTGGTGCCGGCTGGCAGGGGACCGGCGGTGATTTCAGCCCGGGTGCGCAGGACGTTGATAATCTGTCCGTTGTAGGCGTCCGGGCACTTGGTCTTGTCTTGGCTGAGCTGCCAGCAGTCCGCGCTGATGGTGTCGCTCGTGGCTCCTGGATCGCACTCCGGCAAGCCCGTGGGGTCTTCCACGTAGACCACTTTGGTTGGGTCATTGGTATCGGTCTGGGGCGTTCGGTAGGCCACTCGGCAATCGGGTTTTTGATAACCGGGGCTGGTCGGATCGGGATTCAACCACAGCTTGTAGTCGACACACAGATTCTGCAGGTGCTTGGCGATGGCGGTGCCGATGCCATTCATCGCATCCACGAAGTCCGGCTGGCAGATGCTGTACTTGAGGCCATTGGCGCCGAACTCGTCGATGAACGCGGACATGCGCAGACCGGGCGTGGCACCATACCCGGCTGCTACCGGGTCGAATCCAGTGGTCTTGTCCGTGTTTGCTGCCGTAACCGGATGGTTTGGATCGTAGCAAACCGGCCACGTATCCCAGATCTGGGGATGGGCTGTGTCGGCGCTGTTCGGATTGGGTGTCTCGTCGACCTTGTACGTAGCTTTCGACGTGTCCCCATCAAGAGGCCAGCCAAAGATGCCCGCGACCAGGATCTGGTTCTCCGGATCGCTCTTGAGACCCTTGATTTCACCGGCCATGGTCTTGTAATCCCTGAGCGGGTTGCAGGAGGTCGGCTGCGAGACGTCTTCGCCGTTGCAGGTGTCGCCAGAGCGCGCCGAACAATTGGACATGGCGGTCGAGAAGGCGGCGCTGGTGGGATAGCCGGGAGGGGGATCGGAGGTGTTCTTGCCGTTGCACGTGTACGCTCGCGTGTAGCAGCGGATGCTCGCGGATTCCTTGCTTAGATCGGTGCCGCCGGGGGAAGTCCCAAACATCGCGTCGTTGGGCGCGGCCGAGCAGTCGTCTTCATCGGTCAGGAAGACCATGCCGAGATAGGCATTGCCGCGCAACATCTGGTGTTGCTTGTTGTTGGTGTCGCCCAGGTTCGTGACGACGAAGGCGAACTCGACGGTTTGTAGCTGGTGCTCCTCGCCGCAGCCCAGGGTGCCGAGATTGCCAGCCAGGCAGGCGAAGACGGTGTTGATGTCGCCGTTGAAGTTGAGGCCCGTGTTTCCCTTGGTTTCGAGATAGGTGACATCGGCGCTATTCACGCCACATCCATTCGGAGGCGCGCCAACGGCGTTGATCATCTGGAACCTGCCCATGTCGCCGAAGCTGGATCCGGTTCCGTCAGGCAGGGTCTTGGGGCCGCAGGAGCCGGACGGATACTCGCCGCCTGTGCCGAGATCGCTGTCCAGGATGGCGACGCGCAGGTCGGGCAGCGTTCCGTCGTTGGGATCCTTGAGCGCCGCAATCAGCTTGGGAAAGTTATCCTTGAGCTTCTGCTGCTTCGGCGCCATGGACGGCGAGTTGTCGATCATGAACACCAGGTCGAGCAACCGTTGCGGCGACACCGAGATGTAGATGTCGGTTTGCTGCTCGGGCTCGGGCACGGGCTGTGTCAGCGGGTGCGAGGCGCAGGCCCACCACACGAGCGGCAAAGTCGGTAGTGCGATCGCCCAGCGGAGGGTTCTCCAGCTCAGAAGGCGAATGCCGCGCTTTGAATTACGAATCATGAAAATCCTCCTCGTAGAGCAGCCAAGGTGCTGTTTGTCTCGGAGCTACCTTACAGCAAGATACAGGCCGAAGGAAACACTAGAAAAGAGTTGATATCACTTGGGGTTGTTCGTGCAGGGTGCAATGGGGTTGGCATAAGCGACAACTAAGTTGGCCGCCCTATCTCTTGGCCCAATTCGATCTATCTTGTCGCATCATCACGGACTCAGGGACGTGCATGGTTAGTTCCCCTTGACCCAAAGCTTTGCTCACTCGCTCTGCGCTCGCCGTGTATTCTGGCCGCCATGAGGCGAGATCGCCTGCGCAAGGTCGAATCGAGACAGCGTGCCCAGGCCGCCGAGGTGGCCGAGCTCGCGGCAAAGGCGAATGCAAAGAAGTGGGATCGCCACGCCGTGGTGGCCATCGTCGTCGCCGTGCTGGTGGCCTATTTCCCGACCCTTGGCGCCGGGTTCACCAACTGGGACGACGATCGCTTCATCACGGACAATCCCCTGTTTCACGGGCCCGTGTCCGCCTACGTGGCGGCGGCGCTGACGCGCGTCCAGTTCCAGGCCTACCATCCCTTGCACCTGCTCTCGTATGTGCCGGACCGGCTGCTGTGGCCCGGCAACCCGGCTGGGTTTCACGCCCTCAATCTGGGGCTGTTCGCGCTCGCCTTGACGCTCGGCTACTTTTTGTTGCGGAGTAAGGTGGGGGTCTTGCCCGCGCTGATGGGGATCTTGTTCGTCGGGCTGCACCCGCTGGCCGTCGAGTCCGTGGCCTGGATCGTGGGACGCAAGGATGTGCTGGCGTTGTTGCTGGTCTTTGCGACCTTGCTGGTCGCCGATGGCGAGGCGATCACGACGCGTAGGACGGTGGCCGCCTGCGTGCTGGCCGCGCTGGCCTGTTTGGCCAAGACCTCGGCCGTGGTGCTGCCCATCCTCTTGTTCGCCTGGCTGCGCTTCGCGCGCGACCTCCCGCTACGCGCGACGCTGCGGCGCTGCCTGCCGTTCGCGATCATCGCGTTCGTGTTTGCCGTGCCCGTGCCCTTCATCTGGAAGCACAACCAGATGATCCCCTCGACGCGACCTTTGCCCTTCGTGCTGGACGTGCTCGGTACGCTGGGCGTCTATGCCGGTCGCGTGATCGCGCCCGTGGACTTGTCTCCGGTCTATCCGGCCGTGATTCAGGGGCAGGTCTTCGCGGGGCTTGCCATGGCCGCGGCGCTGCTGGCCCTGATCGGTTCGTGGCGCCGCCTGCCCGCCGGCGCGAAATTCGCCGTGGTCGGGTTCATCGGTTGCCTGTTGCCGGTGGCCAACCTCACGCCGATTTACTTTCGCTTCGCCGACCGTTATGCGCTGCTGGCTCTCGCGGCGCTGGCCTGGCCCGTGGCCAAGCTGCTGGCCTGGCAGCGCGTGCGCAAGGTCGTCGCGGTGGGCGCGACGCTCGTGATCGGCGTCGAGCTGGCGGCCACCATGCAACTCGTGCCGTCGTGGCACGATTCGCTGGCGCTGTGGCAGCGCGCGACCGAGGTGCAGCCGCGGGCGGTCTACGGGTACCTCAAGCTCGGCGAGACCTATCGCGAACAGAAGCGCTTTCACGAGGCCGCGGCCAGCTACGTGCGCGCGGGCGACGTCGATCCACGCAGCATCAAGGGGCCGGCCGGGCTGCTGCGCACCGTGGGCGAACGGGAAGAGGCCGCGGGGCACATCCCGCCGGGCACCTGCGACACGTGGGAATCGGTCATCGCCAAGCCGGGGTTCAATGCCGAAAAGATGCAGGCGCTGATTGCGGTGCTGGACAAATCCAAGTGTCCCTCGTGCATGGAGGCCATGTTGTGGCTCGCCCTGCGCATGTTCCCCCAGCCCGACGCCAGCCTGGTGAGCTTCGCGCGCAAGGAGGTCGACCGCGGCCGGGCCGACATCGCCATGGTGTACTTGAGCGAAGTCCACGACCCCAACACCCCGGGGCTGAGCGAGGTCGCCAAGCGCCTGCGCGAGCCGAGCGGGACGCAGTAGTTTTCCAACACAGAGGTTTGGAGGACACAGAGACGGGTCAGAGGCCGCTGCCGTCGTGCGTGCCCGCGTCGGATGCCGGACCTAGGATGGTCTCGGGGGACGGTGGGCCTTGCGGCGCGGTCGACGGGCCGTGCTTGGGCTTGTGGGTGACGATCCAGTCCGCCACGCGTGCCACGTCTCCGAAGCGGGTCAGGTCGCCCTCGGTGCCAAGGAAAGCCATGCCGTAGCTGTGGCCGTCGATCCTGGCGGCGATGACCAGACAATACCGCGCGCTATCGTTGTAGCCGGTCTTGCCGCCCAGGATCTGAAGGTTGCCGCGCGCCGCGGGCCTATCCGTGCTGTTGTAATGGATGGCCGGTTTGGACACCGGGTGGGCGTCGTACTCGGGCCGCCGCACGATCGGGCCGAGCACGGGATGGGCCATGGCCGCCCTGAGCAGCCCGATGACTTCGCGCGGGGTCGACTGATTGTCGGCGGAGAGTCCGGTGGGCTCGCGGAAGCGGGTGAAACGAAGGCCGAGAGACGCCACCTTGTGGTTCATGGCCGCCGTGAACTGCGCGGTGCCGAGACCCACGGCGCGGCCGAGAGCGGACACCGCGCGGTTGTCCGAGCCGAGCAGGGCGGCGTGCAAGAGGTCGCGGTTGGACAGGGTCATGCCCTCGAGCAGTCGCAATCTGGCCCCGCCGCGGGCCACTTCCACATCGACCCTCTTGATGGTCGTCAGCCCGTCGAGATCGAGGTGGTGGTCCATCACGGTCAGGGTGGCGGCAAGCTTCGAAATCGAGGCGATGGCGCGTGGGTTGTCGGGCCGGCGCGCGAACAGCTCGTGTCCGGTGTCGAGGTCGATGACCAGGGCGCCGAGGGCTTGGACGTTGGGCAGGTTGCCCTTCATCGCGGCCACGTGCCTTTCCGAGTGGTGGTGCCTCGGCGGGGCGCTCGCGGCCCTCTTGCTCAGCTTGCCGTTCTTCTTGCCGTTCTTCCTGCCGGGCTTCTTGCAGTCCTTCTTGCTGCAGAGCTTCTTGCTGTCCTTTTTGCCCGCCGAATTGGGCGATTTCTTCTCGGCTTTCTTGACCAATCTCGCCTGCGACTTGCGGGTCGTCGCGGCGTCGATTTGTGCCGACGACAACACGAGCAGGGCCGCGAGGGTGGCGGGGACCGCGAAGAAGTGCGAGTTGCTGCGTCGGATGGCGAAAAGAGACTGCGTCATCAGGTGCGTCGATCGGGGTTGAGCTCCTTTCGTATCATGCCAGGCGCGTCGAACGAAAGCGGGTGCGCAACCAATCGACCAAGGGTCGGCCGTAGTGCGTCTTGACCAGCGACAGGCCGAGCATGACCAGGGTGAGAAGACCGACGAGGAGCGTGGCGCCGGGAAGGCCGAGCCGGGAGCGCAGGGAGTAGACCAGGCTGCCGTAGCAAAGCTCGATGTGGACCCAGTAAATCAGCAGCGAGGTGCGACCAAGCTGGCGCAGCACCGAAAAGCGCCCGCGCAAGAGCTGGCACCACGCAAAGCCGCCGCCAGCGAGGAGGGCGATGAGCCCCAATCGGTGGAAGAAGATACCCGGCCCCATTTGCATGAGGAGCTCCGAGGGATAGCGAATGATGGTCGGGTCGATTGCGCGAACCACGACGACCGCGGCGGTCAGCGCGGCGCCGGCCGCGAAGGTGAGGGCAAAGGCGTGGTTTCGCTGGCGAGGCTCGCGGCTGGCGGTCGCCCACAGGTGGCCCGCGGGGACGCCGACCAAGGCCCAGGCGCCCCAGGGAAACAGGGAAAACCAGGCCATGGGACGCTGTCCCCCGAGGTACGACGTCAGCGGCCGGGGCATCCAGGTGGGAAAATGCGCAGGCCCGACCAGGGTTCCGAAGCCGAGAAAGACGACGGCCAATCCCAGCGCGGGCAGGATCTGCCGGCGGCCATTTCGCGGCGTGGCCACCCACGCGACCACCAGCATCGAAAGGCCGATGGCGTTCAGGATGTCGACGCGAAACAGCGCCTCCCAGCCACCGTAGCAACGCGAGAGCAGCCATTCTTGCAGGCGAAAGAGATAGGCCAGGGCCAGAATCTGCAGGCCGCGCTTGGCCAGACGGCCGCGCATGGTGCCACTCGGCAAGCCCTTGGCCAGCCCGGATTCGAACTGAATCGCCGCCGACACGCCGACGAGGAACAAGAACAGCCGCGCCGGAATGCCCATGCCGACCCGGATGACCGCGTAGATCGTGCCGGCCTTTGCCGCGGGCAGGAGCCAGGCGTCCATCCCGTGCGCCATGATCATCAGCACCACCGCCACGCCCCGTAGCCAGTCGACCACGTCGATTCGCGCCCGCGTCTGCGCCCCCGCCCGACTTCCCGGGCTTCTCGCGCCGTCTTGCGCATTGGCCTGCGCGCTGTTTGCCGCACTCATTCCTCCAGCACACTACCAGCGAGCTGCTGGAAAAAGGTAGAGTGACACCGTGGAAATTTCGCTGGCCTACTCGGTTGACGCCGACGACGCGTTCATGTTTCACGCCCTGGCGACGGGTGCCGTCGATGCGCGCGGGCTGACGTTCTCGCATCGGCGCGGGGACACGGCGTGGCTGAACGGATTGGCCGAATCGGGCGGCGGCGACGTGGTGGCCATTTCGGCGGGCGCCTATCCGAAGGTCGCGGACAACTACCTGCTCTTGCCCCATGGTGCTTCGGTGGGACGCGGGTTCGGCCCGGTGGTGGTGGCCAAGCAAGCGATGACGCTGGCGGATCTGGCGGGCCGCCGCGTGGCCATCCCGGGACTTTCGACCACGGCATTCTTGGTGCTGCGTCTGATGCAGCCGGCGCTGGTTCCCGTGGTGGTTCCCATCGCGCCCTTCGCGCGGGTGTTCGAGGCCCTGGATCGGGGCGAGGTGGACGCAGCCCTGCTGATTCACGAGGGTCGCTTGCTCTTCGAGCGTCGTGGTTGCGTGGCCGTGGCCGAGCTGGGCGAGTGGTGGCTGCGCGAAACCGGGCTGCCACTGCCGCTCGGGGTGAACGTCATCCGGCGCGCCCTCGGCGAGCAAACCATTGCCCTGGTCTCGGAGGTCCTGCGCGCGGCCATCGTCTACGCGCTCGACCATCGCGACGAGGTGATTTTGGCCATTGCCGGTGAAAAGCGCGGCGACGCGGCCCTGTCCGAAAGCGCACTGCTCGACCGCTACCTCGGCATGTACGCCAACGACGATACGCGCACCATGGCCCCTGATGTCCGACAGGCCATCGATGTGCTGTTCAGTCGTGCGACGGCGGCGGGCCTGCTCCCGACGGGCTGCCGAGTCGCCTGGGCACTTTAGTCGGAATTCTTCGACTTATTTCCGGGCCAGCCCTAAGGCCGTAGATGCGCGCGGGCCATCTCGAGTCGTCGCAGGATCTCCGGATTGCCTGGGCTGAGCGCCAGCGCTCTTGCGTACTCGGTCGCGGCGTCGGAGTAGCCCCCTCGATCCTGAGCGGCGAGACCAAGGTTCAAATGACCGTTGATGGAATCCGGATCGATTTCGACGGCCTTCGTGAAATGTTCCGCGCCTTCCTCCCTTCGGCCAAGCTGCATGAGCGCCATCCCCAAATTGTTGTGGATCGAGGCGATGAAGGGCGCGCGAGTACCGGCAGCGTTTGTCTTCCTGGCCAGAACGGTAAGGTAGTAATCCGCCGCCTTCTGGAGCTCACCCTTCCGCATCCATGCAACTCCGAGCGCAACCTCGGCGTCCAGGTAGTCCGGATTGATTCGAAGACATGCGAGGGTCCGCGACAGGCCCTCATCGGTTCTGCCGGCCGCGAAGAGCTTCGCCGCCAAGTTGTATTCGGCCAGATAGCTTCGGGGATTGATCTCCAGGGTGTGTCGAAAGAGGCTCTCCGTAGAGCGCCAAAGCCGGGCCTGGGTAAAGCTTAGACCAGCCATGCCAAGGAGGACCACGAAGGATACCCGCAGGGCGCTGCGGGCTGCTCGCAGCCGGATGAGAATACCCGCGACCACCAGGCTGACGCCGAACATCGGAACGTACAGGTATCGGTCGGCCACGGTGCTGAAGTCCTGGAACTTGAACGGCACCACGCCCAACACCGGTGCGACGGAAAGGAGGAAGATGGCACACCCGCCGTAAGCGAGGGCGCGCCAGGAGGCACGGGAAGTCCGGGCGGAAGGCTCGGGGCGTAGGCCTGCACGGACGACCACTGCCACGCCGCAAATGAGCACCAGGATGGAAAGGGCCAAGTGCCAGCCCGGCACTTGATTGAGCACGAAGTGAGGAGAACGTCCGTAGTCGAGCCCGAGGCGAAAGGGGAAGATCAGCTTGTAGAGGTAGAAGGAATAGGCATCGGCTGCCACGAGACCCCTTGCGGGAAGCCCCGGTATCAGCTCCATGTTCACATCGGGCTGAAGGTGCTTCGTTGCGAGCACGAAGGGAAGAAGCAGCACGCCGAAGACGATGGGATTCCTCAGACTTTCCTTCATGCTCTTCCCGAGAAGGATTCGGTCGGTGACCAGAAGGAACCCCGGAAAGACGACGGCCGAGGGTTTGGCGAGCGTTGCTGCGACGAAGAGGACGGCTGTCAGTCCCTTTCTTGACGAGCCGTAGTAACACCAGACCCCCAGCAGTCCCAACGTAGCCGCAAGCCCGCCTCTGAGCTCGGAGATCCATGCCACCGTCTCGACCTGTGCCGGATGAAGCGCAAAGAACAGTGCCGAGACGAGCGCAACGCTGCGCACGTGGGAATCGCTCAGCAATGCCGGCCTGATCCGATCGTGGCGGAGCAGCGTTTGAAGGATCAGGAACACCACCGAAGCATTGACCGCGTGAACCTCGAGGTTGAGCGCGTGAAAGAGTGGCGCGCTCTGTTTGAGCGGACCCATGACCTGCACCAGCCCGGCATAGAGCCACCAAACGGAATAGGTAAGCGGGATATATAGGCCGAGATAGGGCTTCGCCCAGATGGCCCCGAGATGGGCGAGTGACAGTCCGCGAAGATGAGGATTGTCGAGGATGTGGCCGTGATCGTCCAGGCGCAGATAACCCGCGACGAGAACCGGGAGGAACGCGAGGACACTCGCCGAGACGACGATGGCAAGTGTGCGGGCCGGAGAAGACTCCTGCTTCGACCATCCCATGGAGCCCTTCAGTCCAACCCTTGAACAGCGTTGGTACTGGTCCACGGTTCTCGACGCACATGGCAGGCCCCTCGGCTTCGAGGAAATCGCAGGCAAAGGGCAGGGAAGCAATGCGCACCGACAACCGACATTGCCCGAAGTCTCTATGCCCGTGGGCTCCGCGGTCAAGCGGAGATTGGCAGTCAGGTATCCGGGTCGTGCTGGCCTCAGTTTGCCCTGATCTCCTTCGGACGCGTATACCTAGGGCGATATCGCTCGGGCAGAGGGATGCATCCGCCAGAGCGATCGAGAAGTGTCACGCCGCCGCGCTCGGCAACAGGGTGCCAGCCGGGGAGACTGGCACCGCTGGGTGCAATCGCATAGTTCGCGGCCTGCGACATCAGCAGCCACATCGGGCGGCTCGTGGGGCTGGTCAAGATACTATCGCGATGAAGATACGTCTTGCCGCCCGAGAAGAGCTCATTGGGCAGGAGACCGAGGATAAGCATCCCGCAGAGATCCGATTGCTGGCCAGCCTGGACGATCAGACGATTGATGCTATTGCGTTTCCCGAACAGGATGTGATCGCGTGCCTCGCCCCTGGCATCTCCCAGGTCCTGGTAGGTCAAGGTGGTGGCGCGCAGCGTTCCGTACAGGATCATGCCGATAGCTCCGACGGCAAGAAGCGCGACGCGCGCTTCCGGAACCGCCACTCGCCGGGCACACCACGGACCGAAGAGCACCACCAGGCCACTTGCTGTCACGGCGCCGAGCAGCGGCAGGATAGGGAGCAGAAAGCGCGGCTCTTTGTGTCCGAACGCGGAATGTGCAGCAAGGTACAGCAAGGCGACGGCAAGCGGCATGCGTGCCCCGGGAATTTTTCGAAGCAACGCGATTGCGGCAGGAGGGAAACACAGGGCGAGCGGAAGCGCGGCGACAAGGAGCACCAGCGCATGGCTCCACGCAGGTTGTACGCCGAACGAGCTCGCGCCGGACTGGCTCCAATTGAACCTCACGTACTCGACAAGATGATGGAAAGGACTGCCCCACGTGGCCCAGTCGAGCATCCCGCCAGCGATGGCCACCGGTAGCCCGCCGGAAGCAAACCGAGCCAGGTCGCGAAAACGACCCTCGAACGCGAGCAGCACAGCAGCAGAGAGGCCCACGATGCCATTGGATGGGCGCAGAAAGACCAGCAGAGCTGCCCAGGCCCCGGCTCGCACGACCTTCTCGTCGGCAATCGCCATCACGGTCAGGAGCACGATCGGGGCACTCGCGGCCTCGGTGGTGGTCCGAAAATCGAGGAGGAGCGCCAAGGGCGTGAAGGCCGCCAAGGTACACGCAAGGAATCTCGCGCTGTCGCTTGACAGCTTACCGGCCAGGCGCGAGGCGAGATACACCCCATAGACACCAAGAGCAACGAAGGGCATGCGCAGCAAGGGCACGACCGTCAATGGATCCGAAAAACCGAGCAGGGCGAGCCCTTTCCATAACAGCGCGAGCAGGCCCGGCAGCAGCCAAGAACGTGCGCCATCATGGAATTCCCAAGATTGAATCCCATATCCGTAGACCCATCGGTGGGCCGGCTCGAGCATCTGGAAGATTTCGTCGGGTTGGTTGACGCCATGCTCGAAGCATGCAAGCCCAAGGCGCGGTAGGGCAGCGAGCACGAGCATGATGGCTAGCCACCGGCGCGCGAAGAAATCGAGCATCGCCTTCATCGACATTTGGGAGCCATGGCAGGGGCTTGGGTCGGAAGCTCGGCGGGCTGCCGTCAGCTTCGCGTCTCCGTGGTGAAGTTCTTCGTCAGCCCGTCGAGCACAGCCTGACACGCGCGCTCTGCGGCGGACTTGGCGTGCCTCTGCCATTCGCGCTGTCCGCTGGGACCGACGTGGTTCGCGATGCCCAGGATCGCGGCGAAGGGAATCTTGGCCTTCGCCGCGGCGCGGGCCACGGCGAAGGCTTCCAAGTTCTCCAGGGCGCAACCGGACAGCTTGGCGGCCACGCTCGCGCCTGCCACGCTCGCCGTGATGCCCATTGGACACGCGATGTCGACGCAGGGCAATCCCGCGGCTCTGCGCAAGCCTCGCACGAGGGAGGGCGTGGACTTCGCCAGCGTCGGCACGATGGCGGGAAGATAGGCGTGCTCGTAGGAAGAGATTCGCGGCAGCAGGCGAATGCACCCTGCGATGGCCGCGCCGCCTGGAACGAGCTCGGCGGATTGTCCGGGGTAGACGCCCGCAGTGCCGATCAGCAGCACGGCGCTCGGCCGATGCTGGTCGAGCAGTCGCGCCGTCGCGATGCCGGATTCGACCAGGCCCACGCCGACGCTCGCCAAGGTCAGCCGCTGGCGTACGCGCGGGGGCAGATGGGGCAGTCTCGCTCGAAGGTGCGCAAGCTCGGGCGGCCACGCCGCGAGGACGAGCCAACCGCCGTCATGGGGCGGTACCGTGGACTTCGCCGATTTTCTCATGTGGCCCCATAATCCCGCGATAGGCGCGGGAGGTCGTGGCCGTGGTCGTGGCCGTGGCCGGAGTGATCTTCGTCGGCCACGACGGCGAGGACGCCTACGGCCACGGTGACGACTACGACTACGACCACCATTCGCCGTTCCGATTGGGTGCGAGCATCCATCGTGGAAAGGTGTCTCCTTCTGCCGCCTTCCCGAGAGCACTGCGCTTGTCGCGGGATTAGGGTGGCCCGCAAGTATTGCGTTTCGCGTGCTGCTGGTATATTGCCCATTTCCTGGTCGCGCGCGTCCATGCCCAATCGGATCATCGTCATACCCGCTTACAACGAAGAACGCACGATAGCCGACGTCGTGCGCGAAGCGGTGAAATTCGCCGAGCACGTGGTGGTGGTGGACGACGGCTCGCGCGACCGTACGGGCGAGCTGGCCAAGGAGGCCGGCGCTTTGGTGGTTCGGCACGCGGTCAATCGCGGCGTGGGCGCTGCGCTGGGCACGGGCATCGAAGCGGCGATTCGTCTGGGCGCCGACGCGGTCGTGACCATGGATGCCGACGGCCAGCACCTCGCGGTCGACGCGGGCAAGGTCTTCGATCGCCTTGCCCAGGGCGACGTGGATTTCGTCATCGGCTCGCGCATGAAGGGGGGCGACGATTGCGGGCACATGCCGGCCCACCGCGTGCTGTTCAACACCATCGGCAATCTTCTGACCTTCTTCCTTTTCGGCGTGTGGGTGACCGACAGCCAGAGCGGGCTACGCGGACTGTCGCAGCAGGCCGCGCGCACCATCGAGCTGCGCACCAACGGCATGGAGTCGCTGTCCGAGTTTCTCAAGGAGATGAAGGACAAGCACTGGCGCATGGCCGAGGTCCCCATCAAGGCCATCTACACCGACTATTCGATGTCGAAGGGACAGAACTTCTTCGTGGGTGTGAAGGTGGCCATCAAGCTCATCTTCAGGCGCTTCATCGGGTAACCATGCACGCCATTCAGATCGTCCTCATTTGTTTCGCCATCTTTGCCATGTCGCGGGTGATGATTCGCTATCGCCGCGGCAACATGCGCACGGTGGATCTCGTGTTGTGGCTGCTGTTTTGGGTGGCCGTCGTGGTGGTGGTATGGCTCCCCGACACGACGAATCTGCTCGCCCGCTGGCTCGGGGTCGGCCGCGGCGTCGATACCGCGATGTATCTTTCGATCCTGGCTATCTTCTACCTGCTCTTTCGCTCGTTCGCGAAGGTCGAGGACTTGGATCGTCAGCTCACCCGCATCGTGCGCGCCAACGCCCTTCGCGAGATGGAAGAGGATCTGCGCTTGTCGGCGGTGGAGCGCGCGAAGTCCATCGACAAGACCTAACGCAACTGCGCCTGTCCGTCTGCAAGCAGGGTATCCGCGGCGAGCTTGAACCAGCCCAAGGTGCGTTCGCTGCGCGCGAAGAGCGGGGACTTGGTGTCGTCAACCGGGCTGGCCACGGTGGCGGGTTTGCCGATCTCCACGAAGCCCAGACGTCGCCCGTGCCGGCTGTACTCGACGCGCAGCTCGACTTGCGGTGGACCCTCGACAGGGGTCTCGTCCTTGCCCAGGACCTCGACGGGCCAGGCGGAGAAGACGCGATCGTGCCAGGTCTTGAACGCGGAATCGGGCTTGCCGGGCGTGTTGGCGGGGGCGATGCGCACGC
The DNA here is from genome assembly GCA_963796685.1 of uncultured delta proteobacterium. Classification (GTDB taxonomy): domain Bacteria; phylum Myxococcota_A; class Polyangia; order Fen-1088; family Fen-1088; genus Fen-1118. The sequence continues at coordinate 450,222 of CAWCMR010000015.1, forward strand.
CTTGCTCGTCGTGCGAGATGACGAATTCGCGCCGGGTCTTGCCCTGCGAAACCACCATGTGGTCGGCCTCGTCGAGGCGGAAGGCGTGGAGGTGACGCTCGACCAGCAGCGACGCCGCAGCCTGGAAGTCGGAGAGGAAGGAACGCGCGACCAGGAAGACTTGGCCGCTTTGCTCGTCCCGCAAGTAGGGCTCGGTTCCGCCGGCGGGCGCGGGCGCGATGGCGAAGCTGCGCTGACCGGTGCGCAGCACGAGGGTGATGCGCTTCTTGGTCTTGTCGAGTCCCAGCTCCTCGAGCTTGTCGGCGGTCAGGATTCCCAGCCCGCGGGTTGCACGCAAGGGGGCGAAGCTGGCGAAGAGCTTCTCGGCCGCCTCGCTGCCGCGCACCAATCGCTCGGGCGTCAGCTTGGGTTCCGGCTTGGCGCCTGCCGCCGGTGCCTTGGTCTTCGCCGGTTCCTCGTGCGGCCCGAGGCGCACCGAGGTGTACGGCCCGGATTCGTCGGACGCTCGGCCAAGCTCGACCCAGGTCGATTTCTCCTCGTCGTCGAAGCGCACGCTGACCAGGTCGTTCTTCCCGATGTCGACCGCGAGGACCTCGCCCGGCAAGAGCGCGGGACTGCGCTGCCAGGTGAAATAGGCCAGGACCAGCGCGCCCAGCGCCAATCCGCCTTGCACTGCAACTTGCCGGAAGGTCATGGCGTCACCTCGCGCTTGCGGCGTTTCCGGGTCGCGACCCACCCCGTGAAGAGGACCAGCCCGGGCGCGAGGAACACCGACGAGTAGAACCAGAACGTGTCCTGCTTGCGCGTGTGGCGCACGGGAACGTCCTCTTCGTTGCTGACCGGGCCGGCAACCTCGGGCTCGCCCAGCAGCCAGCGGACGACGTCGAAGGCCAGCAGCGCGTTGGCACGGTTGCGGATGAGCAGATCGGAAAAGACGTCGGAGTCGCCGATGACGAAGGCTCGGCCGTCCTGGGCCTTGTCGGTGGAGCCTGCGGGCTTGCGCAAGGTGACCGCGGCAGCGACGGGGTACGTCTTGCGCACTTCGCTGTCGCTGTCGAGCTCCAGGTTCTTGTTCTTGTCCTCCCAGGTGTTGGCATCGGTGCGAATGATGAAATCCACGGCGGGGAGCGGGTCGGGCTTGGTGGCGCTCGAAGCCAGCGCGCCGGCCCCGAACAGCACCACGGGCATCTGGGTGCCGAAGGGGGCCTGCGAGGCGAGCGCGGCGTGGCTGGAATAGCCGGTGGGAACGATGCCGACGCGATCGGCCTTCTGGTGGGTGCGTGCCCAGTAGATGCGATCGTTGGTCAGAGGCGCGCTCGAAAGCTGGAGCGACAGCGCCGCCAGGACGGGCGAGGCGACGGAGGCGTCTTCGGGATCCACCGCCACGAGCAGTCGACCGCCACGGTGGAAGTAACGCACGAGAGCCGAAGCTTCTTCAGCCAACATGGGCCGTCGCGGTCCCACCAACATGACCACCGAGGCGTCGGCAGGCACCTCGTTGCCCAGGCCCTGCGCGAGCCCAAGCTCGCGCACCTCAAGGTTCTGGCCCTGCAAGAGCTCGCGCAGCAGGCTCAAGCTACCGGTTGCCTCGGCGTCGTGGGGCGCGCTCAAGGAGCGCTCCTCATGACCCTGCACGAGGTAGACGGTGCGTTTGCCGCGGGAGAGGCTCAGGATGTGTTTGTAGACGTCTTGGTCGAGAACGCGCAGCTTGGGGCGCGCGCTCTCCAGCTTGGCCGAGACGGGAAGCTGCTCGTGCTGGCTGCCACGCGCAAAAGCCACGGCCCCGTTGCCGGTGACGCCCAGCGCCCTGGCCCTGGCCGGGTCCACGGCCTGGTCGGCGCGCACCACGGTCAACTTGCTCGACACGCGCGTCAAGTCGGCGAAATACCCGGCCAGCTCCTCGGCCACGTCGTTGCCCGGCGGATAGAACAGGGTGACCTCGATGGGCTGGTCCAGGGCGGCGACCAGTTGCTTGGTCACGGCGCTGGCACGCGCGGTGCGGAAGAAGGACAGGTCGGCCTTGACGTTGCGCTCGGCCGCCACGTAGGCGCCGGCGAAGCAGAACACGAGGGCGAAGGCGATGCCGAATCCCGACAGCGCGGCCGCGCGCACCCGTCGGGCGTCGACCAGGGGCGAGCGGGCCATGCCCGCCAACGCGAGCTCCACGAGCAGCACCGGCAGCGTGGCCACCAGCAGGATGGCCGGCCAGAGCACGGCGAGCGCGCCGTCCAGCTTGGGCATGCTTGCGTCGAGGGCGCGGCGGCCGAGCAGGGCGGGCAGATCGGCGCGCGAGAAGCACAGGGCCAGCGCGACGAGGCCGAGCAGGTACAAAGCGGGCAACACGCGGCCGGCCGGCCGACCCTTGCCTCGCCACAGACCGAGCACCAGCGCCGCCACGATGGCCGCGAGGCCGAGCAGCGTGGTCGTGGTGCTGGGGCGGCCGGGAACGAGCACGCGCTCGCCGACATAGACCAAAGCGAGACCCACCGCATAGACGACGGATGCCGTCTTCTTGTGTGCTAGCTCCATCGCCGGGCCTCCAGGACGCGAACGGAGAGGAACAGGGCGAAGTACGTGACCGCCAGGTAATAGACGACATCGCGCAGGTTGAGGATGCCCGCCTGGAAGGGGGGAAAGTGCCGGCCCCACAGCGCCAGGGCGAAGAACACGTCGTTGAGCGGCCGCTCGGTCACGGTGCCGACCATCCAGACGATGATGAGGCACACCACCAAGCAGCCCGAGATGATGGCGGCCAGGAGTTGCGACCGGGCCAGGGTCGAGCCGAGGGTGCCGATGGCCAGGGTGGCGCTGCCGAGCAGCAAGAGCCCCGCATACCCGACGGCCACGTGCCCGAACGAGAGCTTGCCGTTGACCAGAATCAACATGGGCATGAACACGCCCGCCAGGGTCATCAGCGACAGGAAGATGAACGCGGACAGGAATTTGCCGAGGACGATCTCGCGTTCGCGCACGGGCGACGAGGCGAGCAGAACCATGCTGCCGTTTTGCCGCTCTTCCGCGAGCAGGCGCATGGACAGGAAGACCGAGGCGGCCATGACCAGGCCGCTGGAGTTGAAGAAGAACTCGCTCAGCACCTCGGTCGAGAGACGCTCATGCTCGCCGCCCAGGGCGCGCACGTTGAACAGGATGCCATCCACGAACAGGACCACGGCGGCGATGACGTAGCCGCTCATGGTGCGCAGATAGGCGCCAAGCTCGCGTCGGGCGATGAGCCAGGTGGCGGTCATTGCGGACCTCCAACCGGGCCATGGGTGAGATTCATGAAGATCGACTCCAGGCGGGATTCGCTCCGCTCGAGGCGCAGCAGATCGCAACCGGCGCCCACCAGCAGGCGCGCCACGTCGGCGCGGACATCGGTGCTGGCCGCGATGTCGAAAACGGTGGTGTGGTCGGCCGTCGATCGGGTTTGCGTCTTGCTGACCGACGCCAGCCCGGCCAAGCGTTCGGCAAGGCCCGCCGGCCCGCCGCGTACTTCGACCTCGATGGCGCCCCCGCCCTGGCCCATGGCGGACGCGAGCTCGGCCTCGCTGCCCTGGCCCACGAGCTCGCCGTTGTGGATGACCAGCAGGCGGTCGCAAGTCTGGCTGATTTCGGTCAGGAGGTGGCTGGAGATGAGCACGGTGTGCTCGCCGTGCAGACCACGCAAAAGACTGCGCATTTCCACGATCTGCGCCGGATCCAGACCGGCTGAAGGTTCGTCGAGAATCAGCAGCGTGGGTTTGTGCACGATGGCCTGGGCCACGCCCACGCGCTGGCGATACCCGTGCGACAGCTCGCCGATGACCTCGCGGTGCATGTCGCGCAAGGCGGTCCTCTCTTCGGCCTCGGCAACGCGCGCCGCGGTTTCGCGGGCGGGCACTTGGCGCAGGCGCGCGGCAAAGGCCAGGTAGGAGCCGACGGTCATTTCGGGATAGAGCGGCGGCAGGTCGGGCAGAAAACCGATCCGGCCGCGGATTTCGTAGGGATTTTGGGTGACCTCGAGGCCGTCCACACGCACGGTTCCCGAGGTTGGCAGGAGAAGGCAGCCCAAAATCCGCAAGGTGGTGGTCTTCCCGGCCCCATTGAGGCCGAGAAAGCCCACGACTTCGCCCTTGGCGATAGAGAAGGATAGATCGCGGATGGCGGCCCGCTCGCCGAAATACTTCGACAGCTTGTCCACTTCGATCATGACAGGAAGGTAGAAGTACACAGCTTTTCGCCTGCAAGCAAGGGGCGGAAATGAATATGAAAACCCGGTATGCTCCCACCGTGGTGCGCGACATGCGATGGACCCTCCTGGTTCTCCTGATGGCCGGTGGCGGTGCGTGCGCCGGGGTGGACGACTTCGTGGGGGAGTCTCCCGACGCCGGTACCGACGCCGACGCCGTCTCGAACGGGGTCGATAGCGATCCTGCCCGTGCGCTTTTTCCCTGTGTCGCGTCGGGTCCCGCCCCGCTCCAGTTCCAACCGGCCGACGTGCTCGTCCTGCTCGACCGTTCCGATTCCATGGGGACGGCCTACGGCGCCGGCACGCGCTACCAGGCGGCGTCGGCGCTGCTCTCGGACGTGGTGGAGGCCTATTCCGAGCACGTGCGCTTCGGCTACCAGGAAATGCCCGGGCGGCAGGGCTGCGGCGATCTACTCGCCGGTGTCTGCTGTGCCTCGCCGCCGCTGGTGGGGATCGCGGACGGCAACCTACAGGCGGTGACCACGGCGATTGCATCGGCCTTGCCCCTGGATGGCAGCACGCCGACCGCCGCGTCCTTGCGTTTGGCGCGCGACCACTACGCGACGCTCGCCGACGGCATCGACAACCGCTACGTTCTGCTCGCCACCGATGGCGCACCCAATTGTACCCTGGCCGGCACGCTGTCGAGTGAGGACGGATCCAATGCGGCGAGCGCGGCGTGCGCCGAGGCGCTCGCCGAGGTCAACGCCATGGTTGCCGTGGGCGTGCGGGTCATCGTGCTGGGCGCGGGACCGGGAGGCTCGGACGACGCCAGCGCAGACAACGCCTGTCTCGACGCACTCGCGCACGCCGGAGGGGTCGCGGCTTCGCCGGGTTACCCGGGCTTCTTCACCCTGGACGATCCGGAGCAACTGCACTTGGTCGTCGAGCGCCTGTTCGGCGGCACCACGCGCCCGCCGTGCTCGGTGCGCTTTTCCGACAAGCTGGACGACCCCTCGAACATCGGGGTGTATCTCGACGGCAAACCAATCCCGCGCGGGCAGGTCGACGGATGGCAACTCGATTCCGCGACGAACCCGCAGGCCGTGATCATCACCGGTGCGTACTGCGACCAGATCCAGGAGTTCCAGGTCGCCCAAGTCGAGGTGGGTTACTATTGCACGCCTTGTCTGGAGGGCCAGACGTGTAACTAGGAGGCTGGTGTCAAACGGCTCCCGTCGCTTGGCGGGCTGCGGGCCCCGCCCGCTTCGTTGCTCGTCGGTTCAATACGTCCAGTATTCGCCCTCCTCGCGCCTCGCGGCCGGGGCTCCTCGCTCCGCCAGAGCTCGGTCCGCCATTTGACACCAGCCTCCTAGGATTCCGCGCTGCCGGCAAGAAATGCCTGGAGAGCGGCGGAGGCCCTTTCCCAGTCGGACATCCGTTTGGCGAGGAGCGTGTCGAGCTCCCGCTCTTTGTCCGCCAGCTCGTGCAGCTTCTGCCAGTTGCCGCCGTGATCCTCGCCGAGCTTCGTCCGTAGCGCGGCCAGGTCGCGTTCCACGCGAGCAATCTCCTCTTCCAGGGAGGCCACCAGACGTTCCATCCGTCGCTGTTGCCTCTCCCGCTCCTTCTTGGAGCTCCTGACGGTTTCCGCGGGAGACTCGACGGGGCGCTGGGGTGGTGCCTTCTGTGCGGCGGGCGGGTTGGACGCGGCCTGCTTGCGCCGGTGTTCGCGCCAGTCCGAGTAGTTCCCGACGTGGCTTTCCAGGCCGTCGCCCGTGAAGATGTAGAGGCGCTTGCAAATGCGATCGAGGAAGTAGCGGTCGTGGCTGATGACCACGAGCGTGCCTTCGAAACCGTCGAGAGCGTGCTCGAGAGTTTCGCGCGCGGGAATGTCGAGGTGGTTGGTGGGTTCGTCCATCACCAGCAGGTTGCGCGGGAAGAGCAGCATCTTGGCCAGCGCCAGGCGGCTGCGCTCGCCGCCCGAAAAGCCGCGCACGATGCGAAAGGGGTCGTCGCCGAAGAAGCGGAACTTCGCTAGGTACTGGCGCACGACCTCGGGGGAGAGATCGTCGCGCACGGATTGGATCTCCTCGATGGCGGTCCGTTCTTCGGACAGGGAGCTCAGCTTCTGATCGAAATAGCCCAGGCGCACCGAGGAACCGCGCTCGACGGTGCCGGCCAGGGGGGGCAGCTCGCCCACCAGGGTCTTGATCAAGGTGCTCTTGCCGCAACCGTTCGGTCCGACGATGCCGACGCGATCGCCGCGGTAGATGTTGACCGTGATGTCCTTCAGGATCGGCTGGTCGGCATAGCCGACGGTGATGCCGGGCGCGCGGATGATCTCCTTGCCGCCCAGATCGCCGCCCGCGGAAAAGTGCAAGGCGATCTTGCCCGCCAGCTGCCAATTGTCCTCGGGCCGCTCCAGGCGCTCGAGCTTTTCCAGCATGCGCCGGCGGCTCTGCGCCTGCTTGGTGTTTTGTCCGGCCAGGTTCTTGCGGATGAAGTTCTCGGTCTTCTCGACGTGCTCCTTCTGGCGCTCGTACTCGACCCGGGCGCGCTCGAGGCGCGCGTCGCGCTCGACCACGTATCGGTCGTAGGGGTAGGCGTAGCGGACGAAGTCGCCGTCTTCGAGCTCGACGATCTCGCGACAAGTCCGCTGGATGAAGGCGCGGTCGTGGGAGACGATCAGGAAGGCGCCGGGGTAGTCGTTGAGATGGGCTTCCAGGCGTTCGATGGCCGCCAGATCCAGGTGGTTGGTCGGCTCGTCGAGCAGCAACAGATCGGGCTGCCGCGCCAGCACCTTGGCCAGCTCCAGCCGCCCGCGCTCGCCCCCCGAAAGCGTGGTCACCGAACGCCCGAGATCGGTGGCGGCCAGGCCGACCTCCTCGGTCAGAGCGCGCACGCGGGTTTCGATCTCGTAGCCGCCCTCGATACGGTAGCGCTCCTGCAATTCGCCGTAGCGCTTGAGCTCCGCCGCCTCGGCCGTGCCCAAACGCGCCTCCAGCTCGACCATCTCGTCGTGCATGGCGCGCAGGTGGGCGAAGGGCTCGAGCAGGGCATCGAGCACGGTTCCGTCGCCGGTCTGCTGCTGCGACTGCTGCAGATAGGCCACGGTCGCGCGGCCGAGCATGCGTACGTCGCCCGCGTCGGCCGCCAGCTCGCCTGCCAGCAGCTTGAGCACGGTGGACTTGCCGGTGCCGTTCGGGCCCAGCAAGGCCATGCGATCGCCGGGACGAATGAGCAACGACGCGCCGGTCAGGATGTCCTTGCCGGGAAAGGCAAAGTGCGTATCGGCGAACTGAGCGAGAGACATAGGAAATGCTTCCGGATTTTTCACCACAGAGAGCACAGAGGACACAAAGAAGGAAGACGAGGTCGTCCGGATCCGAAACCCTTCCTTTTCGACCTCTGCGCTCTCTGCGCCTCTGTGGTGAATCGAGGTAACTCTCTAGCCGTTCTTGGCCTTAAATTCGCTCATGTGGGTGGCGAGGAGCAGGCAGCCCTCGACGGGCATGCCGTTGTAGATCGAGGCCCGGATCCCGCCCACCGTGCGGTAGCCCTTGAGCGACACCATGTCCTTGGCCGACGCCTCCTTGATGAACTTGTCGGTGAGCTCGTCGCTGGGCAGCTTGAAGGTCACGTTCATGTGGCTGCGCGCGGCCTTGTCCGTCACGGTGCCCTTGTAGAAACCACCCGACTCGTCGATGGCGTCGTAGATGGCCTTGGCCTTCTCGCCATTGCGCTTTTCGATGGCGCCAAGCCCGCCTTGCCGCTCCATCCAGCGGAAGGTCTCGAGCAGGACGTAGATGCCGAAGGTCGGCGGGGTGTTGAGGCAGCTCTTGGCGTCGGCGTGGGCCTTGTAGCTCAGGATCTTGGGCACGCTCTTGGGGATGCGGTCGTAGAGATCCTTGCGCACGATCATGAGCACCACGCCCGAGGGACCGAGGTTCTTTTGGGCACCGGCGTAGATGATGCCGGTGCGCGCGACGGGGTGGGGGCGCGACATGATTTCCGAGCTGGCGTCCACGACCAGGGTGGCGTGCGCCGGCCAATCGACGAAACGGTTGCCATGCACGGTTTCGTTCGAGCAGATGTGCATGTACGCGGCCGCCGGGTCGGGCGTGATGGGCGCCGGCAGGCGATCGAATTGCGTCGCTTCGCTGCTGGCGATCACGCGTATCTTGTCGCCGCCCACGCCCTTGGCCACATCTGCCGCCTTCTTCGACCACTCGCCGCTGACCACATAGTCGGCCGGCCCCGAGAGGAAATTCATGGGAATGACGGCGAACTGCTGGGTGGCGCCGCCTTGCAGGAAGAGGACGTCGTGGGTGTCGGGGATGCCGAGCAGGGTCCGGCAGCGTGCGATGGTCTCGTCGAGAACCGCATCGAATTCCTTGCCTCGGTGACTGCATTCTGCAATTCCGAAACCCTTGCCTTGGAAATCCAAGAGGGCCGCGGCGGAGGCTTCGAGAACCTCGAAGGGGAGCGTGGCGGGACCGGCAGCGAAGTTGTAGACGCGCTTTTTCATGCAGGCAGGATAGTCGATGCGGCTTGGCCTTGCTAGCCCCGCCAGCGCGGGGGCGGTTTCATGCCTGGGCCGGTCGTTGCGACGCCCAACCGGTCCCATGGTGCGCGACATCATATGCGATTGACAGCGGGTTGCTTGTGTACGTAGATAGGCTGCGAATTTCTCATGGGGGTGGGCAGAGGCACACTCCCGCCTCGTCCAAGCAAGGAGATCTCAATGACCCGTACACTCAAGGCGCTATCAGCTCTGGTTCTCGGTGGAATGCTCCTCGTCAGCACGGCCTGCGAAGACAAAGAGTGCAAAGACGCTCTTGCCAAGGCGACGACCGCGTCCGAAGCCGCGGCGAAGTCCCAGGCCGCCATGGTGGCCGACCTGAACGCCACCAAGGCCAAGCTCGCGGCCAAGGAAGCCGAGCTGGCACAGGTCAAGAAGGAAGCGGAAGAAGCCAAGGCCGCTCCCAAGGCCGAAGAACCCGCCCCCGCGGCGGCGGCCAAGAAGGGGAAGGGCAAGAAGAAGAAGTAGCGTCGACTCGAAGTCGTCGGGCGCTCCCTCGCGGAGCACCACGAGGAAAAGGGGCATCACCGCAAGGTTGAGCCCCTTTTCTATTTTGCGCGCGCGCTCGGGCTACTTGCCGGCGGCCAGAATCCGCCGGCGCAGCGACTCGTTCTGCTGCCACATCTCCTCGGGCATGCGCGTGCCGAAGGTTTCGAAGAACTGTCCGACGGCATCAATCTCCGCCAGCCAGTCTTTGGGCTTGATCGAGAGCAGCTTGGTCATGTTCTCGGCCGGCAGATCCAGTCCGGTCATGTCGATGTCCTTGGGGTTCGGCACAAGGCCGATCGGCGTCTCCACGCTGTCGACCTCGCCACGGCAGCGCGCGAGAATCCACTCCAGAATGCGCAGATTCTCGCCGAATCCCGGCCACAGGAACTTGCCTTTCTCGTCGGTGCGAAACCAGTTCACGTGGAAGATCTTGGGCGGGCGTCGGACGCGCAAGCCCATGTCGAGCCAGTGCCCGAAGTAGTCGGCCATGTTGTAGCCACAGAAGGGCAACATCGCCATCGGGTCACGACGAACCTCGCCGATGGCCCCGAACTGCGCGGCGGTCCGCTCGCTGGCCATGCTGGCCCCCATGTACACGCCGTGATCCCAGTTGAAGGCTTCGTAGACCAGCGGCGCCAAGGTGGCGCGGCGGCCACCGAAGATGATGGCCGAGATGGGCACACCATGGTGGTGCTCGAAGCGGAACGAGTGCGTCGGGCAGTTGGTGAAGGGGGCGGTGAAGCGACTGTTGGGGTGGGCGGCCGCCACGACCTTGCCGTCCTTGCCGACCACCTTCGGGTTCCACGGCTTGCCCTGCCAGTCGATGGCCTCCGCGGGCGGCGGATCGTCATGGCCTTCCCACCACACGGTGCCGTCCGGCTTGAGCGCGACGTTGGTGTAGATCGTGTCGTGCTTGATGGTGATCATGGCGTTGTAGTTGGTCTTCGAGCTCGTGCCAGGCACCACGCCGAAGTAACCCATCTCGGGATTGACGGCCCACAGACGGCCATCCGTATCGACCTTCATCCACGCGATGTCATCGCCCACGGTCCAGATGCGATAGCCCTTCATCTTCAGCCCTTCGGGCGGAAGCAACATGGCCAAGTTGGTTTTGCCACAAGCGCTGGGGAACGCCGCCGCGATGTACTGGACCCGACCCACGGGCTCCTCGATGCCCAGGATCAGCATGTGCTCGGCCAGCCACTTCTCGCGTTGGGCCTGCACCGAGGCGATGCGCAGGGCGAGGCACTTCTTGCCCAGCAGCACGTTGCCGCCGTAGCCCGAGCCCACGGACCAGATGGCGTTGTCCTCGGGGAAGTGCAGGATCAGGCGGCGGTTGACATCGAGGTCGGCCTTGCTGTGCAGGCATTGGGTGAACTCGCCGTTCGGTCCGAGGGCATCGAGGACGGATTCGCCCATGCGGGTCATGATGCGCATGTTGAGCACCACGTAGATGCTGTCGGTCAGCTCGATGCCGATCTTCGAGAAGGGCGAGCCGATGGGCCCCATGGCGAAGGGAATCACGTACAGGGTGCGCCCCTTCATGGCGCCCGAGAACAGCTCGTGAGCCTTGCGATAGGCCTCGCGCGGGCTCATCCAGTTGTTCGTCGGACCCGCGTCGCCCTGGAAGCTGGTGCAGATGTACGTCAGGTGCTCGGTGCGGGCCACGTCGTTGGCCGCGGTCCGGTGCAGGTAGCAGCCGGGCAATTCGGTCTGATTCAGCTCCAGGAGCTCACCGGTCTTGAGCGCCTCGACGGTCAGCCTGCGTTTCTCTTCCTCGGAGCCATCGCACCAGTAGATGCTGTCGGGCTGGCACATGGCCGCCATGCGATCGATCCATTCTTGAACATGCGCGTACTTGATCATCGACGAGATTTCTTGCATGCCCGTCGCGCGTGGTCAACGACGGATGGGGGACCGCTTGCGTCAGGATCAGTGTCGCTCGCGGCAGTGGGCCTCGGCCGCCGCCGCGGGAGCGGACACCGATTCATCCTTGCCGGCCGCTGCCTCGTGCAGGGCGGCCTCGCCCTTTTCGGGGTCGCAGACCACGCCCAGCGCATCGACGGCCATGCGCCGCACCGACGGGCGTGCGTCGGAAAGAAGACCGATCAAGGCCGCAATGGCCGCGGGGGTGCGAATGCTCGCCAGGGCCATCGCCGTATCGGCGATGACGGCCTCCAGCGAAAAGTCGGCCTGGGATTCCACGAGGAGGCGTTTGAGGACCTCGGTCAGGCCGGGCACGGTCCTCGGGTCCTTGCGCTCCCCGAGCAAGCGCGCGGCGAGCGAGCGCATGTCGGCGCTCTCGGCCAAGCGGCCGAGGGTGCGCAGGAGCGTGCCCGTGGCCTTGACCTGAAAGCAGTGGGCGATGCCCACCAGCGCCGCCTGCCTCACCTCTTCGACGTCACGTTGAAAGGCGCGGATGAGCAGCTCGTTTCCTTCCGCAACGCAGAACCTGCCCAGGGTGGCAATCTCGGCCCTGCGCACCCGTGGCCACGGCTCCTGCTTCGCGCCGTCGACGATGGCCTGGGCCGCGCCCTTGTCGCCCCGTTGGCCAAGGCTTTCGGCGGCGGTTTCGCGCACCCGTGGGTCGGCGTCGTCGAGCGCCGCGCGCAAGGCAGGTAGCACCGCCGCACCTTCGGCGTTGGCCAGCTCCTCGACCGCGAGGCTGCGCAAAACCCCGTCCGCGTTATGGGCGCGCACCTCGGCCAACTCGTCGTTCGCCGCGGGCTCGCGCAGCAACCCGAGTCCTTGCACTGCTCGAGCTTGCTCCTCGAATGGGGCGGCATGCGCGAGGGATCCGCGCAAGGCGGCGAGGGCGGCGGGCCGCAACCCCGCCTCGCGCTTGGCCAGGTTCGCGGCAATCAGCAAGAGGTCGGCACGACGACCGGTTTCCCCGGCGGGTGTCGCTTCCAGCGCGGCGAGCGTGGCGGCGAGCGCCGGGCTCTTGCTCTCGGAGACGACCGCTCGCAGGACCTTGCGCAGAGCCGGGCTGCCGTGCCCGATGGCAGCAAGCAGCTTGGCCTGTGCCTCGGCTTGGCCCATGTTCGCCAAGACGCGGGCAGCCCGAGCGCGATCTTCGTCGGGGCGCTTTTCGTCGGCGAGGACGGCCGCGATGGCATTCACGGAAGCTCCCGGCATGCCGGGCAGCAATTTGAAAACGATTGTCTCTTCCTCCTTGGTGGACCGGTCGAGGGCCGCGACCAGCGCGGCAGCCGTTTCGGGGGAGGGTTGCGTTCCGGCGGCGATGAGTGCCGCCAAGGCGTCGACCAGGCATTCGCGCCCGATGCCCGGACCGGCGTGCACGATGGCCGTGGCCACCGCCGCCAGCGCCGGCGCGCCCAGTCGCACGAGCAAGGGTTGGCGGGCCACGCAGGAGGTGCCCTGAGCCAGGTCGGCCACCAGCCGATTCACCGCTTGCGGCCCATCGAGAACAGTCATCACGTCGAGATCCGCGATCGAAAGCGGGCTCTTCTCGGACGTGGAGTCGCGAATCACCACCGTCACGCACGTCGAGGCCACGGGTTTGGGCAAGGTAACCCAGTACGGCACGCGGAAACGCCGGCCCCCGCCGTCCGCGTCCTCGACCAGATCGACGTCCACGTTCTGGGCGGCATCTTGGCCGAAAATCAGGCCGAGGCGGTCTGGCTTCCCGCTCGCGCGGAAGGCTTTCTCGCTGCGCGTGTCGCCGGTCAGCACGCGCAGCCCGGTGATGGGAAAACCGCCACCCGAACGGGCGGTCAGAAGCTGCCCCCGGCCGTCGCCGTCGAGGGTCCACACGGTGGCGGGATTGCCATCGTTCACGGCCACGGGCGGCTTCAACCTGGAGGCATCGCCATTCCCTCCCGAGGCGCCGGAGGCCGCGTTGAAGAAAAAGCCGCCCAGAGGGGGGCCTTCGGGGGCGCCGCCTCGGTGGGCCTGCAGCGTGGTGCGCGCGCGCGGCGGAAGCTCGGGGGGCACGGCGCGGAAGGCGTGGGTGGCGAAGTCCCAGATGCGTCGAAAGAGCGGCACCGGCGCGCCATCGCATCGGGACAGGCGCGCGGCGGTCTGGTATTCCTCGATCCCGCGATCCGAAACCCTCAGCACCAGGGAGGTCTCGCCGTCCGCATCGCGCGCCCCGACCAGCCTCCACGCGATCACCTTCACGCCGCCCGCGGTGCGTTCGGCGATCCACACCTCTTCGCGTTTGGGGCCTTCGCCGAGAAGGGGCATGCGAGCTTCCACCAGGGCGTGGCCCGATGCCGTCACCGTGTGCAAGGTCGCCGGTCCGCGCTGGGCCTTTGCGGTCCTGGGCGCGAAGCTGGCCAGGGTCTTTGCGCCGTCCTTGAGCGCGATGGATCCATCGGGTTGGTCGACCAGGGTCGGCTCGCCGGCGTGAGACGGCGACGCATGCGCCAAGGCAGCCCCGAGGACCGCAACAACCGCGACTATCGAAGGAGAGGTGCGCACGATGTCTCTCGATACTGCCGCCGACACTTGGGCGTCAAGGTCAGAACGCGCGTCCCAGATACAGGGCCAGGCCGACTTGGGCCCTTTGGGCGTCGTGGCCGCCAGCGAGTCGGAAGGGAAAATAGTCGACCCGCGCGAGCAGCGACGTGACGAGGTGTCGACTGAGCAGGTAGTCGATTCCGAGCCCCAATTGCCCGCCCATGCGCCAACTCGTGGCCAGCCCACCGCCGCGAATGTCGGCGACCGCGATGCCCACGTCCGCGAACGGAACCAGGTTGAGCACGTCGGCTGCCCAGGTCAGTCCGGCGGACTGCGCCGTGACATGGGCCGAGGGGGTCGGGCCATCGGACGGGTACCACGCGGTCTGCACGCCCAGTCGCGCCGCCCAGGAATCGCTGATCCCGCGCAGCAGCCTGATGTCGGCCTGGGCTCCGGCTCGGGTTCGCGACTGCATCGCCACGGCCAGACCGAGCCCCCCGGACAGCGAGGCTTCCCCCTGACCGACCGCGAGAGCCGAAATGGGCATCCACCAAACCAGGACGAGAGCCAGCCAGAAACGCATGCGGCGGACGCACTCTACGCGAAATGCGTCCGCGCACCCAGCGTCGTGACCGGGGAGGCACGTGACGGGAGCATTGACCCGCGGGGGTGCCTCTGTTATCTCCACTGTCCGTGGCAAAGGCACTCTCCAAGCAACTCAAGCAGCCTGACGAATTCGTCAGCTTTTGGACACACCTTGGGACCAAGCTGTCCCAGCACCGTGGCAAGGTCATCGCGGCCCTCGCCGTGGCCGTGGCCGGGCTCGCCACGGGATGGGGCGTGGTCCTCTATCGCAACGCCCAGGCGGCCAAGGCCACGGTGGCCTTCGAGCGCATCGACCGCATCGCCGCGGCGGATTTGCTTCCCGAAAAGGCGCCGGAGAGTGGCAAGGAGGCCAAGGCAGACGAGGAAGACTCGGTGCCACGCTTCAAGACCGAGAAGGAACGCCTCGAGGCCGCGATCAAGGAGGCCGACGCCTTCGTGGCCACTTTCGGCAGTGGCGGCCTGGGCCGCAAGGCGCTCTTCGGCAAGGCCAGCCGATTGCTCGTGCTCGGTAGGAACGACGAGGCCGCGACCGTCTACGACACCCTGGCGGCAAGCGAGCACGATCCGGAGGTGCGGGCGATGGAGCTGGAGGGCTCCGCCGCGGCCAAGGAGGCCGCGGGTAAGCTGGACGATGCGCTGCTGGGATTTTCGGCCCTGGCCGACGAATGCCAGCGCACCGGCAGCTTCTACCTCGACCGGGCGCTTTACGACAAGGCGCGCGTCCTGGAGGAGAAAGGCAAGGGCAAGGAGGCGGAGCAGGTCCTACGCGACATCCTGACCAAGGTTCCCAAGACACCGTTGCGCTCGCAGATCGACGATCGCCTGGCCGTCCTTGGCGAGAAATAGCCCGTGGTCGTACGCTTCGCAGCGGGGAAGGGTGCAGGGCTGCACGCGGGCATTGCGTTCGCGTGCCTGGTTTCGGCCTGCTCGACGGCGACGGTTCGACGCGATACGATCCCGCATCACGACTATCCTGCTGGCGTCGCGCAGATGCGCTGGCACACGCAAATCCATGCTTATCCGCTGACCGAGTCCCATTCCGAAGAATGCGCGACGGGCGCGCTGGTTGGCTCGCGGCTCGTGCTCGGGTCGCGCGGAGGCTCGGTCGTCGGTGTGGACGTGGGGTCGGGCGCGATCGCCTGGTCGACCCCCATCTCGGGCGGCGTCGACGGCGACGCCCGCTACGACAAGCAGCGCGGTCAGGTCTACGTCGGCAGCGACGACGGCTACCTGTACGCCATCGAGCCGGCTGGGGGCGCGATTCGCTGGTCGAGCAAGCTCAAAGGCGCCATCGATCACGGGCCCTCCATCGGCAGCTCGGGGCTGTTCGTGGCCACCGCCGCCGATCGCGTCTTCGCCGTGGATCCCGGCGACGGCAAAGCTCGTTGGCAGTACGAGCGCGAGACGCCCGAGGGGTTCACCATCCACGGTTATGCGGTTCCGCTCCAGCACGGCTCCATGGTCTACGCCGGGTTCAGCGATGGCTACCTCGTGGCCTTGCAGGCGGAGTCGGGCGACTTGCTCTGGTCGCGCTCCCTGGCCGCCGCCTCGGATCAGTTCGTCGACGTGGACGCGAGTCCCATCGTCGCGGGCGACAAGCTCTTCGCGGCCTCGTTCTCCGGCGGTCTTTATGCTTTACGGCCGAAAGATGGCGAGGTGCTGTGGCACTTGCTCATCGACGGCATCGACGCCATCGCCATGGGCGCGAGCAACCTCTACGCGATGTCGTCGCGCGAAGGGCTGACCGCGGTCAGTCCGCAGGGCAACATCCTCTGGCGCCAGGGCCTGCCGGGTGCGGGCGACCTGACGGTTCCGGTGGAGATCGGCCCCTATCTCGTGTTCAGCGGCAGTCGTCTCGGTCTCTTCATCCTCGATCGGGGCAGCGGAAAGTTGCTTCAGATCTTCGATCCGGCGCGCGGCATGTGCGCGCCGCCCACCGTCGATCGCGAAGGTAAGGCCCTCTACGTGCTCGCCAACAGCGGTACGCTCTACGCCCTCGATCTGCTCTGGTAAGGAGAGAGGACACAGAGAAGTCAGAGGGCACGGAGAAAGAACGGATGGATCAACGATCCTAGAACTTCTTCCTTTCCCGTCTCTGTGAACTCACAATCCTCTGCGCCCTCAACACCGGTGCACGTCAGTGCACCGGTGCGATGTAGCCGGCGGAGGTGAGGCGGCGGACCAGTTCTTTGATGCGCCGGCCACCGCCCGCGTCGCGAGCGCGCCACTCGATGCCGAAAACGTTTTCCTCGCCCGCCTTTCCCGTCCAGGCCACGCGACCGATGAACGCCATCGGCACCTCGGCGCCGGGCGGCGCGATCTCCAGCACGACCTGCGACTCGTAGGGCACGGTGGCCGTGGAAAGGACGAAGGCTCCGCCGCGGCCCACGTCGCGCAGCTTGCCCTGCAAGCCCTCGTTGCTGCCCACCGGATGCCAGGTGATGGAGAGGTCGACCGGAATGCGCTCGTGCCGGCGGCGGCTGCGCACGCTCGCTCCCGAGCGCGCCATCTCGAGCAGGTATTCGCACTTGGCCTGTTCACCGGGCAGGAATTCGACCCCGATGCCGGCGCGGATCTTGAGCAGGTGTTTTCCCGGACGGCGCCAGGCCACGCGGCCGTACACGATCATGGGCGGCTGTCGTCGTCCGAGCCGAATCTTCACCGCCACGGGATCGCCCACCTGCAGCTTGCCGCGTGTGGGACAGAACACGCCGCCGTGGCCGCTCGATGGCTGGTATCCGGCGTGGAATTCTCGCACATTCTTGATCACGAATTCAGTCGGCGAATCGGCCAACCCGGTCGCGTTGCCGCTTTGCTTGCGAGGGCTTGCTTTTGTGTTGGCAGAAGGCATGCTGACCCGAGGGAGTGGAAAGTTCCTGCTGACTGACGATTTCGACTATGAGCTGCCCGAGGGGCTGATCGCCACGCAACCAGCCTTACATCGGGATGCGTCGCGACTGCTCATTCTTAGCAAAGATGACGGCGAGCGCAATCACTGCTTTTTCCGTGAGCTGCCGAGTTACCTGCGCAGCCGATCCCTCGTGGTCTTGAACGACACGCGCGTGATTCCGGCTCGTCTCGCGGCCCAGAAACCGACCGGTGGACGCGTGGAGGTGCTCCTGGTCGAGCGGGTCGCCCGGGCCAGCAGCGACGAATCGTCGGCGGCACCCGCACCGGATACCTGGACGGAAGACTGGCGTGTGCTCGTTCGCGGCCTCGGGCACTGCCCGCTCGGAACCCGCCTTGCGTTCGCGGCTCCGTTCTCGGCCGAGGTGCGCGAGCGCGGCCAGCGCGGGGCCGCCGTCTTACGCTTCGTGGGAACGGGGCAGGGCGGACTGCTCTCCGTGGCCGAACCGCTCGGCGAGATTCCACTTCCGCCCTACATCGAGGCGGCTCGGCGCAAAAGCGCCGCTCGGCCAAGCGTGGACGACCGCGTCCGCTACCAGACCGTCTACGCGCGGACGCCGGGTGCGGTGGCGGCGCCGACCGCTGGCCTGCACTTCACGGATGAATTGCTGTCCAGGATCGAGGCCGACGGCCACGAGGTCGTTCGCCTGACCTTGCACGTCGGGCCGGGCACGTTCCGACCGGTGACCGCCAGCAATCCCTCGCAGCATCGGCTCGACGCCGAGCGCTTCGAGGTCAGTCCCGCGGTCGCGGCCAGCATCAGAC
>CAWCMR010000016.1:0-62918 GCA_963796685.1 uncultured delta proteobacterium
TCTCCCCGCTTCGCGGGGCGAGGTGAACCTTCCGAGTACTTCGCAAGCTCTCGATTCTGCACAGCATTCAACCCGTTCGGTGCTCTAGGACACCGCGCCAGCGTCAACCTCGCTCGCTGGAAGCGACTCGCGGGATTCCCGTTCCCGTCGAGCAGCACGGCGAGTAACATCTTCACCGGCCGTGGCAGACGTATCGAAACGTAGCGTTCTCTCGGTCCTGATCAAGGGACGGTTGGAAGATCTCGGGCGAAACTTTGGCGTTTCTGTCCCAACCACGGGGACAAAGGATGCCCAGGTGGCCGTCCTGGCGGATTCGCCACTGGACTTGCCGAGCATCCTTGGGCGGCTAAGGCGGGATGAGTTGCGGTCGGCCTGTCGTGCGCACGGGCTGGATGCCACGGGGCGTGGACGCGGCGACCTGATGGCGCGATTGGCCGGACCGGGACTGGCCACGGGAGCGCGCGAAGGTGAGCCAGCGTGGCAGCGCTTGCACCAGGCTGACGGCCTGCCGCGCGAGGGCCAGATCGTGCAAGTCCGGCACCGGCAGTATTTGGTCACCGGGGTCACCACACCAGAGCTCGGCGAAGACAGGTCAGGACAAACCCTGGTCAGCCTGGTCTGTCTCGACGACGATGCAGCTGGGCGGCGGCTCGAAGTCCTGTGGGAGCGGGAGCTGGGCGCGCGAGTATTCACGCCCGAGGAACGTGGGCTTGGCGACCGGCTCGATCCGCCACGCCAGTTCGCCGCCTACCTGCATGCCTTGAAGTGGGGCTGCGTGACCGCCACGGATGCGCGGCTTTTTCAGGCGCCGTTTCGCGCGGGGGTGAAGGTTCTCGACCACCAGATGGTACCGCTTCGTAAGGCGCTGGAATTGCCGCGCGTGAATCTCTTCCTGGCCGACGACGTCGGCTTGGGCAAGACCATCGAGGCGGGGCTCATCTTGCAGGAGCTGATTCTGCGCCAGCGCGTGGATCAGGCGTTGATCATCTGCCCGGCAGCCTTGGCCTTGCAGTGGCGAGCCGAGATGGAGAAGCGGTTCGGCATCCGTTTCGAGATCTACAACCGCGACTTCGTGGTGCGCCGCCGCGAGGAGCGCGGCTTCGGCGTGAATCCCTGGACCACTTTTCCACGCTTCATCATCTCGTACCAGACCCTGCGCCGGCCCGAGTATCGAGAGCCCCTCCTGCGTCACTTGGATCAGCGCGCGCCCAAGAGCCTGCTCATCATGGACGAGGCGCACACGGCGGCGCCCGCGTCGGCATCGAAGTACGCGGTCGATTCTAACGTCACCCATGTCGTGCGCGAGGTGGCGCCCAAGTTCGAGCATCGCCTATTCCTCTCGGCCACCCCGCACAACGGCCACTCGAACAGTTTCTCGTCGCTCCTGGAAATCCTCGATCCGCAGCGATTCACTCGCGGCGTGCCTGTCTCCGGTCCCAAGCAACTCGAACCGGTGATGGTCCGGCGCCTGAAGGGCGAGTTGCGCGAGCTGGGCATCGAGGGCTATCCGTTGCGGCGGGTGATTCAGATAGACCTCACGCACGGGCCGGGTGGCTGGCAGCAACGCCACATTGTCGACGGCCGCGGGACAGCGCCGGGTGCGGTCGGAGAGGGCTCCGACGCCGAGATCGAGCTTTCCGCTCTCCTAGCCCAGTATTCATCCCTGCTAAAACAGAAGAACCGCCGCAGCAGGTTGGTGATCGCCAATCTGCAAAAGCGGTTGCTCTCCAGCATCGAGGCTTTCGCCCGCACCCTGGCCGTTCACGCCAAGAGCGTTGGCACCCGCGCGGACAAGGCAACCGCGACCGGCCCTACGCCAGACGACAGCGAATACGGTGAGGACGAGGCGACCTCGGACGAGCGCTTCGACGCGCAGATGTTCATGTTCTCCGGCGCCCTCGCGGCCCCTAGCACCGACGCGCGCGCCTTGCTGGAACGCATGACCGGCCTGGCGGAACAGAACCGCCGCGCGCCCGGCCCCAAGGTGCTGGCCCTGCTCGACTGGATTCGCCGCAACCAGTGTCCGGCAGTCCAGCTTGGTGGAGCGGCTCGCGCTCGCGTGCCAGCGCCGTGGACCGACCGGCGGGTCATCGTCTTCACCGAGTATGCGGACACCAAACGCTATCTCGCCACCATCCTGCGCGCTGCTTTCGACGGCACGGCCGACGGCGATCTGCGCCTGATGGAATTCCACGGCGGCATGTCCGACCGCCAGCGCGAAGAGGTCCAGCGCGCGTTCAACGGGCCGCCGGAGCAGTATCCCGTGCGAATCCTGCTCGCCACCGACGCAGCTCGCGAGGGCGTGAACCTGCAGGGTTACTGCGCGGACATCTTCCACTTCGATGTGCCTTGGAACCCCGCCCGGCTTGAACAGCGCAACGGCCGCGTGGATCGAACCCTGCAACGGGAGAAGGAAGTTCGCTGCCACTACTTCGTCTACCCGCAGCGAGCTGAGGACCACGTGCTGCAAGTCCTGATCGAAAAGGTCGAGCGCATCCGCCGCGACCTGGGCACCCTGGGCGAGGTCGTCGCCGAACGCCTGGCCGAGGTGCTGGAAGAGGGCATCGGCCCCAACACGGAAGCCCGCCTGGACGAGGCCGAGCGCATCGACGATCTGAAGACCAGCGCAACCCGCGACCTTGAATCCGTACACGCCGTCCAGAAGGCCCGCGAGGACATCGACCTCGTGGCCAACATCCTGAACGACTCGCGCAAGGTCATGGACTACGAGCCCGGTCTCCTTCGCGAGGCCATCGACGTGGGTCTCGGCCTCGGCGGCGGGGCCTCGCTCATTCCCACCGCGACGCCGCACACCTTCAACCTGCCCGAGCTCGGCGACACCTGGCAAACCACCTTGGACGCCTTCCGCCCGCCGCGCGAGCGTGACGAGAGCTTCGATGAATGGCGCAAGCACCCGCTGCGGCCGGTGACCTTCGTTTCGCCCGAGCACCTGACCGATGAGGTCGTGCAACTTCACCTGCAACATCCCTTCGTCCAGCGCGTGCTGTCGCGTTTCCGCGCGCAGGGTTGGGCGGCGCACGACCTCGGCCGCGTGACCGTTCTGCGCAACCAGAGGGACTCCCTCGTTCGCGTCATCGGCATTGGCCGACTATCGCTGTTCGGCCCGGGCGCCACCAGGCTGCACGAAGAAATGATCCTGGTCGCCGCCCACTGGCTCGACAATCGGGCCGACGGCCGCCTCAAACCGTTCGCCGAGGAGGCCGACCGCAAGGCCATCGCCGATCTGGAACGCCTTCTCGCCGAGGCCCCCCAGCAGCCCGAGATCAGCGACACCGTCCAGCGCCGCCTGCAGCAGGCCGCGTCCGCGGATTTCAGCGATCTTTGGCAGCACATCCAGGCCGAAGGCGAGAGCCGCGAGCACGACGCCGCCGAGAAGCTACGCCTCCGAGCCCGCACCGAGTCCGACGCCCTGAAGAAGATCCTCACCGACCAGCGCGACGCCATCAAACAGACCCTGCAAGGGCAACAACTTTCCTTCGGCTTCACCGAGGCTGACAAGATCCAGCGCATCCAATTCGAGCAAGACCGCAAGCACATGAGCGCCCGCCTCGATCAGATCGACCGCGAGATCCAAACCGAGCCCCGAGAAATCGAAGCGCTCTACCAGGTCGTCCTCAGGCGTCTTGAACCCGTCGGCCTCGTTTACCTGTGGCCCGCAACGAGATGACCCATGTCCGACATCGAGATTGATTTTCACAAGACCTGGCTCGGCTTCGTTCAGCCGGTCGAGGGCCTGGTTTTCTCGATCCCGGTCCTGCTCGACGCCGGTTGCATGGAGCGCAAGCCCGTCGCCCTCCAGCAACGCCTGCGCGAGCTCGCCCCCGCCGTCAGCGACGACCCCGGCGCCGCCCGCCAGCTCGCCGACCTCGACCGATTTCTCACCGACATCCTCGACCTGCCCCCCGACCTCTTCGACCGCGCCGACGCCCTTCCCCCCGACCTATCCCTCTACGTCCCCGAAGGCCGCCAAGACCTCCGCCCCACCCTCGCCCTGCGAAAGCAGCCCCAAACCGAATCCCCCGACCAAGGGTCCCCTCGCCCCGCAAGCGAAGCGCAGCGGGGAGAGGGACAGGGTGAGGGGGATCTCCTCCCCGACGACACCACCCCCGCCAGCCGCGCCGGTGCCGCCTACGAAATGCTCATCTGGTCCCTCCCCCCCGGTCTCGACCTCGACAAGCCCGAGATCGCCACCGGCCCCTGGGAATACGCGCCCGCGGCCAAGCTCGATCGCCTCCTGCGCGCCACTCGCGTGCCCATCGGGCTGCTGACCAACCATCAATGCCTCCGCCTCATCTACGCC
Source organism: uncultured delta proteobacterium (assembly GCA_963796685.1). Classification (GTDB taxonomy): domain Bacteria; phylum Myxococcota_A; class Polyangia; order Fen-1088; family Fen-1088; genus Fen-1118. The sequence continues at coordinate 4,322 of CAWCMR010000016.1, forward strand.
CCGCACGGCGAGGCGACCGGCTCCATCACCTTCTCGCTCGCCACCATGGCCGACGCCGGCGGGCGGCCAGTGCTCGACGCCTTCGCTACCCTGCTCTCCGCCGGCCGATTCTTTGCCGTTTCCCCCGAACGCCAGCTTCCCCAGATCCTGCGCGACAGCCGCCGCCGCCAGGCCAACGTCACCAACCAGCTTGCCGACCAGGTCCGCCAGGCCCTGGAATTCCTACTGCGCGGTTTCGAGTCCGCCGCCGACCGCGACAAAACCGGCACCCTCGACGAGGCCCTGGCCCGCGACGACGACCACGTCTACGGCGGCCTACTGACCGTCCTTCTGCGCCTGGTGTTTCTCCTCTACGCCGAGGATCGCGAGCTTCTGCCCATCGGCGACAGCCGCTATTCCCGCCACTATTCGGTGCTGGGCTTGTTCGAGCAGTTGCAAGACGACCACGCCAACTTCCCCGACACCATGGTGCGCCGGTTCGGCGCCTGGCCGCGCCTGCTGGCCCTGTTCCGCATCGTGTTCGAAGGCGCGCAGCACGGACCCCTGGTCTTGCCCGCCCGCCGCGGCGACCTGTTCGACCCCGCCCGCTACCCCTTCCTGGAAGGCTGGCCCGCGACCGGCGGCGCCCCCGTCGACACCGTGGCCCGCGCCAGCGTGCAGGTGCCCAGCGTCGACGACGAATCGATCTACCGCGTGCTCGAGAAGCTGCTCTACCTCGACCACCAGCGCCTGTCCTATCGCGCCCTCGACGTCGAGCAGATCGGCAGCGTGTACGAGGCCCTGATGGGCTTCCACGTCGTGCGCGTCCCCTCGCGCGCGGTGTGCGTGCGCGGCCCGCGCGTCTGGGTGCCTGTGACCGACCTGCTGGAAGTCGCGCCCGATCGCCGCGCCGCCTGGCTGGAGGACGAGGCCGGCGTCGAAAAGAGCGCCCTCAAGAAGGCCGGCGCCGACATCAAGGCCGCCAAGACCGAGGACGAGCTGCATCGCCGCCCTGCAAACCATCCAGGCCCGCGACACCGAGGTGGCGCGCCCGCTGCAAATCGTCCTGCAACCCGGTGTCGAGCGCCGCCGCACCAGCTCGCACTACACCCCGCGCTCGCTGTCCGAGCCCATCGTGCGGCGAACCCTAGAGCCGCTCATCGGCGCCATGACTCAAGTAGACGGCACCCCTCCCTCCGAGCGCCTACTCGACCTCAAGATCTGCGACCCGGCCATGGGCTCGGGCGCGTTCCTGGTGGCCGCTTGCCGCTTCTTGGCCGACCAGGTGGTGGCCGCGTGGACGCGCGAGGGCCGCATGGAGGCCGTTGCCTCCGCCACCGAGGACGTCGTGACGCAAGCCCGCCGCCTGGTCGCCCAGCGCTGCCTGTACGGCGTAGACAAGAACCCCTTCGCCGTCAGTCTGGCCAAGCTGTCCCTGTGGCTGGTGACCCTGGCCAAGGACGAGCCCTTCACCTTCGTCGACCACGCCCTTCGCCACGGCGACTCGCTGGTCGGCCTGTCGCTCGATCAAATCCGAGCCTTCCACTGGAAACCCGAAAGCCAGCTTGAGCTGGTGGGCAAAGAGATCGAGACCGCCATCGACGAGGCCCTGGCCCTGCGCCTACGCATTCTCGACTTGGCACGCGACCACGGCAGCGCCATCACACGCGAGAAAGAGCGCCTGCTCTGGGACGCCGAGGACGCCCTCGACCGCGTGCGCGTGATCGCGGATCTGGTCGTGGGCGCGTTCTTCGTCGCGGACGGCGACAAGGCCCGACAGGCCGAGCGCAACCGCCGTATGGATCTCGTCACCACCTGGCTGCGCGATGGTGGCCCCGTTCCCGCCGAGCTGCGCGACCTGTGCGACGAGCTTCGCCAAGATGGCGAGGGACGCAAGGGCCTCCCGCCCTTTCACTGGATGATCGAATACCCCGAGGTCTTCTACGGTGAGCGCCCCGATCCCCTGGACAAGGATCACGTGAATCGAGCGGCGTGGATGGATGCGTTTGTGGGGAATCCACCGTTTGCCGGCAAGAACGGCATCAGTGCCGCTGGCGGCGATGCGTACCTTCCCTGGCTACAACAGATCCACCCAGGCAGCCACGGCAACGCCGACCTCTGCGCGCACTTCTTCCGCCGCGCCGACTTCCTGTTAGGCGAGCACGGCACTATCGGCCTCATTGCCACGAACACCATTGCTCAGGGCGATACCCGCAGCACCGGCTTGCAGAACATAGTCAACGGCGGTAGCGCCATCTACGACGCCGTCCGCAGTATGAAATGGCCTGGTGAGGCCAACGTCTCCGTATCCGTTGTCCACATGGCCAAGGGCCACCTGGCCAGTGTCTCCGGTTTGCGGCGGCGGCTGGACGGGATCGAGGTCGCGGCGATCAACTCGCGCCTGCGGCCCAAGCCCGAGCGACCTGACCCGCATCCTCTCGCCGAGAACGCGGGCCTGAGCTTTGTCGGGAGCTACGTCCTTGGAATGGGCTTCATCCTTACGCCCGATGAGCGGGACGCACTGATTCGCAAGAACAAGCGCAATGCCGAGCGGATCTTTCTTTACGTCGGTGGCGAGGATCTAAATACCAGTCCAACGCTGTCCAGTGATCGGTACGTGATCAACTTTGGCGACCTGCCGCTGGCGGAGGCAGAGAAGTGGCCGGACCTGGTCGCAATTCTGCGACAAAAAGTCAAACCGGAACGGGACAGGAACAACCGGAAGGCATATCGAGACTACTGGTGGCATTTCGGAGAAAAACGGCCGGAACTCTACGAAACGCTCAAGGGCAGAACGCGGTGCCTGGTAACATCGGGCATCAGCAAGCATCGCATTTTCGCGTTGTCGCCGACGGACCGAATCTTTAGCCACAACGTCTACGTTTTCCCGCTGGATGCGAACACGCATTTCGCGGTTCTCCAGTCGCGCGCGCACATTGCGTGGACATCTCTTCTAGCTTCCGGGTTAGAGGACCGAGGTGGCTACCGTCCTTCCGACTGCTTCGACACCTTCCCATTCCCCGCCGCCGAGACCCTGACCCCCACCGGCGACCTCGAAGCCATCGGCACCCGTCTCTACGAAACCCGCGCCCACCTGATGGTCGAGCGCAACCAGGGCCTGACGACCAGCTACAACCAGCTCAAAGACCCCGCCTGCGACGACCCCGAGATCCTCGCCCTCCGCCGCCTCCACGAAGACCTCGACCGGGCAGTCCTCGCCGCCTACCACTGGTCCGACATCCCCGTCCCCCCATTCGAAACACCCACCACCCCCGCAGCCCGCACCGCCCAAGAATCCTTCGAAGACGAAATTATAGACCGCCTCTTCGCCCTCAACGCCGACCGGGCAGAAAAGGAACGTCTGCAAGGCGCCGGGGTTCGGCCCGCCTCAAAGTCTCGCAAATCGTCGAAAGCCCACGGAGGCGATGTACAGCTCAGTTTCGATTCGGAGCCGACGAGCAGGAAGGGCAAGCGATGACCTCCCTCGAAGAAGCCCGTCAAGCACTCGACCGCGCGGTGGAGGAAATCCGGTCGATCGAGATACCCGATCCCAAGAATCACCGACTTGTCGAGAGAGCAGCAAGAGCGGCTTTCGGTGGGGTATGCCGACTGATCGCTCTGATCCAGAAGAACCTCCACCTGGCTCGCGCGGCCGAGGAGTCGTCCTCTGACTACCGTCGGGAGGAGGCCCGTCTTCATGCGGAGGAGCGAAGCGCGCTGCTGCGACTGCGAAGGATCAGGAACGCGATTGTCGCCAAGTGCCAGAGTCTGGATCCATCGGTGCAAGTCACGGACCAGACCGACGGCTCCAAGCTGGTCTCTGGGTTTGACGAATTCCTCGAAAAGGGGCTGAAGAAGCTGGGGCAGGATGATTCCTTTTTTTCGAGCGGCAAGCACAAGGCAACCGAACGACTATGGAATGTACTGGATTATGTAGACGAACATGAACCCCGGCTTGATCGCTGGAAGGAGGGGTGCCGAGCCAGCTCGATGAACCTGGGGCAGCTTCGTCGCGCTCGACATGTTCTGGACGAGAGCAGCCCCGGCAAGAGGTGGCTGCGGCTTGTCGACGTACCGGTCGCGGCCAACCCTCCCGAAGGTCCCCAGTTATGGCTGAGCGAATCCAACAGCTGGGAACCTCCGGCGCTGGGTCCGCTCTACAAGCTGGTCCACCACCAGCGATTCCTTGACGAGCCAGAGTGCAGGAGGGCTTGCGATTGGCTGTCGGACTTGCGAACGAGCCTGCATGCCGTTGCAAGCGACTTCCATGCCCGGCTTGGTCGGCGAGCGTCCATCGCCTGGATCCTGGAACGTTACGCGCGCCGTTGCCGACGCCTTCGGCGAAACGAATTGAGAGAGATGCTGGAGGAGCTTGCGCCGACCGAGAAACGAGAGCTTGCACTGACCCGCGATGCAGCCGTGTTCCTGTTCGACCATGGCTTCGAGGTGCTGACCGAGCAATCTGAGGGAACTCACCGCTATGACATCATTGGAGATCAGCTTCTTGTCGAAGCTAAGATCTACGATGGCAGGCGTCGCGGTCTGGCTGCCGTCGCGGAAGGGCTATCACAAATCCACCAGTACGCGAACACGCTGGCCGACGGAGGAGTACACGTCGAGCCGGTTCTTCTCGTCTTCCGCCTTGGCGGCCCGCGCGCGACGCCAGTGTTGGAGTACAAGATCGGTAACCTCCCCGTAACCATCGCTCACGTCGATCTGGGAACAAGCGTCGATAGCGGCAGCAATTCGCCACCACCAGAACCCGACATCACCGAGGCGATCATCGCAGCCAAACTTGCACGCATGACGAGTGCTCCTGGAAGAAGAACCAAGAAGGGACATCGAGGCGGGTAGATCATGGGTACGCTGTTTTCCACCGACATACCAATCGTTCAGGACCTGACCGATCACGGCGATGTTCCGGTCGTGCACACCGGCTGTGCGGTCTACAGCATCGACAGCGCAGGTAGGCGCTGGGTCCGCAAGCGCGAATCAAACACCGGCGTCGAGGAGCTCCTCGCCGAGATGATCGGCTGGCTGCTGGCGCGCAGGTTGCTCGTTCCGGTTCCCGAGGCTGGCGTGTTTGTTGTCGGGAATGATCGGTCATGGCTCAGCGCCGAGATTCAAGATGTCCTGCACTGGGATTCGTCGCGGGCTCCCTTCGTGACCAACATGGCCGGGCTGGGTGCCATGATGGCCCTCGATACGATGATCCTGAATGAGGACCGGCATGCGGGAAACATCCTGCTTCAGCCTTTCCCGGACCAACTTCACCTGAAGGTATGGGCGGTCGACCACGGAAGCGCCTTGGTAGGTTGGCCGAGCGACTACGTGGCGCGGCGGGGGCAAATCCCTGATCCGCGAAACCTTGCGCCCGGGCTGCCGATGGATCTTGTGCAGGACGGCGCCATGGAAGCGGCGGAAAAGGCGACTTACCTGGTCTTGCAGGACATACTTGCTCTCGTAAGGGAGGCTTGCACCAACGCCGCGGAGCAGAAGATTGACGAAATCGTAAGCGTTTTGGCAGAGCGCTGCGCGAATGCCAGGGCACTTGTCGAGAGCTACCTCAAGCGTATAAGAGGGGGCTGACCATGATCGCGAGATACCGAGTTGTCCATTTCGTGCCCGACCCGTTCACCGGGGCGCGAATTCCGCTGGCCGCCATCGTGGCCGGGGGCGGTGGTGTGTCGATAGCGTCAGCCGGTCACGTTCCCGGGGCCGTGTGCCTGGGCCGACCTTCAACCTATGCGGCGATGCAAATGGTTCTCGAGTCGCTTTCCGCCGTCGAGAGTCTCGATGTCCTGCCGGTGGCGATCGGCCCCCATGCGGTGCTCGATGTTGAGCGCCAGATTCCCGGTGACGTCGCGGATCCCGTGCGATGGGTCGTCGAGAATGTGCTACCGCGAACCGACGAGGCGCAGCCTGCTCGTGCCGCCAAGAGCCATCATCGAGACACGCAAGGGTTCCGCCTTTTTGAAACCTGGAAGGTTTCGCAGTACGTACATCAGCGATTTCAGCCGGACGAGCATTGGGCAGGCATGCGGGTAGGCGTGCCGCGGAAGCTCGGGTCCATATCGCACTGGGTTGGTGCTTCCAAGGTGGGCATTCTCCTCATGGAGCCGCTGATCCCGACTCGATCAGGATTCCAACGGGAGCTCGTCGAGGTGTACCAGCGGTTCGCCGGCTATCGTGCCTTTCTCGACCGGGGCGGCGCACCCGAGGAGGCGAAGCAGCACACCAAGCTATGTGTCTACGTCCTTCCTGGCGGGAAATCAGGGGACCGCAGTAGCGCCCTCGGCGCGTTCGCCGACGTCGAAGCTGTTACGATCGATACCGAAAGCGATTCAGCCCAAAGATCGTTCGTCGAGGAGATCCGAGCCCTGGGCCGCGCGGCCGAGCCGCAGACCGACCTATCGGATCCGCAGACGAACTAGAGACGGGCTACCGTCTCGCTGCCTTCTTGCTTGCCCGAGGCCGGACGACGAGCGCCCCGCTCGAATCCACGGATCCGCCACGGGCGAGCTTTCCCGCCACGGCACCGATTGACAGCCTGCGACTTCGATTCGCTAGCTCGCCCAGCGTCGTTACCTCGACATGGTTTCGGTTTAACCTGCCCTGTTCATCAATGAGACCGATCTTGACCAGCCGCTGGAAGCCCTTGAGCGGTGGGACCTTCTTCGCCTTCGCGAGCGCGCGCAGGCTCTGCCGCACAATGCGGTCCACTGGATCGGCCGATGCCACCGAAGCTCTGATCATGGCTTCAGCGTACCTCTCGCGCGCGAGGATTGCCAGGGTCCAGGCGTCATGGCTCGCCCCGTGGCTTGAACAGTCCGCAAATGGCCCCGGGTCGTCTCACCGCAAGCTGAATATGTGTCTCCCGACGGATGAGGGCCTCCGGGAAAGCAGGGGCGCCCTCTTCGAAGGCTCCGCGGACGATACTGTACCGCTCGCGTAGACCTGGATCGCTCAACAGCGAGTTGATGACGAGGCAGTCAAGGTGGTGCCGCTTGCGTTCGGACTTCTCATTGCCGGGAAGCTGCGAGCCGGCGGCGGCATATTGCGCCGCGAGCACTCGATGGGCCTGCCCCAGCATCTCGGTAAACCTGACATCGGTAAGGTCCAGAACGTCGTTCCCAAGAAGGATGATCGCGCCGACCACTGCGGGCCTCGCCCTTCTCCCTTTGGCCGTCGCCCTCCTTGCCCGGTCCTCAGCCCACCGTCTTGCCCGGCCGGGACCATGTTCCCAAAAGTAGATGCCCTCACCAAGCCAATCCCACGCGTTCTTACTGACCGGCCAGTCCTCGACGGACCTGCGTCCGGTCAGCAAATCGGAGGCCAAAGGCTCCAGGCACCCATGGTATCCGACAACGACTCGGGGAAAGTTCATCGCAGAACCGAACGATACGCCGTCTGACGGTCCGATTGCCAGTTTCGCGAGACTGCGTCGAGCAGGTAGGCCATCTACGCGACACCGAGGTTCTGGCCCAGCTTGTGGAGTGTCTCGACCTTCGAGATCCCAAGCATGCGCATGGCATCGCGGAACAGGGTCTGACCCTCCAGCGTGTTGGACAACAACGCGCGCGTGAAGCGCTTACTCGTTCGCGCCGCTTGGGTCAGGTAGAAGTTGCCTCCGCCCCCTTTCTCGCGCGCGAGCAGCCGGCTCAACTCCGCCTCGAATGCGTCGAAAAAGGCCGCCTTGCTCAGAACTCGAGCATCACGGAGCCGGCGAATGACGACCAGCGTGCTGACCTTGAACCTTCTGGCCAGGCGGGTGGTCTCGCCGTCCAACGGGACCTTGGGCTGGTGCTCGGCTCGGAGAGCCGCCAGCGGTACCAAAAGCTCGGCCGCGACTTGGTTGCACCAGCGCTCAGTCTCGCGGTCCGGCACGTCTCGCACCGTGGCGTCCGAGACGCCGGACTGGCCAATCCACAGGTGCGCCAGCTCGTGCGCGAGCGTGAACATCTGAGCTGCCTTGGTGTCGGCGCCGTTGATGAAGACCAGCGGGGCCATCGGGTCAGAGAGCGCGAAGCCCCGGAACTCGTCGGGATCGAGCTTCCGACTGTTGTTGTTCAACACCACGCCGCTGCACATGACCATCACACCAGCCATCTCGGTTTGGCCGATGAAGTCACGGAGAGCGTCAGTCCAGGTTGGGCAAGCGGCGCGGGCAGCGAGGTCAAAGCCCAGCGTTTGCCGCATCGACTCGGCGACGGCCACGACGTCGTGCTTGACGGTGACGGAACCGACAAAGGCGCTTGGCGCGACCCCGGCTGTGATGGCGAAGTCCCGGTACCAGCTCTGACGTTCCTGGCAGATGTAGATGGTCTCAAGCAGATTCGGACTGGGTCGGGCCGGCGGCTGGTCACCGATGGTACGGAAGTCCGGCAGCGGCAGCGTATCGACAGGCGGCTCGGGTAGAAAGAAGTATCCGACCGGCGTCAACGTCGCCTTCGCCAGGGCTTCCAACTGCTTCAGCGTCGGCTGGGCGGTGCCGCTCTCCCAGTCGGGCAGCTTCGCGAAGCGCTCCGTGAGCGCGGCCAGGGGTATCCCGGCGCGATCACGCGCCCAGCGAAACAAGGCAGGGCTAACCTCGGCGCGAAGCATGGGACAGACAGATAGTATCCTGGCGGGGGACACGGAAGCCAGAAGTCGGCTACCCGCGCGGTAGCCATTCCAGTAGAATGTCCTTATGCGGCGGAAATTCCTTGGCGACGCTCTCGACTTTTGGAAGGGATCGATGCTGAGAGCGATGGGCCCCGGCACGCCCCTTCGCGTGGCAGCGATGATTCCAGACCACGAACCCTGGACGGATGAGGAAAAGGCGACCTATGCAGACTTGTTGGGTCTGCATGTGGACGATGTCGAGTTCAACCAGTTCACGACCGAGCAGCGGAAAATCTACTTCTTGCGTCTTCGCCTGGCGAACCAGGACGCAGACTTTTTCCTGGACCCCGACACGGGGCTAGCTACGTCGAAGAAAGAGAAGAAGGCTGACCACCAGCACGCCAGCCCAGCCGAGGTGAGGAGGCTCCTGGCCGATGGGAACGTTGTGGCCATCTACCAGCACAGCCGCCACGAAAAGGCCTGGCTCCTGAAATCCGCCGAACCTTTCCGCGATGTCCATGTCGTTGGCTGCGAATGCACCCACGCCGGGATGCTATTCGTCACTCGAAGCCGAAATCGGGCGTTGAAGGTGCGCGACGCGCTTGCCGACAGATTGGGTGCGGCAAGAATGAGGGTGTGGCTGCTCGGCCCCAGGCTGAAAGCGTTCGTTCGCGAGGCCATTGAGAGTGAACAGATTACGCTCGGCCGAGGCGCGGAGATCTTGGGCCTCGACCTGTCGGAGATGCGGAAACTGACGGCATCTTGGGTCCGATAGCCCGCCACGACCAAGATTCGGTCTTCGCAAAGTCTGTTTGCCCCTGCAGTGGTCGACTCGTGAGCGATGATGCGAATTCTCGGCAGGTGGTCGGCAACTCGTGCTTGCGAACCACGTACCCAGCGATCTAGGCTGGCCGAACTGAGGTAGCAACAATGGAAGGGGAGAATGATGGGCAACCAAGACAGCATTGAATCGAAGAAGGCTGACCTTGAAGTTGAGAAGCTTCGGCTGGAAATAGCCATTCTAAAGCGTGACCCGTGGCGTATCGGCGTAAGCATCTTGGTGCCCATTGTCGCAGCGGCCTTGGCTGCCGTCGTTGCCCTCTTCCTCTATAACCGACAGGTCAGGGACAATCAGACCAAGGCGGATCAGCACCGGATTGAGGCACTCGTAGGTAGCGTTGAGCTCACTGGCGATCTCGACACTCCTCTTACGAGCTTGGCACAGCTTGAACTGGAGCGCAGTTCCGATTTGGCTTCTTTCGCCAGATACTTGCCGACGCTGGGAGCCCGTTGCATTCAGGCACTCAGGAACATCCAGAGAGTGAATGCGGATCCAAAGGAGAAAGGATTCGTTGCGGCACAGGAAAGAAAGTCGAAGCTTTGCGAAATAGCGAGGCGGCTCAAGGAGCTTGGTGCTTGTGTCGGCGAAGATCCCGTCAAGGACTGCCGCACAGAGGGCGGCAGCGGAATACTGGGAGCTGAGAGGGGAGCCACGGCTGCCGAGCCAGCTCCCAAGCTCCTCGACGCAGTCACTCTCCCCGGGGCCGTTTCGGACGTTCATCTGGCGAACACTCAGCAAGATGGCAGTCGCAATTCGTCACCACAAATTGCTGCGTCTTCTCCACCAAGGGTCTGGAGCATCAGTCAGGCTGACGGATCGAACACGGGTGCTGGTTGCACGTGCAGGTACCCCACGAACATCATTGGCAAGGCTGTGGACTTGCGCGCAGGCGAGACGGTTTGGCTGATGGTCAAATCCCATGTGGATGGGCTTACATATCCCCAGCCAGGTCCGCTCACTGTCGAACAGAACGGTGTCGTCCAACTCGGCGCCGCGTGGCCGGGCACACCGAAGGAAGGGTGCGAGCAGTCGTTCACGTTCATACTTGCACGTGCGAGCCGAGGAGCAACCAAGCAACTTCGGGAGATGCATAGGAATTTCAAGGGCTTCACCTCGGGACCTCATGGCTACCGGGAGGAAGCATCTTTCGGTCCTTGTAAACGAAGATGCTGAGCCACCTGTTTTCGACGAGTCAATCTCCTTTGTGGGCGCCCCTGACCTCTACGACCATGGAACCGCCGGATATCGCGGTTGACAACGAAGAGACCCGCGACAGGACTTGGCGTATCATCGTCGCAAAATGGCAGCGTCTCAGCCCGTCGAAGTCCGCCAGCACTTGATCGCAGCGCTCCGGGCCGATCTCGTCGGGCCGTTTCTCCCCGAAGCCAGCGACGGCTCCCGCTCCGAGGAAGTGCTGCCCGTACCACCTTCCCGCTGGTACCTGTGCGGCTTTCTCGCGCCAGAGCAAGGGCGAGAGCCCGAGGTTCAGGTCGAGGAGGGCGAGCTTGGCGAGGGTGACGACGACGAGGAGGCCAGCGCCAGCGCGGATCCCGAGCCCAAGCGAAAAAGCCTTCTCCCGGCATCACTTGGCATGTCGGTCTTCATTCCCGACGGGAATGCTAGGGATGTCATCACCGCCCGGGTGACCTTCGCCGACTACGAGGCAGTTGATGGTCCTGAGAGCGGCGAGGGATCCGCGCGTGCTCGAAAGTGGTATTGGCGGCGACTGCCTCGCGGCCCTGTCGAGGTTGACGTTCCCGTCGATCCCAAGATTCTAGCCAACGGTGTCCCACTGCTAGGCTTCCCAGAACTGGTTCTGACCGGCGTCGTCGAGAAGGTCGCGGCTCCATGCTTTTCGAACGGTGCGAGGGCGCTGTCCTTGTTTCTGGTCAACCGGCGCCAACCTGCACCGCAGGGTCGAGAGGATGAGGCGTACATCTTCCAGGTCGAGCTGGAAATCGCGAACGTGAAGGGGTTCATCCCAAGGCCGAATCTGAGGGGCGAGAGCGCGGACGACATTGATGAACGGGTAGCGGATTTGCAGTTCAGGAACCAGTTCGAGTACGTGGTTGGGCACGGCATCGCGGCCGAGCCGGTCGAGAAGGGAGGCCACGTGGTTGCCGTCAGGTCTACCTGGCTGCCCACCGCGACCGTGACGAGGGTGAAGACCCGGGACGACATCAAGGACGTGACCGTCGCCATGGAGGATCTGGCTGCCCTTCCAGACGCCACCACTGCGCGGCTGAAGTTGGCGCCATTACTCGCGCACTATGCCGGCTGGATAAAGGACCAAAGGGCGACCTCGTTGGATACCGACGGGCGTCGAGAGACCCTACAGGCGCTCGTGCTCAAGGCCGAGCGTGCTCGCAAGCGAATCGATGCGGGAATTGACCTTCTGGCACGGGATCCGCTGGCCTTCGATGCGTTCAGGATTGCGAACCAAGCCATGGCCGATGCGGCCTACCGGCGCAGCCCGGATCGCTACACGGATGGCAGGAAGCCCGAATGGCGTCTATTCCAGTTGGCGTTTGTGTTGCTCTCGTTGCCCGGACTGGCCGACGAGACGCATGAAGACCGCGAAACGGTCGAGCTCATCTTCTTCCCGACGGGCGGCGGCAAGACCGAGGCATACCTCGGGGTGATCGCGTTCAACTTGGTCCTGCGCCGGCTGCGCGGCCAGGGGCGGCCAGACGGCGGGCTTGGTACCTCGGTTCTCCTGCGCTACACGCTTCGGCTGCTGACGCTTGACCAACTTGGCCGCGCTGCGACCCTGATCTGTGCTCTGGAGTTGATTCGCAAGGCGGATGCTCGGCTTGGCAAGGTGCGATTCTCCCTCGGTCTGTGGGTTGGCAAGTCCGCTACGGCGAACACGCTCGAGGATGTCGCCAAGCGCATCACGGAATATCGAAACAGCAATTCGCCGGTGGCGCAGTCGCCGTTTCCGTTGCCCGCCTGCCCGTGGTGCGGAAGACCGCTTGGCAAGGACAGCCTGGAGCTCAAGCCCAACAAGACGCGCCCGCAAGAGGTTTTGATTGGCTGCTCGGACTTTCGCTGTGACTTCGCGGCGTCGAAGAATCGCGAGGGGCTGCCTGTCTTGTTCGTCGACGAGCAGATCTATCGCGAGCTGCCATCCTTCGTCGTCGCCACCGTCGACAAATTCGCCATGCTGCCCTGGCGCGGTGAAACGGGCGCCTTCTTCGGCCGCGTCCACTCGCGAGACGGTCGTCGCTTCTTTGGCCCGATGGACGGCGCGGTGCCGCCACCACAGTCCGAGAAACTGCCCGAGGGACTACTGCCGCCGGATTTGATCGTGCAAGACGAGCTCCATCTCATCTCGGGACCGCTCGGCACGATGGTTGGGCTTTACGAGACCGCCATCGAGGGCTTGTGCATGCGTACGCGCCCGGACGGCAGCAAGGTCAGGCCCAAGATCATTGCATCCACGGCCACGGTGCGCCGGGCAGAGAGCCAGATCCAGGCCCTGTTCGGGCGGGCCGGCGTGGACGTGTTCCCACCGAACGGCGTGGACCAATCCGAATCCTTCTTTGCCACCGTGGATACCGAAAACCCAGGGCGTGAGTATCTGGGCGTCGCGGCTCCTGGCCGTGCGGTGAAGGCGATCTTGTTGCGGGTGTACGCGGCGCTGTTGGGAGCATCCCAGCGCCACTTCGATCCCAAGGGCGAGGGCGAACAGGCAGCCGACCCGTACATGACCGTGGTGGGGTATTTCAACAGCTTGCGCGAGCTTGGTGGGATGCGCCGCCTGGTCGAGGACGAGGTTCTGCGGCGCTGCCAGAAGATCGAGGAGCGCCGACCCGAGGACTTCAAGGGACCGCACCCATGGGTGGCCAATCGCGATATCAGGCCTGAACCCGTCGAGCTGACCAGCCGCGAGAGCACCTATATGATCAGCAAGGCCAAGGAGCTGCTTGGCCGCCACCACACCGACGATGAGCACGTCGACGTGGCCCTGGCCAGCAACATGATCTCGGTGGGCGTGGACATCGAGCGCCTGGGACTGATGGTCGTGGCTGGCCAGCCCAAGACGACCAGCGAGTACATCCAGGCGTCGAGCCGCGTGGGCCGCGATGTGAAGCGGCCGGGCCTGGTCGTCACGGTCATGAACGTGCACCGGCCGCGCGACCGTTCCCACTACGAGCGCTTTCGCACCTACCACGAGAGCTTCTATCGATTCGTCGAGGCGACCAGCGTGACGCCATTCTCGGGGCCGGCCATCGATCGCGGCCTTTGCGGGACGTTGGTGGCCTTGGTCCGATTGGGTACGCCGGCACTGACGCCGCCCACGGCGGTCAGGATGCTCGAGGCCGTACGGGAGACTGCTGGCAATGCTGCGGTGGCGGCCATCGCCGACAAGGCGCGAAGCCAGCCACGCCGAGGTGACGCCGCGGATGGAGACCGGCTGGGTGATGAGATCCATGGACGTTGTAAGCACCTGCTGGACACCTGGCAGAAGATCGTGCGCAGGTCGGCCGAGGCAGGAGGCGAACGGGTGTATTCGGCCTATGACGTTGATTGCAGGAACGACAAGGCTCTCTTGCACACGATCCTGGACGCGGATCCGGCGTTCATGGCCGAGGGCGAAGAGGATTTCTCGGCAGCCACGTCCATGCGCGATGTCGAGCCATCGGTACATTTCTGGATCGAGCGACAGCGCCTCGGGACGAAGGGACCAACCCATGGCTAACAAGTGGCGCGGCGGCGCCTACAACCCGCACCTCGAACCTGACGGGAAGGTTCGGCAGAGCCAGGCGGCATCCACCTTTGGCCCCGGCGCGATGATTGACCTGGTTCACGATGCGGTCGTCATCGGCGGGCTGGATTTCTGGCGCTACGACGACAAACCGGGACGAGCGATCTCCGAGCCGCGCCTACGCGATGCCATCGCCAGTCGCCTTGAGCAGCAGGGTCGCACGATCCGTGATGAGGATTCGTTCCGGTTGCCGCCACTAGGCGACGACCATGAACCGCGTCGGAACTGCGGCATCGAAGTGTTGGAATTTCCCAGGTGGTTCGTCTGTCAGAACCGGGACTGCCGAGCGCTGGTTCAAAGCGGTGAATTGGTTCGTAAGAGCGACAAGTACATCCATTCGTGCGACGGACGCGAGAGCTCCCCTTGCGTACCCGTGCGCTTCGTGATGGCCTGCAAAAATGGCCACCTGGAAGAATTCCCCTGGACCGATTTCGTCCATGGACGGCAGGGCCGCCCACGCTGCCCGTCACCATCGCTGCGGCTGCACGAAGGCGGCACCGGTGACTTTTCCGAAGTCGAGGTCCGCTGTGCCTGTGGCGCCAGCAGGCCCGTGTCGAAGGCACTGGTTCCGCAGGCGAATCCGATGTGCAGCGGCCAACGCCCGTGGTTGGGACGCGAGGGACAAGAGCCGTGCGGAGAGAGCCTACGGCTTCTCGTGCGCACCGCCAGCAACAGCTATTTCCCGCAGGTGGTCAGTGCTCTGTCGATCCCCGAGCCCGAGCAAGAGCTCCACGATGCGGTTCGCGAGAACTGGAGCACCTTGCAGATAACCAACGAAGCGACGCTCTCGGTCCTTCGCCAGATCCCGAAGATCCAGTTCGCGTTCGAGGGGCGCGGCGATGCCGAGATCCTCAAGACCATCGACGATATTCGCCAGGGCAAGCAGCCACAACGGGACGCCCTTCGCACGGCGGAGTTCAAGCAGTTTGCGGGGTCGCTTATTGAGCGGACGGGGGACCTACCGCCGCCCAAGGGCCACTACTTCTTCGCGCGAACCTTCAAGCCTGCAAGCGGACTGCCGGTTGGCATCAGCAGACTGGTTCTCGCGCATCGCCTACGTGAGGTTCGCGTCCAGGTGGGCCTCACCCGACTGGAGTCCGCCACTCCCGATCTGCAAGGCGAGTACGATCTGGGCGTGACCACCGCGCCGCTCGGACTGCAGACCGACTGGCTTCCAGCGACGGAGGTGCGCGGCGAAGGCATCTTCATCGAGCTGGATGAGGCGGCAGTTCAGCGCTGGGAAGACCGGCCCTCGGTACTCGAGCGAAGCCGCGAGCTGTACGAGGGTTTCCAACAGTGGCCCGATGGCAGCAAAGTCGACTTTCCCGGCGCACGCTTCTACCTGCTGCATTCCTTGTCTCACTTGCTGATGACGGCACTGTCCGTCGAATGCGGATATGGAGCCAGCGCGCTGACGGAGCGGATCTACTGCGCGCCAGCCACCGATCCGACGCCGATGGCCGCGATCCTGATCAGCACGGGCAGCACCGGCACGGAAGGCACCCTCGGTGGTCTGGTCGAACAGGGCCGCCACCTACGCGCGCACCTGCAGCGGGCCTTCGACATGGGGAAGCTTTGCTCGAACGATCCGGTCTGCGCCAGCCACAAGCCATCCAGCTTGACCGAGCGCTATCTGGAAGGTGCCGCCTGTCACGGCTGTCTTTTCGTCGCCGAGTGCTCATGCGAGCGTTTCAACAAATACCTCGACCGCGCGTTGGTCGTGCCCGCGCTCGGACATGATGGGGTGGCTTTCTTCCCCGAGCGCCCATGACGATGCGCGTGCCGGGCCTGCTGGATCTGTCCTGCTTGGAGCTGGAGACCATCGCACGTGCCGTACGCCAAGGGATCGTCGCATCCCCACTGACGACAGCCGGCCTTGCCCAACTATCGGTCGACGTCCGCGGTAGTTCCCTCGTAGGTCTCGATGGCCGAGCCGTGCTCGCCGTGATCGATGCCGTGTTGGCAGAGCGCCGTCGTCCCGAAGCAGTCACCGCCGACCTGGTTTGGACGGGGCCCGACGTGGCAGGCAGCACCGCCCGCGACACCGCGGTGGTCGTCCGCGAGCTCTTCTCCCGCGCTCAGCATAGCGTCCTGGTGGCGGGCTTCTCATTCGACCACGGTGCCGACATTTTCGAGCCCCTTCACCGCGCGATGAAGGAACGCGCGGTCGAGGCATCCATCTTCTTGGATCTTCCACGCGCACCTCGCACCGAGGCCGACGTTACCACCCACGCCCGCCGCGAGATCGACGACTTCCTCATCAAGAACTGGCCCTTCGGCTCCCCCATCCCGCGCCTCTACTACGACCCGCGCACCATCGAGCCCACCTCGACCGCCAGCCTGCACGCCAAGTGCATCGTCGTGGACGATTGCCGCGCCCTCGTCACGTCCGCCAACTTCACCAGCCGAGGCCAGGAACGCAACGTCGAGGTCGGCGTGCTGGTGGAAAGCGAGAAGTTTGCCCGAGAGCTTGTCCACCAGTGGCGGAACGCGGCGGAGGCGGGGGTGTTCAAGGGCGTGTAGGAAGGGGCGTTTGCAATCGACGGGATTCTCTCCTCTGGTAGCTCAGCACGGTGTCGTCACCCGTGGCTGCGGCGGCGACGCAAGAGCGTCGCACTGATGAGGACAAACGCCAGCAGGGTGGGACCGAGTGGGCTCGCCCCGGTTGCGGTGCTGCAGCCTGCACCCGGACTGTGCGCCCGTGGTGCCGCCGCCCGAGGTCCCGCCGGTCGTCGCGGTCTCGCTCGAACCCGCGGTTCCACCGGAAGAGGTCTCCCCGCCCGAGCCGGCCGCGCTCGTCACACCGCCCGCTCCCGTGGTGCCGCCGGAAGCGGCCGTGCCGCCCGATGCGGTCGTGCCGCCCGACGCAGTCGTGCCCCCGGCACTGTTGCCACCCGTCGCGGTGGTGCCGCCCGAACCCGACCTTCCGCCGAGGCCCGAGCTTCCGCCCTGGCTCGAGCTTCCGCCCTGGCCCGAGCTTCCGCCCTGGCCCGAGCTACCGCCCGAGCCGCCGCTGCCGGTGCTACCGCCCGAGCCGCTGGCGCCGCCGGACGCGGTCGTGCCGCCAGTACCGTTGCCACCCGTGGAGGTGACGCCGCCCGAGCCCGCGCTTCCGCCCGAGCCGCTGCTACCTCCGGCGCTGTTGTCGACCGGTGGCGTACCTGGGCTGCCCGTGGCACCGTCGGCGGTCAGCGACAACACGGCGATTCCGTTCACGAAGGAGACGTTCTGCGGGTTGTGGGTCGACAGGTTGAAAGGCGAGGCCCAATTGCCGACTGCCCACCCGGAGGGAACGCCGGACGACTGGAAATCCTCGCGCCACTCGACGTTGAAGTTGCCGTTGTCGTACGACGAGTATTGCACCCAGCTTATGTATTGGTGCACGGGCAAGGTCGTCTTGCTGATGTCTCCCCCGAAGCTCGAGTTGCCAGGCCAGATGTTGAAGTGGATGGTCATACCGGCGGACGCGTTTTGGGCATAGGCGGTGGCGTCCGCGCCGGTGTCCCGGCGGATCTCCTTCCCGTCGACCGACCAGGCGATGTAGGTCGGTGTCCATTCGAACCGGTAGTCGTGGTATCCGGTACAGGTACCACTCAGGGCAGGGGTCTGTTGGTGCTGGCTCTTGGGATTGCCGTAGATGTTGTTGATCTGCATGCGGCAGTCGGCGCCAACCTTCTCGTAGTCCAGCTCGTTCCAGTAGGCATTGGCCGCGTCGGAGCCCTCCTTCCAAAGAAAGAACGAGCTGACCACGCCGTCGCCCGGGGCGAATTGGATACGCGCATCGAACCGCCCATAGAAATAGGCCTTCGTACCGTACAGCTCTGCACTGGCCATGCCCATGGCCGAGGCGGGAACGAGAGCGGTCGCAACGGCAAGCGCGAGCAGCACCGATTTTGAACGCATGTGCAAACCATGAGCGTCCCGGCCGGGCTTTCCAAGAGGGCCCGCGGAGGAATCCCAAGAAATGCGAAGCTTGAATCCGCCTACACGGCGCCACGCCTGGCTTCCAGACGCACGCGGATCGTGCACATCGCGTCGCGGGTAAGCGGATAGCGTCGCAGGGCAAAGGCGGCGAGAAGCGCGGCCGCCGCCGGCACCACCGCGAAAAGGATGCGCAGCCCCATGATGGTCGTCGGATCCTGCACTGCCTTGCGCGCGTCGAATCCTACCAGCTCGATCAGGGGACCGGTGACGAGCAAGGTAGCGGTGGTACCGAATTTCAGCATGTAGGAAAGGATCGAGGCGAAGGTGCCCTCGCGACGTCTCCCGCCCGCAAGCTCGTCGAAATCGACGACGTCGGCCAGCATGGAAGGCAGCAGCACCCAGAAAAAGCCCGAGGTAGCGATTCCGAACAGGCCATGACAGACGGCTGAAAGAATGGGTGCCGTCGGGGTGTAGAGCACGAAGCTCGAGACCAAAGCGATGCTGCAGCCGTAGAGCGCCCACTGTACGGCTTGGCGTTTGCCGATTCTGCGCGCCAACCAGACCGCAAAAGGAATGCAAGCCGCCCCCAGGATACTGTAAGCAGTGCCGGCAAGGCCGCCGTAGAACGCGGCCAGACCCGGGCTCCCGGCGAGCACGTGGTAGTAGAGCACGTACCAGCTCAAGGCGCCCACCATCGAGGTCGGCACGGCAAAGAGGACGAGCACCAGCAAGAGGATGCGGAACGGCTGACACTGGAACGCCTGTCGGGTCATCGTCCAGAAGCCCATCCGCTCTTGTTGTCGGGCCAACGGGTAGTAGCGCTCGCCGACGAAGAGAACGCTGCCGATCCCGGCCAGGATCATCACTCCCCCGGCGAGCGCGCCCGCCCACCTCGCGCCGCGGGCAAGGTTGGGCACTCCGTCGGTGTCTGCGAACCAGGGCCGCGCGGCGAACCACCAGGCCCAAGCATTCGCGACGCCGGCGAGCGTTTGCACGACGCCTCGCCACGACATCACGGCCGTGCGCTCGTCGGTGTCCGGGGTCAGCTCGGCCCCCAAGCTCTGATACGGCATATTGTAGCAGCTGAGCATGGGGGCGTAGCCGCACGCCGTGAGGAGCACGAACCAGAACAGCGTGGACACGCTCCACGTTCGTGAGGCGGCGAACAAGCAGGGCAGCGCCGCGCCCGCGAGCAGCGAGCCGACGAGCACATAGGGTCGTCGCCTCCCCCAGCGGGTACGCGTGTTGTCCGAACGCCATCCGAAGTACGAATCGGTGAACCCGTCGGTCAGGCGGGCGGTCGCCTGGGTGAGCCCGAGCAGCGACGGAGACAGGTGAAGGAAGCCGACGAACACCGGCTGCATCAGGCCGAAGTAGAGCCAGTGGCCAAAGATGTCGATGGTTCCGCCGAAGGCATAGGCTGCCTTTTCGAGCGGACGAAGCCGTGGCCGGGTCAAGGATCGTAGGCCTGCTGCATCTGCTCTCGCAGCCCCGCATGGAAGAAACGTCGAGGCGAGCACCCGAGCTCGGCCTGGAAGATACGGTGGCACTGCGAATACGACCCGAAACCCGATGCTTGGGCAGCCGAGGCGAGCGTGCTGCCACCAAGGTCCATGAGCCGGATCAAGCGCAACAAGCGCAAGCGCGTGCGGTAGCGGGCGAAGGTCATGCCCAGGTCGCGGTGAAAGTAGCGGCTGATCTCGGAATCGGCGGTCTTGAGCCGAGCCGAGAGCAACTGCAACCCGAGGTCGGGCGCTCGGTTGATGGCAGACAGGGATCGACGCGTGAGCACGTGCATTGCGGAGATGGGGCGCGCCCTGCAGCGCCACCCCAGCCAGTGGGCTTGCTCCCACAGCTCCGCGCACGGCTGGTCGACGCCATCCCGATCCACGATGGCCGAGGCGCGCCCGATCAAGCGACGAAACTCGTCGGGCGCCACGCGAAGGCAGAACGGGACCACGGCATCGTCGGGCTCGGCACGCAAAACATCCGACGAGAAGGTCGGCTCCATGCCGATGGCGTACAGGTACAGGTCCGGCGACGCTTCGATGAGAACGTGATCCTGACCCGGCGGAAAGCCGAGAAGATCGCCCTGTGAGACGGTGACCACGGCCTCGCCGACGCCGAAGGTCGCGTGCCCGGAGGCGATGAGGTTGAGCTCGGGCTCGATGTGGAAGTGGCGGGGACGCCGCCCCCAGTTGATCGGCGAGTACTTCCAGACGAAGGCACGTGATCTCCCCGCGGTGGGAAGGAAGGCCTGATGGATGGCTCGCCGGACGGCGCTCATGTCACGCACCATTAATAGTACAATAACCAACTGCGCGTGCTGCTGCGATTTCCCGATAACCGCATTGGTTTTGCCACGGCGCTCACCGACCTGGGGGTCGCGAGCGAGGACGCGCTTGACGGCCCAATCGCGGTGTCTAGCCGAGACGTTGGTTGGAAACCCCGCGTTGCGCGGGTGGATCGAGGCCCAGCAGCTCATGGGCTCGCAGGTGCTGGGGCAGGAGCGAATCGAGGCGACCAAATCGCCACAAGGCGGCCAACGCCACGAGAACCAGGAGAAACAGGTAGAGCTTCCAGTGGCTCTTCTTCTCCGCGAAGGGATCGCGAAGCTCGCGCCGAGATCCGCGCGGCAGCGTCGCCACCCGGGTCAGCGCGGCCCCGAAGGGAATGTTGATCCGCGCCATGGCGTTCACCGACCAGCCGTTGGAGTCGAGAATCGGCCCCACATTGCGCTGGCGCAGCTTCAGCCACGCGATCAGCATGGCCGGGCCCGAGATGGCCAGGAAAAGCCCGCAAAGGCCGATCGGCATCCACGCCCCCAACCCGAAGAACATGGCCAGGACACTGGTCAGAAATGTCGCCAGCCCGCCCACCGCGACGCCGATGGCGGCCACGGTTCCCACGTCGATCTTCTTCGGCTCCGGCTTCCTATTCGCGGCCTCGATCCCCAATTTGTCGCCATGGGCGGTCGCGGTGGCCGCCGCTTGGACCTTCTTGCGAGCTTCATCGTCGGCGGCCGAGGCGCGCTTGGCGACTTGCTCTTCGATCATGCGTATGAAGCTTTTGTAGGGCGACCAGAAGGCCTGGCGAATGCTGATGGGGTTCTCGACGATGCGGGTGACGGTGGCGTCCCAATCGTTGCCCTGGTAGTCGACGAACACGCCGTTACGCCCGACCATCAGGTTGTCGGTTTCGCCCCCGGTAACCGCGGCGACGATGCTGCGTTTCTCGCCCGACTTGCGCGTGCAGTCGCAGTACAAGAGATAGGCCCGCGCCAGGCCCGCGAGGCTGGCGTGTTTGGCGGAGTCCGCGACGGAGAGGCACAAGTCGCAACTCCGCCCATCGATGAACAAGGTTCCGATTTGAAAGATGGACCTGCGCGTGCGGTAGAACTCCGAGAAGGAAACGAAGTTGTGCAGCAGGCGCACCAAATCCCGGTGCAGGCGGATCATCTTCTCCACTTGTTCGAGCTGTTGCAGCTGGTCGCCGCCGGCCTGATCCTGGGCGACGAGCTCGGTGATGGTCTTGCGCGCGTTCCCGGCCAAGAGCTCGCGCAGGCGCCCGGACGGCAGGGTGGAGACCGCCGTGGTTGGTTTGGCCGCTTGCCAGGCCAGATAAGGGCCCATGCGATTCTTGACCGTGGCCCAATCGGCTTCGGTGAGCGAGGATTTGCCGGGACCGAGGATGGGCACGAGGACCGCTTCCGACAGGGTCGCCATGCGCGCAACCCACGCGGGATTCAGACCATCGCCAAGAGGTAGCGCGCGGTTCGCGGCGATGGGCGCGAGCGGCAGTTGCGCGATCTCGTCCGCATCGGCGCTGAGGGTCTTGGGCCCCAGCGCCAGCAGAGCGGCCTCGGAGGCATTGAGCGCGCTCGCCGCGCGACCATCGAACGAGGCCATGCGGCAGCGAACGAAATAGTCGTCGAGCTTGGCGCGCACGTTGGCCAGGGCCTCGGCCGCTGCCGCCGTCCCCGGTCCGGCCACCGACGCGGAGCCGTCCTTTTCGCCCTTGTCGAGCCAGGCGACGAGGGTCCCGGCCTCGTCGAAGAACTTGTCGATAAGCGGCAAATCGATGCCCGTCTTGCCACTGCGGTCGGGCTTGGAACCAAGCGCGGCCATGATGTCGCGCACGACCTGCGCCGTGCCCTCGTCACCGGCGGACTCGGGTGGCAAGACCCCGTCGCCGTTGAAGCGCGTGGCGGAGAGGATCTTCGCCGTGTCGGCGATATCGGCGAGGGAAATGGCGTCGGCCTCGGGACGACCCAGGCTTCCCAGGACGCGGCGTGCCTCGTCGAGCAGCTCCTTGCCGAGTGCCGTTTCCTCGTTGATGGCGGCCAGTGATACCTTGTCCTCGCGACGAAACACGTCGTTGACGTTGCGGAAGGCATCGCGTGCCCAGTGCACCGCCGCCAGCACCTCGGCCGGCCGGATGTGCCCGTCGTGATCGGTGTCAATCAGGTCGAGGGTTCGGCTGTCGAATTCGAGGCCGTGGGTGGGGCAGGAAAGCGCCACCCACAGTTTCTGATCCAGCTCGTCGAGGTGAGCGAGGTCGTCACCATCGGCCAGCACGACCTGATCGACGGCGCCGGCCCTGAAGAATCTCCATCGGTACTTGAGCTTAGCCATGGCCACATCACCCGCGAAGAAGGTTGTCTGGAAGAAGGTGTCGAGAAAGGTCGTTTCGGTAAGCGCGTCACGGCTCGCGAAGGCAATCAATGTGGATCCCTCCAAGGACACCTGTCAAGGTGGTCGCCATGAAGATGCAGGCGTGGTTTCTCTTCCTCGGATTGTCGGCGGGGGCCCTTGCAGGCTGTGCGATGCTCAACAACCTGAACCTTCCCGGTGGCAACGCGGCGGCTGCCTTGAAGCCGCCCGGGATCACGTACGAGGGCGCATCGCTGGTTCAGTCCCCCTCGCACAAGATGCTCGCGGCCTACTACTGTCCCGAGGTGGCGAACCTGCCCATGGGCAGCTCGGGTGTCGTCTGCCGAGGCTTCTTTGGCCCGCGCCCCGCGCCCGAGCAGCTGGTCTTCGCCTTCGATCTGAGGTTCAAGATCAGCAACCCGAACAAGGTTCCCGTGCCCTTGGCCAGCGTTTTGACCGCCGCCACGGTGTTCCCGGCCACCACCCACCAGGCGCTGGGCGCGGTCTGTACGCAACTATGCCCCGAGGGCCAACCCGGCTGTGGCGCCGATCCGAATGCCTGCCAGGCGTCGTCGCGCGACATCCGCTCGCTCAGCGACTTCGGTGGGGCCGCGGCGAGCTTCTTGATCTCGCAGGGCTTGGCCGTGGCCGCGGGACAGAAGCCCACCTTCGTCGCCCCCAGGGTGTCGGCGGCGGCAGAGCTCGATGTCAGCGTTCGCTTCTCGTTCGGCCCGCAGCAGCTCCTGGGTGTGCTCAAGCAACTGGCCATTCAGTCCGCCGACCAGCTCAAGGCCGGGAGCATGCCGACCTTCCAAATCCCCTTCAGGCTGGAAGGAACGGTCTTCTTCGATGCCGGCTCTCTCGGTCGCATCCCCGTGGCATTCGGACCCGTGACCGGCACGTGGCAGGTCCCCACGGGCGGGCTGATTCCGGCCGTCGCCGCAACCGCCGCGCCGACCGTTTCTCCTGCGCCTGCCGCGCGTCCGGCTGGCCGGGCGCCGCCTGCTCTTTGACCTCGGCCCGGCCGAGGGACGTTGGGCTGCGACGGGCGGCTCGGCTAAAAAAACGAGCCCGACGGTCGGGCTCGTTGAGTTGGCTTGTGAAGGGTGGCGCAGCGACTAGGAACCACAGGCCGGCGGCACCAACGTGGTGACCGCAGACTTCTGCATGGTCCAGGTCCAAGTCGACGTGCAGGTGCCGGCCGCGGGAACGTCCGTGGCCGCGCAGGTCGGCCCGAACGCGGACTCGGTCTCTGTCACCGTGACCGTGAATTGGTTGTTTGCGGTCATCTCCAGCACCGTGTTGTCGGTCTGGTGCCACGTACACGTGGTCCCGGCGAGCGTCGGATCTCCAACGCGCACCAGGGTTCCCTCGTTGTTCGCGATCACGCCGCCACCGAGCGAGCCATCGGTGCCAAGAGCAACGCTTGCCGTGGTGGCATCGTAGCTCATGGGAAGGCTCTGGCCGACGAGCGTGTCGACCCCAAGCCCGCAGCCGTCGCTGAATCCGGGCGCGATGGAGGTGATGGTGTAGCAGTTGTCGCCGGCCGACAGGCCGAAGAGGGTGATGCCGGCCGTATCCGAGGTACCACTATCCAAGATATCCGTGGTGTTGCTGCCGCATCCGACGACGACGGGCGCAGCCATCAGCGCAAGAGCGAGGAGGAAGTTCTTCTTCATGGTGATTCCCACGTCCGACTAGAAGTGCTTTCGGCCGCTCTTGGCCTCGGTGGCGGGACCGGTCGTTGCGGCGGGAGGCAGGGGCGCGGCAGGCGCGGCCTTGGCTTCCGTCTTCGCGGCCTTCTTGCCCTTCTTGGCGGGGGGCTCCGGCTTCTTCTCCTCCGCGGGGGCTGGCGCAGGCGCCGGCGCGGTAGCGGCGGCAAGCTTCGCCTGAAGGTCGGTGACCTGGGCCTTGAGCGCTACGATTTGGCTATTGCTGGCGGCCAGCTGAGCCTTGAGACCATCGCGCTCGGTCGTCATGGCGGCCAGATCGGCAGTGGCCTTGTCGAGCGCTGGCTTGGACTGATCGCAGGCGGCCAACGTGGTGAGCGAGGCAAGAGCCACGAGTCCCAAAATGTTCTTGAACGAGTGCATGTTCTTCTCCTGATGTGTGGTGGTTTGGTAAAGGCGTCGACAGAGCGTCTTCGCGTAACAGACGTCGAGACCTGCGTTTCTATTCAGTGGAACGTTCGACCCCTCGATGCGCACTGCGCCATGCATCAAGGAGAAAAAAAGCCTTGGCACTATACGGCACTTCTTTGCTCTCGGGGCGGGAATTTGGCCAGCCGGTTTCGCACGCTGTTTCACAGCCCATTCGGCAATGTGCAGTTCCAGATTCCCCCGGCGGTCGCGAAGCCGATGTGCAGAATCGAAGCCCAACGTTCCAGCCGATGGTGGCTCGTGCGGTGGAAGACGTAGGATACGCCGATAGAAAGTGCCACACCGGTGGCCTCGATGACGGCGAAGAGCGGCCGATTGTCCACTGTATCGTTGTCCAGCAACCATTCCCTGAGGTGCTTCTCGCGGAACTTGCGCGTGGAGAAGTAGTCGAAGCTCCGCGCGGCGGCCAGGCCTGAAAACAACGCCAGATTTTGCCAGTCCCAGAAGGGATGGATCGCGAGCGGCGGCGCAGGGACGGACGAGAGCGCGAGCTCGGGCCGCGGGAGGGTGGCCTGGTCCACGGGGGCGGTGGCCAGGGTGGCCGCGATGAGGGGAAGAAGAGCAATCACCCGCAGAACATAGAACAGACCCCCGACGCACCACCATTCATTCGGGTGGGATCGCCGAAGTCAGGCAGGTCGACCCTTTGTCGCGCGCGTTTCCTCCGCCTCGGCCAGACGGAACCCGATGCCGCGCACCGTTTGCAGCAGATCGGCCCCCTCGCCCAGCTTGTCGCGAAGGCGCTTGACGTGCGTGTCGACCGTCCGGCTGGAAACCTCGGGGTGGTATCCCCAGACCTCAATCAAAAGGTTGCGCCGCGTGCACATGCGCCCGGGCGCGTGCATGAGATGAAGGATCAAGCGCATTTCGAGCGCACTGACGCGAACCTCCCGTCCACCGACGAACACGCGGTGCGACTCTTCGTCCACGGTCAGGCTGCCCACCGTCAGGTGATCGGGTTTGGCGAGCCGGCCGGTACCGACCCCTGCGAGAGCCAGCTCGCGCGTCTTGAGTCTGGCCTCGATGCGCAGGATCAGCTCGCGCACGTTGAAGGGTTTCACGACATAGTCGTCGGCCCCAGCCTCGAACCCGGCAATCCGATCGGCATCGTCCACGCGCGCCGAAAGGATCACGACCACGGCGCGCTCGGCCTCGGGCATCTGGTGAATGCGCCGACAGATGTCCAGTCCGGAGATGTCCGGCAGCATGACATCGAGCAAGACCAGATCGGGGTCGAACGCCTCGATGAGGCGAAGCCCGCTTTGGCCCCGATCGGCGGCTCGAACATCGTACCCGGATGCCTTCAGCGCGTATCCCAGGGAATGGCATAGATCCGCCTCGTCCTCGACGATGAGCAGTCGAGCTCGGCGAGCTGCTGGTGATTCCTCGGGTACAGCCATCGTTGGTCCAGGATGCAGATGGCCCGTCCTAATGGATGGGGAAGTAGCCGACCTTGGTGACGATCTGCTGCCCCACGGGCGAGAGCGTCCAATCGATGAAAGCCTTCATCTCGCCGGCCGGCTTGTTGCGCAGGTAGAAGAAGAGCGGGCGAGACAGCGGGTAGGTGCCGTTCTGGACGTTGGCCAGGTCGGGCGAGACCGCGGGGCTCGAGGCGTCCTTCTTGACCTCGAGCACGTGGATGCCCTTGGCGTAGGCGGCGCCGCCATACCCGATGCCATTCCTCTCCTTGGACACCGCATTCACGACCGCGGCGGTACCCGGCATGCTTTGCGCCCGCACCGAGTAGTCCGCGTTCTTGAGCACGTGCTCCTTGAAGAAGACGTAGGTGCCCGAGCTGTTCTCGCGCGAGTAGAGGATGATCTTCGCGTCCTTGCCGCCCACTTCCTTCCAGTTGGTCACCTTGCCCGTGAAGATCAGGCGAAGCTGATCCATGTTCAATTCCTTCACGGGATTGGCGGCGTTCACGTACACCGACAAACCATCGCGCGCCACGGGAATCTCCTCGCCCGCTGTCTGGTAGCGCTGGCGCAGGTTGTTCTTCTCCGCCTCGCTCATGGTGCGCGACGCCTGGCAGATGTCGGTGGTTCCGTTGATGAGAGCGCTGATGCCCGTGCCCGAGCCGCCGCCGGTCACCTGGATGGTCGTGCCGGGCGTCTTGGCCATGTACTGCTCGGCCCAGCGCTGCCCCAGGATGACCATGGTATCCGACCCCTTGATGGTGATGGTGCCGGCCTGCGCAGCCGTGGGGACGGCCAGGACGCAGGTGAACAAGAGAGCTCTCGAAGACATCTTCATCGATGTGTCCTTTCGTCGTTCGGGAAACCGCGAGGTGTCGAGCGAGAATGTAGACGGACTCCGTGACAGTCTCGTGACGGTGTCGCAACTTCCTTGCGTCGTCGCCCAGGGTCCTCCGTCCCGGGCACCGGCCGTGCCTCGCCGGGAAAAGGGAAGCTCATGGGATTCTTTTCCTGGTGGACGAACGTTCGCACCAGCGACATTCTCCATGATTCACCTTCCCATGGCTCCGCCCCCTTTCATCGCTATGCAACCCGCGCCAGGCACCGCCCGTTCGCCAAGCAATCCGAAGCGGAGCTGCCCATGCGGATAGGGGCGCGTGGCAAGTTGTTCCTGGTTACGCTGGCTTTGCTCGTCGTGTCCCTGATTACCGCCGAGATCTACTTGCTCCCCGCCGTCGAGTACGACCTGACCGAGCGTATCCGGCAAGACCTCTACGTGCGCTTGCACCTCGTGGCCGAGCGGGCGGCGAGCTATGCCCGGTCGACGGACACCAGCGGCGATTGGGATCACTTGGCGGACCGACTCGGCACGATCGCACAAGCTCGCGTGACCTTCATCCGGGAGGATGGCCGCGTGATCGGCGATTCGGAGGTCCTGGCCGAAAACCTCGGCACGCTGGAGAACCACCGCGAGCGTCCCGAGGTGGCCGCGGCCTTCGAAGGACACCCGACCGACAACATCCGCTACTCGGCCACCACGCAAAAACGCATGCTCTACGCCGCCACCCTGGTGCCGGGCAACTCCAAGATTGTCGCGCGCGTGAGCTTGCCCCTGTCCTGGGTGGATCAGGCCAAGACCAAGACGCGGACCCTGCTTCTCGGCGGGGCCCTGGTGGCGTTGTTGGCTGCGGTGCTGCTGTCGTCCGCGGCGGCGGTTATCCTGTCGCGCGGCCTGCGCGGGCTGACCGCCGTCGCGCGCCGCATGGCGGGCGGAGAAGCTCGAGGCGCGCAGCCGCCTCGAATCGGCAGACGAGATTGGCGAGCTCGGACGAACCTTGGACCACCTGGCGGCCAATCTCTCGCGCTCGGTGCGCGAGCTGCGCGACGATCGCGACCTGCTCGGCCGCATCCTCGAGTCCATGCGCGAAGGCGTCCTGGTCATGGACGGCGAGCACCGCATCCTGCTGGCCAATCCGTCCCTGCGAGAGATGCTGCTGCTCGACTCGGACGTGACGGGGCGTTCGACCATCGAGGTCATCCGCAACGCCGAGCTGCAATCCATCGTCGAGAAGGCCATCGCCGCGAACGAGCCGATGTTGGGCGAAATCGAGGTCGGCGGCATCAAACCGCGTCGCCTCCTGGTCCATGCGGCGCGCCTGTCGGGCGAGCCGCGCGCGCTCTTGCTGGTGCTGTTCGACGTGACCGAAACGCGCCGTCTCGAAACCGTGCGCCGGGATTTCGTGGCCAACGTGTCGCACGAATTGCGCACACCGGTGGCGTCCGTGCGCTCCGCGGCGGAAACCCTGCGCATGGCCATCGAGCACGACCCCCATGCCGCCGCCCAATTCATCGATATCATCGAACGCAACGGCAGGCGCCTGGGCGAGCTCATCAACGACCTTCTCGACTTGTCACGCATCGAGGCGAAAGAGTACCGCTTGAAGGTCGAGACCTCGGATCTACGTCCGCTGTGCGAGAAGACCGTGTCCATCTTCGCCGAGCGCGCCTCGTCGCGAAACATGCACCTTGCCGTGGATATCCCGGACGGCTTTCCGCCCGCCCTGGTCGACGCGAGTGCCTTCGACCGAATCCTGACCAACCTGGTCGACAACGCCCTCAAGTACTGCCCCGATGGGGCCGGCGTCTCGGTGGGCGCACGTGAATCGGGGGCGAAGGTTCAAGTCATCGTGTCGGACAGCGGGCCGGGGATCGACGCCAAGCATCTGCCGCGCCTCTTCGAGCGTTTCTACCGGGTGGACAACGGCCGGTCGCGCGACATGGGCGGAACCGGCCTGGGCCTATCCATCGTCAAGCACCTGGTCGAGGCCATGGGTGGCGAGGTCAGCGTGGAGAGCCTGCCCGGCAAGGGCTCGACCTTCGCGTTCACCTTGTCCCGCCCCGAATAGCCCGCGTCAGCGGGTACGAAGCCCGCGGGTCGCGCCCCTTGTCACACAACTGTCACAATAGCGAGGCTCGGCCGCCATGTCGATCTGGCAGTGTTCATCGACCGAGCATGAATGGCAATGACCTCGAACCGGCCCGACCGATCCCCGAACCCGCGCTCGACTCGTCACCCCAATCCAAAGCCCCAGGCCCGATGAACGCGCCGGCCAGCGACCTTGCCTTCGAGAATCCACCACCCGCCGCGCAGAAGCGCCCGCGTAGACTGGAAAGTCGCCCGCCACCTCTCGCCGAGCGCGCCACCGAGCTGTCGATTCGTGTGCTCGCCTACTCGGCGGTGGCGGCGATCGTTCTCATCTTCATCTTCATCGCCAAAGAGGCGTGGCCGCTTCTCACCAGCGCGTCGATTCACCGCGAAGTGACCCTGGCCAAGATGTGGTTCGCCCAGCAATGGCCCGGCTACGATGCGCCCGAGCACGTGTGGCAGCCGGTGTCCGAGATCCCCAAGTACGGGGTTTGGCCGCTCGTCGTCGGGACCATCAAGGTCACCCTGATCGCCATGCTGGTCGCGGTGCCGCTGGCCATCGGCGCCGCCGTGTTCGTCTCGCAATACGCCGGACGGCGCACGCGTGAAGTCGTGAAGCCCGCCATCGAGTTTCTGGCGGGAGTTCCCTCGGTGGTGCTGGGCTTCTTCGCCCTGATGGTCATGGCGTCCTGGTTCCAGGACATCTTCGGATTCGACTCGCGTCTCAACGCCGTCGTCGCGGGCGTGGCCCTGTCGTTCGCGGTCATCCCCGTCGTGTTCACGGTTTGCGAGGAGGCGCTGGGCGCGGTTCCGCGCAGCTATGTCGAAGCGTCGGCCGCCCTCGGTGCGGCCCGCTGGCAGACCATCACCCGCGTCGTCGTTCCCGCCGCCGCACCGGGCATCCTGGCCAGCATCGCGCTCGGGCTCGGCCGCGCCTTCGGGGAAACCATGATCGTGCTCATGGCCTCGGGCAACGCCGCGATCCTGTCGGTCAATCCCGCCGATTCGGTGCGCACCCTTTCCGCCACCATCGCCGCCGAGCTGGCCGAGGTCGTGTTCGGCGGACCGCACTACACGGTCCTGTTCGCACTGGCGGTGTTGCTGTTCATCGTCACCTTCGGCATCAATTTCCTCGGCGACCAGGCCATCGCGCGCATGAAGCGCAAGATGGGGGTGGCCTCGTGAAACGAAAGTCGCTGCGTCCGTCACGCTGGCCCCACTCCGGCGACGTCGTGCTGTGGCTCGCCACCGGGCTCGCCACCCTGCTCGTCCTGGTGATTCTGCTCGTCATCCTTTTCGACGTGGTCAGGAACGGCACCCCGCGACTGACGCTCGGGTTTCTCACCAAGGCGCCCACCGATGGCATGACCGCCGGCGGGATCTTTCCCGCCATCTTCGGCACCGTGGCGATGGTCGTCTTGATGACCATCGCCGCGCTTCCCGCCGGCGTGGCCACCGCCATCTACCTGCACGAGTACGCCCGGCCGACCGGGTGGGCCACGCGCACGGTTCGCATCGCCGTGAACAACCTGGCCGGCGTACCGTCCATCGTGTTCGGCCTGTTCGGCCTCGGGTTCTTCGTCCAATTCGTAGGCGGCGGCATGGACAAGGTCTTCTACGGCGGCCACAAGGTCTTCGGGCAGCCGGCCCTGATCTGGGCCGCCCTGACCATGGCCATCCTGACCCTGCCGGTGGTCATCGTCGCCACCGAGGAGGCCCTCTCGAACGTCTCGCCCGACGTACGCCTGGCCTCGGCCGCGCTCGGCGCCACCAAGTTCCAGACCATCGCCCGCGTGGTCCTTCCCCAGGCAGTTCCCGGCATTCTGACCGGCGCCATCCTGGCCATCAGCCGCGGCGCGGGCGAGGTCGCCCCCATCCTCTTCACCGGGGTCGCCTACTTCCTGCCCACCCTGCCCCACACGCTGCACGATCAATTCATGCAGCTCGGCTACCACGTCTACGTGCTCGCCACCCAGTCGCCGGACGTGGACGCCACGCGCCCGCTCCTCTACGCGACGGTGCTCGTTCTTCTCATCCTGACCTTCGCGCTCAACGCTTCCGCCATCCTGGTTCGCTCACGCATGCGACGACACCTATCGAGAAGCTCGCGGATGATCCTGCAAATGGCAATGCCCCTCGAAGATTCGCCCACCGGGAGCCTCGGCGTCCGGCAACTTTCGGTCTACTACGGCGACAAGAAGGCCCTCGGCCCTGTCACCATGACCATTCCCGGCAAGCAAGTGACCGCCCTCATCGGTCCGTCGGGCTGCGGCAAGTCGACGTTCTTGCGCTCGCTCAACCGCATGAACGAGCTGATCCCGGGCTGCCGCGTCGAGGGTACGGTCAAGCTGGACGACGAATCCATCTACGGCCAGGGCGTCGACCCGGTGGCCGTGCGTCGCCGCATCGGCATGGTGTTTCAGAAGTCGAACCCCTTCCCGAAATCGATCTACGACAACGTGGCCTACGGCTTGCGTCTGTTGGGCATGGACGACCGCAGCGAGCTCGGCGGCCGCGTCGAAAGCGCGCTCAAGCGTGCGGCCCTGTGGAAAGAGGTGGAAGATCGCCTGCACGAAAGCGCCCTTGGTCTGTCGGGCGGCCAGCAACAGCGCCTGTGCATCGCGCGCGCCCTGGCCGTCGAGCCCGACGTCCTCTTGATGGACGAGCCGGCCTCGGCCCTGGATCCCATCGCCACCGCGCACATCGAAGAGCTGATTCACGAGCTGGCCAGCGAGTACACCGTGGTCATCGTGACCCACAACATGCAGCAGGCCGCGCGCGTCTCGCACAACACCGCGTTCTTTTACATGGGCGACCTCATTGAATTCGACACCACGCAAGTCATCTTTACCAAACCCAGTCAATCCCGCACCGAGGACTACATCACCGGCCGCTTCGGATAGCGGCGAGGACATACACCATGTTTGGACGTGAGCACACCGACAGAGAGTACGAGCACGAATTGCGCCAGTTGCGCGAGCAACTGCTGGTCATGGGCAGCCACGTCGAGAGCATCATCGGCGACAGCATCCAGGCGCTCACCGACCGCGACAGCAAGCTGGCCGACCGGACCATCACCGCGGACAAGGTCGTCAACCGCATGGAGGTCGAGCTCGACGGCCTGTGCTTGCAGATCCTGGCGCGGCGACAGCCCGTGGCCTCCGACCTGCGCTTCATCACCCTGGTCCTCAAGGTGGTGACCGACCTCGAACGCATCGCCGACCTGGGCGTGAACATTTGCGAGCGCGTGCTCAAGCTCAACACCGAGCCCCAGCTCAAACCCTACGTCGACATTCCCCACATGGGCCGCGAGGCCCAGGCCATGCTGCGCGAGGTGCTGGACGCGTTCGTGGCCAAGGACGCCGACCGTGCGCGCAAGATCATCGAGCGCGACGAGGTCGTCGACGCGCTCTACGCCCAGGTCTTCCGCGAGCTGCTCACCTTCATGATGGAGAGCGGGCACAACGTGTACCGGGCCACGCGCCTGCAGTCCATCGCCAAGTACCTCGAACGCATGGCCGACCACACCACGAACCTGGCCGAGATGGTCATCTTCATGGTCGACGGTCAGGACGTGCGTCACCTGACCAGCCGCGAAGACGCCGACGAAGCCGCCCGCCGCCGCGATCACAATTAGGCGATTCACCGCTTGGCCCGAGCGGCCCCTCGGGCCGTTCTACGGCGCCGAACAGATCGTGTAGCCCGAACCCTGGTAGCAACCACCGCCGACGGTACCGGCGGGGCACACGCACGAGCACGGATCCCCGCACCCGTCGGCGAGGCCACGGCATTGCGGGGTAGGCAGCGGATCGGTGCATCCCGGCCGAAAAGCCGCTCCGCCGTAGCTGCTGCACGAATCGACAGGGACCAATCCAAAGCCACATGCACCGCCATCGTCCTGAGCCAAGCACCGCGGTACCGGACCGCCGCCCATCAGAACACAGGCCTGGCCCGAGCCGCAGGCGGCGGCATCCCCACAGGTCTGGGCAGCGAGATCCACCGCCGGGTCCACAGCTGGCGGGACATCCCGGCCAGCATCTTGGATGTCCGCCGCGTCGCTCGTGCACAGTTGATCTGGCAGGCCACTGCCATTGCCATCGGGACAGGCAACCTGCCCTCCCCCATCCGGCGTACCACCGCCCGTCCCGAAAATTCCGCCGCTTCCAACGCCGCCACGGTCGACCGGCCGGAGGGTCATCGGCCGCCGACTGCTACAAGCGTGCAGAAGCGCGAGAGCTACAAATCCAAACCACGATCGTCTCATCGTGTCTTTTCCGCGTCTGGCCGCGATGCAATTCATTCTGCGCTCTTGGTCGCTGGCGACAAGTGTCGGAGCGCACTTGGGGTACCCGGACACTGCAACCTGCTCTACCCTGGGCAGCCGAGGCCGAGGGTTCGCGGGCTTGACATGCCGAGATTGTCGGCAGCCAGAGGGTAGAAGTTTTGGCTCTCCTGACATCTTCGTAAGGGGAGATCTCGTAGGTGCGACGCACGTCGCCGACGGAGATGTGGGCGGCATGAGTTTCGGGTGAGGTGGAGACGAAGTGCGCACGGGCACCTGGGGTATCGTGTGGCTTGTCTAGAACCCACAAGCCCAGGAGCCCATGCGCGCAACCACCCTATTCCGAAACCTACTCCAATTTCCACATACCCGTGTCCTGGCGGTCGAATTCGATCTGCTTGGCATATTGGTGCACGTGGCGCCAACGACGACCGTTCCCTACTGCTCAGGCTGCGGATGTCGGGTCCATGACGTGTTCGATGCTCGGGCTCGGAACTGGCGGCATCTGGACGCGTGCGGGATGGAGGTTCTTCTGCGCTACACCCTGCGCAGGGTTGACTGTCCTCGGTGCGGCGTGGTCATCGAGATGGTCCCTTGGGCCGAGCCGAAGGTCGGCTTCACGCGTGACTTCGAGGACCACGTGGCCTATCTGGCCCAACAAGCAAGCCAGACGATGGTGGCCGAAACCATGCGCATCGCGTGGCGCACCGTCGGCGCCATCATCCAGCGGGTGGTGCCGCGGCACCGAGATCCTAGCCTTCTCCTCGAGGACCTCGAACACATCGGCGTCGACGAGTTGTCGTACCGGCGGCACCATGAGTACGTCACCGTCGTTGTCGACCACGTCTCGCAGCGGGTCGTCTGGGCCCACGAGGGCAAGAACGCTGCGACGCTCGGCTGCTTCTTCGACGCTCTCGGCCCGGAACGAACCAGCAAGCTCAAGACCGTCACCATCGACATGTCCGCGGCCTACATCGACGCGGTCACCTCGCGAGCGCCACAAGCGCAGATCGTCTTCGACCGCTTCCACGTTCAGAGACTCGTGCAGGAAGCACTCGACGAGCTCCGGCGTGCGGAGGTCCGACTCCTGGAGGACACCGACGAACGCGGGCAACTGAAGAAGACCAAGTACCTTCTGCTCAAGAATCCGTGGAACCTATCCAGGGCCGAGTCTGAGAGGCTGTCGACCCTCCCGAAGACCAATGCCCGACTCTATCGCGGCTACCTGCTCAAGATCGCCATCTGCGACATCCTCGGTCGTCGCCAGGTCAACGTCGTCAAACAGAAGCTCGAAGAATGGATCAGTTGGGCCAGGCGATCCAGACTACCTTCCTTCAAGAAGGTCGCCGCGACCATCAAGAAATACCTGGACGGCATCGTGGCCATTGTCGCCACAGGGCTCAATAACGGAAGAACCGAGGGCCTTAATGGCAAGATCAGGGTCATCACCCGCAGGGCCTATGGCTTCCACAACGCTCAAGCCCTCATTGGCTTCATCTTCCTCTGCTGCTCAGGCGTTGTCCTTCATCCCGTCTTCAAGGTGCCCGCGCTTCCATGAAGATGTCAGGAGAGCCTGAAATTTTGTGTGATGACTCAGAGGCTTCCAGACAAGCCTATCTGGACTTCCGCCACAAGTATGACTACCCGATTAGCAGGGCGAGCTATGTGAGCCTTTCGCCACCGCACAATGAGTTCTTTGGCTATATGGTGGATCGACAGATCGGAAAAGGTCTATTTGGGCGCGTGTATCACGCTCTTGATCAACAGGGCAACTCGGTCGCGATAAAGATCTTGAAAGATGATGTTCGAGAGAATCCAAAGCTCCTGTCTGCATTTCGCAGGGGTGTTCGTTCTATGGAAATACTTTCCGACAACAAGATTCCCGGAATGGTCCCATACTTGCTTTCGTTTGAGATTCCGACATGCGTGATTAAGGACTATGTTGATGGACCGAATCTGGACGCCGCAATTGCCTCAGGTCGAATTGGGGATTGGTCCAGTAAGCTGCGTGTCGCTTGGTCTCTTGTAGGGATAATAAGAGCTGGTCATTTACTTCCAGAACGGGTTTTGCACCGCGATCTTCGCCCGCAGAACATTATGCTCCGCGAGTCGCATTTAGGTGAACCACCAGAAGTTGTTGTCTTGGACTTTGACCTTTCCTGGCATAAGGACGCGGCGGAGAAATCGGTAGATCTGGGGAGCGCGGCGGCACTCGCATACGCTGCTCCAGAGCAGCTTCATCCCGTACCCGGTGTCTCCACCAGAAATGCATTGGTGGACTCGTTTGGAATCGGAATGACCCTTTTTCACTTGTTCTCTGGAGAGTCACCAACGCCCGGTGACTACAAGAGACATGAGTGGCACGACACTGTTCGGAGTAAACTGTTTCGCTACTCTTGTCGGGATTGGCGATCCTTGCCCGCTCGCCTCGCCGGACTCATCTTTAGGTCGACGCGTGTCGAGCAAGCACGCAGGTGTGACTGCTCAGCGATCGAACGGGAGTTGGAACGTCTCCTTGTCGCCACCACGCAACCCGATCAAGTGCAAGCGGCTGAATTGTGGGCAGACGAGTTAGCTGCGCGTTCGTGGGGTATTGAGAACTACAAATGGAGTCACGATGGTCTCCTTGCTCGCAAAGTCTTTGCCAACGGTGTGGGGATAACCCTACGCGGCGATGAGAATGCTCGAACGGTATTTCTCGAGTCGAGTTGGTCGTCCGCTGGGGAGGACAACTGGCGAAATGTTGGCAAATTCCTACAAAGCGCAGCTGAAAGGTCAGTTTCGATCCTGAAATCTGGAGCTTGGCAGGAGGTGCGCAAAGAAAGGGGAGAAAAGAGTCTCAGGATCGAGGCCAAGATCCCAGTCAACGTACTTCAATCAGGGCGCATGTCGGACGCATCTCGGGGTGTGAGTGATCTCGCGAACGCGCTGTCTCTCTTTTGACTCCATGGGCAGCCGTGTCCTCCGAGACCAACGCGGCCACCGCCCAGTCATGGTCCGGTCGACTCCCATCCCACAGCAGCACGTTCGTCTCCGCCCCGATGTCCAGCCCGCGCTCTTCCGCCCACTCGCGCAGAAGCGCCACCGCATCTTCGCTGGCCTCGCGCGCCGGTACCGCAAGTACTTCCCGTCCATCCGGCGCCCTGAAGGCAATTCACCGTTGGCCGTCCGGGCGACCGACCAACCGCCTTGGTGGACCAGGTGGTGATGGTGCATGCACAGCAGGGAAAGGTTGTTCATGGTGGTGGGTCCGCCGTGCCTTCCAGTGCTGGATGTGGTGGCCGTGCAGAAAGCGGTCGTGGGTACAGCCGGGGAAGGTGTAACCGGGGTCACGGAGAGTGAGGGCTCGGCGTCCGGGGAGCCCCTCACCCGACGCGCTTCGCGCACTCGACCTCTCCCCGCTGCGCGGGGCGAGGTGTTTCTAGCCAATTCCTCGACGGTAAACCTGGACAATACTATACACTTGTGCAGTTCCTATGGCAATGCGAATTGGAGCAGGAAAGGGTTCGATATTGTGGGGGCTGCCAAGCCGTGGAAAACCCCACGCCTGGCGCAGCTGGTGCTCTATACTTGCGTTGCAGATGGCCTCAGCCACTTCCCCGGCCCGGCGCGTTTCCCGGATATTCCGCGGTGGCACGCGTCCGCCTGAGAACGACCTTGTGCCGGGGACCGCTGCCGAACGCATGCAGATGATGTGGCCGCTGACGCTGGATGCGTGGGCGTTTCGTGGAGAACCGATTGAACCGCGACTACAACGACATACTGTCCGCATTGTGCGCGGAAGGCGCTGAATTCCTGATCGTCGGGGCTTACGCGGTCGGCGTGCACGGCATTCCCCGCGCCACGGGTGACATCGATATTTGGGTACGGCCGACCAGCGAAAATGCTACGCGGGTCATGCGGGCATTGAAACGCTTTGGCGCCGCACTCCTTGATCTGACCGAAGAAGACCTCGCGACGACCGACACGGTTTTCCAGATGGGCGTGGCTCCAAGTCGCATCGACATGATCACGGGGATCAGCGGAATGACCTTCGAGCGGGCCTGGCCCTCGCGCGTGACTGTTGCCATCGAGGGGCTGACGGTGCCCGTGATCGGAAGAGAGGATCTTCTCCTCAACAAGGCTGCTTCAGGCCGCCCCAAGGATCTGGCTGACCTGGCTGCGCTTGGGACAGGCCAGGCGACGAAGAAGCCGAACAAGTCGGGCCGCGGCCGACGAGGGCGACGGGGGTGACCGTGCGCCACGGAAAGTCCAAAACCAGGCGGCGCCCACGCGGGACGCCGCCTGATTGTCGGGTCAGGCCTTGCGCGCCTCGATGACGCCGAAGGGCGACGGAGTCTGCACCACGCGAGACAGTGCATTCATGACCGCTTCTCCGCCATGATCATCGTGGAGGGCATGCCCACGCTCGGTGTGAATTCGACGCCTTTGAGGCCGGCCTCGGCAAGCCAGCGCCGGAAATCGGTTTCCGTGTAGGTCGAGCCCTTGCGGGTCCAGGCCAGCATGGTGGTGCGGAAGAGCGCGGCCATGGGGTTGGCCAGGGCGGCGTCGTAGACGAAGTCGTTGATGGCGATCCGACCGCCCGGGGCGAGCGCCGTGGCCACCTTCTTGGTCAGCCCCGAACAGGTCGCGTCGTCGAAGTGGTGGTAGACGTGACTGAGCACGATCAAATCGTAAGGGCCGAGGTAGTCCGCTTCGAATAGATTGCCTTCGATGTACTGCACGCGGGAAGTGTTGGCGCCCAGGCGATCGGCCCATTTCCTCGTCTCGACGAGGACGTTGGGCCAATCGAGCGAGGTAACGTGCACTTTGGGGCTCTTCGCCAGGGTCAGCCCGTAGATGCCGCTGCCGGCCGCGATGTCGAGCACGCGCACCTTCGCTTTGCCGCCCATCCACTGGCCAAGCATCGAGGCGCTGCTGCGGGCAAAGGTTTCCCCCGACGAGCAACAAAGGGACGCGACGCAACTGCGCAATTTCACGACGGGAGTCAACCCGTTCGGTGCTCTACGACACGAGCACGGGCGGCGGCGTCCGGATGGACGGCACGTCGCCTTCGGGCGATCGGGCGTGGGTCGGCTTGGCGAGCACGAAGACGGGTCCGCCCAAGGGCGTTTCCTTGTGTGCGCTCGGGGTCGCCAGCTCCTGGCTGCGTTTGCGCGCCATGGCCACGAAGCTTTCCTGGCTGCGCACCCGTGGGGCGTCCTTGTCCGGAGCCACGCGCTGGTAGGTACCGTCCGGAAGCAACACGCGCGCGCGCACGTTGTCGGCCAACTGGGTGGCCAGAATCTCTTTCAAGATGCGCGCACGCAGGGTTTCGTCGTCGATGGGAAACATGACCTCGATCCGGCGCACGAAATTGCGCGGCATCCAATCGGCCGACGAAAGGTAGACCTCGTTCTTGCCGCCGGCCTCGAAGTAGAAGATGCGCGCGTGCTCGAGGAAGCGATCCACCGTGCTGGTCACGCGGATGTTTTCGCTTTGTCCCCGGATACCGGGCTGCAGGCAACAGATGCCCCGCACGAGCAGGTCGATGCGCACGCTCTGCTGCGAGGCCCGGTAGAGCGCGCGGATGACGTCCGGATCGACCAGGGAATTCATCTTGGCGATGATGTGTCCCTTGTCGCCGAAGGTGCTTTCGCGCGCGATGAGCTCGAGGATGCGCTCCTTGAGCCCGAGCGGCGCCACCGTGAATCGCTTCCACGAGGGCGGCGCAGAATACCCCGTGATCAGGTTGAACAAGGCCCCGGCGTCGTCGGCAAAGTCCTCGCGCGCGGTGAGATAGGAGAGGTCGCTGTACACACGCGCGGTCGCCGGGTTGTAATTGCCGGTGGACAGGTGGACGTATCGGCGGATCACGCCGAGCTCGCGACGAACCACCAGCGCGACCTTGCAATGGGTCTTGAACCCTATCAGGCCGTAGACCACGTGGACGCCCGACTCTTCCAGCACGCGCGCCCACGCGATGTTGCGGCCTTCGTCGAAGCGCGCCTTGATCTCCACCACCGCGGTGACCTGCTTGCCGTTCTCCGCCGCGCGGATGAGCGCGCTGATGACGGGCGAATCCGCGCTGGTCCGGTACAGCGTCTGCTTGATGGCCAGCACGTCGGGGTCGTCGGCCGCCTCGGACACGAAATCGACGACGTGATCGAACGACTCGTAGGGGTGGTGCAGAAGGATGTCGCGCTCGGCGAGGGTCTTGAAGATCTCGCCTTCGTGCAACTGGGGAACCATCTGGGGCGCGAAGGGCTCGTCGTGGAAATCGCCCAGCAGCGGATGGTTGGCAAGCGGGGCCAGGTCGCCCATGCGCAGGGGGCCGTCCACGCGATACACGTCGGAGGGCTCGAGGCGCAAGGCCCCGCGCAGAAAGGCCTCGACCTCGGTGGGTGCGTCGCTGGCGACTTCCAAGCGCACCGCCTGCCCGCGCTCGCGCTTGCGCAACTCGCGCTGAATGGTCTTGAGCAGATCGTCCGCCTCGTCCTCGTCGATGGACAGATCGAAATTGCGCGTAACGCGAAACGGGCTGCACCCGACCACGCGAAAGCCCGGGAAGAGATCGCCCACGTCCATGGCGATCAGATCTTCCAGCAGGATGAACGCGGCCTGTCCTTCGCGGGCCGGCTCGACCTCCACCAATCGGGGCAGCACGCCGGGAACCTGCACCACGGCGAAGATGATTTGCCGACGGGCGACGCGCTGGCGTTCCTTGTGTAGAAGAATGGCCAGGTTCAAGCTGCGATTGCGTAGCGTGGGAAAGGGATGTCCCTGATCCACGGCAAGCGGCGTGAGCACGGGCCACACGTCGCGGGCAAAGCGGACTTGCAAGGCGGAGCGCTGGCTCCCGGTGAGGTCGCCGGGCCTGACGAACTGGATTCCCGCCTTGTTCGCCAGCTTGGGCGCGATGTCCCCGCGCCAATTCTGGTACAGCGTCCGAATCATGTCGTGGGTGCGCGTGCTGATGCGAGCCAGCTGTTCGACGGGCGGCATGCCGTCGGCGTTCACGTCGACCACCCCGCCCGCGACCAATTGCTTGAGCCCGGCCACGCGGACCATGAAGAACTCGTCGAGGTTGCTGGCGACGATGGCCTGGAAC
Source organism: uncultured delta proteobacterium (assembly GCA_963796685.1). Classification (GTDB taxonomy): domain Bacteria; phylum Myxococcota_A; class Polyangia; order Fen-1088; family Fen-1088; genus Fen-1118. Next base: position 44,968 of record CAWCMR010000016.1, read on the forward strand.
TTCAGCCGCTCGGCCAACTGAACCGTGGTGTCGCACGCCTCTTCGAGGACGCGGGCATTGAATTCCAACCAGGAGAGCTCGCGGTTAAAGAAGGTCCCCGGCTGGCTGTCGACCTGTTCCGCAACCGCCTGCGATTTCTCCTTATTGGAAGCCCGGGAAGTCAAGGCCGGTAAGTCTGGCCCGCGGTTCGAGCGATGTCATGTGACAATTCTGCGACGATTCTTCGGCCCCAAGCCCCTGGCGTGATTCTTCGAGAGCGCGGCCGCCACGACCAGCCTGGTGGAGAAAACCCTATGGAAAAGCTGGGCTTCATGCCCCACGTCCCACAATTCGAGATCCGCCGGCCCCTGGGTTTGCAGCCGCAGCACGGCTTTTCCATCCGTAACCTCGGCGCGTATATTGCTTATGGGCTGCGCGTGGCTGCGGTCCAGGGCGTCCGCGACCCGCAGTAGCGTGGCCAGCTTGCGCACATAACGCGCCTCGCTGGTCGAGAGGCCCTCCATGCCAGGATGGTGCAGATCGGGGGGACTGCGGCGATGGAAACGGGCGATGCGCGCCACGATGTCGCGTTCGCGATCCGCGAGACCCGGAATATCGCCGTTGCGCACGAGGTACTCGGTGTGACGGTGATGCTTCTGGTAGCTCACCGAATGGCCGATGTCGTGCAACACCGCCGCGACCTCGAGGTAGGGACGCACCGCCATGGGCAAGCGGTGCAGCCCCGCCAGTTGATCGAACATGGCGATGGCAAGCCTGGCGACCTGCATGGCGTGGGCCTCGTCGAAGAAGAAGCGCCTGCCCATGGTGCGCGCAGCGTCGATCAGCGACGAATCGTCCGCATCGCGGAAACGCCTGCGCACCAGATCCACGAGCACCCCGTGCCGCAAACCCCGATCGACCGCGGTGACCGCGTGCAGCGAAAGATGATGGGCCAGCGCCTCCAAGATCACGGCACCGGCCACGATGACGTCGGCGCGCCGGGTGTCGAAACGCTGGTGACGTTCGTCGGGATCCATGCGCGCCAGCTTCTCCACGGCGTGCGAGATCTGTTCGGCCGTGGCGTGCGCCGTGCCCTCGGCTGCGGCCATGCCGATGATGGCCCGGATCGAGCCCGAGCTGCCCAGCGCCACGCGCGGGAAGCCACGGATCCCTGGCGGCAGCGAATCCTCCACGGCCTCGCGCGCGAACTCGCGCAGCAGGCGAAGCTGCTTCGTGGACACATCGCGATGACTCTTGAAGATCTCGGTCAAGCGAACGGAGCCGATGGCCACGCTCCACAATTTCGAGGGTTGGTCGCCGATGGCGCCAGCCACCTCGGTCGAGCCGCCGCCGATGTCGAGGCAAAGCGAACGCGCCTTGGGGGGCCGCCCGGACAGTACGCCCAGACACATGAGGCGCGCTTCCTCCTTGCCCGAGATGGCTTCGAGCTCCAGACCCGCCTCGCGCTTGACCCGGCGGATGATGTCTTCGCGATTCTTGGCCTCGCGCAAGGCGCTGGTGCCCACGGCGCGCACGCGTGCCTGGTGCCGCTTGCAAATGATGGCGTAGCGGCGCAGGACGCCCACCAGACGGTCGACGACGATCGGGGGAATGAAGCCGGTCTGGAACAGTCCCTCGCCGGGGCGAACGGGATCGCGCTCCTGGCGCACCGACTCGATGCTGCCGTCGGAAAAGCCGCGCGCGATTTCCAGGCGAACGGCATTGGCGCCGACATCGATGGCCGCAATCAGGGTTTCGGTCGCTTTGGGTTTCATCCTGGACACGATTTCGGGCTAGGCCCCCGCCAACTTGCGGCGCAACTTGTGCAGCGCCGCTTGGCGCTCTTTCGAGACCTCGGGATAGCTCAAATCCAGCTCGGCCATGCGCTGGGTGATGATCTCCGCCACGGCGACGCGCGTGTACCATTTGTTGTCCGCGGGAACGGCGTACCACGGGGCGTGCTTGGTGCTCGTGTTTTGCAGCATGTCCTCGTAGGCCTTCATGTAGTCGTTCCACAGCGCTCGCTCGGCCACGTCGGATTCGGCGAATTTCCAGTTCTTGCTCGGCTTGTCGAGGCGCTTGAGCAGGCGCTTGAGCTGGGCGTCTCGCGAAACGTTGAGGAAGATCTTGATGGGCACCACGGCGTTGTTGACCAGATAGCGCTCCACCGCATTGATGTCCTCGAAACGGCGCCGCCACACGTCTTTCCTGCACGGCTCGGGAAGACTCTGCTTGTCGAGGAATTGAGGGTGCACCCGCACCACCAGCACCTCTTCATAGTAGGAACGGTTGAAGATTCCGATGCGCCCGCGCTCGGGCATGTTCTTCATGTAGCGCCACATGAAGTCGTGATCGAGCTCCTCGCGCGACGGCTCCTTGAAGCTCACCACCTGGCAACCTTGTGGGTTCACGCCCGACATGACGAACTTGATTGTGCTGTCCTTGCCGGCGGCATCCATGGCCTGCAGCACGACCAGCACGGCCCACTTGTCCTGCGCGTAGAGCTTGTCCTGCATCTCGGCCAAGGAATTCCGGCACTTCTCCAGCATGGAGAGGCCTTCCTTCTCGTCGCGAACGCCCTCGGTGCTGTCGGTGGGAAGCTTCTCCACCGAGAGCTTCTTGCCGCTGCTCGGGACCAGAAAGTGCTGGATGTTCATGATGGCCTCGCTCGGGGAAATGGAATGAAGAGAATGTCCTACTCGGTGCTCAAGGCAAGAGGGGCGGATCGGCTTTTTGCGCCAGCTCCAGAGCGTACCCCGGAAACCACGTCCCCGCGGCAGGATCGACCATGCCCCAAAGCGGGTCGAAGTGCTTCTGGCTATCGCCGACGATACCCCAAGGATTGTACCGTTCGTAGCTCCACGCCCGCGCGCCTCCCGCGACGTCGCACGATCCGTCCGATTCTCCGACGGTCTTGATCCACAGGTACGCGTCCAACAGATCCACGCCCGTCGCGGTGGTGGGCCGCACGCCAAGCCCCGTGCCCGGTGGGTTGCACCAGGCGCCCGCGGCCAGGCCACGGATGACGGCATCGGGCTGGGCAAAGGGCGCCTCGGCGTAGCGAGCGGTATCGAGCGGACCCCGTCCGCTGCGGCCGGTGTCGATCACGAAGTGGGCAAGCGCGGCCGAATCCGCGGTGACGTTTTTCGCGTACCACGCCTCCGTTTGTGCCCAGGCAGCCTCGTCGCCCGCGCTCTCGTCCATGGGTTGACTGGCGCAGCGGCGAAAGGCGCCGGGGGTCCCTGCCTCGTTCCTGCCCAGGGTCGCGTACCTCAGACACTTCGAGATCCAGGTGGCGTAACGGATGGAATGCCGGACGAGCTGAAAATTCGAGACATTGACGGCAAAGCCCTGCGCCCCGAGCACGCCGCTGCGGTACAGACGGTAGGCAGCCTCGCCCACGGGCAACCAGGCGGCATGGGTGCCGTCGAGATAGACCAGCGCATGGGGAGCCAGCTTGGCCAAGCTGGCCGTGGCGTATCGGATCTGCGCGTAGGCTTCGTCGGCGGTGGCCCCCGGCGCCGGTATCATCTTGCCGCGGCCATCGGTCACGGTGGGCCGGCACGAGTCGGCGGTGCCGTCGAGGCTGGTGCTGTAGGGAATCATGCCCGTGCTGTCGGGTTCCAGGATCACCAGCGCGCGCTCGTTGCCGAGGCCGCGCGCGAACCCGTCGATCCACGCCTGGTAGGCGGCCGTGTTCTGGGCCCCCCCCGCGCTGAAGCCCGCGCAGTCGCGGTAGGGCCGGTTGCTGGCGACCAGCACGCGCAGGGCGAGATCCCGCGCGGCTCTGACCATGGCATTGCTCACGGCGCCCTGGACCTCCTCGGGCGTGCCCTTGGAAAACCAGATGGCCTGCGGAACCGCTTCCATAGCCGTGATGGCCGCCGCCTCTCGCCCCGCGTTCGACTTCGCCAGGGCCGCGATCTGCTCGACCGCGCCCGGATTGGGCGGCGGCACGAAGAGACGGGTGCCGGTGGGATAGGACCGTCGCGCGATGTCGGGCGCCTTGTGCCGCGCGGGAAGAAGAGCGAGGACAAGAGCGAGGACGAGCGCAAGCGCAACCGCCGCCGCCGAGGCGACGATATAGACGCCTGCGCGGCGGTGCTCGAGCAGACCGGGTCCGAGGCCGACGTCCTTGTCGTCGTCATGGCGGGCGGAACCCGCGACGGTGGTCGCGTTGGCCTCGCGTGCGTCGCTCGGCGACGGCCACACCTCGCGCTTGGCGAAGGGCGCAAGCTCCTGGGCAAAGGCCTCGACCGAGTCCGGGCGTTCGCGTGGCTCGGAGCTGAGCGCGCGGTTCACGCTCGCGGTCAGGGCCTCGGGAAGCCCGAGGTCGCTGCCGTCGAGAGGCAGCGCGGGCTGCGTGCAGATGTGGTGAAGGATGGCGTTGTGCGAATCCCCGGGGTGGGGCTTCTTCCCCGAGAGCAGCTCGTAGAGAACGGCGCCGAGCCCGTAAATGTCGGTGCGATGATCCACCGTCTTCTCGCCGCGCGCCTGCTCGGGCGAGAGGTAGGCGGGCGTGCCCAGGATGGTCCCCGTGCGCGTCTCCGCGCTTTGGACCGCCTCCAGCTTCGCGATGCCGAAGTCGAGCACCTTGACCAGATCGGTTCCGTCCTCGCGGCGGCACACGAAGAGGTTCTGCGGGTTGAGGTCGCGGTGGACGATCCCGGCCTTGTGCGCCACCCCCACCCCGCGGCACGCCTGCGCGACGATGTCCGTGGCGCGCGACACGGGCAGGCGTCGGCTGCGGTCCATGAGAACGCGCAGGCTCTCGCCGGCCAGGTACTCCATGACGATGTAGGGCGAGCCGCTCTCGGCGATGCCGAAGTCGACGGCGGCGGCGATGTTCTCGCTTTCGAGCTCGCCCGCGGTCTGAGCTTCGCGCTGAAAACGCGCCAGGCTCTCCCGTTGCGACGCCAGCTCGGCGTGCAGCAGCTTGACCGCGAATCGTCGTTTGACCACGGTGTGCTGGGCCTCGTACACGGCGCCCATGCCACCCGAAGCAAGAAAGCGAACCAGCCGGTATTTTCCCCCGACGATTTCCCCGACCTTGATGTTGTAGGGCGCGCCCGTCACTTGCGCGCGCCCTCCCCGCCTCGAATGGCCCCGAGATCCACCGCGTGGCTCTCCATGAGGCGGTAGGCACGCTGGCGGGTGATGCCGAGCATGGCAGCGGCGCGTGCCACATTCCCGCCCGCGGCACGTAGCGCGGCCAGCAGGGCGGGCAACTCGACCGTCTCGCCACCGGCGCGCCCCGGCTCGGCGTGGGAGCTGCCCTTGCCGGCAGGCGCGGCAGCGCTTGGTTCGGCGGCCGGCGTGCCGATACGCGCGGGAAGGTGCTCGGCACGCAGCAGGGATTCGCCGGGATGAAGCACCAGGAGCTGGCGGATCAGCCTGCACCAGCTCGCGTACGTTGAAGGGCCAGTCGTGGACGCACAGCCGTTCGACCAGGTCGCACTCGACCGCGGGCGCCCGCCCCTTGGTCCATTCCCGCAGCAGGTGCGAAAACAGTTGAGGAACGTCTTCTTTGCGTTGGCGCAGCGGCGGCAAACGCACGGTGATACCATCCAGGCGGGCCAGCAGATCGGCGCGAAAGCGGCCCTCGCGTACGGCGTCCATCAGCGGTTGCTGGCTGGCCACCACGATGCGCACGTCCACCGGCACCGGTCGGGTCTCGCCGAGCGGCTGCACCTCCCCTTCCTGCAGCACGCGTAGAAGCTTGGCCTGCAAGGGGAGCGGCAGATCCGACACCTCGTCGAGCAGCAGGGTCCCGCCCTGGGCGCTGCGAAAGAATCCCGGACTGGCTCGATCCGCGCCGGTGAAAGCGCCTCGACGGTAGCCGAACAGCTCGCCCTCGGCCAAGCCCTCGGGAAGGGCGGCGCAATTGACCGCGACCAGGGGCCCGGGACGGCCGCTCCAGGCGTGCACGCCGCGGGTGACCATCTCCTTGCCCGTCCCGGTCTCGCCCTCGAGCACGATGGTGAGGTTGCTCGGAGCCACCTGCCGCAGGGGCGCGAGGGCGGCTTGCAGAACGGCGCCGCCCAGCAACCCTGGCGCGATCTCGGTGAAGGCGCCCGGCAAGGCCACCACCACCCCCACCCAGCCCCCGACGCGAACTACGTCGGCGCAGCCCAGCTCGGCCGACGCCACGGTCTGGCCGTTCACGCGAATGCCGTTGCGACTGCCGAGATCCTCGAGGCGGAACACCGAGGCTCCTGCAGCTCGCCGGATGGCCGCATGCCGCCTGGAGACGTCGTTTCCGTCCAGACGAATGGCGCACGCAGGATCCCGGCCGACGAGCCATTCACCCTCGCCTTGCGACTGCAACGGCACGGCGGGAAGGTCGGCGCGCGGGAACAGCCACGCCAGGGCAAGCGTCTCCTTGCCATCGCCACGCCGGGGAACGTTGGCTTCCGTGATGGTGGTGGTCCCCGCGTCTTGGCCCATGGCGATCCCCGATCTCATACCATAGCTGCGGCCTAGCTGGTTTCGCACTTCGAGTCGTCAGCGAAGAGGTTGATGATTCCGCGAAGCCGATAGGCTTGGCGCACAATCATGAAAACATAACTCTAGACATTATATTTTCATGGTACTGTCGAACCATCATGATCGACCGATCGGACCATGTGGATAGACTTCGTTGGCTCCTTCGGACTTTTCCTGTCGTCGCCATCATCGGTGCACGACAGGTGGGCAAGACCTGGTTGGCGGGACATCTTGCCGCGCAAGTCGGGAGAAACGTCACGCGCTTCGATCTGGAGAACCCATCGGATCTCGCCCTGCTCGCCGACCCCCTGCTCGCCTTGGAGCACCTGCGCGGGCTCGTCGTCATCGACGAGATCCAGCGACGTCCAGAGCTCTTTCCGGTTCTGCGCGTGCTCGCGGATCGACCCCGGCGCCCGGCCCGCTTCCTGATCCTGGGTAGCGCGACGCGCGATCTGCTGCAGCAGTCGTCCGAATCGCTGGCCGGTCGCATCGCCTACCACGAGCTGGGCGGGTTCACTCTCGCGGAGGCCGGGGCCGCGCGTTTGCAGCGGCTATGGCAGCGGGGAGGGTTCCCTCGCTCGTACCTGGCCGCCAGCGAGGCCGCCAGCGTCGTCTGGCGCGAGGAGTTCGTCGCTACCTTCGTCGAGCGGGACCTGCGCGCGCTCGGTTTCGATCTTCCTCCCGCCACCCTGGGTCGATTCTGGAGCATGTTGGCGCATTATCATGGCCAGATCTGGAACGGGGCCGAGCTCGCGCAGGCATTTGCGGTTTCGCAGCCGACGGTGAAGCGCTACCTCGATGCGCTGACCGGGACGTTCATGGTCAGGCAACTTCGGCCCTGGTCGGAGAATCTGGCCAAGCGTCAGGTCAGGACCCCAAAAATCTACCTGGGGGACAGCGGAATTCTCCACTCGCTTCTTGGCATCCGCGATCGAACGGCTCTTGAAAGGCATCCCAAAATTGGTGCCTCGTGGGAGGGATTCATGCTGGAGCAGATCGCACGACACCTCGGCGCGGTTGCCGATGAGTGCCACTTCTGGGCGACGCACCAAGGGGCCGAGCTGGATCTCCTCGTGGTACGCGGGCACACGCGCCGCGCCTTCGAGATCAAGCGCACGACCACTCCGGCCATCACCAAGTCCATGCGCATCGCCATGGCCGACCTGGGAGTCGATGCCCTCGACGTCATCCACGCCGGCACGAATACCTACCGGTTGGCGCCCAATATCAGAGCCGTGGCGGCAACCAGAGTCCTCGAAGACATCGAAAAACTGTAGCACCGTCGGCGTTGGCCGAGGCTGTTTGCCGACTCCTTCAGACGCCAAAAGCGATGTGCCGAACCAGGATCAACCCTCCTGCGCGCTCGCGCGCAATCGACGAATCGCCTCGGCCACACCTTCCGGGGCGCGGAAGATCGCGGCGCCCGCCACCAAAAGGTGCGCCCCTGCCTTGACCACGGAACCGGCGGTTGCCGGCGCGACACCGCCGTCGACTTCGAGCGCGCAGCCGAGCTTGCGCTCCTCGATCATCTTGCGCAGTTGCGCCACCTTGGGTAGCACGCTGGCGATGAAGGTCTGCCCGCCGAAGCCCGGGTTCACGGTCATGACCAGGATTTGATCCAGATCGCCGAGGACGCCCTCCAGGGTCGAAACGGGCGTGGCGGGATTGATGACCACCGTGGCCTTCTTGCCGAGCGCGTGGATCTGCTGGATGGTGCTGTGCAGGTGCGGGCAGGTCTCCTGGTGGACCTGGATGTTGTCCGCGCCGGCCTTGGCAAATTCCGGGATGTAGCGCTCGGGCTCGACGATCATCAGGTGGGCTTCGACGATTGCCTTCGTGCATCGCCTGGCCGCCGCCACCATCAAAGGTCCGAAGGTGATGTTGGGCACGAAGCGTCCGTCCATCACGTCGACATGGAAGCGCTCGACGCCCGCCGCTTCGGCCTCCTGCATGTGGGCCCCGAGCCGCGTGAAATCCGCCGCGAGAATAGAAGCCGATATTTCTACCTTGGTCATGTGCAACGGACTATGCCGCCTGCGCGCCCCACCTTCAACTGGAGAGAGCGCGCCTAATCCCGCGACAAGGAGAGCGACAGCGACGACCACGACCTTCCGCGGCTATCGCGGGATGATGGCTCTGCGCTCTCGCCTCACCGGCGCAGCCGGTGGAGCCGAAGCCGGGGCTGCCACCGGTGGCGGTGGCGGCGGCAGGGGATCGGGCACGAGGGGACCGGGGCGCTTGCGAAACACCGCCCAGTTTCCGGACTGGGCCAAAAGCTCGACCGAGCGATGGTAACCCTTGAACAGATCGAAGCCCGGCGGAAGACTGCGCACGAAAAAGTAGTCGAAGATCGGCAACATCTTCGCAGGGGAAAAACTCGCCGGGTCCCATGGGGACGGGAAGAAATCCGGCGCCACCTTCAGGCGGCACGGCATGACTCGCAGGCCGCAATAGGTCGGAGGCACCATGCTGCCCAAGGCCGGGCGCATGGCCGGGTAGAAACCGGGCAGCCCGAGGATCGCGGATTCGACCTGCATCACGGCCGAGCGACGCTCGAAAACCAGCCCCAGGGCCTTGCCCCCGGGCGGCGTCTTGGCCACCACGTCCACGAAGCCCGCGATCTCGGCGCCGTAGGCGCGGTAATGAAGGTAAAGCTGCCGGCCGTAGAGAACGCCGAAGACCAAGGCGGGCACGGGCAGCAACACGGCAAAGAGCCCGCGCAAACGCAACAGCCCGGCTGGTACGAGAAGCAGGAACATGAGCAGCACCAGCACGGAGAAGCGCGGAAAGAACGTCATCAACTCCAACTCTTGCAGGTGATGGGGCAGCGCCAAGTACGCCGTAAGCGCGCCCAAGAAAGCCACCAACCCCGCCAGCCGCATGCGACGCTTGCGCATGGCCCGCGCCTCCAGGGGCGCGTTCGCCGCCCGCCACGCCAGAGCACCCACCAGCATGTAGGCGACCATGATCAGACAAAGCCCCCTGCAGGCATCCACATTGGTCTCGTCGACGAAGGCGCGCATGGCGTGCGATGGAATCAGCACGATGCGATTCCACAGGTCCACGAGCAGCTTCTGACGCCCCAAGTCCTCCAGCCGGTGGTGCTTGAGATAGGCCCAGGCCAGGGCGGGCGTCAGCCTTGCCCGCCCTGCCACCGGCGGGGTTCCGAGGTGCCAGTAGACCAAGCCGGCAAAGGCCGGTACGAGCGCCGTCGCGGCCAAGAGCCGGCGGCGAATAGGGGCCGCCGCAAGCACGGCGAAAACCAGCGCCGCGCACACGCCGTAGAGAAAATTCTGCAGGTGGCAAAGAAACAGCAGAATGGCGACCGCAGCCGTGGCGAACCAGCGCGCCCAGAAGGTGCGGGGGCGATCGCTGTGGGCCAGCTTCGTCATTTGGGCCAGGAGCCAGAGCACCACGGGCAACGACAGGGCGAAGGTGACGAATCCGTAGTGCAGGGTGAGGTTGTAGGCCAGCGGAAAGGCGAGCAGGGCCGGGATGCGGCTGCGCCGGCAAGCCGCCAGCAACGAAGCCATGGCCAGGGGTAGCCCCGCCACGTAGAGGATGATGATGAGCTTGTGCGCGGCGAGCAGGCCCATGATCTTGCCGAGGACGACCAGGGCCACGAAGTGCGCGGCGTAAGGGGCGATGCGCAGGCCACCTTCATAATAGGGCGCGTAAGGCGAGACGGCCCGGCCCACCTTGGACAGCATGTCGGCGGCGGCCATGTGGAAGGGCAGGTCGAGCCCGGGCAAAAGGCGCGTGGCGAAGAGCGGCGCCAGGAAGAACGGCAAGAGGAGCGCGTAGCAGACACCGAAACACCAGACATCGGGGACGTTGGCGGAAAGCACCCAGGCCCAAGCCCGTCCGAGCCTGGGTTTCCAGGGCTCGGGTTCGGATGGCCTGTCCGGACTGTCCGAGTCCGAGACCGCGAGGTTCCTTGATACTTGTGTCCACGACGAAAGCCGCGTGCCAAGGCGCGTCTGAAGGTGCCCTGACAGACGCACCGCAGGCGATCTTGCGCAGCGGCCCCTGTATACAACGATTCGCGCTCAAACATGGTATAGAGTCCGCCAACTCGCCATGGGTCTGTTCGATATCTTTTCCAAAGAGAAGCGAGAGGAACGCGCGCGCGCCGGAAACATCCAGCGTACGATGAACAAGTATTCCCAGACCGGGGATCGCTACAAAGCCATGGAGGCCCTGGCCATCGAGGGATCGGACGAGGCGCTCTATGGCCTCATGCGACGCTTCGGCATGATGTACGACAAGTCCATCGAGGACGAGCAAGAGAAGGAATGGGTCTTCGACACCCTGGTCAGCAAGGGGGAAGCGGCGCTGCCCGCGGTCAAGCGCTACCTGGCGGCCGCGGATTCCGTCTCGTGGCCCCTGCGCGTCTTGCAGAAGATCGCCCCCAGCAAGGACGTGGAGGTGGAGGTCATCGCCGAGGCGCTGGCCCGTCACGAGCCCGGCTACGAGCGCGACCCCACGAAGAAGATCCAGCTCATCCGCCACCTCGGGTTGATGAAGCACAAGCGCGCGGCCGAGCTGGTTTCTCCCTACCTTGGCGACATGGATGAAGGCGTGCGCTTCGCCACTGTTGAGGCGCTGCTCGGGCTCAAGAACGAGGAAGCGGCCCGCGACAAGCTGCTGGAGCTCTTCGTTTCGGACGGCGAGGAAAGCCTGCGCCTGCGCATCCGCATGGCCGAAGGCTTCGCCGAGCTCGGCTGGCTGGTGCAGGGCCGCCGCGGTGGCGTCGAGAAGAAACTGCCCGACGGATTCCAACTCGACCGGGAAGGTCACATCCTGAAACTCAAGAAGCCCGAGTAATGCCGCGACGAACAGACATCAAGAGCGTTCTCCTCATTGGTTCCGGCCCCATCGTCATTGGGCAAGCCTGCGAGTTCGACTACTCGGGCGCCCAGGGCGTCAAAGCCTTGCGCGAGGAAGGTTTCCGCGTGGTGCTGGTCAACTCCAACCCGGCCACCATCATGACCGACCCCGACCTGGCCGACCGAACGTATATCGAGCCCCTGACCGTCGATATCTTGACCAAGATCATCGAACGCGAGCGGCCCGATGCGCTTTTGCCCACGCTGGGCGGACAGACGGCGCTCAACTTGACCATCGAGCTTTTCAAAGCCGGGGTGCTGACCAAGTACGGCGTGAAGCTCATCGGCGCGCAAGTCGCCGCCATCGAGAAGGCCGAGGACCGCGACCTATTCAAGCAGGCCATGAACAACATCGGTCTCAAGGTGCCGATGTCGGGCTATGCGCGCTCGCTCGCCGAAGCACGTGCCATTCAAGCCGACATGGCGATCAAGATCGGCACCGGCTATCCGGTGATCCTGCGCCCCTCGTTCACCCTCGGCGGCTCGGGCGCAGCCATCGCCTGGAACTCGGAGGAATTCGACGCCAAGGTCAACTGGGGGCTGCAGCAGAGCCCGCGCGGCGAGGTGCTGGTCGAACAGTCGGTGCTGGGCTGGAAGGAATTCGAGCTGGAGGTGATGCGCGACGGGAAGGACAACGCCGTCATCATCTGCTCCATCGAAAACCTGGATCCCATGGGCGTCCATACCGGCGATTCCATCACCATCGCGCCCGCCATGACCTTGACCGACAAGGAATACCAGGTCATGCGCGACGCCTCGCTGGCGGTGATCCGCGAGATCGGCGTCGAGACCGGCGGGTCCAACATCCAGTTCGCGGTCAATCCCGCCAACGGCGAGATGGTGGTCATCGAGATGAACCCGCGCGTGTCGCGCAGCTCGGCCCTGGCTTCGAAGGCCACCGGCTTCCCCATCGCCAAGATCGCCACCAAGCTGGCGGTCGGCTACACCCTCGACGAGCTGCCCAACGACATCACCCGCGAAACCAAGGCCTGCTTCGAGCCGACCATCGACTACGTGGTCACCAAAGTGCCACGTTTCGCCTTCGAGAAGTTCCCGGGCGCGGACGCGACGCTCGGCCCGCAGATGAAATCGGTGGGCGAGGTCATGGCCATCGGCCGCACCTTCAGGGAGTCGCTGGGAAAGGCGTTGCGCTCGCTGGAGATCGGCCGCTGGGGTTTCGATCTCGACCGGGTGCCGCCGCTCGAAGAGCTGAAGCGACTCATTCACGAGCCGGGGCCGGATCGTCTGTGGCAGCTGGCCGAGGCCCTGCGCGCCGGGCTCACCATCGACGAAGCCCACGCGCTCACCTCCATCGATCCGTGGTTCCTCGAGCACGTGAACGCCCTGGTACAAGAGGACGAGTCGGCGCGCAAGGACGGCGCCGCGTTGCTCGACGACCCGGTGTCGCTGGCGCGGCGCAAGCGCATGGGCATGTCCGACCGCCGCCTGATGAAGCTGGCCGGCGTGAAGGAAGAAGACGTTCGCCAGGCACGCATCCGCTATGGCATCAGACCGGTGTTCAAGCGGGTCGACACCTGCGCCGCCGAATTCGAGGCGCACACGCCCTACCTATACAGTACCTATGAAACCGGCAGCGACGCCGAACCGGCCGCGGAGTCCGAAACGCGCGCGACGGGCAAGAAGAAGATCGTGATCCTGGGCGGCGGGCCCAACCGTATCGGCCAGGGCATCGAGTTCGACTACTGCTGCGTACACGCGGTCCAGGCCCTGCGCGAGGATGGTTACGAGACCATCATGGTCAACTGCAATCCCGAGACGGTTTCGACCGACTACGACACGGCAGACCGTCTCTACTTCGAGCCGCTCACGCGCGAGGATGTGCTGGAGATCATCGACGCCGAGAAGCCCGAGGGCGTCATCGTGCAGTTCGGCGGCCAGACGCCGCTTCGCCTCGCGGTGCCGCTGCAAAAGGCCGGCGTGAGGCTGCTCGGCACCAGCGCCGACGCCATCGACCGGGCGGAAGATCGCCAGCGCTTCGGCGAGCTGGTCACCAAGCTGGGACTGCGCTCGCCGGCCTGGGGCACCGCCCACGGCCTGGAAGATGCGCGCGAGATTGCCGACCGCATCGGCTACCCGGTCATGGTGCGACCGTCGTACGTGCTCGGCGGGCGGGCCATGGAGATCGTCTACGATGCCTCGGGCCTGGAAACCTTCGTGGGTCGAGCCCTGGAGGCCGGCCGCAAGGAGAGCCTGGCCACGGGCGGCGGTCGTGGCGACGAATCCGCGCCCATTCTGGTCGATCAATTCCTGCGCGACGCCATCGAGGTCGACGTCGACGTGGTGGCCGACGGCCAGGATGTCGTCATCGGCGGCGTGATGGAGCACATCGAAGAAGCCGGCATCCACTCCGGCGATTCCGCCTGCTCGCTGCCGCCTTTCTCCCTGCCCGCCGCAACCGTCGACGCCATCAAGGAACAGTCGCGGGCCCTGGCGCGCGAGCTCGAGGTGCGCGGCCTGATGAACGTGCAGTTCGCCGTTCCGCGCGATGGGCGCGGCATCTTCATCCTCGAGGTCAATCCGCGTGCCTCGCGCACGGTTCCTTTCGTTTCCAAGGTCATCGGCGTCCCCCTGGCCAAAATAGCGGCCAAGATTGCGGCCGGCCGGACCCTGCGCGAGATGGGTATCAAGGAAGTCGCGCCCAAGCACATCGCGGTCAAGGAGGCAGTGTTTCCCTTCGTGAAGTTCGGCGGCGTGGACGTTCTGCTCGGTCCCGAGATGCGCTCCACCGGCGAGGTCATGGGCATCGACAGCACGTTCGCCGCGGCCTTTGCCAAAAGCCAGCTCGCGGCCTCCATGCGTCTGCCCGTGCCCTCGGGCAAGACCATGACCGCCTTCATGTCGGTCAAGAACAGCGACAAGGATCTGGCCATCCCCGTGGCCACCAACCTCATCAGTCTGGGGTTCCGCATCATGGCCACGGGCGGCACGCACGCTCGACTGTCCGCCGCTGGCGTGGCCTGCGAGCGGGTCAACAAGGTCAGCGAGGGGCGGCCCAACTGCGTGGACCGCATGCTCGACGGCGACGTGCACCTGGTGGTCAACACCACCGCGGGCACCGCGTCCATTCATGATTCCTTCTCCCTGCGGCGGACCGCTCTCATGCGCGGCCTTCCCTACTACACCACGATGTCAGCCGCTCGCGCAGCCGCTGACGCCATCGCAAGGCTCAAGTCGGGCAGCATCTCGGTCTGCTCGCTTCAGGAATACCAACATGGCTGATCGTTTTCCCATGACCCCGGCGGGGCAAAAGAAACTACGCGACGAGCTCAAGCGCCTGCGCGAGGTCGAGCGGCCGAAGAACGTTCAAGATATCGAAATCGCGCGCGCCCACGGCGACATCTCCGAGAACGCCGAGTACTCGGCCGCCAAGGAGCGGCAGGCCTTCCTCGAGGGCCGCATCCGCGAGGTGGAGGGCACCATCGCGCTTTCCGAGGTCATCGATCCGGGCAAGCTGTCCGGCACGCGCGTGGTCTTCGGCGCCACGGTCCGGCTGGCGGACACCGAATCCGGCGACGAGACCGTGTACAGCATCGTGGGCGACCACGAAGGCGACATCAAAGAAGGCCGCATCGCCATCTCGGCGCCGCTGGCGCGTGCCCTCATCGGCCGCGAGCAGGGCGACACGGTGACCTTGCGTACCGGCAAGGGCTCGCGCGAGTACCAGATCCAGGAGATCAAGTTCATCCCGGTCGAGGACGTCTAGCGACCGTTCGCCATCGATGACCCGCATCCAGGCTGTCGTCCTCGATCTCGGCAACGTCCTCGTCTTCCACGACGATCTCGTCCTGTTTCAGCGCATGTCGGCCTGGGGCGGTGCCGATCCCGAGCACATCCACAAGCGCATGCTCGGGCTGTGGGATGCCATCAACCGCGGCGACCTGGCGGGCGACGAGCTTCGCCGCACCATCTGCCAGGTGGCCGGGTCGGAGGCCCCCATGGAGCCCGCGCCCTTCTTCGCCCTGTGGAACTGCCATTTCCGCGTCCACCATGAGGTGCTTCCCATGGTCGAGGCCTTGCTTGGCCGGGTGAAGCTGGTGCTCCTATCCAACGTGAACGAGATGCACTGGCGTTTCGTGCGCCCGCTCATCCCGCTGTTCGAGCGCTTCGACGACCTGGTGATTTCGTGCGAGCTGCGCATGGCCAAGCCCGACCCCGAGATCTTCCAGGCCACCCTCGCCCGCTCGGGACTGCGCGCCGAGGAAACGGCCTACTTCGACGATGTCTTGCGCTATGTCGAGGTGGCACGCGAGCTGGGGATCCACGCACGCGTGTTCACGGACGCGCCGACCTTTCGCGCCCAGCTCGCTGAGCTGGGCATCTCGGTCTAGTCGATCCCGCCGACTTCCCCGCCGACTTCCCCGCCGACTTCCACACCCTCGCCCGCTTCGAGGTCGGCGGAAACCTCGCTGGTTGCACTGTCGATGGAGCTCATGGGGGAAGAATCGGGCTCGCTATCCAGAGTCGACGACATGGCCTCGTCATTCGTCTCGGGCACAGAGGCATCGGCTGTGAAACACGACACGTGGCACGTCCCGTTGCCGCTTATGCCGTTGCAGCAAATAAGCCCGCTGCCGCAATCCGAGCTGACCTGGCAGCGCCCGCCTTCGTTCTGGCCGCAGGCCGCGAAAAAGAGAAGGCCGGCCGTCAGGCCGAGAAGGCGGGTCGGTAGGCCAAGAGTCCGTTGCATCGGGGGCTGGCTTACCATCCTCGCCCGCTTTCGTAAAGCCCGGTCCGTGCTAGTTTCGGCCTATGTCACGCCGCGACCCCACCATGCTCTCGTCCATTGCGCTGGCTGCCGCCCTGCTTGCGGCTTTCGCTCTTCACGCCGGCCCGAGCAGGAAGACAACCCAGCAAGAGCGCACGGCACGCGCCTTTCTCGAAACCGTGAGCGGCCTCGTACAGCCGCTGCACACCGTGGCCAACCAAGCCGCCTGGACAGCCTCGACCGACGTGACCCCCGAGCACACGGCTACCCGCACCGCCGCGGAAAAGGCCCTGGCCTCGGTCACGGGCTCGAAGCTGGTGATCGAGAAGACGCGGGCGCTGCTCAAGCAGAAAGACGACCTCGATCCCCTGTCGGTCCGCCAGCTCGACAAGCTGCTGCTCGCCGCCGCCGACAACCCGGCCACCATCCCCGACGTTGTCGTCAAGCGCATCGAGGCCGAGGCCCGCCAGTCCGCGATTCTCGACGGCTACACCTTCTGTCTGCAAACCAATCGAGCCGGCGCCTGCGTGCGGCCGACCTCGGCCAACGACATCGACGACCTGCTTCGCAAGTCGCGCAACCTCAAGGAACGCGAACGGGCTTGGACGGCGTCGAAGGAGATCGGGCGCAAGCTCAAGCCCGGCCTGGTCGAGCTGCAGGGCTTGCGCAACCAGGTCGCGCGCGCGATGGGCTACTCCTCGTTCTTCGCCCTGCAGGTCGCCGACTACGGCATGACCGCGGCCGAGATGATGGCCCTCATGGACGGCCTGCTGACCGCGGTTGCGCCCATCTACGACGGCCTGCACTGCTTCGCCAAGCACGCCCTGGCCGAACGCTACAAGCAGTCGGTGCCGCGCCTGATCCCGGCACACTGGATCGGCAACCGCTGGGCGCAATCGTGGCCGGGCCTCATCGACGGCGCCAACCTGGATCCCTTCTTCAAGAACAAGAGTCGCGAGCTACATCGTGCGCACCGCCGAGGACTTCTACGTCTCGCTCGGCTTTCCGCGCCTGCCCGAGAGTTTTTGGCAAAAATCCGATCTCTTCCCGGTAGACCGGGGATCGGCCCGCAAGAAGAACAGCCACGCCTCGGCCTGGGACATCGACGGCGAGGGCGACGTCCGCTCCTTCATGAGCGTCGAGCCCAACCAGCAGTGGTTCGGCACCGCCCACCACGAGCTCGGCCACATCTATTACTACCTGTCCTACACCCGACCCGAGGTGCCGTTCCTTCTGCGCGCGGGCGCCAACCGCGCCTTTCACGAGGCCGTCGGCGAGCTGGCCCGTCTTGCCAGCGAGCAGATGCCCTACCTGCGCAAGCTGGGCGTCGTCCGGCAAGGGCAAGAGCCCGACCCGGCGGGCTGGCTGCTTCAGTCCGGCCTGGACTCGATCGTCTTCCTGCCTTTCGCGGCCGGTACCATGACCCACTTCGAGCACGACCTCTACGAAGACGAGCTGCCGCCCTCGGAGTGGCAAGCGCGCTGGTGGCAGTACGTCTCGCGCTACCAGGGCGTACAGGCGCCCAAGGCCCGCGGCGAGGATCTCTGCGACGCCTGCACCAAGACCCACATCAACGACGATCCGGCGCAGTACTACGACTACGCCCTGGCCAACCTCATCAAGTTCCAGCTGCACGACCACATCTGCACCAAGATCCTCAAGCAGGACGTGCACGCCTGCGACTACTCGGGCAACCAGGAGGTCGGACGCTTCTTGCAGACAATCCTGTCCAAGGGCGCTACCCGCGACTGGCGCGAGGTCATGCGCGAGGCAACAGGCGAGGACATCGGGCCGCGCGCCATGCTCGCCTACTTCCAGCCACTGGTGGCGGATCTGGAGAAGCGCAACCTGGGCCTCGACTGTTCGCGCTG
>CAWCMR010000017.1:0-52045 GCA_963796685.1 uncultured delta proteobacterium
CGCACACCACCTATGGAGCGATCGGTGTGAAGTGCTGGATCTTCAAGGGCGAGGTTTTGCCCCAACGGGCAGGTCGTCTGGCCTAGTCGATAGCGGCTCAAGCGACGAGAGGAAGTCATGCTAGCACCAGATAGAGTCAAGTGGCGCAAACAGCAGAAGGGCAAGATGCGCGGGGTTTCCAAGGGGGGGACCACGGTGTCCTTCGGGGAATTCGGACTGCAGGCCATGACCTGCGGTTTCGTGACGGCCCGCCAAATCGAGGCCGCCCGAACAGCAATCTCGCGTCACGTGAAGCGCGGCGGAAAGCTCTACGTGCGCATCTTCCCCGATAAGCCGATTTCGAAGAAGCCCGCCGAGACGCGCATGGGAAAGGGCAAGGGGACTCCGGAAGAGTGGGTCGCCGTGGTAAGGCCTGGTCGGGTTCTCTATGAGCTTGAAGGCGTTTCCGTGGAGCTCGCCAAGCAGGCCTTCCACTTGGCAAGACACAAGCTGGCGGTCCAGACGCGCGTGATTGGCCGGGAGCAGATGCTATGAAAAGCAAGATTCAAGCGAAGGATCTGCGCGGTAACGAGACCGCGGAGATCGAACGCACGCTGAAGAAGCTGCGGGAGGATCTCTTCCAGCAACGTCTCAAGCACAATACCAACCAGATTGAAAACACGATGGTGATTCGCAACACGCGTCGCGACATCGCCCGCATTTGCACCGTGCTCGCCGAACAGTCGAAACAAGCGGCGGTGGCGACTGCCAAGGAGAAATAGGCCGTGGAGAAAGAACACGCAACGTCTACTGGCAGCGCGGCACCCGCGGAAACGGGGCGGGCACTGGGCTCGAAGCGGAAGCTTGTCGGTATCGTCGTCGGCGACAAGATGAACAAGACCCGCGTGGTCGTGGTCGAGCGACGTCTGGCGCACTCGAAGTACGGCAAATACATGACCCGTAGGACGAAGTACAAGGCCCACGACGAAAAGAATGAATTTCGCGTAGGCGATAGGGTGGAGATCGTTGAATCACGTCCGCTGTCGCGTGAGAAGCGCTGGCGCGTGGAACGACTTCTGGAGCGGCCGCAGGAGGGCTAGATCCTCCCAGGTTCTTTCAAAAGACTGCAGGTTTACACATGGTCCAAACGACAACAAACCTCGATGTAGCCGACAATTCGGGTGCCAAGAAAATCATGTGCATCCGCGTGCTCGGCGGCACAAAGCGAAAATACGCATCCTTGGGCGACGTAATTATCGTTTCCGTCAAGGAAGCTATCGCCAACTCCAAGGTCAAGAAGGGCGAGGTCGCGCGGGCGGTGATCGTGCGGACGAAGAAGGAAATCTCGCGCCAGGATGGCTCGTACATCCGGTTCGATTCCAATTCGGCCGTGCTCGTGGACAAGGACAACGAGCCCATCGGGACGCGTATCTTTGGCCCGGTCGCCCGCGAGCTGCGCGCAAAACGATTCATGAAGATCATCTCGCTCGCGCCGGAGGTCCTCTAATGCACGTTCACAAGGGGGACACCATCGTCGTCATGGCCGGAAAAGAGAAGGGCAAGCGCGGTAAGATTCTGCGTGTCATGACGGACAAGGATCGGGTGGTGGTGGAGCGCGTGAACATAGTCAAGCGCCACACCAAGCCGACGCAGGCCAATCCGAGCGGTGGCATCCTGGAAAAGGAAGGCACTATCGCGATGTCCAATGTGGCTCTGTGGTGCGGAAAGTGCGGCAAGGGAAGACGAGCCAAGGCGGACATTCGGGAGGGGCAGAAGAAGAGGCGACTTTGTGTGAAGTGCGGAAGCCCGCTCGAATCGGCATAAGCGCTGACGGCTAGAAGGAACACTGACGATGGCTGAAGAAAACGAGAAAGCCGAAAAGGCAGCAGAAAAGCCTCAGAAGGCTGCGAAGCCGGCGCAGACGCCGGAGCAGGCAGCAGAGGCCGCGGTGAAGAAGGCGGCACGCGCCGCCGGCAAGGGTGGCAAGGGCAAGGACGCTGGCCGGGGCGGTGGGGCAAAGCCCGAGCTCGCGACCGAAAAGGTCAAGCGATCCGAGGCTGCCCGCCTGCGCAAGGTGTATGAAACGGAGGTGCGCGGCAAACTGCTGACCGAGCTTGGCCTCAAGAACATCATGCAGGCCCCGCGCATCCAGAAGATCACCGTCAACATGGGGCTCGGCGAGGCCATCACCAACCCCAAGATCCTTGATTCCGGTGTCGAGGATCTTGCGGCCATCACCGGACAGCGGCCGGTGGTCACGAAGTCGGCCAAGGCCATCGCAGCGTTCAAGCTCAAGGGCGGTCAGAAGATCGGCGCCATGGTGACGCTTCGCCGCGACAGCATGTACGAATTCCTGGATCGCCTGATCACCTTCGCCTTGCCCCGCGTTCGCGACTTCAAGGGCGTGTCGCCCAAGGGGTTCGACGGCCGAGGGAACTTCACCATGGGCGTTCGAGAAGGCAGCATTTTCCCGGAAACCGGCGTCGACAAGCTGGAGAAGCCCAAGGGCATGAACATCACCATCACCACCACCGCGCGCACCGACGAACAAGGTCGCGCCTTACTGCGCCACCTTGGAATGCCGTTTAGGAGCTAGCGAACATGGCGAAGACGGTCGATCTCTTTCCCAAAACCCCAAAATTCAAAGTGCGCAAGCACAGTCGGTGCAAGCAGTGTGGCCGCTCTCGCGGCTACTACCGCAAATTCGAGTTGTGCCGTATCTGTTTCAGATTGTTCTCCCTCCGAGGTGACATCCCCGGTGTCATCAAGTCGAGTTGGTAGCCATGACTGATCCAATTGCCGATTTCCTGACACGCATTCGCAATGCCATCCTGGCCCGCCGGGCCGACGTGACTTGCCCGTCTTCGACCCTCAAGGTCAGACTGGCGGAAGTCATGAAGGACGAAGGCTATATCCAGGGGTATGACGTGCGCCCCGGTTTCGACGGTCACAGCGAAATCATCGTTCGCCTGCGCTGGGCCGAACCGGGCGCGAATGCCATCACGGGTTTGCGCCGACGCTCCCGTCCCGGGCAGCGCGTGTACGTCGGGCATGACCACCTCGCCAAGGTGCGATCGGGTCTTGGCGTGGCCATCCTTTCAACCTCTCGTGGTCTCATGACCGACCGTGCGGCGCGCAAGGCGGGCATCGGTGGCGAGCTGCTCTGCGAGGTTTGGTAATGTCACGCATCGGTCGCAAGCCCGTGACGATCCCCAAGGGGGTCACGGTGGTACAGAAGAGCGGCCAGTTCGCGGTCAAAGGGCCCAAAGGCGAGCTGGCCAAGCACATGCCCTCGGGCGTCTCCATCAAGGTCGAGGGCGACAAGGTCGTCGTGGGCCGGGCCGACGATTCCGGGCCGAACCGGGCAAGGCATGGCCTCGTCCGTGCCCACTTGGCCAACATGGTGAAGGGCGTGACCGAGGGCTGGAAACGGGAGCTCGAAATCAACGGCGTCGGTTATCGCGCCGAGGTCTCCGGAGATTCCATCACCTTCGCGCTTGGCTATTCGCACCCTATCGTGTTCAAGTTGCCGAAGTCGATCACCGCGAAGGTCGAGAAGAATCGACTGACCTTGGTGTCGTCCGACAAGGATGAGCTGGGACAGATCTCGGCAAAGATTCGCGAGCTGCGTCCCCCCGAGCCGTACAAGGGCAAGGGCGTGAAGTACGTCGAGGAAGTCATCAAGAAGAAGGTTGGAAAAGCCGCTGCAACAGGCGGTGGTTCGGGTGGATAGGCGCTAGGGCAATCTCGGAAGAAACGGGAAGAAGAACATTCATGGCCACGAAGAGCAAATTCGACTCGCGCAATCGAAGGCATCGTTCGATACGCAAACGTCTCTCGGGTACGCCCGAGCGACCCCGCCTGGTCGTCTACCGCAGCGCCCGCCACATCTATGCTCAGATTATTGACGATCTCAGCAAGAAGACCTTGTTCGCCGCCTCCGATCTCATCCCCAAGAAGGAGATCCCCGCGGATGCTCCCAAGGGAAAGAAGCGCGATCGGGCCAAGCAGGTCGGAGCCTTGGTCGCGAAGAAGTGCCTGGAAAAGGGCATTTCGCAGGTGGTGTTCGATCGGGGCGGTTACCGGTACCATGGTCGCGTTTCGTCCGTGGCGACGGGCGCGCGCGAAGCAGGGTTGAAGTTCTAGGGTGTGTAGTTTCAAAGGCACTGAGGTCTAGGAGCAAGAATGGCGATTAACTACGAAGAGGTCGGCGAGCTGGTCGACAGCGTCGTGTTCATCAACCGCGTCGCGAAGGTCGTGAAAGGTGGCCGCAGATTCTCATTTTCGGCACTGGTCGTGGTCGGCGACCAGCACGGTTACGTCGGGGCCGGTTTGGGCAAGGCCAACGAAGTTCCCGAGGCGATCCGCAAGGGAACCGAGCAGGCCAAGAAGAGCCTGTTCAAGATTCCCCTCGTGGGAACCACCATCCCACACGAGGTGAAGGGAAACTTCGGCGCGGGGACCGTCGTTCTGCGTCCAGCGAGCCCTGGAACCGGTGTCATTGCCGGTGGCGCGGTTCGTCCAGTTCTCGAGGTCGCGGGCGTGCAGGACATCCTCACCAAGTGCATCGGGACGTCCAACCCGCACAATGTCATTCACGCCACCATCGACGCGCTCAAGCGCCTTTCCAGCGGCGAGGCCGTGGCCGCCCTTCGTGGCAAGCGCCTCGAAGACATCTTGGCAGCGGGGTAGATCATGGCAACGAAGCTGAAAGTCACGTTGGTTCGCAGCGGCATCAACCGCCCTCTACCGCACAAGCTGACGGCCGCGAAACTGGGGCTGGGCAAGCGCGGTCGAACCGTGATACTGCCTGACAATCCGGCGGTACGCGGCATGATTCGGTCGATTTCACACCTTGTGAAGGTCGAAGCGGCGGAGTAAGGAACGCGCAAGATTTCCGAAAGGGACTGAGATATGGGCACGACGTTACATGATTTGAAAGGTCCTCGCGGCGCAACGAGAAATCGCAAGCGCGTGGGACGTGGTCCAGGTTCGGGAACGGGCGAGCAATCCGGGAAGGGCGTGAAGGGCCAGAAGGCCCGCACGGGCCATCATGGTGCGCGTTTCGGCTTCGAGGGTGGTCAGATGCCGATGCAGCGGCGTCTACCCAAGAAGGGGTTCAAGAATATTTTTCGCAAGGAAATCTTCGCCGTGAACCTGTCCGACATCGATGCACGCTTCGAGGCCGGCACGGTCACCATCGACGAGCTCAAGGGGGTCGGGTTGGTACCCCGTCGCTGCGATTGCATCAAGGTGCTGGGCGGCGGCGAGCTGACGAAGAAGTTCGTCGTGAAGGCCGATGCCTTCTCGGCCAGCGCCAAAGACAAGATCGAGAAAAAGGGCGGACGCGCCGAGTTGGCCAATGGCTGATGAACTTGGCCCAAGATTCGACCGGATCATCGCGGGAGGGCATGGGAACCTTTTGAGGGTTCCCATCTCCAGGAGGAACTGATGGCCTCTGGCTTCCAAAATATGACCAAGATTCCGGAGCTCCGCCGGCGCCTGCTCTATACGCTTGCGCTTCTGGCGGTCTACCGGATCGGCGTGTTCGTGACGACTCCTGGCGTCAATGCGGCCGTGATGAGCAAGATCGTGAGCCAGTCCTCGGGAAGCTTCCTGGGGCTCTTCAACATGTTCTCGGGCGGAGCGCTCGAGAAGATGTCGATCTTTGCCTTGGGCATTATGCCCTACATCAGCTCATCCATCATCATCCAGCTCCTGACCGTCGTCATTCCCAAGCTGGAGCAGATCCAGAAAGAGGGGGAGGCGGGCCGGCGGCGCATCAACCAGTACACGCGCTACGGCTGCATCTTGCTGTCGCTCATCCAATCGTATTTCATCGCGCGCTGGCTGATTTCCAACAATTCGGCCTACGGTCACCTGGGCGAGGTCGTTCCCGATCCAGGATGGAATTTCTTCCTGCTGACGATGCTTTCGCTCACCACCGGCACCGCCTTCATCATGTGGCTGGGTGAGCAAATCACCGAACGCGGAATCGGAAACGGGATTTCTCTCATCATTTTTGCCGGCATCGTGACCGACATCCCCAGCGCCTTGGTTCGCTTGGCCGAGCGTGCGCGGGACGGCAACATCACGGCCTTCTCCCTGGCCATCATGGGCCTTATCGTGGTCGTGGTCATCGGCGCCATCATCTTCTTCGAGCGTGGGCAGCGCCGCATCCCCGTGCAGTACGCCAAGCGCGTGGTGGGCCGCAAGATGTTCGGCGGACAGTCGACGCACTTGCCGCTCAAGGTGAACACCGCGGGCGTCATTCCGCCGATCTTCGCCTCGTCCATTCTGATGTTCCCGGCACAGATCGCGTCGTTCCTCAACAACTCCTATGCGCGTGCCTTTGCCGACGCCCTTCACCCGGGGAATTGGAGCTACAACGTCTTCTACGTCGGTTTGATCGTCTTTTTCTGCTACTTTTACACTGCGGTCACCTTCAATCCTGTCGATGTGGCCGATAATATGCGCAAGTACGGCGGCTTCATTCCCGGCATTCGGCCGGGCAAAGCCACCGCTTCCTATATCGACAAAGTCCTCACACGAATCACTGCAGGTGGCGCGCTCTACGTGTCGGTCATCTGCGTTCTCCCCAACCTGCTATCCGACAACCTTGGCGTCCCCTTCCGCTTCGGCGGTACGGGGTTGATGATCGTCGTTGGTGTCGCGCTCGACACTGTCCAACAGATCGAGTCGCACCTTATCACAAGGAACTACGAAGGCTTCACCGGCCCCAAGGGTCCGCGCATCCGCGGGCGTGGCGGCCGGGTGACAGCCCCGGTCGGTGGCTAGGTTTGCAAACCGAAGAAGACCCATCTCATGGCCAACCGCCTACCACATCACGCCGGTTCAACCGCCGTTGCAAGCTCGTATGTCGTCCCGCACGGACGCATGAGGTGCGCTTGAAGGGTATCGAGCTCAAGACCGCGGCGCAGATTGCCAAGTTGCGCGAGGCAAATCTCATTGTCTCGGAGGTGCTCGATGCCATCGCCGCTGCCGCAGCCATCGGGGTCACCACCTGGGATCTCGAGCTCGTGGCTCGACGCCAGCTCAAGGAGCGCGCTGCGGAATCGGCATTTCTCGGGTATCGCGGCTATCCTGCCGTGCTGTGCACCTCGGTGAACAGCGTGATCGTCCACGGCATACCGCGCAAAGACGTCGTCTTGAAGGACGGCGACATTCTTTCAGTCGACTTTGGCGCCTACAAGGACGGCTGGTGCGGCGATTCGGCGCGCACGCTGCCGATTGGCACCATTTCCGACAAAGCTCGCGCCCTGATGGAGGCGACCCGGATCAGCCTGGACAAGGCCATCGAGCAGTGCGTGCCCGGCAACCGACTGGGCGATATCGGCTGGGCCGTGCAGGCCTATGTCGAGAAGCGCGGGTTCTCGGTGGTCGAGCAGTTCGCCGGACATGGCATCGGGCGCCGCATGCACGAACCGCCACAGGTCCTGAACTACGGGCCAGCCGGGCGCGGCCCCCGTCTCAGCGCAGGGATGGTGATTGCCATCGAACCCATGGTAAACGAAGGCGGCCCCGAGGTCGTCATCGAGGACGACGGGTGGACTGCTGTAACGAAAGATGGTAGCCTCTCCGCCCATTTTGAGCACTCGGTGGCGATCACCGAAAATGGCCCGATGGTTCTCTCGCGGGCGTGAAACGGAAGAGTGTCCTATGAAGGTCAGAGCCTCAGTCAAGAAGATCTGCGACAAGTGCAAGGTCATCCGGCGACGCGGAGTCGTTCGGGTCATTTGCGAGAATGCCCGCCACAAGCAGCGGCAGGGCTAAGCGGTAGAAGTTCAGGAAAGGAATCCCAAGCCGATGGCACGCGTAGCAGGCGTCGATCTCCCACGAAACAAGCGCATGGAATTTGCGCTGACCTACATCAATGGCATCGGCCTGACCAGGGCCCGCGAGGTGCTCAAGGCAGCGGGTATCTCGCTGGACAAGCGCAGCGACGCGCTCGACGATGCCGAATCCCGACGCATCCGCGAAGTCATCGAGCAGATGGGGCTCAAGGTCGAAGGCGACCTGCAGCGCGAAATCTCGATGAACATCAAGCGGCTGATGGATCTGGGGTGCTACCGTGGACTTCGTCACCGCAAGAGTCTGCCGGTGCGCGGACAGCGAACCAAGACCAATGCACGCACGCGCAAGGGCCCGCGCAAAGGGCAGATGATCAAGCGCAAGACCGAAGGGACTGGCGCCTAGGATTTCGATCGAGGTAGCGGAACCTTCAGCATAGAACGGACAAGACATGGCGACAGAGAACGAAGCAGCAGCGAAGCCGGCAAAGGTCAAGGTCAAGAAGGCGCGCAAGAGCGTCCAGAGCGGTATCGCGTATATCACCGCGTCCTTCAACAACACCATCGTTACCATCACCGACGTTTCCGGGAACGTGGTGTCCTGGTCCTCGGCTGGCGTCAAGGGCTTCAAAGGTTCGCGCAAGTCGACCCCGTTCGCCGCCCAACTTGCGGCCGACGATGCGGCCCACAAGGCGATGGAACACGGAATGAAGTCGATCAACGTCTTCATCCGTGGTCCGGGGTCGGGCCGCGAGTCGGCGCTGCGCGCGCTGGCTTCGGCCGGGTTCAAGATCAACGTGATCCGGGATCTTACCCCGATACCGCACAACGGTTGTAGGCCGCCCAAGCGGCGCAGGGTCTGATGGGACTTGGTTGGGTTTCTAGGACAGTGAAAGAACGAGGAAGGTAAAATACCGATGGCGAAGTATTCCGGTCCGGTTTGCCGCTTGTGTCGCCGGGAAGACACCAAGCTCTTCTTGAAAGGCGACCGTTGCTATACCGACAAGTGCGGCTACGAGCGGCGGGCCTATGCGCCCGGCCAGCACGGGCAGGCGAGACGTAGGAAGCTCTCGAACTACGGCTCGCAGTTGCGCGAGAAACAGAAGCTCAAGCGCATGTATGGCCTCGCCGAACGGCAGTTCCGCGGCTACTACCAGAAGGCGACGCGTATGAAGGGGGTTGCCGGCGAGAATCTGCTCCAACTTCTCGAGCGCCGACTGGACAACGTCGTCTACCGCCTGGGGTTCGCCTCCGATCACGCCGAGGCCCGCCAGTTGGTGCGCCACGGACACTTCATGGTCAACGGCAAGAAAGTGAATATCCCTTCGTACCTCTGTGGCTTGAACGACGCCATCGTCGTCTGCGATCCTTCGAAGAAGGTGACGCGCATCCTCGAAAGCCTGGGTGCGGTGGATCGTCGGGGCGTGCCCAAGTGGCTGCAACTCGACAAGGACAATTTCCAGGGCAAGCTCGTGACACTGCCGTCGCGAGAGGATCTCACGATGACGGTCAGAGAGCAGCTCGTCGTCGAACTTTATTCCAAGTAGCCACCGCCGCTGCGAAGCTATTGATTCCTAGAATCGAACAGGAGAACAGGATGTCGACCGCTAGTGCTCAGACCACCGCCGTCACGCCGTCTGCATTTATTGCAAGGAACTGGCGCGACCCCATCAGGCCACGCAAGCTTGAGGTGGACGCCGAATCGCTGACGCCGAATTATGGCAAATTCGCCTGCGAGCCGCTCGAACGTGGTTTCGGAACCACCATCGGCAATGGCATTCGCAGGGTGCTTCTTTCGTCGTTGCAAGGCGCCGCCATCACCGCCGTGAAGATCGAAGGCGCCGTGCACGAGTTTACCTCGCTGCCGGAGGTCGCCGAGGACGTCACGGATATCGTGCTCAACCTGAAGGAAGTCATCATCCGTTCCCACGATGGCAAGCCGCACACGGTTCGCATCGACAAGGACGGTGAGGGCAAGGTTACGGCCAAGGATATCCAGTGCCCCGAGGGTATCGAGATCCTCAATCCCGACCACCACATCATGACCTGCTCCAAGGGCGCCAAGGTGCGCATGGAGCTCGACGTCGGAATCGGGCGCGGCTACGTTCCCGCCGACCGGAACAAGCAGCCCAACATGGCGGTTGGGGTCGTTCCCATCGACTCGCTTTTCTCGCCTATTCGCAAGGTCAATTTCAGCGTGACCAATGCGCGTGTCGGGCAGCAGACCGACTACGACCGCCTGACCCTCGAGGTGTGGACCAACGGCACGGTCAAACCCGAGGACGCCGTGGCCTATGCGGCCAAGATCTTCAAGGATCAGCTGTCCATCTTCATCAATTTCCAAGAGGGTGCCGAGCCGGCCCCCGAGGCCACGGTCTCCGAAGAGCAGCAGAAGCTCAACGAGAACCTGTGGAAATCGGTCGACGATTTGGAGCTGTCGGTGCGTTCGGCGAACTGCTTGCAGAACGCCAACATTCGCTACATCGGCGAGCTGGTGCAGAAGACCGAGTCCGACATGCTCAAGACCAAGAACTTCGGGCGCAAGTCGCTCAAGGAGATCAAGGAAATCCTCGCCGGCATGGGGCTTTCCCTGGGAATGAAATTGGAAGGCTGGCCTGGTGACGGCCCGCCGAAGAAGGCCTAGTCTGTCGCGGCGATCGTGCCAGCGACAGCGACAGCAAGGCGAAGCAGAGGCAGAAATTCCAACCACGTAGATCGAGCGAGTACCTAGGCCAACATGCGACACAAGAGAGCTGGACTTCATCTTTCCCGAACGGCGGCCCACCGCAAGGCGCTGTTCTCCAACATGGTGTCGGCGCTGCTGACCTACGAGCGTATTCGCACCACGGCGGTCAAGGCCAAGGAGATCCGTCGCCTTGCCGAGCGCGCGATTACGTGGGCACGCAGGCTTGGCCCCATTCTCACCAAGAAGCCGGAGAAGCGCACCGACGAGGAGCGCTCCCGCGTGGTGCATGCCATGCGCATGGCCCTGCGGGTCGTTCGTGATCGCGACGCGGTCCTCAAGCTGTTCGAGGAGATCGGACCGCGCTTTCTCGCCCGTCATGGTGGCTACACGCGCATCATGAAGGTCGGTCAGCGGCCAGGCGACGCCGCCCCCATGGCGCTGTTGGAGCTGATCCCGGACGAGAACAGCAAGGCGGAGCCCAAGACCGCTCCCAAAGACAAGGGAACCAAGGAAGCCAAGGAGCCCGCCGAGGCCAAGGGCAAGGGCAAAGAGGCAGCTCCTGCCGAGCCCAAGGCCAAATCGAAGGCGAGGGCGGGGGCTGCGCCGAAGGTGAAGAAAGATGCTGGCGCTCGCGCACCGGCGAAGTCAGCCGCCACCATGAAACGCTCTGGCCGCAGCCGCGGTGGGGAATAGTCAGCCGCGCTGGCGAGAATCGCCAGGGCGAAAAGACAGCGCGACTCTACCGCCGGTTCCGGGGGCGTTGACATGAGGCGTGTGGTGGCGGTAAGTCCCAGGTATGGGTGGTGCGCCGGGATCCGACCTCCCCAGCCTGGGGAGCTCACTTGTGCTGTCATTGGTTTCGCTGGCCCTGGTCTGCTTTGTCGCGTTCTTCGTCCTGCACTGGCTTGGCCGCAAAGGCGTCGGACGTTCTGATGCCGGTGTGCGCGTCCTGGCTCGGTGCTTGCTCGAACCGCGACGTTCCGTCTATGTGATCGAAGCCGGAGGGCGCTGCTTCCTTGTTGGGGTGGGCGAGGGAGCCATGAGCCTGCTTGCGGAGATCGACAAGGCGGCTCTTCCCGCTCCACCCATTGACGCTGGCAAGATCCCGTCGAGCTTTGGCGATGTGCTCACCAGGGTGCTGCGGAGGCGCGGCCGATGAACCCGTTTCTCGCCACCGCAGTTTCGAATGGGGCGGGCGTGAACGGCACCCAGGGGCTTGCTTCGAGGCCGGTCCTGCTCTTCATCGCCATGGCCGCGGTTTCGATTCTGCCTTTCATCCTTCTTCTCATGACAAGCTTCGTGAAGATCGCGGTCGTGCTCTCGATCTTGAAGAGTGCCCTCGGCGCGCCCCAGATCCCTCCCTCGCAGGTCATCACCGGGCTGGCCCTGATTCTGACCCTGTACGTCATGGCGCCGACCGGCGAGCGGATGTTCCGCGCCATCGCGCCAGACCTTGCCCAGGGCACCAGCGCCGATCTCGTGAGTGGACGAAGCCTCGAGGTGCTCCGCGGTGCGGCCGACAAAGCCAAGGAGCCCCTGCGTGAGTTTCTGCTCAGGCACGCGTCGTCCCGGGATCGCGGTCTGTTCCACGCCATGGCCTTGCGCATGCGAACGGTCGACGAGCGTGCCGGCATCACGGATCGCGATTTTCTCGTCCTGGTGCCCGCCTTTCTTACCTCGGAGCTACGCCGGGCTTTCGAGATCGGCCTGCTCCTGTTCATCCCATTCCTGGTGGTGGACATGGTGATCTCGAATTTGTTGCTCGCCCTGGGCATGCACATGCTCTCGCCCACCGCGGTTTCGTTGCCATTCAAGTTGCTGCTCTTCGTGTTGGCAGATGGCTGGCAGCTTCTTCTGCGAGGGCTGGTGGAAAGCTATGTCTAGCCTCGCGACCACCGATGTCGTGTTGCGCGCGGTTCGGGAGGGTCTAATTCTCGTCCTGCTCGTCTCGGCCCCACCGCTGCTCGCCAGTTTGCTCGTTGGTCTCGTGGTCGGCGTGCTGCAAGCGGCGACCCAGATTTACGATCCGGCCGTCGCGTATGTGCCGAAGTTGATCGCCGTGCTGCTGGTTCTGCTCGTGTCGGGGCCGCTGCTCGGGGCGCAGGTGGTGCGCTTCGCGCAGGCCTTACTGTTGGCCATTCCGACGGTCCGCTAGACTGGCCCGCATCGTTCATCACGGATAGGATCACTAACGGGAATGCACAAACAGACTGGTCTCCAATACAGCGAAGAGTGGCGGGCTAGCCTGGATCGTCATGGGAACCCTGACCTGGAACCACCTCGCCCCGCGCAGCGGGGAGAGGTCGCCGCGCGAAGCGCGTCGGGTGAGGGGCTGTCACGTTTCATGACCGAAGGATCCGGGCCTTGGGCCCGGCGGCGGTACTGGAAGGGTTCGCAAACCCTCCCGCGACGCTTCGCTGCCGGCGAAGCCGGCAGGCTCCGCACGCGCCTTCCTAGCCCGCATAGACGTAGACGTCGAGTTGGTGCGACTCGTGAATGATGCGGGCTAGGGAGTCTCTCGCTTTGTCGCCCACGGATATCCAACATTTTCTTGGTGCGCTGGTAATCGGATCGGCGCGCACGCTTCCGATGGCATGGTCGATCCCGGCGTTCGGGGGGCCGCACTTGCCGGGGCGGATTCGTGTTGCGATTGGGATGGCTCTTTCGTTCTTGTGCTTGCCGGTGCTTGCCCATTCCGAGCCGACGGGCGGAGCCGTCTTGTGGGGGCTGCTCCTTGCCCGCGAGGTGATGGTGGGAATCGTGATGGGCTTTGTCGGTGCGTGCATGTTTCGCGCAGCGGAGGCCGCCGGCTATCTCACGGACATCTTGCGCGGAGCCTCCATGTCCGACGCACTTTCGCCCATGGGCGCGGGCAAGAGCAGCCCCTTGGGCGCGCTGATGCTTCTCCTATCCATCGTCGTGTTTTTCGAGATCGGCGGTCCGGTACATTTGACCGCGGCTCTGGTACGCAGCTACGAGGCCATCCCATTCGCCGTCCCTGTTGGTTTCGGCGGGCGGCCCAACACCATGGCGATGGTCGCCATTGCGGCGTCGGCCAAGCTCATCGAAGCGGCTGTCGGATTGTGCGCTCCCGCCATCGTCGCACTGCTGCTAGCCGATATCGTGCTCGGGATGGTCGGGCGAGCCGTCCCACAGATCCCACTCTATTTTGTCGGAATGCCCCTCAAGGCGCTGCTCGGCGTGGGCGCGTTTCTGCTCGGGCTGGCCGGCATGGACGCCGCCATGCAGCATAGTCTTCACGGCTTCTTCGATCTGCTGGGCTCCGCGTTTCAAACCCGTCCATGATTGGTTTCACCCGCCATGGCTGAAGCGTCTCCTGAAGAGAGAAACCAGGCGCCGACCTCGAGACGGATCGCGCAGATGCGTGGTGCCGGCCACGTTGCAATCAGCCGCGATCTTGCATCGGCCATGGTCATGGCCTCAGCCTGCGGGGTGCTGGTCGCGAAGGCGAGGGCTGGGACTGCGACGCTTGTCTATGCCATGCGCGAGGCGCTGATTGGTGCGACGAGCCCAGTCGAGTCTTCCTCGATCTCCACAGCCGTGCGGGCCGGGGCCGAGGTGGCGGCGACGACGCTGGCTCTGCCTCTCGGCGTGCTATGCCTGACGGCATGTCTCGTGGTCGCGGCGCAGACGCGAGGGCTCGTGACCGCCAGGCCGTTGCGACCGGCCCTAGGGCGGATCGTTCCTTCCCTCGCCAGGGTGTTGGGGCGCGACAAGCTGATCGAGGCGGGCAAAGGGATGCTGGGCGTGGGCCTCCTTCTTGTCGTCGCATGGTGGTGCCTCCCTCCCGCCCTGGCGACGATCGTTCCC
The DNA here is from genome assembly GCA_963796685.1 of uncultured delta proteobacterium. Classification (GTDB taxonomy): domain Bacteria; phylum Myxococcota_A; class Polyangia; order Fen-1088; family Fen-1088; genus Fen-1118. The sequence goes on from CAWCMR010000017.1 coordinate 14,308, forward strand.
CCAGGCACGCCGAGCGCGGCCCAGATCCTTCGCGCCGTGGGGGCCGTCGCGCGGCACCTGGGAATCCGCCTGACGCTGGCCATGCTGGCGATGGGAGCCGTCGACTACTATTGGCAGCGCCATCGGCACGGGAAAGCGTTGCGCATGAGCCGAGACGAGGTAAAGCGTGAGCTCAGGGAAATCGAAGGCGAGCCGGCGTACAGAGCAGAACGGCTTCGCCTCCATCGTGAAGGCATGCAGGAACAGGCGTTAGAGGACGTGCTCAGGGCGAATTTCGTCGTTGTTCAATCCGGGGTCAGGGCCGCCGCCATCCGCTACGAAGGTGGCGGAGGGTTGGCCCCGTTCGTGATGGTCCGGGGCACGCACCTTCGGGCGCAGGCCATCGAGGACGTCGCGCGAACGGCCCAGGTGCCCGTCTTCGTCGATCCCCATCTCGCTCGCGCGCTCTCGGCCGTGGACGATGGCGAGGAGATCCCCGAGGCACTCTACGAACAGGTCGCCGAGTGGCTGGTGCGAGCTCGCAGCTTGGGCCGCTCGTCCAACTAGGAAGCTGCAGTGGGATCCAGGCAAGCCTCTCCATTCGCGAAGGCGTCGGGCGCGCAAGCACTGCTCGAGGTCGCGGTGGCGCTGCCTCTGGCGGATGTCTTCACCTACCGTGATTCTCCGAGGGACGCGCCGCTTGCCTTGGGATCGCAGGTGATCGTGCCCTTCGGCCGAAGAACCGTGACCGGCTTCGTTGTCGGGTACGCCAAGAGTGACGGCGCGGGTGCGGACAAGGATGTGCGCGAGATTCTCGAGGCCGTGGGCACCGGCCCCGCCCTGGATGAATCGCTGCTCGCTCTCTGTCGTTGGGCTGCCAGCTACTACCTCGCTCCACTCGGCGAGGTCTTGAACGCCGCCCTTCCGAGCGGCGAGCGCGCCTCCGCCTCCAGGCGCGTGCGGCTGACAAGAGCGGGGCTGGCCGCGGTGGCGGAAGGGAGGCCCTCCGGGCTTGCCGCGATGGCGCTCGACGCTGGAGATCGCGCGCTCTTGGCCCGACTCCAGAAAGCCCGCACCCTCAGCCTGACGGGAATTGCCCGCGCCTCGTCGGCGGAATCGTCGCGCGTGAGCTTTCTTGTCGAGCGAGGGTTTGTCGAGATCGCGAACACCGTTCGTGGGGCCAAGCGAAAACGAGGCGCTGACGATGACGGCGCGCTGCCCGCTGTTGCCGAGCCAGACCAGCTACCCACGCTCAACGACTGCCAGCGGGATGCGTTCACGGCTCTGCTCGGCGCTCTTGGCCAAGGCTACGCAACCTTCGTCCTGCAAGGAATTACCGGCTCGGGGAAGACCGAGGTCTATCTGAGGATCATCGCCGAGGCGCGGAAGCGCGGGCTCGGCGCGCTGGTCTTGGTGCCGGAGATTGCGTTGACACCGCAGCTTGCCGCCCGTTTTCGTGCTCGTTTCGGTGACGATGTGGCCGTTCTGCACAGCGGCTTGCCCGCGGGCGAGCGGGCGGCCTCTTGGCGGCGGCTGCGCCGGGGCGAAGTTGGCATCGCGGTCGGCGCGCGCTCTGCGGTGTTCGCACCCGTGCGCGACCTTGCCGTGGTCGTGGTCGACGAGGAGCATGATGGCTCCTTCAAGCAAGAAGACGGCTTTCGCTACAACGCGCGCGATCTGGCGGTCATGCGCGCCAGCCTTGGCCGTGCCATCGCCATCTTGGGCTCGGCGACCCCTTGTCTCGAAACCTATCGCAACGTCATGGTCGGCCGCTTCACCAGACTGCTTCTGCCCGTGCGAGCGAACCCCGCTGCGGCCAAGCGACCACTGCCACCGGTCGATATCATCGATCTGCGCCGGCACCAGGTAGGGCCCGACGGGCTGCTTTCTCCGCCGCTTGTCATGGCGGTGGAGCAAGCGCTGGCGGCGGGAGAACAGTCGATCCTGTTTCTCAACCGACGTGGCTTTTCCACCTTCGTCCACTGCGTGGCGTGTGGTCACGTCGTGCGCTGCCAGGACTGCGCGGTTTCGCTCACCCTGCACCAGGCGCGGGGGCGCCTGCTCTGCCACTACTGCGGCCGCGCCGAGCCTGTCCGCGACCTTTGTCCGGTGTGCAAGGGCAAGAGCCTGCAGGGAATGGGAAGCGGCACCGAACGCGTGGAGGCGCTCGTCCGCCAGCGCTTTCCACAGGCGCGCGTGGCTCGCCTCGATCGCGACAGCGGGGTCAGCGGGCGTGGCCAGGCTGGAGGCGTTTCTCGACCGGGTTCACCGACGCGAGATCGACATCTTGGTTGGGACCCAGATGGTGACCAAGGGGCACGACTTCGGTGGCGTGACCCTGGTTGGCGTCCTTCAGCCGGACCAGGGCATCCACCTACCGGACTTCCGTGCCTCCGAGCGTGCGTTCCAGATCATGGAACAGGTGGCGGGTAGGGCAGGGCGCGGCGAAAGCCCGGGCCGCATTCTCGTCCAGACCTACAACCCCGAGCACCCCGCTATCCGTTTCCTTCAGCAACATGACTACGAGGGCTTCGTGCAAGACGAGCTGGGGCATCGGCAGGAGGCGCACTACCCCCCGTACGCGCGCATGGTCGTGTTGCGCCTGGACGGGACGGACGCCGGCGCCGTCCGAGAAGCGGCGAGTGCGACGGCATCCCGCGCGCGCTCGGTCGCGGACTCGGCGGTGCGCGTCTTGGGACCATCCGAGGCACCCATTGCGCGCTTGCGGGGACGAGCCCGCTTTCAGGTCTGGCTGTCGAGCAGCGATCGGGGGAAACTACTCACCGTGACCCGAACAACGCAACGTGTGTCGCTTCCCCGAGGCGTGCGTCTTGAGGTAGATGTAGATCCACAGAGTGTCCTGTGATGAAGCCGAGCAATGAAGAGCCGACCAGGTTGCTGGGACGTCTGGCGGAAAATATCGACGGCATCCTCGACGCCGAGATGTCGACCGCCTTGCAGAACCTGGTGGACGACGGTCCGGTCGGGGGCGGAGATCTCGCGGATCGCGACGTACCGCTCTTGCTGGGGCGGGCATTTGGCGAGGGCATGACCGGCCGCCTTCGCATCCGCAACCAAGGGGTGGAGAAGTCCATCTACTTCGAGGCCGGGCTCCCGGTGATGGCCGCTTCCGACGATGCGGCGGACCGGATGCTGGCCATGCTCGTTCGTGAAGGCGTCATCGACGGTCGCCAGAGCGAGGAGACCGCGCGTGTGGTCGACGCCACCGGGCGCAAGGTCGGCGCCGTTTTGGTGGACCTCGGTTTCCTGCGTAGCGATGAGCTGTTGCCCGCCGTTCGCCGCCACTATGAGAGCATCATTCTCTCGCTCTTTTCCTTGAGCGCCGGGACCTGGCAGATCGATCCCGAAGTGACGGCGGGGCCGGACCGAACCCGGCTGCTGCGCCACCCGGCGGCGCTGGTGCGCGAGGGGCTCAAGAAAGGCTATCCGCAGGACAAGGTTTCGCTGCGTCTTGGTGCGGGCCGGAAGGTCTTCCTGCTCGACAACTCGACCAACGCGGCCGACATCACGGCCCAGGCACTGACGGAGCGGTCGGAGATGCGCGTTCCCATGCTTTTCGACGGCGTTCGCTCGATCGAGGACGTGGCGCACACCACCGGGCTTTCCGAGCCGACGGTGCGAAAGATTGCGCTGACCCTATCCTGTTTCGGGGCCTTGCGTCCGGTGGATGCCGACGGAAGCTCGCGGGGGGGAGCACGCGTGGGGTTGCGCGACCTGAGCATCGACCGCGAACGCATCCAGGCCCGCCATGCCCTGGCCAACGAAGGCGATTACTTCCGCGTTCTAGGGGTCGAGCGGACCGCGGACGTGGGCGACGTGCGCCGAGCCCACGCCCGTCTGTGCCGAGAAATCGCGCCCGAGACCCTTGGTCCGGAGCTCTGGCATGAGCTGCGCCAGCAAATCGCGACCATTCAGGAAGTGCTCGACGAGGGCGTGCGCGTCCTTTCAACTCCCACGCTTCGGGCGGCCTACGAATTCAATCTGGCGCACGGACCGGATGCCGATGGCGAATCAGAGACATCGGGCGGAACGCCATCCCCCTCTCTGATTTCGAGGGGGTAACCGTCTTGCGCATTGTCTTCTTCGGATCCCCGGATTTCGCGGTTCCGGCGCTTGCCTCCCTGGCGGATCGCCACGAGGTGGTCTCCGTCGTTACCCAGCCCGACCGCCCGGCCGGCCGAGGCGCGAAACTCCAGCCGCCTGCGGTGAAAGCTCTTGCTTCGGGCCTTGGCCTCCCGGTTCTCCAGCCTGCCAGGTTGAGGGATGGGGTTCTTGCCAAGGAGTTGGCCTCGCTTACCCCCGATCTGTTCGTGGTCGTCGCCTACGGCAGGATCCTGCCGCCCGATCTCCTTTCGCTACCCAGGCTCGGCCCTTGGAACGTGCACGCCTCGCTCTTGCCCAAGTTTCGGGGCGCGGCGCCCATTCAGTGGTCGGTGATTCGGGGGGAAAGCGAAACCGGCGTGGCCGTCATGCGCATGGAAGAGGGGCTCGATACCGGACCGGTGGCGGCACTTGCGCGCGAACCAATCCTGGCCGACGACACGGCGGGCTCCCTATCCGCACGCCTCGCGCCTCTCGGTGCGCGCCTGTTGGTCGAGACCTTGCCCAGCATTGCGGACGGCACCGTGGCTCTGCGCGAGCAGGATCACGGTTTGGCCACGCTCGCGCCACCGCTGGCCAAGACGGACGGCCAGCTCGACTTCAAGCAGCCCGCCCAAGTCGTGTCTGCGCGTGCGCGCGGCGTGGATCCGTGGCCGGGTGCGACCGTTCTGCTCGATGGCCAGCCGGCCAAGGTGTTTCTTCCCTCGGTTGTCGAGGCAGGCCAAGGTCGGCCCGGAGAGGTTCTGGGACTTCGGCCACAGGGACTTGCCATCGCCTGTGGCACGGGTGTCATAGCCTTTTCGGAAATCCAGCTACCCGGGCGCAAGCGGCTGCCGGCCAAGGCCGTCCTGGCAGGCCATCCTATCCCGCCCGGAACGATGCTGGGGTGAAGGGCGCGGGTTGCCGCGGGTTGGGCTAGGACGCGGTCGGTTGTCTTTGCAGTCGGCCACGGCCACGGCCGCGGTAAGCCGTCTTACAATATTTCGCGCTTGGCCATCGCCTTGCGCATCTTGCCCAAGGCCTGCTCTTGCAGCTGGCGCACGCGTTCGCGCGAGAGGCGGTACTCGTCGCCAATTTCCTTGAGCGTCCGCTCGTGATCGTTGATGAGCCCGAAACGCTTGCGCAAAATGTCTGCCTCGATGGGCTTGAGCACGCTCAACAGCTTGAGCATTTCCTGCTGGGTTTCGCTGCTCATCATCTGTTCGGGCGGGCTCGGGGCCTCGTTGGGGTCCACGAGCACGTCGATGAGTCGCCGCCCGTCGTCCTCGGACAGGGACCGGTCGAGCGACACCGGGTTGTCGGCCAGGAAGGTTCGCATCTTCTCCAGCTTTTCGGCTTCAATCCCGGTCACCGAGGCAATCTCCTCGGTGGTGGCCGGGCGTTCGAGCTTCGACTGCAATTCACGCTCGGACTTGGCGATGCGATGGTAGGCGTCGATCATGTGGACGGGAAGACGCACGGCGCGACCCTTGTCGGCAAGGGCACGGCTGATGGCGTGTCGAATCCACCAACTCGCGTACGTCGAGAAGCGGAACCCACGACGATAGTCGTAGCGCTCGACCGCCTTCATCAGGCCGATATTCCCTTCCTGGATCAAATCGGGAAGGGGGAGCCGGCCGTGGTTGAATCGTCGCGCGATGGAGACTACGAGGCGCAAATTTGCCTTCACGAACTCGTTCTTGGCTCGCTTCACCACACCGGATTTCTTGGTGATGGTCGCAGCAAACTCCTGGAACGATTTTGTCTCGGTGTTGAAGCCGAGCCCTTCGATGGGGCGCCGCATGCGGGCCGCCCCGCTCAGTCGCTGCAGCTCCGTCAGAGCGGCGTCGACGAATACCCGATCGATGTCCAGCTCTTTGATCTGGCTCGAAAGGGAAACGAACAACTTGGACAGCTTCTTCTTCTCCGTGCTGCTGCTTTTGCGCGCCACCCGCTCGGAGAGCATTTTGAACGTCTTGAGATCGGGCAGCGTGCTTCCCATCGCGGTTTCAACGGTCGCGACGAGATGCCCGGCCCAAGGAGCGTAACCAAATAGGGCCTGCCACAGGTCGAGCTCCAATTCCTCGATGTGCCTTGCGGTCTCGAATTCCTGTTCGGGCTTCAAGACCGAAAGCTCGGCCATGTCGCGGAAATACATGGCGAGGAAGCTCTGAGGCTCGTCCGACTTGGGACTTCCAGCGGTGGTTGGCGCGACTTCGTCATCCGGCTCGCTTTCCGCGCCCAACTCCTCCTCTGCCTCTGCCTCCGCCTCTGCGTCCGCATCCTCGCTCTCGTCCGGTGCCTCGGGCAACTCCACTGCGGAGTCGGTTTCCACGAGCGCTCCATTGGCCACCAGGGCCTCTGGCAGCAGCTCGTCACCCAGGTCAGGCTCCACAGTGGCCAACGTTTCCGCCACGGCGTCCAAGTCAGTCACGACTCCTTGCGCAAATTCTGGATCCATCGCCGAATCCACAGCGAAATCTATGTCGACACCGGTATCGTTCGCAGGTCGACTGAATGGCGCGCCAACCGTAGCCTTTGACTCATCAAGTCTTTCCGGCTTACGCCGACTCCCCGACCGGGTTGGTCGGCTTTTTCTATTGCTCTTCATCCTGGCTGCAGCTCTATGCATAGCGCATTCCGTTTCCGCGGTGTCGCGACTCTGAATGTATATCCTACACAATATACTGATGTGGGAGAATGGATATTCCTGGCCTTATCCTTGTTTCGTTCTACGATTAGATGCTTGCGCATGAGGATCGGTTGTATTGGGACGGCAATTTAGGTGCCATCACTAGGTTGGTACCGCCAGTGGACCTGGGTTGTTCAACTGCAGGGCATCTCAGTGTGACGGGGCTCACGGAGCTGCCCTGCCTAGCCGATGGGCTTTCCTGTTCGCGCAGAATGGCGGGCTAGGGAGTTGGCCGCTCGCAGACCGCGATGATGTTTCGGGAGGCCGCGCCAAAAAACCTGGATTTGGTGGCCAGTCCTCCGGACACATCGAGCACTCGCAGTCCGGCCTGGCGCAACAACTTGCCGACTTCGTGCAAGCTGTAGGCGCGCAGGGATATCTCCTGCTCGCTTTGGCGACCGTTTCCGAAGACTACCGAGCGCCGAATGAGAACTCGGCTTGTGTGGTAGTTAAAGTCCACTTCCTCGAGCACCACGCACCCGTCGCCCTCCCACCAGACCCGACTGGGAAGATCGCCGACGATGTAGTCCCGGTTGATGATATCGAGCAAGAACCGACCGCCAGGTTTGAGTGCCCGGCAGATCGCGGTGGCCACACGCAGGTTGGTTTCCTCGTCGAAATACCCGAACGAGGACAACATGCAGTAGGCGGCGTCGAATTGACCGCTGTAGGTCATTTCTCGCATGTCGGCGTGGACGAAGTTGACCGAAAGGCCACGCCGCTGGGCATGATCCGCCGCGTGGATGAGCATGGGCAAGGAAAGGTCTAGACCAGTCAAGCAGAACCCCTGTTGAGCCAGCTCCAAGGCATGGCGGCCGTATCCGCAGCCCACATCGAGAACCTCTCCGCCTTTGGGTAGCGATAGCGAGTCGCGAATGAAATCGGCTTCGCGTGTGGTCTGCTCGGCGGTCATGAAGGGCAGCGTGCGCAGGAAGTCCTCATCGAAGACCTCTTCGTACCAAGGCTTGGCCCGTTTCTTGAGAGGTCGGCGGGCCAGGGCTTCGGGGATCAAATCCGATCCACTCGTGGGTGTTTGGTACTCGTCGAACAGCGCGGCCGCGATGGCCAACGGCCGAGGCGGAGGAATGGCGGGCGCCGCGGGGCCGGCCGCGGGGCCGATTGGTGTCGCCGGGGCGGTGGGAGGAGTCGGCACGCGTGGCGTCGTCGGGACCGACGACGGCGTCTGCACGGGCGGCACCGGCGCTACCAAAGGAACCGGAGGTGGCGCCTGCGCGGGCGAAACCTGCACGTCCGGTCGATCCACGCCCGTCGATGTTGGGTGCTCTGCCGATTCCAGCATCTCGACGGCGTCGGGCTCGACCTCGCGGGGTTCGGTCGGCCCTTCGGAGACGACTGGCAGGGATGCGCCGAGCTGCAGTCTGTCGCGAGGCGCATCGTCGGGAATTGGCTCGGTTGGCTTTGCCGCTGCCGCAGCCTGATCTTTCTCTGCTGCTGTCGAGAGGGGGCGCGACTCCGGGGCTGCACTCTCGGTTGTCGCTGGGATCAGCTCGGACGCATCCACGGGCAGCTCGGCGTCGCTACCCAAGGTCTCGGACAAAACAACGATGGGCGCGCCCCCCGTCCCCTTGACCGGCGCAGCTGAAGTCGGTGGAGGCGGCGTCGAATCCGCCGAGAAGAAATCGGCAGGGGTGGCGCCTTGGAAAACTTCGACTGCGGGTGCTGCGCCTTGGGTAGCCACCGGGGGAGCCGGCGGCTCGCTCGCAAGGGGCGGCTTGGTAGTCGGCATTCGGGGCGTCGCGACAACGGGCAGCAAGGGCGTCTTCTCCGCGATTGGCTCCTTGGCAAGCGGAGGCGGGGTTGGAATATTCGCAGCCGGTTCTGGCAGGACGGTCCTCCGCTTGTTCTCCGATGGAAGAGGTGGAGGCGTGCGCTCATTGGGCTTGAAGTGGATGGTTGGTGGCGGAACAGGCGGCGGGGTCTTCTGACCGCCTTCGACGAGATCGGAGATGATCCACTTCAACGTCGGATCGTGATCGACCAGCCCATCTCCCCCATTCTGGATGGTCGCTGGGCGCGCGCCGACGGAGCCGGACCCGACTGGCGTGGTGGGAGCTTGGGGCGTGTCGTTGTTACGGTTCATGGACGCTGGGCTTGTCCGCGAGCTTGTCCGGATATGATACGGCCAACCGGCGTTCCCATCTCAATTTGTGCATGAGAAACCAGCTCGTTGAGCTCGACCCGACCTGGCTCGAAGATTGTGATGGTCGTGGACCCGAGGTTGAAGACTCCAAGCTCTTGTCCGCACTTGACGGGAATGGGCGAGGTGAAGGTCTTGTGGCGCACAGAGCCATTGACGAGCTTCCTGTCATGCGTCGCGACCTCGGGATCGTAGCTGGCCGTGATGTGGCCAACGCCTACTGCCGCCACCATGACGACCACGTAGCGTCCGATCGGACTATCGACGACAGTGACGAACCGCTCGTTCTTTCCAAACAGTCCTGGCTCCCGCTTGACGCTTCGGGGACCGACGGGGAATAGCATGCCCGGGATGTGGCTCCAGGCGACAACCTTGCCGCTCGCCGGGAAGTGGACGCGATGGTAGTCGCGCGGTGATAGGTAGATGACAACATAAGGGCCGCCGACCAGATGCGCCGCCAAGGCTTCGTCGGCCAACAGGGTTTGCAGGGTAAACGTCGAGCCCTTGGCCTCGAGCAGCTTTCCCGCCGTGGCCAATCCGGCCTCGCAAATGACGCCATCCGATGGAGCGACAATTGATCTCTCGTCAGCCGGGGGCTTGCGTGCTCCGGGTACCAGGCGGCGCGTGAAGAACGCCTGCAAGGTGGGATAGTGCTCGATGGCATGTTCCGCCTCGGCACTGTTCAGCTTGAACGCCTTGGCGTAGGAGCGCAGGACCAAGGTCTGCAGTCGTTTGGGAAGCCTGCGCCTCGCCCCCCAGCCAATCGCTCCGGAGAGCCATCTCTTCGGCGCTACTCGCCACGCGCCTTGCGCGATTCGCTCGCCAAGTGAAAGGTTGGGCATCGTGCTACCGACAGGGGGACAACGGGACCAACTCTAGGGCAGGCCGTTGCGCTCGTGCAACGGATTTAGCACTTGGTCGAACGGAGCCCTGACAGAATTCGAGCTCCGTACGCAAGAAAGCCCACCGGTGACGATGGGCTTCCTTTTGATTGTATGTCTTCAGCGACTACGAGTCGAAGTACTGCGCGAACTCGAAGGCCGTCGGGCGGAGGCGCGAGGGCTTGAGCTCGTTCTCTTCCTTCCACCAAATCCAAGTCTCGACGACTTCCTTCGTGAAGACGTCGCCCTTGAGCAGGAAGGCATGGTCCTTCTTGAGGTTCTCGAGTGCCTCTTCGAGCGAGCCGGGCGCCTTGGGGATGTCGCGGAGCTCCTCGGGTGGAAGCTCGTAGATGTCTTTGTCCATCGGGTCGCCGGGCTTGATCTTGTTCTGGATCCCGTCGATGCCGGCAAGCAGCATGGCCGCGAAAGCCAAGTATGGATTGGCCATCGGATCCGGGCAACGGAACTCGATGCGCTTGGCCTTGGGCGAGGAGGCCACGGGCACGCGAATCGAAGCCGACCGGTTACGCGATGAGTATGCCAAGTTGACTGGCGCCTCGAAGCCGGGCACCAAGCGGCGGTAGCTGTTGAGGCCGGGGTTGGTGATGGCGAGGAGGGCAGGGGCGTGCTTGATGAGGCCGCCGATGTAGTAGAGCGCGGTCTCGGACAGCCCGGCGTACTTGTCGCCGGCGAAGAGGTTCTTCTCGGCCTTCCAGATCGACTGATGGCAGTGCATGCCCGAGCCGTTGTCGCCGAAGATGGGCTTCGGCATGAACGTGGCGGTCTTGCCCCACTTGCGGGCCACGTTCTTGACCACGTGCTTGTACCACATGGTGCGATCGGCCATCGTCACGAGCGGACCGAAGACCATGGAGAGCTCGGCCTGACCGGCGGTCGCCACTTCATGGTGGAAGACTTCCACGGTGATACCGAGCTTCTCGAGGGTCAGCGCCATCTCGGCGCGAATATCGACTTGGGTGTCGATAGGGGGCACCGGGAAGTAGCCGCGCTTGTAGTCGACCTTGTAGCCGAGATTGCCGCCCTCTTCCTCTTTCGCGGTGTTCCAGCGTCCTTCCTTCGAGTCGATCTTGTAGAAGGAAGTGTTCGGCCCTTCACCGAAGCGGACCTCGTCGAAGATGAAGAACTCGGGCTCGGGACCGAAGTACGAGACGTCACCGAGACCAGTCTGCTTGAGATACTGCTCGGCCTTCTTGGCGATCTGACGCGGGTCGCGTGCGTACGGTTGATGGGTGACGGCGTCCGCGATGTCCACGATCAGCGAGAGCGTGGGCTCCTTGATGAAGGGATCGATGACCGCAGTGGCGGCGTCGGCGATGCAGGTCATGTCCGACTCGTTGATCGCCTTCCAACCGCGAATGGAGCTTCCGTCGAAGTTGAAGCCCTCGGTGAACGTCTCTTCGCTCAGCTTGTGGATAGGCATGGTGGTGTGCTGCCACTGCCCGAGAAGATCCACGAACTTGAAGTCAACCAGTTTGACTCCATTCTTCTTTGCGAACTCAAGAACCTCGGCTGGGGACATAGTGCGGTTTCCCTTCTGCGCTGATCGCGCGGTGCGTTTATTCTACGTTGGAAAGTTGGTCGCGTGGGGGAGCCGGCGGGCTTTGCCGGCGAACCATCGCGGGAGGGTTTGGGAACCCTCCCGCGATGGTTCCCATTCCGACCGCGTAGGCGTGGCCGGACTTTCGGTTTTTCTTGTTCCTACTACAGCGCGTCCTCACCTCGTTCTCCGGTTCGGATGCGGATGACTTCCTCGACTGAGGTTACGAAGATCTTGCCGTCGCCGATATGGCCCGTGCGCGCGACGCTCATGAGCGCTTCCACCACGTCCTTGGCCATTTCGTCCTTGACCACGATCTGAATCCTGACCTTGGGGACGAAATCCACAACATAGGCCGAGCCGCGGTAGACCTCTTTCTTGCCCCCGGTCCGTCCGAAGCCTTTGACTTCGGAAACGGTCATTCCCTGTACCCCGATTTCACGAAGGCGGTCCTTTACGTCATCGAGCTTGAACGGTTTGATGATGGCTTCGATCTTTTTCATGATGCACCGGCCGGAAAGAGTAGACGGCCTTGCTCGTATCTTCAACACTCATTGTGCGAAGACAGGACGAAGACTAGCGTTCCAAGGTTTCCGGCGTATTTCACGTCCGAAAACTTTTGGTAAAGGTGTGCCGCTATGGCTTGGTTTTGAGGGCGCCGACCAGCTCACGCAGGTCGACGATGGAGTTTTGGCGGCAGAATTCCTCCACTTCGCGAACGATTCGTTCGGCGGAGGCGGGGTCGATGAAGTTCTGCGTGCCCACCTGTACGGTGCTGGCACCCGCCAAAAGGAACTCGACGGCGTCGAGGCCGGTTTGGATGCCGCCGATCCCGCAAATAGGGATGCCGAGCTTCGCGCGGTGGATTTGATACACCATGCGCAAGGCAATGGGTTTGATGGCCGGGCCCGAGAGCCCACCGAAGATCGTGGCCAGCTTGGGCCTGCGGGTGCGCACGTCGATGGCCATCGCGGTGATGGTGTTGATGACTGAAACCGCATCGGCTCCGTTTTCGGCACAGGCCCGCGCCAAGGCGACGATGTCCGACGTGTTGGGCGTGAGCTTGACCCACAGAGGTTTGGTGATGACCTTGCGGCATGACCGGACCAGATCGCCAAGCACTTGGGGATCGCGGCCGAACTCGATGCCACCGGCCTTGATGTTGGGACAGGAGACGTTCATTTCCAGACCGTCGACGCCGTCCAGCCTTCCCAACCGCTGCCCGCAGTCGACGTAGTCGTCAAAAGTAGTCCCGAAGAAATTGACCAGAACCTTGGTACCGCAGTCGCGTAGGAACGGCAGTTTCCCGGTGGCGAAGCCCTCGACCCCGACGTTTTCGAGTCCTATGGAATTGAGCATTCCCGACGCCGTTTCGCAGATACGAGGCGCGGGATTGCCAAAGCGCGGATTCGGTGAGATCCCTTTGGTCACCAGCCCGCCGAGCGCGGTGAGGGGCATGAGGCCCTCGAATTCCTTGCCGTAACCGAAGGTCCCCGACGCCGTCAGCACGGGGTTGCGAAAGTCGATGCCGCCGCAGTGGATGGCCATGGCCGGCTGCTTGCTCGCCACGAAATCGACGGGCGTGGCGGTCATGTCGTCACCTCTGCAGCATGGCCAGGGGCGGGCGGAATGATGAGGTCGGATGCCATGAACACGGGCCCGTCGCTGCACACGTAGCGAAATGGCCGCGAACGGGCCGGGATGGCGCATCCGAGGCACACCCCGATCCCGCAGGCCATCTGCTCCTCCATGGAGAGGTAGCACTCGATTCCGTGCGGCTCGGCGATGCGCGCCACGGCCCACAGCATCTCCCGGGGTCCGCAGGCGAATACCCGGAGCTCTTGTTGGCGATTGGCAGCGCGATAGTGGTCGATGCGGGCCTCCAGCTCCGACGTCACGCGCCCACGCCGGCCGACCGAGCCATCTTCCGTGACCAGGCGGGTAAAGAGGCCCATCCCGCGCATTTCACCCAGCAAGACCAGGTCGCGCGAAGTTCGGCCTCCGTAGAGCATCTCGCAGCGGTCGACCAGTCCGCGCCGCGCCGCGTGCTCGGCTTGCATGAAGAGAGGGGGCATGCCCACTCCACCCGCCACGAGAAGGTCCACACGGTCGGGCGTCGGCTCCGGAAAACTGTTCCCCAGCGGCCCAAGCACGGATACGCGCGTTCCCGGTAGAGCTGATTCCAGAAGCCGTGTTCCACGACCTACCGATTTCGCCAGCAGGTCGGCCCGACCTTCGGGGGCAACCGCCAGCAGCGACACCGGCCGCGGCAACAGCGGATCGCGCCCCCAATCGCCGCGAAGCATTATAAATTGACCAGGACGGCTTTGCGCAAGCGAGTCACAACCGCCCATTCGGAGGACGAAATAGCCATTACCCAGTGCGCGATTCTCAATGATTCTTGCGTCAAAATAGCGCATTTGTTGGTCTGTACCCTCTTCTACACCCTTTGGTTGGCTTTGCGCCACGGGGCGGCTCGGGAGAGATGATTGTTAAAGTTATGTGTGACCTGTGATCAATAACAACAAGTAATAATTAAACTATATACACATCTTCAGAAACGAATTAACATTTCCACCTCGACCAGCGCCGGGCCAACAATCGGATTTGTTGCAGGTCCGAAGCTAACGTGTTACTAGGCGAAATCATAGAGAACCGGGGCACAACCATGGACTTCATGTTCGAGGATGATGTCGACGAGGTAGGGTCTGACGTAGAGGCGTACTGCCCTAAGTGCAAGGCCGACACGACCCACGTTGTCATCTCCAAATACGAAGACGAGATTCGGCGCGTTCAGTGCAATCCTTGCGGGGACGTGCACTCCTTCCGCAAGCCTCGGGGCGAGGCCGAGGAGGACATGCCCGAGCCTGTGGCGGCGCGCAAACGCGCGCTCCTCAAGAAGCTGACGTGGGAAGAGTTCTTCGCCAAACACGGCGAGCGCAACGCCAAGCCCTACGAGTTTCGCGACACCTATCGCGAGAACGCCATCGTGTTTCACCCCAAGTTTGGCAAGGGCTACGTGTCCGAGGTGGTCTCCGAAAGCAAGGTGGAGATCACCTTCTCGGACGCCCGGCGGATCCTCGTGCACAACCGGAAGGACATTCCAGGTTCCCCCGTGGGCAGGGAAGACGATGGCTTGCCGTCCACGGCTGTCCCGGCGAAGGGGGCTGGCAAGGGGGCTGCGAAGGCGCCCGTGAAGCAGGCAGGCAAACAGGCCACGGATTCGGTGCCCAAGTCGTCCGCCGTAGCCAAGGTTTCTGGGAAGAAGGTCGAAGACAGGAAGGCGGACACGGTGGAAGGCCCGAAAGCCGAAGCGAGGAAGGCAGCGGCCAAGAAGCCCGCGCCGTCCAAGGCTTCGGTGGCGAAGCCCGCCGCTTCCAAACCGGCTGCGAAGAAGGTTGCTGCGAAGAAGCCGGCGGCCCCAAAACCTTCCGCGAAGAAGCCTTCGGGCAAGAAGCCGGTTGCCAAGAAGCCGGTTGCCAAAAAAAAGTCCAAGTAGTCGCGCACCCGCGAGGTAGCCCCGGGGCGGTTGCGACTCCACACGCCGCGCTCTCAAGAGGTGTCCGGAGATCGGAGCGGTTCTTGGGCAGGAGGGCTCAGCGGATGACCAGGACGAAGATGTCGTAGAAGGCGTGCGTGTAGACCGCGACGGCGAAGCCGCGCAACTTGAACAGCACACCGAAGACGATCCCGGCCAGCACGCGGAAGGTGAACGAGCCGAAGCTGAACGCATCGCCGGTCGGGGGCAGGTAATGCGCGAACGAGAACACCGCCGAAGAGAAGACGAACGCGCCCAGGACCGCGGCCCATCGACTCATGCCAAGCAGCTTTTCCAGAGCTGCAATGCTGCCGCCAAGCAGGCCCAGTCGGAACACGGTCTCCTCGTACACCCCGGCGCCGAGGGACATCACGAGCCGGGTGCCAAGGCCCTGTTCGGGCAGGCCCACGGCCAGGTTGGGCGGGAATCCGAGCACCTTCGTCATGAGCAAGACAATCACCGACCCCATGGTCAGGGCGTAGACAGAGCTTTCAAGGAGGACCGGCACAAGCACCTTGCCGTTGAAGTGCTGCTTGCGCTTGAGCAGGGCGAGGGCCAGCGCGAATGCCCCCACCACGGCGGCGAGGAAGAGCAGGTAGCCTTTGAGGGTCAGGCCCAGCGAGGCGAAGAGAAAGGTCGTCACGAAGTCCGCCCCGTTGAGCATGGGCAAGGTGAACAGGACGCCGACCTGATAGATGAGAAACAGGGGAAAGACCAGGATCAGGCTGGTCAGCAGATTGCGCGGGCTGGCTTGCTGGGCAGGAGGCACGCTTCGTTACTTCCAGTCGGGTTCGGTTTGGCCGGCAACCCAGGACGGCGCGGCGGCAGGACTGTCCGAGACGCGAAACGGGGATCCGGAGTGGCTGGCCCGCGCGGCCGCGCGGGCGGCTCCCGGCGACGCGGCGGGCGGCTTGACCACGGCAGTGACTTCCCGCTGCGGGTCGAGGTACTTGCGTGCGGCGCGCGTCACGTCAGCGACCGTGACCTTCATGATGTTGTCCCCGTACTGCCGGTAGGACTTCCAGCCTTGACCATAGGCCTCGTGAAAGGCCAGGGCTGCGGCCAGCGCGCTCTTGCGCTGCAGCCCGATGGCGTGCACGCCGATCAAGTAGCGCTGGGCGCGCGCCAGCTCGTCGGAGGTGATGCCCTTTTCGGCCACCTCGCGCAACTCGCGGTGCACGACCCCGACCGCCTCATCCAGGTTTTCCGGGCTGCTCGCAAGGTAGACGGCGAAGTAGCCGGGGTCGAGCCCCTCGACCGAAAACGCGCTGACTCGGTAGGCGAGGGCGCGCTTCTCGCGAATTTCGGTGAACAAGCGGCCGCCTTGCCCCGACAAGACGTAGGCTAGAACCTCGAGCGGAAAGCGGTCCGGGCTCGAAAATCCCACGCCTTGGAAGCCGAGCACGAGGTGTGCCTGCTCCTTGGACATGAGCTTGAAGACCTGTGTCGGTTCGGTGCGTTTGCTCTCGACCGGGACGACCGGCTTTTCCAGGCGCTGTTCCGTCGCGTTGGCGAACAACGCCGCGACCTTGGCCTTGACCCGTGCGGGATCCACATCGCCCACCACCGCGATGGTCAGATTGGAGGTGCTGTAGCGCTGTTTGAAATAGTTGATGAGCTTGCGGCGGGTAAGGCCGGCGACCGTCTGCGGCGTGCCCATGGGATCGAGGCGGTAGGGATGCTTCTGCCACATGGCCGAATGGAACAGCTTGAACGCGACCTGGCCCAGGTTGTCTTCCTGGGCGTGGATGTCGTCGAGCACGATCCGCCGCTCTTTTTCCAGCTCGTCTTCGGAGAAGGTAGCGTTGAGAATGCAGTCGGCGACCAGGTCGAAGCCACGCTCGAAATAGCGGGAGAGGAACTCCGCCTGCACGCCCAGGCTGTTGCGCCCAGAGTACCCCGTGAGCGCGCCCGCCATGCCCTCGACATCGTTCATGATCTGCTCTGCGCTACGGGTCTTGGTTCCACGTACGAGCAGGGCCGCCAGCATGTTCGAGATCCCGTTGGAGCGGTCGTCCTCGTAGCGCAGACCGCCCACCCACGTCGCGCGCAGGGCCACGACCGGCACCGAGGCGTCGCGCATGATGAGCAGCTTGAGGCCCGAGGGAAACACGTGACGGATCACGTGATCGGCATCGGGCGCCGAGGCCGCCGCGCGGGCAAAGCGCGCGGCTACGCGTGCTTCCGCGTTTTCCGCTGTCGTGCGCACGCGTTGCAGGACCTTTTCCGTCTTGTCCGGTTGCCGGCCGGTACCCTTCGCCGGCACCTGGACGTAGATGGACAGATTGGATGCGTGCAGGTATTGACTGGCCACCCGACGCAGGTCGGCGGCGGTGGTCTTCTGCAGAGCCGCCAGGTAGTGCTCCTCGAAATCGGGATCGCCGGCGATGGCGGAAAAGAATCCCAGCTTGCGGGCGTAGCCCTGGACGGTCTCCTTGTCGTAGACTCGGTCGCTTTCCAGGATGGTCTTGGCCTTGGCCAACTCCTCGGCCGGAACCTCCTCGAAGGCCATGCGAAACACCTCGTCCAGCACGGCGCGAACGGCCTCTTCGATGCGGACAGGCGGCAAACCAACGCCGATCACCAAGGCCCCCGGATCCCTGGCCGAGAACAGGTACGCCGAGGTGCTCGTGGCAAGCTGCCGGTTGCGCACGACCTCGAGATTCAGTCGCGAGCTATCGCCCTGGCCGAGCAAGACCGCGAGCAAGTCGAGGATCGCGATATCGGGGTGGTCGATGGCAGGGGTGCGAAAGCCAAACAGAACCTGGGCTTCCTTGACGTCGCGGGCGGCGCCCTTCACGCGCAGCCCATGTTGCTCGGGCTGGGCTGGGCGAGGTCCCTCCGCCACCCCGCGGGCCATGGGTGCAAAGCCCTTGGCGATCTTGGCCCTGGCAACCTCGATGTCGAAGTCGCCGACGACCACCAAGGTCACGTTGCTGGCCACGTAGTGCTTGGCGAAGAACGACAGGATGTCCTCACGGCGCAACTTGCGCACCGTGGCTTCGTTGCCGATGATCGGGCGCCCGTAGGGGTGAACGTCGAACACGGACTGAAAAAGCCCCAGACCGGCCTGCCGCTCCGGATCGTCGATGCCCTGTTTGATCTCCTCGAGCACGACATTGCGTTCGCGCTCCAGCTCGCCGGCGTCGAAGCTGGAGTTCATTAGCGTGTCGGCCAGGATGTCGAGACCGGTGTCGAAGAACCGACTGGCCAGCACCAGGTGGTAGACGGTTTCGTCGTGGCTGGTCCAGGCGTTGATTTCGCCACCCGAGCTTCTCGACCTCGCGGGCAATCTGGCCCACGCCGCGCTTCTTCGTGCCCTTGAACAGCATGTGCTCGAACACATGGGCGATGCCGGCCAACTCGGGGGGCTCGTCGGCGGAGCCGATCTTGACCCATGCCTGAAAAGCCACGACCGGCGCCGCATGATTTTCTTCGAGAACTACCTCAAGGCCATTGTCGAGTTTGAATACCACGCGCTTGGGTCTCCCTTCCGCATCCACTGAGTGCCCCTGCTTGCCCGCTGGGACCGCGAGTCTTCCGGCGCATCCGGCGAGCATCGCAAGGACGAAGCAGGCAGCTGCAGGTTTCACGGCGCAACCGTAGCACGAGGCAGGCGCCTTGGGTGCCCTTGGCGGACATCTGGCATGCTAAAACATCCATCATGGCAGAGCCTTCCAAGTGTCCCGTGTGCAAACGCGTGCTTCCGACCCACGTGGGCGCTCCGGCCTTCGGCCCCTTTTGCTCGGCCCGCTGCCGGTCCATCGACCTTGGTAGCTGGCTCGAAGGTCGTTACAGCATCGCCGGGACACCGGAGGAGACCGAGGACGAGGAGGCCTGGGTGCCCCCTGGCGAGGACGGCGAGTCCTAGTCCGTCGTCGATGCAAAGTCCTTGGACTTTTTTGTGGCGACGGAACCCGTTCGTGATAACTTTCGCCGCCTTGACGGCGGGGCGGGGCCAGGGCTTCGGCTCGAACCCCCGTGGGCAGGTGAAAATTCGGGGCGTGGCGCAGTCTGGTAGCGCGTTCGGTTCGGGACCGAAAGGCCGGAGGTTCAAATCCTCTCGCCCCGACAAAGACAACTTTTCACGACCGCTTGACGAGATCCCAGTATGCAGCTCGCATTCTGGGCCGCCTCGCTGACGGCCGGCATCCTGGCCGGCTTGGTCGCGGCACCGCCGCAAGTCTGGGTGTTCGCCGGCATCGCCTTGGCGGCATCTGTCTTGTTCCCGTGCCTGCACGCCCGGAGCTTGGGGCTGGCCTGCCTGGCCATGGCTTGCGGCATCTGGCTCGGACATCGCGAAGTGGTTCACGCCTTGGCATCGCCCGAGGTGATTGAAGACACGCCGGTCGAGATAATCGGACAAGTCGTGGCCGGCGCCGACGTGGCCGACCGACCGGACACGGGTGCCATCGAGAGCTCCAAGGAGCGGACTGGCGACAAGCAGCGAGCTGATTCCAGCCGCTGTCATCTGCGCATCGGGGTCCAGGCGGTCGAAGGCAAGCCCGTCGTCGCCTCGCTTTCGCTGCTGGTCCTCGATGGCGTGCCGGACTTGGCTCCTGGCGATTGGGTCCGCTTTTCGAGTCGTCTCTACGTGCCGAGGGGATTCGCCAACCCCGGGCTGCCAGACGCGCGACTGCTGGCGCGCGCCCAAGACATCGACTTGCTGGCAGCAGTTCGCTCGCCGTCGGATCTGCACCGCGTATCGGGGCGGCCGAGCGCGCTCGGCCTTGCCAGGCGCTGGGCCTTTCATCTCCGCCAGGCCATGGCGCGCGCGATCAATCATCGGCTGTCCGAAGTGCCTGCGGGGTTCGTTCGCACCATGGTCCTCGGCGAACGCACGGACGTGCCGGTCGAGGTCGAGGACGGCTTTCGGGCGGCCGGCGCCACACACGTCCTGTCCGTGTCCGGCCTTCACCTGGCGGTGGTCGTGGCGCTGGTCTTTCACGGCCTCAAGCGGCTCATCGCTTGTTTCCCATCCTGGTCCCTGCGTGTGCCACCGAAGGTTCTGGCCTCGGCGCTTTCGTTGCCCGCCTGCGCCTTCTACACCCTTCTCACCGGCGAGGCCGTGGCCACCGTGCGCTCGGCCCTCATGGCAGCCGTGGTTCTCGGTGCGGCTGTGGTCAATCGACCGGTCACGCTGGCCGCCAGCATTGCCGCTGCGGCGATCGTTCTCCTCGTCCGGTCGCCCCTGGCCATTCTCGACGTGTCGTTTCAACTTTCGTTCGCCTCGGTCATTGCGCTCGGACTGTTCGCCCGTTGGCTTCTGCCAAGTGGTGCCGAGGAAACGCCGAGACATTCGAATCGCGCGCTCATTTGGCTCTTGCGCTCGCTGTCGGCTAGTTTCGCTGCCAGCTTGGTGACTGCCCCGCTTGTTGCGCACCACTTCGGTCAGGTCACCCCGGCCGCGCCGGTCGGCAACCTGGTCTTGGTGCCGGTGGTGGAGCTGGTGGTCTTGCCGTGCGGGCTGGTGGGGGCGTTGCTCGCGCTTCTGCACCCCTGGTTGGGGGCTCTTCCGCTCGCGCTCGCGGGCCTCGCGTCGCGCGTGGCGATCCTGCTGGCCGGAATCTTTCGGCGGTTTGCGCCGGTGCTGCTGGTTCGCTATCCGACCTGGTGCGAATGTCTCTTGCTCGTCGCCGCAGCGGCGTTCCTTCTGCAGGCATTGGTGTCGAGGCGGCGGCCCGGCAAGCGGTGGCTGGTTGCCGCGGCCGTGGCCCTGATCCTTGCCGGGACGAGCCTGCTTTGGCGCGAAACCGTCCGGCGCACCCGCGACGATCTACGTGTGACCTTTCTCGATGTCGGACAAGGAGACTCTGCCCTGGTCGAGGGGCCGGGCGGATTCGTGGCGCTTGTCGACGGCGGCGGGCGCTACGACGACGGTTTCGACACCGGCACGCGCATCGTGGAGCCGGTGCTGCGCGCACGCGGGATCGCAAGACTGGACTTGGTCGTGCTGTCCCATCCCCACCCAGACCATATAAACGGCCTGCTGCCCATTCTCGCGCGGTTCCGCGTGGGCGCGCTTTGGACCAACGGCGACGATGGCAAGAATCCCAAGTATCGGGCTCTTATGGCGTTGGCGACCGAGAACCACGTGAGCACGCCACCACCCGCGGCGATGGCATCGGGTGGATTGACCGTGACGCCCTTGAGCCCGTGGCTGGATGGCCGTATCGGCGTGCCTCCCGGGCTTGGGACCAATGACGCTTCCTTGGTGGTTCGCGTGGACTACGCCGGTCGACGCCTTCTGCTCGCGGGCGACATCGGCGAGGAAGGGGAGGCCGAGCTTCTCGATCGCCGCGTCGCCGGCATCGAGGTCGCCTGCGACGTGCTCAAGATCCCGCATCACGGAAGCCGTCACGCCTCGGGCGAGGCGTTCCTCGATGCCGTCTCGCCGAGCCTGGCCGTGGTCTCCGCCGGGAAATACAACCGCTTCGGTTTGCCCAACCCGGCCGCACTGGCACGCTATGCGCAGCGCGGGATCGAGGTGCTACGCACGGATCGCGACGGCGCGGTGGGCGTCGTGGTGGATAGCTCAGGCGGCATCAGCGCGACTTGCATGCGGGGTTGCCGACCATGAGAACCTCTCCTTGCTGGCGTCGACCCGAACACGGGTGGACGAACCTTCGAGGAGCGGCGGAAGGGGCCTCGGCTCAACTTTCCGCGTAGAGCTTCAACTGCTCGCCGACGACACCTTCGGTCAAACCCGTGCGCAGGCAATCCTGCAGACAGTCGGCGAGGGTAATCTGCATTTCCTCGACCCCGCCATCTTGCATTATTTTGTTCAGCAACGATCGAGCCTCGGGCGATTCCTCATCGCGGAGGAATTCCTTGACCATATCGATCGGTGAGCTCGCCCGAAAAGTCGAGCATCGCGTGGTCAAGGAGATAGGCGATGAGCTGTTTCACAGGAACCTCCGGCGACTTGGATTGAAAAGCGAAACACTGCTAATACCTCGTAAACGCAGCACAAATCAAGGATATTGCAGGTCTTCCAGGTCGATTTGTGCGCTTTGTACCGACACTTGCCTACCCAGTGAGCTTCCCCGTCTCGAAACGGGCTCGCCAAGCCGGGTCCGAGGGGGGAGGCAAGCCAGATAGGCGTGAGAGCGTCATCCACTTCTTGACTGATTTCTCGGATTTTTTTACCGTCCAGCACGTGCCGCCCCGTCGCCAGTCTTGGGCGCTCGCGCTGGGATTCCTACTCCTTTCCGGCTGCGGGCCCGTCGTGTATCTGAAAGAGGTCAGCACACGTGCGGCCGCAGCCTTGAGCCAGGCCAAAGTCGAGGGAGCGGACAAGCAGGCCCCGTACGAATACACGAAGGCCAGCCTGTATTACGAGAAGGCACGTGAAGATGCCGGGCGGGCGTATTTTCAAGATGCCATCGATTGGGGACGCCGCAGCCAGGACTGTTCCCGACGAGCATCGGCCCTCGCGAGGTCCGCGCAGACCATCCACGCCGAGGGGGCTCCCAGGCCGAACCAGACTTGCGGGGAGCTCTGACGGTGGCGAGGCTTTCGCGGCGAATGACCGAAATGGAACCCATGACCTGGAAACACCTCGCCCCGCGCAGCGGGGAGAGGACAGACGCGAGAGAATCTTGGCCGCGAAGCCCACGCCTCGCCCCGCGCAGCGGGGAGAGGTCGCCGAGCGTAGCGAGGCGGGTGAGGGGCTGCCGCATTTCGGCCTCCGCGATGGTATGCGCCGAGCGAAGCTCGTCAGCTTTTCTGGCGCTGGTGCTGGCTCTTCTATTCGGTTGCGCCGGTTGTGCCGGGGCCGATTCTGCAAGCGGCGTCGGCAGGGTTCGGGAGCAGCTGGCAACGGCCCGCAGCCATGGTGCATACCGCTGCGCCCCTCGCGAATTGGCCAGCGGCGAAGCCAACGCCGAGTTCGCCGAGCGCGACTTCGACGAGGGTAGGTATTTTCTGGCCAAGGATCGTCTTGCTGCGGCTCAGGCAGCGGCCGAGGAGGCATTACGCTTGTCCTCGGACGAACGGACCTGTCCCAAGGAAAAGCCGCCGCGGCGCCAAGAGCCCGTACCCAATCCGCTGGCCGATCGGGACGGCGACGGCATTCCCGATGTTCGCGACAAATGCCCCAACGAGCCAGAAGACAAGGACGGGTACGAGGACGACGACGGGTGTCCCGATCCGGACAACGACCAAGACGGTATCCTGGACGCCGCCGACAAGTGCCCAAACGAGCCCGAGGATTTCGACGGTTTCCAGGACGAAGACGGATGTCCGGATCCGGACAACGACCAGGACGGTGTCCCCGACGCCAGCGACAGGTGCCCGAACGAGCCCGGGCCTGCGTCGAATGGCGGCTGCCCGCCCAAGCTCGAGCTCGTCACCGTCACGCCGGAAAAGATCGAGCTCAAACAGGCCATCTTCTTCCGAACGGCGAGGGCGGTCATCATGCCGAGGAGCTTCGGCATCCTCGACGAGGTCGCCACGGTCTTGAACGCCCGACCCGATATGCACGTGCGCATCGAAGGACACACCGACAGCCGGGGCGGCCACGCCTACAACGTTCGCCTCTCGCAGGCCCGAGCCGATTCCGTGAAGGCCTATTTGGTTGGCAAGGGAATCGGTAGTGATCGGATGGAAGCAAAAGGGTATGGTCCTGATCAGCCGATCGACAACAACAAGACGGCGGCGGGTCGCGAACGCAATCGTCGCGTCGAATTCATGATCACGCAGCAATAGGAAGGAATCGCTACCATGGCCAACAAGGAACTAGGGCGGTCGGCCGCACGGCTGAGTGCGGTTCGGTTTCTCGCACTCACCCTGAGTGTTTCCACCGTGATACTCGCGCTCACCACACACACGGCGTACGCGATCGACCAGAAGAAGGCGCGCGACAAGATTGTCGATCTCAACAAGCAGGCCCTGCTTTCCTATGAAGCCAAAGACTTCGAAACCGCCAAGAATCTCCTGAACAAGGCGCTCAAGGAAGCCAAGGAGGCCGGCCTCGACGACGACAAGATGACGGCGCGAACCTACCTGCACTTGGGTGCGGTCTATTGGGTCGGCTTCCAGGACCAGGCCCAGGCGTTGCAGAACTTCACGTTGGCCAAGAAGATTCGTCCCGACATCCAGCTCACGCCTTCCATCGAGACCGCCGATCTGAAGTCGGTTTTCGATCTGGCCGTGGTCGAGCCCGAACAGGCGCCGGAGCCGGCGCCGGCGCCTTCCCCGCCGCCGGTTCGCGCCCAGCCCCAGCCTCGAGCACCCTCCCCGCAGCTCTCGGGCGACGAGGGCGGCGAGCCCGATCTGCCGGCGACCATGAGCTCGCCGCTGATGTGCGCGGTGCCGGATGTGGTCCCGCCTGGCCGGGAGCTGTCGATCCGCTGCGCGCTGAAGCCGGGCCTGAACGCCAAGGTCGTGCAACTGCACCACCGTGCCCCCGGGGTCGAGGCCTACCAGGTGTTGCCCATGCACAAGACGGCCAAGGGCTGGTATCTGGCGACCCTACCCGGTCACATGATGAAGCCCGGCGACCTGCAGATCTACTTCGACGCCCGCGACGCCAGCGACAAGGAAATCGCCAGCAATGGGCAAGTCGACAGCCCCACGATCATCGAGATTCGCAAGAAGGGTGGTGGCGGTCAGCGCGGCGGGGGCGACGAGGAAGATCCGTTGAACCGGATCCGTACCCAGCAGCGGGACGAGGCCTACGAGACTGGCTTGCACCGCCGCCGCGCGGGTGCGGTTTGGTTGGGAGTGGGGGCCGGCGCCGGCTGGGGTTATGCGCCGGCTGGAAAGCTAGAGTGGGAGAAGTATATTCAGGTCAGCGCCATCACCACCTCGACCGGCCAGTTTCATCTGCTGCCCGAGGTTGGCTATATGTATTCGGACACCTTTGGGCTCGCTGTGCAGGCGAGGTGGGAGTTCTTCAAGCAGCAACAGAGCGCAACCGGCGGTCCGGACGGCGCACCGGCAACCCAGGCGTTTGCCGTCTTCGGACGCGCCATCTGGTACACGGACTTGTCGAGCGACGGAAACTTCGAGCTATCGTACTCGGGTGACGTCGGCGGTGGCTTCATTCGCTTCCCGGTGAAGCCCGTTGTCGTGTACAAGCCCGACACAAACAACCCGGGAGGACCGGATATTACCGACCCGGCCAAGACCATCTACAGGACCGATACACGGCAGGTGGGCCCGGTTTTGGCTGGCGCTAGCGTCGGGCTCATCTATCACGTTTCGCGACACTTCGCGCTTGCTCTCGATGGTCGTTTCGTGACCGGCCTTCCTGCGTTTGGCGCTGTGCTCGAAGGTGGGCTTTCCGCACAGGTCTCAATCGGCGGCACGAAGGGACCAGCGCCAGCGGATGAAGAGGGCGAGGGCGGCGAAGGTGGCGGGCCAGGACCCGGAAACGACGCACCCCCGCCCGAAGAGTCGTCTTCCGACGACGGGGAGTAGCCCCTGATCCCTCGACGGCGACAGGCCTTTTCCGTCATCGGGGGACCGGTTGAAACCTGGGGCGAGCCGTCCGCGGCTCGCCTCGTCGGATCGCTTTTCCATGCCGATCCGGGGCTCTCCCGCGCCCTGACCCACGGATTCCACAGCTACGCGGGCCGCATGCACCCGTCGACGGCCCGTACCGCCATCGCGGCCTTGTGCAAGCCCGGCCAGCGCGTGCTCGACCCCTTTTGCGGCAGCGGTACCGTCCTGGTCGAGGCCATGGTCGCCGGTCGCGTGGCCGTGGGCGTGGATGCCAGCCCCTTGGCCATCCTTATCGCCAAGGTTCGTTCGACCCTGCTCGACGAGGCGGCTTGCGAGCGTTTGGTCCTGACGGCGCGGGAAATTTCGACCGAGGCCGCCGAGCGCGCGCGCAAACGCATTCGGCCCACCATCCCGGCCTGGGCCAGCCGCGAGAAGGAGCGCTTTTCTCCCCATGTCGCGCTGGAATTGCTCGGCCTGCGCGAGCTTCTGAGCGAGACCGGCGAGGATCCTGTCGGTTACGCCCTGCGCGCCTGCTTCTCGTCGATTTTGGTCAAGTTCATGCGCCAAAAGGAGGTGCCGAGCGAAGGCGAGCCCGGCCAACGCATCGGACGGGGCGTTCCGTCGCGATTTTTCGCCGGACGGGCCGAGGAGCTGGCGCGGTCGCTGATGGTGCTGGCGCAGAAGACCCCTTCGGGAACACCCGAGCCCGAGATCCAGCTCGGCGATGCGCGAAAGCTTTCCCACCTGCCCGATGAGAGCTTCAACCTGGTGTTGTCTTCTCCGCCCTATGCCGGCACCTACGACTACGCCGATCTCCACGACGTGCGTTTCCTCTGGCTGGGGCTGCCGCGCGAGGATCTCGATCGAAGGCAGGTCGGCGCGCGCCATGAGCTGCTCGGCTCGACCGAAAAGCGCTGGCAGAAGGACCGGCGCCGCTGGCTGGGCGAGATGGGCCGCGTGGTGCGACCGGGCGGCTCGCTGGTGCTGGTCATCGGCGACGGCGTGGTTGGCAACCAGCCCGAGGACGCCGCCGAGGCTCTGCGCCTGGAGGCGCCGAACGCGGGGCTGGTCCTCGTCGCCACGGCCTCGCAAATGCGCCCCCCGCGCGACCGCCGGCTCAGCGCCATCTTCGCCGGCCACCCCCGGCGCGAGCACATCGTCCTGCTTCGGCGAGATGGCTAGCGCACTAACGGGGCACGAGCGTCGTTGGGCGGTGTCCTTCCTTCGCGAGTTGGATGAGGCGGATGAACGAGCTGCCGACGGTGGTGCACAGGGCCTGCAGCTCGCGCACGTAGGCGTCGGGCATGCTGGTGCTCGCGTGCGCGTAAACGAGGTTGATGATGCGCTCGCCGATGGCGATGGGAATGACCAGCACGGCGGCCGGGGCTTCGCAGCGCAGGTATTTCCAGATTTGGGCGTGCAGGCTCGCGCCCTCGGCGGGAGGCGATCCGCGGAAGGTGACTGCGCGCTCCTTGGCGTTGCGAAACATCGACGGCATGGATAGGGGGAAGGCGATGGTTTCGATGGCGCGCCCGTCGACGCCCGGGGCGTATCCGCGCCACACATGGGCGTTCGTGCCGCGCAGGATGAAGATGAGACCGCAGGCAAAACGCGGCAGCATGAAATCGATGACGATGTCCGCGATTTGTTCGCGGTGCTCGGCGACCGACAGGTGGTGAACGGCGTCTTCGAGGGCCACGGCCGCGCCGGGTGGTGGCGCAAGGGCGTGCGTGCCTTGCGCGCCCCCGTCCGACAAGGCGCGCGGGGCCTCCTCGTGCGCGGCCAGCGGCGCCAGTCCCGCCAGCGCCGGAATTTCGCGCGACAGCGATGAACCGGCGGAGACGCCGGCGGGCCGGGCCGGACGGGTCAGCTTGATCTCGACGTTGTAGAACCGCTTGAGGTTGCGCGCGATGGCCAGCTCGGACGCGATCATGGGCTCGACCCGCGCGCCAAGGGCGAAGGAGACGTCGTCGATGACCAGGACGTCCTGGGGCGTGGTCATGGCCACCACGATGCGCTTGGCGCCGGACTTGGCCGCGACCAGGGGGATGGCCATGTAGCGCGCCGCCAGGTTGGGCTTGAGCAGACCTACGATAGCCGGGTTGGCCTTGTCGAAATGGCGCTGCAGGGCCGCCGGCATGCGCATCTGACGGCCGAGGGCTTCGGAGACCTGATCCGTGTCGAGCAGGCCGCGCTCGACGAGTTGCGTTCCCAGTCTGCCGCCGAGCAAGGATCGGTCGTTCAGAATCGCCTTCACCTGGTCGGGTGTCAGCATTCCGAGCTGGATGAGGATTTCGCCAAGCTTCATGTCGCGGGCGGCCCATGCGACGCCGTCCCACCCATGATTGTCGCAGGAGTCGGATCAAGAAACCAGCGCGCTTCGCGCCCATCCAGGGCAATATTCGCCCGTGTCAGCCCAGGGAGGATTGCCGCTCGTCGTGCCTCGACGCACGCCCTTGGAGGCTTTCACCCAGGCACTGTCCGGCGCCTACGGCGCGCAGGGGTGGTGGCCGCTCTTGGGGCACGCGGGAAGCAACCCGACCTTGACGGGGCGGCTGACCGGCTACCATCCCGGGGATTTCAACTTTCCGCGCACGGATGCAGAGCGATTCGAGATCTGTTGTGGTGCGATTTTGACCCAGAACACGGCCTGGACCAACGTCGAGCGGGCCCTTGACCAACTCGCCCGCAGGGAGTTGCTTTCGCCCGGCGCTATTCTTTCGGCCAAGGATGAAACCCTGGAGGGCGCCATCCGTTCTTCGGGCTATTTCCGCGCCAAGGCGAAGAAGTTGCGCGCGTTCTCGGATTTCTACCGGCGCCTTCGCGGCAAGCCGCCGACGCGCGATGAGCTGCTCGGCGTGTGGGGCATTGGACCCGAGACCGCCGACAGTATTCGCCTCTATGCCTTCAAGGAGACGGAGATGGTGGTCGACGCCTACACCCTGCGCGTGCTGCTTCGCCACGGCTACTGCCGCCCGCCGCTCGACTATGCGCGCGCCAAGCGCTACTGCGAGCGCCACCTCCCGCCTTCGCTCGAGGGCTACCAGGAATTCCACGCCCTCATGGTCGAGCATGCCAAGCGCCTGGGAAAGCGCACACCATAGAGACACGGGGGTAAGGGCGGGTTTCAAACCCGCCCACACTGGGACGCACGACACCCATTGATGATGCCTTCAACCTGATTTGGCACGACGACAGCCTGTTTTGGCGTTGCGAAGAGGGCGTCCAACCACCGGAGGGGCGGGTTTGAAACCCGCCCCTACCGATCATGTACCGATCATGGGGGCATCGGGGCGGGTTCAACTCCCCAGGGCGCGCTCTAGCGCAGGATCTTCGCCAGCACGGCGTCGAGCTCGTCGAGGGAGGTGTAGTAGAGCTCCAGGCGGCCGCTCTTGGGGCTCGACTCGACCAACTTCACCCGCGTGGCGAGCGCCTGTTCCAACCGGCGGACCAAGTCCCGCGCTGCGGGCGAGGCCGTGGTCGGGGCCGGGGCCGGGCGGTTGTCGTTTGCGCGTTCGCGCTTGACCAGGGCCTCGACCTGCCGGACCGAGAGGCCGCGGCTGGCTGCCTGGCGCGCCAGGCGTTCGATGGCCGGGTCGCTTTCGAGTCCCAGCAGGGCCCGTGCATGACCCATGTTCAGACGACCTTCGATGACCATGCCGCGAACCGCGGGCGGCAGCTTGAGCAGACGGAGGGCGTTGGCGACCGTGCTGCGATCCTTGCCCACGCGGGCCGAGAGCGATTCCTGGGTGTAGCCGAACTCGGCCACCAGGCGCTGGTAGCCCTCGGCCTCCTCGATGGGATTGAGATCTTCGCGCTGCAGGTTTTCGACCAGGGCCATTTCGAAGGCCTGCGACTCGGCCACTTCGCGGACCACCGCGGGCACCTGGTGCAGGCCCGCGCGCTGGGCCGCCCGCCAGCGGCGCTCGCCGGCCACCAGCTCGAAGCCGCCGCCTTCTCGCACGCGCACGACCAAGGGTTGAATGATGCCCTGGCTGCGAATGGATTCGGCCAGCTCGTCGAGGCGGCTGTCGTCGAAGTGTTTGCGCGGTTGCTTGCTCGAGGGATGGATGCTTTCGATATCGAGCGTGCGCAGCCCGCTGCCGGCCGGGGCGGGCCCGCCGGAGTCGCTGGTGGATTCGCTGGCGTTCGGAATCAAGGCCGCCAACCCGCGTCCCAAGGCTTGTCGCTTGCCGCCGGAATTCATGCGGGTGTTCCCCCCTCGGCTTGGCGGGTGTGGCGGGTCAGGAACTCGCGTGCGGCTTCCATGTAGCTCTTGGCACCTTTCGAAGCCACATCGTAGAGCAAAATGGGCTTGCCGAACGAGGGTGCTTCGGACAAACGCACGTTGCGCGGAATGGGTGTGTCGTAGACCCGGTCGCCGAAGTGGTTGCGGACCTCGCTCGAGACCTGCTCGGTCAAGTTCTGCCTCGTGTCGACCATGCACAGAATGATGCCTTCGATGTCGAGGCCGGGATTGAGCGAACGGCCCACCAACCCGACGGTGGCGCGCAGGTCCGACAGTCCCTCGAGCGCATAGTATTCGCACTGCAAGGGCACGAGGACGCCGTCGGCCGCGCACAGGGCGTTCAGGGTGAGCAAGCCCAGCGAAGGCGGGGTGTCGATGATGATGAAGTCGTACTCGGGGGCTGCCAGGCGCAACGGATCGCGCAGCTTCATCTCGCGGCCGGGCAGGGAGACGAGCTCGATTTCGGCTCCGGTCAGGTCCTGGCCCGATGGCACGAGCTTGAGGAATGGCAACTCGGTGGCGCGGGTGACCTCGGCGATGCTCTTCCTTCCGATGAGCACGTCGTAGACGCTGCCGCCGTCGCCACCGGCCGATTGGCGCGCCTGTCCGAGTCCCGAGGTGGCGTTGCCCTGCGGATCCATGTCCACCAGAAGGACACGCTTCTCCGCCACGGCGAGTGAGGCCGATAAGTTGACTGCGGTGGTCGTCTTGCCGACGCCGCCCTTCTGGTTCGCAACCGCGATGACCCGGCCCATGAAATGTCGTCGCCCAGGCGTTGGGGAGCACCCTCCTAGCACCAACGCCATGAGGTTTTCAACTTCGTCCGTGGCCTGCGTGTGCGGCGGCGAGAAAAAAGCGAAAAATTGACGACAGCCGCAGACGTCGTACTACTTGTACCTACATGTAGCATTTTTCCCTGCAACCCCAGCCAACGAGGAGAACAGGACATGAAGTACGGCGACCAGAGGATTTACCGGACCTTCGAAGAGTTCGAACGCGAAGAGCTGCGTAGGACAGACGGATTGAGCAGCGGGATGGATGACATGCTCGGCGAGATGTTCGCCCAGGAGCTCGATTTCGACATCAAGTCGTCGCGCCGGGAAGCCGTCGACGACGAAGAAGATTGAGAGAAGCAAGGCGAGGTGCATCTGCCTCGCTCCCGTTTCCGGTCCTGTCGTCGCCCTTCGGCGTCGAAACCCAACAGCAGCCGGGAGCGGGGACGGGAGGGAAGCAGATGCCACCACCATAATCCCGCGAAGGACGCAGAAGGTCGTGGTCGTGGTCGTGGCCGTAGCCGTGGCCGTGGTCGTGGCCGTGGCCGGGTTGTAATTGCCGTCGGCCACGACGGCGAAGACGCCTACGGCCACGGTAAGCCGTCTACGTCCACGACCACCAATCATCGCGTCGATTGGGTGCGTGGATCCGTCGTGGAAAGGTGTCGCGTGCAAGTGGTATCGAAGCGTTCGATTTGGCACGCGCGGTGTTGAGGATTCCCCACGGCTGATGCGACGGAAACGCGTGCGCGCCGACGATCCTTCGCAAGGACGGCGTTCTTGGCTTGGGCGGAGACGATCGGAGGGCCAAAAACTTTTGGAACGCCGATTGCTTCCTGTATATGGGAAAACCCTTCGAGCCTTCGTCGCGTCCCCTACGATGAGGTTCGAACCGGAAGTCCATATGCGAATTGCTCATCTCTGTACGTTCTGGCCCCTTACCACCGGTCTTTCCCACTACGCGGACGCGCTGATTGGCGGGATGCGCGCCTCTCGCCCCGGTCGACACATCGTGCTTGCCGAAGTCGGGTCGCTGGCCACCGAGACCGATGCCTACGAATGCGTTCCCTGCTACAAGCGAGACGACGACTACGTGGATGGCATCGTCGAGGCCGCCCGACGCAAGCAGGTGGAGCTGCTGGTCATCCAGTACGCGAACGACCTTTTTGGCGACGACAACCGCCTGCCGCGCCTGCTGGCCGCCTTGCGACCGCTGGGCATCAAGACCGTGGTCAATGTCCACTCCGTGTATCCGGCGACGTGGCGCACGGGCTATCGGCCCGGCCGCACATCCGCTGACTTCGACCGCGCCGTAGGTGACCATGCTTCGCTTGTCACCGTGCATACCCAGCGCATGAAGAGCGATCTGGTTTCGCGCGGCCTTTCCCCCGAGAAGATCGCCGTGATTCCGCACGGCACACCGACCATGCCGGTGCTCGACAGGGCGGAATGCAGGAGCAAGCTCGGCCTGCCCGCGAACGCCAAGCTGGTGCTGTTCTTCGGTTTCATCTGGCCGGGCAAGGGGCTGGATTTTCTGCTCAAGGTGTTCCGGGATGTGCAGAGACAGGTGCCCGAAGCCTTTCTGCTGGTGGGTGGCCACACCCGCAGCCGTCTGTGGGGAAGCTACGTGGACTATCTGAAGCTGCGGGCGCGGTTGATGGGGCTTGCCTCGCACAGCCGTTTTTGGGGCGGCTACGTGGCCGAGGAGAAGGTGGCCGAGCTCTATTCCGCCGCCGATCTGGTGGCCATGCCGTACCAGCAGGAATACAGCTCGGCCAGCGGCGTGGTTCATCAGACCGCCGCCATGGGAAAGCTCATGCTGTGCTCGCGCATCGCCAAGTTCGACGAGGTGGAGACCGCCATCGATCCGGACTTGACTGTCGCGCCCGACGATCGTGCGGGGTGGACGCGCGCCATGGTGCGCTTGCTTTGCGACGAGGCATGGGGCAAGCGGCTCACGGCGAAGATTCGCGATTTCGCCCAGGCCACGAGTTGGGCCAACGTGGGCAGGATGCACTGGGCGCACTACACGCGTCTGATGGACTCGCCGCGATGATCCCCAATCGCTACCACTTCGTCTGGTTCGGCCGCGAATTCCCTTTTACCCACGCCCTGGCCATTCGCTCGCTGGCGCGCACGTGCGCGCCCGAGGCCATCGTGCTTCACGTCTCCGAGGATCTCGCGGGTCTGACCCATTTCGACGCGGTCGCGGCCGATGTTCCGGTGCTGCGCCAGCGCCGTTTGGACATCGACCAGCTCTTGACGGGCTGTGAAGGCTTCGATCTTTCCGCGCTCAGGTCCGCCTATCTCGATTTGCAGGAGCGCAAGCGCTGGGCGGCCCTGTCGGACCTCTTGCGCTACCTGATCCTGCTGCGCGAAGGCGGCGTGTATCTCGATTTCGATACTCTCGCCGTACGCGACCTGCGACCGATCCTGCAATCGTGCCGGGGTTTCTGCGGTCGAGAACGCATCCTGGTGCCGGCCCGTGTGCACCGGGGACGACGGTGGACCAGTTACCTGCGTACCGGCCCGCTCGATGTGCTACGCCTGATTTGCTCGCGCACCACGGTGGGCATCGATTGGTGGAGGCGCGTCGAGCACCTGTATCCGGCGGCCATCAACGGCGCCGTTCTCGGGCTCGTGCCGGGCCATGCGCTGGCGCGCGAGGCGCTGGCGGCCGTGCCTGCCCTCGTGCCGGCGTTGGAGCGCCGGCGTCCCGCCATGGGTCCGGACCTGCTCCAGGACCTCATCGATGGCGGCGGGCGCACGGACATGTTGGTCTTTGATGCGCCAGCATTCTACCCCTTGGGGCCGACCATGGCGGTCCACTACTTCCGACAAACGCGGAACGTCGAGACGGTGGCGCGCAAGGTGGTGACCGACGCGACCTACGTCGTGCACTGGTACAACGACAACTTGCGCAAGCAACCGCGGCCCGAGAACGCCGAGGCGCTTGCCGCTCTCGCGGATCGCCAGCTGTTCGCGCACCTCGCCCAGCGCTTCGCCCAGGCGGGCCAGCCATGAGGCGCAAGACCATCGTGCAGCTCGTGTGTGTCAGCGCGTCGCTGGCCGCGTTGCTGTGGTTGCTGGAGCGAATCGGGTGGGCCATCATTGGTCACGCCCTCGGCCAAGTGGGGTGGAAGGGACTGGGGGCGCTCATGCTGCTCGGCTGGATCGAGAGCTTCTCGGACGGCACGGCCTTGTGGGTGGTCATGGGCCAGCGACTGCGCTACGGGTTCGGCATTGCCGTCAACGCCGCCGGCTCCATGCTGAATCTGATCTTGCCCTGGGAGTCGGGCGAGGTGCTCAAGGGCACGCTGCTGCGCGGGCAGTTCGGCACCCAGTCCGCCGTATCCGGCACGATCATCTGGAACTACATCTTCAAGATCTCGCGTCCGGTCGTGTCCTTGACCGCCGCCTTGTGCGGCTGGGCATTCTCTCACGACAGGGATGGCTTCCACCTTGGCCTCATCGTGCTCGCCAATCTCTTTTCGTTCTTCCCGTACCTCGTGTTGCGCGTGCTCATCCGCTACGGCGCCGCGGCGGGGCTGGTGCGCGTTCTTGGCCTCCTGCCGGTGGTGCGTCGCCATTCCAGCCATTGGATCGAGAGCGCGCGCAACATCGACCGCGAGGTCAGACAGTTCTGGCACGATCGCCCCGCCGATTATCTGAAGGTGTTCTGCCTGCAATTGGTGGCACGGGCCACGGGCTGGGCGAGCATCTACGTGGCGCTCAATGCCATGGGAACGGATTGCACGTTCGGGCAGGCCTCGTTGCTGTACGCGGCGGTGAACGTGGTCGACTACCTCGTCGCGGTGCTGCCCGCTCGCGTGGGCGTCTCCGAGGGAACGTCCTACTTCATCTTCAAATTCCTGGGCATGAATCCTGCCACGGGGGTCATCATGTACGTCGTCTTGCGTATCCGCACCATCCTGGCAAACGGGCTTCTGACCCCGGCGGCGTTCTTCGACTGGAAGGCCCCTGTGGTCCGTGACGATCCGCAGGCTCGATGTGGTTGATCCTCATCCCCTCATCGCGATGCCCGAGGGCGACCTTGTGGTAGTGTGAGCGCGATGCAAAAGAAGGCCGTGCTTGCTCTGCTCGTCGACGGTGCCCGGGCCGACGTGTTGGCGCGCATGGCGCAGGCCGGAGAGTTGCCTGCGCTGAAGGAACATTTCGTGGACCGCGGTGGGCTTGCCACGGCTACCTCCGTGTTCCCGACGGTCAGCGGGCCGGCCCACCTGCCCTTGTTGGCGGGGGTACATCCGGGCGCGGCGAACTTGCCCGGCATCCGCTGGGCCGAACGGCCGAGCGGTCGGCGGGGATGGTTCTTCGGCCGTACCCGTTCCTACATGGCTCCCTTTCGCGCCTGGAAGCTCGAACGCGATGTCCCCGCGCACATCACCACGCTCTTCGCGCACGTTCCGGCCATGGCCGACGTGAATACCTGGTTCGTGCGCGGCTGTCCGGGACCGGCTCGCCGCACGCGATGGTCCAAGCCGACGGCCTTTATGCGCAGCCTGGTCACGCGCAACTGGCACCGCTCGGAGGATCAGGCAGAAAAGGCGTTGCTGGGCGCCCTCGAACGAGGCTTTACCTCCGTGCACGCGGTCTTTCCCGCCATCGACGAGCTCGGCCACCGCTTCGGGCCGCTGTCCGAGCCCAGCTTCGAAGCCTACCGGCGCTTCGACCGGGCGTTGCGTAGGATCCTGGAGGCGCTTGCCCGGCGCAAGCAGCTCGATGAAACCTTGATCGTGATTTCCTCGGACCATGGCCAGACAGCGACCCACACCCACATCGACATCGACAAGGTGGTGTCGAGGGTCTACCCCAAGACCGTGTGCTATCCCAAGATCTGGCGGCACGCCTTCTCGGCCGAGGCCGCGGTCATGGTTTCGGGCAATTCCATGGCCAACGTGTATGTCCAGGGTGCCGAGGGCTGGCAGGCGCGTCCGGATTTCGATGCGCCGTCCTCGCGGGCCGCGCAGCTCAAGGCGTGTCTGCTCGAGCACGAGGCCATCGAGCACGTCATCTATCGCGGGGCGGTGCCGGGCGTGTTCGTCGTCGCCAACCAGGAAGGCGCCTTGCGCGTGGAGCTCGTGGACGGCGAGGGCGCTGTCGGCCCGCGGCTGCGCCTTTCACGTGAAGGAAGAGATCCGCTGGGGTACGGCGCGCTTCCCGACCTTGCCGGGAGCAAGGAGATCGCGGAATGGTCTGCGGATTCGGCATATCCGGATGCGCCCTGGCAGATCGTCCGCTTCTTCGCCTCGCGCCGTGCAGGGGATCTGGTGGTGTGCGCGCGGCACGGGTTCGATCTGCGTGCGAGCTTCGAGTACCAACCGCACAACGGTTCGCACGGCGGTCTACACCGCGATCACATGCTGGTCCCGGCCTTGACCAACGGTCGCTGGGCGAAGGGCCGCATGCGCACCGTGGATTTGTTTCCATCCATGTTGGCGGCGCTCGGCAAACCGCTTCCGCCCGGCATCGACGGCGAGCCGGTGGCCATAGAGTAGTCGCTCACCGAGCCTTGGCGGAGGCGATCCCCTCGCATCCGCGCCGGCGGAAAATCCGCACCGTCCCGACCGTGTCGACCACGTCGTAGTGGGCTTTCAAGTAGTCC
The DNA here is from genome assembly GCA_963796685.1 of uncultured delta proteobacterium. GTDB lineage: Bacteria > Myxococcota_A > Polyangia > Fen-1088 > Fen-1088 > Fen-1118. The sequence goes on from CAWCMR010000017.1 coordinate 50,309, forward strand.
ATCATGCGCGGGAAATGCTCGATGGGGAAAGCCTTCCAGTTGGGGAAGGTGTGCGAGCCGTCGAGGATGTAGGTCGCCCGGCTGCGTTCGAGATCGCCCATGAGCTGGTCCCAGTGGTCGGGCCTGATGACGTCGCTGGCTTTGACCCGTCCCGACCGAATGGCCCAGTTACCCGGGACGTAGCCGCAAATGGTGGCGTAGGGACCGACGAAGCGGCTGGCCAGGGCCAGGTCGGCGGGGTAGACGAACATGGCCCCCGGCCCCCAGGTGAACATGGACGCACCCTCGTGGCATGCGTCCGCGTGCAGAACCTCGGCGACTCTGCGGTACTCCGGGTTGTGCTCTTCCCACGGGAATGGGTGTCCGCTGAGATAGAGGATTCCATTGGCCACGCTGAAACAGAACCAGCTTGCCAGGGCGTAGGCGAGGGTCAGCTTGGCCCAGCGGCCGAGGGGGGGCGCGAGCAGGGCCGAGAGAACCGGGCCCGCGCCCAGTGCCAGCGGCGTGTAGAGCGGGACGAAGTAGTGCGGATACATGCGGAAGCCGACGAAGACGATCGGGAAGGTGCAGACCAGGACGGCGGTGATGAAGACCCACTGGTAGCGCGGCAGACGCGAGCGCGAGCGGAGGGCCAGCACCCACAGCCCGATGGTCGCGGCGATGAAGGGCAGGAAGTACTTCGCGATCCGTTTGAGGATCTCGCCCGTCTCCATGGGTTGCTGGGCGTAGCTGAAGTTGTAGAGCACGGTCCAGTAAAGGAAGGGCTGCGCGTCGCCGAGCGCGACGAAGACGGCATAGGTCGCGGCGAGCGGAACCAGCAGGCCCAGAGTGAGCGCCAGAAGCGATGCGGCTACCCTCCGCGGCGCCGGTCGGTTGGCCAGGACGGCCGCCAGCCCCAACGCCGGAAACCAAGCCAGCGCCTGCTGCTTGAACAGCGTGGCGATGCCGAGCAAAGCCCCGCTGAAGAACAACCAGGCCAGCTTTCGCGCGCGCGCTTCGTCTGCGAGCACGGCCACGGCCCAGGTGGCGGGCAGGAGCATGAGCATTTCGCAGTTCACGGAGTGCATGTCGTGCGCGAGATAAGCCGCGCCGAAAACCAGAAAGGCCATGCCCGCCAGCGCGCCACGACGGTCGTGGGCAAAAAAGGCCGAGACGCCGAGGGCGGTGAGGGGAATGGTGGCCACCACGGACAGCAAGTGGATGGCGAACATTCCGCGGCCGAACAGAAGCTGGGCAAAGGCGTAGTAGAGGTAGAGGAGCGGGGGCTTGTTGTCCACGAAACCGACGTACAGGTGCTTGCCGCGCAGAAGCTCCCACGAGCCCACGATGTGCATGGCCTCGTCGACGTCCAGGATGTCCACGCCCATCAGGAAGCCCCGGGTGACGAGGCTCGTCGCCACGAAGAGGAGAAACAGCGCCCATCCCGGGCGGCGATGGTAGAAGCTTCCGGCCTTCTGGCGAAACTCGCTGGGACGCATCGGCTCTCCTGCTAGCCCGCGCTATTCACGAGTCGCGCCAACACGATATCCCGTGCGGGCTGGGCAAACGCGTGCGGAGCCTGCCGGCTTTGCCGGCAGCGAAGCGTCGCGGGAGGGTTTGGGAACCCTTCCAGGGTTCCCATGACAATAGTCTAGCCCGCCACTCTTCGGTCCACAGAAGACAGTCCGCTTGGGCATTTTCGTCGGCAATCCTTTCGTGGTGAATAATGCGGGCTAGCGGCCCGGCATCAAGACTGAC
>CAWCMR010000018.1:0-93287 GCA_963796685.1 uncultured delta proteobacterium
CCATCGAAACGGTCAAGCGGATTCTGCTGGCCTCGGGAGCGGGCTGGGTCCTCTGGTTCCTTGGGGCGCTGTCGATGGCCAGCCTTGCGCTGGCCGTCGAGCGCTGGCTGTATCTGCGCCGGCGCGGCGGGGATCTCGAAAGGGCTGGCGCGCGAGATCGACGAGCACTTGTCAAGCGGCGACTTCCCAGCGCGCGGCGCGTGCTCGAAGCCAGCCCCTCGGTGGCGGCTCGCGTGGCGGACGCGGGCTGCGTCTCGCCGAGCGGGGCACCGAGGCCGTCAAGAAAGCCATGCAAAGCGCGGCCGCTCTCGAGCGCGGCAGGCTCGAACGTTGGCTCGCCTTCCTGGCCACGGTGGGTAACAACGCGCCCTTCGTGGGGCTCTTCGGCACCGTGATCGGCGTCATCCACGCCTTCGAGGAGCTCGGCCACTTCACGCCCAGCCACGCCGCCGCTGCCGGCCAGGTGGCATCCCAGGCGGTCATGTCGAGCATCGCCGAGGCCCTGGTGGCGACCGCGGTTGGCATCTTGGTCGCCTTGCCCGCGGTGGCGGCCTACAACTACTTGCAGCGGCGGGTAACTGCTGCTCTCCGGGACGGAGGTGCTCACCAACCTGGTGCTCGCGTACCTCACGGACGATGCGCGTGGCCCGCACAAGGCGCCTCGTTTGCGCGAGGTGAAGGACGTGAAGGAGGCGAAGGATGGCAGCACCTAGCGGACAGTCTGCGAATGGAATCATCTCCGGCATCAACGTCACCCCGCTGGTGGACGTGATGCTGGTGCTGCTGGTGATCTTCATCGTGACCGCGAAGATCATCGTGACCCCGGCAGTGCCGCTCGATCTGCCGCACGCGGCCCACGGCGAAGAGGTTCAGGTCATCCTATCGGTGATCGTGCCGGTACGCGGGCCAATGTTGGTCAATGGTGCCGCCCTACCGAATGACGAAGCGCTGGTGGACAAGGCGCGCGCGGCGTTGGCCGGCGATCGCGATCTGCGCGCGGTCATCCAGGCCGATGGCGACGTGCCCCACCGGCGCGTGATTCACGTGCTCGATCTGCTCAAGGGCGCCGGCCTGACCCGGGTGGCATTCGGAGCCCTTCCGGACGAGCCGCAGAAGCAGTGAGGCATCTTTCATGCGCTATCTTTGCTGACCAAGCTCGTGGACCGTTCACCGCGCATCGTCGATTTGGTTTTCCTCGCCGAGCCTGCCGGCCGATGGAGGCGTCTGGCCCTGGGTGGCGTGGTTGTGCTGGGGCTCTATGGTGGCGCCTTCGCGCTGGTGAGCAGCCTGGGCGACTCCCTCGCGCCGTGGAGCGTGGAGATGGCCGCGCGCATTCACGAGGCTATCGCGATGGAGCGTGCGGTCGAGGTGAAGAGCCACCGCCACCCGCGCCGCCGCCACCCGCGCCCGCGCCGGAGACGCCGCACATCGTGGTCTCGCGATCCGCGCGAGTGCCGCACGCGCAGCCAGCTCGTGCGACGCCGCCCGCGCAGGCGGGACAGATCGTGGCCGCGGCGCCGACGCCAGTCGATTTCACGGGCATGGCATTCATCGTCGGCTCGGGCACTTCCTACGCAGGCGGTACAACGACCAGCAGCGGAACCAGCCGAAAGGCGGCGCTGGGTCCCGTGGCCCCCGCCGTACCCAAGAGGGCACCTGTCGGGGTACGCAGCAAAGCCCGTCCGGTCACGCTGGACCAATCCGCCTGGAACTGCCCCTGGCCGGCCGAAGCCGATGCCGAGCAGATCAACGAGCAGACCGTGGTGCTGAAGGCCAGGGTGGGGTCCGATGGCCGCGCCGGGCATGTGGACGTGCTGAGCGACCCCGGATTCGGATTCGGCTCGGCCGCCCGCCTGTGTACCCTGCGCACGCGCTTCGAGCCGGCACTCGATCCCGAAGGCCAACCTATCGCCGCCGAGTCGCCTCCCATCCGGGTACACTTCTATCGGTGATGGCTGGCATGCGCTTGCTCCGTTGGTTTCTTCTGGGCCTCCTCGTCGTCGGATTCGCGGGTTGCAGCCGACACCCGGCGAGCCCGGACGAGTGCGCGGCCATTCTCCACCGACTCATCGAATCTCGAGCTCAGCGAGTCCGGCTACCACGACCCGGTCCTGCGTGTGCGCTGGCAACAGGACCTCGCCCGTCGCTTTGTACCCGATCTGGATCGCTGTCGGGGCCGTGACGTGCGCTCTTCCCTGCGGGCTTGCCTGGCCACGGCCCGGAATTCGGAGGAGATAGCCCACCGGTGTCTCGATTAATTGCAAATGAGTATCCAGAAACTCCAATCGCTTGGCTTCATCCACTCTGCTATCCCTTTGCTCGTCATGACCATGCGACCTTTCTTGCGCAGAGATCTTCTCGGGCTGGTTTTCGCGGTTTGTGGGTGTCGGGCGACCCCCGCGGTGGGTCCGTCGCACCAACCCCACCCGGTGCCTTCCGCGCTCGCGGCCATTGCTGCGCCGGCCGTCGGGGATCCGGCCGCGCTCGGATTGGATCCGGCTGCAATCGACCACTCGGTCTCACCCTGCCAGGACTTCTACCAATACGCATGCGGCACCTGGCTCGCGCGCACCCCGATTCCGCCCGATCGCCCGGCGTGGTCCCGATCCTTCTCCGCAATCCACGAACGCAACCAGAACATCCTGCACGGCATCCTCGAGGCCTACGCCGCCGGGCAGGTCAACCCGGGCGAGCCCGACGCGCATCGGGTGGGCGACTTCTACGCCTCCTGCATGGACGAGCCGGCGGTGGCCGAGGCCGGACGGAAAGCCTTGTCCGACTGGCTGGCCCGCATCGCGGCGGTCTCCAACCTCGACCAATTGGCCGTGCTCGTGCGCTGGATGCAGGACCGCGCCTTCGGTGTGTTCTTCACCTTCGGCCCGGATCAGGACTTTCGCGACGCCACGCAGATGATAGGCGAAGCCGACCAGGGCGGGCTGGGACTGCCCGATCGCGAATACTACCTGAAGCAGGATCCGGAATCGCGCAAGCTGCGCCAGGCCTACCGCGGCCACATCGTGCGCATGCTCGTCCTCGCTGGCGAGACCACGACCGCTGCCGCCGCGGACGCCGACGTCGTGCTGCAGCTCGAAACCCAGCTCGCGCAAGCCTCGATGTCGCTGGTCGACCGGCGGGATCCGGAGAACGTGTACCACCGGATCGATCGCGCCGGCCTCGAGGCGGCCGCGCCGCATTTTTCGTGGCGGGGTTACTTCGTCGGCAATATGTCCGAGGTCCGAGCCATCAACGTGGCGGTCCCCGGTTTCTTCGTCGGGCTCAATCGCCTGCTCGAAGCCACACCTCTTGCCGAGCTTCGTGCCTATTTGCGCTGGCACGCGGTTTCCGACCACGCCATGGCCCTGGGACCGCGCTTCGTCGACGAGGCCTTCGCGTTTGACAGCCACAATCTGACCGGGGCCAAGGTCCTGCTGCCACGCTGGAAACGTTGTGCGGACGCCACCGATGCGGCCCTCGGCGAGGCGCTGGCTCAGCCCTTCGTGAAGAAGGTGTTTTCCGCCGATTCCAAGCAGCGTGCCCTGTCCATGGTGCACGACATCGAGGCCGCCTTCGCGAGGGAGCTCGAGCAAATCGCGTGGATGGACGCGCCCACGCGGGCCGCGGCTTTGGACAAGCTGCACGCGGTGTACGACAAGATCGGCTATCCCGACAAGTGGCGACGCTACGATCGCGTTCCTATCGACCGGCACAACTACATCGACAACGTGCTCGCCGCGGATGCGTTCGAAAGCGAGCGCCAGGACGCGAAGATCGGCAAGCCGGTCGACCGCCAGGAATGGGCCATGACGCCCGTGACCGTCAACGCCTACTACAATTCTCAACTCAATGAGATGGTCTTTCCGGCGGGCATTCTGCAAACCCCGTTCTTCGCCCCGCGCGCGCCCGACGCCGCCAATTACGGCGCCATCGGCATGGTGATGGGGCACGAGCTGACCCACGGGTTCGACGATGAGGGGCGCAAGTTCGACAAGAGCGGCAACCTGCGCGCGTGGTGGACCCCGCAAGTGGAACGCGCGTACGAAGAGAGAACCGCGTGCGTGGTCAGGCAATACGCCGGCTATCACGCCTACGACGAGGTCCCGATCAACGGCAAGCTCACGCTCGGTGAGAACATCGCGGACCTCGGCGGCGTCAAGCTTTCCCTGCAGGCGCTGCTCCATCGGACGCAAGCGAATCCGGTCGCAGGGGCGGGGACCAAGGGCGATACCACGGAAGAGCAGCGCTTCTTCCTCGCTCTCGCCCAATCCTGGTGTACCAATCGGCGGCCCGAGCTCGAGCGCAGCCTGGCCACCGTCGATCCCCATTCCCCGCCGCGTTTCCGGGTCAACGGCACGCTCAGCGACCTGCCCGCCTTTGCCTCGGCCTTTGCCTGCCCGGCCGACTCGGCGATGGTGCGGCGCAATCGTTGCAGTGTGTGGTAGCACGCTCGGGAGTTGACGCGGGCATGTGCCGGCACCCGCACCGAAGCAGAGACTCCCCCGCGCTGCATGGCATGCTTGGCGTGCCATGCAGAAGAACGGAGGTTCGATGTACATGATCGCGGTTCATCGCTCGCGGGGCGCGCCATGAGGGTTCCCTGGCTCGCCATTGCGTTGGCAGTGCTGATCGACGGGTGCGCAGGTTTGACGGGCGCGCTCTTGCCCGAAGCGTGGCTGGCCAGTCGGCGTCAAGCCCTGGTCGGTTTCGCCACCGGCGTGATCCTCGGCGTGGCCTTCCTGGATATCTTGCCCGAGGCTCTGATCAAGGGCGACGCGAAGACGATCCTGGGCATCGCCCTCGCCAGCTTCAGCGCCACCGCGGCCTTGGAGTGGTGGCTCGGACATCGCCGCAGCCGCCACGACTCGCACACCATCTTGCCGACCATGCTGCTCGGCTCCGACGGGCTTCACAATGCCGGCGACGGTGCTGCCATCGCGGCGGCGTTCCTCGCCTCGCCCCGCCTCGGCGTGACGACCGCGCTCGCGGTGATCGTGCACGAAGTCCCGCAAGAGGTCGGCGACTACGCGATCTTGAGAAGCGCAGGGGTGAGCCGTGGGCGAGCCGTCGTCGCTCTGTCGCTGGTGCAGCTGACCGCGGGCCTGGGCGCGCTGGCCGCGATCCTGGCGGCCAGCGCCTGGACCTCCGCCACCCGAGGCGTGCTCGGCATCGCCGCGGGAACCTTCGTGTACATCGGTGGGTCCGACCTGCTTCCCGAGCTGCTGCACGAATCCCACGACGGTCGGGCCGGCTGGCAGGCGATAGCAGGGTTCTCGGCCGGGCTTGTCGTGGCGGTGGCAAGCTCGGCGCTCGGCTAGTCGACCACGAGGGTGCGCGGAGCTTCCGCTAGCGCCACCGATGTCTCGAGTGTCGACGCCGTGCTCTTCGCGCATTTCTTCCTCGATGAACGCGATGGCGGCCTTGAATGCCTCGGCCGAGGCACCATCGGTGTTGCGCGTCTCGAGGGAGGCCTTGACCACCTTCTGCAGCGAGCCCGGGGTTCTTCCCAGCCCATCCAGGATGGTTCGCCCTTTGCGCGTGATGACCGAGTTGTCGATGCCGAACGGACAGAACTGGGCGCAGCGACGGCAGGTGGTGCACGAGTAGAGAAGATCTCGCCACTCCTCGAACCTGGCTGGGTCGAGTCCCTCGCGCCCACCAGCCTACCGAAGAGCTTGCCCGTCACGGTGCTGTGTCGCCGGTAGAGGCCTCTGATGAGGTCGGAGCGATTGGCCGGGTTGTATTTCGGATCGCGTTTCCCCTGGTAGACGGGACAAACCTCGGCGCAGGTACCGCACTTCGCGCAATGTCCATGTACAGACGGAGCGCGCGCGGACCACCCTTGATGGCCTTGACAGCAGTGACGACCGTTTCCTGGTCGCTCATGGCTGACTCCTCTTGATGAGAGAGAACGTAAAGAAGAACCCGCCGAAGTGCATGAGCTTCGAGAACGCCATGTAGAGAATCAGAAGCTCTGCCAAGAATTGGCACGAGAAACGTCGGGTAGGGGGGCACGGCCGGTGACAGGGTGAATAGGGAAGCGGCCCAGGTTCGGGTCACGGCGAGGCCGACATGCATGGTGCCAAACCGCATCAGGTTACCGGTGGTGATGACCGCAACCAACAGCAACAGCGCCAGAAAGTCGGGCACCGCGGAAATCTCACGAACCCGCCCCACGAGCACTCGACGCGCGAGCAAGGTCACCACGGCCGCCAGCAGCACGATGCCCGCGGTGCCGCCGGCGATGGTGGAGAGTCCTGCGATGCTTCCGCGACCCAGGCCCATACCGCCCATCGCTCGATCGAGCACACCCGTCAGGACTCGCAGGTGGCCGACGAAGGCGGTCGCCAAGGTCACGTGGAAAGACCAAGCCAGAAGCCACATGGTCTTGTCCCCCCGAAAAAGGCTCGGGAAGAACAGCGCCTCCTTGGCGAGTCCTTGAAGCCCGCGCCCTTCGTCGGATAGAGCGTGATCAGGCCCGGCTGAGGCACGCGCTTCCACCCCACGAGGCGGATCACGACGCCAATCAGGAACACAACGATGGCCATGTACGGTAGGACGCCACCTACCATGAATGCAGCGTTGCTCATGTCCATGACCTCCTTGTTCAGGGTCTTAGCCACACCTTCCGCGGCGACTCCCTCGCCCGTACCGAATCAGCAATAACCGTGCCGCGCTTTGCGTGGACGTGCCGATGCGAGCCGATCAGGCCCAAGACCCCCCACAATTGGCGCGGATGGGTATCTCTGGTGTGCTTTGGGCCGGGATCCTGCTTCAGGCGGTCCATCATATTCAACGGACATGCCGTCATATATGCTGGGCCCTACCGAGCGGTCGATGTCGCCCGGACCTCCACGCCAGAGCAAGCCCTACTTCGCGCAACTGGTGGCGAGTGCGGGCGGCGTGGACAGCGGATAGGCCCGCGAGTGTGTGATCTCGATTCCCAGGTGGCAGCCTGCCTCCACGCCGCGCAACAAGCTTGATCGACGCGGAAACTGAGCGATGATCGGCTGTCCGTTTTGCAGGGTCGCCTCGACGCGAACGCGGTCGCCAATAGGCAGCACCCGATCTGTGACCGCCAGGCCTTGGCTCTCCACCCGAAAGAGCTTGATGTCGTAGGGGCGGATCACCAGCCTCACCTGCGTTCCGTCTTGGTGGTGGACGGGCACCTCAAGCGCACCGATGGTCGCCTGTCCGTTACGAACGACTGCATCGTAGACGTTGACGTCGCCGACGAAGCGGGCGACGAACTCCGTGGCGGGTTCATCGAGGATTTGGAGAGGTGTGCCTATCTGCTCGAGGCGGCCCTTGTTGATGATCACCACGCGATCCGCGACGCTGAACGCCTCCTCCTGATCGTGCGTGACGAATAGAGTGGTGGCGTGTAATTCATCGTGCAGGCGCCGGAGCCACCGGCGTAACTCCTCCCGCACCTTCGCGTCGACGGCCCCGAAAGGTTCGTCGAGCAGGAGCACGCGCGGCTGCGGCGCGAGAGCGCGCGCGAGCGCGACGCGCTGGCGCTGGCCACCCGAGAGTTGGTGCGGGAAGCGCCCCTCGAGGCCTTTGAGCCCCACGAGCCCCAGCAGAGCACCGACCCTCCGGCGTTGCGCGGGGCGGTCCACGCCCTGCACCTTGAGGCCGAATGCGACGTTCTCACCCACCGTCATGTGTTTGAACAGAGCGTAGTGCTGAAAGACGAACCCAACCTGGCGAGAACGCGCGTGCAGGTGGTCGACGCGTTCTCCGCCAAGCTCGACCCTACCGCCGTCGGAGTCTTCCAGACCTGCGATGATGCGCAAGATGGTGCTCTTGCCGCCGCCCGAGGGGCCGAGCAGGGCGACGAGCTCGCCATCGGCGATCTCGAAGCTGACGTCGTCGACCGCGGCGAACTCGCCGAAGCGCTTGGCCAAATTTCGGATTCGTATTGCCATACTACCTTTCCTTGGGAGGTGCCTTGAGCCACTCGAGAAGTCCGAGCACGATCATGCTTGCCAACGCGAGCAGCAGCGCCATGCCGAAAGCGGCGCCCTCCTTGCGTTCCTCGGTTGCGGCATAGATGAAGATGGTCGCTGACTGTGTCCTGCCGGAAATGGCGCCGCCAAGGATCAGCACCGCACCGAACTCACCCAAGGCGCGCGCCAGGCTCAACGTCGCTCCGCATGCCAATCCGTGCTTGATATTGGGCAGGGTGACATTCCAGAAGGTCTGCCAGGCAGATGCCCCTAGCGTCACGGCGGCCTCCTCGTCGCTCGTGCCGACCTCCTCCAGCACCCCCGCGACTTCGCGCAGGGTGAAGGGCAGCGTGACGAAGAGCGTGGCGATGACCAGTCCTGGAAACGCGAACGTCACCTTCCATCCGAGGGCGGCCAGCGGCGCTTCCAGCCAGCCAGCGCGACCGAAGACCAGCAGGAACGCGAGCCCGGTCATGACCGGGGACACGGTGAGTGGCAGATCGATGAGGATGTCGAGCACCGTGCGCCCCCAGAAGCGCTGGCGGACAATCACGAGCGCGGCGACGATGCCGAACAGTCCATTGACGAGGACGGCAATCGCGGCGAGCACCGCCGTCAACATCATCGCGTGGACGGCATCGTGATGGCCCAGCTCGGCTAGCACGGTGCCAACTCCTGCGTCGATGACCCGAAGGACGATCGCAATGATCGGCACCAGGACCAGTGCACCTAGATAGCCAATGACGGCTATGAAAAGGAGGGCTTTCCAGGGAATGCGCATGTCGAATTTCTTCAAGGCCGTCCTAGACGCGCCGGTGACCGGCAAGGTAGCGCTCAAGACCCCGTACAGCCAGCAGAAGCACCGCGGCCAGCGCCAGTAACACCAGGGACACCGCAGCCGCGGTCTCGGGGGAACCGCTTTCGACTTCACCGAAGATGAATACCGGGATGGTCAACGTACGTGATGGGATGTTGCCCGAGACCACGACGATTGAGCCAAACTCCGCCAGGGCACGGGCGAAGCTTTGCAGCGTGCCGGTGGTGATCGCGGGCAGCAGCGGTGGAAGCAGGATCTGGAAGAAGATGCGCAGGTCGCTCGCACCCAGCGTCCGTGCTGCTTCCTCCTCGGACGGATCGAGCTCGCGCAGGACAGGTTCGACGGCGCGCACCACCATGGGCAGGTTGATGAACAGCAGCGCGAGGACGATTCCCGGCGTGGCAAAGACGATGTCGACGCCCCGTCCGGCGAGGAAGCCGCCCAGCTTGGACTGGGGCCCGAGCAAGACGACGATCATCATGCCCGCCACCAGCGTGGGAATGGCCAGGGGCAGATCCACCAGCGACGCGAGGAACCGCCGTCCCCGGAAGTCGTGGCGCACCAGCAGCCAAGCGGTAAAGGTGCCCATCACCGCGTTTACGACCGACATGAGCGTGGCGGTCCAGAGGGTAAGCGAAAAGGCCGCGCGCGCCGTGGGGGCCATCAGGGTGCGTGCGATTCCCGCCGGACCCATCGAGCCCCCCTTGACCACGAGCGCGGCCAAAGGCACAACGACGAGGATACCGACGTAGAGGGCCACGCTCGCGCGCAGGGCGATCCCTCCGGTCCCGTGGCGAACGGCACGACTGATACCGCTCATCTGTCCGCGCCTGCGAGAGCGGTTGCCTTCTCGTACACCCCCTCTGGACCGAAGACCGTTTTGTCGACGCCCACCCAGCCGCCGAGATCCTCGATGGTGAAAAGATCCGTCACGCCTGGGAATTGCTCGGCCAGCGCCCTTGCGATCTCGGGATCGACCGGCCGGTAGCCGAAGCCAGCGAACGCTTCCTGTGCCGCCTTGCTGACAAGATAGGCCACGAAAGCCCGCGCAATGTCCGTGTTGCCGTGGCGGTCCGCGTACCCGTCGACCACCGCAACCGGATTCTCGATGAGGATGGTCGATGTCGGGACGACGTAGTCGTATGCCTTGCCGGATTTCTTGGCGACCAGGATCTCGTTCTCGTAGGTAATGATTGCGTCGCCGATCCCGTTCTCGAACGTCAGCATCGATTCGCGCGCACCCTTGTCCATGATCTGCACGTTCTTGATGATGCGACCGAGGAGCGCGACCGCCCCGGCGCTGTCCCCGGCCTTGACGCCGGCCTTGCCTCGCAAGGCAGCGCCCCAGATGGCTAGGATGTTCCACATGGCACCACCGCTCGTGCGAACATTGGGGGTAAGCACCTTGATCCCCGGCTTGGCCAGATCGGTCCATTGCTTGATAGCCTTCGGGTTTCCCGTCCGCACGCCGATGACAACGATCGAGCGCGAAACCATGCCCTTGGTGGTGGTCGCCCTCCAGTCGCTCGTGATGAGGCCCGCATCCGCAATCTTCTTGATGTCCGGATCGAGCGACAGCGCTGCGACGTCGGCCTCGAATCCACCGACGATAGCCCGCGCTTGCGCGCCCGAGCCCAGGTACGACTCCTCGAACTTCAGGACTTCGCCCTTCTCGGCTTGCCACTTCGCCTGAAAGGCGGGCAAGAGCGATTTTTCGTACACTTCGCGCGGGGTGGTGTAGGCACCCAGAGTCAGCGTGCGCGTGGGCCTCGCCACGACTGGTGTTGGCGCCCATCGCGGCAGATTGGCTGGAGTCTTGTGGCTCCGGCAGGCCACAACGACGAAGGTTGTTGCAATCAGGATGGGCAGCACCCAAACGCGTGCGTGCGTCATCATGGACAGTCCTTTCGACAACGGTCATTCATCAAGAGGGAGCTCCGAGATATCGCTTTCAGGAAATTGGCGAGGCTCCCGGGTGGCAAGACCGAGGAGCAGTTGGAGGCATACGACGGGCGCCATGAGCAGCGCAGCGATAGCGCAGAGGCTTCCGAAGAGCGCAATGAGGATGCTCACGGCGCGGGTTCTCCCGGCTTCGATGACCATTCCTGCAATCCGCTTGGAATCATGTGCATGTGCGGCCGTAGCACCGAGGTGCAAGGGGAGTGCCACGCCACCATGGTTTCCAGGATACTGGAATTACTACATATGCAACGAGACAAGAGGCTCGCCGGAAGCCTGTGCCCATCGTATGCGATGGGCGAGCCAGCAAATATGACGGTAGCCGGACACGGGCCCTGCCTTCGATCCTGTGTTCGGTTGGCACCAAGTGATGCGCGGGGGAAGCACGAGAGGCTCGCCATTCGCCTCGCCTAATGGGCTGCAGAATCCAGCAATTTCTTAGGCCATTATCGTTGAGCTGAGTGATCCGCGGTGAGTGACCAGCGTCAGGAAGCACAAGCCGTGAACAGGCGATGCCATCGCCGCGTTCCTCGCAAGTGACGGCCCCCGAATCGTGAGTGGCCTGGGCCTTGCAGGGTGTCCAGCGCACGTCGACATAGCGTCTCAAAAGAGACGTGCGTCCAGTTTACAGGAGCAACCATGCGCAACACTCTCCATCCAAGGCGTCCATCGCCTCGTCCGTCTGTCGCCATAGTTATTGCTTGCCTGGCCTGGCCGGCGGCCACCACCTTTGCCCAGGAACAGGAGGTGCCGACGTCGCCGGACGCTCCGCTTGGCGCAGCACCATCCCGAGGTGTCGCGCCTGAATCTCCGCCGCCTGTTTCTGCGCCCTCCACGACCGCCCTGGAGAAACGCATCGACGAGATCAATCTGCGAACGAGTACAGCGATTCAAGCGCTGCAGACAGCCGAAGAGGCAAGGAGCCATCGCGAGAACAAGGCGCCTACGGTCTCGGCCGAGGAAGCCGGCTTCGGCATCGCGAGCAGGGATCGCAGATTCTGGATCCACATCCATGGACAACTTCAGGTCGACGGCCGGCGTTTCCTCGGCGACGACTCGCTTCGGGCTCTGGACACCTTCTTGATTCGCCGTGCACGCCCCACCATCGAGGTCTCGTTGGCGGGTCTTGCCGATGCGCAGATCACCCCGGATTTCGCTGGCGGGACCATGCAACTCTTCGATGCATTCATCGATCTTCATCCGCGGCCATGGCTGCGCCTGCGCGCAGGCAAGTTCAAACCACCGGTTGGCCTCGAGAGACTGCAATCCGACAATAGTTTGGTGTTTACCGAGCGCGCCCTCGACCAGGACCTGTCGGCTCAGCGCGATGTCGGCGTTCAGCTATGGGGGGACGTGGCTGAGGGAATCCTGCGCTACGAGGCCGCCATCCTGAATGGCGCTCCCGATTCCGCCCTGAACGACGTCGACAACGACTACGCGAAGAGCGTCGCCGGCCGGGTGTTCGTACAACCCTTTGCCAGCCCAAACCTGCGTTGGTTAGGGCGGCTTGGCTTGGGCTTCGCCGCGCAGACCGCCGACGAAACAGGCAGCCCTGCTATCAGCAACGCAGCCGTCACCGGAACATGGCTGGGCTCGTTCAAATCGATCGGACAGAACGCCATCTTCTCGTATTCGTCGAGCACAACCGATACTTCCCGAACCGTCGTGTCGCTGCACCGTCATACGCGCCTCAACCCACAGCTCTACTACTACTACGGCCCGCTCGGCTTCGAGGCGGAGTACCTCCACGAGCGCATTGGGGTGAGCAAGGGAGACAGCGAGGCGACTCTTGAAAACTCGGCCGGTCACGCAACCCTCGCCTACGTTCTCGGAGGCGATTGCCGGTACGAAGGCCCCACGGTTCGCAACCCATTCGATCTCGAAACCGGCGGGCTCGGTGCGCTCGAAATCGGTGTTCGTTACGATTGGCTCAAGATTGACTCGGCGACTTTTCCCAATTTTGCAGACCCGGCGAAGTCGGTGGTCAAGGCGCAGGGAATCGGTGTGGCACTGAATTGGTACCTATCGAAAAGCCTGCGCCTGGTTGCGACCTACGACCAGACGAAATTCGATGGTGGCGCCGGAAGTACTGGGGCGATTGCCAATCGAACGACGGAGAAGGTCTTCATCGGCCGCATGCAGGTTGGCTACTGACCAAGGGGCGCCATCGTCGAAGGCAGGGCGCTGGCTCTGACCCTCTCTACAACACCTGGTACTGGACCCCGAACGTCACCGAAGGCTTCACGTCCTGCTCACCGTAGAAATTCTTGTAGAACGGGATCTGGGCACGGGCGAACACCCAGAAGGCGTCGGCGGCATTGAAGTACACGCCAGGCCCCAACGAAAAAAGCGTGCCGCCGGTGTTGTCCACGGTGATGCTCGACGTGTCGCCGGCATCGGTGGCTTGGTCGACGCGGGCGTAGCGGCCGTCGATGCCCAGGTCCAGGGCAACGGTGGAAACGGGCCGGTACTGCCCGTGAACACTCCACAAGGCGGCGTCGCCGAACTTGTACTTGCTGCCATCGAAGTACGAGCCGGTGGTCCGCATTCGGTAGGACAAATCGGCGAAACCAATCCACTTGACCTGCTCGAAGCGGTAGTGAAGCCCCAGGAACGGTCCCCATCCGCCCGTGCCGAGCTGGCCGTGCGGATCGACGACGGTTACCTCGCCCGTGCTCGGGTCGGTCATCTTGGCATCGCTTGCCCCCGTGGGCACCATCACGCCGCCCGCGAGCGCCAGCTCCTGCACGCGGCCAATGCCCATGTCGACGTCGCGCCAGAAAGCATAGCGTGCTCCCAGCTCGGCGTCCCCGATTCCGGTGAGGTGGGAGGCGGTGAGGTCGGTGCCGCCGCCCACGGTGTGGATGGTCTTGTTCAGCACCGGCAGCGTCGCGATGAGGGACAGTCGGCTGATGGGTCGGTACACGGCGTTGAGACGGTACGACCATTGCGTGAGCTCGTCCGTGTAGCCGGGCATGTTGTCCGTGCCCGCGTCGACGCGCAGGTATTCGGTGTCGAGCTGCAGGCGCAAGAGCCCGGTGATGGCCGCCGGGTCGCTGGCCACGAGCAGCGGATCGCCGCAGCCACAGATGGAGCACGCCCTGGCCGCGGGGAGCGCCGTGCACAGCGCGACCGCGACCCCGAGCGCCACAAAAGGCAGCCGCATTCTGCCCCTTGAAAGCACACGCTTCCGCATGGTCGTTTGATGCGTGGCCCGAACAAAGGTTGCGCTGGCTGGCGTTCACCGGCAACGGTTGGGCCCGTATCGTGTGTCCCGGCTAACCCCACGACAAGAAGAGCGACAGCGCGGAAGGTGCCTTCCACGACGGACGCACGCACCCAATTGGAGCGATGACGGGTGGTCGTGAACGTAGACGTAGACGGCTTACCGTGGCCGTGGTCGTGGCCGAGGGCAATTACAACCGGCCACGGTCACGGCCACGACCACGGTGCGACCACGGTGCGACCTTCTGCGGCTATCGCGGGATAGGGTGTCCCGCCTAGCCCTTGCCAGGCTTGAGATAGGCGGCCAGGCCCCTCATCGTCTCCATGACGTCGACCGGAATAGCCAGTACCACCGTGTTGGACGCCGACGGACCTAACCCGTCGAGGCTCTGCAGGGTGCGCAGTTGCATGGCGCCCGGGCTCTCGGCCATGGTGCGCGCGGCTGCGGCCAGGTTCATGGCGGCGTCGCGATCACCCTCGGCCTTGGTGATCGTGGCGCGCTTCTCGCGCTCGGCAGAGGCCTGGCGCGACATCATCTTCTTGAGCTCCTCGGGCATGTCGACGTCCTGGATGCGGATGCCCTTGACCTCGAGGCCCCACTCCTCCGTGTCCTTTTCGACGTTGGCTTCGATGGACTTGCCGATCTCCTCCCGTTCGCTGAGGAGCTGGTCGAGCGTCATCTGTCCGATCACGTCGCGCAGCGAGGTCTGCGCGTATTGGGAAATCGCGTAGCGATAGTCCTGCACCTTGATGATGGCGTCGGCGACGTTCCTGACCTGGAAGAACAACACCCCGTTAATCCGAACCGGCACGTTGTCCTTGGTGATCACTTGTTGGGTCGGGATGTCCATCGTCAGTACGCGCGTGTCGATGAATCGGGCCTGGTCGATGAGGGGGATGATGAAGAACAGGCCCGGGCCTTTGATCGACGAGTACTTGCCCATGCGAAACACGACCACCTTCTCCCATTGCGCCGCCATCTTGATCCCCGACGCCAAGATGATGTCCAGCAGCAGCCACGTCAGACCGAAGGTGACCGCGGCGACCTCGTGGAGCTGGGCGGCCGCACCGGCGAGCACCGCTCCCGCGGCACCGACCACGATGAACACGAGGATGGAAATGTAGTTGACCATCGCTTCTCCTCCAGCAGTTTCGTCGCATCATACTCTGATCCCCAACCGACTGGCGGGCAACCACCGGGGACCGGGGTCGCCTTTCCGCGAAAATGAGCTATGCCTGAGCAGTCAGGAAAACTGCCTAAGAAAGGGTCGGGTCATGGTGAAAGTCGCACTGTTCGTGAGGCTGGACGCGAAGCCAGGCAAGGAAGCGGAAGTCGAGCAATTCCTGCGCGCGGGGTTGCCCATGGTCGAAGGGGAGCCGGGCACGACCGCGTGGTTCGGGCTCCGCCTCGGACCATCCACGTTCGGCATCTTCGATGCCTTCCCGGACGAGGCTGGACGGAACGCGCACCTGTCGGGACGGGTCGCCGCGGCGCTCATGGCGAAAGCCGGCGAGCTCTTGTCGAAACCGCCCTCGATCGAAAAGGTAGACGTCCTCGCGGCCAAACTGCCGCGATCGTGATGGGGGCTGCGGCCAGGTCGATGCCCGTTCCCAGACAGGGGAGGGCGCGGTACTCTCGATGGCCATGAAGGATCCCCTGGTTCGGTTCGGTGTTGCACTCGAAGGCTCGCTGTTGCGCGATCTCGACGCTGTCGTGCGCGAGCGGGGAGGCACGCGCTCGGAGTTGCTTCGCGACCTGGCACGCGCCGAGGTCGGCCGGGCCAAGGTGCCCAAGGCCGTGGACGCCATCGCCACGCTCACGCTGGTGTACGACCACCACGTGCGCGATCTCAGCGAGAGGTTGACCGACCTGCAGCACGAGCTCGGCGAGCAGGTGCGTGCCACGCTGCACGTACACATCAGCCACGATCTGTGTCTCGAGGTGATCGTGATTCGGGGCAAGTCCGACAGGCTGAAGAGCATCGCCGACCGCCTGCTCGCCTTGCGCGGGGTGAAGCAGGGAGGAATCGAGATCGTGGCGGGTCTCGGCGATTTGGGGCATGAGCACGGCCACAAGAGCACCAAGCGCTGAGCGGCTCTTGCCGCGGGCGCTGGGTCACTCCTGGGACAAGGAGAAGCGAACCGGTACCACGACCTCGCTCGTCACTGCGACGCCCGAGGCGCGCGCGGGCTCGAAGGTCCAGGTTCGAACAGCGTCGATGGCGGCCTGGTCCAGCAGCGGGTGGCTGCTGCCTCTCGCCAGCGAGACGCGCAGGGGTCGGCCATCCGGGCTGACGGTGACGGCCAAGCGAACCTCGCCTTCTTCGTGTCTTCGCTTGGACGCGATGGGGTAGTCGGGGCGGGGATTGCTGCGATAGAGGGGTTTCGCGAGGACGGTGATGGGGCCGGGAACAAGTCTGATCGGGGGCGCCTGTGCGCCTGGCGAGATCGGAGTCGGGACCTTCTCCTGCCTGCGTGGCGCAATCGCGGGGGCGGCAGGCAGCGCAACCTCGCCGGGCGTTGCTAGCTCGGTGGATGGGCTCACTGCGATCTCGGGCGCGGCGGTTTGCGCGCGGGCCTGGGGCTTAGGATGCGTTCGCAGACGTATGGGGACGATGGGGAGGGTGGGCGTGGGCTGCTTGTCGGGCAGCAGGGGAGGAACGTCGCGGATTGGCTGTGGCTTGGCTTCGACGATGTCCACGTCGATGGTCTTGGCCACGGCAGGTCTTCCTACGGGGCGAGTCAGCGCCAGCGCGGCCAGCCCGAACAACAGCGTGTGGCAGATCGCCGACGCCGTAAGGCTGATGGCAGTTCGCCTGCGTGCGGAGGAGGCGGTGCGTGCGGCGGGCATGGCCTCGCGTCAGTAGTGGACGGTCAGGCCCGCCCGGACCTCGAAGGGCTCCACAGGGTGAATGTGCACACCGTTCACGCCGGTCGGCTCCCCGCGCAATTGCGATTCGTAGTAGTAGGCGATGTCATCCGACTTGGAATCTAGCAGGTTGAGCAGGTCGACAGCGACCTCGTAGCGGCTGCGGCGATAACCTAGCCTGGCGTCCACGATCATGCTGTCGGGCTCGCGCACGCTGTTGTCCTCGACGAGTGGCTGCGAGCTGAAATAGCGCAGACGCGCACTTCCGAAGAGACCGCCGGGCGCCTCGACGGTGGCTACGCCAGACACTACGATGGGAATGGAATTGGGGATATAGGGGCCCGCGGCATCGTCGACGTAGCGCGCATGGGTAAGCGCGACATCGGCCGCCAGAGTGAGCCAAGCTCTCGGCTTATAGAAGTTCGCCCACTCCACGCCGTACTTGCGGCTTTGCGAGGTCGCCTCGGTGTCGCCTGCGTCGCCAGCGAAGGTCAGCTCGGAATCGGATTGCAAGTACCAGAGCGAAAGCGTGCTGACCAGGCCGGGCAGAATGGACGTGCGGGCTCCGACCTCGGCGCCCTTGGTGCGGACCAGCAACGGCACTTTGGACTGCGGGGCCAGGTCGGCGGCGGACACCGTGGCGGTCACGCCGCGCGCGTCGTTGCTGTGAAAACCCGAGCCGAGGTCGAGATAGAGCTCGGTCTTGTTCCACGGACCGAAGATCAGGCTCGCCTTGGGATTGACGATGGCAGAGGCCTTGCTGCCCGAGTTCACCGGGATGTTGTGGCTCGTCACGTCCACGGCGAAGACGTCCGCGCGCAGGCCGACGTTGGTCCGCAGCCAGTCGGTCCACTGGATCTGATTGTTGCCGTACGCCCCGGTGGTGAATTCCTCGATGCGGTCGTCGATATAGATCCCGCTGGATCCATCCGGATTCACCATCACCACCTGCCGATTGGCGGTGTGGTCGAGGCCGGAGAGCGGCAGGTAGTCGTTGCGAAGCTGGACACCGAGGACATTTTCGACGTCCTTGCCGAACCAAGTTTGGTTCCAAGTCCGTTTGAGATGGGCGCCGCCCACGTAGCGGCGGTCGATCTGCTCGAACTGATCGCCGTTCACCTGATCGTGGAGAAAATAGGTGAAGTTCGAGAACAGGTTGAGTCGGTAGTAGAACCCGTACAGGGTCAGTGTCGTCGTGCCGTCGTCATGCTTTCGCGTCCAATTGAAGGTCAAGGCGCCCCGGCCGGTATTGCCGCCGTCGGAGGGATCCAGGGTGCCGAATCGGGAGATGAGGCCTCCGCTGATGGCCCGCTCGGCGACGTGGTCTGTGGCATGCCAGCTCGGTGCCGCGTAGACGCTGGCGGTGAGGGTGTATTGGTCCTTCGCGCTCGTCCAGTGGTAGCGCAGAAGTCCGTTGAAGCGATTCGAATCTTCGTGGACCACCCACGGCCCGTCGTAGTGGTTGTATTCGAGTGCGTAGAGCAAGGTCCCAGGGCCCACGGTCGGCGACGCCGCCACCAGACCACGCACGAAACCATACTCGCCGCCTTGCAGGTTGACGGTTCCATGCGGAAGGATGTTCACGAGATGGACGTCGGCCGCGCCCGAGCCCGAAAAGTCGCCAACATCCGGATAGAAGGGCCCCTTCCTGTATTCGATGAAGCTCACCAACTCGGGGATCATGAAGTTCAGGTCGGAATAGCCTTGTCCGTGCGCGTGAGAGGGCAGGTTCACCGGCACGTCGTCTACCGAAAAGGCGAAGTCGGTGCCGTGGTCCAGGTTGAACCCGCGCAGGAAGTACTGGTTCGCCTTGCCGTCGCCCGAGTGCTGCGTGACCACCAAACCGGGAACGGTTTCCATGATCTCGCCGCGGCGGAGCAGCGGCAGGTCTTTGAGATCGGCCTCGCCGATGGCGCCCTCCGAGGCTCCGACCGCCACGCCCAGGATGTCTTCCGCGCGTCCGTGGACCACGACCTCGGGCATCTCGGTGGGATGGCTTGCCAGGGCAGGGCTGTTGGCCTCGGCGAGCTTGGTGGCGGGCCGATCATCAAGGCGTCCGGCCTCGACACTGCCCGCGTCGACGATTCCCACGCCGCCCGCCGCCGTCTCGGCATCAAGTTGACCGCCGTCCTGTGCCCACGAGGTGGCGCTTGCCGCTAGGGTGGCCATGGACACGAGGAGTTCGGCGTTGACGAGCTTGTGCACGCCCGAGTTAGTAGCACGAAGATTTACAATGGTGCTATCAAATTCTCTCCCTGCCTTCCGGGCGCCAGGTCGAACCGATCCGCGTTCATGACCTTCGTCCAGGCTGCGACGAAGTCCCGGAATAGCTTCTCCTTGCTGTCGTCCTGCGCATAGAGCTCGGCATACGCGCGAAGGATCGAGCTCGACCCGAAGACCAGATCGACCCGCGTGGCGGTCCACTTCACGGCGCCGGTGCTGCGCTCGCGAATCTCGTAGAGACCGTCGCCGGTGGGCGCCCAGGTGTAGCGCATGTCGGTCAGGGTGACGAAGAAGTCGTTGCTGAGCACACCGACTCGGTCGGTGAGCACGCCGTGTTTCGTGCCGCCGTGATTGGTGCCGAGGACACGCATGCCTCCGACGAGCACCGTCATCTCGGGAGCGGTCAGGCCCATGAGCTGGGTGCGATCGAGCATCAGCTCTTCCGCGCTGATGGCGTCGTCCTTCTTGAGCCAGTTGCGGTACCCGTCGTGAATCGGCTCGAGCACCTCGAAGGAGGCGGCGTCCGTCATCGCATCGGTCGCGTCGCCACGTCCCGGCGCGAATGGTACGGTGACCTCGAAGCCCGCGGCCCGTGCTGCCCGCTCGATGCCAACATTGCCCGCGAGGACGATCACGTCCGCGATGCTCGCCCCCGCGGCTGCGGCGATCCCCTCGAGCACAGCGAGCACGCGCGCGAGCCGGGTCGGCTCGTTACCTTCCCAGTCCTTCTGCGGGGCCAGGCGGATGCGCGCGCCGTTGGCGCCGCCGCGCATGTCCGAGCCGCGGAAGGTGCGAGCGCTGTCCCACGCGGTGGTGACCATGTCGCTCGTGGAAAGCCCGCTGCTCGGTGTGTTTGTGGCCAGTCGTGCCCATTGGTTCCTAGTTGCGGTTGATACGCAGGTAGGAAGCCTATGGCGACAAGTGGATCTGTCAATGGCGAAAGTAGCTTCCGACGCGATCCATGCTTCTTTCAAAGCGCATGGGAGGCTCAGGGACCTGTGGCACGGGTTGATAAATACGTGCTATGTATCCTTGGCGGACGCTCATGCACATTCCCGACGGATTCATCGATGGAAAGACCGCGGTGACGGCCGCGGCAATCTCGGTCGTGGGCGTGAGCATGGCCCTGCGTCAGGTTCGCCGCGAGCTGCCACCCCGTCGTGTGCCGCTGCTCGGGCTTGCGGCGGCGTTCCTGTTCGCCGCGCAGATGGTGAACTTCCCCGTGGCCGGGGGGACCTCGGGCCACCTGGTCGGCGGCGTGCTGGTGGCGGCCCTCCTTGGGCCAAGCGCGGCCATCGTCGTGCTCACCGCCGTTCTCGTCGTGCAATGCTTTCTGTTCGCGGACGGCGGCGTCTCGGCGCTGGGGGCGAATCTTCTCAACATGGGGATCCTGGGCGCGGGCGGCGGCTATCTCGCGTATCGCCTGGTTGCGAGCAGGCTGCGCGGACTGCGCGGGCAGGTGACCGGCGTGGCCTTTGGCGGTTGGGTTTCCTCGGTTCTCGCGGCCATCGGGTGCGCCGGCGAGCTGGCCTGGTCGCACACCGTCAGCTGGTCGGCCGGCTTTTCCATGATGGCCGGCGTACACATGCTGGTCGGCCTGGGCGAGGGGCTCATCAGCGCCCTGGCCTTTGTCGCCATCGCGCGCACGCGGCCCGAGATCGTGGCCGAGCGCACGCCCGCCTCGGGGGGCGTGCTTCCCGGCGGAGTCTTGCGCTACGGCTTGCTGGTGGCGGTGGGCCTGGCGGTCTTCGTGGTGCCCTTTGCGTGTCCATGGCCCGACGGGCTTGAAGCCCTCGCGGTGAGGTTGGGCTTCCACGCGCAAAGCGTCCCGGGCGTCATCCATGTCCTCGCGCCGGACTATCGCTTGCCCGGCATTCATTCGGCGGCGGGCGCGACGGCGCTGGCTGGCGCGTTGGGAACTGTGGTGGTGTTCGGGTTGGCGCTTCTGCTTGGGCGGGTGCTGGCGCGTAAGCCCATGAAGAGCCAGCCGAAGGACGCGACCATGGATCCGTCATGCTGAAAGACTGGCTTGGTCATCAACACGGCCAGCACGACAGTCCCGTGCACCGTCTACCCGCGGCGGCCAAGCTGTGGGCCGCCTTGGCCATCATCGTGGGCACGGTGCTGGTTCCATGGGGCTGGCACGCTTGGTTCGTCGCGGTGGCTGCGCTGTTGTTGCTGGCGTCCTGGTCGAGCCGGATCGCAATGGGCTTTCTCGTGCGTCGGCTGGTGTTGCTGTCGCCGTTCGTCCTGGGCGTGGTCGTGGTGAATGCCCTGCAAGGCTCCGTTCACGCAAGTTGGGTGGCGCTGGCCGCCCGAAGCGGAATCTGCCTTTTCACCGTGGTGCTGCTCGCGAACACCACGCCCTTCGGCAAGGTCCTGGCCGCGCTACGAAGCGCGCACGTGCCGGCCCTGCTGGTGACCACGCTTGCGCTCATGCACCGCTATCTCTTCGTGCTTCTCGACGAATCTGAACGCATGCGTCGCGCGCGAGCCAGCCGGACTTTCCAGCGCCAGCGCCGCGTTCGCTGGCGTTTGCTTGGAACCTTGGTTGGACTGCTTTTCGTGCGCGCTTCCGAACGCGCCGAACGCATTTGGGCCGCCATGTGTGCGCGGGGGTGGAAATGAGCAGAGCGATCGAGGTGGAAGGCCTGCACTACCGCTACCACGACGGGACCGAAGCCCTGCGCGGCGTGAGCTTCACCGTCGCGCCCGGCGAGTGCGTCGGGCTCCTCGGCCCCAACGGTTCGGGCAAGTCCACCTTGCTGTTGCACCTGAACGGAATCTTGCCCGAGAAGATCGCGGGTGACGGGGCCATCCGCATCGCGGGCCAACCCATCACCACGGTCAACCTCGAATCCGTACGGCGCCAGGTGGGGCTCTTGTTCCAGGATCCCGATGACCAGCTCTTCTGTCAGACGGTGGAGGAAGACGTGGCTTTCGGCCCACAACAGCTCGGGTTGGCGGGGCGTGAGCTCGGCGCGCGGGTGGAACGAGCCCTCGCCATGGTCGGGCTTGCGGGGTACGGCCATCGCGCCACGCACCACCTGAGCCACGGGGAAAAGCGACGCGTGTGCCTGGCCGGCGTGTTGGCCTGCGAGCCAAGCGTCCTTGTCCTCGACGAGCCGACCAGCGATCTCGATCCGCGCGGACGGCGTGAATTCAAGGCCCTCCTGCAAGGGATCGCCGCGGCCAAGCTGATCGCGACGCACGACCTAGAGTGGGTGGTCGAATTGTGCTCGCGGGTGATCGTGCTCGACGGCGGAAGGGTGGTCGCCGACGGCCCGACGGTCGAGATCTTGAATGACGAGGTGCTGATGCTGGCACACGGCCTGGAGCGCCCGCACATCCTGCGCCACCACCATCCGCACTAGAGCACCGAACGGGTTGAGGGACCGAGTGAAATTGCGCAGTTGCGAGCGGCCCAAGGCGCGAGGAGGGAGAATACTCGACGTATTTGACCGACGAGCAACGCAGGGACGCGACGCAAATGCGCGATTTCACGACGGGAGTCAACCCGTTCGGTGCTCTAGCAGCGGGTCAAGGTTCGTCGGCCGACGCGAACTGCAGGGGGACGCTCAGGCGCTGGCCGCTGCTGGTGCCAGGGATGGTCGTCTTTGCCAAGTTCTTGGCCACGCAACTCACCAGGGTGTCGTCCTCAAGCGAGCTCATCTCGACGTTCGTGGCCTCGACCCGATTGCCCGGACCGATGCGGATGCCCACGACCAGCGTCCCGCGTAGGGCGGGGCGCGCGATCAGCACGCGCTCGTAGCAGGGCTGCGCACGCTCGGCCAGAATGCCCAAGGCTCGCGTCAAGCCGGTCGGTAGATCCTTGCCGTCGGCCGCACGTGGTTTGTACACCCTCACCTTGGGCGAGCGAACCGGAAGCATGGAGGACGCGTCGGCGTACTCGCCGGTATCGCCGCGCGAGAGCACGGTTCCGTTTGCGGCGACCAGCGCCGTGCCCAGGACTTCGATCTCCATCTTGACCACGCGTCCGCCGCCCAGCCAAACGCAGGTATCCTTGCGCAGCTGTGAACCGGCCGGGCGGAAGAGCACGCGCAGGGCGATTTTGCCGTCCGCTCGCTGGGTGGCCACGCGATCCGCCAGGTTGGGCGCCAGCACGAATCCAGGCGTGGGCTCATTGCTGGGGATGATCAGCTCGGCGCCGTCGCCGAGCACCAGGTTGCGCTCGGTGTCGAGCACGAGTCGGCGATCGCCAAGATCGTAGCTGCGGAAACCGAACCCCGAAGAGGGTACGAGCGCGACGTAACGCCGGGCCAGCGCGTCCTGCCGCCGTTGCGCGCGCGCTTCGCTGGCTCGCGCCTGCTGGACGGGGTTGCCGTCGGTGCTCGCGTCGCTCTCGTCGCGTAGCGATTCACACAGGGCCACGAGTCCATCCGGGCCGTTCACGCTGGATGCATCCCCGCTGCGTGCAGGTCCTGCGCCTGGCGTGGGGGACGGCTGCACGGGCTGCTGCTCCGGCGGCAAGGGGAAAGCACCGGACGCCTCACCCGGCAGCGTGGTGGCACAGCCCGCAAGCAGGGCCAGACCCGATAGCGAAAGCATTCGTCTTGTCCACATCGCCCTGGGATCATACCCCTACGTTGCTTGTGAAGGTCCAGTCGATTCTGTCGAATCAAGCATCGCGAATCTTGCGTGCGCGCTCACATCGCGGCAATATGTCGCCCATGCCCATCAAAGCCAAGAAATCAACCAAAGCCAAGAAGTCAACCACAGCCAAGAAGGCGCCAGCCAAGAAGAAGGTTGCCGCCGCCAAGAAGCCTGCCAAGAAGCCCGCCAAGAAGCTCGGGGCGAAGAAGGCCAAGACCGCTGGCAAGTCGGCCATGCGGAGCGCCCGCGCGATGTCCATGCGCGGCTGCTGCTGCGGCTAACTCCGACACGCGGACATCGTCCGCATCAACACGAAAGGGCGATCCCTCGCGGGACCGCCCTTTTGGTTTATGGAGGGCGACACCTCCGTCGTCCTTGACGCGTGTTGCCCGAAGGCTAGAGTAATCGTACTGCCATGGCACTTCTCGGAAGCGATACCGCCGTGACTGGGCCTTTCCCGCAGGGCGTGTTGCTCCTCGAAACCCTGCATGGCCACGAAGCACTGGGGCGGCCGTACCGGTTCGAGCTCAGCCTGCTTTCGAAAGAGCCGAACCTCGATCCCGACGAGGTGCTCGGCCAGCCGCTCGCCATCGGCATCCAGCTTGGCACCGGTAAGGAGCGTTTCTTTCACGGCCTCGTGACCGGGTTCCACAAGGCCGGGGCCACGCAACTGCACACGCGCTACGCGGCCGAGCTGCGGCCGGTACTGAGCCTGTTCGACCACACCTTCGACTGCCGCGTCTTCAACGATCCCGCGCAGGACGCGCTTTCCATCGTGAAGGCGGTGTTGGCCTAGCGCGGGCTCGGCGACGTCGAATCGGGGTCGATCCAGGACCACGTCTACCGCGCTCGCGAATTCTGCGTGCAGTACCGTGAGAGCCATCTGAATCAGCGACGAACCGTTCAAGGCGACCTACCAGTTGCTCGACAGCCACACGCAGTTTCGCCCGGCCCGGGTCACACGCAAGCCGCACATGCCGGGCCGGCAGACGGCGCTGGTGGTGGGCCCCGCGAACGAGGAGATTTGGACCGACAAGCACGGGCGCGTGATGGTGCAGTTCGACTGGGATCGGCTGGGCGAGCGCAACGAGAAGTCGTCGTGCTGGATACGCGTGGCGCAGGCGTGGTCGGGGGGAAGGTTCGGCGCGCAATACCTGCCGCGCGTCGGCCAGGAAGTGATCGTGGCGTTTCTCGACGGCGATCCCGACCGGCCCATCATCACGGGCAGCCTGTTCAACAAAGACAACATGCCGCCGTACGATCTGCCAGCCAATCAAACCCAAAGCGACATCAAGAGCCGCAGCAGCAAAGGCGGGACGGCGAGCAACTTCAACGAGCTACGCTTCGAAGATAAGAAAGGCCAGGAAGAGCTGCACTTCCAAGCCGAGAAGGACATGTCGACGTTGGTCAAGCACGACCAGACCCTGCACGTGGGCGTGAACCGCGGCATCGTCGTGGGCAACGACGAAACCAATCTGGTGAAGAACGAGCGCCAGCTCAGCGTCGACGCAAACGACAGCGTGGTCATCGGCGGCACGCACGACAAGACGGTGACCGGCGCGGTCACGCAGCTCTACGGCAGCGACCACAGCCGCAAGGTGGACGGCGAGCAGGCCTTTTTCGAGGAGAAGAACAAGGACGAGCACGTGCGGCTGGCCCACAAGCTGACCACCGACAAGAAACTCCAGCTCAACCAAGGCGCGACCAGCATGACGTTCAAGGGCACCAACGTGACCGTGGAGGAAGCCACCGCGATGGAAAGTTCAACCTGGTGTGATCATGTCCACTGGCCTTGCCGTTCCAGGGGAGTACTACTGGGACTTCCGCGATTGGCTCAAGACAAGATGCCAGGGCGAGGAGTGGGTCGAACTGTTGCCATAGAGTGGACCAAGAGACCTGGAAAACACGAGATCATATGCCAACGAACAGGACGCGCGCGTTCTTCAGACTCCTCGTTGTCGTGCTCTGCGTACCCGCCTGCCGCTGCGGAAACTGCAGTACACCGAAAGGAAATATGATGGGGTACAAGATTGAATATTGGTCAAATCGCGCCAGCGACGCGCATCCGACAGTCCTGACCGTCTCTCTTGCGGACGCCGCAGGAACGACATCGCACTTTCAGAGCTCCGGAACGAACATCAACAGTTTGTGGATCTCACCAAGACTCAGCTCGTCGGCACACGTCCATCGCTTGTCCAAGCTCCAATCATTGCGATCGCGCCGCATCGGGATCTTGCGTTCAATTTCGTGGCTGCCTTGGTTCTACCCAAAGGCAACTACGATGTCTGGCTGGTGCTTGACACACCGCTAATGAATGCACGAGGTTCGCAGATCATGCAAACAGAAATCGTCTCGAAGAAGGAGCAGCAGCGTATCTTCTATGCGACTTCGGAGAGTGGGCCTGGAATCCGCCGGAGACGGCTTGTCATATTCACACGAGGGTCTCGGTATCTCGGCGCTGACGGTGAAGGCGACAAGAATTGCCGTAGGACCGTGATCGCGTATGGTGCCCCTCTCGATCCACCGCCCGGAAAATGGCCATCGGCCGCGTCCAAGGTACTTGCTCACCTCGATCAGCGCCGGCGTATTGCCGGTAGTCGCCCTTCCGACTGGGCGATCTTCGCAGCGGTTCGCGTCGCGCCGACAGATGTTTCGACGTGGCTGCATGATGCTGCGCCGTCGTCTGGCGATGACGGGTTTGACTACCGGCCGATGCTTGCCGCCCGCTAGAACGTGAAATCGGAAGCGGAGTTCTTCAATCGTGGCTCGACCCAGCTTGTCGTCTTTCGTCCAGAGGGGGTAGTGGTGGTCTTTGTCCAGGCAATGTGAGTTCGGGGCGGCACCCCCGTGCGCGGTGATCGCATCCTGCATCTTTGCCATCCCGTAGAGCACGTCGCAGCACCAGACCGGGTGCAGGTTCAAGGCCTGTGGCCCAAAACGCCGATCATCGAACGGGATGAAATGAAAAGAAGGGCGATCCCTCGCGGAACCGCCCTTGATTCTTCAACTGCGTAGTGATGGTAATGCCTACGGACAGGTCAACCCTGGTCCCACGTTCGCAGCCTCGGTATTTGCGTTTGCTGTATCGACCGCGTTGTGGGCATAGGTGTTGTTCGTAAGTTGGAGGGTCGGCAGCGGAGTCGTGGACGTGCAATCCAGCTCGATGCCATAGCCGAGACTGTAGGTGAACGAAGAGTTGTTCACCTGGAGGGATGCAGTGGCGGTGGGGCCGTACAGGTTGAGGTCGCCTCCACTGGCGTCGGTGCCGCCGTAGGAGAAGTCCGCATAGCTGATCTGTGCCTTGCCTCCATAGTCGACGAAGAGACCGCTCCAGTCACCCGGAGCTTGTGTAGCCGCCAACGACGTGAAGATGACGTGGTTGGCAGCAATGCCTGCGACGACAAGCTGGCCGACGTCGGGAGAGCCGACGTCCCATTCGACACCGGCACCGAACTTGAAGGTCATTCCAGGGCCGATGGTGAGGACGGGGCTGCTTGTGGCGCCAACATTCACACGATCGGTGACAGCGATGGACGTCCCCGGATCGACCCAGGATGTGGTCGAGGTAATGTTCCCGCCCCGAATCTCGATCATGGCGCTAGCGTTGAAGACGTTGGTCGCGCCGATGCCGGCGAACGAAGGCGCCAGAACGGAGATGGCGTATTGCTGGGTTGGGGCGGAGGGGATATTGCTGAAGGTCGAGCTGGTGATTGCGAAGTTCGAGGCGGCATCTTCCTCGAAAATGCCATCGGAGCCCGGTCCAACATGGTCGATGGTCAGATGATCCAGGGTTACTCGGCCGGGCTTCACGCCCCCAGTCGCATAGATACAGGCATATTGATCGAAACCGCAGTAGTCCAGCTTGACATACGCGATCTGGGTACCACCCATGACGTTGCTGCCCATGTAAATGCCGGTCCAATCACCGGCCGCTGGCGATGCTGCGGCCGAGGTAAGGGTGATCCGATCTGCCGCCGTACCCACCGCAACAAGCTTGGCATTGTCCTGGTTGCCAACGTCGAGCTCTGTGCCGCTTGCGAACTTGAGCACGACGCCTGCCTCGATGGTCAGCGTTGCGTTCCCCGTGACCGTGATGCTGGTTGCGATGTCGTACGGGCTGCAGGCCTTGGTCAGGGTCAGGTTGGCGGTTACATCTCCGCCCGTGAATGGCGTCGTCATCGTGCAGACCGAGGCGGAGTCGATGGGCGGGTTGGCCTCTCCGTTTGCCTCTGCGGCAGCGGTATCGAGAGGGGCTGTCGGGGTATCAATCGTGCCCGTGTCGAGCTGGAACGGCACGTCCGGTGGATTGGCCACATCGAGGGCTGCTGCATCCACCACGGTGCTGTCGGGCTGGACCGCATCGACCGGAGGAGGCGTGCTATCGAGCGCTCCTGCATCCAGTATCGAGCCACCTGTCCCGCCACCGCCGCCATCGTACTTGATTGCCCCGCCCATACCGCCACCCGATCCTCCGGTTCCGTTGTTGTTTCCGCTGTCGCCACATCCCACCAGGAGGAATGGCGTCGCGGAGAGCACGAGAGCCAGTGCACGCGCAGTTCGCTTGTTCATGTCAGTAATCCTTTCAGCAAGTTCGTCGTTTAAGAGCCGACCGCCCGGGACTATAAACCCGGTCGGGTTGCAATAGTAGACGGGTGTATTGGATTCGGTATTCTTGGGAATCGTCGGATCGTTGCGTTGACGGGCTAATTGGACGGAGGGAATGGCCCCAGGACTCGGACGCGCCGGTTCAACCACCAGGCCAACACCATGCCGGCGGCGAGGAACAGTATCCCAATCAATTCCGACGTTTGTGGCACGAATGGCGCGGCCAACACCAGGCCCCAGGCAACGAGCGTGAATACGAAATAGGCTTTGAGCGTCGCTATGACCGAGCTTTGTTGTGACATGGGTGTCGCGGTGGAAATATGTTTCTTCGTTGCTTCCCCACTCTGCGTTTGTTGCCCAATAGGCGCGGGCGTCTCCGGTACGTCCTGTGCTGATTGGGGAGCGAGCTTTGCGCCGTGCTGATTCTTGATCGAGTCGGCGATGCCGCCGAAGATGGGCGGGACGTAGCGGACGACGAAGGCGCCGTAGACGAGCAGGGCGGCGACGACTTGGGAACGAAGCCCGCCACGACCGCCCGAGCCCTGGTGCACGGCCATCCCGATGACCAGACCGGCGAGCACGGCCAGCGGCGAAAGGGGTCTTCCGGTGAATCGATTGGCCACAAACCAAAGCACGGCAAAGACCGCCGCTGCGGCCAGCCCGAGGATGGTAGCGCGCCGCCTTCGGCCCGGCCCCGCGTGCTTGCTCTCGATCCTGCCGGCGCACTCCGGGCAAAGCAGCAGGCCGCGCAGGGTGAAGAAGTCAGCCGCAATCGGCATACGGCACAGGCTGCACCGCCGAGCGAGCTCGCCCGTCGTGGCTTCCACTTCGTCCGTGCCGGGATGCTGGTCGTCTGCGTGCAAGAGAACCTCGTCCGATGGGAACCTCGTCCACTGCTCGCCCAGTGTACCAGTGTAGAGTCGGAGGCATGCGTCCCACGTACGTCCACCACATCGCGGTGAAGGTCATCGACTTGGCCCGCGTGGAGGCCTTTTACGCCGCCGTGCTGGGTCTGCCCGTGTTGCGGCGCTGGCCATCGCCCGACGGCGGCGAGCGATCGGTCTGGCTCGATCTGGGCGCGGGCGCGTTCTTGGCCTTGGAGCGTGCGGAGCGGCGCGAGCCCGAAAAGGCCGAGGACGCGCCCGGGATCCACCTCGTGGCCCTGCACATCGCACGCAGCGAGCGCGAGGCGTGGATCGCCAGGCTCGAGCAGGCCGGGCACCCCGTCTACCAACAGACCGCCCACACGATCTATGTGCGCGATCCCGAGGGCAACCGCATCGGGCTGTCCCACTGGCCGGAAGATCGCTGATCGTTTCGCTGACCGCTACTGCGACTTGGGGCGTGTGCCCAGCCACTGGCCGAGCGAGGCGACGCGCGTCCCGGGTTCGAGCTTGTCGAACTGGGCGAGCAGCCAGTCCGCGGCGACGAGTCTCCCCTTGCCCCGGAGCAGCGCCGCGAAGGAAGGCGCGAAAGTCTCGTTCGTCGGCGCCGCAACCGCCGCGGCTCGCTGGTCTTTGTCCAAGGCCGGCCCGGCCAGGATCTGCAGCTCGGGTTTCGTCGCAGTGGCCAGGGTGGCTTGAACCTTGGCCGCGTACTCGTCGCGCCGAGCGGCCAGGGCACGGGCAGCCGCAAGTCGGATGCGCGGATTGTCCTTGCGTAGGAAGCGTCCAAGCATGTCGGCCGAGGCCGACCCGGACAGCTCGGCCAGCTCGGGTGCGATGGTGACGTAGACGACGGGATCTTTCTCCCTGAAGATCAGGAACAACTGCGGGAGCGCCGCCTCGCCACCAACGCGAACCAAGGCCGCCGCCGCGGCCGCGCGTACGGCCACCGACTTGTCACGCAGAAGGGGCGTCAGGCGGAAGACGGCGCCCTTTCCGGCGCCCGGTCGCGCCTCGGCAAGAATGGCCGCAGCGGCAACGTTGGGCTCCGGATCCTTCAGCTCGTCCTTGAGCGCGGCCCGGGCCTCGGCGCTGTCGCTGTGGCCAAGGCTCGCAAGCGCCAGCGTCCGCTCCTCGCGCCCGGCGGAGCGGTTCTTGGCCGTGGCAATGACGAGCTCCAGGCACTCGCCGTCCGTGCCCTCGCCAAGCGCCCACAAGAAACGTTCGCGCGCCTCGCCGGATTTGCCCTTGTTGAGATAGTCCTTGATGAGCGGACAGATGGGGATCTTCAGGGCCGCGAGCCCGTGCACCACGCCGAAGGTCGGCTCTTTCGCGGCCGCCTGGCGCAGCCGCTCGGCCCCGCGGTCGTCACCCGCGACGGCGTTGGCCGCGGCGACGTCCACGGCCAGGAGCTTGTCGTTCTCCATGCCGTCGAGCCACGCGCGCGCGAAAACGTCCATTCCGGCCAGGCGGTCCTGGTCGTCCGTCTTCTTCGAGCCGGGCAACCGCGGCGTCATCCCGCTTCTGGGCTACCATGGCCTTCAGCGCATCGGCCAACGGCAGCTCGCGATGGGCGAGGGCCAGCCCCGAACAACGGCGGTCGTTGCGGGCGAAGGTCCAGCGCAAATGGACCTTGCCGTCG
The DNA here is from genome assembly GCA_963796685.1 of uncultured delta proteobacterium. GTDB lineage: Bacteria > Myxococcota_A > Polyangia > Fen-1088 > Fen-1088 > Fen-1118. The sequence continues at coordinate 30,785 of CAWCMR010000018.1, forward strand.
TCGGACAGGACGTCTCCCGGCGCGCTAGCGAATGGGCCGGATGCCTTGACGACATCCACGGCCGAAGCATCGAATTCGGCGGCCCCCGATGCTTTCGCGACCCGAACGTCGAGCAGCTTGCCCTGGGCCGAGAGAACGAGCTCCAGATCCGCGGCCCGAGACATCACGTTGATGGGGTGGTCCTTGGGCAACTGGGTCGCCGCCATGGCCAGAAAGTTGTCGGTCCACAGGCGGTGCACCTTCGTGTGCAGCTCGCGCAGGTAGGGCAGGGCGCTTCCCTCGCCCTGCACGGCCGGCTCGTCGCCCGCGCGGACGACCGCTGGTGCGAGGAGCAATCCGAAAATGGCCCAAACCACGGTCGCGCGCTTCGACATCGAGATCTCCCGAGGGGAAATGAGACATCTACTATAACGCAGGTGGGATGAACTCACCACAGAGGCACGGAGAGCACAGAGGGCGGATAAGAAAAGGGTCCGGATCGTGCGGATCCGAACCCCTTCCTTCTTGTCCGACTCTGCGACTCTGCGTCTCTGTGGTGCGTCCTAGCCGGCGGCGCGCTTGGATCCGCCGGCGTCCTTTTCTTTCTTGGTGCGGAACTCGAGGATCATGGCCTCGCGCTGCTGCTTGGGGAGCTCGGCGTAGCGCTTGAACTCCATGCTGAACTCGCCCTTGCCTTGGGTGGCCGAGCGCAGATCGGTCGAGTAGCCGAACATGTCCGCCAGGGGCACCTCGGCCATGGCCTGCACGTAGGTCTCGTGCTTCTCCGTCGACATGATGGCGCCACGGCGCTGGTTGAGCTGGCCGATGACCGCGCCCTGGAACTCCTCGGGGAACTGCACTTCGACCAGCATCATGGGCTCGAGGATCGTGGGCTTGGCCTTGTTGTAGGCCTCGCGGAAGCCCATGAGGGCGGCCGTGCGGAAGGCGATTTCCGACGAGTCCACGGGGTGCGAATTGCCGTCGTTGACCGCGCAGCGAACGCCCACGATGGGGAAGCCGATGAGCGGGCCCTTGCGCATGGCCTCTTGGAAGCCCTTGTCGCAGGCCGGGATGAACTCGCGCGGGATGGCGCCACCCTTGATCTCGTCGAGGAACTCGTAGCCCGTGGGGTGGTCCATGGGCAAGGGCTCGATGTAGCCGGCCACCTTGCCGTACTGGCCCGAGCCGCCGGTCTGCTTGCGGTGGGTGTAGCTGTACTCGCCGCGCTGGACGATGGTCTCGCGGTACTTGACCTGGGGACGGCCGGGAATGACCACGCAGTTGTACTCGCGCTTCATGCGCTCGATGTAGATTTCGAGGTGAAGCTCGCCCATGCCGCTGATGATGGTCTGGCCCGATTCCTCGTCACGGTGCACGCGGAAGGTCGGGTCTTCCTTGGTGAAGCGGTTGAGCGCCTTCGAGAAGTTGGTGGCCGTGGTCTTGTCCTTCGGCTCGACGGCGAGCGAGATGACCGCGTCCGGCACGTGCATGGAGGTCAGGGTGTAGTTGACCTTGCCGTCGGTGAAGGTGTCACCCGAGGCGCAGTCCACGCCGAACAGGGCCACGATGTCGCCGGCCTCGGCGGAGTCGATGTCTTCCATCTCGTCGGCGTGCATGCGCACGAGACGCGGCACCTTGATCTTCTTGAGGTTGGACGAGCAGTTGACGATGAAGTCGCCCTTGCTCACCTTGCCCTGGTAGATGCGCATGTAGGTCAGTTGGCCATAGCGCCCGTCTTCGAGCTTGAAGGCCAGGCCCACGAAGGGCTTGCTGGCGTCGGAGACCAGGATGACCGGCTCTTCATGGTTGTTCTGATCGAGGGCCTTGTTTTCGACCTCGAAGGGATTGGGCAAAAAGGCGTTGACGCCGTCGAGCAGAAGCTGCACGCCCTTGTTCTTGTAGGCCGAGCCGATGAAGACCGGCGTGGCTTTGAAGGCAACCGTGGCGCGGCGAATGGCCGGGACCAAGTCCTCGGGCGTGATGGGTATCTCGGCCAGGAACTTTTCGGCCAGGATGTCGTCGACGTCGGCGATGGCTTCGATCATGCGCGTGTGGGCCGCCTTGGCCGTCTCGAGGAGATCGGCCGGGATCTCGGCTTCGCGCAGATCTTCACCGCTGTCGCCCTCGAAGTAGATGGCCTTCATCTTGATGAGATCCACCACGCCCTCGAAGCGATCCTCGGCGCCGATCTGGATCTGGAGAGAGATGGGGCGTAGGGCCAGCTTGTCCTTGAGCTGCGCGGTCACGCGCTCGGCGTTGGCGCCCGCGCGGTCCAGCTTGTTGATGAAGGCCAGGCGCGGCACCTTGTACCGGCGCATCTGGCGGTCCACGGTGTACGACTGCGACTGCACGCCGGCGACGCCGCAAAGCACCAGCACCGCGCCATCGAGTACGCGCAGGGCGCGCTCGACCTCGATGGTGAAGTCCACGTGCCCCGGCGTGTCGATCAGGTTGATGGCATGGCCATTCCATTCCGCGCTGGTGGCCGCGGACTGGATGGTGATGCCCTTCTCGCGCTCGAGATCCATGAAGTCCATGGTCGCCCCGACCCCCGACTTGCCCTTGACCTCTTCGATTTTGTGGATCTTCCCCGTGTAGTAGAGGATGCGCTCGGACAGCGTGGTCTTGCCCGAGTCGATGTGAGCGGAGATTCCAATGTTTCTGACCTTCTCGATGGACGCCATTACTTCCTAACCTGTTCTTTCTTGAGTTGGCCCACCCCGGGCCAAGGGACCTTGCTAAAGGCGCGGCAGTTTAGCGAGCAGCGCCCCAAAAGCTAGATAAATTTCTTCGTCAGGTGCGCTACTTTTCTGCAACCCCACGCAATCGCCAAGGCCCGGAACCGATAATTTTCTAAGGAAGCCAGGAAAGCAGGAAAAGAGAGAACAAGCGGGATAACCGGCAGTGTCATCGGCGCTTCACCGGCTGGACCCGTCGGTGGCTTCGGTCAACGCTCGAAATCAAGCGCGTCATTGCCTTCCAACGGCCCTACCCCCATTCCTGGATTCCTGGCTTCCTTAGAGGTTAAGCACCCTACGTCGTCTCTGCCGTTGCATTTTCGCCGGCAAGTCGCGTCTAATGCCCGGCGTGCCAGCGAAATCCGATCTGTTTGACAAGGGTTCCTCCCAGCTCCACCTGAATATTGCCACGGACAAGTCTCTCACGAGAAAACAGGAGGTCGAGACTCCTTATTCGCGACCGTTCTTGAAATGGGCGGGTGGCAAGACCCAGCTCTTGCCGCAGCTGGCGCGTTTCTATCCGCCGAGGGGTAGCGTCAAGCGTTACATCGAACCCTTCCTTGGGAGTGGCGCGGTGTTCTTCCACTTCAAGGCCCTGGTCGAACCCAAGGCCGCCATCCTGTGGGACAACAACCGCGAGCTCGTCGAGACCTTCCAGGCCGTGCGCGACGACGTGGAACAGGTGATCAAGCTACTCAAGAAGTACCAGAAGCGGCACAGCAAGGATTTCTTCCTGGCCATGCGCGAGAAGGCCCCGCTTTCCATCGCCACCAAGGCCGCGCGCCTCATCTACCTGAACAAGACCTGTTTCAACGGGCTCTACCGCGTGAACAGCCGCGGCGTCTTCAACGTTCCGTTCGGCAGGTACGCCAATCCCGGCATCTTCAACGAGAACGGGTTGCGCAGGACCTCCGAGCTGTTGCGCGGCGCACGGATCGAGGCCGAGGACTTCAGGTTCCTCAAGGTCGAGGCCAGGAAAAACGACTTCATCTACTTCGACCCTCCCTACCATCCGCGCTCGAAGACGTCCTTCTTTACGGCCTACACGCGGGATCTGTTCGGCGAGACGCATCAGCGGAAACTGGCGGAGCTCTATCGCGCGCTGGACAAGAAGGGCTGTTTGCTGATGCTGTCGAACAGCGATACGCCGCTCATTCGCGAGCTGTACAAGGATTTCGACATCCGCGAGGTCTCCGCCCGGCGAAACATCAACTCGAAGGCGGATCGGCGCGGTTCGATCTGCGAGCTGGTGGTGCTGAACGCGAAGCTGGTGCAAGCTTCCAGCCGTGGGCGAGCGTAACATCCACCACGGCGACGGAGGCGAGACCCAGCTTGGCAGCGGGCAGCGGGTGCGCAAGGACGACCTGCGCATCGAGTGCGTGGGCTGCGTGGACGAGCTGTCGTCCTTCCTCGGGCTGGCGCGCGCCGGCTTGGAGTCGCAGGTGCAGGCTGCGGGAACGGCGGCCATGATCGCGACCTTGCGGCGGATCCAGCACCAGCTCTATGAGCTGGGGGCGGAGTTGGCGAGGCGAGGGGGCGAAGGGGAAGCCAGAATGACCGCCGACCACGTGGCGACGCTGGATCGCGAGATCGCCACCATAGACGCCGGGTTGCCCAAGCTGCGCGCGTTCATTCTTCCTGGCGGCGGCCTGGTTGCGTCCCATCTGCACGTGGCGCGCGCGGTTTGCCGCCGGGCCGAACGCCAGGCCGTGCGCCTGGCCGCCGATGAAAGTCTGGGCGCCCAGGTCGTTCCCTTTCTGAACCGACTCTCGCTTCTGCTGTTCTCGCTGGCGCGCCAGGCGGCGCATCTCCTTGGCGCAGGCGACGACCCGGCCTAGTTGCGTCTATTTTTCCTGCCCGCGCAGGCTTTTCGCGCGCGTCAGGGCTTCGCGCACCTCGGGCTCTTGCGGCGCCAGGGACTGGGCCTTTTCGAAGACCGCGATGGCCCCGTCGAGCTTGCCGCTGTCCATGAGAGCCTTTCCCAGGTGGAAAAGCAGGGGCACCTCGTTGGGCCCGAAGCGCAGCGCCGAATGGTATTCCTCGATGGCTTCACGGTAGCGCTTCTGGCTGGCCAGCGCATCGGCCAGGTTGGCGTGCGCAAAGAGCTGGGCGTCCTGGAGTCGGATGGATTCGCGGTATTGCGCGACGCCTTCCTCGACCCGGCCCTGCGACACCAGCCCGAGTCCCAGGTTGTTGCGAATGTCGGAAGCGTCCGGTTTCAGGCGCACACCCTGGGCGAAATGGAGAGTTGCCCCGCGGATGTCGTTGCGTTCGAGCAGGGCCGCGCCCAATCGGGTTTGCGCTTGCCACGCGTCGGGATTCTTCGCCACGTTGTCCGTCCACAGGGTGTACTCGCTTCGGTAGTCCATGGCGCGCGCGAAGGTCATGGCGGCGAATCCGGCTACCAACGCGACCGCGAGGCCCGCGACCAGTCGGCGGCCGTTCCGGGCGGCCTTGCGCCATAGCAGCGTGCCTGCGGCGCAAGCCAGCGCGATGATGCCGATGTCGGCGAGGTATTGAAAATGGTCCGCGACCCAGGCGGCTCGCATGTACGACATCTCGAGCAAGCCGACGACCAGCAGCAAGGCGACGAGAAAGTAGGTGAACGCGAAGAACGCCGCACGGCCGCGCCCTTGGCGATGCTTGGCGATCCACGCGTACAGCGCGATCATTCCGAGGCCTGGAATGAAGTCGTACCAGACCGGCGGCGTCACACGCCAGCGCGGGTAGATGGTGACGAGCGGCCAGGTGGTCAGCTTGCCGCGCGGCCAAGCCGGCGCCGGGTTCGCGGGACGCGTGCCGGCTAGAAAAGCCTGGGCCTCGGGCTCGGTTTCGATGGGGCGCTCGGGCATCTCGTACCAGACGATGGTGGGCGAGATGGACTTGAAGAGGTACCACCAGGTCGCCTTGCCCGCGTTGGCCACTCTCGACGCGGCGCCACCGATGGGAAGCTGGTATTCACCGATGGCGCGGCCGAGCTGGAACGACACCGTGATGGCGCCGAGCAGAACGGCCACTTGAAAGAACGCCAGGGTGCGCGGGATGCGTTGGGGGCGCAGAAATTTGCGCGCCCAGAAGCTCGCGAAGATTCCCGCCGAGCCGGCAGCGAGACACAGGACCGCCACCAGCCAGGATCCGCGTGCGACGATGCCGGCCAGGATGACGAGCGCGCCCACGAGCATGTTGAGCGGCCCCAGCCAACGCTGTTCGCGTCGGGCTTCCGCGGGGGCGGGCTCCGGGCGCCGTTGCCACCACGTGGTCAGCAGCAGCACGACGGGCAGGACGACGACGGTGGTCTTGCACAGCAGGGCGCAGACGAAGAGCAGCAGCGAAGCGACGTAGCTGCGCCCGCGCTGTCCTCGTTCGTAGCCAAACCAAGCCAGCAAGGAGAGCAAGGCGAACAGCAGGGAGAGCGTATTTTTGCACTCCGAAACCCAGGCTACCGATTCCACGTGCGTGGGATGGACCAGAAAGACCAGGCCCGCCCACAGCGCGCCGGGGATCGATAGGCGGCGCAGCACGCGCCATAGCAGTGCGGCATTCACCGCGTGCACGGCGACGTTGAGAATGTGATACGGCGGCGTACGCCCGCCGAACAGTTGATACACCAGCCACAGCACGGTGGATTTGAGCGGGAAGTAGTCCGGGTCGCTATGCCCGGCCCAGATGTCCACGAGCCCGTGCCAGGATCGCAGGGCGAGATTGTTGGTGATGGCCCGGCCGTCGTCCCAGATGAAACCCGCCGTCAGGATCGGCGCGTAGACGACGAACGCCAGCGCCATGAAGAGAAGAATCGCGCTGCCCTCGCCGCCTGCCACCTCTCGTTCCGGTTGCGTTGGCACCGGTGCGCCCGTCAGGTGTCGCTTGCTGACGTGTCTTTGACCGGCTGCCTGGGCCACGCGCGCAGTCTACTTGGTCGCGTCTTGGACGAGAAGGGCGGCCCAAGATCCGTGTGGCCCAAGATCTGAAAACCCTTTCTTTTCCGGCCTCTGCGTTCCCTGCACTCTCTGCGCTCTCTTCTTCCCTGGGTTTTCGTCGCTTCGGTGGTATACGAGGCCGCTTCATGACAACGTTTGCCGAGCTGGGGCTGCCCCCGGCACTTTCAGAGGCCATCGCCGCGCGTGGCTACGTGGACGCGATGCCGGTGCAGGTGGCGGTGCTGGACGAGGCCCATCGCGATCGCGATCTCTTGGTTTCCTCGCAGACCGGTTCGGGCAAGACCCTGGCCTTCGGGACGCTGCTGGCACGCACGCTGGTGCCCGTTCCCGAACCGGCGGGGAAGGTCGAGTCCGCGGGCGCCGCACCGCTTGCCAGCGCACCCAAGAAGGCCGCCGCGTACAAGCCGGCGGGCCGTCTGCCCTCGGGGCTGGTCATCGCGCCGACGCGCGAGCTCGCCAATCAGGTACGGACCGAGCTGGCCTGGCTCTTCGCGCGGGCCAAGATCCACGTGGCCGCGTTCACGGGCGGCAGCGATCTGCGCCAGGATCTCAAGAAGCTTCACGCGGGGGTGGACATCGTCGTGGGTACCCCTGGGCGACTCGTCGATCTCCTCTCGCGCGGGGCTTTGCATCTCGAAGCGGTGCAGACCGCCGTGCTCGACGAAGCCGACGAAATGCTCGACATGGGTTTCCACGAGGACCTGGAGACCCTGCTGGGCGCGGCCACGGCGCGCACGCGGACGCACATGTTTTCCGCGACCCTGCCCAAGCCGATCTTGTCCCTGGCGGCCAACTACCAGAAGCACGCCGTTCGTCTGGACGCGCACAAGCTGGGCGAATCGACCGACGGCAGCCACGAGGACATCCGCCACGTCACGCACCTCATCGCCATCGGGGATCGCACGGCAGCGGTGATCAATGTGCTTCGCCAGAACGCCGATCAGCGCGCCATCGTCTTCGGCACGACCCGCGACGGCGTGGCCGATCTGCACCGCGAGCTCGTACGCCAGGGGTTCCGCGCGGTGGTGTTGTCGGGGGATCGCGCCCAGGCCGAACGCAACCGCGCGCTCTCGGCCCTGCGCGAGGGCGAGGCCCAGGTCTTGGTGGCGACCAACGTGGCGGCGCGCGGCCTGGACCTGCCCGAGGTCGATCTCGTGGTGCACGCAGATCTTCCGCTCAACACCGAGGCGCTCACCCACCGCAGCGGCCGCACCGGCCGGGCCGGGCGCAAGGGCACGAGCGTGCTCATCGCCAACCTGGCCGAGCGGCGCAAGGCCGAGCGCCTGCTCGCCGGCGCGCGCGTGACGTATACCTGGACCGCAGCGCCGGGGGCGGCCGAGATCGCCAGCGAGGGCGAGAAACGCCTGGAGGCGGCTTTGGTGGCGGCGGCGGAAGCGAGCCACGAGCCCTCCGCGGGCGTGCAGGCGGTGGCCGAGCAGCTCGGCAAGCACATCAAGAAGGATGCTCTCATCCATCTCCTCCTCGAGCGCGAGCTCTCCCGCGTCCCGAGGGGCGAGACGCTCAAACCCGTGGACCTGAAGGTGGTCGCGCGCGACGCCTTCCGCCCCACCGGGCCGCCGCCCGATCGCGAGGAGTTCTCGCGCGACGCCGTTCGCTTTCGCATCAACCTGGGAGCCGACAGCCGCGCCGAACCGGGCTGGCTGCTTCCCCTCATCTGTCGTCGCGGCGGTGTCACCCGGCGCGAGATCGGCGCCATTCGCGTGGTGTCCGCCGGCTTCAGCGAGTTCGAGATTGCCGGTCCCGCCGCGAGCGACTTCGCCTTGGCAGCCTCGCAGTCCGATCCACGCGCTCCCCACGTTCGCATCGAGCGCGTGCAGGGATTTTCGGGCGCCCCGTCAGCAGCTCACACCCGTCGCCGCCCCTACGAAGACCGGCCTCGTCCCTATCCGCCGCGCAAGCTCGACGGACCCCCGCTGCCAAGCCGCGCGCCACGTCCTGCCGACATCCGTCCATCGGAAACGCCCCGCCGTGCTCCCCATCCCGGCGATTTCCGCCGGTCCGAGGCGCCCCTGTTCGCGCCTCGTTCGCGGGACGGACACGCGCCTTGGCAAGGCAAGAAGAACCCGGGTCGTAAGCCGGCACCCTGGGAGGGCTCTCCTTCCGTCCCGCGTTTTGGCCGAGCCGGGCAAAGCTCGCCTCCACCATCTCGACTTGGTAAGAAGCCGTTCGGCAAGAAGCCCCCAGGCTGACGGAGAGCCCTGGGAGCTCGCGGGGCGGGCCACGCTGGAGGGCCCCCAGAAAATCTGTCTCGATCGGTCGCGGCCCGGTATGCTTGTGAAATGGCAGCGCAGACGTCCATCGATGTGGCCGCGCTGGCCCGGATTTGCGCGGGCCATTCGGGCATACGTCTGGTCGTGCTGTTCGGATCCGTCGCCCGTGGTGGGGCCAGGGCCGATAGCGACGTGGACGTGGCGGTGCTGGGGGGCGAGTTTTGGGATCAGCTCGATCTCGGCAACGAGATGGCCGCTTTGCTGGCGCGCGAGCCTCACGTGGTGGAGATGGGGGGCATCTCTGATTGGCTGCGCTTCCAGATCGCGCACGACGGAGTCTTGGTCTACGAAGCTGCGCCCGGCCTGTGGACCCGATTCAAGGCGCAGGCCATGGTTCTCTATTGGGATCTTGCCCCAACCATCGCACTTTGCTCGGCCGGGGTGAAACGCCGCCTGGTGCGCGAGGCCCGGCATGGGTGATTTTTGGTGCGTGAGCTCCCGACTGGCCTGGACGATGTTCGCCACTTTCTCGACGAAATCGTTCTGGCATCCGCGAAGGCTGAGCTGCTGCGTTGAGTCGGCTCTTGCGCTACCTGGTGATTGCCAGACCGACGTTCACGTCCGCTTCGACCATGAAGTCGGGTAAGCCGGCGAGCAGGTCGAGTGCGCCATACAAGCGGAAGGCATCGTTCAGTTTGTAAGTGATGCCCGTGCCGACGCCCGCCAGGCCGATCCCGCCCAGCACGGTGTCCTTGCACGTGGTCGCGGCGCCGCACCCCGTGAGGTTCGCGCTGACCGGTGTCTGGACGCTTTGTCGGATCTGACCGGCGCCGCCCTGCACGGAGAGGAAGGGCTGCAACCTGCGCTCCTTGTCGCCCAGGAGTCGGGTTGCCTTGACCAGTCCGGCGAAGGCCATGCGGGCCGGGTGGTAGGTCTTCTGTCCGATGTGAACGTCTTGCGCACCCGTCACGAATTGGAATCGCCCCTGCGCAGAGAGGATCCAGTGGTCGTCGTGAAAGTATCCGATCTCGGGGGCAAGGTGCAAAAGTCGTGCGACCCCGAAACCCGAGACGTGGATGGCCTGCGGCGGCGTGCTGGTGTCCTCGGGATTCATCTCCGGCGCCCCTGAAAAGTAGCCGCCGCCGCTTCCTACCGCCAGAACGAACCACAACCCCGCACCACCGGATGCTTCACGGTCATGCCTCGCCCCTTTGGGCTCTGTCGAGGCGTAGGCCACGAGCACGATGCGATGGGGATCTTCAGGCGTCCCGCTGTGCGCTAGGGCTTGGTCGTCGGCGTTTTGGGCTTCGATGTAGTACGACACCTCCCTGCCCCGGGTCGCCGCGGAGGGGATTCGGGCTTCGAACCAGCTTGCCGCGTTCTCGACGGGAAGCATGTCTCGGGCAAGAAATTCGTCGCCATTCTCCGCCCGATAAGCCAGCACGATCTTGGCGGCGCCGAGGCCTGGCGGAACCTGGGCCTTGATGGCGATGGCTTGATTGCGCATGGCCTCGGTCACGACCGGATGGTTGATTTCATAGCCCACGGCTTCGGCGGACAAGCTCCGCGCGGATGGCTCTTGGCCGGTGGGGAAGGGGAGTGGCTTGGCCCCGACGTGGGGCTTGGCGGAAGTGGCCTGCGCTTCGGCGAAAGCAGCCTGCACCTCGGGATTGACGAGCGACTTGGCGATCCTGATCTTGGGGTCGATGGCGAGAGCACGGCGGAACTCGGTCAATCCGCGCTCGCGGTTCTTGAGGCCGCTGACGTAGACCACGCCCAGGAGAATGTGGGTGCGCGCCGCGGTCGGGTGGTCGTCGAGATGCGCGTTCTTGCACAGGTCCAGCGCTTTGGTGAGCAGCGCCGCCGCGCCTTCCATGTCCAGCGACTCGTAGAGGGCCAGGGCCTTCTTGTTCATCTCGACGACGTTGTTGAGGGCTTCGTCGTCCTTTTCGGTGGCTCGCGCGGCGCCCGCCAGGGCGAGCACGAGGCCGGCTATGGCCGCATGCCGGAAACCAACGCGCCTGGACAGCATGGGCTGGAGCCCCGGACTAGCTGCCGCCCCCGCCGCCACGTCGCAGCTCGGTCAGGACCGCCTTGGCGATGGCCTTCAGGGTCTCGAAAACCCCGACGCCAGTGGTGGCGCAGGCCTCGAACTCGGGCGCGTGCGTCGGGTTGAGCAGCTGGCGCAGCTCATCCAGGGGCGCGGCATTGGGCAAGTCGCGCTTGTTGTACTGGATGATGTAGGGGAGCTTGTCGAGATTGTAGCCCTGCTCGGTCAGGTTCAAGCGCAGGTTCTCGAGCGACTCCATGTTGGCCTCCATACGCTCGTTCTGCGAGTCGGCCACGAAGACCACGCCGTCGACGCCCTTCAAGATCAACTTGCGGCTGGCGTCGTAGAAGACCTGGCCGGGCACGGTGTAGAGGTGGAAGCGCGTCTTGAAACCGCGGATCTCGCCCAGCGACAGCGGCAGGAAATCGAAGAACAGCGTGCGCTCGGTCTCGGTGGCCAGCGAGATCATCTTGCCCTTGGCCTCCGGACTGGTGCGCGCGTAGATGAACTGAAGGTTGGTGGTTTTTCCGCCAAGCCCGGGGCCGTAATAAACCAGCTTGCAGTTGATTTCCCGGGAGGAGTAGTTGATGAAGCTCATCGACCAGGGCGCTCAATCATTGAAGAGTTTATCGATGTCCGCGTCGGTGATCTCGTTCAAGATCGAAGGTCCCGTCTGGCTTGCGGCCTTGCGCGTGACCTGCTCGAACAGTCGGGCCATCTCCTCGGTGGCCTTGCGGACGCGCAGGCGTACCAGGCCCAGCGACGAGCGCTCGTCGAAAAGCACGACCAGGATGGCTCGTCCGGCGACCAGGGTGATGTGCACGTGGGTCTTCTCGCCCTCGTGGAACTGGCTGGTGAAGTCCTTCTCGCGCAAGATCTTCGAGATCCCGCCGGTGGCGGCCACGTTGCCCGCGGTCAGGGAGGACAGCGAGGTGACGTCGATTTCACCGACCTCGCCGGCTTCGGCGATGGGCTGACCGTCGCGGCCGATGAGCAGCACGGCCTTGGCATTGGAATCCCGATGGAGCCGCTGGCAGACGCTGGCGATCAGCTTCTGCTCTTCGGGGAACATGACGTCTGGGCCACTCATCTCGCTTCCATTTCTGCGTAGAACAAAAAGAACCGACCTGAAGGCACCTCGTCCCGCGTAGCGCGGAGAGAGCGCCGAGCGCGGCGTGGCGGGTGAGGGGCTTGACTCTCGCGATGGGCCGCGGCCGTCGCGCTGGGGGTGGGCTGGGCTAGCATCGGTGGGCCGCGGCTTCCAGGTTGTGGTGAGGCGTTGAATTCAAGGGGGGCTCTCTCAAGTCCGGTAGCTTAACAGCTTTTCGCAGGTCGCACACGACCGCGATGAAGAGGAACGTCAGGAACTCGTGATGGCTTTACGACGCATGCGGACAGAAAAACTAGAGCCTCTCGGCGGCCATCGATGGCCCGCGCCAGGGTCAGACGGTCGGCGTACTCGAGCTCGCCACCCATGGGAACGCCCGTGGCGATGCGACTCGTGCGCACGCCGAGGGGGCGGAGCAACTTGGCCAGGTAGATGGCCGTGGTTTCTCCCTCCACGCTCGGATTGGTGGCCACGATGACCTCACCCACGTCGCTGCCACCGCAACGTTTGACGAGCTCGGCGATGCGCAGATCGTCGGGACCGATGCCTTCCAGGGGCGAGAGCACCCCGTGCAGGACATGGTAAAGGCCGCGGTAGCCGCCTGTGCGCTCGATGGCCAGGACATCCTGTGGGTGCGCCACGACGCACAGAAGGCCGTGGTCGCGCCGCTGGTCGCGGCAGATGGCGCAGGGATCGTCCTCGGTGAAGTCCCAGCACTGCCCGCACAAGCGGATCTTCGCCCTCAGCTCCGAGATGGCGCTGGCCAGGGCGGCGGCGTCTGCTTCCGGGGCACGCAGGATGTGGAAGGCCAGGCGCGCCGCGGTCTTTTCGCCCACGCCGGGCAGCTTGCCTAGCTCGCACACGAGGCGCGCGATGGGACCTGCAGTGCTCATGCTCAAATCCTGCCCGACGAACTATCCCCCCAAAAGTCCGCTGGGCATGGGAAAGCCGGCGGTGGCCTGCGCGATTTGTTCCTGGGCCAAGCTGTGCGCGCGCGCGATGGCGATGTTGACCGCGCCGACAACCAGATCCTCGATCATCTTCACCTCGCCCGCCGCCACCAATGCCGGATCGATGGCGACGGCGGTAAGCTCGCCCCGGCCGTTGGCCGTGACCTTGACCATGCCGCCGCCGGTTTCGCCGGTGACGGATTCTTCGCCAAGCTGCGTTTTCACCTTTTCCACCTCAACGCGCAAGCGTTGCCAGGTGTCAATCAGGCCGGCCAGATCCGCTCCTTCGGTCATTGCGTTTTGATCTCCTTGGGCGCGGTGCCGAAGAGCTCCTGGGCCTTGCGCACCATGGGGTGTTGGCGTGCCTCGCTTTCGCGCAGGTGCTGTTCGGCTCTGGCGGCCTCCGCCTCGCGGCCCACCTCGGAACGCACCAGCGACTTTCCCGACTGCGCCGTGCCGAGCTCCAGCGAAACGTGCGTAGGCGATCCGGTGATCTGCGAGAGCACGCGCTCGATCTCGACCCTGCTCTTCGCGGTCTGATCGAGGGCGAATTTCTGGTCGAAGAGCAGCGTGACCTGGCCGCCTTCCCACGAAGCGACCTCGGCGTGGTCGAGCGCCGCCGCGATGGACGGCCGGTGGCCGAAGGACTCGCACACCCGGCGCCACACCCCGGCGATGTCGGACTCGGGCGAGCCGCGTTCGATGGGCTTGGCCATGGCAGGTGCCTGGGTGCCTGCGCCGGCAGGCACGGGCGATGCGACCGCGGGGGCAGGGGACGGAGCTGCGGGCGGCGCGGGCACCACGGCCAGACGCGGGCGCGGGCTCGAGCCGTGCGGGGCCGGGGGCGCACCGGCGGCGCCGCCCGCGAGCCGCGCTTCCAGCTTGCCCAGCCGATCGAGCAGGTCGCCGAGGGGCAAGAGCGGCTCGGCGAAGCACAGATCGACAAGGGCCATCTCGACGATCAGGCGCGGCGTTTGGGAACGCGCGGCTTCCTCGACGGCGCGGGCCCAGCGTTCGAAGAGCGCGGTCACCAGTCCACGGGGCGCCTTTTGCGCGAGCTGCTTGGCCTCGGCGATCTCTTCGGGCGTGGCATCGATGAGCTCCGCCGCATCGGGCACCAGCGACACGATCTCGAGATCGTGCAGCAGGCCGAGGAAGCTGCGCGCGAGCTGGACCAGATCCACGCCGCGATCCACCGCCGCCGCCAGCGCGCGCAGGGCCTGCGCGACGTCGTGTTCCAGCACCGTGCCGGCCAGTTGGAAGAGCAAGGTGCGATCCGCGACGCCCAGCACCTCGGCGACGCGCTCGCGCGTGATCTTGTCCTTGCCCACGTAGGCCAGCACTTGGTCGAGCAGGGACAGTCCGTCGCGCACCGAGCCGGCGGCTTCGCGGGCCAGCAAGCGTACGGCATCGGGCTCGCTGTCGATGTTCTCCTTGACCAGGATCTGCGCGAGATGCGCCGCCAGCGCGTGGGTGGACAGCAATTTGAAATCGTAGCGCTGGCAGCGCGAGAGGATGGTGGCCGGGATCTTGTGCGACTCGGTGGTGGCGAAGATGAACACCACATGGGGCGGTGGCTCTTCCAGCGTCTTGAGCAGCGCATTGAAGGCGCTGGTCGAGAGCATGTGGACCTCGTCGATGATGTAGACCTTCTTGCGCGCCTCGGCCGGCAGGTAGCGCACGCCCTCGCGCAGGGTGCGCACGTCGTCCACGCCGGTATTGGAGGCGCCGTCGATCTCCAACACGTCCACCGATTGTCCGCTGGCGATGGATTGGCAGATGGCGCACTCGCCGCAAGGATTGGCGATGGGGCCCTTTTCGCAGCACAGGGCCTTGGCCAGGATGCGGGCGGCGCTGGTTTTGCCGATGCCGCGCGCCCCGGTGAACAGGAAGGCGTGGTGCACGCGGCCGAGCTCGATGGCGTTGGTCAGGGTGCGCGCCACGTGCTCCTGACCGGCCAGGTCGTCGAAGCGCTGCGGACGGTATTTGCGGGCAAGGACCAGGTACGACACGCCGGCATCATGGGGAGGATGCCGGGGGGCCGTCAACAGGCTTTCGGCACCTTTCCAGGGTTTGACGCCAATCTCGCCTTTTGGGCTCAAGATTCGGACCGAACCCGTCGCAGTAATGGTTGCCCATGAACCGGTGTCTTGCGCGGTCGCGACTTGTCGCGGCGGATCCAGGAGAGGAACGACGATGAAGCCCATGCCCAAGGCCGAGCGCTTGGCCGCTCTGGTTTCCAACGTCACAGAGACCATGCTGGGGCTCTCGTTCGCGCCGGCCGAGAACAGGCCCGCGCACCCGTCCCTGAACTGGCGAACCGCCATCATGCTGGTGGATGGCCCGCGTCCCGTGAGCGTGGGTCTCTCCTCCGACGAAGGCGGTTGTGTGAAGCTGGCGGCGGCCATGTTCGGCTGCAAGACCGAGGGGGTCGACGTGGGCATGGTCAACGACGCGCTCCGCGAGCTGGTCAACATGACCGCGGGGCTTCTCAAGCGCGAGATGGCGCTCGACCAGGCCCTGACCGTGCCCGCCATCGTCGACGACAAGGAGTCTCTGGCCGAGATCGCACGCCAGCACCCGGCGCTCGTGCTCATCGCGCGCGAGGTCGGGATCGCCCTGTGGGCTTGCGACGGCCTTCTCAAGTGGAGCGTGAAGGCCGCCTAGATGGCCCGAGACAAGGAGCAAGTCACATGCCACGTATTTTGACGGTAGACGATAGCCGGCCCATTCGCATGATCGTTTCCAAGGCCCTGGTCGAGATGGGCTTCGAGGTGGGAGAGGCCGAGGACGGCAACGACGGCCTCAAGAAACTGCAAGAAGGGGCCTACGACCTGGTGGTCCTGGACGTCACCATGCCGAACCTGGACGGACCGGGCATGTTGGCCAAGATGCGCGAAGTGGGCGACAAGACGCCCGTGCTCATGCTGACGTCCGAATCGAAGACGTCCATCGTGGCCGCGCTGATGAAGCTCGGCATCCAGGACTACGTGCTCAAGCCCTTCAAGGGCGACGAGCTACGCGGCAAGGTGCTCAAGGCTCTCAAGTTGCCGGCCAACTACGTGGCCCAGAACGGCGGCGCGACGGCCGGCGCGGCCGAGACGGGCGACGGCAAGCTGACCATCCTGGTCATCGACGACATGGAGAACGTGCACAAGAAGCTGCGCTCCATGATTCCCGAGGCCGTCGGGCTGGAGACGGCGCTGACAGTGCAAGATGGTCTGAACGCCGTTCGCAACAAGAAAGTCAAGGCCATCCTGGTCGACGCCGAGATTCAGGCCGGCGGCCCCGCGCCCGTGGTCAAGCAATTGCGCCTGCTGCAACCCGGGGCGGGCATCTGGGGCATGGCCCTGCGCAGCGCCAACAACGTGGCCAAGGAGATGCGCGATCTCGGCTTCGACGATGCCTTGCTCAAGCCCTTCACCCAGGATGCCATCGACGCCTTGATCGAGCAGTACGCGGTCAAGAACGAAACCCTGTTCGTGGCCAAGGACGACCTCATCCAGATCACGCCCTTCCTGGGCAAAGAAGACAGGCTCGAACGCTATTTCGTCAAACTTGCCGCGGACGTGAAGACCGTGGTGCAGAAGCTGGGCGAGGCGTGTTTCGAGAAGGCGGTCATCGACGCCATCAACCTTCCCCTGCAGCAGCCCGCGCGCGTGGCGCAATTCCTCGTCGACACCTTCAAAGTGGCCGGCGATCTAGGAATTTCGGTGAAGGTGGTGGGTTCGCCCGAGCTGCCCAAGGCCATGCGCGGCTTCCAGGAGACCAAGGACCTGCGCTGCTTCACCACCGTGGACGAGGCGCGTGCGCAGGCGGCGTAGAAGACCTCCATCCCCACCGGCCCAACCGGGGGCGCACGATCGCGGAGGGGCGGCGTCCGGCAAACGCGTCAGACGCTGAATTGTCCAACCAGGGCTCTCAGCTGTTCGGCCAGCTTCGACAACTCGGCCGCGCTGATCTGTACCTGCTCGCCGCCCTTGCGGACATCGCCAAGCGCTGCATTCACGCTTGCGATGTCCCGAGCTATCGACTTCGCCACATCCGCGGACTGAGCAATGCGTTCGTTCGCGTCCTTCACGCCTCCCGTGGCCTCGGCGATATTGCCCGCCACGTCCCTGGTCACCGCAGCCTGCTCCTCGATGGCGGCGGCGACGTCTGCCACGATGCCGCCAACCTCTCGGATGACGCCGAAGATCTTGCCGATGTCCGCCATTGCCTCTCCGGTGGACGTCTGCACACCAGAGATCTTCGTCTTGATGCCCTCGGTGGCATGGGCCGTCTGTCCGGCAAGATCCTTGATCTCGTTGGCCACCACCGTGAAACCCTTACCCGCCGTGCCGGCCCGGGCCGCTTCGATGGTTGCATTGAGGGCCAGCAGGTTCGTTTGCGAGGAGATGTTCGTGATGGTTTCGGTCACCTGCCCGATCTGCTGGGCTGCCTGCTCAAGCTCGTGCATGAGCGAGGAAATCGCCTGGGCCCGCGCAGAGGCATCCTCGCTGATGGCGTGAGCCTTCGCGACCTTCGCTGCAATGTCCCCCACCGTTGCGCTCATTTCCTCCGTCGCGCCTGCGACGGAAACGAGATTCGTGGCCGCCTGCTCCATGCTGGCGGCGACAGTGATCGTGTTGGCGCTGGACTCCTCGGCGGCCGCCGCCACGGTGCCTGTCCTTTCCGCCATGGTTGCAGTTCCAGAGGAGGTCTGGGACGCGATGGCGGAAAGCTCGGTGGCGGAGGAAGCGAGGGTGTGCACGCCTTCTGTAACCTCGCGCAGCAGTTTTCGAAGACCCTTGCTCATGCTGTCGATCGCCTTGCCGAGATCGCCTGCCTCGTCCTTGCGATCCCGAAGGTTCGCGGGAACCTCGACCGTGAGATCGCCCTTGCTGACGAGATCGAGTAGGTGCACGCCAGCGTTGATGGGAACGGTCAGGCTGCGCGCGGTTCGGAGGCCCGCGATGGCAATGAACGTTGCCAGAATCGCGAATACGACGATGGTCCATATCTCGGTCGAGTCGAGAACGGCGCCGGCTTTCTCTTCGATGGCCGCCTCTTCCTTGTTGGCCTCGGTCACCACCTGATCGATGGCGGCCCGGTGCTGTTCGTAGGCGTCGTTGAGTCGCCCCCCGCTGCTCTTCATCGTCTCCGCGTCCTGCTTCATCACGGCGGGGAAAAGCTCATCGGTGGCGATGCGAAAGAACGCTTGGGCGGGCTGGTAGGAATCCTTGAGGAGCAAATCGTGCAAGACGCCAGCCGGCAAGTGCGAAACCCAGTATTCGTGGCGCTCTTCGTAGCTCTTCTGGAGCTTCGCAAACCGGGTGGCCAACGCGTGCCGGCGAAGATCTGCCGATTCTTCCTGGAATTGCTTGGCGACTAGGAACGCCTCGATGACGTACTCGGGGGGCGGCAGCACATCCGCGACGAGGTCTTTGTTCGCAACGATCTCCCGATACAAGGGACCGTTCACGGCCACCCGGCGCGTGGACAAGAGACCGACAAGGAAATTCCCGATCAACCCTGCCAGGGCCGTGCCGATCAGAATCAATAGCTTCGTTCGCATTCTCAGGTCATTGAAACCGGTCATGGTTCGGATCCTTCCAGGTGACTTCATTCTCTATCGGACGACCGGTTGTGGTCTTGACCCGGACCGGTTCGGCGCTTCGGCGGCTCAAGCCCATCGTCTATCCCATCGAGAAGACCGGCCTATGGGGCGATGGCGTACACGAGAAGCGCCCTGTGGTCACCAACGACTACAAGTCCCTGGTGAGGCCCACCAAGAAGGGGTATCCGGCCGGTCACGTAGACAGCAGCGACACGTGAACGCGTACATGATGCACGAAGGGATGATCGTGGGCGTGCGCTTGACCTTGTGAACCTCCCGGAGTCCTAGAGCACCGAACGAGTTGAATTCCTTCTGAATCCAAGGGATTGCCTGGCGCCGCCGAGGTCGCTGTGCACAGCGCGCACGAGCCCTTTTTCACCACAGAGAACACAGAGGGCACAGAGGCCAGGAAGAGTAAGGGTTTTCCGGATCTCGATCCGAACCCTTCCTTTCTCACCCGTCTCCGTGTTCTCTGTGTCCTCTGTGTTTAGAATCCGGAAATTGCCCGGTTTTCAACCCGTTCGGTGCTCTAGGTTGGTTCAAGCGCACAGCCGAAGTGCTTCATGCGCGAGGCTTCCCAGGGGAAGCACTTTGTGTACGCCTCCGCGCTTGATGGCCTCGGCGGGCATGCCGAACACGACGCAGGTCGATTCGTCCTGGGCGAGATTGGTGGCGCCGGCCTCTTTCATCTCTGCCATGCCATTGGCACCGTCGTCGCCCATTCCTGTCATGATGACTCCGACGGCGTTGCTGCCTGCGTAGCGCGCCACCGAGCGAAACAGGACGTCCACCGAGGGACGGTGCCGCGAGACCAACGGTCCATCCTTGACCTCGACGTAGTACCTGGCGCCGCTTCGTTTGAGCAATGTGTGTCGATTGCCAGGGGCGATAAGCGCGCGCCCGCGGATGACGCTGTCTCCGTCCTCCGCTTCCTTCACCTGCACGGCGCATAAGGAGTCGAGCCGCTTGGCAAACGCGGCGGTGAACTTCTCCGGCATGTGCTGAACGATGACGATGCCGGGACAATCGACGGGCAAGACCGCGAGAAATTCGCGCAAGGCCTCCGTGCCGCCCGTGGATGCCCCCACCGCGACGATGCGCTCGGTCGTTTGGATCATGGCCTGACCCGACCCCTTGGCGATCACCGCATCGGCATTCAGCTTGGGTTGGACCATCGGCGGGGCGGACTTGCCTCCTCGAACGCGCACGCCCGCGGCGGCCTTGACCGCGTCGCAGATCTCAATCCTGGATTCTTCGAGGAACAGCTTCGTTCCAAGCTTGGGCTTGGTAATGATGTCCATGGCCCCGAGCTCGAGTGCGCGCAAGGTGGTATCGCAGCCGTCTTCGGCGAGACTGGAACAGATGACGACCGGGATAGGATGTTGAGCCATCAGCTTCTGCAAGAAGGTCAACCCGTCCATGCGGGGCATTTCGATATCCAGGGTAATGACGTCGGGCAGGAAGGTGCGCATCTTCTCGGCGGCGACGTAGGGATCTGACGCGCTTTCCACCGTGCCGATCTCTTTGTCGGAGGCCAAGATCCCCGTCAACGTCTGCCTGACGACGGCGGAATCGTCGACGACTAGGACCTGAATCTTCTTCGGCATGGGGCAGCTACCTCGCTTTTCGGTAGATCGTCGGTGCGATCTGAACCAGCGGAACCGACAGACCGTTGATGGTTTCCGAATGACCAAGGAAGACAAATCCACCCGGACGCAGCAACCCCGTGAATCGCAAGAGGATTTGCGCCTGCGTGGCCCGATTGAAATAGATGAAGACGTTGCGACAGAAGATGACATCGATGGGGCGCGGAAGGTTGTAGCTCCGGGAAAGCAGGTTGAGCCGCTGAAACGTGACCTTTTGTCTGAGGCGGGGGCTGATGCGAACCAGGCCCTGCTCGCGATCGCGGCTGCGCAGGAGATACTTGTACTTGAGCGCGCCGGGAATGGTGGCCGCGCACGCCTCCGTGTAGATGGCCCGCCGAGCGCGATCGAGCACGGAAGTGGATATATCCGTGGCCAGGATCTGCCAGCTCATGACCCGGGACTCCGCGAACTCGCTCAGCACCATGGCCAAGGTGTAGGGCTCTTCACCGGTCGAGCTGGCTGCGCTCCACACGGTCAAGGGACGCGAGGGATGGTTGGCGCCTGACGCCAATAGCTCGGGAAGGGCCTCGTCAGCGAGGTACGCGAAGTGATGGGGCTCGCGAAAGAAGTCCGTCTTGTTGGTCGTGACTACGTCGATCAGGTGGACGATTTCGGCCTCGTCCCGGCTCGGCCCGAAGACACGGGTCACGTACTCGTGGTAGTCCGAAAGTCCCAGCGCCCGAAGTCGCTTTCGCAAGCGAGCTTCCAGCATTACCCGCTTGGTCGGCGGCAGTTGGATGCCGACTTCCTTCTCGATGAAGGCGCTCAACTGCGCGAAATCGCGCGTGGCGAGCTGGCCCTCGCTCCACGCCTGGGGAATCGAGGGAGTCTCGACCTCGGTGTCTCCCATGTCACGCCGCCTGCTGGACGCTGCGAAGCAGCGCCGGGACGTCCACGATGAGGGCCAAGGTTCCATCGCCGAGAATGGTTGCCCCCGACAACCCGCGTACGTTCTGGTACATCCGGCCGAGCGACTTGATCACGGTTTGGTGCTGTCCCACGACCCCATCCACGACGAACCCGAAGCGCTTCCCTTCGACCGTCGTGACGGCAACCTGCTCGATGGCCGGCCTCTCACCCGTGCTGCCGAAGCAATCGCGAAGCCGGATGTAGGGAACGAGCTCGCCCCGGACATTGGCCAGGCGATTGTCGTGAGAGCGCTCGATATCGCGAGCGGTCAGCTCCACACACTCCTCGACCAGCGACATGGGCAAGACGAACTTCCCTTCTCCGACCGCGACCAAGAGACCTTCGATGATGGCCAGGGTAAGCGGTAACTGCAGGCGAAAGGTGGTTCCCTTTCCGAGCTCGCTCGTGATCGAGATCTGGCCGCGCAGGGCTTCCACGGATCGCTTCACCACGTCCATGCCGACGCCGCGGCCCGAAACATTCGTGACGGCCTTGGCCAGAGAGAACCCGGGCAGGAAGATCAGCTTGTAGAGCTCTTCGACGGATGGTTTGGCGTTCTCGTCCAGAAGTCCGGAGGCGATGGCCTTCTTGCGAATGCCGGCCGGGTCCAAGCCCGCCCCGTCATCCCTGATCTCGACGAAGACGTTTTGCCCCGAGTGGTACGCAAGCAGACGGACGGTTCCGCTGGGATCTTTGCCGGCCCTACGGCGGTTCTCCGGCGATTCGATGCCGTGGTCGCAGCTGTTGCGAATCAGGTGCACCAAAGGATCGAAGAGCCGTTCGATGACGGTCTTGTCGAGCTCGGTCTCTGCGCCCTCGGTTTGCAATTGAATGTCCTTGCCGAGGTCGGACGAAAGGTCGTGCACCAGGCGCTTGAAGCGGACGAAGGTCGTGCCGATGGGGACCATGCGGATGTCGAGGGTGTTGTCGCGCAGCTCGGCGGAGAGACGACCGATGTCTTCCGCAACGGAGAAAAGCTGATCGTCCGCGCGGTTCGAGGCCAACTGGGCCAACCTGGCTTGTGCGATGACCAGCTCGCCGACCAAATCGACGAGGCTGTCGAGCTTTTGCGCCGACACACGAATGCTGGAGGAGCCCTCCGCAGATCGATTCGCGGGAGATGTCTCGAGGGCACGTGTCTGCGCGGGGACGGCGGGTGGCGCGGCGAGCGCGACAGGGGTGGGTTGGTTCTCGATGGCCGCGCCCGAGGTCCCGCCTTGGGCTGGAAGGACAGGGAAAGTCGAGATGGTCAGATCACATCGATCCTCGACGAAGATGAAGACGTCGCGAACATCGTTCTCGCTCTTCGTCGTGTGCAGAAGAACGTCGAATTTCAGGTAGCACGTCTCTGGATCGAGATCCTCCAGGCAAGGGAATGAGTCGAAATTCGTGGTCGTGCGACACGATCCCAGGTCGTTCAGCTCGGCGAGGATGCCGAGCGGATTGCTGCCGTTCTGGAAGTAGTCGGAATGCGGAATCCAGGCGATGCGAACCTGGGATATCGCCGGGCGGGCGTTGACCCGATCGGGTTCGCGTGGGAGGGGCGGCGCCTCCGGGGTGAGTGCCGGAGCCTGCCCCAAGATGGCCTGGAAGGAGGAATGCAAGCGCTCTCTCGCATCCGGGGGGACCGTGGCGAGCGGGTCGAGCAAGGACCGGATGAGATCCTTGGTCGCCAAGGTCAACGCGATGATATCAGGGGTGGCTTGCAGCTTGCCCTGGCGAATCTGCACGAAGACGGCTTCGACCTCGTGCGCGACCGCGGCGATGGTGTCGAACCCGGCCATGGCGCCCGAGCCCTTGATGGTGTGCAGGGCGCGGAATGCCTGGGAGATCAGCTCCGGATCCTGGGGCCGTTGCTCGAGCTTCGAGGAGGGTGTTTTCCAGCACGGCCAGATGCTCGGCCGCCTCTTCGCGGAACATGCTTTCCAGTTGATCGTTGCTACCCACGGAACCGTCCTATCCGATGATGCGTTTGACGACTGAAAGCAGCTGCTCGGGCGTGAATGGCTTCACCATCCAGGCCGTAGCACCGGCACTTTTTCCCTCTTGCTTCTTGGAATCTTTGGACTCGGTGGTGATCATCACGACTGGCGTCAGGCGATGCTTCGCGCTGGCACGAACCTGCTTGATGAGGGACACACCATCGATATCGGGCATGTTCAGATCGGTCAGAATCAGATTGAACGTAGCGGTTTCCATCTTGCCGATGGCCTCCTTGCCCCCGTTCGCGGAGGAGACTTCGTATCCGGCCTTCGCGAGCACCGTCTCTTCCACCTGGCGGATCACCGCCGAATCGTCAACGACCAGTATCTTCTTTGCCATGGCTGAAATCCCCTTGGTTCCAATCCTGCTCGGCGAGCCCCAACAGGCGCAGACCGGCCCCAACCACCGGCCCGTGAAGCTCCGTGGGAAAGCGGATTGGAATCTTGGCGTTGGCCGCGCTTCGCAAAGCAGCAAGAAGAACTTGGAGTCCCGCAGCATCGACCTCGGTCACCTGCCTGGTGTCGAGCTCCAGGTCGCCCGCACCGGCCAGTGCGCGCAGAAGCCTCTGTTTGGCCTCGGCGGCGGCCCCTATGGTGAGATCGCCTGTCAAATGACATTGCATGGAATCGTGTCGCTCCTGTGAGGAATGGGCTGCGCTCCGTTAGAAGAACTCGATCGATCCTTCCGATGACGTCTCATCGACAGGTTTTGGAATTTCCACAGTCGAGGTCTGCACATGACCATCACTGAGCGCAGAGCGTTGAACCTGCCGCTCTTGTTCCATGGTGTGACGGCGATTCTCGGCGTGCAAACGACTGGCTGGGGGCCGTGCGCCGCCGGCCCCGGATACGGCTTGTCGGTGGATGTCGGAAAGGTCCTTCGAGACGGTCCGGAGTCGTTTGGTCTCTGCCGTCAATCGGTGGAGATCATCGCTGATCGCCGCGACCTCTGAACGAAGGTCGCTGCTGCCGGCAAGAAGCAGGTCGACGGCCCTGGCGAGCGACGACTGATAATTCCCCAGATTCGTCATCAACCTATCCAAGTCTGCCGCCACGTCATCACCACCACGAGCCGATGCCTTCCCGACAGCAGAAGAATTCACCAATAAGCCCGCTTCATTTCCAACCGACTCCATGATGGTGGCTGCGGACGACGTGAAGACTTGGATCTGATCCGAGATGTCTTGAATTTCCCGGGCCAGCACCGTCAGCGTTATTCCCGCTTGGCCGATGTGGACGGCCTTCACCATGGCGTTCAGACCAATGAACCTGGCGTCCCGACCTAGCCTGGCGACCTCGTCGACCAGCGTTTCTATCCCGGTGGCGGTGTCGGCGACCTTGCGGAGGGCCTGCAGCATGGAAGCCTCTTGCGCGTCATGCGCACGCAGTGCTTGGGTCGTGGTACGGATGCCGTGCTCCAACTGATGAAGAATCGAGCTGTTGCTACTCTTTCCCGAAAAGCTCGAGCTTTCCTTGGCCAATGCAGTCAGTGCGGACACGATCGCGAGGAGGCTGCTATCGATTTGGGACAGCCCGGTGACCAGACGGTCGCACGCGTTTTCAAGCTGCGCCGCCTCCACGTGGCTCACAATCGCAAGCTCGGCCAACCACGAACGAGGATCGTCACCGGTCCCGGAGGCATCGATTGCCTCTTGCGCACTGACGGCGAACTCCTCCAGATTCTGGACGACGTGCTCGAACATCTGGCGGGCGATATCCTGGATTTGCAAAGACTGCAGAACCTTTCCGATACTGGACCGCACCTTGGCCACGCTTTCGGTAGACTTGTTGGCCAAGGCGTACGAGGTGTTGCAGGCTTCCGACATGCCGGCCATGTGGGTCCGGGTCTCCTTGCGGAAGGTCGTGACATCGCGTCGATGGCGATCGAGGAAGGTCCGAGCATGTCCCAGCGCAGACTGGACCGTCGTACGCACCTCCCGGCCATGGGACAAGACCTCGCTGAATTTCGGTTTGATCTGCACAGCCATGGCACGCAGATCGCTGACCACGCTGTCGAATCCGGTCTGTCCCGTGCTCCTTCGAGAATTCTCCAAATGCGTGGTCGACGCCAGGGCAAACAGAGTGGCCACAATCCTTTGGAACTCGCCATCGAGGGACGACAGGTTCTCGATGGCCGCCAGGACCGCCGACAGGGTTTGCAGCCCCTTCTCGGTGTCTGACTGTCCATGCTCGAGGTGTCGATCGAGCTCGGCAAGCCCCTGGCGCAGACTCTCGGCCGGATTGTCGGTGTCGTCTCCCATACGGGTAGCGCTCGAGGATTCGGTCAAGATCCGATTGGAATCGTCCTCGAGGTGCTGGAGCTTGGCGCCGGTCTCCAGGAATACCTTTTCGGAATCGGACATGAACCGAGTGAGGCCGGCCGCCATGGCCTGAAAGCGATGGATGGCCGACTTGAGCGACTCCGTTGCGTCCATGGTCTGTCTGGTGGCGACTGGAATGCGCCGCTTGCATTCCGAAAACGACTAGGCGTTCGGCCCTTCCGGGGTTGACGGGCTGACCGGTGCCGTTGCGCTCGACGAACGAAGCTCGCTCGCGGTGAAGACCTTGTCGAGGTCCAGGATCATGATGAATTGCTCCTCGCGCTTCCCCATTCCTCGAATGACCGCCGCATCGACACGGCTTCCCATGTGTGGCGGAGGCGCGACGTTACTGGCGTCCAGATCGATGACCTCTTGAACGGAGTCGACGAGCGCACCCAGAACGGTGCGCTCGCCATCCACCGCAACCTCGGAGATGACGACACAGGTGTCGACCGTCTTCTCGGTCATGGTCAGGCCGAGCTTCAGCCTCATGTCGACCACGGGGACGACATTGCCTCGCAGGTTGATGACCCCACGCATGAAGTCCGGCATTCGTGGCACCTTGGTCATGCTGGTGAACTCGAGGACCTCCCGCACCTTGCCGATGTCCACGGCGAAAAGCTCTTGGTCGAGCTTGAAGGTCAGGTATTGCGAGGTCGAGCTGTCGCCTTGTTTCTCCATGGTTACCCCTCCGGTGTGGAGAACTCCTCGAATCCTGCGTCCTCTGCGTCGGTTCCGAGGTTGAGGGTCAGCCCCTTGCCGTTGCTGCCATTGCGCTTGGGTTGGGGAGTGCTGGCAGGTGCTGCGTGGGGGGGCGTCAGGACCACGGGGCGGCTCTTCTTCTTCAGGTGAGTCGGGGTCACAGGGATGCCGGAGGAGCCATTGACCCTGAAGAACGCAATGGCGGTTTGGAGTTGTGCGGCCTGGCTGGCCAGCTCTTCGGAGGTCGAGCTGGTCTCTTCGGAGCCCGAGGCGTTCTGTTGAATCACCTGGTCCAACTGCTGAATGGCCTTGTTGATCTGGGCCGCGCCGCTGTCTTGCTCACGGCTTGCCGCCGTGATCTCTTGCACCAATTCCGAGGTCTTCTGCACGTCGGGAAGGATCTTGGACAGAAGCTCGCCGGCCTTTTCGGCAACCTTAACACTCGACCCGGACAACTCGGTGATCTCGCCGGCCGCCTTTTGACTGCGTTCGGCAAGCTTGCGTACCTCCGACGCCACGACCGCGAACCCCCTGCCGTGCTCGCCCGCGCGCGCGGCCTCGATGGCCGCGTTCAGGGCTAGAAGGTTGGTCTGTCGGGCGATCTCCTCGATGATGGAAATCTTGCTGGCGATTTGTTTCATCGCATCCACCGTGCGCGCCACGGCGTCGCCGCCCTCCTTGGCGTCCGAGGCAGCCTTGAGCGCGATCTTCTCCGTCTGCATGGCATTGTCGGCGTTCTGCTTGATGTTCGAGCTCATCTCCTCCATGGAGGACGAAATCTCCTCGATCGAAGACGCTTGCTCGGTGGATCCTTGGCTGAGCTGCTGGGAAGACTCGCTGAGCTGCTCCGAGCCGGCGGCCACGTTGTCCGCCGAGCCCTTCACTTCGATGACCACCTCGGAGAGCTTCTTCACCATCTCGGCCAACGCCTTCATCAACGTGTCGCTCTCCGAGCGCGGACGTACGTCGACCAGGAGATTGCCGCCTGCAATCTCCTGGGCCATCCGGGTCACCTCCTGCAGGCTCTTGACCGTGGTGTCCATGGTGCGAAGCAGTTGTCCGGCTTCGTCTCGACCGGCGTCTTCGATCTTCATCGAGAGAATCGCCTTGGGCAAGACGCTCGGCGACGTTGACACCCGTTCTGAGTGCGCGGCCAATCGTCTTGGCGATGACCAGGGCCAGCGCGATGCCGAGCAGGGCGCTCAGGACCATGACGACCGAGATGAGGATACGGGCGCTCTTGTAGATGCTCTCGGCGTGTCGAGTGGATTCCGCGGAGCCTTTGGCGCTGAGCTCGATGTTCTGCTGGAGAGCTTCCATGGTCTCATCGAATGGCTTGAGCGCCCCTGCATTGATGGTGGTCGCTTCCTGTTTCTTCAGGGCTTGGCTCAGGCTCAAGACCTGGTGATGAATCTCCACGTACGATGCCCAGGAGGACCGCATCTTGTCGAAGAGCCTGCGCTCCTCGTCGCTCGAGATGAGCTTCTCGTACTTGGCCTCTGCGTCCTTGAGGTCGGCTGCCGCTTGATCGATCAGCCGTTCGTAGCGAGCCATCTTGTCCTTGTCGGTCACCAAGATGTGGGCGAGATCGGCTCTGCGAAACAGGTTGATGGCCATGGATATCTTGCCGAGCGCCTGTACGCTGGGCAACCAGGTTCCCGAGATCTCGTTACTCACATCGTTGACCTTGGAGAGCTGGATGACCGAGAACACCCCGAGGAGCGCCGTCATCGCCACCACCGAGAGTACGGTGAACATCAACTTCATTCCGATCTTCAGGTTCTTGAAGAATTCCATCGTGCCTATCCTTCCTGTCTCAGTCCTCTGTTGGTCTCGCCTGCCCGCAGCAGGGGATGATCGGTGGACGATGCATAAACTTTAGGAGAAGGGCTCAGATCGGCTCAAGCCTGCCTTCCAAAATGCCGATGGGGGACTTGGGTGTAAGGTGTCAGAGTTATCGAAACGCTTGTTGGGGTCGACACTGCCAGCTCCCGATGCACGCAAGCGAGTGCCGCTTGCCATCGGAAGTGTGGTCGTTGCCAAGACTCCGTCCGTCGTGCGGACCGTCCTCGGCTCGTGTGTCGCGGCCATCCTCCACGTTCCCCGCCTGCGTATCTCGGCCCTGTGCCATGGCCAAATGCCTGAGCGACACAGCGATGGACGGTGCCGCGATTCCTGCCCGGGACCTTGCACGGTCGACGTGCCTGACGCGAATGAGCTCAAGTACGTTGCGTGCTGTATTCGCTATATGCTGCGCGAGTTGCGCCGGCTCCGGGTCACAAGAAGGGAGATCGTCGCCACGGTTGTGGGGGGGGCAAACGTGGTGAGGAACATCGATTTGCGCTGGTCGGTCGGAAGTCGAAACGTTGCCGTTGCAATGGCGTTGCTTGAAAGGGAGGGGATTGCGGTCTCCTACTCCGATACAGGTGGGACCAGGGGTAGGGTTATCGAGCACGTTTCGGACCTGAATCGAACGAAAATCCGGTACCACGAGGAATGAAGCGATGTCTGTACGGGTATTTGAAACAGGGTTAAACCATGTCGCTGAAGGATTGGCCTCATTGTGCGCGCCGACGCCCGACGCCATCGAACAACTCGCAAACGATTTGCGAAGACTTGCCCTTGCCTCGTCACGGTTGGGCCATGCTGCACTGGTCACGGCCGCCCAGGAGGCGGAAACGAGCGCACGTTCCATGATGATCAGCGCGGAGGGCGCCCACGTCGCCTGTGCGCGCTCTCTCTATCAATTGGGCGACATCCTTCTTCTCGAGCTGCTCCACCAGGCGGAAAGCAAGAGAGTCTTCGTGGAGTCTCGTTGGTTCCTCGAAAGGAAGATCCTCGTGGTCGACGACAGTCGCGTCTCTGCCGTCGCGCTGTCCAATGCGTTCGCGGCTCGTGACTTCATGGTACGATCGGTAGCGACGATGGAGGAAGCCCTCACAGAGCTCAGCTCGTTCTCCCCCACCATTCTCGTCAGCGACGTCCACATGCCGAACCTGGATGTTGCTGTCCTGTGTCGCACCTTCCGAGAGTTGTCCCATGGCCGCCCAACTCGCATCGCGTTGGTATCGGGTACGACCGGAGACGAGCTGCAGATCCGTCTGGACGAAGTCAAGCCGGACGCTTTCGTGCCCAAGATGGCCGGAACAGCATCCGTGGTCCAACGGGTTCTTGAGATGTGGGACGCAATGAACGAGTGAGGCGGTCGATCCTATCGTCGCGTGGGGTGCGTCGTTCCGATCTGTTGGTTTCAGCTACGTGTGCGCGATGGTCGCGGCCGGGGCAGTGTCGGTAAGGCGTGAGAATTCCAACTCAAGAACGCCGTCAGACTTTCCGATGTGAAGAGGCGTGATTGGATTTGATCTTCCCCGCTGTCGGCGGGTGTCGAGGAGCTTGGATGAGCCGCTTTTTGCTGGAGCGTGAGGGCTCTAAGGTCACGGTGACGGTGGGACCGGAGTTGGCGGTTTCCTGCGTGCCCGAGCTGCGCGAGCTTCTGTGTGCGGTCCAAGACGATGGGGTGCGGGATCTGGTGCTGGACTTCTCCAAGACCGTGTTTCTGGACACCGCCGGGCTCAGTTTGTTGCTCGCCACCTGCAATGGATTTTCCCAGAGCGGCCGCTCCCTGAAACTCGCAGGGGTGCAGCCTTCGATCTTCCTCTTGCTCCAGACGCTTCGCCTGGACGAACGCCTGAACGCAGAGATGGGGTCATGAGGCGTGGGTCCCATGGATGATGAGATTCTGAAAGAGTTCGTCGCCGAGGCGCGCGAGCACCTTGCAACCATCGAGACCGATCTTCTCGCCATCGAGGACAGTGGCGCCGATATCGACGAGGATCGGGTCAACAAGGTCTTTCGCGCGGCCCATTCCATCAAAGGGGCAAGTGGCTTCTTCGGCCTCGACAAGATCAAGGAGCTGGCCCACAAGGCGGAGACAGTCCTCGACCTGATCCGCTCGCGCAAGCTATCGCCCAACGCGGAGATCACCAACCTGCTCCTCGGCGCGTTCGACAAATTGCGGGAAATGGTGAACGACCCGGGCCGAAGCGAGTCGGCGGACACGCAGAGCTTTCTGGCCGGCCTGGTCAGCCTGGCGCAGTCGAGCGACCCGCGCCCCCATCCCGCTCTCATCGGAACGATCGTCAGCGCCACGGGCACCGAGTTGCCGGTCATCGTCCAGGACGACACCGTCGAGCTTCCCAAGGCCAAGCCGACAAGCACGCCGAGCTACGTCTACGAGGTAGAAGCTCGATCTGTTTGCCGACGTGGAAAAGCAGGGTAGGACCCTGAGCGAATTCATCGACGATTTGCGCAGTGCCGGGGAAATCGTGGATTGCAGCGTCGATGGTGACGGTCCAGGATCCCTGGAATCGCCGGGCGGCAGGAAGCTGCCCACCAAGATGACGTTTTCGAGTCGGTCGAAGATCGACGCGACTGCGGCGCCATTCTTCATCAGCAACAACCAGCTCAAGTTGCTGAGCGGTCCGGCCGAGCCATCGCTTGTGTCCGAGCCCGCAGTCGGGGAGCCTACATCGTCGGCGCCCGTCGTTGCACCCGGTCCTCAGGAGGCACGGCCGTCGCCCCCTCCGTCGAGGACGACGGGGACCGCGCCCTCGCCCTCCGCCAAGGAAGGCGCCGGCGAGGGCACGCTGCGGGTCAGCGTCCAGCTGCTCGAGTCGCTGATGAATCTGGCCGGCGAGCTGGTGCTCAGCCGAAACCAGCTGCGCGCGGTCCTGAACCAACACAAGCTTCGCGGGGTACAGGCCAGCTTCCAGCGCATCAACCTGGTCACGTCCGAATTGCAGGACGCCATCATGCAGACGCGCATGCAACCCATCGGGAACGTATTCGCCAAGTTTCCGCGGGTCGTGCGCGACATGGCCAGAAATCTCAAAAAGGACATCCAGCTCGACATCCGCGGCAAGGACGTGGGGCTCGACAAGAGTCTGATCGAGGGGCTGTCCGATCCCCTGACACACATGGTCCGCAATGCCGCGGATCACGGCATCGAAAGCGTCGAGGAGAGGTTGCGTGTCGGCAAGCGCGCGACCGGCACCTTGCGCATCGAAGCCCGCCATGAGGCCGGGCAGGTGGTGCTGGAGATCGCGGATGACGGCAAGGGACTCGATCCGGCCAAGATCGCCGCTGCGGCGGTCACGCGCGGGCTCGTCTCGCCCGAGGCCATGCAAGGCATGTCCGATCAGGAGAAGATGCACCTCATCTTCTTGCCCGGTCTGTCCACCGCCGAGAAGGTCACCGACGTCTCAGGCCGTGGTGTGGGCATGGACGTGGTCAAGACGAACTTGGCTCGCCTGGGCGGCAAGGTCGACATCGAGTCGGAGGTTGGGCAGGGGACGCTCTTTCGCATCAAGCTGCCGCTGACCCTGGCCATCATTCCTTCCTTGGTGGTCAGCGTGAACGACGAGCGCTTCGCCATTCCGCAGATCAGCGTGGTGGAGCTGCTGCGTATTCGCGCCGAGAAGGTCAAGGAGCGCATCGAGGTCATCGGCGACGCCGAGGTCCTGGTGCTGCGCGACGAGCTCATTCCCATCGTGCGTTTCGCGGACCTCCTCGATATCAAGCGCGTGCGTCTCGATTCGGACACGGGCGAAGCCAGCGACGAGCGCCGCGGGCGACTCGCGGACAGGCGGTCTTTCGCCCACGGGGACGACGGTGCCGCACGAGTGGATGCCATCGAACAGCGACACGGCCGCGATAGGCGACAAAGCGCCAGCAGCGATCTCGAGATCGTCGTCGTCAGCACGGGCGCCATGAAATACGGCCTGGTCGTTGACTATTTTCTCACCGGCGAGGAGATCGTGGTCAAACCGCTCGGTCGCCACCTCAAGGGACTACCGGAATACGCCGGGGCCACCATCATGGGCGATGGCACGGTGGCGTTGATCGTCGATGCGGCCGGACTCGCCGCCAAAGCGCAGCTCGCGAACGTGGCCGCGTCGGCCCGCGAGGACGAGGTCGAGACCACGTCCGAGAAGCTGGTGGAGAATCGCTCGTTCCTGCTCTTCAACAACGGTCGCGAGGAATTGTGCGCCACTCCGCTCGAAAGCGTGGTGCGCGTGGAGAAGGTGACGCGCAAGCAGGTCGAGAATGTCGGCGGTAAGCGCACCATGCAGTACCGCGGAACCTTTCTGCCCCTGGTCACGCTTTCGGACGTTGCCCGCGTGGGGAGCATCGACGAGGAGCAAGAGCTGGCGGTCATCGTGGCCAGGCTCGGGGAGCGTGAGGTCGGACTGCTGGCCGCCATGCCGGTGGACGTGATCGAAACCAAGGCCATCGTCGACACCGTCACCCATCGCCAGACCGGCATCGCCGGCTCGACCATCATGCGCGATAGCACCGTGCTGGTGGCCGACATCTTCGAGCTTGCGCAAACCATGTTTCCGGAGTGGAGCTTGCAGCGCACTTCGGAAGCGCGGGCGTCGCAATCGAGCTGCGCGGTGGTTCTGGCCGAGGACTCGGATTTTTTTCGCGCCCAGGTAAAACGCTACCTGGAATCGGGCGGCTTCGCGGTGCTCGAGGCCGAGGACGGCGAAGCGGCATGGAAGCTTCTGCAGGAGCACGGGGACACGGTCCAGGCCCTGGTGACCGACATCGAGATGCCGAACCTGACCGGCCTGGGGCTGGCTTCGCGCGTGCGCCAGGACGCAGTCCTCGGCCACCTGCCCATTCTGGCGCTCACAAGCTTGGCCAGTGAGGAAGACATCGCCAAGGGTAAGGCCGCGGGCGTGGACGACTATCAGATCAAGCTGGACCGGGACAATCTGCTCACCGCCCTGCGGGCGTTGTTGGCCGCGCGTGGTGTGGACGCGCCGAACGGGCAGGCGGCGGAGCAAACGCAAGACGGCGCCAGCTAGTCGACCGGAACGGAAGGAAGCGAGGAAACGATGAACGGACTGGCGAATATGCGAATAAGAAAACGGCTGTTGGTCGCCTTCGGGGCCATGACTTTGTTGATGGCGGCGATCACCCTGGCCTCGATCTGGGCCCAAAATGCGCTCAGCGAGATCGACGCGAGCTCGTCCGAAGCGCAGCAACGCGCCTTTCTTGCGGCGCAGGCTTCCGAAAACATGACTGGAGTTGGCCGTGAATTGGCTGTCGCGCTGCTCATTCACGATCGAGCCCAGAGGGAAGAGCGGCAGGATAGGCTGCGCTCCTATCGGGATAACTACCGAAGAAATCTCGAGGATCTCAAGACATTGAACCCTTCCGCAAAGGAACGATCCCTGCTCGACCACATAGCGGAAGTCATCGTTGAAGCCAAAGAGGTGAATCAGCGTGTTGCGAAACTCGCGTCGGTTGGACAGGATGCCGAGGCGGCGAGTTTGTTCCTGGCGTCCAGCTTCCCCAGCATGGACAAGGCAATAGGGATCGCCAATGAGCTGAAGGATGCAGGTGCTCTCGGGGTCAAGGAGGCCCAGGAGAAGGCGCGGGTCTTCATGACCTCGACCCGACGGATTCTCATCGCATTCGGTTTGGTCGCGTTGGCACTGGCTGCATTCTTTGGCGTGTCCATCACGCGCTCGATTTCCGGCCCCATCAACATGACGGTGAAGACCCTGTCCGAGGTCGCTCAGGGCAACTTGAAGGCTGAAACGACCCCCGATCTCCTGCTCCGCAAAGACGAGGCCGGCGATCTGGCGCGCAGCACGCAGGAGCTGACCAAGAACCTGCGCTCGATGATCGGCGAGGTGGGAAGCGGGGCGGATGCTCTGGCCATGGCATCCGGTGAGATGACCACCGTCGCGGATGGTTTGTCGACCGGGAGCAAGGACGTGGCGGGCATGGCCAACACGGTGGCGGCTGCGGCCGAGGAGTCCAGCGCCAACACCACGTCCGTGGCCGCCGCCATGGAGCAGACCACGACCAACCTGACCTCCGTCGCCAGCGCTACCGAGGAGATGAGCGCGACGGTCGGCGAAATTGCCTCCAACGCGGAAAAGGCCCGCGCTATCAGCGGCGAGGCCTCGGAGCAGGCCCAGGCCATCTCGGCCATGATGAAGGAGCTGGGACGCGCGGCACAGGACATCGGCAAGGTCACCGAAACCATCACCAGCATTTCGGCGCAGACCAACCTCTTGGCTCTCAACGCCACCATCGAGGCCGCCCGCGCGGGCGCGGCGGGCAAGGGCTTCGCGGTGGTGGCCAACGAGATCAAGGAGCTGGCCCAGCAGACGGCCGCCGCCACCGAGGACATCAAGTCCAAGATCTCGGGCATCCAGGCCTCCACCGGCGGCGCGATGGGCGACATCG
Source organism: uncultured delta proteobacterium (assembly GCA_963796685.1). Lineage (GTDB taxonomy): Bacteria > Myxococcota_A > Polyangia > Fen-1088 > Fen-1088 > Fen-1118. The sequence goes on from CAWCMR010000018.1 coordinate 65,206, forward strand.
AAAAGATTGCCCACGTGATCAAGGAGGTCGGCGATATCGTGGCTTCCATTGCGGCGGCCATCGAGGAGCAGTCGACGGTCACGAGGGACGTTGCCACCAACATCGCCCAGGCCAGCATGGGCGTGAAGGACGCCAACGAGCGGGTTTCGCAGACCGCCAGCGTGTCGCAAGGCATCGCCAAGGACATCGCCAATGTGAACACCACGGTGGCGGCGTTGGTCAGCGGTTCCGAGCAGGTCCGCGCCGGCGGTTCGGAGCTCACGGGCCTGGCCAAGGAGCTCGAAAGAGCGCGTGGGCCAGTTCAGGATCTAGGGTATGGCAGTCATGGCTGCGCAGGCGAACCAAGATAGCCAACTGCTGGTCACCACGTTCCTGGTGTCGGGCTCTCTTTTCGGGTTGGACACGTCCATGGTTCAGGAGGTCGTGCGCCTGACCTCCGTGACCCCGGTCCACCACGCGGCACCGTGCGTGGTCGGGGTCATGAACCTGCGTGGCCACATCTCGACGGTCATCGATTTGCCGGCGCGCCTCGGCCTCGGGCGCGCGGATCTTTCGGGCGACAAGCGCATCATCATCGTGGAGTGGTCGGGCGAACGCGTGGGACTGGTGGTGGACACCATGGAGGAGGTCCTGTCGGTGGATCGCGAAGCCATCGGGCCTGCACCCGAGAACGTGCGCGCGGCCCAGAGTCATCGCATGCAGGGCGTGTTCCGCAATGGCGACCGGATCGTAGCCATGCTGGATCTGGACAAGGTGCTTTCCCTCGAAGGCGACAACGAAAAGGGTGCGGCCACTCCAGCGTGAGGCGCGGCCATGCGAGACGGGAACGCGCTCGGCATGCGCCGGCAACGCTGAGGGAAGGGACGGATGGCGCTTCGAGTCTTGGTTGCGGATGATTCCTCGGTGTTTCGGCGAGCCATCAGCGAGGCCCTGGCGAGCCTTCCCGACGTGGAGGTCGTGGGCAGCGCCCCGAACGGCAAGATCGCCCTGCAGAAGGTGATCGATCTCCAGCCCGATCTCCTGACTCTCGACATGGAGATGCCGGAAATGGACGGGTTGGCCGTCCTCGAAGCGCTCAAGCAGGCGGGCCGCACGACGTCGGTCATGGTCATCAGCGCGGTGACCTCGCGCGGTGGGCGTCTCACCATGCAGGCATTGGAGAAGGGCGCCTTCGACTTCCTGACCAAGCCGCAGGGCAAGGACGCCGCAGAGAGCAAGGCCATGATGGTGCGCGAGCTGGCGCCGCGGCTACGGGCGCTTGCGCACCGGCGGCAGATCCGCAACATCCTTAGGCCCGGTGCGGGCGGTATTGCCCCGCCCATGTCGTCGAGCTTGGCGACACCGCCCGTGCAGCGTCCCGCGCGCGAGGGCATCGCCCGTGTTTCCGCCGGGACGCCGGAGATGGTCCTGATCGGGGTATCGACCGGCGGTCCGGCGGCGCTCGCGCGTCTGCTGCCGCTTCTGCCCAAGGATTTCGGCGTGCCGGTGGCCGTGGTTCAGCACATGCCACCCATCTTCACGCAGTCGCTGGCCGAAAGCCTGTCCGGCAAGTGCAGCCTGCGAGTACGCGAGGCCGCCGACGGAGACAAGCTGGAGCCGGGGTCGGTGCTGCTCGCACCAGGGGGGCGGCATATGCGCCTGGCACCCTGCCCGGGCGCCCTTGCCCACGCTCAGATCACCGACGATCCGCCCGAGAACAATTGCCGGCCAGCCGTCGACTATTTGTTTCGATCGGCCGCCAACAACTTTCCCGGGCGGGCCATGGCGGTCATCCTGACGGGCATGGGCAGCGACGGCACGCTGGGATTGCGATTGCTCAAGCGACGCGGTTGCTTCACCATTGCCCAGGACGAGGCGTCCTCGGTGGTGTTCGGCATGCCCAAGGCGGCCATCGAGGCCGGCGTGGTCGATCTCGTCCTGCCCCTGGACGCCATCGCGGCCCGGATCCTGGCTGCGGTCAAGGGGCGGGGGACGTGAACCGGCTGGACGACAACGAGTTTCGCCTGTGGGCCAGCTACGTCTACGCGCTCACCCGCATCACGCTCGATGGCAGCAAAGGCTACCTGATCGAGACCCGCCTCGCGTCCCTGGCGCGCGAGACGGGTAGCCAATCCTTCAAGGAGCTGCTCGCCAAGGTGACCGCGGACGGCTCGGGCGCGCTCAAGCGCAAGGTCATCGGGGCCATCACCACCAACGAAACTTCCTTCTTCCGCGACAGTTCGCCTTTCGAGATGCTGCGCCACAAGATCCTGCCCGACCTGGTGGACGCGCGAAGGCGGCAACTTGGCAAGAACCGCGCGTTGACCTTGCGCTTCTGGAGCGCGGCTTGCTCGACCGGGCAGGAGGTCTACAGCACGGCCATCGTATGCAAGGAGACACTGCCCGATCCGAACCAATACGACGTACGCATCCTTGGAACGGACATCTCCGACAGGGTGATCGCGCAGGCCAGCGCGGGCAAATACACCAGGCTGGAGGTCGATCGGGGCTTCCCGCCCGAAAAGGTGGCGACGTATTTCCAACCGGATGGCTCCGATTTCAAGGTGCGCGATTCCATCCGCGCCTCGTCCAGCTTCAAGAGCATCAATCTGCTGGAGCCGCTGTCCTTCCCGTACCGGTTCGACGTCATCTTCTGTCGCAACGTGGCCATCTATTTTTCCGATCCCGACAAGCGGCGTCTCTACGACGGCCTGGCCCGCGTCTTGGCCCCCGATGGCTACCTCATCATCGGGTCCACCGAATCCCTGACCGGCATCTGCCCGCGCTTCGAGCCCAAGCGCTATTTGCGGTCGGTCTTCTATCAACTCGTGCCCGGCGCTTCTTGAAACGCGGACTTCGCGAGTCCGTTTATCTCCAGGCTTCGCTGTAACGCGCCACCGGCTACCGGCATCCTAGGTGTGCCCAGCAGGGTCGCTGGTGAAAGGGTAATAGAGCATGGCTTCGATTTCGTACCGTCAAGGGGATCCATCGAATACTGGCAACCGGGTAGATTTCGATTCGAGAGGGGGGGCGATAACAGCCCTCGCAAGTCTCCTTTTCGCGGCGGCACTGTTCGGGCCGGTGCTCCAAGGGTGCGGCGGATCCAGCGGCGGCTCGCCCAAGACGCCGCTGTGCGTGCGCGCGAGCGATTGCACCGGGACCCTGGTGTGTATTCAGAACTTCTGCGTTCAGCCGTGCGAGTCGTCGAAGGATTGCTCGAATGGTGAGCGGTGCATTAAGGCGACGGGAGGCAATAGCTGTCAACCCCCTGAGAAGACGAGCTGCACATACACCAGCGACTGCACCATCCCGCTCGTTTGCGGCGTAGACCTGCAGTGCCGCAGCCAGTGCCAAGCGAACATCGACTGCCTGGCGGGTCAGGTGTGCACATCGGTCAGCAAGCTCTGTGCCGATCCAACTGTCGACAAGGGCACCTACGACCCCACGACCAACGACTTCAAGGTCACCACTTCTATCGACGGTGGTTCGATGGATGCCGGAGCCTCGATGGACGCGCCTTTGGGCACCCCCGATACCAGCATTGCTGGGCAAGAGGTGGGCCACCCGGAGGTGGGTCCGATCGATTCGTCCGCAGTCGACACGCCGACACCCGGACCTGACACTGCGGGTGTCGTCGACGTCTCGCCCAACTTCGACGGCCCGCCCGTGCTCGTGAACGGCGTGGTGGTGACGCCCAGCCCGTCGGTCCGCCAGGGACAGATCAACGTCACCGTAACCATCACTCGGGCCGCGGGCGGCTTGGCCAGCGCGGGATCCTTCGACATGGGAGACCTGACCGCCCGCGCGCAGAGCGACAGCACGGACACCTCCTTGGTGCTCAAGGTTTCCGTGCCCCACGGCGCGCCGCTCGGGAAGCGAACCTTGAGGTTCGTCACTTCCTCGGGGGTGGTGACCGCCAGCGACGCCGTGGAAGTCACCGCGATTACCGCCGGACCGACGGGGGCGGATACCAACGCCGGATCGGCCGCTTCTCCCTTCCTTACCCTCAAGCAGGCCATCCTGGTCGCGGACGTGGGCGACACCGTTCACCTGATGGACGGCACCTACAATACCAGGGGCGGCGAGACCTGGGGCTATGTCATTCCCAATAACCTGACCATCGTGGGCGATTCCACTGCCGGGACCGTCGTCGATGGCGTGGGCGCGACCAACAATCCGAACGGAATCAATGCTTCGACGGCGGTCACGCTGCAAACGCTCACCCTCCAGCATTTCTACTACGGGATCGACATGCAAAAGCCATCGAGCACGCTGACGATGCAAGACGTGGTTTTGGGCGGAAATTCAAGCAACGCGATCTACGTCGAGCAGGCGGCGACCGGTTCCACGGTGAACGTCCTGGGCAAGAATAGCCTTGTCGATCAGCCGGGGCAGACCGCCATCAGCGTGTACAACGTCCCCAACGTGACGGTGAACATCACTGACGCGACCCTGCAGGGAGGCAGCCAAGTCGTCTACTTCGCCTACAACTGCTCGGCGTGCAAGCTCAACGTCTCAGGCGGAACCATCAAGCAATTGTCGAATTCCAGCGCGATCTACATGGGGGTAAGCTCCAATGCGGTCGGAAGCGCGGTCGTTCTCGACAAGGCAACCATCGTCGGAAACATTTCGGACAGCGACGCCAAGGGCAGCATGACCATCACCGGATCGACCATCACGCAGAAGTACGGCAATGGCATCGACTTCTCGGCGCTTGCCCTGACCATGGCCAATACGACCCTGACCATGAATGCGGCCACCGACAACGGGATCTATTTCTCCGGAACCCAGGCCTCGATGTCCTTGACTGGCGTCACGATCAGCGCCGGCGGGTACGGAATCAGACAGCTCGGCACCGGTAGCAGCGCCAAGCTGCGCGGTACCACCATCACGGGCACGGCCTACGACGCTTACTACTTGACCGCGGGCGACCTCGACCTGGGCACCGCAACCGAATCCGGGGACAACACGATTGGAGCGCCTACCAGCACCTCGTACTGGTGCCTCGATATCTCGCGCCCACAAGGTGCCAGCGCGGGGAACCCGGTAACCTGCAGCGGGACGACGCTGAATGGACAGGCGCCCAGTCCCGGAACCATCGACGCCTCCTCGGGGACGATCAACCTGGGGCCGCAACGGTACTACGTGTCGACCGGTAACAAGCTGGTCTTCTACTAGATGGGGCAGGGCGCGGCCTGACCCATGAAAACGAGGGAAGACGGGTCGGAATCAGTCCTGGGCAAAACCGCGCCAGGGCCCGCTCCGGCGTTGGTCTCGGGCGGCGATCTGTCGCCAGGATACGTCGTCGGCGAGTATCGCGTCGAGCGCGTGATCGGCCGCGGAGGCATGGGGGTCGTGTACTCGGGCGTGCAGCCGGTCATCGAGAAACGGGTGGCGATCAAGGTGCTCAACTCGGAGCTGTCGGCGGATCCGGCACTGGTGCGCCGCTTTCTCGACGAGGCTCGCGCGGTCAACCGCATTCGCCATCCCAACATCATCGACATCTTCTCCTTCGGACAGCTTGCGGACAGCCGGCAGTACTTCGTCATGGAGTACCTCGAAGGGCACACCCTTGCCGACCGTCTGCAAAGCGGGGACCTTCCCATCGACCAACTGCCACCGCTGCTCGCTCAGATCTGCGATGCGCTGGACGCGGCCCACGGCGAGCACATCGTGCACCGCGATCTCAAGCCCGAGAACATCTGGATTGTCGAGCCTCGCCGTGGGCGCATGTTCGTCAAGCTGCTGGATTTCGGTATCGCCAAGCTGCTAGCCACCGGAGAGCAGACCACCACACAAGCGGGCGTGCTCATGGGGACGCCCCAGTACATGTCTCCCGAGCAGTGCCACGGCCGCGCTGTCGATCACCGCACCGATCTCTACGCCATGGGCGTGCTCCTGTACCAAATGTATACCGGCGAGCTCCCCTTTCGCGGCGAGGGCTTCGCCGAGATCTTGACCAAGCAGCTCACCCAGATCCCCGAGCGACCCTCGACGCATGCCCCGCTTCCCCAGGCCTTGGATGCTCTCATCATGCGCTGCCTGGCCAAGGATCCCGCCGAAAGGCCGCAAAGCGCGCGCGAGCTCGGCGAGCAGTTGGCGCACATCCTCATCCCGCAAAGCGCGCCGCTCTTGCCGTCGCGCCAAGTGCCAACCACCACGACCACCCTGCGTGGCTCCGCGCAGGCGGCCGAGGCCTCTGCGCCCGTGTCATCGGCGCGGTCTCGACGTTGGGCATTCGTGGTCGTGCTGCTTCTGGTCGGGGGGCTTAGCGCTCTCGGGGCTGCACGGTTGGCAGGCAGGGGGCGCACGGTTCCACCCAAGGCGGCCCGACCCGGGCCTTCCGCGCACGACGAATTCAGGATCGCGGCCATGCCGATTCCGGCGCCGGAAACGGGTAGACCGGATGCTTCGCCAGACGTGTCGCCGCTACCCGCGCAGGAGGCTGCAAGCAAGACGAGTGGGCCGGTGGAGGCGAAACGATCTAGAATCACGGGCAAACCGGAAAGGCGGGAGGGCTCTCGGACCCCGGGATCCTCGCGCGCTTCGAGCGGCGGTCTCGTGACTGACAACCCATTTCGATAGGTGACATCGTGATACGAAAGAGAGCATGGTTGCGCGCGCTGGCGTGTGGGCGCGCGGGGTGGTTGTTTGGCCTCTCGTCGTGCGTGCTGGGTTTGGCCAGCGCCGAGATGGCCTCGGCCGCTCCTGCCACGACCCCCGCGCCCTCGGTCCAACCCTCGCCGGCCGTCAAAGCGGAAGCCCGCGATCGCTTCGACCGGGGCGTGCGACTTTTCGAAAAGGGCGACTACGCGAGCGCGCTGGCTGAATTCAAGCGTGTGAACGAGCTCATCCCGAACCCGCTCGTTCAGTACAACATGGGGCTGGTCTACGCCGCCATGAACCGTCCGGTCGAGGCAGTCGATGCACTGGAGGCATTCCTGGCCCAGCCCAATGCGGCCCAGCGCGCGCAACGGCGACACGCCACGGAGGTTCGCGACGAGCAGTCGACGCGGATTGCGCGTCTGATGGTCAAGACCGAGATGCCAGCCATCGTGGACATCGACGGCGTCGAGGTGGGCCGCACCCCGCTTGCCCAGCCCATCCGCGTAGTCAGCGGTGCCCACGTGGTGGGCGCCCAGGCACCCGGCTTCTTGCCGAGCCGCAAAGAGATCACTTTGGCGGGACAGGTCTCGGCGACGCTGGCGTTGACCCTGCTGCCGGCGGCGAGCCGGATGGCACAGTTGTCGGTCACGAGCTCGCCGGTCGGGGCCGAGGTGGCGGTGAATGGGCGAGGTGTCGGGCAGACGCCCTTGCCGGCGAGCGTGGCCGTCGCGCCCGGCACCGTTCGCGTGGAGTTGACCCGGCCCGGCTATCTTCGCACCGGGCGCACCGTGGAGCTCGGGGACGGTGCGCGTAGCGAGCTCGCATTCAACCTGGAAGAGGATCCCTCGGCGCCACCGTCGAGTCGGGGTGTGCTGCGCCTCTCCGTCAGCGGGCCGGAGGTCGAGGTCAGTGTCGATGGTATCCCGCGCCGGCTGGGTCCGGGTGGCTTGTTCTTGCCGATTGGCCAACACGAATTGAAGATCGCGAGCGTCGGCTTCGCGCCCTACGAGCGCACCGTGAACATCACCGCCGACAGAGAGGTGCCTCTTGCCGTGTCTTTGACGCCGACACCCGAAACTCGCGCGCGCTACGAAAGCGGCATCAGGACGCGCAAGGCAGTTGGCTGGACAGTGCTGGGGATCGGAGCGGCCCTGGCCGTCGCGGGTGGGGTGTACGGCGCGACCAAGCTCAAGGATGTCTCGGACGCAAGGAATCAGCTCAACACGGTTCTTGCCGCCGAGGCCGACTACAACAATCCGTGCTACGCACAGGGAGGCGACTACGGCCTGCGCCAATGCGCCGCGGTGAAAGCGAGCGCCCAGAGCAGAGTCGACAGCGCAGTGCTTCGGCGCAATCTCGGATTCATCGGAGCCGGTGTGGGGCTGGTCGCGGCTGGCGTTGGCACCTACCTTCTCCTGAGCGCGGGCGATCCCGACCGCTATCGCAAGAACGTCGGCGTGGCCCTGACCGATGGCGCGGTGTGGGCCGATGGGCAGGGGGGTGGCCTGTTGCTCCGCGGTCGCTACTGATCGTCAGACGGTCAGACTCAAGATCCGTGCCCGATCTGACGCATTTACAGTCAGATATGCACACAGATCCGCATCGCGGGGGCGGCGGCGAGCGCGCAAGCCCTGCCTTGCGAGCGACGGGTCCTCGTGCACGAGACTGGTCCCCATGAAACTGGCCGAGCAGCTGGAAATCATCCTAGAAAACCGCATCGCGCAGGACAGCCTGACGCTGCCGCTGCTGCCCGCCATCGTGGCCAAGGCCAACGACGTGATCCGCAGGACCGATGCGACGGTCAAGGATCTGGTGTCCACCATCGAGCTGGATCCCATTCTTGCCGCGGTGGTGTTGCGTCTGGGAGCCGCTGCCGGAAGCCGTACGCTGGAACAATCCGTGTCCAAGCTGGGCGCACAAAAGGTTCGCTCGATTCTGGCCGAGACCTCGGCCCATCGGGTGACCGAGTCCCGCGACGCCAAGACCGCAGAGGCGACGCGAATCCTGTGGGACCATGCGCGCGCGGTGGCCATCCTGGCCCAGAACGTGGCCATCCTGGCTGGCGTCGAGGAGCCCGAGGTTTGTTTCGTCGCGGGACTGCTGCACGATATCGGCAAGCCGGTGGTCGCGACCATGCTGCTCGAAGCCGAGTCCCAGATCGCGCAACGAAACCCGAAGCTGTGGAGTATCGACGGGGACGCCTGGGTCGGCGTGGTGGAGCGCACCCACCGCAAGATTGCGATGGACTTGTCCAAGAAGTGGCAGTTCCCGGAAGAGGTCCAAAACGCGGTCTTGGAATTTTCGGACTACGATGCCGCCAATCGGCAGTCCATCGCCAATGCGGTTCATTTCGCCAACGCCTTGGCCAAGCAGATGGGGATTGTCCTGGGCCAGGTGTCGGCTGACGACAACGATGCCCTGGTCATGGTGGGCCGATCCTTGCTCGGCCTGGACGACGAGGCCGTGGCGCGCGTGGCTGCGGATGCCAAAGCGCGTTGCCGGTTGACCTAGCCCGCATGGGAACCCTGGGAGGGTTTGCTCTGCACTCGGCACCTGCCACCCACCCTGCCACCCCCTCGCTGCGCTCGGCCTCGCCAAACCCTCCCGCGATGCTTCGCTGCCGGCTAAGCCGTCAGGCTCCGCACGCGTTGAAAATCCGTATTTCGTGTGTTAGGCAAGGTCCAACCGAGACACGGGTAGTCCTTTTTCACCCAGACCAAGGAGAAACAACAACATGAAGACTCTCTTTTCGTTCCTGATGGCAGCGGCTTTCGTTGCCGGGACAGCGGGCACGGTTCGCGCGGACGGCGCCGAGATGTTCAACCACAAGTGCGCCGGCTGCCATGGCAAGGACGGCAAGGCCCAGACCTCCATGGGCAAGAAGCTCGGGATCAAGGACCTGGCCGACCCCAAGGTTCAAGCGGCCTCGACCGACGCGCAGTGGGAAAAGATCATCCTCGAAGGTGTGAAGAAAGACGGCAAGACCGTCATGCCGGGTTTCAAGGTTTCGTCGGCAGAGGCCAAGGACCTGGTCAAGGCCGTCCGCGCCCTCAAGAAGTAGTGTCGATTCCTCGCGCCTCGCCCGAGCGCGATAGCATTTGCGCGCTCGAGCGGGGCTGGCATGGACGGCCAGCAGGCCCGCACTGACGAGCTGGCTAGGGTGCGTAGTCGCCCTTCCACAGCCGCGCAAGGAATTCAGCCACGGGCAAGATGTCGATGCCGTCCTGGGTGCGGCGCGCTCGTGCCTCGGTACAGACGCAGACAAGCTTCTTGACGGAGGGTTGATCTGCGCGCAGAGCGCGCAAGCCGCCCAAATGGGTGTCGGCGACGTGCGCGGTGGATTTGACCTCGATGCCGACGGCCGCGTCGCCGACCACGAAGTCCACCTCGATGCCAGAGGCCGTCCGCCAATAGGCTATGCGGAGATCGGGCACATGGTAGGCGGCGAAGGCGGAGAGCTCGTGAAAGATCCAATTCTTCGAGCGCCTTGCCGAACAGCTCGGAGCGCGGCTCGATGCATCCCCGTCGCGCCAGCGTGTTCACCACGCCAACATCGGCGAAGTAGAATTTGCGCGCCTGGATCATGCGACGCTTGGGTCGCTTGGTGTAGGCGGGCAAATAGCGCCCAAGTAGGGTGTCGACCAAAATTTGGAAATACTCGCGTACGGCGGGGGCTGAGACACCACACTCGCGGGCGATGTTGGCGCTGTTCACGAGCTCGGTGTCGGCAAGAGCGGCCGCATTGAGGAAATCCGCGAAAGCCGGCAGGTTGCGCACCAGTCCCTCCGCCGCGACTTCCTCTTTCAGGTAGTCGTCGACGTAGGCCGCAAGCAGCCGGCCGGATGACGCCGAAAGGTAGTGGCGAGGCAACCCGCCCTGGTTGAGCGCGCACAGCAGTTGGAATTCTCGGCCCAGCTCTTGCGAGACGAATCCGTGCAACTCGTAGCGGACCGCCCGACCACCGAGGAGGTTGGCGTGGCCGCGCCGCAACTTCCGGGCACTCGATCCGCACAGGCCAAAGACGATGCCGCGATTCTCGATGAGCCAGTGGATCTCGTCGAGAAGCAGCGGCAACTTCTGCACTTCGTCGACGATGACCGGCCCTGTGGGTGGCGTGGCCGAGAGCTCCTCGCGCAGTAAGGCCGGTTGCCGCAGATAGCGCATGAACACGTCGGTCTTGAGAAGGTCGATCCATGTGGCCGACGGGTAGGTGGCGTGTAGAAGCGCGCTCTTACCCACCTGACGTGGCCCCCACAGGAAGAAGGTCTGTCCGGGGCGGGATTCGAGAGCCAGACTACGAGAAATCATATAATTTGTTTATCATGATAAAGGAAAGTAGACAAGTGCCCTGTCTTCCCTCTGGCCATCTCGTCTCCGGTTACGAGACACCGTCGCGGCAGGCGGGCCCTGCGAGGGAGGGGACCCGTCGTGCGCGGAGGTCGCGTGCCGCCTGTGCTGCAAGCGCACTCCGGAATCGTCGCTTTGTGCAATTTGCGAATTGAATCGACCGCAGCACACGACGGGGAGCAAACCCGAGCTGACAGGACCCGCCACGCCGAAGCCGGCGGGTCGCCTAACAGCACTTTCCTAGGCTTATCCGAACGGTATTGGCGCTAAGCGGTTCCGGCGCTTCGCCGCAGGGCGAGGCCGGAATCGGACAGCGCAAAGACCATCACCTCGCGGGTGACGGGATGGTCGAACAGCTTGGCGGCCAGCAGGTTGCCGGGCACCTGGCCCAGCTCCGGGTCGGTGCGAAGCGCTTGCATCAAGGTCGCGGTCAAGTCGCCGGTCACCACATAGGCGGCGCGCAGTCCGGCGACGCGAATGGCCTGGCGCCAGGCCGAGGTGTCCGCCTGCGCGCGCGTACGCTGGGCGGCCTCCTCCAGCGCGCGCTTGATCTTGCGACCCGCCGCCTTGGCGATGCGCGCTCTCCATGCGGACGCGGCCATCTCGGCGTTCGACGAAAGCTCGCCTTGCCCCCAAAGCTCGGAACCGGCACGCAGGGCACCGAACAGGATGCCGTCCACGTCGTCGGCCGCAGTCTCTTCCACCCAGGGAACGCCCAGTGCCACGTAGGTCAAGAGGCGCGCCAGATCCGCCGCCTGGTCGATCTCGGGAAGATCTCCGAAGCCGCGGGGCAGGATGAGAGCCGGCGGGTCACCGGGCAAAAGGCGAGGGCTCGCGGTCCCGGTGGCGTCGACATGGAGATCGAAACGAAGATCGCCGAAGGCCCTGGCCACCCGATCCGCCAACGCCCGCATGGGGTGCGAGGCGCGCGAGGTGAGGCGCTCGTGCGAGGACACGCCAAACACCTCGGGATCGGGGTGGAGCAACTTGGAAACGGTTTCGCCCAACAAGGCCGCGACGCCGAGCAGCGGCCTTTGGGCATCGTCGTCGATGAGCGACGCGAGCACGATGTCGTGGGCGAGGGAATCCGGATTGGGTGCGCTCATGGGCATGGTCTGCGAGCGGGACGGGTTGTCGGTATGGCTGCCGAGAGGCGACTTGCTCAGGAAGGTGAGGAGCTCGTCGGCCACCCTGGCAGTCCCGGTCCGCTGCGCTTCCCGACAGGTGCGCGACAGGATCGTGAGGATGCCCATCGCTTGCTCGCTGCTTGGCGAGGCACGACCGAGGTCGCCCAGCGCACCGGCGATCTCTCGCGCCGCTTCGTCGTAGGCGCTCCCGTGCGCGTCCACCAAAGCCTGGTAGATCGCGACGTGGCTCGGGGCGAGTCGCAGGGCTTCGTGCAGACGCGCCAGGCCCTCGCGGGGTTGGCCGAGCATGGTGGCCTCGACCTTACCGAGAGCCGCCAGCCATTCGGCCCGGCGGGGGCGGCCGCTGGCTTCGGCGAGGGACATGGCCTTGGTAATGGCTTGGGCCAAGCGTTCGCCGGCCTCGCGGCCGGTTCCGAACAGGGAGCACAGGTTGTCGAGCGCGATCGTGTTGTCTCCGCTCAGCACGACGGCTTGGACGAGTACGCGCTCGGCGCTCGCTTCGTCACCGAGGGCCCGGTACACGGCGCCCAGGCGAGCGACGACGTCCCCACTGGCGGTCCCGACCTGTTCCACCAACTTCTCCGCCTCCGAGGCCTCTCGGCGTGCCGTGTCCCGGAACGCGGGCGCACGCACGTGCACCTCGGCCAGGGCGATGGCGGCGCGCAGGCGTTCGACCGGATCGCGTGAGATCCCGAGCGCGCTGCTGGCCGCCTCCACGGCCTCGGCCTGCAGGCCGAGCGCGCTGCTGATATCGGCGAGCGCGAGCAGGTTGCCCACGTGCTTGGGGGCGCGCTTGCGTGCGCGGCGCAGGGCCTCGAGAGCTACGGTTTGGTCGCCCAAGTAGCGAATGGCCACGTGGGCGAGCGCCGCGCCCAGCTTGGCGGCCTGATCGGGCACCAGGGCGCGGTCGAGCGCGCTTCGCAGTGCCTCCGCCGCCTTCCCGGCGTCCAGGCCTTGCCCGAGGGAGGCAATTACGGCGTCCGCGGCCTGTACGGAATTGGGATCTTCGCCGAGCGCGCGGCAGACCATGTCGAAGGCCTTGGCGGCATCCTCGGGCCGCCTGCGATAGCCCTCGGCGGCTTCCAACAGTCGCTCGCAGCGCGAGGTCGGCTCCATTTCCAGACCGCCCAGCGCGACCGCTGCCCGCACGAAGGTTTCGGATTCGCCCAGGCGCAGGGCCAGGCGGCGCGCACCGCGGGCCGCGGCCAGGCAGTCCGGCCAACCCTCGAGGGCCATGGCGAAGGCGAGGAGAGCCTCCTTTTGTGCGTGAGCTCCACCGTCGCTCCGGTGTTCGATGTGCAGGGCGGCTGCCAGATGCAGGGCAGCCCCGGCCAGCGGGTCGGGCGCCGCGCCTGCAAGGGTGACGAGCGCGGCCGTGATCAGGCCGCTTGGGGTCTCGCCTTCGAAACCAAGGCCGCTCTTTCTCAGCAGGAGCTCGTGGTGGAGCAGGTTGTCGGGTGCCAGCTTGGCCAGAAGCTCGCGCGCGGGTGGCTGCCCGTCGGGACACCCGGTGTCGCCGTATTCTTCGAGCGCCACGAGCTCGAACACGCTGCCCAGCTTGGCTTCGAGGGTGCCGAAGCATTCGACTTGCTTGCGCAAGACCGCGTCCAGGTCGTTCCAGCGCTCGATCCGGCGTAGCGCGTGTTCGAGAATGCGAAGCGCGGCCGCGCCGACCACGTTGTGTTGGGAGAGGTCCGCCAGGCGCTTGAGGGCCTTCGCGGGATCCCGATCTTCGGCTTGCAGGCTGGCCAGCGCCAGCTGGCTGCGCGGGTCGGCGGATTCGGTGGCGTGCAGAAGGGCGAGCCGCTCGGCGCGTTTGCCCGTGCGCAGGTAGGCGCGGTCCAGGCGTTCGATAATGGCCATGTCGTCGGGCATGCAGGTGCGCGCCTCGGTCAGCAGGGGAATGGCGCGTTCGGCGTCACCCAGGCGGTCGTCGTAGATCTCGGCCGCCTCGAGCAGGAGCTCGCCGCGCTCCACCGGATCCGTCGTGGCCGCTCCGAGCGCCGCCAACTCTTCGGCGACCGCGCGATAGTCGCCATTGGCGAGCAGAATGCGTCGGATCTCGGCCCGCGGGGTGGGATTGCTGGGCTCCAAGCGGTGGGCTTCGCCCCAGGCGGTGAGCGCGTCGGCCGGACGATGCATGCGCTCGTCGAGGAAGCGGGCAATCTCGGCTTGGATGGGATAGGTGTTTTGATCCTTGCGCGTCTGCCCGAGCAGCAAGCGCAGTTGGGCGAGTGCTTCGGCCTGCCGGCCCGCCCGTTCATGGATGCGAAAGGCGGCCCGCAGCGCCGCGGGATCGCCCCCGGTGCGGCCGAGCACGCGCTTGACGAGGTCGAGCGCGGCGTCGGCATCTCCGAGTTGCTTCGAGGCCACGTCCGCGGCGCGCAGGAGCAGCGAGCGCTCCAGGAAGAGGTCGTTGTGGATCACGTCGGCTTCGAGGAGCAGGGCGCGCAGGAGCTCGCGTGCATTGCCCGCGCGGGCCGCGCAACGTGCCAATCCCAGGATGGCGCTACGCCGGCCCGGCTCGTGCACCAGGATCTCGCTGAAGACGGCGAGAGCTCGGTCGGGCGCGCGCACTTCGTCTTCCCAGATGAGCGCCAGCTTTTCCAGGTGGGCGATCCGGCGCGCGTTGTCCGACGCCGCGGCCGCCGCCTCGACGTAGAAATCGATGCGCGCGCGCACGCGCGAAGGATCGTCGGTATCGGTGGGCGAGGGCGGCGTGCCCGGCGTGAGCAAGCGAACGATGGCGTCGGTGGTATCGGCGTGGCTGGGGTCGATGGCGAACGCCGAGCGCAGCGACTGCAGCGCCACATCCGGGCGGCCCATGTCGTGCTCGGCGATGTGGGCGGCGCACATGAGCAGCTCGACGCGCGTGGCCAGCGCGCTGGCGCGAGCCGCCTGATCCGTGAACATGGCGACGCGCTGTTCGTGCTGGCCGAGGGCCGCGAGCGCCTGGTCGAGCTTGTCCCGCATGGGCTCGTCGTCCGGCTCGGCGCTGAGGACGTGGTGGGCGTGGGTGGCCATCTCGGCGTGGCGCCCGAGGGCCTCGCAGCCTTGCACCAGGCGGCGGTGCCAGTAGGCCAGCTCGGCATCGCGCGCGAAGGCGAGAAACTTGTTTCCGGTGGCCACCGCGGCCTCGATGTTGCCCATGGCTTCATAGAGGCGATCCAGCTCGCGCAGGGCCGCGCGGCGGGTCGACGCAGTGGCGGCTTCACTGCCCGCCGCGCGCTCGAACAGGTCGATGGCGTTGGTCTTCTGGTCCAGCCTTTCCGAGGCGAGCCGGCCGGCGGCATAGAGCAATCGGGCGGCGCGCGCGCCATCGCTCTCGAGCCTGGCCTCCGTTGCCCAGGCCTCGATCAAGGGCTCGATCTGCCCCTGCAACAGAAGGTGCCGGGTGTAGGCGTCGCGGACCGGGCCGATCTGTCCGACGAGATCGAGCGCGGTCTCGAAGGCGGCGCGAGCTGCATCGGCGCGACCGAGCCTTTCCAGAAGCTGTCCGCGCTCGACTTCGAGCCAGGCCGACAGCTTGGTGTCGGCGCGGAAGACCGCGGCCATGGTTTCGAGGTGGGCAGCACGGGTTTCGAGCTGCAAGGCGGTCTCGGAGGCGCGTGGCGCGGTGGCGAGCGCGGTTTCGAGGCCGCGCAGCGCCCCAGGATGGCCGGGTTGGGCGGCGAGCACCGCGCGGTAGGCCTGCCAGGTTCGCTCGGCGGGCGCGCCGCTCGACAGCAGCAGCATCCCGAGCTCGAGCTGTCGCATGGTGCGCGTGGCGGGATCGCTGGCAGCGCGCAACTCGGCTTCAAGAAGAGCGAGCGCGGGGGCGGCCGGGCGCAGCGGCGTCAGTCGGCGCGCGGCAGACAGCGGCGCGACGAGGTTCGCGGAGATGCCGTGGGCGGCTCGGTACTCGGTCAGCGCACCAGCCGAATCGCCGGCCACGACTTCGAGCAAGAGGCCGAGCTCGGTGTGGGCGCGGGCCAATGAGGGGCGATCGCCCGCGGACGCTTGCTCGACCCGCTTGCGCTCGTCGGCGATCGCGGCCTCGGCCGAGAACCTCTCCGGCTCGGCGGACACGGGGACGGGGGCGGCGACGGCGGGCAAGGGGACGACCTGCAAGGCGACCTGAGCGGTGACCGGCGCAGGGGGCGGGACAGGTTGGACGGTCCTGCGGCTCGACATGGCGCTCGGCACGGGCGCCGATACCGTGGGCGGCATGGGCACCGAAGCCGTGGACGGCGACGTATCCTCTGGCGAAGGGGAAAGTCGGGAAACGCCCGGCGCGCCCAGCGAAGGCCGTGTTTGCGTGGTGCGTGGCAAGGGCGGTGGCGGCGGTGCCGCGCGCGGCGGCGCTGGCGGTTGCATGCCTGGAATCGCATGCGCCTGGGAAGGCCTGGCCGAGGCGGGTAGGGGCGGTGGCCGCCGTGGGGGCATGGCAGCCTCTGGCGCGGCGGTCGAGGCGCCGGGAGGTGCCTCGCTGGCTCGAACCGGAAGCGTTACCGGTGCGGGGGTCGCTTCTATCAATTCAAGACCGCTGTTCAATTCTTCGTCGGAGGTCGCTTCCACTGCGGGCCCCACCGCCTTGGCGTCGCTCTCGTCGGTGTCGGGCTTGCCGGCAATTTCCTCGTCATGCTCACCACTCATGGTTTTCCTTTGGCCAAGGACAGCCCTCGGGCCGCATCAGGTTCACGCGTCGTGCGGTCTTGTCGACGAGCTCGGATTCACAGAAGGCTTGGACTACCTGCCCCAGACCCTGCGGTTTCGGACAGGCGTCGATCCGCCTCTAGGATACTCGCTCGTGACACGGCGGGAAGGGTGAAATTGCCAAGGCAATCGCGCCTGTCGCGAAGAAGAATAGAGTGAACGAAAATCGGCTCTTTGGACCACGCGCGCGAGGTCTAGGAGCAGGTTGCTCCGGCGTCCGACTGGCAGGCCTCGGGCACGGCCGGGCCCACGGAAGCCGAGAAGAAGTCCTTACACAGGCAAAGCTTCGTGCAGCACAGCTTGCCCTCGCCAAAAGGGATCGCGCAAGTGAACCCCTTCATGCACCGTGTGTCGTGGGGATTGCTGAAATCCCGGGTCTGACCGTTGCAATCGCTGTCCGAGTTGCACCGAACGGTGCAGTACGGACCGGTGGTCAGCTCGCTCGATACGCCGGGCTGTACGGCCGGCTTGGTGCAGATCCCACTTGGGCAGTCGCGTGAATCGACGGTGTAGGCCGCCTGCAGCGGACTGGCATCGAAGGTGATGTCGCACGTCCGCCCGATGGCCTTGTCCTCACATCCGGATGCTCCGACCAGGAGGGCGAGGAACAGTGGTGCGGACCAAGCGAGCCGCCCGGCCATGGGGCGAGGCTTGCGGTCTGCGGTGCGGGCGTAGTGGAACATCAAGGGACTCCTTCCGTCCGTGCGGGCGATTCGCGGGGGACGATGCCGGACCCTAAAATAACCCGGACAGGGAATTCGAGTAAAGGAAAGCGGCCGGCTAGCGTGCTTTGGCCAGAAGCGTCGCCGCGCCGAGGAGCATATCCTCGGTTTCTTCCCAACCGATGCAGCTGTCGGTGATGGATACGCCGTATTTCAGCGGCACGCCCTGCATCCAAGTTTGCTTGCCGGCGAAGAGATTGCTTTCGATCATGACCCCTAGGATCGCCTTTTGCCCGCTCGCGAAATTCTGCACGACTTCGGCGAAGACCGATCCCTGCTTGGTGTGATCCTTTCCGGAGTTGTCGTGCGAGCAATCCACCATCACCCCCCGCACCAGGCCCTCGTCGCCGACCGCCTTGGCCGCGATGGCGATGTCCTCGGGATGGTAGTTGGTGCCCGAGGTACCCCCGCGCAAGACGATATGCGCGTCCTCGTTGCCGAGGGTTTTGACCACCGCCGATATGCCGTCGGAGTTGATGCCCAGAAAAGCGTGCGCGTGACGAGCCGACATCATGGCGTTGATGGCGTTTTGCAGCGCCCCGTCGGTGCTGTTCTTGAAGCCGACGGGCATGGACAACCCGCTGGCCATTTGTCGGTGGACCTGGCTTTCCGTGGTGCGCGCGCCGATGGCGGCCCACGAAACCATGTCGGAAAGATAGTGTGGGACAACCGTGTCCAGGAACTCCGTCGCGCAAGGCAGGCCGAGGGCGGCGATGCGCAGCAGGACCTTGCGCGCCAGGGACAGGCCGTCGGAGATCTCGCACGAGCCATCGAGGTGCGGGTCGCTGACCAGTCCCTTCCATCCCACCACTGTGCGTGGCTTCTCGAAGTAGGTCCGCATGACGACGAGCAGGTGTTCTTGCGTCGCGGCGGCGACATTCTTGAGCCGCTGCGCGTAGGCAAACGCCGCCTCGGGATCGTGAATCGAGCACGGTCCGACCACGACCATGAGCCGGCGCTTGTCTTGCCCGTGAATCATCGCCGAGATGGCGGCACGGCTCGCGCGCACCATTTCACGGATCTCTTCGGTCGGAGGCAGCTCTTCTTCGAGCTGGCGGGGCGTGACGAGGGGCGCGAACTCGGCGATGCGTAGGTTCTTGGTCTGCAACATGGGAGCTTCCTTTTCCGAAAAACGAAAAAGGCCCTGAGGGTTGCTCAGGGCCTTGGATGACTGCGATGCAAGCGTTGCTTAGGCGAGTCCCCACGGCCCTGGCTTCCACCAGGTATAGCAAAAATAGCCGAAGAACGCGGGGTGACGCTGCATGGGAACCCGGCTACGTTACCACGTGCTCGGGCGCGGTCAACTGGCGACATCAGTCCGATTCGGGAAGCTCCTCGGCCAGACCGGTTTCCCGGCGTACGAAGTAGTCGACCACCAACCCCTCCTTGAGCGCGCTTTCGCAGATGAGCGCGTGCTCGTGTCCGACGAGCTCGAGCAGGGTGCGCAGCATGATCGTGCCAGGGACCACGGTGTCGGCCCGCATGGCCCCCACGCCCGGCATCGCGGCCCGCTCCGCCGGCGTGGCCGCCAGCAACCTCTGCTCGAGCGCACGTAGGTTGTCGAGCCTCAGCACCAGGTGACGGCCCATACCCTCGCCGGAGCGCCCGCGCGCATCCGCCACCTTCTCGGCATTACCCTCGGCCATGCGGGCCACTGCCAAGGCGGTACCCGAGGTGAAGGTGACGAAATCGAAACCCACCTTGAGCATCTGGCGGACCGCGGGTTGAACCACGGCGCGAACACGGGTCTCGGCGGTCAGCAGCTCCTTGCGATCCGGCGGCTTTTCGAAGTTGCACAGCTCGCGCAGGCGCAGCACGCCCGTGCGCAGCGAGGTGGCAAACAGACAGTCCTTGATATCGCCCACCAGGGCCTTGATCGAGCCGCCGCCGACGTCGACCAGCGCGAATTTTCCCGCGCCGAGGTCGAGAGCCTGGCGCGCGCCCCAATAGATGAGGGTGGCTTCCTTGACCGGGTCCAGCACCTCCACCGAAAGCCCGACCTCGCGCGCCACCGTGTGCACGAAGTCCGAGCCGTTGCGGGCCTCGCGAATCGCGCTGGTGGCCACCGCCACCGTGCTCTCCGGCGCGAAGCCCTCGGCAATCTTGCGCAACTTGATGAGCCCGTCGAGCCCGCGCTGAAAGGAAGAGAAGGGAATGAATCCCTCGCGCAGGGACTCCTCGCCCAAGCGGACCATCTCCTGACCGCGCGCCAATTCGACCAGGCCGCCCGCTCCGTCGGATTCGGCGACCAGCAGGTGAAACGAGTTGGATCCCAGGTCGTAGGCGGCCACGCGGGGGCGATTTCCCCGCTGCTCCTCCGTGGAGGCGCCACCGCGCAAGAACTTCAGTCCGGGCATGGGCGAGTTTGTATCACCGCCCGGCGGCGATGCGAGCCCCATCAGTGCGAATTCTTCCACGCAATGCGCTGCAGGAAATCCCGGGCGCGCAGCCGGTCAGCCTCGCGCTCGGCGTGCTCGGCGAGCCAGGTATACGCCGTGCGGGCGGTGACGAGGTCGCCTGCCAGATAGGCGGATTCGCCGAGCAGGCGACGGCACTCTTTGAAAAAGAGGGGGTCGAGGGGAAGCGGCTTGCCACCGCCGGCGAGGGGACAAGCCTCGGCCAGTTGGGGCATTGCGAGCGTCGCATCGCGCCCGGCCAGTTGTCGACCGACGAGGTAGGGGCCCAGAGCCTCGTCGGGGAACTGGCGCGCGAAGTCGGTGACGAGGTACACGACGAGCCCGGCGTCGAGAGGGCGACCGCGCTCGTCACCGAAGAGGACGCGCCCAAGGGTTGCTCGCGCCTTCTCGTCCGCGAGCGCGCGCAGCTTGGCCCTGGCCGTCCGCACCTCACCATCCTCGGTGGCGGCCTGCTCGACCTGGACGAGCGCAGCCCGCGCCTCGGCCAGGCGCCCGGCGCGGAAGTCGATGCCGGCTTCTAGCGCGGCGGCGCGCTCACGCAAGGGACGGGTCAGCGTGCCCGAATCCTCTGCCGCGGCGAGGGTGGCGAGGGCCCGGTCGGCCTCGCCCGCCGCCACCTGTGCCTCGGCGAGATCCAGGCGAAACGTCGGTTCGCCCGGATCGTCGGCGCACGCGCTCGACAAGAGCGCGACCGAGTCGCCTGGCGCTGTCCTCAGTCGGCTGCGCGCCTCGGACACCCGCGCGGCCAGCTCGCGCGCGCAGACCTTGTGGAAGATCGCCGGGCGGCGGAAGGTCTCTTCGGCTTCGGCGAGGCCGCTCGGGTCGAGCGGCAAGGTGGAGAGAAACGCCCGCCAGTCCTTTTCCAGCGACGTCAGGTCGCGTCCGTACACGCGCGGAAAATCGCCGGCCGAGCGGTAGAGCGCGCGCAGCTTCTCCGCGCCGAAGCGGTCGAGGAGAAAGCGGCAGAACGATCCGGCGATGGTATAGGCGCGTGGGCCCGACTCGAAGGTGAAACCCGCGCCGAGCGCACGCCGGAGCTCGGGCGCCTTGCCGAGCGCGAGCATGGCCGCGGCCTCCTGGTGCAGGGTCGAGCGCCCCTCGGGGTCGTCGAAGTCGGCCGCCTCGGCCACGCCCTCGACCAGCCCGCTGGCCAGGGTGGGCCAGGGGATCGGTCCCACGAAATGCCAGGCCAGCGACACGCCGAACAGCGGGTCGCCGAACGCCGACGCGAACACGTGGGCCAGCTCGTGGCGCAGATGCTGTGCGGGGAAGCGGTCGGCTTGCATGAAGATCTCCCGCGTCCACGGCTTGGCATAGAGCGTGTTTCCCGCGCCCACAGCATCCTTCTTTGCGGCCGCCGAAGGGAATCGATACACGGTGATGGGTAGCCGCGGCTCGACGCCGAGGATGTGCACCAGTTGCTGGTAGCGGAACTCCAGATCCTGCTCGGCGAGGCCGATGTCGGCATCGCTCTCCGCCGCAGGATCGTTGTACAGGACGAAGTGCCGCGTGCGTGTCTCGCGTGGCAACAGCCGTTCCAGGTCGGCGCGGCTGACCTCGAATCCGAGCGCGCCGCGCGCCTCGAACCAAGCCGCGGAAGCGGCGACCAGCGCCAGGGCGATGATTCCTCGCCGCCATGTGCGTACAAGGCCGGCAAGGGGGCGCAAGGTCAGGCGCAAGCCATGGGGTGACTCGCGGCACAGCCATTGGGCCAGAACGATGGCGGTGGCGAGCCAGGTCAGGTTGGCCAGTCGGAACCACAGAAGCCGCAGCGGGGGTCGCAGCGCCTCGTCGTAGATGGGCCCAGGGAAGAATCCGGCGAACGGATCGTAGGCGAAGACGGCAGGGTCGCGATACAGCCGCACGAGCGCCCAGACCACGGAAATCACGGGCAGAGCGAAGGCCGCCAACCTGCCGCTGCGACGGCCGGGAATGGCGCAGGAGATGGCGGCGCCCGTGCCCGCCGCAAAGGCTCCCGTGGACACGGGCAAGAGCGCGAAGAAGGCAAGCCCCGCGTCGACATTGCAGTTTTGCACGCGCAGGGCGTTGGCCAGGGAGAGCAGGAGGGGCAGCACGAGGATCGCCCAGGTGGCCACGACGGCCTTGGCCGCGACTTGCACGGGCGAAACCGGGCGCCCGCTTCGCCGGGCCGCGCTGACGGTGCCATGGCCGATATCGACCCCGGCCAGCGCGGTAAGAAGGCCGATGGCGAAGGCAAAGTCGAAGCCGAGCACGTTGAAAAGCGGCACGAAGTCGAGCAATGCAGCAAGCAGAACGAGCGCGCCCGCCCAAAAGAGCGTCCGCCAGCCGTAACGAATGTTGATCCAGGCCACCGTGCGTGCGAGGCTCATGGCGAGGTTGAGGATGCCCCAGTCTTCCGATCGTCGCCAGCAGCATCGGGCTCCCATCGAGCTTCGGGTGGAATACCAGCGTCTGAATCGTTTTTTCTATGACTACACCAAGAATATTTCGATGGGCGGTACCTTCATCAAGACCAACAAGCCGCTCGATGTCGGCACCGAGTTTCTGTTCAAGCTCATGATCCCCACGTTGCCCGAGCCGCTGGTCTTGCGCGGGGACGTGCGTTGGATCCTCCACGAGGGGGAAACGCGGATCGGGGAAGGCCCCGACGGGGCGGACGAGCCCGGCATGGGCATTCGCTTCATCTACGAAGACGACGACCAGCGCGCCGAGGTCGAGCGCGAGGTCGAGCGTCTGATGGTGGGCAGCCTGGGACCGAAGATCTACGCCAGCCTTCATCGCGTGCGCGACCGGAAGAAAAAGCCGTAGCTCCGCGATAGCGGCAGAATGTCGTGGTCGTGGCCGTCATCGTGGGCGTGGCCGGAGTGATCATGTTCGGCCACGGCCACGGCCACGGCCACGGCTACGGGCACGGCCACGGCTACGGCTGCGGCTACGACCGCGGCTGCGGCTACCGAACGTGCCTGTCAGGGCGCTCGGGTCAGGGTCTCGAGGGTCAAGCTGCCCGGTCCGCCACGTGCGACGAGAACTTTCGCGGCCATGTCGAAGAAGAGGCCGGTCTCGAGCACGCCAGGCATGGCGTGCAGGGACTGGTCCACCGTGCGTAGGTTCGCACCGGCGGCGAAGCGTACGTCGAGCACGAGCGCGCCGTTGTCGGTCACCACGGGGCCGTCCTTGCGAAGGGCGAGACGGAGGACCGGGTCGCCGCCCAGATTGCGAATGGCGCGTTCGACGTAGCTGCGCGCCGAGGGCAAGACCTCGACGGGAATGGCGAACGTGCTTCCGAGGCGGCCAACCAGCTTGGACTCGTCCACCGCAATCACGAATTCCTTGGCCATGGCGGCCACGATCTTTTCCCGCGTATGCGAGGCGCCGCCACCCTTGATCAGGTCGAGATGGGGGTCGACCTCGTCGGCTCCGTCGATGGCCAGATCCAGGCTGGCGGTGTCCTGCATGTCGCGCACGGAAATGCCCAGCTCCAGGCACAGAAGGCGTGACTGGAAGGAGGTGGGAACGACGGTGAGCTCGAGACCTTCCTCGCGCACCCGCCGCCCCAGCTCTTCGATCATGAACGCGATGGTGGAACCCGTGCCCATGCCGGCCACCATCCCGTCTTGGATCAATCGCGCGGCCGCGACGGCGACGAACTTCTTGCCCTCGGAATGGCTCAGTGGATTCTTCATGCTCGCCTCCGCAGCTTGAGGATCTTGGAGAGCTTCTCGCGGTCGGTGGCGCCGAATTCGCGTAGCAGCGCCAGGGCAGCGGCGAACGCGATGCCCGCCACGGCGGTCGCGGCCAGACCGGCCATCTTCCCCTGGCCCGGCATCACGCGCCCAAGTCCCGTGGCCAGGATGGCCGAGGCAGCCACGCGCAGCACGGACAGCAGCGGCGGCAAGGCGTCGAAGCGGCGCCACAGGTACACGAGCGCGGCCACCAGCCCCGCCAACATCCCGAGGGCGGTGGCGAGCGCGGCGGCGGTCAGCATGGCGGGGCCGGGCGCGGTACCGGGCACGATGGCAAAGGCCAGGGCGCTGCCGACCCCGAGGGTCAGCGCGACCAGCACCACGGCGACATCGGGGCGGCCGGAGGCGGTGACGATGGAGCCGGCGATGGAGAGCAGCGCCAGGGCTACGATGCCGGCGGCCAGGATGGGCAGGGCCTGCGCGCCCACGCCGAAAGCCTTGGGGTAGAGGATGGCGAGCAGGGCGGCCGGTCGCGCGCTCAGCGCGACCGCGAGCGCAACACCCAGAATCAGGGCGTAGCGCAAGGTCTGGCGGACGTAGGCGGCCGTGGCCTCGCGATCCGCCGCGAAGGTGGTGCGCGACACCAGTGGGAAGACGACGAAGGTGACGACGAGCAAGGCCTGGTAAGGAAGGAGCGCGAGGTTGCGCACGGCCTCGTAGGCGCCGGCCAGGGCGTCGGCGGGCGCGCCGGCCACCGCCGCGCCGGCGAAGCGCCGGAGCAGAAGCAGATCGTAGTTGAGGGCAAGATTGATGAGCAGCGTGTAGGCCACGACGCCGACCATGAACGCGACCAGGCGCGGGGCCGGAAAGGTCTGTTGCCCCGCTCGCGTGCCGATGGTGCGGACGGCGACGAGCAAGATGATCAGGGCCGCCGCGATGAAGCCGACGAAGGCGCCGGCCACGGAATGACCGAGCATGCGGCCGACCACGGCACCGGCCAGCAGCAGGATGGTCTTGGCGGTGGAGAAACCGACGTCGAAGCCGGCCTGAAGATGAAACTTGCGCAAGCCGTTGGCGGTGCCCACGTACACCGCGTAGAAGGCGTAGACGAGCGGGATGGCGGCGGCTAGACGAAAGAGCGAGACGTGCTCCGGCGCCTTGACGAAGCGGGCGATAGCCGGCGCGGCCAGGACAAAGCCCCCGGCGACGAGCAGCCCCAGCACGGCCTGCATCTTGAGACCGGCACGCTGGACGGCGCCCGCGCGGGCATCGTCCTCGGCGGTGAACTTGGATACCGACTGGATGGTTCCCTGGACCATGGTGTTGTTCATCGTCGAGATGGCGTTGTTCACCACCGAGAAGGCGCCGTATTCCGCGGCGCTGACCACGCGGGCGAGGAGCACCCGCTGCAAGAAACCGGCGACCATGAAGAAGGATTTGGCGAAGCCGATGAAAAGAGCGCCACGGCCGGCCTCGACGGCGCGATCCGGGCGGGAAGGTTGTGCGTTGCTTTCGGTCACGGGGGCGCAGACTACTTCGTCCAGGTTGCATGTGCGAGTGCTTCGATGCGCTCGATGCCTTCGGCAAGCTGCGCGCTGGACAGCTCGAGGGTGGCGCGCACGCTGGCGCCGTCGGCGGCCAGATGCACGGCCTCGAGATAGGGCGCGAGCCCACGCACCAGCATGTCGGGATGGCGCTTGGCCTGGTTCAGATAGACGCCGAGCCGGCGGGCCAGCACGACGGCGTCCGCCGTGCTCGACAATTCGGCGACCCCTCGGGCGCGTGCTCCAAGGGGCAGATCCAGGGAGCCCCACACGCGGGTGATGGAGGCGACGTCGGGGAAGCGTTGCTCCTGGATGAGCTGGCGCCGCACGGCAGCCGGAACGATCGCGGCAAACCAGAGACCGTGGTCGGGCGCGGCGCGTGCGCACAATCGCCGCAGCTCTGCATTGTCGGCGGCGCTCGCAGTCAGCTTCTCGGCACGGTCGAGGGCCGACATGGGGCCTTTCCACGCTCCCTGGCTGATGACGATTTGATGGTGGTCGCGGATCAAAACCGAGGCGTTCTCGCCCAGCCGCGCGCGCAGCCACGCGGCCGTCCGCGCTTCGTCCGGGATATCCGCATCCGCGATGAGCGCCAGACGGTCGTCGTGCTGTCGCTCGGCGGGTAGGGCGACGGCAAGTCGGTGAAGCTGCCGGGTCGGATCGATGCCCGCGCCCATGGCCAGGCTGTCGAGATAGGGCTTGGCGTCCCTGGCCAGGGCTGAAACGAGCATGCTCCAGACGGCTTGACCGCGTAGGCGATCCAGGTCGAGCGAGAGCACCATCTCGGCTTCGGCGGGCACCCGCTGCAGGACCGCCGTGGTCCACGCCACCGCGGGAGGTTCCTCTTTTCCCGCGACATCGCTTGGCGTGCGTTTGCAGCCCGACGCGCAGGCCAGCGCCAGGGTGACAAGGACCGCGGTGGCGCGGGCGTGAGGAATGGAATGTGCTCGCAAGTGGAAACTCGAAACGAAATCAAGCAATGTTAGCCCCTGAACGATGACTTGGTCACGGATGAGCTTCAAAGGGCAAGTGGTATGGGTGCGCGCGGACGACGGGGGCCGGCCCGTGCTTGACGCCGATGGGCGGGCCGAGATGAAATACCGGGAAAGCGACACGCGCAGCTACCGGCCGTTGCCGCAGAATCTCGGGCCGGCTACGGCTCGGGCCGCTGACGCCACTCAACCCGCGGCTCGGCCGGCCCCGCGCAAGCCGCGAGGAGAAAAGCCGGCATCTCCGTCGCCCTCGTCGTCGCACGCGTCGGCACACGCGTCGGCATCGTCCTCGCAAGCCGTGCACGTGTGGACCGACGGCGCGTGCTCCGGAAACCCGGGTCCCATGGGCATCGGCATCGTGGTGGTGGCGGGTGACCGGCGCAAGGAGCATGGCGAGTACCTGGGGCGTGGCACCAACAACATCGCCGAGCTCACGGCCATCCGCCGCGGCCTGGAGATCGCGTCGGAGCTCGTCTCCGGCCAAGACCGCCCGATCCGGGTGTACACCGATTCGAGCTATTCCATCGGCCTGCTTTCCCAGGGCTGGAAGGCCAAGGCCAATCAGGAGCTGGTCGCCGAGATTCGCGAGTTTCTGCGCGGCTTCCGCAACCTGCGCATGATCAAGGTCGAGGGCCACGCGGGCGTGCCCGAGAACGAACGGTGCGACCTCCTGGCCCGCCAGGCGGTCGCCCAGAATCGCTACTGATGGACATCTTCAGCTTCGAAGTCGTCGCCAGCCTGGTCAGCCTGACCTTGCTCGAAGTGGTCCTGGGGGTCGACAACGTCGTCTTCCTTGCCATTCTGTCCCAGCGTCTGCCCGACGCCCAGGCGAGCAAGGCGCGCCGGCTGGGGCTTGGCATGGGCTTGGTCATGCGTCTGGGCCTGCTCTTCACCTTGTCGTGGTTGGCCGGACTCGTCGTCCCCTTGTTCACCTTGGCCGGTCATGCGGTGTCGGGGCGCGACCTGGTGCTGCTGGGCGGAGGGCTGTTCCTCATCGGCAAAGCCACCTTCGAGATCCAAGCCAAGTTGGAGTCGGGGGACACCGATCACCTGCCGCGTCCCGGCCGTCGCGCGCCGACGCTGGGCTCGACGGTAGTCCAGATCGCGCTGGTCGACGTGGTGCTGTCCCTGGATTCCGTGATCACCGCTGTCGGCATGGCGCCGCGGCTGTGGGTCATGGTCGCGGCCATGGTTTTGGCCATGGCCATGATGATCGTCGCTGCCGACCAGACCACCGCGTTCATCCAGCGCCATCCCAGCATGAAGATTCTCGGGCTGGCCTTCCTCATTCTGATCGGCGTGATGCTGGTCGGGGATGCCCTGGGCCACCACCTGCCGCGCGGCTACGTCTACTTCGCCATGGGCTTCTCGCTGGTCGTCGAGCTCATCAACACCCGCGTCCGCGAGCGCAGCAAGACCGCGCACAGGCTGGACGTGCTCGACGAGCCGATTACCCAGCCAGAGCGCAAGATCGTTGCGAGCAAGTAATACTGGTCAGTGTCCGCGCAACTGGTCGATGCGCTTTTCGATGATGGCCCGGTCGGTCGCCTTGGGCGCGGCCTTGAGATAGAGCTTGAGTTGCTTGACGGCGTCCGCGTTCTTCCCCGACTGGGCGTAGGCGAGGCCGAGCCCGCGATGAATGGCAGGATCCCTCGGGTTCAGCTTGAGCGCCTGGTTGAAGTCGGCGATGGCCGCCGCGGTCTTGCCCTGGAAGAGACTGGCGTTTGCGCGATCGTAGGCTTCGTTGGCGCGCCGGTAGTCTTCCTCGCTCGGCTTGCCACCCGCGGTCTTGGGCTCGGGCGCGGCGGCAGGCTCTGCCTTGGGCTTCTCCGCGCTTGCGGCCCGTTCGGGGTGGGCCGGTTTCTCCGTCCGTTCCGACTTTTCCGCGGGCGGGGCCTTTTCAGCGTGGGAAGGCCGTTCCGATCTCTCCGCAGGCAGGGTTCTTTCCCCGCGGACCGGCTTTTCGG
>CAWCMR010000019.1:0-29709 GCA_963796685.1 uncultured delta proteobacterium
CGATACCTGTCGGATCTCGAGGCACATCCCCGACCGAGGGTACTTTCCGGCCCCGCCGCCGTCCGAAACCCGGACAACCGCTGGATCAGGTCCTGGATCCGGTCCGAGGGTAATCTCCCCGGATCCACCACATCCTTCATCGCCGACCGAGGGTACCTTCTGTTCCCACCGCCGTCCGAAAACCGGACAACCGTCGCGTCATGAGGTGGCTTTTCGCTGTGCCACTGGCGACATCCGCGATCCTGCTACTCGTAGCGTTGAGCGGAGCTGCCCCGGTGCTACCCTCGGACGCCCGCTGCATCGCCACCTGGGGCGATGGCGGCATCCACAGGCGCGAGTCCCTATGCGGCACCAAGAACCACACCATCCTGCTGGCGCGCACGGATCCCCCGAATCGGGTCAGCCGCTTCGAGTGGAAGTCCGAAGCCGAGCTGATGGGGCAGACCGGACGGGTCAGTGCCAGCTTCAGCCAGGTCAAGCGCATGGTGGGCTTCACCGACCCGGCCGGCGGGCAGACCACGCTGGAATACGACCGGCAGGGATTGCTGGTCGGGATGCGCATGCCGAACGGTGCGCAGACGCGCTGGCGCTACGATCGCCTAGGTCGCTGCATCGAGGTCGTGGATGCCAAGGGCAATCACGAGCGGCGCGAATTCGACCTGGCCGGCCGCATCCTGCGCGTAGAGGTCCCTGACGGCAACGTACGCAAGCTGACCTACGATGCCGAGGGCAACGTCCTGGCGGTCAAGGACCAGCACTACGACGTCAAGTTCGCCTATCAGGGCATGGGCCGCCTAGCCTCGCGCACGCAGGAAGGCACCACGGTCGCGTTCGAGTACGACCGCGAAGAGTCGCTGGTCGCCATCCACAACGAGGCCTGCGCCGTGTACCGCTTCACCCTGGACAAGGCCGGCAACGTCAAGCAAGAGAGCGGCTTCGACGGGCTTCTGCGCAAGTACGGCCGCGACAAGGCCGGCCGCGTGCTGACCGTCGAGCGCCCCGACGACCGGGCCACCGCATACAGCTACGACGCCAGCGGCCGGGTCGTCGCGGTCAAGTACAGCGACGGAACCAGCGAGCGCTACGCCTATCGACCCGACGGCGGCTTGATCGAGGCAAGCAACGCCACCGCCACGGTGAAATTCTAACGCGATGCCCTGGGCCGCATCGTGAAGGAGCTTCAGGACGCCGACATCGTGGAGAGCGCGTTCGACCTGCTCGGTCTGCGCAGCCGCATGAATACCAGCAAGGGTCACGTGCTGGAAATCGAGCGCAACCTCGTGGGCGACGTGGTGGGCATGAAGGCCGGCGGCGGCCCGGTGGCACCGGGCAAGCAAGAGGCGCAGGCCATCCTTCCGCCCTGGGAAGCCCGCTTCACCCGCGACCAGCTCGGCCTGGAGGTCGAGCGCACCCTGCCCGGTGGCGTACGCGCCCGCTGGGAGCGCGACAGCGTAGGCCGGCCGCTCGAGCGCGAGATCTGGTCTGGCGGTACCGTGGTCTCCGCGCAAGCGTACACCTGGTAGCCGAATGACAGGCTCAAGATGATTGTCGACGCCCTCAAAGGCCCCGCGGAATGCCGGATACAACAGGTACCGACTGGCCGGACCACTTCTTGTCGACAGTAACCCGTTCACTGTTGAGTTGTGTTTTGCTCAAACATTTCTGTGGGTATTGAGCATGTCGATCCACGATGCAGGGCAGAGCGTCTCGTGGTCCTCTTGGTCAGAGGCCGCTGAACTCGGAAGAACCAACGTCATCAAAAGATCCTTGCAGGGCACTATGGCCAACCTCCCTATGCCTATCCCTGGGGTGAGGTTGTCGCAAATTACGACCCACGCGGTGGCAGCAGTAACATCACAGTACGATATGCCACTCGAATTGCATGAACGCGCCACTCGGCATGCTTTCCCCAAGAAATGTGCTGCCGAACGGATGGTGCCCCCTGGGTGGCGCTAGAGTTCTCCTGTATCCGTTCGCATATTCTGGTAGCAGCGGCCATTTGGAGGCAAACGATGCCCATGCCCCCGCCGACCGTCGCATGGCCGGCCCGAGAATCGCCCAAGCCTAGTGGGCTAGCTCATTCGCTGCCGCCGTCGACGGTCTCGTCCGGCAGCTCGCCCGTGCCCCAGAAATCCCAGTTCCAGTAGTCGTCGGTGCCCTGGGGTTGCACCGCGACGATGCAGCGAAGCTGCAAGCGCTGGCTGCCGCCTCGAGGCCCCGCCACGTCGAGCAAGCCGTTCTGTCCTGTCGCGAGATGCAGCGACGTGCCCGCGCTCTTCGGCGTGAACACAAATGCGTAATCGTCGCCCGACCACGACAGCGCATCTTGCGCGGCTGGCCCGCAGTGCAGAGCCTCGGTGGCGATTGAGAACGGCAGGTCCTTCATGGGATTGGCCGCCACCCCACTCGTGCTGTTCGACCGCCCGCCCGAGCCGACGAACAGAATGTTGCCCTCGGTCGAGCCCGTCTCGGCGTCGTAGACCGCCAACCAGTAGAGACCGGGACAGAAGCCGGGAACGTCGTTGTCGAGGTGCCACACCACGCGCACGCGCCGCCCGACCGGGACGCCGACGGAGATGTTCGCGCCCGTGTCCACCGCCTGGCACGCGCCGAAGGCGCCGTTGCACACGACGAAGCGATAGAGGCTCGGCTGGCAGCCGGTGGACGCCACGCAGCTATCGACAGTCAGCTGATTGCCGACCTGGTTGGTCACCGTTCCCTCGAAGTCGTTGAGCGGCCACGCGGCCGCGCCGTCCGGCGTGTTGTAAGTCGGCGGCGATTGCGTTCGCCCGTCGGGGGTCGTGAGCGAAAACGTGAAGTGCGAAAGCCCGTAGCGTCCGCCGGCTTCCTGCCACAGGCAGGATTCGCCGCGGTCGGGTCCGGCCTCGCTGCCCGCACCGTCGGGGCTCGAGGTCTCGCCGCCTGCGCCGTCGGGCTGGTCGCCCGCCTCGACGGCCGCCTCGGGCCCAACCGGCACCTCCGGCGGCGTAACCTTGTCGGCCGGCGTGTCAGGCTGACTGTCGGGACGTGTGTCGGCCGCCAGATCTCGCACCTCGGGCGACGTCGGCGGCGTGTCCGGCCCTACGTCCTTGGGTGAAGACGTGGCGTCCGTGCCCGAATCGGGCGTCGGCTTGCCTTTCCCGTCGGAGCAGGCCATCGTCAGGAGTGGGGCGATCAGGAACCAGCAAGGCGAAAGCGAACGATGCATGAGATAGGTCCTCCGTGAACAGATCGAGAGCGCGGCACCTGGGCACCATGCAAGCCATGGACCGCAGCCAATCCTTCGAGTTTCCGCCGGCTTCCGCGCTCACGCCCGACGTGCCCAGGGCATTTCGATCAGGTGCTGCGAACGGCCCCTCTCGGACCGGTGAGTTGCTTGAGCCAAAATGTCGATTGGGCGGAACTGCAGGCCAAGAGGAGCGACTATGATCCTAATACGACAATGGGGTACCGGAATAGGCTTGGCGTTGTTGATGGCCGCTTGTGGTTCTGGGGGCAATGGCTCCTCCGGCGCTGGCGGTAGT
This sequence comes from uncultured delta proteobacterium, assembly GCA_963796685.1. Classification (GTDB taxonomy): domain Bacteria; phylum Myxococcota_A; class Polyangia; order Fen-1088; family Fen-1088; genus Fen-1118. The sequence continues at coordinate 3,525 of CAWCMR010000019.1, forward strand.
GGCCAAAAGGGTGGAACGACTGGAAATTCGACCGGTGGAACGGCCGGAAATTCGGCCGGTGGAACGACAGGCGGAACGGCTGGGGGAACCACAGGCGGAACGACTGGAAGCCCGCAAGGTGGGGCCGGCGGTAGTTCGGCCGGCGGGTCGGCCGGCAGCCCGAAGGGCGGTACAACCGGGACTGCGACCGGTGTCACCACCACCACGCCGACCGGTGGCTCAAACACCACGCCGGCCGGTGGATCAACCACCACACCGACCGGTGGATCAACCACCGGCCTGGGAGGGGCGACCGGAGGAGGCGGCGGAACGGCTACCGGTGGAACGATGGGAACCGCGACCGGTGGCAAGCCTGGAGGAACCGGCGGTCAAGCGGGAAGCGCCGGGTCTGGCGGTCAGACCGGTGGCACGAGCGGTACGGGGGTCGATGGCGGCGTGGTAAGTGGTTGCGTCGCCAGCAAGCAATGGACCACGGCCAACCCCACCGCCGCGGGCCCGTTCACGGTTGCGGCCGACAAGGGCGTGGGGCCCTTGGCGGGCTACACCCCCGATCCGATCTACGGAGACCAACAACAGCGATTCAACGTCTATCGCCCGTCGAACCTCGCGACCAGCGGGTACTGCCACCCCATCCTGATCTGGGCGAACGGTCACACGGATAATCCCGAACCGAATCCCCCGCTGTGTGTCACTGACTCCGCGGCCAACAAGTGGTGTGGACAGTACTTGCCGCTGATGCAGCATCTCGCCTCGCACGGTTTCTTGGTGGTTGCGTCGCTCAGCACCACCACCTCCAAGGGCGACCCGCTACCCACCATCGCCGGCTTGAACTGGATCCTCCAGCAGGCCGAGGATCCGACCAGCCCCTACTATCACCACCTCGACACGACCAACATCGGCCAGCTCGGCCACTCGGAGGGCGCGATGTCGACCTGCATGTCCGCGTCCGAGCCGCGCTACAAGGCTCTCGCCTCGATTTGCGGCACCACGACGCTCAAGGGGGTTCACACGCCGTTCCTGTTCTTCTGCGGTGGAAAAGACACGGTGGTGGGCTGCGATAACCCTAGAACCGCCTTCCTCTCGGTCACGGACCAGCCTGCCATCCTCATCGACGAGCTGAGCTCGGACCACGGGAGCTGGGTCTACCAGGGTGCCAAGGGTGTTTCCCTTTCCATGGCGGCCGCGTGGTTCAGGGTTCACCTGATGAACGACACCGCGAACCGCAAGTACTTCTATGGCGCGAACTGCACCTTCTGCACCGACAGCCGCGTGAAGGTCGAGCAGAACAGCCTGATGGCCCAGTAGGCGGACGACACAAGGCCGAGCTGCGTATCACGGGCCCCGCACCGGCGAAGCAGATCCTGGGCAAAGCAGATCCTGCAAAGCAGATCCTGATCGATGCCTTGCAGCCGCCTCCGGACGTCTCCGCCGATCGTCTTCGGACGCTTCGCTAGGCTTGTCACGGCCCATGCTCGCAACGTCGTGGACCCTCTCGGCATCTCACTCGAAGCGCCGATCAGGAGGCGCACGAGAGGAGCCGCATGCGCGCAGTCATGATCACGAAACAGGGTGGGCCCGAGGTTCTTGCTGTTCGCGACTTCTCCGTGCGCGCGGCCGGGCGCGGCGAGGTACGCATCTCGGTGAAGGCGGCGGCCGTGAATCCAACCGACATCCTGCTGCGGACGAACGCGGCGTACGCCAAGGGGACACCGGGCATTCCCGGAATGGACGCTGCCGGCGTCATCGAGTCCGTGGGAGAGGGGGTGGATCGCCTCAACGTGGGGGACCAGGTGATGGCGGCGGTGAGCCCGCGGCGCCCCGAAGGAGGAGCCCAGATCGAGCTGCAGGTGGTACCGGCGGCTTCGGTCGTGCCGATTCCGCGCGGCGCGACGCTGGCGCAGGCGTCGACGCTGCCGATGAACGGGCTGACCGCGCTGCTCGCACTCGACCTGCTCAAGCTGGAGACCGGGAAGACCCTCGCGGTAAGCGGCGGTGCCGGGCACCTGGCGTCTATTGCCATCGTGCTGGCGAAGCAGCGCGGGCTGCGGGTGATCGCCGATGCGAAGACCTCCGAGACGGAGCTGGTGCGTAGCCACGGGGCGGACGTTGTTGTGGCGCGCAGCGAGCGGTTTTGCGACGAGGTGCGTGCCGCAACAAAAGGAGGCGCCGATGCGCTGTTCGACACGGCGCTCTTGGGGCGAGACGCCTTCCCCGCCGTTCGCGATGGCGGCGCCTATGTGCCGGTGCGCGGCTGGGACGAGACCCCGGCCGAGCGCGGGATCCGCGTCCTCCCGGTCTTTGTCGGCGAGGCTCTCGAACGGACAGATTGGCTGAACGAGCTGCGCGATCTGGCGTCGCGTGGAGTGATCAAGCTGCGCGTCGCGAAGGAATATGCCCCCGAGCGCGCCGCGGACGCTCAGCGCGCGATGGAGGCGGGCGGATTGCGCGGACGGGCGGTCATCGTTTTCTGATGAGGAACGTGCCGGAACCTCAACGCATCACACGTTGAACTTGAAGTGGATCACGTCGCCGTCGCGCACGACGTATTCCTTGCCTTCGATGGCCAGCTTGGCGTTCGCGCGGCACGCGGCTTCGGACTTCAACCGGATGAGATCCTCCCACCAGATCACGTCGGCCTTGATGAAGCCGCGCTCGAAGTCGGTGTGGATGGCGCCCGCGGCTTGCGGTGCCTTGGCGCCTCGTGGAATCGTCCACGCCCGGCACTCGTCCTCGCCCGCGGTGAGGAAGGTGATCAGATCCAGGACCGCGTAGGCGGTGCGCGCCACGCTGTGCAGGCCGGGCTCCTTGAGCCCAAGGCTCTCCAGAAAGGCCGGGCGATCCGCAGCATCGAGCCCGGCGATCTCGGCTTCGGCTGCGGCACAGATGGCCACCAGCTTGGCGCCTTCCTTGGCCGCCTGAGCGCGCAGGGCCGACACCGCGGGGTCGCTGTCGACCGTGGCCAATTGCTTCTCGGCCACGTTGGCCACGTAGAAGACCTGCTTGTGGGTCAGCAGGAACAGCTCGCGCAGAAGTCCGTTTTCCTCGTCGGAGAGCCCCTGCGCGCGCACGGGCACGCCCTCGGCCAGGCCCTTCTGGATCTTCAGACAGGCCTCGAGGCGCGCCTTTTCTTCCTTGGATGCCCCGCCCTTCATGGCGGTCTTGGCCCGCTCGATCCGCTTCTCGACGGTTTCCAAATCCTTGAGGCACAGCTCGGTGTCGATGGTCAGCACGTCCGACACCGGATCGATGCGGCCGTCGACGTGAACGATGTTGTCGTCCTCGAAACAGCGCACGACGTGCGCGATGGCGTCAGCCTCGCGGATGTTGGCAAGGAACTGGTTGCCGAGCCCCTCGCCCTTCGAAGCCCCACGCACGAGCCCCGCGATGTCGACGAAGTTGACCGTCGCGGGCACGACCGACTTCGGATGGTACAGCTCGACCAGGGCGTCGAGGCGTGGATCCGGCACCTGCACCACGCCGACGTTGGGCTCGATGGTGCAGAACGGATAGTTGGCGACGGCCGCTCCGGCCGCCGACAACGCATTAAAGAGCGTCGACTTGCCCACGTTGGGCAAGCCGACGATTCCGCATGAGATTCCCATTTGATGGCGCAGAGCCCGCTGGGCGAGCCCTGCGTACTTCTAGCTCGGCTAGAGCTTGCCGGCCAGGTTGAAGGCGATGAGCAAGCCGTAGATGACGAGCGACTCGATCAGTGCCAGGGCGACGATCATGGGCATGAATATCTTGCCCGAGGCCTGTGGGTTGCGGGCAATGCCGTCGAGAGCGGCTGCCGCCGCGCGGCCCTGACCGAGACCACCGCCCAAGGCGGCGAGCCCGATGGCAAGAGCGGCGCCGATGCCAATCAGGCCCTTGGAATTGTCGGCGGCTGGAGCGGCACCCTGTGCAAAAGCGGCGGCGCTGGATAGGGCCATGAGCACGAAGGCGGTGAGCGGAACGAACAACTTGGCTACTCGGCGCATCTCGGAATCCTCCTGTAGGGGACGTGGTGGGTGGGGCGAACCATAAGGCTAGTGCTCCTCATGAGCAATAGCGGTCGATATGTAAATGGTCGAGAGCAGGGAAAATACGATGGCCTGCACGAGCGCGACAAGCACTCCCAATCCAAGGAAGATCACCGGGATGAGAAGCGGGATCAGCGAGAAGAACACCGCGCCAACCTTGTGATCCGCCGTGATGTTGCCGAGAAGACGCACGGAGAGAGAGACGGGACGAGCGACGTGGCTGATGAGCTCGATGGGGATCATGAGCGGCGCCAGCCACCAAACCGGCCCCATGAAATGCTTGAAGTATTTGAGCCCGTGGGTGGCGACGCCGAAGACGTGCGTCAGCACGAACACCAGGACAGCCAGACCGAGGTTGGTCTTGAGGTTGGCCGTCGGGGGAAGAAACCCGGGAATCAGGGAGAGAAAATTGCAGAACAGGATGAAGAGAAACAGGGAGCCGATGAGGGGCAGGTACTTGCGGGCGTTCTTGGCGCCCATCGGGCCTTCCATCAAGCCGAACACCATGTCGCCGAAGGTTTCGAGCAGGTTGCGCAGGCAAAAGCGCGGAGGGGGCACCGCACCGCCATCCGGGGCCATGCGGATGCTCAGCGCGTAGCGAAAAGCAAACAGCACGAGCAGCAGGAAGACCAAGAGGCCGCCAAGGATATGGTCGATCTCGAAGTGCGTGGACTGGAATACCTGCCAGGTCCACCGGCGACCTAGATAAGGTTGCAGGTTCTGGCGCAGGGATTCGTAACCAGGAAAGAGGCTGAACCAAGTGGCGTGTGGACCCATGCTCTATGCTTTCCCCTGCTCGCCGGCCGTGGACCCTATCCAGAGCCCGGCGAAGACCAGCGAGATTGGCAAAACCGAAATTCCGATGGCGAATGGCACGAGGGCCAGATTGTAGACGCGGATGCACACCCAGACCAGCCCGAAGAGAATCAACATCTTCGCGCCCAGCGCCGCCATCAACCAGGATGCCTGCGCCTTGTCGCCAGCCGAAGCCCGCACCACGGCGCGGCCGGCCAGCCGCCGGATGACCCACAGATTCGTGCACGCCAAAAGCGCGCCCACGCCGCCGGCCAACACGCCCGCGCCACCCCAGCCAAGCCCGACCAGCGCCGTCACGGCGACAGCCAAGATCAGGTTGGCAAGATCCATGGTGCCGAAGTTTTTGCTGCTCATTTCAGGTCCGGTCGATTCTTTTCTTCGTCGTCGAGAGTCTTCTGGTAGCTGCGAACGACCCGAACCAGCGCCTTGATGCTTGCCCCCACCCCGGCCGCGAACCCCACCCACATGAACCAGGGAGCCACACCCAGCTTGCGATCCAAGTACTGTCCGCCGAAGTACCCTATGCCAATGGCCGCTGCGATTTCAATACCAACCGCACCGGTCGAGCCGGCAACGCTCCACATTTTCTTGGCTTCGGGATCCATGGCGTGAGGCTAACACCGTCCCCGAGGCGCGGTTCTAGAACCGGCTGCTCACGGCGAGAAACGTCATCTTGTCGTTGGTCTCGCGCAGGCGGGCCGAAAGCGTGCGCACGAAGCTCCACAGAAGGTCGTAGGCCAGGTCGCGGTCGACGAAGAGCAGGTCGGCGACACGCTCTTTGGTGAGCACGAGCAGCCGGCAGCTTTCGTGCGCGATGGCGTCCGCGCTGCGCGGAAAATCGTCAATCAGGGCCATTTCGCCGAAATAGTCGCCGGCCTTGAGAATGGCCAGGGCCTCCTCGCCCATGCCGGGAACCTGGCGGCTGATACGCACCGAGCCCGACAGGATGACGTAGAGCTTATCGCCCGCGGTCCCCTCGGCAAACACCGGGGTTCCGCGCGGATAGGTTTCCTCGACGCCCAGACTGGCGATGCGCCGCAGGTACACCGCCGGCAAGTCCGCGAACAAGCTGACCTTGCTCAGGCACGCGGCGACCTGGTCGGTGTTGCCTTCCGCGGCGATCGCGATGGCGGGTGTCACCTCCACGAGAATCTCCGGCTCGTTGGTCGGCTCTGCGGGGGGGCTCTCGCTCATCGCCTCGATTATGCTACCGGCAGGCCCGGACTACCAGACCGGAAACTCCGGTTGAGGGTAGGCTAATGCGCCATGAAGCGTTCGGCGTCGATGGCAGCCATGCATCCGGTTCCCGCGGCAGTGACGGCCTGGCGGTAGACGCGGTCGGCAACGTCCCCACAGGCAAACACCCCCGGAATGTTGGTGGCCGTCGAACCGGGCTTGGTCCGGATGTAGCCGGTTTCATCCATGTCCAGCCTGCCCTTGAAGAGCGCGCTGTTGGGCACGTGCCCGATGGCCACGAACACGCCCTGGCATCCGAGCTCGCGCGTACTGCCATCGCGCGGGTCGCGCAGACGCACAGCCGTGACCCCAGGCTTCGGGAGATCGCCGAGGATTTCGTCGACCACGGCGTTGGTGACGAACTCGATCTTGGGGTTCCTGCGCGCGCGTTCGAGCATGGCCTGCGAGGCGCGGAAACCGTCGCGGCGATGCACGATGCTGACCTTGGTGGCCAGATTGCTGAGGTACGTCGCCTCCTCCATGGCGGTATCGCCGCCGCCCACCACCACCAGCTCCAGTCCTTTGAAGAATGCGCCGTCGCAGGTCGCGCACGCGGACAACCCGTGGTTGCGGAACTTCTCCTCGCTCGGGATGTCGAGCCACTTGGCCGAGGCGCCGGTCGCCACGATGATGGTTTCGGCGACGATCTCGCCCTCGCCGGTCGAGATCTTGAACGGCCGTGCCGACAGCTCCATGGCGGTGACGTCGGTGGTGAGCACGCGCGCCCCGCTGCGCTCGGCCTGGGCGCGCATCAGCTCCATCAGCTTCGGCCCCTGCACGCCATGCGGAAATCCGGGATAATTCTCGACTTCCGTGGTGATGGTGAGCTGGCCGCCGGGTGTGGTCAGTGGCTCGATGACCAGGCCGCCCCCTTCGATCATGACGGGCGCGAGGTTGGCGCGCGCGGCGTAGATGGCGGCGGTGCAGCCGGCCGGGCCACCGCCGACGATGGCGACTTTCACGTGTTCGGGTGCGGGCATTTTCGTTCTCCTGATATCCAACGCAATGACAAGTGTTGCGATAGCACAGGTCGCGTACCGTGTCGCCGAGCAAGGCGACATTGCTGCCTGGGAGAGCAAGATGACCGCTCTCGGCCGACGGACTGAGGCCGCGAAAGCATGCCGCGCTTATACATCAGGCAAACTGGAATAGGTGGTCGAGGCAGCGCGCCAGCGCGACTCGTGCTTGACGGCCGCAGCTTGCTCGTATCTTCTACCTGCGGAACCTGGACGTCGACGTGAATGCATCCCTGCAACAGCGCCTTCCGCGCGCGCTGGCCGCATTGGCCGTGCTGGCCGTGGCCTTCACCTTCCTGGCAGCGCAGGTCGATTTCGTCCGCCGCAACCGCATCGGCATCGCACCCGAGCGCTACTGGCGACCGCAGCTCTTGCAGATCTGGCTGCCCGGCCTCGGGCTCGCCCTCGTGCTGCTGGTTCTCGCCTTCCTACTTCACAGGCGAGGCCGGCGCGCATAGCATGCCGGGCCACGATTGACGATTTTCCAGCGATCTCCCGAATGACCACTCCATCTGACGAAAGCAATTCCATCCCGAAAGCGGCCACGCCCGCCCGGCCCTTCCTCGATCGTCTCCTCGACCGCTTCACCGAGCGGCAGATGGTGATCTTCGTGCTGCTCTTCGGCGCCCTGCTCTACCTACCCTTCGCAGGCAGCTACGGCCTCTTCGATCCCTGGGAAACCCACTACGGCGAGGTCGGGCGCCAGATGGCGCGACGAAACGACTTCATCAGTCTCTATTGGCCGGGATCCCCGATCGACAGCGAGAACTTCTGGTCCAAGCCGGTGCTCACCTTCTGGCTCATGAGCTTGTCCCTGAAGATCTTCGGCATCGGCGGCGCCGGGTTGCCCGCGGGCGAGTTCGCCCTCTCGTCGCGGCCGGAGTGGGCCCTGCGCATCCCCTTCTGCTTGATGGCGCTGCCGGCGCTGCTGGGCGTGTACCTGCCGCTTTCCCGCTTCGTCAGCCGCCGCGCCGGCGTGCTGGCCGTGCTGGCGTTGGCCACCTTTCCACTCTTCAGCTTGGTCGCCCGTCAGGCCATGACCGACATGGCGTTCATCGGCCCCATGACCCTCGGGCTTGGCCTATGCGCGCTGGCGCTGTTCGACGACAATGACGAGGTGCTGCCGCGCCGGACGTGGCGAGGGCTGTCCTGGCCCCACCACCCCATCTACTACACGACGGTCGGCCTGCTCGCGCTCACGGTCCTGCCTCAGCTCGTCGTCGATTCGATTCAGCTGACCTGGATACTGCCATTCAAGCGCAGGCTCGTCATCCCCGGCGTGGTGGCGATGCTGCCCTACTTCGTCGGGTTCGTCGTCTTCCTGTGGTACACGGCACGCACCCGCTACAAGGCTCCCTTCTACATCCACATCGCCTCGATCCTGTGCGGCCTCGCGATGTTGGCCAAGGGGCTGGCCGGGCTGGGGTTGCCGGTGATCGTGTTTCTGGCCTATCTGTTGTTCACCTGGAACTGGCGCAGGCTGGCGCGCGCCGAGATCCTGCGTGGCCTTCCCTTCGCCATTCTGGCCTGCGCGCTCGTGGCGGTGCCCTGGCACCACGCCATGCTGGCCCGCCACGGCTTCCCGTTCTGGAACGAGCTCTACGGTGACAACCACTGGCGCCGGCTGGTCACCGGCCGGCACGGCGACCGCGGCAGCTTCGAGTACTTCATCCGCGAGCTCGGCTACGCCCTGTTCCCGTGGATCGCGCTCGCGCCCTCGGCGCTGGCCTGGGTGGTGATGCGCTACTTCGGCCGACGTGCCGACGGCACCCCCGCGCCGAAGCGCGAGGAAGACAAACGTCGGGATATCATGTGGCTCGGTGCCATCTGGTTCGTGTCGGGCTACGCCTTGGTCTCGTTTTCGATGACCAAGTTCCACCACTACATCCTGCCCGCCCTGCCCGGGATGGCCATGGCGGTCGGGTGTTTCCTCGACGACGTGCTGACCGAGAAACGCAGCAGGCTGATCCTGCTGGCCGTGCTCGTGGGCACGCCGCTGCTCGCCCTGGTCACCTTCGACCTGACCTCGGCGCAGAAGAGCGCGCAACACTTCATCTGGCTGTTCTCGTACGACTACATCAACACCCCGCAGGGCAGACCCTGGCCGCCCGACATGAATTACATCCGAACGCTGCGGGTGTTCGCCGCCCTGTTCTCGGTCGCAGCGCTGCTCGTGGCCTGGCGACGCACGCGAGCCATCGCGACCCTCTCCATGCTGGGCGTGGTGGTCGCGTTCACCTATTTTCTGCTCGACGGGTACATCCCCGCCGCCGCCGCTCACTGGTCGCAAAAGCCGCTCATCGCCCAGTACTACCGCGAGCGCCGCTCGCCCGACGAGCGCCTGCTGGCCTGGCAGATGTACTGGCGTGGCGAGAACTTCTACACCCAGAACGAGATTTACGAAGGCCCCATGAACGAACGCACGGTGTTCCTGGGCGACCGCAACGCCGAGGGCCTGAAGGAATACGCCGCCAGCCACAAGGGCAAGCGCATGTTCTTCATCATCGAACGCTCGCGCTTGGACGGCCTACGCAGCCTTTTGCCCGAAAGCGTTCGCCCCAGCCTGAAGATCGTCAACGACGACAACAACAAGTTCTACTTGCTGACCGCCAACCTGTGAGTCGCCATCATCCCACGATAGGCGCAGAAGGTCGTGGTCGGCCACGGCCACGACCACGGGAACGTCCACGACCACCACTCGCCGCTCCGATTGGGTGCGAGCCTCTATCGTGGAAAGGCGTCTCTTTCTGCTGCCCTCCGCGACGTCGCTGTGCTGCGGGATTACGGAATCGCGTCATCCGTTGACAGGTGTGGGTGCCGGTGGCAATATTCGCGCCCTCTTGACGGGATAGCGCCTCCGTCAGGCAGGAATCTCCCGTGAACAAACCATTCGCCATCTTCAGCGGCAACGCGAATCCCAGCTCGCCCGGTCCCTGTGCCAGCACCTCGGGCAACCCCTGGGCAGCGCCAAGGTCGAACGCTTTGCCGACGGCGAGGTCTACGTCGAGATCGACCAGAACGTGCGCGGGGTGAACTGCTTCGTGGTTCAGCCGACGTGCACGCCGGTGAACGACAACCTGATGGAGCTCTTGGTCATGACCGACGCCCTCAAGCGCTCGTCGGCCAAGCCCATCGTGGCGGTCATGCCGTATTTCGGTTATGCGCGCCAGGATCGCAAGACCAGGCCGCGCACGCCGATCTCCGCGCGTCTGGCCGCGGATCTCCTGACCGCGGCGGGTGTTCATCGTGTGCTGGCCATGGATCTTCATGCCGGCCAGATCCAGGGCTTCTTCAATATCCCCGTCGACCACATCTACGCCATGCCGGTGATGATGGACTACATCCGCACCCGCTTCGACAGCGATGCCGTGGTGGTCTCGCCCGACGCCGGCGGGGTGGAGCGGGCCCGGGCCTTTTCGAAGCGCCTCGACGCCGGTCTGGCCATCATCGACAAGCGCCGTCCCGCCCCCAACGTGGCCGAGCTGGTGCACATCATCGGCGACGTGAAGGGCCGCGATGCCATCATCGTCGACGACATGGTCGACACCGCCGGCACCCTTTGCGCTGCGGCCAAGGGCCTGACCGAAAAAGGCGCGCGGGCGGTGTACGCCTGCATCACGCACGGGTTGCTCTCGGGCCCGGCCATCGAGCGCATCCACGCCAGCACCATCAAAGAGCTCATCATCACCGATTCCATCCCCCCCCGTCCCGAGGTCAAGGCCTCGCCGAAGGTGCACGTGCTGTCCGTGGCGCACTTGCTCGGAGAAGCCGTCAAACGCATTCACATGGGGGACTCGCTAAGTTCCCTCTTCATCTGATAAGAGATCCGCAGTCGTCGAGATCCGCACGCAGCAAAGGACGTCATCATGGACTTCGCCAAGGTTTCCGTTGAGATTCGCAGTCAATCGGGCAAGGGCCCGGCCCGCCGAGCGCGCAGCAGCGGCAAGTTGCCAGCCGTGCTCTACGGTCACAAAGTCGATCCCCTTTCGCTCGTGCTGGATCCCGTCGAGCTGACCCATGCCCTCGACAAAGAGCGCAAGCGCAACACGGTGTTCACCCTCGACGTGAAGAACGCCGCGAAGGCGGAGTCCGTCATGGCCATGATCCGTGACGTGCAAGTCGATCCCATCTCGCGCCTTCCCGTGCACGTGGACTTCATCCGCGTCAGCATGGACGAAGAAGTCAAGGTCAGCGTGCCCCTGATGCTGACCGGTATCCCGGTCGGCGTCACCAACGGTGGCAACCTGCACCTTAGCCATCACACCCTGCCCATCGCGGCCAAGCCCGACGCCATCCCGACCAAGATCGAGCTGGACGTGACCGCTCTGGAGATCGGCGATGCCCTCCACGCCAGCGATTCTGAAGTTGCCGCCCGGCGTGCGCACGACCCTGGCTCCCAAGGAATCGGTCGCCTCGGTCGTGGCCCCGCACGTCGAGAAGGTGGAGGTCGAGGCCGCCGCAGTCCCGGCCGAGGGCGCCGCCCCAGCCGAGGGCGCCGCAGCAGCCGGAGCAGCCCCAGGTGCAGCGGCCGGCGCGCCAGCAGCCGGTGCCAAACCCGCCGCGGGCGCCAAGGCCGCGCCCGGCGCGGCACCTGCCGCGGGCGCCAAGGCACCTGCCGCAGGCGCCAAGAAGGAGGAGAAGAAGGGCAAGTAGGCCCACTCGGAGTTGCCCGGGCGCTTCTCGGCGGTGCGGTTGCGATGTGGTTGGTCGTTGGCCTTGGCAATCCCGGCCGGCAGTATGCTGGCAACCGGCACAACGCCGGCTTCATGGTCATCGACGAGCTCGTACGGCGGACAGGGGCGACCGCGCCCCGCCTGCGCATGGGCGCGGAATTGGCCGAAGCCGGGCTGGGGGGTACGAAAGTCATCTTCTGCAAGCCCATGGAGTTCATGAACACCAGCGGATTTCCCGTCAGCCGCACCGCGGCCTTCTGGAAGATCCCGCCCGCCCAGACGCTGATCGTGCATGACGATATGGATTTGGAGCTCGGCCGTCTCCGCTTGGCCGAGGCCGGTGGCACGGGCGGACACAACGGCTTGCGCTCCATCGTATCGGAGCTCGGGACCGAGAGCTTTTGCCGGCTCCGCTTCGGCATCGGCCGTCCCCCACCGGCCTGGGAAGGGGCCGATTACGTGCTTGCCGATTTTTCAACCGAGGAGCGGAAAGCGCTGCCAAATCTGATAGAAGAGGCCGCCGATGCCGCGCAGACCATCGTCAAGGACGGACTGGTGGCGGCGATGAACAGGTTCAACCGACGCAAGAAAACCGAAACCGGGGGAGCGACTTAGTCGTCACCTCCACCAACTCCTTGCCCGCCGCTCCGGCGGCGGGACGTAGGCCCAAAGGGAGAGCAACAACATGGCAGAGAAGCGAACAGGATCGTGTCGGGACATTCCCGGCAGAACACGTGAATACGAGACGATTTTCATCCTCAAGCCCGACGTCACCAACGACGCCATCGGCCAGGCAAACGCCAAGATTCGTCACGTGATCGAGGCCGGCGGCGGACAGCTGCTGAAGGTCGAGAACTGGGGCCGCCGCAAGCTGGCCTACGAGGTCAGAAAGCAGCTCAAAGGTATCTACGTCTTCTTCAACTACCTCGGCGGCGCGGGCCTGGTCGAAGAGGTCGAGCGCAACCTGCACCTTACCGATACCGTCATCCGCTACTACTCGATCAAGGCCGCCGAGAACGTGGATCCGGCCACCAAGACCAGCGCGGTGACCGACGAGACCTTCGCCAGCGCATCCGTCCCCGGTCCCGACGAGGAAGCCATCGCCACCGGCCAAGCCGGCGCGCGTCCCTTCGGCGACGATGAAGAGGAAGGCGCGTTCGATTTCGAGGAAGCAGTTTTCGGCAAGGTCGACGAACCTGTCCGGAGAGGGAGCTAGACCATGGCACGACCGGAAGACAAAGACGCGGATCTCGATCAGGAAGGCGGCGGACGCAAGAAGTCGAGCTCGCGGCGCAGGCCCTGCAAATTCTGCACCGACGAGAATCTGACCATCGACTACAAGAACGCCGGCTTGCTCAAGTACTTCATCACCGATCGCGGCAAGCTCGTGCCGCGTCGATTGACCGGCAACTGCGCCAAGCACCAGCGCTCCATCGCCCGGGCCGTGTCGCGTGCCCGCATGATCGCCCTCATGCCGTTCGCGGTCACGGGCAAGTAGCCGGAAGGAGAACCCATGCGAGTCATCCTGAGAGAGAACATGGAGAACCTGGGCAAGGCCGGCGAGGTCGTGTCCGTTCGTCCGGGCTACGGTCGCAACTACCTTCTGCCCAGCGGCTTGGCCGTGCCGGCCACCGAGAAGGACGAAGCCCGCTTGCAACACGAACAGCGAGTCATCGCCACGCGCGTGGCCAAGCTGGCCAAGGAGATGCAGTCCGAGGCGGATCGCCTGTCGCAGGTGTCGGTTTCGCTTTCCCGGGCCGTGGGCGAGGAAGACAAGCTCTATGGCTCGGTCAACAACCGGGACATCGCCGAAGCCTTGGCCGAACAGGGCATCAAGCTGGACGCCAAGAAGATCCTGCTCGACGAGCCCATCAAGACCTTGGGCATGACCGAGGTGGCGGTGAAGCTGGGCCACGAGGTGACGGCCAAGCTGAAGGTGTGGGTCGTCAAGAAGGAAGCCTAACGCGGAGAGAGCTCAGAGGGAACAGAGCACACGGAGAGGGTTCGGGTCTGACGATCCGAACCCTTCTTCTTTTCCGGGCTCCGCGCCCTCCGTGCTCTCTGTGGTTGAAATCCGGGTTACACTCAGCGCCCATGGCCGATTACTCCTCGGATGTGCTCCCGCCCGGGAGGCAACCGCCGCACAACCTCGATGCCGAGCGTTCGGCGCTGGGTGGCGTTTTGGTCAAGCCCTCGGCCTTCGACGAGATGGCAACCACCATCACGGCCGACGATTTTCTGCTGCCCGCCCATCGCGAGATCTTCGCCGCCATGCTCGAGCTCGACAAGCGGCGCCAGCCCATCGACGTGGTTTCTCTGGGCGACGAGCTCAAGAATCGAGGGTCGCTGGCCCGCCTGGAGAACGGCCAAGCCTATCTCATCGACCTGGCCAACGCCGTTCCCACCGCCGAGAACATCGCCCACTACGCGCGCCTGGTGCAAGAGAAGGCCACCTTGCGCCGGCTCATCGCCGCGTGCGCGGAGATCCAATCGCGCGCCTACGGCGAGTTCGGCGACTACGAGCAGTTCCTCGACGAATCCGAGCGCATGGTGTTCCAGGTGGCGCAGAAGAACCGCCGCGAGAACGCCCGCCCCATCGGCGAGATCATGAGCGAGGTTCTGGAAAGCATCGACGCCCGCGCGCGCGAGAGCAAGTCCGTCACCGGGGTCCCCACCGGCTTCAAGAAGCTCGACGACATCACCGCGGGCTTTCAGCCCGAAAACCTCATCATCGTGGCCGCCCGTCCCGGCGTGGGCAAGACCTCGTGGGCGCTCAATGTCGCGAGCTACGCCGCCTTGAACCACCAGATTCCGGTTTTTGTCTTCTCGCTGGAAATGTCCAAGCACGAGCTCATCGAGCGCTTGCTGGCCGGCGAGGCGCGCATCGATTCCAATCGCATGCGCCGAGGCCTCATCGAGTACAGCGAGTGGAAGAACAAGATCTACCCGGCCGGCAATCGCATCTCGCAGGCGCCCATCCTGATCGACGATTCCCCGGGCGTGAACATCCTCGAGCTACGCGCCAAGGCGCGCCGTTTCCGCAGCGATCCGAGATTCTTCCCCCCCAGAAGGACAGCTCGACGACGCCGCTCGGATTGATCGTGATCGACTACCTGCAGCTCGCGCACGGCTTGGGCGGCCGGCGCGAGGAATCGCGCGAGCGCGAGATTGCGGACATCTCCCGCGGGCTCAAGGCCCTGGCCAAAGAGCTGCACATCCCCATCATCGCGGTTTCGCAGCTCAACCGCAGCGTGGAGAAGCGCGAGGACAAGACGCCGCAACTATCGGATCTGCGTGAATCAGGCGCCATCGAGCAGGACGCCGACATCATCCTCTTCATCCATCGCGACGAGATGTACAATTCTGACCCTTCCGGGCGCGGCAAGGCACTGCTCAAGATCGGCAAGAACCGCGCAGGCCCCACAGGCGAGGTGGATTTGACCTTTATCCGCGAGTACACCAGATTTGAGAGCTATGCCGCAGAGGACGAGGAGGGACCGGGCTAGCCATGCCAACGCCTGGTGAGAGCACTGGTTCGAAGAACCGGCGCGGCCCCGAGAGCACGCCGTTCCTGACCGCCGGGGCACGCGTGGGGCGCTACCGGGTCGAGCAGAAGCTCGGCATCGGAGCGATGAGCGAGGTCTACCTGGCCACCGACGATTCCCTGAACCGACGCGCCGCCATCAAGGTCCTGGGCACGGGGCAGGTCAACAATGCCACCATCACCGAGCGTTTCCTGCGCGAGGCGCGCGCCCTGGCCCGATTGTCCCATCCCAACCTGATTCCGGTGTTCGAGGCCGGGCAGACCGGCGACCCGCCCCGGCCCTACTACGCGATGGAGTTGCTGGAAGGCGGCGACACGCAGAAGTTGCTCGACGAGCGCGGCCCGCTGCCGAGCGCCGTGGTCGCCTTGATAGGCGCGCAAGCCGCCACCGGGCTCGGCGAGGCCGCGCACGCGGGCATCATCCACCGCGATGTCAAGCCGGCGAACTTGGGCATCTCCCGCCATGGGGTGTTGAAGGTCACGGATTTCGGTCTGGCCAAGTCCTACGCCGCCGACAAGAGCCTGACCGCGCGAGGCATGGTGGTGGGCACGGCGGACTACATCGCCCCCGAACAGGCGCGCGGCGAGGAGCTCGACGAGCGCGCCGACGTCTATTCCCTGGGTTGCACCCTGTTTCACCTCCTCACCGGCCATCCGCCATTTCGCGTCCAACAGGGACCTTCGGTGAAGGAATACCTCGAGGTCATGCGCATGCACCTCGCGGCGCCCATCCCGAATCCACGCGTGGATGCCCCGAGCGCGGACTCCGAGCTGGTCCAGGCCATCGCCGCCATGATGACGAAGGATCGGAGCAGGCGTCCGACCTTTGACGAGATCGCGCGGCAGCTCGCCCGTATCGCGGATCGGCTGGGCGGGGAACTGCCACGGGTCACGCGCCAGCTCTTCCTGGTGACCGCCGAATCGGTGGCCGCCGTCAGCGAAGTATCCGCCATCCGCGCGCCCAGGGCCCGTGCCTGGCCGCGCGTCCTCCTCTTCGCCATCATCGCCGCCGCGGCCGTCGCGCTGGCCAGGGCCTTGGGCAAATAGCCGTGCGCAGGGTGGCTCTCATTCCGGGCGGCGCGCGAGGGATCGGTCGCGCCATTGCGCAGGCGCTGGCGGAGCGCGAGTGGGACGTGGCGCTCTGTTACCGCACCAGCGAAGAAGATGCCCAGATCGCCATCAAGGCCGTCGAGGCTTGCGGTGGCTCGGCGCTGGCCGTGTGCGCGGACGTATCGCATCCGGAGGTGTGCACGGAAATGTTCGACCAGGTGCTGGCCTGGCGAGGACGCATCGACGCGCTCGTACACTGCGCCGGCCCCTTCCACCGCGTCGACCTCCTCGACGAAACCGCCGAGGGCTGGCGAGCCATGTTTGCAAACAACCTGGACAGCCTGTTCTTCCTGTCGCGCCTGGTCGCGCCGAGCATGATGGAAAAGCGCTGGGGGCGCATCCTCGCCTTCGGCATGGCCAACGCCGATCGCATCATGGCGCAGACCCAGATCACCGCGCACTACCTGGCCAAGGTTTCGGTGCTGGGCCTGGTGCGCAGTCTGGCCAAGGCCCTGGCCCCGCACCAAATCACGGTCAATGCCATCTCCCCTGGCTTCATCGACTCGGGCTCCGCCGATTTGGCCGAGCTGGCGCAGATGGTGAAGTCCATCCCCGCCGGCAACGTCGGTTCGGTGGACGATGTCGTCGCCGCTGCGCTTTTCCTGCTGTCCGAAGAAGCCGGCTACATCAACGGCGCCAACCTCCACGTCAGCGGCGGCTGGGGGATTTAGTCCCCGTTCTTTCGAACGGAAATCGCCAGGCGAGCCACGCTCTTGAGCACGTGGGGCACGCGCTTGAGCAGGTTGATCGAGGGCGGCCGCTTCTCGTGCACGGCAAAGGGGATCTCGACCACCTTCTTCTTTTCGCGGTGGGCGCGGATGACGAACTCGCTGGCGAAGACGTCGCGGTCGAGCACACAGCGCTTGGCGGTTTCGAGCAGCGCGTCGCGCTTGAAGGCCTTGAGCCCGTGCGTGTCGGTCCCGCGGTAGTGGCAGACGGCGCGCAGAAGGCCGTTGTAGACCTGCGTCCCCAGCCGGCGCACCATGGGCCGCTGATCGTTCGAGCCCACCATGGCCTTCGAGCCGACCACGAACTCGGTGTCGGTGCGTTCGAGCAGGGCCAGGGCGCGCGCGTAGAACTCCGTGTCGCACAGATCGATCTCGTCGCAGATGACGATCCTGCCCCGCGCTTCCAGGATGCCGGTCTTCATGGCCAGGCCGTAGTTGGGCTGGCCGACGGAGAGCATGCGCACCACCGGATACTCCGCTTCCAGCTCCTTGCCGATCTCGACGGTGCGGTCGCGCGAGCCGTTCTCGCACAGAAGCAGCTCGTAGCTGAAGCCGAAGGGCCGCAGCTTTTCACGCAATTCCAGGACCGAGCCACGCAGGATTCCTTCCTCGTTGTAGATGGGGATGACGATGGAAACGTCGGGGTTCGGATTGGCGTCGGCTTGGCTCACGGCTGGGATTCTCCGATCTTGGCTGCGATGGTGGCGGCGACCTCGCGGCCGGCGATGAGGCAGTCCTCCATCGCGTTGTAGGTCCACGAGCCATAGCGGCCGCGCGGATAGATGGCGTGGGATTCGAGAAACGCGAAGATGGCGCTGGTGGCGGCGTAGTAGTGGTCGTCGAAGACCACGTAGGCGTAATCAATCTCGCGCGCGTCGGCGAACAGCACGTCGTCGGGGGAGGCGATGGCCCCCATGGCGAAAAGCCCCTGGGCCGATTCACGTACACTGGCCTCGCCGACCGGACCGCGATCGGCCAGCTCGACGTAGAAGGAGCCGCCGCCGGGCGGCGCCATGCTGGACACGGCGTTGCTGAAGATGCCCACGCGGTAGAATGGGTAGCGCTTCTCGGGCACGTACACCCAATGCCAGTCCGCTGGCGGTTTCGAACGGGTTGCCAGATCCAGATAGCGAAGGGTGGTGCAGCGCAACCGGCTGGCGTGCTCCTCGATATCCTTGGGCAGCCCGGGCATGCGTTTGAGCAGCTCGGGCAGGGGCAAGGTCGCCACCACCGCGGAGTAAGGCACGCGCTCGCCGCCCACGACGAGCTCGCGGCGCTGGAAATCCAGGGTGTCGAGGCTGGCTGAGGTGCGCACACGGGTCGGATCCAGGCGCGCAGCCAACGCGGCGGCGAAAGTCTGGATGCCGCCCTGCTTGGGATACATGAAGGTGGCGTTGTAACCCAAAGCGCCTGCGTTCGCGCCCACGGCGCCCGCCACCACCTGTTCCAGGTTGGGCAAGGGTACGAAGCGAGAACACCACGCGGCGGTGATCTCGCGCGGCGGCACGCCCCACAACCTTTCGTTGTAGGGAATCATGAAGTGCTTGGAGATGCCGGCTCCGAAGTGGCGCAAGCAGTATTCCTCGAAGTTCTTGGGCCCGCTGGCGCCGGGCGGCTGCAGCTTGGCTTCGATCACGCCGAGCAGGCACTCCTTGACCACCTCGGGCGGCAGCCCGTAGAGATTCGCCTGGAAGGGATAGAGCGTGGTGGCGCCATGCGAGAAGATGCGCGCCTTGCGCTCCACTTGTACCATTTTGTCGGGCAGGACCTCGGCCACCAGCTTCTTCATACCCGCGTCGCGCAGGTGCAACCAGTGGCCGGTCCGGTCGAAGCGGTAACCCTCGCGTTCGCGGGTGACGGCCAGACCGCCAAGGTTGCGCTCGCGCTCGAACAGCACCCATGGCTGGCGCAAGTGAAGGGCGGCGGAAATTCCGGTCAAACCACCGCCCAAAATGACGACGCTGCGGGCCGGTATTGGCTCTGGGTGGTTCAAACAAATACCTCGAAATCTCGATTGCCTATCACGCGGGGCGAAGGAAAGCCAAGCGCCGAGTTCCTAAGAGGTGGGCAAGCTCGCCAGGAAGGACTCCCCGCAACCCTTGAACTGGGCGATGCCGCTCTTGTCGATGCGCACGGGCAGCAGGGCGCGGCCCTTGACGATGGCGACCACGATGAAAACCACGATGGCGAGAAATGCGAAAAGGCTCAGGACGACCATGTCGAGGGCGATTGCGACAAAGACCAGGACCAGGGAAAGGAACATCCCTGCAACGCCCGTGAGAATGGCGCGCCTACGTCTACGCCTGTGGTTCGGGCAGAGGCCGAAGGTGAGGTCGGCATGGCGCCGCACGATCATGGAGACCACCAGGTAGATGAAGACGTTGGCGAGCAACAGCACGAACCATGCCTGATGGTGCCAATAGAATCGTTGCTTCTTCAGGGACTCTTGCACCTCGCCGTTGCATTTCACGCAGCGGGCCGGCAGCCTCGCGCCATCACGGGTCATGAGAATCTGGCCCGAACGCCAATACTCGCCGCGCGCGGCATACGAACCACCGACCCCGGCGTTCACATCCGCCCGTGGCGCCGCGTATGGATTCGTCTCGTTTGGCATGACCAAGACGATAACACGAACCGCAAAGCCGATGGACGACAAGGGGAAGCCGTGGGCTGCATGGGGTCATCCATGCAACCCACGGCTCACCGGGCACTGACTGCTTCGAGGAGAGATTTGGGCTGGGACCAACCCTGCCAGGCTAGGGCAGGTGGATCCGCGTGCTCGAGTCGTGGCAACTATTGCAGTCGCCGCTCGTGATGGTACTCGGCATGGCAGAGGTCTTCGTCTGCAGGCAGATTATTTCAGAATTGCGGAGTCCTTTTTCCTTATTGTATCCAGCATCGGCTATTTTGCCACTGCAATCACATGTGGATATAAATCGGAC
Organism: uncultured delta proteobacterium; assembly: GCA_963796685.1. GTDB lineage: Bacteria > Myxococcota_A > Polyangia > Fen-1088 > Fen-1088 > Fen-1118. The sequence goes on from CAWCMR010000019.1 coordinate 23,612, forward strand.
ACCTTCGCTCGCCATTCGCCCGCCGTCGCGACCAAGGTCGCCCGCTCGGGGGGCAAAGGTCCGCCGGGCTTGGCCGCCCCCTCGCGACTTGCCTGGGGCCCACAGGAAAGGGCGGAGCAATTCGCGTGCAATTGCCGCCAAGTTCGGACAAACTCGACGCGGCAAGGGACAGGCAAGAAAGGAAGTACCCATGCCGATCCGCCGATTGCGCGCAGACACCGTGATGCTCGACAGCAGGGCCAAGCGCCTCTGCTTCGTCCTGCTCGCCGCGTTTGGGCCACAGGTCCTTGCATGTGCGAGCGCGAAGGTCGGCGTCCCGGCCGCAGGCACCGACAGCGGGACTGGCGACGCCGGATCGCCGACGGGTGGCAAGGACGGCTCCGGTGGCAAGAATGACGGGGCCGCTTCCGACGCGTCCTATGGCCCGTGCGATCCGTTCACGGGCTCGGGTTGTTCGGGTGGCCAGAAATGCACGGCCCTGCAAAATGAAAACGAGCTGAACCTGAGCTGCGGAAGCAAGGGCAGCAAGAACGAGGGAGATACGTGCACCCCCGACTCGACCGGAGGCACGCAAACCGGCGACGATTGCGGCGACCTGTTGGCTTGTTTCAGGGTGAACCCCGATCCCATCTATACCTGCCACCGCATCTGCCCGACCACCGGCAATGCCAATGCTTGTCCGGGAAGCGAAACCTGCAGCCTGGTGGTCAGCGGGCTGAACGGGCTTGCTTTCTGCCAACCCACCACATCGTGCCAGCCGCTCGAACAGACCGGCTGTCCATCGGACCAAGCTTGCTACTACGGCATCAAGGGCGCGGTTTGCGCGCCGATCGGATTTGCGCAGCCTGGCGAGACCTGCGTCAATGCCAACGATTGCACCCAAGGCAGCACCTGCCTGACCGTCGGCTCGACGGGCACCTGCTCGGCCTTCTGTTCGACCGCGGACGGAGGAACGCCAAGTTGCTCGGGAGCGAGCACCGGCGGAACGATCTGCTCGGCCTTGGGTGGCGAGACCAATCTCGGCAGTTGCCGGGTTCAGCCCTAGCCAATTCCGGTCCTCTTCGGGCTCCCATCCGGGCTCGCGCTGATGCTATGTTGCGACCATGATTCCGTACCGCGCCCACTTCAGTTGTATCGCCGGCTGTGACGGCGAGTATCCGCTCGACGAGGTGATCTACCGTTGCCCCAAGTGCGGCAACTTGCTCGAGGTCATCCATGACATGGAGGCTCTCAAACGGCACACCGCCGAGGTGTGGAAGGAGGTCTTCGAGGGTCGCTTCATGAGCACCAAGTGGCCACTCGGCTCGGGAATCTGGGGCAAGCGCGAGTGGGTGCATCCCGGCATTCGCGACGAGAACGTGGTGTCCATGTTCGAAGGCGGAACCAACCTGTTCTGGGCTCAGCGCTACGGCAAAGAGCTGGGCGTCGAGGAGCTGTGGATCAAGATGTGCGGCAACTCGCACACCGGCTCGTTCAAGGATCTGGGCATGACCGTGCTGGTGTCGGCGGTCAAACAGATGATCGCCGACGGCAAGAAGATCTCGGCCGTGGCCTGCGCCTCGACGGGCGATACCTCGGCAGCGCTGGCGGCCTATGCGGCGGCGGCGGGCATTCGCGCCATGGTCATCCTTCCGCGCGGCAAGATCTCCACCGCCCAGCTCGTGCAGCCGCTGGCCAACGGCGCCTCGGTGCTCGCGCTTGACGGGAATTTCGACGACTGCATGGCGGTGGTGCAGCGCCTGGCCAATGAAGAAGGCGTGTACCTGGCGAACAGCATGAACTCGCTGCGCGTCGAAGGACAGAAGACCGTGGGAATCGAGATCGTGCAGCAGTTCGACTGGGAAGTACCGGATTGGATCATCATCCCCGGCGGCAACCTCGGCAACGTCAGCGCCCTGGGCGCGGGCCTGAACATGATGCGCGATCTCGGGTTGGTGACCAAGCGACCGCGCATCTGCGTGGCCCAAGCCGAATCCGCCAACCCGCTCTACACCGCCTACAAGAAGGGCTACGACGTGTTCGAGCCCATGATCCCCAAGACCACCCTCGCCTCCGCGATTCAGATCGGCAATCCGGTCAGCGTGGCCAAGGCCATCCGCACGTTGAAGGAATACGACGGCGTGGTGGAGCAGGCCAGCGAGGCCGAGCTGGCCGATGCGGCCGCCCGCGCCGACAAGACCGGCATGTTCAGTTGCCCGCACACCGGCGTGGCCCTGGCCGCGCTGGAGAAGCTGATAGCGGCCGGCACCATCAAGAAGTCCGAGCGCGCCGTGGTCATCAGCACGGCCAGCGGCCTCAAGTTCACCGACTTCAAGGTCGGCTACCACGAATCGAAGCTGGCCGACGTGCCCGTCTGCAAATACGCCAACACGCCCATCAACCTGCCCAACGACTACGGCCAGGTGCGCGACCAGGTGCGCAGGCTGCTTGATTCGAAGGCATGACGGCAGAGGCAGTCTTTGCGCCGACGCCCGCGATTTTGTAGATTGCACGGCTCAACCAAGAAAGCTGGGCACCATCATGCAGATCGCACTCTTCGATACGACGCTTCGGGACGGAACCCAAAGCGAGGGGCTCTCCCTCTCGGTCGAGGACAAGATCAAGATTGCCCGGCTGCTCGACGGCTTCGGCATCCACTACGTCGAGGGCGGCTATCCGGGCTCGAATCCCAAGGACGTGGAGTTCTTTCGCCGCGCGCCCAGCTCGGCCTCAAGCAGGCCAAGCTGACCGCCTTCGGCAGTACGCGCCACGCGAAAAAGGCGGCGGCCGACGACGAGAACATGCAAGCCCTGGTGGCGGCCGGCACGCCGGCGGTGTCCATCTTCGGCAAGACCTGGCTTTTGCACGTAACCCACGTGCTCGGCACCACGGCCGAGAACAACCTGGCCATGATCGCCGACAGCGTGGCTTTTCTCAAGAAGAACGGCAAGGAGGTCATCTTCGACGCCGAGCACTTCTTCGACGGGTTCCGCGCCGACCGCGAGTACGCGCTGGCGGCCGCGCGCGCGGCGGCCGACGCCGGCGCGGACTGGCTTGCCTTGTGCGACACCAACGGTGGCAGCCTGCCCAGCTTCATCGCCGAGGCTATCCGCGAGTTGAAGAAGGTCACCAAGACCGCCATCGGCATCCACACCCACAACGACGGCGACATGGCAGTCGCGAATGCCCTGGCCGCGGTCGAGGCCGGCGCCACCATGGTGCAAGGCACGCTCAACGGCTGGGGCGAACGCTGTGGCAACGCGAACCTCATCTCGGTGATCCCGGCCCTGCAGCTCAAGATGGGCCACACCTGCGTCCCCGAGGGTAACCTCAAGCGCCTGACCGAGCTGTCGCGCACGGCCAGCGAGCTGGCCAACATCCGCCCGCGCGCCCACGCGCCCTACGTCGGCGCGTCCGCCTTCGCCCACAAGGGCGGCGCCCACGTGGCCGCGGTGGAAAAGCTGGCCGCCTCCTACGAGCACGTCACCCCAGAATCCGTCGGCAACCAGCGCAAGGTCGTGGTGTCCGAGCTCTCCGGTCGGGGCAACGTGCGCATGGTGTCGCGCGATCTGGGCGTGGACATGCGCGGCTACGAGCCCGCCTTGCTCGCGCGCGTGAAAGAGCTCGAAAACCAGGGTTACCAGTTCGAGGCGGCCGAGGGCTCGTTCGAGCTGATGGTCCGCCGCGCGCAGCCCGGCTACGCCGAGCCCTTCGAGGTGCTGGACCTGGTGGTGATCTCCGAGCAGCGACAGGGAAGCAACATGTTCGTGGAGGCCACGGTCAAGCTGAAGGTCGGCGACGAGGTTTCCCACGTGGTCGCTGAAGGCGCCGGCCCGGTGGACGCCATGGATCACGCCTTTCACAAGGCGCTGGACCCGCACTTCCCGCTGCTGCGCGAGGTCCACTTGACCGACTTCAAGGTGCGCATCCTCGATCCCGAGGCGGCCACCGCGGCCAAGACCCGCGTGCTCGTCGAGTCGCGCATGCACGGCGAGAGCTGGAGCACCATCGGGGTGTCGCAGAACATGATCGAGGCGAGCTGCGAAGCCCTGCGCGATGCCCTCGAGCTGCCGCTGATTCGCGCGGCCAGGGTTTCGGTGCAGTCGTAGCCCGGCCGGCCACACCGGCAACCGCGACGCTTCGCAGAACACCCGTTGGCTGATACACTTCAGCCACCCATGCCCTCACTCGCTCGTCGGGAATCCTCTGGTCTGGCGCGTAGTCGCCCGGGGTTGGTCGCCCTATTTCTCGCGCTGGTCGTGTCACGTCCATCGCGGGCGCAGCCCTCCGAGAGGAAGCCGCAAGGCGAGCCGGCGACGGCCGCGAGCCCCGCAATGCCGCCACCGAGCAATGCCACCCGGCAGCCCGACCAAAACACGACACCCCCGTCACCGGCCGGCCCGCCGCCGTCCTACTATCCGCCGCCAGGGTATTACCCACCACCCGGGTACTACCCAGCACCCGGTTACTACCCACCACCCGCGTACTACCCACAGCCAGGGTACTACCCACCACCCGGGTACTATCCAGCGCCCGGGTACAACCCACCCATGGTTCCAGCTTCGCCGGCGCCGTCCGTGCCACCGACTCCGCCGCGCTTCACCTATGGGGCTACGCTGGGCACGACTGCCGAAAGCGAGCCCGGTTCGACGTCCGTGGTGCTTTCGCCCTTGCTCGAAGGCGCCTACGCGCTCTCCCCTTCCTATCTTCTCGACGTCGCTTGGGGCTTCGGCTGGCTGGTGGACAACCAGGGCCTCGGCGAATCCACCGCGCGGGTGGGCAACCCCATGGTGTCGGGCCTTTATCGCACGCGCGTCGAGGCCTGGCGCGTGCGAGCAGGGGTGGGCATCACGGCGCCGCTCGCGCATCAGCCCCTCAAGATGAACGGGCGACTGTATGCCTTCCTATTCAACCAAACCATGGCCATGAATGGCATGTGGAACCTTTGGCTGTGGGCGCCGGATCGCATGGCGGTGCCATTGAACGCACGGGTGGACTATGTCTTCGCCACGGGATTCGCCCTCGCCGCCGAGGGCTCGGTCGCGACCGTCATCGGCGTGCGCAACGGCGCAAGTGGAACCGATGTGCTCGGCCAAGTCGCGCTCAAGGCGCGCCTGCCCATCGGCGCCAGCTTCGCGCTGTGCCCGCGCCTGCAGACGGTGCTCCTGCCCAAGACCAGCGTCGATCGCCTGCAAAGCGCCTTCGTGCTGCGCGCAGCCCTGCAGACCCGGTACGGCCGGTACTTCGCGGACGTCCTCTTCAACCTCGACGAGCCGCTCGGCGTTTTCGGTGGACTCAATCGCTGGGGGATTCACCTCGGCAAGGAGATGGACCTATGAAGCGCCACCCTCGCCGGCCCGGCCTGCCCTGCCTCGCCCTGCTCGCCGCGAGCACCGGGCTTGCCTGCTCCCAGCCCAGCCTCACGACGTGCGACATTACCCAGCGCTCGTGCCAGCAAGAGATCTACTACAAGGTCCTGAGCCTGCGTGGCGACGCGACCAATCCCTTCGATGGCCTGCCGCCCGTGACCGTCATTTCGGAAAACGACTACCGAACCATCCTCGAAAAGGAACAAGCGGACCAGGCGAAAGCAGGCCCCAACCCGTGGGACAAGGCGCTGCTGCTCCTGCATTTCACGACGGCCGCCGGGGCATCGGCCGACGGCGGGGCGAGCGCAGATGGCGGCACGAGCAACTCGACCATCGACGACCAGGTCACGCACGTCTACGCCTATTACGACCCGCCGACCAAGACCGTGACCATCGTCTCCCATCCCAACCAAACCAGCAGTGACGACCGGCAGCAGGCCATGATCACGCTCGCGCACGAGCTCGTTCACTCGCTTCAAGACCGGGAGCTCGATCTCGGCAAGCAGGATTTCACGACCTCCGACGGGTACCTCGCGTGGGATTCCATGATCGAGGGCGATGCCCGCTTCTACGAGTATTTGTTCGAGAACGGACTGCTGGCGCTCGGTTACCCCCAGTCGGCCATGGTCGAGATGCCGAACTACGAGCTCAACTACGTCTACTCGCATTTCGATCAGGCCGGCGCTCCCATGTTCGCCGCCAAGTTGCTGGTCTATGGGCTTGGAGCGAAGTACCTGGCCACGGCCTATG
>CAWCMR010000020.1:0-109518 GCA_963796685.1 uncultured delta proteobacterium
ACGGCGGCGACCTCGGTGAAATCCAGGCTTTGGAAGTCGATGTGCCATCGGCCATCGAAGGCCAGGCGATAGGGTCGCGACGACAGTCCCTCCAGGTTGGCCAGATAGTCGAACAGCGGATAGCTGGGCTCGGGGACCAGCACGACCTGCCCGGGGCCGCCGAGCAGCTTGAAGAGCAGGGCGTAGGATTCGCTGGAGCTGGCGGTGAGCAGAAGGTGGTCGACGTCGACGACGGCGCCGCGCAGGGCGTAGTCGTCGGCCACGGCGGCGCGCGCCTGGAAACCTCCGCGCGGCGAAGGCCGGTAGAGCGCGGCAGCCGGATCCGCCAGGGCTTCCGTGATGGCCGTGGCCGGGTAGGGCAGCTCGGCCTGGGTGGGATTGGAAAGGGTCAGGTCGAGGAGGGGAAGGCCGCTTGCCCGGCGTGCGGCCTCGGCTCGGGCCAGGAGGTTTTCCTGCGCGCCCCAGGCAAGCCGGCGCGAGAACCTCACCGGAGGGTTCACAGCAAACCCAATCTTCGGGCGCACGAACCCCTCGAGCCCGTTGGCCAGGCGCACGCGCACCCAGTCTTGATTGCGATCCAGCACGCGCACGCGAAGCCCGCCGTGCATCTTGAAGCTGGTGCGGAAGGTGCTGTCGGCGCCTTCCTTCACGGCCACCGTGTCGGGCAGGACGATGGCGAAGGGGACGCGGTCGAGGTTCATGCGGCCGAGCATGAGCGCGCCGGCAAGCAGCGACGCCGTGCCCAGGACCGCGGCGGCGGTGCTGACCGCCAGCCGAGAATCCTCGGCCATGCGTCGCCGGATGAAGAGCAACGCAAAGCACCCGAGGTAAAGGCCGCAGAAGAGCCAGACCTCCGTCGACGGACTGAAGAAGGTCACGATGCGGGTCCACGGGGGCTCGCGTTCGGCGCCCTCCAGCTTGTCGTGGGTGCGCTGGTCGGCCAACTTGCGCACCTGGGTCAGATTGAAGCGTGCGTCTTCGTCGTCGGGCGCGACCACCAGCGCGCGCTCGAAGGCCCAGATGGCGTGGCCAAGTTGTCCCAGGCGGAAATAGGTCACCCCGAGGTTGTAGTAGAGATCGGCCGAAACCACGTGCTGCTTGTCGAGCTGCTCGTAGGCTGCCGCGGCCGCCGCGTAGTCGCCGCGCAGGTAGGCCTCGTTGCCGCGCTTCCAGGCCTGGTCGAGGAAGTCGGCACGCGCATGGGGCGCGAACGCGGCAAGCGCGGCGCAGAACACGGCGGCGCTGGCAGCGCGGCGCAAGCTCATGCCGGCCCTCCCGCGCCCGAGGGCAGCTTTTCGAAGGCCTCGATGATCTCGCTGGCGCGGTCGATGGTCCGGCTGGCCTCTTCGGGATTGAGACTTCCGGGCGCGAAGCGGGCGCGGTCGCAGGTGTCGAGCACCGAAACCGCGCTCTCCGTCAGGCCCTGGGCAGCGCCGAGGCCGGCCAAAGCCTTACGCAGCTCTTCGCGCGACATGCCCGCCATCGGCCGGCCGATCTTTCCCGTGAGGAACTCGCTCAGCACGCGCTCGATCTCGCCCAGCGAGGAAGCCAGGTGACCTTCGTGCAGATGGGCGGTGGCGGTGCGCAGCCGGCGATTGGCCGAGCGCCGCATTTTGCGCCGTCGCTTGCCCTCGGTCTCCTGTCCCAGGCGAGCGCGCGCCAGGCCGAACAGGCCGACCAAACCCAGGAGCAGAGGGGGCGCAACGGCCACGCCGAGCAGGGTCGGCGAGTGGTAGAGCGCGGAGCCGAGGTCGCGGCGCAGGGAGGGACGGCTGCGCAAGGGGCGCACATCGATGGACAGCAGGTTCTCGCTGCCCGAGGCGGCCGGCGCGGTCACCGTCGCTTGCGCCGGCGCCCCTTGGGTGGAAGCGGCCTCTCCCGTGACCACGAGATGAATGGGCTCGGTCTTCACCGTGGCATAGGCGGCTTTGTGCGGATCGAAATAGCTGAACGAGAAAGCGGGCAGGGTGGTCTCGCCCGGCTTTTCCGGCAGAAGCAGGTACTCGGCGGTCTTGCTGCCGCCGACGATGTCACCGCCGTTCATTTGCACGTTCACCTTGGGCTCGTAGATCTTCCAGCCGTCGAGGCGGGGCATGGCGGGCAGCCCGATCTTGCGCAGGTTGCCTTGGCCATCGATGCGTAGCTTGAGCGTGATGGCCTCGCCGACTTGGACGTGGTCGCGGTCGACCTCGGCGGCAATCGAGAAACGTCCGACCGCCGAGGGATCGAACCCCACGGGCGCGCCCGCAGGCAACGGCACGATCTCGAGGGTGACGGGATCGGCCTTGAGATGCTCGCTCTTCACGGTAGAGCCGAAGAAATCCACGCGCGAGATGTCGGCTTCGAGCGGGGTGATGGTGTATTTGCCGGGTTTGAGGCCGAACAGGGCCTTGCGCAGAAGCGGCGCGGTGAGGTACACGCGACCTTCGAGGACCTGCTCGGACAGGCTGAGCCCGCCGCGGTTCTGCGGCACCTCCAGATCCTCGACCCAGAAGCCGTCCGCGCGTGGCTCCTTGGTGGGGGCGTAGTTGTTCTGGCGCTCGGTCAGGTACAGCTGCCACTCTACCGTGATCTGTTCGCCGACGAACGCCTTGGTCTTGCTCGGCACCACGCGCAGAAAGTTGCGTCGGCCGGCCGGCTTGGCGGATTCGGGCGCGGGCGCGGGCTCGGGCTCGGGCTCGAGATCCGGGAAGAAGAAGTTGGCGCCAGGGAAACCGGGGACGCCGTGCGGAAGTTGTCGCTGCTGGGGCGCCGGCTGCGCCTGTCCGCTGTCGACCACCGCGACGGTGACCTTGTCGGTGCGCATCTCCTGGCCGCCGACGCGCACGCTGGCCGGCGCGATGGCCAGCTTGCCTTTCTGAAGCGCGATCAGCTCGTAATGCCAGGTGTAGACCTGGCGCATGAACCCGCCACCGCCTCCCATCTGGATCTGGGTGGACTGGCTGGGCTGCTGGGCCACGATGCGAAAACCGCGAAAATCGGGCGGCCGATAGCTCTCCATGCGTGCGTTGTCGAGGGAAAGCGTGACATCGAACGGAAAGGTTTCTCCGACGCCAACCGGGTTGCGGCCAGCGCGCGCCGTGAACGACGTGCCCTGGCCCAAGGCCGTGGCGGCGAAGAGCAGGGTGCCGGCTGCAAGAAAAAGGGAAGGGGCGCGCATGGCTGGCTTCACTCGGCCTCTCGTCTACCAGTCTTTGGCCGGCGGCGCACGGCGAACGGCGCGCAGCCGCGCGCGCATCTTCTCGAGATCCTTCGGGCTGTGTTCCAGATTGTCGAGCACGGCATCGATCTCGCGCATATCGGGCGCCTTGTCATCTTTGGCGGGCGGAGGCTGGGCGCCCTGGTCTTTCTTCTCCTGCTGCTTCTCCTGCTCCTGCTGCTGCTTCTCCTGCTGCTGCTGATCCTTCTTCTCGTCTTTGTTCTGATCTTGCTTGTCCTTGTCTTGGTCTTTCTTATCGTCTTTGTTCTGGTCTTTCTTGTCGTCTTTGTTCTGGTCCTTCTTGTCGTCCTTGTTCTGGTCTTGCTTGTTCTTGTCTTCCTCCTTCTTCTTTTGCAGGGCCAGCTCCAGGTTCCACTTGGCGCGGCCATTCGACGGGTCCAGCGCCAGCGCGTGGCGGTAGGCCGCGATGGCCTCGGAATACTTGTCGTTCTTGAAGTAGCTGTTGGCCAGGTTATAGAAGGCGGAGGCCTTGAGGCCCGGGTCGCCGGCCTGGGTGGCGCGCAAGAACTCGGCCGAGGCCTCCTCGAACCGCGACAAGGCGAATAGGGCATTGCCACGATTGAAGTGTGCCCCGGGATCGCCCGGCAGCTCGGCGACGGCCTTGTCGTAGGCGGCCAGCGCCTCTTCGGCCTTGCCGCCCTTCATGCTGGCGTTGCCGCTGTCGACCGCGCGGTTGTTGCGTTCCAGCGGATTCCACGCGCCGAGGAAGGGCACGAGGAGCAGCAGCACCACCGCGGCGCTAGCGCCACGGCTCTTCCTGTCCTCCTTGCCTTCTTGCTTTTCCTCATGCCGGTCGGCCGGTTCGTTCGCCGGCTTGCGCGCGCGTCGCCGCTCGCCCATGCAGGCTTCGACGAGAAGGAAGAGCAAGGCCGGCAGCAACAAGTACTCGAAGATCTCGTCATATTGCTTGACCAAGCGGGTGTCGCTTTCCGTGCGCTTGAGCCCGGCCAGCGCGGCTTCGATGGCATCGACGCCGAAGTGCTGCGCGTCGGCCCGCAGATAGCCTCCGCCGGTCTTGGCCGCGATCTTGGAAAGCAGATCCTCGTCGAGCCGCGAGGTGACGTACTTGCCGTCCTTGTCCTTGAGGTAGCCCGCGGCCTGGTCGTTTTCGCCCAGCTCGGGTACGAGCTCGCCCGAGCGCGAGCCGATGCCCACGGCGAATACCTTGATGCCGAGCTTGGCCGCCTGATCGGCCGCTTCCAGGGGCTCGCTTTCGGTGTCTTCCCCGTCGGTGAGCAGCAGGATGACCTGGTCGCGCGTCTCGCCGCCGCTTTGGCGCAAGCGCGACAGCATGTCGATGCCGCTCATGAGGGCGCGGCCGATGGCGGTACCGCCGACCGGCATGTCCGAGGGTGAGAGATCGCGCCAGAACAACTTCAGCGCGTCGTAGTCGGTGGTGGGCGGGTAGGTCAGGGTTTCGCCCGCGAAGGCGACCAGCCCCACGCGGTCGCCCGCCAGGTGGTCCATCAGGCTCTCGAGCTCGCGCTTGGCCCGCTCGAGGCGCGACGGGTAGATGTCCTTGGCCAGCATCGACTTGGAGAAATCCAGCGCGACGATGAGGTCGAGGCCGCGCTGCTTTTCCAGGTGCGCACGGCCGCCCGCCTGCGGCCTGGCCAGGGCCAGACCCATGAGTCCGAGGGTCAGACACAAGAGCGCCGCGCGGACCACCTTGCGCGGCACCGAGGTGACGCCCGCCATGCGTGCGATGAGGGTGGGATTGCCGAGACGCCCGAGCGCGCGCTGCCGCGCCGCGAACGCGATGCCATAGGCCAGCACCGCGATGGGCACGAGCAGGAGCAACCACAGCAGGTGGGGATGGGCCAGTCTCATGGCAACCTCCGCATGCGGCTAAGGCGCAGGAGCATCTCCAGCACCAGCACGGCGAGAGCCGGCCACAGGAAGCTGGGATAGAGCTCGGCCCACAGCACGCCCCGATCCTTGATGCGCGACTTTTCCAGATCCTCGAGGATGCTCTGGAAGCGTTTGACCAGGGCGCCGGTGTCCGTGGCCAGGTAGGGCGAGCCGCCGGTCATGGAGGCGATCTCCTCCAGCAGCTTGGGATTCACGGGATAACGCTGGCCTCCCCCTTGCGCGTCGTCGTCCTCGGCCACGCTGTTACGTGAGCCGGCCAGGATGGTGTATATCTTCACGCCCAGTTTCTGCGCGAAGGTGGCGGCTTGGATGGGCGAGATGTTGCCCGCGTTGTTGTCCCCGTCGGTGAGCAGGATGATGACCTTCGAGCGCGCCTCGGATTTGCGCAGCCTGGCCAGGGCCACGCCGAGCCCGTTGCCGATGGCGGTGCCGCGGCCGTCGACGATGCCCGAGCGCAGGTCGGCCACCATGCGCAGGAGCGTGCCGTGGTCGAGGGTGAGCGGCGCGTAGGTGTAGGCCTCGCGTCCAAAGATGACGAGCCCGATGCGGTCGCTCGGCCGGCGGCGCACGAAGTCCGCGATGACGGCCTTGGCCGCTTCGAGGCGATTGGGCTGAAGGTCGCGCTCTTCCATCGAGCCGGACATGTCGAGGGCGACGACGATGTCGATCCCCTCCAGCTCCAGGTTGTCCTCGCGCGACGAGGTCTGCGGCCGCGCCAGGGCCAGGCCGAGCAGGGCGATGCCGAACAGGCGCAGCGCCACGGGCAAGTCGCGCAGGCGGGACACCAGGCCGACCCGCTGCGCGCCGAGCTCGCTGGCCCGCGAGTGCACGAGGAACGCGGGGCGCGCGCGACGGACGCCGAGCCAGAGGGCGAGCACGAGCAGGATGGGCAAAGCGGCGAGGAGGAGGGGATGGCCGAAGCGGAAGGTGATGAGGCTGCGGAACATCCACCCGTAGACGAGCGCGGTCGGGAGGAACAGGACGGCCAGCATCCGGTAGGGGATCTTTCCGCGCGCCGACATGCTCGGGCCGGCAGCCCGTGGTGAAAGTCTCCGCGTCGCCGTTCGGGCGGATTCTGGGCCGTCTGCGGCGTCGCCGCTCGCTTGAATACCTCTAGTATTCGGCGCTTCGCTGCTCCTTGCATCCGGCCCGAATCCGCTCCGAACGGCTCGGTCCGACTTCCACCACGGGCTGCTAGCCACGGGCGGCCTCCACGGCTGCGGGTGGCGGTGCTTCCACGTGCGGGCGCGTGGACGCGACCATGCGAATGGCGGTTTCCAGCGCCCCGCGCGCCTGCTCGGTCGAGGGCGAGACCTTGGCGAACTTCACCAGATCGCAGGACGAGAGCCACCCTTCGATCTCGGCGCCGACCACGCCGCGCGCGCTGGCGAGCGTCACCCGGCGCATGGTAGCCACCAATTCCTCGGTCGTCATCTCAAGCGAATCGAAGCCGAAGCGGCCGCCCAGGTATTCGCGGATGGCCTCGGACAGCTCGAAATAAAAGGGGCGCAGATCGCCGCCCTCGGCCAGCAGGCCGCCCAAACGGTCGAGCTTTTCCATGGCGACCTCGTGGGCCGGGCGCGGGGGCGCCTTGGGGGCGGCCGGCTTGCGCGCGCGCAGGCGGCGTCGGATCAGCAGCGCGAGGATCGCGCCGAGGCTCGCGGCCACGAGCCCGCCCGCGATGTAGACGAGGAGGTAGTCGCGTTGGCGCACGGGCAGGGAGCCGGCGTTGTCCTTGAGCTTGGGCTCGGGCTCGTTGGCGATGAGGCTGGTGATGGTGAAGGGCAGGGCCTGCGTGTGCACGCTCTTCACGCTGCCGTCCTGGCCGAAGTAGGTCAGCTCGACGGACGGGATGTCGAAGCTTCCGGGTTCGTAGGCGGCGATCCTCAGCTTGAGCTCGCGCCGCATCTTGCCATCGCCGAGATCCTTTTCCTCCAGCGTGCGCGAGAGCTCCTGGAACTGCCCCAGGTCGAGGTTGACGGGCAAGACCACCGGCATGGTGCGCGGGCCGATCGAGGTGATGGACAGCGCGATGGCGTCGCCCACGTGGGCCTGGGACCTGTCGGTGCGCACCGCCACCGTCGGGGCATCGGCAGGCGCCGCCGGGATGGAGGCGCCGGCGTCGATAGGCGTGGCGGCGAGCAAGGCAAGCAGGAGCGTCGGGCTCAATGGCGCAGCCTCCGTGCCCGCGCCTCGAAGAAGGCGGTCAGGGCGGGCAAATAGGGCCGACCGGTGGACACCGCGATGGCCTCGAGCGACAGCCGGCGAAACAGGGCCTCGCGCGCCAAACGCTGCCGCTGGCTTTCCGCGGTGAAGGCGCGCCCCTCGGGTCCCGAGGTGTCGAACACCACCAGCTCGCCGGTTTCCGGATCGAGGAGGTCCATGAGGCCGACCTTGGGTAGCTGCTCTTCCAGCGGATCGGACACCACCACCGGCACGAGATCGTGCTTGCGCGAGGCGATGCGCAGGGCGCGTTCGTAGCGTGCCTGCGGCGACAGAAAATCCGACACCAGAAACGCCACCGACTTGTGGTGCGCGATGTGGCCGAGGAAATCCAAGCCGACCGCCAGATCGGTGCGCAGGGAGCGCGGCGAAAACGACAGGATCTCGCTGATCACGCGCAGCACGTGCTTCTTGCCCTTCTTGGGCGGCACGAAGCGCTCGATCTCGTCGGTGAAGATGATGAGGCCCACGCGGTCGCTGTTCTTGATGGCGGAGAAGGCCAGCACCGCGGCCAGCTCGGCGGCCAGCTCGCGCTTTTCCTCCGTGGCCGAGCCGAAGCGACCCGAGGCCGACATGTCCACCAGCAAGAGCACGGTCATCTCGCGCTCTTCCACGAACAGCTTCACGTAGGGCCCGTTCATGCGCGCCGACACGTTCCAGTCGATGAGCCGGATGTCGTCGCCCGGCATGTACTGCCGAACCTCCGAAAACGCGATGCCCGCGCCCTTGAACACGGAATGGTACTGCCCCGCCATCCGGTCGCGCACCAGTCGCTCGGTGACGATCTCGATCTTGCGAATCTTGCGCAGCAGCTCGCGGGTTAACATCTATTGCGAACCTCGGGATCGGAAGAACCACAGAGGACACAGAGGACACAGAGACGGAAAGATACGGGTTTCCGGATCCGGACCCTTCCTTTTCCGGTCCGGACTCTGTGTCCTCTGTGTCCTCTGTGGTGAAACATCTGGCGATGCCTTGGCATAGGCGCGATTCCGGCTCTACGGCACCTCGACGTGGTCGAACAGCTTGCGTACCACTTGTTCGGCGGTGATCTCCTCGGCCTCGGCCTCGTAGGTCAGGATCACGCGGTGGCGTAGCACGTCGGCGCCGATGGCCTTGATGTCCTCGGGGGTGACGTAGCCGCGGCGGCGCAGGAAGGCGTGGGCGCGCGCGGCCGTGTTCAAGTAGATCGAGGCGCGCGGGCTGGCGCCATACTCGATGAAGTCGGCCATGTCGGCCATGCCGTAGGACTTGGGATCGCGGGTGGCCTGCACCAGGTTGATGATGTAGTCGCGAATCTTCTCGTCGATGTAGATCTGGTTGATGACCGAGCGCGCGTGGGTGATCTGCTCCGGCGTCGCTGCCGGATTGGCCCTGACGGCTAGGCCCGTGGTCATGCGATCCATGATGGTGCGCTCGTCTTCCTTGCTCGGGTAGCCGACCTTGACCATCAACATGAAACGGTCGAGCTGGGCCTCGGGCAGGGCGTAGGTTCCTTCCTGCTCGATGGGATTCTGCGTGGCCATGACCAGGAAGGGATCGGGCAGGGCATGGGTGGTGTCACCGATGGTCACCTGCCGTTCTTGCATGGCTTCGAGCAGCGCCGACTGCACCTTGGCCGGGGCGCGGTTGATCTCGTCGGCCAGCACCAGATTGGCGAAGATGGGGCCCTTCTTGGCGATGAATTCGCTGCGACTCTGGTTGTAGATGACGGTGCCCACGATGTCCGCGGGCAGAAGGTCGGGCGTGAATTGCACGCGCGAGAACTTCATCGACAGCGCGTCGGCCAGGGTCTTCACGGTGAGGGTCTTGGCCAGGCCGGGCACGCCCTCCAGCAGCACGTGGCCGCCGGTCAGCAAGCCGATAAGGATGCGGTCGACCATGGGCTTCTGACCCACGATGACCTTGCCCACCTCGGCGGACAGATTGTCCACGAAGGCCGACTGCTCCTGAACCATTTCGTTGATAACGCGAACGTCCATCTGATCTCCTCTAGGGGGCGTAGGAAACGATAAAGCGGGCGCCCTTACAACCTCAACTTGCGCTGTCGTATTCCCGTCCGCCCGCGCAAAGGAACGAGTTTGGTAGGCATTCCCCCGACTTTCACATTATCTTTGCGGTCCATGTGCCTTTGCCGCCCCCCTGTCGTCATCGCCCTGCTCGGTTTGTGCGCAAGTTGCTCGGGCAACGGCGACGGGGCCGTGGCCTACGCGCCCATGCCCGACGCGGATCTTTCCGGCACCAGCGCGAATCCGGAGGGCACCGCCTACCCTGCGACGGATGTCGGCGGCCGGCCGAGAAGCGCCACCCAGGCCGGCCAGACCTTCCCCAATCTCACGCTCGAAGGCGTGCGCTCGGCGGCCACCCGGGACACCCCCGCCGTCGTGTCCATGGCCGAGTACTACGATCCGACGGGCGCCCGTTACGATCTCCTGCACGTCATCGCGCTCTTCATGTGGTGTCCGCACTGCAACAACGAAACCAACAACTTGTCGACCCTCTCTGCCTGGCAAGCCGACCACCGCGTGGCCGTGGTCCAGATCGCCATGCTCGGCTACGGCAACGCCTCGCCTGGTTGGACCGAGCTGCAAAAGTGGGTCGGCGATCACAACCTGAGCTTCCCGGTTCTCGTGGACGGCCAGGGCGCCGAGCTCGGCCAGTACTTCTCGGTCAACTACGTGCCCCTCAACATCGTGGTCAACCCGCGAACCATGGAGGTTATTGCGGTGGATGTAGGCGAGGTCGACGACTGCCAGGGCTACGAGCAGGGGTTCTTGAATAGCCTGTAGGTCCGTCGCGCCATATCACTGCCAATGGGGCGGCGCGCGCGGCGAGGATTTCTGTTTTTTGCACAGAAATATTCCCATCTTCCCCCTACCTGTTGTTGAATGTCCGAAGACCAAACGAGAGGGTGACATGAACGCACGGAAATTTCTCAATGTTCGGGTTAGCTTGACGGTAACGGCCTTGGCTCTAAGCGGGGCCTTGGTGTTTTCAGCGATGACGACGTCGTGTGCCAGTAGCAGCGGCGGCAGCGGCGGCAACGGCGGTGGCGGAAGCGGGGGCGGAGGCTCGACCGGCGGCACGACCGGCGGCAGTTGCGCCGACCCAGCCAGCGACGCCGTGAACTTCTGCAACGGCCAGGCTCAGGGCGTCATGACGGGCTATGCGTACATCGCCCTCGGCAAATTGGATACCGCGAGCGATCCAGTGTGTGCGCCTGATTCGGCGGACCTGAACACGACCCAGAACATCACCGCGGCTGGCACGGACCCCGGGGCGTGCCCGACGACCGGTACGACGGTGTGGCAGACATCCGATGCGCTCTGCATAACGGGCAGCATTCCTCAGTTGCCGGGATCGCCAACGCAAACTGACTACAACGACAACTGGGGCCTCCAGATTGGCGTCAACACGGCCAGCCCACCGGCAACCGGTCCCGGATCCGGTACCCTGGGCAAGACCTACGCGACCATCGCGGCCACCACAACCGGCTCGGTCACTCCGACCAACAACGCCATTCGCCTGGTCATTCACCTGGCGGGTACCCCTGACACTGACAATCCGTACTGCGCCACCATGTCGGCATCCGGCAAGGCCATCACGCTCACCTCGTTCAACACCCAATGCTGGAACGGCGGGAGTTGCGGCACTGTTCCCGCCTGTACGCCGGGAGCGGATCAGTCGAAGTGCTGCAATCAGCTCCAAGATTCGGATATTCCCAACATCGACAAGATCGGCATCCAGATCTCGTCGGACAACAAGTTCGCCTACGACGTCAAGAACTACTGCCTGACCGGTTACCAGTTCGGCAACTAGCCAGCTCTTCGCCATACGCTGGAAACGGGGCGCTTCGGTGCCCCGTTTTCATTTGGACAAGCGACCGCGGCGCGAATAGGTTCGAGCCATGACCGACGACAAGGCAGCCGACAAGGAATCCGCACCCGCCGAGCGCGCGAGCGCCAACTTCATCGAGGAGATCGTCAACGCCGACCTGGCGGCTGGCAAGAACCAGGGCCGGGTGCACACGCGCTTTCCGCCCGAGCCCAACGGCTACCTGCACATCGGGCACGCCAAGTCGATCTGCCTGAACTTCGGCACCGCGGCCAAGTACGGCGGCAAGTGCAACCTGCGCTTCGACGACACCAACCCCACCGCCGAAGATGTCGAGTACGTCGACTCCATCACCGAGGATGTCCGCTGGCTCGGCTTCCAGTGGAACGGCGAGGCGCTCTACGCCTCGGACTATTTCGAGAAGCTCTACGCCTGCGCCGAGCACCTGATCCGCGAGGGCAAGGCTTATGTCTGCGACCTCACGGCCGAGCAGATCAGCGAGTACCGGGGCAACTTCTACAAGCCGGGCAAGGACAGCCCGTATCGCAATCGCTCGGTCGAGGAGAACCTGGAGCTCTTCCACCGCATGCGCGCGGGCGAGTTCGCCGACGGCTCCCGCGTGCTGCGTGCCAAGATCGACATGCAGCACCCCAACCTCAACATGCGCGACCCGCCGCTCTACCGCATCAAGAAGGCGACCCACCACCGCACGGGCGATGCCTGGTGCATCTATCCGATGTACGACTACGCGCATCCCATCTCGGACGCGCTGGAGGGGATCACGCACTCGATTTGCACCCTGGAGTTCGAGGATCACCGGCCGCTCTACGACTGGTGCATCCAGAACCTGCCGCTGCCCTCTCAGCCGCGCCAGATCGAATTCGCGCGCCTCAATCTGACCTACACGCTGATGAGCAAGCGCCGCCTGCTGCAATTGGTGAACGAGAACCTGGTGGGCGGCTGGAACGACCCGCGTATGCCGACCATCAGCGGCCTGCGCCGGCGCGGCTACACGCCCGAGGCCATTCGCCTGTTCGCCGAGCGCATCGGGGTGGCCAAGAACGACAGCACGGTCGACGTCGGCGTGCTGGAATTCGCCATTCGCGAGGATCTGGAGAAGCGCGCGCCCCGCGCCCTGGCCGTGTTGCGCCCGCTCAAGGTCGTGCTCGACAACTATCCCGACGGCCAGGTCGACTGGTTCGAGGCGCCCAACCATCCCGACGATCCGTCGATGGGCAAGCGCAAGATCCCTTTCTCGAAGGTGGTGTACATCGAGCACGACGACTTCATGGAGAGCCCGCCCAAGAAGTGGTTTCGCCTGTCGCCCGGCGCCGAGATCCGCCTGCGCTATGCCTGCCTTATTCGCTGCACCGACGTGGTCAAGAACGACAAGGGCGAGGTCGTCGAGCTGCACTGCACCTGGGATCCGGCCTCGCGCGGGGGCGACGCGCCCGACGGCCGACGTGTGAAGGGGACCTCGCACTGGGTGTCGGCGGCGCACGCGGTGAAGGCCACCGTGCGCCTCTACGATCGTCTCTTCACCGTCGAGAACCCGTCGGGCGGCGACGCCGATTTCCGCGCCTCGCTCAATCCCGCGTCTCTGGAAACCTTGACCGAGGCGCGCCTCGAGCCGGCGCTGGCCGAGGCCGCGCCAGGCGCGCGCTTTCAGTTCGAGCGCCTGGGCTACTTCTGCGCCGACGTCGTGGATTCCAAACCCGGGGCGCCGGTGTTCAACCGAACCGTGCCGCTCAGGGACGGCTGGAGCAAGATCGCCAAGACGGGGAAGTAGCCGTAGATTGTAATGGGAACCCTGACCTGAAACCACCTCGCCCCGCGCAGCGGGGAGAGGTCGCCGAGCGCAGCGAGGCGGGTGAGGGGCTGCCACGTTTCATGATCGAAGGATCCGGGCCATCGGCCCGGCGGCGGTACTGGGAGGGTTCCCAAACTCTCCCGCGACGCACCGCTGCCGGCATAGCCGGCAGGCTCCGCACGCGCCTGCTTGGCCCGCACAACCATGAATCGTGCGGTCTCGGACTCGACTTTGGCGGACGATACGCTAAAGATCGACCATGCCACATACTTGGGATCCCGATTCTCTGTCCCCGCGCGCGGCGGCGCAACGTCTTCTGGAAGGCAATCGGCGTTTCTGCGAAGGCCGGCCTTCCTCGGAGGCGCGCGCCTTCTCTGCCGATCTGGCCGAGCGGCCGCAGCGCCCCTTTGCCATCGTGCTCGGTTGCTCGGACTCGCGCACCCCCGTCGAGATCTTGTTCGATCAAGGCTTCGGCGATCTCTTCGTGGTCAGAATCGCCGGCAACGTCGTCGCGCCTTCCGTGGTGGGCTCTATCGAGTTCGCGGCCTCGCAATTCGGAACTCGGTTGGTGGTGGTGCTTGGACACACCCGCTGCGGCGCTATCACCGCGACCGCGAACGCCCTGCACACGGGCGACGGGCCGGCGTCGAGAAACATTCGCTCCATCATCGACCGCATCGCCCCGCACATCGAGTCCGCGGTGCGCGCCAGCGCGTCCATGTCCGACCCGGCCCTCCTGCGCGAGCTGATGCACATGAACGTTCGCGCCTCGGCCGATCACCTGCGACACGGCAGTCGCCTGCTCGAAGAGCTCGTCCTCGCCGGTCGCGTGGCCGTGCTGGCCGCGGACTACGAGCTCGAGACCGGCCGGGTGCAGTTTTTCGACGGCCTGCCGCCTGAGTGACCACCTGCGATGCTGTCGCGAGCATCGTGCTAGAGACGAGCCGCGAGGTTTGGCAATCCGTTCACCCTGCTGACGGCCGACGAGCACCAGGACGATCGCTTCGTCCCCGGCCTCGCGCGCCTGGCCTTGGTCATCCAGGGCGGCGGGGCCGCATCCAAGACCCGGCCATCGTGCCCGCTTTACCTGCAATGGCAAGCGCAGGCAGTGCAAGAAGCCCGACGAGAGCACCCACGTGCAATCTGGCCATGCCCCAGAGCCTATCCCTTGAGCGCCCGGCGGGGAAACACTACCCATCTCATCGGTCGTTTACCTACTAGTTACTTGCCACGCCCTTCGTCTGCGTAAATAGTCTATTCGAAGATGGCAGTGTGAGGTTGGCGCTGCCGAGGGTATGGATTTGCTCTTCCTCGGGAGGTGCCAATGCGTGGATGTTACCGAGGCTTGGTAAGCTTGGGAGTCGGCGGACTGCTGCTTTCGGGCCTGCCGAGTGTGGCCTTGGCCGATGACCCCACACCACCGCCGACAGCAGAGTGCGACGCCCGCTGTATCCTGGCCCGCTTCGCCGGGCTTCCCGACGCCACGCCGTTGCCCGACACCCTGGAGCAGATTCACGAGCTGGGATACGCGAGTATCGATTTTCTGGTCATGCTCGCACCCGATCCAAGGGATTCGAACTTTCCCGAGGCCTTCGACAGCTATCTGAACGCCGCGGTGGCGGGCATCGAATCCGTCGATTTCAGCGCGGATCGCTTCTACGATCCATGGCACTTGGCCGTCCCCCGTCAGGAAGGCTCCGCCTCGTCGCCGGAACACAGCCAGACGAACGTGGCCTATCGTCAGTCTCCCGGAGCGCTGCTCTTCAGGCGCGACTCGCCCGTGCCCGATCCCCTCGCGTGCACGACGGCCAGGCGTCGCGAGATTCTCATGGTCTTGGTGATCGGAGAGACGCCGACCTGGGGCATTCAGAAGCCCGCGCTCGAGAACGCGCTTGGTCTCATCGCCAGGACCTGCAAGGCTCAGATGTGCAGCCTACGCCAGCGCCGAGAGCCGCTGTGTCCCGTGCCAGAAGAGTTCGTGCTTCGTGTTCTCGGGCCCAGCAGCTCAGGGGCCGCGGAGTCGCTCCGGACCGGCCTCCGGTCGTGGGTTCAGTCCAAGGGTGGCGGCCACACTTTCAGGCCGCCTTGGCGAATCGAGATCATCAGCGGGTCGGCGACTGCCCGCGACAACCGGCGTCTTCTGGAAAATGATCTCGGCGCCGACGTGGCCCCGATGCGCGCGTCGTTCCACGCGACGGTCAACCCAGACGACGTCCTGTGGAATTTCGCCAGCGATTACCTCGCAAGGCTGGGGGCCACACCGGCTGACATCGCTTTCCTTGTCGAATCCAACACCGACTATGGTCAGAGCTTCAAAGGTCAGGTATCCGGGTTCAAGGACATGCGGCGGGATGCGATTCTCACCCTTCCATTCCCTCTTCACATCGCGGCGGCCCGTCCGCGGGTGGAGCAGGGCGCGTCCCCGGATTCGGCAAACAACCCGGCCTTCCCCAAGGCGATCCGAGACCTCTACTTGTCGAGAGGAACCCGACAGACCTATTCCTTGTCGACCGACGGGGAGCTTACTCGCGCAGCCAAGGAGCTTGCCCTCGGGAATATTCTTCGCACCATCGCGTCCGAGCACAAGCACTTCGTCTGCATCCTGGCATCCGACCCTCTCGACATTCTCTTCCTGGCGCAGCAGGTGCGCGTCTGGTTCCCCGACGTGGTGGTCGTGGTGTTCACGAGCGATCTGCTCTTTCTCCATGATGCCGTTCCCTTCATGGACGGGGTTCTGGTGGCGGCGACCTATCCCCTTGCCGGTTGGACCCAACAGTGTCAGGGGACTGCTCGTCCCTTCTCGCGCCTGGGGATCGGCCAGTTCAATCCCAGTGACGGGGCACTCCGTCTCGTTTTTCTCTACTACCGTACACGCGTGCTGACCGGGGGCCAGTCGCTGGTCGCGCTGGCCGCGATGCTGGCCGTCGGTTTCTTGATCTGGATAGGCGGCCATCTTCGCCAGGTTCGCATCTATCACCGCACGCAGCGACTGAGAGACTGGAAGCTCCTCAGCCCGGAGGCAAGTCCGGTCTTGAGGAGCCTGGGTGTCGTCGAACAAAGCCAAGAGGCCGTCAAGCAGGCTGAAAAAGTGCTCCCCTCCAGAACCATCACCATCGCGATCTTGCTCTTCTACGTCACGGCCGGGGTGCTCGTCTTCCCCGGCATCCAACTGTTCGAGAGAACGCTCACGGGCGGTGCGCTTCTTTGGCTCTTCCCGTCCCTGTATGTGCTCATCGTCGGATTTCTGTTCTGGGGCTGCTATAGCTTCCTCAAGACGTGGCGGGCGCTGCGAGGTCTCTTGGCCGCCTTGACCGCGCATCCCATCGCCTCCTCCTTCCGCCGAATTCCCCCACGCCTGTCCGAGGTGTTTCGCCATGCCTGGAGCCACGAGATCGAGAGCGTCTGGCGCCACCACTGCGTCGTCCTTTTCAACAGCGCCAAGGCACTGCGGGCGAAGCACGCCCCAGTCGTTACCTCCCCGCTGGTGCCGGCAGCCACGCCGCCCGCCTCCGCGGGTGCAGCGGTGCCCACGCCCACCTCGACATCCATCCTGTCACTCCTGACGTCACCTTCGGACACGCTGGAGGACTTCATGCTGGCGCTCGCGCCGCACGAAGAAGCGCTGGCCGCCGAGCTGTACCGCAACAGACCGCACGAGCCGCCGGGGATAGCCCTCAAACCGGAGGAGTTCGACAAGCTCGAATCGGTGAACACCGTGCACCTGATCCGCTCGGCAGTGTCTAACGACCAGCAGCTTTCCCATCGAATGTGGGAGGAGTTCCTGGCCCTGCGTCTCGTCGCGATCATCGGCTACGTGCGTGCTCAAATCTACAATGTCATCGGGACCGTGAGCCTTGCGACGCTGCCCATCCTGTTGATCACCACGCTCTATCCCTTTCAGGGTAATCGAACCTTGCTCATGCTCGTGGTCTCGCTGGTCGCCGCGGTGATCGCGACCACGGTGACTGTCTTCACGCAGATGAACCGCAATACCTTGCTGAGTCTCATCGACGGCACGAAACCAGGGGTCGTCACCTGGGATCGGTCCTATGTCTCGGGCCTCGTGCTCCACGGGATCCTGCCACTCGCCATGCTGGTGTCGGTGAAGTTTCCGGCGGCCGCGCAGAGCATCCGATCGGTCGCGGGGATTGTCACGCGAATCCTCGGCTCGTAAGACCACAAGAATCACGAGAACGCCCGCACGACGTCTTACGATCGAGCTAAGGGGTCGTGACCAACACGTCGTCCGCGGAAGCCTTGATTCCCTTCTCGACCTGGATGCCGAGGCCCCACTGATCCGCGAGACAGCCGCCATTGTCGACGGTGGCTCCGTTGGTCGCGATGAGGGGCGACACGCAATCGTCGGTGTAGGTCGCCATGGGCGTGGTCTGCTCCTCGAAATAGGCCTTGAGGCGAACATTGGTCGTGCCCGCGATGGTGAGCTTGATGGTGCGCCACTCGTTCATGGGTACCGGCGTGGCGAAGGGCGCACCGGCGGCCAGCTCGCAAATGGTGTAGTTGCCGGCCCCGTCGGCAACCTTCTTGAAGAGGCTGACCTTGGTCATGGTGCCGTCGGTGGCGACAGTCACAGCCACGGCATAGAAGATGTTCTCGGTGATTGCTGCCTGCCTGACGTCCAGGCGCACGGTCCTGGTCGACATCGGCGCTTGTTCGATGCGTACCTTCATCGATGCGGTGAGGTTCACTTCTTTGAAGAGGTCTCCGGTCAGGTTGCAGCGCAGGCGCGAGAAGTCGGACTGGGTCGAATCCAAGGTCACGATCCTGTTGGTGCCGTCCATGGCATCCGTGACCGGCCCGTCGCCGGATTCCGACGTCACCCAATTCACCCCGTACGTACCGTCGAAGCCATCGTAGAACAGGGTGCGAACGCCGGCTGAACCGTCTGGGGAGGCCTCGCTGGCGTCCCCAGCGACCCCGCCGACGAGGTCGGTCGGCGGGGAGCCATCGACGGCCCTGATGGCAATCGCGGTCTGCGACGTGCACGCAGGCTGGCCGAAAGTCAGCCCCAGCCCCAGTGCCAACAGGGCAGTTTGCCTCTTCGCGCGCACGACGCCCTATCCGTGAAAGTTCAGCGTTCGCCCGTCGACGGCCAGGGCGGCTTCGTGGATGGTCTCGGCCAGCGACGGGTGGGCGTGGATGGTGCGCTGCAGGTCTTCGGCGCTGGCGCCGAACTCCATGGCCAGCACGGCCTCGGCGATCATCTCGGAGGCCATGGGCGCCATGATGTGCACGCCGAGCAGGCGGTCGGTGCGCTTGTCGGCGAGGATCTTGGTCAGACCCACGGTTTGGCCCATGGCGCGCGCGCGACCGTTGGCGGACAGGGGGAAGACGCCGACCTTGTAGTCGCGGGCCGAGGCGCGCAGCTGGCGTTCGGTCTTGCCCACCCAGGCGATCTCGGGCGAGGTGTAGATGACCCAAGGGATGGCGTCGTAGTTCACGCGCGACGGCTGGCCGGCGATGCGTTCGACCACCATCACGCCCTCATCGGACGCCTTGTGCGCCAACATGGGGCCGCGTACGACGTCGCCCACGGCGTAGATGTTGGGCAGGTTGGTGCAGCAGAATTCGTCGACGTGAATGTAGCCGCGCTCGTCGAGCAACAGGCCGACCTCGTTGACGTCGATGCCTTGCGTGTTGGGTTTTCGACCCACCGCCACCACCAGCTTCGAGAGCTCGATGCCGTGCTTGCCATCGCCATTTTCGTAGCTGACTTGCACGCCGCTTGGCCCAAGCTTGGCGGCCAGCACGCGTGCCCCGAGGCGAATGTCCAGGCCCTGGCGCGACATCTCCTTGAAGGCGGCGTCGGCAATCTGCTCGTCGGCGCCGGGCAGGAAGGTTTCCATGGCTTCGAGCAGGACGACCTGGCTGCCGAGGCGGTGCCACACCGAACCCAGCTCCAGGCCAATCACGCCCGCCCCAATCACGCCCAGTTTCTCGGGCGCGGAGGTGAAATCGAGAGCGCCGGAGGAATCGACGACGATCTTTCCGTCGGTGGGAACGTGGTCGATGTCTCTCGGCAGCGAGCCCGTGGCGATGAGGATGTGCTTGGCTTCGAGGGTCACGATCGGGCCGCCCCCGAGAGGCGTCACCTCGACGCGCATACCGGAGAGCAGGCGGCCCGTGCCGGCGAAGGGGACGACCTTGTTCTTGGCAAAGAGGGTGGTGATGCCGGATGCAAGGCCGCGCACGATCTTGTTCTTGCGCGCGATCATGGCCGGTACGTCGATGCGAACGTCGGCGAGAGAAATGCCGTGTTCCTTCAGCTCCGCCTTGCAGCGATGGTAATGCTCGGACGATTCCAGCAGCGCCTTGGAGGGGATGCAACCCACGTTGAGGCAGGTGCCGCCGAGCGACGGCTTCCCCTCCGGACCTACGCCGCTGTCGATGCATGCGACATTCAAACCGAGTTGTCCGGCCCGGATCGCGGCCACATAGCCGGCGGGACCAGCCCCTAGCACCACGAGGTCGAAAGTTTGCGCCATGATCACACCCTCAGGATGAAGCGGGTTGGGTCTTCGACGAGCTCTTTGATCGCGACCAGGAAGAGCACCGCCTCGCGCCCGTCGATGATGCGATGATCGTAGGACAGCGCCAAATACATCATGGGGCGAATGACGACCTTGTCGCCCTCGGCCACGGGACGCGGTTCGATGCGATGCAGGCCGAGGATGGCGCTTTGGGGGGGATTCAGAATCGGCGTCGAGAGCATGGAGCCGAACACGCCCCCGTTGGAAATAGTGAAGGTCCCGCCGGTCAGCTCGTGGATGCCGAGCTTGCCCTCTTCGCCGCGGCTGGTGAACCCGGCGATGGAGCGCTCGATCTCGGCCAAGCTCATGCGGTCGGCGTCGCGCAGCACCGGCACCACCAGCCCGCGCGTGGTGCTGACGGCCACGCCGATGTCGAAGTAGCCGTGGTAGACGAGGTCGTCGCCGTCCAGCGATGCATTGACCACGGGATAGCGGCGCAGGGCCTCGGCGCAGGCCTTGACGAAGAAGCCCATGATCCCCAGCTTCACGCCGTGCTGGGTCTGGAAAGCCTCCTTGTAATTGCGGCGCAGATCCATCAGCGCCTGCATGTTGATCTCGTTGAACGTGGTCAGGATCGCGGCGCTGTGCTGGGCCTCCAGCATGCGTTCGGCGATGCGGGCGCGCAGGCGGGTCATCTTGGTGCGCGTGGTCGGCCGAGGCGCCGGGGCGCCCGATTCCGACGGCGCGGTCTGGGTCTCGGAGAACTCCACCACCGTGGGCGCTTCGCCGATGTTGGACGCGAGCTGCGGCGAGTGCTCGAGGTGGCGCAGAACGTCTTCCTTGGTGATGCGGCCGCGCGGCCCGGAGCCCGTGATGTCGGCCGGGCTCAGCTTGTGCTCGTCGAGAAGTCGGCGCACGGCCGGGGCCAGGCCTTCCATCTCCGCCTCGCCGTTCCCGCCTGCCGACGGCACGCTGGCCGGCCGTGCGGGGGCCAAGGCGGGCGTGGGGGCGGGCGCGCCGGGCGCGGACGCCCCGGCAGTCGCGGCGGCGGACTTCTTGGCCGGCGGTTGCGCGGTCTTGGGCGCCGTCTTCTTGGGCGCGGCCGCGGCGGCGGCCGGCTCGGCCTTCGTCGCACCGGCGGCCTCGATGGTCGTGAGCACATCGCCGCGTTTCACGCTGTCGCCCTTCTTGCGCAATTGCGGGCCGACAATGCCGGAAGCCGGCGCGGCGATTTCGAGCACGACCTTGTCGGTCTCGATTTCCGCCAGCGGCTCGTCGGCCTTGACCTCGTCGCCGGGCTGTTTGTGCCACGCCGCGAGCGTCCCATCCGCGACGGATTCCGGCAGCTCATTCACTTTGACCTCGACGCTCATCGACCAAGACCTCCTGAAGGGTACCGGACCCGGCTGTCCCGTCGGGCCGGCCGTTCTCGTTGGCGGTTACTATAACCCAAGACCGGTCTACTTCCCGGCCGCCGTGGTTGCCGGCTCGAACGTGGAGGGCAAGCCGAGCGCCCGCTCGACAAGCTCCTTTTGTCGCTCCAGGTGGCGATGGTAGTCGCCCCCCGACGGCGCGGCCATGTTGGGACGGCCGGCATAGAACAAGGACCGACCGGCCCCGAGCGCGGACGTCAGGCGATCCCTGACGAAGTCCCAGGCCCCCTGGTTTTCCGGCTCTTCCTGCGCCCACACCACCTCGCGAAGCTTGGGATAGCGGCCGAGCTCGGCGGCCACGGCCTCGCCGGGGTAGGGGAACAGCTGCTCGACGCGGGCGATGGCGACTCCGGCGACCCTCTTTTCACGGCGGGCCTCCACGAGGTCGTAGTAGACCTTGCCCGAACAGAGCACCAACCGTTCGACGGCACTCGCATCGACGGCTTCGGTTTCGCCGATGACCTCGCGGAAACGGCCGTCGGCCAATTCGCCGAGCGGCGAAAATGAAGCCTTCCTGCGCAGCGTGCTCTTGGGGCTGAAGATGACGAGCGGCTTGCGGTAGGGTCGAATCACCTGCCGGCGAAGGAGGTGAAACATCTGGGCCGGCGTGGAGGGATGGCAGATCTGGATGTTGTCCTGGGCGGCCATCTGCAGAAAGCGCTCGATACGGGCCGAGGTGTGCTCCGGCCCCTGTCCTTCGTAGCCGTGGGGCAACATCAGGGTCAGGCCGCACAGAAGGCGCCACTTCTGTTCGGCCGAAACGATGAACTGGTCGATGACGACCTGGGCGCCGTTGGCGAAATCGCCGAATTGCGCCTCCCAGATGACCAGGGTTTCGGGGCTGGCGGCGGAGAAGCCGTACTCGAAGCCGAGGGCCGCTTCTTCGGAGAGAATGGAGTTGATGACGGTGAACCGCGCCTGCTTGTCCGAAATGTGCTGGAGCGGGATGTACTCGTCGCCGTTGCGCTGGTTGAGCAGCACGGCGTGGCGATGGAAGAAGGTCCCGCGGCCGGTGTCCTGGCCCGACAAGCGCACGGGATGTCCCTCGTCGACCAGGCTGGCGTAGGCCATGACCTCGGCGAATCCCCAGTCCACGGGCATGGCCCCCACGGCCATCATGCGCCGATCTTCGACGATCTTGGCCACGCGCGGGTGCAGCTCGAAGTCCTCGGGCAGCGCATCGAGGCGGGCCCCCAGGCGTCGGATTTCGGCCAGCGGCACCGCGGTGTTGGCGGCCGCGGTCCAGTGCATCTTGCGAAGCTCGTCGAAGACGCGCGGTTTGCGATCGACGAGCGGGCACACGATGCTCATGGCTACCTGCTGCCCCTGTTTGAGCGTCTCTCGGTATTCCCGCTCGAGCGCACCTGCCTGCCCAGGCTCGACCACGCCGTCGCTTTCGAGCCTGGCCGCGTAGCGCTTGGCCACGCTGTCGTGGCCGCGGATCTTCTTGTACATCATGGGCTGGGTCGCGGCCGGCTCGTCGGCTTCGTTGTGGCCGTAGCGCCGGTAGCAGACGAGGTCGATGATGACGTCCTTCTTGAAGGTCATGCGGTAGTCGACGGCAAGCTGGGCGACGTACGCCACCGCCTCGGGATCCTCGCCGTTGACGTGGAAGATGGGCGCCTGCACCACCTTGCCCACGTCGGTGCAGTAGAGCGTCGAGCGCACGTCGAGCGGGTGGCTGGTGGTGAAGCCGATACGGTTGTTGATCACGATGTGGATGGTGCCACCGGTGGTGTAGCCACGGGTCTGCGACAGGTTGAGAGTCTCGTACACCACGCCCTGCCCGGCGAAGGACGCATCCCCGTGCAGGAGCACCGCCATCACCTTGCGGCGCTCGTCGTCGTCGCGCCTCTCCTGGCGCGCGCGCACCGAGCCTTCGGTCACGGGGTTGATGATCTCGAGGTGCGAGGGATTGTAGCCGAGAGCCACGTGCATGATGCCCCCGCGCGTGGCGATGTCCGTCGAGTAGCCCTGGTGGTATTTGACGTCGCCCGAGACCCCTTTCCAGTCGTGCAAGCCCTCGAATTCCTGGAACAGCTCCTTGGGGGCCTTGCCCATGATATTGACCAGCACGTTGAGACGCCCGCGATGGGCCATTCCGATCACCATCTCTTGCGTGCCATGCGCGCCCGAGGTCTGGATGATGGTGTCGAGGGCGGTGATGGTCGACTCCCCACCTTCGAGGGAAAAGCGCTTCTGGCCGGCATAGGCCGTGTGCAGGTAGTGTTCGATGCCCTCGGCGGCGACGAGCCGGGCCAGAAATTCCAGGCGTTCGTCTTCGGTGAAGGCCGGCTTGGCGCGCGTGGCCTCGAGGCGCGTCTGCAGCCAACGCTTCTCCTCGACCTCGGAGATGTGCAGAAACTCCGTTCCGATGGAGCCGGTGTAGGTCTCGCGCAACATCTCGACAATCTCGCGCAAGGCCATCTCGGAGCGCCCGCCCAGGTTGCCGGTGTGGAAGACGGTGTCCATGTCGGACTCGACAAGGCCGTGAAAGCTTGGTTCGAGATCGGGGATGTTGGGTTGCGCGCGCAAGCGGATGGGATCGACCCGTGCGCGGAAATGCCCGAGACCCCGGTGGGCCTGGATGAGGCGCATGACGGCAATCTGCTTGGCGACCGTGGCATGGCTTTCGCTTCTGCCGTTCCGGCCCGAGCGCGAGTCCTGTTCGCGGTCGTCGAAAAGGCGACGGATTTGGTCCGCGATGGCCGCGCGCATGGGCGAGTCCGCACCCTTGAACGTCGCGAAAAGCTGTCGCCATTCCTCGGAGACCGAGGTCGGCAGGGTCAGATAACGTTCGTAGAGATCTTCGATGAATTCGGCGTTGCCAGCATAGACCGGCGAAACGGACAGCATTGGCTTGGTCATGGTTTTCAGGTTGGCAGGCGGAAAGTGGAGGGGGAAAGTGGAAGGTGGAAGGTGGCTACCACCAGCGTCAATAAGATGCCTCGGCGGCTTCTTGCGTCTCGTGCAAACGACGCGGGCACAAGGTTCGCACCGCGAAGGGGCGAACGCCAGCGAGAGGACCAAGGCGGTCACCATTTACGGGAGTTGGCATCCAACCGCCAGCTCGTCATCAACACAACAAGCCACGCGGATCGTGATGCATCGCGTCCGTCTGGCGTTGTTTCAACCAGGTTTGCGAGTTTGGAGGAGAACCGATGAAGAAGATCGTTCTGTGCATGGGAATTCTGGCTGGCGCGTTCGTGGGAAGTGCAAGGGCAGCGGAGCCGGCGCCTGGCCACGCCATGGCCGGTCACGCGATGGCCGGCCACACCATGGCCACCAAGGCCGAAGGGGGCACCTGCGGCCAAATGATTTCCGGCATGGCGCCCATCCCGGCCAAGTTGTCGGAGGGCGCGACCTCGGTGGCGGAGATGCTCGAAGCTCACGCCGCACTGCTGGGAAAGGACAAGGACAGCATGGCGGAAGCCAAGGGGCTGCGGGCCATCGCCAAGACCCACAGGCAAATCGCCGCAAGCATGATGAAGGCCAGCGAGGAGATGAAGAAGGCCGCGAGCTGGCCGGCTGCACCGCATGACATGGCCAAGATGAGCTCGCGATCCCAAGCTGGCCGAAGCCACCAAGAAGGTCATCGAGGTGCACAAGGAAATCATCGCCATGTTCCAGAAGATGGTCGCCGACATGGAAGCCCAGCAGAAGGCGATGACGAAGTAGCCCGCGACCCCTGGCTTCGTCGCCCCCGGTGGTCGCGCCAGTGGCCATGGCCGACGACGAGGCAGACGAGGCCGAATCCGGGGCGCGGCTCTTGTGCGGGGCGCTGCGCCCGTTCGCCGTGCTTGACGCACGCCAAACCGCGTGGTCCGATCAGCCCTCCGCCGATGGACAAAGACTATTTCGCCGACGCCTATTCCCCGCCCGGAAGCGATGTCAACGCGGGCGTGTCTGCCGGTGTGCAAGGCGCGGAGCCCGCCGGGCGTGGCACCAGGCTGACCGCGGTCACCCTCGACGGCCTGCTCATCTCGGTCCCGCTCGTTCC
This sequence comes from uncultured delta proteobacterium, assembly GCA_963796685.1. Taxonomy (GTDB): domain Bacteria; phylum Myxococcota_A; class Polyangia; order Fen-1088; family Fen-1088; genus Fen-1118. The sequence goes on from CAWCMR010000020.1 coordinate 24,881, forward strand.
GCTTCTCGCGGTGGGTATCTACTTCGGCGTACGCACCCAGTTGGAGGCTGTCCGGGCCGGCACTGGGCAGAAGCTGTCCGAGGCTTCCTTCCTGGGCGCCTCCCAGCTGACCGTGCTGTTGGGGATCGCCGCCTGCGTCGGCTTTCTCGGCGCGCTGGCCATCGCCATCTACCAGTGGACCTTGATCGCCCGGACTGGGCAGTCGCTGGGGAAAAAATGGACCGGCATTCGCATCGAAAGGATCGACGGCGGCCCCGTCACCTTCGGCGTCGGCGTGGTCTTGCGCAACTGGGTGCCCAAGGTGATGGGCGCTTTTCCCTACCTCGGGGCTCTATTCAACCTGATCGACTGCCTCTTCATCTTTCGCCAAGACCGACGTTGCCTGCACGATCTCATTGCCGGCACCCGCGTCGTGCGCCACCAACGGTAAGCCGTGCAGCTCGACAACACGGTCGAAGTGGAAACGCCGGAGCACGTGCGCTTCCGTTTTCACGCCGCTGGTCCTACCCGACGCGCGTGGGCCTATCTTCTCGATCTGTTGGTGCGTGCGGGCATCTTGCTGATCGTCGAGATCGTGCTGGTCGCGACCACGGGGGAACATCTGACCTTCGGCAGAGCCATCCTGAGCAGCGGAACGCTGCTGTCGCTGTTCCTCATCGAGTGGGGCTACTTCGTCGCTTTCGAGGCTGGCTGGAACGGCACGACGCCGGGCAAGCGCGCGCTGAGATTGCGCGTGGTCAAGGTCGGTGGCTATCCACTTTCCTTCATGGACGCGGTCCTGCGCAACCTGCTGCGCACGGCGGATTTTCTTCCCGTGGGCTATCTGCTGGGCCTCATCGCCATGAGCTGCGATGGCCGCTTCGCCCGCCTGGGCGATCGGGCGGCGGGCACCATGGTGGTAATCGAGGATCCGGTGCACGTAGCACCCTCGATCACGCTCGAGCCACCGGCGACAGCGCTCGAGAGCGCCGCCTTCCCCCATCGCGTGACCCTGCCCTTGCCCGAGCGTGAGGCCGTGGAATTGTTGTTGCGCCGCCGCGATCTGTCGCCGGCCCGGCGAGCCGAGCTGGCCGAGATCCTCGCGCCCATCGTGCAGCGAAGGCTGGGCGTGAAGTCCGACAATCCGGTGCGGTTCCTCGCCCTGGTCCATCACTTCGCCGTGGGCGGCGCGGTCCTGCCGGGCGGTCCGATTCCATCGCCGGGGACCAGGTCGTGAACCGGACGCAGGACGAATTCGTGGCCGCTCGCAAACCCGCCTGGGACGAGCTCGACGCCCTGCTGGCCAACAAGCACCTCTTGCACAAGCTGCCGCCCCCGTCGATCTCGCGCGCCGCCGGGCTGTACCGAGAGATTTGCTCCGATCTCATGCGTGCGCGCACGGCCGGGTATACGTCGGACGTCATCGACTTGCTCGACTCGCTGGCCGCGCGCACGAGCTCCGCCATGTACAGCGCGCCACCCTATCGCCTGGCCGGCTTGTGGGAGCTGATTGCGACCGGCTTTCCCTCGAGCGTGCGGCGCAACGCCCGCTTCGTGGCCCTGGCCGCCGCGCTCTTCATCCTGCCCGGCCTGCTCGGCTTCGTCGGCGCGCTTCGTTCGCGAGGGTTCGCCATCCAGATCATGTCCGAATCCATGGTGGAGCAGATGGAGAAGTCCTACAGCGACCTCGGTCACGGTCGCGAGGAGGGCACGAACGGCATGATGGCCAGCTTCTACGTGTACAACAACGTCGGCATCGCCTTTCGCTGCTTCGCCACGGGAATCCTGTTCGGCCTGGGCAGCATGTTCTTTCTCGTCTACAACGGGCTCGGCATCGGCGTGGTGGCCGGAGCCGTGACGGCGGCAGGACACGGGCGGAACCTGTTCACCTTCATGGTCGGGCACGGTGCCTTCGAGCTGACCGCCATCGTGATTTCGGGCGCGGCCGGGATTTCCATGGGGTACGCCCTCGTCAACGCCGGCCAGCGCTCGCGCTGGGACTCGCTGCGCGCGCAGGCCGGAGATCTCTTTCGCATGATCATGGGCGCGGCGCTCATGCTTCTGGTGGCGGCTTTCATCGAAGGCTTCTGGTCGCCGTCGTCCATCCTCCCGCCGGTCAAGTGGGGCGCGGCGGTTCTGCTGTATGTCTTGGTGCTCGCCTACTTGCTGTTCGCGGGTCGGTCGCCGTCACCCAGGAGCAGGACTTGAATCTGCTCGAAGCCCGGGTCGCGCTGCGGCCGCGGGCCATGTCCGACGTCATCGATCTGGCCGGTCCTTTTTGCATCGTGAACCGGCGACTGATGCTGCCGCTGGCCTTGCTCGTGACGACCGTGGGTGGCCTGCTCGGTGGGTTTTGCCGTCTTGAGCTCGGTTGGTCGTGGTCGTCGGTTTGGTGGGGGGTGGCGGGGTATCTCTGGCTGTCGAACGGGGTTTACACACAGGCCGCGGGCGAGCTGCTCTTCCGTCGCGCCGAGGAGGTCCGCGTGCTCGCCGTGCTCGGCCGGTTCGCGCGCCATTTCTTCACGTACCTGGTTGCCAGGATCGTGCACCTGCTCGTCCTCGTGCTGTGCGCGGCAGTCTTGGTGCCCTTGCCCATTTTCGCCGCGCGACTGTTTTTCGTCAGCGAGGCCGTGCTGCTGGAATCGGGCTCGGCCTTCGGCAGTCTGGCCCGCAGCAGCCGTCTGGTCCTTTTCCGCAGCCTGTCCTGTCTGGGGCTGGCGCTGGCCAGTCTGTGCGCGCCCTTCTTGTTCGCCATGGCGGCCGATCTCATCGGCAACGCCGTGGTCGACATGGTGTTCCAGATGGGCGAGCCGGTCGGTTCGCTGTTCTCGGACGGCGGCTCCGCCTATGCGGTGGCCGGCGCGTTGCTTTCGGCGCCTTTCGTCGCCAGCGCCAGCTTCCTTGGCTACATCGACATGCGCACGCGCAAGGAGGGATGGGACATCCAGTTGCGCTTCATGGCTCTGGCCGATGCCGAGGCAAAGAACCGGAGGATTGCTTCGTGAACGGCTTCGTGAAGAGGCACGGCCTCGTCGCGGCCTGCGTCCTCGTGCTCCTTGGCGGCGCGGCCCCCGCCGCCGGATCCGCGGCCAGCGCGCCGGCCAAGCCCCTGCCCGAACCCGCGCAAGCCGTGCGCGAGACCCTCGCCTCCCGGCACTTTCAATTCTGTCACGAGCCGAGCTATCCCCTGACCCGGGCCGAAAAGGCGTGGTGCGATCTCGGCGCGGGAGACAACACGCAGGCCTGTCCCGAGCTGCGCGAGGCGTGCAAGCACGACGCGCTCGCCAAGCAGATCGACCTGGGGGAGCCCGTGTCCTTTCACCTGCCCGAGCTCGGACTTCCGGTCCGCCTGCTGCTGTGGATCCTGCTCGGGCTCGGCTTGGCCATGTTGGTGTTCGCGCTGGTCCGCCATTTTCTCGATCACACGCCCAAGGACGAGGAGGTCCGCACGCAGGCACCGGACGCGGCCGAGGAGGCGCGCGCGGCGTTTGCCCGATTGGTCGAGACCGACGTGCAGCGCCTGCTCGAGCGCGCACGTGCCGAGGCCACGGCAGGAGATTTTCGTGCCGCCATCGGCGACGCCTACGCCGCGCTGTTGCGGCGCCTCGAGGGCGCGGGCCTGGTTCACATCGAGCCGGACCAGACCAACGGCGATTACGTGCGCCACGTGAGGCGCGAGCGGCCGGCCATCGCCGGGCGGGTCGCGGAGGTCGTCGATGCCGTGGAATCCGTGCAGTTCGGCGAGCGGGCCGTTACGCGCGAGGGATTCGACGGGGTCTGGGCCCGCGTGACCGTCCTGCTGGCCGAACGCATGGGCGTGATGCTGGTGTTGGCCGGGTTGCTCGTGCTCGGCGCCGCTTGCGGACAGCCGCGCGCGGACTGGGAATACTCTCCCTCGGGCCGCGCCGGGGTCATCGACTATCTCGGCAGGCGCGGTTTCGAGGTGCACGAGCGGTTGCTCTCCATCGCCAAGATCAACGACAAGAGGTCGAGCGACGTCACGTCCGACGGCGACGAGTCCTCCGACCACCGCTGCCACGCAGGCGCGGCCGAACAGCTCGTCCTCTTGCCCGGCGCCCACCTCGGGCAAGAGGACTGGACGGCGCTGAAGACCTGGGTGCTGGCCGGAGACCACGTCCTCGTCGTCGCGGGCGGCCGGCACGAGCTCCCGGGTTGGCTCGGCACGCGCATGGTCGAGAAGCAAGCCGAGCGTCCCGAGCTCGTGACCCTCGCAGACGCCGAGAGCAAACGCTGGGGGACGCTGCGCGTGCGCGTTCCCGAGGCCAACTGCCTCGAAAACCAGCCCGGCACCAGAACCGTGCTGATGCGAAAGCAGAAGCCCTATGCCGCCGAACGCTGGCTTGGCCGCTCCGAGAGCGACAGCGAAGACGACGAGGGTCAGCGCGTGTTGGTGCTGGCCGACGACTTTCTGTTTCGCAATGCCAGTCTGCTGGTGGCCGACAACGCCGCTCTGCTCGACGACCTGCTGCGCGACGGCGGCACCTGCGTCGAGCTGGCGGGCAATCTGACCGGGCTCGTGGCGTCGAACCCCGTCGAATCCGTGCGGCGCGGACGCTTGGGGCCGGCGCTCCTTCAGCTCGCCGCGCTCTTGTTGCTGTTTTTCGCTTGCAAGGGTGCGCGCTTCGGTCAGGTCCAGCACACCCAGCGGACGCATCGCCGTGAATTTGCCGAGCACGTGCGCGCCCTGGGCTTGCACTACGCGCGGGCGCGCGGCGAACGCCTGGCCCTGGGATTCGTGGGGGCCTACGCCAGCGAGCGCCTGCGCGAGCGCTGCGGCCTGCGGGTGGATCGCAGCCTATCGGGGCTGGCCGAGGCCGTGGCCACGCGCACCGGACGTCCGGTCGGCGAGGTGATGCGCATGCTGCTGGAAGCACGGGACGTGAGCAAGGGCGTGCCTGCGGAAAAGGGCGCGCGCGATTTGGAAACCGTGAGCGAGCTGTGCAAACTGCTCGAAGAAACAGGAGGAACCAGTGGACACAAGTCTGTTCAAAGCCACGTTTGATTCCATTCGCGGCGAGGTCGAGCGGGCCTTGGTCGGGCAAACCGATGTGGTCGAGCACGCCCTCATCGCCTTGCTGGCGCGTGGTCACGTCCTGCTCGAAGGCGCGCCGGGGCTGGGCAAGACCCTGCTCGTGCGCGTGCTCGGCCAGGTGTTGGCGTGTGACCACCGCCGCATCCAGTTCACCCCCGATCTCATGCCGTCGGACGTAAGCGGCGGCAACGTCTTCAACCAGCAGAAGGGCGCGTTCGAGTTTCTCAAGGGTCCCGTGTTCACGCAGCTCCTGCTGGCCGATGAGATCAACCGCGCCCCGGCCAAGACCCAGTCGGCGCTGCTCGAAGCCATGCAGGAGCGACAGGTCACCATCGACGGCGTCACCCGCCCGTTGCCCGAGCCGTTTCTGGTCATGGCCACGCAGAATCCCATCGAATCGCAGGGCACTTATCCCTTGCCCGAGGCACAGCTCGATCGCTTCATGTTCAAGCTCAGCGTGCTTGCGCCTTCGCAGGATGTGGAGACCGCGATCTTGCGCAACCACCTGGCCGGATTCGACGCGCAGGCTCTCGAACGGCTGAATCTGGCCCGCGTGATCACGCCCGCGGGGCTGCTCGATATGCAAATCCATGCGCGCCGCTTGCGCGTGGACGAAGGCATCGTGTCGTACATCGCGGACATCGTGTGCCGCACGCGCGGCCATCGCTCGCTCTACTATGGCGCCTCGCCGCGCGCCTCCATCGCGCTTCTGCACGGCGCCCAGGCGCGAGCGGCCAGCCGCGGGCGCGACTTCGTCATTCCCGACGACGTGAAGGCCCTGGCTCCGGCGGCGTTGCGCCACCGCGTGGGGCTGCAGCCCGACGCCGAGATCGAGGGCATGTCCACCGACGATTGCGTATCCGAAATCCTGCGCGACGTGCGCGTGCCCGAGACCATCGCGGCCTGAACCCGCACTACTCACCATGATCTTGTCTTTAACGAGCCTTCAGAAGCAACCCCTGGTCAGCCCCTTGGAGACCGGCGGGCTAGGTCTATTGTCATGGGAACCCTGGGAGGGTTCCCAAACCCTCCCGCGACGCTTCGCTGCCGGCAGAGCCGGCAGGCTCCGCACGCGTCTGTCTGGCCCGCATGACCATCTACTTGGTGCGGGCGGCGAATAGGGCGGGCCATTCATGCCGTTCGTTCCCTCGATGAGGCTCGTGCTGCTCGCGGTGGTGCCGCTGCTTCTCGGCGCGGTGACCGCGCTCGAGCCGGGCTTCGTGTGGCCGATGCTGCTCGCCGACCTGGGCGTCGTGCTGGCCGCGGCCATCGACGTTTGGCTGGGCCGGGGCGTGCTCTTTCGCGTCGAGCGCGAGCCGCCGCGTATCTTCTCGGTGGGTCGAATGAACCTGGTGCGACTGCACGTCTATTCGTACGCGCGGCGCGCACGGGCCGTGCAGGTCAACGACGACGCGGCCGATGGTCTGGTCGTCGAGGGGCTGCCCAAGACGGTCCAGGTTCCCAGCACCGGACATGCCCTGGTCACCTACCATGTGAAGCCGAGCCGTCGTGGACTGTATGAGCTAGGCGATCACCATCTGCGCTGGTCCACGCCGCTTGGCTTGTGGCAGCGCCAGATCCGGGTCGCCTCGCGCCATTCGGTGCGGGTATATCCCGACGTGCAGGCCGTGCGCACCTACGAAATGTTGGCGCGACAGAGCCTGGAGAACCGCATGGTGCGCACCGTGCGTATGCGCGGCGGCGAGAACGAGTTCGAAGCCCTGCGCGACTACCAGCGCGACGACGATTACCGCGCCATCGACTGGAAGGCGACGGCGCGCCGGCAGAAGCTCATCACGCGCGAGTACCAGCAAGAGCGCAACCAATCGGTGCTGTGCATGCTCGACTGCGGTCGCCTCATGACCGCCGAGACGCAAGGGCTGTCGCAGCTCGACCACGCCCTGAACGCGGTGTTGATGCTGTCGCACGTGGCGACCCGGGCCGGCGATCAAGTGGGGCTGCTCGCCTTCGACGCGCGCATTCGGGCCTTCTTGCCGCCGCAAGGCGGACGGCGGGCGGCGCAGCGGGTGGTAGCCGCTTCGTACGACATCCACGCGCAAGTCGTCGAGACGGATTTCGAGGCGGCCTATGGCTACCTTTCCCAGCGCTTGCGCAAGCGCTCCTTGGTGGTGCTCTTCACCGAGGTCATCGACGAGGTCTCGGCCAAGTCCGTGGTGCGCACGGTGCGCAGCCTCGGTCCGCGCCACCTTGCCCTGTGCGTGCTCTTTCGCGACGAGACCCTCGACGCCATGGTGGAGCCCCATCGGCCGCAAGGCGAGGTGAAGACCGCGGATCTGTATCAGCGCGCCGCCGCCGCAGAGGCCATTCTATGGCGCGACCGTCTGGTGCGCGATCTGCAAGAGGCGGGCGCGTTGGTCATGCACGTGTCTCCGCGCAAGCTGACCCCGACCCTCATCAACCGCTACCTGCACATCAAGGCGCAGCGGCTCTTGTAGGAGACGGTCAGGCTGCGGGCTTGCCTTCGAGCAAGGTCTTCAGCGCTTGCAGCACCGAGCGCCAGTTGTCCGCCGAATGATCGGCGCGCTTCTGGGTGTCGACGTTGGATTGCTGGATCGTGATGCGCACTCCGTCGCGGACCGGATCGAGGTCGTAGCGGACGATCTGGCGTAGCGCCGGCTTGTCTTCGAGACCGCTGAAGCCGCTCCAGTAGTTGAAGGAGAGGCTCTGCATGGGCTCGAAGGAAAGCACGGTTCCGCGATCTTCGTAGGCCTTGCCCTCCCACTCGCCGCGAAAGAAGAGCGGCGAGCCCACCTTCCAGTCGGTCACGAGATTGGTGCCGAAGAAGTACTGTTTCACGATCTCGGGTTTGGTGATTGCGTCCCAGACGCTCGAAAGCGGCGCCCGGATTTCCAGCGAGGCTGTCGATGTGAATGGCATGGGCCAAGCCTGACAGAACCGAAGCCAGGTGTCGAAGAGGTGTCGAAGCCGCGTTGCATAGCCGGCGGTCGGCGAGGATCGGCGAGGACCGGCCAGGATGGCAGGCCACGGTCGCCGAGCTACACTTCGGCCATGACCGTCGTCTCGCAGTCGCAAGAGGTGCAGGGCGTATCCGTGCCTTCGTTCTTCTACGGCACGGCATGGAAGGAACAGCGGACGCGGGCGCTGGCGGCCATGGCGCTGGAAACGGGCTTTCGTGCCATCGACACTGCCAATCAGCGGCGCCACTATTTCGAAGCCGGCGTCGGCGACGCGGTCAAGTCCTTCCTCGCGGCCGGCGCGATTCCGCGCGGCGAGCTGTTCTTGCAGACCAAGTTCACCTCCGCGGCAGGTCAAGATCGCCGGCTGCCCTACGACAGCCATGCACCCGCCCGCGAGCAGGTCGTGCAATCGCTGCACAGCTCGCTCGAACACCTCGGCACCGCCTACTTGGATGCCTTTCTCCTGCACGGTCCGTCCACCCGTCGCGGTCTGGCGGACGAAGACTGGGAGGTCTGGCGCGCCATGGAGTCGCTCAAGGTCGAGGGAAAGACCCGCCTCATCGGGGTCAGCAACGTGTCGGTCGAGCAGCTCGCGCTGCTATTCGAGGGGGCGCGGGTCAAGCCCGCGTTCGTGCAGAATCGTTGCTACGCCCGTAGCGGTTGGGACCGGGAAGTGCGCGCCTTTGCCAAGGCACATGACATGGTCTACCAGGGCTTCTCGTTGCTCACGGCGAACGCGCGCGAGATGCAAGGATTGATCATCAAGGGCAGCGCCGCTCGCCACCGGCGAACCGAGGCGCAGATTGTCTTTCGCTTTGCTCTGCAAGTCGGCATGGTTCCCGTCACCGGGACCTCCGATTGACGCCACATGCAGGAGGATCTCGACGTATTCGCCTTTGCCCTCGACCCCGACGAGGTGGCGGCCATGGAAGCGGTATGAATTGCCGTCGGCCACGGCCACGGTTAGCCGTCTAAGGAATGCCTTGCGCGACCAGGCCGGCGGTCCACACGTCGGCCATGGGTTGCGAGCCCGTGGCGTTGGGGTGAACGCCATCCGAGGTGTTGGTGGAATTGGGCGTGTAGCTCCCGGCTGGCTGCAGCGCGGCCCAGACGTTCACAACGTAGATCGGCGAAACGGCAGTGCTCTTGCCGGTGGCCCAGGTCGGGATTTGGGCGTTGAGGGCTTCGACCCGGGCCTCGCAGTCCGTGCAACCGCTGGGATTCATCGGCGTGATCTGGGCGACGAAAAAGATCACCCCGGGATTCTGACCGCGGAACTGGTCGACCACGAAGCTGTAGGCGCTGGTGATGTCGGCCGGTGCGATGTTGCTCCAGACGTCGTTGGTTCCGTATTCCATCAGGACGACATCGGGCTTTTCGGCGGCCCACGCCATCAGCTCGGTGAGGCTGCCCTTGTTCTGCGAAGCCTGGGCGTTCGAGGTCAGGTAGGTCACGAGGTAGCCGCCGTGACCCTCGGTTTGGACGTTGGCCACGCCGTTGCCGCAACTCTGGTTGTTCAGTACGGTACCCACGAAGGTGAAGTCGGTGTGGCCCTTGTCGATGCAGCTCCTTGGACAGGAGCTTGGGGTAGCACGTGGTGCCGGTGATGGAATCGCCGAGCGGCATGATCTGCCATGTGCCGGCGTGGGTCGAGCCGCCCGCGCCGGTCGTGCTTGTGGCACCGCCGCTGCCCTTGGATTCCCCCGGTCGTCGTGATGCCGCCGGAGGAACTTGCTCCGCCGGTGGCACCACCCGCGTTGCTCGCGCCACCGAAACCTGCGGCACCTCCGGTCGATGAATCGCCGCCCGTGGTGGTCACGCCGCCAGCAGAAATTGCGCCACCGCTCGCCTTGCTACCGCCCAAGGAGGTCGTGCCACCAGAAGGCGCGACACCGCCTGAGCCGAGGGTGCCACCGTTCGACATTGTCCCACCTCCGCTACCCCCGCTTGCCTGCGTGCCCCCCGATCCTGTCGCGCCACCCACGTTGGTGGCGCCGCCGCTGCCGGGCGAACCTCCGCTTGCCAGGCCATCGCCGGTTGGTTCGCGGGTACAGGCGCCAGCGAGCCAGAGCAAGCCCAGGGCAATGAAAGTCCTTTGCAGGCAAGTGTTTCTCGGCATATCGGCACCTTTTTCAAGCCTAACGCCCGCGTGAAGGCTTGTCATTCTCCATCCAGATTCTGGTGAGATTCTGGTGAGCTTACAATTTCTAGGCCGCGGCGTATAATGGCGCCGGTCTCCCCCCGCCAACGTTCTTAGGAGCTTAGCCATGAAGAAGAATGTGCGTTCCGGATTGCATCTCGTCTCGGTGCCGGTCGGTTTGGTCCTCGCCTTCTTCATCCTTCAAGGCTGCAAGGGATCGACCAGCTCGCCGCCGTCCGGCGGAACGGGTGGCGATCCTCCAGCGTTGGGTGGCGGGGGCGAAGCGAGCAGCGCCACAGGAGGCGGAGGCAGCGGCGGCGTGAGCAGCGGCGGCTTGGGCACCGGTGGGGTCATCGGAACAGGGGGCAACACCGGCAAGGGCGGATCGGGTTCAGGCGGCGCGGGCAAGGGAGGCTCCGGCGGGACCACCGTCGTCGGAACCGCGTGCGGTGGTCCGGGACAGATCTGCTGCTCCGGCAACAGTTGCCGGAACAACGGCTGTTGCGCCTCCAATATCTGCGTTGCCGATGGCGCCTCGTGCCTGCCTCTGCCGGGAACCTGCAGCGCCGGCTCATGTAACACCGGGGCCTGCGGCGGCCCGGGCAAACCCTGTTGCCCGACGGGAACCAGTACGAGCGCAAGCTACTGTAGCGCTCCGGGCACGAAGTGTGTCTCCGGCATTTGTGGCTTGTGCGGAAACAACGCCGGCGATACCTGCTGCTACACCACGCCCGCCTCCTCGAGCAGCAGCACGACGACCGTGTGCCTGGGCAGCGGTTTGGTTTGCAGCAGCACATCTTCTTCGAGCGGTGTCTGTGCCACCTGCGGAACGCCGGGCAGCCCCTGCTGTCCGGGCAGCAAGTGCAGCGGCAATGCCTGCTGTTACAATGAACAATGCGTGGCCGAATCGGCGTCTTGCGGGCCCACGACGGCGGGGACCGGCGGGACGACCGGCACGAACCCCGGCGTGTGCGCGGCGGGGAAGTGTGCCGGCTGCGGCGCCTCGGGACAGCCGTGCTGCGGCTCCACCACACCCAGCTGCGGCGCCGGCCTTTCCTGTCGCAACAGCGTCTGTTCGTCCTGCGGCGACCCGGGTGAGACGTGCTGTCCCGGCAGCAACGGCACGGATCGGTGCGTGGCTGGCTCGGTGTGCAACTCCACGTCGTCCACGGGTCTGTGCGCCCTGTGCGGTACCCCGGGTGCGCCTTGTTGCCCGGGCAATACTTGCAGCAGCGGTTGCTGCTTCAACGGCAGTCTGCCTGGCCGACGGCTCCAGCTGCAGCACCAGCTCGAGCTACACCTACGGTTCGTGTACTTCCGGGCGCTGCACCTGCGGTAACGCGGGCGAGCCGTGCTGCCCGACCAGCACCTTCCCGACCAGCACCGGCTGCGCGACCTATGACCTGAGCTGCACGGGCTCCGTCGGGTACAGCTCCTCGGTGTGCGCCGCCTGCGGCAAGACCGGTGGTCCATGTTGCGCGGGCAGCACTTGCACGGACGCCGGCACCCAGTGCCTGTCCGACAGCTCGACCGGCCTTTACACCTGCAAGCAGTGCGGAGGGACGGGCCAGCCGTGCTGCTCGACATCCTCGTTGTCCACGGCCACCGCGTGCAAGGATCCCACCAACCAGTGCTTGTACAACAGCTCGACCGGCAACTACACCTGCAGAACCTGCGGGGCCTTGGGTGAGACCTGCTGCTCGACCTCCTCGTCGTCCACCACCCCCGCGTGCAAGGATGCAACCGCGGCCTGCGACAGCTCGACGAGCATTTGCCAGGTGTGCGGCTCCGCCGGCGGCCCTTGTTGCGCCAACAATACGTGTAATGACGCCAACGCGATCTGCAAAAGCTCGCGCTGCACCGTGTGTGGCACGCCGGGCACCACGACCTCGACGGCAAGCCCGTGCTGTGCGGGCAACGCCTGCACGGGCGGGTGCTGTGTTACCCGCTACAGCACGACGTTCTCGTCCGGCAATCAAGTGTGCATGGCCGCCGGCGTAGCCTGCGACACCCTCTATTCAAGCACGACCAACCCCGTGTGCGACGTGACCACGGTGGCTGGCGGCTCGTGTACGGGCGGCACCCCGACCACGGCTTGCGGCGGCCTCGGCCAAGCCTGTTGCGTTTCGAGCTACTCTTCTTCGACGAGCTACTACTACTGTGGCGCCCCGGGCAGCCGTTGTATTTCCAGCACCTCATCAACCACGGGTAGCACGCAGTACCTGTGCACCGCGTGCGGCGACAAGGGCCAGCGCTGTTGCACCGATTCGTCGAGCTCGACCACCAGCTCGGCGATAGGTTGCAAGTCTCCCTACCTGTGCGCTTACGACTCGAGCACCGGATACTACTACTGCAACTAGTAGGGCCGAAGACGTAGCTGGAACAAACGCCCCTCGGGCGAGAGCCGAGGAACATCTATGGTAGAATCCGTACCATGAACGTTACCATCGATTCTGCCGGACGCCTCGTGGTGCCCAAGGCCATTCGCGACGAGGCAGAGCTACGACCCGACATGCCGCTCACCATCAGGTGCCGCGACGGCCGCATCGAGATCGAGCCAGCCGCCCAGCCGGTGACCCGCGTGAAGAAAGGCCGCGTGGCGGTGGCGTTGGCCGCGAGCGCGCCTAACTTGTCGGCCGGAATCGTGCGACGCACGCAGCAGCGGTTGCGAGGGCGCCGGGCGTGATTCGGGAAGCCGTCGATACCAGCGTGGTCGTTGCCGCCCTGCTTGGCTGGCACGAGAGCCATGAGGCGGCGCGGAAGGCGTTGGAACGCGGACTCACGGCCGAGCGTCTCGTCCTGCCGGCACCAACGCTCATCGAGGCCTACGCCGTCATGACACGTTTGCCATCCCCGCATCGGCTGAGCCCGGCGGATGCTGGCGCGCTCTTGCGCGACACCTTCGCAGGGGTAGACACGGTTGCCCTTGATGGCAGCGAGGTCTGGCGGCTCATCGACGATCTCGAGACGACCCAAGTCGCTGGCGGCCGCAGCTACGACGGGCACATTCTGGCGTGTGCGCGCAAAGCGGGTGCCAGAAGGCTGCTGACCCTGAACGAACGCGACTTCCACGCGCTGGGGGATGCCGCCATCGAAATCGTTCGGCCAGAGTAGCGCCGCCTTCGCAAAGCCGTCGTTTCCCAAGTCCTACTGGCAGGTGAGCTCGAGCATGGTTCCTGGCGTCAGCGCATCGGCGCCGATGGTCTGTACGAGATACTCGCCTGTCGCACAGGGCGCCGCGTCCGCAGTCACGGTGTAGCATGGCGCCATCGGGGCATTGTCATCGCAGACGGGGACCACGTTTGCTCCCTGCGAGTAGCCCATGCCTACTTTATGACGATGCCTCTCTTTCCTGGGGCCGTAGGGCATCCTATCCTAGAATCTCTGCCATGGAGAGACCCTGATGGAGTCACGGACGCGCGACCGTGGTCGCGGCTTTTTCGACGGAGTGTCGGCCTCGTTTGGTGTGGTGCTCGCGTGTCGCGCATGCTTGGCGCACCGGAACTGCAAGCGTTCAGCAAGCTTGGGGGCAGGGCGAAGGTCCCGCCGTTTGTCTTCATCGCCAGCTCCGGAGACAAAGAGCTGCAGGTGGAAGCGAGACCATTCGAAGCGGTGGCGGTATTGGAGAAGCCGATCGACATGGCCAATCTCCGCGATCTTGTGAACAGTTTTCTGCATCATCCTACCGGGGAACGTGGCGGTCTGCCGGCGAATACCCGTGGCTGAGAAGGGGAGAATTGCCCGGTCCATTGGGAAATAGTCCCGACGCCTGTTGCGATGGCACATCGCATTCCGCCTGTTTCCGCCAATCCCGCTCAAACTGAAAGCGCGTGACGACGGGTACAGGCCATGTCGGCGACGATCCGCGATGGCAACGCTCGGAGGAAACCTCGGGGCAGTAGGAAGGTTACTTGGTGGGCAGCGCGACGGGACCGGCCCCGGCGATGAGCACGCGCTCGATCTCGCCCGCCGGGCCGCTGGCGCCGCCGGACTTCCATCGCTGCAGCGTGTGCCCGCTGGTATTCAACACGACGAGCTCGCTGCCGGTAGCCACCCACACCCGCCCCGACGAGTCGACGGCGATGTCGTTGATTCCGTTCGTGGAGATGGCTTCGCTCGTGCTCGCGTCGCCCGCTCCGTCGAGGCGGGCGATGACGATGGCCCTGCCGTCGGCGCTCGTGCCGGCAAGCAGGTTGGCTGCCCCCGCGCTTTGCAAATGGGCTTTGTCCGCGCGCCAGTGCGAGGGCTGCCAACCCGCTTCCGTGAACACGAAGCAGCCCGCGAGGTAGCAGGCGATCAACCCTGGTTTCGAGACGAGCAAGGAGAGCGGAAAGGCAGGCGCCGACTTTGTCTCGGTGTCGGCCTGGTCGTTCTCGGACACTGCGGGCGAATCGAGTCGGGTCCACCTACCACCCGTCACGCGCCAAAGGCCGTTCCAACTCGCCACCCATACCGCGCGTCCGTCGGTCACGATGTCGAGCAGACGGTTGTCGTCGAAGGCGCCCGCGAGGCTGTTGCGGGTGCGAGTGGTCTTCCAGCGGATGCCGTCGTAGCGCACGACGCTGCCGTGGTCGTCGTTGATGGTCCACACGTCGGTGGGCGAGCGGATGGCCAGCTTGGCGAAGCTCTCATGGTTGAGGGTGACCGCCTTTCCATGGACGATTCGCACCACGCCCTCGCCGCGCAAGCTTGCCCACAGCATGCCTTCGCCGTCGAGCTGCATGTCGCGCAAGGTGGCCTGCGTCTTCAGGACCGTGGATATCTCGCCGTTCCGCAGGCGCTGGATGCCGACGCCTTTCACGAAGACATAGGCGGCGTCCGTATGTTCGTCGACTGCCACCTCGGGCGCGGCGTCTGCAACCGCGGGCCGCGGGGCCGAGCTCTTGCGCTTGGACTGCGACTTGCCGTGGCTGCTCGACATGGCCCCGAAGAGCCCGACGGCGACCACCAGCAGCCCAAGCGAAACCCTCGGACCAGGTTGGCCGCGTCGACGGTGCTCGCTCCTCCACATCGCGGCAGTATATACCTATCGAAATGGGAACCCTGGGAGGGTTCCCAACCCCTCCCGCGCTCTGGCTTCGCCGGGCAAAGCCCGGCTCCGCCTACGCGGTAATGGGAACCCTGGGAGGCTCGGCACCCGCCAGCCCGCCCTACCACCCCCGCGCTACGCGCGGCCTCGCCAACCCCTCCCGCGCTCTGGCGGAGGCGCGAGGGGCGCGTCCGAAGGACGCGAGGGGGAGGGCGTGGAGGTGTAGGTCCCGAAGCACCGACGAAGTCGGTGGGCAAAGCCCGGCTCCGCCTACGCGGTAATGGGAACCCTGGGAGGCTCGGCACCCGCCAGCCCGCGGCTTTGCCCAATGATTGAGCTTGACGCAGGAATTGCTGGGCAGGCGGGGGAATTATTGGGCAGACGTGATGCTGAACGGATGACGCGTAGCTGTGACTGGCGGGTGGGCGGTAGGGTTGAGCCATGGTGGACATCTACGGCTTCCTGGTCGCCGTCCTCGACCATTGGATCGGACTCATGAGCGGCATAGTCGCGCTTGTGTTCGCAATATGGCTTGACCGTACCAAACGGGCGTCAATTCCATCAAAGGTCTTCTGGGGAATCGGAATCCTGTGCATTTTTGGAGCTTTCTATCAGACCTGGAAAGACGAGCATGTTGCACGTCTCAAAGCAGATGACGGTCCAAGGCTGGTCGGAGAATTATCTGCCTTCTTTGAGTTTGGACCTGGAGAGTTGGACGGTGGGCCGGTAGTGGCTGTTTTGATGAAAATACGTAACCTCGGAACTCCAAGCAGCGCGGACGCCTACCGGGTTTCCTTCAAGCTAGGTAACGCGGAGCGAACCATGGATATTGTCGTTGGTGATTCGCAAGAGAAGGTTGTTACGACCTTGAAGTCACGAGGATACAGGTCGACAGCAATGGACGTGGCTCTTCCCCTGCATTTTCCCGCAATCCAGCGAGGAGAAACGCTGAGCGGATACATCCTGGTCACGACCGGAGAGCTGACAAAAACAGAATTTGAGCAAGGCGAGCTGACGGTCGGATTCCGAGACGTCCTTGGACAACGGCATTTTGCGTCTGGCTCTTATCGAACCATGGCAAAACTCGGGCCGTGACTACGTTGGTCCTCTCCCGCAGTGCGGGCACGTCCCCTTGACCGGGTACTTCCCAGCGAGCAGGTCGTCCATCCCGACTCCGGCAAGGCGCGCTACCCGCACCATCATGGATGCGCTCACAGGGTCGTGGCCTAGGAGAACGCCGCGCATGCTCTCGTAGGTGAAGTGCAGGGCCTTGGCAAGCAGGTCGATCTTGCCGAAGCGAATCCGCAGGAAGCGGAGCGCTACCCGAACATTCCGTTGCTCCTCTGGCGTGAGGTCGCTCATGCCGCTCACGCCGCCACCGTTCCCAAGAAGCTCGGCTCGATGCCCAGCCGGTGCATCGCCTGGACGAGCACCGAAAGGTTCTGGCAGAGCGCCTTGCACAGAATCTCGTTCACCTGGGCGGTGAAGGTCTTGGAGCGCACGGCATGACCGAACTTCCGCTTGACCGCCGAGAAGGTGCTCTCGATGTTGTTGCGCTTTCCGTAGGCGGCCAGGAACTCCTCTTGCTTGAACATGAAGACGGCGTGCATCTTGCGCCACGCGGGCGAGCCGTCGCTCTGGCTGTTGACCTTGAAGGGCACGAAGGGAGCGGCGCCAGCGGCTTCGATGGCGGCGAGGTTTTCGTGCGCGAGGTACGCCTTGTCGGCTGAAACCTCGGCGATGCCGAAGTGCTGCTTGGTGGCTGCGACCAATCCCGGAAGCTCGGGGCAGTCCGCGCCTTCGCTCGTGGTGACCTTGACCGATGTGATGACCTGGGTCGTGGTCCCGACCATCGCGTGCGCCTTGAGCCACGTCGCCTTCTTCATTTCCTTCCCGTACTTGGCATCGAACCAGCGGCGGTAGACGGCGGCGCTGAAACCCGTGGAGTCGACCGCGAAGCTCGTCTCGATGCTCGCCAGCGGCGCCGCGCTCTTCTCGATGAGGCTGGTCAGGATGGCCGTCATCTCAGGCTTCTCGAACGCGGCCAAGACGCTGTTGTAGTGCGGGGTTCGGGTCATGTTGCCAGCTTCGGCGCTGTCTTTGATGTCCGTGCTCGCTCGGCGAGCCGACATCGTGGTGTAGACTTTCAAGACCATCGCGTAGACCGCATCGGACATTGGGATCGGCTTGGGACCGCGGCCAGGGTGGGCTGGCGTCTGGATACCGTCGCAGAGGCCACGTAGCAGGGCCTGGACGGTCTCCTTCTCACCGACCTGGGCAGCGTTGTAGGCCGACCAGTCGCGCTCGGTGGTGTGGCTGTAGCTGAAAGATTGGGTCACGGTCTGGTTTCCGTGGGAGTCGGTCTCGACGGTCTGCGCGAACGAAATCGCCCACTGGTGCTTGCAGCGGCAGCGGCGAAGCTCGAAGTCGGGACAGGTGCAGGTCTTTGCGGCGGTATTGACGACGTAGCCGCCAGCGTTATGCGTCTGCGATGGGACAAGCCAGGTCACGCCAGCGATGTGCTTGATCCGGCGGTCGTTGGAAAGGATGCGTCCGCGCTCTTGCCGAAGGTCCGTTTCGTTCGTCGTGTCCATGTGGATAGTATTACCTAGCTAAGTAATATTAGCAAGGACAATCTACAGAGCAATAGTAGAAAGGTTTACTTTACTACGGAGGAGCGGGCGTGTATCCTGGCGGGCATGGCTGAAATCATGATCAAGGTGCCGGGCTACCGCTGCGAGCGCTGCGGCCACGAGTGGGTGGCCAGGGCGTCGCGCAACGCGCCGCAAGCGAAGAAAGGCGAGACTGCGCGCCCAAGGCTGTGCCCATCATGCAAGAGTGCATGGTGGGACGTAGCCCCGAAGAGCGAAGCGAAAAAGTAACCCGTTGGTTACTTCACAAGACGGATAGAATCTCCTGGATTTCCAGGCGTCGGTTGTATCCGATACGACGCAAGCAACTCCGGCGTGTTCCAGTGGGCGAGATCGGCCAACTGGTTGACGGTGTATCCGAGGGTTTCTGTGTGGAAGTCGAGCATCTCTTGAAGCGTTCTCGGTATTTCGCGAGCTGGCTCCAACTCTGCTGGCTCACGCATTCGATACCCCATTTTTGCAATCTGAACCCATAGGTATCGAGCTTGCGGTTCTGTTATGGTGCCGAGATTCTCGGCCCGTTTTAGAAGGGCCTGCATTGATACCTTCCAATAGGGCTTCATCGAGGCCAGCTTTTGCACGGTAAGATTGTGGAGTTGGCTTCGAATTTCTTCGGCCGGCATCAGGAACTCGGCAGCAAAGGCGTTGGCCTCGTCTTCGATGTGAGGTGACAGCGTGGCATGCATAACCATGTGCCCGATCTCGTGGGCGAGCGTCAGGCGTTCGCGATCTTGGGGGATTGTCTCATTCACAAAGAACATCGGCGGCAAGCCGGGAACCCACCTGCTTACAGCATCAACAAGGTTGGTCCCGAAAGCGAACCTCACGACTACCCCGCCGGCCTCCTCGATGGCGTCAACCACACTCGCGACTGGCCCCTTTGGCAAGTTCCATGAGCTTCTCACCGCATGTGCGATCTCGGATGGAGATCCTCCGAACTCCTCCGGATCCAATCGAGGAAACTTCTCTTCTTCAAGTTCGGCGCTCTTGAGGAAAGAAAATACGTGGGCCATGCGGATGTTTATCTGAGCATGGATGCGCGCCATTTCCCGCGCTGATGTCGCCTTACGCTTGCGATGATAGAACTCGCTCGTGCTCGGCCCAAAGATGCGGAACTCTTGCGAGAAGAAGCTCTCGGGATAGTCAAGCTCCGTGGCCAATGTCGACACCAGTTGTAGGGGAACTGGAGCATGTCCAGTCTCTATCTTCGATAGCCTTCCTTGAGAAATGTTCAGTCTTTCCGCAAGCTCCTTCTGTGTCATCCCGCGCGACTCTCGCGCAAGGACGACCATCTCGGGTGTTATCGATTTCCAGAATCCGCCATTCGAGTCGTTCCCGTCGTCACTTCTTCTTGTTTGATTCATCTGTTCTATCGACATCCGCGGCCTCCTGTTTTCTAGGCTTGACGCGGCGTTTTGCGCCCTTATCTGGTTGTTCCTGTGGAATCGGAATAACTTGTGCCCCACTGGGCGGTACGATCTGCATTGTCCAGTGCGGAGGGTTCTTCCCGTTGGGACAGGTAAGCCATATCTCTGACGTCAAAAGCTCCGCTTGCTTCTCCTGTCGATATCCAAGGTGTAGGTTCGTTGGATCTGGAACTCCTTCCAAGGTGAGCTGACCTGCGTTCTTCAAGAAGGAAAACGTTTGCTGGGTCATCACGTTGGAGGTGCGAAAGTTTCGATCGAGCTTCTTTAACTTGATCTGGTACTTGTCTTCAACCGTCGCCACGAAGAGTTTCGATTTTCTCTCGAAGCACCTCACCCCTTCCGGATTCCCATCTGGGAAAGCCTGCTCCATATGCCACCGCATGAGATCGTGGATGAGCGATGCAATGGACCTGCTGGACATCTTGTGCCGAAGTCCCCGATAGTCCGCGACGAACTCTTTGAGTGCCGCGTGGACCACATCATGAAGCCTCGTAAGAACAGGCTTCAGATCCTTCTTCGCGGTAGCCACAGAACGAACCATCACTCACCTCAAATTTGTTTCATCCAAGGTACCATGGGAACACACAAACGCGCATAAAATATTCCTAAAATATTCCATGTTGGTGTAAGTATTTGTTTTTGAAGTCTTTTTTCGCATCGCCGCAATGACATTTGGTACTATTGCGTTATGCTACCACGCCATCTTGCGGATAGTCAGAATCGCGAGACAATGGCGATATGAGAAAGGTAGCTTGGCTTGCGCTGCCGCTGATCTTTGGCTGCACCACTCTCTCTCCGGAGCAACGCCGGGAACGAGACGAGGAGAATCAGCGGAGGGCCATGCGGCAGGAAATGGCCCAAGAACAGGCCAACAGGTGTCTTCAGGGGATGCCGATCCTTCGTGGCGATCCTCCCTACCAGTACCGCGTGATACAGGTGATCGAGGCTCAAGATGAAAGGGAACTCGTACAGGCTGCCTGCCAAGCGGGAGCGGATGCCGTGATCTCAATCTTCACAGACAACGAAGAGACCACCACTACCGTCGGGGGCGGCCCCTATTTCGTTCGGGGTCGAACGAAGACCAAACACGCGCCGACGTTCGTCGGTCGCCTCATCGTGTACGCGCGGTGAGCCTCGTTTTCTGAATTATTGGGCAGCCCGCCAAATTCGCCCGAATTAAAAGGCAGCTAGGCCGAAAAGCGAATCATTGGGCAAAGCCCCAGCCCGCCCTACCACCCCCGCGCTACGCGCGGCCTCGCCAACCCCTCGGCCCCTCCCCGCCACCCTCCTCCCCGCTCGCTTCGCTCGGCCTCGCGCGCTCTGGCTTCGCCATCGCGCCTAGGCGTTGCCGGCTCGGTAGGCGCCGGGCGAAACGCCGAAGCTCTTGCGAAAGACCTTGCAGAAGTAGTTGGCGTCACCGAACCCGCACTGCTCGGCGACTTTCTTGACCGTGAATCGGCTGCCGGCGATCAGCCGCATGGCCTCTTCAAGCCGTAGGCTGGCCAGGTAGCGACCGGGCGAGATCCCGCGCACTTTCTCGAACTGTCTGGAAAAGTGGAAGCGGCTCATCTTTGCGACACGGGCCATGTCGTCGACCCCGATGGGCCGGGCGAGATTGAGCTGGCAGAACTTCTCGACGTCCAGGACGAAGGCCGGCACCGGTTGCGCCGACGGGGAGAGCCCACCGGCGACCTCCGTGCTCTGGCTCTGCAATGCCATGACGATGGCCCAGGCCAGCTCGGAAGATCGGTAGGACGATTCAATCTTGCCTTCAAGGGCGGTCGCGCACGCCTCCGCGGCGCGCTCCAGTGCGGGCGAGCTCTCGGCAAGCGCGATGATCGGGCCCGACTTCTCGATCATCCCCCGAACACCCCGCACGGCTTCGATCCCGCTCAGCAGGACGTAGAAGAACTCCCAGCGTTCACCTTCCTCGATCCAATAGCGGTGCTTGTGCGGGAAGTGGAGCAGCATGGCCTGTCCCGGCTCCACGAACATTTGGTGGTCCTGGAATCGAAGTCTCCCCCGCCCACTCAGGGTGTACTGGATCAGCGCGAGCTCGGCATTGCCGCGCCGCCAGCCATCCCAATCGTAGCTGGGATCGTTCTCCTCTTTGAAGCCCGCGCTGTAGATGAGCGCTGGCAAAGGTCCGTGCAGGTTGGGAAACAGCAGGGTCTCCCGATGGCCCATTTGGTAGAGCCGCTCGATGCCTGAAAGACCCGTCAGCGTGGCTCCACTCATGGTGGCTCCGTCCTCACACGGGGGCAGGTCTGGCCCGAGGGACTGGCCTGCAGGAAGTTCCGCGGATTGTGCGCTGAGCATAGGATTTCCTTTCAGCGCGGTGCGTGATGCGGGCGCCACGAACCCACGGGGTCGCTCGCCGCCTCGTGTTTTGCCGAGCGATTTCTCGCATGCCTCGTTCATGACCCGTTCGACCTCTCGTACCTCGCTCCCTGTGAATTCCCTCAACTCCCATCACTGATCATGGAGGTTTGCCCTTCGACGTCTTGCTGACTCGGCGGGTCTTTGACGCCCAGGCCCATGTGCCTGAGCCGACGGATGGGTTATAGGCGGCTGGCGTAGTCGATCTTCATCTGATCGTAGAGCGCCAGGTCGGGCTGGGCGGTGTAGGTGGTGCCCGATCGTCTGAGCAGGTCGTGCCCGGTGTTCCAGTCGCCCTGCGTGGTCGGCTCCCAGTTGAAGGTGCCGATGCCCTGGTCGTTGGCAAGGCCGTAGACCACATCGTTGATCTCGCGTTGCATGGGGCCGTACTCGGCCGCGAAGAACTTGATCTTGGGGTACTTGGTGGCGAGCCCGGTGAAGGTGTTCGTCCAGCCGGTCTTGGTATTCGTCGTGCTGTTGGGGTCGCCCTGGTACTTTTGATAGCACGACTCGCCGAAGGCATCGAACACCACGCCCTGTTTGATGGCGTTGTCGATCCAATCGGTGGTGGTGGCCAGGGCCGCGCCCGTCTTGTCCGTCGGCTTGTCGCCACCGCGATCGATGTGGCACGAGATGAGGATGGTGGTGTCCACGTCCTTGACGCCTTGAATGCCGGCCTTCAGCAGGGTGCCGAGGTTGGTCCAGTTGGAAGTGCTGCCAGTGATTTTGTTGTTTCCCGTGGGCTGACCGCCGCTGTCGCAAACGTGGATCAGCATGCCGGGCGTGGTTTCGTTTCCGATTTGCACCATGTCGGGTCGGGCGCCGCCAGCGACCAGCTTGGCGATGGCGTCCTTGGTATAGTCGTGCACGGCGGTGGCCAGGTCGGCGATGGTGGTGAAGCTCTGCCACGCCACGGGGACGCACTGCTTGCCCGGATCGGCCCAGTTGTCGCTGAAGTGGAAGTCGACCAAGAGGCCCATTCCCGCGTCCTTCACTTGCTTGCCGAAGGCCACGGTGTGGGTGATGTCGTCGTAACCGTTGGTCTTGTCGTAGCCATCGGCCGCCCTGGGATCGACGAAGGTGCGCAAGCGGACGGCATTGAATCCGTGCGACTTCATGATGGTGAGCAGGTTGGCCCGCGTGGCATCGGGGGCAACCTCTTGATCGGTCACGTCCGCACCCAGGAAGTACGAGGCCGAGAAAGCGGTCGAGGAACCGCCTGCGCCGGTCGCGCCGCCCGTGTCAGTCACGCCGCCCGTAGCCGTCGCCCCGCCTATGCCAAGAGCGCCGCCGGTGTCTTTGGCGCCACCCGTGCTGATTGTCCCACCGGTCGCACTTGCCCCGCCTGTTCCCTTGGCGCCGCCGCTCCCGACTGCGCCGCCGCTCGCGCTGGCACCGCCCGAGCCCTTGTTTCCGCCTGTCGCCGCGTTTCCGCCGCTGCCGGTCGCACCGCCAGTTTCTATTGCTCCGCCCGAGCCCTTGGCACCGCCCGTGGCCGGGGGGGCGCCAGCTGCGCCACCCGACCCGGTCGCCCCTCCCCGGGCCCTGCTCGAGCTGGTGGTGCCTCCCAAGCTCACCGCGCCGCCCGAACCGGTCGAGCCGCCGGCACCTCCGCTGGTCGTCGCGCCGCCAGAGCTGGTAGATCCCCCGCTGCCCCCGCTGCCGTTGGTCGAGCAGGCGGCAAGGAAGGCCGCGAGAGCAATGAGCGAGAGGGCACGAAGCCGAGGAATGGGTTGGGAATGCATGGTTGTCTCTTGATGCGTTGCGAGTCGACGAATAGGGAATGGAAGCAGTCTGCTCCTCTTTGACAGTGGCGCGGGGTCGGAAAACCAATCACAGGCGAAGCACTTTCACTTCAGGGTAGCCGGGCAGGCGCACTGGGTCTAACCTGCGGTTCGCACCGTGCCAATGGACGTGAGCCAACCCGAGGTCAGCCTTGCTCCCGACAGCGCCGAAAGCCTGCGACGGCTCTTCGACGACGAGCTGCGTTTTCGCCGTGTCTTCGTGGCCGGGGTGTTCCCGATTCGCGAGCGGCAGCGCTGCCGCCTGGTGGTCGTGCACCCCCAGGGCGGATGCTTCTCCGTCGAGGCCGAAGTCGTCTATCTCAAAGCCGAGGAGCCCGGCGCTGGCGTCGGGCTCGATTTGGTGGGACTCGATGCCGACAAGCTCGTGGGCCTGCAGTCGTTCGTGCAGCAGGCCGCGAAGACCCAGGACGAGGACGAGGTCGAAGACGAGGTTGTCGCGGTGAAGGGCGAACCCGCTGGTCCGCGCAACGTCTACGAGCGCATTCGGCGGCTCAGCCTTCACGAGCGGGACAGGATGGCGCGACAGGGACTGCTGTCCGAACGCGTGGCGCTGGAACGCACCTTCGGTGGCAGCGTGTGGGAGGGACTTTTGCAGAACTCCTCGCTGACTGTTCCCGAGGTGGCCCAGATCGCCAAGAAAGGCACGTTGCCCCAACCCCTGGTGGCCGTGATTGTCGCCAACGGTGGCTGGTTGGCCAGCGGGGAGGTACGCCGAGCGCTGCTCGGCAATCCGCGCGTAAACGGCGCGCAACTCGATCGGGTTTTGCGGGCCACGCCCAAGCCCGAGCTGAAACAGATCGCCCAGATGTCGCCCTATCGTTCGCAAGTGCGCATGGCTGCCAAGAAGCTCCTCGGCGAATAGTCTCACCACATTTTGCCTTGTCGCGGTACTCGACCTTGCTCGAATCCGTGCGACAATCCCTTCCATGCTGGGCCCCGCGGCAGCGAATGGGTGAGGACTCCATGACTGCACTGCTCGTTCTCGAACTCTTGCTTGGGACGTCGCTTGACAAGGCCATCAAGGCGCCGAACGTGACCGTGGATTTCAGCGCGGTCGATCGCGAGTTGCTGGGAGAAACGGCCCTCCACGCGGCTTACAAGAACCTACTCGCGCGGCTGGCCGAGGACGGCTTTGCGATGACCGAGCCGAACCAGACCGGCGCCATCGTGGTCACGATCAGCCGCACCAGCGACCAGAATCTGAAGCTTCTCGTCGAGAGCGCCGCGGGAGCTCGATCGCGCAAGATCCACTTCGGCGAGAACGCGGGCGAACAAGAGGAATTCCAGCTCGTCCAGGCGACCATCGAGCTGGTGCGCGGCGCGCGCGACGACTTGTCCGCCATGGTCCTCCCCCCGACACAGTCCTCCGCGAGTCCCCACGCCGTCGGGGCCGAGCTTGCAGGCGCGATGCTGTGGAGCGGAGCCTCCACGGGTGTCATGGCCAACGTCGGCGCCGATGTCCGGCTTGGACCCGTGCAATTGACCTTGGGCTTGGTCGGGCACGAGCCGCTGGGCTTGCCGAGCGATCTGCGCATCTTCGAATGGGGAGCCCTTGCGGGCGCGCGCCTGGGCACACGGGCGTTTGCCCCCTGGTTGGCGTTGCAAGTGGCTCTGGACGGCGGCTTTCTGCAAGAGCGGTACGATTACACCGATGCCGCCGGGGCCAAGTCTCGCGGAGTCGTCAACGAGCCGATCGGCACCGGCAGCCTCGGCGCCGCGCTGGATGTTGCGAAGGGGCTGAGTATCGGCTTGGCGCTTGGAGCCTGGGTGACCCCGCACGCCCACGCGTACCTTGCGGCCAGCGGAACGCAGTGGAAAGCTCCGCGGTTGAGGCCTTTCGCTGGCGTGCGCCTGGAATACCTTCGCTGACGGGTCGGCAGCGATCAACGAACGGCGGCGTACAGGTCTGCGATCTCCTGTTGCGACAGCGCGCGCTTGTAGACGCGGAGGTCGTCCAGCGAGCCGTCGAACAACGGATCGCGACAATCGGCCACGGGGCGCCCGCGCGGAGCCCGCGGCCGGCTAGGGCTCTTCCTGATAGAACAGCGTGATCGTGAGGCAATGAAACGCGCTGTCGGATGACTGCGTGACGGACTTGCTCACGATGCGACTCTTGGGGTTGGCACGTATCCACTCGGTTATTTTTTCGCCAAGGGTGTCACGATCGCGCGCCTTCGTCGCGAAGAACACCTTGGCTCCTGTGAATTGATCCATTTCGGCGGCGCTGTTTGTCATCGATTCCAACTTCAATCTGAATGCCAACTTCTGTCGCAGACACGACCTTCCGTGAGAAGGTCCTTCACTGTCAAGAAGTTCCTCGAACTGCGATGCATTCCTCTAACCACAACGAGAAGAAATCGGAAGGAATCAGGGAAAGTTGAGCGCGCCAATCCACGCGTCCACATGCGCCAGCGTCGCAAGGTCGCTCGTCGGGCTATGCTGTTATCTGCGCCGCATGGTCGATTCTGACACCACGAGACTCGCGAGAAAGTAGTCCGTGCCGTCAGCGGACACGCAAGGCGCTCAGACCCATCCACAGAAAACCGGCCACCAAGAGCAGGCCGCCGAGAGGCGTGATCATGCCGAGCCGGCGCGGTGCCCCCAGGGCCATGGCGAAGAGCGATCCGCTGAACAGCAGCATCCCGAGCAAGAGCACGGAGCTGGGACAAAGGAGGGTCAGTCCCGTTCGTTCGAAAAGCCCGTGCAGCATCATACCCAGGGCGGCGATGAACAAGTACTGGGTGCCGGTGTGCCACCAGCCGAGGTTTGCGGCGGGCAGGGCGGACAGGGCGTGGGCGCCGAACGCGCCCAGCAGAACTCCAAGCGCGGCCGTGAAGGCGCCGAGTGCGAATGCGTTCAAGGACCAGTCGGGCATGGCCAGATGCTGCCAGAAAAACGGCGAACGCCAACGCGAATGTGGCTTCGCACGCTCGACTACACGCCCGTCTGCTTGTGCGGACGTAGTCCCTTGACCACCAGGCCGAGCCCAGCGGCGATCATGAACAGCATGATCAGCGTGTTCACGAGCGAGGTGGTTTGGAAGTAGATGTCCAGATTGACGAGGATTCCGGCCAGGATGAACAGAAGACCGCCCACCGACAGGAACCAGCCCAGCGCCGACTTGCCATTCACGAACAGAATTCCGACGCCGAAGAGCAGGGGAATGAGGCTGATGCCGAAACTGCGGCCCGCGCCCCCGAGGCCCATGAAGTTCCAATACGAGGAATGCACCTGCACGTGGGAGAACAGCAAGTAGAAGCCGACGGCGGCGATCAAGACGCCGATGAAAAACTCGCCCACGCCGCCAGTGGTGCCGCCTGCACCCTCGAACTTGCGTTTGCCTCCAAAGCTCGCGCCGCCGTCGCTCATGGTTGCACCATTGTACATCGGAAGGGCGCGTTCTCGCTTGTTTCCAAACCGAGCGCGAGGCGCCTTCACAAATTTACAAAACTGGCCAGGACTCGAAACCATCCTCGGGGGACAGTAACCAGTGTCTAGGAAAGGAGGTCATGAAGATGCCAGCGACAGAGATTTTCTTCCGAGCTGATGCGAATGCGACGGATGGAGCGGACGGAAGGGTGAAGCTGTGGGCGGACTCGGTGGGGGCGGCGGCCACACAGCTCGGCGTCATCCTGACCCTCGGCATCGCCGTACATCTTGCCAGCAACCTGCTGTTCGGTCGGTAGACACCGGCAGTCGGTTGGGAAAGGAGAGGCCATAAAGAACAAGAGCGCGTGCGGTAGCGATCGCGCTACTGCACTTTTCCGAAGGCGCACTTCAGGTAATCGCCCTCCGGAAACACAGGCAGAGTGGGGTGATCCAGGCCGGCGCCGGTGTAGGCTTCGAGCACGAACCGGCGCCCGGCCTGGTGGACACCCGTTTTCACCAGCGCGAGAAATTCGTCGCGCGGCACATGGCTGGAGCAGGAGGCCGCGCACAGGAGGCCGCCCGGCTTCACGGCCTGTGCAGCCAGGCGGTGCAGGCGCAAGTAGGATCGCCGCGCAGAGGGTACGCTGTTCTTCGACGGGGCGAAGCTCGGCGGATCGGAAATGACGATGTCCCAGGTCTTCTTTTCCGCGACGGCCTCTTCGAGGAAGGCGAAGGCATCGCTCGCGTGCAGGCCGGCGCAATCGAGAGCGAGGCCGTTGCGCTCGAAGTTGCGCCTCGCCGCGGCCACGGCCGGGCGGGCGATGTCCACGGTGTCGGTGCGCGTCGCTCCCGCGGACGCTGCATGGATGGAAAAACCGCCCGTGTACCCGAACAGATTGAGCACGGACTTTCCTTTGGAACGAGCCGCTACGGCCAGGCGATTGTCGCGCTGATCGAGGAAGAGTCCGCCCTTTTGACCGCGGCCCACGTCGACGATGAAGCGAACGCCGTGCTCCAGGATTTCGATCTCCTCGCCGTGCTGCGCACGGGCGTCACGGTCTATCGTCTTGCGCACCTGAAAAGTCTCGGCACCCTCGGCGGCGCACTCGGCAGCGCACTCGAAAAGAAGGCCGGGCAGGTCGGCGTAGAAGGCGCGGCTGCCTTCCCCGTCGTAGCGCACGGAGGCGACGTCGGCGTAGAGGTCGACGTGGATACCGGGCAGGCGATCCGCCTCGCCATGCACCCAGCGAAATGCGTTGGTCGCGGTCAGATCGAGCCGGGCGCGGCGCATGGCCAGGGCGGCCTTCAGCCGGCGGCGAACCAAGGCGACCCTATCTTCGATCGGAACCAGGTCGAGCACGCGGACTGCGATGGGGCCGCGGGCGTCCCAATAGCCGAACGCCACCTCGCGACCATGTCGATCGACCACTGCGACGATCTCTCCAGGTGAAATTCCTGGGCGGTGGGCCAAGGCTTCTCGGAACACCCATGGATGTCCCTGTCGCAGCGTGCGACTCAAATCCTTCCTCAACGCCAATCCAACCGGCCGGATCATGACCTCGCCGCATCATACTATCACTTTTGCGACCGCGCACCCTTAAGGAGCGCGGCGGTTGGGCCGAGACAATACTGGTTGCCAGGAAGGGGGAGGGGGCTTTCGACGGGCGGCGTGGTTCGGAGGGACCTTTTCGTCTTGGAGGGGTGGGGCCGGCGGTGCCGCGACTTCGGGCGGGTAAGTTGGAGGGTGTGACAGCCGCGGTGCCGCCGGAAGTGTTTCCTGTGATAGACGTAGTCGTTCTTGCAGAGGACGACCGCGTGACAAATTCGGAAAGCCAACCAACCCCCAATGCTCCCGTGCCTTCGGGCCGGCCGAGCTTCTTCGACCGTCTGAGCGATCGGCAGATGACCCTGCTGGTGATCGCGGTCGGCCTCCTTCTCTACATCCCGCTGGCCGGCACCTACGGCCTGTGGGATCCGTGGGAGACGCACTATTCGGAAGTCGCGCGTCAGATGACGAAGCGGGGCGATTTCATCAGCCTGTGGTGGCCGGGGTCGCCGCGCGACGCGGACGTGTTCTGGTCCAAGCCCGTCCTGTCCTTCTGGGTGATGAGCATCGGCATGCACATCGCGCGCATCGGATTGCCCGGCAATCCGCCCGGCGAAATGGCGCTGCTGTCGCGCACGGAGTGGGCGGTGCGCGTGCCCTTCTGTCTGTTTGGCGTGCTTGCCATGTGGGGCATCTACATGGTCGTCGCGCGTTTCGTATCCAAACGGGCGGGCTTCATCTCGGCGCTGGTCATGGCAACCAGTCCCATGTTCGCGCTCATTGCCCGCCAAGCCATGACCGATATGGCTTTCGTGGGCCCCATGACCATGGCCTTGGCCTTGGGGACCATCGCGCTCCTCGACGACCGCGACGAAGTCCTGCCGCGCCGGGGCCGCGGTTTTTGGAGCTACCCCCACCACGCCTCGTTCTACACCACGGTCGGAGTGTTCTTGGTCTTGATGGTGCCCCAGCTCATCATCGATTCCGTTCAGCTCAAGGTGAAGGTTCCCATCGGCGGCCGTGAAGTCCTCATGTACGGCGCGGTGGCGATGATTCCCTATTACCTGGGGTCGCTCCTGTTCTTGTGGTTCTGCATGCGGGCGCGCTATCGAGCGCCGCTTTACCTCTACATCGCGGCCATGCTGTGCGGGGTCGCGGTGCTGGCCAAGGGCCTCGCCGGGGCCGGCCTGCCCATCATCATCTTCCTCGCCTATCTGCTCTTCACCTGGAACTGGAAGCGCCTCCAGCGCGCCCAGCTCTTGCCCGCGGTGGCGGTGTCCGCGCTGGTGATGGTGGTCGTGGCGGCCCCGTGGCACCACGCCATGATCATTCGCCACGGCTGGGCCTTTTGGAACGAGCTCTTCGGCGACAACCACTGGCGCCGCATGATGCTGGGCCGTCACGGCGACCGTGGCACCTTCGAGTACTTCCTGCGCGAGTTGGGATACGGCGTTCTGCCTTGGGTGGCGCTGGCGCCGGCGGCGCTCACCGGCATGGTCATGCGCAAGGTGGGGAGCGAGCAGAAACAGGCGGTGTACAGGCTGGGCGCGATCTGGTTCGTCGCCGGCTACGCCCTGGTCTCGCTCTCCATGACCAAGTTCCACCACTACGTCTTGCCGGCGATTCCCGGCCTCGCCATCGTGATCGGCTGTTTCATCAACGACGTGCTCGACAAGCAGGACGTCCGTCGCACCCGACTGGCGGCCTTGGTTGGGATTCCGCTGCTTGCCGTGATCTTCGCGGACCTGCTTCACGCCCGCAACGCCGCGCAGCGGTTTCTTTGGCTGTTCAGCTACGACTACGTGCACAGCCCGACGGGACGGCCCTGGCCGAATGAGCTCGATTTTCGCACCCCGCTCGTGGTGATGGGCTTGCTCATCGCCTTGGCGACGCTGGCTCTCGGCTGGAAGAAGCTGCTGCGTCCGGCGGTCATTGGGCTGTGCCTGGTCTCCGTGGTCTTCACCTACTTTCTCCTCGACGTGTACATGCGCGACGTCGCGCCCTTCTGGTCGCAGAAGGAAACCCTGGCCGAATACTATCGCCATCGCCGATCGCCCGACGAGAAGCTACTCGCCTACTCCATGTACTGGCGGGGCGAGACCTTTTACTCCGAAAACGAGATCTACGAAGGCCCCAAGGAAGAGCGGACCGTGTTCGACCAGGAAGGCGCCGACGAGCAGATGAAGGAATGGATCGCCAACCACCGCGGACGGCGCGTGTTCATCATCTACGAGCGGGGTAGGCAGAACCACGTGGAGCAGCTCCTGCCCCCTGAAACGCGCTCGAGCTTCAAGGTGCTCTACGAGAAGAACAACAAGTTCTCGCTCGCCCAGGCCGATATCTAGAGCTTGTCACACGAGGTCGCGCGAAGCGCGGGGGAGGCAGGGTGGGAGGCAGGTGCCGAGCCTCCCAGGGTTCCCATCACCCGCGTAGGCGGAGCCGAGCTTTGCTCGGCGAAGCCAGAGCGCGGGAGGGTTTGGCGAGGTCGCGCGAAGCGCGGGGGAGGCAGGGTGGGAGGCAGGTGCCGAGCCTCCCAGGGTTCCCATCACCCGCGTAGGCGGAGCCGAGCTTTGCTCGGCGAAGCCAGAGCGCGGGAGGGTTTGGCGAGGTCGCGCGAAGCGCGGGGGAGGCAGGGTGGGAGGCAGGTGCCGAGCCTCCCAGGGTTCCCATCACCCGCGTAGGCGGAGCCGAGCTTTGCTCGGCGAAGCCAGAGCGCGGGAGGGTTTGGGAACCCTCCCAGGGTTCCCATTTCAACGAAATATCTGCTCCGCCTCCTGTTTCACCTGGCGCAGCTCATCCCAGAGCTTTTCCAGGTCGCGGGCGCGGAAGCCCAAGTACTCGCATTCGGGCGTCGCGACCAGGTGTTCGGTTTGCTCGGCGCTGGGCAGCGATTCCCGCGCCAACATGCGGTCGATCCTCTCCGCCAGGCGAACCAAGGCCACGAGCAACGCCACCTCGCCCCCCGCCGCGAAGGCGCGTACCGGTTGGTGGTGCCAGGCCACGATCTTGGGGATGGGATCGGGTAGCCCCCACTTGCGCAAAATGTGGGCGCCGAGCACGGCGTGATCGAAGCCCAGCACCTCGCGCTCGCGCAGGTGGATGGTGTCCACCTCGGCCATGTCGTTGCCGTGAATCTTGAGGTAGGTGGCGGGCTGGGCCTGGATGAGCAGCAATTTGCCGAAGTCGTGCAGCAGCCCCGCGATGTAGCTGCTGGATCCCGCGTTGGCCTTGTGCAAGGCCAGCGCCCGAACCAGCGCACCGGTCGAGGCGCAGTGATCGCGAACGGCGCGGCCGATGCCGCTCATGTCCGAGAACATGGCCATCATCGACAGGGACGTGGCGACCTCGCCCAGCGTCCGCGAGCCCAGCACCACGATGGCTTGCTTGATGGAGACGCAGGCCTCGCGCGGGCGGAAGGCCGCCGAATTGGCCAGGCGTAGGACCTTGGTCGCCAGCGCCGGGTCTTGCTCGATGATGTCTTGCAAGCGGCCGACCTCGAAGTCTTTGTCGGCGACCTGGTCGAGCACGCGCCTCGCCACTTCCGAGAACGGGCGCAGCCCTTCCAGATCGGCCAGGGCGGCCGCGAAGCTCGCGGCAGCTTGCGCGGTGATGGCAGTTGCGTCGTCCTCGCCGAACCATAGCTCTTCGAGAATCGATTCAGAGATCTTGGTCTTGCTTGCAGGCGGTGTCATCTTGGTCGAGCCTTTCCAGCGCCGGAGCTACACCAAGAAGATAGCATCGTCCCCGGTCCCTCGCGACGTCGGGACGCGACGAGGTCGAACGCTCCGAGACATCGAAGGACGGCGACCTCGTGCGCCTTGCCGCCGATAATTCCGGCACGCATCGTCGCTTGCGCGAGCATCAGCCGCGCGCGGCTTGCGAGGGCCGCTACCTTCGACCTACGCGGCCTGGTGGCGAGTGGATGACGGGGGGGAGCGCGGGACTAATTCGTTCTGTTCGGATCGTACGCCATGTTCAGCGGTAGCTCCGGCAGCTCCGGTGGGTACACCTGAGCTGCTTGGGTGGCAGTGGCCGTCTGGAGGATCTGAGAGCGGTTGTCGTCCCAGCCATCCACCGTGAAGGTGAAGGTTCCCTTGGTGTTCGACGTGCTCCAGCTGAACAAGCCGATGTCGGTTGGTGTCAGTCCACCCTGACAGCCCGCCGTCAGCTTTTGATTTCCCTGACTGTCGGCGAACGGCCCCTCCTTCTGAAGCACGTAGTGATCGAGCACGACCTTACCAGCCCCGTCGGTGATCGTCATCTCGCACTGGTTGATGGCGGTATTTTCCGATCCGCCAGGAAGAGGCAGCGTCGATCTTGGCGAGGCTTTGACGTGGATCCTGAAGAGCGCGTAGTCCGGGCCACAGCCGCTCAAGCCCGACAGTGATGCGATCAAAGCGCCGGTCATGAGCAGTCCCTTCGAGAGTTGCATGAATGAGCGCATGGCTATCTCCCGTCTCCGATGCAACCAAGTGGGCGCGTCCCGGCTTGACACCCTGGTGCCTTCTTCTGGAAAGGGATCACCGCTGCCGCGATCACGACGCCCGCAACGCCGACGGCCGTAGCCCAAAACCACCATTGCTCGTAGACCGGATTGAGAATGGGTTTCTTCTCGGGCTTCTTGCCCAGATCCTTCACGCCATCCGGGACCGACGTGCTGTCGTCCGTGACGATGGTCGGATCTTTGTACGAACCGCCCTCTTCTTCGTCATCATCGGCCCAGGCAGGCTGGACGACTGCAAAAAACAGCGTCGCGATGACGCTCAGGGAGAGGACCCGAGTCAGAAATGTTGTGCGCGTCATGTCGAGAAGCATATTAACCACACGTCGTTACCGGATGGAAGAGGGGAGAAAGGGGGAATTCGCTGCCAGTGCAAAGCACCCCAACGCCACCTACCCGGGATCGTCTGGCTTGACCCATGAGGGCCAATCAGGCGAGGAAGGAGGCGAGGAGGGCCCCAGGGGAAGAAGGCGTGAAACGCATCGCTCCAAAATCCTTGATCGCGAGTAGCCGCACGCTCGCCGAGCGTGTCGATGGGCTGGTCTTCGCCAAGCCGGTCGCCTACGTCTACAACCCTTTGGTGTACGCTCGCGCCCAGCACGAAACCTATCTTGCCCGCTACGGCCAGGCCCCCAAGGAAGTCATCTTGCTGGGCATGAACCCCGGGCCGTTCGGCATGGCCCAGACGGGGGTTCCCTTCGGCGACGTCGCCATGGTGCGGGACTTCCTCGGGCTGGAAAGCGCCATCGGCAGGCCCGCGCGCGAGCATCCCAAGCGGCCGGTGGAAGGCATGGCCTGCACGCGCAGCGAGGTGAGCGGTACGCGACTTTGGGGTTGGGCCAAGGACGAGCTCGGCACGGCAGAGCGCTTCTTCGAGCGCTTCTTCGTGGCGAACTACTGTCCCTTGGTCTTCATGGAGGACTCGGCCCGCAATCTCACCCCGGACAAGCTTCCCGCTGTCGAGCAGGCAGCGCTCTTCGCCGCCTGCGACGAGGCCTTGCGCGATACGGTCGCGGTTCTGCGCCCTCGCGTCGTCGTCGGGGTCGGCGTCTTCGCCACCCTGCGCGCGCGCCACGCGCTCGCCGATACCGGTCTTGCCATCGGTACCGTCTTGCACCCCAGCCCGGCCAGCCCCGCGGCCAACCGAGGCTGGGCCGCGCAGGCGCATCGCCAGCTGGCCGACCTCGGCATCGCGATTCGCTGATGGGTCAGGCGCGGGTGGTCGCGGTTTGGCCGTCCGTCCTCGGCACCATGCTAGGATATTCGCCCTTCCGAGACGCAGCGAGAACCCGGCATGGCTGATTTGCGCAAGCTGAAGAACGAGGCACTGGACGCCGCCGGCAAGGGGAACTGGCGGAAGGCGGCGCGGTGCTATGCGAGCCTGGAAAAGGACGAAGAGGCCGAGCCGGGCTGGGCGCTCAAGCTGGGCGAGTGCCTGCGCAAGATGGGCAACGACCGAGAGGCCGTCAAGGCCTTGGGCCGCGCCGTCAACGGCTACGCCAAGAACGGCTTGGTGCTGAAAGCCGTAGCGGTTTGCAAGATCATTCTCAGCGTCGATCCCAATCATTCCCATGCGCAGGAATTGCTGGACTCTTTCTACGCGGCCCAACGGAGCCCCGACGATCCCGGTGTCCGGCTGCCCCGGCGCACGCCGTCGCCACCGTCGAGCGTGCAAGCGCCCGTCGCGCCCCCGGCCGTGCCCAGGGCGGCGCCTGGTCCCGTTCTCGCCCCGGCGCCGCCCGACCCCTTTGCCGTGTCGTCGACGATGAAGGTGCCTCGGCCCGTCGCCGTCGCGCCGACGGCATCCGCTGCCTTGCAGGCTTCCGCCGTCGCCGTGGCGAGCGCGCCGCCGCCCATGCGCCACCTTCGCTTGGCCGCCCTGATACCCGGATCGCGCCCATCGCAGCAGGTGCCGTCCGCGGGCGGCAGCACGGTCATGGAGATTCCCATCGACGACGATTTCGCACCCGCGGTCGCGCCGACCAACCCGCACAAAGGCGCCGGCCGAAACACCCTGGCGCGTTTCGTATTGCCCAAGACGCCGTTCTTCTCCGTGCTCTCGCGTGAGCTTTTCCGCATGGCCGTCGAGCGCGTGCGTTTGATCCAACTCGCCGTGGGCCAGACCTTGTTTTCGCAAGGCGATCCTGGCGACGTGCTGTACGTGGTGGCGTGGGGGGAAATCGCCGTGCTGGCGCCGCAGGAAATCGCCCGGCTGTCCGAGGGCGAATTCTTCGGCGAGATCGCCCTGCTCGCCGACCGGCCACGCAACGCCACCGTGCGCGCCACCGTCGACAGCCAGGTCTTGGCCATCGATCGGGCGCTGCTCAGCGATCTGGTCACGGGCTCGCCCGAGTTGCTCAAGGTGCTGTTGCGCTTTCTGCGCGATCGCCTCGTTGCGACCCTGGCTGAAACCAGTCCGCTTTTCGCGCCGTTCACGCCCCTCGAGCGCCTGGGGCTGGCCGCGCGCTTTCACTTTCTCGAGATCGACGAGGGACTGCGCATCCTCGAACAGGGTGGAAAGTCGCCGGGGCTCTTCGTCTTGCTCGCCGGAGAAGCCAACGCCGTGGCCGATGGACGCGTCGCGGCCCATCTGGAATCGGGCGACGCGTTCGGCGAGATTTCGCTCATCACGAACCAACCCGCGACGGCCTCCATCGAGACCCTTTGCAAGAGCTTCGTCCTGTACCTGCCACGCGCCGACTTCTCGGAAATCATCATGACCCATCCCCAGGTGCTCGAATACATCAGCGAGCTGGCCGAGGCGCGCATACGCGACATCGGTCGGATTGACATACTGTGACTTCCATGCCGGTGTACGCAACCAACGCAACTCCAGCTCCACGGAAAGTCGAGTCATCCGCATCCGACGGGGTTGACTTTCCCCTCTGGCCGAAGTATTAGGAGCGCCCCGTGTCTACAGCAGCGCCGCGCCAACGTAAGACTGTTTCCGCCAACGATACCGTTGTGCGCTCGTGGTACATCGCCGACGTCGAGGGCAAGACCCTGGGCCGTGCATGTGCCAAGATCGCCTCGGTTCTGCGCGGAAAGAACAAAGCCATCTTTACCCCGCATGCCAACGCGGGCGACTTCGTCGTCGTGATCAACGCGGAGAAGATTCGCCTCTCGGGCAAGAAGTGGTCGGACAAGATCTATCGCCACCACTCGCTCTTCCCGGGTGGTTTGCAAGAGTATTCCGCCAAGCAGCTCGTCGAGCGTCATCCCACCGAGCTGGTCAAGCGCGCGGTGTGGGGCATGTTGCCCAAGGGGCCGCTCGGCCGTCAAATCTACAAGAAGTTGAAGGTCTACGCGGGAACCGACCACCCGCATGCCGCCCAGCAGCCTAAGCCGTTGGCCCTTTCGTAAGTCCGGAGTCTCCGCATGATCGATCCTCAGAAGAGCATCTATGCCACTGGCCGCCGTAAGCACGCGGTGGCGCGCGTTTGGATTCAGCCCGGCAACGGCAAGATCGCCATCAACGAGCGCACGCTCGAAGGCTACTTCGGACGCGAGACCTCGCGTATGGTGTTTCGCCAGGCGCTCGAGCTCACCGAGACCTCCGGCACGCTCGATATCTATGCCAGCGTCAAGGGCGGTGGCCTTTCCGGCCAGGCCGATGCCTTGAGGCATGGGATTTCGCGCGCCCTGTGCAAGTTCAATTCGGACCTGCGCCCGCCGCTCAAGAAGGCCGGCTACCTGACCCGCGACGCGCGCGCCAAAGAGCGCAAGAAGTACGGTCAGCGTGGCGCCCGCGCCCGCTTCCAGTTCTCGAAGAGGTAGTCAATGGGAACCCTGGGAGGCTCGGCACCCGCCAGCCCGCCCTGCCACCCCCGCGTTACGCGCGGCCTCGCCAAACCCTCGGGCTACCTGCCTCCATCTCGCGTCGACCTGCCTTCCACCTACCTCCACAGCGTCGACATCGCGACGCCTATCACTTTGAGCAGGCGATCGGGGTAGACCCCGAGCCACACGAGCAGGATGGTGAGTGAGCCGAGGGCGAGGCGCTCGCCTAGCGCCGGTCGCACGGCGGCTGGCGCCAGCGTCGTTGTCCGAGCTCGAACATGGCCACCACTACACGCAGGTAGTAGAAGAGGCCGATGGTGCTCGCGCCGACGAGGACGAACACCGACACCCAGGCAGAGGCGGACGCGCCGGCGGCCAGCACCCAGAACTTGCCGACGAAGCCGGCGGTGAGCGGAATGCCGGCCAGGGACAGCAGCATGAGCGTGAACCCGCTCGCCAAGCCCGGACGCCGCCAGAACAGCCCGCGATAGTCCTCGATCGTCTCGGCCTCGTGTCCGGGCGTCGACAGCATCGTCACCACCGCGAAGGCTCCGAGCATGGTGACGAAATAGGCGACGAGATAGAACGAGGCGGCGTTGGCGGCCATCGGTCCGGGCGCCTGGAACGCGATCAGCAGATAGCCGAGATGCCCGATGGATGAGTAGGCCAGGATCCGCTTCACGTTCTGCTGGAACAAGGCGAGCAGGTTGCCGGTCAACATGGAGGCCACCGCGAGGGCGACGAGCAGCAGCCGCATCGTGCCCTCGACCGCTGGCTCCCGCTGATTGACTGCTTCATCTCCTCCTGCTTCAAGCATCTGCGCAAACCGGATGAGGACATCTTTCTGCTCGCGTTGAACGTGATGCGCTGTTTTGACCGCTTACGCCGAATCGGCCGTCGGGAGCTGGCTTTCGGCCATCACGGCCGGCATGTTGATCCGTTCCCTTGTCATCGGCAGACGGCTATGCTGATTGGATGCTTGTCCGCAGCCAGGCCTCGTTCACATCACGAGGCGAACCAGGCCCGATGGTGGCGTTGATGAGTGGCCTGTCGGTCGTGTTGATGTTTTCTGCCTGCGGAACGGATGGGACGGAGGCGGCCGAGGTGGGCGTCGACGTTCGAGATTCGGGTATGCCCAGTGGTCCGGATGGGCCTGCCGAGGTCGGCGAGCAGGCTGCGGCAGACAGCAGTCCCACCTGTTCGGGCTTTTGCAACGCGGTGACGCCGTCCTATCCGACCGTGAGCCCAGACAGCAGTCAGGGCAACATCACGATGTACACGACCAACGCGAGCACGGGCGGAGCGTGCAACTACGGCGTGACCAAGGTCATGTATTTCGTCGCGGTGAACGTGAGCATAACTCCAGGGGATGGGCAGGGACAGTGGCACAGTGGCCGTATTTGCGGCCAGTGCGTCGAGGTGACGGCAGTGACGACCCAGGGCGCACAGTCGGTCTTGGCGCGCATCATGGACAAGTGTCCTGACAGCTACTGCGGCATGGACTTGGGTGGCGCGGCTCCCGAGGCGATCATGCTCGACGGTTTTGGTCGCTACGACGGAAGCTGGCATTTCGTTTCATGTTCGGGCCATCCTGAGGTCTCGGACGGGCCGACCAGCCTCTACGTCAGCACAGGAGCCAGCCCCTATTGGTCGCGGGTGCAAATACGCAACCCACCGGGCGCGGTCTTGTCGATCGTCTGGCGTGATTCGCTTGGGGCGTCCGGCACGTTCTCGTACGCGAGCGATCCCGAAAACACCTTCGAGGTTCCGACGTCGGT
Source organism: uncultured delta proteobacterium (assembly GCA_963796685.1). Lineage (GTDB taxonomy): Bacteria > Myxococcota_A > Polyangia > Fen-1088 > Fen-1088 > Fen-1118. Next base: position 63,257 of record CAWCMR010000020.1, read on the forward strand.
CTTGCAATCGACGGCAACGACCGTCACGGTGACCGCTGTCTTCAGCGACGGCAGCAGCGAGTCGGTGGAGGTAGCGCCGTCACGGCTCGCTACGGAAGATACTTCGTATGGTATGAGCTGAAGTCGTGAGGCCTACGTGTCGATGCGCCAGTACTTGCCGCCTCCGCCTTCCCTGGCCATGTAGCCGTATTCCACCAGCCAGCGCCGTAGCCGGGCGGTGTCGTCGCTGAATCTCTTGAGGAGCTCGATTCACGCGTTTCTCCGGGTAGCGTACGCCGTGGGTGAAGGACGGCAGTACGTGGCGCAGGAGCACGCGGACTTTCTTCTCCTGGGTGGGGAACGCTTCGATTCGGCCGTCGGGGGTAGTGAAGGTGGCCAGCACCTTGCGGTCGAAATCGGCAAGCCCCTGTTCATCCGCAGGGCGCGCGGGCTCTGCCTGCGCCAGCAACCTCTTGGCCAGGTCGGACAGGACACCGGTGTCGAGAGCGTAGAGGTTGTAGTAGCTTTCGCTGCGGGCAGAGACGAGCCCCGCGCGCGCCAGGCGGCTCAGGTGGTGCGACACCGTCGAAACCCCGATGCCGAGGGTAGCGCCGAGCTGCTCCACGGTGTGGGCCCGCTGAGACAACAGCCCCACGATGCGCAGACGATTCGGCTCGCCGAGGGCCTTGAAGAATTCCACCAGGTCTTGTTCGTTGCTTGCGTTGGGCATGTCGGGGATCTTGATTTTGTAGAACTAATTCGATAATTATAGAAATAGAAATGGACGACGTCAAGGCCTAGCGACCATGGACCCCCAAGGCAAGACCCGCGCCGACCTCAGGCGCGCCTACAAAGAGACCCCGCGGCAGGCCGGGATCTTCCAGATCAAGAACATCCGCACGGGCAGGCTTCTTCTCGGCAGCAGCACCAACTTGCACGGGCCCCTGAACAAGCACCGCTTCATGTTGTCCATCGGCAAGCACGCCAACCCGGCTTTGCAGGAAGACTGGAACCAATTCGGCGCGGACGCGTTCGCCTTCGAAATCCTCGAGATCGTCAAACCCAGCGACGATCCACTCTTCAATCTCGACGACGAGCTCACTCTTCTCGAACAGATTTGGAGCGAGAAGCTGCACCCGTTCGGACCGGGCGGCTACAACCAGGGACCCATTCGCCGGGACTAGCTCGGCCGACGACGAAGCACCCTTGCCAGAATCAGGACCAGCAAGCCCGCCAACCAGCCGAGATTCGAGAGTGCGACACCGGCCATTTCCATCCTGGGCGCGAACGACATCCTGATGGTGTGCGTGCCTGGCCCCACCGCGACCGCGCGCATGGTGTGGTTGGCACGCAGGATTTCTGCGGGCTTGCCGTCGAGCGTGGCTCGCCAGCCGGGGTGAAAATTGTCCGCGAGCACGACGAAACCCGCGCTTCCGCCGTGGAACTGCATCTCGACGGTATCGTCCTCGTAGCGGGTGATGGGCACGGCGGTCGGCATGAGAGTCGTGCCGGGGTCCGTATGCGCCGACCCCGGCACATCCTTTTCCAAGATCACGCGGTTCGCGAGAGCCGCGCGGGTGGACGTGCGCAGCAATTCCAGACGGGCCGCGCGGTCCGCCGCCTTGATGAAATCGGCGACGAAGAAGGCGCGCGGGAAGGCGGCCGTGTCTTCATAGATGTTCACGTCCCCGCTCGACACCAGCCGGAACCGCTTCGGGGGCGACACGATCGGGCGGCCGCAAAGGATGTAGCGCACGTTCAGGGCCTCGAGGAGAGGAGAGCCGATGGCGCGGAAGAGAACCGTTCGGTCGAATCGCTCGGGCACCGGATCGTGGGGGTGCTGGGCGAGAAACGTGACCTCGCCATAGCGGCGCGTGTACAGGGTCGAGTAACCGCCAGCGTCTTCCAGACCGAACGGGGCAAACGAATTCGGCAGCATCTGACCGCCGGTGAAGAGCATGCGGAATTTTCCGGGGGCCGACTCTAGAAAGCGGGTCGCCCTCGTCTCGGGAAAAGCCGAGTCGCGCGGCGTGCGTGGGTTGTAGCTCCACGCGAAGCCGGCCAGATCGGCGAAGAGCAGCGCCACCAGACAACCGGCCGAGGCAAGCCGCCAGGGTCGCGAGCGCGAGCGCACCAGGCCGGCGAGGGCGAGGGAAGACAGGATGAGCAGGAGCAGCGGCCGGCCCAGGATGGGGCCGCCGAGGGCGAGAAACCGGTGCTGGAAATCCGGCAGCGCCACCTTGTTCGCGACGGAGGAGTCGGCCAAGAACGTCCACATCCACGGGCGCCGGACCGCGATGGCCAGGCCGAGCGCGCCGACGAGAACGGCCGCTGGGCCGGCGAGGACGCGAAGGCGCGGTGCCGGATCCGCGAGCAGGCGATCGAGGGCCAGGGCGGCGAGGCCGGAAAAGCAGAAGCCGAAGAGGAAGAGCAGCCGGCACGGGGTCGAAAGACCCATGCCCGGCACGAGCTTGGCCACCGGGTAGTAGAAGATGGTGCCGGCCGCGCAGAGCAGAAGAACGAGAGACGCCCCGGCGAAAAGGCGCATGGGTCGATCGCGTCCCATGCGTCCGAGGGCGGTCGAGGCGAGCAGCAGAACCGGGATGCCGGCATAGATACACAGCTCGTTGAAGTTGTTGTATGGCTGCGGCGGGTCCGGCCTTGGCGTGAAGGCGTACCCCAAGGTCGGGCTGCCGAAGAAGTTGGGAAACACCAGCGTGACCAGGTAGCGCCAGGGCAGGGCGCCGGTCTCGCTGAACAGTTTCGAGAACGGCCATGGCGAGCGGTTGGCGTCGACGAGTTGCCCGCTCGCCTCGATGACGAAGCCGGCGGAAAGCAGCAAGAACGTGCCGGCGGCCACGGCGAAGGCGCGGACGATCCTGGCAAAATCGGCGCGCGACGCTGGTGTTCGCCAAGACTGCCAAAGGCGGTAGCCGACCGTGCAAGCCACGAACGCGCAGAGAAAGACGCCGTGCTGGGGATGGGTCAGGGCGAGCGCGGACGCAAGACAGAGTCCCAGGGCGAGCGCGGTCGTCCACGCGCGACGTTCGAGGAGAACCTCGACGAAGTAGAGTGAGGCGGGAAGACAAAGGGCCAGGGCCACGATGTGCTCGAGCTCGAACCAAACCATGACGTAGCCGTTGAACATCCAGGCCAGAGCACCGAACAGGGCCGCCACCGGGTGCAGGCCGAGCCTTCGCCAGTAGAGAAAAGAGAAGATGCCGCACCCGGCGAGGCCAAGGAAGAGGAAGAGATCGTGGGCCACGCTGATCGGAAACAGGGAGAAGAGCAGGTAGGGGATGGGCGACAGGTAGTTGTGGAAGGGCACCCCGCCGAGGATGGAAGGGCACCACCAAGACAATCCGCCGTGTTGCAGGGCCGTCTGAAACTGATGGTGGGCGGGGTAGAAGGTCGGTGGACTGAAGACCGTGATGGCATCCGTAAGGAGCGGGTTCCAGGAAGGGCGACCGGGCAGAGTGCTGAAATGGGACACCTGGGAGGGCTCGCCAACCATCCCGGGTTTTGGCTCCGCGGGTTTTGGCTCCGCCGGGCCAGGACCGGCTGCGCCATCGCGACCAGACCACGGGAAGTATTCACGAAGCGTGTCGAAGGGATAGAAGGTCGTGCCTTCGACCAGCAGGGGCACGAAAAAGACGAACGCGGCAAGGAGCACCGGCAGGAGTGGAACCCACCGGCGCCAGAGTGGCGCGCGCGGGCTGCCGTCGTCGGGGGCGTCCGAGTCGTGGCCAGAGATCGGAGAGGACATGGTGCGGGCGCCGCGAAGGCCCAGCGTGGAAGGCCGCCGGCAGGCGACGTGTGTTGGGAGAATGCCGCAGCCGCGCTGGAACACAAGAAGCTTGAACCGTCTCTCGTGCCCCATCAGGCACAAAATCCTCTGGCCAGCCCATGACATGACATATTAATGGTAAAGTCAGGATGGTGGTCCCGCCTGTTTCATGCTAGGCCATCTGCTCGTTACCGTACTTGCATAGACTTGCCCAGGGTGGGCCCGTTGCCCAACGGACCCCTTCCAGCCTAGCTGGGTTCGCCCTTGGCACCTATGGGGAACGCCCCGCGATGACACAGGAAGAACAGAAACAAGACGCCCAAGAATCGACGCTGCGCTCCGGGCAGATGGTTGGCGGCAAGTACTGCGTCGATGGGCTCATCGGCAAAGGGGGGATGGCGGAGGTGTGGGCGGGCATCAACGAGCGGACCGGCAAGCGTGTCGCGCTCAAGGTCATCTTGCGCTCGTTTCTCTCCAGCGGCGACGCGGTGGAGCTGTTCCGTCGCGAGGCCATGGCCGCCAGCAGGGTGAACCACCCCAACGTGGTCAACGTCTTCGATGTCATCGACCACGAAGGCATGATGTGCATCGTGATGGAGCTGCTGGAGGGCGAGTCGTTCGGCGCTTACCTCAAACGCAAGGGGTATCTCGGCGTCAACGAGGCGGCGACCTTGTTGCTGCCCGCCATGCGCGGCGTCGCCGCGGCCAACGCCGAGGGCGTGGTCCATCGCGATCTCAAGCCGCAGAACATCTTCATCTGCATTGGCGCCGATGGACGTTTGATCACCACCAAGGTTCTCGATTTCGGCATCTCGGTCATCCAGGAGAAATCGGTCGACGGCGCGCAGGTGACGCAGCTCCTGGCCACCCATGGCACACCAGCCTATATGTCGCCCGAGCATATCTCCGGTGCGCCGGATATCGATGCACGCGCCGACGTCTACGGATTCGGCGTGCTCTTCTTCGAGGCGCTCACCGGCCAGTTGCCCTTCCTCGGCGATCCCGGCCCGGCCCTGCTCGTGCGCATCCTCAACGACCCCGCACCCAAGGTCACGCTTTTTCGACCCGACTTGCCCTTGCCGATGGTCGAGATCATCGAGCGCGCGATGGCCAAGGCCGCTGAAGATCGCTTTCCTTCCTTGAACGACTTCATCGCCGCCGTCGAAGATCAGGTTCTGCCGCCTTCGCCGCTCCCGCGCGCGCTGACGCCGATGGCGGGCGTGCCCTTGTTCGCGCATGCCGAGCAGCCGTCGGGCGTGGCCGATTCCGTGGTGCAGGTGCTGCATCGGGGCGAGCCGTCGGGGATGCACGAGATCAACGAGACCAAGGCTCTGTACACCCTGCCCCGCGAGCCCAAGGTCGCCGACAGGAATTCGTCCCCGTGGTTTGTGATGCAAGGGAACACCGGTGAATCTCCCGCGCTCACCACGACGCAAGTGAATATTCGACCGTCGCTGCGCCGGAGCGCCGTGCGTGCGATGTCGGTGGCCACGTTCGTGGCCGTCGTCGTGATCGTCGCATGGCTGGCCTTTCCCTCGCCTTCGCAGTATCGCGGCGAGCAGGCGCCGCCGCGAGCCGTGCGGCCGGCGCCCACCGTTGCTGTTCCGAGCCGACCGACCGAGGCCAAGTCGCCGACACCCCTACCGGTGGTGGCGGGAGAAGATGCGGGCGGCGCCGAGAGCGTCGAAGTCGTGCCCAGCGATCGACTGGCGGCGCCGGAACCGACCCCGAGCGAGATTGCAAAGTGGAATTCCATCCGTCAGGCCGTGCCTGTCCATGCCGGCGCTCGCCGTGCCCTTTCCGTGCAGCAGGCGGAACGTCGAGCAACCAAGGCTGCCATGTCGAGCACGCCCACGGTCACCGCCACGGCCACGCGTACCCTCTCGCGCGCGGCCACCGGCACGGGGGGGTCATCGGCTCCCAGGGCCGGGGCGCTTACGCCCGCCGATTTCTAGCAGGACGTCACCGGCCCCACTCGATTTCCGCGATATCCATGGGGAGGTAGATCGAGAAGCAGCTGCCCTTGTTGCGTTCGCTCGTCACCTCGATCCAGCCGTTGTGCTCACGCACGATTCCGTAAGCCACGGACAGGCCCAGACCGGTTCCTTCGCCCACGTGCTTCGTGGTGAAGAAGGGTTCAAAGATTCTCGGCAGCACCTCGGGTGCGATGCCCACGCCCTCATCCTTCACCGAGATGATGGCGTATGTGGGCTCGTTGGCTTCGCTCCACACGGGCGGGGTCAGGTCGGCGGGCGGCTTCGCCACGGACACGCCGAGGGCGATGGTCACTTTTCCCGGGCGTTCGGAAGCCTGGATGGCGTTCACCAGCAGGTTTACCAGAACCTGCTCGATCTGCTCCGAGTTGGCCGGTGGCTTGGGCGGCACGGGCTCGGCGACGATATCGATGACCAGGTTTCGTTTGACGGCCAGGGGCTGCAGCATGGCCATGGCACCCTCGGCAATGGCGCGCAGGTCAGCGGGGTCTCGCCTGGTCAGAGGTCCAGGTGGGGAGACGGCCCGCCCGCGCGCGAAATCGAGCAACTGACGAACGATGTGCGTGATTCGGTCGATCTGTTCCCCGATGATGCGGGCGGCATCGCGGGTCTCGCGTGCCAGGGACAGGTTGGAGGCAAGCATGTTGGCGCGCATGAGGGCCACCCCCAGGGGCGTTCCGAGCTCGTGGGCGATACCCGAGGCCAACTTGCCCACGGTGGCGAGTCTGTCGGCGTGCCGGAGCTGGTCCTGCGTGCGCAGTCGTTCCTCGGTTTCCGCCGTCAAGGCCTGGCGCGTTTCCACCAAACGCACGCACATCGCGTTCATCTCCGCGGCAAGCTCGCCGATCTCGTCTCGCTGCCGGATGACCAGCTGGCTGTCGACGTCTCCCGCGCCGATGCGCGCGGCTTTTTCGACCAGCTTTTCGATGGGCCTGCCGACGAACCAGATACCCAGAACGATCGAGACGCCGCCCACGCAGATGACCGCGATGACGGTGAGCAGGAAGCTGCGAATCACCGTATTGCGCACGTAGTCGCGGGCGAAGTCGCGCGACTCGGAAATCTCGACATGCCCCATGAGCTTCTCCCCCCACCGCGATGGGCACCTGCGTGACCAGCAGGTCCGCTTTGGCAGCGACTCCTGGCGCGCTCCCCGCGTCGACCCATCGGATGTGCAGCGCTTTCGTCGGCGGCTTGGTGGCAGCAATGAGCTGCATGGCCGCCTCGCGACCTTTGCTTGTCCACACCGCCGTGACGGAGCCCGCGAGCACCTGCGCCAGGACTTCGTGGTCCTGCGCCATGTCTTGATCGAAGGCGGCCAGCTCGCGACGCACGCGGTAGAAGGCATTTGCCGTCAACACCACGGTCAAACACACGACCATGGATAGAACGAGCTTGCGCGCCAGTCTCATGCGCGAAGGTCAGGCCGTGGCAGTGGGGGAAGGGAGTCGGGCACGGACCAGGGACAGCAGCTCTTCCGGTCGGAACGGCTTGGCCAGAAGCACCGCCGACCCGAGGTGGTCGACTTGCGCACGTAGCGAGTCGTCTGGAAAAGCGGTCACGATGATGATGGGGATGCCGAGCCCGGAATTGCGAGCCGACAAGGCGACCTGGAATCCGGTCATCCAGGGCATGCGCACGTCGGTGATGAGCAGGTCGACGGGACTGTCGTCCGTCAGGAGCAGAATGAGATCGCCACCACTGGACGCGGTGGCAACGTCGACGCCCAGCCCGGACACCAATTCGGACAGCACGTTGCGCATGTCTTCGTCGTCTTCGGCGATCACGACGCGTGGCAATCGATCTTCGGTTTGCATGGCACCCTCTGCAAGGTTGGTATGCCCCACGAGACGGGCCGGTGCCAGGTTCCACCCTCTGATTTTGCGGGACACGGGACCGAGGCTGTCGCCTGATATCCTACCTATGCCCGTTCGCTCCACCTCATCGCGCCAGATGCGCTAAGATGCCGGCATGATTCTTGGCACGATCTCCCGGCGCTTGCCGCGCGGTCTTTGGGCGCGCGTGTTGCTGTCGATCGCGCTGGCCTGTCCCGTTGCCGGTTCCGGCGCCGTCGGGCATGCCCAGCCGCCCCTGTCACCCGAGGCTGACGCGAGGTACCGCAGCACGCTCAAGGACGCATTGGCGGAATACGACGCCAACCACTTCGAGGAGGCGCGAATCCTTTTCCGGCGCGCCCACGAGATCAACCCCAACGCGCGGACCCTGCGCAGCATCGGTATGGCCTCGTTCGAGCTGCGTGACTATGTGGCGGCCGTACGCGCCCTGTCGGCCGCCCTGGTGGACCCCCGCAAGCCGCTGAGCCCCGAGCAGCGCACCCATGCCAAGGGCTTGCTCGAGCGCAGCCGCATGTACGTGGACATCTACACCCTGAAGATCTCGCCCCCCGATGCCCGCGTGTTGATCGACGGTCACGTGCCCGACACCGAGCCGGACGGAACCATCTTGCTGGGGTTCGGCTCACACACCCTGGAGGTGAGCAAGCCGGGCTTCGTGCTGCGAACCATGGTCGTGAATGTGCGTGGGGGCGAGCGTAAGGATCTCGCCATGACCCTGGAACGCAAGCAAACGGCTACGTTCGGGTCGGGCGAGTCGAACCAGCTCGAGTCGGGCCGAACGCGCACGCGGGAATCGGACCACGCGGCGTCCCTGGGCAAGGTCCATCACGGTCCGAGTTTTTGGAATTCCAGGGCACCCTGGTACTTCGCCGCCGGAGGCACAGCTCTCCTTTCGGCGGGCGCCGGGGCGCTGTGGCTGATTCAGAACGGCGAGCTCGGGAATTGTCACCAAGCCCCTTCGGGCCAACATTGCAACAACGAAAGTGCCATTCTGGACAGACGGAACCTGGCGGTCGGCGCCACCGTGGCAACCGGCGTCGCCGCCATCACCTTGGGGGTGATTGGGATCTTTCATCGGGACGCGGCGGACGAGACGTCGAGCTCGCGAAACGCTCTGGCCTGTACGCTGTCGCCTTCCGGATTCCTGTGCGCCAAGGGTTTCTGAGCTCGCGGCTCAAGCTCTCGGATGAACCTGTCGATGAACCGAGATCATGTACCTTGCGCCCAGCGAGGCCCCGACAGCGAGCTCGATTGTGCGGTGTGGCGAGCGGGGAACGATCCTGGTCGTGGTCATGCTGATCATGGTCGTGCTGCTTGGCCTGGGCATGTCCGGGCTGTTCCTGACCAAGTCCAATGTTCAAATGCTGACCAACACCAACTTGCGCAACCAGGCGCTGTACGTGGCCGAGGCCGGGCTCGAGCGTGCCCGCGACATCCTGAACGGTCCCGTGACACCCGATCTGACCGCTCTGCTCGGCGGGGCAGGCCACATCGCCAACCCCGAGGACGAGATCCCGAACGCCTTGGATCCGGTCTATGGATTGCCCAACGGACGCGGTGCCGTCTTGACCGACACCGCCGGGGTACCGCTCTTTCGCGTCAACTACCCGACCAGCATCTCGCACGGCGAAGCCGTTCCCGGCAATCCCCGGGTCATGCCCAACTCGCTGATGGGTATCTACACCGTCTACATCCGCAACGACACCGCGGAATGCCGAATGGGTAATTTCACCGTCGACGGAATCGCGGCAGGTGGCAACGAAGTCGTGGTGGTCCGCTCCGAGGGCACGGCGAGCGATGGCCGCACCACCGTGGTCCTGGAAATGACCATGGGGGGAGCCGTGAGCAACGGCATCACCCAAGGCGCGGGCGGCATCGCGGCTGTTCTGTGCAATTCGGGCAAAAACGCTTGCGACGACAACAACTCCGTGCAGAACAACGTCGTCGTCAACAATTGAAATGGTAAAAGGTGGCAGGTGGACATGCCCCCTGACACGAAGACCATGACCCGGATCGACGCCAGCTTCAAAGTCTGTGCCTTGCTCGGCTTTCCCGCCCACCACTCGATGGGTCCGGCCATTCACAACACGGCCTTCGAGGCCATGGCGTTGCCCTTCGTTTACGTCGCCCAGGACGTCGCGCCCGCGGATCTGGCCACGGCCATGGCCGGTGCTCGCGCCCTCGGCTATCGCGGCCTTTCCATCACCATGCCGCACAAGGTGGCTGCCCTGGCGCTCGTCGACGAGGTGGACGCGATGGCGCAGGCCATTGGCTGCGTCAACACCGTGGTCAACGAGCAAGGGCGCCTGCTTGGCTACAACTCGGACGGGCAGGGCGCCCTCGACGCCTTGGCGCGCGCGGACATTGCCGTTGCCAATCGGCGGGTGCTCGTGCTCGGTTCGGGTGGGGCGGCCCGCGCGGTTGCAATGACCGTGGCCTTGCTCGGCCGACCGGCCGACCTGGAAATTCTAGGCGTGGTCGAGGACGAGCTGGCGCGCTTGGGGCGCGACATCACGGAGAGAGCGGCCACTCGGGTGCGCACGCGGAAGCTCGACGATGCAGTCCTCGCCGCGGCCATGGAACGGGCCGAGGTGCTGTTGCACTGCACGCCGGTGGGCATGACCCCGGACACCCATCGGACCCTGGTTCCGAGCAGCCTTCTCCGACCCGAGCTGGCTGTGTTTGATGCGGTGTACAATCCGCGCCGGACGCTTCTGCTCGAGCAAGCAGCCGCCATCGGCTGCCGAGTGGTCGAGGGCATGGAGATGTTTCTCGGCCAGGCCATGGTGCAATTCGCGCTGTGGACGGGTCAGCCGGCCCCTGTCAACGCTATGCGCCAGGTGATCGAGGCGCGGCTGTGAACCTGGTCTTGATTGGCTATCGTGGCACGGGAAAGAGCGCGATCGCGAGCAGGCTGGCCAGCCTGCTCGGCAGGCAGGTCGTCAGCCTGGATCAGGAAATCATTGGTCTTGCCGGCATGGCCATTCCCGACATCGTGGCCGCCCATGGCTGGATCCATTTCCGGGATCTGGAAGAGAAGGTCTGCCGCGAGTTCGGCGCCCAGGATGGCATCATCATCGACTGCGGGGGCGGCGTGGTCGAACGTGAACCCAATTTCCAAGCGCTGCGCGCGGGGGGCAAGGTCTTCTGGCTGCGCGCGACACCGACGACCATCGTGGGCCGCATCGGCGGTGACAATGCGCGTCCTTCCCTGACCGGGAGCAAGAGCTTCACCCAAGAAGTGGAAGAGGTGCTTGGACGGCGCACGCCGCTTTACGAGCGCCTGGCCCACGCGGCGATCGATACCGACGGCCGCTCGCTGGACGATCTGGCGGCGACCATCGCGCGCCGGTTTCGGGCCGCGATCCACGAGCCGGATCCGGGCTAGGTGCGCTTGACGCCAATGGGGGGCCCTCACCAGGTGCGAGCGATGGCCCGGAAAGATGGCCGGCATGCAACCTGGCTCGTTCGCTTGGCCTGAAATATGTGTTAGATACATAGAGGCGCCGCCTTCGCGGGTGCGATTCTGCCACAAGGAGCTGCATGCTGGACTCACGCGACAATTCAGTCCTCAAGTCTCTCAAGGAGCTGCGCAAGCAGGAGGAAGATCGGGTCAAGAAAGAGCGAGCCGAGGCCGAGGCCCGCGCCGATGCCGAGCGGCGTGCAAAAGAAGACGCCGAGCGCAGGGCCAGGGAAGAGACGGAGCGGGCCAAGCGCGAGGAGGAAGACCGCCTTCGGCGCATGGCAGAAGAAAAGGAAGCCCGCGAGCGTGAAGAGCGCATTCGCCTGGAGGAATCCGAGCGACGCGCACGTATCGAGGCCGAGACGCACCTGCAGAAAGAGCGCATGCGGCTCGAGGCCCAGGTCAAGACCGCGGTTCAGGCCAAGAAGACGCCCCTTGGGGCGATTGTCGGCATCGTGGCCGTCGTCCTGCTCATCGCGGGCGGCATCATCTACAAGATCAAGGCCGACCATGAAAAGCAGCTCGCCGCACAGCAGGCGGAAAGGGATCGCGAGCGCGAGCGGGAAAAGCTGCTCCTGGCCGAGCAGGAAAAGAAGATGGAGCTCCTGGAAGCCAGCTTCAAGAAACAGCTTGCCGAGGCCAAGAGCGATGCCGAGCGCCTTGCCATCCAGAAGCAGTACGACGATGCCAAGGCGAGGACCCACGCGGCGAGCAGCGGCGGAAGCCGGGCCTCGGCCCGGGCCGAGAAGAAGGAGTCTTCCCCCACTCCCGCCCCCTCTCTCATCAAGAGCAAGAAGTCCATCTCCGACGACCCGCTCGACGGCTTGAAGCTGTAGCGCGAACCTGCCCCCACTCCCGCCCGCGGCCGTGGTAAAAACCGCTGCATGAGTGGTAGCGAGCTTTTCGAACGTCAGCGAGCCAGGCTCCTCGACCTGCTCAAGACCTTGGCCTACGAGGAACGCGAAGTCGTGCTTGCGTCGGGGCTCAAGAGTAATTTCTACATCGACTGCAAGCAGGCGGTGCTGAGCGCGGAGGGGCACTTTCTGGTGGGTTGGCTTTTCAACCGCCTCATCGGCGAGCGCGCGCCCGAGGTCGAGGCGGTGGGTGGCCTGACCATGGGTGCGGACCCGCTGGCGTCCGCGGTGGCGACCGTGAGCTACCTTGGCCCAAGGCCGTTGCATGCGTTCTACGTGCGCAAGGAGCCCAAGGGGCACGGCACGGGGCAATGGATTCGAAGGTCGCAAGCTGCTTCGCCAGGGCATGCCGGTCGCCATCTTGGAAGACGTGGTCACCACCGGCGGGTCGGCGCTCAAGGCCGTTGCCCGGGCGCGCGACTTCGGCCTCGAGGTCAGACTCATCGTCGGGCTTGTCGATCGTGAGGAGGGCGGGCGCGAGGTGCTCGAGAAAGAAGCCCCGCTGGTCACCCTGTTTCGGAGGCGCGAGTTCACGTGAGACGGCGGCCCTGGGCTTGGCAGTTGGCCTGCGTGCTATGGACGCTGTCGGCCGGATGCGCCACCTCGCGCCTGCCCGTCGTGGATTTTTCCGAGCGGACCAAGAGCTATCGCCCGGACGACTACCCCGCAGTATTCGAAGCGTGGACGCGCCATGGGAAGCTGGTCCTCGACGTCGGCACCGCGATGGAGATTTGGGCAACCTTCGAGAGCTGGGATTTCCGGCAGGCCTATGTGGCCAAGTACGCCAAGGTCTACGACCTGTCGGACGACGAGCGCGAGGAGCTGCTCAAGTCCCAGAAGGAGATAGCGCGTGCCGTGTACGAAATCCACCTGGTCGCCCAGAGCACGAACGATAAGTGGAACGATCTGGACCGCAGGTCGTCGCCCTGGCGGATCACCTTGCTCGACGGGACCGGCGCCGAGCTGGCCCCCACGTCGATCAAGCTCGAGAAGCTGCCCGAGATGTACGAGTCCGAGTTCTTTCCCACGCGCACGCTCTTTTCGAAGACCTACACCGTGAAGTTCGCTCGTCCGGTGGGCGCGAGCGCGCCCTTCATCGGTTCCCGATCCGGCCGCATCATCCTGCGCATGGACTCGCCCATCGGCAAGGTCGAGGTGACGTGGGAGGCGAAGGACGGCGGCGGCGAGCCTGAGTCTTCGTCGCAGGGGCGCTGAAGAGGCGTCCGGAAATCGGTGGTCAGGGCTCGGGGGAGTAGCGCATGACCAGCAAGGTGGCGTCGTCCTGCAGGCAGCCGGCGCAGTGGTCGAAGACGGTCTGCATGATGCCGCTCGCGATCTCTTCGACCGGTAGGGCGTGGCGTTTATCGACTTCGGCGATCAGGCGGGGCATGCCGAAGCATTCGTGGCCGCACCTGGCCTCGGGAATCCCGTCGGTGTAGAGCACGACCAGGTCGCCCTCGGTGAGCGTCAGGGTGCGGCTTTCCAGGCCGCAAGGGATCTCCTCGCTGATGCCAACCCAGGTGCCGTGGGTCGGCACGGTACGCACCTCGCCCCCCTTGCCGCACACGATGATGTCCTCGTGCGCGCCGGCGTAGGCGAGGCGGCCGTCGGAAAAGAAACGGAACATGGTCAAGGTGGCGTGATCGTCACGGCCCATGCGCAGACGCAGGTTCTGATACAGCATCTTGTTGAGGGCAGGCAGAATATGATGCGGAAGGACGTCCGGGTCGTGCAGGATGAGAGCCGACAGACCGCTTTGGATCATGAGCATGACCAGCCCGGCTTCGAGCCCGTGGCCGGCCACATCGCCGATGCCCAGCCAGCATCCGTCATGGGTGGGCCGGACATCGTAGTAGTCGCCGCCCACCGCGCTGGCAGTGGCCATGCGAGCGGCGATCTGCAGCCCGTGCACGAGATGTTCGGTGGGCAGGATCGACGTCTGGATCCGGCGCGCGATCTCGACCTCCTTGCGCAAAGACGCCAGCGCCGCCTCTCGTTCCAGCGCGGCCTCGCGACGCAGCCGCTCCTCCAGCAACCGGGCCTGTTCCGCGACTCGATTTTCCAGTCCCTCGTTCACGCGCAGCAAGTCCTGCGATAGACGCTGGTTCTCGCGCAGGATCCGGCAATGGGCGACCGCGCGTGTGACCGCGGCGGGAAGCATGCGGATGTGGTCGGACTTGGGCACGAAGTCGAAGACACCCGCGTGGACCGATTCCAGCACGGAGGAGACGGCCCCTTCTTCGCTCAAGATGATCACCGGCAACATGGGATCCATGGCGTAGAGGCGCCGGAACACCTCGATGCCATTCATGTCCGGCATGTTGAGATCCGAAATCACCAGGTCCAGATCCGGCGTCGAGGCCATGTGCAAAGCCTCGCCGCCACTTTGTGCCGTCAGAACCGTCCACCCCATGTCCTCGAGAAACGCGGACACGGCGTCCAGGCTGATGAAGGAGTCGTCGATGAGCAGGATCTTGCCTGGTGGGCTCGCGGTTTCCTGCGTCGAGCGCAGGAAGGCCATTCGGCTGCGCGCGGAAGGCTTGGAGGCAGGAACCTTCACCGTCTCGTTCAAGGTGCGTATGGATTCTTGATCGCTCACTGCACGTCGCCGCTCATCTCGCCTGGCGAGAACCACTCATGACTCAAGATGTTGCCGGGCGGGCCTGGTTGGTCCATCGGTCGCCCGGTTGTTTTGCTTGAGGGACTGAGCTTAAGCTGTCGCGGAAGGCTAAAGGTTGCATGCGAAGGCGCCGATGGTTTGCTGAGGGCTCATGTCTACACTTGTAAGCGAATCCATGCTCTCCCGGCTGCTCCAGTCCGCTCGACACAAGGTCGTGACCGGCATGGCGTCGATCGGCAAGCCGACTCCGGATGCGGCCTTGCAGCTCGCCGCAGACTTGCACACCATCGCGGGCGAGGCAGCCATGCTGGATCGGCCGGAGCTGTCCAAAGCCGCGAGCGAAGGCGAAGGGTCCGCGCGCAGGTTGGCGGCGGGCAAAGCCGACGCGCTCGTGCCCTGCATGCGCTCGCTGCGGCGGCTCGGCTACCTTTTGCAGGAGGCGTCGGAGGCCCGCGACAGCAGCTCGGGCACGGCCCAGAGGGCCGCCCCTGCGAGCCCGAGCAAGCTGCTTATCGTCGATGACAGCCAGGTCGCGGCGCTGGCCCTGGCGGACGTGTTCGAGATGCACGACTTCAGCGTGCGCGTGGCCTCGAGCATGGAGAAGGCGAACGAGTTGCTCGCCGCCTTCGCACCCGATGTCCTGGTCAGCGACGTGCACATGCCCAACATCGACGTCGCCGAATTGTGCCGCAGGTTCCGCGCCGACGCGGGCGACCGGCGCACGGCCTTGATCCTGGTCTCCGGGCGCGCCGAGACCGAGTTGCGCGACCGACTGTCCGACATCAAGCCGGATGCCTTCGTGTCCAAGCTGGCAGGCGCGGTGGCGGTGGTGACCCGGGTCAGCGCCATCTGCCGAGACCTGTTTGAATGAACGCCGAGGATCTCGCGCGCGGCGAGCGCAGAGACGCCATGTCGGGGCAGAGCGGCCCTGCAAGGGAGGCCCCCGGCATCACGCTCATGCTGATGCGCCTAGGGATGCGTTGGTTTGGCGTGGACGTGCGGGCGATAGAAGAAGTAGCCTTGAAAGGTGAGGTCACGCGCGTTCCCACGGCGCCAAGCCACATTCTCGGCGTCACCAGCTTGCGCGGACGTCTGGTCACCGTGGTCGGATTGGAACAGATGATTGGCGGCACCGGCATGCTCTCGCGCGAAAGGTCGGCGACGCTGCCGCGCCTGGTGGTCGTGCGCGATGGCGAATACGAAATGGCCCTGGTGGCCGAGGGCATCCACGGAATGACGGAATACGTGCCCGCACCGGAGCCGAGCTGGGAGCGGTCGCCCGGCGTTCCCGCGTTCGTGCGCGAAGAATTCCATTGGCGGGGAAACCGGGTGTCCTTGCTCGATGCCTCGCTCCTGATTGCGACCGCGGCGAAGCTGGCGGGAATCCTTTCACCCTCGCAAGAGTTGGAACCATGAGAACGCTCGGCCTACGTACCAAGCTCGTCGTCACCTACACGGGCCTGTTTCTGGCCTTCACCCTGGCCTTTGCCTGGTACCTGATCGAGCGGCAGGGGACCATCGCCTCCCAGGCGCTCGAAACCCGCGCCAAGGGTCTTTCCGGCATTCTGGCCAAGCTGATTGCGCCGGCCGTCGATCTCGATCTCGACAAGTCGCAGGCTGAAAATTCGCTGGCGGCCATCAAGGGGCACAAGGATCTGCTTTACGTCGTCGTGCTCAAGGCGGATGGCTCGGTGTACTTGCGCCACAGCGAGATGTACGTGCCCTCGGGCAGCGAGCTCCTGGAAAACTCGGATACCACCCGGGTCGAGCAGCGGGGCGAGATCCTGAACGTGCTCGAGCCCATTCGCTCGAACGGCAAGGACATCGGCACGCTGGCGGCCGGGTTCTCGCGACAATCGATCAATCAAGAGATCCGCACCAGCACGCGCACGGTGGTGAGCTTCAGCGCGGTGATTGTGCTCATCGGGTTTCTCTCTGCTTGGGTGATTTCCGGGACCATCGCGCGGCCCATGCTGGAATTGGCCAAGAAGCTGACCCACCTGTCCCAGGACCTGGCGGGGCTCGCGCGCAGCCAGGAGACCGCGAGCAGCCAGCAGGTCTCGGCCATCGACGAGACCCGCGGCACCATGGAGGTGATGTTGGCCTCGGCGCAACAGATCGCCGAAAGCTCGTCGGCCGTGCTCGGCAACGCCGAACGCACGGTGACGGGAAACCGGGATGTCGCCCACAGGATTCAAGAGCTGAACAACCACGCCGAGCGCGTCGCGGAAATTCTCGCCGCCATCATGCAGGTCGCCGACCGTACCGATTTGCTCGCCCTCAACGCGGCGCTGGAGGGCACCAAGGCCGGCGAGGCCGGGCGCGGATTCACCTTGGTCGCGGCCGAGATGCGCCGCCTGGCCGAAAGCGTGATGGAGTCGGTGGC
This sequence comes from uncultured delta proteobacterium, assembly GCA_963796685.1. GTDB lineage: Bacteria > Myxococcota_A > Polyangia > Fen-1088 > Fen-1088 > Fen-1118. Next base: position 80,256 of record CAWCMR010000020.1, read on the forward strand.
GGGCATCCGTCGGCTGATGAACGACATGCGGTCGGCTTCCCAATCCGCCGTGCAAGCTGGACAGGAAGGCATCGCGCTTTCCGAAGAGACCACGCGCTCGGCGCGCGATATCGCCCTGGTCACGCAGCAGCAGCGCAAGGCAACCGAGCAGGTCGGGCGCAGCATGGACGACATGGCGGCGACGGTCTCGGAGGCCATGTCGAGCACGCGACAGACCGCCTCCACGGCCCAGGATCTGGTCCACGCGGCCTTGCGCCTCGACCGACTGGTGGGTAGCAGCAGCAGAAGCCTCATGGAACCCCAGCGCGATCGGGCCGGCCGCGGATCCGGGAGTCCGGCGGATGAGGTCGCGGGAGAAGCTCCGGGCGGAGTAGGTCTCATGGCCATCGATCAGGAGGCCCGACGGCAAAGACGTGTCGAGATGTTCCGCCAGGTGGCCGCTGAACGCGTCGGCAAGCTCAACCTGGTGTGGATCGAGCTCGAACGAGGCTCCAGCGATCCGGCGGCATTTCTTCGCGAGGCGCACACGCTCAAGGGCGAAGCCAGCCTCACCGGTTTTGCCTTGGCCGCGAAGCTCGTCCACGCCGTGGAAGACTATGTGAAGCTGGTACGCGACCGGGGCGACGGGCCGGCGGAACGCGACGGCGATTTGATCTTGAACGGACTGGATCTGGTGTCGCGACTCGCCCAGGGCGAGCCCGATGCGTCTTCGCTGGAAGCCGACGCCTTCATCGCACGCGTGGCCGCGCTCCTCGGGAAGACCCCGGACCCGCTCGCAAGCACGCCGACGCCGATCCCGTCGGAACCGGTCAAGGCCCTACAGCCGCCGACGCCGACGCCGCTCGCGACCCGCGAGGATGCCGACGTGCGCGCAACGCCCGCGCCCGTCCAGGTACGCAAGGAAAGCTCGATTCGGGTCACCTCCGAGAAGATCGACCACCTCCGCGGCATGGTGTCCGATCTCCTGCTCTCCAGCGTTCGCTGGCGCCAGCTCACCCGAAACACGCGGCGCCTGCGCGAGGCGGCCGAGGCCATGCGGCAAGGCGGGCGGCCCCCCGCCACCGGCGACGAGGCTGCCAAGGTTTGGACGAACATCGTGGCTGGGCTTTCCGATATGGAGTCGCGCCTGCGCGACGAGACCCATGATCTCGAACGCTTCATCGGCGATCTCGACGGCACCACGCGCGAGCTGCGCATGATTCCTCTCGCCACCTTGCTCGATCACTTTCCGGTGCCCTTGCGTCAGCTCGCCCGCTCGCTGGGGCGCCAGGTCCGCTTCGAGATCGAGGGCGAGCAGATCGAGGTCGACAAGGCGCTGCTGGAGATGCTCGATGAGCCGTTGCTGCATCTTTTGCGCAACGCCATCGACCACGGGGTCGAGCCCGCGGAGCAGCGCGTGCGGGCCGGAAAACCGGCCGAGGCCACGGTTCGCGTCACCGCGGGCATGGTGGGGCAGCGGCTGTCCCTGCGCGTCTCCGACGACGGCGGCGGCATCGACGTGGCGGCGGTGCGCAGGCGGGCGCTGGCCACCGGCCTGCTGGATCCGGCCGTCGCCAACACCGCCAGCGAGGCCGAGATCCTGCGTACCATCTTTGCCGCCGGCCTTTCGACCCGCGAGCAAGTGTCGGAGGTTTCGGGGCGCGGAATCGGGCTCAACATCGTTCTCGACGTGGTCGAAAATGTGGGCGGCAAGGTGGATGTTCGCTCCGAGCTCGGGCGTGGCACGACCTTCGACATCGAGGTGCCCATCACGGTGGCCATCACGCGCGTGGTGTTGTTTCGCGTGGGAATGGGCACCTATGCCTTGCCGGCGGCCTCCGTACGCAGCCTGGTCCTGTCGAGCACGATCCAGCATGGCGAAGGTCCGGACGGGCCATCCATCCAGTTCGCCGGCGCCACCGTGCCGGTCCTCGATCTCGGCAAGGTTCTCGACGAACCCGTGACCCCGGCGGAGGAGGGGGCGCGCATCGTCATCGCGCAAAGTGGCGCCGATCTGGTGGCGTTGACCGGAACCACGGGGCACCTCGAACGCGAGGTCATGCTCAAGCCCATGGGCAAATTCTTCGAGAAGCTGTCGCTGGTGGCGGCGGCCGTGAACTTGGAAGAGGGCGCTCTTGCGCTCGTCCTCAAGGCCGCCGAGCTGGTGCTGCTTTCGCGAGCGCGGATCAAGCGGTCCACTTCCGCCGACCTGGAAGCCCGGCACGCGGCCGGCCGCGTGGCCTTGGTGGCCGATGACTCGCCGGTGGTTCGCGACATCATCGCGCAGGCGTTGCGTTCGTACGGGCTGCACGTGCTGGTGGCGTGCGACGGCGAGGAGGCGCTGGCGATGTTCGCGGCTCACGCGCGGGTGGACATCGTGGTCACCGACATCGACATGCCCCGCCTCGACGGGTTGGCATTGGTGCGCACCCTGCGCGGCCGACAAGGTTCGAGGGACGTCCCGGTGGTGGCCATCTCCATGCGCGGCGGCGAGCTGGAAAAGCGCGCCGCCATGGAGGCGGGCATGTCGGCCTACATCGACAAGAGCGACTTCAACCAAGCCCTGCTGTGGCGGACCATTCGACCGTTCGTGGCCGGGACATGAAGACCCGCGTGCTGGTGGTGGACGATTCGCCGCTCATTCGCGCGGTGCTGCGCGAAGCGTTCGAGCGGACCCACGACCTCGAAGTGGTGGGGGAGGCCGAGGACGGACGCCAGGCCGTCGCGTGCGTGCGCGAGCTTCGGCCCGACATCGTGACCATGGACGTGGTCATGCCGGTCATGGACGGCCTTTGCGCCACCGAAGAGATCATGCGCGTGCAGCCAACCCCGATCGTCATCATCGCACGTGACGGCGGCAATGCACGGGCCCTGGCCGTCGAGGCCCTGGGCAAGGGCGCGCTGGAGGTCTTCCCCAAACCCGCCGGCGGTTTCGACGATCCGCTCGCGCTCGAGCTGGCGGTCGCCATCAGGCGCTTGGCGAGCGCGGCCAGGCAGAGCCGGCGCTTTTTCCCGTCGGCGGTCACGTTGGCGGAGAAGATCCGCGTGCTCTTGGTGGACGATTCCTCTCTGATTCGCCAAGTGATTCGTCAGGCGCTCGCGCGGGTTCCCGACATCGAAATCGTCGCCGAGGCTGGCGACGGCATGGCAGCGGTCAGACTGGTGGCCGAGCTTCGACCGGACGTGGTGTGTCTGGACATGCTCATGCCCATCATGGGTGGCCAAGAAACGGCGCAACAGCTTCTCCGCCGTTTCTCCCGGCCCGGCATCCTGCTCGTCACCCGCGATGAAGAGGCCGCGCGAGGACTGCTTGCCGGGCAGGTGCCCGGTGCACCCATCGAGATCTTTCTCAAACCCAGCTCGGGCTTCGACGACATCGGCAGCGCGGAGTTGGCGGTTGCGATTCGTCGCCTGGCGCAGGCGTGCGGTTCCCACGCACGCTCTTCCGCCCCCCCGCATCCCCGCTTGGACCCCATCCATCCCGTGCAGGTGTCCATCGTCGGGATCGCGGGATCGACCGGGGCTCCGCGGGTCTTGCGCGACCTCGTGCGCGGGTTGCCGTCCGATTTTCCCGTGCCCATCGTGCTCGTTCAACACACCGAGCGCGGCTATGCCGACTCCTTCGCCCATTGGTTGTCCATGGACTCACCGCTGTCCGTCCGCTTGGGGCGCGACGGCCACGTGCTGGTCGCGGGGGAAATCGTCGTGGCTCCCGACGATCTGCACATGGAGATTCATACCGGCGGCGTGGTGGCCTTGCGGGCGACCTCGCCCGTCAGCGGATTTCGTCCTTCTGCGACGGTGTTGCTGACCTCGCTGGCCGCGGCCTACGGGCAGCATAGCCTGGGGATGGTGCTATCCGGCATGGGCAGCGACGGCGTCGAGGGGCTGGGCGCAGTCTATTCGGCGGGCGGCTGCGCGATCGTCGAGGATCCGGACACCGCCGCGGTGCCCGGGATGCCCAAGCGAGCCCTGGTTTGCGCCACTGGCGCGCACGTCGCCCGGGCTTCACACCTGGCTTGGTTGCTCATCGAATTGGCGGGCAGCGGGCGAAACTGGAAGCACGCCTGACGCGCGGGACCCGGGTTGCCCGGCGGGTGAAGGCTTCGTCGCAGAAAAGGCCAAGCCCGCTTCCCTCGCAGGGCGCGTTGGCGGAAGATGCGCCTCGGTGTTCGACTTCCTCCGCCATGGGCTGCACGACTTTCGAGCGCTGGGTTGGCCGGTCGGGCTGGCGCTCGGGCTGGGCGTGCCCTTGGCGTCCTTTCTCCTGGGCATGGCCCTGGTGGTCGGATTGCCGTCGGACTTCTTCGTGCGACCTCCCAAGCACCGGTGGCCATCCCATCCGATTTGCAGGCTTGCGCTGCTCGTGGGGAAGAATCTTCTCGGTTTGCTCGTGTTCGTGGCCGGATTCATCATGGCCTTGCCGCTCGTGCCAGGCCCCGGCGTTCTCTTCATGCTGGTGGGAATGGCGCTCGTGGATTTTCCCGGCAAGCGAGCCCTCGCGCGTAGACTCCTGTCCGAACGCCACGTGCTTTCGTCGGTCAACAGGATGCGGGCGCGCTTCGGCAAAGCTCCCATTCTGACCAAGGATCGCGGGGGCCAGTCTTCCGGGTAAGAGCTGTGGTAGACAGCGGTTCATGACTGGCAGTACCGCGTTCATGTGTTCCATGTGCCGCAAGCCCATTCCGGTTGGTGGCAAGGTGATTCGGTGTTCGGTTTCCACGTGCAACTCGGGCAAGATCAAGCTCGTGTTCTGCTCGCCCGCGTGCTGGGATTCACACCTTCCCGATGCCCGCCATCGCAGCGCCTACTTCATCGAGGAGACTGCGCGCCGAGAGTGACGGCGAGGTTGCACCGCGGTGGCCCTGTGCGGCATCGCATGGTGATGCGACCAGCAGTGATGATGCAGTCACCGCTCCGACTCTAATTCGTTGGTTGTCTATGTTCTGAACAGTTTTGGAGGGCACACATGAACTCAAGGAAGCTCGGTTCGACCTTGCTGGTAACGCGAACATGGTTTGCATGCGCCGCGATCACGATGCTGGCCGTCTCAGGGTGTTCAAGCGATTCCACGCCGAAGAAGAACGATGGCGGAGTTGGCGGGTCTGGTGGTTCGGGAACCATGACCACTGGCAAGGGCGGTTCCGGAGGGGCCGGCACGGGCGGGGTCACCACCAACGGGGGGGTAAGTGGCACCGGCGGAATCGGCGCAGGTGGAACCGGAGGTACGACGAAACTCGATGGTGGACCGGGTACGGGCGGTAGCCAGGTCGATGGCGGAGGCGGCGCGGGTGGCAATCCGGTTGACAGCGGCACGGGCGGCGCGGCCATCGACGGCCCGATGGACAAGCCGATCCCCAACGACCTGGAGATTGACACACCGATTTCCAACGACGCGCCCGCGGATCTTCCGCCCGCGCTCGATACGCCTGGCGTAGACGGCGGTACCTGCGGCAACGCCGGTGAAGCCTGTTGTGCGGGCTCCACCTGCAACAGCGGCGGTTGCTGCGTGCCGGCCCGTACTGGCGGCGGAACCGAGTGCGTTGCCTCGGGCAGCGCCTGCACCGACGTGGGCGGCACCTGTTCCTCGGGCGCCTGCGTCGGCACCGATGCCGGAACTTGTGGCGGACCAGGCGATGAATGCTGCATCCGAACCGCTGGCGGCGGACCTGGCGGTGGTACCCGGATCTGCACAGGCGGCAACCTGACCTGCGGAACCGGCGATGCATCTCCCGGCATGTGCGAGGCCTGCGGTGAATTGGATCAGCCGTGCTGTGGCTCCACCGCCAACAACAGAACCTGTACCGCCGCCAACACCGAGTGCACCGGAGCGGGCAACAATCGAACGGGCACTTGCACGGCTTGCGGTGGTAACGGCGAGGTCTGCTGCGGTGGTGCCACCTGTGGCGCGTCGCTCGTGTGTCGTGGCAACGGTGGCAATGCGGCTTGCGAGCCGTGCGGCGCCGCCGGTCAGCCCTGCTGTGGCACGGGCGTGCTGGCGAACCGAACCTGCGATGCGAACCTCAAGTGTACGCCGTCGGAGGCTGGTGGCGGCACGAACAACGCAAGGTGCGAATAGTCCAGGTCTTCGCAACCTGATTCCCTAGGCCGAAGCTTCCAGGGAGCTTCGACCTAGGGCTGCTGTTCCGGATTCAGCGGCCCCGGCAGTGGTGCTCTAGGAGGCTGGTGTCAAACGGCTCCCGTCGCTTGGCGGGCTGCGGGCCCCGCCCGCTTCGTTGCTCGTCGGTTAAATACGTCCAGTATTCGCCCTCCTCGCGCCTCGCGGCCGGGGCTCCTCGCTCCGCCAGCGCTCGGTCCGCCATTTAACACCAGCCTCCTAGAAGAAGGTGTAGATGAGGGTCGCTTCGGTGAGCGTGTCGACCTTGTCGGCGAATCCCAAGGTGAAGCCCGGCGCTGGCGTGGCCCCCGACGGGGTTCCGGCCGGCATGGGGCGCGGGGCCGGATTCTGGTCGTACTTGAGCGCGAAGCTGAACCCGAAGCTGAGCTGCTTGTAGAGATTCGTGGACAGTCCGACCTTCGCGTTCACGCGCGTGTCTTTGAAGGCTTTCACGCCGGGGTTTCCCGTGGCGACATCGATGGCCTTGCTTTCCTTGTTCAGGTTGAAGAGCGCCTCGACGCTGGCCGTGATGCCGGTTTCCTGGGTCAGCGACAGGGTCTCCCCGACGAGAACGCGCGCCGAATGAATGGCAACCGGATCGAGGGTGCTATCGCTGGGCTGAACGTAGCGCTCGTACGAGAAGTCGTACCCGAGCTCGGCGACCACGATGTTCCATTGGTCCTTCAGCACCTGCCGGCTGTAGCCGACCTGGCCGCCGCCATAGAACGTCTTGCCCGCGATCTTGTCCGCGGCAGCCTGGCCGCTGGCGTACGCCGTGTTGTGCTCGGTGATAAATCGATCGTAGCGTCCCTTGGCCGCCCAGTTGTTGGTGCTGACCACCTGCTCGCGATGGATGCCCGTGATTTGGTTCGTCGAGCTGTCGACGTTGGTGACCAGGGTCTGGCTTGTCCCATAGGCCAGGCCGCCCTCCAGGGCCAGCTTGTTGTTGCCCTCTTTTCGGGAAGCGTTCAGTCCGAAGGTGAAGTTCTTCGACTGCGAGTTGCCGCTGGTGATGAGCAGGCCGCCCTTGCTCTGCGCCTTCCACTCGACGGGATTCACGGGAGGCGTGGGCGGTGGCGGCGGGCTCGGGCAGGGAGGGGGGCAGTTGCACGTGGGCGCTGGCGCCGGCTTGGCCGCCTCGGTCGCGGGCGCGGTGTTGGCGGCCTCGTTGGCCGGCGCGGCGGGCGAGGCGGTTGGCGTTGTCGCAGCGGCAGCTTCGGGCTTGGGCGTCGCCTCGTCCTGCGCAAGCGCGCGACCGCTTGTCGGTGCAAGCGCCAGCAACGCCAAGGTGGCCGTCAGGATGGATTTTCGGGCCGAGGACGGAGAGGACGGAAGGGAATCTTGGGCCATGTTAGGTCTCCGATGGTGAGTTGCAGGGGGCTCATACGATGCAAAAAGGGCGTTCCGGTTACGAAAATCGTCCTTTGGGTCAAGGAAGGCCCCAGACTGTAGCGGCGATTTACGGCAACCGCCAGCCCGGTGTCAGACCCACGTCTCTCGCCGAATGCCGCCGTCGAGCGCGACCACGATGGCCTTGATCGGCACCTTGCGCTTGGCCCGCGACACGGCCTCCTGGGCCAGCCTGAGCAAGCCCCCGCAGCACGGCACCTCCATGATCATCACGGAGAGGGTGTTGATCTCGGCCTCGTCGACCAGGGCGGTGAGCTTGTCGCGGTAGATGTCCATACCCTGGTCGAGCTTGGGGCAGGCGACCGCCAGCTTCTTGCCGGGCAGCCATGCCTGATTGAAGTCCGGCAGGGCAAAGGCCACGCAGTCGGCCGCCAGCAGCAGATCCGCGCCTTGAAACACCGGATTCATGGGCGAGATGAGGTGCAACTGCACCGGCCACTGGGCGAGCTGGCTGGTGAGACCGACCCGGTGGGCGGCGGCATCGGGGACGCGCACGAAGGATCGAGGCGCGGAACCCGGACAGCCCTGGTGGGCAATCTTCTCGCGGTACTCCGGCACCGGGAGGCCAAGCTTCTCGAGATGGGCCAGCGCCTGGTCGAGGTAGGTGGTCTGGCCGTGCTCGTGCAGGTGCTTGAGATGGGCCCTGAGCGTGGCGGCGCCTTTGGGGATGATTCCGTCCAAGGTGGTTCGCTCGTCGTAGGCGGCGGCCTCGCGCCGCTCGACGGTGATGGCGCCCTGCGGGCACTCGCCCACGCAGGCCCCCAGGCCGTCGCAGGTGATTTCGCTGACCAGCCGCGCCTTGCCCTCGATCATCTGCAAGGCCCCCTCGGGGCAGCCCTCGCAGCAAATCCCGCACCCGTCGCACTTGCTCTCGTCGATTCGAATGATCTGGCGCTCCATCAGGTCCTCCACTGGAGCAGCATATAGGACAACTACGGTCTGCTTTCCAGTGTCGACGCAAAGGCGCCGCGTGGCAATTGGCCTCGATGCGCGCAGAATCAGCGAGGCGGCCGGGCCTTGGCGTGGGCTCGAAGTCCCTGGGCTTGCTGCCAATCTGCCGCGGCGGCGTCGGTCTCGCCCATGCGGCGGTACATGTTGGCTCGGTTCCTGTAGTAGTCCGCCTCGGTCGGCCGAAGCCGGATGGCCTCGCTTGCGTCGGCCACCGCTTCGGCCAGCCTGCCCAGCCGCACGTAGGTGATGGCGCGATCGTTGAAATACGCCGAGCGCCGCTTGGTCGCGTGCTCGGCACCGACCGGCGGGGTGTAGCTCAAGGCCGCGTCGTAGTCGGCGAGCGCGCGTTGGTAGTCGCCCTGCTCGAAGTAGTACGAGGCACGATTGTTGTATGCCTCGGTATTCCACGGCTCGTAGCGGATGACCTGGCTCCACAGGGTCTCGCTGTCGTGCCACACTGCCATCTGTCGGATCGACAGCAATGAAAGCACGCCGGGAGCGAGCGCCATCGCCAGCACCAGCGCCGCGGCCTGCCAGCGCGAGGCCAAGGCTCCCGCCTTGTTCCACAGGGCCGCGAACCCAGCGCCGCCGAGCAGCGAAAGCGCGACCGCGGGCAGGTAGGTATAGCGATCCGCCATGGCCTGCGGCCCGACCTGCACGATTCCCATGACCGGCAAGAGCATGAGGAGATAGCACGCGAGCGCGGTCAGCGCGGCCCGGCTCCGTCGCGCCATCCACGCGCATCCGACTACCAGCAGGACCAGCACCGCCACCGGAACGGCGAACCGCCACGAGGCCCAGGACACGTCTTGCGGATACGAATAGAGCGGTAAGAGCTGCGACGGCCACAGGGTCTTGCCGAGGTAGCCTACCGTCGCGTGAACCGCCACCAGGGCCTTGGTCGCCAGGGGCACGCCGCGCATGGCGCGAAAGGCTCCCGCCGCGCGCTGGGCCTTCAGGGTGACGATGGCCGAGGCCGCGGCCAGGACCAGGAAGGGGATCTTTTCCGCGAGCAGTCGCCGGATTCGCGTGTGTGCGAGACGCTGCAAGGGATAGGCATCGAGAACGAGCAGCACGAGCGGGAAGCTCACGGCCATCGGCTTGCTAAGCAGGGCGAGCAAGAAGCAGGCGAGGGCGCCGGCGAAGAAACGCTTCCTGTCTCGGCCGGCGGACTCGCTGCTCGCCTCTTCCCTTTGTCCCCCGGCGTAGCGAAGGTAGCAGAGCAGGCCCGCCAGGTAGAACGCGGCGCACAGCAGATCCTTGCGTTCCGACACCCAGGCCACCGATTCCACGCGCAGCGGGTGCAGCCCCCACAGAAGGCCCGCCGCGATTCCCGCCACGATCTCGCGCGCGGCGCGCGCGGATCGGGCAGCCGGGCGCGCCCGGGCCAGCGCGCAGGAAAGCACGACCACCAGACCGGCGTTGAGCCCGTGAAGCAGGATGCTGGTCAGGTGGTGTCCGAACGGGCGCATGCCCCACAGGGCGCAGTCGGCCGCGTGCGACAGCTCGGTGAGCGGGTGCCAGTTCCCGCTGGCGTGAACGCTGGTAAATGTCCCGAGCAGCGAGGTCAGGGTCAAATGGAGTAGGCGCGGATTGCGGTACACGTAGATGTCGTCGTCCCAACCGACGAACCCGTTGCGCAGGACCGGGCTGCAGACCACGCACACCAGCAGCGCGACGGCCAGGGCCGCGTGGCGGACGGAAAGCCTTCCGCCGTTCCCTTCTCTCTCCACCTGGCTCATCATGAACACGCAAGCTGTACAAGAACCACAGAGCTGTCAAACCCCGATGTCATGCGGGCACCGGTGCGCACCGCGGGGAAAACGACCTGACGAGAGGAATCGACATGGCGAAGCAGGGCGGGATCGTTCTTGGTTGGTCCTTGAGCATACTCCTCCTCGGGTGTTCGGACTGACCTGGAACAACCGTAGCGATGGTATGTTCGAAGCATGGGTCGCAAGACCAGCGCCTGCGTCTTTTTCGCCGTTCTTGCCAGCGCGCACGTGAATCCCACGGCGGCGCGCGCCGGTGTTGACGCCGCCGCGTCCGTCCCGAGCGATGCGGGCGCGTCTGCGACGCCGCACCCGGCCCCGGCTCCCCGTCCAGCGACAGCTTCGGCACTGCCGCCAGCGCTGACGGAAGGTATCGACAAGCTGGTGGCCGAGGCACTCGAGCAGGGAAAGCTCCCCGGCTGCGTCGTCGCCATCGGCCGCGCCAGTGGCGTCGTCTACCAGAAGGCGTTCGGGTCGCGCGCGCTCTTGCCCGACAAGGAGGCGATGACCCTGGACACCATCTTCGACCTGGCCTCGCTGACCAAGCCCATCGCTACCGCGACGGCCCTGATGGTCCTCGTCGACCGGGGCAAGATCGACCTCGATCAGCGCGTCTCGCGCTACCTCCCCGAATTCCGCGGCCACGGCAAGGAAGACATCTCCATTCGCCAGCTCCTGACCCACGTCTCGGGCCTGCCCGCAGAGACGCCGGTCGCCGACTTCGAGCAAGGCCGTTCCGCGGCCATGAAGCACATCTTGGCGCTTTCGCTCAAGGCGCCTCCCGGCACCAAGAGTATCTATTCGGACGTTGGCTTCCTTGTCCTCGAAGAGGTGATCCGTCGCGTGACCGGCAGCGACCTGGCTACGTTCGCAAGGACCAAGATCTTTCACCCACTCGGCATGGGCGAAACGGAATTCCTTCCCGCGGTCAATTTGCGCCCGCGCATCGCCCCCACCGAGAAGCGCGGCGACGCGTGGATGCGCGGAGAGGTTCATGACCCGCGCGCCTATCGCCTGGGCGGTATCGCCGGGAACGCCGGGCTGTTCTCGACGGCAAAGGATCTGGCCCGCTACGCGCGCATGGTCCTTGGGTCGGGCGCGCTCGACGGGGTGCGGGTGCTGTCCGCCGAGACCATGCGCAAGATGCTGGCCCCGCACGACGTTCCGGGTGGCATTCGCGCCCTGGGGTGGGACATGCAATCCGCCTACTCGGCCAACCGCGGGACCGCCTTGTCGCGCCGGGCGGTCGGGCACGGGGGGTACACCGGCACCTCGCTGTGGATCGATCCGGAAGAGGATCTGTTCGTCATCTTCCTCAGCAATCGCGTTCACCCTGACGGCAAGGGTTCGATCAACGCGCTCGCGGGGGCCATCGCGACGCTGGCCGGCTCGACGCTCGCGCCGCCCGCGGCACCCGCCGAGGGCTCCCGGCTCGCGCTCGGCATCGACGTCCTCGCCGCTGAAGACTTCGCTCCTTTGCGCGGCCTGCGCTTCGCCTTGCTGACCAACGACAGTGCCCGCACGCGCGACGGCGTGCGCACCACCGACGTGCTGGCGGCCCGTCGCGATCTCTCGCTGGTGACCTTGCTCAGCCCCGAGCACGGTCTGTCGGCCAGTCGCGACGAGCGCATCGAGGATGGCGTCGATGCCAAGACCAAGCTCCCGGTCCGCAGCCTGTACGGCGGGTCGCTGGCGCCGCGAAGCACGCGTCCGACCGGGCCACGCTCGGTGTCCCTGCCGCCCGGAATCGACGCCGTGGTCGTCGATCTTCCCGACGTGGGCGTGCGCTTCTTCACCTATGCCTCCACCCTTCACGCCACCATGCGGGCTGCCGCGCAGCGCGGGCTCCGGGTCATCGTGCTCGACCGTCCCGACCCCATCGACGGCGTCGACGTGGCCGGGCCCATGCTGAGGCAAACCCAAATGTCAGCGGTAAACCATCACCCGTTGCCGATTCGCCACGGAATGACCATGGGCGAGCTGGCCGAGATGATGAACGCCGACGAGCACCTCGGGCTGAGGCTCGAGGTCGTGCGCATGACCGGTTACGACCGCCGCGCCTACTTCGATGAAACCGGGCTTGTGTGGTGGCCGCCTTCGCCAAACCTGCGCACCGTCGAGCAGGCGGTGCTCTATCCCGGTGTGGCGCTCCTCGAAGCCACGAACGTCTCGGTCGGGCGCGGCACGGACATGCCCTTCGAGGTCGTGGGCGCACCATGGATCGACGCTTCGGCGCTCGCCGCCGAGCTCGGCAAGGCCAGCCTTGCCGGTGTTTCGTTCAAGTCCATCGACTTCGTGCCCGCCGACAACCGGTACAAGGGCGTGCCCTGTCACGGCGTGAGGATGCGTCTGAGCGATCGTTCAGCCTTCGACCCCGTGCATACGGGGATCGCGATAGCCCTCGCCTTGCGCAGGCTCCATGGCAAGGACTGGGACGCGTCGCATCTGCGGCGAATGCTGGGTGACCCGGTGGTGGCCCAGGCCGTTCTCGACCTGCGCCCGTGGCCCGAGATCGAGGCCCTGTTCAAGGAGGCTCTCGACGCCTTTCGCGTCAAGCGGGCGAAGTATTTGCTCTATGCGCTGTGGCCCAGTGGCGATGTCGCGGCGCCGCTCGACCGTGGCAACACGCGCCCGTAGACTTTCCCTCGGTCATGTCTTCGATTTCCGAGTCGCCGCTCTCGCTTTCGATTCTTGCCGGCGTCACCGAGGTTTCGGCGACGGCGTGGGACGCGCTGGTGGATGACGACGATCCCTTTCTCGAGCACGCCTTTCTGGCCGCGCTGGAACGGTCGGGAAGCGTGGGGCCGGGGACCGGCTGGGAGCCGCGCATTCTCGTTGCCCGGCAGGACGGACATCTGGTCGGCGCCGTGCCGCTCTACCTCAAAGACGATAGCATGGGTGAATTCATCTGGGACTTCGCTTGGGCGCATGGTTCGCACGGCGCCGGCATTCCCTATTATCCCAAGCTGGTCGCCGCCGTCCCCTTTACCCCCGCGTCGAGCCACCGCCTGATGGTTCACCCCAAGGCCGATCGCGCGCGCGTGGCCCGCGTGCTGGCTCAAGGGCTGCGCGAGGTGGCCGAGGAAACGGACGCCTCTTCGATCCACGTGCTCTTCTGCCGGGAGGAGGAATTGGCGGAGCTGGCGCCCGCGGGGTTCGTGCCGCGCGCAAGCTACCAGTTTCATTGGAACAATCGCTCCGAGAAGCACACGAGCTTCGACGACTATCTGGGGACGTTTCGTTCGCGCGTGCGCAAGCAGGTTCGTCACGAGCGCGCCGTGGTTGGCGACTACGGTCTGCGCATCGAGACCTTGTCGGGAAGCGAGCTGGACGACCGCGGCTGGCGGGCCCTCGACCGCTTCTATCGCTCCACGGTCGACCGCTATGGCAACGTGGCGTCGCTGACCCCGGCATTCTTCACCGAGCTTCGCCGCACCCACGCCGACCGCTTGTTGGCCGTGCTCGCCTACCGCGGCGACGAGCCCATCGCGGCCACCACCAATTTCACGCGCGGGGATCGGCTCTTCGGTCGCTACTGGGGAAGCGCAGAGCACCTGCCCATGCTGCACTTCGAGCTGTGTTTCTACCGCCTGATCGAGCACGCCATCGCGCATCGCCTGACGGTCTTCGAGGGCGGTGCCGGCGGCGAGCAGAAGCTGGCACGCGGGCTTCTGCCGCGGCGGACCTTCAGTGCCCACTGGATTCGCCATCGTGGGCTGGCCCAGGCCGTGGGCGACTACATCGTGCGCGAGGCCGCGGCCGTGCAGGCGGAGATCCACGCGTGTCTGGACCATTCGCCATTCGCGCGCGCCCGGTCATCGCCGTGATGCTGTGACGGTCACTACATGCCCTGCCGCGCCAAGGGTCCCGGTCCGATTGTCGAGCGCGACCCGCCGAATTCCGTAGCAATCACGCAGGCGATGCTTGCTATACTCGCGCCCAGAGCGCGGGACAACGCCTATCGCGGGTTGCTACCGAGTCCTTGTTTCTCGAAGTGATGAGGGGACTATTCCAATGATGTACACCAGCCGTTCGAGCAGCGCACTCAAGGGGCATTCGGCACTGATTTGCACGGGGGCAATTGCCTTGATTGCGGGGTTTGGCTGCACCAATGCCCAAATCGTCGACGGCTCCGGCGGCAGCGGAGCGTCGGGGCCCAAGGGCGGCGCGCATGGTGGCAGCAGCGGCTCGAATGGTGGTCAAGGCGGCGGGGTGACCTTCTCGATGCCGGCGATTCCCGACGCGGGCCCCGATCGTCCAGGTGGCGGCAATTGCGGCGATGGCATCATCGAACGAAGCGAGCAATGCGACGACGGCAACACCGTCAGCGGAGACGGTTGCAGCCTGAGCTGCCAGATCGAGGCAAACTACGAATGCCCCAAGGAGGGCGAGCCGTGTGTCAACCTCGCGGTCTGCGGCAACGGTATCCTGACCTCGGACGAGACCTGCGACGACGGCAATACCGAGGACGGCGATGGTTGCTCCAAAGATTGCCAGACCATCGAATCCGGCTACATCTGCCCGGTTCCGGGAAAGAAATGCATTCCCGAGTGCGGCGACAAGACGATCATGGGTTCGGAGACCTGCGATGACGGTAACACCGCGAGCGGAGACGGTTGTTCCAGCACCTGCCAGCTCGAGCCGGGATACGCTTGCCCCACACTTGGCGAAGCGTGCGTGAAATCCGAATGCGGCAACGGCAAGATGGAATTGGGCGAGCAGTGCGACTGCGGAACCGATCCGTCGAAGCTGCCGTCCGACTGCAAGGCCGTGAACGGCCTCTTCTACGGCGATGGCAAGGGCTGCTCCAAGACCTGCACCAAGGAGCCGTCTTGTCTGGACAGCTCGGGCAAGACCCAGGCCTGCACGGCGACCTGCGGAGACGGGAACATGGATCCCGGTGAGGACTGCGACGACGGTAACCTGGCGGATGGCGATGGTTGCTCGAGCAAGTGCAAGATTGAAGATGGATTCACCTGCACGACCACCACCGAGCAGGACTCTTCGACGTGTCAGTCGGGTTCGGGTCAGTGCCTCGAGCTTCCCGTCACCTACCGCGACTTCCAGCCCGAGAACGTCGCCTCGGGGGGCCACCCGGATTTCTTCTTCCTGGGCGCGAAGAAGTCGGGCTCCACGTCGCCCACGACCATTTGCGTTCCGAACTCGGGCGGGCCGTCGAAGGGCAATGACTCGACAGCGCGTTGCTGGGGGATCATGGCGGACACCCTGTCCCATGGCAAACCACAGCCAGGAACCACGAAGACCTGCGCTTGCCAGTTCAGCGACTGGAACATCGCCAATACGAGCAGGATCCCCGGCAATTACACCCAGGCCGGCAACGACAGCCCGCTGTCGGATGGAGCGGGCAACTACCTCGGCGGGGCGGCCGGTTCCGCGGTCAGCGTGACCGGCAATGCTGGCGTATCCAGCGGTACCATCACCGGCTACACCGCCAGCACCCCCGGCGGCCCGATCTGGGCGGGCACAACGCCTGCCTACAAGGATGCCACCAGCTTCAACCAGTGGTTCAACGACGACAAAACGGTGAACAGCACCTTCACGGGCGTCATCGAGATGACCAGCATCGGGACGAATATCTACCAGTACGCCAGCAAGTCGCACCTGGCAACCGGGGGGTTCTTCCCGCTCGATACGCTCAATGCTTCCCAGGCCACGCTGTGCAACTTGTGGCCGTACTGGAACCACGGCAACGGAAGTGCCATCTGGACCACGTGCACCGGCGACCAGTACCTTTTCCCGCCCAGGGTCACGGCGGCCGATTGCCCGACCGGGGCCACGCTCACCGACGGCTGCTGGGTGACGGCCGTCCCCGGTGTCAAGCACGACTCCTACTTCACGGACGAGGCGCGCTACTACTTCGTGTACGACGGCGACGCCGGTATCAGTCTCAGCTTCTACGGCGACGACGATCTCTACATCTTCATCAACGGCCAGCTCGTCCTCGACCTGGGTGGCGTTCACCAGCAATTGCCTGGCAAGGTTAGCGTCACGGGCAGCCCGGGCGATGCGACCTTCACGGCTGGCGGTTGTCTCGATAACGCCGGAAATCAGACCGGTGCCAGCGCCGGGTCGACTGCTTGCACCGTCACCAACAACGGGAAGACCTCGCCGGCCGCGGTGACCCCGGACGATTTCAAGGCTGGTACGGTCAAGCTCGGTCTCGTTACCGGCAAGGTCTACGAGATCGCCATCTTCGGCGCCGATCGCCACCCGCCCGAGTCGAACTACCAGCTCACCTTGCAGGGCTTCACCACCAAGAAGTCGGCCTGCACGCCCCACTGTGGCGACGGTATCGCCACCAATGGCGAACAGTGCGACTGTGGCGACGGCACGGTACCGGTACCCGATGGTTGCTCCGGGCCCAACAACGACACCACGTACGGCGGCTGCAAGACGGACTGTACTTACGGGCCGTTCTGCGGCGACAAGGTGGTCCAAGGGCCGCCCGACGGTCCAGAAGAGTGCGATCTCGGCAAGGACAACGGCAACACCGACCTCGGTAAGAACGGTTGCACCATCGGCTGCCTGAAGCCGCACTTCTGCGGCGACAACATCGTGGATCCGGGCGAGGCCTGCGACCTTGGCGATCGGAACGGGAAGACGCTGGACGCCAATCTGCAGCCCTTGGATAGCTCGGACGCCGTCGTCTATTGCAAGCCAGACTGTTCCATTCCGGACGGCATCGTCTTCTAGCCTTACCGTCCGGGCGCCTGGCGCCCTACGCTTGCCGAGCCCTATTTATCGGCGAAGTACCAATTGTGCTGGCGCTTTTCGCCGACCCACTCGGACATTTCGCGGGCGGTGAAGAGGCCCCTCTCTATCCAGTAGTGGCCGATGGGCTTCTGCATTCGCCGTTGCCGGCCCACCACGGCTAGCCACTCAAAATGCGAGAGATAGCCCCGATTGCGCGCGAACTCGGCCAGGGGCTCGTCGAGCTTTCGCGTCTCTTGCCTCAACTCCAAGATGCGGTTGAGGGTGGCGAGATCGAGGTAGCCGAAGGTCATGGCGATTTCGCCGACTCGGGGCCGTTGGCGTGCTTGCCAGCGGATCGCACCGGACAGCTCCTGCTGGCTGATGTGCCCATCGTAGTACAGGAACTCGCCCAGTTTCAGACGCCGTGATGGACGCCGTCCAAGATAGAACGTGCTGACCGAGGGGGGCTTGGGTTCGTGCGGAGCCTGCGTCGGCGTGGTCCGCGGCGGTGGCGCAGATTTCCCGACGGCCGCCGGACGGGAAAGAAATCCAAGGATCCGATCATAGGCTCCTTGCAACTCGACGAATCGTGCTTGTAGGACGGCAGCCGGAATTCCCAGGCTGCGAGCGCGATCCGGGTGCACCGCGAAGACTCGCTTGTGAAAGGCCCGTTTGAGAAGCGAGGGCGTGAGCGAGCTCCACCAGCCGGGACGCGAGCAAAAATCCGCGCCCAAAAGGTGCGCGCAGGCTCGTTCTATGTCGGTGCTTTCGCTGGCTGTCATGGGGCATCCGCGCCTGCCCTGCTTCGATGTGCTGGGGGCGACTGTAGATGCCAGCCGGGCGAGCGGCAAAAAACTCGTTGCTTGGCCACTGGACGAACTGCGTTGCGAGTGGTGAGAAATGCGACGCCATCCTGGATTCGGATGCCGGGAAAATCGACAGCGCGGATAACCTACTGAAATTACATGGGGTGGTGTGCTGAAAAGCGCGAATTCAAGTGCGGTGGCTAGAGCGACGGTGTTGTAAAATGCGACGCGTCTAGCGTGCGTGGCAGGTCGTGGCCGACGGCATGGGGCGTGCGTGAGCGATGAAATCCCGAAGATTTCGGAGAATGTCGCCCTCGCCCCGTGGGGACGGGGACTTGGCTCCCCTCTTGCGTATGCAGGGGGCAAGCGCTCTTCGCCAATCGCCAACGGACCCAACCTACGAGGTGAACGAAATGGTTGCCCTGTTTGTCATCGGACTCATGCTCTGCGCCCTGACCATCGACTACATCGTGCAGCGGTTGGCTGTTCGCTTGCCGACCGCGCGGGAGGTCTCGGATGCCCTCGAAGGCATCTTCATGGACGGCGGCCATCTGTGGATCCGACCCGAGGCGAGGGGACTGGCGCGCGTCGGCACCGATGGCGTGGTCAGCGTTCTGCTCGGCTCGCCCCAGCGTATCGACTGGCCATCCAAGGGGCCGGTCAGGCGCGGAGAGCCCTTGGCCGTGGTGCACGGCCGAGGGCGCAGCCTGATTTTGCGTTCACCGGTCGACGGCGAGGTGGTCGAGCAGAACGCGAAATTCACCACGGCTGTCGCGAAGAACGTCACGGGAGCCTTCGACGATCGGTGGATGGTTCGCGTGAAGACACCCGATCTCGTGCCCCATCTTTCGGCCATGAAGACGGGACCCACGCTGCGGGATTGGTGGCGACAGGAGATGGATCGTCTGCGCGCGTTTGCGCTTTCGCGCCTGCCCGCGACCGCCGTCGGAGCCACGGCCGCAGACGGTGGACCGCTGGGCGCCGACCTGGCGTCACGGCTGGACGACGAAGCCTGGAGCGAGGCCGTGCGCCTGATGCTGGGCAACGAGAGCCTGGAACAAGACGCCGCGACCGACGGGCAGCCAGTTTCCGGAGGTCGTCCGTGAAGGCCGGCCTGCTCATCGACACCACCAAGTGCATCGGCTGCGGCGGCTGTGCGATGGCGTGCAAGGAGGCGAACGACTTGCCCAAGGACGGCGGCCAAGCGCTGTCCGCCACCACCTGGACCATCGTCGAGGAACGGGAAGGCGTTCACATCCGCCGCATGTGCATGCACTGCGAGGATCCCGCCTGCGCCTCGGTTTGCCCGGTCGGAGCCTTGCGCAAGACCGAGGAAGGGGCCGTCACCTACGACGAGACCAAGTGCATCGGCTGCCGCTACTGCATGATGGCCTGTCCCTTCGGCATCCCCCGCTACGAATGGTCGAAGCCGGTGCCGCGCATGCGCAAGTGCATCCTGTGCTACGAGAAGGCGACCCGTTTCGGCAAGCCCACGGCCTGCGCACAGGTTTGTCCCACCGGCGCCACCAAGTTCGGCGAGCGCGCCGCCCTGGTCCGCGAAGCCCAGGAGCGCATCCGCACCGAGCCCGACCGTTACACCCACCACGTGTTCGGGCTGGAGGAGGCGGGCGGCACCTCGGTGCTGTTCCTCGCGGCAGTGGACTTCGCCCGGTTGGGTTTTCGCACGAAGGTGCGCAAAGAGCGCTATCCGCAGCTCACCTGGAACGTGCTGTCGCGCCTGCCCAACGTGGTCAGCGTGGCCGGCGCGGGAATGGCCGGCGTGTGGTGGCTGATGAACCGACGCGAGGAGGTGGCGCTGGAAGAGAAATCCAAAACCCAACGCGTCCCGAGCAAGAAGGAGAAGCCATGAAGACGCAGGCGAACAGCGAGCGAACACCCGTGGTCACCTTCTGGCGCGTGGTGTTCGTGGCCATCATGGCCCTGGGCGCGTACGCGAGCTACGTGCGCTTCGCCCGCGGACTCGGTCCCTCGACCCATCTTTCGGACGCGTTCCCGTGGGGCGTGTGGATCGGCTTCGACGTCTTGGTCGGGGTCGGGCTGGCCGCGGGCGGCTTCGTGATCTCGGCGGTGGTGCACGTGTTCGGCATCAAGCGCTGCGAGAGCATGGCCCGTCCGGCGGTGCTGACCGCGTTCATGGGTTACCTGCTGGTCTCGGCCGCGCTGACCTTCGACGTCGGACAGCCGTGGCGCATGTGGCACCCGCTCGTGATGTGGAACCCGCACTCGGTCATGTTCGAGGTCGCCTGGTGCGTGATGCTCTACACCGGCGTGCTGTCCATCGAGTTCTCGCCCATGCTCTTCGAGCGCCTGGGCTGGCAGCGCCCGCTGCGCCTGGTGCGCGCCTTGTACACGCCGTTCGTGATTCTCGGCGTGATGCTGTCGATGATGCACCAGTCGTCGCTGGGCACGGTGTTCCTGATCATGCCCGACAAGCTGTACGGCCTGTGGTACACGCCCTGGCTGCCGGTGTTCTTCTTCATGACCGCGGTGGCCGCGGGGTTGGCCATGACCATCGTCGAATCGAACCTGTCGGCGCGGGCCTTCGGCGAACGCCTGGACGAGAGGGTTCTGCAAGGGGCGGCGCGGGTCATCGTGGTCCTGCTCGGCGTCTACGGCTTGTGGAAGGTCGAGGATCTCTATGGTCGCGGCAATCTGGGGCTGGTGTTTCGCTTCTCGCAAGAGAGCGTGATGTTCTGGGGCGAGATGGGCCTGGGTGTGTTTCTGCCCATGCTGCTGTTCGCGATTCCGCGTATCCGTCGCAACCGGCACGGGCTTTTCCTGGGGGCGGTGCTGACCGTGATGGGCTTCGTCGTCAACCGCCTGAACGTGTCGGTGACCGGGATGATGGGCGCGAGCGGCGCGCATTACTTCCCCTCGTGGATGGAGCTGGCGGTGACCGCCGCCATGGTGGCCGCCGGCTTTGCCGGCTTCGCGTTCGCGGTCAAGCACCTGAACGTGTTCGGTCACGGGCACGCACAGGCCGAGCCCGCCAAGGCCGAGGCCGAGCTCGAATCGGCGACCCGCCAGACGACCATCAACGGACCCGGCCTGGCCACGCTGTGGGGGCTCATGGCCGTGGGCACCGTGCTCATGCTGGTGGCCGGCCGGTCGACCCCCGCCATGGCCCGGACGCTGCCCGCGCCCGCGCCAGCGATTGCTGCCGCGGCCGCTGCCACCACTCCCGACTTGTCTTTGCCCGATGCCTTCGAATTTCCCATGGGCGACGGCAGCCCGGGCCAGGTCACCTTCAACCACGAAACCCACGTGCCGCGCATCGAGGATAAGAGCTACCTCTGCGCGACCTGCCACGAAAGCGCGTTCTCCCTTCTCCGCCACGGCCAGGCGCAGGTCGGCCCCGTCACCATGGAGCGCATGAAGAAGGGCGAGCTGTGCGGCGCCTGCCACAACGGCAAGAAGGCCTTCGCCGTCGACGAGTGCACGAGCTGCCACCAGTAGGGGGGCGGTTCAGAGGATCACGGAAGGCCGCAAACGAGCTGGGTACACTCCCAGCGTTCGTCCTGCAGGTTGTAAGCGCAGGGGGTGTAGGCTAGGGGGGACGCGGTGTCTGTCCCCGCGTCGAGCGAAGCGCAGTCCGAATCGTTGAGGCAGAGGTCCGATGCCGTATGGCAATAGTAGGGGTTCGGACCGCCATAGTTCCTGCCCTCGACCACGGCTTCGGGATTTGAGGAGTAGCAGGTCTCCATCGAGGGAGAGCAATATCCGCCTGGACCGCAATCCGAGTCCACCGCGCAATTGCCTCCAACGTCACACTCATTCGCGCTGTTGTCCGTGGACGAGCCACGGCAAAGGCAGGGCGTCCTCGCTCCGCAATCCGAGTCGGTGAAGCACTCGTCGTACGAACATCCGCCGGGTGAGACCAGGCCTGCCCAGGGGAAACACCGGCCGCTTTTCCCGCCTGTGCACTGGGAGTCGGAGGTACAACTGGAACACATTGTGCCAGCGCAGGACGGTCCAGGACCGCGTTGCGAGGGGCAGGACGCAGACGTGCTGCGATGTTGGAGCGGAACCTTCGCGTCGCCCGCCGCGCTTGGTCCGTCGGAAACGGCATCTGGGCCAGGCGCCGCATCCGGAGACTCGGGTGGTGGCACACAGGTCCAGCAGCCGCACGGGCAGCCACACGGCCCGCTGCAGTCGCAGTCGTTGGCGGGCGCGAGGACCAAGTCGTCGAGGCATGTCGGCGGAGGAACACAAGGCGGTATGATGCAAGTCACGCCGCTTCCTCCGGAGCCAGGTGCACCACCGACGCCGCCTCTCCCGGATGAACCGGAGACGCCGCCCGCCCCACCATCTTCGTTCGAGCCACCTCTCGCGCCTACAACGGAGGCTCCTCCTGTGCCAACCTGGCCGCCGGAACCAGGTGCCCCTCCACTGCCCGTAGCGCCTCCAGTACCGTGCAGCCCACCGCGAAGAGGGTCAGAGCAGCCCACAACGGACAGCAGCCCCAACAACGCAGAGGCCTTGCCAATCAGCAACCAGCCCTCATTCCTGCCCGTGCGGTTTACCCGGTCCAAGACATTCCTTCCTCGCCCTGCGAGTGTACCCCGAACGCGATGAGGCCTCCATGGACGGCCGTGCTCGCCGTCACGCGGCGGCCTGCTTTCGCGCTCGAGGCGCTGGCTGAAGGCGACGATTGCACGAGCTGCCACCAGTAGCGCATCCCCCCTACGACAGCAGGCTCATGCCCGATTTCACCGCGTTCTTGTCGAAAGTGACTGTTCGGTCGCAACCGGCGGCAGCGGCGCTACGCTCGATGAGGCAGTCGGCGAAGTCGGCTTTTCCCCGCTCGAACAGGCGCAGCGCCTGCCACACGGTTTCTGCATTCGCGATCACAAGCTGGCGACTTCCGAGAATTCGTCGAACGATTTGGGCCACGTCTTCCCGCGAGGCCGCGTAGCAGCTTTCCGCCACCCACACCACCTCGACCAGGGCGACCAGTCCAACGAATCCAGGGGATGTCTCGCTGCACTCGCGCTCGATGAGGGTGGTGGCTCTTTTCGACTGTGCGGCATCGTCCTGCGCGATGTATCGAACCAGGATATTCGTGTCGATACCGGTCACCGGCCCGCTCCGCGTGCGCGGATGGCGGCCTTCATGTCCTCGACCGATACGGGCCGCGCGGGCTTGCGCAGAAGACCCTTGAGCGACCGCACGTCGTGCACCGCGGGACAAAGCGCAAACTCACCGCTGGGCAGTTCGACGAATTCCACCCGGTCGCCAGTGCCGAGGTTGAGCCGCCGTCGCACGTCCTGTGGGATGGTGATTTGTCCCTTGCTGGTAAGAGTCGCGGTGGCCATGTCGATACCCCTAGTTACCTTACTATGAGGTAAGGAATTGCTATCGGCAACCGAAATGCGAAGGCCCGACTTTTGTTGCCCAGGCAGTCGAGGAAGCAACACTCGGCCCCCGAGAGGCTCCCCTTGACGCGGCGACGCCAGGGGCTAGAGTGCTGGGGTCGCATTCGCCTTACGCTGGACGCCGTCATGGAGCTCGACTGCCCACATCTATCCCTGGCCCGCTATCGGGCCGACGAGGATGATCGGAGCAGGGTGGTGCTGGTTCGCCAGATCGACGCCCTCAGATTGTGCCGAGACGGTCGCTGCGACGAGGAAAGCAAGTCCACCGTCCTGTGGGCCTTCGAAGAGCAGTGTCGCAAGATCGACTGGAAGGTGAGGAGCTTCGCCGTCTCTGCCGGGCTTGCCAATCCCTGTTCGACGAGGTTTCAGGATCACGATCTGGCAGAGTTGGTCAAAGAGGCCGTCGAGCGGGGCAGACTGGTCGGCGTCATCCGCACCGGGGCATCCTCCGCCGAAACCGATGCGACGCTGGCACAGCGCAAGCTGGTTCGTGACATCGAATCGCGAACGCGCGGTCGCCTGAGCGAAAATGGCCGTCCGTACAAACTGGTTGCGGGAATGGATTTGTCACGCGTTCCCGAGCGCAACAGCTACGAGGTGGTCGAGCGCGGCGAGGCATTACGCGTGCTTGGCGAGCTGGCCAAACAGGCCACCGCCAACCTGGCCCCCCTGTTCACGAAGGCTCGCGAGCTGCTGACGCCCGACTGGCGTCCTCCGCTGTCCCCCAAGGGTGTGGTGCTGCTGCGGCGGATCAACGCGCCCAAGGCCGTGGTGGCAAGCCTTGAGCCCGCGCTGACGCCATCGCAGCTTTGGGGCAAGGCCGGCAACGAAGACGACGAGATCATCGACTGGACCATCTGGATCGAGCTCGACCCCGCCGACCCCAAGGCCAGCGACGATGTGGTGATCCTGCTCGACGAGTTCCACCAAGAAGTCATGCGCAAGCCCCTTGCCGCGAGCCCGCGAGAAGGAACCGGCGTGCTGGTGACGTTCGAGAAAATCAACAAGCACGAAGTCTTCACCCTGATTCGCGACTACGGCCCGAACGAAGGCGGCGGCCAGGATACGCTGTTCATCGGTAGCACCCCGGCCGAGCTCGACGAGAGGGGGCGGCAGGCATCATGAGCTCAGTGCAGACCAACCTCTACAATACGTATCTGATCTCGGGCCAATACGACAAGGAAACCGGGTCCGTGGTCGAAAAGACGGTTGTACCTGTCGCCAACGGGTTCTTCACCCGCATGAACCACAAAGAGCAGTCGCTGATCACGACCGATGAGTTCGGCATGCTCCATTCGATGGGTTCCGGCGGCAATCGCTTGCAGCGGATCAATGACGACAATTTCGGCTCTCTCCAGCTCCACTTCATCCCGCCCGGGATCCCCCGCCAAAGCTACTTTGCATACGACAAGGAATGGCAGACCAAGCTAATGGAGAACATCCGCCAGATGAATCTGGCGGCACCCTTCGAACCGATCCCTGTGACTTTCACGGACAAGCATTTGCGGCCGGGACACGATGCCGACGACGAGAAAATCCAAGCCCATTTCAAGGGCAAGACGTGCAAAGGCCAGCTCATCCCGCGGCTGCGCGTCCTGACGGTCCTATTCGACAAGGCGGTCACGGCATCGGCCCCTGCCACCCTGACGGCCCATCGCGGAGGTGAAGCCATCACCCTGCATGGTGCCGGCGCGCCGGTTGCTTTGGAAATCGAGGGTCGGCAGGAGGCTCATTTTCTCGTCTACTCAGCGGCGGGACCCGAGGTGAAGGAAGGCCACTACGTGCTGGAATTGCCGACGAAGGCGGTGGCTTCGAAGTGGCATCGGGGTAGTCACCACGGCATCAAACGCAGCTTCCAGGCCGCCTTTGGCGTGCATACGCTCTTTGGCGACTTCGAATTTCAGATCTTCGACCTGCCCAGCGTCGAGGACGCCATCCTGGCTCACTTCGCCGAGCGTTACCCGCATCTCCTGGTGGAAGAGGGAGAGTCGGACAAGCACGGTAATGCCCCCTACGCGCAAGCTGCGAGCAGCCTCACTCGATTCTGGGCCGCGACGGCCGTGCTCAACGAGGCCAGGAAGACGG
Organism: uncultured delta proteobacterium; assembly: GCA_963796685.1. Taxonomy (GTDB): domain Bacteria; phylum Myxococcota_A; class Polyangia; order Fen-1088; family Fen-1088; genus Fen-1118. The sequence goes on from CAWCMR010000020.1 coordinate 105,487, forward strand.
CCGTGGGATTTGTCAATGCCGATACCTCGGCGCGGACCCGGACCATCGTGGGCGCGGCGCTCGGCGCTCTTCGCGATTCGAACACCAAGGGTGTTTCCGAAGAAGCAGGCGTTGCAAGTCAGATTCTTGCGAGGATCTACCAGAGCGGCGAGGTTCTCGAATCCTGGAAAAGGCTGGTCGAGAAGATGCACATCACCCGCGAAAATGCCGCCGCGTTGAAGCTGGTCGAGCAGGTGATGGATGGCAATGCGATTCAGCGTTTCTTCGGAAAGAACAAGTGGCGGGACACGGTGGTCAAGGCAATCCAGGAGGTGGAGAAAAAGGAGGGAAACTTGCTTGGCCGCTACGTCCTCCTTCGCAAGGAAAACGCCGACCATGCGCTTCTGCAAAAACTGATGAAGAACGCGACGTCGCCCAAGGCCTGGTCATTCGAAGCCTCGGTGGCAGCCAAGGCCGGGGGCGCGGCACTTTGGGCGCTCGATACGGCCATGAGCATCAAGCAGATGGCCGAAACCATTTCTGCTCTCTCGGAGCTGCGCCTCGACGCGGAAGGGAACGCCGCTACCCTGCACAAGCACATGGATGAATACGGCAAGCGCTTTGCGTCCGCGCCTTGTACCGAGGCGGTTCGGCGGCTGGAGGTGCTGCGCAAGGCGGCCGACGAGTCTACCGACGCCGTGGACGAGAAGGCCTTCGAGGCTGTGGAGCAGGCGGCCAAGTTGACCCTCAAGGCTTTGAGCCTGGTACCGGCCGTGGGTGAATTCGCAATCCTTGCCAGCATGGCCATCGAGACGCTGGAAGCCTTGGGTAGCCTCCTCGACACGGGCAGCGACATCGTCGACCGCGTGCTGTGGCGCCACCGCTCCATGCTCAAGCGCTTCTCCGAGCTGTCCAAGCTGCATGCTCTGCAGTGCCGGGCCATCGCGGGGGCGAGCTCGAACAAACATGACGATCCGCACACCCAGTTTCGCTTGCGCTTGATTGTTCTCATCGGTCTTCTGCGCCTGGTCGAGCGCTGCGGCTGCCGACAGTCGGACCCGAAGAAGTTCGACGGAAAGGTCAAGCAGTACGACATCCAGGGCTATCTCGATAGTTACCTCTTCGCCGATAAGTCGTTTCCCATCGCGCTTTCCAGCGGCACGCCACTCGACGAAGTCTGGGTCTACGGTTGCGGCAACAAGAATACCGATTGGAACGATGTCGCCGCGACGCTGGGTTCCGTCAGTGACTCAATTGTCGACTTGGTCCGCGGCACCAGAACCATCTTTGCGCCGGTCGCGTTCCAGAAGTACTTTCCGATTCACGGTATGGGGGCCAAGAAAGCCAGCGACCTGGTCAAGGCCTTTTCCCTCAACTTCGCCGGCGTCATCGACAAGAATCTGGAGTTCTCGTGTGTCTATGTGCGCAAGAACAAAAAAGACAGATGGGAAGCCGCCGACGACGCGAAGTTCACCGTCGAGCCGGGGACCGCGGTGCGCGTCGCGGCCGTGTTCAAGAGCAACAGCGACCTGACCGGCGTGCCCATGTCGCTGCAGATCAAGCGCACCGATTCCCTTTCTACCATCGACGGCCCGGTGTACAAGTCGAGCCTGTCCCGCGTCGATAAGGCATTGGGCGACGACCTGGATGACAAGGGCCTTCTGCCCTACACCGCAGAGAATCAGTACATCGGTGACCGCACCGCCTATGCTTGCGTCTTCTATCCTTTCTACTTCTTCAAGGATCACATGATCCAGGGCATCAAGCCCTTCGGCCACATCGGGCTTTCGGGCGACATCACATTGGACTTTGGCTTCGAGATCAAAGTCGGCGACGACGGCAAATTGGCCAAGGCGGGCGGCAAGAGCGACTCCGTCCGTATGCACATGAACACGAGCGACAAGTTGCACACGGAGATGATCCTCAACAAGTCGTTTCTGGACCACAAGGCGGCCGACGCCGACCACGGCAAGATGTGGAACAACCCTTACGGCATACAGGCATTTCAGGTGGGGAGCGTGCACTGGCGTTGCGGAAAAGGGAGGTGGCAATATACGGGAACCAGCGGCGGGCGCTTTGTAATGGGTCTGGGCGGAGAAGGGTTTTGCATGGGGAGAGTCGTTTGAGCTGATGGTGGTGTTCGGCTCGCTATACGCCGAGCGGGAAACTGGCCTGGAGATCCGATTCGCGTGCCTGCCCAGATGGTGGTGAAGGAGAAGTCGGATGGCCCTGCCTTTCCCGTGGAAGTCTACTCGATGTATCGTAATGAGACTTTCACCACAGTCACCCACGAAATGGTCTACAGAGGGTTGCTGGCGAACAAGCTCCTCGGCCATGAAGACGCGGACCTTCATCGCCGGCGGGATTCGCGATGAAGGATCCCATGGCCTTGTGGGCGGTTCGGATTCACTTCAAGTACCAGGTAGAAGGAGTCGACGGACAAATGATGACAGAGACGGGTTGCGCCCTTTCGGCAATAGTTATGTGACCGAGCCAGGAACCTATACCTACCATTTCAATCTTCGATCCGCCGATTCCCTCGGCCTGAAGATCGAGAATGTGCTTGAGCTGATCGTCCCAGGCATTCCTTCAGGCTTTGAGAGGGTACTGCCCTGGCTGGTGATACGGGTTGGATCACGGACGAGCATCGTCGCAAGTCTACTCAAGGTGGAGAAGACCAAATGATTGGGACAACTCCTTCCCAATGAAGCGGCTGTCCTGTCGACGGTCGCTCTGCTCGCCGTCGTCTGACGTCTTGGCCGTTGCGATCTTGACCGTGATCGCGGCTGGGACGGCCTGGTACTTCTCGGCGTGGAGGGCTCTTTTCTTCCACGCCATCACATCGAACAATGTGAGCCTGGTGCGGGTAATGCTTGGAATGGGCACGGATGCAAACTGTACCTTTGGACTGGGAGACCCCACTGACTCTGGCAACGGGAGGCTTGCGATACCTCCAGGTCCGTCTGCTTCCGGGATTTCAGCTGATCCGAACCTCCCGTGTCCATGGGGACACACCGCTTGGCCGTGTGTGGCACGATCAACCCTATCTCAAAACGCTTGCGAGGATGCTCCAGACGCTATCCCTATTGCCGAGGCACTGCTGGCGGCGGGAGCAAACATTAAGGTGTGCGACGGCCTGCAGGGCATGATGGGCTTCTCTCCTGGAAATACCCAGCTCAACCGAGTTTGCGAAGCTCTTGCTTTCCCGTGGCGCAGATCGAATCAGGTTTGTGACTTGCGGACGGCCTTACTCCCCTTCACAAGGTGGTCGATTGCCCGGATCTCGTCGCCCTCTATCTCGATCATGGCGCGAAGATTCTTCCCGACTCAGCCAAAGTGACACCGCTCCACCATATTGCAGAGATGAAGCCATCCGATCGTGCCCCTCGACGGCGGGACCTTTTGCGGTCAGCCGAGATTCTTACTCGCGCACGGCGCCGACATGAACGCGGTCGACGAAAACGGGAGGACGCCACTCGACTTGGCCTACGAAAGCGGCAACAAGGACATCGCCGATCTTCTGCTCAAGCACGGCGGCAAGTCGCTCAAGTTCAAGAGCCTGGAAGAGGGCATGGATTCCCATGCTGGCGCGGATGAATATCAGGACCTCTACATGTTTCCGGAAGGCTCGCGCAAGGGGCCCGCGTGCAGCTTGAGCTTGGTGGGCGAGAATCGAAATATCATGGAGGAAGGGCAGAGCTGGTCCATCGTCAAAGGCACCGTCGGCGTGGTGCGCGTGAACTGCCACGCCTCCGGGTTCTTTCACTACGCCGTGCTCGGCATGGGGCCACCGGTGCCGAAGCGCCTCAACATGCCGCTCGGTGGAGGGTTTCCCGGTTCGGCCAAGATCGTGTTCGACCAGAATTGGTCGAACGGAATCATGCACTGGTATTACTCGAAAGAGCCCATCACCAATCTCGTGGAGGCGCTCAAGAAAGGTACTGCTACCCACTTCGCCGTCCGCAACGTGACCGTGGGCGAGTGAAATTGAGCTTACACCCGGCCATGTCAATCTGGGTCTTGACGCGGCGTCGCTAAATACTAGAGTACCCT
>CAWCMR010000021.1:0-77494 GCA_963796685.1 uncultured delta proteobacterium
ACACGCACCAGGATTCATGGTTGAGGTTGTTGAGCTGGAGCGTGCCGGTGAATTCGAGGCCCTTGAGGTGGAGCCAACTGGCGGTGACGCGCACCCCGGTCTGGCGGCAGTTGTACTTGCTGGTGTCGCTGATGCCGGAAAAGTCGAAGACCGGCCTTTCGCCGGGGTAGGCCCAGTACTTGATTGGATTGCCCGACGTGCCGCTCTTGCTGAGGATCACCGCATTAACCGTCGCCGAGGTGCTGGAGCAAGTCGAGGTGGCATCGGTGAACGCGTATCGGCCGCCGCGGAAATAGACGGTGTCGCCCGGTGACGCGGCGGTTTGCGCGCTGATCCCGAGGTGGCGAACGGGGCGCTCTCGCTGCCCGCGGCGGTATCGCTGCCGTCCGTGGCCACATAGTAGGACGCGGCGTGCGCCAAAAGCGGCACAAACAAGATCGCGATGGCCAGTCCGGCCTTTGACAACTTTCGTCCAGCCATGTCAGATTCCTTTGCGTGCTTCGAGGCGCCTACGATCGAGCCACCATTGTACTCGGATCACGGTCGCGGCGAGATGATGACGCGGGACGCTCGCCACATGTAGCACCATGGTTAGTGACGTCAGCGGGCCAAGCGGCTCAGACCGCTGGCCATGGGTCGAGCCTCCGCCTCCAGGGTGAGCCGGGGGACATGCCCGGGTCACTGCCCCAACTGATGATTCACCCAGCTCGGAACCAAGATTTGCCCCGTGCAACTCTCTCCAGACGCGAATCCCAGCCAGCGTGCAGCATTCTGTTCGCAGCGGTCGCCTTGATGACCCTCACCGCTGGATGTGGGGCCACGGGTGGCGGAAGCACGCCAAGAGGATCGAGCGGCGCGGGCGGCGGAACTGCCACCGGTGGGACGGCCGGCACAGGCGGCGCTGCGGGCGGTTCGAGTGGCGCGGGCGCCACGGGTGGCAAATCGGGAACCGGGGGCACCACGGCGACAGGTGGTATGTCCGCGGCCGGCGGCACGGCCACAACGGGCGGAACCATCGGGAATGGCGGTGCGCCGACGGGCGGTGGAATCGGCAGCGGCGGCGCCCCCGCGACGGGCGGAGCGGGAGGAAGTCCGCCCGATGCGGGTGGACGCGACGCGATTCCCGCGACAGGTGGGTCGGATGGCGGCGCTCCGAAGGACGCTGCCCCGGATGGACCTCGTGCCGACGTGGCGATCGCCGATAGCGCGAAGCCGGCGGATACCCTGGATGGGGCCACGGTCTCCCCAAGCGACAGTGCCGCTCCGGTCGGTCCAGAGCCGACCGCCACGGCGCGGGCCATTTGCACCACGGACGCCGCAACCGGGGAGATCTCATGCCACTTCGGGGGCTCGCCCGGGAACTACGACGTCACCTTCGTGCTCGGTGGCGCAAGCGCAGCCAAGACCGAAGTGCAAACTGAAACCCTGCGCGAAGTTTTGGCCGAAGTCGACACCGCCGCGGGCCAGACCTCGCGCTACGCCTTCACCATCAACGTCCGGCAGCCCGAGGGTCAGCCCATTCAGGCGGTATCGTCCGGAACCCCGGGATTAGACATGTACTTCCTCGGCCCGGCGCCGCTACTGGATGCCATCGGTTATGCGCCGGCCACCAACCCGATGGTTCTGTACATCGCCGGGGATTCCACCGTGTGCGATCAAACCGATCCCGAGTACGCCGGTTGGGGGCAGCTCTTACCTCCCTACTTCAATCTCGGGCTCTCGGTCGCCAACTATGCCGACTCGGGGGAAAGCTCTGCCAGCTTCCTGGGTAGTGGAAGTCTGTGGGGGGCCATCAAGACCGCGATGAAGGCGGGCGACTACGTGCTCGTCCAGTTCGGCCACAACGACAAGACCATCTCGGCGGCCGACTTCAAAACCAACATCACCGCGTACGTTACCCAGACCAAGGCCAAAAACGCCTTCCCCATCTTGGTCACCCCCATCGCCCGCGCCACGTTCAGCGGCAACACGGTCACTGCCCAGCACCAACACACGGATGCCGCGGGCAATCTCGTCGATCTGCCCGCCATCATCCGGGAGGTGGGCCTAGAGCAGAATGTGCCCGTCATCGATCTCACCGCGACGACGACCGCATGGCTGACCCAAGTGGGCCCCAATGGCTGGCAGGCCTATCACGCGCTCGGCACGGACGCGACCCATACCAACCGGGCGGGCGCGGCGGTCAACGCCGGATTCGTGCGCGACGCCATCGTCAGCCTAGGTATCACGCCGCTGAAGAGCTTTCTGCGCTGACCATCGGGCGGTCGGCTAATTCTGCGACAGCACGAAGTCGTCGACGGTCACGGTTTGCCCGGAGGTCGTGATGCCGACCTGGCAGGTGCCGTTGCTGACCGCGATGCCTGGGATGGTTAGGTTCGTCCAAGCGGTCGAAGCCGCGATCGCCGCGGTCTTGTCCGTACCGCCGAACCCCTTCGCGTAAAGCTGGCCCCCCGCCCCGCTGCCCTTCACCCAGGCCGAAAGCGTGTACGTCCCGTTGGGCAAGGTGATGGGCTGATCCAGGCTGGCCGTGCCGGTGAGTTGCCAGGACCAGTTCCCGGTGTGTCCCCCGGAGACGTTGCTGCCGTTGCTGGTCTTCCAGCCGGCCGGCTGGGTCACCGCCACGCGGTCCGCCTCGAAGGTCGGATTGAGGACGTAGTTGTTTCCGGGAGCGGCGCTCCACGTTCCCGTAACCGCGTCTAGGGACCACTGGCTCAAAGATTGGAAATGCGGGGTCGTGCCCGTGAACGTGAGCGGCATCCACTGGTTGTAGCCGAGGCCGTTGCCGGCGAAGTCGCTCCAGCGATCGCCGGCAAAGATGATGGTGGTCTGCGCGGTGCCCTTGACGGCGATGAAGAATCCGGTCTGGGTCACGTGGCTGAAGTCTGCACCGGTGCCATCGAGCACGAGCTTGGCCGACCACGGGCCCTTCAAGCTGGTGGCCGACACGCAGTAGCTCGGCGAGGCGTTCCAACCGTGCAGATCCGAGGAGCAAAAGACGTATGTGCCGTTGTATTTGAACATGCAATTGCCCTCGCGGCCACCGCCGCTGTAGACGAGAACCGCTGTTTCCGCCGCCAGAAAGTCCGCCGCGCGCAGCGGAGAAACGTAGCGGTTGGCTCGACCACTGCTGCTGGAGCTGACCAGGTACGCCTTGCCGTCGTCGTCCTGGAACGTGGTCTGGTCGCCGGTGGAGCCGTTGACGATACCCGGCAGATCGGTCTGGACATTGTCGAACGTGAAATTGCCGGTCGGCGTGTCGCTGGTGGCGAAAAAGAGTCCGCCAGCCCCTTGCGCGACCATCACGTACTTCTTCGAGGTTGCATTGTAGACGACGCCCAGGCGGCCGAACCAGGAACCGGCGTTGCTGAAGTTGACGGTGTTTTCCAGCTTCCAGGTGGCCAGATCCTTCGAAGAGTAGATCGTGACGCCGGCGAACGACGTGTCGCTGTTCTGCTTGGTCGGAGTGGCGGCGTAGGTCACCGCACCCTGGTATTTCACGCCATACCAATAGAACGTGTCGCCCACCTGCAGAACCCCGCCTCCCTGCGAGTAAATCGGCGTCCCCGAGGTGTCTTTCCAGAAGCGGTCGTTGACGATAAGCGCCCCGGTGGAGGCCGTGCCACCCGTGCCACCCGTGGTGGCCGCGTCGGGCCCGGTGGTGCCGCCGGTTGCACCCGCGTCACGAGCCGTGGACGTGCCACCTCCCGTGGCCGCGCCACCTGTTCCTGCGCCACTTTGACCGCCGGTGGCCTTCCCGGCTTGGCCGCCAGTTGCGCTTCCGCCGCTGCCCAAGGTGGTCTGACCACCCGTCCCGGCGCCACCGCTGCCCAGCGCGGCTTGGCCGCCGCTCCCGCGACCACCACTGCCCAGCGCGGTTTGGCCGCCTGCGGCTCCGCCACCGCCGGCGAGCGTCTGCCCGCCCGCCCCCCTCCCACCCGTAGCGGGAACCGAGCTTCCGCCCGAACCGGGTCCTCCTTGTCCACCTTGACCACCCATGCCGCCCAAAGATCCTCCGACGCCCACGACACCGCCGCTGGCCGTCGCACCTCCTGTGGCGTGATCCCCTCCGCCGCCAGAACTGCACCCATAGGCCAAGCCCGCCACCGCAACCAGGGCGAAGAAATGGCCATGAAAGCTCGGACTGCGACGTTGCGAGAACAGGCCGCGGGTCACCGTCAGGTCGCCATCGAGGAACGTCATAACCACAAGCAGTGGCAGAGCCCGTGACAATGGGCCATCCTTTTCTGCGCTCGGGTATTCTGACATACCCGGGGTGCCATGAGCGACCAGCGCATCCCCTACACGCCGAACATGAATCCAGCCGAGATCGCGGGGCCCAGCCGCGAAATCTACGCGCGCATGGGCCGCGAAAACCTCTACCGGATGTTCGCAGAATTCTATCGCGAGCTGGGAGCGTCCCCGATACGCTCGCTGTTCCCCGAGGATCTCGTGGCCAGCTCACGCAAGTCCGCGGCGTTCTTCGCTCAGCTCACGGGCGGGCCGCAGGAGTACTCCGAGCGCTATGGACCGCCACGCATGCGCGCACGCCACCTCGCCTTTCGAATCACGCCGCAGGCGCGCGCCGAGTGGCTGGCATGCTTCGAGAGGATCTTGACGCGCGCCGTGGACGACTTCGCCTTTCCCGCCGAGCACCTCGCTGGCTTCCGCCAGTTCTTGCAGAAGTTCTCGCTGTGGATGGTGAACGCGACCGATGACGCATAGACCGCGTCGCGGTCGCGTTTCAGTTGACCGTCAGTCCAAGGAAGCAGAAATCGAAGGGGGTGGCGCTGACGTTGTTGCCCGGCACGTCAAGGCTCACCGACCGAATGGCCGTGCCCGAGGTGAAGGCGCTGCCCTGGCCGTCCCAGCACTGCGTGTTGAGACTCGAAAATGGAATCGTCGTCGTGGTTGGCGTAGACGATGGCGGAAGGATGTAACACCAGTAGTCGCTGCCATCGTAGAGCTGAAACTCCAGTTCCGAGCCACCAGGGTTGGCGTAGCTGATCGAGAGCGTGCTGCCCGTGAGCACGAGTGCCGAAGAGGAGCCACTCGCTCCCGATGGGTCCTGGTTCACGCTGAAACCCGCGTTGGCCCAGGACTGGTAAGTGCTGTTGGCGGCAACCGTCCCGGAGGCACAGAACTCCTGCGCTGCATAGGTCAAGGCAATCGAGGATCCGGAGCCGGCCGTCGCGGACGAGATGAATCCGGCCAGCACCACGGTGCCGGCCGACACGGTCACGTAGCCGCTGTCACTGACGACGGGGGGTGCGGCCAAGCTGGCTCCACCCGTGCCGGCACCTCCCATGGCCAAGCCGCCGTCGAGCCCAGGGAAAGCGACGGTCGAGCTGCCCCCCGTATTGGCAGGCATGGTGTTGACGCCGGTGGCGCCGCCCGCACCGATGGAGCCGCCCGCGCCGATCTTGCCGCCTACGCCGAGGATCCCACCCGCGGCGCTGATGGTCTGGCCGCCGCCTTCGCCGCCGCTCGCGACCGCCGCGGCATCCTGGGTGGCCCGCAGACCCGAGTGCGACGAGTCGCAGCCTATGCCGGCAATACCCCATGCGAATGGCAGCGCCATCACGATCGATAGCTTTCCCAAGCGATTGTCAGTCATGAATTCCTCCTTGGAAAGCTAGGAGTCGCCAGCCGGCCGGGAAGGGTCAAAGGGTGAACGCTCTGCCATCGTCTCGGTGCCAGCTCATAGCCCGAGGTCGCGTAGGGATATGCGCGGTAGGTACTCGCCGATGCGTTCGCGTTTCCACCACGCGCCGGACACGCGCCGTTCGGCAGGCGCGGTGAAGTCGTAGTCGTAAAGCTCGGCGCGGATGAACCGCGGTGGATGTTCGGGAAACGGGTTCTTGGCAAGCAAGGCCGTCACCTCGGGCGAACCTTGCAGAAGGCGGGCGCAGAAGCTGACGAACCAGCGCTGGCCACGAACGCTGCCCAAGGCCGCGAACCACATCTGCCAGTCGAGTCGTGGCTGGTGGGGCGCCACGAAACGAGGCCGCCTGGTCACCTCGCCGGGCTTGTAGGGAAACTCGTAGGGGACAAAGGTGACGCCGTCGTTGCTGCCCTCGACGACGATCTCGCGCCGCTCGGTGGTCATCACGGCAAACAGGCCGTAGCCGCTGATGGTCCGCAACGGGTCGAGCCACGCGTCCACGCTTTCGAGGGGCGGCCAGGCAAGACGGGCGCCGGTGCTGTGGACGACCTGAGAGAAGGAAAGCGGCACGAAGACCATGGCCATGGCAAGAGTCAGCGCGCGATGCCAGCCACGCCAGCGCGGGCTCGTATTGTCGGCCTGCACCGACGACCAGGCCAAGAACCGGCGCGGCAGGATCCCGCGAAACGTGACATCGTCGACGAGCCACAGGCAAAGGGCCAGCGTCAGCCAATTGAAGAAGGTGTAATTCCCGGTGAGCAGAATCAGGACCTGAAGGAAGGCCACCAGCGCACCGCCAAGCAACCGTGGTCGGCGCGGCAGGAAGATGAGGACGGGCGCCCCAAGCTCGATGGCGAACATCAAGGCGCACGAGGTCTTGTGAAACCACATCGGGCACTGGTTGGCGTACCAGGCGAGCCAAGTGGGCAAGGGTTGGGTCTGGTAGTGGAACGAAAGCGCGGTCAGGTTGCGCCAACTCGGGTCGTGGCTGGCGAGTTTCACGCAGCCGGAAGAGAACATCAGCTTGAACAGCAAGAGCCGTGGCAGCCAGACGGCCAACCGCGATGGTGCCGCGGCCCGCGGCGGGCGTGGCCATAATCGCAGGGGCGCGACGACGATGGCCAGAAACCCGCTTTCGAGCAGCAGATTGTCCCATTGATAGCCGAGGAATTCGCGCCCCACCGTCGCCAACGAGAGGTAGAGCAGCCACAGCGGAATCAGGCAAAGGATCGGAGCGAGGTCGAGCAGCAGGGCGACGGCCAACGCCGCGCCTGCCGCGCACTGAAGGTGGAGAAAGGAATCCGACGACGACAGCCAACAAAGGGTCGGCACCAGGTGAAAACGGTCCCAGCCGATCCCGCTTGCCGCGTATTCCCGCCCCAAGGCCGACATCAATCGGTCGACAGGCAGGATGCCACCGTGCCCGATGAGCCCGTCGATCTGACTCCACAGCGATAGAAAGGCGACAAGGTAGATCGCGCCGAGGGCTCGCAGGAAGAACCATTGCGCGAAAGCGTGCGTGGTGCGCTCGGTATGGCGGCCCCATAGCCAGTGGGTCAGCCGCGAAAAGAAGTCCCGGTGGTCGGCGACCAAGCGATAGGCGAGCTCGGTCGTTCTGGCGAAGACCGGCGAGGATCGGTAGGCGCGCAGTGCCCAACCTCGGCCGGGGGCGTGGGCTAGCGCACGAAACACCGCCTCGGCCGCCGAATACACGCAGCCGTCACTTTCGATCAAGTGCACGGCGATGTCGTACCGTTCGCGCGGGATCTCTGGAAATCGCGATTGCAGGTCCGGCACCTGCGCGGGCAGATAGTCCACGGCCGTACCGGTCATCTGCTCCCAGCGGCCGATCCACAGGGAACAGAATCCGCAGTCGCCGTCGAAGATCATCAAGGGCTTGGCGGGCGGCTGGGCAACCCGGGCGCCGGGTGACATCGTGCAGGTTTAACCAGCGAAGAGCGGGGCCGCAACTGCGCAGCCGGTCAGCGTCGCGAACAACGTCGTCTTTAGAGAATCTCTCGGATGCTCATGGGGCGTTTGTGTTGTCGGGCAAAGCGATGAGCACGCCCAAGCATGGCAGCAAGATCGAACCCGGTCACGTCGATGCCCGCGTTCGCGAAGGCCGCTCGCAGCGTGGCTTTGCTGGCGTGCTTGCCAAGCACGAATTCGCTGCCCGGCTGGCCCACCGCGCTTGGCTCGAATGGCTGATAGGCCAGGCGATTCTTCTCGAGGCCAGCGCAGTGAATCCCGGACTCGTGGCGAAATGCCGAGGCACCGAGGACCGGCTTGCCGGGCGGAATGTCGCGCCTGGCTGCGGCCATGACCAACTGGCCAAGCGGTGCGAGCATCGCCGTGGACACTCCACTTCTTCGCGGCGAAAGCCTATCGAGGGCCATCACCACCTCTTCGAGGGCAGCGTTGCCGGCGCGCTCGCCCAGACCGGCCACCGTCACATCCACGGATGCCGCACCTGCCTCGATGGCGCACACGGCGTTCGCGGTCGCCATGCCGAAGTCGTTGTGGCCATGAAACCCGATGTCCATCGATCCGGCCCAGGCCACGCACCTGGCAATCAGGTCTTGGGTTCGGTTGGGGGTCAGGACACCCACCGTGTCCGCCAGCCGTACGCGATCTACGCCGCAACTCTTGGCCGTGGTCACGAATCTCTCGACAAAACCCAGCGACGCACGACTGGCGTCTTGTGCGCCGACGGATACGAACGGAAAAGATCCGCGTGCCCATTCGACGAGGGTCTGCAGGTCGGCAAGAACCCGCGCTTCGTCCTTGTCAAAGCACGCCATCAAGATGGGGGACACCGGAAACGACAGGTGCACCGCCGATAGCTCGCACTGCGCCGCAGCCTCGATATCGGCGCGGCGAGCGCGACACCAGGCCGTCAAGCGAACGCGCCCATCGAGCTCCAACAACGCTCGGATGTCCTCGATCTCCTCCTTCCCCATGGCCGGCGTTCCCACTTCCAGCTCTGGCACGCCGGCCTTCACCAAGGCCCGCGCGATGGCCAGTTTCTCCGAGCGCGAGAAGACCACACCAGGGGCTTGCTCGCCGTCGCGCAGGGTGGTGTCCACCAACCAGACGTCGCGACCGGCTGACGAGGCTTTCATCCGCAGCCCCCACCCCCGCCGGTGCAGCCAAGCCCGCAGCCCTTGAAGGCCCTGCGCAGGGAAGCCGGGATCGGCGTGCCGCCATACACGGCCGAAAGCCCTTCCTCGATGAGGCCCTCCATCTCGATGACTTCCAGGCCGCGCCCGGTGAGCACACGTCGGGGAGCCGCACCCACGCCGGTCGTGAGGACCGCCCGGCAGTCGTGCAAAAGATCCGCGAGGTCGAGCCAGCGTTTGATGCCGCTGCCGGAATCGGGAGCCTCGCGAACCTCGACGGGCGCGTAGACGCTGTCTTGCTCGGCGAAGACATGGAAGCAGGTGGCTTCGCCCACGTGTTGGTTGACCAACATCCCCTCGCGCGAGGCCACCGCGACGTAGGGCCGATCTTTCGACGGCTTGCTGGCAAGGAGAGCAAATTCCTTCGGGTCGGGCATGCCCTCGGCGGCCTCCCCGACGAAGCCACAGGCATCGGCCCGGCAACGCGCGCAATGGGACATCTGCGGAAGCTCCTTGCCTGCGACAAGGCGCGCCCCCGCCATGACAATGGGCGACGGCTCGCCCAGCGGTTCGAACGGCGTGCCCGACACGGGCACCATGGCCATGGTGTTCATGATCTCGGCGCCAGCGGCTCGCACCTCGGCAGCGACCGCGGCGATCTCGCCGTCGTTGATACCCGGCAGAACGATGGTGTTGACCTTGACCAGGATAGGCGTCTGCGCCAAGTCGCGCCAGGGCCTCGCGCTGCCTGGCCAAGAGCAATTCGGCCCCCTGCACACCCCGGTGGACGTGGTCGCCCATGCGCACCCAGCGGTAGATCTTCGCGCCAACGGCCGGGTTCACGGTGTTGATGGTCAAGGTCACGTGGCTGACTTTCAGTTCGACCAATTCGTCGATGTGCTCGACAAGACCGAGCCCATTCGAGGCGACGCAAAGAAGAATATTGGGAAACTCCTCGCGCACGAGCCGAAGCGTCTCCATGGTTTCGACAGGATTGGCGAACGGATCGCCTGGGCCGGCAATCCCGACCACGGTCAGTTGCGGCATCTTCGCGTACACCGCCTTGAGGTAGGTCACGGCCTGGAAAGGCGACAGAAGCACGCTGGAAACACCGGGGCGGGTTTCATTGGCACAATCGAAGGAGCGATCGCAATAATTGCACTGCAAATTGCATTTCGGCGCCACCGGCAGGTGGATCCGCGCCGCTTTTCGATACACGTCCGGGTTGAAGCAGGGATGATTGGCAAGGTCCAATTTGGATTCGAGCGTGTGCAGCGAGCGTCGCCGCCTGGCTGGGTCTGGCATCACGTCACCTCGACCGAGAAGCACTGCAAGCCCGAGGCCAGGTTACAGCACGGTCTTCACCCGGTAGACGCCGCCAATGACCAGAAACTCGTCCTCGCCCTTCAGAATGCCGCGGGGAAAAGCTGGCTCCAGAAGAAAACCTTCACCGTCGGCACGCGCACCTCCCACACCGTGGAGCCGAACTCGAAGGCCCGCTCCGAATCGGGCGTGAACGAGCTCAAGTTGTTGAGCCGGACGATACGCTCGCATGGGGAAACGACTTCCAGCGTCTGGTAGTCGCCAGGATCGTGCGTTCCGCGGAAAAGGGAGAAGCAACTTTCCTCGGGATGGCGACGGCCAAGCTCGTACTGGCAGAACGTGTAGACCAGATCGAGCTGCGAGTCGATGGCATTGCTGCCTGCCAGACCCTTCATGCGGTCGGTGGCAAAGGCGAGCTGTCCCTCGGGATCGTTCGCGGTGACCTTTCCGCGGTGAAACGTGGGGCGCAGCCCGATGCGACTTTCCACCCAGGCTTTGAGCACAGCCCCTTCGATGGAATTGGAATCCACACCCCAGCCACGCAAATAGCGCACATACGTGTTGCGCAGGCTCCGCCTGGCGCTGAGGGTATGCTCGCGGTCGAGCTCGTGGAGATGGAACTTCGCGCTGACATGCTCGTTGAACAGGCGGGTGCGCTCGTCGGGATCGTTGACGACGATCGAGGCGCTCGAAGAGCCGCCGGCTGCTTGCCCGCACGCCTTGGATCTCGAAGCGCTGCGGCCGTTCGTTGAAGGCCAAGCTGCCGATGTACCAAGCCGGCAAGATCGCACAAGTTCCACGTCAGGGTCCAGCTCTCGCCCATCGGCACTAGGAATGCCCCTCCATGGCGACGCCGAGCGAAACCGGCTGTCCGTTGGCCAGCGGGGAACGATCGACGAGCTGGTCGGCGAGCGACTGCATCTCGACGCGCACGACGGGATCGAGCTTACGCAGCCACTCACGCGGAATCGCCTCGAGACCATAGTAGGCACCTGCGATGGCGCCGACAATGGCGCCGGTGGTGTCGGCATCGCCGCCTTGGTTCACGGTCGCAATCAGGCACTCCTCGAAGGAGGAAGTGGCGAAGAGAAAGTGAAGCACTGTCTGCATGGTATCCACCACGTAAGCGGTTGACAGCGCATGGTACGGGTCGTAGTGAAACTTTGGGAATTGCGTGACCGTCGCGTCCGCCTGCCGCCGCAGGCGGTGCATGGCATGTCCGATCAGCGCAAGCTGGATGAGCCGTCCCACCAAGATGCACGCAGCGTCCGAGAGGGGATGGTGGTGGGTGATGTGCGCCTGCTCGATGGCCAGCACTCCCAGCAACTGCTCGTTGGCCAGCGCGGCCAGGGCAATCGGTGCCATGCGCATGACCGCGCCGTTGCCCGCATCGCCTTCGTTAAGCGGGCCATGAACGGTCCCGTGCGTGATGAAGCGCGCGATACCGCGCCGGCAGGTATTGCCGATGTCGGGCGGCCGCGAGCGATACCAGGCCACGAAGCGCTGGGCGATATCCGTGGGCGAAAAGCCCACGTCGACAATCGAACGCGCGATACACAGCGACATCTGGGTGTCGTCGGTGACTTCGCCCGGCCGCAAGCGCAGCCAGCCGCCACCGGTGAGCTTGCGGTGAACGCCGTGCTTGGACCTGATCTCCGAGGCGGTCATGAGCTCCACCGTGGCGCCAAGAGCATCGCCTATGGCCAGCCCGAGCAGACTGGCCCGTGCACGCTGGCGCACGTCTGGAAGATGAGTCAGGTACGCAGTCACGCAGCCATTTCACAGGTAGGAAAAGCCGATGGGGGAGCTGTTTTGCTTTGCTTCGAGCAGGGTGTTCACCACGCCGTCGAAAAGCTGCATCGTACCCCGGTAGCCCACGTGAAGCACACGGCCTGCTCCCAGCCGATCATGGATAGGAAAGCCTACCCGCATGAGCGGCACACCAAGGGCGCGCGCCACGCGATAGCCTTTACTGCTACCGATCAGCAGCTCGGGCTCGAGACGCTGGCAGGCCGCCTCGATGGCGCCGTAGTCCGTGTCTTCCAGCAATTCCTCGACGGCGCCTGCGGGCAGGTCTTCCACAGCGGCTCGCAATGCCCGATTGCGCGCTCCGGTAGCACACAGCACGGGCCGGGCGCCGATCTCGGCGAGAAATCGCGCCAGTCCGGCCACCAGCTCCGGATCGCCGTACAGCGCGACCCGCTTTCCGAACACGTATTTGTGACCATCGGCATACGCATCGAGCAGGCGTCCCCTTTCCTTGTGCAGCCATTCGGGGGTCTCGCGCCCCGAGAGCTCGGCCAGGGCATCGCAAAAGGCGTCGCTGGCGCGCACGCCGATGGGCAGGCCCAGCGTTCTCGCCTCGCAGCCTCGCTCGGCCAACAGCGCGCCGGCCCGCGGGGCCTTGCCGGTCAGGGTCAGATCCAGGGTCGCCAGCGCCCGCGGCATGGCGGCGATGTCCTCGATGCTCGAACCGCCATCCGGCAGCGGGCAGTAGTGGTCAAGAATGACTCCGTCGAGAGTGTCGGAGTAGTCCGGCAGGATGACCGGCGGCAGATCGTAGGCCTCCGCGATCTCGCGCAAGTGGCGCAAGTCCGCGGGCGAGAGGATGGGCGGCAGGAGGTTCACCGTCCGCGTCTTGGGTCCGCCTTGGGTGGCCAGCGCCTCCACCAGTGCGCGCACCATGGCGTGAAAGCCCTCCACGTGCCCATCCTTGAAGCTGGGGGTAGAGGCCGAGACCACCGGCAGGTGCGGGTGGGGCTTTTCATCGTAACTGCGCAGGAGCCGTCCGATGTCTTCGCCGATGGTCTCGGCCAAACAGGTCGTCGCCACGGTGACCAGCTTGGGCTGATACTGCCGGGCCACATTGTCGAGAGCGCGGTGCAAATTCGATTCGCCGCCAAAGACCGTCTGCGACTCGCCGAAGCTGGAGGAGGCCACATCCATGGGCTCTCGAAAATGACTGATGAGATAGCGGCGGATGTAGGTCGCGCAACCTTGCGCGCCGTGGAGCAACGGTACGGTATCGCGCACGCCCACGCTGGCCAGGGCGGCCCCGAGCGGCGCGCACAGGGTGCAGGGATTCACGGTGGCTCCGCCAGACGTCGAGTGGGTGGGTTCCTCCTGCTCGACGACGCAACTCATGGCGCCACCGCCTTGCTCTTCACTGCCCGAGCCGCTTTGCGCGGCATCAGAGACCAGATGGGGCTCGTGGCGGTGGCGTGGATCTCGCGCGCGAAGGAAACCGCACCCTCGAACCCGGCCAGTGGAATCTTGCGCTCGTGGTTGTGGTCGCAGAACCCCAGGCCGAGCTTGTAGGCGATGGGGCGCTCCTTGACCCCGCCGATGAACACGTCGATGTCCTGCTCGACGAGGAAATTCGCCAGCTCGAGCGCGTTGGTGTCGTCGACGATGATGGTGTTCTCGTCGCACACTGCCTGCAGCTCCTCGTATTCCTCGCGGCTGCCGGTCTGCGTGCCCGCCAGCGCCACGGTGACGCCGAGCTGGCGCAAGGCCCGCACCAGCGAAAAAGCCTTGAAGGCGCCGCCCACGTACAGGCCGGCGCGCTTGCCCTGCAGAGCCTTCTTGAATTCCTTGAGGGCCGGCAACACCTTGCCGAGCTCGGTGCGCACCAGCTCTTGCGCCCGCTTCAACACAGCCGCGTCGCCGAGTTTTTCCGCCACCTCGTAAAGCGCATGCGCCGTGTCCTCGATGCCGAAGAAGGACACGCGAATGAATGGGATGCCGTACTTCTCCTCCATCGCCTTCGCCAGCGGCGTCATCGAGCCCGCGCACTGGACCACGTTCAAACGCGCGCCGTGGGCCCGGCGGATCTCGTCCACACGGCCGTCGCCCGTCAGCACGGACACGACCTCCACACCCATGCGCGCGAAGTACTCTTTGATGATCCAGCTCTCGCCGGCGACGTTGAAGTCGCCCATCAGATTGATCGACAGCGGCCCGACCTTGTCGACGTCCCCTGTTCCGATGAGCTCCAACAAAGCGCGCGTGGCCGCGCTGTAGCCGTCGCGCTTGGTACCGCGAAAGCCTTCCGCCATCACGGGGACGACCGGAATTCCAACCTCGGCCGCCACCCGCTTGCACACGGCGGCGACATCGTCGCCGATGACCCCGACCACGCAGGTCGCATAGACGAAGGCCGCCTTGGGCGAATAGCGCGCGACAAGAGCGCGCAAGGATTCCTCCAGGCGCTTCTCGCCGCCCAGCACGATTTCGCGCTCGCGCAGGTCCGTGGAACAACTGATGCGATGAAGCTCCGGGCCCGAGGACAAGGCGCCGCGAATGTCCCAGGTGTAGGCGGCGCATCCAACTGGCCCGTGCACCAGGTGCAACGCGTCGGCGATGGGATACAGCACCACGCGCGAGCCGCAAAAGGTACAGGCGCGCTGGCTGACCGAACCGGCCGCGCTGGCCTTGTTGCAAGTCACCTCGACGGTGGCGAGCTTGCTCGTGCGGATGACTTGGCCTGCCCTGTCGTCCAGCACCTTGAAGCTCATGACGTCCCTTTCCGATCCCTTTCAGGTTACTTCCGCCCGGGGGCCTACCCGCCGCAAGCGGTCCACCGCCACCACATCCTGGGAGCGACGCATTCTAATGATGGGATCGACCTCGCTGCCACCGCGCGCGTACAGCGCGTGCGTCCGTTCTAGGGCGGAGGCATACAGCGGTAGACGATCCTCTTCGCAAAGCGGCGGATTGCGCCCTTCCAGGACCTCTACCTCCCGGCCGAAGCGCTTGAGGATGCCGATGCGATGCGCCGCCAGCAGCGCCGGATCGAAGGCCACATCGAGCAGCGCGAAGAGCTCCTCGGCGGCCTCGATGTGGTCAATCGCCTGGTAAAGGTCCGTGGCCATCAGGCGACCATCGGTTCGAAGCTGAAGGCCTTCTTGTTGCACGTGCGGCCGCACGCTTCGCAGCCGATGCAGCTCTCGGGGTTGACCACCGACGCGAACATCTTGGCCGATTCCTCTTCATCGACTTCCTTGGGTGCCAGGACCCCATGGGCGCAGATCTTCATGCAGCGTCCGCAGCCGATGCACTTGTTGTCATCCACCGCTTTGACATATTTCGGGGTCCATTCTTGCCGACCTCGGGTGAGTCCAGTGACGTATCCCATGCCTTGCATTCCTTTCTATTCCTCATCCATGTCTTCGATGTGTCTGCGGCGAGGAGCCGCACCCAGTGTCTTGGCCAACCACGGCGGAAGGTCGCCGCGCAGCACGTATTGAAGCTTTCCAACCATTTCGGAAACGGGGGTCTCGACCTGCGTCTTCATGGGGTGAATGTGGCGCGCGACCAGCTTGGCTGCCGCGGGCCCACCGATCTGCAGCGTGCATACGATGGAGCAGCCGGCCAGAGCCGTCGCGCGCGCGGTGATTCGACCCTCCCCCGCCTTGTCGTCGTCGACCTCGTCCGGCCAGTCCACCTTGCCCACGCACTCGGCGCGATCCGGTTCGATGTCCCACAGGTAAAAGGCGGTCGAGCTTCCCGAAGTGCTCGTTGATCCGCTCTCCATCGCTACTGGTGAATGCAACCTTCATCTGCTTGTGCTCCGTCCATCAGCGCATGATTTCGAAGTGACGGTCGTCGCACGTCTCGTCCACGATATCGATGAACTTGTTGCAGATCTCGGTCAGCATGTTGATGGCGCCCTGGTAGCCGATAATTGGCCGCCTGTGCAGGTTGACCCGATCGAAGATGGGGAACCCGAATCGGAAGAGCGGGATCTTGGCGTCATGGGCGATCTGTTTGCCATGCGTGTCGCCAATGATTCCATCCACCATGTCGGTCATGATCAGGGAACGCAGGTGCCACAAGTCCTTGTTCATGTAGACTTTGCTCGTCTTGCCGAAGGGAGAGGCGTCGAGCAACGCGTGTAGCTCTCGTTCGAGCTTCTTCGAGCCCTTGGAACAAATAATGTGCTGCGGCGTGGCTCCCATCTCGAGCAGGAACGAGACATAGCCGAGCAGATAGTCGGAATCCCCGTAAACCGCGAACTTCTTGCCGTGCATGTACTGGTGGGCGTCCGTCATGGCATCCACCGCGCGTCCACGCTCGGCCTTGAGCTCCGGCGGCACGGGCTTGCCGAAAAGCTCCGAGAGCTTCATCAGGAAGGCATCGGTCTTGGCGATGCCCATGGGCATGGGCATGGAAACGTTCTCGCCCGTGTATTGCTCCTTGAGCCACACAAAGGTCTTGGAGGTGGCAAAGGGTGCCACGGTGACGGTGGCCTTTCCGTTGATGGAATCCGCGGCCTCTTGCAGGGAGGTTCCCCCCGGATAGGGGCGGTAGGTGCCATCGTTGGGCGAGTCGAAGGTGTCGGAGATGTCGGCAAGGAAGGTGTAGGGGATTCCGAAGCTCTCGAAGATCTTCTTGTACTCGCGGTAGTTGCCGGTGTTGGCATCGAAGCCCGCGATGAAGTTGAGCTTGCCGGTGCAGCGCCCCTCGACGGCCTTGTCCTCGGTGAGGGTTTGCAGGATGCTCATCAGCATGACGTCGTAGCCATGCACGTGGCATCCGCTGAAAGACGGCGTGTTGGCAAAGGGCAAAAGAAAGTCCTTGGGAATGCAGCCCTTCTGCCGGGCATTCCCAATGAAGGACCTGAGGTCGTCGCCGATGACCTCGGGCATGCACGAGGTGAAAACCGCGATCATCTTCGGTTTGTAGAGGGTGTAGGCGTTCTCCAGACCCTCGTGCAGGTTGTTCTGGCCGCCGAACACCGCGCCGTCCTCGGTCATGGAACTGGAAACCGCGGGCGATGGCTCACGGAAATGCCGGTTGAAGGTCGAACGGTAATACGAGGTGCACCCCTGAGCGCCGTGCACGAAGGGCAAGGTTCCCTCGAAGCCGGCGGCCGCGAGATACGCGCCCAGCGGCTGGCAGGCGTGGGCGGGATTGACCACCAGGGCCGTGCGCGCAAAGTTTTTCTGCTTGTAGTCCTCGGTGCCGAGCCATTCGAAAACACGTTTCTCATCTTCGTGAGATATCTCGGTCACGGGCTTGACGGGCAGGTCTAGATCGTTGGACATGATGAGCTCCGCAAATTCGGCAAATTCGGTTAGAAGGGCGCCTTGACGAGTTTCCAGGTGGGGCTATTGACAGCCATGTCGATGTCCCGGGCAAAGGTGGGAAAGCCCTTGTAGGCGTGGTAGGGACCCGAATAGTCCCAGCTGTGCATCTGACGAAATGGAATGCCCATTTTCTGCAACAGGTACTTTTCCTTGATACCGCTGCCCACCAGGTCGGGTTTCAGGGTGTGGACGAATTGCTCCAGCTCGTATTCGCTGACGTCGTCGTAGATCACGGTCGCTTCCGGCATTTCCGGGGCCGTCCGTTCATAGTCGTCGTTGTGCGCAAACTCATAGCCCGATCCCACGACATGCATGCCCAGATCCTCGTAGGCGCTCACGGTGTGCCGCGGACGCAGGCCGCCGACGTAAAGCATCACCTTCTTGCCTTCAAGGCGTGGCCGATACTCCTCGATCACCTTCTGCATCTCGGGATCGTACTTGGCGATGGCGGCCTCGACCTTTTCCTTGATGTTGTCGTCGAAGCGCTCGGCAAGCTTGCGGAGGCTTGCTTTGATCTTGGTAGGACCGAAGAAGTTCAGCTCCAACCATGGGATATGGTACTTCTCCTCCATCACGCGGGCCATGTAGTTCATGGAGCGGTAGCAGTGGATGACGTTCAGCTTCACCATGTGTGTGGCTGCGATGTGCTCGATCTGACCGTCGCCAGTCCAGACAGCCTTGACGTTGAAGCCGCACTCTTCCAGCAGCGGCTTGACCGACCATGCATCACCGCCGATGTTGTACTCACCGATGAGCGCGATGTCGTAGGGACCAACCGGCTCCGTGAACTCGCGCGTCCCGATGACATAGTCGCGAATCGTGTCGTTCGAGATGTGGTGGCCGAGCGACTGGCTGACTCCGCGAAAGCCCTCGCAATTGCACGGGATGATAGGGAGGTCCAGTTCCTTCGACATCGTGCGCGCCACCGAGTTGATGTCGTCACCAATGAGCCCGACCGGGCATTCCGATAAAACGGAGATTGCCTTGGCCAGGGGAAAGAGCTCTTTGGTTTCCCGCAACAGTTGAGCAAGTTTCTTATCACCCCCGTAGACGATGTCCTTCTCCTGAAAGTCGGAGGTCAATTGCATGGCAAAGTTGGAAACGCCATTCACGCCGGACACGAGGTTTCGGCGCGTGCCCCAGGAGTACCAGCCGCAGCCCACGGGACCGTGCGAGATGTGGGCCATGTCGCCAATGGGTCCCCACACCACGCCCTTG
The DNA here is from genome assembly GCA_963796685.1 of uncultured delta proteobacterium. Lineage (GTDB taxonomy): Bacteria > Myxococcota_A > Polyangia > Fen-1088 > Fen-1088 > Fen-1118. The sequence goes on from CAWCMR010000021.1 coordinate 18,414, forward strand.
GCGCCGGCATAGGCGCAACCGCGTGCGCTCATCACACCGGGGATGGTCTTCCGATTGGATTTTACACACGCCGATGTGGCTTCGGGATCATTGGGCGCCAGGTGGGGTTCCCGCTTTTTGCGAGCCTTCTCGGGATAGACCTCAAGCGCCTTGTCGATCATGGCCTGGGTCGACTCGCGGGTGATGCCTTCCACGGTTTTCTTCACATCGGCGGACATGGTTACTTCTCCTTCGTAGGAACAACTAGGCGGGGACAGCGGCGGCGGGAACGCCCACAGCGGGCACGTCATCTTCGATGATGCCGAACTCCATGAGCAGCTCCTCCAGCTCTTCCATGGCCAGTGGCTTGGGTATGACCAGCATCTTATTCTCCGAGATCTTGCGCGCTAGCTGTCGGTACTCCTCGGCCTGCTCGTGCTCGGGGGAGTACTCGATGACCGTCATCCGGCGCAGTTCGGCCCGTTGCACCTGATTGTGGCGCGGAACGAAGTGAATCATCTGGGTGCCGAGTCGCTTGGCCAAGGCCTCGATGAGCTCGGCTTCCTTGTCGGTATTGCGCGAGTTGCAGATGAGACCTCCCAGGCGGACTTTGCCCGAGGTCGCGTACTTGAGGATGCCTTTGGAAATGTTGTTGGCGGCGTACATGGCCATCATCTCGCCCGAAACCACGATGTAGATTTCCTCGGCCTTTCCTTCGCGGATGGGCATGGCGAAGCCGCCGCACACCACGTCGCCAAGGACGTCGTAGAACACGAAGTCGAGATCGGGCGTGTAGGCGCCTTCGGCTTCGAGGAAGTTGATGGCCGTGATGACGCCGCGGCCGGCGCAACCCACGCCCGGCTCGGGGCCGCCCGACTCAACGCACTTGACGCCGCCGTAGCCGATCTTGAGCACATCCGACAGCTCCAGATCTTCCACCGTGCCACGCTCGCGAATCAGATCCATGACCGTGTTCTGCGCCTTCGAGTGCAACATCAAGCGCGTGGAGTCGGCCTTGGGGTCGCAGCCTACAATGATGACCTTCTTACCGAGCGAGACGAGTCCCGCCACGGTATTCTGGGTTGTGGTCGACTTGCCGATGCCACCTTTGCCGTAAATTGCAATTTGCCTCATGATGTCCTTCCTGTTTCGTCCGTTGCTTCCGGTCTGTAGCTAATCTCTTCAGCCCGGGACTACTGCAACAGGAATGCCAGCTTCGAAATGGCGATATCTCGCCGGTCTGTCCCGGCGCCGCTCGACAAGATCCGCGAATGTCGACGTGATTCCGACGAGATTGTCGATGATTGTAGGGGCGGGTTTGAAACCCGCCCCTACGAAGTCCCTTCACACCATTCCTTCGCTGCCTCCGGCCGCGCCCCTGCGCCGCGGGCCAGGTCAGCGCACTGTGGTGCGCGTTCGCCGGGTGGGCGCGATGAGCGCCATCTCGATGCCGAACTTGCGGATCTTGTAGCGCACGATGCGTTCTCCCACGCCCAGCTCCCGCCCTGCCGCACTCACGTTGCCGCCCGCACGCTTGAGCGCATCGACCAGCATGTCCCGTTCGAGCTGGGCCACGTTCGAGCGTAGGGTTCCGTCGCTGTTGGGACGCAGCGCCGCCGGCATCTGCAAGGTCGGCGGCAGATCTCGACCGTGGATGACTCCGTCCCGCGAGAGCAGCACCGCATGCTCGACGCAGTTTTCGAGCTCGCGAATATTCCCCGGCCAGTGGTACGCCATCAGCATGTTGATGGCGCTGGTGGTGATGCGGCGAATGGGCTTGCGCATCTTCTCGGAGAACTTCGCGCTGAAATGGTTGGCCAGCGCCAGAACGTCATCCTTGCGCTCGCGTAGCGGGGGCAAGAACACGGGAAACACGTTGATTCGATAGAACAGATCGGCGCGAAAGCGGCCGTCCTTCATCAACGCTTCGAGGTCGCGGTTGGTCGCGGCCACGATCCGCACGTCCACGTGCACGGTCTTGTTGCTACCCACGCGTTCGAATTCCCGTTCCTGAATCGTGCGCAGCAGCTTCACCTGCACGGTGGGCGAGAAGTCGCCGATCTCATCGAGAAACAAGGTACCGCCGTCGGCTTCCTCGATCCGCCCGGCGCGCGCGTGCAGCGCCGAGGTGAAGGCGCCCTTCTCGTGTCCGAATAGCTCGCTTTCCAGCAAGCCCTCGCTCAGTGCCGAGCAGTTGACTTTCACGAGGGACGCGCCAGAGCGCCCGCTGAGGTAGTGAATCGCGGCGGCCACCAGCTCCTTGCCGGTTCCGGATTCTCCGCGGATAAGCACGGTGGTATCCGCCTCCGCGACCTGCCGGATTCGCTCGTAGACAAGATGCATGGGCGCCGAATCGCCGACCATGTTTTCCGGCCGTGACGACAACTGCAACTCGGACAGCAATCGCTTGCGTTGGTCTTCGAGGGCGGCGGTCTCGGCACGCATCTCCCGTCGGCGCTTGATGTCGTTGGCGATCAGCCCCGCCACGATGCTCAGTACCTTTTCCGCGTCCTGCAACAGATCGAGGTCCTGCCTCGGCAGGTCGACCGACAACGTCCCCACGTTCTCCTGTCCGATGGTGACCGGCAAGGCGACGAAGCTCCACCCCTTGCCGTCGATGTTCGCGTCCTTGCGTTGGTGCACCCGGTCTTGAAACCGCGGCTCCTCCTCGATACTGGGAATGATGAGCGACTTCCCGGTTTCGATCACCCTGCCGAGGATCCCTTCACCGCGACGGTAGCGCGCGTCATCGCTGGGATGGGTTTCCGAGGGCCGCAGTGCTTCGACGAAGAGCTCGGTCCCGTCGGGTGAGAGCAACATGACCGTGGCGCGCCGCATGTCCAGCCGCTCTTCCAGGACGCGCAGGATTTCGCGCAGGATGTCCTCCTGGGAGCCGGTTCGGGCCAACGTGCGCGCCACCTCGGCCAGCGCGTTCAGCGACTGCACGTGGCGCCGGGAGCCCGCGCGGCAGATGTGGCAGGGGTCGTTTGAAGGGCGGAGCAAATCCTCTGAGAGAAGGGTCATGCCAACGACAGTGCGAGTGCTCGCGCCCCGGTTGACTCGAAGCAGGCTTCACGCATGGGATCGACTGTATCCGGAAGCTTGTAAGCGGACTGTTTCGTTTGCGTGAATGCTTCGCGCCAGTGAACGGCGCGACGGCGACGCTTCGATCATTGGCAGCGCTTGAGGACGGCCAGCGTGAATTCCTTTGCATACTCGAGCGCAGCGTCCGAACGGTCGTCGATGGAGACCTCGATGCAGTACCTTCCGACATACGCTTCGGCCGCGTACGCGTTCGGCAGACCCAGGTCGACGACGGCGGCGTCCGGAAGGCTGGCGATCTGCGCACGCGAAACCGGAAGGTCGAAATTGAAGAGCGACTGTGCGCCATCCGAATTCCCCATGTCGTGAATGGCGACCTGGACGCTGTCGTCATCGGTGTCGTGATGGTAGGAAGCGTATGCGCTGCCGACCCAACCACGATCGATGTATTTGGCGGCGCCACCGTCGATCTGATTGTAGAGCTTGGTGTCGGTGTCGACCACCACCGGGGACCCGTCAAGCATCCAGGTGTCGATCTCGTTGTTGGCCGGAAGTCGAGACGCCAATGAAGGCGGGCCGCACCCCGGCGACAGCAAAAGCACGATGGTGGCTGCAGGCAAGAGCAGGATGGTGCGCATGGCGGCCTCCTCGCAACAGTGGAGAGAACAGCGACAGCTTGCTCCTTGTTGGGGGCCAACGCAACCGCCCAAACCCGGCCATGGAACAATGGCTTCCCTGCGGCCCTTCTACTGGATGACCTTTGCCAGGCGAAGGAGGTCGCTGCCGAATCGTGCGCCCTCTTCTCGGGACGCGGGCAGGTTGACCTCGACCACCAGTCTTCCGGCGGTGGAGAACACACCAAGCGCGAGGCCGTCCATGACCTGCTCCTCTCGGCTTGCGATCGTCCTCACCTTGCGTTTCCGACTGATGCGCTTGATGTTCGCGATCTGGTCTTCCATACCGGGACAAACGTAAAGGGCCACGATGCCTTGACCACCGACCGCATCCTCCAACCTTCGGGCGTCGGTGAAGGCAAGCTTCACCGAACGAAACGGCAACCCAAGGATGCTGTAGCTCTCCAGCTTGGCAAACAGAGTGAACGATTCCGCCGCTTCCTTCTCGGAAACGGGATTTCCGGCTTTGTACAGCACGGCCAACACCACGGTTCCACCAGCCCGGCTCGTGAGATTCTCGTCATAGGCCAAAGCCCTGGCGATGGTCTTGACCTGGCGCGCTCGCACGAGCAGCTCGCCCGTAGTTTCCGCCGATACCGGGGAGCAGAGGAGCGCCCCCAGAATGGGAACACACCAGAGCGCTCCGCTCCGTCCAAGCTGGCTGCTGCGCCACCTATGGCGTGTCACGGCGATTGCATCGAGGTTGTCCCCGAAAGAGTCGGAAGGTTTCATGCCGGGGTTGAGGCTCTTCCTGTCGTGGCAGGCGGGCCGGCTGCCTCAACCTTGCTGCCGGAGTCGCCGATACAGGAAGGAGCCCACCTGCCGGCTCGACAGCACCGATGGCGAATGCGTTGATGTTCCAAAAATCTTGTGTTGCGGTTGGCGTCCTGGTCCTTGGCATCCTGGGTTCCCGGTACGCTCGGGCGCAGATCCAGGACGAGGAGGAACTGTCGCCCCCGACGCCCATGGAGATTACGGATCTGGACCTGGGCGATCTCCTGAGGACACCCGTGGTCGAGTCCGCGACCCGACGAAAGCAGTCTCTCTACGAGGCTCCCGGGGCCATCGATGTCTTCGAGGGCGACGAGCTCGTCAATTCCGGGCTGACCTCGATTGCCGAGATCCTCCGACGCGTCCCCGGAGCCTACGTGATGCAGGTCAGCGCCGGTCGTTTCAACGTGGGGTTGCGCGGGGTGAACGGGCTCTCCAATAACCGCGTTCTGGTCTTGGTGAATGGCCGCCGACTCAGCGAGCTCGACCACGGCTCGCCCTCGTGGCAAAATTTTCCGGTCCACGTCGGAGAAATCGAACGCATCGAGGTGCTGCGCGGACCCGGAACGACGCTCTATGGTTCCGACGGAATCAACGGGGTCATCAACATCACGACCAAGCGCCCGCTCGACCACCCTGGAATCGAAGGACTCTTCGCCGCCGGCGAGACCTGGCTTCCCGACCAACCGAACGACCTGCGCGGCGCACGGGTGGAGAATCTCGGCAACGGCTACGCCAGCTACGGACTCACGAGCAAATCCGGCAAGCTCGGGATTGGCCTGGTTGCCGGCTGGAATCACACCCCCGATTGGGCCGGCAGCGGTCCGGACGCCATTCAGTTGCACGGCGATTTCGGCTACCATGTCGGGGCGACGCTCGACTGGCGGCCCGAACCAGACACGAGCCTTTTGGTGGACTTCAGGCATGTCGAATCCGAGGGCCTGCGGGGTGCGGACGACACGCTGACCACGGAGCACATCTTCGACTACAGCAGCGAGCAAGCCCTGACCGTGGCCTATCGAAAGGGCGCGCTCCTTCCCAACCTCTCGCTGTCGATCAACGGCGACGCGCGGCGTTTGGTGGAGGCCACGAAGCTTTACGCGCAACCTTCCGGCTTCGACTGGGCGGGCGCCCCGCCGCCGCAGACGATAGTCGTCGCCGAAGATCCGGAAAACTATCGCGCCCATCTCGTGACCCAGGCGGATGCCGCCCTTTGGGGCGGGCGTGAGGTCCTGTCGCTGGCGGCGGAATCCTCGTATCAGCGCACATTGCGACTCTTTGGCGGCACGGCATCGGAGCTCTATTACGCGGGCGTTCTTCAAAGCGAAACGGTGATTCTCCCCAGTCCACGCCTGCTCTTGAACCTCGGGCTGCGCGCCGAGCAGGTCGATCTGGACCTCGCCGGCAAGGGCCAAGTCCGCTACGGCAACTACAGTCCGCGCGCCTCCTTGATCGTGCGCTTGCGCAACACCCATACGCTGCGCATGACCTGGGCAACGGCCTACCGAACCCCGTCGATCTGGGAGGTCAGCGACCTGGAGTCGAACGTCAACAATTATCCGCCGCCCGTGCCGCCCAACTACATGATGGTCAGCAATCTCTCTCTCAAACCCGAGGAGGTACAATCCTTCGAAGTTGGCTACCGCGGGCGCCCGTTGCGTTGGCTGCGCTTGGATGTCGCCGCTTATTACCAAGAGCTCAAACATTCCATCGAGTACCTCCAAGCCAGGTTGCCACTCATCTACGAGAACGGTCCAACGCGGCACCAGACCGGCGTGGAGCTGGGACTGATGGTTCGTCCCCTGTCCACGCTGGGTGCGCACGCGTCGTATTCGATCATTCGCACCACCGAAGCGGGGAGCAGCACCGTCTTGCACGACTACCCGACCCATCTCGCACAAATCGGCGGGGAATGGAGCAAATGGGGCGGCCATTTCACGCTGGATTTCAACTATGTCTCGAGCGCCGAGGTGACGCTGATGCAGGCCGATTCCAGCAGCATCGTCGGCAACACCCTGTATAAGCCCGCGCAGACCCTGCTGAACCTGCGAGTAGGCAAGGATATTCTCGACGGCGCCGCCGAGATATTCATGTCGGGAACCAATACCCTCGCCTTCTTTCGGCAGCGGCAAGACTTGATACAGTTTCCATCGGCCGGCGCGGATCCCATCGGTGCGGTCATTCTGGCCGGTATCCGAGTGCGACGGGCCGCGGGAGGTACGCCGTGCAGCTCTCGATGGAAACCACTTTGGGCGGCGTTCTTCGCGCTTTGCCTTTGCAGCTGCACGGACATCCCTCCCCCAACGGAGGGCGGCCGCATTCTGGGCAAAATCTCCTATCAGGGAGCGGCCCACCTGACCATGAAACGCCCTGCGATCAGGGTGATGGTCGTGGTGGATTTTCCTCCCAGCTCCGGCCCGCTTGGATTCCAGATCATCGAGCAGGGCGAACAACCGGACTTCCCCGCACAGGTCTCCTATGAGCTGAAGGGCATTGTCCCCTACCAATACAAGGTCGTGGCCCAGCTCATCGACTTGGGCGAACCCGATGCCGCCGCGACCCAGCTGCCCCTTGGGGGCTACCCCAATTTTTGCGCGTTGCTCGCCCCGGATCAGGGCTGGATCGTGGTCAGCAAGGATGCACCTGTCACCGGGGTTGATTTCTCCCTATACGACAACGCCGGGACGGCCGATCCTTGCAACACATCGACCAGCGTTTGTCCAACGGCCGGATGCCAGTAGTCCGAGGCCTAAACCAGGGGCGGGTTCCTCATTTCAAGATCACCGAGTTCCCGGGTGCAGGGTAGACCAGCCAACAGATCATCGAGGCGTTCCCTGAAGACTCCGCGCCCAGGTGTTCCGCGACCGCAACGGCATCGCCGGCGACCGGGATCCGTACGCACCTGTCTTGGGAGAGGGACGCTCCTTTGCGGTGGTCCGGATCCTGCACCCCACGGCGCCGATCCCCGACCCGACTGCTCCTGCTAATCAGCATAGGTGCACGTAAATGGCAACACCTGTCCAGCCATGCAGGGCCACCGATGATTCGCCATCTTGGAGAGCCAATACTGGCGAGTAGCCGCATCTGTTATCCAAGTGTTGTCGATAATCAGGCCGTCTCCATCGAAGACAATCTCGCCACTCCAGGTGCCGCCATCCTGCAATGGGGTACAGTAGCCCAGCCCAACAAAGCCGTTGGCAATTTCATTCCATAGTAATGGCCCGTCACAATCACACGAGGAATCGACAGAGCATACGGTTCCGCCGTCGATCCCATCCTCCCAATGGCCATTGACTTCACCTTGGGAAACTGCGTCCCCGGTAGATCCCCCGCCAGCGCCTCCGACACCGCTCGGGGATGTGAATCCCCCCACTCCCAAGTAGAAGCCGCCCACCCCCGATGCCTGTCTTTCGGCACCACCGCTTCCTAGGCTAGTATCCGCAGGTGTGCCCGCGTCAACCGTCTTATGTGTCCGACTTGGCCCTCCGCAGCAAACCAAAGCAATCGTGATCGCCAGCGAGAAATGCGAATGCTTGTCCTCTGGCCTATCCACTTGAATGTAGGCGCGATTGACATCGTTCATGGCTCAACCTGTCTGTTGATAACGCATTGGGACCTCTGGTCTGGGCTACAAGCCCGTGACCACCATAAGTTTACCACCATCTCGTCCAGCGTACAGCTGTCCTATCTGGATTGGTCGGGATGCCTCACCTCTGACGGCTAGGAACATGGTCGAGTAGCTCGTAGTGCGGGCTCAGCACTCAAGGCACAGCCTGCTGCGCGAGCCGGTCCACAACGTCAGGGATACGATCAGCAGACTGCACCGCTCGCGCTAGTCAATAGTAGCTGTTATTTTCGAACCAATGCTTCACATCTGCCTCGAAGTTGTCACCGTCCCGCATGGTTACACTATGACCAGACTCATAGGCGCTAGGCATCGTAACGTCGACAAACAGACCACTCACGCCATCCATCGCCTGGTATGCAATTTCTAGTATACCTGGTAGGGAATAGGGACCGTGCGCTGTACTCATGTAGTTGCCACCACAGATGGCGCCAATCGGCTTTGGCTGCGGACACAGTAGCACATTGGGTATATACCCGCTGTTGAGAGCGTCGGCAATTGCTGGCGACCTGATAATCGCATCGTGCTTCGCCACGGTAATCAGAGTCGCGACCAGGCGGAACACATTGACGACAAAATCCCCTCCGATCTCAGCCGCGGCGGCCGAATTAGTCCAGTCTCGGGCGAGTGGTCCGGCTCCTGTACAGAACGGCCTGATGGCAGTGTAATCCTTCATGCAACCGTACAGATCGGAAACCCTGGGATTAAGACTCACGAAATAATTGTCTCCAGAAACCAATGGGCCACCAAAGGCAGTTGTCCAGTCTGGGGTCGTGGGTAAGACTATGTCACCTCGGTCTCGCCCGAATGCCTGCGTTCTTTCGACTGCCTTCATCCACTGAATCGTACTAGCATCGACACCGAGCATTACGTTGAGTCCTGTCAAGGTGGTCAGATTTCCACCGGCAAGACGTTCTAGGGCGTTAGACCAACCGAGACCATTAATCGTCGGTTTGTCGCAGTTGTAAATGTCGCACGTCGCCGGTACATTGGTCTGCTTGCCAGTGTTGGGATCTATTGTTTGGGTTGTCCAGGCAGTCCAACAATTTCCAGGGTTTCCCTTATCGGGATTGGTCGACGGGGAAAGGCAGCCTTGGGGTGGCCAGTTGCCGTTGTTTTCTGACTGGTATATCCCTGCGACAAGGGGCTCAATCAGAACCTGATGTCCAAAGGTGCCCCTTATCTGAAGAGCACTAGGCGTCGAGGTATGGAGGGCCGCAGGAAAATAGCTCATCAAGTCGCTGTACAATTGCGGATCCTGATACGCACCACCGCCGCCACTGGCCAGGGACGGATAATTGTAAAGGTAGTGAAGCATCAGGCTGGCTCGCGTACCACCATAGCTCTCCCCGACCAGGATGACCCGATTGCCAACCAAGGCGGGATGGCGATGAAGGAATTGCAAAATTGCGCGCAGAAAGATCCCGGCATCTCTGTCGATGTCAAGCCCAGCGTCATTCTGGGCGCCGTCATGTGGCAACGGATAGGAAAATCCAGTGGCCGGCGCGTCAATGTAGAGCAAATTGGCAAACTCAGTCCAGCTATGTGGATTTGCGACCAAGGCTAACGAGGTAGCTGCACCCGTCGGATCGACCTGCTTCACTGGTCCGGTACCGAAACTGAAGAGGCCAGCGGAGGTCGCCCCCCCGGGTCCGCCATTGAATAGGACAGCGAGCGGCTTGGTCTTAGGCATGACGTCTCGGTGTAGCTCTCATGCTGGCGTGAAAATCCGTGGGTTTCAAAGGCGGGCCGAGCGAATTGAAACGACGTCATTGAGGACGGTAATCGCGACTCGGTAGGTGGCGGCGAGCAGAGCCCAGGCTTGGTCGAATCGTTCGCTTTGCGCCCAGCCCCGTAGATTCAAGATGGCTTGGCCACCTTGCTTGCCCCAGCGCATTCCACTTTGTTTCATTCTCTGCGTTACCAAGGTCTTGCATGCGGCTTCCATGACCCCGGTCCCGATGGGCAGACCTTGTGCCTTCATTTCCGCGTAACGCATGCGCTTCTGGTATTTTCGGAAATACGCCAATTCGGTTGGAATGTGTTTGCTGTGCGGGTGCTTTTCCCGAAGGTAGATCAGTGACCGAATCACCTTCTTGACCCCGCCTTCCTCTTCCAGCAGCACGTGCCGTAGGTCGTTGAATCGCCGTTGCGTTTCGACCGTGCCATCGCCGTAGGCAGAGGCCAAGGCCGTGTTCAGGTGTTCCGCTGCGTGGAAGAAATCCACCACCTCCGACCCCTTGGGCAATTCCTTGTGCAAGTACGTCCAATTGTCGTTTGCCCCGTCGGCGGCCTTCATCAGTTGCAGGTCGGGACGCAGCGACAACGCCATGTCCAATTCCGCCTTCAAGGCTTCCTTGAGCGACGCCTTGTGTGGCTCGGGCATTTTTGCCATGCGCACCGCCGCCAGAAGTCTTCCATTTCGGTCGCAAAAACCAAGCGTCGCGCATCCAACCTCGCGATAGCCAGCGGGGCCCTTCGCGATATGCCCGCGTGCGGCGGTCTCCGCACGCTTATCCGCCGCGCCTCCATCCTTCATGGGCGCCAGCACTCCGTCGAGACTCGCCATCACCGTGACCGCCTCCTCGGGGATGGTCATCCCTTCGCGCAAAACCTTCTCGAACTCCTTCCGGTCGTCATTCCACCGCTCGGCCAATCGCTTCGGCAGCCGGTCCAAGCTGCTTTTCGAGGGCGTCATGTTGCCCACCCTCTTGAAAAGCTCCTCGCCGGTCTGCGGAGTCATTTGCGATACCACCCAGGTCGCCTGCTGGGCCGCCATCGGCGTCCAGAAGCCATCGACCACCCCCACCTTCAAGTCCAGCGGCACGATGCAGGGTTCGTGGTCGTTGCTTCGGTCCTTGAAGAGCGCTCGCTCGACGGTTACTGGCCCGGCGGCGGTCATGTACGTTTGAGCCGCGCGCAAGACTCGCCGGTATCCGGTCCCCTCGACCACGATGGCATCCGCGTCCACGTCGGCACGCTCCAACTCTTCGGCCAACAAATCGCGCTCGACCTCCTGTAGCTGCTGGTGGAGACGCTTCTCGAATGTCTCGAAGGTCTCCTTGGGCCCCTTCTTTCGCATCCCCGCATCTTCCAAGATCGCTCGCAGTTTGGCGACCGACATTGGGGCCTTCTGTCCTTGGGTGTGTGCTTCGTTCCTGGCAACAACATTCAGGTGCATGGTATGTCTAAAACCTCTTTCGTTTCGCGGACATTCCCTCCCTTTGTGTTTCTTCGAGTTTTCACGTCAGGGTAAGATCAACACCCTGACGTCTGCTGGCCGGAAAGAATACCAGATTCGGTTATCAGGTGCGTTTCGCTGAACATTTTCGGCAATGTAGGGGCCACCCGAGATGGACAAAAATCGGCTCCTCGCTATTTGGAATGGATTGAATTGGGAAATGCACAGGGAAGTCTGAAGTCCAGTTTTGACAGCAGCAGATAAATCACAGTCTTCATTTTGCGCGCGGAGCGAAAGCCACGCGCCCGCGCCTTGGCCGCCTGGATGAGGCTGTTGAGTCCTTCCAAGAGACCATTCGTCAGGCCTGACATGAACCATCTCATCACGCCTGCCTGGTGCGCCTTGAGGGTCTTGGCGGCCCTGATGACGGGTTCCAATCGGCTATGGGTGGCCCAGAAATACCAGCGCTGAAACCACGCCTCCGCTTCATCCGCACTCAGGCTATACAACTCCTGTAGCATGAGCTTGATGTGGTAGGCCCGCGCAGTGGCCAATTTGGAGGAGCGCAAGACCGCGAAGTGCTCCCTGTTCTCGGATTTGATGTTGGCCTCGTTCCTCAGCCAGTCGTGGCGCGTGCCCTTCAACTCCGGAGAGGACTTCTGCTCCTGCCTTCGCACCTCATCGATTGCGTCGTTCATGAGTTGGATGACATGGAACCTGTCGAAGGTTAGGTGCGCCGCCGGAAACGTCTCCAAGATGCCCTTGATGAATGCCTGCGACATGTCGAGACTGAAGTCCGTCACCTTCTTCACGTCTCCACCGTGAGCGAGCAGATCGTCCTTGAAACAAGCCACCGTGCCGTGATCTTTCCCCTCCGTGACGAACAAGACTTTCGCCGCAACCATGTCGGCAAAGACCGTGACATAGACGTGGTTCTTCTGCCGCGAAGTCTCGTCGACGCCAACCTCGGCGACCTGGCTGTAGTCGGCTCGCTCACGGGCCTCGTCCACGTAGTGTTCCAGGATGCGCCACAGGAGCGTGTCATGCTCGCCGACGATGCGACCGACCGCCGCCACCGTGAGGCCGTTGCGTGCCAGTTCCACCACCATCGCCTCGAAGAGAAGGGTGAAGTTCGACCCGCCACGAGCCCATGGCACATCGACCGTCAAGACGCCGTGCTTGTCACACTTGGTTCGAGGTTGTCTTGCCTCGACATAGGTGAGGTACTGGAAGAAGTTCAGGTGTCGCCATGTCTGCGGCGAGGCATCGTGTACCTTGCAAGCATCGCCACACGTAGGGCAAGGGAAGGTGCTCCCCGGCTTGAAGTCGACTTTGATGTCGAGGCGCTTCTTCTCGGCGTCAAGGTTCAGCTCTACGACCTCCCATGGATTGACCATGCCGAGAGCCACTGTAAAAAGCGCATTGACGTCAAGACCAGAACTTGGATTTTGCACCACGGAAGATTAGCGGAACAACCAACCTCGCGTCCATTTTAGACAGCGAGGAGCCCAAAAATCCCGCCTCCGGCCCAAGTGTTTCCGCACTTCCGGTGTCATCCAAGGTTGTGTCATTCGAGCAGGACCAGTCTTGGTCGAGACATAGGCATCCGCCGCAGCCAGGCATCCGAAATGGGTACGCGTAGAGCTCAGCACTAATGTTTGCAGACAACGCGACCACAGTGCCTGCGACAGAGCCCCATTTAAGGGTGGTCGCGGCCCAAGGAGCCAGGATCGACGCCGGAAACCCGGTCGATTGTATGGTCAGGGTTTTCGTGCCGTAGAAGTTCCAAAGCATATTGCGCAACCCCAGTTTCGCAGTGGGGTCAGTGAAGCTCGCGTCCTGGATCACCGCCCCATCCGAACCAACGTTGACGATCACGGTGGATCCCCGAGGCACGTCGAACGAGTAGGTGGTGGTCCCAGACATAAGGTTGCCGACGATGGAGAAGACATTTAGGTCAGGGTCCGTGCTTTTGAAGACAACCTTGTGGTTGTTGTTGCTGTCCCTTTTCGCGGAAGAGCCCGGCGTCGTTGGGTACTGATAAAGTGCAGCAGACATGTCCTGAAGGTTTGTCTGTGCAGTACCGAAGTTTATGGGGAATGTGAGTGGGTTGGGGTTCTCCTGGTAGAGGCGACCATTGGTATACGTGACACCGCTGTTTTGGGGATTGTACGTTCCGCCGTAGATGGCATTCCCATACACGGTTGCGTTGGAAATATTGAGATCGCCCTGCGTGATCAGCGCGAGACCCTCTTGTTGGGTAGAATTAACATTGAAGCTGCTTGCTGTTATGGCGCCCTGCCCTGCGACTGGCCCCTGTACGTGTGCCAGGTTGCTCACAGTGCCGGCGACAGCGAAAACATTGAAGTCGCGTGGGTAGTACTGGTCATGGTCAGAGGGGGTGTCCACGACCGGCCCCTGTGTCCAGGCATATCGTCCGCAGACGTCCTGCTTTAGAATGTTGAAGGCGTAGGCCGAGCCTTTCTGGATGCACGCGAGATCCCACCTCCCTTGCCCGCTGGTGCGGTCACAGCAATAGCCGAAGTTGGACAGGGAGCAGACGTACTGAACGACCTGATTCACCTGTTGGACTGACGAGCTACTCGGATCCTTCGGGTCGCCTGGAATGCACCAGGAATGAGTTTCGTTGGCCATCGCAACAAGTGGTGCTGCGGCAACGACCAAGGGTAGCAAGGACAACAACCATGGGCGAAGTCTGATCGATAAGCGCATTTTGCCTCCCGATTAGTTGAGTTACTTTCCACACCGCGGCAATGATGCGGGGCGTTTGCGTCAGTGTCAAGTGCTATTTTTGCAGTTGCCGCACACATAGCAATCTCTGCATGCAGAGGCGACGTCACATCAGACCGCCCACGATGAACTGTCAGGCTGACGGTTGCGCCGTCTATGCCTCTTCGATTTCTGCCTTCTATGCGAGCATGGTTTGGTATCGTTGGTCGGAGATGGGTGGTCCATGACGAGAGGCCGATCAGTCGTTGTCGTGTTGCTATTCTTGGTCAACGCGTGCGGGCGTTGGGGACTGATGTCTGGGAATTCTGGCGCGGATTCCGGTTTGGGTGGCAATGGCGCAGGGGGCACCCCAAATACATACGGTACCCGTGACAGCGGTGGTGTCAGCGGTTATGGCGGAGGGATTGGCGGCATCGCGAATACCGGAGGAGTCATCCACACTGGCGGCATGGTTGGCGCGGGTGGAAGCTCCGGCGGAGGTGGAACCAATCCAATGGGCGACTCGGGGACCATCGACAGCGAATGCAGCGGCCCCTGCTTGGCCAATCCGCCGTCCACAGCCCGGTGTCAAGCTGGTCGCTGTCTGGTTACGCTAGCCGCCGGAATGTCTCGGCCCTTTCGTATCAGCGTCGATGCCACTGCGGTCTACTGGACAAACAACTATGACGGAACCGTGATGAAGGTGCCCGTGGACGGGGGAACACCTACGGTGCTTGCTTCCGGTCAAGCCCACCCCGCTGGTATTGCCGTCGATGCCACGAACGTTTACTGGGCCACTGACAACGACGTGAAGAAGGTATCGGTGGGGGGTGGGGCATCCACTGTGCTGAGCAGTTGGCAGGGCCAGGTCGTTGGGATCGCGCTGCATGCCACAAGCGTCTACTCGGCTGCTTATGACAACTTTTCTGCCCAGGTGACGAGCGTCTCCCTGGATGGAAGCAAGATCACGACGATTGCCTCCGTAGCCTCAGCGAGCGTCTGGAGCATTGCGGTCGACGCCACAAATTTCTACTGGACAGACAACCTCTATGGCGTCGTGCGCCAGGTACCCCTGACCGGGGGCATTCCCATCGCCCTGTCTTCTGGTCAGGGCTCACCGAGTGGTATCGGCGTCGACGGTACCAGTGTCTACTGGACCGCTTTGTTTACGGACCCTACCACCGGAAACGGCAGTCTGATGAAGATGTCTCTCAGCGGAGGCTCGCCCACAACACTCGCCACCGGTAAGTCCCCGTCCGAGCTCGCTCTGGACGACGCGAGCGTCTACTGGAACGATCAGTCTGCCGGCACTGTAAACAAGGTGCCTCTGACCGGAGGCACGTCGGTCACCCTTGTCTCCGGTCCCGCAGGCTTGGGTGGCATCGCCATCGACGCCAACAGCGTCTACTGGACCAACTACATCAACGGCACGGTGATGAAGGTGACTCCGAAGTAGCTGCCGACGCGTCGTCAGTACGCGAATCGCCGAACCGAGACGTTCATCACCAGGCCAAGCGCCAGCATCACGGTGAGCGCGCTCGAGCCGCCGTAACTGATGAGCGGCAGGGTGACACCGACCACGGGCAGCACGCCGGTCACCATACCGATATTGACCGCGACCTGCCAGAAGAGCATCGACGCCACGCCCACGCACACGGTGATGCCGAACCGGTCGCGTGCCTCGCGGCCGATCTTCAGCACCCACAGCACCAGCAGGGCGTAGGCGAGCAGAACCGCGGTGCAGCCGATGAAGCCCCACTCCTCGGCCCACACGGCGAAGGGAAAGTCCGTCCACAAGGCGGGCAGCGAGCGCAGGCGAATCTGCGTTCCTTGCAAGAACCCCTTGCCGATGAAACGACCCGAGCCGACGGCGTTCATCGCCTGACGCGGCTGCCAGGCCGTGGCCGGATCGAGCGCGGGATTGATGAAGGCCAGCACGCGGTTGCGCTGGTAGTCGTGAAGCGCATATTCCCACAGAGGCGCGATGGCCAGCGCCCCCGCAACCACGATGCCGGCCAGGGTCTTCATGCGCAGACGTGCAATGACCACGACAGTCGCGGAAATGAGCCCGATGATGAGGGCGGTGCCGAGGTCGGGTTGGGCCGCGACGAGCAGCACGGGCAAGCCGGCCAAGAACAGCGGTACCAGGATGTGGCGCAAAGTGCGACCGTCAAGCGAAGGGGTGTCGTGAATGTATTTGGCGAGGGCGATGATGGTCAGCACCTTCATCAGCTCCGATGGCTGAAAGTGGAAAGCGCCCAGGTCGAACCAGCGGCGGGAGCCGCTGACCACTTTGCCGTGCACGAGCACCGCCACGAGCAGCACGATGCCGAAGCCGTAAAGGATGTAGCCGATGCGCGAAATGATCCGGTAGTCGAAACTGGCCACCGCGAGGAAAAGGAGAATTCCGCCAGCCAGCCACGAGAGCTGCTGCGCGAAGAGATTGAACTGCCGCTCGCGAACGGCGCTCCACAGATTGAGCAGACCGAGGCTGAAGCACGCGGTCAGCGCAAAGGACAGGGTCCAGTCGAAGCGGAAGCGCAGCTTTCGCCACGACACGGATTTCGGCATCACTCGCCTCCGCCGGGCGTTGTCGAGGAAGACTGCTCGTCGCTGCCGACGCTGGCCGGCGCGGGCTTGGCGACCGGGCGCGCCTCGGCCACGGGCTTGTCCGCGGTGGCACTCAGGCGGCGCTCACCGCGGTGCGACACGTGCGGCGGGTTGCGCTCGTCGGGCGGAACCACGGTATCGAAGTAGTTCTCGACGATCTCCGCCGCGACAGGCGCCGCGACCGAGCCGCCGTGCCCGCCGTGCTCGACCAGGACCGCGAAGGCGATGCGCGGCTTGGCCGCTGGCGCGAATCCGGCGAACCAGGCATGGTCCACGCGCTCGTAGGGAAGGGGCGGTTCGTCGCCGCCGCGCCGCCCCCCTTGGAACACCTGGGCCGTGCCGGTCTTGCCCGCGATCTCGATGCGCTTGGGCCGCGTCTTGTAGGCCGTGCCCTTCGAGTCGAAGACGACGCCGTAGAGCGCCCGGCGCAGAAAGGCCAACGATTCCTGCGACGCCGAGACCTCGCGCCGTACGCGTGGTGGGAACTCCTCGATGATTCGGCCCGAGGGCGATTCCACGCGCTCGACAATCTGGGGCAGCCACAGCTTCCCGTCGGAAGCGATGGCGGCGTAGAGCAGGGCCATCTGCAGCACGGTGACGCGCACCTCGCCCTCTCCGATGGCCGTGTTGAGCGCGTGCCCGATCACGAACCCTTCGTTTTTCTTGTCGATCAAGGCGCGGGCGCGGTGCCACTCCTCGGTGGGGATGAATCCGGCCTGCTCACCGTTGAGCCCGAGACCCGTCGGGGCGCCCAGGCCGAAGTCCGCGGCGTACTTGGCCATGCGGTCCATCATTCCGGGCCGGCCACCGAGGTCGTAGAAGAACACGTTGCAGCTCTGCACGATGGCGTCGTAGAGATTCACCGTCTTGTGCGCCTTGGTGCAATGGAAACGACGGCGTCCGACTTGAAGGTAGCCCCCGCACTTGACCTTGTCCTCGGGCACGATCACCTTTTCCTCCAACCCCGCCATGGCGGTGATGACCTTGAAGGTCGAGCCCGGGTTGAAGGTATCGGAGAGCGACTTGTCGAGAAACGGGTGCAAGCGATCGCTGAGCACGCGGGCAATGTTTTCCGCCGAAGCCCCACCGGACATCATGTTGAGGTCGAACGTGGGTTTGGAGGCGATAGCCAGAATGCGCCCGGTTTCCACGTCGATGACGACCACCGCGGCCGAGCGTACCGGGCGCAGGGCTCGTTCGACGATGCGCTGAAGATCGAGGTCGAGGGTCAAGATGACATTGTTGCCGGGCGAAGGCGACTGGCTGACGGGGCCATCGGTGACCAGGTCGGAGATACGCACGTCGGTGCGGCGCAAGCCGCGCCGGTTGACCACGACCTTCTCGAATCCCTTCTGTCCACGCAGGTAAGGCTCCCACTGCCGCTCGATGCCGGTGCGTCCGATGAGATCGCCGGCCTGGTAGCCTTCGTCCTTGCGGGTCTTGAGCTCTTCCCCCGAGATCTCGTTGAGGTAGCCGATGGCGTGCGCGGCGAGGCTGGTATAGGGGTAGTGGCGGCGCTGAACCGCCGCCACGTGGATGCCAGGCTTGTCGAGCGAGGTTTCGAGCTGGGCCATCACGTCGCGGCTCACGTTCTCGGCCACCACCAACGTACGGTCCTTGCCTTTGGTGGCTTCGTCCTCGATGGCCTCCCAGGTCACCATCCGCTCCATGTCGGGCCCGAGCAGGGCGCGCAAATGATCGTACGACTCGCGCGTGATTTGCGAGGGTAGCACCTCGATGTCGTAAGACGGAACCATGGTGGCGAGCACCCGGCCCTTGCGGTCGCGGATCTGGCCTCGCGTCGCCGGCAAGGCGATGGTGCGGATGATGTTCTCCGCCGTCATGCGGTAAAAGTTGTCGCCCTCGACGACCTGCAGATAGAACAGGCGCACGCCGAGAGCCAGGAAAACCCCGGTTACGACCAGGGACAGCACCTGGCTGCGATGCCGTATCTCGGGGAGCTCTGCGTCCTGCCCTGCGATTTCCATCGGCGATAGAACCAGTGGGATCAGCGATGGGGCATTCCTTGGCCGAGGGCACGCGCACGACGGCGAGCAAGCCCGACCCGCAGCAAGGCGGGATCGAGCCGTCCATCGAGCCTGGCCAAGAGCCACAACACCGGAGGGCCGGCCACGGCAGTCAGCAAGGCTTCGAGCGGCGCTTGGGAGAGACCGCCGTAGCCGCTCTCGGGACTGATCTGGGCGCGTACGACGACGATGAGAACGGCCGCGATGATGCTGGCCACGAACGACGTGGCGGCCTTGAGCACGATCCCGCGCACGGCCAGGCGCCAGGCCAGCACGCGCGCGATGAGGGCCAAGGTCACGAACACGAACGCGTGTACGCCGCGGGGCGCGCCCGAGACGAGATCGAAGAGGTAACCCATGCAGAACCCGACGACGACGGCCGAACCGGGCGACCACTTGAGTGGCGCCATGCCGACGTAGAGCACGACCAGGAGCCCGAGGCTTGGCGTCACCAGGTGCATGGGCGCGAATTCCATGACAGTGGACTGCAAGAGTAGAAGCAGGAGCCCGACGGCCAGCGTCGCCACGGAGCGCATCAGCGGTACACCGCGAGCCCGTGCGCGGGCGCCAGGGGTTTCTTGGAACCGGCTTCCGGATCGGCGGACGGCGCGGGCGCCACCACCACCAGGACCTCGGACAAGCGGGCGAAGTCCACGTCGGGCGTGATTTCGATGTCCTGGGTGAGGCCCGCGGCATTTCTCACGATCTTGCTGACCTTGCCGACGGGCAAATCGCGCGGAAAGCCGCCCAGCCCGCTGGTGACGGCAACGTCGCCTTCCTTGGCCTGCTCGCCTTGCATCAGGTATTCGATGGCGCAACGGTAGCCGTTTTCGCCAGGCTTGCCCTTGAGAATGCCGCGGCCTCCGGTGCGCGGCAGCACCACGTCGATGGCCGAGCGCGGATCCACGGACAGCATGATGTCCGAGGTTTCGCCGGACGTCCGGTTGATCCGCCCGACCACGCCCTCGGGCGTAATCACGGGCATCCCGCGCTGAACCAAGCCCTCGCCGCGATCGAGCTGAATGCGAGCCACGCGGAAATACGGCGAGACGTCGATGGCAATCACGCGCGCCACCAGGGTCTCGGCGGCGACCGCATTGCGCAGGCCGAGGAGGTGCTGAAAGCGCACGCTCTCGGCCGCGCCGCGCTTGGCTTCCAGCAGCTCGGCACGCAGGTGCGCGTTGTCGTTGCGCAGCTTTTCGTTCTCCGCGCGGACGTGCACCAAATCCACGTAGCGGCCCGCCGCGTGTCCAATGCTGCGTGCGAGGGTGGCGAAGGTCGATTGCACGGGAGAAACCAGGGTCAGGATGCCGCGATCGAGCGGCGACAGGTATTCCGGCGAGTGCACGCTCTCCCGAAGCAGGAAGAGCGACAACACGAAGGCGGCCGTGACAATCACGACCTCGCGGACTTTTTGCCTGTGGCCGGTGGAAAACATCCTTCGTGAATGGCGAATCTACGGCCCGCAAAGCGGGCGATCCACTGGAAACGCCGCTATTGCAGGGCGACTTCCTTGAGCAAGGCAAGCTCGTCGAGCGCACGCCCGGTGCCCAGCACCACCGCGCACTCGGGCGAGTCGGAAACCATGACCGGCAGGCCGGTCTCCTCGCGCAAGAGCACGTCGAGGTTGCGCAAGAGCGAGCCGCCGCCGGTGAGCACGATGCCGCGGTCGACGATGTCGGCGGCCAGCTCGGGCGGCGTGCGCTCGAGCACCGACTTCACGGCCTCGACGATGGCGCCCACCGGCTCGGCCAGGGCTTCGCGGATCTCGTCGCTGGTGACCACGATGGTCTTGGGCACGCCGGCGATGAGGTCGCGTCCCTTGATCTCCATGGACTCGACCTCGTCGAGCTTGTAGGCGTTGCCGATCTGCTTCTTGACCAGCTCGGCGGTTCGCTCCCCGATGAGCAGGCTGTACTTGCGCCGGATGTACGCCACCACCGCCTCGTCCAGCTTGTCGCCCGCCATGCGGATCGAGCGCGCGGCGACGATCCCGGACAGCGAGATGACCGCCACCTCGGTGGTGCCACCGCCGATGTCGACGATCATGTTGCCCGAAGGCTCGGTCACGGGCAGGCCGGCGCCGATGGCCGCGGCCATGGGCTCCTCGATCAAATAGACCTCGCGCGCGCCGGCGGCCAGGGCCGAGTCGCGCACGGCGCGTTTCTCGACCTCGGTGATGCCCGAGGGAACGCCGATGATGATGCGGGGCTTGACCAAGGTCTGGCGGTTGTGAACGCGCGTGATGAAGTAGCGCAGCATCGCCTCGGTCACCTCGAAGTCGGCGATGACGCCGTCCTTCATCGGGCGAACCGCAGCGATGTTGCCCGGCGTGCGCCCCAGCATCTCCTTGGCCTGCTTGCCGACTGCCAGCACCTTCTTGGTGCCATTGCCCGAACGCTGCACCGCCACCACCGAGGGCTCGTTCGAGACGATACCCTTGCCGCGGACAAACGTCAGCGTCGTCGCCGTTCCGAGATCGATGGCGAGATCATTTGAGAATAGCCCGTAGACCCAATCGAGCAGCATGCAATGCACCAGGCAGAAGACATGCGTCACACCTTCCGCTTTAGGCAGGTCCCCCTATTAGCACACCCTGGTCAGAATCGCTACGCTCCTGTCTCGGACATGCGAGAGTCGCCGGTACGCCCCGCGGCCAAGACTATGGTCCACCGTGCGAAGAGGGCTGCGGCCGGGGCCGCTCCAGAGCGCGGGCCCTGGTCGCGGCGATGACCAGCATCTGCGCCACGCTGACGGCGATGAGGCAACTCGAGAAGTAGTAGGTGGGGAAGGTCTGGTGCCAACCCCGCAAGGGGATCCAGGCATCGCGCAGGGGCTGCCAGCCCGTGAAAAGAAGGTAGCCGAAAAGCCCGGTCAGAAACATGAAGGCCGCGCCGAGCGCGCGCTGGGGCTTGCCGAGATCGGAGGCGAAGAACAGCAGGGGCACGCACAGGATCAAGTAGTAGTAGTAGGCCGCGCGGGTGAGCAGGAACACGAACACGAAGCCGAAGGCCACCACCTCGTGGTGTTCGAGCGCGCGAAGAAAGGCCAGGGCGGGCACGACAAGCAGGGCGAGCACGACGAGCTCCACCCCCTTGGTCAGCAAACCCACCGATTGTCCGGCGGCGAGCGCGGCGCCGGTCGCACGGACCGGGACGCCGTGAAGAAAGCGCGCCTCCGCGATGGTTCGGTAACCGAGATCCCAGTCGCTGCCGCCAGCGTAGTGCAGGGCGATCTTCGAGCTCCATTCGTGCCAGATGGCGGTGCCGCCGAAGTAGGCGCACGAGGCCAGCACGACCACCGCCATGGTGACGGCACTCGCGACCAGCATGCTCAAGAGCCGGCGGTCGAGGTGACGGTCGCGAACCAGCTCAACCAGGAGCAGAGCCGCGGGCCCAAGCAAGAGAAGCCCCGGAAACACACGTGAAAGAGTCGCCCAGCCGAGCAGCGCGCCGGCGATTTTGTAGCGGCCCTTCTTGACCATGCACACGGCAAGGACCGAGCACATGGCGAAGTCGGTGCGCAGGAGCGCGCCTTTCAAGTGCCCCCACGACAGCAGGTAGTGCGTTCCGACGAACACGACCATCAACAGCGCGGCACGCACCCCGAAGGCCCACCCCACCGCCACCACCGTCCCCAAGAGCAGCAGCGGATCGAGCAAGAGCATCAGCCAGCGTCCGACCGGCTCGCGCACGGGGAGGTGCCGCGTAAGAAGCCCGCCCACCACGAACGACCACGCGGGCGTGCCGTTGTAGCCGTGGTCCATGAGGATCAGGCTCCAGCGTTTTTCGGGCAGGCTGCATCTTGAACCAGGCAATGTCCGCCACGAGCTCGCGCCAGCGTGCCTCGCTGAAGCGCTGCCGGTAGCGATTGGCCTCGGCCGCGACGGAAGCCACGTCGCGAACCTGTGCCGTCCCGAGGTCGCGAATCTCGCCGCGCGGATTGTGGTAGCGCAGCCCCGTTTCGGCGTCGGCCACGAGGGTCGCGCCGTAGAGGTCGGTGTAGCCCAGCTCGGGGGCGTACTTGGTGCCGACGTAGTAGTGGTAGAAGTCCCATTCGTTCAGGTAGGTGCCGTAACGAAAAACGCCGAAGTCGACGTAGGTCGCCACGGCGAGGACCGCCGCAGCGGCCAGCACGCCGATCAGGATGAAGCGACCGAGCCGCTGCGCGTTTGCCGACAGGCGTCGCACGGCCGCGGGACTTTCGAGCGCGGCGACGGCGAGGACAGCCAGGATCGCAAGGACCGCCAGCACGCGCGTCGTGCCCCAGCCGTGGGTGGGAGCCCAAGAGCCGGGAAGCTCCGTCGGCCTCCAAGAGGCAAAGGGGTTCAATCGATCACTCCGCTGCTCGTCCTACGCACGGACCTTGTGCCAAGCATCGCTCATCCGACGCGCACAAGGCCAGCGTTTTCGCCGGGCAGCGCCGGCGCGAGCGCAAAAAACGGACCTTCCGCCTCGGCCGTTCGGATGAGTCCTGACCCCTACCATGGTAGGGGGGAGCCACATGAATTGGCCGCATCGGGCTTCCCGACTTTAGCGGGCGTGCTCATTCCATCGGCCAGAGGCGGCTCCCAGTTCAATGCTTGTAGGGAAAAGAAACTTCGTCCGGGTCTCGAACCGCGCAGAAGATCCAAGGAAAAGCATGAACCCGGGAGCCAAGGCGGTCAAGGCCATGATGCGCGTGCGGAGCCTGCCGGGCTTGGCCGGCAGCGAGGCATCGCGGGAGGGTTTGGGAACCCTCCCAGGGTTCCCATTACAGTCAATCTAGCCCGCCGCTCTCCCCGCAAAAGCCACTCGGACTGCTCGCGAAAGCTCGCAGGAGACGAAAGCTTGGTAAATAATGCGGGCTAAATGCAAACCGGCATGCAAGCGAGCAGTCGCCTGGAAATCCGTCTGGCCGAGTTGGTTGCATTCGATACGCGCAATCCCGGCGGCGACGAGCGCGCCATGGCCGAGTACCTCGCCCGCCGCTTGACCGCGCTCGGCGCGCGTACCACCGAGGTCTTCTCCAGCACCGGCCACTACTCGACTTTCGCGTGCTTCGGCGAGCGGGCACCGTCGCTCGTCCTCAACGCGCACCTCGACACCGTGCCGGCCAACGCCGGCTACAGCGCCAATCCGCTCGCGCTCGTCCGGCGCGGCGGCAGGCTGCACGGCCTGGGCAGCGCGGATACCAAGGGCGCCATCGCGGCCATCCTCGAGGCCCTCGACCAAACCAAAGCATCGGGAGCGACGCCGAATGGATTGGCCGTCTTGTTCTCCGGCGACGAGGAGCTTGGCGGGGGCTCCATCCGCGACTTCCTGGCCAGCGAGCGCAGCCGCGGTCTCGACCGCGCCATCGTGTGCGAGCCCACCGGCTGCCGCGTGGGGATCAGACATCGCGGGGTGTATGCGGCACGCATCGCAGCCACCTCGCCGGGTGGGCACTCCTCGCTGTCCGACAGCGTCCCAAATCCCCTCACCGCTCTCGCCCGCGCCGCCATCGCTCTCGACAATCTGGGGGTGCGCCACCGCGAGCTCGGCCCCGAGGGCTTGCGCGGAGTGTGCATGAACATCGCCGCGCTCGACGGAGGCATGGCCTTCAACATCATTCCCGCGCGCACCACCCTGACCTTCTCCATGCGGCCGCCTCCCGGCGTCGAGCTCGACGGCATCCTCGACGAGGCACGGGACGCGGTCCGCATCGCCGCGGCGCCGCTCGCCACCGCATGGGCGTTGGTGGCGAGCAATCCCGCGTTCGAGACGCGCGACGTAGCGGGGTTCGCGCCGCTCTTGGGCGACCGAACGCTCAGCCCGGTGGCGCTGCCCTTCGGCACCGAGGCCGGTCAATTCGTGGAACAGGGCATCGACGCCGTCGTGCTGGGGCCGGGGCGTGTCGAGCAGGCCCACAAGGCGGACGAGTACGTCGATCTCGACGAACTGGAGGAAGCTGTGCGAATCTTTCTTCAGGTCATTCGCTGATGGACCCCGACATCCTTCACCGCTTCCTCGAAAGCGTCGGCCAGAAGGCCGACGTCGATCTCTACCTCAAGCTCTTCCGCTCGCAACGCAAGGAAAGCTTCGCCATCATCGCCGCGGACGCGCAGATCGTTCGCGCCGCGCTGGACCCTTTCCACTTCGATCTGCGCATCCTGGCCGGTCTCGGGCTGTACCCTGTGGTCCTGGTCGGATTGCTCGACGCGCGCGACGCCGACAAGCAATCGCAGCGCATTCTCGAATGGCTGCTCGAAGATGAGGTCCCGGCCAGGGTCATCGGCTCGGGAACGGATCTGGCGCAGGAGATCCAGGCCAGCGTACGGCGGACCCTGGAAGAAAACACCATCCCCATCGTGTCGCTCGACGCCGCCAAGGAGCTGGCCATCGACGACCGCTTTCGCTTGCTGCGCACCCTGGCCGCCGGCCTCGAAACGCGCAAGATCATCTTCCTTTCCACCAGCTCGGGCATCGAACGCGAAGGAGCGCCGCGCATCTCCCTGGTCAACCTGTCGGCCGACTACGAGCGCCTGCTCACCACCGGCGATCTTCCGCGCCGCCACGAATCGCTCCTTCGCCACGTCAAGACGCTGCTCGATCAGCTCCCGCAGCGCATGAGCGTCGCCGTGGCCAATCCCCTGCACCTGCTGCGCGAGCTGTTCACGGTCAGCGGCGCCGGCACCATGATTCGCAAGGGCTCGCGCATCGAGAAACACAGCGGTCTCGCGGCCGTGGATCGCGGCCGGTTGACCGAGCTGCTCGAGTCCGCGTTCGGCCGCGCGCTCGTTCCCGGTGCCATGGAGGACGGCGGGCTGCTGGTCGCGCAGTCCGAGCACGTGTACCTGGAAGAAAACTACCTCGGCGCCGCGCTCCTCGGCAACACGGACGTCGCGCCCTATCTCAGCAAGTTTGCGGTCATGCGGCAGGCCCAAGGCGAGGGCATCGGGGGCGAGCTCTGGTCCATGCTCACGCGCGACTTTCCGGTGTTCTTCTGGCGTGCCATCCCGACCAACCCCATCGTTCCCTTCTACGCCAAGCAGTGCGACGGGCTGGTGCGTTTCCCCGACTGGCACGTCTACTGGCGCGGGCTTGCGCCGGACCAGATCCGGCCCGCCATCGAGTACGCCCTGGCTCTGCCACGCGCCTTCGTCACGTAGGGCGCGATCGCCGTCTGCGTGTCAGCCAAAGCCCGGCCGCGACCGCGAGGAAACCAAGCCACCCCGGCCCACCTCTCGGCGCCGCGCTGGCCAGCGTACAACTGCACGCGAAGGCGCCGCTGCCCTTGCTCTGCGTCTGCGCCGCGACCCCGGAGACGGCTGCGATCGCGCAATCGGCCGAGCCGTCGTCGCCCACCACGCAGACCTGACCTTGACGACAATGGACCAGCTCGCAAGGATCGTCCGTGCACAACCCGGTCGTGTTCAAGCAAACCCTGCCGGCCGAACACGAAACGGCGGAGCAAGGCGAAGGACGGCAGTTGCCGGTCGTAACATCGCAGAACGAGTCGCTATCGCAGGTCTGCGAGCACGGCGCCTTGATGCAGGTGCCGTGCGAGCACGCCTGTCCCGTGCCACACGACACGCCGGCGCAACTCGGCTCGCAAGCACCCGCGCTGCACAGCTGACCGGCCGCGCAGGTTTTGCCGGCGCACGGATCCACCACGCACTGGCGGCCGATACACGATAGCCCGGGCGCGCAGCCCCTGGAGTAACAGTCGACGCAGACGCCGTTCACGCAACTGGCACCGGACAGGCAGTTGACGCCCGCACACGGATCCACGCAGGTGCCGTCGTTGCGGCAAATCATGCCAATCGCACAGGGCTTCTGCGCGCAGGCCTTGACGATGCACGCCCCGTTCTTGCAGATGCGATCGACCGGGCACGGATACTGCTCGCCGCCCTCGACGCAAGTCGGAACGCACTGGCCGCCCACGCAGGTGTAACCGGCGGCACAGCTGGCGTTGTTGTCGATCTGCCCGTCGCAGTCGTTGTCCTTGCCATCGCAGATCTCGGGCGCCGGCCCGACCCCTCCGCGACACTTCCAGCCCCCGCTGCCGCTGCACACGAAGGTCCCAGGCCGGCACTCGCCGGCCATGGATTGCCCGGGCATCATGCCCTCGGGATTGCAGCTCGTCGCCGGGCAAAACCACCCCGTCGTCGATGCTGCCATTGCAATCGTTGTCCTTGCCGTCGCAGATCTCGGGGGTTGGCCCGACCGAGTTGCACACAATCTTGCCGCCCGTGCAAACGGACGTGCCCGTCTTGCATTCGCCGACGTTGCTGCCGCACACCACACCGACGCCGGGCATGGCGGGCTCGCCCGGCCCCGGTGGCTCGTCCACCAGCCCGTCGCAGTCGTTGTCGCGGCCGTCGCACACCTCGGGCGAGGGACCGGTGGCGGTCACGGTGCATTCGACATCGGTTCCCGCCGCGTTGCACACGAGCTGGCCCGCACCCTGGCAAGACTGCTCGTTGCAGGGCTGGCCCAGGGTCGGAAAGTCCTCGTCGATTTGGCCGTCGCAATCGTCGTCCTTGCCGTTGCACGATTCGGCGACGGGAACGCGCGATCCGGCGCAGGTCAGGCCCATCTTGTTCCCGGCACAGGCGTAGTGCCCGAAGGCGCACTGCCCGACGCACTTGCCGCTGGCCACGTCGCAACCGACGGTGCCGGCGGGATAGCAGATGTCCGTGGCAAGCGGATTGTTCTCGTCGACGCGGCCATCGCAGTTGTTGTCGAGCCCGTCGCACGCGATCTCGGACGTCGGCGTGACCGCGCCGACACAGGGTTGCCACGCGCCGGCGGAACAAACCTGCATGCCCGTCGCACAGGCCCCGACACAAGACCAAGCCTTGCCGGCGTCATCGTAGGTGCAGCCGGTGGCACCCGCCGGATAGCAGGAACGTGCGAACTGGTCGACGACGCCGTCGCAGTCGTTGTCGATCCCGTCGCAAACCTCGGCCGTCGGTCCGACCGCGCCTTGGCAAGTCACCTGCTGGCCCCCTGCCCCGTCGGAGACGCACGCCGTGATGCCCGGCTTGCACGCCCCGAGATTGAGCCCGCAAGGAACGGGGGCGATATCGTCCACGATGCCATTGCAGTTGTCGTCGAGGCCGTTGCACACCTCCGGCTTGGAGCTGCAGGCACACGACAAGCCCTCGTCGATGTTGCCGTCGCAGTTCTCGTCGGCGCAGTCGGCGGCGGTCGGGGCCTGACAGCCGGCCAGGGTTCCGCATTGTTCGGGCACGGGCGTTCCCGCCACCAAGGGCGTGGCGCCGCAGGTGGCTGCGGTCGCGCACATGACGCCGTCGCCGGCGGGGTTGCAAGCGTACACACCCTGCCGCGTGCAACGGCCGACGCCCACCTGGCAGGGCTGCCCCTTGAGCGGAAATGCGGCGGCCTCGTCGTAGCAGGTGGCGTCGCAGTTGCACTTGGGCTTGGGAATGGCGTTGAGCAGGATGTCGCCGAGGTTGGCGGTCAAATCCGCTCGATTCGACGGGAAGTAAGCCGACCGGGTCTGCCCCGACCCGGCCATCGCCATGCCGTTCAAGGTTGTGGAGAAGCCGGTGCCGAAGCCGACCACGTACACGCCGATACCCGCGGAATAGGCGGCGCCCGCGGCGGTCACCGGATCGCCGGTGGAGTTGGGGCTGCACGTGTCTTCACCGTCGGTGATCAGGATGATGCTGTAGGGCCGGCAGGCTGCGCGAGGGTCGCGGGCGCCAGCCGAGCTCGAAAGCAGCCCTGCGCCCGCGCCGATGTTGGTGGTGCTGGCGTCGGTCAGCCAGGCGCGCACGGAATCGAGGGCCGATGCCAGCGGTGTCATGGTGACCGCGCGGAGCTCGCGATTCGACGTGGGCGAGAACGGCGGCAGGTCTTCCTTGCCGTCGATCCAATGATAGATATCGAGAAGGTTCGAGGTGCCCGCCGTGGGAAAACCGACGATGACCTGACCACCGATGCAGCCCTGGGCGAAGCTGCACTTGGCGTACAGACAATCGAACGCGCCCCAATCGAACACCAGGTCGTTGGCGTCCGACGCGTTCGCACAACCTACGCAGCCAGCGCCCGAAGCACACTCCAGGTAGCTATCGCCGCCATGGTATGCGCAATACTTCTGCGTCGAGGTGTCTCCCGGGACGTCGACGCAGACCGCGCCTGCCACCTGGGAAGTACAATCGCTGTTCGTGCTGCACGCCTGACCAAGCTGCGTTCGGCTATAGGTGGCCAGGGCGAATTCCGCAGCTCCGAACGCCGAGATGGTGTCGATGACGGCGGCCTTGGCCAGGTAGAGCTTGCTGTCGTCGTAGGGCCAGCCCGCGGTCGACTTGCCGTCGAGGTTGCAGCCAGGTTGGGACTCGGAACCGTCACCATGGGTCTGCGTGCCCGCCAGGTTCTGCGTCATCGAGGTCGAGTTGTCGAGCAGGATGACGAAGCGAGGTTTGTCCGTTTGTGCCCACCCTCGCCCGGCCGCAAAAAGCGTCGCAAGCGCCACGAGTGCCGCACTCTTCCCAGGTCTACATGCCACTGTTGGATATCTCCGTCGGCGACCGGCCGCAGGACATTTTACTCCCATCCACCGATCTCCGCGAGATTCGGCGCGACACCGCAATCCCGCGATAGCCGCAGAAGGTCGTGGCCGTGGGCGTGGCCGTGGCCGTGGCCGGTTGTACTATTGAGCAGCGTCGACAGCGAATCATCCCGACCAAGTATTTCCACGTCGTCTTCACGCTGCCGCAGGAGTTGCGCTCTGTGGCGCGCAAGAACCCCAAGAAGATGTACGACCTTTTGCTCGCCTCCGCCGCGCGCACCTTGCTCGATTTCGGCCGCAGCCGCCTGCACGCCGAGGTGGGTGTCACCTGCGTCCTGCATACCTGGACCCGCGAGTTGCGCTTCCATCCTCACGCGCATTGCATCGTGACTGCCGGTGGGCTCGACGACGACGGCCATTGGATCCCGACCCGCAGCCGCTTCCTCTTCCCGGTCAAGGCCATGTCCAAGGTGTTTCGCGGCAAGCTCCTCGAAGGCCTCGCCGAGCTCTACAAGAAGCAGAAACTCACGCTGGAAGGCAATTGTGCCGACCTTGCCCACCCTGCGACCTTCGCCGAGCTCTTGACCCGCCTGTGCCGGAAGGACTGGGTCGTCTACGCCAAGCAGCCCTTCGGCGGGCCCGCGCAAGTCTTCGCCTATCTCGGTCGCTACACCCACCGCGTGGGTCTCTCGAATCAGCGCCTCGTCAGCTTCGATGGACATGAGGTCTGCTTCCGCACCAAGCATGGCAAGACCACGACCATCGACGCCGTCGAGTTCGTGCGCAGGTTCCTTCTGCACGTCCTGCCCACCGCTTTCGTCAAGATCCGTCACTATGGCCTCCTTGCCGCGGCCAACGTCGCGACCAAGCTCGAAGTGGCTCGCCGTTGTCTTCAGGCTCCCGGCAATGTCGACGCTCCCAAAGCCATCCCCGACCAACCTCAACCGTCCTGGCGTGACCTGCTCCTCGCCCTCACCGGCCTCGATCTCCTGGTCTGTCCAGTCTGTGGCGCCCGAGCCATGGAGAGTCGCCCGCTGCCGCCCGTCCCCTTCAGCCTTGGCAGGCTCGATACCTCATGACCATCGCCGTAGACGCTCGTCGCGCCCAAAGCGGCCTCGCCGCAGGGCCACGTCTGCCCTTCGCCCGTGGCCGCACCCATCTTCACCTCCTGGCCCTCTATTCCGCAGCCCTCCGCAGGCTCCACCCACAGCCTTCTCTCCTGCTTTCTCTCCCCTGCCCGCACCTCATCCGCCCCCTGATCGACCATTCGGGAGATCACTTTCTGCATAGCCTCGAACCCGCGGCTTAGTCCAACTTGGGTTTGCTGGAAGGGTCCTCGGCCTGTGCAGCTCGCGCGCCAAGCCCTCGATGGACGGCCAAGCTATCTCGTGCGATCCTGCGTTCCAGCAAACCCTATTAGTTGGGCTGACTCTGAGGAGAACCTTCCTATGTCGAACATCATAACGGCTACCATCTCGGCGTCGCTTGCCCCAGTGACTGTCGCGCCTGTCTCGACGGGGGATGCTCACCTCGTCACCGCGCAACAGCTCATGAACGGGGCAAGAGTGCTGGCTGGGGCTCCCCACTGCGAGTTGACGCTTGCGTTCGTGTGTGCCCACGTGACGGAGTGCCTGCTCAAGGCGTTCCTATTCTGGAAAGGTGTTGCGGACAAAGATCTCCAAGATCATAACCTTCGGCATGATCTATGCGGACTCCGTGCGTTGGCTGTGACCAAAGGACTTGCCGTGGATCCGACACCACCCGTTTGGCTGTCGGTGCTCAGTGCTCTCCACAATCGTCCCTTCCATCTCCGCTATCCGGTTGGTCTCCACGCTCATCAACTGCCCGGTCCTCAACCAATGCTGAGTGAGTTGGAACTTCTTGAACAGTTGGCAGCGTCTTCTAAATCATGAATCTCGCTGCCCCTCGCATGTCTCCTTATGCCTCGCTCAATTCAGGAGCAGCCCAACAAGGCGTTGCACCCGACGATCGGCCGCGGACGGCCGCTCGCGGGTGAACGCCAAGGCGTTATGCCGATTCACTCCGCGATGATCTCGTTCAGCCCGTGGGTGACTCGGGTGAGCTTCCTCCCCAGAAACCCTGGCTAGCCGCTTTCCTATCCTTTCCACCGAGAGCGTTCGCACCTGACTGATCTTGATCCACGAGCGTTTCTCGAGACCAGGCGCCTTGCATTCCAGGGTCAAGGGGAAGCCGGCACGTGGCTCCTGGCTGGTCATGGCCATGGCGATCACGGTGCCCGATCGCTCGTTGAACACGTCGTGGCTGAGGATCAGGACCGGGCGAGTCCCTGCCTGCTCATGGCCACGGACGGGATTCAACTCCGCCCAGCGGACGTCGCCCCTCAGTATTCTGGCCACGTCGCCACATCCATCGCGAGACCTTCGTCTGCTTCCGCCCTTTCCTGTCTCGGATCCAGCTTGGCTACCTCGCGAGCTAGTCGAGTATGTTTGAGTCGATCGATCTTGTCGGCTAGGGCTGCTTCGATCGCCTGGCTCCGATTCGGGAACCGGTGTGTGGCAATCAGGGTATCCAGCTCTCCAAGGATCTTGGAGTCGATAGTTACTGCGACCTTTGCCTTTGCCATGGTATGACAATATATCATACCAGCGTCCTGGTTGCAATGAACGGCATAACAGGCCGTTGCGGCTGGCAGGGTCGCCGCAGTGAAATCGTGTAGAACCGAGACGCCGACTCGGCGGCGGGCTTGCAGCTGAACGGCAAAGCGTTCGACAGACGGCCCTAGGTGCTTTGGACGGTTAACGGAAAAGGCTCGGCGAAACATCGCCAAACATGGTCTTACCTTCGAAGCGGCGGCGACCGCATTCAGTGATCCGTTGTCGATCACCAGGTTCGATCCAGTCTCAACGAGCACATCCGGCGGGAACGTGTTCGTCCGTAGCGTCGCAGGTTCCTGATGCGGACCGAATCGATCCCTACGCGCGGATGGTCCAGAAGTCGTCGGACAGATCGCGGTTGGCGACGTAGTCGTAGGGCATGGTGAAGTACCCCGACATGCCCCAGTCCGGACCCCAGGAATTGCGCACGAACAGGCGTTTGGCCTTGTCGTCGTAGCCCACGGCGCACACGGCGTGGCCGCCCACTTGGCGCTCCTGCGGCTTCGGCATGTCGACCACGCCGGTGCGTGCCACCGCCTGCGATTCGAAGCTTTCGTAGACCGAGAAGCCGAATACGAAGGGGTAGCCCTCGGCCAGGCACGCGCGCATCTCGGCAAGAGAGGCGATGCGGTGGTAGCTCGAAATCGTGTGCTGCTTGGCGGCCGTGTAGCAAGCGGCCGAGGGCTTCTTGGCGAAGGCCGAGATGATGTAGGGCCACTTCTTCTCCGGGCACACGCCCAGCGCGGCCAGAGTCTTGATGCCGTCACGGAGCATTGCGCCCGAATCGCTCGCGACCGTGTGCTCGAGGGCGCGTTCGTTGTAGTAGATGAAAAGACGGCTCAGATCCACGAGGGTCTGGCCGCTCCTGATTTCGAGAAATTCCAGGGCGCCGGCCAGGGCGTTGGCGGTGCAGCTGCCAAGTTGGCCCTGGTTTTCCACCGGGGACATGTCTGGCCGAAGATCGACCGATTTGGGAACGCGCACGCCCTTCGGACGAAGGACCGCGTACGGGTAGTCGCGCTGATCGGGAAGATCCGGGATCCAGCCCCGGAGGTGTTTGGGTGACCTCACCGGTTTGGCTCGCTTGGCCTTCATGGTTCCTCCTGGTTTCACGGGTTGAAAGGAACAACAGCGCGCAAGGCTAACACGTCGGCCTCAGATTGGGCTTGCCTCGTCAGCCCACCGATCGCATGGTGAGCGCCTTCGCCGGGCCCCCATCGTGAACCTCAGCAACTGTCAATTCTTCGTCACCTGCGCCAAGGGAACCGAAGGTGCGCTACGGCGCGAGCTCGTGGCCTTGCGCATCCATGGC
Source organism: uncultured delta proteobacterium (assembly GCA_963796685.1). Classification (GTDB taxonomy): domain Bacteria; phylum Myxococcota_A; class Polyangia; order Fen-1088; family Fen-1088; genus Fen-1118. The sequence continues at coordinate 51,501 of CAWCMR010000021.1, forward strand.
CCGCGCGGCGCGACCGGCGGGGTTTCCTTCGCCGGAACGCTCATGGACGGCATGAAGGTTTGCCTGCACGCCCGCGTCGCCATGCGCGTGCTGCTGGAAGTCGCAGCGTTTCAGGCGCACGACGCCGACCAGCTCTATGCGGAGACGCGCCAGGTGGACTGGACAGACTTCGTCGGGCGCGACATGACCATCGCGGTGAGCGCGACCACGCAGGACAATCCCAACCTGCGCCACTCGGGATTTTCCGCGCTCAAGGTCAAGGACGCCATCGTGGACATGCTGCGCGACCGCAACGGGCGCCGGCCCGACGTGAACCCGCGCGATCCGGATGTGTCGGTGGTGCTGCACATTCGTGGCGGCGAGGCGCATCTCTTCGTGGACCTGGCCGGCGAGCCCCTGCACCGCCGCGGCTACCGCGTGGCCATGGTGGAAGCCCCACTCAAGGAATCCTTGGCCGCCGCCGTGCTCAGCCTGGGCGGCGTGGCGGCCGACCGGCCCTTCGTGGATCCCATGGCCGGATCGGGGACCCTGGCCATCGAGCACGCCATGGCGGCGCGAAACATCGCCCCGGGCCTGCACCGCCACTTCAGCTTCGAGCGCTGGCTCACCGCCGAACAGCGCAGGATTTGGGAGACGCTGCTCAAGAGCGCACGCGAAGGCATCCTCGCCAACGCGCCTTGTCCGATCCTGGCCCGCGACGTGGACAAGACCGCCATCGCGGCCGCGCGCAAGAACGCCGAGGCGGCCGGCGTCCTGGCTGACATCACCTTCGAGGTGGCCGACGTGGCAGGGCTGACGCGGCGGGATCCACCGGGCACGCTCTGCACGAATCCTCCCTACGGCGAACGCCTGGAAACCCCGGCTTCCGGCGCGGATGTGGAACGCCTCTACGCGGCCATGGCCCGCGCCTTCGATGCCATGGCGGGCTGGCGCGCCGTCTGCCTCTCGGGCAACCCGGCCTTCGCCAAGGTGCTGAAGCGCCGGCCCAGCATCTCGCACCGGCTCTACAACGGCCCCCTCGAAACCCGACTACTCGTCTTTGAACTGTAGCTCGGTATTTCCTTACATCCCCGAGAGGAACTTCCACTTTGCCGACCCGCCGTTGGTGGAGCGCTCGAGCACGAAGCGGTGGTAGTCGTTGATCCTGCGGTAGCGCTCGCCCGCCTCGCCTTGCAGCTCGAAGGCACCGCTCAAAAACGCCTCGACCACGGCGTGTCCGCTGCTGTCGATCTTGATGCTCTTGTACTGAATCTCGTAGCGGATGGATTCCACGCGCTGCAAGCGCCCGGTGAGGATGGCCTCCAAACCGGAGTATCCGTAGTCGTCGTTGGACTCGGGCGTGCCGCCGTCCTCGAAGTACTTGTGCGACGCGAGCAGCAGAAGCCCGTTGACGTTCTTCTCGATGAGCAACAATCGATATTGTTCGATGGTATCGATGATTTCCCGGTTGGTTTCGGTGGCGAGAATCGTCGTTCCCGGCAGATAGCGCCCATGGGCGCAGCCCGTGCTCGCGCCCACCAGAGCCAGCAGCAGCGTCGCGATCGCGAGAATCGGGGTAGAGCGCCCCTTTCTTGACACACTTTCCGTCTTCATCGTCGAGAGGGACCTAGCATCAATCATTCCACGTGGGAAGCCCTTTGCCTGCCGGGAAAATCGCGGCACGCACGGGCCGTTGCGCGTTCCTGGCGCAAATCCGGGGCGGTTCTTGCCAAGTTGGCAGGCACGGGGGCGGGTTTGAAGCTGGTTTGAAAACCGACCCTACGGGGCGCCCAGCAAGCAGTCCATGTTGGCTTTTTCCCATAGCCGCGCGCGACCGTAGCCCGGGAATAGGCGTTCCTCGCGAGAAAACTCCGGTGGGTGAAAACACCGGCGACCGCCCACGTCACGAATCGCGTGTTTGCCGTGCAGCATTTCATGAAAGACGATCCATTCGAGGAAATAGGCAGGCACCATTTCCTGATCGAGCGCCGGATGGACCCGAATCAGGCGGTCTTCCAGCGAATAGCTGCCAACCTTGATGGAACGCTGGTTCCTGCGCTTGCGTAGGGGCCCCCAGGTGATACGCGCCTCGTGCTTGCCCTCGAAATAGCGTCGGTTGAGCCGGTCGAAGATGGCCGCCAAGTCATGAACCTGGCCGGCCGTTCGCAGCACCGTCTCGCGCGTCCGCGGCGGCTGCTTCCGGATGAGGTGCTGGTTGCTTTGGATGAACTCGCTGAGCTGGGCCGACGCGCGTGCATCGTTGTGAACCACGTAGCGAGCCAGCGCCCGTACCAAGCGCGGTTCGGCGCCGGCAAACATGCGGTGGACACGAACCCGATAGAAGTCGCGACCGCGCTGAACCGAGACGATGGTATGCCGGTTCTCGGTCAGCTTCAGCCCCAGCATCTTTCCCGGCGGCATGTGGCCGAGCACCCCGAGCTCGAGCTGCAGCTCTTCGAGCGGCCGATCCACCCGCGGCGCCAGCAGGTTGCGGCCGGGGTTCCTGGAGCGAAGCTCCTGGCGCGAGCGGTCGGGGACAACGCGAGAGTCGACTTCGCACACGCGGTGTGTCGCGAAGGCAAACTCGAGTTGGTTGTCCGGCACTGGCGGCTGAGCTTCGTGCTCGCCAAGGCTGGCTGGCGGCAGCCTGGATTCGTATTCGGCCATCCTATGAAAATCGCCCGTTGCGGCGTTCCTTTTCCAGAAATGCTATCAGCCGCCGAGCTGTGGATCAAAATTCTATCACTTTGTAGTTACTTGATTTTTCCTGTTGATAGTTTTTCAGCACGAATGTCCGTGAATATTACATATACCCACATAAGCACACCCAAGGAGCCCCATGCGTGGGTGGGCGGGAGCGAGGCTAGACTTCCTCTTTGTGCGCTTCTGCGTGAACCTGGTCGTCAGCCCTTTCGGGCTGCGAAACGGAAGCGTCTCCCGAAGCGGGATGGGGCTCGACCTGGGTTTCGCGCGGCGGGGGCGTTGGGCTTGGCGGAGGCGTTATCGGGCCAGCCTCGGCCCCTTCGGACCCTTCGGTCCCTTCCAGCCCCTGCCCGCTCGTTCCCGAATCGGGCTGGTCGTCCTCGAACGGCTGGTCTCCGGTCAGGCTGTTCCGCTCTTCCTCGTCGAGCATGGCCTGCACTTCCGCTGGCGGGCCGATCTTCTTGCGCCGGCGGTTCCGGCGCTGATCCGCCCGATCCGTCTCGCGGCCGGACTCGCTGTGCTCGAGCGCCTTCTGGCCCGGCGAGCGGAGCTCGAAATCCTCGATGGCGAAGGTGCCGCGGGCCTTGACCACGATGCGCTTCTGCAGGCGCTTCTCGATTTCCTCGAGGTACACGTGATCGGGACCGGCCAGGACCTGCGCGATCTCCGGGTTGACCTCGACGAAGACCGTGTCGCCCTCGATGAGATTGCCCTGGCGGCGCAGCTCGCGCAGCAGCCCGTAGGCCACCGTGCGCCGAGACTTGGTGTAGCCCTTGCCCTCGCAGTGCGAGCACGGCTCGGTCAGGTGGTGCAGCAGCGATTCGCGCGTCCGCTTGCGCGTCATCTCGACCAGACCGAGCTTCCGAGATGCGGGTGACGGCGGCCTTGGACCTGTCCCGGCGCAAGAAGTCGTTGAAGGACCGCGTGACCTTGCTGCGATTGGAAGACCGGTCCATGTCGATGAAATCGACGACAATCATGCCGCCGATGGAGCGAATGCGCAGTTGCTCGGCCACCTCGCGCGCGGCTTCGAGGTTGGTCTGGGTGATGGTGTCCTCCAGGTTGCGCTTGCCCACGAAGCGTCCGGTGTTCACGTCGATGGCGGTCAACGCCTCCATCTCGTCGACGATGAGGTAGCCACCCGACTTGAGCCACACCTTGCGCTCGAGCGCGCGATCGATCTCGATCTCGATACCGTAGCCGTCGAAGATGGGCTCGGCGCTGGTGTACAGCTCGATCTGCCCGGCGAAGTCCGGCATGAACGCGGCGATGAACTTCTTGATGCGGTCGTATTCAGGGCGCGAGTCGATGATGAGCTTGTCCACGTCGGGCGTGAACATGTCGCGCACGGTTCGCAGCAGCAGATCGAGATCGTTGTAGATGAGCGACGGGCAGCGACCGGTCTGCGTGCGCTGGACCACGTTGTTCCAGAGCTTGATGAGGAAATCCATGTCGGCCTTGAGATCCTTGTCGGGCACGTTCTCGGCCACCGTGCGCACGATGAACCCGGTCCCTTGCGGCCGCATCTGGTCGATGATCTCGCGCAGACGTCGGCGCTCTTTGTCCGACGAGATCCGCCGCGAGATCCCCACGTGCTCGACGGTGGGCATGAACACCAGGTGTCGTCCGGGCAGCGAGATGTAGCGGGTGACCCGGGCGCCCTTGGTGCTGATGGGCTCCTTGGTCACCTGCACGACGATCTCCTGCCCCTCCTTGAGCAAGTCCTCGATGCGCGCCGCCCCGGACGGCGCCTCGGGCTCCTCGTCATCGCCATTCTCGGGGCTCGAGCTTTCCCCCGAGGAGACCAGGCGTTTGAGGTCATCGGGCGTGCCGCGCACGTCGGAGACGTGCAGATACGCCGACTTCTCGAGTCCGATGTTGACAAAGGCCGCTTGCATCCCTGGGAGCACGCGTTCCACGCGCCCCTTGTAGATGTTTCCGGCAATACCCCGTTCTTGTTTCCGCTCGATGTAAAGTTCGCCTAGAAGGCCATCTTCAACGAGCGCAACGCGCGTTTCGGGGCCGTCCGCGTTGATGAGCAACAGCGTGTTGGACATCTAGCCCTGCAGATTTCTGCGGTCCAACCCCAGAGACCCTGACAGGTGTGTCATGGGCGACGGGTCGAAGGACCGCGGTTGTGGTTCTGGGATTTTCAAGAAATCCCCAAAATTTCGATACGATAGCTGACTTGAATGGAGGCCCATGGCCTCCGGCACGGGACTTGCTGACACAGGCGACAGGCAACAAGGCTTCAACTCCATTGTTGCTTATCCTCCCACGCACCGGCGCGAGCCGGTGTGCCTAAAATCGCGAATGTCAATGACATTCGCTTAACATAGATAGACAAACTTAACCAGCATGGCCTATGTAGCCCCGCAGCCCTCGTGGACGAGATCCACGGGGGCTGTGCAGTATCAGGGGCGCTGGTCGCGTGGGCGAGGCCGCGCGCAGCGCGGGGGTGGCAGGGCGGGTGGTGGGTGCCGAGGGTGAAGCGAGCCGGCGAGCTTTGCTCGCAGCGGACCATCGCGGGAGGGTTTGGCGAGGCCGCGCGCAGCGCGGGGGTGGCAGGGCGGGTGGTGGGTGCCGAGGGTGAAGCGAACTCTTTCAGGGTTCCCATGTCAGCGCAGCTCCGTTGCATAGAGACAGACATAGGCACCTACGAAGAGAAGAGCGTCGATTCGATCCAGAATCCCGCCATGACCGGGCAGCAGTCGGCCCGAGTCCTTGGCCCCCGCCGCCCGCTTGAGCAAAGACTCGACCAGGTCCCCGGCCGGACCGACGATGGCCGCTGGCACGCCGATCATCACGCAATCGCGCAGGGTGAGCGTGGGCATGAACAGCGCGCGCGCCGCCAAGGCAACGGCGAAGCTGGCCGCCAAACCACCCACGGCCCCCTCGACGGTCTTGCCCGGCGAAATGGCAGGTGCCAGCTTGTGGCGGCCCAAGGCACGGCCGGTGAAGTAGGCGCCGGTGTCGTTGCCGAAGGTGACCGCGATGGCCAGCGCCACCCATGCCGATCCCATGCGCGCATGCAGAAGGGGTAGCGCGGCGAGGAGCCCGCCGACGTAGAAGACGCCGAAGCCCGCCGACGCCAGCCGCGTCCAGGCCGCGGGAAGATCGGTGGCTCGCGGCAGCAGCAGAAGCCCGCTGGCCATCACCGCGGCGAAGGTCCAGGTCAGGCCCATCTCCGGACGCAAGGCCAGACCCAGGAAAAGCCCGCAGCCGAGAAGCACGATGCCTGCACGCTCGGCCCAGGGACGCCTCGGCATGGTCAGCCCGGTGTACTCGACCAAAGCCAAGAGCGCGGCGAGGAAACAAAGCGCGGTGAAGCCGCGCGAGTCACGCCAAAACACGAAAGCGCCGACGATCGGCAGGCCCACCACCGCGGTGGCCACGCGAACCAGCAGATTTCTCCGCCCCATCGTCACCGACCGCGCTCCCCTTCCATTTTAATGGGACCCCTGCGAGGGCGCGTGAAAAGTGCCTGAGCTTTCTGTCGCAGGAGGACAGCGATGCGACTGCCAGCTTCCCCTCTCCCGGCCCACCACCCACGCGGGCGCCACCGCGCTTCGCGCGGCCTCGCCCACGCGTATGGACTATCCAATCTTGCGCAGCTGCTCGCCGGTTCGTCCGAACCTGCGCTCGCGCCCCCGGTAGGAGTCGAGCGCGCGTATGAATTCTGCCCGGCCGAAGTCCGGCCAGAAGGTTTCCGTGAAGTAGAGCTCAGCATAGGCGGATTCCCACAAAAGGAAGTTGGAAAGCCGCTCTTCGCCAGAGGTGCGAATCATCAGGTCGAGCTGCGGCAGTCCGTGGGTCTGCATCGCGGCCTGGAAGCGTTCTTCGTCGATGTCCTCGGAATTGAGGGCACCCGCTTTCACCATGTCGCACAGCGAGCGCGTGGTCGCAACGATCGACTCACGGCCGCCATACGACAGCGCCAGGCACAGGGTCATTCTGCGATTGTTCGCCGAGTCTCGCTTGAGAGCCTCCAAGGGCTCGCGCACGTAGCTCGGCAGTCGATCGACATTGCCAATCGTGATGAGGCGAATGTCGTTGTCCATGATCTCGGGTCGTTCATCGATGACGTAGTCACGCAGAAGCTGCATCAGCATGGCCACTTCGTCGGGTGGCCGCAGCCAGTTCTGCGCCGAGAAAGCGTACAGGGTCAGAGCCCGCACCCCGATCTCGCGGGCCGCGCGCACGACCTCGCGCACCGCCACCGCCCCTCGCCGATGGCCTTCGATGCGCGGCAATCCGCGCAACTGCGCCCAGCGACCATTCCCGTCCATGATGATTGCGACGTGTCGCGGCAGGCTGCTTGGATCAGAAGACATATGGCGTTCTCGGGTACCACATGAACAGACTTCCTTCAACTGGCGCAAGTACATCCTGCAAAGAACCGAGCTGTTCGGGCGAACCCAAGGGGGAAGGTATACTCACGGTGGTGGACGTAGGTTACAACGAAATCCGAGATCAACGTGAGTCGCAACGTATTTTCCAGTCACCGAGCGCACAGATTTCGATCGCTGGCCGTCCCTACTATGCCATGTGTCAACGGAACTCGGCAAACGAGTTTGTGGACCGTCCAGGAATCGTCTACGCTCGAAGTCCATCGTACGACGTAGGTTGGGTCGGATCCCAAAGGAAAGGCGCATTCTCGCATGAAAACGCGTGAGGACATCGAGTCGTATTTGCTCAAGACGGGCGTCGGGTACGACGATCTGGGCGGTAACATCTGGCGTCTCCACTTCAACGGTATCGAGAGCCTGCTGGTTTCCCTGGCCGGACCGATCGTCGTGTTCCGACTCAAGATGATGGAGGTGCCGAGCGCCAAGCGCGAAGCGCTCTTCGAGACCCTGCTGCGCCTCAACACCACCGAGCTCTTCCACTGCGCTTTTGGCATCGAGGGCAACGCCATCGTGCTGGGCAGCGCGCTCGCGCTCGAAAACATGGATCTCAACGAATTTCAGGCCGTCATCGACGACATGGGCATGGCCGTCAGCAAGCTGTATCCCGTGCTATCGAAATTCAGGACCGCAGCCTAGCTTCAGACCCGCAGCAGAGGAAAACCGTCATGGGAATTTTTTCGCGCATCGGAACCCTGTTCAAGTCCAACATCAACGACGTCATCTCCAAGGCGGAAGACCCGGAGAAGATGCTCAACCAGATCGTCCTCGACATGCAGAACCAGCTGATCGAGGCCAAGAAGCAGGTCGCGGTCTCGATAGCGGACCAGAAGCGTCTGGAAAAACAGCGCGACGAGCAAGGCGACCTGGCCCAAGAGTGGGAACGCAAGGCCATGCTGGCGGTGCGCGCGAACGACGAAGGCCTGGCGCGCGAGGCGCTCAAGCGCAAGGCCGAGCACGACAGCCAGCTCGCCGAATTCGGCAAACAGGCCCAGCTGCAAAAGGACGCGGTCGACAAGCTCAAGGATCAGCTGCGCGCGCTCAACGACAAGATCGAGGAGGCCAGGCGCAAGAAGAACATCCTCATCGCGCGCCAGAAGCGGGCCGAGGCCCAGAAGACCATCCAGGGCACCATGAGCGGGCTGTCCGACACGGGCGCCTTCGACACCTTCGAACGCATGTCGCAGAAGGTGGATCAAATCGAGGCCGAGGCCGACGCGAACACCGAGCTCGGCAACGAGCTGACCGGGGACACCCTGGCGCAGAAATTCAAGGCCCTCGAGTCCGGACCGGTCAGCCAAGACGACGCCCTGGCCGAGCTCAAGGCCAAGATGGGCCTCGGACCCATGCCCGAGGCCAAGGGTGCCCTGCCCGCTGCGACGTCCGACCCGCTGGCGGAGCGCGAAGGCGCGAAGGCGAGCGCGGCCCCCGTGCCGACCCGCAACAAGTAGGATGGACGTGATGGGAGCTTGCCGCCTCCGTGCCCTTCGCGGATCCGAGCACCATGCCATCCGCGGGACGCCGGCGGTGTAATGGCAAAGACGATCCTGCTCGTTGAAGACGATCCCATCGCGCGCAAAGCGGTGGAACGTCTGATCTGCAGCGAGCCACGCCTGGCCGGCATCGAGCCACGCGTGGTCCAGGCCGCCAGCGGACAGCAGGGCCTGGCCGTGTTCGTCTCGGAACGACCCGACCTCATCATCACGGATCTCTACATGCCGGCGATGGATGGCTTTTCCCTCTGTCGTTCGATCCGCGAAGCCCCGTTCGGCCAAGAGGTTCCCATCATCGTGACCTCGGGGATCTACAAGGATCCAGCGCTGGCCAGCAGCCTCAGCGACGAGGTACGGGCGTGCTTTCTGCCCAAGCCCCTGCAGCCCGACGACCTCGTGCGCACCATCCTGGAGTGCCTCGGCCAGCCGCTGCCGGCGCAAGAGAGCACCGGCGGGATGAAGCCACAGCCGCACCACCGGGCCGAGGACCAGGCCATGGCGCCCGATCCGGCGGCGAAATTCCGGTCCACGGAAAAACGCGACATCGCCATCGACCTGGCCGGGCTCGAGCCGCCGCCGGCCCCGGCAGCGCCACCCCAGCCCGACAAGCCGGCCCCTGCGGTGGAAGTCGTCGCCGTTCCCCCCTCCGCGGGTAACCCCATCGGCGCGGGCTCGCTGGCGAAAACGCACGTGGCACGCCTGATCTTCGACCTGGCCGAAACCTCCATCGTGGGCACGCTCAGCTTCGCCCACGGCAAGGTTCGCAAGGATCTCTACGTTCGCGGCGGACAGGTGGTCGCCGCCGATTCCAACCTGCGCCAGGAGGCGCTGGGCACCCTCCTGTGCGCCAAGGGCATCATCGACGAGGGCCAGCTCGCCTTCGTCCTCGCCGAGACCAAGAAGCGCGGGCACAAGATGGGCGCGGTCCTCATCGAGCTCGGCTGGCTCACGCCCGAGGAGGTCTTGCAGTGCCTGGCCGCCCAGGCGCGCAAGCGCATCGTGGATTGCCTGCGCTGGGACGAGGGCAGCTACAGCTTCACGCCGGGCGACAGCTTCGGCGAGCGGGTCATCGAGCACGATCTCGATGTCGCCAAATCGATCTTTCTCGGCCTCTATCGCAGCGCCACGCCCGAGGCCTTGGTGGACCGCTTCGATCAAAGCGGGGCCTGTCCGGTGCAGCTCACGCAACGCTTCGACCGCTACAGCGGTGCGTTCGAGGAGACCTTCGGGGGCGACATTTCGAGCATCATCGCCGACGCCCCCACCGTCGGCGCCCTGTCCTTGCGCGAGGACGCGCACGTGGTGATGGCGGAGATCGAGGCGCTGCTCGAAACCGGGCTGGCCGCGCTCGGAGACCCCATGGACGAAGAGGAGACCTCGACGACCGCCCTCGAATCCTCGTTCTCCCTGGAAAAGCTGGGGGCCGAGCTGAACAGGCGCTTCGAGGCCATCGTCGAGAGCCCGGCCAACGTGAGCTTTACCGAGATTCGCAAAGCCGAGGTCCTGCCGATGTCGGGCCCCGGCTACGCGCGCACGGCCGAGGAATCGAACTCGGGCGCGCTCGACATCGGCTACTCGACCAAGTCCGAGCGCCGCACGGGAACGCACCCCGTCGTGGTGCCGGCCTCGGACCTGCGCCAGCGCCTGCTGCACGAGTACCTGATGATTCACGGCAAGTCGCACTACGAGATCCTCGGTGTCACGCCGCAGACAGCGGTAAGCCGGATCGAAGAGGCCGTGCTGGCGAAGTTGGCCAGTTTCTCCGACGAGGAAGTGGCGGGCGCCGACCTGGCGCCGGCGGACCGGGCCAGGCTGGACGCCGTGCGCGCGGCCATCACCCAGGCCGGCCGGATCTTGTGCGCCCCGACCGAGCGCGAAGGCTACGACCGGCGCCTGGTCACGGCCAGCACCGCCGCCGTCGATCCCCTGGGGGCCGAGCTGGCCTTCGGCGAGGCCATGCAGCTCTTCCAGGCCGAACGCTTCGATGAGGCATTGGTGAAATTCGAGACCGCGGTGAGCGCGCGGCCTGACCAGGCGCTTTACCACGCCTATCTCGGCTGGGCCGGCTTCGTGGCGAGCGGTCCGGACAAGGCCAGCGAGGCCCGCGATCGCCTGCACCACGCCCTGGCCCTCGATCCCGATCTGGCCGAGGCCCACGCCATGCTCGGGCGACTGGCCGCCACCGAGGACGACGCGCGGACCGCGCGCCGCCACCTGGAGCAAAGCCTGACCATCGAGCCCGAGCAGGCGGAGGCCGTGGCCCTGCTGCTCGAAGCCTATGCCCGCTTGCCCGAGCCCGATCCGCGAGGGGCCGAGCGCTTCCTGCGCAAGCTGGTTTCCGCCCTGGGCGAGCGGGCGGAGCCCCTGCGCCAGCGCATCTGGCTTGCCCTGGGCGCGCTCTACGAGGACGAGCTCGCCGATCGAAGCTCGGCCCGCATCGCCTACGACACCGCCGCGCGCCTGGCGCCGAGACACATCGACAGCGTGCGCAAGTCGCTCGAGCTCAACTCGGAGGATCCCGCGCGCTGGCGCGAAACCGCCCACGCCCTGGCGTCGGAGTGGCATCTCCACCCCCACGACAGCGCACCCGCCGCCCGGTTGCTGTCCCTGTTCCGCAGCCAAGGACAGCAAGGCGCGGCAGCGACGACCGCCGCGGCCATGGTCCTGCGCGGCCTTGCCGACGAGCCGACGCGCACGCTGGCCGACCAAGGACGGCCCCTCTCCCTGCGCCGGATCTCCGGACCGCTGCCCGCCAACCTTCTGGCCCGCGCAGGCTACCGCGCCGAAGAAAGCGACCTCGAAGAGCTCGCAGCCTTGCTGGTCGAAACCTCGGTGCTCAAACCCTTCACCCGCGACGAGCTGGGACTGCTGGATACCGACACCCCGTTGTCCGCCGCAGCCGAGCCCGCGCCCTTTCGAGACGTTCTGCACTACGTGTGCGGCCTCTTCCAAACCCAGGTGCCCGAAACAATCATCAGGGTGCCGGTCCTGGGCGGGGACGCCCGGCTTGCCGACCTACGCCCGCCCGCGCTCCTGTGCGGCCAGCTCCTGCTCGATACCGAAGATACCGTCGAGCTCGCGTTTCGGCTCGGCCGGGCCATGGCCCTTTGCGCGCCGGGGCGCCTCGCGGGCTCGGCGCGTTCGGGCGGACAGATGCGACCCTACTTCGTCGCGGCGCTGGCCCTGGCCAACGCCGCCGGACCGGTGAAGGGACCGGCGGCGCTCGAGGCCAGCAAGTCCATCGCCGAGCTGGATGGCGCCGCGCAGGCCCGCATCCTGGAAGCTGCCCAGGCCATCAAACGCAAGTACGACAACCTGAACCTCAGCGTGTGGGGGCGTGGTCTGGCTCGCGTGGCGACGCGTCTGGCGTTGCTCATCTCCGGCGATCTCCTGCGCATGGGCCGGGCCGTGGTGGAGGAAGACGGCCCCGCGGCCCTCGACGACCTGCTGACCTTTGCCCTGTCGCTCGACTATCTCGACCTGCGCCAGGAGCTAGGCCTCACAACAGCATGACCTGCCTCACGCCGCGCCGTTGCTCTGAAGCTTTTCCGGTGGTAGGGATTGTGGAAAGGGTGATAGGGCTGCTATACGGCATGGGACGATCGGTTGGTCAGGGCAAACGCGGGGCGCTCCGGCACCGCGCGAGCAAGGGGGAGGGTTGGTTTTCGTTCCGATGAGCAGTTCGAGCATGAAGTCCGGAGAGGAAGAACCAAACCGATGGCCCAAAGTCAGACGCACACGACGGCACGCTTCAATGGAGTGAAGATCTTCTCCGCCACCATGGCCCAAGAGCGCGAGAACCTGGGTGAGAAGGTGACGCTTTGGATTCGCGAGCATCCCCAGTGCCAGGTAGTGGACACCATCGTGACCCAGTCGTCGGACGAGGCCTTCCACTGCCTCGCCATCACCGTCTTCTACCTGGAAGACCGGACACTCGCAGCGAAGTAGCTGTCGGCTGCAGGCCCGCTGCCAAGAGGATCGGCCATGCCGATCCTTTTCGCATTTACGGTTCAGCCCGACTATTTTGATGGGAACCCTGGGAGGGTTCCCAAACCCTCCCGCGCTCTGGCTCCGCCGGGCGAAGCCCGGCTACGCCAACGCGTTTGATGGAAACCCTGGCCTGAAACCACCTCGCCCCGCGCAGCGGGGAGAGGTCGCCGAGCGCAGCGAGGCGAGTAAGGGGCAGTCACGTTTCATACCTGAAGGATCCGGGCCTTCGGCCCGGCGGCGGTACTGGGAGGGTTCTGCTCTGCACTCGGCACCTGCCAGCCCGCACTGCCTCCCCCGCGCTTCGCGCGGCCTCGCCATACCCTCCCGCGATGGTACGCCGCCAGCAAAGCCGGCCGGCTCCCCACGCGATTAGCCCCCCACGAAGACGAACGGGTAACTGACCATTCTCATGGGAACCCTGGGAGGGTTCCCAAACCCTCCCGCGCTCTGGCTCCGCCGGGCGAAGCCCGGCTACGCCAACGCGTTTGATGGAAACCCTGGCCTGAAACCACCTCGCCCCGCGCAGCGGGGAGAGGTCGCCGAGCGCAGCGAGGCGAGTGAGGGGCAGTCACGTTTCATACCTGAAGGATCCGGGCCTTCGGCCCGGCGGCGGTACTGGGAGGGTTCTGCTCTGCACTCGGCACCTGCCAGCCCGCACTGCCTCCCCCGCGCTTCGCGCGGCCTCGCCATACCCTCCCGCGATGGTACGCCGCCAGCAAAGCCGGCCGGCTCCCCACGCGATTAGCCCCCCACGAAGACGAACGGGTAACTGACCATTCTCATGGGAACCCTGGGAGGGTTCCCAAACCCTCCCGCGCTCTGGCTCCGCCGGGCGAAGCCCGGCTACGCCAACGCGTTTGATGGAAACCCTGGCCTGAAACCACCTCGCCCCGCGCAGCGGGGAGAGGTCGCCGAGCGCAGCGAGGCGAGTGAGGGGCAGTCACGTTTCATACCTGAAGGATCCGGGCCTTCGGCCCGGCGGCTGTACTGGGAGGGTTCTGCTCTGCACTCGGCACCGGCCAGCCCGCACTGCCTCCCCCGCGCTTCGCGCGGCCTCGCCATACCCTCCCGCGATGGTACGCCGCCGGCAAAGCCGGCCGGCTCCCCACGCGATTAGCCCCCCACGAAGACGAACGGGTAACTGACTATTCTCATGGGAACCCTGGGAGGGTTCCCATTCCCTCCCGCGCTCTGGCTCCGCCGGGCGAAGCCCGGCTACGCCAACGCGTTTGATGGAAACCCTGGCCTGAAACCACCTCGCCCCGCGCAGCGGGGAGAGGTCGCCGAGCGCAGCGAGGCGAGTAAGGGGCAGTCACGTTTCATACCTGAAGGATCCGGGCCTTCGGCCCGGCGGCGGTACTGGGAGGGTTCTGCTCTGCACTCGGCACCTGCCAGCCCGCCCTGCCTCCCCCGCGCTTCGCGCGGCCTCGCCATACCCTCCCGCGATGGTACGCCGCCAGCAAAGCCGGCCGGCTCCCCACGCGATTAGCCCCCCACGAAGACGAACGGGTAACTGACTATTCTCATGGGAACCCTGGGAGGGTTCCCATTCCCTCCCGCGCTCTGGCTCCGCCGGGCGAAGCCCGGCTACGCCAACGCGTTTGATGGAAACCCTGGCCTGAAACCACCTCGCCCCGCGCAGCGGGGAGAGGTCGCCGAGCGCAGCGAGGCGGGTGAGGGGCTGTCACGTTTCATACCTGAAGGATCCGGGCCTTCGGCCCGGCGGCGGTACTGGGAGGGTTCTGCTCTGCACTCGGCACCGGCCAGCCCGCACTGCCTCCCCCGCGCTTCGCGCGGCCTCGCCATACCCTCCCGCGATGGTACGCCGCCGGCAAAGCCGGCCGGCTCCCCACGCGATTAGCCCCCCACGAAGACGAACGGGTAACTGACCATTCTCATGGGAACCCTGGGAGGGTTCCCATTCCCTCCCGCGCTCTGGCTCCGCCGGGCGAAGCCCGGCTACGCCAACGCGTTTGATGGAAACCCTGGCCTGAAACCACCTCGCCCCGCGCAGCGGGGAGAGGTCGCCGAGCGCAGCGAGGCGGGTGAGGGGCTGTCACGTTTCATACCTGAAGGATCCGGGCCTTCGGCCCGGCGGCGGAGAGGGTTCTGCTCTGCACTCGGCACCGGCCAGCCCGCCCGCCTCCCCCGCGCTTCGCGCGGCCTCGCCATACCCTCCCGCGATGGTACGCCGCCGGCAAAGCCGGCCGGCTCCCCACGCGATTAGCCCCCCACGAAGACGAACGGGTAACTGACTATTCTCATGGGAACCCTGGGAGGGTTCCCATTCCCTCGCGCGCTCTGGCTCCGGCGAGCAAAGCTCGCCTACGCCAACGCGGGTGATGGGATCCCTGACCTGAAACACCTCGCCCCGCGTAGCGAAGCGAAGCGGGGAGAGGTCGCCGAGCGCAGCGAGGCGGGTGAGCATCTGTGTTCCTAGTCAAGGTCAAATCTCCGTGGTTTGCCAGCGCGAGTTAGAGCGCAACATGGCGTTGAGGATGGTGAGCAGCTTGTGCATACAGGCGACGATGGCGACCTTCTTGAGCTTTCCTGCGGCGACTAGCCGAGCGTGGAATCTGGCGATGACTGGGTTGAAGCGTATGGCAGCTAGGGTGGCCATGTAGAGGACGTTGCGGACTTCGGTGCGGCCGCCCCAGATGATGCGGCGGCCGCGCAGGGTGCCGCTGTCCCGGTTGAGTGGAGCAACACCGATGAGGGCTGCGATCTGCTTGCGGTTGAGGGTTCCAGTCTCAGGGGCATGGGACAGGATGGTGCGAGAGAGGACGGGGCCAGCTCCTGGAACGCTTTGGATGATGTCGTCCTTGGCTTTCCAGACCGAGGAATTGCCGATGGCCGTGTCGATGTCGTTGTCCACCTCGTCGAGCTGCTTTTCGAGGTAGGAGATGGTCCTGCGGATGGCCCTCTGCACGCGCTTGGAGGGAGGGTCAGCGCTGAGACGGTTTTTCTCGGCAGTGATCATGTCGACCACCTGCCTGCGCCTGGCGAGAAGGGCGGCAAGCTCCTGGGTCTCTGCGTCGACAGGCGGGCGGACGGGTGGCCGTATTCGTTCGGCGAAAAGAGCGATCATGGCGGCGTCCAGGGCATCGGTCTTCGCGAGACAGCCGTTGGCCTTGGCGAAGTCGCGAACGCGTCTGGGGTTGACGACGACAGCGGGCAGGTTGGCAGCGAGGAGCGCCGCAAGCACGCGTCGTTCGAGTCCACCGGTGGCCTCAAGAACGATGAGGGTGACGTTCAGGGCGGCCAACTCTTTGCAAAGAGCGCGCACCGTGTTGTCTTGATTGGGGGTGGACCAGGCTCTTTTGGCCGGCAAGACATGGACGTCGAGCGTGGCCTTGGAGACGTCGATACCTACGAATGTGTCAGCTGTTGGTGTCACGGGCTCCTTTCGCGAAGGACTTCTGCTCTTGGTATGCCCAGCCTTGCGGAGTATGCGGGCTCGAGGCCCTCTCATCTGTTCGGGCTGCTTGTGAAAGTCGACACGACGACCCTCGCTCACCCACGGTCTTTGTGACCTGAGGGGCATCGGTCTGTCGTGCCGTTGAATCTCGTCGTGCTCCTTCGCCTTTGGGGGCGAGCGTAGCCCAGCTTTGCTGGGCGAAGCGAGGGGGGACCGGGGGACTGCGAGCGAGAGCGAGCCAGTCCCCCGTAAGATACAAGGGGCTGCCACGTTTCATACCTGAAGGATCCGGGCCTTCGGCCCGGCGGCGGTACTGGGAGGGTTCTGCTCTGCACTCGGCACCGGCCAGCCCGCACTGCCTCCCCCGCGCTTCGCGCGGCCTCGCCATACCCTCCCGCGATGGTACGCCGCCGGCAAAGCCGGCCGGCTCCCCACGCGATTAGCCCCCCACGAAGACGAACGGGTAACTGACTATCCCCCCACCCTTTTGGGATTTGGGGAATTCCCAGTGGGAAACCTGGGCGGTCACGCAGCGAGGTAGCGGGGTGTCGGCGAACGACGGCGCGTCCACCTGCAGTCCGGCGGCGCGCCCGTCGGCGCCGATGGTGAAGCTGACGATGGCCTTGCCCGAGCGGGCTTGACCCGTTCGCGCCATGCTCATGAAGCAGCCGCGCACCGACATCAGGTTGCCGCGGATGATCCGTTGCACCTCTTCGCCGCGCGGTCGATCGGGCAAGGCGCCCGGATTGGCCGTGTTCGCCTCGGCCGACGGAGCCACTGCCGGCGGGTCGGCCTTGACCCGGGAAGCGCGGCGGACATTGCCCATCAATCCCTCGCCGCGGTCGTCCTCGATGTAGGAGACCTCGATTCCAGCCTTGGCCAGCTCGGCCCACTTCTTGTCGAAGTCCGGGCTGGTGGCGCCGGCCGACGCGGATTTCTTGGCGCAAGCCGCGCCGCCGAGCGCGAGCGCGAAGACGAGCCCAGTTCCGATCGCAGACTGCGCATTTCGCCGCAACATGCCGCCCATTTTACACCTACTTGCCCCGCCCGAGCGCGCGGAAGTCCGAGGGCATCATGGTCTTCGGCCGGTAGGGCGAGTCCTTCTGCGCGCGCCTCACCCGGCGAAGCACGAACACCCAGAAGGTCAGCGAAAGCAGCGTCACCGCCGTCCACACCTTCCAGCCAAGACCGTGCAAGAGGGCGAAGTCGTAGGCGCCGTGAAAGCCGACCGGCACCACCAACGACAAGACCAACGAGACCCAGAAGCGCCGCGCTCGATGGCCCGCTCGATGACCATCGCTGGGCGCGAACTTGGCGCGTCCCACGTAGAAGCCCATGCAGCCGCCGAACAGAGCGTGGGCCGGCACCGCGAAGAGCGCGCGCTGCCAGGCGATGGCCAGGCCGCGATTCGACAGAAAGAGAAAGCTCTCGAGCGTGGCGAAGCCGAGCGCGATGGCCACCCCGTAGAACAGCCCGTCCATCGGCTCGTCGAACTCGCGCCAGGCGTAGACCGCCGCCACCAGCACCACCCACTTGGCCGCCTCCTCGACCAGGCCGGCGAGCACGAAGGCGTCGAAGAGGCGCGCCGGCTCGCCGCCCGTGTGCAGCCAGTCGGACGACACCCAGTCCGAGAGCATGGGCGTCGCGCCCTGTGCCGCCGCGAGGGCGAACATGCCGAGCAGATACGCCGCCGCGACGTGGCCGATGGGCTCGCGCTCGTAGCGGTCGCGCAGGTAGAAATACGCCAAGAGCGCGAGAGACGGCGCCGCGGCCACCAGGGCGACGAACATGGCCATCGAGCGTAACACCGATCGGATGCATGGCCTACCGCCGCGGCGACGGCTATACTGGCTGGAGAAGAAGACAACAAATGAAGGGGGCGAAACAGTTTCGACGGGAGTAAGCGAAGCTCTGGTTGCGTGCCGAGGCGCCCGAGGCCTCGTAAAAACGGGCAAAAAAGAAACGCGAATGATAACTCATTCGCTCTGGCCGCCTAAACAGCGGACCGGACCACGACTCTAGGGACTGCCTACGACCTAGCGAAGTGGCCATTTAGTGGGCTTTGCGGCCGGGCAGCGTCTTCCGGCGCGGCCGCGAGAAACAGGGAGGGCTGGCGAGCGGGACGCCCTGTCGGTGGGCCAACCCGAACGCGAGACAAAAATCGCCGAACACGCACGTAGTAGCTGGAGCAGAGACCTCTCGGACCCGGGGGCAGTACCCGGCGCCTCCACAACAATTTCAGCTAGTTGTAAGCGATGTAAGGTCTTGTTGCCGTATAGTTGCCTCACGCGAGGCGCCAATGTCGAGAAGGGCAACGGCATCTCGACGGCTTTCAGGTGATAGATGCGAGTAGCGCATCGTGGTGGTGATGTCTCTGTGACCGAGCAACTCCTGCACCGCCTTGATGGGCACGCCACGCATCGCCAGATGGCTAGCGAAAGTGTGTCGCAGCACGTGCCATCCGATCTGGCGCAGCCCTGCCCTCTTGCTCGCATCGTAGAGAGGTCGCCTGCACTGATTTTTCGTCAACATACTGCCGTCGCCGTTGCAGAAGACCAACTCTCCCCGCAGATGCCGGTGCGCTTTGAGCGCAACGACTGTCTCCGGTGAGAGATCGATCTCGCGTGCCCGCCACCCCTTCGTGGTACCCACGATGCCCGACCAGACCGAATGCCTAACGACGATCTTGCCTGCCGCAAGGTCGACGTCGCGCCAGCGTAGAGCCAACAGCTCTCCTTGGCGTAGCCCGGCCTTTGCCGCCACGATGATCATCGTCCGCCACTCCGCTTCGGACGCCGCCACCAGCGCCCTCGATTCCTCGAAGGTGAGAAAATCGAAGTCGCTGTCCGGCACCTTCAGCCACCGAACCCGCGGTACACGATCCACGAGCCCCCACTCTTCGGCCACGGCCAACATGCGTCGGAGCACGATGAGATGGTTGTTTATCGTCTTCGGAGATAGCCCGTCACGAAGCTTCGCAGCCTTGTAGCGCTCGATCTCTCCAGAGCCAACCTCGCCCAGCCGCAAGCTCCCCAAGGCGGGAACCAAGTGGAGATCGAGGATCATCCTCTTGCTCTTAACCTCCGACGGTTTGTTGTTGGGCACCGCGTAGGTTTCGATGAATGTCTTGGCGAACGAGGCCACTGACACGCAGTCCACCTTGCTCGACTTCTCCTTCGTTTCCGCTGGATCTGATTCCTCCTTTGTCCGTCCGGCCAATAGCTCGGCAATTCGCTGCCGCTCGTAGGTTTCCGCGCCCCGCCTCGTCTGGATCTCCGGCACTTCACGGAATCTCTTCCGCTCGCCGCCGGGGACTTGGACGGTAAAATCCGCTATCCAGAACATGGTTTCCTTACCTGTAGCCGGGTCGCGGCGTCGTTGCTGTCGCACGCTCATGGTGTTCTCCTCGAGCGCGGGACGGCACCTCGGCCACTACGTACCCATTCTACCACCGTAGGGCGGTGGACGAGGATGCGGTTGCCGACACGACGAATGCCTGGAATCTGCTGCTGGTTGATCGAGTTGTAGAGCGTCTTCCGGTTCAGCCGCAATTCCGCGGCGAGTTCGTCCACGGAAACGAATTCGCGCGGCACGGGAGCAACTTGCCCCGGCAATACCGAGGGGGGGCTCTCAGAACCCACTGCGTTACTCGCGTGAGGTGGAGTGGAGGCTGAACGCATACATATATTCTAAGTGGTCGAGCGCGACCACGATCAAGTACTCAGCACCTGCAAGAGCGTTGAGCCAATTCAGCGATTCTTTCGAGGAAATCGCATGCCGCCTCTTTCGAATCGCGATCCGCAATACGCGGAACGCTCGGTCAATGACGCGAATTGCGAGAAAGATCTTTCACCCATTATCGACACTTGGGCGCCACTCGGGCAGACCGAGCGGCTATCGACCGGCAACCTTCGGCGTGCTTGAACTGCCGTCGAAAAGGTTCACCATTTTCCGCGCCCTCGATGGCAGAGAGAGCCTGGAGAAAGATGGCGCGAGGTCAAGTCTTACGGCCGACGCTGCCTACAACAATGCAAACGGCAGCAGTCAGGATCATCCGGCTGTAGGTCCGTGCTTGGCACGACATCCTTCAACTCTAGCAGGTGCATGTGTATCCGTCGTTGGAGGTGCAGCTGCTACGGACAGCTGGCCGGGCAGATGCAGACCGCCCCGGCGCACGTCTGAAGCCCAAGGTTGCAGTAGCTGCCAGCCGCACACTGTATGGCCGATGTGCATGATCCGCTGTACTGCCTGCGCATGCACACGCCTCCGCTACAGTAGGAAGCCACGGAAATAGGGGAACCTGCGTCGCAGTCGCTGTTTCCACTGCACTGCGTGGCACATGCCGCTCCCTTGCAGGCGTACGGCGCGCACGCCATGTTCGAAGCGCCCCGGCACGTCCCTGTCCCATCGCACGTTCGCGCGGTCGTAGCGGTGCCCGCCGTGCATGAGGCGCTGGTACACTCCGTGCCACTTGACCACAGCCGACAACCACCGCTGCCATCACAGGTTCCATCTCGCCCACATGTGCTTGCCGAATCCTGTGTGCAGCTATCCTTCGGATCCGTCCCCGCGGGCACAGGAGAGCAGTACCCAGCATTGCCCGCCAGGTTGCATGTCGTGCAGATGCTCGTGCAAGCCGTCTCGCAGCAGACGCCATCCACACAAAAGCCGCGCTCGCACTGGCTGGCCTGCGTGCACGCCACGCCGACACCGAACTGGCCCTCGGCGTCAGGCGTTGGCGACGAGCCGTCAACCTCAGATGTGCTATCTGTTGCGTCGCCGACGGCAGCATCGTGGTAAAGCCCATCGGCGGGCTCCACTTCGGCAACCATCGGAACATCCGGTGGCGCATTTGGGGCATCCGACGGAGGCAGCAGGTCCAGAGTCGGGAAAGCCTTGTCTCCCCCTACGTCGAGGACGGTGCCACCGACGCTGTCATCGCCGCCATCCGTGAGCCGGATGCCCGGCGTGCTCAACTCTTCGGGATCGAAGGTGCAGGCGCCCATGGCCACCAAGATCGCGAGCGCTAATCCAAGGGATGTCTTCATGGTCAGTACCTCACGCTCGCAAGAATGCCGGCTGTTTGACCAGCGAGTGGGGCCACGAGCACCGGCCGACCCTCGACGAAGAACAGGATCCCGGTCGTGGCCGCGGCTGCGCCGGCAAGGCCCCAGAAGATGTTGGCGGTATCCTTGAGGGTGGTTATCGAGTCAATGTCGTTCCTGCTGCATGCGACCGTGCTCTGACTCGCGCTGCCGCACGATCTGTGCAGGCTGTCGAACCTCGACTCCATCCGCGCACCGAAGATCGCCGCTGCTCCCGTGAAGACGACCGCCGAGCCCGCCGCCACCCAGGTCCACTTGCGGCCTAGCCACCATCCCCGGTCTGCTTCGGCCGTGGGCCAAGCCTGGGCCGACCGAGTTTGCACGACCGCCGGGGCGGATGGGGGTGTGACCGCCAGGGGGGCGACCACTGCTCGTGGCCACAAGACCACGGTCTCAACCGTGCCGGCCCGGACATTCACGTCCTCCATCGCGAGTTCTCCAGTCGACTGTCTCGCCGTCACCTGGTGATTCCCCGGCGTGACCCTGACCGAATTTGTGAGCGGCGCGAGGCCCACCGACTTGCCGTCCACATCGATCTCTGCCCCAGTGGTGGTGCACTCGATGAACAGACCGCCCACCTTCGCTTTCAGGTCGGCCACCGACTTCTTGGCCTCGGCCGTCAGCTCGGGGGCGGCATCCTTGACCTCGGCTAGAAAGCGCTCGAAGGACTCGATCGCCTCGATCGGGCGGCCGATGTCGCGGCTGGCCTGCCCAATATTGAAGAACAGCTTCGGGCTCGCAAATTCCGCGTAGGCTTGCTTGAACCTCTCCAGCGCCTCGGCCGGGCTGCCACGGTAGTAGAGCTTCGTACCTTCCTTCAGCAAAACCTGAGCCCTGGCTTTGGCTTCTGGGCTGCTCGATTGCGCCGCAGTCTGCGCGAGAAACGCGAATAGGACGAAGGACACTGTGGTCATGGTCATAGCTCCTGGATGAGGCGTCGCTTGGCGCGAAGCTTCGGAGACCTGTGCTTGGGAGCGCTCTCAGACGGATTGACAGAGCCGCCGATCTTCCCAATGGGAGTGTGGTCGGATGCTGGCAGGGGCGGCTCGGGGGATGGCGGCTGGGGAATGACAATGGGTCCACGGACAGGCGCAGGGGGCATGACCGGCATATTCGGCGACACCGGCACACCCGTCGGCTGATAGGCAGCGGGCTTCGATGGGCCTCCGCGGGGCGTTAGCAAGAGAAAACTGGCTCCTCGCTGTCTAAAATGGACGCGAGGTTGGTTGTTCCGCTAATCTTCCGTGGTGCAAAATCCAAGTTCTGGTCTTGACGTCAATGCGCTTTTTACAGTGGCTCTCGGCATGGTCAATCCATGGGAGGTCGTAGAGCTGAACCTTGACGCCGAGAAGAAGCGCCTCGACATCAAAGTCGACTTCAAGCCGGGGAGCACCTTCCCTTGCCCTACGTGTGGCGATGCTTGCAAGGTACACGATGCCTCGCCGCAGACATGGCGACACCTGAACTTCTTCCAGTACCTCACCTATGTCGAGGC
This sequence comes from uncultured delta proteobacterium, assembly GCA_963796685.1. Lineage (GTDB taxonomy): Bacteria > Myxococcota_A > Polyangia > Fen-1088 > Fen-1088 > Fen-1118. The sequence continues at coordinate 74,090 of CAWCMR010000021.1, forward strand.
AAGACAACCTCGAACCAAGTGTGACAAGCACGGCGTCTTGACGGTCGATGTGCCATGGGCTCGTGGCGGGTCGAACTTCACCCTTCTCTTCGAGGCGATGGTGGTGGAACTGGCACGCAACGGCCTCACGGTGGCGGCGGTCGGTCGCATCGTCGGCGAGCATGACACGCTCCTGTGGCGCATCCTGGAACACTACGTGGACGAGGCCCGTGAGCGAGCCGACTACAGCCAGGTCGCCGAGGTTGGCGTCGACGAGACTTCGCGGCAGAAGAACCACGTCTATGTCACGGTCTTTGCCGACATGGTTGCGGCGAAAGTCTTGTTCGTCACGGAGGGGAAAGATCACGGCACGGTGGCTTGTTTCAAGGACGATCTGCTCGCTCACGGTGGAGACGTGAAGAAGGTGACGGACTTCAGTCTCGACATGTCGCAGGCATTCATCAAGGGCATCTTGGAGACGTTTCCGGCGGCGCACCTAACCTTCGACAGGTTCCATGTCATCCAACTCATGAACGACGCAATCGATGAGGTGCGAAGGCAGGAGCAGAAGTCCTCTCCGGAGTTGAAGGGCACGCGCCACGACTGGCTGAGGAACGAGGCCAACATCAAATCCGAGAACAGGGAGCACTTCGCGGTCTTGCGCTCCTCCAAATTGGCCACTGCGCGGGCCTACCACATCAAGCTCATGCTACAGGAGTTGTATAGCCTGAGTGCGGATGAAGCGGAGGCGTGGTTTCAGCGCTGGTATTTCTGGGCCACCCATAGCCGATTGGAACCCGTCATCAGGGCCGCCAAGACCCTCAAGGCGCACCAGGCAGGCGTGATGAGATGGTTCATGTCAGGCCTGACGAATGGTCTCTTGGAAGGACTCAACAGCCTCATCCAGGCGGCCAAGGCGCGGGCGCGTGGCTTTCGCTCCGCGCGCAAAATGAAGACTGTGATTTATCTGCTGCTGTCAAAACTGGACTTCAGACTTCCCTGTGCATTTCCCAATTCAATCCATTCCAAATAGCGAGGAGCCAGAAAACTGCCCACCAACAGGATGAGCCCAACTGTTGCAGCGATGGCGTACACCGGCTTGAATCGCCGCCCTGAGGCGACCCTCATCTGTTCGCCCGCGGTCTGTGAGAACGTCGTGACCTGCTTCGCAGTGTCGCGCAGGGGCTCATCCGCCTCTCCTGCGAGCAGGGTGGCCCCTATGCCCGATGCCGGCCTGCCGTGCTTGATCTTATCCTTTGTGACCGGACTCCTCGAAACCAGCACCGGTAGCGACGTGACCTCCGCCGGTCGCCCCAACGCCGCAGCACCAAACGCCCGGGAGAAATCTGTTATCGAGGGGAACCTGTCAGCCATCTGCTTGGATAGCGCACGCCGGAGCACAAGTTCCACATCAGGTGGCAGGTTAGGGGCCCGCTTTGACAGCGGCTGCGGCTCCAAATTGATGATCTGATAGAGCAGCACCGACAACTCGTCCGCCGCGAATGGAGACCGGCCCGATAGCATTTCCCAGGTGATGCAGGCGAGGGCCCACTGGTCGGTTCGGTGATCAATCTCATCAACCATGCCAGTCGCCTGTTCTGGAGACATGTAGTTCGGGGTGCCCAGGATGGACAGCGCGCGGGTCAGCTTGGTGCGTGCTGCCTTCATCTTCGAGATGCCGAAGTCCAGCACCTTCACGAAGTCCGGCTCGCCCGCCATCTGCAAAAGGAAGATATTGGCGGGCTTCAGGTCGCGATGGACAACTTCCTTGGCGTGGGTGGCGGCAAGAGCCGATGCAACCTGCCTCGTGATGTGGACCGCAGTATCGATTGCCAGCCGCCCATCGCGCCGGATACGGTGCTCAAGGTCCTCGCCTTCGAGGTGCTCCATCACGAGGTAGGGCTCGCCCGTCTGGGCCATCCCAAAGTCGATGATGGTGACCAAGTGGGCGTGCCCGAGCAGGGACGCAATCTCGGCCTCGCGATGAAAACGAGCAAGCGCTTCGCCGTTGGCCGCCAGCTCGCGCGACATCACCTTGACGGCGACTCGTTTGTTGAGGCGTAGCTGGACCGCCTCGTACACGGCTCCCATTCCACCTTCCCCAAGCAGACGCGTGATGCGGTACGCGCCTTCCAGGACGGTCCCCACCAAGCTACCCGTGGTCTGTTCAAATCCGCTCATCGGGCTGTCTCCTCAACCCGTCCAGCCCGACTTGAAGTGTGCTCGGTCATCCATCATCACGCGAGGTGAAGCCACACCACTATTGTATCCTATGGCATCTGTTTCCGAAACACCGCGCGGGATAGGCCGAGCAGCAGATGCGCCCGGCCCGTGTCGTCCAAGTCCAGCATTACCTCGCCGCCAACATTCGGAGGACACGGGCACGGCTGGGATTGACGCAGGAAGCCCTTGCCGAAAAGGCCGGCCTCGGTCCGGTTCACCTGCGCAGTATCGAACGCGGGGTCGAGAACATTACGCTCGCCACATTGGTCGCCATCGCGGACGCCCTGGAGATCCCGCCTGGGCGGCTGCTGCGCAAGGCAGTCCTGGCGCTCTTGCGCCCGGGACGGCCGCGGACGCGTCAACGGGCAACCCGTCGGCCCTCGAAGGTATGAGGTCGCCGGCCATGGCGAGCAGACTCTCAGCCATTTTCATCAGTCCAACTTTCGAACAAGCCGTGCCGCGTTGCGAGCGACGATCGTAGAGCCCTCAAAACAGCAAACCGGGAATCTTCTTCGTTACGCCTCTGGCATAGTCGATAATTCCGACTGCCATATTCCTCACTATGGCTGGGTCACTCGGCAATCGCGCCCGCAACACGTGGTCGCGCAATTTGCTCAACCGCGCGCGACTCGGGCGCCTCGTCGTGGCGTAAGCGGCGTGGTCGGGGTCGTCGGCAGTGAGCTGCTCTTGCAGCAAGTCTTGCATCGTCGGGAGAGGCTTCCCCTCCTCCCTCGTGTGCCTGGCCTGCAACTTTGCCCATAGGTCCAGCGCCCCCACTCCCGCCGCCTTCAGCCGTTGGAGGCGGGGCAGCGTCAGCATGGGGTGGCGCTGGCGCCACGCCTCAATGATGGGAAGCGGCAATTTCAAATAGGAGAGCAGCAAGTAGACATGCTGTTCGGTGTACCCCGTCCGCTGCGCCAGCTCGCGCACTGGGAGCCCGAGTCCTTGCATGTGTTCCAACGCCGAGGCAAGTTCCCACGTGCTTAGGTCACGACGCCCGAGATTCTCAAGGAGATTGACCATATGAGCGTCACACGGGCTATCGCACTCGACCACCGATACTCGGATGCTCACCCAGCCCAGCTCCGCAGCGGCGCGATGCCGGCGCGAACCTGCAAGCAAGACATAGTGTCCCTCGATGTGGGGGGAACGCTGGACGGTGACAGGGTTGATCAGCCCCTCGCGCGACATGGACTCTTTTAG
>CAWCMR010000022.1:0-240456 GCA_963796685.1 uncultured delta proteobacterium
AAGGGTAATCTCGTGCCGGCCGGGAGACGGAGCTTCATGTCATGTTGGTCCCATTGGCCGCAAAATGTGCCTCTATCCTATTTCAAGCCTCGTCATCGGATGGGCTTGACTCTCGTTGTTTGTATTCCGGAGCGCGTGATATAAAAACGCTCCATTTTCCGCGGTTTTGACCCAATTCGGGCTGGAGACGACAGCCACCCGGCTCCGCTTCATTTTTGGCCCCATTCATTCCGGAGGAACACGTGGGCATGGAATCCGACTTCGAACGGCGCCCCTAGGACTTTCCCACCGAGCTGCGCACCCAGGCATCAGCCGCGCTGGACGCGGAGCGCCAGTCGATTGAGAAGGGGATCGACGCGTGGAAGAAGCTGGTGGGAAGCGCGCCCGCGACTGGGAACCGAGGCGTGAGCTTGCGCGGGTCTACAAACAAGCAGAGCGCTGGAAGGCGTGTGTCGAGATCCTGAAAGAAGCCGTGGAAAAGGCGACCTGGCCTGCTCCCGATGCGAAGGTCCCGTTGCTCCTCGAGATGGTCGAAATCTACCGCAATCACCTCAAGCTCGATGTCAACGTCATCGACTCGTACCACCGCATTCTTGCCATTCAGCCGAGCAACATCGAGGTCATAGACGCCCTCATCGTGCAACTCGAGGGCAGCGCCAACCCGCGCTGGCCCGACATCATCGCACTGCTGCGAAAGAAGGCGGCTCTCGCGGAATCGGCCGACGAGAAGGTCGCCTTGCAGCTGCGCGTTGCCAACCTATACCTGGCGAAGTTCCAGAACCAAGCCGAGGCCATCAAGTGCTTCGAGGCCATCCTCGAGATTGATTCGGCCAATCCGGATGCGGTCACCTTCCTCAAGCAGATGTACGAGAAGCGGCGCGACTGGGAGCGCCTCATCGCGGTTTTGCGCCAAGAAGTGGGCCGCATCACCGAGCCGGGGAGCAGGCGCGCCGCTGGGCCGAGGTGGCCAAGCTCGCCACCGAGAAGCTCAAGAAGGCCGCCGTCTCCATCGAGCTGTGGAACAAAGTCATCGAGCTCAACGACAGCGATGCCGAGGCCCTGGCCAGTCGAGAAGCTGCACGAGCGTGAAAAACATTGGGAAGCCCTCGCAGCCATCCTGCAGAAGCAGGTCGCGCTCACCAGCGATTCCGCGAGGCGCGGCGCGCTCTTGCCCAAGTTGGCGATTCTCTACACCGAGAAGCTGCAGAAGCTGGATCTGGCCATCGAGGCGTGGAAGACCTTGCTCGACTCCGAGCCCGACAACCGTCGTGCCCAGGACGCGCTGCGCAAGCTGTATTTGCAGAGCAAGGACTGGGACGCGCTCGAGGGGTTCTACTCGGCCCAGGGCAAGTGGGACGAATTCGTGCGCGTGCTGGAGCGGCAGGCCGAGTCCGAGGATGATGCGACGCGTGTGGGGCTGTGGAACAAGATCGCCTCGCTGTACCAGGACCGACTTGGCAAAGCCGACAAGGCGCAAAAGGCGTTCGAGAAGACCCTTTCGCTCGATTCGGGGAACCTGATCGCCGCCGAGGCGCTCATCCCTATCTACGAGAAGGCCCCGGACGCCCGCAAGTTGGCAGGGGTGCTGCAAGTGCAGCTTCTCCATACGACCGAACCTGCGCTTCGCCAGGAGCGTATGCTTCGCATTGCTCGGATTCTGGATACCGACGCGGGCGACAAAGCCTCTGCGCTCGCCGTCGCCCTGCAGGCCACGACGGAAAATCCTCTCGAAGCGTGGGCGCTCGAAGCGGGCCAGCGCCTGGCCACCGAAACCGGCGAGTGGGCATCTTTGGTGCAGGTGTACGAGGCCGCGCTGCCAACATTGAAGGGTACGGATGTCTTGCCGCTGCTGGCGACGGTGGCGCGCGCCTACGAAAAGGAACTGGCCAATTATCCTCTGGCGATCGAGCGCAACAAACAGGTGCTCGCGCTCGCGCCAAGCGACGAGCAGGCCGTGCTGGCGCTCGAGCGGCTGTACGTCGCGACCGGTCAGCACGAAGAGCTGCTTGCCATCTACGACAAGAAGTTGAGCCTGGCCGCGAGCGAGCAGGAAAAGCGCGAGGTTCGTCTCCAACTCGCCCTTCTCTACGAGGAGCAGGTCCACGACGTGGATCGGGCGCTGGCGCTCTACCGCGACATTCTCAAGACCGATCCCGACGACCTGCAAGCCCTGCGCGCGCTGGGACGCCTCTATCAGTCGACGGAGAAGTGGCAGGATCTGGCCGCCATCATCGAACGGCAGTTGGCCTTGACCGCCAACGATGCCATCGTATCGGCCGATTTGAAGCTCGCACTCGGCGAGGTTCTGCAAAAGCACCTCGACAATCCGAAGGGCGCGGTGGAAGCCTTCCAAGAGGCGCTCTCGCTCGACCCCAATCAGGCGGGGGCGCGCGCGGCGCTCGAGGCTTACCTTGGCGTCAAGAAGCACCAGATGGCCGCGGTGGCGGCCCTCGAGCCCATCTATGAAGCCCTGCACGAGATCGAGCGCCTGATCGAGATTCAGCGAATCAAGCTCAAGCGCGAAAAGGACTCCGCAGGCAAGGTCGCCTTGCAGCTGCGAATCGGTGCCTTGGAGGCCGAGGCCGGCCGGCCCGAGGAGGCCTACGACGCCTATGCCGCGGCGTTTTCCGAGGATCCCTCCTCGAGCGACGCACGAACCGCGCTCGAACAGCTTGCCGAGTCCATGGGCAAGTGGGACTCGCTGGTGCAGATCTACAGCAAGGCCCAGACCAGCCTCAAGTTGGAGCCGGCGCTCGAACGCGAGATTCTGCTGGTCATCGCCGTGGCCTACGACGAAAAGCTCAACCAGTCCGAGAAAGCGGTCGAGTTCTTTCGCATGGCCCAGGAGATCGAGCCCGAGGACGCCTCGGCGCTGGAGGCCCTGGAGCGGCTCTACACGCGCACCGAGCGCTGGCCCGATCTCGTCGAGACCCTGAAGAAGAAGGCCGATCTGATTCAGTCGGTCGAGGATCGGGAGATCATCCACGGCCGAATCGCGACGATCCTGGAAGAGGCCATCGGCAATCCCGAGGAAGCGATCGCGGCGTGGAAAGAGGTCCTAGGCGACAATTCCGGCAGCTTGGTCGCGTTGCGGGCGCTCGATCGGCTGTTCGCGCAAAAGGGCATGGCGTTGGATCTCGCCGACAATCTGCAACGCCAGCTCGATTTGGCCACCGAGCCGGAGCAGCAGGTGGCGTTGCTTTGGCGGCTCGGGCGCTTGCGCCAGGGCGAGCTCGACGATGTCTCGTCCGCCATCGAAACCTATCGCCGGTTGCTCGAATTCGAGCCTGCCCACCAGGAGACCATCGAAGCGCTCGAAGGCCTCTTGTCCCTTCCGGAACACGAGCTCGCCCTGGCCGAGCTGCTCGATCCCGTGTACCGCGGGCGTAGCGACTTCGCCAATCTGGTGCGCGTGCTCGAGATCCAGTCGCGCCACACCCCCGACGTACGACAGAAGATTCTGCTTCTGCACGAGATCGCGACCGCGCGCGAAGATGGCATGGACGACCCGGCGGGCGCCTACGAAGCCATCGGTCGCGCCTTGGCCGAGGATCCCCTGGACCACGACACCCAGACCCGCGCCGAGCGCTTGGCCAAGGCGCTCGGTTGCGTCGACGACCTCGTCGCGCGCTATCGCGCGGCCGTGCAGACGGTGCAAGTCGACGAGACCAAGAACGCCGTCTACCACGTGATCGCCACCCTGGCGGAGAACGATCTGGGCAGCGCCGAGATTGCGGCCGAGGCGTACCAACAAGCCATGGCGACCTCGCCGCGGGACCTGGAAGCCGCGGACGCTCTCGAGCGCATCTACACCCGTCTTGCGGACTACGCCAACCTGGTGCTTCTGCTGCAGCAGAAGGCCGAGATGACCGATGCGGTACCCGAGAAACGCGAGCTGGGTATGCGCGCCGCCAAGATCTGGGAAGAGGTGCTCGACAATCCCGAGCGGGCCATCGACGCCTACCGCCAGGCCCTGGCACTCGATGATACCGACGGGACGGTCCTCGAGAACCTCGAACGCCTGTTCATTCGCCTCGAGCGCTGGAGCGACCTCAAGGACATCTACGCCAAGCAGGCCGAGCTGGCCACCGATCCGGCGCAGAAGAAGGCTCGTCTGTTCGTTCTCGGTCAGGTCTACGACCGCGAGCTCCAGGATCCGGCGCGCGCCATCGAAACGTACTCGTCGGTGCTGGACATCGATCCCGACGACGTCGAGGCCATGCAGGCGCTGGACCGCCTGTACGTGCAGACCGAGCGCTGGTACGACCTGCTCTCGGTGCTCGAACGGGAAACCGAGCTGTCCGGGTCGGCGGCGGAGGTCGTGTCCCTGCGCTTCCGCATCGGCGAGCTGTGGCGCGAGAAGCTGAACGATCCAACCCGCGCCGTCGAGGCCTACAAGCGCGTGCTCAAGATGGATCCGACCCACGAGCCCACCATGCGGGCCATCGAGGGGATGATGCAGGGAGGGGAAGAGCCCATCGCCGCTGCCGAGGTGCTGCAGCCGATCTACGAGTCGGCCGGGGATTGGGACAAGGTCGCCGTCACTTATGAGGTGATGATCGCGCACACGCAGGACCCCATCCGTCGCGTGGAGCTGCTGGGGATCGTGGCGGGCATCTACGAACGACGACTGTCGAACTTCGATGCCTCGTTCGACGCCTACTGCCGGGCCATGCGCGTGGATCCGGCCAACCCCGAGGTCATCGCCCACCTCGATCGCATGGCCGAGGCCAGCGGACGCTGGTCCGAGTTGGCGGCAGCCATCGAGGCCGAGATCGAGCGTGTGATGGACAGCCAGCTGCAGGTCGAGATGCTGATGCGTCTGGCCCGCGTGTACGAGGAAGAAACCCGCGAGGTCGACAAAGCCATCGCGACCTTCACGCGCGTGGCCGAGGCGGAGCCTGATCGCAAGGACGGCCTGGTCGCCCTCGATCGCCTCTTCACCATGACCGAGCGCTGGCAGGACCTGACCGAGATCGTCCGTCGCGAGATCCGCCTGGCGGACACCGAGGAACAGATCGTTTCGCTCACCTACCGGCTCGCGCAGATCCTCGAAGTCGCGCTTGGAGATCTGCCCAAGGCGGTCGAGGCCTACCAAGAGATCCTCGCCATCGCGCCTTCCCACGAGGAAACGCGCGCCACACTCAAGCGCCTCATGGCCAGCGGGACCATGCAGCGAGAGATCGCCCAGGTCCTCGAGCCGCTGTACCGCGTGGGAGAGGAGTGGGAGAAGTTGGTCCGCGTCTACCAGGTCGAGCTCGTCTCCGAGTCCGATCCGGAAGAGCGCCAACGCATTTTGCGCCGGTTGGCGGACATCACCGAGAGCAAGCTCGTGGATCAGATCTCGGCGCTCGACTGGTGGGCACGCGCCGTGGTCGAGGCGCCGTCGTCCGAGCAGGCCCTGGACGAAGCCTTGCGCCTGGCCCGCGCGACCCATCAGTGGGAAGCGTACGTCTCGACCATGGCCGAGGCCGCGGGCAAGACCAGCGAGCGCTCCGTGCGCAAGGACGTGCTCATGCGCCTGGCCACGGTGTTCGAGACCGAGCTTGGCGATCTATCGCGCGCCGAGGAGGTCCTGGCCCAAATCCTGAGCTTCGATGCCGACGACGGCGAAGCCCTGGCCTTCCTGGACCGCGTCTACGACAAACAGGGCGACTTCGAGAAGCTCGCCAGCGTGCTTCGCCGGCGCATCGCCGTCACCGATGGTTCGAGCCAGCTCGTCGAGCTGCACCTGCGACTCGGCAAGGTTCTTGCCGATGTGATCGACGACCCCGACTCGGCCATCGCCAGCTACCTCGCCGTGCTCGAACATGAGTCGCGCTCGCCCGAGGCGCTGGAAGCCCTCGAGCGCTTGTACTTCCGGGCCGAGCGCTGGGAAGACCTGTACGGTGTCTACGAGAAGATGCTCGACATCGCGCCGGGTGACCAGGCGCTGTCCGATTGCTATGCACGCATGGCCAAGATCACCTCGGACGTGCTCGGGCAGCGCGAGCGCGCCGTCGAGCTGTGGCGGCGCGTGCTCGATTTGCGCGGGGCCGATCCGCTGGCCCTGTCCGCCCTTGGCGATCTGCACGAGCAGGCCGAGGAGTGGCGCGAGCTGACCGAGGTCCTCGACAGCCAGAATCCGCGCCACCGAGGATCCCGTGGCCCGCATCCCCGTCTACAAGCGCCTGGGTCGGGTGTGGGGCGAGAAGCTCGGGCGCGAGCGCAACGCCCTCGAATGTTGGCAAAAGGTCGTCGAGATCGACGCCGGGGACGTGGAGGCCTTGCGGGCCATCGCCGACAACTATCGTAGCGCCGGCGCCTGGGAAAAGCTCGCAGACATCTTGCGACGGACCATCTCCGTCGGGTCGCATGCCCTGAGCGGCGATGAAGTCAAGGAGCTCTACGCGCAGCTCGGCGAGCTCGAGGGCACCACCCTCATGCGCATCGATGCCGCGGTCGAGGCCTGGCGCCAGGTGTTGCAGATCGATCCCACGGACTTCCGCGCACTTGGCGCGCTCGAAACCCTGTTCACGCAGGAGGCGCGCTGGGAGGAGTGCGTGGAGGTGCTCGAGCGACGGGTGGCGGCGCTCTCGTCGCCCGATGAGAAGGTCGACGTGCTCATGCAGGCCGCGTCGATCTGGGCCGACAAGGTTGGCGACGGCGGCGCGGCGGCCGAGGCCTACGAGCGCGTGCTCGAAATCGATCCCTCGAACTTCGTGGCCTCGACCAGCCTCGAAGAGCTCTACCGTCAGCGCAAGGTCTGGCCTCGTCTGGTCGAGCTGCTGTTGGCCCGCATCGAGTACGTGGACGGTCCCCCGGAGCGTATCAAGCTGTTCCTCGACATCGCCGCCATCTACGAAGAGCAGATGTCCGATCGCGATTCCGCCTTCGTGACCTTGCAGGCCGCCTTCCGCGAGGACTACTCGAACAATCGCGTGGCCAAGGAGCTCGAGCGGTTGGCCACTGCGACCAGCAAGTGGAACGAGTTGCTCACCGAGTACACGCAGGTCGCCCAAGGCATGACCGAGGCCAAGCAGGCCTCGGATTTGTGGGTCAAGATCGCCCGCTGGTACGACTCGGCGCTGGACCACACCGAGTATGCCATTGCCGCGGCCAAGAAAGCCCTGTCCTTCGACTCCGACCACGTCGGCGCCATGTCGGCGTTGGCCGATTTCCACCGCAAGCTCGGCCAGTGGAAGGAACTGGTCGGAATCCTGTCCAAGCATGTCGAGCTCGAACAGGACCCGGAGCGCAAAGTCGAGGTCCTGCTTTCCCTGGCGGAAACCTTCGAGGTCCAATTGTCCGACGCCGGGCAGGCCACGGCTGCATACGAACAGGCCCTGCGTTGCGATGAACGCTGCCTGCGCGCCATCGACGCTCTCGAACGGCTGCACCGCCGGTCCCAGTCTTGGGACCGCTTGGCCGAGATCTTGGGCAAGAAGTCGCAAATCGTGAGCGACGTGGAATTGGCCGTCAAGCTGCGTTTGCAGGTCGGCGAGTTGTGGGAGTCGCGACTCGGCGACAACGAGCGCGCCGTCGAGGCCTACCGCGAGGTCCTGACCGTCGATCCGCAGAACCTGCAGGCGCTCAAGTCCCTGGAGCAACTCTACCTCAAGGCCGGCCGCACCGATGCCTACCTGGATGTCCTCGAGCACCAGCTGGAGGTGACCCCCGCCGACACCGAGCGCGTGAGCTTGTATCTGCGCATGGCGCAGGTGTGGGAGCAGCAACCCGGCAAGGCCGAGAAGGCCATCGAGTGCTTGCAGCATGTACTCGAAATCGACGAGCACCAACTGGGGGTCTATCGCGACATCGAGCGCCTGTACCGCGCCGATCGCAATTGGGACGGCTTGGTCGACATCTACCGGCGGCATATCCAGGTCGAGACCGAAGCCGCCGAACGGACCGCCGTTCAACTGGCTTTGGGTCATCTCTTCGAGGAAGAGCTGCGCGATCCCGATCGTGCGGCCGAGTCCTACAACGACATCTTGGCCTTCGATCCCGACCATACCGAAGCCCTCAAGGGCCTCGCGCGCATCTACGAACAGACCGAGCAGTGGGATCGCGCGGTCGAGATCATGGAGCGTCTGGTGAACGTGGTCGACACCAAGGAGAAGGTCGACCTCAGCTTCCGCCTGGGCAAGATCTTCGACGAGCACATGCAGATGCCGGAGTCGGCCGAGGAGCGGCTGTCCGATGCGCTCAGCGTGGATCCGGCGCACGTGCCGAGCATGCTGTCGCTCATCAATCTGTACAAGCGGCGCGGCGATTCGCTCAAGGCGGCACAGATGATGGTGCGCGCCGAGACCTGCACCCAGAATGTTCTCGAAAAGACGCGCCTGCTTTTCGAGTCCGGCAAGCTGTATCAGACCGAGCTCGGCGACGAGCAGAAGGCCAAGGATCTCTTCGCGCGGACGCTCGAGTTCGATCCCGAGCACGTGGAAGCGGCGGCGCCGCTGGCCGAGATCTACTACCACGAGGAAGACTGGGCGCCGCTCATACCCGTGCTCGAGATGCTGGCGCGCAAGACCGACCGTCGCGCCAACAAGGAGCTGCACGTGCTCTATTACCGCCTGGCCAAGGCGGCGGACAAGCTCGGCGAGCAAGAGAAGGCACTCAAGTGCTACCGCCAGGCCTATGAGCTCGATCCCACGCACCTGCCGACCCTGGTGGATCGGGCCGATCTGCTCTACCGACGCCAGCAGTGGGACGACGCCTTCAAGCTGTACCAGACCGTGATGGTCCAGCACCGCGAATCGCAGACCGACGCTCAGATCGTCGAGATCTTCCACCGCATCGGCACCATCAAGATGAAGGTGGGCGAGCGTGCGAAGTCGATCAACATGTTCGAGAAGGCGCTCGAGATCAATCCCGGGTACCGCCCGACCCTCGAAGCCCTGGCCGCGGTACATGCCGAGGCCGGGGAATGGGAGGCCGTGATCAAACAGAAGCGCGCCCTGCTCTCGCACAGCGAGAGCGCAGAGGAGAAGCTGCGCTTCCACGAAGAGATCATCGCCATCTACAAGGACAAGCTGAACAACCCGCAGAAGGCGATCGCGGCATATCTCGAAGCCCTGGAGGTCAAGCCCGACGCGCGCAACCTGCTCGTCGATGTCCTGGAGCTGCTGCACGAAACCAAGCAGTGGAAGAAGGCGGTGGAAATTCTCATGCGTCTTGCCAACCTGGAAACCGGGAAGGTCAAGGCCAAGTATCTGGAAACCGCCGGCATCGTCACCAACATGGAGCTGCACTCGCCCGACGAGGCGGTGGAGATGTTCAACCAAGCCCTCGACGAGTATCCCGACAGCCTCAAGCCGTTCGAGCGCATCGACAAGATCATGACGGCGAAGAAGGACTGGACCAACCAGCAGCGCAACTACCGCAAGATGATCAAGCGGCTGGGACAGGACACGTCCACGCCCGAAAAGAAGGCCACGCAGTTGGCGTTGTGGCAAGGACTGGGCGAGATCTACCGGTCACGTTTGAAGATGTACCGCGAGGCCGCCGAGGCCTTCGAGGTGTGCGTGCACCTCGAAACCGAGAACGTGGCGCGGCACCAGATCCTGGCCGAGCTGTACCAGGTGCAGGGGCCGGAGTGCTACGACAAGGCGATTCGCGAGTACCGCTTGCTCATCGCCAAGGCCAAGGAGCCCAAGGACATGGTCCCGTCCTTGAAGATCTTGCGCCGCCTGTATGCCGAGCTCGGCAAGTACGATCACGTGTGGTGTGTCTCTTCGACGCTGGCCTACCTCAAGCAGGCCGACGCCGAGGAAATGCGCTTCTTCGAGCAGTACCGCAGCAAGGGCCTGGCGCGGGTGAAGTCCCGTCTCACCGAGGAGAACTGGCAGAAGCAAATCTTCCATGCCAACGAGGATCGCTATGTCTCGGCCGTGCTGGCCAACATCAGCCAGACCGTCATCGCCATCCGCGCGCAAGAGCACAAGGACTACGGGGTCAAACGCAAGGATCGCCGCGATCTCGCCAGCGATCAGTTGATGCTCAGCCGCGTGTTCGTCTATGCCAGTCAGATCCTGGCGGTCAGCATTCCCGAGCTCTATCTGCGCCAGGACTGGGCCGGCGACATGGAGTTCGTCAGCGCGCGCGAGAAGCAGCAGCTGTGTCCGGCCATCATCGTCGGGTCGGGACTTCTGCAAGGCAAGCAGGAGAAGGATCTCGCCTACGCCCTCGGCAAGCGGCTGGCTCTCCTGCGCGCCGATCACGTCATGCGCTGGCCGCGCATCGTCCCGCAGGTGTCCGAGCTCAAGGCGTTCTTCCTGGCCGCCCTCAAGCTCGTCAACAACAAAGTGCCCATCAAAAAAGACATGGAGCAACCGGTGGCCGAGCGCGTGGAGCTGCTACGCCGGTTCTTGCCGCCGCAACTCATGGAGCAATTGGCGGAGGTCGTGCGACTGTTCCTGGAAAGCAAGGCCGAGGCGGATCTGCACAAGTGGGCGTTGGCGGTGGACTTCACCGCGACGCGCGCCGGGTTCTTGCTGTGCAACGACCTCGAGGTTGCCGCGCAGCAGGTGCTGTCCGAGCCCGTCGCCGTGGGAAGCGCGGATCCTCGCGACAAGGTCCGGGATCTGATTCAGTGGAGCGTGTCGGAGGAGTACTTCGAGCTGCGCAGCCACTTGGGTCTTGCCATCGGGTAGGTTGTGATGCCGGTCGCGCTGGTAGTGGTTCTGGCGGGCGTGGCCGGCGCCTGCGTGGGCCTGTGGTTTGCCCTCCGGTCCCGGGCAAGGGGCGATCAAGCTCGCCATGCCCGCATCCAGGAGATCGAACGGATTCGCGCCACCGCCGAGCGCGAGGGGCAGACCGCGCGCATGCAGATCGAGGTCACGGCGCGCGAGGAGGCGCTGACGATGCGTGGCGAGGCCGAGGTGGCGCTGCGCCGCAGCCAGGTCGAGCTGGCCGAGGCCGAAGCGGCCTTGGCCGGCAGGTCGGTGCTCGCCGACGAAGAGACGCGCGCGCTCGAAGAGATTCGCAAGCAGTTGGCGGACCGCGAGATCCCGCTGGCCGAGATCGAGCGAGCCACGAAAGGGTTGGGGGACGAGCTGGCCGCGTTGCGTGCGCAGCAGCGCAGCGGACTGGAGCGCGTGGCCCAAACCACCGCGCGGCAAGCGGCGCAATCCTTGGTCGACGCCGATATCGAGGAGGCCCGCGTCTCGGCTGCGCAGCTCGTGCGCAACGCAAGCGAAGGCGCCTCGGCCTCGGAGGTCGCCCGCGCCGCCAAACGCCTGATGGGGATTTCGGCGGGGCGCATGGCCGACCACTTCTATTCGGAACGTGCCCAATCCATCATCGCCCTTCCCGAGAGCCGCGGCGATCGGCCTGTCATGACGGCAGACGACCTCAAGCTGGTGGAAGGAGTCGCGGGGGTCAGCCTGGCTTTCACGGATGAGGGCGACGCCATTCGCATCGAGGGTCTCGATGGCGTGGGCCGCGAGGTGGCCCGTCGCTGCGTGGGCCGCATGTTGCGCAGGCCCGGGCTGCAAGGCGAGGCCTTTGCCAAGGTGGCTCGGGAAATTGCCGCGGAGGTGGATCGCGAAATCGTGGATTTCGGGCAGCGAGGTTTTGCCTTGATGAAGCTCCCGCGCGCACACGCCGACATCGTCCGGCTCGTGGGCCGGCTCAACTTCAGAACCAGCTACTCGCAGAATCAGTGGCAGCACAGCGTGGAGGCGGGCTTCCTTTGCGGGATGTTGGCCGCCGAGCTCGGGCTTGACGTCAAGATCGCCCGGCGAGCGGCGCTGCTGCACGACATCGGCAAGGCGCTCACCCACGAGCTCGACGGATCGCACGCGGTCATCGGTGCCGACTATGCCCGCCGGCTAGGCGAAAGCGAGATCGTCGCCAACGCCATCGGCGCCCACCACACGGACGAACCGTTCGCCAGCCCCTACGCGCACTTGGTTGCGGCCGCCGATGCCATGTCGGGTGGGCGCCCCGGCTCCCGCCGCCAGACCGAGGACAACCACATGGCCAAGCTGGCCGAGATCGAGCACATCGCGCGCAGCTTTCGCGGCATCGCCGAAGCCTTTGCCGTCCAGGGCGGACGCGAGGTTCGTGTCTACGTCGAGGAGGAGCACGTGAGCGATGCCGGTGCCACCAAGCTGGCGTCCGACATCGCCGAGGTCATTTCGCGCGAGATGACCTTCCCCGGGCAGATCAAGGTGACGGTCATCCGCGAATTCAAGGCCGTGGAGATGGCAAGTTAGGAAGCCATGCGACTGAACATCCCCCCCATCATTCCCTATGCCGTGGGCGCGCTGCTCGTGCTCTTCGGTACGCTGCGCGTGAAGTACCTCGGGGCACCGCGCACGCCGCGCTTGACCGAGGAAGACAGCGAAACATCCACGAACCCCGCGCCCGTCCGTGGCAAGGAGCAGCGCCGTCACATCCGCATGGGCGTGGTGTGGGTGCTGCTCGGGCTCTTTCTGGTGATCTCGACCTACGTGCAGTCGCACCGTCGCTAGAGGATCTGTCAGGCCTTGGGCCACAGCCAGGCGGCTCCGCGAACACCGCTGGAGTCGCCGTACTTGGCCTTCACGATGGGCGTCGTCACCTTGTCGGAGAACACGTACTTGGGCAGCACGAGGGGAACCTCGCGATAGAGGCGCGCGATGTTGGACACGCCGCCGCCCAGCACGACGAAATCGGGGTCCAGGACGTTGATGATGACGGCGAGCGCACGCGCCAGGCGGTCTTCGTAACGGACCATGGTGGCCAGTGCCGCCGCGTCGCCGCTCTCCGCCCGCGCGGCGATCTCCGGTGGCTTGAGATCCTGTCCCGTGGCCAGGCGATGGTCGCGCGAAAGGCTGGGGCCCGCGAGGAAAGACTCGTTGCAGCCAGGTCGGCCGCAGAAGCAGGGATGCCCGGGTCGTTCGTCGTCGCGTGGCCAGGCCAGCGGGTTGTGGCCCCATTCCCCGGCGATGGCGTGCTGGCCGGTGAGCAGGCGGCCGTGGACGACGATGCCGCCTCCCACGCCCGTCCCGATGATGACCCCGAACACCACCTGGCCACCCGCACCGGCGCCATCGGTGGCTTCGGACAATACGAAGCAGTTGGCATCGTTGGCGACGCGAACCTCGCGCTCGAGGACACGGCTGAGATCTTTGTCCAGCGGATGTCCGATCAGCTCGACCGTGTTGGCGTTCTTGACCAGACCCGTGGGAGGCGAGATGGCGCCTGGAATGCCCACGCCGATCGTGCCTTTCTCGCCGTACGCCTTCTCGATGTCCGAAACCAACGAGGCGATGGCCTGCACGATGGTTGCATAGCTTCCCTTGGGTGTTGGGACGCGCAGGCGCTGTCGCTCGGCTCCCTCTTCATCAATGGCGATACCCTCAATTTTGGTGCCACCGAGATCGATTCCAATTCTCATTTTTGCCGTTACTGTACACTTGAGCCACGCGGTTTGGGCACCCACTAAAGTGTAATCTGATGAATTCACAGGCGTCGCAGGTCAAGTTACACTCGAAATCAACCGAGCGTCTGAGCGTCGGCGGGCTCGGTCCGACCTAACCCGCCGCGTGAGAGAGGACCGGATGCCTAGGCACGCGTCATTCATCAACTCGACTGCGCATGGCGCAGCGCTGGTGGCACTGTTCCTTTGCGGCCTTTCCGCGTGCAGGAGAGCCTCTGCCCCGATGGTCCTGCAACAGCCCGTCAGGGCGCAACACGCGATGCGCTACAAGGGTGCCGAGGTCGGCTATCGAAGCCAGGCCGGGTCGCCCATTGCACCGTCCGTGATTGCCGACGATCCGCCGCCAGTCCCAACCCAGCCGGCGCATGAGCAGCCGTCCAGGGCTCGGGCGACGCTCAACGGGGATCCGAACGGACTTACGCGCGACACCCTCAATCGGTCGATTCAAGGAGCTATGGGGTCGTTGGCCGCTTGCTTCTCCTCCCTGACGCAAGATCCAATGGTGTCGGTTTCTTTCGAGGCGGATCCCAACGGCAGGCCCAGCCTAGTCCGCGTGGGAGGTGCGCCTCCGGACGCAGAGCACTGCATTAGAAGTGTGGTGCAGGACATTCGTTTTCCGACCTTCGATGGCAAAGGGGTGCAGGTCGACCTCCCGCTTTCCTTCCACCGTGTGACACGTCCAGCGCAGCAAGGAAATCCAGCCGGGGCGCAGCCTCCCACGGCTCCGCCGCTGTTCTTGGAACCTTAGAACACCGAACCCGCCCCACCAGATCTTGGCGTTGCCGAGAGGATGTCCAATCCCTCCCATGAGGGCGGGTTTGAAACCCGCCCCTACTAGAAGCGCATGCCGCGCTTGGCGCGGAACATGAACCATCGGTACGTCAGGTAAACCGCTCCGCCCAAGGTCAGCAGCCCAAAAACCGGGGCGTGGTAGACGAACAGCGCTCCCGCACCGGCCCACGCTGAAAGGGCGAACAGGCCCTTCTTTTTGGCTTCCGCTTTGTCGCGCGACATCAGGCTCTGGGTCATGGCGGTCTCTCGTCACCAGAATCATGTAGCCTGCTCGGCCTTGGCGCAAGATGCAAACGAGCCCGTGCAGGCCCATTGCACACGCCGCCGGACCCGTGGTATTTGCGGTGCAAAGGAGAACGCCATGCGATTGCTGCTCTCGATCGTTTCAGTGTTCGGCTTGGTGACCTTTTTCTCACCAACAACCGAGGCAAAGCCCAAGAAGGCTGACTCCCAAGTAGAGGCCGAGCCAGCCGCCGCCGCCACGGAAAACAACGCGTGTGGGTGCTACCGGGACAAGGACGACAAGTGTCACTGCATCAAGGTGAGCAAGGCGAAGCTCAAGTGCCAGTGCGAAAACGACTGCGAGCCCCCGGAATGCGTGGCCAAGCGCCAGCACGATGAGGAGAAGGCGGCAGAGCTGGCCCTCAAGAAGGCGAAGGAAAGAGACAAGAAGGCGCAGGTAGAGGCCAAGAAGGCCCAAGCTCAGCGCGACAAGGAGAGAAAGGCCGAGGAGGCCAAGAAGGAAAAGGAAAAGGCGAAGGAGAACTCCGATCCGGCCTGGAAACTGGAGTAGGCGCTCGATTTCGAGTGCGTCAGCGTTTGACCAGCCATTCCGAATAGTCGCGTCGTAGGGCAGGGATCGACGGATTGCGCCGTCGATCCCTGTTTTGATTTTGGGCCAGCTTGTGCCAGCATCGTCCGCCCCGCAGGCGGGGGATGCCATTTCACACCGAAGAACCGGCATCCGCGCAGGAGACAAGACACGAAATGAAGAACGCAGGACTCGACAAAGATTCACTCCAGATGCTTCTCGATACCATCGGGTCGTTCGGCAAGCAGAAGCTGCCCGCCAAGGTTCGCCTCGATCTCGACGAGCGGGATGAGTTCCCGCTCGGGCTCATCGAAGAGCTTCTGGGACCCGAGATCGGCTTGCACCTGCTCTTCATCCCCGAGGAGCTGGGCGGCCTCGGCGGCTCGGCGTACGACGTCTATCGCGTGTCCGAGGACATGGCTCGCCTCGACCTTGGCGTGGCCACCGCGTTTCTCGCCATCTTTCTCGGCACCGACCCCATCGTCGTGGGCTCCACCGAAGAGCAACGCAAGCACTGGCTTCGCCGCATCGGCGACGAGGGCCTGATTGTCGCCTACGCCGTGACCGAGCCCCTGGCGGGCAGCGAGCTATCCGCCATCCGCACCAAGGCCGACCGGGTCATCGAGAACGGCGAGATCAAGGGCTACAAGATAAACGGCACCAAGCAATTCATCTCCAACGGCGGCTTCGCCCAACTCTATTCCGTGCTGGCCGCCGCTCCCGAAGGACCGACCTTTTTCCTGGTCGAGAAGGGCACCCCCGGGCTCGTGCCGGGCAAGCACGAAAACAAGCACGGGATTCGCTCGTCGAACACCTCCCCGGTCACCTTCGAGGATGTGTTCGTGCCCAAGGAGAACCTCCTCGGCGGGGTCGAGGGCAAGGGCCTCATTCACGCCCAGTCGGTATTCGGCTTCACGCGTTTGATGGTGGCGGCGTTCGGCTTGGGTGGCGGCGTGCAGGCCATGCTCAAGGCCATTCGCTACTCGCGCGAGCGCGTGCAGGCCGGCTCCACCCTGGCCGAAAAGCAGGGCTACATGGACAAGCTCATCGTCCCCCATGTGGTCAAGCTGGAGGCCGCCCGCGCCTATATCGAGGAGGTGGCGCGTCGCTTGGACGCCGGCGAGCCCGAGCTGCAAACCGAAGGCGCCATCGCCAAGCTCTTCGCCACCGAGGAGGGCAATGCCGCTGCCGACGCCGCGGTCCAGGCCCTGGGTGGGTACGGTTATACCAAGGAGTACGAGGTCGAGAAGGTTCGCAGAGACGTGCGCATCACGACCATCTACGAGGGGACGAGCGAGATCATGCAATGGACGGTGTCGCGCGATCGCTGGCGCGTCCACCTGCAAGAGCGCGGCGGCTTCTATCGCCGCATGGCCGAATCGCTGGACAGCCTGCACCGCGAGGATGCCCAGGTAGGCGCCGACGTGGCGGCCCTGGCGGTGCGAGCCGTGCTCGAAACCACCGAGCGCTGCCGCGTCTCTCGCCTCACGCGCCACCAGCACGTGCTGTTTCAGCTCGGCGAGCTCATGACCCGCGCGGAAATCGCGGCCAATTTCGCCCACTACGCTGCCGGCCGTGGCGCCGCGAAGTACGAGCCCTTCTTCGCGCCCAAGGTGGTCAAGGACATGTCCCGGATCTGCGCGCGCGAGGCCGCGCTGGACGTGGTGGCAGGGGCTGTTCGCCTGGTGCGTGGCATGGACGCCGTGGACGACGCGGGCATGGCGGACTTCGAGCGTTCCCTGCAGACGCACGCTGTCTACGCTGCGGCCAAAGGGCTCATGGCCGACATGGACACCGTCGCCAAAGCCATCGTGGAGCAAGACGCGGCGCGACCGCAGTGACCTTCATACCCGAGAAGCAAGCGCAGACGAGCGGCGCGATCGGGCTGGACAACCCGCCTGGATCCGCTACCCGCGATCCAATCTGGAGGAGAAAAAGTAGATGAGTAGTTCGACACGAGATCCGGCCGACCGAGCGGTCGCGGTGGTGGGCTTGGGCGCCATCTTGCCCGACGCCCCCGACGCACAGCACTTCTGGCAGAACGTGGTGGCCGGCCGGAGCTCGATCACGGATGTGACCCCCGAGCGTTGGAATGCCTCGGATTACTGGGATCCCGATCCCAAGGCACCTGGCAAGACCTATTCGAAGGTCGGTGGCTGGGTTCGAGGCATCACGTTCGAGTCGACCAAGCTCAAGATTCCACCGCGCGTGGCCTCGGCCATGGACGAAGGTCAGAAGTGGGCACTTCTGTGCGCGGGCGAGGCCTTGCGCGATGCCGGCCACCCTGATCGTCCCCTCGACAGCGATTCGACCGCCGTGATCATCGGCAACGCCATGGGCGGCGAACGGCACTACGAGACCGTGCTGCGTCTTTCGTTTCCCGAGTACGCCAGAGCGCTCTACGAAACCGCGGCCTTCAAGGGGCTGCCAGCCAGCGCGCGCGAGGCGATCCTGGCCGAGTTCGCCGGCGAAATCGCCCGGCGCTTGCCCGACACCACCGAAGACACCATGCCGGGCGAGCTGACCAACATCGTTGCCGGTCGCGTGGCCGCGGTCTACAACCTGCGCGGCCCCAATTTCACCACCGACGCCGCGTGCGCGTCGGCCCTGGCGGGCGTGCAGGCCGCCGTCGACAGCCTCGTCGACCACCACTACAACGTAGCCCTGACCGGCGGCATGGATCGCAACATGGGCGCCACCACCTTCGTCAAGTTCAGCAAGATCGGCGCGCTCTCGCCCGACGGCTCGCGCCCCTATTCGGCTGGCGCAAACGGCTTCGTCATGGGCGAAGGTGGCGCCTTCTTCATTTGCAAGCGCCTGGAGGATGCCGAGAAGGCGGGCGACAAGATCTACGCGGTCATCCGCGGCGTGGGCGGAGCCAGCGACGGCAAGGGCAAGGGCATCACCGCGCCCAACCCCATCGGGCAACGTGTGGCCATCCAGCGCGCCTGGAAACGCGCCGGGCTCGATCCGGCGACCATGACCCTGCTCGAAGGGCACGGCACCTCGACCCGCGTGGGCGACGTGTCCGAGATGGAAAGCGCGGCCAGCGTGTTGATGGAGGGCACCCCCATCAAGCACAAGATCGCGCTCGGTTCGGTCAAGTCGCAGATCGGCCACCTCAAGAGCGCGGCCGGCGCCGCGGGTCTGCTCAAGGCGGTGCTGGCCTGCCATCACAAGATCCTGCCGCCGTCCATCAACTGCGACGTTCTCAGCCCGGCCATCCCGTTCGACAAGATTCCCTTCGAGGTCAACACCAAGGCGCGACCGTGGGAGCGTCCGTCGTTTGCGCCCCGGCGCTGCGGCGTCTCGGCCTTCGGCTTCGGCGGCACCAATTTCCATGTCGTGGTCGAGGAGTACGTGCCGGGCTTGCTGACCAGGCGACCGACCATGGTGCAGGTGCCGAGTGCTTCCACCGCCTCGTCGCCAGCCGGCGGTGCTCAGGTGGCGGGAGCAAGGCAGGGCACTGACGACCGGCCGACCATGCTCGGATTCATGCTCGCCCTGAGCGGCACCGATCCGGGGGCACTGCGTGCACAAGCCATCCAGGCCATGGCCGACGCCAAGGCCGGCAAGGTCCCCGACCGCACCCCGCCGGGGGCGCAGTTCCTTGCTGCGCCGGCCCGCTTGGTCATCGCCTTCGATGAAGCGGGCGATCTCGTCAAGAAGTGCGAGCTGACCATCGAGGCCCTGGACAAGAACGATGTCCGCAAGTGGCGGGTTCTGCAGACCAAGGGCATTCACCTCGGCCGCGGCCCGGCCGGCAAGGTCGCGTTTCTGTTCCCCGGGCAGGGCTCGCAGTACGTCAACATGCTCGCCGATGTGCCCGATCCCATCGTGCGCGAGACCTTCGCGGAGGCCGACCGCACCATGGAGCCCATTCTCGGGCGCCCGCTCACGAGCTACGTCTACAGGAACGCCAACGATGCGGCGGCCATGGAGGACGCCGAGGAGGCGCTCAAGGATACCACCATCTGCCAGCCGGCCATGGTGGCCACCGACATCGCGATCATGCGCATGCTGGGCAAGCACGGCGTGTTCCCCGATATGGTGATGGGGCACAGCTTGGGCGAGTGGGCGGCGGCGGTCGGCGCGCGCATGCTCAACTTCTCCGAGGCGCTGGTCGCGGTCAGCGCGCGGGCGCGGGCCATGGCGTCGGTATCGATCGGCGACAAGGGCAAGATGGCGTCGGTGCTCGGGCCGACCGACGAAATCGTGCGGCGCCTACCCGAGATCGGCGGCTACCTCACGCCGGCCAACATGAACAGCAAGAAGCAGACGGTGATCGCCGGCGCCAGCGACGCCGTAGATCGTGCGGTCGATTATTTCAACAACCTGGGCATGACCGCGCAGATCATCCCCGTGTCGCACGCCTTCCACAGCAAGGTGGTCGCCCCGGCCGCGGACGCCCTGTACCGGACCATCTGCGAAATGCAGATTGCCCCGCCGAGCATTCCGCTGATTGGCAACATCGACGGCCAGCTCTACCCCACGGACAACATGGAAACCATCAAACGGCGCTTGGCCGACCAGATGGCGTCGTCGGTCCAATTCGTCAAAGGTATCGAAACTTGCTACGGCGAGGGCGCGCGCATCTTTCTCGAAGTCGGCCCCAAGCGCGCTTTGCAAGCACTGGCCGAAAGCGACCTTGCGGACAAGCAGGACGTCCTTTGTCTATCCACCAACCACCCCAAGCGAGGCGGCGTGCGCTCGTTCCACGATGCCATGTGTGGCCTCTACGCCGCGGGTATCCCCAGGCCGGAGCAGCTGTCTCGCCTCCCAGAGCTCCGCGCCGCCGCCGAAGGCACCAAGAGCGCGGTCCCCAGCGAAAACCCCACGTCAGCGAATGGAGCCCCCATCGTCATGAGCACGGATCGAACACGTCCAACCGCCACGGCCGGCCAGACCGACTACGAGAGTCTGGGACGACTTTTTGCGCGATTTCTCGATGAAGGCATGGCGCTCTACAAAGGCGGGGAAGCCGCCGCGCCCGCGCCCACCGCACAGGCGGGCCCCATCGTCATCTCCGGCGTGGGACTGGGCCTGCCCGGCGAGAGCCGCCGTGTCTTCGACGACGGCAACATCGACCGCATCTTGGCCGGCGAATCGTTCATCGAGCCGGTGCCGCAGAAGCTGCGCGAGCGCATGCTGGGCAAGAACATCGTGCGCCTGCACAAACGCGAGCTCGGCGAGCCGAGCCTCGAGCCCATCGCGTCTGCAGACGAAGTCATCCGACTGGCCGGGCGCAAGGGCACCTTCGATTTGAACCAGGAGTTCGGTGTCGCCAAGGAGCGCACGGAGGTTTTCGATACCACCTCTGCGCTCGCCATCGCGGCGGGCATCGAAGCTTTGCGCGACGCCGGCATTCCGCTCGTGCGCAATTACCGGCGCACCACCACAGGCAGTTACCTGCCCGACCGCTGGCGCTTGCCACTGGCCATGGCCGACGAGACCGGGGTGATCTTCTCGTCGGCCTTCCCCGGCTTCGACAACATGGCACGGGAAATCACGCGTTTCTACGAGGCGCGCGAGCAGAAGACCGAGTTCCAGTTCGACCGGCGCTTCATCTTCCAGGTGTTGTCCATGGGTCACGCCCAGTTTGCCGAGATGCTCGGCATTCGCGGTCCCAACACCCAGGTCAATTCGGCCTGCGCCTCCACCACCACGGCCATCGCCATCGCCGAGGACTGGATTCGTCTCGGCCGTTGTCGGCGCGTGATCGTGATCGGCGCCGACGAGCTCACCTCGGACAACCTCATGGAGTGGATGGGCGCGGGATTCCTTGCCACTGGCGCCGCCACCACCGAGAACGTGGTCGAGCGCGCGGCCCTGCCGTTCGATCGCCGCCGCCACGGCATGCTCATGGGCATGGGCGCGTGCGCACTGGTCGTCGAATCCCAGGATGCCGTCGCCGAGCGCGGAATGCGCGGCATGGTCGAGGTGCTGGGCACCGAAATCGCGAACAGCGCTTTCCATGGCTCGCGTCTCGACGTGGCCCATATCGAAGCCGTCATGGAGAGATTCGTGTCGACGGTCGAGCGCAAGCACGGGCTCGAACGCCACGCCATGGCCAAGGAGCTGGCCTTCATCTCCCATGAGACCTATACGCCGGCGCGTGGCGGCAGCGCCGCGGCCGAGGTGTTCGCCCTGCGCAAGACCTTCGGCGCGTCGGCCAACGACCTGGTCGTGGCCAACACCAAGGGCTTCACCGGGCACCCGATGGGTGTCGGCATCGAGGACGCCATGGCGGTCAAGATTCTGGAAAAGCAGATCGTGCCGCCGGTGCCCAATTTCAAAGAGCCCGATCCCGAGCTCGGCACGCTCAATCTCTCCAAGGGCGGACACTATCCGGTGCGCTTTGCCTTGCGCCTGGCCGCCGGCTTTGGCTCGCAGATCGCCATGTCGCTCTTCCGGCGCGTTCAGGGAGTCGAACAGCGCGTGGCCGACCGGGCGACCTACCAGCGCTGGTTGTCGGAGGTCTCCGGCTACGACAACCCCAGCGTCGAGGTTCAACAGCGGACCCTGCGTATCAAGGACGAGGGGCAGCCGCGGCGCGAGCCGGCGCCGTCGCGCTGGTTGACGGGTACGGGGCCACGCGCGGCGTTTGTGGCGGCTCCGGTGGCGGTGACGGTTCCCGTGGCGGTGCCGGCCACGGCCACGGCCACGACCACGACCACGGCCAAGGGCACGGGCACGGGCTCTGCCGTGGGCACGGTAAGCGGTGAGGCGATTCTCGACAAGGTTCTCGGCATCGTGGCCGAGAAGACGGGCTATCCGCGCGACATGCTGGATCCCGATCTGGATCTCGAGGCGGATCTCGGCATCGACACGGTCAAGCAGGCCGAGGTGTTCGCGATGGTGCGCGAGACGTTCAACATTCCTCGCCAGGACAACCTGAAGCTGCGCGACTACCCGACGCTTCGCCATGTGGTTGGCTATGTGGAACAGAGCACGGGGGCAGTGGCTTCGGTACCTGCGGGGACTTCGGCCCCCATTCCCACCGTGCCTACCCCCTCTTCTACACCTTCGACGACGGCTCCGGCTGCCGGAGCTGCCGCAGATTCCGTTCTCGACAAGGTTCTCGGCATCGTGGCCGAGAAGACGGGCTATCCGCGCGACATGCTGGATCCCGATCTGGATCTCGAGGCGGATCTCGGCATCGACACGGTCAAGCAGGCCGAGGTGTTCGCGATGGTGCGCGAGACGTTCAACATTCCTCGCCAGGACAACCTGAAGCTGCGCGACTACCCGACGCTTCGTCATGTGGTTGGCTACGTCGAGCAGAGCAGAGGCGCGGTGCCGGCTGCGGCCACGGTTTCGGAGCCGGCCACGGTTCCTGCCACCGCCACCGCCCCAGCCCCCGTGGCCGCCAGTGCCCCAGTCACCGCCACTATCCCGGCAAGCGGCATCGTCGCGAAGGTGCTGGCCATCGTGGCCGAAAAGACCGGCTACCCCAGCGATATGCTGGAGCTCGATCTCGATCTCGAGGCTGACCTCGGCATCGATACGGTCAAGCAGGCCGAGGTGTTCGCGATGGTGCGCGAAACGTTCAATATTCCTCGCCAGGACAACCTGAAGCTGCGCGACTATCCGACGCTTCGTCACGTGATCGGTTACGTCGAGCAGAGCCAGGGCGGCACCACGGTCGCAACCGTGCCGGCTGCTTTGGTGGAAGTCGCGGTGCCGCCCGTCGCGCAGGCGACGGTTGCCCCATCCGCGGTGACGGTGGAACCAACGACTGCCCCCATCGCGGCCACTCCCATTGTTCCGCCGGCCGAGGCCGCGCCCCCGGCACCAGTGACCTCGGACAGCGATCCGATCGTCGCGAAGGTGCTCGCCATGGTGGCGGCCAAGACCGGCTATCCCAGCGATATGCTGGAGCTGGATTTGGATCTGGAGGCCGACCTCGGCGTGGACACGGTCAAGCAGGCGGAGGTCTTCGCCATGGTGCGCGAGGAGTTCAACATCCCACGCAAGGACGACCTGAAGCTGCGCGACTATCCGACGCTTCGTCACGTGATCGGGTTCGTCAAGCAGAGCCTCGGTGCTCCGGATGCGGCGCCTGCGCCGGCCGTCGAAACCGTGCCGGATGCTGTGCCCGCGCCAGCGCGCGCCGCGGAGCCTTCGCCTGCACCGACGGCCGCCCCGCCCCCCGTGGCGATGGCCCCAGCCATCGTGGTGTCGGAAGCAAATCCGTTCGAAAGCGGTGTGCTTCGCCGTCCCGTGGTGACCCTGCGCCCGCCGCTCGCCGCCTGCAAGCACACGTCGGTGCGCCTGGAGAAAGGCAGCCGCGTGGTCGTGGTCACGGATCGCGACGGAGCCGGCCGTCTGCTTTGCGACGAGCTCGAACGTCGCGGGGTTCAGGTCCTGCGCATCGATGCTCGGCCCGAGCGCGGTGAAATCGAGAATGCCCTGCGCGAGTGGGCCGCCGCGGGTTCGACCACGGGCCTGTATTTTCTCGCCCCGCTCGACGCTTGCCCCTCGTTGCACGAGATGGATCTGGTCGAGTTCCGCAAACAGTACTGCGATCGTGTGCTGCTTCTGCACGGGGCCGTGCGCGGGCTCTACGATGCGCTCGCCAACCCTGGCACCTTCCTCATCACGGCAACCCGCATGGGCGGCCACCACGGCTACGGCCAAGGAGGCGCGCGCAATCCCATCGGCGGCGCCGTCGTCGGATTCACCAAGGCCACGAAACGCGAGCGGCCCGAGGCCCTGGTCAAGGCCGTGGACTTCCCCGAGGACATGCCGAGTGAAGTGGTGGTGCGCGCTCTGCTGGACGAGACCGAGCGCGATCCGGGCGCCATCGAGATCGGGTACCAAGGTAACCTGCGCGTGACCGTGGGCGTGCAGCTCTTCACGGCCCCGCCCAGCGACGCCAAGACGCCCGTCTCCATGAATGCGAACGCCGTGTTCGCGGTCACCGGTGGCGCCGGCGCCATCACCGTGGCCATCGTGCGCGACCTGGCGGCCGCTTCGCGCGGCACCTTCTACCTGCTCGATGCGCGCCAGATGCCGCCCGAGAGCGAGCGTCCCTTGCTCGAAAAGGTCATCAAGGATCGCGAGGGCGCCAAGCGCGAGGTGTTCGAGCGCCTGAAGGCCGAGAAGGGCCGCGCCACCCCGGCGCAGGTCGAGGAGAAGCTCTTCGATCTCGAACGGCAAGCCGGCATCCTCGAAGCCCTGCGTTCGGTGGAAGAGGCGGGAGGTCGCGCCTTCTACCGCCAGGTCGACGTGCTCGACGGCCACGCGGTCAAGGCCGTGGTGGAGAACATCCGCCAGCAAAGCGGCAAGCTCGACGTGGTTCTCCACGCCGCGGGCCTCGAACGCAGCCGCTCGCTCGACCGCAAGCCGGTCGAGGAATTCGATCTGGTCTTCCGCGTGAAGGCCGACGGGCTTTTCAATCTGATGGTGGCCACGCGCGACCTCGACGTCAAGGCCATGGTGGTCTTTTCCTCGGTGGCGGGGCGCTTCGGCAACGCGGGTCAGGCCGATTACAGCGCGGGCAACGACTTCATGTGCAAGGCAGTCTCGTGGTGGGCGGCGTCGCGGCCGAGCTCGCTCGGCATCGCCCTCGATTGGACCGCGTGGGGCGGCATCGGCATGGCCACGCGCGGAAGCATCCCCGAGATCATGAAGCGCGCCGGGATCGATATGCTCGATCCGGCCGAGGGCTTGCCCGTCATTCGCAACGCGCTTCTCGCCGGCTACTCGGGCGAGGCGGTGGTGGGCCGTCGTCTCGGCATCCTGGTCACGCCTCTCGACGCGGACGGGGGGCTCGAAGTCGACGGCAGCCTGCAGGCTCGCGCCAAGGACAAATCGCTGCCCTTGCCTTTCGCGCAAGTCAGCCACCATCTGCACGAGGGTCTGGTGGCCGAGATGCGGCTCGATCCCAAGGTCGAGCCCTTCCTCCACGATCACGCCATCGACGGCATTCCCGTCCTGCCCGGCGTGATGGGCATCGAGACCTTCGCCGAGGCGGCCTGGTTGCTCGTGCCCAGCCATCACGTCGTGGGCCTGGAGAACCTGCGCTTCCTCGCGCCCATGAAGTACTACCGCAACGAGCCGCGGGCAGCCATCGTGCGGGCGCGGGCGGTGCTGGGCGAGCCCGGCCTCGTGCGCGTCCACACCACGCTGTCGTCGGTGCAGACCATCGTGGGACGCGAACCCGAAGAGAAGTTGCACTTCTCGGGCGTGGTCGTGCTGGCGCCGACGGCGCTGGAAACGCAGCACGTGCAGGCCTTCAATCGTACCCAACCCGAAATCGGGCGCGAGGCCATCTACCGCGTGTACTTCCACGGCCCCGCCTACCGCGTGCTCGATCGGGTCGAGAGCGCGGGCCAGAACCAGGTCATCGGTTGCATGACCGCGAATCTGCCCCTCGATACCACCAACCCCACCCACGCCAGCCTGGTGGGACCGCGTCTCATCGAGCTGTGCTTCCAGACCGCAGGCGTGTGGGAGATCGGCAAGACCGGGCAGCTTGCCCTGCCGGCCGCGGTCGATCGGGTGATCGTGCGCGATCCCTCGGCGGGCAGCGGTCCGCTGGTTGCCGAAGTGACCGCCCACCCGAGCGCCGACGGACTCTCGTTCAGCGCCCGCGTGCGCGACGGCGAAGGCAAGGTTCACGTCGAGCTCGTCGGGTATCGCACCTCGCGCATGCCGAATACGCTGCCCGAAGACGAAGCGGGCCCGTTCCGCAACGTGGTCGTCTGATGTTCCGCTACCGTCTGGTCCATGCCGGCGAGTTTCCGTCGCTTGTGCAAGGCCAGGCGTGGCCGGATCTGCTCAGCCCGCGCGAGGAGAAGATGCTCGCCCGGCTCGGCCACGCGCCGAGAAGGCGCAAGTGGCTGCTGGGCCGGACCGCGGCCAAGCGTCTCGTGCGCGATATGCTGGGCGAGGAGCAGGTGCCGGAGAAGGAAATCAGCGTCCTCAACCAACCCTCGGGTGAGCCCTTCGTGCTCCTCGAAGGCAAGGGTGGCTGGGAATATCCCATCTCGATTTCGCATCGGAGCGAGGTCGGCATGGCCGCCGCACCGCTGGAGCGAACTGCGCGCATCGGTGCCGACGTGGAGACCGTGGAACCGCGCGATCCCGCGTTGGTGAGACAGTTCTACACCGAGGGTGAAGCCCAAGTCGTCGAGGCCGCGGGCCGCGATCGCGACGAGAGCGTGGCCCGCATCTGGAGCGCCAAGGAGGCGGTCTTGAAGCTCCTCGGCCTCGGCTTGCGCCTCGATACGCGCGGCGTGCTGGTGAACCTGGCCGGCGAGGCATTTGCCGGATGTCCCGAGGGCTGGCAGCCCGTCGGCGTGCGTGTGGTCGCCGAGCTGCCACGCCAGAGCATGCTCGACAACTTGCGGGTGGTGTGGCGGCGCGAGGCGGGCCACGTGCTGACAGTGGCGGTGGCTGGGTAGGTAGGCTCGCTGTCACCCCGGCTTCGCGCGCTACCGCGCGAAGAGATCCTCGTAGCGCCCCGGTTTGCCCTGGGTCCACGGATGGTAGCTGTTGATGAAGTCCACGCGCTCGCCGATGGGCGGATGGCTGGCTCGGAAGAGCTTGTAAAGCAGGCCAGGGCGGGGCACGGTCAGGTTCTGCTGCTGGAGGGCCACGAAGGCGGTGGCGGCGGCGCGGTTGTCGTGGGTGAGCTCGAGACCGAAGCGGTCGGCCTCGTGCTCGTGGTAGCGCGAGAAAGCCAGCGCAGCGGGCGTGATGACCAGCGAGAACAAGGTCAAGAGCAACATGAGCAGGGGCAGCGAAGCGACGTCCGAGAGCTGATGCAAGCCCATGCGGCCACCGAAGTGGCCGAGGACGAAGCCGGACAATCGATGGGCACCGAACAGGCCGACGAAGGTGAGCACCGTCGATAGAATCACGCTGGTCCATACGTGGCCGAGCACGTAGTGGCCGAGCTCGTGGGCGACCACGTAGCGGACCTGTGCCGGCGACAGTCGGGCGATGAGCGTATCCCACAGCACGATGCGTTTGCTGCCGCCCACGCCGGTGACGTAGGCGTTGACCTTGGCGGTGTCGACGCTCTTGTCGACCTCGAACACGCGTGCGCCTTCGACCCCTGCGCGTCTGGCCTCGGCCAGTACCTCGGATTCGAGCACCTTGTCTTTCATGGGCCCGAACTTGTTGAAGAGCGGCGCGATCCACAGCGGCGTGACGACGAGGGTAAGGATGTAGAAGGGCAGGGCCAGAGCGCTGGTCCACAGCCACCAATGCTGGGGGCTCTTGGCCAGCAGGAGATAGGGTACCCACAGCACGAGCACGCCGACGAGCAGGCCGATGCCGAGACCTTTGGCCTGATCGCTGGCCCACTTGGAAAAGCGCTGGGTGGAAAGGCCGTAGGCGTGCTCGCGCGCAAAGCCGACGTAGAACGACAGCGGCAGCTCGACGACGAAGAGCAGCACCGACAACAGCACCAGGTAGATGGCCAAGGTCGGATAGAAACGGCCACCCGTGACCTGGTTGGCCAAGGTGCGCAGCCGGGCCGAGAGCCCGGTGAAGAGCAGGAGCAAGGGAAGGGCGATCGATAACCCTTGCTCGACGGCCCAGAGGATATTGTTGCCGCGGTGATAACGCAGGGCCTTTTCCGACGGGGCGGGCACCTCGACGGGGGCGTCGCTTGCCGCGGTGCTGGCCTCGACCTTGTGGACGACGGGTGGCGGCGAGGGGGCGGCAACTGCGGGCTGGTCGTCGGGAAGCACGGCCTTCCCGGCGGCGAAGCTCCATAGACCCGTGATGGCCGCAAGGCCGAGCGCGGTCCCGAGCATGGTGGGCATGGGGAGACTATAGCGCACGGGATGGGCACCCGACCGGACGCGGAAATCGGACCCGACCCATGTTGAAGGTTGCCCACGATCTGCCATGTTTGCAGGTGTGGCTCGCCTCCTTCATGCCAGCACCGAAGATCCGCGCCCTTGTTCGTATCTGCCGGACATCGCGGCCTCGCTCGAGCACCGGGTGATGTTGGACGTTTCGCCCGAGGAGGTGGACGAGCTCTTGCGCCGCGGATGGCGTCACTTCGGCCCGGGTTGGTTCCGCCCGGCCTGCGGCGGATGCCAGGCATGCCTCTCCACGCGCATCGTGGTGGACGCTTTTTCTCCGAGTCGCAGCCAGCGCCGCGTACAGCGTCTGGCCAGCCGGTTGCGCCCCCGGATTGGCAAGCCCATCATCGACGAGGCGCGCTTGGATCTGTTCCACGCCTGGCAGCACGACCGCGTGCAAGCGCGCGGCTGGGAAATGTCGGACCTTTCCGTGCAGGACTACTTCATGCGCTTCGCGTTCCCGGCGCGATTTGCGCTGGAAGTCGCCTATTACGACCAAGCTGCCGACGACCGCCTGGTCATGATTTCGATTTGCGACAAGACACCGCAGGCGTGGAGCGCCATCTTCTGCTTCTACGATCCGGCCTACGCGCGTATCTCGCCTGGGATCGCCAACATTCTCAGCCTCGTCGAGCTTGCACGCGCCACGTCGCGACCCTACGTCTACCTTGGCTATTGCGTCTTGGCCTGCCAGTCGCTGCGCTACAAGGCCGCCTTTCACCCCCAGGAGCTTCTGATTGGATTGCCCGGCGACGACGAAACGCCGCGTTGGGAGCGCATCGCGCCGCCGGCCGGACCTGCCTCGCGATTCGAGCCGCGTGGTGGCTGAAGGGTGCTTCGCCGTGGAAGCGTCTACGTTTCACGAATCCGGTCTGATACCTTTCCTTCCATGAAGACCTGGATTCACGGAGTGCCCGGCCGCGCCTTCTTACCCATCGCCCTGACCCTCTTCGGTGCCGGCCTGCTCGGCTGCGCCACGGGGCGAGGGCGCGGCGCCACGCCGATGGCAGCACCGGCCTGCGATTGCCCTTGCGCGCGCAAGAGCGGCATCGCGCAGCCCCCCCTGACCGGCATCACGCCGGCCGGACCGCCCGCGCTCGAGAGTGCGGTGGTGCCGGCTACGGCCAAGGATCCGATTTGGGGCAGTCTGGAAGCGCCGGTCACCATCGTCGAATTCAGCGACTTCCAGTGCCCGTTTTGCGCGCGCGTGGACGAGACGCTCGCGGAATTGAGGCAGCTCTATGGGCCCGACCGGCTGCGCCTGGTGTGGAAGAACTATCCCTTGCCGTTCCACAACGATGCCAGGCCCACTGCGGAGGCGGCCATGACCGTGTTCGCCATGGGTGGGGCCGACGCATTCTGGCGATTCCAAGAGCTCGCGTTCGCCGACCAGGGCGAGTCTCGTCCGAGAGCTACGTACGCTGGGCCGTGATGGTCGGCTTGGACGGCGACAAATTCAAGGTGGAGCTTTCGGCCAAGCGCCAGGGGGCCAAGATCGACGAGGACGTGGCGCTGGCCACGCGGTTGGGCATCCGCGGCACGCCCGTGTTTCGCATCAACGGCATCCCGCTCATGGGCGCCCAACCCATCGACACCTTCAGGAAGATCATCGATTCCCAACTCGAGGCCGCAAAGCAGCTGGTGGCGAATGGCACGCCGGCCAGCCAACTCTACAATGTCCTCTCTGCCAGGAACGCCCGGGCCGCTTCGCACCCGGTCGACGAGGAAAAGACCGAGGAAACCGAGGCACCTGAGCCGGAAGACACGACCATTTGGCGTGTACCCGTGGAGAAATCCGATCCCGCGCGCGGACCGGCCGATGCCCTGGTTACGCTGGTGCTGTTCAGCGATTTTCAGTGTCCGTTCTGCAAGCGGGTGGAAGAGACCTTGGCCGCTCTCGAACGGAAGTACGGGGCAGATCTGCGCATCGTGTGGAAGGACTACCCGCTGCCTTTCCATGATCGCGCAGTTCCGGCTGCGGTGCTGGCCAGGGTCGCCTTGGCGAAAAAGGGCATGAAGGGTTTTTGGCAAGCCCACGACGCGCTCTTCGCGGCTCAGGACGATCTCGACCAAGCGGCTCTCAAGTCCATCGCCAAGGGACTCGGCTTGTCGTGGTCGGAGATCCAGCGGGCCATCGCCGACCATCGTTTCAGGAACATATTCGAGGCGTCCGAAGGCTTGGCCAAGACCCTTGAGGTCAACGGCACGCCGTGCTCGTTCGTGAACGGTTACCGGGTGGATGGGGCCGTGCCGACGGAAAAGTTCGTCGAGGTGATTGACACCCAGCTTGCCAAGGCCAGGGCGACGGCCGACGACCGAAGCTCGAAGGTCGGTTCAAAGGTCGGCATCCACGACACCCAGGCAGTCGGCCCCAAGCCGTAGCAAGACCCCACGCCGGGCTGTGCGTGACGCGTCGCTTTACGACCGCGGCCACGACCTTCTGCGGCTATCGCGGGATGATGGCTCGGAGTTCTCTTCTTGTGGCCGGCGGATGGCGGTGAGAAAATGGCAAGATCCTGCATTTCCGCGCCGTCCGCTCGAAATCCAGCGAAGCTTCGGTTTCCAAACTCCTTCCCGGACTACAGCTCATGACGATTCGTTTTGCACTCGTCGCCATCACCTTCCTTTTGATCGCTGGCTCCGTGCGGGCGGAGGATTGCCCGAACGACATCCCCGAGGACAACGTTCTCCGGCGCGCGCAGGCCAAGAAATGGTTCTCCAAGGGCCAGACGTTGTCGAGCAATGGCGACGACATCGCCGCGTTGAAAGCCTACCAGTGCTCGCTGCGTTTCGTGCCCCATGGATTCACCGCCTACAACATCGCGCAGATCGCCGAACGCATCGGCGATTTGGAAGTGGCCATTGCCAGTTACAGCCAGTACCTGCTGCTCGTCCCGGATGCCAAGGACGCGCAAGAGGTGAACGACAAGGTCATTGCGCTCAAGGAGCGTCTCGAGAGGGCAAAAGAGAAGGAAAAGGAGATTTTCGCGGCGCCAACGGGCGGGGCGGGGGGGAGACGGCGCAGAAAGGCCCGACCAGGGCGCCCGTGGTCGCAGCGGTCAAGCCGGTCGGATCCATCGACGAGAAGCCGGCCGCGACGAACTATCGCACGGCGGCCTGGATCGTCTACGGCGGCGCGGGCGTCGCGCTGGTAGGGGGATTGATCACGAATCTCATGGCCCGCAGCAAGATGGACACCTGTAACTCTCTGTACAAGAAGGATCCCAGCAACATCTCGCCGGCCGAAGCCGCGTGCAGCGATGCCAAGCCGCTTGCCTATATGTCCTATGGACTCTTCGGCCTGGGCGCGGCCGCCGCCGTGGTGGGCACGGTCCTCGTGCTGCGCCCCACCGAGTCCAGCGAGGTCGCCCTGAACCTCTCGCCCGGCGGAGGTCTGTCGCTAGGCTGGGCGGGGAACTTCTAGCTCCCCTGCCAGTAGCGGATCTTGCCCGTGTCGGCGTGGATGAAGTGGGTACGCGGATAGTAGCCCACGCCCCCCATGTGTAGTCCACGCACGAATTCGCGCAAAGTCTCTGTGGTCACCCCGCGAATGCGGAAGTCGACGGCGGTCCCTTGCGTGTGCTGGCTTTCGCGGGCCACCTGGTGCCCCTTCTTTCTCAGCATCAGATTGTACTTGGGCGAGCGAAAGCCCGACACGATGTCCACCCTTGGCGCGTGGAATCGAAGCGCCGCGGCGGCCAGAATGCCAGCGAGCCGCGCGTCGACTTGGGTCGATTGTTTGGTGTAGTGATCGCGCAGAAAGATCCGGAAACGACCCTTGTAGGGCTGGCCGGCGATGAGCGGCAGGGCATCGCGGTTCCAGAGGTTGAACAGGGTCGTGATGGGGGTGATGCGCGTGCCGACGGGCTGCATGGCCTCGTCCAGGCGCGCTTCCGCCTGCCCGGTGACGGTGTGCGGGGCCCTGGGGCGCGCCGCGGTCGGCTTGCGCTTTGGCGCCAATTCGGCGTCGCGCAAGTGCACGTTCGGCCGCCACATTTTCTCGAGCAGCCCGATCTCCTTCTTGCTGCGCTCATGTAGCGGAGGCGCGAAGTGCGGCGCACGTTCGTCGGACAGCGAAACCAGAGATTCAGCGGGGATGACGGGGTCGACTTCGGCCTGTCCCGCGAGCGTGGCGGGGAGCGCGGAAGCGCAAAGAAGAGCGATCACGACGTGCATGCCGGCTTATCATACCCGGTAGACGTAGCGTGCGATATCGGCCAGGATAGCAGACCCCAGGTTGGCGCGGGCCATCCAATCACAGCGAGGCAGACACCATGTTCAAGATTCAGACACTCAACAAGATCGCTTCCATCGGACTCGACGAGCTTCCGCGTGATTTCTTTGAAACCGCATCCGAGATCCTGAACCCCGACGGCATCTTGGTGCGTAGCGCGGACATGCACGCCCTCGATCTGCCCGCCTCGCTCAAGGGCATCGCCCGTGCCGGCGCCGGCGTGAACAACATTCCCATCGACAAGTGCTCCAAGCGCGGCATCGTCGTGTTCAACACCCCGGGCGCCAACGCCAACGGCGTCAAAGAGCTGGTCATCGCGGCCATGCTGCTCGCCTCGCGCCGAATCGTCCCCGGCGTCGAGTGGACGCGCGCGCTCAAGGGCAAGGGCAAAGAGGTCGGCCCCTTGGTCGAGAAGGGAAAAAAGGACTTCATCGGTCCCGAAATCAAGGGCAAGAAGCTCGGCGTGGTAGGCCTGGGCGCCATCGGCGTCATGGTGGCCAACGATGCCCTGGCGCTGGGCATGGACGTGGTTGGTTACGATCCGTACATCTCGGTCGAAGCGGCCTGGGGTCTTGCCCGCACGGTTCGGCGCGCGACCAGTCTGGATCAGTTGCTGTCCCAATCCGACTACATCACCCTGCATGTCCCGTTGGTGGATGCCACCAAGGGCATGCTCGGGCGCGAAAAATTCGCCATCATGAAGAAGGGCGTGCGCATCGTGAACCTGGCGCGCGGCGGCCTGGTCAAGACCGTGGATGTCAAAGAGGCACTGGCCTCCGGCCAGGTGGGCTGCTACGTCACGGACTTTCCCGAGGACGATCTGCTCGACGAGAAGAACGTCATCCCCATCCCGCACCTCGGCGCCTCTACCCCCGAGGCCGAGGACAACTGCGCGATCATGGCGGCGCGCCAGATGCGCGACTTCCTGCAGTTCGGCAACGTGAAGAATTCCGTGAATTTTCCGAGTTGCGAGATGCCCTACATGGGACGCCCTCGCCTCATCGTGGGCAACGCCAACGTACCCAACATGGTCGGCCAGATCACCACCGTGCTGGCGGCGGACAAGATCAACATCATCGATATGATGAACAAGAGCGCCGGCGACCTTGCCTACAACATCATCGACGTCGACGGCGAGGTCACCGCGTCGATGGTCGACAAGCTGCGCAAGATCGATGGCGTGACGATGGCGCGGCTGATCCCCAAGATGTAGGGCCAGACCAGGCTCCAAACTGCTGGCTCTGCTCTCGTCGTGCGACATGCAGGCGGCTTGGCACCACCGCACGTAGGGCACCGTCGGTCCCTGCGATTCTCGCACATCTCCGGAAGCATCGGCAGGGTCCGGATCGGCATCCATCAAAGTGGAGCAGCCAAGTGTACACTTCGCCCGCGAGGTCATCCCGCAATATTTGGCGCGGCAAACTGCAGCTTGCCGCAGCGGCGGCTTGCCTTGCTTTCTTGCCGCCGGGCTGCGCTTCGCGATCGCAGTCGCAAGGCGACGGCGCCATCGCACCCGATGGCTCGCCCGTCGGCGGCCCCGATCTGGCCCCCGCCTTCGAGCCGGTCTCGCCATTTGCCTACGTAGCCAAGGTCAAGAACGTACTGGTCGGTTTGCCACCGACGGACGACGAGGTCGCCCAAGTGATCGCGGATCCCACTCAGCTCAAATCCCTGCTCGCCGGTTGGATGCTGCTTCCGCAGTACACGCAGAAGATGAAGCGCTTCTTCGAGCTGGCCTTTCAGCAGACCCAGATCTCGACGGCAGATTTCGCCGATCAGGTCTATCCCGGGCAGATTGCCCTCAACGCGACCACGACGCCGTTGCTGTTGCAAAACATCGAGGAGAGCTTCGCGCGCACCATGCTCGAGCTTATCGCCGAGGGACGGCCGTTGACTGAAGGAGCTACCACGCAGCGTCTGATGCTGACCACCGCGCTCAAGAGAGCTCTACGCCTTCCTCGATGTCTGGCAGGTCGACGACGCCGGCAAGGTCACCGACCGCTTCAAGCAGTCCAACCCCAAGCTGTCTATCACGGTCGAGGCCGCCCAGGGTCCCATCCCGATCTCCGACACTCTGGATGCGAGCAGCCCGAGCTACATGCATTGGTACGATCCCGACGTGGCCGGAGAGGACGCGCAGGTTGCCGACTGCGTGCAGGACCCCGTCGTCTACCCGGCCAATGCGCAAGTCCTCCACTACCTGCTGTATGGCTCTCTCGACAACCGCAAGAGCGCCAGCGGAGCGGCTTGCCCGCAGTCGGGCGGCACTTCGGCGGCGCCTCAGCTCACGACAAGCGACTTCTCCGACTGGGCCATGGTCACCCTGCGTTCACCAGCAGCCGGGGAATCGACCACGCCGTTTTACGACTTGCCCACCCTGCGCTCGGCGAGCGAGCTGGTCCTGTCGATCCCCCGCGTGGGCTTCTTTTCCACCCCGGCGTTCTTCGCCAACTGGCAGACCAACATCAGCAATCAGATGCGCGTGACCATGAACCAGACGCTCATCGTGGCCCTTGGCGCATCCGTGGACGGATCCGATTTGACCGTGACGCCGGGCAATCCCCCGCCGGGCCTCGATGTCGCGCACGCCTCCTCACCCGACTGTCTTTATTGTCACCAGTCTCTGGATCCGACACGCTCGATTCTGGCCGCGACCTATTCCTGGAACTATCACGACCAGCTGGACCCCACCTACCAGGCAGAAAAGGGTCTGTTCGCCTTTCAAGGGATCGTCCAGCCGGTCGGCAGCATCGCCGATCTGGCCGGCACGCTGGCCCAGCACCCGCTGTTCGCCCAGGCCTGGGTGCAAAAGCTCTGTGCCTATGTCAACTCCGGAGCCTGCAGCAGCTCCGATCCGGAGTTCCAGCGCCTGGTCGGCTTGTTCCGGTCCACCGGCTATTCGTGGAACGCCCTGGTCACCGAGTTGCTGTCGTCGCCCCTGACCACACACGCCAGCGAGACGGTGACTTGGGATACTCAGGGTGAAGTTCTCGCGGTATCGCGACGCGATCACCTGTGCGCCGCGCTCAATGCGCGCCTGGGCTTCGTCGACGTGTGCGGGCTCGATGCCACCACCAAGAAGCAGCAGCAGTCGAGCATCGTCCAGTTGGTTTCGGGCCTGCCTTCCGACGGCTATGGCCGCGGGGCCACCATGCCCGTGCTGCCCAACAACCCGACCCTGTTCTACCGCGCTGCCACCGAAAACCTGTGCGAGGCCATCGCTGCCGACGTCATCGACGTGCCGGGTGCGAAACGCATCGCCGGTGTCGCGGCATGGGCGAGCGGAAACCCCGACGCGGCCATCGCCGATTTCATCGCCACCGTCATGGCTCTCGTGCCATCGGATCCGCGCTCGGCACCGGCCACCGCCTTGCTCAGGGGACACTACGACGCGGCTGTCGCGCAAGGGGCGAGCGCATCGGACGCGCTCAAATCGACCTTCGTCACCGCCTGCCTCGCCCCGTCGGCGGTTTCCATCGGATTGTGAGAAGGCACATGATCACACGTCGACAGAGCTTGCAGGCGACGCTGCTAGGGACCGGTTGGATCGGCCTGCGCGCGCTGGCGACCGGTTTGCCAATCTCGTTCCTGCTGGCCCCGAGGCGCGCCTTCGCGGGGGGCGCGGTGCCTGCATGTCCCAACCCGAAGGCGCAATACATCGTGTTCAACACCTCGGGCGCCGGGGATCCGATCAACGCGAACGTGCCCGGCACCTACGATGACCCCAAGATCGTTCACAGCACCGATCCGGCTCTCGCTCCGACGGCCTTGACCCTCTCCGGGCAAGCGACGACCGCGGCGGCGCCCTGGTCGACCTTGCCGCAGAACGTGCTCGACCGGACCTGCTTCTGGCACCTCATGACCAACACCCCGGTGCATCCGAAGCAACCCGACGTGCTCAAGTTGATGGGCGGAAGCAACGCTGGCGAAATGCTGCCTTCGCTGCTCGCCAAGCACCTGGCGCCTTGCCTCGGAACCATCCAGACCCAGCCCATCAGCCTCGGTGCGACCACGCCCTCGGAGGGGTTGACCTACGATGGCTCGCCTCTGCCGATCATTCCGGCGCTCGCGCTCAAGGCGACCTTGACCAGCCCGGCCGGTGCCCTGACCGACCTGCAGCCGTTGCGCGACCAAACCTTGGCCCAGCTCTACGATCTGTACAAGAACGGTGCGACCTCGGCACAGCGGGCCTTCATCGACTCCATGGTCACGTCGCAACAGCAGGTACGCAACATCAGCCAGGACCTGCTTTCCGCGCTCTCGTCGATCAAGGACAACAGTGCAGCCTCGCAGGTCTTGGCCGCAGTCACGCTGATCCAGATGAAGGTCACGCCGGTGGTAGCGGTTCACATCCCGTTCGGCGGCGACAACCACCGCGACATCGGGCTCGCTGGCGAAACCAGTCAAACCGTCTCGGGCGTCGCGACCATCGCGTCGCTCATGCAACAGCTGTCCTCGGCGGGGCTGTCGGACGGCGTGACCCTGATGTCCCTCAACGTGTTCGGCCGCACCATCGGGCCCAGCAACACCGACGGCCGGCAGCACAACCCGAACCACCAGGTCTCGCTCACCATCGGAAAGCCGTTTCGCGGTGGCATCGTCGGGGCGGTTGCTCCGGTGCAGGGGGACTATGGAGCGACTGCGATCGACTCGAAGACGGGGCGCGGCGGCCCTGGCGGCGACGTTAGCGCGCTCGACTCGCTCGTCGCGTTCGGGTCCACCATGCTCGCTGCCGTCGGCGTGGATGCGGCAGCGATTGCCAAGGACATCCCCTCCGGCCAGGTAATCGCGGGGGCTCTGCTGTAGCCCCGCGGAATTCTTGGCGGTTGCCCTCGGATTCAGGGCCGGCGCAAACGCCGCGCGACAGGAGCTACACGACGATGCGCTCGCAGTTGGCCGCGAGGGCCTCGGCTTCCTTGACCACGTCGAGCTTGGCCTCGGCGGCTTCCACGTCGGCCAGTCTGGCCGCGGTGGCGGGGTGCGTGGGAATGAAGAGCGAGCAGCAGTCCTCATAAGGCAGAGACGACGTGTCGTAGGTCCCGATCTGCCGCGCCAGCGCGACGGTCTCCATCTTGTCGTAGGTCAGCAGCGGACGCAGCACGATGTGGCGGGCGGCGTTCTCGATGTTGGCCATGTTGATCAGGGTTTGACTTGCCACCTGGCCCAGGTTCTCGCCGGTCACGATGGCATCGGCGCGGGCTCGCTTGCACAAGAGGTCGGCCACGCGGACCATCATGCGCCGGTACAGCACCACCGCCAGCTCGGCCGGGCCGGCCTCACGCAGTCGCTGCTGCGTCTCGGTGAAATGGGCCACGTGCAGGGTCGTGGCCACTTGCCAGCGCGAGAGAATTCGCAGCAGCGCGACGACCTTGTCCTTGGAGCGCTCGCCGGTGAAGGGCGGTGAGTGAAACGTAAGCGCTTCCAGGGCCAACCCGCGCTTGGCCGCCAACCAGCCCGCCACGGGCGAGTCGATGCCGCCCGAGAGCAAGAGCAGTCCGCGCCCCGACACGCCGACGGGGAGCCCGCCGGGTGCCCGGCGAATTTCGGCGAAGATGTAGACCGTGCTCTGCGCGACCTCGATGCCGATGCGCAAACTGGGCTTGTGCACGTCCACGCGCATGGAGAGGG
This sequence comes from uncultured delta proteobacterium, assembly GCA_963796685.1. GTDB lineage: Bacteria > Myxococcota_A > Polyangia > Fen-1088 > Fen-1088 > Fen-1118. The sequence goes on from CAWCMR010000022.1 coordinate 37,704, forward strand.
CATCGATGATGGCGCCGCCGACATGGCAGTCGATGTCGTGCGAGCGCAGGGGAAACTTCTTGTTCGAGCGGCGGGTCTCGACCTTGAAGCTGCGGCCGAGGTCGGGGTTTCGCGCGATGGCCGCCTTGGCCTCGCTGACCGCGGTGGCGGTGATGGCTTCGAGGTTGGGCTCGGCCTCGGCGCCAGCCGAGACCGAAACCAGACCGAAGACGCGTTCCAGTCGGGAGCACGCATCTTCGCGCAATTCGTCGGGCACGCGCACCAGGATGCGGCCATAGGGGGTCGAGACTTTTGCGTCGGGCAGGTCGCGCACGGCCCGGCGCACGTTGTCGGACATGGCGCGCAGGAAGAACCCCCGGTTGCCCCCCTTGAGGAAGAGCTCACCGAAGCGGCAAAGAATGGAGATCATCGATCTCGATTTACCACTTGATGGACTACTTTTGCGACCTCGGCGATCGCTTGAGCGAGGGCGTGCGCCGCTGGTTCGACGTCCTCGGTCATGGACAGCCGCGAGAGCGAGAAGCGCAGGGCTCCGGTGGTAGGGGCAATTCCTAGCGCACGCAGAACGCGACTTTGCTCCCGCGCGTGCGACGAGCAGGCCGCGCCCTCGGAAGCGAAGACGCCGCGCGCTTCCAGCGCGTGCAGGACCGGCTCGGCGGGGAAACCGGGCAGAAGGATGCTGGCGATGTGAGGCGCCCGGGGCACGGGCAGGGGCACCGCCGGCCTGGCCTGCGGAACCGCGGCGAAAATGAGATTCTCCAGGCGGTCGCGCAGCGCGCGCACGCGGGTCGCGGCCCCGACCTCCTTGCGCGCCTGTGCCGCCGCCACGCCGAACCCGACGGCCGCAGGCAGATTCTCGGTGCCCGAGCGCAGGTCGCGTTCTTGTCCGCCGCCGCCGTAGAGCGGGGCCAGCCGCTTGCCCTTGCGCAGCCAGAGCGCTCCGATGCCCTTGGGGCCATGCAACTTGTGGGCGGAGATGGCGATGGAGTCGGCGCCCTTGGTGCGCACGTCGAGCGGCTCGAGCCCGGCGAACTGGACCGCGTCGACGTGAAAATGAATCTTGCGCCCGAGGCCGCGCAGGGCGCGGCCGATGTCCGCCACCGGTTGCAAGGTACCGATCTCGTTGTTGACCAGCATGACGGCGACCACCGAGGTCTCGGGTCTGACCGCCGCCAGCACGGCGTCCGGCGTGACGCATCCATCCGACCCGGGCGAGACCGTATCGATCTGCCAGCCCTCGTCGGCAAGCAGGCGCGCGGAATTGAACACGGCCGCGTGCTCGATCGCACTGACCACGAGGTGGCGCGCTCGGGAGGCCCGCGTCGCGCCGACCACACCGAGAGCGTTGGCCTCGGTGCCACTGCCGGTGAAGATGAGCTCCTCGGGCTCGGCGTGCATCAGCGCAGCGACCTCCTCGCGTGCCGAGGCCAGCGCCCTGGCCGCTGCCGCGCCCAGCCCATGCAAGGAAGACGGATTGGCGAAGTGCTCGCGCATGGCGCGGCTCACCGCCTCGATGACTTCGGGCGAGGGCTGGGTGGACGCAGCGTTGTCGAGGTAGATGGCCATTCTTTGCAAGTGGCAGCATACCCTCGACACCGCGGAGCTGCACCCCGAACGGATGGCGGCCTTCGGACGCGCTCTTAGACCGGCAGTGCTTGCAGGGCCGCGACCACGTGCTCCTGTTCCATCTCCGTCATACCGTGGAAAAGCGGGATCATGATGGTCCGGTCGCGCGCCTCTTCCGAATGGCGCAGGCGCAGGCAACTGCCGTGGAGGTGGAGCTCGGAGCTGCACGGCTCGGGGCCGCAGGACCAGGGGGTGCTCCTATAGGCGGGCTCCATGTGCGCGTTGCCCACGCCCCGGCGGGTGGCCACGCCGCGATCGAGCAGGTGCTGCATGATCTCCACCTGCGATAGACGAGCGCCGGCACGGATTCGCAAGGGGTAGCTCTGGAAATTGGCCCGCATCCATGGCAGCTCGCGCGGGGGCACGAGGAGGGAATGGTCGTCGAGGGCAGCGCGGTAGCGTTCGGCGAGCGCCCGCCGGGTGGCGATGGTCTGTCGCAGGCGCCCGAGCTGGGTGCGTCCCATGGCCGCCTGCAGGTCGGTCATGCGGAAGTTGTAGGCCGGTTCGCCGAAGGATTCGAAGACCACGCGCTGGCTGTCGTGACGGAGGGTGCTCGACACCGACATGGCGTGCTGGCGAAGTTGGCGCAGGCGAGTAGCCAGCGATTCGTCGGCGGTCGTGATCATGCCGCCGTCGCCGGTGGTGATGACCTTGCGTGGGTGAAACGAGAAACACGCGAGCAGGCCCTGTGGCCGGCCGATGGCTTGCCAGAGACCATTCACTTTCATCTCGCTGCCGATGGCGCATGCCGCGTCCTCGATGACCGGGATCCTGTGGCGGCCTGCGATGTCCAGGATGGCTGGCAGCTCGCACGGAAAGCCAAGTTGGTGCACGCACAGAATGGCACGTGTTTTCGGGGTCAACGCGGCTTCGAGCCGACTTGCATCCATGCCGTAGGTGGCGGGATCGATGTCCACGAAGATCGGGCGCGCGCCCACCGCGACCACGGCGTTCGCGGTGGCGATGAAGCTGTGGCTGACCGTAACCACGTCGTCGTCCAGGCCCACGCCCAGGGCGCGCAGACAGAGCTCGAGCGCGGCCGTGCAGCTCGACACCGCGATGGCGTGGGACGCGCCGACGGCACTGGCCAGCTCGCTCTCGAACGCGGCGACCTCGGGGCCTTGCGCCACCCAGCCCGAGCGGATGACGGCGGCGACCGCCAAGGCCTCGGCCTCACCCAGGTCCGGACGCACGATGGGGATCTGCATGCAACGAGGATCGCCCGCTGGGAGCGCGGGTTCAAGTTATTGCCGCATGACGGGAGTCAACCCATTCGGTGCCCAAAGGCAAGCTCACGAAACCGGCACGGGCAGCTTCAACATGATGCCGCCTGTGAAGACGAGCCCCATTCCCATCACCGCCTGTACCCGGGCGAAGGGAAACAACGGCGACGCCCAAAGATGGGTGCCTCCGTGAACGTAGTTGGCCCACAGGGTCGCCTGGCCGCCGTAGCGAGGCACGTCGCCCGTAACATCGATGACGAAACCTGGGTCGAGCCCCAGCAACACGTTGTGCACGCTTCCTCCGAGCACCACGGCGGGCTGCGCTTCGAAATAGAGACGGCCTGGCACGAAACCCGCGGCAGCACCCAAGCCCCAGGTCCCCGAATATTGCGCCATCGCCACTTCGCCCCCAAAACGCATGGAGCCGTCCAGGCCGAGCTCGAAGCTCGGGCCCGGGGTGATGAAGCCAACGGGCCGCCTTGGGCTGCCCACCTCGGCTTGCGCCGGTAGGCCCACCAAGGTGAAGGCGGCCAGTGCCGCAAGCTCAATTCCCACGGCCGTGCCGAGGGATTTACGCATGGAGCGCCAGGGTTGCATGGGAAGCACCTCACCACTATGGACACCGCAAGCCGAATTTCCGCAACCAGAAAGGTTCTTTTGTAGCGTGCTGGCGCGACGATCGGCACCATCGTCGAATCTTCGCCCCTTGACGGTAATGCACATACGCTCATCATGCTCGTCATTCAGCTCGTGCCCGGCCGTGTGGAGCCGGGAGAACAAGGAGGAGGAAGATGCGCATGACAATCAAAACTATGGGGCTTGCTGCGACCTTGTTGACAGGCGTTGTTTCACTCGCCCTGGCTCAGGGAGCGGGAGTCAATGCGTTTCGCGGGGCAGGAAGAGGTACCGTGGAGGTGAACGAGCCGGTTTCGAACCTGACATCGGAGCAGAAGACGAAGATCGCGGCCTTGCGTGCCGCAGCCATGGAGAAGGTCGCGCCTTTGCGGGCTGAGGTTCACGCCAAGATGCTCGAGATGCGGGAGCTTTGGTCGGTTGAGAAGCCGGACCGCAAGGCCATTGTCGGAAAGCAAGCCGAGATGGACGCGATCCACCAGAAGATGCAGGCAATCTGGACCGACTTCGGACTGGACGTGCACGCGCTGCTCACGCCCGCGCAGAGAGCCGAGTGGGCCCAGAGCATTCCTGGCCGCGGCTGGGGTATGGGCCCGGGCATGGCGGGCGGTGGCGGTCCCAGGGGCCGGCGCGGTGGCGGCGCCGGGCGTGGACCAGGTCGTGGCATGGGAATGGGGCCGGGCATGGACGGGTGTCCTTGCGGATATCCCATGTGTCCGATGAACCAACCCTAACGCGACACGCGCCCCTGCGTGCCCAGCGCTAAGAGCTCACGATGGCGCCACGGCCACCGGCTTCTCGTGGTCCGACTTGCCCGCTCCGCGCGCCAGCGTAAAGACGATGCCGGTGAAGGCGTAGAGGGCCACCACGGTGTAGCCCGTGGGCAGGTCGAGGAAGTACGAGGCGACGATGGCGATGAGGTTGAGCACCGTCCCGAGCCCCCAGGCGAGCAGCAGCTTTGTCCGGAACGAGCCCTTCATGCTCGACACGATGAAGGCGGGCGCGACCAGGATGGAGAACACCACGAGAACGCCCGCGAGGTTCACCGAGCTTGTCACCGTGAGCGAGAAGGTGCCGAAGAACAGCAGCTCTCGCCACGTGCCATGCAAGCGTCGTAGGGCCAGCCAGAGGACCGCTCCGATGGCCGCGTAGAGGACAGCCGTCTTGAGCACTGCGTGCATGGGTACGAAGAGAATGTCTGCGGCCACCAGGTGCTGCATCTCCTCCGCCCCGCGTGGCGCGCGGGAGAGTGCAATCACGGCGGCGCTCATGCCGAACGCGTACAGGAGCCCGATGAAGGCCTCGTGGTGGCGCGTGCGCTTGGTCGACAGGGCGATGAGAAAGGCGCCCGCCAGCGAGAAGGCGAGCGACACCGGGTACATGTACTTGCCGTCGAAGACCAGGATGGCGATGGCGGCGCCGAACGCCGCCATTTGTCCGATGCCCAAATCGGTGAAGATGATCCCGCGCTCGATGATGTGCAGGCCATAGTACGAGTGAATGCCGAGCAGCACGACGGACAGAAGAAAGGCGCTGAACAGAACGTCGATCATCGAAGGATGCTCGCCAGCAAGGTGTCGAAGAGGCTGAACATGTCCTTCGCCGCCGGCACCGCCGTCACGTCCTGGGGCAGCACCACCCACGGGATCGACATCTTTTGTGCCACGCCTTGCGGGGTTTTCTGCTCGTGGTAAGGGTCGGTGATGATCTTGTAGACGGTACCGGGGGGGTTGGACTGGATCAGATCCTCGATATGTCGACTGGTCGGCGGAATACCGGGCTTCGGCTCAAGCTCGCCGACGATCTTCATTCCCGTGCGTAGCACGAAGTAATCGAACAGTCGGTGGTACTGGATGACGGCTTTGCCCCGCAAGGGCACGGCCTCCTTGTCCCATTCCGCGGACTTCACCTTCCAGCGCGTCAGGAAGTCGTCGAGGTTTTTCTGGTAGATGCCCGCGCCGCTACGGTCGACGCGGCCGAGCGCATCGGAGATGAAGCGCGCCAGGTTCGGGACGTTGTGCCAGTCGAGGATGAAGTGCGGGTTGCCTTCGGGATGGATGTCGCCCTCCGAGCGGCTGACCTTGTCGGGTTTCTCGATCAAGGTGACGGCCTGGGATAGGTCGACCAGGCCCTCGGCCCCCGGCATGATCTTCGGGTTGTTGGCCTGGCGGATGAGCGGCGGTACGAATCCGATCTCCAGCGAGGCGCCGTTGATGATCAGAAGATCCGCCTGGCGTAGTTTCCCGATGAACGAGGGGCGTGGCACCACGAAGTGCGGATCCTCGTCGCCCTTGGCCAGGGTGCTGACGTCGGCTCGATCCTTGGCGATTTCCCCGACCAAGGAGGCGATGTACGGATAGGTGACCACGACCTTGACTTTGGCTTGTGCAGGGCTGGCAAACGCAGAGCTGATCGCGGTGGCGATCAGAAGATGGATCATCGTGAGTTTCATGAACACTTCTCCTATTCAAGCAGCGGCGTGGCGGGTCTAGAACGAGTGCGCCCCGTGGGGGCCTACGGCGATGTTCATTTGGAGCAGGACTTCGTGAACGTCCTTGCGAGCCCCGTCCAAGAAGCGGGATCGGTCGTAATCGTATTGAAGCCGGAATCTGGAAAACTCGGTCGGGCTGTATTCCAGCATGGTGGTGTAGCGCTGGAGCATGTTGTCGAGCGACTGCTTCGCGCCATCAATGGTGTACGAATTCTGATCGAGCAGGTCGAAGCGAGCCCCCACACGCCAGCGCCCCGGTTCGTCGAACCGCCAGATGAGCTGGCTGTAGAAGCCCCCCTGTTTCTTGTCGGCCGAGTGCACGAGCCCGTCCGAGGCCAGGGCGAGATCCCCGGACGACAGCAACCCCATGTATTCGCTCAGCCAGGTGAGGCTCCGGTACGAGCTGATGAGGTACTTGTAGGTCAATTCTCCGTTGTAGAGAATCGTGCCCGGCGCGCTGAACGCCATATCGGTGGGCAGGTTCTGGATGCGCGTCTCGGTGGAGTGTCCGTACATGACCGACCCACCGAGCAGGAAGACGTTGTCGCCGAAATCGAACGAGGTCTTGAGCGAACCGACGACCATGGCCGGAACGAACGGTGCCTTGGACGAGAGAACTGTCCCGTTTTGCGCGGTCAGATCGTAGGCCGTGGCGTTGTAGAGCGGCGATTCATCGTTGACCCCTTGAAAGACCTCGACGTCGGCCTGCAGCAGAAAATCGACGGGCGCGGTCCAGGACAACCTGATCCCGGGGTTCTTCCACCCCTCTTCACCCATGTAGGCCTCATAGACCAGAGGCTGGTCGTAGAAGTCCCACTGGTGCTGGTGCATGCCATTGAGCCGGCCGAACGCGGAGAAAAACTTACCCATGCGCAATTGAAATCCGAATGGCAACTGGCGCGTGTCGACGTAGGTCTCCTCGATGTCGAACCCGCTCGGGGTGAAGGTGACGACGCTGAAGAAATCGAAGTAGGGATCGACCGCGATGGAAAAGGCCAATTCGAGGTAGTTGAAGTCGATCCCGCGCAACTTTCCGGTGCGGTCCGATTGGGCGATGAATCCCGGAACCGTGAGGGTCTCGGCGGTTGCGTCGCTGAGGTTCGTGCCCACGAGGCCGAAGTCGGCGATCATGGAGAGATCGGGATTGAAGCGATTTTGGATGAAGGTCGCCGCGGTCGAGCGTGCCGATGGCACGGGAGTGCGCTCCGCTTCCGCGGCCTCCAACGCCTCGATTCGGCGAAGAAGCTCCTCCTGGGAAGGCACCGGCTTCGAAGCGGCCGGCTTGCTCTGGGGCGTGGCTGGCTGCTTTTCCGTTGCGGCCGGTTTGTCTTCGACCGTGGCCGGTTCGACCGTCGTCGGGCTATCGGTTCCGCCAGGCGCTGGGGCAGCGCCTTCGGGCGACTGCGCGAACAGTAAGGCGGTGGTCAGGGCGAGATGAATCATGAACGCGTCCTCCGTGGTCTTGGAAATCGAACAGGAACGTCACTCCCATGGCGGGGGAGTCGTGACGTTCCTGCGACCGAATCTTCCCCGTGGGCGGCTGGCGATGTGGGCGGCGCTCGTGGCCGCGACGACAATCAAACCGCCGGGGGCGAGTTCTTGGGCGAAAGGACGATGAGGTCGACCGTCGTGAACGGACCGGATTCGGACGAGAGAGGAATCGGGCGGGCAGCCTCGATACTCGAGGTGGCCTGGCGGGCAGGCGGGAGGAGGGCGAAGCGCTCGTGCGTGCTCGTGCAGATGAAGCAGTGGTCGTGGACACCCTCGGCCCTCGGCCCCGTCCCCTCGATGCAGGGGCGGCTGGAAGCATCTTCGGCATCATCGTCCGAGGGCAGCGCGTGCGAAGCTTCGTGCGGTTGCCCGGCGTGGATGATGTCGCCGTGCTCGGGGCATGTGACGTGGCGTACGACCATCAGGTGGCCAAGAGACAGGATCTGTGCGGCCAGCAACAGCAAGCCGGTGGCGTGCATGCCGGGCCCTCGTACCCGACCGCTGTTGCCTATTTTCCGCATCGCAATGTTCTTAGGAGACGAATAGGGGTGTGTCAAGGCGGCACGGACGGACACCGGGGTGATTCCATCGAGCTCGGGCGGGCAGCCGTTCTGGCAGAGCCCAGACGCAAAACTCGGGAATGTCCGCGCACGCAGCTAGCCTAATCCAGTCTCTATACGGTATCGTTTTTAGACTTGAATTCAGACCTGTATGCGCCCGCCAGTTCCCGACAGAAGATGTGAGTCGGTAATAGGAGGTAACCTGCCCGGCCACACCCGCCGATAGTAGCGACCTCGTGCAAATGGGCTCACTTCCTGGTCGCTTCGTAGGCTTCTTCGAGAACGTCCAGCACGGCGTCGGTGGTCATGTCGTAGACGTAGGGACGGCCGTCGATGAACAGGCTGGGCGTGGCCTCGACCTTGTTGCGCAATCCCTCCTGCTTCGATTCCACCAGCGCGTCGCGCGTCTTGGGGTCGGCGAGCTCGCGTTCGAAGGCGGCGCGATCCATCCCCACGCTCGCAGCCCACTCCGGAAGCACGGCCGGCGAGAAGCTGTCGAAGCGTTTGTAGATCAGCAGGGTCATCGGCCAGAGATGGCCGAGCTTGGCCGCGCTCATCTCGGCCAGCCCGCCCTCGGTCGATCCCGGGTGACTCTTCAAGGGAAAGGGGCGCAGGTAGAGGCGCACCTTGCCGGCCAGCGGTCCGTCGGTGACGGCGGCGTACAGTGCCGGGACCATGACCTTGCAGAAGGGGCAGCGCGTACACGCAAAGACCACGGCGGCGACAGGGGCAGTCGCCGAGCCCGCCCGGAAGGCATCGTCCAGCGTCAGCGATGCCCGCGGGCCGGTGGGCAGCACGGACTGGGCGCGCCGTGACAGGGCATTCTCGATTTCCTTTGCGGTCTTGCCGGCCTTCACCTGGCGGCAGATGTCGGCGGCCAGGCGCGACACCACGGGCTTGGGCGGCTTGGCCGCGAGGCAACGCGCGAAGGTCTCGTCGCAGCCATCGTAAGGATGCAAGGTCGCGAAGAGGGATTGCACCAGGGCTTTCTTGTCCGCGGGCAGGCTGTTGCAGGCGGCGCAGCCCTGGGCCCGGCTGGTTCGGCCAAGACCGACGAGCGCGACAGCGACGATCAGCAACGAGAAGAGCGAGTGCTTTTTCATGATGGCTCCTGGCCGACGGCTTTCTTGCGTCGGCCGAACAGGCGATCCAGCCCCAGCGGACTGCGATCGAGGATGAAGATATAGACGGCAAGCAGCAGCCAGCTGGCGTCGCGCACGATGGTCTGCCACGAGATGGGATCCTCGGCAGAGCCCTGCGACGCGAAGCAGCCGCAGGACATGTCGAGGCCCTTGGCCACGGCGCTGGCGATGGCCACCGTGAACATGGCCAGCATGCCCATCGCCAGCAGTGCAGCGGCCCGGGTGCGAAATCCCAGAATGAGCATCAGCGCCGCGGCCAGCTCTACCCAGGGCAGCACGATGGCCAGCAGGTTCACCAGGCCGAGCGGCAGGATCTGGTAGGTCGCGATGTCGAGCGCGAAGGCCGACGGTTCCAGGATCTTGTGCGGGCAGGCCAGGAGAAAAATGGCTCCGAGATACAGACGCGCGCCGAGGGCGAGCACGCCATGACCGCGCCAGTCGAGAAAGGCTCTCATCGCGCACCTCGCATGGCCGCGGCCTTTTCCAACTGCGGCGCCCCGCCCGCGACGAAGCGCACGTTGCGGATCCCTTTGCCCGCGATCTCGCGTGCGAGCTGCTCGCCCGAGTCGGGTGCGCCGCCGTCGCCGAACACCACGACTCTAGCGGCTCCGGAGGATGCAATTCGATGCACCAACCCGGGCGCGGTCGGCTCCAAATAGTCGTAGGGGACGGCCAGCGCGTTCGGTGGATGCCACCTTTGGTGCTCGACGGTCGAGCGCGCATCGACCAGCAAGGTGCGGGCATCCCACACCGACGGATCGTCGGCGGCGATGGCCTGCGCGTCGCCCGAGCCCTCGGGACAGGGAACGAGGATTCTGATACTCGGATCGTTGCACGAACGCGATTCTGTCGGGGCGAAGGGCGTTGGTCACCACGCCTACCGCCGAGCATGCGGCCAGGACGACGAGGGCGTCGCGCGCAGCCGTGCGCAACGCGTGGGGCCTCGTGGCGCGAACCATCGCCGTCTCTAGTCCCGGCACGCCGCGCTCCTTTGCACGTCTTCGCCCTGGCGCAAGAGATCTTGCACCCGCTCTCCCAGCTCGCCGCCGCCGAGCCCGTAGTCGAGGGCCACGTGCTCGAACGGCGAGGCAGCGGCGGGGAGCCAGGGATCGGCGGTGAAGGTCCAGATCAGCCTGCACAGCAGGCGATGGTCCGTGTAGGCGTAGGGATGGGCCGTGCTGTCGCGCGAGGAGAGCTCGTAGAAGACACCAACCTTCAGCTGATCGATGAGCGGTGGCAGGAAAGCACTGGCCGACACCTTGAGCAGGATATCGCGGCGGTTCGTGGTGTACGCCGCCGAGTCGAAATAGCCCGCCGAGCGCGGATAGAGATCGGCGCTGGTCAAGAGGCTGGGCGGAAGGCTGCAGCTCTCGCGGTGAAGCTCGGCGGCCGCAGCGATGGTGCGCAGGGCCCAGAAATCGTTGCCGTCATCGAGATAGGCACGTGCCAGCAGGAGGCGCAAGGTCTCGGACATGGGATTGCGCTCGATGGCTCGCTTGAAAAGGGGAATGGCCTGCGCGCCCTGGCCGTGGGCCAGCAACGCGCGAGCCTGGTTTCCAACAGGCTCATCCGGCGCGACTTGCCCTCGCGCACGCGATCCCGCAAGTAGGCCGATCGTCATCACCAGAACGTAACCCCGCTGCTTCATGGCGCATTCCCGATGGCGCCCTCGCTCGTCTCGCTTGCACGCGCGTCTACCGTGGTCATGGCGTCGAGCACCGCCGACGCCTCGGGTGTGGTCGACGCATCGGATGGCGAGGGCGCATCCGGCGTACTGGAAGCGTCCCGCGAAACACACACGCCGCTCGCCCCGCAGATTTGCGGCGCCGGGCAGTCGAGGCTCTGGTAGCAACGCCCTTTCACGCAGCCGACCGAAAGGCACAGGGCCATCGCCGACAGCCAGGGACGCACACGGTGCGGGTTGTATAGCTCGGGCGCTGCCGAGCTCCAGAGCGCGGTCACCCGTTTCCGCCGTTCCGTGGGAGCACGCGTGTTCATCGTCAATTCTCCCTCGCAAGCAATAGTGAACATTGGTGCACTACCGGTCAAGTGGAGACTCGGGCTGGGTCCGGTGCCGGGATGAGCGGACCCGTGCTGGTGCGACCAGCGGTGCCGGATCAGTGTCCGTAGCCCGCGGCGACGATGTTGGCCTGGACGGCTTCGTCGGTCGCGGTCGATGAGGCACCGGAGGTCATGCACCCTTCGAAGAAGTTGCCCTGCGCGCTGTTGCTGTTGTCGCCGCCGATCCCCAGGATGATGGCCCCCTCCTTCTTCATGGGATTGTAGCCGGTGGTGGCGGGGCGCGAACCATCGTACAAGGTCGTCAGCGCACCCGACTGCGAATTGCCGCTCTTGATTGCAAAGCTCCCGGATCTGCCCGTCACCATGGCCGTAACATAGGTGGAGGTCTGAGGCGTGTTGGTGGAGGTGGGCCCGAAGTCCTTGCCAGCAAAAAGACCGTTCTCGAGGTCCGCCATCACCCAGGGGCCCGTACCCGTGCCCTTGCCCCACCCCGTGCAGTTGCCGAAGTAGATGGCTTCCATGGTGCCGTTGCCGTTGTCCAGGTTGTTGGTCTCCGCGTTGCCGTAGTCGAAGCAGCACTGGTTGTTGTAGTAGTTGCCGCTGGTCACCATGTACATGGACTCCGGCTCGTCCTTGACCGCGATGCCCGACGTCTTGTCGTTGCGATAGCCGACGCCGGCAGGAATGTGGACCCCGTACACCGTGTGGCCGCCCACGGTCAACTTGAGAGCGGTCGCGCTCGCTTCGTTATCGGGTGTGTTCTTGGCCCCGCCCGCGGGCGCCTTGGTGAGGTGGTTGCCCTTCCCGGACTGGTCATAGATGATGGAGATGGTGCACGTCGTGCCGGAACAGAACGCGTCCTGCGCGGCCGAGTCGGCGAAACCTCCGGGGCCTAGGACTGCGATGTCCTTGGTGGTGCCGTCCGCCTTCTTGACCTGGTACAGGTTTCCGCTGTACGCGGCGGCAAGGGCCCTGATCGTACTGTGGGCTGCGACACACGGGGTGTTGCCGGCCGCGTAGATATCGCAAGGCCCGGTGACGGCGGTTGTCGAGCCGTCCGAACCGGCGTTTCCTCCCGAACCGCCCTGGCCACCCGTGGCGTCTGAGCCTCCGGTGGGCGCGTCCCGGACCGCGGCATCGGGTCTGGCGTCGCCGGGCGTCGCAGCATCCACGCGACTGCTGCCTCCGGAGCCGGCGTTTCCTCCCGAGCCGCCGCGGCCGGCAGAGCCACCGCCCGAGCCGATGCTGGTGCTGCCCCCGCCGCCGACGGTTCCGGCCGTGCCACCAGCGCCAGCACCGCCGCGCCCGGTAACCGCGCCACCAGTTTCCGTTGCCGAGCCTCCGCTCGAGGAAACCGCTCCGCCCGATGCCGTGGCACCAGCGCCGCCGGCCATTCCTCCCTGGGCTCCGGTGGAGCTTCCACCCTGCGAAGGCCCGACTCCACCCCCGCCGCCGGTTCCGCCCGAAGCCCCTCCGCGGCCCGACTCGATCGAGGGCGCCGGCGTGCTCGAGCAGGACGCGATCGCGGCCGCAAGACTCAGGACGAGGGCCACCAGAGAGGGATTCTTCATGCGCGTGTCTCCTTTTTGTCAGCCGGCTCGAATGAGGTGTCTTCCAAAGGGTAGTGGCGCCAGAATCGCATCTGGCTCGAAGATGGTGCAAGACAATCCACCCCTCGGGGCTACTCCGGCTTGAGCTCGCGATTCGGGTACAGGCTCTTGAAGAGCTGGACCAGCTTGCTGTGCCTGACCGGGTTGGTCTTGGGCAGCAAGGAGTTGCAGCCGGCGCAGAGATAGATCAGCTCCACCCCGGGCGTGCCGTTCACGAGCGTGTACGAGAAGCGGATGATGGTCGGCTTCTCGTCGCTTTCGGTGCCGCACACCTCGCAGCGGAAGGTATTCGACATGCGCGCCTGCCCAGTCGCCTGACCGGCGACGTGCTACGGGCCGGCGAATTGATAGAGCGCTTGGATTTCGGTGGCGCTCAAGGCACGGCCGTAGATGCGGAGCTCGTCGATCCGTCCGTCGAAATAGGGATCTGCAGTGAATTGCGACTTGCCCAGATAGGCGTAGTCGATCGTGCCCAGGTCCGAGGGCCGAAGCGCAATCGCGCTGGGTCCGGCGACAAGGGCGCCGTCCACATAGAGGCTGCCCTGTCCGGAGGCCAACACCACCGCCACGTGCTTCCAGGTGCCGGTCGCGAGGACGGCAGTGGTGAGCTTCTGCTCGCTACCGTACCCGTTATTGCTGATGGCGAAGGCGAGATTCGCAGGCGTGACGTCGTTCTGCGGTACGAGGTTCAGGTAGTGTGTCCCGGTCGCCGTGTTGCTCGACAGCTTGGCGTTGACGCCCACGTCGAAGATGCGCGCCCAGTTCTGGGAGGTGGTGACATTGACCCAGGTTGCGATGGTGATGTCCGTGACGTTGGCAAACATGGCTGGCGGCAGGGTAACGTAGGCTGAGCTCGCCTTGGCGAGAGTCAGCGCGTTTCCCACCTTGCCCGCCGCAAAGGCGTAGCCGGCGGCGCCCAGCGTCCCGTTGTTGTTCTTACCGGAGGAGTCCGGCAGGGTCGTGCCGGTGGCACTTTCGCATTTGTAGTAGGCGAGAAGGCCCACGAGCAACGGGTTCGCATCCGGTGGAGTGTCTGGCCCCGTGTCCGGTCCCACGTCTGGCCCCGTGTCTGGCCCTACGTCTGGCCCTACGTCTGGGCCTGTGTCGAGCCCCGTGTCTGGCCCCGCATCAGACCCGCTGTCCGTCTTGACGTCTTGGTGAGCCGTGTCCGGCCCCAGGTCCAACCCGGAATCGGCAGGCGGTCCGTCGGACGAATCGCCGGCTTCCTTGCCGTCTGCTCGACCGTCCTCCTTCTGGTCGGGGCCTTGGTCCGCTTTGTCGGCGGGCGCATCAGGCGTGGGTCCATCCGGTGCCGAGTCTTTCTCAACCGGCGTCGCGTCTCCGGACGGCAAGTCCGGGCCCGGCTGTATCGAGTCGTCGTTGGCGTCGGGCTGGTTGGGGTTGTCGGAGCAGTTGCCCGCCGTCGCGCACGCCTGGACTTTTTCGGGCTTGTTGAGGTTCACACACCCCGCGGCCAAGGCAGTCGCGAGGAGAAAGACCAACTTTGCGAGTGGGACACGTGGCTTCGTCGAATCACGGTCTGACAATTTCATAGGTTCTATCTTCTCCGACAATATGCCCTTGCGAAGTCCTGCCGGTGACCTTTCGCTCACGTGCCGTTCACACACGTGGTTGCGGTCACAACCCGTCTCGGATTACCAATAGGTCTATTTGTGGACGATATTGGCACGAGAAGTCGGAGCGGTCCATCGGGAGGATCCCCGGCATTTACGGGACGCGGCATCACCGGTGCGGACGCTCTTCCCTGCCGATTGTGAAGGCCACCCAGCCATCGGGGCGATTCTGCGCGATGACGGACAACCGAAGCGCGCCGCACACAGCGCGCGTCAGGGCGAGCCCGAGACCGCAGTGCTCGCCGGTCCCGGAGCGAGCCGAATCCAAGCGGAAGAACCGAGCGAAGATCCGCTCCAAGCCGTCTTCGGGAATGGCGGGACCGCTGTCGCAGACCGCGAGCACATCCTCGGGCGATGCGACGCCTTCCACGATCACGCGACCGTTCTCGGCCGTGTATTCCACCGCGTTGGCCAAGAGATTGGTGAGCACGATGCGAAGCTTGTCGCGATCCGAGACGACCAACGCGCCGGCGGGCACCAGGTTCTCGAAGCGCAGGTTTCGCAGGCGCGCCTTCGCGGCAAACGGAGCAAAGGACTCGTCCACGAGCTCGCGAACCGCGATCTCCTCGTTCGCGATGCGCACCTGCTCTGCCTCGATACGGGCCAACATCAACAAGCTCTCGACCAGGCCGTTCATCTGCTCGACGACGTGCAGGGCGTCTTGCAGGGTTGCTTGGTACTCGGCCGCGGGCCTTTCGCGCGACCCGGTCACTTCCAGCATGCTGCGCAGGCCTGCAATAGGCGTGCGCAACTCGTGGCTCACATCCGCGCTGAACTGGCGCTCGAAGGCAAATGCCCGTTCAAGGCGAGAGAGCAGCTCGTTCAGCTTGACCACCGCAGGGCGCAGCTCGCGCGGAAGATCCTCCACCGGCAGACGCTCGCCGAGGCGCTGCGCATCCATCGTCTCAATCCGCGCGGCCAACCGCGCGACGGGTGCCAGGCCATGTCGAATGGCGAACGTGCCGGCCAACGCAGCCAGGACCAAGGCGCTGAGCCCCGAAACCCAGAGTACCAAGCGCAGGGTCGCCAAGGTCGCGTCCACCTCGTCGGTGGCCCGCGCCACCGCGACCGTCAGGCGTCTGCCGGAGGGGCGAGGCGGCCCTTCCTCATCGCTTCGCGGCGGGAGGGAAGCCAGCAAGAGGCGCCCCTTGCGGCCATCCGGCAGCCTGGTGTCGTCGGTGATCGTACCCGCGAGCGATGAAGGTCGTCGTAGGTCGCTTCGACCGAGCGATGGCGAACGGGCGAGCACCGTGCCGTCGTCCATCCACACCTCGTAGTAGACCACGCCGTACTTGCGTTCGAAGTCTTCGAGCGCGCCAGGCTCGAACTCCCATGGTCCGCCCGCCCGCTCTTCGACCATGTTGGCAACCGCGCGCGCGTCCTGCGCCAGCCGCTCGTCGAACTGTCGCCACAGCGCCCGGCTGAAGGTGGCGTGCAGAACCAACGAGAAGTGCGCACAGCGACAGGCCGAGCACGCCCGCGACCGCGGCGGCGAGACGCAGCCCCAGCGAAGGCGCGGCCTTCGTCACTCGCCTTCTCCGAGCACATACCCCTGTCCGCGCCGGGTGTGGATGAGCCTTTGGCCGTGGTCTTGCTCTATCTTCTTGCGCAGGTACCCGATGTACACATCGACGACGTTGCTCGAGGGCTCTGAAGCGAAGTCGTAGACGTGATCCCAGATCTCCGACCGACTGACCACCTGGCCGCGCCGAGCGGCGAGGTACTCGAGGAGCGCATACTCACGCGCCGACAGGACGATCGCCGTTCCCCCGCGGCGGACGGTGCGGGCCGATGTATCGATCTCGAGGTCCCCGACGTGAATCGTGTTGGCCGGCGACTGATAGCGCCGACGGATGATGGCCCGAACACGCGCAAGCAGCTCGGCGAAGGCAAAGGGCTTGACCAGATAGTCGTCGGCGCCGAGATCGAGCCCCTTCACGCGGTCGTCGATCGTATCCCGTGCGGTCAGGATCAACACCGGGGTGGCCTGGCCGCGGCCGCGCAGCCGACCGAGAACCGCCAGCCCGTCCAGCTTCGGGAGCATCAGATCGAGAATCACGGCGTCGTAGCTCGTCGCCTCGGCGCAATCGAGGCCCGCCTCGCCATCGCTGGCGGTGTCGACCGCATAGCCCGCCTCGCGCAAACCTTGGCTCACCGAGCGGAGCAGGGGAAGGTAGTCCTCGATCAGCAGGAGGCGCATCGCCCTAGGGTATTCCGGTTGGCGACTCGCCGCCATCGGCACCATGTTCCGTAATCCCGCGACAAGCTCAGGGACATCGCGAGGCGCCGGGCTAAAGGCCCCATTCTAAGCCTCTCGTCTGGCGGGGCGACGAAAGGTGGTCGTGGCCGCAGACGTCACCGTGGTCGTGGCCGTGGCCGGACATTTTGGACGCTCGGGCCATTGGGAATCAGCCAGCGGTCGGGGAAAAGTTGCTCGGTCACACGGCCACGACCACGACCACGACCACGGCCACGAGCACGACCTTCGGCGGCTATCGCGGGATTAGGGGGCACCACGTTTGTGCGCGAGGGTGAGAAGAGCATGAGAGCCGGTCTCATCGTGCTCTCACGTTGCGATGGCATCCATAGGAGGCACGCGCGCAAGGTGCCCAAGGAAAGACTCGAGATGAGCAGGCTCCGGTTCGCCACCACGTCGATTTTGGCGGCGCTCCTCGCGCCCCAAGTCGCGTGGGCTGGCGCGGTGTCGTTCGCCGAGGCGCGCGCCGCTGCGCAGCGGGTTGCGCCGGAGCTCCAGCTCGCAGAGCGTCGCGTGGATGTCTCCACCGCGGAGGTGCAGGTCGCGGGAGCCCTGGCCAATCCCACCTTGACCGTGTCGACAGCACGCGAGACCGCGCACCTTGCAACCGCGGTTGGCGTGCCGTTACCGCTGTTCGGTCAGCGCGCCCTGTCCATCAAGGCCGCACGCGCGGACGCCGACGCTGTCAGTTTGGACGTCGAGGTCAAGCGTCGCGAGGCGAGATGGGGGGCAACGGTGGCCTGGGTCGACCTGTGGGAGGCCCAGGAGCGTGCCAAGCTGCTCGATTCTTGCTGCCAAAGACGCCGAGCGCCTCGTCCAAATCGCGACCGAACGCTTCGACGCCGGCACGGGACCTCGTCTCGACGTGATCCGAACCGGGGCCGATCGGGCCCGCGCCACGTCGGAGGCCGAGGCGGCCCGCCTGCTGGTGTCGGCGGCCGGCGCACGTCTGGGGCCATGGATTGGCGCACCCGCGGACGACGAGCTTACGGCCTCGGGAAAGCCCGGCTATTCCGAGGACATGCCCTTCTCCATCGCCAAGCTCGAGGAGCGGCTCTCGGACCATCCCACCCTGCATCGGGACCGGGCCGAGGTGATGGCGGCCACGACGCACATCCAAAGCGAGGAACGCCTGCGTTGGCCCACGGTCACCCCCGAGGTCGCCGTAAACCAGTTCGATCCGACGTTGCCCGGACCAGACTTCATCCTCGGCCTGTCGTTCGACCTCCCGGTGCTCAACCTTCGGGCCGGGGCCACCGCGCGCGCACGGGCGCAACGTGCCCTGGCCGAAACGGCCAGCGACGCCGACCGGCGGCGGCTGCTTGCCGAGATGCTCGATGCCTACCGGCGCACGCAAGGCGCGAGCCTGAGGCTGCGCGCTCTTCGCGAGCAGGTCCTGCCGTCGATGCAGGAGGCGAGAGACATGACCGAGGAGGGCTATCGCGCGGGAAGGGTGGATTCTCATTCGTCTCCTCGAGGCCCAGCGAGCCCTCCTCGATAGCCGCCTGGCGGAGGTGGAGGCAGCCGCATTCTGGAGCCGCGCGGTGGCCGATTTGGAGAGCGCGGCAGGCGCGGATTTCCAGGGGGGCGACTCGCATGCGCCGTAACCTCGTGGTCCTCTGTTTGGCCGTCGTGGCATGCAAACGAGGCGCGGAGGTCGAGCCCGCGGCCGGGCCCAAGAGGGTGGAGTGCGCGCGGGTGCAGAGCGCGCTGGTCAAGGACGCGATCGAGGTCCGCGGCACGGTTGCGCCGCTGCCCGACCGCGACGCGCTGGTCGCTGCCCAGGTTGTCGGGCGCGTTCTGCACATCGAGGTGCGGGAAGGGGATCAGGTTGCGGCCGGACAGGTCGTGGCGCGTATCGATGATGCGCCACTGGTGGACAGCGCGCACCAGGCCGAGGCCGCGCTGGCGCGTGCCCGGGCGGAGTACCAGAACGCGCAGACCACCCTGGCCCGGGTCCAGCGCGTGTTCGAGCACGGGATCGCCGCGCGCCAGGAAGTCGACGACGCGGCGGCGAAGGAGGCGTCCGCCAAGGCCGCACGAGCCGAGGCGGAGGCGGCCGCACGCCAGGCCCATCGCCAGATCGAGCGGGCAAGCGTACGCAGCCCGCTTGCGGGCGTGGTGCTGAAGGTCTTGCGCAAGACGGGCGAGCTCGTCGATGGCACGCCGGCCACGCCCATCGCCGAGATTGCCGATACCTCGGAGCTGGAGCTGGTGGCGGATGTGCCCGCCCAGGATCTCGTGCGTCTCCGTCGCGGGGCGCTGGCGACGTTGAAGCTGTCCGCCATGCCCGACCGCGAATTCAAGGCCTCGGTTTCGCGGGTCGCGCCGTCGGTGGATCGCGCGACCGGCTTGGGCACGATCCGCATCGCCATCACGCAGTCGGGGACCGTCGGGCCGCCTGTCGGTTCGTTCGGCGTCGCGCGCGTCGAGAGCGGCGAGCAACATCAAGCCACGCTGGTGCCGCAAGCCGCGGTTCGAACCGTCGTCGGAGCCGAGGGCGAGGTCGTGTTGTGCGGCGCCGACCACGTCGCGCACGTGCGCAAGGTCAGCCCCGGCCAGGCTTACGATAGCCTGGTCGAGGTTCGTGGCGAGCTCGGTGCCGGCGATCGGGTGGCGGTCAAGCCGGTGCTCGGGCTGGCCGAGGGAGACGCGCTCGAGGCCGTCCCGTGAAGGCATTCGGCGCGAAGGCATTCGAATGGATGGCCGGGCGCCGAGGCCTCGTGTGGTGCACCGCCTTGGCCGTCGCGCTCGGCGGCGTCCTGGTGGCGAGGCGCCTGCCGAGCGGCATCTATCCCGAGGTCGAGTTCCCGCGCATCGTGGTCGTGGCCCGGGCCGGCGACGCGCCTCCCGACGTCACCCAGGTCTCGGTGACCCGCCCGCTCGAGGCGGCGCTGGCCACCGTGCTCGGCGTGGAGCGCATCCGCTCCAAGACCATTCGCGGCTCGACCGAGATGTCGCTGCAGTTCGCGCCCGGCACCGACATGTGGCGCGCGCTTCAGCTCGTCGAGTCCCGCGTGGGAGAAGCCCGCTCGGGGCTTCCCCCGGGGGCCGAGATCACCGTCGAGCGCTTGACCACCACTTCCTTCCCGGTGCTCACCTACAACCTCACGGGGCCCATCGATTCGCGCCGGCTGCGCGAGCTCGGCGAATTCGTTCTCAAGCCGGCCTTTTCACGGGTACGTGGCGTCGGCCGCGTGGAGGTCCTCGGGGGCGACGTGCGGGAGGTCGAGGTGATTCTCGATCCCGAGCGCACCGCCGGTTTGCACATCAGCCCGGCGCAAGTCGCCGAAAAGCTGCGCGCGCAGAACGTGCTCCAGGCCGTCGGCCGCCTGGAGCAATCGCACTCGCTCGTCACCGTGATGGCCTCGGGCGAGCCGACCGGGCTCGACGACCTGCGCGCCATCCCGGTGGCCGTGGGACCCGACGGAAGCCCCATTCTCCTCGGCGCCATCGCCGAGGTGCGCGAGGGCGCGGAGGACCGGCTGCTGCGGGTCTCCGGGCCGGGGGGCGAGACGGCGCTCCTCAGCGTGGCCCGGCTGCCGGGCGCGAGCACCCCCGAGGTCGTGGCCAACGTCAAAGCCGCGGCTCGCGCAACCGCCGCCGCGCTGCCCAAGGGAGTCGCGCTCACGCCGGTCTACGATCAGGCCGAGCTGGTCGACGAGTCCATTCGCTCCGTGCGCGACGCCATCTTGATCGGCATCGCCCTGTGCGTGGGCGTGATCGCGCTCTTCCTGCGCGACTTCCGGGCCGGGCTGGCGGCCTCGCTGTCCGTGCCCCTGACCTTGGCGGCCACCTTCCTTCCCATCGGGGGCCTCGGTCAGAGCCTGAACCTGATGTCGCTCGGCGGCTTGGCGGTGGCCATCGGGCTGGTCATCGACGACGCCATCGTGGTGGTGGAGTCCATCGGCCGGCACGTCGAGGAGGGGCTTGCTCCCGCGGTGGCCGCGCGCGACGGGACGCGCGTGTTGCTGGCCGCCCTCGTGGGCACCACGGCAACGACCGTCGTGGTGTTCTTCCCGCTCGCCTGGCTCGAAGGCGTGGTTGGCCGCTTCTTCTCCGCCCTGGCGGCCACGCTGTCGACGGCGGTGCTCATCTCGCTGGTCATGGCGCTGACCGTGGTGCCGCTCGCCGCCGCACGCTGGATCCGACCACGGCCGGCGTCCAGCCATTCGGCGCGCTTGGCGAACGCGTATGAACGCGCGCTAGGCCCCTTCCTGCACCGGCCCTGGATCGGGCTGCTCGTCGCCTTTGGCCTGCTCGGGCTGGGGGCGATGGCGGCGGTCGAAGCCCCGTCGGGATTCCTGCCGACCATGGACGAGGGCGCCTTCGTGCTCGACTATTTCTTGCCGGCCGGGACGTCGCTTGGCGAGACCGATGCGGTGGCGCGCAAGATCGAGACCATTCTCGCGGCGACCCCCGAGGTGCGAACCTATTCTCGACGGACCGGGGCCGAGCTTGGCCCGGTCGCCGCGACGCAGGTCAACCGTGGCGACATCATGGTCCGCTTGAAGCCGCGTGCGCAGCGCCACCGTTCCGCCGACGAGGTGATCGCGGAGGTGCGCGCGAAGGTCGTCCGGGACGTGCCGGAGGCGCGCACCGAGTACATTCAGGTGCTGCAGGACGTGCTCAACGACCTGGCGGGAACCCCACGGCCCATCGAGATCAAGATCTTCGGCGACGACTACGCGACCTTGCGGGCCAAGGCGCAAGAGGTGGTGGAACGCATCCACGACGTGCCGGGATTGGTGGACCTGTACCCGGGATTCGAAGGCCGTGCCCCGGAGCTGCGCTTTCGCATCGACGGCGCGGCGGCGGCGCGCGCGGGAGCAACCGCCGCCGACGTGGCAGGCAACCTCGATGCCTCGCTCCATGGCGTCGTCGCGTCGATTCTTGCGCAGGCCGGATCGCCCCATCGGGGTGCGCGTGCGCTATCCGGACTCGGTTCGCTTCGACCCCGAGCGCGTGGTCGAGCTGCCTCTTCTCGTCGGCGCGGAGGGCGTCACCCGCATCTCGGCGGTGGCCACGCCCATCCACGCCAGCGCCGAGACTTCGCTCCTCCGCGAGAGCCTGCGTCCGGTCGTCATCCTGAGCGCCGACCACGAGAACCGCGATCTCGGCTCCGTCGTGCGCGACGTGCAGAAGCGACTGCGCGGGCTCGTTTTGCCCGAGGGCTATGGCCTCGAGCTCGGCGGCCAGTACGAGGGGCAGCAAGCGACCCTTCGGGATCTTTCCGCAGTGATGGGATTCGGTCTCCTGGCCGTGTTTATCGTCCTCCTTGCGCAGTTCCGCCGCGCGCGCCTGGCGTTCGTGGTGCTCGTCTCGGTTCCGCTGGCGGTGGTGGGGGCGCTGGTGACCCTTTGGGTTCTGCAGATACCGCTCAACGCCTCCTCGCTCATGGGGTGCGTCTTGCTCGTGGGCTTGGTGGTGAAGAACGGCATCCTGCTGCTCGAACAGTTCGAGCGCCTGCTCGACGAGAACGGGCAGGACGTCGAACGGGCGCTCGTCCTTGCCGGGCGCATCCGCGTCCGCCCCATCTTGATGACCACGTTGGCCACCATCGCCGGGCTCGCCCCGCTGGCGCTTGGCCTGGGGGCGGGCGCGGAGATTCAGCGCCCGCTGGCCGTGGCCGTGATCGGCGGCCTCGTCGTGTCCACCGCCGTGAGCCTGCTGGTCCTGCCGTCACTCGTGCGCCTCACGCACGCCCGGCTGCAGGACAGTGGTCGTGCTCGCGGCCTCGAAGCGTAGCGGACTCTGCGGTTCATTTACACCTCGTCGCTCGAAAACCACAAAGAGGACATATCCCACACGCCCAACCGATGCCCGATGCTCCCCATACCCAGGCGATGCTTCCCTACGCACTGGCAGAAGTCGCGGCCGCCTCCCCTGTCGAGCCTGTCGAGCCCGCGCCAGGCGAAGAGTTTTTGCGCACGGCAAGGAGTGCGCGCATCGCCCACGCCAGCGCCAGGAACCATGACGACATCGTGAGCACGAGCCCCACCAGGAACACGGTCGGGAGATAACGGGTCGCGATGACATGGTGCCCTGCCTCGACCATCAGCGCACGCAGGCCCCCAGCGGCTTCGAACATGTAGCCGGCCGAAATGCCATCGATGCGCGCCCGCCAACCCGGGAAATACACCTCGTTGAAGACCAACATCGTGCGAACCGGGAGGTCCACGACGTACTCCACCCGGTCGGGAAGGTAGCGCGATATCGTGAACGTAACCGCAATGGCTTTCTTCTGAAACAGACTTCCATCCGCCGGAGGCGGTGCCTGCGCGAAGCCCACGATGCGTTGCCCGCTGACGAGGAATGGCCGAAATCCTTTCGTCAGCAACCCGTCCAGCCGCTTCAGACGAAAGGGAGTATACGAGGGTAGATAGAACTTCTTGTTCAAGTACGCATCGTTGGAACCGGGGTCGTCGATTTTTTGGGCATCCATGCGCGGAACCAGGGCCTTCGAGGGGTCGAAGTCGGAAACGTGAATGCTCATGCAGCGCAGGACGTCGTCCTCGGGGGCCACGGCGAAGAGGCTTGCGTCCGAGCTGGCGTGCGTGCCGGAATCAAACGCGGCAATCAGCACAAGAGAGATGGCAGCGGCTCGGGGCCGCAGGAAGCGAACGACGGCAATCAGCGCAATCACCAGGACCATCAACTCCAGGTAGGTGGTGCCAAGAAAATAGTAGTCGAGGCTGGACGTAGGCGGGTAGATCACGTTCTTCAGCCAAAGGATCCCGACGAGCATCAATAGTGCCAGGCCAGCAAGAATGCCAATCAGCCGGCGCCGGGCCTCGGGCTCTTCGCGCAGATGGGCCAGACCGCCGCCGGCCAGCAGCCCTCCTGCCAGCGCCACCACGGCCCGGCTATCGGCGGCTGGAAAGCGGGATAGATTGAGCTTCGAGAAGAGGTCGTGCAGCGCCACGCGCGGGAAGGAGTACCGGCCAAGGCTCATCAGCAACGCGGCGAGAAAGCCAATGCCCAGTGCGGTGGTCGTGCGACAACGGCGGAAGAGGACCGCGTACAACACGAGGGCGAAAGCCACGATACCGAAGTACAACCCGCGCATCGAGATGTCGGTGACGAACCCATCGGAGGCCAGCCTGGTCGATGCACCGAAGACCAGGTGCCACAGATCCGGGGGCGAGAGGCTCTGGACCAAGGCCTCATCCGTGGTCATCGGCGAGCCACGCGTGAATGCGCCCGTGTTGGTCGCGATGGGTAGCCAGTGGCCGGCCGAAATCCCAGCGCCAAGCAGGAGACTGAGGCAAAGGCCCTTCGCAAAATGCTTGCGGCTTGACGGATCCCTGCACTGGCTGACGAACAGCCAGACCGACCAGCCGACGAACCATATCGGGCTGGTCAGGACAATGCCTGGGTAACCGCAAACCACCAGCAGCCCCAACGTGGCCCCGAGCAGAGGACAGGCCCATGGTTCGCCGTCGGCAAGCTTCTTGATGCTCAAGAGGACCCACGGGAAAACCGAGAAGGCATTGATGATATCCATGTGCTGGGCATTGCACAGTCGGGCACTCGTGAAATTGAAGGCAATCGCGGCCATGAGCGCCGCGGAGCGACGGGCCCATAGGCCATGGGCCAGAAAGTAGACGCCGACCGAACCGAACAGGATCATCAGGAGCTCTGGCGCTGTGCCACCAGCGGGTCGTAGCCCCAAAGCAGGGAGACAATCCAGGTGACCGGCGACCACAACTGAGACTGTGGATTGACGAGAAAGGGAGCTCCGGCGTGTCCGTAGGGAAACCAAAGCGGCAGGGCACCCGCCCGCAGGCTGTCGGAGATGAAGATCAGAAAGCGAGCGTACGAGTTGAAGAAATCGTAGGGGATTGCTACGGTCGGGATTCCGTTGGTGCCACGCATCCCGCGCTCCATCACGGCGATGTGCCAGACGGAAAGCGCGGCGAGCGGGCCGAGGTGCCTGATGAGAGGGAGGCGAACCATCGCGCCGCGTAGCCGGCGGAAGATGGCCGCTGCGAGAGAGCTCCAGCCAGCCCTGTTCAACTCGAAAAGTCGAATCCGAAAGTGCGCACGTATGCTCATCCAGATCGCCAGAGCCTAACCGATTTGGTCAGGAGGGTGCGTGGAAGAATGGGAGGGATGGAATGAAGGCGGTGGCGAAACCTCGAGAGGCGGCGGCGAGGCCTTGGCGCGATCGGGCCGGACTACATGTGGCGAGAGCTAGCTGCGTGACCTTCACAAACGTTCGGCTGCGGCGCGGATTGCTGCTTCGCTGGGCGGGGTCACCGAGCCGCGCGGGTCGCGACCGTTCTGGAACTCGACCATCCAGCCGGGATACTCGGGGGGAAGCGCACTGGATTGGTCCAACAGCGCGACATGCGCGGGCGATAGGCGAAGGTCGGCCGCGCCCAGGTTGTCCGCCAACTGTTCGGTCTTCTTGGCCCCGATGATCACGCTGGTGACGAAGGGTTTGGTCAGCTGCCAGGCGAGGGCGATGCGCGCAACGGAAGCGCCGGTTTCGTCGGCGACCTTGCGTAGCGCCCCGAGCACGCGGGGTAGGCGTTCCATGTTCACGGGCGGAAAGTCGAAGTTGCTCCGGCGCGCATCCGCCGGGCCGTTTTTGTTGGGATCGAACTTGCCCGACAGAATCCCTCCGGCCAGCGGGCTCCACGGCAGAATGGCAAGTCCCTCGGCCTGGCACAGCGGTGCGATCTCGCGCTCGATATCGCGACCGACCAGCGAGTAATAGACCTGGGCGCTTTGAAAGCGGGCGAGGCCGTTCTGTTCGGCAAAGGTGATGGCCTTCGCGGCCACCCAGGCCGGCAAATTGCTGAAGCCAAGATAGCGGGCTTTGCCCATACGGACGACGTCGTCGAGGGCGCGCAGGGTTTCTTCGATGGGCGTGACCGGATCGAAGCCGTGGATCTGATAGAGATCGACATGGTCAAGACCTAGCCGCTGCAGGCTGCCGTCGATACTGGCGAGAATGTGCGCGCGAGAGAGTCCGACCTGATTGATGCCCGGACCGATGCGACCGCGTACCTTGGTGGCCACGACGATCTGCTCGCGCGGGCGATTCAAGGTCTTGAGGGCCTCGCCGACCAGTCGTTCACTCTCGCCCTCTGAGTACACATCGGCGGTATCGATGAAGTTCACGCCAGTGTCCAGTGCCGCAGCCACCAACCCAAGCGACTCTTTCTGTCCCAGGCGACCAATGGCCTGCCACATGCCGCTTCCGCCACCAAATGTCATCGAGCCAAGACAAAGCTCGGAAACGTAAAGACCAGTCCTGCCAAGTAGGTTGTAGCGCATGCTTTCGCTATGACGTGGAGCCAGCCCGGAGTCAAGGCTCGATCAAAGGTTGGGGCAAGCCTTTGCGTCTCTGCCGTCATCAGGCGGCCGCAGCCACCACATACTTGCCGAGTCGACGGCCAGAAGAAACGTCCGACGCCACTTTTCATTCGCCAAAGCCTCCGGGGCTGCGCCTACTGTCGCTTGCGGCGGAGGCGCACAACCCACACTGCCGCCAAGAAGAGCAAACCAGCGGTGCTGCTTCTGTCGCGGCCTCGGTGTCCCAACACGCACGTGCAGCCGCTATCGCTCGCTCTTTGCACCGCGGACGACGAGCCTCCCGAGCCGGACTTTCCCCCCGTGTCGGTTGCGCCGCCACTGCCGGTCCCTCCACCTGCACCCGCGCTGCTGCCGCCATGGCTGGCCACGCTGCCGCCCACGCCGGGTGAGCCGCCGCTCCCGCTGCTGCCTCCCTTGTTGTCGCCGCCCGCACCGCTGCCCGAGCTTCCGGCACTGCCCGAGCTTCCGCCGCTGTCCGAGCTTCCGCCGCTGCCCGACGTTCCGCCGCTGCCCGAGCCGCCGCCGGCGCTGCCCGACGTTCCGCCACTGGCGGCGGAGGTATCACTGCCAGGGGTAGCATCGCGGCCGGCCGCCCCACCATCGCGCACGGTGGTGGAGCCCCCCGTGCCTGTGGCACCGCCTGCGCCGCTGGTTCCTCCCAATCCACTAGCCCCACCGGCCCCACCACTGCCGCCGCCAGGAATGGCATCCGGGCACGCTGCCGTCTCGGGATCCTGGTCGCTGGCCTTGTCGAGGCCGAAGTACGCGGCGGTGGCACTGCCGTCGAACGGCACCGCGTGCCCGACGCCGGACAATGCGAAGGTCTCGTAGACCGTGTAGCCACATTTGCTCTTCCAGTACTGGTGGGTGGTTCCGCTCTTCGGGGTGTCGGTCCCGTCGGGGGTCGAGCTCAAGTCGAGAAGGTTGGTCCACTCCTTGATGTCCTCGGCCATGTTCTTGTAATTGAGCGTGGTGTCCGAGGTGCCGTGCCAGTGTTGCATGCGCGGACGATGCCCGGTGTAACCCGGAAAATAGGATCGAACCAAATCCCCCCACTGCTGCGCGGTCTTGACCACGCTGCCGTTCGCGCAGTCGCCGCTCCACTGACCGGTACCATCCGAGGGCTTGCCGGTGACATCGTTGTAGTTCACGCCCCAACAGCCGCACGGGACCCCCATGAGCGAGATGCCTGCCATGAAGACATCGGGATACACGCCCAGCAACGCCTCGGTCATGATCCCGCCCGAGGAGCCACCCACCGTATACACACGATTCGCGTCGCCACCGTATTTGGACAGGGCGTACTTCACCATCTGCACGACGGCGCCGGTGTCGCCCTTGCCCCCGTGGCTGAGCGAGCGCGCCGAGCCGGCGTCCCAACAGTTCTGTCCGGTGGCCTCGGGAAAGATCATGATGAAGCCGGTCTTGTCCGAGATGGACAGCAAGCTCGACGATTCGCTGTAGCTCGACGAGGCGGTCCCCTGGCAGTGATGGGGCACGACCACGATGGGCGGCTTGCTGGCCTGCTGCGCGGGCACGTAGATGTACATGTTCACGTAGCTAGGCAGACCGGTGACGCTCTCCCACCAGACGCTCTGCTCGACCTTCTGCATGGAAGCTGCACGCGCCGGCAGTGCGCACAGCAGCCCGAGCAGGAGCGAGGTCAGGACGAAGAGGTGATGCCAGATTCGATTCATCGTTTGTTGCTCCACTGAATGTTCAAGGCGTTGGAAGAAGTCTGCGACGAAGCGGCACCGACGAGATCGGCGCTGCCCCAACACGGCTGTCCGCCGCAAAAACCCGGTACCAAGTCGAATCGGCCCGAGTTTCCCGAGTTTTCCCGAGATTTCTCAGGGGCTTGGCCCGTGGTAGGCATTTTTCCGCGATGTTTGTCGAAACCCTCGAGACCGTGTCGAGCGTTGAGCATAAGGCATTCAAGCGCCACTTTCCCTTCGTTTTCATGTCGAGGCCAACCACGCTTCCCGCCCGGCGTCGAGGTCGCTGGACCGGGCTCCATCAGGGGCGTTACACGATGCACCGTGTAGCTGATGACCACCCGTGTCTGGCCTGGCTTCGATGCTATCTTACTCGGCATGAATCCGCCGCTGAACGTAGGTGCTGGCCACAAAGGCCTGAAGAGCGAGGCCATGAAAGTGGCCCTGGACGAGGCCCTGCGCGGCCGCCTGGACGATCTGCAGGGGTTGCTCGCACGCCATGGCAACATGCCCTCGCCGAAGCCGAATCTCGAATTGGCCGCAGCGTTTGGGGTCGAGGCCGCCGCCCAGACACGCGACGTGACGGCCCTTCTGACCACGTTGGCGGCCACCCATACCGAGGCCGATACTGCGGACGTCTTCGTGCCCATTGCCGCGGCCTACGGTTGGGTTGCTTTGCTGCGTTCATCGCCCGACAACCGGGACGCCTGGAACGCGGTCCACGAATTCCTGGCCGACGAGCGAACGCCTGTCCGCACGGGTATTCGAGACGCGCTCGTGCGCCATTGCGGCTACCCGTATCAGGCGGATCGGCTGATAGCCCAGGGCCTGCGCTGGATGGAGGAAGACGGCGACGAGCCGCAGTTTGGTGTGGCGGCGGTGCTCCTGGAGCTCTTCGCCAAGAAGACAATCACCAACAAGGTGGCTGACCCGTCCGTGCTGTGGGAATTCCTGTCGCGGGTCTTGGCGATCGTGTCGAATGCGTCCCGCTCTGCATCCCGCCGGGATGCGTATCGTCGCTTGCTGGCCGCGCTTCCCCCGGGCATCGCGGCTTGCGTGGCCAACGTCGGCTCGGCTAGCGGGCTGGCCCAAGCTGCCCACGCTTGGCTGAAGAACGAATGCACCCTCGCACGCGAAGAGTCGGTTCGCGGCCTTCTGTCCGAGACCATCATTCAACTGCGCTCACCGGCGCACGGCCTCGCTGCTGGCCAGGTCGACGCTCTTCACGCGGCCTTGGCTGCGGGAACCAAGCCTACCCGCCGGGCGGAACGCATGCGACCTGGCCAGGGCAGGGGGAAGCTTTCCCGGCAGACCAGATAGAGGTCTGCGCCGGACCAATCGGTGGCGCAGGTAGGAGCCGAATTTCTCGACGATGGTTTACGGCTCCGCAGCCGTCATCTCCCCAGGGACCGCGCGCGGCTGCAACCGCTTCCGTCAGGGATGGCTTCTCCCGGCCGGGTGGAGCTTCGACCGCCTCCGATATAGGGTTGTTGCGCAACCTGCACGTTGACACCCAGTCGGGTTGACAGGGCGACGGGCGCCGCTCAGATTTGTCGTCGAGCAATGTCCACCCTTCGTGCCACGCTCGAACAGGCTGCGGCCGGGTTGGTCCTGGCCACGGGGCAACGTCACACCATCATCATCCCCTCGAAGATCGTGCGTGTGCGCATGGTGGGGATGCTCTTCGACACCGACAAGACCTTCCTGCTCCCGTCCTCGATGGCCGGCATCCAACGTCTCAAGCAGCTCTACGACGAGCACCACCCCAAGACCGTCCTGGTGTCTGGGCACACCGACCGGGCCGGGTCCGCCGATCACAACCTGACCCTGTCGGTAGAGCGCGCGCAAGCGGTGGCGGCGTTTCTGCAAGACGACGTCGACGACTGGCTGCCGCGCTACCGGGCGGGCCAGCACAAGTCGCTGACTTGGGGCGTGCGCGAGGACCAGCTCATGCTGGCGTATCTGCGCGACGGGAGCGGCAAGCCGTACCTGGTCGGCGCGGTCAGTAGCAAGTCCGGCCCTGCCACGCGGGACGCCACCCACCGTTTTCAAGCCGACAACGGGCTCGCCCAAGCGGCCATGAACGACGACACCCGGCGCATCCTCATCCGGAAGTACATGGCGACGGACGGCACGACCCTGCCCGACGACGCCACGCTGGCCATCCACGGCTGCGGGGAATCGCACCCGTCGGTGCCCACCGCGGACAGCGTGGCCTTGGCCGAGAATCGTCGGGTCGAGATCTTCTTCTTCTCCGGACCGGCCAAGCCACCGCCGGTCGACCCTTGCCCGTCAGGGGGATGCGCCGAGTACCCGCAGTGGGTGGCGCGCTCGTCGCAGACCATCGACATCAATGCAGCGCCCGAGGTCGTCGTGTTCCTGGTCGACGAGCTGGGCCTGCCCCTGCGCAACGCCGCGGTCCGCCTGCTCTTGCCGGGCGGCGCCAAGGAAGAGGCCCAGACCGACGAGCACGGCACGGTCCGACCCCGCGTCGCCCCCGGCACCGCGTTCGACGTCGTGGTCCTCGACGTGCACGAGGGCGGGGCGCAGGACTCCCTCACCACACCCTCCGGGCACCACTTCGCCGCGGGTGGCGTCGCGCCGGCAACCGACTCGGGAGGTGGCGCGTGACCCCGCGGGTGGCGTTCGTGCCGAGCACGCGCACGCAACCGCTGCGACTGCACGAGCTGGGCTTGACCCCGGAAGGGCACTGGGGGTTGATCGACGACGACGTGTGGCTGGGCGCCCAGGCCGCGCACGAGGTCGAGCTGCTCTATCTTTCCCACCCCGATTACCTGCACGCGGTCCGGCACCTCGATGCCGGCCAGATCGGCGAGGCCGTGCTGCGCCGGCGTCGGGTCTTCTCTGCTGCTCTGCCCAGCCAGGCCTTGGGCGAGGTCGCTCTGGCCGTGTCCCGCTGTATCTCGGCGATACCGGTCGGTGCATCGACCGGCGACGTCGTGCCGGATCTCCTGGCGGCCCTGGCCTCCTTCACCACCATGCCCCGCCTGGCCCACACCTCCCCCCTCGTGCTCATCGACTATCTGCGCGACGGCGAGGCCGAGGTCATCGCCCAGATCGAATCGCCGTCCATGTGCGCGGCCCAACCTGCCGGCGGCGGGCTCGATCCCGACGGCTCGGAGCGGGAGATCCGACGCCGATTCGCCACCGAGCTGGGCGCGATCGCGGCCGAGCGGGATCGCAGCGCCGACGTGCGTTTTCTTCCCTATGTCGATGTGTCGCGCACCTACTACGTCGAGCCCGCGAACCCCGAGGTGAAAAAGCGCGCCCACTTCCTGGGCGATCCGGTCCGAGACTGGGGCCAGGGCATGCTCTTGCCCCTGCCCGAGCGGGTGGCTGCCGACGTGAAGGTACTCGGGCATCGGCTGACCGTGGTGTTCCCGGCCGCCGGGCCCTTCCTGGGCGCCTTGCAGGAATGCACGGGGCCGCAGCTGGACGTGGAGCTGCACGAGCGCCTGAGCGCGCCCGGCCTCGCGGCCCATCTCGACCAGCAGCGACTGGAGCAGGCGGTCCTGCGCTCGGCGGCGCTGCTCGTGGCGGGTGCGGATGCGGAGCTTGGGCCAATTTTGCGCGCCCAGACCGAGCTGGAGGCGTCGGCCCTGCCAGGCTGGCTGACCCACGCTCAGGGTACGTTCTCGTCCTTGTCCGACCTGCCCCAGGAGCTGGCGGCCATCGTCGATACCGCCACCCTGCTGGCCGGGCTGTGCCGGCTCAAGGACAAGCCGGCCATCGCCGGCAAGGTCGAGGCGCTCGGCCGCGCGCTCTCGCACGTGGCCCGGGAAGCGAGGAGCTGATCGACATGGCCGCCTTCTACCACCTGTGGCACCACCCTGATCTCGACGGCAGCGCCCCCTTCGCCACTGTCGATCTCGACATCCCGGCCATCCAGGGTGGCAAGACCGAATCCAAGTCGTTCCAAAGCCTGAAGAACGACATGGCCAAGCTGCGCGACGACGGCGTGGGCAAGGGCATCGTGGACGGCAGCATCGTCGACGTGGGCAAGAGCACCGAGAGCCGGGAGCTGTGGGCCCTCAAGGTGGGCAAGGGCGCAGACCACAAGATCCTGGTCACCGGCTGCCACCATGCCCGGGAATGGATCTCGGTCGAGGTGCCCTTCCTGGTGGCCAAGTTCCTCATCGACAACTACGCGGACGCGCCCACGGACGAGAAGGGCAAGCGCATCAAGCACCTGCTCGACAATCGCGAGATCTGGTTCGTACCGCTGGTCAATCCCGACGGCCACTGGCACTCGGCGATGAAGCTGCGCCTGTGGCGGCCCAATCGCCGCAAGGTCACCTTCGATCACGACCAGACCCTGCGCGCGCCCAGATTCGGCGGGGGCACGCGGACCATCAACATCAAGGCCGGAACCTACCAGGGCATCGATCTGAATCGCAACTACCCGAGCAAGCACTGGGGCGAGGAGACCCAAGCCACCAGCCGGAACCCGGCCGACGCGCAGTGGGGCATCTGGGCCGGCCCCTCGGCGGGCTCGGAGGTCGAGACCCAGCTCATGGTCTCCTTGATCAAGGATCAGAAGTTTCGCTCGGGCATCACCTACCACAACTTCAGCCAGCTTCTGCTCTATCCGCCCGCAGCCCGCAAGGACGCCTTCACCCAGTTCGTGGGCCAGGGCATGAGCAAGCTCATCGACGCCAACGGCAACCCCTACCGGTACATGTCCGGCGACGATCTGTATCCGACCACGGGCGATCTGATGGAATACATGTACGGCGTGCTGCCCGGCCGCCCGAATTTCACCCCCGAGCTGCGCCCCAAGGACGGTGCGCCCGACGAGCGCGCCTTCAGCGGCCTGCCCGAGGACGAGATCGAGCCGACCTTCAAGGAGAACCTGGGCGCGGCCATGGCCCTCATCAACTGCGCCGGGTTCGATGCCCCGGCCAAGGAGGTGACCATCCGGTGGTCGCCGGACACCACGGTTGGACAGGTGGTACGCAACGGCTGGCGTGTCTTCGAGGGGCCGGCCCCATGAGCGTGGGGAGCTGGATCATGGTGCTGGGAGCCATCGGGATGGGTCGCGCCGCTGCCACGCCGGGCGAGCGAATCGTGCTGTGCAAGGATCCAGCGGGCATCTGCCGGCAGGGCACCGTGCTGGGCAAGAGCACGCACGGGATCTGGGCCCAGGTCGCCGACGACGCCGTGCTGGCCGCGCATCCTGTGCCGAGGGTGCTGTACTTCTCCGTGCCCGAGTACCAAGACGCCATGTCCGGGCTGTCCGACAAGGAGCGCGCACAGGCCATCCTTCGCCGGGACGAGGTCGTCGCGGGCAACCTGTCCGGCTGCCTGTTCGCGCAGCTCACGCGGGACCTGAAGGACAGCGCGCCCGGCGCCACCCGCGCGGATCTCGACGCCCTGATCGAGGCCGCGGCCGTGCTCGACGGCGGCAGCGAGCGCCTGCGCGGCTCGGGTGCCGGAGAGCTCCTGGACATGGCCAGCGCGGATCTGGCCCAGCTCGTGGTCGAGCTGCCCAAGGGCCCCCTGGTCGAGGCCTTCGCCAAGCAGGCCGAGGCCGTGGGCCGCCTGGCCACCGGCCTACGCAAGGACGGCAGCCGCTCGCCATTGCCCTTCGCCGAGCCGAGAGCCGTGTTCTTCATCCCCTCGCTGCCCGAGAAGGAGCTCCTCGTGCTGCGCGCCCTCGCGGGCTATCCGCACGCGTGGCATGGTGGCGTGGTCGCCATCGTGGATCGACACCAGCTCGCGCAGGCCCCCTTCAAGGGGCGTGCGCTCGAGCAGCTCTACCCAGGGCCCGCCGACTATCTCGCGGATCTGACCGAGCTGACGGCCGCCCAATTGGATCGCCGTCTGGCGACCCGCCTCAGGTCGGGCTTCGACCGGAACGGCTTCGTGGCCGAGCTGGCCTTTCGCCACGCCATCCTCTGTCGCGCGCTGACCACCCTGGCGCAGAAGAGCCGCATGCCCTGGGCCACCGAGTGGCAGGCCATCGACGCGATGGACGTCGACAATCTGCAACGGGTCCTGGCCGCGACCCGGCCCACCGCCACCTCGGAGCGCGAGCCTCGGGTCGACCGTGCACGCGGCGATTTCGCCTTGGCCGCCGGGCTCCTGCGCGATGGCGATGCCAGGCACCGGGCCATGTTGGTCAAGGCCACCGACGCCCTGTCGAAGCTTGCCCTTGGCAAGGGCTGGCCAAGGACCGACCCATGACCAGCGCGGGCATGATGAGCTATCCCTCGCTGCGCGTGTCCTCATCACCAGGCGCGCAGATCCTCCTGGTTCGCGCCACCGATGCGCTACGCCTGTGCCGGGAGGCGGGCTATCGGCTCCTGCCCGCCCATCGCACACTGCCGCTGCTCGGCACCCTCGACCGCCGCGCACAAGGTGAGGTGAGAGCCTTCGTGGCCCATGTCTCGCGCACCCGACTGCGCCTGGAGGGTGCTCAGGATGCCCTGGTGCTGGCCTCGCTGCGCGAGCTGGTCCGAAGTCAGGACGTCGTCGCCATCTGCGAAGGTGACACCAGCCAGAGCCCCGACGGCGACGGGACCGCTGAGCAGCGCCGCCTGGTGCGCGCCATCGCGGCTCTGACCCGAGGCGGCCGGCTTGCATACCAAGGACGCGGGTATCGGTTGGTCGCCGCCCCTGACCTCGGGCGACTGCCTGACCGCGACAGCTACGAGGTCGTTCGCCGCGCCGACGCCGAGCAGATCCTCACCGGTCTAGCCAATCACAGCACTGCCCCCTCGGCCCAGCTGGCCAGCCTACTCACCCAGGCCAAAGGCATGCTGGCGCACGACTGGCGTCCGCCCATGGCGCCGGACGGGCTCGTCTTGTTCCGGCGTATCTCGACCGTCGCGGCCAGCAGCCCCAGCTCCGACCCCGCCATCACGCCGTCGCAGATGAAGAAGCTGGTCTCGGACTGGATCGAGATCGAGGTGGCCGACGAGGACGCCGTGCCTTACACCGGCAGCTACGCCCTGGACCTGCCCGATTCCAGCTCCATCGCCGGGACCTTCGACGACGACGGGTTCTACGGCAACCACGCCATCAGTACCGGGCAGTGCAAGCTGTTCCTGCCGGGCAAGCCGGAGGCCGCCGACGAATTCAAGGTGACGGTGGTCGACGAGACCGGTCAGCCGGTCGGGGGCGTGGCCCTCGTGTTCGGCGTCGGCGAGTCCAATTTCCCCGTCACCGCCGACGCCTCGGGCGTGGCCAAGCGCAAGGTGCCCAAGGCCAGCAGCGTGTCGGTCTCGTTCGCCGATGCGAGCGCCCTGGCCGCCACCATGAAGCCCCTCTGGGCCTCCCCGCGCAAGGTCGAGCGCAGCGCTTGGGTGCAGGAAGATGACGCCACCGCCACGGTGAGCCTGTGGGGCGGGCGCGTGGTGGAGGCGATCGCCGAAGACAGCGACGACAGCGACGACGGTCCCCTGCCCGAGGTCGAGGTCGAGCGCTTCGACGGCCTGCAGGTCGCGGCCGACAGACCGGGCATGTTGAGCGTCCAGCCGCTCGTGCTCATGGTCAGCCTGCTCGGCGAGCACTTCGACACCGACAAGTGTTTCCTTTTGCCCAAGGCGCTCGGCACCGTGCAGGACTTGGTGCAATTGCACCGGCAGTATCAGGACACCGACCTGCTCATCGTCGGTCACACCGACACCAGCGGGGCCGACGACTACAACCTGGACCTGTCCCTCGAACGCACCTCCGCCATGCGGGCCTACCTCACCGACGACGCCGACGCCTGGCTCGCGTGGTACGACTTGGGCAAGCTGGCGAGCAAGCGCTGGGGCGAGACCGAGGACGCCTTGATGATCGGCGCCGTGGTGGACGGCAGCCCCTATCCCGCGTCCGTCCTCGGCTACCAGCAGTGGCACAACGCACTGGCCGGCCGACAAGACGGCTACGAGGTCTTGGACGAGGACGGCGCCATCGGTCCGCACACGCGCAAGCAGCTCATCCTCGACTACATGCACCGGGAGGACACCACGGTCCCGGCCGGCACCGCCATCGCGGTCCACGGCTGCGGCGAGCTCTTCCCGCTCGACGAATCGGGCACCGAGCTGGACCCGGCGGCGCAAGACGGGCAGGACCAACCGGAGGACCGGCGGGTCGAGGTGTTCCTGTTTCCAAAGGAGATCGGCATCGCACCGCCCGTGCCCGGCGACAAGGCCAGCCAGGGCGAAGAGGAATATCCCGAGTGGCGCCGGCGCGCCGTGGAGGCCGACCTGGCGTCCGACGTGCAGGCCGGCGACTGCGTGGTCTCGCTGGTCCTGGTCAGCAACTCGGGCAACGTGGTGCTGTCCAATCGGAAGTACGAATTGCGCATCGAAAACGGTCCGGTCTTGCAGGGCAAGACCGACGCCGACGGCTTCCTCGAGCACACCGGCCTTCCCGCGGGCGACCACACCCTGGTCGTGGATGGATGTGAATCCCGGGTCGGGGCAACCCCGCCGGACTGCACGCGCAGGCGCCACATGATGGCGGGTTACGTGCTGATTGCGGGAGATGGCGGCGAAGACGGAGACGGCGAAGGCGGCGGAGACGGCGGGGGCGAAGGAGACGGCGAAGGAGAAGACATCTGATGGGCAAGGGCAAGAAGAAGCCGCAGGCCAAGCCACTCGATTCGACCTTCGCCATCGGCGGCTCGAACATCCTCATCACGGGCGACGACAGCAAGCCCACGAACGATGTCCTGCAACTGGTCTACTCGGGCTCCGAGGCCGAGGTCGACAAGGTCACGGTCACCCTGGTCGAGATCGACGAGGACGAGGACATCGACCCCAAGCCGCCCGGTCCGGACGCCACGGTCGCGCAGTTCTTCGGCAAGATCTCGGGCAAGAAATTCGTCACCGATTCGGAGAAGCTCGCCACCGACAAGCTGCCCGCCAGCGCGCCCTTCATCCAGCTCTCCATCGGCGGCAAGTCCTACCCCAAGATCAAGCTGCCCGGGGTGGATAGCGAGAACGGCCTGTTCGAGCTGGGCGTCGTGGTCACCGCGGGCAGCTCGAAGTACCGCAGCACCTGGCGCGCCTATGCGCGCCACTACACCATCCGTCCGGCCATCGGGCCCGTGATGGCCTTCGTGACCGGGGCCGAGGACAACACCTTCTTCACCGCAGCCGGCAAATACTGGAAACAGCACGCCGACGCCGTGCTCAGCAAAGACGGAATGAGCCTGGAGGAGATCGTCAAGTACCTGGTCAAGCA
This sequence comes from uncultured delta proteobacterium, assembly GCA_963796685.1. Classification (GTDB taxonomy): domain Bacteria; phylum Myxococcota_A; class Polyangia; order Fen-1088; family Fen-1088; genus Fen-1118. The sequence goes on from CAWCMR010000022.1 coordinate 74,636, forward strand.
TCGCGAGGGCTTCGGCGACTACGGCGAGGTCAACATCGTCAGCCACGGCAATCGGCTCTCGGCCTTGCTGCGCATCGTGACCGGCGGCGAGCGCGAGCTGCGCCTCAAGACCTTGTTCCGCACCCTCGGCATCGAGGGCGAGGAGTCCGACGATCCCGTCACCAAGGCGGCGCAGGCGGCGAACCTGGAGAAGTTCAATCACACCGCCGCCCAGCTGGGCCTCGGCGACAAGTCCCGCGTGGTCTTCCGCGCGTGCAACATCGGCCATCGCCCCGACGTCCTGCAGGCCGTGCGCGAGCACATCTTCGCCGACGCGTGCGCGGTCTTCGCGCCCAAGTTCCTGCAGGGCTACGGCGACGGGGATTCTCATCACCAAGAAGAAGGTCGACCCGTTCGAGTTCTTCGCCGAGGATCTGCAGCACCACGTGCCGGGCAAGGTCAACCCGCCGCGCGCGCCCAACAAGGTCCCCGACGGGACCAGCCAGGAGGAGATGATGGCGCCCATCTTCAAGACCGACCATCCCTCGCTCAAGCTCGACGACGAGAAGGCCTCCTACACTTCCAAGATCTCGTCCACCAAGCCCGGCGATGCAACCTTCGGCCTGACCGGCACCGAGGCGACCTTCTTCGACTTCCTGGCCAACGCCAGCAAGACCGACGCCCAGCTCGGCGCGGAGATGCAGACCGGATTCGATGCCCAGCGCTCGGAGGACATGGAGTTCACCCAGTGGAAGCAATGGGTCGCAGAGCCCATCACCCGCAAGGACCAGACCCAGAAGGTCGACAACAAGGTCGAGGTCCTGACCACGGAGAACGTGTGGGTCACCGTGGCCAGCAGCAAGGCCGTCCCGCACCAGTCCTTCGCCTCGCCCGGCGGCGAGCTGGCCCTGGGCTCGGATCCAGCCCTGGGCACGGCCACCTCCTCGGACGAGCGGCCGGCCGGCATCACCTTGCCCGACAAGAGCGTGGCGGCCCTGCACGCGAAGATCACCACCTCGGGCTCGCCCGACGCGGCGGTCGACGCGGAGACCGGTCAGACCGTCACCTTCCAAGGCAAGGCCGCGGGGTCGTTCACCGGCACGGTCCCGGTGTCGTTCTCGGTCGGCCCGTTCGCGATCTCCATGCGGCCCGAGAAGCAGCGCCTGGCCACGGCGCAATTGACCCGGACCCTGGTGCATTGGCGCCGGCCCTTGCGCAAGGACGACCCCAAGGTGTCGTACGGAAAAGATCGCCCTTTGGTCGTTCCCGACGTGGACAACAAGGACCATTATGGCTCGAGTGATGATCCCGCACCGTCGGACGCCGATCTGGCCAAGCTCTTCGAGTAGCCTCGCCATCGTCTTGCGCGTGGTGCTGGTCGGTGGCCTGGCGCAGGCGCAGCCGGCCGGCCCGGCGCGAGACGCGGGCGCGACCCCGATCCAGGACGCCGTGGCAGGTGCGGGCCACGACTTGGGCGACGCGCAGACCAGGCTGCTCGAGCTGGCGGCCGCCGGACACGCCTTGTTCGTGCGACGCGCCCAGCGCGCGGGCTCGGCCTGCGACGAGGTCCGGCTGCGTCCGTCGGTGCCCGACGGCTCCGCCGGAGAGATAGCTCTCGGCGACCTGAAGGGCAGGTACGCGATCCGCCGGGGCCAGCTCGACGTGTTCCACGCCGGTCCGGCCACCGACTTCAGGGTAAGCGAGAGCTTCGTCCTGCACGGAGCCACCCGGGACGGCGTGCTGCTCGGCGGGGCCCTGCTCGCGGTCAGCAAGGAGGCTTGCCAGGGCCATACGTCTTATCGGCCTCTGGCCCTCAAGAGTGAGCGCTGCGCCCCGATCCCTCAGCTCGGCCGAGCCGTGTCGGCCACGGCCGACGACGCGCCCTGGGTGTTCAACCACCGTGGCCTGCTCGGGCCCTGTGGGTGGGCAGGGGCGTACTTTGCAAACGGGACACGCTATCCGCTGGAGCTGTTCGTGCCGCTCGGACGGGCGTGGCTCTCCGGACCGCTCGCGGGCGGGACGGGCGAGCCACACATGGTCGATCTGCGCATCGAAACGGCCCGCCTGCGGCTGGGCGAGCGCATCCTCGAGCCCCTTCCCAGCGTCCTGTCGCAGGCGCCGGCCGACGCGAAGCCGGCGCGGATTGGGCCGGGCGGCCTCGCCGGTGGCCCAGCCGGTCACCCAGCCGGTGACCAAGATGGCGACTTCGCCGGCGACTTTCTGGGCGAGACGCGGCCCCTCTATCTTCCCGTGCTGCGCGAGCACGGCGTCACCTGCGCCGAGGTCGACCTGTCCAAGCTGCAAGCGACCATCACCCTGCCGAGCTTCTCGGGCAACCCGCGCAAGCTCGAATTCCAAAAGGACGACTTCGGCCTCTCGCTGTGGCCGGCGCGCTCCGAGAGAGGCAGCCTCGCGCAGGGCCGGCGTGCCGCGACCGTCGCCCTGTGCGACGGCGGGGCCATTCACCTCGCGGTTCACGGCCGGGACGCCGACTCCTACCGCGTCGGCGGCTCGCGCTGGTTTTTCGACCGGGCCACCTGCGAGCGGCAACACGGCCACGTGCTGCCCGCGCTGGTCGATTCTCATCAACCTCGCGAGCAAGCCGTGTGCGCCAAACGACGCCGGTCTGCAAGCTCGGCCCGCTGCTCATCTGACGAGCGGGACGTACTATGTGCGGTCGCCGGACGCCCAGGACTGCGTCCCGATCGAGGTCGTCGGGCCCAAGCAACCCGGACTCGAGTCCGGATACGTGCGCGTGAAGCCTGGGCTGGCCACGGCCGAGCTGTGCGACATCCGCTTCGACGAGGTCGCGGGCGGTCGATACCTGTGGCGAAGCCGCCCCGATTCCCCCGATGGGGATTCGGTCGAGACCAAGCCGTTCCGAGAGGGTACTCACGTCGGCGTGCAAGTCGGCGCGAGCCGGTGGTATCGAGACCCGTCATCCTGTCGGGCTTCCGCTGCCGCGCGCGGCCCCACACGCTGAGCCCGTGCGCGCCACGGGCCGAGCTCCCCTCTTCTCGTCGGCGCGGAAGGCGTCACCCGCATTTCAGCGGTGGCCACGCCGCTGCCCATGCCCAAAGCCCGGATTCGCCCCCTGGACGACTTTCATCAGCGGGACCAGGACCGGTCACCTGAGATACTGGAACATCCAGAGGCGCGCTCTACTTGGCGAGCTTCATGATGGCGGCGCGGCTCATGTCCGACCAGTACAGGGCCGCGTCGTCCTGGTAGAGCTTTCCGCTCGCGCTTTGCCCGGTCGCCATGGTCTTCGTTCCGGTGCAGCCCGACGAGGCTGGCGAGCAACGGTTCAGATTGCCGCTGGCATCGAACCAGTACAGATACGAAGCGTCCTCTGTCGCCATCACGCTGGTTGAAGCGACGGCGGTGATGAGCTGCAGGGACGGCGAAGAACCCACCGGCACGCGATACAGGATTCCGGCGGTCGTCGAGGGGTCCCAGAGCAGCACCGACGGCGCATTGACGTCGACGATGACCATGGACGAGGTAAGTCCCGAGGACAGCAGCTCCGTCGCATACGAGGCATTGTAGCCGATGGAAAACAGGCTGGTGGATGACGGATCGGTCCGGAGATAGAAGACGGTATTCTGGTAGGCGCTGAACGCGCTGTAACTGACGCTCGAGTAGTCGCTGAGCGTGTCGTCATACGACGCCTTCACATCGCCACCCGTGGTGTACCACGTGATGTTCGCCGGGGCCGAGGTGGGATTGTAGAGAGGAACATACGCTGGCTGTGAGCTGCCCCATGAGGCGGCGAACGCCCCGCCGTTGATGGACCCGAGCTGCACCTTGGTGCCCGCGGTCATGTCGTAGAGGTAGTTGGCGTCCATATTCTCGGCGAAGATGAACACGTCGTTGCCCACCACCCCGCGAAACGCAGCATAGGCATAGTTCGGAACCACCTGGGTGCTCGCGCTGCCCGCGGCCTTGCCCACTCGAGCAGCCGACGCTTCCACGAAGCCGGATTGATAGACGGAGTAGTAGAGGTTCTGGGCGTCGATCCCGAACAGGCCCTGAAAGGTGTCTCCGAGGTTCGCGGCCACCGCGACCGGCTGGCACAGACCGCTGCTGCACGTCCCGCCGAGGCAGTCGTGCCCACAGGCTCCGCAATTATGGCCATCGGAGGTCACGTCGAGGCACGAGCCGCTGCACTCTTTCTTGGGCGAGGCACAGGTGCACGCGCCGAGGCTACACAGGTAGCCGCCGGCGCAAGCGGTCTGGTTCGCCCACGCTCCGCTCGTGCCGCACTTTTGCGGCACACCACCGGCGCTGCATTGAACCTGGTTTGGCGTACACACGCCGGTGCATCCGCCCGCGCTGACGTCACAGGTGTACGTGCAAGCCTCCACGCTGGGCATCGAGCATGAGCCGGCCGTGCAGGTGCCCACGGCTTGGTAGCCGGAGCTCGTGCAAGCCGGCGTTCCGCAGGAAAGGGTGGGGTAGGTGCAGGATGGGCTGGTCCCATCGCAAGCCGCGGCGCAGATATCGCTGCCCGTGCAGGGCGTGTGCCCCGTGTGGGGCGATGCTTTGGCGGCCAAGGTCTTGCAGGTTCCCGTGGAGCCACCGACATCGCACGCCTCGCACGAGCCCGTGCACGCCTTGTCACAACACACGCCATCGGGTGAGCAGTAGAGGCCGGCGGCGCATCCTCCACCCACGACCTGGCAGGCCGTTCCCTGCTTCGACTTGCAGGCCCCCGTCGAGTCGCAGGTGCCGCTGCAACGGCCGGTGGGATCGTCCTGGCCGACCAGGGCAACGCACGTGTTGCTGGCGTTGCAGGTCTTGCAGCTTCCGGCGCAATCCGCGGCGGTACAACAGGCAGTCGAATCGATGCACTCGCCGTTGCAGCTCACCTTGCCCGACGGGCATCCCGCCGCATCGAGCGTGGCGGCGTCCATCCGCGCTGGAGCGTCCATGGCAGCGTCGGGGTTGCCATCCGCCGGCGCGTCGGCGAGCTCGCTATCGGTGGCCGGCTCGATGCGCGCGTCCGGCGTCGCGTCCAGTCGTGCACCGGGAAGGCCATCGCCAGGGGCGTCGTTGTTCACTTCGGCGCTTCCGTCGTTGGTCCCGGCTCCCGCTTCGCTCCCACCCATGGGCGAGGCGTCGCTGCGGCTGCCACCAAACCCGCCGCTTGGGGAGCAGGTCCCGGACGAGGTGTCGCACACGTAGCCGCTCGGACAGCCGGTCTGCGTCTTGCACCTCAGGCGCGACGGATCGGCGGCGTCGAAACAGCCTAGAAAGCCCGGTAAAGCGAGCGCAACGATCCAGAACCCGATCGGAAAAGGTCGCCGATTCTCTCGTCCAAGGGCGCGTGTCGTCTTCACTAGAATGCTCCTGTCAGTACGGCGCCGGCCTGACTTGTCCCGATGACCGGCACCAGGGCGAGCCCGCTGGCCGGCCCTGATTTTTCCTTGAGCCCGATCCCGTAGAGGACGGCCCCGGTGACCACGCAGGCTGCCCCAAGTCCGTAGCCGACCCAAGCCAAGGCCTCGTAGGTCTTGCGGTCGGACTCCTTGGAATACCCGTCGTAGGTCGAGTACATGTCGTTAACCGTGTGGTTGGCCTTCACGTTCAAGAGGATGCCAGCGCCCAAGGCCGCGACGCCGAAGGTCGCGACGACGATGCCGCCGGTTCGCAAGCCCGCGCCGCCGGACGGCGGTATGGGGCCCGGTGCGGGTTGCTGGATCACGGTCGGCTCGGGCGCTGTTGCCGGCGCCGACGCAGCGGGCGCGACCGGCGGAGCATCCACGACGGGTTGGGGGGCGGGCGAAGTGGGCACGATAGCCCGTTCTTGGGCCAGCATTTCCTTGCAGTAGGAGATGTGCTGGTCGGCGTCGGCCTTCTCGTTGCTCCCCAGCTTCTCGTGCCCCGCGAGCAAGAATTCCTGGAAGCGCGCAATGGCATCGTCGTACCGGCGGTTCTGCTCGAAGCAGCGTCCCTGGTTGAAGATGTAGGTCGCGTTCTTGGTTTCGACGAACAGTTTCGAGAGGACGGCGACCCCCTCGGCGTAGTTGCCGTCGAGGCATGCCTGGCGCGCAAGGTTCGCGCGCGCTTGCCTGCTGGCGGCCGACGCCGGCCGAGCCGCAAGCAGTGCGAAGACGATGGCGACTCCCACGAGGGTGGGAGTTTGAAGGGTGCGGCTTTGACGCTCGATCATGGCGGCGTACTTTGGTAGCGCTCCTGGCCGTAGGCAAGGAGATTCTGGGCTATTTCTCGTAGTGAACGCAGCCACGCAGCGCCGGTGTGCCACCCTCGCAATGGTGCTCGAAGGTGGCGGTGAACGAGATCAGGGAGCTGTTGCTCATGATCAAGGATTCCACTTGGAAGCTCCCGGTTACGGTGTTGCATCCTCGCCCGTCGCCGCTCACGTCGAGCCCGGGATGGCCGGGAGACTCGAACGGCCAACGCTCCGCTCCCTCGTAGACCTGTGTGGTGATGGGCGCCGGAATCTGCGAAGTTTCGAAGTAGAGATCCCACCACAGGCCCTGCGATTCGTTGGACGGCGTGACCGAGATGTGGACCTCGCCCGTCGACGCGCTGGCCGACCACTGTCCCTGGGTGATGGTCTCTATCCCCGAGTAGACGTAGTCGCCTGAATCGCCGTTGAAGAAGATCACATTCCCTCCGGCAAGGCACGGCGAATCCGAACCGATACCGGTGGGAGCGACCAAGGTAATCTCCTGGCTGTTGGCCACCACGGTGTTCGGCGCTGAAGCGAGCGCGAGTGTGATGCGCACGGTACCGGGGCACCACGAGGAGGCGGCGGCGCTGCACGGAGTGAAATACGCGGTGGCTCCGGTCGGGGTGAGTGTGAGGGTATTGGGCGAAATGGTGCCCGCGCCCGCTCGCGAGGTGTCCAGCACGACCGTGGCCGTCGAAGGAGCTCCATCAGCGGTGGTGCCAAGAATGGTGACGGGTATCGTCGAGTAGCCGTCGGCCCCGATGGTCGTGACCCCGACGCGCACGATGAACTGTTCGCCTCCTGCATCGGGCACTGGCACGCACTCCCCACCGACCGCCTCGGTTCCAGGCCCGCACGCAAGGGTGGTGCCTCCATCGCTTGGATCGGAGAGACACTGATTTCCTGACTGATGAGTTCCTGGGCCGCAGACCATCGTGCTACCGGCGTCACTGGGATTGGGAAGGCATGTGCCTCCCGATTGGTGAGTTCCCGGGCCACAAACCATCGTGGCGCCGGCGTCGCTGGGATCGGGAAGGCATTGCGCGCCCGATAGGTGTGTGCCGACACCGCATCCGATAGGTGGACCGGCATCTGCTCCTACGGGAACACACTGATTTGCGACGGCCACGGTTCCCGCACCGCACACGACGGCTGTGCTCCCGGCATCGCTCGGCACGACGACACATTGACCGCCCACCAGCCGCGTCCCGGAACCGCAAGAGACGCTTGCATCCACATCCGACAGACAGACATTCCCCACCATCGTCGTCCCGGGGCCGCAGGTCGTGTCGACAATGCACTTTCCGCCCTCCGGGTGCGTTCCGGCTCCGCACTGGCTCGAGGAGAGCCCGTTGCTGCTGCAGGCGACACCTACGGCAAGCCCCAATACGGCCGTCATGCAAACGCCAGGAAGGAAGGGTCGGGAGATTGATCCGGTCGTCAGGGTCGTCATAAGGCACCACCTTTCACTTCGTAGTGGACCAAGTTTCAGGTCCGCATTTTGCCCTGTCGCGCAAGTCGGCGGGTGGAAATTCGATCCCTGACTTGCCACTTTGGCTTGAAACGGGAATCCTCCGCGCCGATTCGCCGGAGCACAGTCCGTTCGAGCGCCGCTTTGCTTTCACGTCTGATAAGAAGCATCACATCAACCACAACGACCTACACGCCAGTCTGAGCCAAGCGGGACAAGCGAGGAGTCTTGGTCAATCGCCCCGCCCTATCCTGCGGCAGCCGAAGCCCATGGTTGCATGCTTCGGCGGTCTCGCTTGACGGATTGTGGACCAGCTGGCCACTGCCAAGGCAATGTCATGGGTTCCACACGATTCTCGGCCGGCTCAGTTGCTGGGTGCGATGGCTGTCGTCGCTCTCGCGCTGTTCGGCTTCGCTTGTTCCGCATCAGATGGAGGCCATGGTGGGACAGGTGGGGGAAGCGGCGGGGCGTCTGTGGCGGCTTCCGGGGGCGCCGGCTCGGGTGGAGTCATGAGCACCGGTGCTGGGGGCGGCGGTTTTGGGGGTAGTTCCGCAACTGGCTCTGGCGGCGACGCCCGCGGGGGAGCGGGCAGTGGCGGCAAAGCCGGATCCGGCGGCGCTGGCAACGGGGGCGCGGCTGGCACCACCAGCAACGGCTCGGGAGGTGATTCGGTCGATGGCGGCTCGAGCGCCGGCGGTAAGCTGGGCACGGGAGGTGCCAAGTCGACAGGCGGGAGCTCCGCAGCCACGGGTGACGCCAGCGCGACGGGCGGGAAGACCTCCACAGGCGGTGCGACGAGCACGGGAGGCTCGAATCAACAGGGTGGGTCCACCGGCGGTACTGCTGCGGGCGGTTCTGCTACTGGTGGGGCCACCGGGTCAGGAGGCGCAAGTGCAACCGGACCCTGTGATATCTTCGCGGCCGGCAGCACACCCTGCGTTGCGGCCCACAGCACGGTCCGCCTTCTGGCCGGAAGCTACGGCGGACCGCTTTACCAGGCTCGTCGCGCCTCGGACGGCAAGACCCAGGACATTGGAGCTCTGGCGCAGTTTGGTGTGGCCGACGCCGCCGCACAGGAAACCTTCTGCACGGGTACGACGTGCACCATCTCCGTCATCTACGATCAATCCGGCAAGGGGAATCACCTCACGAGGTCGCAGGGAGGTGCCGAGGTGTGCCGGCACCAGGATCTCGAGGCCGTGGCAGACGCGCTACCCCTGACCCTCAACGGTCATAGGGTGTACGGGATCAAGGTCGTTTCGGACGACAACGCCGGTTGTACGCCGCCGGCAGGTGGCGAGGGGACCGGCTATCGGCTGGACAAGACGACGGGCGTGGCAGTTGGAGATGAGGCGGAGACCGAATACATGGTGACCAGCGGTGACACCCCGGCTTACCAAAACAGTGGTTGCTGCTTCGACTATGGCAACGTGGAAACGGATGACAAGGATGACGGCGCCGCGACCATGGAGGCCATCTACTTCGGAGGCGGCGCCGGCTGGGGTCATGGAGGTGGCAACGGGCCGTGGGTCATGGCCGACATGGAGAACGGAATATTTTCCGGATCCACCAATGCCTATACCGGCAACACGTCCGTGCCCTATCCCTACGTGACCGGCGTTCTGATCGGCCGGGCCGGAGGGACGTACGCCCTCATGGCCGGGAACGCACAGACCGGCAATCTCACGACCATGTACGACGGAGCCCGGCCGAGCGGGTACACCAAGATGAAGAAGCAAGGAGCTATCGTCCTCGGGACAGGTGGCGATAACAGCGACCATGGTCGGGGATATTTCTTCGAAGGTGTGATGACCTCGGGTGCGGCGACCGCTGCTACCATGAGCGCGGTTCAAGCCAATATCGTCGCTGCCGGCTACGGCAAGTGATTCCGCCCCGAGGGAATTGACCCTACATGAAGCTGCTCGAGTCCGGTCGGATGGTTCGAAGCGGGGGTGGTCGGCTGAGGACTCCAGCATGGAGACTTGACCCCATCTCCGAGCGGGCTGTATCTTTGACTGAAGAACAATCCCCAATCGACGCGACTGAAGCACTGGAAGATCTACCAGGAAATCACCACCGCCTCCAAGCAGACCGGTCTGAGGGAGGTCGTCTTGCTTTCCTGCAAGGTCGGGAATGCCATCGATTTCGTGAAAAAGATTGCCAACGATTTTGGCGCCATTGTTCGCGCCTACAAGGTGCAGGTCGGTCTCGATCAGAATGGATCAAGACCCAAGGTCTTCTTGGTCAATCACGCCCCGCCCTATCCCACGGCAGCCGAAACTATTCTCCATGAGGAATACTTGCCGTACTCGCCCAACGACACCCTTCTCGTCGGGCCTCCACTTTGAGCTGACGACGGCTTGGTCACTGCCGGGGGCAAGGCGGAGAGGCTTGGTGCGAAGTCCTTCGGCGCAAGACAACGACATCCGTGTCGCGGAACGGACCGCAAGTCTTTGGCAGGAGGGCCGCGATTCGGCCCGTTTCTCCCCGGCGCGGGCCTGGCCCGGCGATTGCTAGATTGCTTGAACGTCAGATCATGCGATTTCCGCTCGGCATGCCTCTTCTTTTCGCCGCGTGCATAGTCACGCTCTTCCCGGGTTGCCTTGGAGGTGGTTGTTACGCCACGCAAGAGAATTTTCGCGTAACGCCGACGGAGAGCTGCATCCAGCCGGTGTTCGACGTCTGCGATGCCCAAGCGGGTTCTCTGACGGTGAGGAACAATTGTGCCGACCCGTTGGTCGTTCTCGACAGCTCTGTGGGCGATTCCGGCGCCGGCGGAACCTCGCAAGCGGACATTACGATCGAGCCTGGCGCGAAAGACGAGATCGAATGCGCTCCATTCACCGATTCATCCAACAGCGGGCTGTGGCACGTCACGATTCCCGCCGTGCTCGGCACAACCTCCATCGTGATCACTTTCGATATCGCGCGCTAGTCAAGCGATTCCAGCCAGGCCAAAGCTACAGACCGGCTTCAGAGCTGGGCACGAGCGAAACGCTGGGAAAACCGGGGTGTTGAGAAGCCGGCGACTGAAACCGGGATTGACGCCCTGGCGGCCGCGTAACGGCCGTATCGCCTCTCGGCAAGTGAGGGGCCGACGCGCTCGCTCTTTCGCGCGCCCCTCACCCGCCGACGCGGACGTCGGCGGCCTCACCCCGACGGGGAGAGGCTGGGATCTTAGCCTGCGCGAACACCTCGAGACCCGAGCACATTGCCACTCTTCCGGACGCCCAGCTAGAGTCGGACGCGGCAATCGAGGGTGCAGAGGCCGCTGTCGTTGAACGGGCCGTCGTCACACTCCTCGCCCCACGCACTGTCCACCTTGCCGTCGCCACAGTAGGCCGGAACCGTGCACGTATCGGTGCAGCCGCTCCGAGCCCCATAGACCGCCGTGTTCTTGCCCCAGCCAAGGTCGCACGTCTCCGGGCCGTTGACGATACCGTCGCCACAGAGGAGGTAGCGGCAGTGGGTGCTGCAGCCGCCATAGTTGCTGTCGTCGTTGGCGGAACCGTCGTCGCATTCCTCGGCGCCCTCGAGCTTGCCGTTGCCGCAATAGACGCCGTCGACCGGCAGCCCCGCACAATTGCCGCCGTCGACGTAGGGCAGCCGGCGCAGGCAAGCTCCGCTCGAACAGTCCCAACAGGGCTCCGTCAGACAGAGGCTCGAGCAGCCATCGCCGCTCATCGAATTGCCGTCGTCGCAGCTCTCGCTGCCGACGAGCAGGCCATCGCCGCAGATCGGGCTGCAACGCCGTCCGGGCACCGGGCAGTGGAAGCCTGGCTCGACCGCGCAGCTCGACGAGCAGCCGTCGCCATCCGCGAGATTGCCGTCGTCGCAGAGCTCGCCGGCGCCGAGCAAGCCATCGCCGCAGACCACCTGACGCGGGTAGGGCGGCGACGGACAGTCCGACCAGCCACACTCGATCTGGCAGGTGGGATCGCAGCCATCGCCCGGGAGGGTGTTGCCATCGTCGCACGTCTCCCCGGGATCGACGAAGCCATCACCGCAGCTCGGGCCACGCAAGTCGAAGGCGGTGTCGGGTGGGGAGCGCGGTGGGAGGTCCGGGCTCGACAAGGGCGCGAGATCCGGTGCGAGAGCGGCGTCCTCGGCTGCCGCCGGGCTCGGACCTCGACCCGCGTCCGGCGGTCCGACCTGCGCGAGATGCGTGCGGCCGCAGGCCAGGGCCCCGCCTGTGCCCAAGAGCAGCGCGGCGTACCGCCATCGCGTCGTGCTTGCCATGCGTTGGTATTCTATTCTCCTCTCTGAGCGCTGCCCAGAGGGCGCGATACCCTGCCGCCATCCTTTGGCGGCGCGATATAATCGTCGCCGGATGGGGTGAAACGTCCTGCGCCCGACCAAGAAACGCCGTTGCCGGTTGGCACATCCAAGTCAACGAGGTCCACGCGCATGTGCAGGAACATTCGAACCCTGTTCAATTTCGATCCACCCGTCACGCCCGAGGAGGTGCAAGCCGCATCCTTGCAGTTCGTGCGCAAGATCAGCGGCTTCACCAAGCCGTCGAAGGCGAACGAAACCGCGTTTCAAGGAGCGGTCGACGCCATCACCGAGATCGCCAACCGGCTTCTCCATGCCCTGGAAACCGCCGCGCCTCCCAAGAACCGCGAAGAGGAAGCCGCCAAGGCCAAGGCGCGTGCAGCCGCGCGGTATGGCGGGTAGGGCAGGGTTTCAGCCCGCGGGCCGACCAGTCACGGCACGGAGTGTGGTGCGGAAGACACACCCTCGCTGCCTACCCCTGGAAACCGAAGAGTTCTTCGTGCAGTACCAGACGGGACAACGCGCGCGGCGTTCTGGATCAGTAGGGCACCACCTGGATGATCTTGTCGCTGGGCTTGCCCGACTGCGCGTCGGCGCCGCCGCAGATGTACCCGGCCCACATCGACGAAACCCAGGTGCCCACGTGGCCGCCCACGTAGAGGGGAAGCGCGAAGTCGAGGGGCGTCGCCTCGCCGGCCATCGGATCGAAGCTGAGGATCGAGGTGTACCCCGTCGAATTGCTGGCGCTGCCAGCCGGCAGATAGAAGAAGTCGCCGTCGCCGAAAGCCGGCGCGCCCCACAACGCATAAGGAAGATTGCCGGCCAAGGTCGCCTCGCCGGTCGCTGGATCGAACACCTGTACGGCGTTCGTTGCGACGCCAGTCGTGCCGGCGGCATCCGCCTTGCCGCCGAGGATCCAGACCACACTGCCGTCCCAGAAGACGCCCGGCTCCTCGACGCCAACCGGCAAGGTCGCCGCCACGCTCGTGAGCGTGTCGCTGGTCGGATCGTAGCGCAGGATCTGCGCCAGGTGCCCGCCAGCCACGCCTCCGACGACGTAGATGGCAGAGTCGGCCCACACCGCGGTCACGTTGTAGGCGGCGCTGGGTAACAGGGCGTTCATGATGGTGACCGTACCCGTGCCGGGCACATACCGGACGATCCGGCGAAGCGCACCGGTCTTGTCGAGCCCGCCGAACAGGTAGGCGCCCGTCGGGGTCCAGGCCACGCCCGCCGCGTACATCGGCGTCGGCAGGGCCTCGGGCAACACGGTCACGGCCCCGGTACCGGGATCGAAGCGAACGATATCGGCCAATAGCGTGCTCTTGTCGTCGAGCCCCCCCGCCACGAAGACCGCGTTGCCGTCGGAAAATACCGCCGGCTCGTGCCGCGGCGTCGGCAAGACCGCGCCGAGCACGGTAGCGCCCGGCGGTAGCAGTGGCGGCAGCATGGCGTCGCCGTGGGCTCCGCCGTCGGCTGTGCCCTTGCTGGAGCCGCCGCACGCCAAGAGTGCCAGGCCAAGGCAGCCACAAAGAAGGCGCGGCCACGCACGGGATGCATTACCGGCAAAGAGCCAAGCTCGGGGCATGAAGCGGTCCTTTCCGTTGGGTTGTCGGCGCGAGCATACCCGATGTGCCGTCATCCCGGTGTAGATTGGTCGATTCGAAGAACCCGCGGCCTCGAAGTGAGGCAGCCTGGCGCCAGCGGGCGTGTACGATGTCTCAGAGGCCGAAAAGGGAAGCGTCTCTTCTGGCCGTTGCGGTGTCCAGGCGGATCGTGGCGGTGTCCAGGCGAAGCGTTGTTGCGTCTCCGCCTGGGGCCGCGTCCCTCTTGATGGTCACCGTGTCTTGCTTGGTTGCTGGGCCATCGTGGAGCGCCGTCGCGGAATCGCGTTCGGAAGCCGTCGCGTCTCGGCCATTCATCCCGGCATCGCGATTGCCACCCGAGCCCGACGATCCGCCCTTGGCCGAGCCGCCCATTCCCGAGGTTCCCCCTGATTCCGTGGATCCCCCGGTTGCTTTCCCGCCAGCGCCATTGCCGCCGGTATCGTTGGAATTGGTCGACGAGGTCTGACCTTCGGTTCCGGCTCCCCCGGCTCCGGTTCCGCCTGTCCCGCCAGCGCCGGTCGCGCCGCCATCTCCGGTGGGGGCGGCGTCGGTCTTGGTGAGTTCACCGCCCGTCGGCATGCAGCTGAAGATAGAGATCAGGGCTCCGCAGCACAGAGCCTTCGCCCAATTGCAACTCCCCTCGGCCTTGGTTCCGGCGTTCATGGCGCTTTTCAACCGTGGGCGGAAAGCTCCCACCATCGTGGCCGAAAGTCCAGGGGCCGAACATGGATCCCTGATTCCGACCAGCGAGGGCACATTCTTACCCTTGGGATTAACCACATGGACCTACATGCGTGATTGTCCTCCTCTCCCTGAGCGGTCTTGGCTGTTGTCTTCACAGGCAGCGTGTAACAGCCCTGCTTTTGCGCGCCCGCTCCAAGTGACGAAGCGCACTGGGCGGTGATCTGGTCAAAAAAAAATTAACGCCCCGAAACCAATTCCTGGCAGTGTACGCACGAGGTAAGTTCGCCACCGACCGGCGCGCCCGCGTGTTGTGCCATGTGCTCGGCCTCCACTGGCTGGGGAGCGCCATAGAAAGGAAAGAACCCGATGACCAAGAGAATGACTTCTCAGATTCAAGTAGGCAGTTCTCACCCATCTTCAGGTCTTCTGCCATGCCTCGCGGCCTTCTTCGCCGCGAGCCTGGCGGTTGGCTGCAGTAGCTCCTCGAGTACGCCCCCTCCGAAGGATGGCGCGGTGGACCAAGCAAAGGACACTGCAAACAACACTGCACTCGACACTGCAAAGGACGTAGGCAGCGATACCGCAAAGCTTGATCTCGCCATGGACACTGGCGGCTGCTACGAAAACGGCCAGTTCTACGCCTTCGGCGCCACCGTCGTCACGTCCGGCAGTTGTACCTCCACGTGCACGTGCCTCAGCAACGGCACGGTCGGCCTGTGTACGACCACCTGTTACGATGCCAGCGTGCCTGATGTCCCCCCGACGGATACCCCGATTACCTGCACCAGGGCCGGCAAGTCCTACAATCCTGGCGAAACCGTTCCTCTCAACGACGGGTGCGGAGGGACCTGCGTTTGCCTGACGACCGGCGTTCTCGGGTCATGCATAAACACGTGCCCGCTCGACACCGGGGTCAAAGATACCAATCAACCGGATCAGCCACCACCGGTAGACACCCAGCCACCCATCGACACTGGTTGCGCCGCCGGAGCGGCCTGCAACCTGGCAAGCGGCGTCAAAGGCTTCTGCGCTGCCGGCGTCTGCAAGGCGTGCGCGGGCGCAACGGACGATGCCTCTTGCAAGACAGCCTACGGGGTCGGAAACATCTGCATCGCCGGTGCCTGCACGGCTGGCGACTGCCACGACTCCACGGGCTGCTCGGCGGGCCGCATCTGCGGTTCCAGCGTGGCCCACGCCTGTGGCGACTGCACCACCGACACCCAGTGCACCGGGGATACGCGCTACGGGGCGGGATCCCTCTGCGTGAATAATCTCTGTGTCCAGGGCGACTGCCACGACACCAGCGCCGACTGCACCGGCACCACCAAGGTGGGCCAGGTGTGCGGGGCCACCACGGCCCACACCTGCGGCGCCTGCACCGCTGACACGCAGTGTGCGGACGATGCAACCTACTCGGCTGCAACCCCGCCCAAGTCCATCTGCACGACGACCACCGGTTTGGCCAAAGCTGGCCAGTGCGTCGCCAATCCCACGACCGGCACCGGCAATCTCTGCACCAGCAACAACGTGGTGTGCCCGGCCAACAGTGCCGACTTCTGCTGCGGCAACAAGTGCGTTGCCGGCAATTGTTGCGGCGATGCCGATTGCACGACTCTCGGCTCCGACTTCGTCTGCCGCCAAAACACGTGCACGCGCTGCGACACCGCCACTGGCTATGCCTACTTCGTCGATCCCATCAATGGTGACGATGCGACGGCCACCGGCAGCGGCATGTCCGGGGGAACCGCCGCGGCAGCTTGCAGCTTCCGCACGATCAAGCAGGCCCTGACCGTCATCAATGGTCTCACGGCGCCGACCGGAACGGCCTTCACCGTCACCGTGGTCGGCCAAACCACCGGCACCACCTCTCTGTACATGGTTGCTGCCGGCGGGGTAACCAGTGTCGAAGCTCTGCCCATCGTGGTGCCTGCCAACGTGACCATCACGACCAAGACCGGCCCGGTGAGTCTCGCATTACGCGTCGGCGATACCCTCGGCTTCCGTCTTGCCGGAGCCGGCGCAGGCCTCAAGCCTGTCACCGCCGCGCCCTTGACCATCAATGGAGCGGCCCGAGCGAACAGTGTTGGTATCGTGATCGCCCCTACCAGCGGAACCGCAAGCCTCGGCAACGTCACGGTGACGAACACGGCCAGTGACGGCATCCAGGTTACAGGAGGCACGGCCAGTATTCTTGCCGGCGTCACCGTAACCGGCGCTGGCGCCAACGGGCTCAGTATCTCGGCAGGTTCGGCAACCATGAGCGCCGGCATCACCATCACGAACGCCGGCACCAACGGCATCAACATCTCGGGCACCGGCGCGGCCACCATGAGTGGCGGCGTCAGCGTCACAGGCGCGACCAACCACGGTATCAATATCCTGGGCACCGGTGCGGCAACCATCGGTGCTGGCGTCAGTGTGACAGGCTCGGACGCCAACGGCCTCAACATCCAAGGCGGCGGCACGGCAACCATCACGGTGACGAGCGCCACCGCTGCCAGCACGGTCTTCGACAGCAATGGTCAGTACGGCATCTCCGTGGCGGGAACCGGTGTGCTTACCATCAGCGGCGCAACGGTCGCGACCGGAACCACGGTACGCACGGTTTCGGCCAAGAGCAATACCTTGAGCAACGTCTATTTCGCCAGCACATCCACGGCTCTGAGTACCATCGATCATTTCTATTCCTACAATAGCTCGGCGGATGGACTGCGCATTGCAGCGGGCAGCACGATTCAAGTCCGCAACAGCGTCTTCAGAAGGAATGCTGGCGATGGTATCCATATCATTTCATCTACCAGCACCGACGATCTCTCCAATATCGACCTCGGGACCTCCGCTACAACGGATGCCGGCAACAATGAGCTTCAGAGTGCAGCGACCGGCACCAAGAACACCGGCGCAGGTCTATGCGTGGATCTGACCCTGACCACCACACCCGCGCAAACTCTGGAGGCCAGGGGTAACCAGTTCACGGGTGTCGACTGCACGGCGACTGGGGCAGGTGCAATCACCAAGAATGCGACCTGTGCTTCAGGTGTTGACCTGGGTATTACGGCGGCTGGCCCGACCGTGACTGTCAACACCAACCTCTGCACGCATCCGTAACCACCGTACCTGAACGCAGCTCCTAATTGCGAGCCGCTCCAATCAATCAACGCCCCGGCAGGTCCAATCCCTCGCCGGGGCGTTTTCTTTGGCTCGCGATGCATGGGAAGAACGAACCCGGCGGCCAGTCGGTGTCGCGATGGCGTTACTGGCACGAGCTGAGCAGCACGCTCACGGTGTCCGAGCCTTGGTTCGTGACCACGATGTCCGGCTTGCCGTCGCCGTTCACATCGCCCATCGCTACCGAGTCCGGACCACCGTCGCAGGGCATACAGATGGAAGCGGCCGCATAGTCCACTTCCCGCGCGAAGGTCCCGTCACCATTGCCAAGAAACAGGCCCACGGTGCCGGTACGGTTCGCCGTCACCAGATCCATCTTGCCGTCGCCGTTCAAGTCGCCCACGGCCACGGACTTAGGGCTCAGGGAAGGTAAGGTCGGGTAGTCGTCTCTGGCAGTGAAGGTCCCGTCGCCCTTTCCAAGCAGGATACCGAGGGCGTCGCTGAAGGCGTGGTTCGTGGTGAGGATGTCCAACACGCCATCACCGTTCAAGTCGCCCAGAACCACGGAGGTCGGGAGGTTCGGCGTCGGGTAGTCCTTCTTCGCGGCGAAGGTTCCGTTGCCTTTGCCGAGCAGCACGCTCACGCTCTGCGAGTCGTAGCTCGCGGTCGCAAC
The DNA here is from genome assembly GCA_963796685.1 of uncultured delta proteobacterium. Lineage (GTDB taxonomy): Bacteria > Myxococcota_A > Polyangia > Fen-1088 > Fen-1088 > Fen-1118. The sequence continues at coordinate 92,632 of CAWCMR010000022.1, forward strand.
ATCCAGCTTGCCATCGCCGTTCAAGTCGCCCAGCGCCAGCGCGCTTGGGGCCCCCCCGGTTGGGCAGCCCGTGCTCGCGGTGAAGGTTCCATCGCCCTTGCCGAGCAGCACGCCCACCATATTCGAACCGGAGAGAGCAACGACGAGGTCCAACTTGCCATCGCCATTCAAGTCACCTAGTGCCAGCGCGACGCCCGACATGGTGTAGTCCACTTTGGCGACAAAGGTCCCGTCGCCCTTTCCCAGCGACACCCTGACCACCTGCGGGCTCGCTTCGATCGCGACGACATCCGGCTTGCCATCGCCATCGAGATCGCCGAACACCGCCGAATCGCCCGACAGGCTGGTGTCGGGTGCGTTGGCAGTGAAGGAGCCGTCGCCTTTCCCAAGCAACACGGTCAACCAAGGGCCTACCCCAACCAGGTCGACGTTGCCATCACCGTTCAAGTCCCTCATCAGCACCCCATTTGCCAACACGCCTTCATAGTTCGCCAGGTTGGCGAAGTTTCCATCGCCCTTCCCGAGTTGAACACTTAGGGTACTGGAGTCGTTCGTCGCGACGAGATCCAGCTTGCTGTCGCCGTTCAAGTCGCTTAGCGCTACCGAGGTCGGGTGTCCTCCGGTCGGAAAGTCCACCCTGGTCGCGAAGGTCCCATCGCCTTTCCCTGGCAGCACGCTCACCGTGCCCGCGATGTCGTTCGCCGCGACGAGGTCGAGCGCGCCGTCGCCGTTCACGTCACCCAGCGCCAACGAAATCGGCATGCCGATTATTGGCGTGGTATCGAGCTCGTACCCCCCGGCCGCGTAGTCCACCTTGGCCGCGAAGGTCCCATGGCCCATTCCCAGCAGCACGCTCACGGACATCGAGAAGTAGCTCGTGGTCACGATGTCCAGCCTGTTGTCGCCGTTCAAGTCACCCAGGACCACCGAGTACAAGGCCCTTCCAGCAGCGTAGTCCGCCTTGGCGGCAAAGGTCCCGTCGCCCTTCCCGAGCAGCACGCTCACCGTGCTTGCGCTGGAGTTTGCCGTCACGAGGTCCAGCTTGCCATCGCCGTTCAGGTCGCCCAGCGCCACCGATTGCGGCATAGACCCGGTGGCGTAGTCCACCTTGGCGGCAAAGGCACCGCCATCCTTTCCAAGCAGCACGCTCACCGTGTTCGCGTCGTTGTTCGTCGCGACGATGTCCGGCCTGCCGTCGCCGTTCAGGTCGCCCAAGGCCACCGCAATGGGGGAAGCCCCGGTCGCATAGTCCACCTTGGCGGCGAAAGTCCCATCGCCTTTGCCGAGCAGCACGCTGACTGTGTTCGCGTCCAGATTGGTCGTCACGACGTCCAGCTCGCCGTCGCCGTTCAGGTCTGCAAGCGCCAGCGAAGTCGGAGAAGCCCCGGTCGGGTAGTCCGCTTTGGCGGCGAACGTCCCGTCGCCTTTGCCAAGCAGCACGCTCACCGTGGCCGCGCCTTGGTTGGCGGTAACGAGGTCGGGTTCGTGGTCGCCGTTCAGATCCCCCCATGCCAGCGAATTCGGGCCTGCCCCGGTTTCCATCAGTGGGAACGAGCCGAACGAGAGTGTTCCAGGGCACGCTGTCGAACCACCACTGTCCAAGCCGGCTTCCTTCTTGCCCATGGCCTCGCTCGCAGCATCCTGCTTGATGGGCGCCGTATCCGGAATTGCTGCCGTGCCTGGGATTGCGCTGTCGTGGTCAGGGCTTGCGCTGTCGTGGCCGGAAAGAGGTGCATCCAGACCGCTATCGATGATGTCGACACCCGCATCGACGGTCGCGTCCTTGTAGACGGCATCGCTGTCGCCTGGCAGGTCACGTTGCGAACCGAGATCGGGTACGCTCGTCCCCGAATCATTGGTCTTGCGGGTTCTCAGCGTGGAGCTGCCGCACGCGGCGAGGACAAGGGCGGACGCGATGACGAAACCAATCCTCCTGGCGGTGCATGAGACCATGGGGCCCTCCGATGGCTACGTTCTTCCCGACCGAAGAAGCCCCTTCTAGCACGATTGCGGCTCTCCGAGGAGAGCCCAAGGTCAAGGCGTCATGGCGAGACCGTGGTGGATTCGTGGCAGGAATGTGGTGGCAGGGCTGACCAGCGCGAGCATCGTTTGGGCGAGAGGAAATTGCTGGTGGGTCGACGCCGGGGACCGCCGGGCAGGATGGTAGGAGCAAATGAGAATTCGACTTGTCTATCCGGATCCGAACCCTCGCGTTGGGTTGAGTGGGCGAAAGGTCGAGAGCGCCGCGCTCCAGCTCTTGGCGGCGATTACCCCGGCTGAGCACGAGGTCTCCATCGTGCAAGAGCATTTGGGCGACCGCGTTTCCTTCGACGACGCGGATATCGACCTGGTGGGCATCACGGCCATGACCATCCAGTCCCGTCGCGCCTACGAGATCGCGGACGGGTTCCGGCGCGCGGGCAAGACCGTGGTTCTGGGCGGAATCCACCCATCCGTGCTGCCCGACGAGGCGCTGGCGCACGCGGACGCCGTGGTGGTGGGCGAAGCCGAGCCGGTGTGGCCGCAGGTGCTCGCCGATGCGGCGAAGCATTCGCTGCGGGGCATCTATCGCGGGCACCTGCCGGGCCCCAATTTGACCAACTTGACCAACCAGGGCTGGGATGTCAAAGTTAGCATCAAGGTCGAGGGAACATGCGCAAGGCTGTGAATATCTACCAAGCCAAGAGCCAGCTGTCGGACATGGTAAGCCGGGCAGCCGACGGCGAGGAATTTGTCATTGCCAAGTCGGGAAAGCCACGTGCGCGCTTGGTACCCCTGGCCGCTCACCCGGTTCGCCGACGGCCAGGCGGTGGCAAGGGCAAGGTGTGGGTTGCGGATGACTTCGACGCGCCTTTGCCGGCCGATCTGGTTGCCGCCTTCGAGGGCCGCTAGCCTTGCGACTACTTCTCGATACGCATGCGTTCTTGTGGTGGTGGGCCGGGGACCGGAAAATTGGCGCCAAGGTCCGTGCCACGATCGGCGGCGCCGACACCGTGTTGGTGAGCGCGGTGTCGGCGTGGGAAATGACCATCAAGATGTCTCTCGGCAAACTGCGTTTTGATGGCGGCATTGCCGATGCCGCGGAAGCTTGTGGCTTCAAGCGCCTTGACATGCAATTCGAACACGCCGAGGCCGTTCGCAGTTTGCCTTCTCACCACAGCGATCCTTTCGACCGAATGCTGATCGCACAAGCCATCGTCGAAGGCGCGACCTTCGTCACCCACGACCGTGCCATCGCGAACTACCTCATTCCTACTTTGTGGATCTAGTTTCGATAAGGACGACATCAGACCGAGGACATCCTCAAGAAGATCCTTGGTCCTCAATCCGAGCAAGGAATCAGCACCTCCACGGCATGCTCTTGGCGATCATCCGTCAAGGGAATCACGGGATCGGGTTGCGCAACGCCGTCGAGGGTCACCCTCATGCCGCGGCTGACGACCGAGCGCGTGACTCGAAGGTGGTACACGGTTTCGCGATACCGGTAGTGGACCCTGAAGGTTTGCCAGCTCGCGGGAAGACAGGGGGCAAGGTGCAGCTTGTCGACCTCTAGCCGCAGGCCAAGCAAGGATTCCACCATGAGTCGGTAGAGCCAGCCAGCCGAACCGGTGTACCACGACCAGCCACCCCGGCCGATGTGCGGCGCCACGGCGTAAACGTCGGCAGCGACGACGTAGGGCTCCACCTTGTAGGTCGCGATCGCCTCGGGAGAGGTACCGTGGTTCACGGGATTGATCATGGCCAGCAGCTCCCAGGCGCGCTTGGCGTCGCCCAGGGCCGCAAAGGCCATCGCCGCCCAAATCGCCGCGTGCGTATACTGACCGCCATTTTCGCGCACGCCGGGAACGTAACCTTTGATGTAGCCCGGATCCAAGGTCGACTTGTCGAAGGGGGGATCGAGCAATTGGACGAGCGCGTGGTCGCGCCGAACCAGTCGCTGGTCGAGCGCGTCCATGGCCAGGCGGGACCTTGCGATGTCGCCGGCCCCGGACAGCACGGACCAGCTCTGCGCGATGGAATCGATCTGGCACTCGGGGCTGCTTGCCGACCCGAGCGCCGAGCCGTCGTCGAAGTAGGCGCGCCGGTACCACTCGCCATCCCAGCCGCTCTCCTCGATGCTTTGCCGCAGCTTGGCAGCTTCGGTCTGGCAGCGCTCGGCAAAGGGCACGTCGCCGCGCAGCCGGGCCAGCTTGGTGAAGCGTTCGAGCACGTCGCAGAGGAAGAAGCCGAGCCACACGCTTTCGCCCTTGCCTTGCACGCCCACGCGGTTCATGCCGTCGTTCCAGTCGCCCGAGCCCATCAGGGGCAGGCCGTGCTCGCCGAAGCGAAGCCCGTGCAGGATGGCGCGGGTGCAGTGCGCGTACAGCGTGTCTGCTTCAGCCGAGCGCCGGGGCAGGTCGTAGTACGAGTCCTCTTCCGCGCCAACGGGGCGACCCTCGAGAAAGGGAACCACCTCGTCGAGCACGCCGGTGTCTCCGGTGCCGAAAACGTAGCGGCAGGCGGCCAGCGGCAGCCAAAGGAAGTCGTCCGAGCAGTGGGTGCGCACGCCTCGGCCGAGGGGTGGATGCCACCAATGCTGAACATCGCCCTCGTGGAACTGATGGGCCGCGCACAGGAGCAGTTGCTCGCGCAGCAGGCGCGGTTCGCAGTGAATGAGCGCCATCGCGTCTTGCAACTGGTCGCGGAAACCGAAGGCGCCTCCCGATTGGTAGGATCCGCTGCGCGCCCACAGCCGGCACGCCAGGGTTTGGTATAAAAGCCAGCCATTGGCCAGCACGTCGAAGGTGGGGTCAGGGGTTTCCACCTGGACCGCGCCGAGAGTGTGGTTCCAGTACTGCCAAACCGCCTCCAGGGCGGTGCGCGCCGCCTGCGGGCCACGATGGCGGTGCACCAGGCTGGCGGCGTCGTCGATACCTCTTCCGACGCCGAGCCGGAAGACAATCTCGCGCTCTTGCCCCGGGTAAAGCTCGATGGGGACCTGGATGGCGGCGCAGGGATCCAAGGTGGCCCCGAGCTTGCCGGACAGTCGTTCGCGCATCATGGCCGCGGGACTTTGCATGGTTCCGTTGCGTCCCAGAAACTCGGTTCGATCGCCGGTCACGCTTCCCGTCCTGTCGTCGGTGTCCAGGAAGGCGACGCGGTCGGAGAACTCCATGCTGTAGGGGTTGCGCGCGAAGAGCGCCCCCGTCCCGGGGTCGGCCTCGACCAAGATATGGGGGGCTGTCTTCGCCCGCTCGTCCCCCAGCACCCATTCCACGTAGGCCGTGGCCGACAGTTTCCGGTGTCGGCCAGAGTCGTTGCGCACCTTGAGCACGGAGAACTTCAGCGGCGCATCCACGTCGACATAAATGCTCAGCTCGGTGTGAATGCCGGCCTGGTTGTGCTCGAAGACGCTGTAGCCGAAACCGTGGCGGGTGATGGTGGGCTGGTCGGTGGTGCCTTGGCCGGGAAGCAAGGTGGGGGACCAGAACTGGCCGCTCTCCTCGTCGCGCAAGTAGACGGCCTCCCCGCTGGTATCGCCGACGGGGTCGTTGTTCCAAGGCGTAAGGCGAAACTCGTGCGCGTTCTCGGCCCAGGTGTAGGCCGAGCCGCTCTCCGACAGCACGGTGCCGAAGCGTGGGTTGGCCAGCACGTTGGACCAAGGCGCCGGGGTGACCAGCCCCGGCCGGGTGGTGATGATGTATTCGCGTCCATCGGGCGTGAAGCCACCCAGTCCATTCCACAGGATAAGGTCGGTGCGAGGTCCTGCGGTGGCCGCGAAGTCCGCCGCGGGTCTTGCACGCTGGCCCCGGACGGCGAGCGGTGGTGGGTAGATTCGGATGCTCTGACTGCGCCGTCCCAGCTGGTCGGCCAGATCTCCCTGCACGTCGCTCAGCACGACGCGCGCCACGGTCTCTACCAGGATGCGATCCTCCTCGGCGATCTGGTCGGCCGGCCGCACGAAAATGCCGCCGGGTCGATCGGTCTCGTTGCTCTCTCCACCCTCGGCGATGAGCGCCATGATCTGATCGCTCAGGACTTGCCGGTAGCCGGAGTGATCCTCGTTCCAGATCACGAGGTCCACCTTCAATCCACGCCGCCGCCAATAGGCGTGGGCCTGAACCAGCTGGCGAACCAACCCGGTGCTCGTCAATTCCCGTATCTTCAGCAAGACGATGGGCAGATCGCCGGAGATCGAATACCCCCACAGGCCGGACTGGCCGCGACGGTTGTTCTTGACCACGCTGGGGGCGGCCCGGAGCGCGGCGTTGGCATAAAGGACGGCGCCGGCCAGCCCGCTGTACAGTTGCGCTTCGGCTTCGCTGGCGTTGATCTGTTGCAACGCCACCCGGCTGTGGGTCCAGGCCAGATCGAACACGCGGCTCGCCAGGCGGCGGTCTTGATACTTGTCGACCAGCCCCAAGCAACCCTCGCGTGTCTCGGCCACGCCGGTCACGATGTCGACCGTTGCGGACGCGTTCGGTTCAAGCGTGATGCGTTGGCGGATGGCGACGATGGGATCGAGCACCGAGCCTTGGCTGTCGGACAGCGTCGCGCCGGTGGTCATGGCCTGTGGATCCGCGACGGTGCGACCACGCCCGAGGAAGCGCGAGCGATCGGTCTCGTACGAGCTCTCTCCCGCCGTGGCTCCGTGCACGGCCATGAGATGGAACATCCATGGCGACGCCTCACCCGCCGAGCGCGGACGGCGCGTGCACAGGATGGCGTCCTTTTGCCGCAAGAGCTCGGTCTGCACGAACAGATTGCTGAACCCCGGATGTTGCGCGTCCGCGGCCGGCGAGGCCAGCACGACCTCGGCGTAACTGGTGACATCGATGGTCCTGCGCTTGCGGGCGCGGTTGGTGATGGTCACGCGGCGGAGCTCGATGTCATCCTCGGGCGAAACCGCAATCTCCGTGTGGGTGTCGAGATCGTGCTTGCGGCAACGAAACTCCGCCCGGGATTCGGAAAAGATCGCCTCGTAGCTCTCGCAGCGCTGGGTCGCCGGTTGGTAGGCGGTCGACCAGAAGGTCCTGCTGGCGCTGTCGCGCACGTAGCAGAAGGTGCCCCAGTGATCGCGGGTGCTGTCTTCGCGCCAGCGCGTGATGGCGAGATCCTTCCAGCGGCTATAGCCACCACCGGCGTTGGTGAGCATTACGTGGTAGCGGCCGTTCGACAAGAGCTGCACTTCGGGCGAAGGCGTGTGGGGCGTGTCGAAGACCCGCACCGGCGTCTCGGTGAAGGCGGTGGCGGTACGCGACTGGGCAAGCTCGGACGTGTGCAGATAGGGAGCCACGGGTTTGGGAATGCGCTCCTGCAGGAGCAGCGTCGTGGCTTGAAACGTCCGGTCCGCCGCGAATCGCTTTTGCATCGGGTGGTCCAGCAGAAGGTGGGCCAGCGCCAGCAAGCCCATCCCTTGGTGGTGGACCATGAACGATTGAACCAGGGCGCTGGTCTGACCGGGCGGCAAACGCGATGGCGTGTAGTCGATGGCCTCGAAGAACCCATAGCGCCCCTCGCACCCCGCGGCGGCAAGGCGGCGCAGATTCGCGCAGGCTTCCTCGGGTGCCACCATCAGCGCCAGCAACGAAGCATAGGGCGCCACCACCAGATCCTCGGCGAGCCCACGCCTGAGCCCCAGGCCGGGAACGCCGAACGCGCGGTACTGGTAGTTGAGATGCGCGTCCACCAGGTTGTAGCCCGATTCCGACATGCCCCACGGCACGCCCCGCTGATGCCCGTACGCGATCTGTCGCTCGACCACCGCCCGGCACGTCTGGTCGAGCAGGGTGCCTTCGTAGGTCGGCATCACCAGCATCGGCATCAGGTACTCGAACATCGACCCGCTCCAAGACAGCAGGATGGGTTTGCCGCCTTCGCTGGTCAGACGGCGTCCCAAGGCAAACCAACTTTCTTGCGAGAGTCGTCCCTGCGCGATGGCCACGAACGTGGCAAGCCTGGCTTCGGAGGCGAGGAGGTCGTAGTAGCTCGCATCGCGCCGACAATCGTCCACGTTGTACCCTATGGCCAGCAGGTGGCGGGTGCGGTCGAAGAGAAAATCGTACTCGACGCACGCGAGGTCGCCAGCGGCGAGGGCGAGGCGCTGCACGGCCGCGATTCTCTTCTTGGCGCGCCGACGACACTCGTCGATGAGGCCCGGTCGTTCGCCCTCCGCGCGCGGAGTCGCGCCGTCCGGTGACGATGGCGTCACGGCCTCGGCGAGCTCGCGAAGGGTCGGGATCCGGCGGTGGCCGACAAACCCTTCCAAACCCGAGCTCGCCTCCGGCAACGAGGCCCAGGAGGCGATGAAGGCGAGATCGGCGGTCGCATCTCTACACTGCCGGACCAGCGCCATGGCCCACACCCTGGCTTGGTCCTCGGGGCCGGTTGCAAGCCGCGCGGCAAGCGCCTCGGCCGCCTTGGTGACCGTTTCGACCGCTTTGCGCACGGCTACGAGCGTGCCCGGTGGAACGTGCGTGGCAGCGGTCAAGGCGTTCTCGACGGCGGCGATCTCGCCGAGGCGGCGGTCTTGCAAGGCGTCGACGATCAGCAACAGCGTGTCTTGCATGCCGGCGAACAGACGTGGCCCGGCGATCTTCTCGTCGACGAGCGCGAGCAATCCCTGGCGCAAGGTCAGGAGGTGTCCGGCGAGGTTGCCGCTGTCGACGCTGGAGATGTAGTGCGGGCGCAGCGGTGCGAGCGACTGGGTGTCGTACCAATTGTAGAAATGGCCGCGATGGCGTTCCAGGGCCTTCAGGGTGTGCATGGCATTGGCCGTGCGCTCGATGAGTCGCCCGGTCGAGATGAAGCCGAAGTCGTGGGCGGTCAGGTTGGCGAGCAGGGACAGTCCCATGTTGGTCGGTGACGTGCGATGGGCGATGACGGTCGTCGGATGCTCTTGCACGTTGTCGGGCGGCAGCCAGTGATCCTTCGGACCGACGAAGGTCTCGAAGAAGTCCCAGGTCTTGCGAGCCGCTCTGCGCAGAAAGCGCGTGTCGGCATCGGTCAACTTGGCAGGGTGGCGAGGGACGGCCCGGCCGAGCCACCACGCCACGGCCGGCCCGGCAAACCACAGCGCCAGGAAGGGCGCGGCGACGACCAGTGCGTGCGGGTGAAAACGCGCGAGATAGATCGACGTCAGCAGAGACAGAACGGGCCCAATCCACATGGCACGAAGGCACGTCGCGAGACCGGATCCGGCCCGATGTCTCGGATCGCTTGGGTTCCATTCCAAGAGCCGCCGATGGCTGATGAGGACTCGGAATACCGTGCGCGCGATGGCCACGAAGCTGAACAGCGCCTCGTACGGCAGGCAGGCCAGTGAAAAGAACGCCTGCGCAAAACGGACCGCGGCCGAGCGACCCGCCCCGGTCAGGTGCTGGACCAGCAGCACGTCCGCTGGCTTGCGCACGGTATCGACGAGGGACGCGACCATGGGTAAGCTCAGAAAGGTACCCAGTACCGACAGCGTCCAGAGCCAGGGCTGGAATGGGGCTATCCAGCCCAGCAGCAACAACAGCAGCGAGGCAATCGGAACCAAGCTGCGGCGAAGGTTGTCGAAGATCTTCCAGCGTGACAGGCGTGACAGCGGATTCTTCTGCCAACCCCGGTGCGGGACGCGAACCCATGGCAGGGTCCAGAACGCTATCTGCCAATCGCCTCGAATCCACCGCTCGCGGCGGAGCACATCCGCCGCGTAGCGGGTGGGATACGCTTCATACAACTGGACGTCGGTGAGCAGCCCCGAGCGCGCGTAACAACCCTCGACCAGATCGTGGCTGAGGATGCGATCTTCGGGAAACCGTCCTGACAGTGCGCGCTCGAAGGCGTCGACATCGTAGATCCCCTTGCCGATGAACGAGCCTTCTTGGAAGAGATCCTGGTAGACGTCGGAGACGGCGCGCGTGTAGGGGTCGACCCCCGGTTCGCTGCCCCAGAGCTGGGCGTAGCGGGACCGGATCCCCGACAGGCTCTCGGCCATGCGTGGCTGAAGAATCCCGTAGCCCGCATCGACGCGTTGGGTGCGTTCGTCGAAGGTCGCCCGATTGAGCGGGTGGGCCATGGCTCCGACGAGCTCGCGGGCGGCGTCGCGCGGTAGCTGCGTGTCGGTGTCGAGGGTGATGACGTACTTGACGTGCGAGAGCTCGGCGCTGTTGCCGACGACCAGCGAGAAGTCGCCCTGGGCATTCCCGTGGCGAAGAAAGGCGTTCAGCGCTCCCAGCTTGCCGCGCTTTCGCTCGTAGCCCATCCAGGTGCGTTCGCGGGGATTGAAGCGGCGCGGACGATGGAACAGAAGAAAAGGGCTGCCGCCCGGGCCGCCGTGGCCGAGGTACTTGCCGTTGAGCTCCTCGATCCCGCTCTTGGCCAGCGATATCAAGGCGTCGTCCTCGGGCAAGGTTTCCTCGGGGGCATCCAGCAGATCGGTCAGCAGGGCAAAGTGGAGATTTGCGTCCTGGTTGGCAAGGTATCGAACCTCCAGCCCTTCGAGGAGATCCGCGATGCCCGCGGCGCTTCCGAGCATGGTCGGAATCACGACCAGGGTGCGCGACTCGGATGGAATTCCGTCCGAGAAGTCCAGGCGCGGCAGCAGGCGTGGTCTGGCCAGCAGGGTCGTCGTCCAGTCCACCAGGGCCACGGCGAGCTGGCTCGCGCACAGCAGGGCGAGGATCCCGGTCAGCGCGAGAAGCCAGGGCGGGCCCGCGTCGGCCCGGGCCTTGGCCACGAGCGCACCGGAGCCGAGGCCGGCCAGCAGGACAATGCACGTCCAATAGACGAAGAACGGGAATCGGCCGCCCGGTCCGCGCAAGACTCCCGCGGTCGAACCGCGCATGTGTGCCGCACGTTCGAGCAAGGGCAAGCCCTGGTCGATGAGATAGAAGCCGACGTGGCGCGTGCGTTCGTGTGCGGCGCCGCTCGTCGGTTCCGCCTCGGCAAGAAGGATCGCCTGCCGGGCCACCTCGCCTTCCATGAGCGCGCTGCGCTTGGCGATGGTCTCGACCACGCGGCGGTAGCGGTCGCGCGTGGCGAACTCCATTTCACCGTAGGCGCCGGCCGGATCCTCGCGCAAGGTTCGCTCGACCGCGCTCAGGCTCTCGACGAACTTGCGCCAGTCGGTCGCCCCCAGGGTGCGCAGGCTGCCGATGCTGTTGCTGATGGAAACTTGGTCGGCAGCCTGTTGCTGATTCTCCATGTGGACCATCTGCTCGATGGACAGATTGGACTCGGAGAGCCGCTGCGCTATCCACGTGAGCGGGAGCGTGAGGCTCAGACCCTGCAGCCGGTGGGCCAGCTCGGCCACGAACGAGCTCACCATCGGCGGATTGGTGCGCGCCATGTCCGCGGTCACCAGGATGAGGCTCTTGGGATCCTCCAGGGCCACCTCGGCCATGCGCCCGGCCCACAAGGCGGCACGGTCGCGCTCGATGCGTGCGGAGACGACGCGCGTGCTCACCCGCCTGAGATTCTCGATGAGCGCCAGACGCAGCATGATGGGGATGGCCCACAATTCGCCGAGCTTCAGCGTGGTCACCGACTGGTAAGCGGCCACGAATCCATCCAGGCTCTCGGGATCCACGCGTCCGTCGCCGTGCGCGATCGCCTCCAGGGCGATGTCGTACACGCGCGGAAGGCCTGCCGAGGGTCCGCTTTGCAGACGGGGCAGCTCCCGGCTGTAGCCCCTCGGCAGGTGTCGCCGGGCGGTGCGAATCTGTTCTTCGACCAGATAGAAATTGTCGAGCAGCCATTCCCCTGCCGGCACGATGCGACGATTGTCCGCCAGCGTCTCGGTGAGGAGCCTGCAGGCCTCGATCAGGATCTGCTCATTGTCGGCAAGCCGCGAGAGCAGGCGATCGGGGGCCCAACGCCGCGCCAGCTCGTGTGCCGCCGCAAGGGTCCTTCCGTGCTGCTTCATCTGCTCGGCGCTGAGCAGCTCGGCGCGCAGGGGCGGCTCATGGGCCGCGTTGCCACTCGTTAAAACGCTGCCGCGCAGGCGCGCCATCCACGCGATCAAGGTCTTCCCGATCGATCGGGGCATCGCTTGCACGTGCAGGTACGGCACGCTCCGGACGTGGTTGCCGGCCGACTATTGCTTGAGGGCCTTGAATGCATTCTCGAGGTCGTGCCAGGCGGTCTCGACGCCACCCTTGAAGTTGTCCCATTTCTGGCCATTGGCGGCCCTGAACGCGGTCAGCTTGCTCTGCACCACGGCGTGCTTTTCCTTGATGTGATCGATCTGCTTGCGATAGTCGACCTTGACCTCGGTCCCGGCTTCGTCGGCCTTGAGCACCAATCTGTCGAGCTTGGCGCCTAGCTGTCGCAGTCGCGTTTCGATCTTTCCTACCTCTTGTCCTACTGAATCCATGGGGTCTCCTTGCAACGTTGCCCCAATGACAATGCAGCATTCGGGCCACGCCCCCACCTCCGTGACTTCAACCCCTTACGCGCGCGACGGCCGCGAAAGCACGAGTCATTTCCATCAGAATGATGGGACGACTCATTCAATTCGACGGGCAGGGTGCGCTAGGCGAACGACGCGACCAAGACACGCGGTCCAGGCGACACGATAGCGGAGCTCTCGGAGACCACGGGAAGTGTGTCAGGCTTTGGCATGGGTTCACCGAGGTCGACGAGTAGGATCTCGGATTCGTCGCAGGCGGTCAGCGAGACCGCGCGTTCGGCCGTGACGCCAACACCATCGCCCGCGGTCAGAACGATGTCACCCAGGGTGATCTCGCCCTTTACGACGTGCAGCCAGGCGCTGCGCCCCTGGGAGAAGCTCGCGGACCACGTGTTGCCCGGGGTCGAGCAGGGCCGAGTAGACAAGGGCGTCCTGGTGAATGCGCAGCGACCCTCTGCGAGCGTCGGGCGAGGCAATGGCGCACAATCCGCCGCGACGCTGGGCGGTGGTGAAACGCCTTTGCTCACAGCCGGGCTCGAGGCCGATTGCGGACGGGCGCAACCAGATCTGGAAAAAGTGCGCCCAGTCGGACCGCGATGCATTGGTCTGGCTGTGGCGAAGGCGCTGGCCGGCGGTCACGCGCTGGAACTCGCCGGTTTGCAAGATGCCCGAGCCGCCGAGCGAGTTCTCGTAGGCGAGCGCGCCCTCGCGAACGTAGGTCAAGATCTCGATGTCTTGACCCAAGGTGCGAGGAACGCCGGCGCCTGGTGCGAGGCGCGACTCTTTGAGGATCTCGATGTTCCCCAAGCCATCGACGAGTCTATCCGCTGGATCCTTCGGGTCGAAGGTGAGCCAGGTTTCGAGCTTCCGGCTCTTGTCGTGGTGTCGTTCCGCGGCCCTGCGAAGGGTGATCATCGCTCCGCCCTACATCCCCATTCCGCCCATGTCGCCATGGGATCCGGCGCCAGCGGTCTCCGCGTCACCCTTGGTTCGCTCGGCAATCAGCACTTCCGTGGTGAGCATGAGCGCAGCCACCGATGCCGCGTTCTGCAGCGCCACGCGCACGACCTTCGTCGGATCGATGACCCCCGCAAGGACGAGATCCTCGTACTTGCCCGTGGCGACGTTGTAGCCGAAGGCGCCTTTGCCTTGGCGGATCCTGTTCACGACCACGGCGCCCTCGTCGCCGCCGTTCTGCGCGATCTGGCGCAGCGGCTCTTCGATGGCGCGACGGATGATGTTCAGACCGAAATTTTGGTCTCCGTCGAGCTTGAGAGCTGCCAGAGCCGGCAGCGTGCGTAGCAGGGCCACGCCACCTCCCGGAACGATGCCTTCCTCGACCGCGGCGCGGGTCGCGTGCAAGGCGTCCTCGACGCGGGCCTTCTTCTCCTTCATCTCGGTTTCCGTGGCCGCGCCAACCTTGATCACCGCGACGCCGCCAATGATCTTCGCCAGTCTCTCTTGCAGCTTCTCGCGGTCGTACTCGGAAGTCGTATCGTCGATTTGCGTGCGAATCTGCTTCACCCGCGCCTGGATGTCTTCCTTCTTGCCGGCACCGTCGATCAAGGTCGTGGTTTCCTTGTCGATGGTGACCGTCTTGGCCCGGCCGAGATCCTTCAGCGTCAGGTTCTCGAGCTTGAGCCCGAGATCCTCCGTGACGGCTCGACCTCCGGTGAGAATGGCAATATCGGTAAGCATCGCCTTGCGTGGCTCGCCGAACCCAGGGGCCTTGACAGCGCAGACGTGGAGCGTTCCGCGCAGCTTGTTGACCACCAGCGTGGCCAGGGCTTCGCCGTCTACTTCTTCGGCCACGATGAGCAGCGGCTTGCCGGTCTTCGCCACCAGCTCGAGCACCGGCAGGAGATCCTTCATGGCCGAGAGCTTCTTTTCGCAGATGAGGAGGTAGGCGTCGGCGAGAACGGCCTCCATGCGCTCGGGGTCGGTGACGAAGTAGGGCGACAGATAGCCGCGGTCGAACTGCATACCCTCGACGACGTCGAGGGTGGTGTCCATCGACTTGGCCTCTTCGATGGTGATGACGCCCTCCTTGCCGACCTTCTCCATGGCTTCGGCGATGAGGTTGCCGATGGTTTCATCGCCATTCGCGCTGATGATACCGACCTGGGCTATCTCATCCCTTCCCTTGGTGGGTTTGGACTGCTTCTTCAACTCGGTCACCACGGCTGCGACGGCGGCGTCGATGCCGCGCTTGAGGTCCATGGGATTGGCGCCCGCGGTGACCAGCTTGACTCCCTCGACGTAAATGGCCTGGGCAAGCACGGTGGCGGTGGTGGTGCCGTCGCCGGCGATATCGGAGGTCTTCGACGCGACCTCCTTGACCATTTGCGCGCCCATGTTCGCGAAGCGGTCTTCGAGCTCGACCTCCTTGGCGACCGTGACGCCGTCCTTGGTGACCGTCGGTGCGCCCCACGAACGCTCGCAGACGACGTTGCGGCCACGGGGCCCCAAGGTCACCTTCACCGTGTTGGCGAGCGCATCGAGCCCGATGGCGATCCGCTTACGCGCTTCGTTGCCGAAAAGAACCGTCTTTGCTGCCATGTTTGCTCCCTACTTGTCGAGAATCGCGAGGATGTCGTCCTCGCGCAGAATGATGTGGTCTTCGCCGTCGAGCTTCACTTCGGAGCCCGTGTATTTGCCGATCAGCACCTTGTCACCAACGTGGACCGAGAGCGCTTGCAGCTTGCCATTGTCGAGAATCTTGCCGTCGCCGACGGCGATGACCCGCGCTTCGAGCGGCTTCTCCTTGGCCGTGTCGGGAATGAACAAGCCACCGGCTGTCTGGTCTTCCTCGGCCAGTCGCTTGGCCAAGATGCGGTCATGGATCGGTCGGATCTTCATGTGAATGCTCCTTCGAGACGTACCCAATCATCTGGGTACAGCAGCTTTCGTGCCATGTGCGAAAAGCGCATGGGTTCGCCGTCCTTGAGTACGAGCGGCTCTCGCGCATGACTTTTCTCCATCAGGATGAAGTACCTCTTCATTCAATCCGAAGCAGGGCGAGCGGTGCTCCCCACATCTACCCACCCTGGACGTGTGTCGGATTTGGCGTATTCGTTGCAAGCAGACTGCTGTCCTTGCAGAAAGAAACAGCCACATGCGCGGCGCTCGATTCCGCCTTGCCGGTCTGATCGCGGTCTTTGTCGCCGCCTTGCAATCCTCTGCCGAGGCTCGGCTTGTCGTGGATCGCGTCGTTGTCCGGGGTGCGACCAATGTCACGACACGGGTATTGACGGCGCGCATGCACCTCTACTCGGGCGATACCGTGGATTACGCGGTGCTCAGTGCGGCGCAGCAGCGTTTGATTGAAAGCGATCTGTTCAGCAAGGTGCGCGTGTTTATCGAGCTCTCCACATCCGAGGCGGTGCGGCGGATGTACCTTGACGACACCGACTACCCGGTCGAAGTCGTGGTGGAGGCCACTGGCAAACAGCCTTGGTTCATCTTCCCCACCGCCAGTTTCGGCAGTGGAGACTGGGCCGGTGGCGTCGCCTATGCGAACCAGAATTTGCTCGGCCGCGACGTACAGCTCATTGGCGCCGGGCAGATCGGGCAGTCTCGCAGCTACGCCTTCGTGGGGTACCGCGACCCGCTTGTCGTGGGCGCCCCGCTTACCTACGCGGTGAGCGCACTCTACCGGCGAGAGCAGATCCGCTTGTTCGCAAACCACGCCATGGTCATGCAGGTGCCGACCATCGTGGCCGGCGGCGACGGTCAAATCGGCTGGGTGCTCACGCCACACACCCGCGCGTCTCTTGGCGTGTCTGCCCGCTACCAGACCGTGAAACCCGCCCAAGGTCTTGCGCCTGACGCGATTCCGCTGCCTTACAATTCCCGGGGCGGTCGCATTTTCCTTTTGCAGTTCCAGTTCCAATACGACGACACGCGCGCCGAGGAGGGACTGCGGCAAGGGATTCTGCTCTTCCTCAAGAACGAGGTCTCCGACCGCTATTGGCTTTCGGATTTCGACTACTCCAAGTTCGAGACGCGGGCGGAGCTATACGGCCACTACTGGTGGAACTATCCGTCGCTCATTTTGAAGATGGTTCTCGACTACCCCACCTCGGACCGCGGGGTTCCCGTCACGGAAGAGCTCCGCATCGGCGGGCAGGAACTGCGTGGCTATCTTACCAATGAGTTCCACGGCGACACGCTCTTCAGCGCGCAAATCGAGGACCAGGCGGTCCTCATGCGCTTGCGGGTCCCCTGGACGCGAACGCGGTTCAATGTCGCCGCGGCGATCTTCGTCGACGCGGCGACTCTTCTCGATCGTCACCCAGGCGGCACCACGGTTCCACCGCCCGACAGCTTGCCTTCCCCGGTACGCTCCAAGCTCGACGATATTCACGCGAGCTTCGGCGGCGGTGTGCGGTTCATTCTACCCGGCGTGGTGGTCCCGGCCCTCAAGATTGACGTCGGTTACGGCATCGACGTCCGCGATGTGGCCGTCACGGTTTCGATCGCTGGCGGCGGGATCATGTAGGCGCCGGTCAAGTTGATACTGTATCGGTCGCCTCCGTCCCGCGCGAATCGGGGCTCTTGCCATTGCGGTGCAACTTCGCGCGCAGATCGTGGCGGAGCTCGCTTCCGACTTTTGGCGCCAAAAGCAACGCTACGCCGGCACCGACCAGCAGCCCGATGCCGAAGGTGCCGAGCGTCCCGAGCAACTGATTGGTAAAGGACCGCTTGGTCTCGAGGCCAAGAATGCCGAGATAGTCGTCTTTGTCCATGTTCCTGATGTCCTGCAATTTCATTGGTCATTCTCCTGGTTGGGTTTCGACTTCGATCCGGTGAGAGTTTGCGCTATCTCTCTTTGAAAGGTTGGCAGCGCCGCCATCAGGCCAATGCGCAACCCGGTCCCTAGAATCTTCCCCGCGAGCCGGGTGAAAAGCCCGCCGCCCAGGACGAAGCTATCCATGCGTTGTCTCCTTGTGGTCAGGGTCCTCGTGCTCATCGTTGCCCAAGAAAGAGGCCGAGGCCAAAGGCAAGGGCGACCGCCATGCCAGGCTTGCGGCGCACCCACCGTCGCCAGTCCAGGCTGCGCGTCACCTCGGCCTCCAACGCGCCCATCGAAACGACAAACTGCTCGCGCGAATGCTCGAGTTGCATGCTTGCGTGCGCGAGCGCGGAATCCGCTTCCGTCGCGGTGCTAATGGACACGGGAGTTTCCCGGAGACGACGCGACGTCGGGAGCAGTCGCTTTGTCCAGTGCTGCCAGGCTGCTGCTCATGGCGGCGGCGGAGCTGTCCATGAGGCGCCCACCGCGCGAACGGAGTGGCGAGAAGAGGAGGCCCACGCCGGCACCGGCGATGTGGACGAGCCCGATGACCACGAGAGGAAGACCGACTGCGGGGTGGCCGCCGAGCAGGACCGCCAACCCGGCCATTGCCAATCCATATCCAAGAGCAACCAGTGTGGCCAGCACCGCGATAAGGCTGGCACGTCGACCCATCCCGTGCATTTCCGCTTTGAGCTCGAGCTGGGCGACCTTCACGTGTTGCCCGAGTAGGTGGCCAAATCCCAGCACTGCCTCCTTGGCCAGCACCGACACGCCTGGGTTTGACGTCGTCTTCATGTGCGGGTGACTCCTGGCGAGCTCGACGCCTCCGAGGCGTGCTTTTGGCCGTGCAACACGGCATCGATAGCGACCTCGCTGCCGGTTTCGGCCGCCTTGGCCAACGCCTTGTGGTCCGTGAGCACGCGGTCTGACAGATATCCCCGCAGCCAGTGGCGCTCGACGATGGGGTAGGCGGCCACCAGGGGCAGCACCAAGACGGCCCCGATGATTCCTTGCAACCGCCCCCCGACGAGTAGGGCAAGAAGTACCGACAGGCTGGAGATCTTGAGCTTGTTGCCATAGATGCGCGGTAACAGAAAGTAGGTCTCGAAGAGGTGATAGGCCACGTATGCGGCCAGCACTGCCACCGCGGCACCCGGCGACACCGCGAGCGCCAATAGAATGGCTGGAACCGTGGCCAGCAGAATGCCCAACACCGGGATGATGTCGCAGAATCCGGCAACCACGGCCAAGGGTGCAGCGGCCGGGACCCGCAGAATGGTCAAGAGAACGGCGGTAAAAATCGCAAAGAGCAGCGCGGCGAGAAGCTGGCCGCTGACATAGGCGTGCACCACGTCGGATACCTCGTGCATGGTGGTGGCCAACCTTTCGCGATAGGTGCGCGGTATGAAGGCCAGTATCCAAGCGTAAAGACTTTTGCCGTGGAGCAACAGATAGAGGGTGAGAACGAGAATGACTACGGTCACTACGACACCTGAGGCGGCGCTCTGGCCCCAGGCAAACCATCGACTGAAGGCACCCGCTGCCATGGAGGAGGATGCTGATTCGAAAAGCTCTCGAATAATCTTGTGGATCCCCGGATAGCGCAACGGGATTCTGCTCAGGACGCGTGCGCGGAATTCAGGAAGATTTTCCAGTAGATGGGTCAGCTGTCCGGTAAGCGGCGGCATGACGAACATGACGAAGACCGCCAAAAGTACAATGGCAAGGGCCGCAATAATAGCGACGCTCAATGCTCGACGGAGCCGCCTTTGCTCCATCCACCGGACGGCCGGAGACAGCGTGACTGCAAACAGAACCGAGATGAGGAACAACAAGAACTCGGGCCACAAGAGGTAGGTCGCCCACAGGCCAAGGCCGCTTCCGATGAGCTTGAAGACCGTGGCCATCGGGATGCGAAGGTCTCGCGTGCGTCGGGTCTGAGGCGCCTTGATCTCGGTCGTGGTGTTCCATTCACCTTGCACGGGGACCCCCATCTTTTGCCGCGAATGCCAATGGTCCAACTCTTGTCCAAAGCGACTGGGAGGTCAGGTGTGAGGGAGCACCCCCGACCTCCACGAGTCCTAGGCTAGATAGTTTAGGCAAACCAAGCTCCTCAGCGCACGCTGAGATGCGAAGGCTGAATGATGATCTCGACACGGCGGTTGTTGGCGCGGTTCTCGGCGTTGCTATTGTCGACGAGTGGATGGCTCGAGCCCATTCCGACAGCGCTAATCTTGGCGCTGTCCACGCCACGCGATACCAGGTAGTTGCGCACGGCGTCTGCCCGGTTCAGCGAGAGCGGTTGATTGATCCTGTCCGAACCCTGGCTGTCGGTGTAGCCCTCGACGATCATCCGCTTGTCGGAATTCTGTGCCTTGAGTGCCTCGGCCACTTGATCGAGCTTGGTCATCGCAGTGTCGAGCAGAGCATACTTGTTCGAAGCGAAGAGAATGCTGCCGGAAAGGGTGATGACCAGCCCTCGGGAGTCTTCTTTGATCGCGGCAATGGCGGCCAGATCCTTCATCGCACCAGCCAGCTTGCTTTCGGCCGCCACACGCGCTTGCGTCTCGGCTGCCAATTGGTCGGTGGTCTTTTCAATCTCCGCCGTCTTCGCGTTGCTGTCCCGCTGCTCTTCTTTGAGCTGCTCGCGCGTCGACGAGAGCGCCGCTCGGGTACTCTTCACCTGGTTGTCACGAGCCGTCACGCCGGCCTTCACCGCTTCGGCGATCTTCTGGCGGTCGAGCTCCGTGCGAGCCTTCGCGTCTGCCAGTTCTACCTTGTTCTGCGCGATGTACGCGTAATCACGGCACATAACAGTGTCGCCGTGCTCGTCGAACTCCTTGTTCGCCTTGGCCAGGACTATCCAAGCATCGTGCAACTCGGTGGGGGTCAGCTTCGCCGCCAACCCGGTGTTCGCCGCCGTAAACGAAGTGCGCGCCTGAACCAATTCGGGGGGCGCAGTGGTGGCACATCCGCTAATCAATCCTGCGAGTGCGATGCTCGCCAACAAATTGGTCTTTGTGATCTTCATGGTGAAATCCTTTGTAAGAGTGGTGGATGGAAAACTAGTTGGTTCCGCGTGAGCGAACGGCCTTCAGATCTTCGGTCGCCCTGAGGGCGTCCTGGTGTACCGAGACTTCGCGGGCAAGCCCGATGGCCAGCTCGGCATCCGAATCGGCACGAGCAAGCACCAGTACAGCCCGCGTTTCTCCGGCAGCGGCCATCTTCTTGGCCGTGTCGGTCTGGTCTTTGGCCAGTTGCAGATGCAGTTTGGCGGCGGGCACGCCGCTCGCACCCACTTCTTCGGCGCCGCGGATGCTCGCCTCCGAATTTGCGAGTTGATCGGGAGAAAGCTGCACCGTGGCGCAACCTGCCAGGCCTAGAACGGCTAGCAACATCATCAATCTTTTCATCATGGACAGTTCCTTTGCGTAGAGGTTGTTGGGTTACAAGAGACTTTGGATTCGGCTACAACGGACACCCACTGCCCGGCACGGAAACCACGTTCGAGTCGAATACGAAGGCCCCGGCACCCCCTACCCACGCCCCTGCCATCGAGCGGCCGCACGCCGTAGACCCGGTCTTCATCGTGATATCGAAGCCCGCCAGCACGTTGCCTTGGAACTCGGTGTACGAGCCAAGTGTTGCCGAGCTCGCCACTTGCCACCAGACATTGGACGCCTTGGTCCCGTTGGTCAGCAAAATGCGAGCATGGGCTCCTGGGCTGGGGGCGCCGTCGGCCGTCGTAAGGGAGCTGGCCGATTGGAAGACGAAGACGGCGTTTGCGTCGCCTTGGCCGTCGAGCGTGACATCTCCGGCGAGCAAGAGTGACGTGGTCGAGGTGTAGACGCCAGGCGTGAACCAGTTGTCACCGAGCACGAGGGGACTTCCAGCCACGTTCCCCAAGGTCGTGGGCGCTGCGATGGGCGTACCCCCACCCAAGGAACCAACTGCCGGTGGTCCGGCCAAGGGTGTGATGGCGAGAAACGCCGCGTTCAAGTCGGCCTTGATGGCGCTTGCCGTGGTCGTGTCCGGATACGTGTTGGTAATGACCGTTCCGCTGATCGTCGGAGGCATGCCACCGCAAAGGCCGAAGCCGCCGGCGTTGTCGACCGTCACGGCGTTGCACGTTCGATCCGGCGTGAGCACCACGTCACCATTGATGTGGGTGATCGGCGACGTGATGGTGTTGGTAATACCCGCCGTGGCCGCAATCGCAAACGGCTCGGCCTTTCCAAGGTTTACGACGATGGCAGGCCCTGACGCGGAGCCATCGATGTTCTCGAAATCCGTGGTCTCCGCGTCGATGAGGGCCGCGTCGAGCTTTTCGGTGTCGATGCCGGGCACGTCGGCGGCATGAGCGTCCAGGATTGGAACATTGCTCTCGGGAACGTCGAGGACCGAAACGTCGGGGACAAGGACATCGCCGATAGGCGCGTCGGAGACAGCGACGTCGAAACTGCCGGTGTCGGGAGTGCCGGCTTCTGCGATGGGTGTATCGGCAGTGCCGCTGTCGACCTTCGCCGCGTCGGCGACGTCCGTCTTGAGCTCCACGGTGTCGGCATTTGCGCCATCCGCGTTTGCGCTGTCGGGGTTCGCCAGGTCGAGATTTCCGGCGTCGGGGATCGCCCTATCGCCGCTGACGGCATCGGCCTTTCCGGCGTCTGGCTGGGCTGCATCGGTGGGAGGAAACTCGACGAGCTGTCCTCCGCAGGCGGGCAAAAGGATCAAGGACAAAAACAGCGCGTGGTGTTGGAGGGTCTTCATATTACTTGCTCCCGTCATTGAGGATCGTGAAGTAGACGACGAACTCGACACGGCGGTTGTTTTCACGGCCGGCGATGGTTTCGTTGGTATCGATCGGAACGGATGAGCCGAAGCCTTTCGAGGCCAGGCGTTCCTTGTCGATACCGTGCGATACCAGATAGTTCAGCACCGCCTCGGCCCGCTGCTCGGAAAGGGTCTGATTACGCTCGTCCCCACCTTCCGACGAGGAATGCCCCTCGACCTGAACGCGAAAACCCTTGTTGTCATTCAAAGCCTGCACGACTTCATCCAGAACCGGGAACGAGACTTCCTGAAGAACGGCCTGGTTCCAGGCGAAGTAGAGCTTCTCGTTCAGCTCGAGCTTGTCCTTCTTGATGACGAGCTTCTTGTACGTGGGGCAGCCCCAGTTGTCCATCGGCCCGACCACGTCGGGGCAGTGGTCTACATTATCGGGGATGCCATCGTGGTCCCGGTCCGGGCAAACGAAAAGCTTCTTCTCGACGCTTCGAGCTTCGGGAGGGGCGGCAATGGGGGCTCGACGTTCCGAGCCCATGGCAACCTCGAGGCTTACGCCCAGGCTCAAGAGCTTGGCGTCGTTGTTGTCGTACCCGCGACGCTCTTGCTGCATGATTTGAAAGTAGCGCGCGAACGGACCGACCCAGAAGAGACGCGACCTGCCGATCGGCACCGATAAACCGACAGCTGCCGCGAAACCTGGCCGGTTGAGGTGTCCGGTGCGAACGTAGAGAAGGTCCGCGTCCGCCCAGGGCAAGACCCCGAGAAATAGATCGCTCGCGGTTCGCGGGGGGCGGACACGTAGGCTTCCGCCGAAGGTCCATGCCGTTCCACCTTCTGCACCGGCTGTTTCGTTGGGCAGCGCCAGAAAGGTTGCGCTGGGCCCGATGTCCACGAGCTGGTTGACGACCCACAGCGCCTTGATGGTTTCACCGCCGCCGGTCTTGAAAATGCGAGACTGCGGGTTCGTGAGCGGCAAAGCAACACCAGGCTCGAGCTTCAAGGCAAAGTCCCCGACCTGGGCCGGCACGGGGGCCTCGTCGGAGGTATCGCCTTCGTCCGCCTGTGCCAAGTGGTCGAATAGCAGCAGGACAGCAGCAGTCAGGGCTATCGTCGTCGAGTACGCGTATCGGACTCTCGTGTGCATTGGTGTCTCCATGTTGATCTTTGCTGGCGGCTAAAGCAGCAATCGGGCCACTGCCCTGACGCTCATGACTTCAGGTACTTGCACCGAGGCGAGTTGTGAAGACGAAGGCCATCCCAATCAAGATGACGTGGACCATCGTTCAAAATGAGTCGGTCGAGGGATTGTGGCCAGCAGAGTGGCCTTGGCGTCAAACATCTCCCGAGCCGGACATACGGGTCAGTAAGCGTTCTGACGCTTCTTGGCGCCAAAGATGGTCAGGAAGATAATCTTCAGGTCCAGAAGCAGATTCCAATCGCGGATGTACTCCATGTCGTGGCGAACCCGTTCTTCCATCTTCTCTAGCTCGGCGGTTTCGCCCCGCCATCCGTTCACCTGCGCCCAACCTGTAATTCCCGGTTTGACCATGTGGCGAAGCATGTATCCGTGAATGATGGCCCGGTATCGCTCATTATGTGCGACCGCATGCGGCCGTGGTCCGACGAGAGAAAGCTCACCGGTCAGCACCTGTAGGAACTGCGGGAATTCGTCGAGGGACGTGCGTCGCAGGAACTTGCCCAGCTTCGTCACACGTACATCGTCCTTGGTGGCCTGGACCACGTCTAGCCCATCCTCGCAGACTGTCATGGTTCGGAACTTGAGTATGCGAATCCGCTTACCGCACAGGCCATAGCGCCACTGCCGGAAGAAGATTGGCCCCGGCGACTTGAGCTTGATGGCAAGTGCGATGAAGAGCATTGGGATGGACGTGAGACAAACGATAATACTGCCAAGCGTTAGGTCCTCGATGCGTTTGATCCAACCGACGACGCCTTGGAAGGGAGAATCGTGTAGGCTGACAATGGGGATGCCACCCACCTGGCCCCATTGTGCACGCAGGAGGGAGAAATAGAGCATGTCGGCCACAAGGTACACGGTGACGGTCGTGTCGGCCAAAGCCGCTAGAATCACCGCGGTGCGCTCTTCGGCGCGAAGCGGAAGCGCAACGTAGACCGCGTCGAGCTTACCTTGATGGCATGCCTGGACAAGATCCTCGGATTTGCCGACCACAGAACAATGCGGGTGGGAGCTGACATGTCGCCTGTCCTTCGACCGGTCGTCATAAACGCCCAAGAGTTTGAGCCCTAGCCAGGGCATGGCCTCGAAGGATTCAGCCAAGCGCTCGGCATCCTTCGTACAGCCCAAAATGGCTACCCTGTGAATGTTGCGGCCTTGAAGTCGCACGATGCGCAGGACGATACGAACGCCCACCCGCACGAGGCAGAGGGTGAGCGGTGCGAACAGGAACCACGCGAAGGAGGCAACACGAGAGTAGTGCGAGGCGGTCTTGGTGAAGAACCAGAAGGCAAATAGGACGGTTGGCACCGCCAGCCAAGCGAGTAGGGCGTCCTTGGACTCGCGCAGGATGGTTCCGGTGCGCCAGGGCCGGTAGAGGCCACTCATTTCCGCCGCGAAGCCGAATACCAGCAGGGCGATGACGGTGATGGTCGTGGTCTGGTCGCTCCAGGGCTCGGGGTAGATGGCGTGGGCCACGGCCTGCGCGCCAACGATGACGACAAGGTCCACGAGTCGCTGAAGCATGCACACCCAGGATTCATTTCTGCGCAGAGGCCCATCTATTTCAGTCATGTTAGGCCGGGTCTAAAGCAGCATTCGAGCCATAGGCCGGAAGAAGGTAAGTTCAAGCGCTTGGCGCGTGGAAGACCCTCGGGAATGGCTTGACGCAATCAAAACGAAGCGAAGCGCCCATCATTGCGAGCGAGCTGTCCTGGCTGCGATGGCGCTATTCACTTGGAACTGAAGTGACGGCCCGAGGAAAGACGATGAGCGCCAGTTGGTCAGCTCTTGCCCACTCGGTCGCAAAGCCGTCGCGGCTGTTCACGCGTAGGCCGTGCGCCGGATCGAGCGTGAGAATGCGTTGCCGCTGGCGGTTGATCCCCACCACGACCTCGTAGTGGGGATAGTAGCGGAAAAGGTAGCGCTTCATCATGCCGACCAGGACGGGACGGTGTCGCTGAATCTCGCGGTCTAGGTCGCCCTGTCGGCCTTGAATGAGGAAGGCCTGAAGACCCTTCCTGCGAGCGAAGTCGCGGAGAGCCGCAGCAGGAATGCCCCGTTCGGGGGCGGGTGGGTTGGCGGCGACGACCTCGGCGCCCGTAACCGGGTACCCCCAGCGTTGGAGAACCATGGCCAGGGCTGCGGCACCGCAGTCCTCGCGTGTCACTTGGCGCACGTCGGGGACCGCCTCGACTACCTGCCATCCGCCCTCGCGCGCCAATTGCGACGGCGTGGTCGTCCTGGCGGAGCCCAGATAGCAACCGCTCGCCAGGACGAGCCCGACTAGCGCAAGGCGCCCCGGGCATCGATCGGGTAGCCTCATGCGGGTAGCCTCATGCTGCTTGCCAATGCCGGAAGCTAGCGCACGAGCAGGATGACTACCACCACCAGCAACGTCACGACAAGTGCGCCGGTACCGATGTAGATTCCGCCGCCACCGCCCGCAAAGCCGGCGAGCTGGGGAGCCGCCCTCTCCCGCGCGGCGTAGTCCGATGTGCTGCCTGGGTAGTCCGGTGTGCTGCCCTGAGAGACATCAAGCTGCGCCGGCTTGGCAAGCTCATTGCCAGGGACATTGTTTATCGCGACCTGGGGCGCTCCCATGGGTTCAGCATGAGCGAAGGCCGGAACGCAAGATAGCGCCACGAGCAACGCGCCTATGATGAGCCTCTTCATGGAATGTCCCTCCGACACTGGACCAGGCGACTCGACAAAACTACTGGCATCGTCCAAAGCATGTTCATGCCTCTTTCGTCTGACGTTTGGCGCGTTCGACCTTGGGATCGGTAGAATGCGATTTTGCTGTGTGAAGGGCTGCCAACTGGCCTTGGATCTTCGTCCAGGTGTCTTTGTGAACCGCTCTTCTGAGTAGCACGCGCCCCATGGGTGGGGTCGTCGCGAGCGCACTCCGGACGCCTTGTTCGAGATCCTCCAAGTCGATATACTCCTCACCCTCGAGCGGACGAACCGCTGTTTCGGCAGTGCTTACGGAAGCGACTTCGCCGTCGGACAGCAGCATCAAGATACTCTCGCGGGTTACGTGCTCTGCTCTTGCATCGGTGTTCATGGCATTCTCCAATCAAGGAAATCAATCATGGGTTCAGGTAGATCTTCATCTGCGACGGCTCTCCGTTCACGGGGCATGTGTCGCCAGCAAGGAAGCGCCGGTCGTCCCGAGAACGACGTGTGCGTGCTCGATCATCTCGGCGCTGCCGCGCGCGAGCACGAGGAATTTCCCGGCCTTGACGTCGAGCTCATACTTCACGATGCTGTCTTTGGGGATCCCGATGCTTGTCAGCGCCGCAGCGAAGACACCTGCCGCGCCACCGATGGCGGCACCCTCCAGTGCACCGACAATCCATCCCACCAGCGGGCCCATCACAACCAGCGGGCCGAGGACGGGAATGAAGAAGAAGGCGCCACCGAACAGGAGTCCCCAGAGGCTTCCCCAAAACGCCCCACGGACGCCCCAAAACTTCATGCGGTCGCCCGAGGTGTAGAAACCGAGGGCATGTTCCTCTGTGTGATAGTCCTGGCCGATGATCGACAGTCGCTTCATGTCGAGCCCCGCTTTCTGAAGATCCCTCAAGGCGGCTTCAGCGCCGGTATGCGAGTCATAGATAGCGACGATTGAGTGTTCCTGTGTGCTTGGAGTCATGGTGTTTGTTTTCCTCCTTCGAATGACCTACCTCTGCCAAAGCATCCATCCCGCCCCCGGATCTTGTGCGAGGGAGTCGTGCTTCGCCATGATGCGCGCCGTATAGTCCGCTGCCGGACGTGCGGAAGAGACTGTGGCACGGTAGTCGTACGCGTCCGAAGCGTTCCCTTCTCGCCGTGTGCCTGTCATTGCTTGTTTCACGGCGCCGCCGGCCTGGTCGCCGTCGGCATAGAGCTCGACGCAAACCGAGTCCGGACTGACATCGTTCAGGAACACCTCGACCGCGATGTGGTGCTCCCCCCCTTGGGTCAGGACAGTGACGGCACCAAAACGGATGGCGGCCAGTTTCTGCGCCAGCGTGTTTTGGCCGTCGAGGAGCTTCCGAGTGGCGGCACCTTTGTCCGCCACCTGGCTGCGATAGGCGGTTGCTGCAGGAAGATAGTGTTGCTCTGTGTATTCGCGCACCGCGCGGCTGGCGGAAAACCTGGGCGTCAGGCGCGCCATGCTTTCCCGCATGCGTGCGATCCACGCCGTGGGAATTCCTTTGTCGGTGCGTGCGAAGAATTCCGGAATCACCTCCTGTTCGAGCATCTCGTAAAGCGCCTCGGCCTCGGATGCGTCCCAGGCCGGATTGTCGCCATGCTCGTTGCCGTCTCCCAAAGCCCAGCCGAGCACCGGCTTATAGGCCTCGGCCCACCAGCCGTCGAGCTCGGAGATGTTGACACCGCCATTGACCAACACCTTCATACCGCTCGTGCCGCTGGCTTCCCACGGTCGCCGAGGTGTGTTGATCCACACGTCGACCCCTTGCGCCATGCGTTCGGCCAATAACATGTCGTAGTCGGCCAAGAAGAACACCGGCACGCTTCCATCGCCACGACCGATGAATTGCGTCCATTCCTGAATCAGGGCCTGGCCGGCTTGGTCAGCCGGATGTGCCTTGCCCGCGAGAATGAGCTGGATGGGACGTTCCGGGTGATTGAGGATGCCGAGCAGGCGGTTGATGTCGTGGAGAAGAAGATTGGGCCTCTTGTAGGTCGCGAATCGTCGCGCAAAACCCAGGGTCATGACCTCGGGATCCAGCCGCGCTTGGCTTCGGGCGATGGCCGCGGGCAGGGCTCCGACGGCGGCCATCTGGCGACCGATGCCTTCGCGGGCATATTCCACGAGCAGCCTGCGACTCGTGTTGCGCATGGCCCACAACTTCTCGTCCGAAACCAGGCGGAGATCTGCCTCGAGGGTAGTCGACGTACCCATCCAGCGACTCTTGCCACAGGCGTCGGTCCAAACTTCGTCGGCCGCCGCCGAATCCCATGTCGGCATGTGCACGCCGTTGGTTACGTGACCGACCGGAACCTCGCTCTCCGGCCAGCGAGGGAAGAGCGGCGCGAAGATATGCCGGCTCACCTGACCGTGCAACCGGCTGACGGCATTGACGCCCCCACATCCACGCATCGCAAGGTAGGCCATGTTGAAGGGCTCGCGCGCGTCCGATGGGTCCTTGCGCCCCAAGGCCAAGAGCTCGTGCAGGGAAAGACCCAATTCCTGCAGTGCATACTGTCCGAGGTACTGCTCGATCAAGGCCGGAGGGAAGAGGTCGAAGCCCGCACTCACTGCGGTGTGCGTGGTGAAGAGATTTCCGGCCCGCGTAGCCGCCAGCGCCACCGCGAACGGATTCCCATTCTCCTGCATGAAAGCGCGGGCACGTTCCAGCAAGGCGAAGGCCGCATGCCCTTCATTGAGATGGCAGACCTCCGGCTTGATCCCGAGCGCATCGAGCAAACGCCAGCCGCCAAGCCCGAGCACGATCTCCTGCTTCAAGCGCAACTCCGCGCCGCCACCGTAGAGCTCGCCGGTGATTCCACGGTGAATAGGAGCATTGGCCGCATCATTCGAGTCGAGCAGGTACAGTTTTCGCCGACCCACCTGGACCTGCCAGGTGCGCAGCCAAACCGGAGAGCCGGGTAACTCGATCTTCAGGCGCAGCCGTTCGCCGTTCGGCTGATACACAGGGGTGATCGGGAGCTGTCCTGGATCATTGGACGGATACAGCGCTTGCTGAGCCCCGTTGCGATCGATAACCTGGCGGAAATAGCCGTGCTGGTAGAGCAAGCCGATGCCGACCACCGGAACACCGAGATCGCTGGCGGCCTTCAGTTGATCTCCCGCCACGTTACCAAGCCCGCCCGAATAGATCGGGAGCGCTTCGCTCAGCATGAATTCCATGCAGAAGTAGGCGACGCACGAAAGGGGTGTCTGGGGATATCTCTCTTGAAACCAGGCCGGCTCCGTCGACGACTGGCGTTTGGCCTGCACCAGGCGGTCCAGCGCTTGGCAGAAGTCGGGATCGGCAAGAGCGCTCGCGAGCTTGTCACGCGCGACGTTTTGAAGAACCGCGTTCGGGTGACGGGTCAGCGCCCATAGCTCGGGGTCAAGCCTTTGCCACAATTCATCCGAGCTGTGGTTCCACGACCAGCGTAGATCCATGGCCAGCTCGGTCAGAGCGTCCATGCCTTGTGGTAGGGGAGAAGCGGTCAAACGTGCCCTCCTGCGCGCTCTTCCAGGGCCGGCTTGGCCAGCTCATGATCCGCAGTCTTCTCGATGTCCGCCTTGGAAAGCGTCACGTAGACTTTCGATTCCTTGTAGCTGATTCGCTTTACCTTGTCCGTCGGGATCCGGATCTCCTTGCCCGAATACCAGTGGCCCGCTTCGACGACCAGCTCGTGGATCGCCCAGCTTCGGTCGTCGACGAGGAACCCGGTCACGTGGCCGATCTGTCCGTCAACCGTCTCCATGGCGTAGCCGGTTACTTCCCGAGCGCTGTGGAGATGCTTATCGCCTTTGTCGCGGTGTCTCTCGACGGCCTCCACCTCCTGTTTCGAATGCGGCAGGATCACCGGGTATCCGCCCAGTCCCCATATCGCCCCGCCATCCCAGTAAGCTGGCCAGCCGTAGTAGCTGTAATAGTCGGCCTCGTACTGTCGCGAAACCGGCTTGTGGGACTCGATCGAGGGACTATCCTGGATCTGCATTTTACGCAGATTGATGTGCATTGTCTTTTCCCCCTGGTCTAGCTTGCCAAAAGCATGAGGAGAGAGCAGGACCAGTCGACCGGTCAGCCAGGATCCCGTGTCCGCAACCGCATAGCGGATCACCCAGTGCTTGTCCTCGAAGTAGAAGTCCCTGATCTGGCCAATGTCACCATCCAGGGCCACGAGCTTGTCACCGTAAAGCTCGGTGGTGTTTTCGAGATGCGAGTCAGAAAATGCAACGGTGGGGTACTTTTCCGTGGTCCGAGTCATGTGCGCTCCTTGCATCTAGGTCTTCACCGACCTACAGCAGGTTTCGGGCCATCATCGGTCGGCAATGAATTCAGGAGCTTGCACGGAGGATGTCTCTTTTCGCCGGCCTGTTCCATCAACGTGACGTACCTCTTCCATCAAATCGAAGGACCGTCGGCACGTCGCGCCGGTCCCCGACATCCTAGAGAGCGACCAGCAAGGGTGCGCAGGTCGCGTTGCATGGGCACAATTGATGCAACGTCTTCCGCTCATGAAAAGAGACTCGTCGATGGACGTTATGGTCAGAAAGACCAAAACTGGCCGGGGAAGGCGACTGGCGATCGTGGCGGCTGCCGTGCTTGTTGTCGCTGGTCTCATCGGGGTAGTGGTCGCCGGATTCCGAGGTAGGCGGACAAAACAGGATGCCGCAGCAATGACGACACCTGCAGCGGCACCGGCTAAGACCGGGTGGCGGCCATGGTGGTTGCAATGACCTGCGCCCGTAAGGAATGGGAATCGCGGCACCTCGCGCGCGGCCCAGGACATGCATCGGCCGATTGCTCGTCATTTTCAGCACCTGGCGACATCCAAATCAACTCTCCCAATCCCTTCCATGACAAGCGAGACCTCAGCCCTTTCGATGTCAGAGCATTCCCCTCTTGGCGCGTCTAGACGTTGGGATTCACCCCTTGGAACTTACGCTTTGATTGAAAGTTGGTAGAACCATGATCGACAGACCAGCAGACAGCGCTCGACCCTTGGTGCCCGCGAGCGAGAAGAACGGAGTTGCCGGAGTCTCTGGAATACTCAGGCGATGGCATCCGCTAAGGCCGCTCATCATCGCAGCGGTCGTACTCATCGCTCTTTTGACGACAACCCTCGGCTATATTCAGAACGGCCTATGGATGCAGCAACTCGGCTACACTGGCATATTCTGGAAGCTTCTCTTCTTGCGCTGGGGGTTGTCCTCCGCAGCCTTTGTCGTCGTCTTTCTATATCTATGGATCAATGTTCGTCTCGCGGCCCAAAACAGCGGGATATACCGTGTGGGTCTGTCAAACGACTCCACCGCCCTCGCGAAGCTCGACATCAAGATCTCTGCCACGGCCTTCAGGGTTGCGACCTACGTGATCGCCGCCGCCGCCGCGCTGGTCTTCGCCCATATCTTCTACGGGCAATGGGATACGTACCTTCGACTTCGCTACGGGGGGGCGTTCGGGCTATCCGACCCGCTCTTCGGGGTCGAGCTTGGATACTATATCTTCCGCCTTCCCCTCTATGAGCTACTGCAGGGAAGTCTCTCCGTATTGGCGTTGATCACGGTCCTGCTTGTCGCCTTACTCTACGGATATTCCGGGTCGCTGCGCGCCGGTCAAGCCGGACAAATGGCGAGTAGTCGTACCAAGGCCGTTTCACACCTGTCCCTGCTGTCGTTCGTGCTGGTTGCCGCCTGGGGCTGGGGTTTCTACTTGGACCACTATGAGCTTCTCTACTCCAGCCTGGGAGTCGTCTACGGGGCCGGCTATACGGCCGACCGAGTGACCAGGCTCGCTTACTGGATCATGACCGGCGCCGCCGCCGCGCTCTGTGCGCTGCTGGTGCTCACGGTCTTTCGACCCCGATTCAAAGTGATGGCCATTGGCGCTGCTGTCTACGTAGGCTTGTACTGCGTCGCAGTGTGGATCATGCCGATGCTTTTCCAGAGATTCAAGGTGCAACCCAACGAGCTGGCTCTCGAAACTCCATATCTCAAGAACAACATAGATTTCACGCGTAAGGCGTTCGGTCTGGACGCGATTCAGGAAACAGCCTACCCGGCCTTGGCCGACCTGACACCAGAGGTGATCGCGAGAAATCAAGATACGATCCAAAACATTCGGCTGTGGGACTACCGGCCCTTGCTTCAAATGTACCAACAGGCACAAGAGATACGGCTCTACTATCAGTTTTACGAGGTCGATGTGGACCGCTACCATCTACAAGACGGTTATCATCAAGTGATGTTGTCCTCGCGCGAGCTCTCTCCCGAGCTTCCCGCGGAGGCCCAAACCTGGGTCAATAAGAAGTTGCAGTTCACCCACGGTTACGGTTTGGCGATGAGCTTCGTATCGCAGACGACCGGAGGCGGTTTTCCACGGTACGTCATGGAGAACATACCACCCGAGTCTTCCTTCGGCCTGAACGCCAAGCAGCCATCGATTTACTACGGCGAGTCGATGCCGGGATATCGGATCGTCGCGACAAGCGTGAAAGAATTCGACTATCCCCAAGGGAATAAGAATGTCTACACAAGCTATGACGGAAAGGGGGGCATTCGCCTAGACAGTTTGTGGAAGCGACTTCTATTCGCGTGGACCCAGTCGGACGTCAATATCCTGTTTACATCCTACCTCAAACCCGAGAGCAAGATTCAGATCTGGAGGCGTGTTCAGGAGCGAGTGCAGCAGATCGCGCCATTCTTGCGCCTCGACCGGGATCCCTATGCCGTCGTGAGCGACGGGAAACAGTATTGGATACAGGACGCCTACACCGTCTCGGACCACTTCCCCTACTCGACGCCTCACGGATCGGCGTTCGAGGAAGTGATCAACTACATTCGAAACTCCGTCAAGGTGGTGGTGGACATGTACGACGGAACGGTCGCGTTCTACGTCATGGACCCCAAAGACCCCGTTCTAGGGGCCTATCGGCGTGCGTTTCCGGGCGTCTTCAAAGACCTGAATCAGCTTTCGGCAGATCTGAGGACACACTTGCGGTACGCGGAGGGTCTCTTCTCGATCCAGGCCGACCAGTACCGCACATTCCACATGACGGTTCCGCAGGTCTATTACAACCGCGAGGACCTCTGGGTGTTTCCCAACGAGGCATATGCGGGTGTGGTCGCGCCCATGCATCCCTACTACATTCTCATGAAGCTCCCGGGAAGTGACCGGCTCGAGTACCTTCTGATGACTCCGTTTACGCCTCAAAAGAGAAACAACATGGTGTCCTGGCTGGCTGCCAGGTGCGATTTCCCCGAATACGGAAAGATGCTTTTCTACGAGCTTCCTAACACTACTGATTGAAACACGAGATTCTCCGTCGGTGTTCAGTGGCATGTGCACCAGACGGTGTGGTCCATCGTCTTCGGTGACAAAGGGGACAGCGGGGCAACCACCTGGTCAGGACACGCGCGACGGCCAAGCGCACGGTGATGAAGGAATCCGGGAAGTGCCGCTCCGGGCGAGTTGACGTTCGCACCGTCGTGACGATGCGGCGCTCTCCGCGTGGCGGCTTTTCCGGTCGAGGGGGGAAAAGCCCTGGAGCGCTCGGCAACGATAAACGCGAAGCAAACCAGCACGATGGAGACATGGTGGTTCCAGCCACGGAAGGAGCGCCCCTCGTAGTGGTCGAGTCCCAGCTCTCCCTTGGCGTCCTCATACACGCGCTCGGTGCGCCACCGCTGCTTGATCCGCCGGACGAGCTGCCGTCGGGTCATGGTCGCCGGCAACGTGGCCGCGGTGAAGTCGGTCGGCCCCTCTTCACCGTCGGGCCATTCCATGACCAGCCAGACCGCCTCGCGCTTTGACGGGTCGACCAAGTCGTCCTGTGCGAGCACGACACGCTCGACGGCGAAGCGCGACGACATCTTGCCCTTGGTTCCCTCCCGCCAGGTCACCCGCCGGAAGCCTTGCCGCCCGATGGCGATGGCGAGGTCGCCGACCGCCACGGGGCTACCGATACGCCGCCCGCGCGAGTCCAGGCGCCACACCGTCGTCGTACAGTGCAGGCCCACGGCGTAGTCCAGGCCCTCGCAACGCACGCGACGACGAAACTCGGCGTTGTCCCCATACGCGCTGTCGGCCAGCACCAGCCCCGTCGGTAACCCGTCCGCGACCGCACGGTCAATCATTTCCACTCCCAGCTCGGGCTTGGTCTTGAACGTCACCTCGTCGGGGATGTGGGCCTCGGCCCGCCGCGAGGGATTCTCGGTCCAGCTCTCGGGCAGGTATAGCGCGAAGTCCACCGGCAGGTGCTCCGTTCGCGTGGCGATGGTCAAGCTGGCTGCCACCTGGCAATTCGCAATCTTGCCGAGGGTGCCGGAGTACTGTCGCTGCACGCCTACCGAGTGCGTGCCCTGCTTGGGGAAGCCGGTGTCGTCGATGATCCAGTCCGTGACCGGCCCCCGGGCCGTCATCGCCGCCAGCGCGTAGCGCGCGGCCTCCCGGCGTACATCACGGTCGGACCACTCCGCGTCTCGGGTGAAGTAGGTCAGCCGCTGGTGTGCGGCATCCACCAGCTCCGGGTCCGGGCAAGCCCGCGCCGCCATCGGTTCCGCACTCTTCCGCTCTCCGTCGCCCATCAAGCCCAAGGCATAGGTGGCAAACGACGCCCGCGACGGCGCCGTCCGCAAAACACCGCCGATTCGGTCGAAATAGGCGGCCAACCGACGCTCTCCCTTGCGATCAAGCTGGTATTCCATCCCCGATCTTTCGTCGATTTCTCGACGGACTGGCAAATTTCTCAATCAGTAGTGCTAAGGACAAGCTGGTCTACGGCCCGATGCAAATCGAGGCAATGATCGACCAGAACACGACGATCGCGCAACAATTGACCTTGTGGGACCAGAAGGGGTCGAGAGTGATTCGAGGGAATCTCATCGCGGTGCCGATTGAGAACTCCTTTCTGTATGTGGTACCAGTCTACCTTACGGCGGAGGGTACCGATTTCCCTCAGCTCAAACGGGTCATCGTGATTTCCGGCAACAAGGTGGCGATGGAGCCGACGCTTGATGAGGCAATTCAAGCCGTCTTCGGGACCGGGCAACCTCCACGGACCGGGCAGTTGCCGCAAGAACATCCGGAATTGGCTCAGGCGAGAACGCAATTCGAAGAAGCACAAAGATCGATGAAACAGGGAGACTGGCGAGATTTCGGCAAGGCGATGGATGCGCTGAAGAGCATGTTTGCCGTGTCTGCGAAATCGGCAGTCCACAATTGAGTCTGGTGGACCGACGCATCGACGCCCCTTGAGAAGGCCGGGGCGTGACAGCAGACGACGACGCCTTGTGCGGTCGAAAGATCCGACCACTTCCTTTCAAATTGATGGCTTGAGTGCTCCATTTTGATTGGTTCGACCACATGTCTGGATATGTGCGGGTGCAAGTATTTGAACTTACAGCACCTCGCGCGCGGCCCAGGTTCTGCATCAGCCGAGGGTAGACCCTGTCCGCACATCGCAAACGTCGCGGGGCACGGACTTCACTCAACGAACAGGAAAAGAGGCGAGACAGCAATGATGAGCTCATGGTGGGTTCTGTGGATGGTATTCATGTTTCTGTTTCTCTTGTCCCCGGTTACCTATGGTTGGGGCTACCGCGGATGGGGACCGCCATATCCCCGGTATGTCCAGCGACGCCGCGGACTGCGGGCAACTACGATGGGGCAGCCAGCAGACCTTCGCCACCAGTCTTGGGGATGGGGAGGCGACTTCGTATGGATAGTGCTTCTGATAGCCGGGGGCTGGGCCTTCGCGGGCCTTTTGCTGCGATGAGGAGCCGTCAGTGAAATTGGGCATGGTCGGCCTCGGACGGATGGGGGCCAACATGGTTCGGCGGCTCCTTGGGGCCGGCCATCAATGTGTGGTGTTCGACGTCCATGCGCAGGCAGCCGTCGATTTGGCGAAATTGGGCGCGGTCGCGACACGCTCGCTCTCCGAGCTCATCGCCAAGCTGGAGACGCCGCGTGCGATCTGGATCATGGTACCTGCCGCCGTCGTTGATGCCACCCTCCGTGACATCGCGCCGCTACTCGCGGCCGAAGATGTTGTCATCGACGGGGGAAATTCCTACTACCACGATGACATCCGCCGTGCGAAGACGCTTGGAGAGCGCGGAATCCACTATGTCGATGTCGGCACCTCCGGAGGCGTCTGGGGCTTCGAGCGCGGTTACTGTCAGATGATCGGGGGTGAGGACGCCATCGTCAAGAGACTCGACGACATCTTCTCCGCACTGGCGCCCGGTTTCGACGACGCGAGCAAGTCACCTCGGGATAACAAGGGAACTGTGGAGCGCGGCTACATCCATTGCGGCCCCGCGGGGTCAGGGCACTTCGTCAAGATGGTGCACAATGGAATCGAGTACGGGATGATGGCGGCCTACGCCGAGGGACTCAACATTCTTCGCCACGCGAATGTCGGGGCGAGTGAACGGACGTCGGATGCTGAAACCGCACCATTGCGACACCCTGAGCTTTATCAATATGATTTGAACCTTCCGGACATCGTCGAAACGTGGCGGCATGGCAGCGTCATTGGCTCTTGGCTCCTCGACCTCACCGCTGCAGCATTGAAGAAGAGTCCCGACCTCAAAGACTTCACGGGCCGCGTTTCGGACTCTGGCGAAGGGCGATGGACTCTCAAGGCGGCCATCGACGAGGGCGTGCCTGCGCCCGTTCTGAGCACGGCGCTGACGCAGCGATTTGCGTCGCGAGGCGACGAGGACTTCTCCAACAAGCTGCTCTCCGCGCTCCGATATCAGTTCGGCGGACATAAGGAGAAGCCCTGATGCTACCTGTCCCTTCCGCGGGAAAGCCGGCCGAGGCGGCAATACTGGTGAACGTACCGAGGCTCGTCACGGCCTACTGTCAGCGACGCTTTGGGGGGCGGCCGTGACGTCTGAGCGGAAACTTGGCGATTATGTGGCGGAAGTTTCCGAACGAGCGGATGTCCGCGTAGGCGTTCCCTTACCCTTGGGAACCTATAAGCAGGACGGAGGAGTCAACTTTGCCCTCTTCAGCCGCCATGCAAGCCGGGTACGGTTGGAACTGTTCGAACATCCTATGGACGGGAAGCCCTCCAGAGCGATTGACCTCGATCGAGAACGGAATCGGACCGGCGACGTGTGGCACGTCTGGGTAAAGGGAATCACTTCTGGGCAACTCTATGCCTATCGAGTGGACGGACCCTACCAACCAGGCGAAGGGCACCGCTTCAATTTCAACAGACTTCTCCTGGATCCGTTCGCCAACGCGATCTCCCCGCTGCCCAAGTGGGATTTCAAGCCGGCACGTGGATATGACCCCTCGGCACCAGAACAAGACTTGGCTATCTCGAAGCTAGACGATGCCCAATCCATGCCCAAGTGCGTGGTTGTGGACGAGCCCTTCGACTGGGACGCGGACCGGCCGCCTAGGCATTCGTGGTCGGAAACCGTGATCTACGAGGTACATGTCCGAGGCATCACCATTCATCCGAGCTCGGGCGTGGCCCATCGCGGAACCTACCGAGGTCTGATGGAGAAGATTCCCTACCTCAAGAGCCTCGGGGTGACGGCAGTGGAACTGATGCCTGTGCAGGAGTTCAATGAGGCTGCGGTTGGGCGAAACGATTCACCAACGAGCCAAGCACTCAAGAACTACTGGGGATACGATCCCGTTGTCTTCTGCGCACCGAAAGGCTCGTACAGCAGCTCCGGAGGTTGCGGTCAGCAGAAGTTGGAGTTTAAGCAAATGGTGCGGGCCTTTCACAAGGCAGGAATCGAAGTGCTCCTGGATGTGGTATTCAATCACACCGCCGAGGGAGACGAGCTGGGGCCGACGCTCAATCTTCGCGGAATGGACAACGCGATCTTCTACACCCTGGCTGATGACAAACGCTACTACAAGGACTTCACGGGCACGGGCAATACCATCAACGCAAATCATCCTGTCGTACGAGACCACATCTTGGGAGCACTGCGCACGTGGGTGATCGAGATGCACGTGGACGGCTTTCGATTCGACCTGGCATCGGTTCTAAGTCGAGACAGCACAGGCAAATTGCTCACCAATGCCCCATTGCTCGAACGTATCGCCCAGGATCCAATCCTGCGAGATGTGAAGCTCATCGCCGAGGCATGGGATGCCGCTGGCGCCTACGAGGTCGGCAGCTTTTCAGAACGCCGATGGGCGGAATGGAATGGACGATATAGAGATGACGTACGCCGATTCTGGC
This sequence comes from uncultured delta proteobacterium, assembly GCA_963796685.1. Classification (GTDB taxonomy): domain Bacteria; phylum Myxococcota_A; class Polyangia; order Fen-1088; family Fen-1088; genus Fen-1118. The sequence continues at coordinate 130,699 of CAWCMR010000022.1, forward strand.
GCGGCGATGCGGGGATGCTCGGTCTGTTTGCCAGTCGGATCTGTGGCAGCGCAGACATCTACAGCAAATCGGGCAAAGGCCCAGAGAGCAGCATCAACTTCATCGCCTGTCACGACGGCTTCACCTTGAACGACCTGGTGAGCTATCGCAGCAAACACAATGAGGCCAACGGAGAAGACAACCGAGATGGCACGGACTACGACTTCAGCGACAACCACGGCGTGGAAGGGCCCACCACCGATCCGGCAATCGAAACCCTGCGCAAACGCCAGATCAAAAACTTTCTCTTGACCCTATTCGTATCGCGTGGCGTGCCAATGCTGCTCGCTGGCGACGAAGCTCGGCGTACACAGGGCGGTAACAACAACGCCTATTGCCAGGATAACGCGACTAGCTGGTTCGACTGGGCCTCGCTAGAGCAGCACCGGGAAGTTCTTCGCTTCGCGCGCGGCATGATCGCATTTCGGCGGGCTCATCCCGTCCTGAGCAAAGAGCGATTCTATGCAGATAAGGACATCCGTTGGTTTGGCACGCGGGGGGGGCTGCCGAATTGGGCTGAGCCGCAGGCAAAGCAGCTAGCTTGCTTCGTCAGAGAGGATGGGCAGAATTCACTCTGTCTGCTGTTTAACGCCGGCAAGGAGAGCGCCGACTTCCATCTGCCAGGGCAGCATTCGCCGTCTCGTTGGTGCATTGCGGCCGACACCGGGCAGGATGAGGCAAAGGATCTGTTCGCGGCAGGCAAGGAACCGCGGCTCGAAGACTCTCGCGGCTATCGATTGGGCGCACATTCCAGCGCCATACTGCTGCTCCGAGGAACGGATGAGGAACCCGATGCCAATTAGGACGTTGTTCGTGGACATTGGAGGGGTACTGCTCAGCGACGGATGGGATAATCACGCTCGCAGAAGGGCGGCCAAGAAATTCAAGCTCGAGTCAGCCGAGATGGAAATACGACACCAGATGACCTTCGACACCTACGAGGAAGGCAGACTGACTGAGGAAGAGTATCTGAACCACGTGGTCTTCTTTCGAAGGCGGACGTTCACTCGGGCGCAGTTTCGGAAATTCATGTTCGCTCAATCGACGCCCTACCCCAAGATGCTCGCGCTGGTTGGTGAGCTCAAGGCAAAGTACAAGCTAAAGGTCGTCGCGGTTAGCAACGAGGCTCGCGTACTGAATGACTACCGCATTCAAGAGTTCAAGCTCGACAAGATGATAGATGCGTACGTCTCGTCGTGCTATGTCCACCTACGCAAGCCTGATGCGGACATTTTTCGGCTGGCGTTGGATGTTGCACACACGCCAGTGCAACAAGTGGCTTACGTCGAAAACACCCCAATGTTCGTCGAGATTGCGACCAGTTTGGGAATACGAAGCGTTCTTCACACGGGCTACAGGTCCACGTGCGCCAAACTGGCCTCATTCGGCTTGCGGAACGGCGAAGAGAAGAGGGGTCGATGAAGCCAACTAGCCGACGCATTCTGACGGTCAACGGCGGCTCCTCGAGCATCAAATTTGCTCTGTTCGAGGTCGGCGACTCGTTTCGACGCATATTGAAAGGTGGGATCGAGCGGATCGGCCAACCAGATGCTACCTTCTCTGTGAAAAGTCCGAACCAGCGGGATACATCCTCTTGGTCGGTGGCGGCACCGGATCATACTGCGGCGGTCGGCGCTCTAATGGATTGGGTTGCGGAGCGCGGCCGGAGCGATGAATTATTCGCGGTAGGTCATCGCCTGGTGCATGGCGGGCCGGCGTATAGCAGCCCGCAACGCATCACCGAGGCAATGGTCGAGGCGCTACACCGGCTCAGCCCCTTCGATCCTGAGCATCTGCCTGAAGAGATCCTGTTGACCGAGGCATTTCACCGTCGGTTCCCGGACCTGCCTCAAGTGGCGTGTTTCGACACCGCCTTTCACAATGAGCTGCCTCGCGTGGCCCGGTTGCTACCGATCCCACGACGTTACGAAGCCCAGGGGGTGCGGCGTTACGGGTTTCATGGCCTGTCGTATGCCTTTCTCATGGGTGAGCTTGCTCGGCTGGCCGGCGCGGAAGCGGCAGAGGGCAAGGTGATCCTCGCCCACCTTGGCAATGGTTCGAGCCTGGCCGCGGTAAACCATGGGAAATCCGTGGATACCAGCATGGGCTTCACGCCGACAGCAGGGGTGCCAATGAGTACCCGCTCGGGCGACCTCGATCCCGGCCTGGTTTGGTATCTGGCGCGCACTGAAAAGATGACGGCAAAGCAGTTCAATGAGATGACCAACTTCCATTCCGGACTACTCGGGGTGTCCGAGACCACTTCCGACATGCGTGAGCTGCTCGACCGCGAAAAGGAGGACGTGCGCGCAGCCGAGGCGGTGGCGCTATTCTGCTACCAGATCAAGAAATGGATCGGGTCATTCGCAGCGGCGATGGGCGGACTGGACACGCTCGCGTTCGCTGGCGGTATCGGCGAAAACGCAAATGCAGTCCGTGCGCGGATTTGCAGAGATCTGGGTTTTCTAGGAATCGAGCTCGACGAGGAGCGCAACACCGCGAATGATGGTGTGATCTCCGCGGCGACCAGCCGGGTGGACGTCCGAGTGATTCACACCGATGAAGAGCTGATGATTGCGCGCTCCGTGTGCCGCGTCCTTGGGCTCGCAATTGCGAGTGAAGCAATGACGGAAGCCCCGACCACGCAGGACCACGAGCATCCAACTGTGAGGAAAACGGAAGGAATATGACCATGAAGAACACGACATCCACGACGAAGGACCCGATCTGCGGAATGACAGTGGACGGAGCAACGGCTTTCCACGCCGAACGCGATGGCAAGACATACTCCTTTTGTAGCGATCACTGCCGGATGAAGTTCCTATCCACCCCGGAGGCTACCTCGCACGACGAGTAACAGCGGAAGAGTCTTAACGCGAAGAGAGAAAGGGACATTGTCATGCTATATAGAGCGAAGATACTAAGTGGTTACAAGCTGGACAGCCTCGACGGCGAGATGGGAAGGGTAGAAGAATTCTACTTCGACGACAAGCACTGGGTGGTTCGCTATTTGGTTGCCGATGCAGGCAGGTGGCTCACGGGACGACATGTGCTGCTATCGCCGTATGCGCTGGGCGCCGTGAGCGGCGAAAAGCACCGGGTTACGGTGGATTTGACGAAGAAGCAGATTCAGGACAGCCCCGCCTTGGATCGCGATAAACCTGTCTCCAGGCAATTCGAGGAATCGTATTATGGGTATTATGGCTGGCCCATGTATTGGGGTGGCCCGTACATGTGGGGCTCGTATCCCTACATTGCGCGCGATCGTAAGGATTGGAAGAATCGCGCCAAGGCCGAGAACAACTGGGATCCGCATTTGCGCAGTACTTCGGATGTGACTGGGCATAAGATCGAAGCCAGCGATGGCGCGATAGGGCACGTTGAAGACTTCATCATTGACGACGAGACCTGGGCGATTCGCTATCTCATCGTCGATACTCGGAACTGGTGGCCTGGAAAGCGTGTGCTTATCGCGCCGCAATGGATTGAGCGAGTCAGTTGGATGGAGTCGAAGGTCTTCGTCCGCCTCTCTCGCGAAGCGATCAAGCAGGCGCCGGAATTCACCGAGGATTCTGTGCTGACTCGCGAGTATGAGGATGCTCTGCATCGGCATTACAATCGGCGGGGATACTGGACCGACGAGGCCGCGGCGCGGGCGGAATTCCGTTAACGGCTGCTCGCCTAGGAAAGGGACATTGTTATGAACCATAATTACGGATGGATGGGCGGATGGATGAGTGGCCGGATGGGTGGGGGAGTGTGGATTTGGCCGGTGAGTGCCGCGCTGATGGTGGCGCTGGTCATCGTCGTAATCGTGAAACTGTCAAGAAAGAGGCCGTGAGGTAACCATGACTACCGATCCGCTGTCTCGGGAGCTGCTCCACAGGATGGATGCCTACTGGCGCGCCGCCAACTACCTGGCAGTCGGCCAGATCTATCTCTACGACAATCCGCTTTTGAGGCGACCGCTGACGCTGGCCGACGTGAAGCGCATGCTCCTGGGACACTGGGGCACGACCCCCGGCCAGAACTTCATTTACGTGCATTTGAACCGGGTCATCAAGAAATATGACCTCGACATGATCTACGTCTCGGGCCCAGGGCATGGTGGGCCGGCGGTCGTGGGCAACACCTATCTCGAGGGCACCTACAGCGAGATCTACCCCAATGTTGGCCAGGACGAGGCCGGGCTTCGGAAGCTGTTCCTTCAGTTTTCGTTCCCTGGAGGCATCCCCAGCCACGCCTCGCCGGAATGCCCCGGGTCAATCCACGAAGGCGGCGAGCTCGGGTACTCGCTCAGCCATTCATTCGGGGCGGTCTTCGACAATCCCAATCTCACCGTCGCGTGTGTCGTGGGCGACGGAGAGGCCGAGACGGGACCTCTGGCCACGGCGTGGCAATCGAACAAGTTTCTCAACCCGATTAGCGACGGAGCCGTGCTGCCGATCTTGCACCTCAATGGCTACAAGATCAGCAACCCTACGGTCCTCGCCCGGATCGAGCATGAGGAATTGGAGCAATTCCTACGAGGTTGTGGTTGGACGCCCCTTTTTGTAGAGGGCGATGAGCCAGAGAAGATGCATCAGCTCATGGCCAGTACTCTGGACCTGGCCATGGAGAGCATTCGCCAAATCCAAAGCCATGCTAGGGGCAACAACGACTCGGCCCGGCCACGCTGGCCAATGATCGTGCTCAGATCGCCCAAGGGTTGGACAGGTCCCAAGATGGTCGATGGCCTGCAGGTTGAAGGCACATTCCGCGCGCACCAGGTGCCGCTCTCCGATCCGGCCACCCATCCCGAGCACCTCAAGCTCCTGGAAGACTGGCTGCGCAGCTATCGGCCGGAGGAGCTCTTCGATGCGCAGGGGCGCCTGAAGCCGGAGCTGGCCGAGCTGGCGCCGAAGGGCGATCGACGCATGGGTGCCAACCCGCATGCCAATGGCGGCATTTTGCTCCGGGACCTGCGGATGCCGGATTTCCGAGACTACGCGGAGGCCGTGCCAGCACCAGGGGCTCGCGGAATCGGCGACGTGCATGTACTCGGCCCGTTCCTGCGCGATGTGGCCAAGCTGAACGCGGAGAAGCGCAACTTCCGCGTCTTCGGGCCGGACGAGACGCTCTCCAACGGTCTGGAAGCCCTCTTCCAGGTGACGAAGCGCCAGTGGAACGCGGCGACCGTGCCGAACGACGAATTTCTCGCCCCCGCAGGACAGGTGCTGGATTCGATGCTCAGCGAGCACCAGTGCGAGGGCTGGCTGGAAGGGTACTTGCTCACCGGGCGGCACGGCATGTTCAACTGTTACGAAGCATTCATCCACATCATCGATTCGATGTTCAATCAGCACGCCAAGTGGCTCAAGGTCACGGCGCACCTACCATGGCGGCGGAAGATCGCCTCGCTGAACTACCTGCTGGCGTCGCATGTCTGGCGGCAGGACCATAATGGCTTCACCCACCAGGATCCCGGCTTCATCGACCACGTCGTGAACAAGAAGGCGGAGATCGTGCGGGTCTATCTTCCGCCGGACGCCAATTGCCTGCTGTCGGTGATGGACCACTGCCTGCGCAGCCGCCACTATATCAACGTTGTGATCGCGGGCAAGCACCCCGCGCCTCAATGGCTGACCATGGACGCAGCCGTCAAACACTGCACCGAGGGCATTGGCATCTGGCAGTGGGCCAGCAACGACCAGGGGGTTGCCCCGGATGTGGTCATGGCCTGCTGTGGCGATGTGCCGACGCTGGAGACGCTCGCCGCCGTTTCCATCATGCGCGAACATTTGCCCGAGCTGAAGATCCGGGTCGTCAATGTCGTCGATCTCATGAGGTTGCAACCGCAATCCGAGCATCCGCACGGGCTCAGCGATGTGGACTTCGACGAGCTCTTCACCAAGGACAAGCCGGTCATTTTCGCCTACCACGCCTACCCGTGGTTGATCCACCGGCTTACCTACCGCCGGACCAACCACGACAACATCCACGCCCGGGGGTACAAGGAAGAAGGGACCATCACCACCCCTTTCGACATGACGGTATTGAACGATTTGGACCGCTTCCACCTGGTGATGGACGTCATCGACCGCTTGCCCAAGACTGGCGAAAATGGCATCTACCTGAAGCAGCAACTGAAGGACAAGCTTGTCGAGCACAAGCAATACATCGAGAAATACGGTGAGGATCTGCCGGAGATTCGGAACTGGAAGTGGGATCCACGCCAATGAACACCCGTGGGCTTATAGATACCGCGAAGACGCTGGTGGCTGGCGACAGGGGACTTCTGGCGATGGATGAGAGCAATCCAACCTGCAACAAGCGATTCGCAAAGTTGGGAATTCCACAGACCGAGGATGCGCGGCGGTCGTATCGAGAGCTAATTGTCACTACCCCCGGACTCGGGGAGAGCATTAGTGGCGCGATCCTCTACGACGAGACGATTCGTCAGCAGAAGAAGGATGGCACTCCCTTTGTTGCAGCCATCATCGACGCTGGAATCATACCGGGCATCAAAGTCGACACCGGGGCAAAGAACATGGCTGGGCACTGCGGAGAGAAGGTGACCGAGGGCCTGGACGGGTTACGCGGGCGCTTGGCCGAATATTCCAAGATAGGCGCCCGCTTTGCCAAGTGGCGCGCTGTGTTTGCCGTGGCCGACAAGACTCCCAGCCGCAGCTGCGTCGAAGCGAATGCGCACGCGCTGGCGCGCTACGCGGGCTTGTGCCAGGAGGCCGGGATTGTCCCCGTCGTCGAGCCGGAAGTGCTCATGGTCGGCGAGCACACCTTGGAACGGTGCCGTGAGGTAACGGAGGAGGTCCTGCGAGCGGTCTTCAACCAGCTTTACGGCCAGCGGGTGATGCTGGAAGGAATGCTTCTGAAGCCCAACATGGTCGTTCCGGGATTGACCTGCCCCACGCAAGAGACGGTGGACGAGGTGGCCGATGCCACGGTGAGATGTCTCTTGCGCGCCGTCCCCGCCGCTGTGCCAGGAATTGCGTTCCTGTCGGGCGGCCAATCCGGCGAGCTGGCCTCGGCCCGCCTGAGTACCATGAATGCCAGATTCAAGTCGCAGACTGCCTTGGGCGTTGGCGTTTTCGTTTGCGCGTGCCATCCAACAACCCGCATTGGAGATCTGGCAAGGCGAGGAGGCGAACGTGCCGGCGGCACAGAAAGCTCTCTACCATCGAGCCAAATGCAACCAGGTGGCGCGCCGCGGGCAATACAACTCCACGATGGAGGGGGTTTGACCATGAAGCCAGCTAGCCATCCTGCACCAGGCGGGCCCGGGATTTCGGCGCGCTGGACTTCCAGCGCTAAGACGGGCGTCGGCACGGCGCTGAGCGATAGGAGCCGCGTCTGGTTCACGCTGAGCCATGGCATCTTCAACGAGATCTATTATCCCCGCATTGACCAGGCCTGCGTACGCGACCTGGGGATGGTCGTCACCGATGGCGCGGATTTCTTTTCCGAGGAGAAGCGGGATGTTCGACATGAAGCTGCATGGTTGAGCGATGGTGTCCCGGGATTTCGCCTGGTCAACACCTGTCGTGATGGCCGTTACCGCATCGAAAAGCAGATTGTGACCGATCCGCACCGGGACACGGTGTTACAGCAGGTTTCGTTTCACGCACAACAAGGCGCATTGTCGGACTATCACCTATCCGTCCTGCTCGCGCCCCACTTGCAAAATCACGGCGGGGGCAATACCGCGTGGGTGGACGATTTCGAGGGAGCGCCATTGCTATTTGCGCAGCGGAACGATTGCGCGTTGGCTCTAGCTTGTTCCGCGCCGTGGACCAAGCGGTCGGTTGGCTACGTCGGTGCTTCGGACGGCTGGCAGGATTTGAAGGCCCATCACCAGATGACGTGGGAATACACGCGGGCGGAAAATGGCAACGTGGCTTTGACCGCCGAAATCGATCTTTCGCAATCGAACGGAAGGTTCGTTCTGGCACTTGGTTTTGGCAAAGACCCGGATGAAGCGGCCCGGAATGCCATCGGCAGCCTGCGCGATGGTTTCGAGAAGGCGAAGCACGACTACATCGCCGGCTGGCAGAAATGGACCAAAACGCACGCCTCGCTTGACCAAGAAGAAGCCGCTGTGGGCAATCTTGCCCCAAAGAGCCTCGCCGTCCTTCGCACGCATGAATCCAAGCAGGCCCGCGGTGCCATCATCGCCAGCCTCGCGATTCCGTGGGGGTTCAATCAGGGGGACGATGATCAGGGGGGATATCATCTCGTCTGGTCGCGTGACATGGTGGAGACAGCGGGCGGTTTGCTCGCTGCCCGGGCGCACGAAGACGCCCGCCGGGTGCTCTCATTCTTGCAGCGAACCCAGCAGCCGGACGGTCACTGGTCGCAGAACATGTGGTTGAATGGTTCGCCCTACTGGAACGGAATCCAAATGGACGAGACGGCGTTGCCGATCCTGCTGGTGGACTTGGCACGGCGCGAGAATGCCCTGGCTGAAGGCGGCTTTGAAAAGTATTGGGCGATGGTGAAGAGGGCTGCCGGTTATCTGGCGCGCAACGGCCCGGTCAGCCAGCAGGATCGCTGGGAGGAAGATCCCGGCTATACCCCGTTCACCGTCGCGGCGGAAATCGCGGCATTGCTGGCGGCGGCAGAGTTGGCCGAATTGAACCACGAAGCCTCCCTGGCGAACCACCTCCGCGAGATCGCCGATGTTTGGAATGATTCCATCGAGCGTTGGATGTATATGTCCGCGACCGACTGGCGCCAGAAGTTCAAGGTCGAAGGATACTATGTCCGCATCGCTCCGAAGCAGACGGGTGCCGGGGCAAGTCTCCAACAGAATGTGCGCGTCAAGAACGTCAAAGCATCGGAGGACACCCGGCGGGCTAGTCATCTGATCAGTCCGGACGCGCTGGCGCTGGTGCGTTTCGGCTTGCGGGCGGCCGATGATTCGCGGATTCGCGACACCGCCAAAGTCATCGACGCCTTGCTCAGGGTGGAGACCCCGACCGGTCCCACGTGGCATCGCTACAACGACGATGGCTATGGCGAGCATGAGGATGGTTTGCCGTTTGACGGAACCGGAATTGGCCGTGGCTGGCCGCTGCTCACCGGCGAGCGGGCACACTACGAGCTGGCTGCCGGCCGCGGGGAAATTGCAAAACAACTTCTGGCCACCATGGAATCATTCGCCAACGAAAGCGGTTTGATTCCGGAGCAAGTCTGGGATTCCCCCGACATCGCGGAACGCGAGCTTCATCTGGGCCGACCTTCCGGCTCTGCCATGCCGCTGGTCTGGGCGCACGCCGAATATCTAAAGCTGCGGCGCTCGCTGCACGATGGCAGGCTTTTCGACCAACCACCGCAAACGGTGCAACGCTATCTGAAGAAGAAGACCGTATCCCCGCGCCTGACGTGGCGGTTTAACCACAAGCTGCGCTCGCTGCCGCCCGGAAAACTTCTGCGCGTCGAGTTGATGGCTCCGGGAGTCATTCACTGGACTGCCGACGATTGGAAAACCTGCCAAGACTTGAAGACTCACGATGCCGGGCTCGAAATTCATATGGCCGACCTTCCCACCCAGTCGCTGCCCGAAGGCAAGCAGGTGAAATTCACCTTCTACTGGCCGGACACAGATCATTGGGAAGGCAGCGATTTCGTGGTTCAAATTAGTAGATGGCGCAGAGGGGACTTTGTCTCGACCGAAGGGAGCGGGACAAATGGGACATGAAGCCAAATCGGAGGTGAACGGATTCGTCTATTTCGCCGTGGGGGTGGCCGCTCTCGGCGGCCTGCTCTTTGGCTACGATACGGGCGTGATTTCCGGGGCCATCTTGTTCATCAAGAAACAGTTCTCCCTGTCGGCCACCATGGAGGAAATCGTCGTCAGCTCCGTTTTGATGGGTGCCGTTGTCGGCGCGACTATCGGAGGTGCTCTGACTGACCGCTTTGGGCGGCGCAAGATGATCATCCTGGCCGGTATCATATTTACGGTCAGCGCTATGGGCACGGCGCTGGCACCCACAGTCAGCTGGTTGCTTGCGGCCAGGGTGGTGAGCGGAATCGGAATCGGCATCGCTTCGTTTATCTCCCCGATGTATATCGCCGAGCTCGTGCCGTCAAAAGTGCGCGGTTCCTTGGTGGCGGTCAACATGTTGGCGATTACCAGCGGCATCGTGGTTGCCTACCTGGTGGACTATGCCTTTTCCTCCAGCGGGGGATGGCGCTATATGTTTGGACTGGCCGCAATACCATCCTTCGCCTTGATCATTGGAATGTGGTGGCTGCCGGACAGCCCGCGCTGGTTGCTCAGCAAATCAAGAGTCGAACAGGCGACGAAGATCCTACAGCGGGCGCGCACCGTAGCGAATGTGAGCCCGGAAATTGCGGACATCCAGAAGAGCACAGAAGAACAGGGCGTCGGCGGTATGAAAGGACTATGGCAGCCTTCACTCAAGATGCCGATGATTGTCGGCCTGGGACTGGCAATATTTCAGCAGATAACCGGCATCAACACGGTCATCTACTATGCCCCGACCATTTTCAAGTTTGCCGGAATTAACGCTACCGGACCCGCAATTCTGGCCGGAGCGGGGTTGACCATGGTGATGTGGCTCTTTCACGTGCTGGCCATTTTCCTGCTGGACCGTGTCGGCCGGAGGCCTTTGTTGCTGGTCGGTGTGGCCGGTCAGGTTATTGGGCTGGCTGTCTTGGGCGCCGCTTTCCAGTTTCAGCAGTTGGCCAGCTTCAAGAGTTACATCGCCATTGGCGGCCTGGTCATCTACGTCGCGTGTTTCGCCTTTGGGCTTGGGCCGATCTTCTGGCTGCTGATTTCCGAGATCTATCCACTGAAGGTTCGTGGTGCGGCCATGAGCGCCGTGACGGTAACGAACTGGGCCTTGAATCTGGTGGTGGCCGTGAGCTTCCTGACCCTGGTCGGGGTTCTTGGGCACGCGGGAACTTTCTGGCTATACGGTCTCATTGCGATCGGCGCCTGGGTCTTCCTCTATCTGTTGGTGCCGGAGACCAGGGGCAAGAGCCTCGAACAGATTGAAGCCCACTGGCGGGCAGGAAAGCATCCACGGGCACTATGACGAACACCTTGATCCGGCGCTACGGAAAAGCCATGGAGGCATCCCACGGGCGATAAGGCCGTGCCTTCGGCGTCGACGCAGGAAGGACGGAAAGGATTCATGTTATGAACGCAAATACAGACCAGCCCAAGGCTCCTGAATCGAAACCGGAATCCAAGCCGGAGGCAAAGCCCGATGGGAAGGAGGATCTAAAGTCTCTTCCCATGCCGGAGCTTCAAGCGAAATTGGGGTCGTCGCCGGACGGCCTCAGTCAAGCCGAGGCGCAGAAGCGACTCTCGCAATATGGGCCGAATGAGCTTACGGAAAAGAAGACAAATCTCTTTCTGAAGTTTTTCAGCTACTTCTGGGGCCCCATCCCATGGATGATCGAGGTTGCCGTGATCCTCTCGGGGGTGGTCGGGCACTGGCCCGATTTCTTCATCATCCTTCTTTTGCTCGCAGCCAATGCCGTGGTCGGCTTCTGGGAAGAGCGCGAAGCGAGCAACGCCATCGAGGCTTTGAAGGCCCGGCTGGCGGTCAAGGCCAGGGTAAAACGGGACGGGAAGTGGATCAACCCGCCGGCGCGTGAGTTGGTGCCCGGCGATGTCATCCGTATGCGGCTGGGCGACATCGTGCCCGCGGACGCACGATTGCTTGACGGCGACCCGGTGGAGGTCGACCAATCCGCACTCACGGGCGAGTCGTTGCCTGCCGAGCGCAAGGTCGGAGAAGCGGTGTTCTCCGGTTCCATCATCCGACAGGGTGAAAGCGGCGGGATGGTTTACGCCACGGGCGAGAAGACCTACTTCGGCAAGACAGCGCAGCTCGTGCAGGAGGCGCACACCGTCAGCCATTTCCAAAAAGCGGTTTTGAGGATCGGCAATTACCTGATCATCCTGGCGGTAGCCTTGGTGGCGGTGATCATTGGTTTTGCGATCTATCGCGGCGATGCGATCCTGACCACGTTACAGTTTGCCCTGGTATTGACCGTGGCCGCAATACCCGTGGCGATGCCCACGGTGTTGTCGGTAACCATGGCGGTGGGGGCGCGCCTGCTCTCGAAAAAGCAGGCGATCGTGAGCCGATTGGTGGCCATCGAGGAGCTGGCGGGCGTGGACGTCCTGTGCGCGGACAAGACCGGCACCCTGACTCAAAACAAGTTGACCCTTGGCGATCCCTTCGGCGTGAACAACATCCCCGTAGAGCAAGTAGTCCTTGGTGGCGCGCTGGCGTCGCGCGCGGAAAACAACGACACCATTGACCTGGCCGTGCTGGGCGGATTGAAGGACAAGGAGGCGCTGAAGGCCTACGAAGTGGTTCATTTCCAGCCCTTCGACCCGGTACACAAGCGCACCGAGGCGTCTGTCAAAGGCAAGGACGGAAAAACCTTCAAAGTAACGAAGGGTGCGCCTCAGGTGATCCTGACGTTATCGGCGAATGCCGAGCAAGTGAAACCCGCGGTCGAGAAGGCGGTCAACGAATTCGCGGCGCGTGGGTTCCGTTCGCTGGGCGTGGCGCGGGCAGAAGGCGACGGGCCATGGCAGTTCCTCGGCGTGCTGCCGCTGTTTGATCCGCCACGCGAGGATGCCAAGGCCACGATTGCGACCGCGCTGGCCATGGGCGTGAAGATCAAGATGGTGACGGGCGATGCACTGGCCATCGCCAAAGAAACCGCGAAGAAGTTGGCCATGGGCGCCAATATCCTCGATGCCGCCAGTTTGGGCGACTCGAAGAAGAAAGAGACGACGGAGGTGGCCGAGTCCATTGAGAAGGCCGACGGATTCGCCCAAGTCTTTCCCGAACACAAATTTCATATCGTGGATGTTCTACAGAACCGCGGCCACATCGTGGGCATGACAGGCGACGGGGTCAATGACGCCCCCGCTCTCAAAAAGGCCGACTGCGGCATCGCCGTTTCGGGCGCGACGGACGCTGCGCGCGCGGCAGCGGCCATCGTGCTGATGACACCGGGCCTTTCCGTGATCATCGACGCGATCAAGGAGAGCCGCCGCATCTTCCAGCGCATGAACAGCTACGCCATCTACCGCATCGCGGAGACCTTGCGCGTGCTGTTCTTCATGACCCTGGCGATCCTGGTGTTCAATTTCTATCCGTTGACGGCCGTGATGATCGTGATGCTGGCGCTGCTCAACGACGGCGCGATTCTGTCCATCGCCTATGACAACGTTCACTACAAGGACCAGCCCGAGGCGTGGAATATGCGCATGGTGCTGGGCATTTCTACGGCGCTAGGCCTCATCGGAGTCGTCTCCGCCTTCGGCTTGTTCTACCTCGGCGAGCGGGTCTTTCACCTTGACCGTCCGCATATCCAGACGCTGATGTATCTGAAGCTATCCGTGGCGGGGCACCTGACGATCTTCCTAACCCGTACGCGCGGCCGGTTCTGGTCCATACGTCCGGCAAAGATTCTGTGGCTGGCGGTGCTTGGCACGCAGATCGTGGCGACGCTGATCGCAGTCTATGGACTATTCATGACGCCACTCGGCTGGGGTTGGGCCGGGTTCGTGTGGGGCTATGCGCTGCTGTGGTTCCTCGTGAACGACCAGGTCAAGTTGCTCGCGTATCGGATCTTTGATCCAGTCAAAGCCGAGGCCAAAGCCAAGGCTGAACCCAAGGCGGAAGACAAACCGGACGCCAAGGTCGAGGCGGCGCCAGCAACGAAGGTCGAACCGAAACCTGACGCCAAACCCGAGGCGACTGCCGAACCTAAACCGGAGGCGAAGCCCGAGTCAGCGCCCGCAGGTAAAGCTCCGGCCGAACCGGCAGCCAAATCCGTGCCGCCTGCGGCCACCAAAGCAGAACCGAAACCGGACGCGAATACCGACGTCAAACCAACCGACAAAGTCGAGCCGAAGCCTGATGCCCAACCGGAAGCCAAGCCCGGGCCCAGCACGAAGCCAGCGGTCGAGGTATCCCAGCAGGTCGCCACGAAGGTCCACAAATTCTACGAGCAATTGGGGCGCGAGGACGTTCGCGCGGTCGAGGAAGCGGACGAGGCGAAGGAAAAGGCTCCGAAAGTGCAGCCCCCCAAATAGGCCGCCGCAACCAGCGCGGCCGATATACCTGAAAGAAGAAAGATGAAGATCAATTCACAAGATTTCCAGGTGCGGCCCGGCGCCAAGGTCGAGCTCAAGGAGTGAGATATGATGAAGGCCACCGAGCTGCTGTACGACCTGGGCCAGAGCCTCTGGCTCGACAACATCACGCGCGATCTGCTCGACTACGGCACGCTGGAACGGTACATCGACGAGCTCTCCGTGACCGGGTTGACCTCGAACCCGACGATTTTCGACCACAGCATCAAGGGCAGTGCCGCCTACGACACCGCGATTCGTGAAGCGCTGGGGAAGGGAAGCACCGGTGAGGCGCTGTTCTTCGATCTGGCGCTCGACGATCTCGTCCGCGCCGCCGATCTGTTCAGGCCGATTCACGAGGGCACGAACGGCGTGGACGGCTGGGTGTCCCTCGAGGTGTCGCCGCTGCTCGCCCATGACACGGCAAAGACCATCGCCGCCGCCAAGGAGCTTTCCGCGCGAGCGGCACGTCCGAACCTGTTCATCAAGATCCCTGGCACTGAGGAAGGTCTTCCAGCCATCGAGGAGGCAATCTTTGCCGGTGTGCCGGTCAACGTCACGCTCTTGTTTTCGCGCGAGCAATACCTGGCGGCGGCCGAGGCGTATTTGCGCGGCATCGAACGGCGTATTGCCGCCGGGCTCAACCCCCAGGTCGGCTCGGTGGCCTCGATGTTCATCAGCCGTTGGGATGCCGCGGTGGCGGACAAGGTTCCAGGGACGCTGAGCAACCGGCTCGGAATCGCCGTTGCCGGCCGTATCTACAAAGCCTACCTCGACCAGTTGAGCAACCCGCGCTGGCAGCGCGCATACAACCGCGGTGCCCGACCGCAACGGTTGTTATGGGCCAGCACCGGGACGAAGGATCCCAAGGCTTCCGACATTCTCTACATCAAGGCCCTCGCTTCCCCATTCACGGTGAACACGATGCCCGAGGCAACCCTGAATGCCTTCGACGACCATGGTGAGCTTGGTGCGGCCATGGCACCAGACGGTGGCGATTGCGAGCAGGTCTTGGGCGAGCTCGCGAAGTCCGGCGTGCATGTGGACGCCCTGGCCGCCCGCCTACAGGACGAGGGAGGGAAATCGTTCGTGAAATCTTGGCGCGAATTGCTAGAGGTGATTGCATCAAAGAGTGACGCCCTCAAGAAGACGGAAATGCGATGAGTCAAGGCGTGGCCAGCTCTCCGAAGGCGCCAAGCGCGGGTGCCTTCACATGCCCCATGCATCCCGAGGTTCAGGCGGACAAGCCCGGCTCTTGCCCGAAGTGCGGGATGGCGCTGGAGCCGAATACGGCCGTTGCGACCGAGGAAGAGGAAAACCCGGAGCTGAGCAATATGAGGCGCAGGTTCTGGTTCTCGGCGGTGCTCGCCGTGCCGCTGATCGTTCTCGCGATGGGGGATGCCGTGACCGGCGGTCTCGTATCTCGACTTGTTTCACCGCAAACCAGGACCTTCGTGGAGCTTGCGCTGGCCACCTTGGTGTGCACCTGGGCAGCCTGGCCGTTCTACGTCCGCGCGGTCCAGTCCGTAAGAAACAGGAGTCTCAACATGTTCACCCTGGTCGGGCTCGGGGTGTTCGTGGCCTACACGTACAGCCTCTTTGCTACACTGCTGCCTGGCTTCTTCACTGCCTCGTTCCGCGGCAAGGACGGAGAGGTGGCAGTCTACTTCGAGGCTGCTGCCGTCATCGTCACTCTCGTTCTGCTCGGGCAAGTACTCGAGCTGCGAGCTCGCGGCGCGACCAGCACCGCCATCAAGAGGCTCCTCGGCCTCGCGCCGAAGACCGCGCGTCGTCTCAAGGCGGATGGTTCAGACGAGGACGTCTCGCTCGATGCCGTCGCAGTCGGCGACCGGCTGCGCGTGCGTCCGGGTGAGAAGGTCCCCGTCGACGGCATCGTGCTCGAAGGGACAACCTCGATGGACGAGTCGATGGTCACTGGCGAGCCGATCCCCGTGGAAAAGCATACCGGCGACCACGTGGTGGGCTCGACCATGAACGGCACCGGGGCGCTGGTCGTGCGTGCCGAGAAGGTTGGCGCCGAAACCCTGCTGTCACGAATTGTAGCGATGGTTGCCGAAGCCCAGCGCAGCAGGGCTCCGATCCAAAGGCTCGCGGACATCGTCTCGGGCTACTTCGTTCCAATCGTCGTGGGTGTCGCGGTCCTCACTTTTGTCGTGTGGAGCCTCGTGGGACCCGAGCCGCGCATGGCGCGCGCGCTCATCAATGCAATTGCAGTCCTGATCGTCGCTTGCCCTTGCGCGCTCGGGTTGGCGACGCCCATGTCGATCATGGTCGCGACCGGAAAGGCTGCCACGATGGGCGTCCTCTTTCGCAACGCCGAGGCCATCGAGGTCATGCGCAAGGTCGATACGCTCGTCATCGATAAGACCGGAACGCTGACCGAGGGCAAACCGAAGCTGACGTCCGTCGTGCCTGCTGCGGGTTTCGATGAGCAGGCGCTGCTTCGGCTCGCCGCCACGCTCGAGCGGGGGAGCGAACATCCCCTCGCGGCCGCCATCGTCGAGGGGAGCGTAGGCCGCGGCGTCAGGTTGGGCGACACGACGGGATTCGAGAGCATCACCGGCAAGGGCGTGCGCGGAAGGGTCGACGGTCGGGCCGTGGCTCTCGGAAATCGTGCGCTCGTTACCCAGCTCGGTGTCGAGCTCGGCGCGCTCACCGAGAAGGCCGAGGCGCTGCGGACCGAGGGGCAGACTGTCATGTTCGTGGTGGTTGATGGGAAACCAGCGGGCCTGGTCGGCGTCGCTGACCCGATCAAGGACAGTACCCCCGAAGCCATTCGAGCCCTGCACGAAGAGGGCATCCGCATCGTGATGCTCACCGGCGACAACGAGACGACCGCGCGGGCGGTGACCAAGGCGCTCGGCCTTGACGACGTCGTCGCCGACGTGTTGCCAGACCAAAAGGCGGAGGTCGTCAAGCGGCTCCAGGGCGAAGGTCACTTCGTGGCGATGGCGGGCGACGGTATCAACGATGCACCGGCGCTTGCGCGGGCACAGGTGGGCATCGCCATGGGCACAGGCACCGACGTTGCCATGGAGAGCGCGTCCATCACGCTCGTGAAAGGAGACCTGATGGGCATCGTCCGAGCCCGTCGCCTGTCACGAAAGACGATGCGCAACATCAAGCAAAACCTGTTTTTCGCTCTCTTCTACAATGCGGCGGGGGTGCCCATTGCGGCTGGCGTGCTCTATCCCTTCTTCGGGCTGCTTCTGTCTCCCGTCTTCGCGGCAGCAGCGATGAGCTTCAGCTCGGTGTCAGTGATTGGCAATGCGCTGCGCTTGCGGCGCGCCCATGTGTGACCCCGCTCAACAGGATCACTGGCCCACATTTCTCGAGGATCAGGCCACCCAGGAAAACGGCGAGCCATGAATCAACTCAAACGGTTTTGGAGCGTTCTGCGGTCGAGCTTTTGGTTTGTGCCTTCGCTGATTGTGGCGGGCAGCATCGCCCTCGCGGTGGCGTTGATTGAAGTGGACTCCGCCGGGAGCGAACACTGGCTGGTCCACTGGCCGCGCCTGTTTGGGGCCAGCGCGGCAGGCGCGCGCGGGATGTTGTCCACGATTGCCGGTTCGATGATGACCGTGGTGGGGGTCGCGTTTTCGATGGTATTGGTGACGCTGGCGCTGGCCTCGAGCCAATACACCTCGCGAATCCTGCGAAACTTCATGCGAGACCGCGTCACGCAGGTCGTGCTCGGCATCTTCGCCGGCATTTTCGCCTATTGCCTGATCGTCTTGCGTACCATCCGCGGTGCCGACCAGGGCGGATTCGTTCCGAGCCTGGCCGTCTCGTTCGGCGTCGTGCTGGCAATCGCCGGCGTCGGTGCCCTCATCTTCTTCATTCATCACATTGCCACTTCGATTCAAGCCTCAAGCATCATTGCCTCGGTGGCCGAGGAGACCCTGGTGGCCGTTGACCGGCTTTTCCCGGGGAAACTTGGACAAGAGCCGGTTGACGACGACGAGGATCAGGCAACGCTCCCGCTGCCGGAGTGGAACTGGCAGACCGTCCCGGCCGAAAGGACCGGCTACATTCAAAGCGTGAACAACGCGGCCCTCCAGCGCGTGGCGCAGGAGAACAAGACCATTGTGCGGATGGAGCGCGGCATCGGCGAGTTTGTGGTGCAAGACACCCCGCTCGCCTCGCTCGCCCTGGACGGCCCGCGGGGACCGGTGATCGTCGCTGCCGTGCAGGCGGCCTACAGCATCGACAGGCACCGCACGGTTTACCAAGATTGCGGTTTCGGCATCAGACAGATCGTGGATATGGCGTTGCGCGCACTTTCCCCCAGCGTCAACGACACCACGACGGCGGTGATGTGCGTGGACTATCTGCAGGCGATTCTGGCACGACTGGCCTGTCGGGGAATTCCTTCGTCGCACCGCTACGAGGACGGAGAATTGAGGATTATCGCCATCGGACCGACGTTTGCGGGCCTGGTGGCCGAATCGTTCGATCAAATTCGAGGCAGCTCCAACGGCAATGTCGGCATCATGTTACGGATGCTGGGCGCGCTGCAAACCATCGGCGATCTCACGGCCAGTCCGAGCCGGCGACAGGCGCTGCGGGAACAAGCGCAATGGATTGCCGAGCTGGCCACGCGCACCATCGCGTCCCCACACGACCGGGCCCGGTTTGAGAGCCGGCTGGCGCGGGTGCGCGCCGCGCTCGAAACGGAGCCGGCTCCCGTGGCAGGGGTACGAAAGACGGTGATTTAGAAGCGCATGACCAGGACGATGCCCGAAGCGTTCCTGGCAACAAGTGGCACGACTGCCATTCGCAGCCCGGCCGTGGGCGCAGCCAAGTCACCTCTGCGGTATGCGTTTAGAGCGTTCAGAGCGCCCACCGGCTGAGTCAAGATCATGATTTCGCCTGTCGCGACGCCAGTCAGCAAACTGATGGTTGCGCTGGTCCAGTGCCCGAATCCCGCACCAAGGACAAAGAAGATTCCCGCATTGACGACGATATTGCCTCCATGGAAGAGCAGACTCCGCCCCTCTTGTTCATTGGCGGCGTCTCGCATTAGAAATTCTTCTGCTCGGGGAAGCGATACACATGCATCTGCTGCGGGTGTCTCGGCTCGAAGGCTCGTCGAGCTCCTTTTCATCAGCCATGACTTTCAACGGTGTGACAAGCAAGGGTACCAATCCAATCAGCGAGGCACCGCCACCCACATAGAAATCCGGTCCCGAGGCATGGGACACCAAAGGTGCGGCGACGAATTGGCCGATCGCGAGAGACGAATAGATTGCCCCCCAAGAGTAGCTCCACATGCTGGCGTGATGGGCGTCGCTGTGCAGGCGTTCGCGAATGAAACGAAGACGCGTCTCCGCATCCAAGTGCTGCAGCGCAGGTTCCCCCCCGACAAAAGTAGTCGGGCATTCGGTTCCGAACGCCGAGCTAGCGGACAGGGCGAGAGAGAGGCCCAATGCGCTCCATCCCCGACTCATTCGGATGAAGCATAGCAGGGTGGGGGCCATGGTGACGGCGCCAGTCAAGTCGGGGACCGAAAGGCTGGCGCGCCGGGCGTGGCGTGCTAGACACGTTTGTCTTGGCCAGACTTGCCGATGGGTTCCTCATACCGCCGAAGCGGGAGCAACGGTGTTCGGCTGGTTGAGGAGACGGCGGCGGGAGGGGATTCGGCGCCGTCCGTTTCCGGTCGAATGGCGTGCGGTCATCGAGAAGAACGTTCCCTTCGCGGCGTGCCTGCCTCCGGAAGACCGCGTGGAAGCTCGAAGGTCACATTCAGGTGTTTCTCGAGGAGAAGTACTTCGAAGGTTGTGGCGGGTTGCAGATCACCGACGAGGCGCGGGTTACGATCGCTGCCCAGGCATGTGTTCTTCTCCTCCATCGCGAGACGGACTACTACCCGAACCTCGTCTCCATCTTGGTGTATCCCAGCACCTATCTTGTCCCGGGTGGTCAGCGCACCACGGATGGATTGGTCGCCGACGGTCTGCAAGCGCGGCTCGGAGAATCATGGGCGCGCGATGTGGTCGTGCTGGCCTGGGATAGCGTGCTTTCGGGCGCAGCCGATATTCACGACGGACACAACGTCGTTTTGCACGAATTCGCGCACCAGCTGGACCAAGAGTGCAATACGGGCCAGGGGGTGCCGGTGCTTCCCAGGCGTTCGATGTACGTCGCGTGGGCGCGCGTTCTCGGTCACGACTTCGATCAGCTCGTGCGTGAGACCCAGCACCATCACCGGACGCTGATGGACCAGTATGGCGCGACCAATCCAGCCGAGTTCTTTGCCGTGGCGACCGAGACGTTCTTCGAAAAGCCACGCCGGCTTCGGGAAAAGCATCCACAGCTCTATTCCCAACTGCAGCAGTTCTACCGCCAGGATCCGGCAACGCTCGTCGAAGGCTGATTCGGGTCGTCAGGGAGCGATCTTCTCGCTCAGCCACTGCCGGGTCGTCTCGACGGAGTCTTTCAACGCGACGTAGGACTCGTTGAAGCCACTCTTCACATCGTTCCAGGTGGACTCGGTAGCGTTCTGCGCCTGGTCGAGCTGTTGCTTCGTCTTGGTCCATTTCTCGCGCACGACTTCCAGCTTGGCCTTGGCCTCGGCCTTCGCCGCGCCACCGGAGTCGTCAACCTTGGCGGCGAGGAGGTTCAGGTCGTCCTGGAGCTCGCCGAGGTCTTTGTTCATCTTGGCGACGAATTCGGACCTCCGCGCGTAGGCGTAGTCCTCCATCGCTTGTGCGGCTTCTGCCGTTGCTGCCTTGGCCTTGCCGAGCTGAAGGGCCGCAGCTGAGTCTTGCTGCGTCCCATTCGTCGGTCTGTCGGCAGTGGATTTGCAGCCTACGGCCAGAACCCCAGCGGAAAAGATGAAGAGCGGGAAAGCCAGTTTCGAGTTGGTCATGAGTCTTCCTTTGCTTGGGTTGTCGACTTCAAGTCAGGCGGCGCCCCTGGATGATACGAACCAGGACCAGGACTACGGCGGCCACGAGAAGGATATGGATGAACCCTCCCATGGCGTGAGCCGTGAAGAATCCGAGTGCCCACAACACCAGAAGGATGACGGCGATTGTCCACAGCATGGTCGTCTCCGGTCACGAAATGGCGTTGCGAAGTGGGCGCGAGGTCTTGAAGCGTGGCGCGTGCCACAACATGTGCGAGATGGTCTGCGTGGCCAGACTGGAAACCTCTTGCGGGTTGGCGCCGTACTGCGCGGCCTTGTCGAATACGGTCAGGATCAATTCGCCTAGGGGGACGGTCGCTTGCATTTGGGTCTTCATATCTTTGCCTTTCTTGGAATATGCATTCTACCTACAGCAGGTTTCGGGCCATCAAGTAGTTGGCATTGAATTCAGCAGGTTGCATCGTGAATCGCGATTGTTCCTGGCTTGTTCAATCAAGGTGACGTAGCTTTCCCATCAAATCGAAGGAGTGGCTGGTGACGAGGGAGGGGCAGAAAGCAGGGCGAAGGCGTCGACACCCCTACCGCGCCAGTCATTGAAATCGCCCGCCATGACTATCGCCGCCTCACAGGGGATGCGTAAATTGATGTAGGCAGCCTGCATGCGAAGCTGCTTGCGGCGCGAGGCCGCAAATAGCCCGAGATGGATCGGCTCCTTTTGACCAGTCCGGCTCATGCTGCGACGCGCGGGCGCCGGCGCATCGCGACCGTCGAGGTCGCGACTGCATCGTCGTTTCCGCGAAGACGCAGCCACAACTTCGCAAGTCCAGCCAGCTCTATCTGGCGCACACGTTCACGCGTGACCGACAATCGACTGGCAATCTCTTCGAGAGTCATGCCGCCACGCTCAGCGGCTTCAAGCGCGCAGGCTTCGCGCACGACAGGAAGGTGCATCTCTGCCGGCTTTGCGCCGCGGTTGTCTCGTCGTTCGGAAGTCAGGTTGAAACGGCACACGGTGTGTGGGCACGGGCCCGGAAGCTTTCGGCAAGCACCCCCCGTGATTTCGTGGAGATTGATGTGCAATTCGCGGGGAATGCGTGGCATAGGACACCTCCAGGTCTGGAGTTGATGGGTCGTTTCGCGGATTCCAGTCGACCAAGCAGCTTTCGAGCCATGAGCGAAACGCAGTAGAGATCAACCACTTACAGCATGGCGGGCGACAAAGGCCGGTTCCGTTCCATCAAAGTGAAGTTGTATCTCCGTCCCCATCAAGGATCTCTCGCACCTTTGCCGAAAGCCCCACGACGTCAAAGGGCTTCTGGATGAACCCGTTGCAACCGCTGTCGAGGAGCTCCTGGGCCTGTCCTTCGATGCTGTAACCACTGGAGAGGAGCCGGCGCGGTCAAGACCTCGTAGCCGAGCTTCTGCAAGAGGCGAGCGCTGACATTCACGATCTGCTCCTCGTCGTCGACGACCAGGATGGTCCCGGTACCGCGCCGAAGGACCGCCGTGGGGGTCTTGTCCTCCACGGCCTGACGTTCGGTCGCGGGCAGGAGAAGCGTGAAGACCGTGCCCTTGCCCGTCTCGCTCTCGACCCCGATGAAACCTGCGTGGTTCTTGATGATGCCGTAGACCGAGGCGAGCCCCAGCCCCGTGCCCTGGCCAGGGCCCTTGGTTGTGAAGAAGGGTTCGAAGATCCTCGCCATGGTTTTGGCGTCCATTCCACATCCCGTGTCGGTGACGATGAGTTTCGCGTAAAGGCCAGGCGGAACCCCGGTCTGTGCTCCGGGCCCGCTGTAACTCCTCGTTCTGCATCTCCAGCTCAATCTGGTGTACTTGCAGTTCGTGCAATAGCCGGCGCATCTCCAACGGCGTGTTGGCCCTTTCCGCGCATCCGTCACTCCCATAACTTCCCTTGATCCCATTTCCCTATTAGACCGATTGATTCTGGCGCAGTGTCGCCTCGAGTGTCTTGGCTGCGGTGATATCGGCAAAGGTGATCACGACGCCATCAATGCGGTTGTCCAGCGTGCGGTAGGGCATGATGCGCACCGCGAACCAGCGCCCGTCGACGGTCTTCACCGGCGTCTCCTTGAACACCAGGGTTCGGAGGACAGTTTGCGCGTCGGAAGCGAGCTCGGGATAGACCAAATCCGAAGCAAGATCGCTGATGGGTCGATTCAGGTCGCCGGGAATGAGCTTGATGATCTTCGTCATCCGCGGGGTGAAGCGCCGCACCTTCAGCGCTTCATCCAGGAACAGGGTGGCGATGTCGGTGCTGTCCAGCAGGTTTCGCATGTCATCGTTGGCGTGCGATTCGGCGTCGACCTTGGCCTGCAGCTCGTGATTGAGGGTTTGCAGCTCCTCGTTCAGGGACTGCATTTCCTCCTTGGACGTGGTCAGCTCCTCGTTCGTGCTCTGCAGCTCCTCGTTGGTGGACTGCAATTCCTCGTTGGCCGATTTGAGCTCTTCCTGGGACGTCTGCATTTCCTCCCGCGTGGATCGGATCTCCTCGCGCGCATGCCGTAGCTCCTTTTCCAGCCTCTCCTCGGACGCGGAAATGCGCGTGCGCTTGCCCGCCGGTTTATCGGCGGGGGACTCGCTCACCTCGGTGAACACGATCATCACCATCCCGCACATCGCTGGCGGCTCGCGCAGCGGCTCGATGGTGACGTCAACAACCTGGACGACCCCGCGGTCTTTCAACCGCACGCGAATCTGCGCGGCGCCGCGCTGCTCTCGCAGTGCCTTCTGGAAGGCACCACCAAGCTCGTTGCGCAATCCCTCGCGGGCCATGGCATGGATGTTCCAGTTGGCTTTGCCGGCAGCCGGCTCGAGATACCTGCCCGTTCGCCCGCTGATATAGAGAATGTCCCCCTGGCCGTTGGTGAGCACGGCGGCGGGGGAATAGCGGGCGAGCAGAAGCTGCTCGGCCTGAGCTTGCAGATTGGGAAGCGCCACCCCTCTGCCAGCCGCCGGGTCCGTCGGACGTGGACGGGCATGGAAGGATGCCGGAAATTCGACCGGCGTGGCCCCGGGCTGTGCATCGAGGCGGCGATGGATCCGGTTTTTGCCGCCCTTCGGGGCAAAAAGGTCGGCGACCGGCCCCAGCGTCTCCGCGCTGCCCAGAAAGAGGATGCCGCCCGGACTCAGGCTGTAGTGAAAAATCGGAAGAAGCTTCGTTTGCAGCTCGGGCTCGAAGTAGATGAGAAGGTTGCGGCAACTCAGAATGTCCAGCTTGGTGAAAGGGGGATCCATGATGATGTTCTGGGTGGCGAAAACCACCGACTCGCGGATGTCCTGCCGCACTCGGTAGCCTTGCTCTTCCTTCACGAAGAATCGGCCCAATCGCTCCACCGAAACGTCGCTGGCGATGCTGGTCGGGTAGCTTCCCTGTCTCGCTCTTTCGATGGAGTCCTTGTCGAGGTCGGTGGCGAAGATCTGCAGCAGGTAGCTTCGGGCCGGCTGCGCCTCCGCCAATACCTCCCTGAAGATAATGGCCAGCGAATATGCCTCCTCTCCGGTCGAGCAGCCTGGCACCCACGCCCGCAGTACCCCACCCATGGGGCGTTCCGACAGCAGGGCAGGGATGGCCTTTTTCTTCAGGTAGTCCCAGGCTTCCGGATCGCGGAAGAAGTTGGTTACGCCGATGAGGAGTTCCTTGAAGAGAATTGCGGTTTCCTGCGGGCTCTCCTGCATATAGCGCAAGTAGCCGGTGATACCGGCGATGTGGTGAAGTCCCATGCGCCGCTCGATGCGGCGGTAGATGGTGCTTCGCTTGTACTGCGAAAAATCGTGACCGGTCTGACTTCGCAAGAGGACGCATATCTTCTCGATCGCACTTTCGGTCTTGGAGGCCAGGACGAGACCGGGAGAGGCTACGCGTGGAGGGCGGGCGAGGTAGGCTACGATCTTGTCAGCCAGTTCCTCGACGGGCGCCACCACATCCGCCAGCCCTGCATCGATGGCGCTCCTGGGCATGGAGTCGAACTTGGCAGACGCGGGGCTTTGCACGAACACCGCCCCCCCCTTCTCTTTGATGGCAGAGAGACCGAGGGTACCATCCGATCCCATTCCCGAGAGGAGCACCCCGATGCCCTGGGGCCCTTGGTCCGCGGCCAGGGAGCGCAGGAAAAGGTCAATGGGCAGACGCAGCCCATGCGGCGCCGCCGGTGCCAGCAAGTGCAGCACTCCGTGCAGGATAGACAGATCTTTGTTGGGAGGAATGACGTAGACGCGATCAGGCTCGACCTTCAGGCGATCCTTGACCTGAAGAACCTTCATCGGTGTGGCCCGCGATAGCAGCTCGACCAACATGCCCTTGTGAGTCGGGTCCAAATGTTGAACGATCACGAAGGCGAGGCCGCTCTTGTCCGGTAAGTGGCGCAAGAAGGTCTCGAGCGCCTCCAGACCTCCAGCCGAGGCACCGATGCCGACGATGGGGAACGAAGGAGGCGTTCCCGCGACCAATTTGGTGGCTTTCTCCGCTTTCAGGGTTTTCAGTTGTCGTTTGCGAGTCATTTGGGTAGGGCTCCCGATTGTGAGCTTGGCCGAGCCTGATGCATGGTCTGGGCCAGTCGAGGTTGTGCGAGCGAAGCGAGATGTTCGATGAGGCGAAGGCACCATTGGCTGCGCGCTTGACGTACGCTCCTGGAGCTCACCGCAGCGAAGAGAGGATGAGGGTGCCCGATGAATGGCAAGGATGACAAGCCGAAAGGCATCGCCGGACTGCGCTGGCGGGCCGAAGAGATCGCCCAGGGGCAAGGCGCTCTCTCGCCAAAGGAGCTCACGCTCATGTCGCGCGAAGAAATGCTGAAGCTTGTCCATGAGCTTCGCGTGCATCAGATCGAGCTGAAGATGCAGAATGAAGAGCTGGTTCGGGCCCAATCGGACCTGACCGCGACCAGGGAGCGCTATTTCGATCTCTGTAACTTGGCGCCCGTGGGTTACTTCGTCGTCTCCCGCGAGGGGCGCATTTTGGAAACCAATTCGACCGGCGCTATCCTGCTGGGCCTTCCCCGGGCCGCTCTCATCAAACAGCCCATCACCAAAACGGGCCAAGCGCTCACGTGCGAGCTGCGGATGGTGAAGGCCGACGGAGCCGCATTCTGGGTTCGCCTGACAGCCACCACGCAGGCCCCCGCAGGCACCGACGGTGCGCCCGTGAGCCGCGTCGTGCTGAGCGACATAAGCGAGCAGAAACAGATGGAGCGAGACAATGCCATGCTGGATGCTCGACTGCAACAGACCGAGCTCCAGGGCGCCGAGACCGCAAGCCCTCGAGGGGAAAAGGTGGCAAAGGCAGCAGAGATCGGGGAAAGACCTCCGGAAGCTGAGTCTTGCGGCGTTCCATTCATGGCGTGCGCCGCGAAGAATCCGAGTCCCTACAGCAGGTTTCGGGCCGTCAAGTAGTCGGCAATGAATTCAGCAGCTTGCGTCGTGAATCGCGATTGTTCCTGGCTTGTTCAATCAAGGTGACGTAGGTTTCCCATCAAATCGAAGGACTGGTGGTGGTGATGAGGGCAGGCGATCTAGACCATAAGGAATTGCTCGAGCTCGACCCGGAAGGAGGCGTGATTCGCTTCGCCGGACAGCGAGCGCTGCTGCTCGATGCAGTGGCCATGGGACTTCTGCGCAAATACCTCGTGGAAAACTTTGGTGCCACCGCGGCGCGCACCGTGCTGACTCAATTCGGCTTTGCCCACGGTTGGCGCATGGCCGAGGCCATGCAGGCCGAATTCCAGTGGGAGAACAAGGCGGAGTGGCAGCTCGCCGGTACCCGCATCCACACCCTCGAGGGTCTCTTTCGCTTGGAGTTGGAGAGCCAGGGACCTCTTTCCAAGCCGGGCATGACGCTCACGGCGTCCTACGAAGCGGAGCAACATCTCCTGCACTTCGGTCGCTCGGACGTGCCCGCGTGCTGGACCATTTGTGGCCTGACCAGCGGCTACCTCAGCAAGAGCTCGGGGAAGAGATCTACGTCCTCGAAGACCGCTGTATGGGCAAGGGCGATGTGGCCTGCCACCTCATCGGCCGGACGCGTGCGGAGTGGGGTGACGAGCACGCGGAGGAGCTGCGTTTCTTCGAGGCGAAGCGGCTCGAGGACTGCCTCGACGTTTCGCTCCAGCGGGTCACGGAGACGCTCAAGGTCGCCGAACAGAAGCTGCGCACCCACCGTCGCGCTCTGGTTCGCGTGGCCCGCGATGTCGAGGAACCGCTCGGGATCGTCGCCAAGAGCGTCGCTATGGCGCAGTTGGTGGATTTGGCGCGCCGGGTGGCCAAAGTCGATTCGACCGTTCTCATCACCGGGGAGAGCGGATCGGGCAAGGAGCGGGTTGCCCGACTGGTGCACGAAGAGTCCACGCGCGCCGCGGGGCCGTTCGTCGCCGTCAACTGCGGCGCCATCACCGAAACCCTGCTCGAAAGCGAGCTCTTCGGTCACGCCCGCGGTGCGTTCACGGGCGCCACGCAAGATCGGCCGGGCCTGTTCGAGTCGGCCAACAGCGGGACGCTGCTGCTCGACGAAGTCGGCGAGGTCTCGCCGGGCATGCAGGTGAAGCTCTTGCGCGCGCTGCAAGAGCGGGAGATCCGGCGCGTGGGCGAGAACAAGAGTCGCAAGGTCGACGTGCGCGTGGTGGCTGCCACCAACCGCGACCTCGCCCACGGCGTGGCAGGCGGCAGTTTCCGCCAGGATCTCTACTATCGGCTCAAGGTCGTCGAGCTGCACGTCCCACCCCTGCGCGAGCGCAGAGACGACATCTTGCCCCTCGGCCGCGTGCTGCTCGCGAGCTCGGCACTGCAGATGAAGCGCAAGATCGCGGGGCTTGCCCCGGACGCCGCCGACCAGCTTCTGCGCTACGAGTGGCCGGGGAACGTGCGCGAGCTGGAAAACGCCATGGAGCGGGCCGTCGCGCTCGCTCGCGGAACCCGAGTCGAGCTCGAGGATCTGCCGGAGGAGATCCGCCAGGCACTGACGGCCCCCGTGGCCACCAAGGGGAAGGTGCGGCCGCTCGAAGAGGTCGAGAAGGAGTACATCCTCGCGGCCTTGGAGCTGCAATGACGGCAACCAGACCCACACCGCCCAGCAGCTCCACATCGGCTCGGCGACGCTCTACCGCAAGCTCAAGAGCTACGGTTTGATCGGCAAGAAGCACGCACTCGCGAGCTAAACCGGCGCCTCTCCTGCACCGATATCGCAGTCGAGCACCTCGCGGACCTTGTGCGCCAGATCCGTCGTGGTGAACGGCTTGCCGATGAAGTGCACTCCTTCGTCGACAACACCATGGTGGATGAATTCATTGTCGGCGTAGCCTGACATGTAGAGAACCTTGACGGCAGGTTGCTTCTGCTCCATCTCTTGCGCAAGCGCTCTGCCGCTCATCCGCGGCATGACCATGTCGGTCAGGAGGAGACGGATGGCGCCCGTGTGTTGTGACGAGATCTGCAGGGCATCACCAGCAGAGGCGGCGGACAGCACACGGTAGCCAGCCGACTCGAGAGCTCTCACCGCGACCTTACGGATGGCCTCTTCATCCTCGACCACGAGAATGGTTTCCGTACCCGTGGGTTGCCGCGTAACCGCGCGCAGTCGGGTGGAGGTCACTTTGAGGGAAGACTCACGCGGGAGAAAGATCTCGAAGGTGCTTCCTCGGCCCAATTCGCTTCGGACCCAGATGATGCCGCCTATCTGCTTGACGATGCCATACACCGTGGACAGGCCGAGCCCGGTCCCTTTGCCCTTCTCCTTGGTCGTGTAGAAGGGCTCGAAGAGTTGCGCCTTGGTCCGCTCGTCCATACCGCAGCCCGTGTCTGTGACCGCAAGCCGGATGTACCGGCCGGGCTTCATGGCCACGTGGCGTGCCGCGCGCGCATCGTCGATCTCCACGTTCGAGGTTTCGATGGTCAGCTTTCCGCCCTCTGACATGGCGTCGCGGGCGTTGACGACCAAGTTCATGAGCACTTGTTCTATCTGGCCCTGATCGGCCCTCACCAAGCCCAGATCCGGCGCGAGAGCTTGGACGAATTCGATGTCCTCGCCGAGGATCCGCTGAAGCATGCTCTCGACTCCTGCGGAGACTTGGTTCAGATTCAGGGGCACTGGTTGCACAAGCTGCTTGCGCCCGAAAGCGAGGAGTTGTCGAATCAGCTGCGCTCCGCGATTCCCGGCCTTCTGCACCTCGAGAAGATCGTCCTTGAGAGGATCGCCCTCGCGTAGCTCCACGAGCGCGAACTCCGTGTAGCCAAGGATCACGGAAAGCAAATTGTTGAAGTCGTGGGCGATGCCACCCGCGAGACAACCGATGGCTTCCATCTTTTGAGAGGCCTGCAGTTGCGCTTCGAGTTTCTTGCGCTCCTCCTCGGCCCGTTTGCGTTGCGTGATGTCGCGGATGTTGCACTGGACCACTTTGGTCTGCCCCACCCAGTACACGTTGCTGACGAATTCGACATTGATGAGCCGCCCGTCACGGGTCTCGAGCGGTAAATCGTCGTATCGGACATATTCCTTCTCTTGCAGCTCCCTGAAGACGTCGCGCGAGACGGCGATATCCTTGAAGGGACCCAGATCCCACACTGCTTTCCCGAGAAAGTCCTCGTGAGAATAGCCGAGCAGGGAGATCAGAAAGGGATTGGCATCGACCACCCGTCCAGACTCGGCATCGAGAATCAAGATGCCATCCTTGGCCGATTCGAAGAGCCGTCGATAGCGCGTCTCGGACGCGCTAAGGTCATTGTCTGCCCGCTGGCGTTCGTTGGCGGTCAAGTATGCAGTCACCATTCCCCGGTTAAGCTTTGAGTTAGGCGGCGGCGTGCCGGCTCGGGCTGAGGCTCAAGTGGCCGAATGTCTCGGCGATGAGCTCGTGGCTTGCGGCGGTCCAATCCTCCTGATCGAAGCCATGGGCACAGCCGCGAGCCAGGAATTTTCCATAGGCCCGTTTGGCAATGTCGGCATCCGAAGCCGACCGCACATCTATGCGCTGCAGGGTGGGGGCAGTCGAAGCACCCTCGGGGTGTCGGACTTGAGGGGAAAGATGATGCGTATGATGAGGAATCCACTTCTTGCTTTGTCCTGCGGTTTCCATGGGATCTCCTTCTTGGCCTAACGCCTTGGTCCTGCAGCATTCGGGCCACTGCCTGACCCCATGACTTCAAGCCCTTGCGCTCGTGATTGTCTTGGAACTGCGATTCCTTCAATCAGAATGAAGTGTCTTCCAATTCAATTCGATGGATAGATCGGGCGTTCCGGCTCCGGCGAGCTGCGCTCAGAAGTCAGATGGGGAGAGCCTTCCCGCCCGGGACTGCTGCACAGAAAGATGTTTGCCGGCTTCAGGTCCCGGTGAACCACTCCCTGCGCGTTGGCGGCGGCAACGCCGCGCATGGCCGGCAATAACAGGGTCAGTGTCGTCTGCAGACTAAGGGCACCGTTCCTTGCCAAGTAGCTCCCAAGTGTTTCCCCATCGAACAATTCCATCACGATGCACGCCATCCCGTGGTGGTCGATGACGTCGAAGATATTGACCACATTGGGGTGATTGATGCTGCTCGCGGTTAAGGCTTCACGCCGAAACAGCTCGATGACGTCGGTGTTGGAAGCGAACGACTGAAGTATGAGCTTGAGCGCAACGCGCTTTCCCGTGTGCTCGTTGATTCCCGCCCAAACCGCGGCCATACCGCCCTTGGCGATAAGCCTCTCGACGCGATAGTGGAGCCCTACGAGCTGGCCAGGTCGCAGGATGGTCTCGATGTTGTCGTGCTCGGGCATCTCTTTACCCATCACCGCAACAAGGGTGCCATCGAAAAGAGCACCGATCGGCGGGGACGGGCTGTCGCTACCTCACTCGAAGTGAACGAGGTGGCAAGTCATCTTGATGGGGCTTCGCGTACTCTCTTGGAACTACGCGAAGATGACTTGTGCAAAGGGCGCGGCCGAATTTGGACCGTTTCTTGCGTAGACCCTGACTTCAAAGGAGCTCAACCATGCATTGCAGAGAGATCATGAGTCATGACGTTCAGTGGATCCTGCCTGGGAAATCCGTCGCGGAGGCCGCCAAGCTAATGGCCTTTCACAACCTGGGCGTGCTGCCGGTGTGCAGTGCCGACGGCAAACCCGTCGGAGTCATCACGGATCGTGATATCGCGTTGCGGGTGATCGGAAAGGACCGGCTTGCCGCACAGACCGTTGCGAAGGACGTGATGTCTGTTCCCGTGCACTCGGTGACGGAGGATTGCCCCGTGGAGCGCGCGGGCGAGATCATGGCCGAGGCGAGTGTGTCGCGCCTACTGGTGCTGGACAAAGACGGCCATCTCACCGGCATTGTCAGCGTGGCCGACCTGCTGGTTCACGCGCCCGGGAAGCACGCCTTGGAAGCGGCCCGCGGCATCTACGCCAGAGAGATGGGTGACCGCTCCGCCGGCCACCCGCACCGCGCATCCAAGCCCACCCCCGAGTACTTCCATGGCGCGCGTGACAGAACCCCAGACCTCGATTCGGTCCCGGACAACCAAGCCCGCATCGAGGCCAACAGCGTGGTCCGAGGCGGCAGTAATGGCTTGAAGGAATTCCCGGGCTAGCAGCCCGCGGTAGGGGGCAGTGGACCGAGCGGCTTGTCTCGCCAGCCCCCTACACTTGCCTTATCGCAGGAGCAACCCCGCCGCCGCCCAGCCGCCTCCGATGAGGAGCACCAGCCACACGAAGTCGCCGCCCCGGCCCCAAGCACGGTGTTTGGCCGCCACGGGGTTGGGCGAGTAGGCCGCCTGCAGGGCACGCCGACGCTGAACGTACCTCGGGTAGGGCGGCCCCCAACCTCGGTACCCCCAGCCGTATCCGACGGGGGACAAGAAGAACATGAACATGAATCCCATCCAAAGAAACCACAACGTGTTGCTCATCGATGACTCGCTTTCGCTCCCAGTGCTAAGCAACGCCGGTGCCAATCTTCTATGCGGCCGCGAAAGAGCCGAAAACACGGTCACCCGGGAATGCTCGACACGGTCACTCCGGTCGGCACTGGCACGCGCTCAATCAAGATGAGGTGCTTTGGGGTCCATTCGAGAGAGAGGGCCGAGCGAAAAGCGCGCTATCGAGCTCGAGCAGATCGCCGATGCGTTTCACGCTGGCGTCCGCCTGCGGATAGCTTGCCAGGATCTTGGCATCGCGCGCGTAGTGTCCCTGGCGCACGAAGACGGTCGTCACCCGCGACTTCCAGCGCTTCTTGATGGCTGCAAGCAGGGCCAGCTTGTCGTCCACAACCACGTAGTGTGCTGCGGGGTGCCGGGCTTCCACGTCGGCCAGCTCGACTTCTTTGTGCACGTAGATCAGCACGCGCCCCTCGACCGCTTGGCGGAGCCCGGAGCGGTCTACCTTGTGGGGCTGGAACACGACGTCGCCGTCGGTAAGAAGAACCGCGGAGCCCAAGCGGTTGGCGTACTCGAGGACAGCGAGGGCTTTGGGAAAGAGCCGCTTGGCAAACGGGTATTCGATGAGAAATCGAGAAACCGCCAACAGCCCGAGGTCGTGGGGATAGTCACGGCGAAAGCCCTGCAGGGCGCCCAAGTAGTCGGCATAGCCAAGCCGGGCTCGTAGCTGCTCGAAGATCGCCCAGTAGCAGTGCGCCCGCTTGGGACCGACCTCGCGACGGAGGTAGGTATTGAGGTCGGCAATGACCTGGTCATTGTCCAGCAAGGTGTTGTCGACATCGAACAGGAAGACGATCTTCTCTCGACTTGCAGGATTGGAATTTTTGCGGGGCGCTCGCATGGGATTGGGCCGAGGTCACAAGTGTACCAGGAACTCGTTCAACGCGACGACGACCTCGGCGGGGATTTCGTGTCCGCCGTCGAAGGGGAACCAAGTCACCAGCATTCCGGCGGCCGCCATCTCGGCGTGCATGCGATCCGCGATCTCGAACGATAGGATGGGATCGGTTCTGCCGTGGGACATGAAGACGTGCAGGCCTTTGCGGTGGGCGTAGTTCTGCCGCCACGACGCCTCGTCGACCGGGGCGCCCGAAAGCAGTACCAGCGCGCGCAGAGGTTCGTCCGATTGGAACGCCACCTGGGCCGCCACCATGGCCCCTTGCGAGAAGCCGCCGAGAATGAAGGGCTGCGAGGCGCGGTTGCCCCGCCGCGCAAGCAGCGCGCGCACAGCTTGCGCCGCGACCACGATGCCCGCGGGTTTCTCCGCGGAGAGATCGGCGCCCAGCGCTCCATCGCGCATGTTCGACGCCAGGTCCAAATGCCACCACGCGCGCCCTGTGGGTGCTCCGTCCGTGCGCTTTTCCGACTGGGGTCCGCGCGGAAAGATGAAGCGGGTGCTGGGCGGCATGTGGATGGACTTCAAGAAGGGCAGCCAATCCTTCTCCGACGAGCAGTAGCCGTGCAGCAGGACGACGGTGGGCGGGCCTTTGCCGCCCTTGGTGATCGCGGACAGGCTCGGGACGCGGGGCGGTCGTGCCATGGCGCTCGCGACCACGACAACTCCTAGTAAGCCAAGTACAGTTCGCCTCCGATTCATGCACCTGCGTCCGGCTGATCCGTGCCTGGATCCATAGCGCCCGAACGGCTACGCCGCCAGCTTCGAGCTGGCGGTTAGCGCGGGTAGGCTGGTCCAGCAGTGGCCGCAACGCGAAGCCCCGAGCGCGCATGTGTGCTTGCACGTCGGGCACTCGCGAAATTTGGGCTCGGTGCCGAGATCCAGCATCTCGACCAGGCGCGACCAGGTCGTGTCGAGCGCGGACTTGGGGGTCTGGCTTTCGGCGGTCGTGGCCGCGCCAGGGGCGAGCGCAATCTCCTTGCCCACGGCCGCAACCAGGGTGCGCAGCCGGGACAGATCGGCACCAGAGAACGAGAGCATCAGATTGTTCATGGACTATCTCCTGGGCAGGATCCACAGCACGTTCCGGGCCACCCGGTCGAAGTGAATCATTCCCGGCACCTGGCGCGCCGCCGCCAGCTGCAGCAGCCGCGGATCCCATCATAATGGTGGTGCCGCTGCGTCGTTTCGACGGAGCCGAAGCGATGAAGTGGGTGGCGGGACAGCGTATCTGGGGTAGGACGTAACGGGTGAGGGCCACCCTGCTCGGACGAGACGAACCCCCAGCTTTCGGTGTGGCGGGCCGCGATGGCCGTTCGCCGTTCGTGCTGATCTGCGACCACGCGGGTCACCGCTTGCCGCGTTCGCTGGGTTCGCTTGGCCTGTCCGCCGAGGAGCTTGTCAGCCACATCGCTTGGGACATCGGCGCGGGCAAGGTCGCGACGAAGCTTGCGGCGGCGCTCGACGCCTTCGTCGCATGGCAGCCGTATTCTCGACTGGCTATCGATTGCAATCGCCCGCTCGACGCCGCCGATTCCATCGTCACCCGCAGTGAAAGGGTCGTTGTCCCAGGAAACCGGAACCTGGAGCCGCGGGACGCCGAAGCGCGCGCCCGAGGAATCTTCGTTCCCTACCACGCGCAAATTCAGGCCGAGCTGAATCGACGGAGAGATGAAGGCATTCCCAGTCTCCTCGTGTCCGTCCACAGCTTCACGCCTGTCTTTCTGGACGTACCCCGTCCATGGCACGTCGGTGTTCTTGCCAACCGGGACACGCGACTGGCCGAGCCGCTCTTGCGTCTGTTGCGCCAAGAAGGGGATCTCGTCGTCGGTTTCAACCAGCCCTACGCCGCCAGCGAGGCCTCGGACTTCTCCATCATTCATCACGGCGAAGAGCGTGGCATTCCGCCCGTGGAAATCGAAATTCGACAGGACCTCGTCGCCGACGAAGCGGGGCAGATTGCCTGGGCAGAGCGACTCGCACGCCTGCTCGCGGTCGCCTCCCGAACCCTCCGTCCTGAAAAGCAAACCCAGCACTCGCAAGGAGCACCATGGAAATCCGCGTAGGTTACGAATTGCAGTACGAGCTTCCCCAACCCACGCCCATGCTGTTGACCCTGCACGTGCACTACAGTCGAGCGTCGGATCTGGTGCGGCCCGACCACATGATCGCGACACCCGCGGTCCCCATGGCCGCGTACCGAGACGGCTTTGGCAACTGGTGCACGCGCCTCGTCGCCCCGCAAGGCCGGTTCAGCGTCACCGCGGATACCATCGTGAAGGACACGGGCATTCCCGACGCCATATTTCCCTCGGCCCTGCAGCACCCCGTGCAGCAGTTACCGGAGGAGACGTTGGTGTTCTTGCTCGGAAGTCGTTACTGCGAGACGGATCGCTTGTCGGAAACCGCGTGGAAGTTGTTCTCCGCGGCGCCTCTCGGCTGGGCACGGGTGCAGGCGATTTGCGACTTCGTTCATCAGCACATCCAGTTCGGATACGAATATGCCAGCCCGACCAAGTCGGCGTGGGACGTGTACATCGACCGCAAAGGCGTGTGTCGCGACTTCGCCCACCTGGCCATCGCGCTCTGCCGCTGTCTGAATATCCCGGCGCGCTACTGCACGGGCTACCTCGGCGACATCGGCTTGCCGCCGCCCTATGCCGCGATGGACTTTGCCGGATGGTTCGAGGCTTACCTCGGCGGGGCGTGGCACACCTTCGATCCGCGCAACAACGCCCCGCGCATTGGCCGCGTGCTCATCGCCCGCGGTCGCGACGCTGCCGACGTCGCCATCACCACGACCTTCGGCCCAAACACCTTGCAGGGCTTCCGGGTTTGGACGGACGAAGTCGCCAGCCCTTAGTCTAGTCAGTCTGCCAAGTCGGTCCTTCTTGGCCGGCGACCAACCAAAGTTGTCGGGAACCACGGGTCTTCTCTAGCAGCCCAGTCGGCGGTTCGGACAGGGCCCCGTGCTAGAAGGTGCCCATGGACCACGAAATCCAACCTGCCGAGCTGAGACGCGCTGTCACTCGACACGAGATCGCGGCCTGGATTTTGATGGCCGCTGGGCTGCTCCTGGTGTTGAAGCTGCGCCTGCTCTCGGCGCTCTTGGCAGGACTGCTGGTGTACGAGCTTGTCCACATCGCCGTGCTGAGGCTGCGGCGCCGACTGTCGAACAAGCGAGCCGAGATGGTGGCGGTGACAACTCTGGCGTTCCTTGTCATCGGCGTGGTGGCGGCCGCGGTGATGGGTTTGGTGGCCCTGGTACGTAGTGAAGGGCATCTCGCCAACTTGCTGGAAAAGCTGGCCGACAGTGTCTCTCTCGCGCGGGCCAACCTGCCGGCCGCACTGTCTGAAGGGCTGCCGGCCAACGCCGACGCATTGAAGGACGCGACCGTGGATTGGTTGCGATTGCACGCGAAGGAGATTCGCACCCTCGGGGCCGACTTTGGCCGGACGCTCGTCCACATCGTCGTCGGACTGGTGATCGGCGTGATGCTGTCGCTGACCGACCTGCGCTCACGCAAGGTCGAACGGCCCTTGGCGCACGCGTTGGCCGAACGCATGTCCCGCCTGGGCAATGTCTTTCGCCGCATCATCTTCGCGCAGCTTCGCATCTCGGCCATCAACACTTTTCTGACCGCCGTATTTCTTCTGGCCGGACTGCCGATCTTCGGTGTGCATCTGCCGCTTGCCAAGACGCTGGTGGTCCTGACCTTCGTGGTGGGCCTCTTGCCGGTGATTGGCAATCTGATCTCGAACACGGTGGTGGTCGTGGTCGGACTCAGTGTCTCACCCTACGTCGCGTTAGCCGCATTGATATTTCTGATCGTTATTCACAAGCTGGAGTACTTTCTCAACGCGCGCATCGTGGGCGCGCAAATCAACGCGCGAGCCTGGGAGCTCCTGACGGCCATGCTGCTGATGGAAGCCGCGTTCGGTGTCGCCGGTGTCGTCGCGGCGCCCATCTACTACGCGTACGTGAAGGACGAGCTGACCGCGCAGGAGTTGGTATGAGTGCTTCAAAGGTGGAAGAAGACCCATCGGCCTCAGAGCTGGCGTACAGCCTGCTGAGGCGCGACGCAATGAACCGCGAGGACGTGAACTATCGCTTGGTGGTCGACTCGACACCGGCGCTGGTGTTCAGCGCGCGTCCGGACGGCTATGTCGACTACTTCAACCAGCGCTGGTTCGACTACTTGGGCGTTGCGCCAGCGGCACTGGAAGGGTGGGGGTGGATGAGCTTCATCCACCCCGACGATCGCGAGGAGCAGCTCCGGCGCTGGCGCACCTCGATCATCGACGGCCAGCCGGCCGCGTCCCAGTCCCGCGTGGCCAACGCGAAAGGTGAATACCGCTGGATGCTGCACCGGACGGAGTCATTGCGCGACGAGGCCGGTAACGTCATTCGGTGGTTCGGCACCAGCATTGACATCGAGGACCTGAAGCGCGCCCAGCGCGAGGTCGACGAGCTCAAGGAACGCCTGTACAAGGAGAATATCGCCCTTCGCGAAGAGCTGACCCAGACGTCGATGTTCGAGGAGATCATCGGAACGTCGGCCCCGCTCCGCCGCGTCCTCGCGCTGGTGGAGAAGGTGGCGAGCTCGGATTCAACGGTGCTGATTACAGGTGAGACCGGGACCGGAAAAGAGCTGATCGCCCGCGCCATCCACAAACGATCGCCGCGTGCTGCCCGGCCGTTCGTTTCCGTGAACTGCGGCGCCATCGCGCCATCCCTCGTCGTCTCCGAGCTGTTCGGCCACGAAAAGGGAGCTTTCACGGGCGCGACGCAGCGGCGACCCGGTCGGTTCGAGCTCGCGGACGGGGGAACCATCTTCCTCGACGAGGCGGGCGAGCTGCCTGCTGAGACGCAGGTCGCCTTGCTGCGGGTGTTGCAAGAGCGGACGTTCGAGCGAATCGGCGGCACCAAGCCCATCCCCGTCGATGTGCGCGTCATCGCCGCCACGAACCGCGACCTCGACGAGGCGATCGCGGACGGTTCGTTCAGAAGGGATCTCTATTACCGGCTCAGCGTCTTTCCGATTCAGATGCCGCCACTGCGCGACCGGGCCGCAGACATCCCCTGGCTGGTCGAGTATCTGACGCGTCGGTATGCGATGAAAGCGGGGAAGAGAATCGCGAAGGTGAGCCGCAAGACCATCGATCTGCTCACGGCCTACGACTGGCCCGGCAACATCCGCGAGCTGCAGAACGTGATCGAACGGGCTGTCATCCTTTGCGATGAGACCTTGGTGGTCGATGACTCGTGGCTGGACCAAAGACCGGCGCAGTCGACCGGCGCCCCGCACCTCCTCGGTCGGCCCAGCACCAGCGAAGAGAAGAAGCTGATCGAAAGCGCGCTGACCGAGTCGAAGGGGCGCGTTGCGGGGACGGACGGCGCGGCCGCGAGGCTCGGCATCCCGCGCTCCACGCTCGAGTCGAAGATTCGGTCGCTCCACATCGACAAGCATCGATTCCGGTCCAAATAGCGGCAGAGCTCGACACCGGCGGTGTCGAAGCTCGCCATTTGGCGAGAGTCGCCAGCCCGGTGCAGCCCGGGGGGCCTGCAAAATCGCGCACTTGCCGTTGGCATCGCCTTTGCGATGACAGCACCTCGTGATCCTGGAAATTCCAACCAAACAACAAGGAGGTAAAGCGATGGAACGAATGTTGGTGGTCGTCTTCGACGACGAAAGCAAAGCATGTGACGGCAAGTCTGCACTACGCCAGCTCGAGATCGAGGGCAGCCTCACAATCTACAGGGCTGCGGTGGTTGCCAAAAACGCCGATGGCACAACCGCTGTCAAGCAATACGATGACGTGAACCCGAGCGGCACTCTCGTCGGGACGACCATCGGGGGTCTGATTGGACTCTTGGGCGGCCCTGTGGGGGTCGCTATCGGTGCCGTCTCCGGACTCACGCTGGGGGCGCTCTCGGACGTTGGCAGCGCCCGCGTCGGTGAGGACTACGTCGAAGAAGTCTCGATGTCGCTGACCCCTGGCAAGTTCGCGGTGGTCGCCGAGATCGAGGAGGGTTGGACGACCCCGGTCGACACCCGTATGGGCGCCCTCGGTGGAACCGTCATTCGCCGCGCGCTCTGGGAGATACGGGACCAGTTGCGTAAGGATGAGATCGACGCCCTGAAAGCGGACCTGGCGCAGCTCAAGGCGGAGCTCGCGAGTGCCAACGAAAAGCGCCGCACGAAGCTGCGAGGCCGGATCGATCAACTTCAGACACGAATCGATCAACAGAAGAAGCAAGCGCAAGAGTCGCTGCAGGCGTTTCAAGCGCGCGCAGCCCAGAAGCGAGATCTCTTCAAGAAGAACGCGTCCGCGGTGGGACAGGCCCTCAAGGAGCTGGTGAAGACCCCGCGAGTGTAAACACCCGGGCGCGCGGAATCCTCGTACGCCGAGGTCCGCGCGCCATTGCTAGGTAGAATCATACAAGGAGCACACTATGGAATTCGATGAAGTCGTGAACAGGCGTCGGTCGCGACGATCCCTTGCACCGCTCGAAGTGAGTGACAGTCTCGTCAAGGATCTCGCTAACGTCGCAAGTCTGGCCCCATCCTGCTCGAACAAGCAGCCCTGGCGATTCGTGTTCGTCTTGGGCGTCCACGCGCGCAAGGTCCCTCTTGCCGGCGACGCAGACTTGGACGCCATCGCCGCGTCCACGCCGGGCATGACAGGTGCAGAGCTCGCCAACCTGGTCAACGAGGCGGCCCTGCTGGCGGCGCGGCGAGCGGAGGAACGCGTCTCCCAGCGCGATTTGACCGACGCTCTCGAGAAAGTCCAGCTCGGCGCTGCCCGCAACGTGGTCATGCCAGACGAAGAGCGCCGCCGCACCGCCTACCACGAGGCGGGTCACGCGCTGCTGGGTATGCTTCAGGCTGGGGCGGATCCTGTGCGCAAGGTATCGATCATTCCGCGCGGACGCTCCTTGGGCGTGACGCTCTCAACCCCGGAGCAAGATCGCTACGGCGCCGATACGAAATACCTGCGCGGGTAACGGGCTCGAACGTTTTCGTACCTTGCGAGCAACCTGCCGCCGATCGTGGCGTTCACCGACGCGCAGTGCTCATGAGCCAAGTGCTATAGTGCCATCCTTGCTACAGGTGAATTGCATACTCGCCCGTCGACGCGCTCAGCGCCACGGCGTGATTATCCTCTGGCTTCTCCTAGCTGGAGGCTGCGTGAACCTGACACCACCTTGGACCAGCGACAGGGATGCGCACGCCCCGGGAGGACAGACTGTCGGTGATGGAAGTGCGGGGCCCGCCGCTGGCGAAACCGGTGGTGCCAGCGGCGCTGATACTGCGGGCACACCTGATGCGGGGAGCGGCGCACCGACGACGGATGTTTGGTCGTCCGGCGGCGCCAGCGATGGTGAGGCTGCTGGCGCGGGCGGTGTGGGGGGCAGCGCGCAGAGCGACGTCCCGGCGGCCGACGGTTCTGTCGGGGCCACCGCCACGGGCGGTAGTTCGGCCGGCGGCGGCTTGGACAGCACGGTAGCTACCGGAGGCAGCACGACGTCGTCGGACGCACAGTCCCCCACCGATCAGGCGCTGAAGAACGACACGGCCAATGTCTCCGAGGTTGTTCCGCTGCGCGATGCCGCCGTCGATGCGCCGGCAGGCACCGACTTGTCCATCGATTCGACGACGATGGTTCCGACGCAAGGACTGATCGCCTACTACCCGTGTGAGTTGGCCCACGGCGCGTCCCTGCCAGATATGTCGGGCAAAGGCAACGACGCCGTGTTGACCGGCGCCTTCAGCTTCGCCACGGGCCAAGTTGGCAAGGCGTTGGTTCTGACCGCTGTCGGCGACGGTGGGTCGTCCGGAGGCTACGCCACCTTGCCCCCCGGAATTCTCCTTGGCGCAACCGAGATGACCATCGCCGCTTGGTTTACGGTCACCAGTACGCTCAGCGGCCAGCGCGTCTTCGACTTCGGCACGAGCAGTACGACTTCCTCCATGTACTTCACGACGCAAAACTCCGCCGGCGTGCCTCAGTTCACCATTCGCTTGGTTCCCGACGGCGGCACGGAAATCAGGCAAAACGTTACCTCGAAGGGATCCTCGCTTTCGGTGAATGCTTGGCATCACGTGGCCGTCGTCTTGGACGCGACTGGCGGCCACTTGTACCTTGACGGCGTTGCGATCGGCAGCAACACCGGCGTGACATTGCGGCCCGCGGATCTCGGGGCCAAGCCCAACGATTGGATCGGCCGTTCAGAGTTCGTGACCGATCCGTACTTCGACGGCATGATCGATGAGCTCCGCGTCTACAATCGTGGGCTGACGGCCAGCGAGATCGCCGAGCTCTTCACGGCGCGGTAGGAGAGTCGGACAAGAAAGCGATGACAGATGGAATGCCTTGCTGGGCCTTCGTCCCTGGCGAGGCGTGCCCCACCGCCACATCGCGATCTTCTTTCCCGCACTCCGCCGTAGGCCGCTATCATGACGGCGGGAGCACCAGGACCTGCTTCGCATTTCTTCGATACCCTCACCCGTCGGCCGGCTCCTGCTGCCCGTGAGCGACGTGTGGTGTCATTTGACGACTTGTCGCCGAAGATCAGGGGTGTTCCATAAAGACCCATGATTTCCAGTGGTTGGGTATTTGATGATCAGAACCTCATCACCCCATCCCTGCCGCTGCCTTCCGCTGGGTGCGGGGTGTCCTCAAAAGGTAGAGACTTCCCGGGCCCCGGACTAAGATGGCTCCTGCGTTCTGGGCGAGGGAAGGCATTGGCGCGCTGGTCGGACCACCGGGTTGTGGCAAGACCATGTCCGCGTCCGCCATCGCCAGCGAGTGCGGCTTGCCGCTCATGTTCGTGCAGCTGCACACCCTCATCACGAAGTTCCTGGGCGAGACGGCGGCCAAGCTCCACCTGGTCTTCGAAGCCATGGCGCAGACGCGCGCGGTGTATCTCTTCGACGAGTTCGACGCGCTCGGCGCGGAGCGGGCCTCGCGCAACGACGTGGGCGAGATCCGCCGCGTGCTCAACTCGTGCCTGGAGTTCCTCGAACGCGACGATTCCGAGAGCATCATCATCGCCGCCACCAACTTCGTCGGCATGCTCGACGACGCGCTTTTCCGCCGCTTCGACGACATCATCGAGTACGTCCGCCCGACCCGGACCATGGCCCGCGCCCTGGTCGAAAACCGCTTGAGCCACTTCGACCTCGGCAGCATCAACTGGAAGAAGCTCTCCCCCGCCTTCGGAATGCTCAGCCTCGCCGTGATCGTTCGCGCGCGCGAAGGGGCCGCGCGCGAGACGGTTCTCGGTGGCCGGGTGGACGTCGAGACGACGGCATTGCGGCGCTGTTTGGTTAGGCGTGGGCGCATAACGAAATGGCAAGAACGTCTCGAAGCTCAGTCCACAAGAGCTACGCCATGCCCGACTCGATGGTGAGTTCATCACTACGGCTGGCAACCTGGCATCGTGGATCGCGGAAGAACTGCCCCCCAACTTCCCTAGGATCGCAGCCCAGTCGCGAAGGCAGATGAAGGATGTGGAGTTGGTTGCCACGCTCCTCCTACTCCTCGAAGAGGGACCAGGAAGCTACTCGCAAGAGGAACTCGACAACGCATTTGTAGCTCGGGACCAGGCCTGGGACCAAAAGACAAAGATCGAAGGACAGTTTCGAAA
The DNA here is from genome assembly GCA_963796685.1 of uncultured delta proteobacterium. Taxonomy (GTDB): domain Bacteria; phylum Myxococcota_A; class Polyangia; order Fen-1088; family Fen-1088; genus Fen-1118. Next base: position 173,225 of record CAWCMR010000022.1, read on the forward strand.
TGTTGCAGGCGCCATTAAGGCACTGACAACTATCTTCCCACAAGGATCTGACATCATTGCCAGCCGCCTGCACAATCAAGCCGACTTCTACTCGCTCTTCGGCGCGATTGCATCAACCCAAAATCTTCCGGACACACCCCAATTGGCGATGCGGCTACTTGCGTTCCTTCAGCGCGTAGAGGATGAATCGGCGCGCAAGGCGGACCTCCGCCTCGCCGCCTACTACGATGCCGCTCGATCAGCACCAAGCGACAAAGGGCCTCGTGAGACGCAAATCAAGTACATGAAGGAGATAATTCTCGGTTCTCACCCATGATCGTTCCAGGGGCCATCCAGAGATCATTCGACTACCGGCCGATTTGGAAGCTGGGCCGAGCTGGACGATCTGTATGCCTGTGCGATTATCGTTCCGACTGTGGGCGACGAAGACGGTGTTCTCCCCTTTCTTCAGGATCGATTCTACCAGGCTGACCTTCGCAAGAGAGGGTCAACGTCGAAGGACCCTACGTCATTCAGATTCGACACTACGAGATTCATAGGCCGGCTCAGGGCACCGATTGGTGCTGATGATCGTCCTGCCATGTTCCACCTCACCTTCGAGATTCAAGTCAGGACTGCCTTCGAACACGCGTGGATGGCCACCACTCATGCACTCGCCTACAAGCCGGACAGAGTTGACTGGCGCGACCTTCGTCTGGCCGCACGGCTCAAAGCGGCGGTCGAGCAGTTGGACGATCTCGTCGCTGGATTCCAAGAAACGGCCGGCAGGATATCGGAACAGAAATGGCCCGAGATCGCAGCGCAGAGAAGTGTTGCGGAGTTCTTCCTGGAGAAAGTCAAGAACGGTCTGATTCCGCCCGAGATGGCGCCAGCAAGCTGGTTCAGATTTTCGGGCAACCTAGTAACCATTGTCCGGAAGACGGCCAAGGGCGCGAAGTTTGGCGAGATCGAAGCCAAGACTGCCCCGCAGTTTGACACTACTCCAGTCCTGCCTCGGTATCATGGCGGAGATCGGGCTGCTGACCGGCCCGATCAGAGAGTACACGCCTCTACTCACCGATGAACTCCTGGATCTTTTTCCGAAAGCGCGGGTGCTGGCCCCGGGCTTTGATCCCGAAGCCGGTACTCCTACATAGCGTCTGCCTTCCTCACCTTCAGGCGCCGACTATCCTATGGCAACCAAGCATAGCTGGAATCCGAGTCTCCGCCATCATCCACATCGCTGAGGTAGACGCGGGTCCGCGAGAAACGGGGAGGCGGCTTCGGCGAAGTTGCGTATCAGACATGGTCGGCATTCCGCCGTTCGTCACCCTCGAGCAGATCGAGTCTTCCTCGTGAAATCAGAAGGTTGTGGAGTCATGCGCGGCGGGGACCGAGCTCACCCACACTCGGCTTGTGGGACTTTGCTCGTGGCCACGAAATCGATCGAGAATTCACGAATAATCTCGCCAATTTACTGCGCGCCCAGCAGGAATTGAACCTGCAACCCCCGGCTTAGAAGGCCGGTGCTCTATCCAATTGAGCTATGGGCGCAAACGTTGTGGTGAAGGCTCAAGGGATACCACGTCCCCCTCGGGTCGGGGAAGGTCCAGCGTGACAGCCCCGAGGGACTTCTCCGCGACCAGGTCGGCGCGAAGTTGATGTGGCACTCATCGAGGCTTTTCGAGCGTGACGCGGAGGCATCGTTCACTACACGAAAACCTGGTACACTTCTCCCGTGACCCTGTCCATCGAGATACCAGAGGCGACCCTTCGGGCGCTGGGGCCTTCGCCAGTCGAGGCAGAGGGCAAGGTGCGTCTTGCGGCAGCCATGAAGCTGCACGAGTTGGGGCACTTGTCAGCCGGCGCCGCGGCTGACCTGGCGGGTATCTCCAAGGTCGCGTTTCTGCACAAGCTGGCGGATTTCGGCGTCGATGCTTTCCGCATGACGCCAGAGGAATTCGACCAAGACCTGGACACACTGCGCTGGTCATTGCCTGCCACGCGAGGGCACGGGGGCAAACCTGGCGCGTTTACACCGAATCGCCCCCCGAAACGATGGCTCGCCTAGAGTTTGATGGTTCCGCCGGGATCGTCGGATCCCATGCGTTGGCGGCGAGCGGCGGTATCGTCTGGCGGTGGCGGGGTTCGGGCGACCGAGAGGATCAGCCACTCGCCTTCGCGCGCATCCGCGGGCAGCAGTGCGCGCGGGACGACGAAGCTGCGTTGGCCGAACAGCAGGGTCGCGCTGTCGTCTTCGATTTCGTCGATGAACAGGGTCGTTGTCTTCTTCGCTTGCTCGATGTTCTCGGTCATGGCGTGTTGAAGGCCTCCGTGCGCGCGCGGCTGCGCAGGGTGAGTGTTTCGCCGTCCATCTCGAGGGCAATCGCCCCGTCCAGATCGGTACGGAGGACGTGCGCCCCGACCTGTGCGAGGCGCGCCAGGGTTTCGGGATGGGGATGTTTGGCATCGCCCGCTTCGGTGCTGATGACCGCCGCCAGCGGCCTGACTGCGGTCAAGAATTCGAGCGTCGATGCGTGCCGGCTGCCGTGGTGCCCGACCTTCAGGACCGTGGCGCGCAGCTTTGCTCTGCTGCCGATCAGCCATCGCTCGGCCAGCTCTTCGGCATCCGCCGCGAAGAGCACGCTGAGCTTGCCATAGTCGAGGCGGCTGACCACGCTGTTGGCGTTCACATCCGAGTCCGCACCCCGCAGGACGGGAGAGGGCGGGCCGAGGAGGAGCAGTCGGGCGCCGTCGCCAAGCTCGATGATTCGTCCGCGCTCCGCCTGTCGAACCGGCACGTTTCGGCTTTCGAGCGCACCCAGCAGCTTGGCGTACATCCCGCTCTCGTGGGGATAGGGCGCGTCCAGATACAGGCGTGCGCCACACGACTCGATGACCTGCACCAGCCCGCCCAGATGGTCGGCATGGCGATGGGTGAGCAGAATCAGGTCGAGCGGGCACGCGTTCTTGCTGCGCAGAAACGACACGACCCCTGGGCCGGCTTCCGCCAGGCCGCCGTCGATCAGCACGGTCTTGCCCGTGGGCGAGGTGATGAGGGTCGAGTCGCCGTGCCCCACGTCCAGAAAATCGACGTGTAGCTTGCCCTTCCGAGCAAGCGGGGCGGTGGTCGCAGCGCAGCCCAGCCCCACGCCAAGGCAGGCGAGGACGGCAAGCCTCGAGAGCACATGGCACCGGTTGCGCGTCGACATGGTCAGAGGGTAGGGCGAGAGCTACCGGACAGGCAAGAAAGAGGCAGAGGAACATGCCGTCTTATCGGCGGCCGCGCGCCGAAGTTGCCCCCTGGCCTCCACCCAACCAAGCTGTGGCATGCTGACGTGGCGCACCGTGCACCGAGCATCCACATTTTTCTCTTTCTGCTCAACAACGCCGCCACAGTGGTGTTCTCGAGATGAATCATGAGCGAAGCCCGCCCCAACGTCGTTCCCCTGCGTAGCCTTGCCTCGGGCGTCGCGCTCGACCAGGGGGACGATGAGCAGTTGATGGCGTTGGCCGCGGGTGGCGCGAAGGTCGCTTTCGCCGTGCTGGTCGAACGCTACCTGCCCAAGGTCACGAAGTACTGCGCCCGCTTCGTCGGCCAGCTCGCGGCGGCCGAGGAGCTGGCCCAGGAGATCTTCCTCGAGGTCTGGCTGCGGCGCACGCGCTACCGGTCGCAGGGCAAGTTCGTGGTCTTTCTGTTCACCTTGGCCAGGCATCGCTGCCTCAATCGCCTGCGCGACGACCGCCGCCGCCATCGCCGCGATCTCGATGTCGGCAGCGACGGCCTGGTTGCGGGAAGCTGCTCGCCCGACCAACTCGACGTGCTTCTGGAGCGCGAGCGCCAGCGCCGGGTGCAGGCGGCGCTGCTCGGGCTCTCGACCAAGCTGCGCGAGGCGGTCCTGCTGCGCTTCGACCAGGGGCTCGACTATCCGGATGTCGCGCGCATCCTGGGTTGCTCGCAATCGACGACCCGCTCGCGCGTTCGATTGGCCATGCTGCGGTTGCGCGACGAGCTGGCGGGAGGCTCTTTGCCATGAACATCCCCTGTCCCGGCAGTCAGGAATGGTTGAGCCTCGTCGACGGCGAGGCCACGGAAAACCGCGCCGCCGAGCTGCGCGTCCATGCCTCCGGCTGTTCGCGCTGCGCGCGGGAGCTCGAAACGCAGCTCCAGTTGGTGCGCGACCTCGCGGCGCCGGTGCCGGTGTCGGCGGACGCGGTTCAAACGGTCATGCGTAGCATCGAGCATGCCGAGCGGCCGGTGCGCAGATTCGGCTGGCGGGGTTGGGCGTTGGCCGGCGGCGCGCTCGCGGCGGTCACCGTGGCGGCGCTCGCGCTCCTGCCGTCGACCGGCGGCGAGCGCGGGGTCTTCACCGCCCGCGGTCACCGCGTGCCCTGGGCGCGCAAGGTGGGTGTCGAGGTCTGGGCCATCGACCATTCGCCGCGCAAGCTGGAGGCCGGCGCGGCGCTTTCGCCCGCCACGGGCATCGTGGCGAGCTACCACAACGTCGACGCCGACATCGCCTACCTGATGGTTTTCGCCATCGATGCCCGCGGCGAGCTCCACTGGGCCTATCCCGGCTTCGAGGACGCCAAGACCGATCCCGTGGCGGTTCGCCTGGAGCCCCTGCAGGTGAACAAGGTGCTTCCCGATTCCGTGATGCTCGACGATCTGGCTGCCGGGCCGCTGGAGCTGGTCACCTTGATCGCACGCGAGCCGTTGCGCGTCTCTCGCATCGAATCCCTGCCGGTTTCCGCCAGAAGTGCGGCCAGTCTGCGCACCCGCTTTTCCACCGCGCGCATCGAGAGCCTGTCCCTGCGCGTGGTGCCTGCCCCTGCTTTGCCCAGCAAGGAGAAGCCGTGAAAGCGATCGCCTTTCTGCCCGTCTTGCTTTTGTCCGGCCCGGCTCTGGCGGTTTCCCCGGAGCAGCCTTTCACGACCCTGGTGCTGATCGTGGCCAGCAACCGCGGCCCGGCGCTCGACCGGCCACCCTTGCAGTACGCGGACGACGACGGAGCCAAGTACCATGAGGTCTTCGCTTCCCTGGCCGGCGAGGCCAACACCACGCTCTTGACCGAGCTCGACGCCGACAGCGCACGCTTGTTTCCCCGCTTGGCGGCCTCTGTCGCGACCCCCACGCGCGCCCACGTCGATGCGGTGGTCGAACGCTTTACGCGCCAGGCGCATGAGGCGCACCAGGCCGGACGGCACGTCGGTTTCTACTTCGTGTTCGCCGGTCACGGCGACGTGGACGAAGGACGGGGTTTCTTGGAGCTCGCCGACGGCGCGTTTACCGCCGACGATCTCGACGCGCTCTTGCGCCGCATCGGCGCCGACGAGTCGCACGTCATCCTCGACAGCTGCAACTCCTTCTTCGTGGTCAATCCGCGCAAGCCGGGCGGCCGGCGCTTCGCCACGCCTCGCGACGCTGCCGAGAAGCTGGCGCACCGGTTACCCAATGTCGGCGTGTTTCTGTCGACCAGCGCGGAGGCCGAGGTCTTCGAGTGGTCCGAGCTCCAGTCGGGCGTGTTCAGCCATGCCGTGCGCTCGGGCCTGATGGGCGCCGCCGATGCCAACCGCGACGGCCGTGTCAGCTACGAGGAGCTGGCCGCCTTCGTCGCCACCGCGGCGGCCGAAATCAAGAATCCCCTCTACCGCCCCAAGGTCTTCGCGCGCGGCCCGAACGGCGACGACGAGCGCACGCTCTTCGACCTGGCGCGGACCCATACCCTGACCTTGACGGTCGACGAAGGTGCCGACACGCGCCTGGCGGTGCGCGACCGCGACGGCTTGCGCTGGCTCGATGCCCACAAGGAGGCGGGGCAGGTGCTTGACCTGCACCTTCCCTGGGCGTTCGCCGGCCATATGGAAGTGGATCGGTTGAGCGTCGATGGCCCCGTCGCCGGCTCGGTCCTGGCCCGCTACGAGGTGCCCGGAGACTCGGACAAGCCGGTGGTACTGGCGCAGCTCGCGGCCGAAACCCCGGAGAGCGGCCCGCGCGGCGGGCAGGAGCTCTTTCGCGGGCTCTTCGTTCGGCCCTTCGGCCCGCGCGCCCTGGCCGCCTATCGCGAAGAGCAGGCGCGCGCGCCCGAGCCGGTCTTCGGCATCTCGCGCGAAGACGCCCAGCGCATGGGCCTGCTGCTCGAACAGCTCGAGGCCATCGAGCACCAGCAGCGCCTGAGCTTGGCCACCATCAATTTCACCATGGGCGCGGTCTATGGAACCTATTTCGGGCTTGCGGCGCGCGAGCGCGGCCTGGCCGGGGACGAAAAGGCCGGCTTTCTCGCGGGCGGCATCATTCTGACCTCCATAAACATGGGAATGGGGTTGTATCGGCTGCTGCACGTCCCCGAGCGCGAGCGCGTCTACGAGCGCTTCCGCGCGGACATGTCCCGGCCCGACGCCGACCAGGCGCGCGTGGCCGCCGCCATCGAGACACGGCTGCAGCAGATCCAGGACGAGGAACGACACCGGCGCAAGCTGAAGCTGGTGGCGGGATACGTCGCCACCGGACTCTGCGTCGGACTGGCCGCGCTGAACGAGACCAATTCGCAGTCGCAGGACTCGCGCATTCTCGAGCGTGGGTTCATTCTCGCCGTGACCGGGACGCTGCTGACCGTGACCTTGCACGAGCAGTTCTCGACCGGCGCCACCGACAAGCTCATCGAGCTGTGGCGCAAGGATCCGCGCCACCAGCCGCTCGATTTGTCCCTCGCGCCGGTGGCGGGCGGCGGGATGTTCGCGCTTTCAGGGACGTTCTAGCGACCGACTCGAGGGCCGCCAGCGCCCTGGAACTGGATTCGCCCAGGCATGTGCCCTATGTTTCGGGCACATGCCTCCGTCAGACCATGACCAGCACGAATTGGGCGCGTCGCCGCGCAAGACCCTGATTCTGCTCGCGCTCTTCGCTCTTCTCGGCGTGATCTTCGCCGGGGTGTCGTCCTACGATTTCATCGCCCACCTCGACCGCCAGGTGCACGCCATCACCTGCTCCATCGTGCCGGGCCTCGGGCCCAAGGACACCAGCGGCGCGTCCGGATGCCACACCGTGCTCATGAGCCCGTACTCCTCGGTGTTGCGCGATCTGACGTGGGGCGGGATCCCCATCGCCTTGCCGGCCTTCGGCGTGTTCGCCTTTCTGCTCTTTCGCGCCGTCGATCTGCTGTTGCGCAAGCGCATGGTGCGCGTCGAGACCGGGTTCATGGTCGCGGCGACCGCCCTGCCGGTGCTGACGTCGCTTGTCTATGCCATCATCTCGGCCACGCAGATCGGGACCTTTTGCAAGGTGTGCGTCGGTATCTATGTCTCGTCGCTGGGCGTGTTCGTGGCCGCCATCGCGGCCCACGTCTTCACCGCCCCGTCGCGGGATAGGGCCAGCACGAGCAGCCTCCTCGGCCAGTGGGGCTTCTACTTCGTCGAGGGGCTGGCCATGGTCGCCTTGCCGGTGCTGCTCTACCTGGCGCTCAAACCGGCCTACGCGGATTCGCTGCTGCACACCTCGGGGCTGCGCCATCCCGAGGACAAATACGGCATCATGCTGGATCTGCACGGCCAGGGACAGGTGCCCGCGATCGAGGTGCTGGATCCACTGTGTCCCGCGTGCAAGGGCTTCTCGGAACGCCTGGCTGCAAGTGGAATGGGCGATCGACTGCACCTCGAGCTCGTGCTCTTTCCCCTCGACAAGGAGTGCAACTGGATGGTCGGCGAGTCGCTTCACCCCGGCGCGTGCGCGGTCAGCGAGGCGCTGCTGTGCGCGGGCGATCGGGCGGGCAAGGTCCTGGATTGGGCCTTCGCCAACCAGGCGGATCTGCGCGCTCGCGGCGCCAGCGGCGAGTCCGCGGTCTATGCGCGCATCAAGCAGGACTTCCCCGATCTCGCCAGCTGCGTGGGCCAGCCCGCGGTGCGGTCGCGGGTCAACAAGGGGTTGCGCTGGATCGTGTCCAATTCGCTGCCCGTGCTGACGCCCCAACTTTTCGTACGCAACCAGAAGGTGCCCGACGAGGATACCGATCTCGGGCTCGACTACGTTTTGTCGCGCATGCTTGCCCAAAGCGCGAACGCGGGTGAGGTGCGACGATGAACGCGGGAAGGACGCATCTGGTGCTGCTTCTGTGCGCCTTGGCGGGCGTCGGGCTCGCGGTGTCGTCGTGGACGCGCGCGGCCGGGGTCCGGCTGGCCGAAACCCAGGGCAAGGCGCCCGAGGTGGCGACGGCCAGCGCCTCGGACATGGGCTACTGCTCGGGCGAGCTCAAGGTGATTCTCAAGCGCGTGCTGACCTCGTGCGGTCTCGTGGCCGGGGGAACCTCGCGCGGCTGCCAGCCCTTGCAGGCGCGCCAGGTGGCCGCCATGTCGGGTGGCGATTTCAATGCGCTCTTCTCACCGCTGGCCGAGCGCGCCGCGATCCTGCAGTTCGACAAGGACAGCGCCGATCTCGATGCCGCCGCCGCCGATCTGCTGGAAAAGACCTTCGCCGATCGCCGCGGGGCCTCGTACTTCTTCGTGGTGTCGCGCGCCTCGCCGGAAGGCTCGACCGAGCACAATCGCGAGCTCAGCCACCGTCGCGGCAGCGCCGTGCTCGACCACATCCGGACCAAGTTCCAAGACCCCGACATCGATCAAGAGGTCGGGCTTCTGTGGCTGGGCGACGAGTTCGCCCAGCTCGATAAGCAGTTCTGCCAGTGGAAGCGCTCGCGTGCAGGCGACGCGTGCGGCACGCCGGAGCTGAACCGTTCGTCCTTCATCGCCTGGATCGACTGTCGGCTATGAAACACGCACTGCTCGCCTTGTCACTCCTCTTGTGTGCCGCCTGCAACGAAAAGAGTCCGCAGCCCATGGCCTCGTCCCGCTACGAGGCGGTCAAGGCGGTTTCCAACCTGGCGGCACACTGGTGCGACACCTCGTTTGCCGGCGCCGCCGCGCCTCGCCTGACCCTGCCACCGCTGGCCGCGCCCAAGCCCGGCACCAGCCAGGTCGCGCTGCCCAAGGGTAAGCGCGTGTGGGTGAATCTGTGGGCCACCTGGTGCGAGCCGTGCCTGCGCGAAATGCCGCTCTTGCTCAAATGGCGGGACGATTTGCGCAAGGACGGCGTGGACGTGGACGTTCTGTTCCTCTCGCTCGACGAGGATGCGGGAGCCTTCGACGATTTTCTGGCCCACCACAAGGACATCGCGGCGGCCAAGGTCGCGCGCGTGGCATCCCAGCACGACTACGAACAGTGGACCAAGGCCTTCTTGAAGGCTCCCGACACGCCCATTCCCATCCACATGCTCGCCACCGCCGACGGCAACCTGCGCTGCATCCGCAGCGGCTCGCTTCGCGAGGGCGACTATCCCGCGGCGAAATCCGTCCTGCGTTAGCAACCGTTGCTTACCGCGGGCTAGCCGGCCGGCGCCTCATGCGACTACAATGGGGCGATGCTGGCACTGCTCGCTCTGTTCGGCCCCAAGCAAGGACTGCGCATTCCACTCGCCGGGCGGCTGACGCTTGGCCGCGGGGCGGATGCGGATCTGCGGCTGGAGGATGGCAAGGTTTCGCGCGAGCACAGTCGCATCGACGCCACCTCGGTGCGGGCGATGATCGAGGATCTCGGCAGTCAGAATGGTACCTATGTCAACGGCGAGCGCATCAGCCGTCCCACCCCGCTTGCCGAGGGCGACGAGATCATGCTAGGCGACACGTTGCTGCTCGTCGCTGGCGACCCGATCGAGGTTGCGAACGCGCGCTACGGTGCGGGCACCTTGCTGGTCTCGCCGCGCGGACGCGCCAGCACGGCCTTGAATCCCGGCTCGCCTCTTCCCGAACAGGCGGGCAGGGACGGCACGCGCGGAATCGGTGCGCTGGCGGCGCGGCTGGCGGCGGCGGGCAGCGAAGAGGAGGTCGCCGCAGCCGTGCTCGACGCGATCGAAGGCGAGCTTGCGCCGAAGCGCGCGACGCTGCTCTTGCGCGTGTGGCAGGGCCAGGCCAAGGAGCGGGTCGTGGCGCTCGCCACGCGCGGCGAGGGCGGGGTGTTTTCCGTCTCGCGTACGCTGCTCGAACGCGCAGCCACATCGCAGCGAGGAATTTTGGTCGAGGATTCCACGGACAGCCGCGAGCTGCGCGGCGTGCGCAGCGTGGTTCTGCACGACCTGCGCTCGGTGCTGGTCGTGCCTTGGGGCCCGCGTGGGGATGGCGTGCACGGCGAAGGGCCGCGCGGTTTCATCCATGTGGATCGGGGTCCAGAGCGTCCCTTCGTTTCGTCGGATCTGGCCTGGCTGGAGGCTGTGGGGCACCTCGTGACCCTGCGTTTGGGCGAGCGTCCGGGGCCCGCACCCGCCGCGACCGTGGCGACCATGGCGACCATGGCGACCATGGAAGGTCCCGTCGGAGCAAGCCCTGCCTTCGTTGCCGCCCTCGGGTTGGCCACCTCGGCGGCGCGTGTGGATTCGACGGTGTTGCTCCTCGGCGAGCCCGGGACCGGCAAGGAAGATATTGCCCGTCTGATTCACACCCGCAGCGCGCGCCATCGCGGCCCGTTCGTGGCCGTCCACTGTGGGGCCATGGCCGAGACCCTGGTCGAGAGCGAGCTTTTGGGTCACGAAAAGTGCGCCTCCAGCGGCGTCGCCGTCACGCGCCTCGGTGCCTTCGAGGCGGCCGATGGCGGAACCTTGTTTCTCGACGAGATCGGCGATCTATCGCCTGCCCTGCAGACCAAGCTTCTGCGTGTGCTGAGGGAGCGGGCGGTGGTGCGGGTCGGCGCCGGCTTGTCCCGGCAGGTGGACGTGCGCATCGTGGCCGCCACCCACCGCGATCTCGCCCACGACGTGAACGATGGGCTCTTTCGCGAAGACCTCTTCCTTCGCCTCGGCGTCCTCGCCATCACCTTGCCGCCGCTGCGCGATCGGCGCGACGACATTCCCCTGTTGGCGCGCGTGCTCGTGGATCGCATCGCCGCGCGCCTCGGCCGGCGCTCTCCCGGCCTGACCGCCGATGCGGAGACCGCGCTGGCCGCCTGGGAATATCCCGGCAATGTGCCCGAGCTCGTCAACGTGCTCGAACGCGTTCTCGTCCTGCGCGATCCGCGCGATCCAGGAGCCATCGATCGCGACGATGTGCTGGCCGGGCTCGGGCGCCCCATGCGCCCGCTTGCCGGCCCGGCGGTGTCTTCCGGGCAGGATGCCCACGAGGGCAAGCTCGCGAACGCGATGGAGCGGCTCGAAAAGGGCAAGGTGGAAGCCGCCCTTCGTCGCGCGCGCGGCGTGAAGAGTCACGCGGCTCGCATCCTCGGCATCAGCCGGCCCGCGCTCGACAAGAAGATCGCGGATCTGAACGTCGACCTGTGGGCCAAGGAGACCGGCGGCAACTAAAGCCGCCTGGCGGCCGCCACTACAGTACGCAGAACCAACCGTAGGATGGCGACAGCGGAGGTAGCGCTCGAGATCGGGGTGGAGGAAGTCGGGCGACGGCGCACCAGCGGTGCTCGCGCCCGCGGGATCAGAGGATCGCCACCGTGTAGGCGAACCGGACGGCTCCTATGATCCAGGTGTGCACCGCCATCTGGTTGTCCGGGATGTCCCGGCTTGCGCCGCCCGCGCTGATGCTGCCATAGCGGCCGAGCTCGAAACCGAAGTAGGGCGCAATAGTCAAGCGCGGCGAGATCTCGAATTCGCCACCCACCTTGAGCGACAGGTATTCGTATCCGTCGATGCTGCCGCTCGTGCCAGACATGCCGATCTCGAGCGATTCGTAGCCGACGCCGACGCTGCCCCACAGGGGCGTGCTGGGCAGGTAGCCCCGGCCTTCGATGCCGAGCTCGGTGCGATCGGCCGAGCAGCTCGCGCCGCTCGGGCAGTTGTCGGTGAAGCCGAAGTCGTAGCCGAAGAGCAGGCCCGCGTAGAAGGCCTGGGAAAAGCGGTAGCCCAGCCCCAACGTCAAGGGAACCAGTGCTGGTACGTAGTAAGAGATGGCGTGGTCGTTTTCAATCCAGTTTCCCGTTGAACGAGCGACGCCGAGGGCGGCCGACACCTCGATGCCGTGATCGATCGACGTTTGCGCCGAGGCCACGGTCGAGCCAAGGGCAACGACCGCAAAGCCGGCAACGGCAAGAACAGTTCGGGTGGCACGGACGGGCTTTTGTCGCATGGGGGAAGCTCCGCAAGAGAGTGTTGGTGAAAGAGGTCCCATCGAGTGTAGTCCAATCCCGCAATTCACTCTAGTGGTAGCTGACGCGGGCGTCGGCGTCACCTCACCAGCTCGAGTTGGTACACAGGAGCACGATCTGGGATCGTGAGCAGCCTTCGGTTGGCAGGTCCGCCGAGAACGGGAGACCACAAGGCCAGGCTTGGTCTCCGGTGCCTTGGCCCGCAGCCGCTAGCCCTCAAACTCTGGCGGATATCGTCACGGCCCATGGCGGTCGCTTACTGCTGCCATGGCCCCTGAAATTTTTCGCGACGGTGGGGCTTCGGCCGACCAGACTCTGCCCCGGTGACACCGATGAGCCAGGCAGCCCCCAACAAATGGTTGGTGACCATCTCGATTACCTTCGGGACGTTGATGGGCGCCATCGACATGTCCATCGTCAATGTCGCGATCCCGCACATGCGCGGCGCCCTAGGGGCCTCGGTCGACGAGATCACGTGGGTCTCGACCGGCTACATCATCGCCAACGTCATCGTCATGCCCTTGGTTGCCTGGCTTGGAGGTCGCTTCGGTCGCAAGAAGGTCTACCAGTCGTGCATGCTCCTCTTCCTGGTCGGCTCGTTCTTTTGCGGTACGGCGCGATCGCTCGGAACCTTGGTTTTCTTTCGCATCTTGCAAGGGCTCGGGGCAGGGGGGCTGCAGCCCACCGAGCAGGCCATCTTGCGTGAGACGTTTCCGCTCGAGGAGCAGGCGACGGCCATGTCCCTCTTCGGGCTGGCGGTGATGATCGGTCCCGCCATCGGGCCGACGCTGGGCGGTTGGCTCGTGGACCACCAGTCTTGGCCCTGGATCTTCTACGTCAACCTTCCCGTCGGCGCGCTTGGCCTCATCATGGTCCAGCGCTTCGTGCACGATCCCGAGTTCTTGGTGGCCGGCAAAGAGCGGGCACGTCGCGAGAAGGTCGACTATCTCGGGCTGGCGCTGCTGGCCGTTGGCCTCGGCTCGTTTCAGCTTCTACTCGAACGCGGCGACCAGCTCGATTGGTTCTCGAGCCGCGAGATTGATGCTTTGGCAGTTATCGCCGTCATCGCTCTGACCGCGTTCGTGATCCGCGAGCTCACCACGGAGCACCCGATTGTCGACCTCTCCGTCCTCAAAGATCGTTGCTTTGCGGGTGGAACCTTCATCGGCGGTCTGCTCGGCCTGTCGCTTTTCGGCAGCTTGTTCATTTTGCCGCTCTTCTTCCAGGAGCTGCGCGGCCTCTCGGCGGAGCAATCCGGCATCGAGCTCATGCCGCGGACCCTGGTCATGATGGTTACGATGCCGATTGCGGGCCTGCTGTTCAATCGTGTCGGTGCGCGCTTGATGATCGCGGTCGGCCTGGCCATCGGGGGCTACGCGGCCTGGACCATGAAGTACTTCACGCTCGATTCCAGCCTTGGGGACATGGTCACCCCGCAGATCGTCCAAGGGATTGGATTTTCCTTGGTCTTCGTGGCCCTGTCGACCGCCACCCTGGCGAAGTTGCCCAAGTCCAAGATGAGCGCCGCCACCGGGCTCTACAATCTGGTCCGCAATCTCGGCGGCTCGGTCGGCACCGCCATCATTGCCGTCCTGTTCGAGCGCGCGCAGGGATTCGCCTACAGCGACCTCGCAGGACACATCACGCCCGCCCAGCCCCAGGTCGCCACGCGGCTGATAGCCGTGCATTCGCTGCTTGCAAGCCGCTTCGGATTCGCCTCCTCCGGCGACAGCTTGCGCGTGCTCGACCTGGAGGTCATGCGCCAGGTGACCCTACTCGCTTTCGAGCGCGTCTTCGCCATCATCGGGCTTGTCTTCTTTGCCTCGATCCCCTTCGTCCTGTTGCTTGAAAACGTGCGCCCGCATCGCAAGGCAACCGGATCAGAAGCCGAGCCAAAGGCCCGGCCGCAGGCGGGGTGAAGTCCGCGAATTCACTTCGCGAACCAGGCGAGGACCGCGGCCTGCCCTTTTGGTGCCTGGGCGGGTGGCACTGCTTCTGAGCAAGACGGGTGCCATTCCCTTGCCTCACCACAGAGGCGTCTGCATCTATGTGTATGAAACGTACAAATCTTGTGCTTGATGAGGAGTTGCTCGCGGAGGCAACGAGGCTCGGCGGGCAGAAGACGTACTCGGCAACAGTCAACGCCGCCCTCCACGACTTTGTCAGACGATTCCGTGCACAATCAGATTCTCTCGTTGCGCGGAACTGGAGCCTGGCAGGGCAACCTTTCCCACACGCGCGGAGACGATTCGGCTCGTTCTGCGCCACGCAGACGGGGTGCCCGTCGCGACGATGAACAGGCATGCAAAGACGATCTTCGACGCATCGCAGGTCATCGCTCTCCTTCCCTGGCGCAAACAGGCTCTAGCCATGGTTTCTCGAACGGCCCAAGATCAACGGGTGCGTGTCGGGCCGCGCCGACGCGGTCGGTGGGGACCTCGGGCAGGAGGTTGCCGAAATTCGAGCCACGGCGTGGTGGCGGTGGGGGCGAAGGCGCCGGGGTCGTGGCCAATCGTCGTCGGGAAAGCCGCGAACCAGCTCGGATCGAAGGTCTCGGGCTGTAGGCCGGCGCGGGGTTGTTCGAGCCGAAGAACCCGGAGACCCACGCGTTCTTGCGCATCCATGGCTTGCCGGGCACGCACGCGACATAGTCCGGCGTTCGAACCAACGCCTGCGGTCTACCAGCCGATCGCAACCAGCATGTATTGCGGGTTGGCGTGCGACATGTAGCTCGAATAACTGCCGACATCGTCGTAGGAGAAGCCATACGCGCGCCCTCCGAGGGCATTGTCGTGCCAGAACCTGGCGTAGTAGTCGGCGGGGGCGGTTTGATAGAAGGTCGAGCTGTCCTTCCAGAGCGTCTTGTCGAGCAGCTTGCCGCTCGGGTCGAAGGTTCCGGCGAGGTGGCCGACGTGGCGGAAGATGGCGGCCGAAAGATCCGGATACGATCCCAGCCCGCTGCCGTTCGGGCCGGGTTTGGCGACCGTCAGGCCGTTGGCCGCCCACAAGGAATCGACAAAGGAATCGTAGTAATTGGCATACGCACCGCCGGTCTTGAATCCGTCCGCGCCTGGTTCGACGATGCGATAGGGAGGACTTTCATCATGAACGGCCTCCTCACATCTGCGAAGCAACGCCCTGATTTGCCTGCCATGCCGCCACGACCGAGGCGGCGATTGCCGGGCCAAAGTCGAAGGCGCTCGCGTCCAGCCGCCGCAGCGAAATGCTGCCGACCACGCCGTCGAAGATCACGACGAAGGTGGCACTGGCAAGGGCCGGGCGCTGGAACGTGGAGCCGTTCCCGTTGCGCACCGACTTGAACGAATAGATGGTCGACGTGGCCGCCATGGGGTCGTCGGACGAAAGCACCTCGGCGACATCGAGCTCGCCGCAGCCACCGGCACCGCCCATGCCACGGCAATTGCAGCCGTATTGGGCCGTGCGCACCACCTGCGCCGGCAGGATCCAGTAGGCGGGTGTCACCATGCCGACCGGCATGCGCATCTTGACCGCGAAGATCTTGCTGCCGTCGGCGGATCCCTTGAATCCATGCAAACCTACGTCGCGGTAGAAGCCGCACTCGCTGCCGTCGCCGGTGCCCTGGCACAGGCTGGCGCTCATCACGTTGACCCCGATGCCGTCGGCCAGCGATCCGGCGAACGGGGTGGGTGACTGGGCGGCCTCCTTGCCGTCGGCCGAAGCGTAGGACTGGCTGTTGCCGCCGCACACTGTCCACACCCCGCTGACACTGCCGCCGCCGAGGTTGTTCATGAAGACCAGGTTGTCGGACGAGCAGCCATTCCAATACGAGACACGCGCGTACCCGCCGACGTCGGGCGCGTAGATCGCGATGTCGTAGAGCTCGATGGGACCCGAGAAGACCATGGTCATCTCCTCGTCGAACGGAACCACGCGGCCGGACACGGACTTGCTTGCCTTGACGCAGGCGTTGGCGTCGCTGCACGGAGGCGGCCAGGTTCCAGGAGCCATGTCGACGACGCGGTCGTAGCTGCCGGTGGCCCCGACGTTCAGAAAGGTGATCGCGTCGGTGACTTTCCAGTGGGAGGGCGCGGGCGGCGTGTCGGTCCCGAGCGGCGTATTGCCGTCCTCGCTTCGGCGTGCGCACCCACATCCGTCGTCGCAGCGGCGATTCCCGAGTCCTCTGCCGCGGCCGGCCCGCGCGACGTCGAGGAGCACCCGGGGAGCGACGCGAACAACAGCAGACTGCCAACGACGACTTGCGCGGTCATGGCGAATCCATCGCCTACCGGAAAGGCGCGCGAAGCACGTCGGCAGGGTTGCATCCCATCATGGTAACACGGCGAAGGCGTAGCACGACGGACCCACACCCTTGGAGTCAAAGAGGGTGGACGACGGCTCACGCCCGGACCGACCAGGTGTCGCCTATGCCATGGATTCGTGCACGATGGTCGTCAATTCCTCGTCGGTAAGGACGATGGGATTTCCCCGCATGCTGCTGGCGACCTTGGCTTTCTCCACGAGCAAGGGAACGTCCTCCTGCCGGATGCCGAGGGCGCCGAGCTTCGGGATCTCGAGCGCCGAGGCAAGCTCGGCCGTCCATGCAACCGCATCGCCGCCAGCGGCGAGCAGGTCGTTCAATTCCCGATAGCGGCCGAGGACGGGGCTCTGCGCATCTCGCCTGCTCAGGGCCACGATGTTGGCGCGCATGACCGCGGATAGAAGGGCCGCGCATACGGCGCCATGGGGCGCTTGCCATCTGCCACCGAGGGGCGCGGCGAATCCGTGCACGGCTCCAAGACCGGAATTGGCCAGGCAAAGACCGCCGAACAGGCTCGCCACCGCCAGATCCTCGCGACGTTCTGCCGTCAAGCCGTGCTCGAAAGCGAGCCGCAGCAATCTTGCGACGCGGGCCATGCCTTCCCTGGCCAAGGCCAGCGAGAACGCGTTGGCTCGAATCGAGACGAAGGACTCGAGCAGGTGAGAGAGGGCGTCGAGGCCGGTGGGCGCGAGCACGGATCTCGGCATGCCGTCGAGCAAATCGGGATCGACCAGGGCCAGTACGGGCAAAAGGTGCGGGCTGCGCAGGCTGGCCTTCACCTTGGCCTCGGGCGAGGTCAGCACGGAATTTTTCGTCACCTCGGCCCCGGTACCCGCCGTGGTGGGAATGGCGATGCAGGGCAGGCCCGGTCGAGGCAGCGGCTGGGCCTTGCCGACGATCTCCATGTGGTCGAGAAGATCCCCGTCGTTGCCGGCCAGCGCGGCGATGGCCTTGCCGGCGTCGACGGCGCTGCCGCCTCCCAGCGCAACGACGGCATCGCATTTCTCGCGCATCGCCAACGCGCGACCCTCGCTCACCATGTCGAGCGTGGGTTCGCTGGGAATGACCCAGGTCACGGTCGGCAGGTTCAGATGGGCGCGAAAGGCATCGCCTCGCCGACCGGATCGCCCGGTCACGAGCAGCACCCGCTTGGCCCCGAGCGCGCGCAGGGCCGGACCCGCCTGCGCCACGACCCCTGCGCCGAAGACGGTTCTCCCGGGGGCGGCCAGCTCAAACACGTTTGCGGCCATCGCTCTCCCACGTCGCCGACGGTGTGATGGTGGCGTAGGATTTACTGGTGCGCGGCTCGGCCATCATGGGCGCCACGGCATCGCGCCAGGTTTGATAGTGCGCCGTCTGTTTGTGCGCCGCCGCGCCTTCCTGCCCACGGTAAACCTCGAACAGCACGAAGCGGGTGGGATCGGCGCCCTCCTGCACGACATCGAAGCGCACGACGCCGGGTTCGCGAATGCTGGCCGCCGCGTTCCCCAGGGCGGCCGCGCGAAAGGCCTCGACCGATTCGGGCAGCACGTGGACGTAAACCAATACCGCAAGGTGCGAATCCGACATGAGCGAAACCATAGCGGGTGCACCCAGTGATGCCAAGTCCATGCGCAACTCGGCGGATCCGGATCTTTCACCACAGAGGGCGCAGAGGGCGCAGAGGGCGGAAAGGAAAGGGTTCTCCGAATCCCAGAATCCGAACCTGTCTTCGTCCGCAACCTCTGTGCTCTCTGTGCTCTCTGTGGTGAAGTTTCCTAGTACCCGAGCTTGGGCGACAGCAGGCGCTCGGCGTCGGCAACGCTGATGCCCTTGCGGGCGGCGTAGTCTTCGACCTGGTCGCGGGCCAGTCGTCCGACGTCGAAGTAACGTGACTCGGGATGGGCGAGGTAGATGCCGCTTACGCTCGCGGCGGGCCACATGGCGAAGCTCTCCGTCAAGGTGATGCCGACGGCGGGGGCTTGTAGCAGCTCGAAGAGTTTTTGCTTCTCGCTGTGCTCGGGGCAGGCGGGGTAGCCGAAGGCGGGCCGGATGCCGCGGTACCTTTCGGCGATGAGATCCTCGTTGTTCAGGTTCTCGGCCGCACCGTACCCCCATTCCTTGCGAACCCGGGTGTGCAGGTATTCGGCGAAGGCCTCCGCCAAGCGGTCGGCCAAGGCCTTGACGATGATCGCGCTGTAGTCGTCGCGCGCTTGCTGGAGCTTGGTCGCCAGCTCGTCGACGCCGATGCCCGCGGTGACGGCGAAGGCGCCGACATGATCGGCAAGTCCCGACTCGCGCGGGGCCACGAAGTCGGCCAGGCAGCGGTAGGGCGCCTCGCCCCCCTGTTGGCGCAACATGGGGAAACGAAGCAGCTCGCGGCTGCGGCTCTCATCGGTGTAGAGCACGATGTCGTTGCCCTCGCTGGCCGCCGGCCAGAAGCCGTAGACCGCGCTTGCGCGGATGAGCTTGCCCTTCACCAGCTCGTCGAGCTTCTTCTTGCCGTCGGCGTAGAGCTCGCGGGCCGCGGCGCCGTACCTGGGGTGATTGAAGATCGCCGGGAACTTTCCCCGCAGCTCCCAGGCCGTGAAGAAGAAGGTCCAATCGATGTAGGGGACCAATTCGTCCAGCGGTTGGTCCTCGATCGCCCGCCGGCCGACAAAGGCCGGCACGGGCATGTCGCTGCCATTCCACGCGATGGCGGGCTTGCGGGCGTTGGCCTCGGCGAAAGGAAGCAAGGGGCGCTTCTTCTTGCCCGCGAAGAGCTGGCGCGCGTCTTCTTGTTCTCCCCGGTTCTTCGTGTCGAAGGCGGTCTTCTGTTTCTCGTCGAGCAGCGCGCTCACGACGGGCCCGGCACGCGAGGCATCGAGCACGTGCACGGTGCTGGCGTGGTACTTGGGCGCGATCTTCACCGCCGTGTGCTCGCGGCTGGTGGTGGCGCCGCCGATGAGCAGGGGCAATTCGACCCCGCGCCTCTCCAATTCCTCGGCAACATGGGCCATCTCGTCGAGGGACGGCGTGATGAGGCCGGACAGGCCGATGATGTCGCACTTCTCGGCGATGGCGGTGTCCACGATCTTCGCGGTCGGAACCATGACCCCGAGATCCACGACCTGGTAGTTGTTGCAGCCGAGCACGACCGACACGATGTTCTTGCCGATGTCGTGCACGTCGCCCTTCACGGTCGCGAGCAGAATCTTCCCGCGCGGCTTGCTGGTGGCGGTCTTCTCGGCCTCCATGAAGGGCAAGAGGTGCGCCACCGCCTCCTTCATGGCGCGCGCGCTCTTCACCACCTGGGGCAGGAACATCTTGCCCGCGCCGAAGAGATCGCCCACCACGCCCATGCCGGCCATGAGCGGCCCCTCGATGACGTCGATGGGCTTGCCCAACTTCAGCCGCGCTTCTTCCACGTCGGCGACGACGAAATCCGTGATGCCGTGGACCAGGGCGTGCTCGAGCCGCTTCTCGACGGTGCTCTCGCGCCAGCCAAGATCTTCAGCGCGCTTCTTGCCTTCGCCTTTCACCTGACCGGCGATTTCGATCAAGCGCTCGGTGGCATCGGGCCGGCGGTTCCAGATGACGTCTTCCACGCGCTCGCGCACGTCCTCGGGGATGTCGGCATACACGCCGAGCTGACCGGCGTTGACGATGCCCATGTCCAGACCGGCCGCGATGGCGTGGTACAAAAAAACCGTGTGCATCGCCTCGCGCACGGGATCGTTGCCGCGAAACGAGAACGACAGATTGGAGATGCCGCCCGAGATGTGCGTGCCGGGACACGCCGCCTTGATGCGCGGGATGGTCTCGATGAAATCCTTGGCGTAGCCGCTGTGCTCTTCCATGCCGGTGGCCACGGCGAGCACGTTGGGATCGAAGATGATGTCGCTGGCGTCGAAACCGGCTTGCTCGACGAGCAAGCGATAGGCGCGCTGGCAGATCTGCACCCGGCGCTCGCTGGTCACCGCCTGACCTTCTTCGTCGAAGGCCATCACCACCACGGCGGCCCCGTAGCGCCGCACCGCCCGTGCCTTGGACAGGAATTCCGCCTCGCCCTCCTTGAGCGAGAGCGAATTCACGATGCCCTTGCCCTGCATGCACTTGAGCCCGGCCTCGATCACCGACCACTTCGAGCTGTCCACCATGATGGGCAGGCGCGCGATCTCGGGCTCGCTGGCGATGAGATTGAGGAATTGGGTCATGGACTTTTCGCCGTCGAGCAGGGCCTCGTCCATGTTGACGTCGAGCACGTTGGCCCCGCCGCGCACCTGGTCGAGCGCGATGGCCAGCCCGGCCGCGAAATCGCCGGCCTTGATGAGGTTGGCGAACTTGCGCGAGCCGGCCACGTTGGTGCGCTCGCCGATCATGATGAAGTTCGAATCCGAATTCACGGTCAGCGTGTCCAGCCCGGCCAAGCGAAGCGCAGCACTGTGCTCTTGCGGCAGTGGTCGCGGGCGTACGCCGTCCACGGCCTTGGCGATGGCGGCGATGTGCTCCGGAGTGGTGCCGCAGCAGCCGCCCACGATGTTGAGCAAGCCGTCTTCGGCCATTTCGCGAATCAGCCGCGAGGTCAGCTCGGGGCTTTCGTCGTAGCCGCCCATGGTGTTGGGCAAGCCCGCGTTGGGGTAGCAACAGACGTGGCTCTGTGCGATGCCCGCCAGCTCGACCATGTAGGGCCGAATCTGCGTGGCGCCGCCGCCGCAGTTGAGCCCCACCGACAGCGGCCGGGCGTGCGCGATGGAGGTGTAGAAGGCGTCGAGGGTCTGGCCGGAGAGAATGCGCCCGCTCTTGTCGGTGATGGTGGCCGAAACCATGACCGGCAGGCGCAGCTTCTTCTCGGCGAAAACGTCCTCGATGGCACACAGGCACGATTTGAGCGAGAGCGTGTCGATGACGGTCTCGGCCAAGAGGAGGTCGCAGCCGCCGTCGATGAGGCCGCGCACCTGCTCGGCGTAGGCCTCGCGCATTTCATCGAAGGTCACCGCCCGGTATCCCGGATCCGTGACTTTCGGCGAGAGCGACAGTGTCTTGTTGGTCGGACCCATGGCACCCGCGACCAGGCGCGGGCGTTCGGGCGTGCGCGCGGTCCATGCGTCGGCGGCCCTGCGCGCGACCTGCGCGGCCGCGACGTTCAAATCGTAGACCACGGCCTCGAGTTGGTAATCGGCCTGGGCGATGCGCGTGGAGCTGAAGCTGTTGGTCTCGATGATGTCCGCGCCGGCCTGCAAGTAGGCACCGTGGATCTCTTCCACCATGGCCGGCCGGGTGAGGACGAAGATGTCGTTGTTGCCGCGCAGCTCGTGGCCGTGTCGGGCGAAGCGCTCGCCGCGGAAGTCGGCCTCGCCGAGCTTGTGGCGTTGGATCATGGTGCCCATGGCGCCGTCGATGACGAGGATGCGTTGAACAAGGGCGGCGTGCAGGTAGGCGATGCGTTCTTCGCGGTTCATGGTGTTTCCTTGGCGGGTTGGGCAAGCTTGGAAAGAGTGTCAGGTTTGCGAGCGAAAGCACTGATCACGGCGAAGTGGGGCGGTCGCTTCTCGCGCGAGGTGATCTCGCAGCGTTCGACCGCGAGCCCCGCCTCGTGGGTCAGCCAACCTTGCAGCGCGCTTGGTCGGTATCCCGGGTTCACGTGACCGTAGGGCGCCGTGGCCTGCTTGTGCTCGTGGCGGGCCAGGGTGCTGATGGTGAGATCGCCACCGACGCGCAGGACGCGCGCAGCCTCGCGCAGCACCAAGACCGGATCCTTGGTGTAGGTCAGAACATTGAGCAGGAGCACGTGGTCGAAGCGTCCCTCGGGAAAGGGCAGGGCGTGCAGATCCCCGGGCGCGAAACCCACGTTGGCAAGCCCCGACAGCCGCTGCTCGGCGGCCTGCAGCACCTTCTCGCTTCGGTCGAGGCAGGTCACGCTTCGACAGCGCGGGGCCAGCACGGCCGCGATGGTGCCGTCGCCCGAGCCGGCGTCCAGCACGTCGCCCAGATGAATGAAGGGCAGGAATCCCAACATGGTCGCCTCCCAGGTCCGGCCGGGCGAGTAGTGCCGATCCATCTGGCCGGCCACCGATTCCGGCCAGCTTCCCGGCTTTTCCCGACCGCGCAGCACCTCCTGGCAGCGCGCGCGGTCGGCGCGCAGAAGCGGCTCGTCCCGCGTTTCCGTGACCAGGTTCCACAGGCGCCGTACCTGCCCCGGCATGGTGGCTTCGTTCATGGCGTAGAAGGTGGAGGCGCCTTCGCGCCGGTCACGCAACACGCCGGCCTCGCGCAATTTGCCAAGATGCGTTGACACGCGCGATTGCGGCATTTCCGTTATCTGCGTCATTTCGGCGACCGAAAGCTCATTTCCATCCAGAAGTGCGGCAAGACGTACCCGTGTCTCGTCGGCAAAGAGCCTCAGAATATCAACTGTTTCCGATAGGTTAGCCATCGTTTAATCCGGATTAAATGATTATAGCACGAGTGTAGCCATAAAATGAGCTTGAAACTCCTCAAGCCGCACTAACGTATGTCGATAATGTGTCCCGTGACACCGAGCACGCCGGGGAGCGGCACGCGCTTCTCGGAACGTTATGAAATCAAGAACCAGGCCGGCATGGGCGGCATGGGGACGGTGTACCAAGCGATCGATCGGGACAGCGGAAATCTGATCGCGCTCAAGATTCTTCATTCGCGCAGCACCATCGAACAGGCCCGTTTCGATCAAGAGGCCCGCGTGCTCTCCGAGCTCTCGCACCCGGGCATCGTGCACTATTTCGATCACGGCGTGACGCCGAACGGCTCGCCCTACATCGCCATGGAGTGGCTCGAAGGCGAGACTCTCGAGGACAGACTTGGACGCGGAAATCTCGGTCCGGCCGCGGCGGCGCACCTCGCACGGCTGGTGCTGGAGGCGTTGTCGGCCGCGCACGCGCGCAACATCGTTCATCGCGACATCAAGCCGGGCAACATCTTCCTGGTCGGCTGGAAGCTGTCCGAGATCCGCGTGCTCGACTTCGGCATCGCTCGCCGCGTTTTCGACGACAAACGCCTCACGCGCAAGGGCTCCACCGTGGGCACGCCGCTTTACACATCGCCCGAGCAGGCCCGCGGCCGCGCCGATGTGGACGGGCGCGCCGACATCTTTTCCCTTGGTTGCGTGCTGTTCGAGCTGCTCACCGGAGAGCCGCCCTTTACGGGGGAAACCCCGCTCGAGGTCATGACCAAGGTTTGCGCGGGGCGCGTGCCCGAGCTTAGGAGTCGCCGTCCGGGAATTCCCATGGTCGTGTCCTCGCTGGTGCACGGGATGCTCTCGCCCGATCCGGTCCACCGCCCGCAGTCGGCTGCGGCGCTGGCCGTCGAGTTCGCGGAGGTGGTGAAGGTGCTGGGGGGAATCACCGGGGAAAGCGCCGCGGCCAGCCTGCCGTCGCGCGCGACGCGTGCCAGCATCAGCGAAAGCGAGGATCATCTGGCCTCTGCCATCCTGGTGTCCCTTGGCAAACGCGAGCCGGAGAGCACGCCCGGGCTGTTGTCGTCTACCGAGGAGCGCCGGCGGGGACCCAAGGCGGCGTCGATCTTCCCATCGATTGCCGAGCGTCCGGGCAAAAGCGCCGAAGATACGCGGCTGGCTGAAATTCGGCGCCTGCTCGAAGCCTACGCGTGCGAGATGGATCGGCTCCTCAACCGCACCCTGCTTCTCACCGCGCCCACGGTGTCGTCGGCGCAAGAGCAGGCCATCCAGCTCGCGTCCGCCGCACTGGCGCTGCACGATCTCCAGCCGGACGCCAAGATCGCCATCGCCACGGGGCGCGCCAGTTTTCTCGGTCGCTTGCCCGTCGGGCGGCTGATGGACTGCTTGCCCGTGCTCATGGAAGGTCAGGAGGCGGGTACCATCCGTCTCGACGACACCACGAGGCGGCTCCTGCCCGCGCGCTTCGCCACGGGCGGTGAGCCAGGCAGTTGGTTCCTCCTCGACGAGGGCAATTCGCTTACCGAGGAACGATCGCGCGAATCCGAAGGCCGGGTCAGCCCGTTTCTCGGTCGCGAACGCGAAATCGCCTCGCTGCAATCCCTGCTGGAAGAGACCCGGGACGAGAAAGCGCCACGCGCGGTCTTGCTTCTCGGTCCACCTGGTCAGGGCAAATCCAGATTGCTGCGCGAGTTTTTGACCGCAAACCCGGATGCATCCTTGCAGGTCGCACTGGCCAGCGGCACGCTCTTGCGTATCGAACGGCGCTATCCCGCCCTTGCATCGATGCTCGTCGCGGCAGGTATCGACGTGCAGGGCAAGTCGAGCCAACACGTGGAGGAAGCGCTGGCGGCCTGGATCGAGAGTCGCTGCACGCCCAGCGGTTTCTTGTTGGTCGTCGAGGATTTGCAGTGGGCCGACACCCCCAGCCTGGAGTTGCTGGATCGGTTGATGCACAGGCTTCACGACAAGCCCCTCATGGTCATCGGCGTGGGCCGCGACGAGGTCGAAGACAGGTTCCCGGGGTTGTGGAGCGCGCGTTCGGCGCGGCGCCTGCGTCTGCGCCCGCTGTCGCCCAAACAGGGGCTGACCCTGTTGCATTTCTGGATTCCGTCGGTGTCGCGGACAGCCGCGGACTTCATGCTCGATCGCTGGGAAGGAAACCCGCAGTTCCTCGAGGAGATGGCGGCGCACGCCGCCGACCGGGGCACGCTCGCGATTCCCGCGGTGGTTCATGCGGTTGGGGAGGGCCGACTCGAGGGCGTCGAGCCCGACGTGCGTCGGGTGCTGCGCGCGGCGAGCCTCTTCGGCGACAAACCGTTCTGCGTGGACGCCCTCATCTCCTTGCTCGGCGAATCCGCGCGCAAGGGCATCGCCGAGTGGCTGGAAGTCCTGGTCATGCGCGACTTCATCGAGCGCGACATCAGGGCAGGCGAGGCGAGCTACCGCTTTCGCGAGCGGCTTCTGCGCGACGCCGCCTACCAGATGCTCACCTCGGCAGACCGTGTCCTCGGCCGTCGCCTGGCACGGGCCTGGCTGGAAGGCGCGGGCCGCACCCTGCCCGAGTGCCTGGCCTGCCCCACCGTCCACCGCAGCGCCGCCGGCGGATAGCCGCCGCGGTGACTGCTAGGGGCACTCGGTCGGCGCGCCAGCGTCGGGGTGGCGGGCTCGCACCGGCATCGGGTCGTAGGGGGCGAACGCTTGACGGGAAGAGCGTCGCTTGTTCATGGCCAAGAGCTCGCCGGGGCGATAGGCCAGCTCGCTGCCTTTGGGGAAGGCCTCGCGGATGATCGACAAGATGGTCGCGCGGGCCATGGCACCGTAGTCGGTTGTCGACTCCGACTCCTCCATGCACTCGTCCCAGATGGCGAAGACGAGCTCCCGGCGCTCGGCCGCGGACAGATCCGCGCGCGCGGCGACGCGTCTCACCTTGGTCGACAAAGAGAACAGCTCCTGTTTCTGCCGCTCGCCCTGGTAGCGCCGGGCCATGCACAACCGCTGCTCTCGAGTCTCTTCGGCCATCCTGCTCTTGACGGCCGCGTAGGGATCCTGGCCGGCGAGCTTCATGACCTGATCCGTGACGTCGAAGTGTCCCGACAGGCCCACGCCCACGCCGGACCCCACGGCCTGGAAAGGCGAGTTGTCCAGGACGATGCCCTTGGAATCGTGGAAGCGAATGCTGCCGTCCTCGGCGACGTTGGCGGTCACGCCCGCGCCTCCGTGAATCACCTTGGGCAGCTCGCTGGGCCGCGTCTCATCCTTCGCCACGGGCGGGGCGAGCAGGTCGCGCGGTTTCTCCGCGGGCGGGGGGAATTCCATCGGCCCGTTCAGATCGGGATGCGCCGGCTGGAAGGTGGCCAATCCATCGGATTGGCCATGCGATGAAGCACCCGGGGTCCGCACAGAGCCACCGCTGCTCGGCGCGGGAGCTTGCGTGGCTTCGGCCGCGCCTTTCGCCGTGCCCTCGTGAACAAGCTCGGTCTTTACTCGCGACCGGGACGCGGACGGTGGCGACGACCGGAGTGAAGGAATCGTGGCCGGTTGCCGGGTCACGGTCGGGACCGCGGGCTCGAAACTATCTACGGCGATCTCCACCGTCTCGGCAGGCGGCGTGCGAAGAGTCCGGCTCTTCGCAGGCGCCCGCGAAACGAGCAGCCAGGCCAGCATCGCGTGGGCGGCAAGCGACCCGAGCAGAGCCCAGTGCACGCGGGCAGCGGGCGGTCGCTTGCCCACGGCTTTCGCAGGTTCGGCGGGTTGCACGGAGCGCCACCCCATGATGACGATTCTCTAGCACGAAGAGACGCGGGATACCTCACCTCCGTCATCGCTGCCGCAGCAGTCGTCTCAACCTGGCTCCGAGTCGAAGCAGCAGGACGAGCCCGATCACCAACAGCACGCTGCCCGCGATGACCAGGACCCACCATCGTCTCGGATCGCAATCCAGGTCGGGATTGTTGAGGCAAAGGGCCAAGTCCTCCCGGCCTGCGTGGAGGAGAAACCGCCGCTGGGCCAACCCGGAGTAGCCGAGGGCCGCGCCCAGGGCGGCGGTGCCGAACGCAAGAAGGGATAGAATGGCGTAAGCAACGATCTTCTTGCGGGCTCGATAGGGGTTCATGGTGGTGCACCTCCGAGCATAGTACGAAACCAACCGCGGACGCCGCCCGCAAGACGCAGCCCATGGCCCCGGCAAGATCCCTGGCCGGAGGATCGTCGGCGAAGCTGGAATTTCCGCAGGGGACACCTCAAAATTGTGAGGGCCGAGACTCCCTAAGCCCGCCCACACCCAGGAAAACGGGGAAAGAGGAGAGCAGACATCGGCTGGCCCAGGTCTTGCTCTATGCCGGCACCGAGGAGCTAGCATGACAAGACGAGTCGGATGGTTCGTTCATTCCGTTGCCCTTCTGGGCGCGGGCACCCTTATGGTTGTCGGCTGTGGCGGAGACAGCCCGGGTGGTGGCGCCGGTACCGGTGCAGGCGGAACGGGTGGCGGCGCGGGCAGCGGTGGCGCGGGCGCCGACAGCGATGCCGGCAGCATCGACGCAACGGTCACGCCTCCACAAGACCTTACCGCGTACACGCTCAGCTACCGCAGCCAAGTGCGGGTCCCGGCGTCCGGAACGGTCTTGAGCTACGACGACTTCGCCGCCCAGGTCAGTCGCTTGGATCCGCTCGCAGCCATGCGCTGTCCGGTCAGCAACGCCGCCGAATTCCAGACCGCGGTCGACGCCTTGGGCGGGATCAACTGGACCCACCCGGTCTCCATCTTGAAGGATCTGAGTCAGCCGCCTCTCTATCAAGGGCAGATTCCTCCCCCCCGCAACTACCCCATGACGGCCGGGGCGACGGACTCCGCGGGCTCGTCGGCGCCGACCATCGTGAGGCCCGACCTCATCGGGTATCAAGACAGCACGGCGATCTTCCTCTCCCAGCGGCACGGCCTGCTCGCGGTCAATACCGCGGGATCCAAACCCGTGTTGAGCTGCGCGCTCAAGTTGCCCGGGAGCTCCCAAGTACTTCTTCTACCAGGGCAAGGAGATCGTCCTGCTCGTCAATGGCGTGGCCTCGGGCACGTCCGGGTACGAGGCCGCGCTCCTCCGTTTCCGTGTCAATGCAACCGGTTTCGACTTCCTGGACGCGGTCATGCTGGACAACCAGCAGATCCAGGATGCGCGCCTGTTCGACAACACCCTGGTCGTCTACGCAACCCTGTACAGCCAGCCTGTCGTCGCCGCGACCACCAACCCCGATGGAGGTGCGGTCGCCGCCGTACCGGTCACCGGCGGCACCGGAGTCGGCTCTACCGGCGTCAGCGCCACCGGCGTGAAGGTGACCGTCGTCAACTGGGGAGCGCAGCTCGCCTTGGCCTGGCAAGAAGAGCTCCTCAACGACCACGTCAGCTCCGATCCCCTGGCTGGCCAGGACTTCGTCCAGGCCGTGAGCCAATTGACACCGGGCCAGGTGGTGTCCACCTACAAGAGCTACAAACCGTTCATCAGCGCCAGCGACAGCTACTTCGTGGTCAGCCGCGACGTCAGCAAGACCGTCTTTACCGGCACCCAGTCCCAGACTTACACCTACTGTTCCGCCAGTCACCCCGGCCCCGATCACACCGTCAAGTACTGCTATCCCAATTACGAGCAGCGGCCCAATCCCGACTACAAGGATCCGCAAAGCACCAAGGGCGACTACCCGTGCAACGGCAAGTCGCTGCTCGATTGCATCCAGGAGGCAGCCCCCGTGGTGAGCAAGTACATCTACGTTCGTGTCGGGGAAACCTGCAACAGCTACACGTACCACGACTACATTTGCGACAGCACCGAGACCAAGACGGTGTCGTACCCGACCTACCGGACCGATCAGTCCACCCAGTTCGTGGTGTGGCGCTATACCAGCGGGGATTTCGTCAAGCTGGACCAGCAGCTCTTCGAGATGGCGTCGCCGGGAACCACCACCGGCAGCGTGCCCTCGTTGACCTTCACCGGCGCGCCGCTGGAGGTCAGCGGGACCATCGACAGCAAGAACGACCTGCAGTTCCAGCACGGGCAGTTCTACGTGCTCACCAACCAGGGGCAGGCGCTGCACACGCTGCTCATCGCGGGCAACTCCATCGCCGAGCTGGGCGCGCAGGACACGCCCCGGCAGATCGGCAACTATTCCTATTCCGGTTCGCACTCGACCCTCTTCTCCGACACCCGGATGATGGTTTCGCGCGCCTACTACGACTCCACGGCACCCAAGGGGATCACCAACTGGTCGGACGTCATCATGATGGATCTGAGCACGCCGTCGTTCCCGACCCAGCTCAACCACTTCGAGATGCCGGGGGCCAGTGTCCAGCTCGATTCTGGCGGGAGCCGGCATCCTCGGCCCGGGCACCGTGAGCTTCACCAGCAGCGGGGTTGCGCGCAACCTGCAGAAGATCACCCTGTTCAGTCAGGACAATGCCAGCGAGGTGGACAACGTCCTGCTCGGCACCGAGTACAATGCGGACTTCACGCAGACCTGGCTTGGCACTTCGGACGATCAGCGCATCCGCCTCGACTGGGGTAGCCAACGACTGTTCATGCCCTATGCCGGCTATCTGAATACGCCCCAGGCTTCCTTCAACCCCCCGGCGCACCGCCTCAACATCACGGCGGTGGGCGTGGGCACGGGGCTCTCGTCCGAGATGACCTTCGACCCTGTCGAGGACATCGTGCGAACGGTTTCCATCGATTCGTCGCCGACCGGCGGAAGCGCGCTGGCCTTCGGCGACTCGTCAATCTATGCCTTCAATCAAGACGCGCAGGGCTGGTCCATGGACGTGCTGGAGGAATACGCCACCCCCTTCGCCGTGTATCGCATCGATGACACCGGCGACATTCACGCCCGCGTCGACCGCATCGGCTCGCGCTGTCTCATTTCGACCTTCAGCGGGAGCCTCCATGCCTTCGCCCCGACGCCCCTGGCTTCGGGTCCGACCCTCGCATGCCCGGAGTCCGAGTCGCCGATGGCCATCGGGCTCGACATCGTCTTCTCCAGCTCATCGACCGGTTGGCGTCTGAGTCAAGACGGTACCTCCATCACCGCCATGACTGCCGACGAGGTCAAGGAGGCGCTCACCCATGTGCGCAACGACGTGTATTGCGCGCTCGACGGAACGAAGACGGACGGCACGCCGGTCCCCTACCTGGACGCCGTGCCTGCGAGCGTCTGGTGCTACCCCATGCAGACCGGCGGTGGCGGCGTTGCGTTGCCGGGTGGAACCATGACCGCGCCGTAGGCGCGAGCCTTGGCAGCACGACTGCGCCTCGTGAGGCGATGGCTACCCGCGCGGGCCGCTGTACTCGAGCCGCCCGCGCTCCAGAACCAGCACGTTCGTCACGCTGGCGGGGATTTCCTCGGGGTCGTGGGTCACGTAGATCATGGCGGCGCCGAGCGCTGCGACGGCCGCGGCCATGGCAACGGCCAGGGTAGCCCGACCCGCGGCATCGAGGCCTTGGCAGGGCTCGTCGAACAACAGCAGGGACGGCGCGTGGACCGCGGCTCGGGCCAGCAAGGCCAGACGGCGCGCCTCGGGGGCCAGGTCGGCCAAGAGGGAGTCGGCGTCCGCGCGCAACCCGAGGTGCTCCAGCCAGGTCCGCGCGAGGAGCGTTTGCTCGGGCGTGCTGCTCGCGTGCACCCCGAGCGAGCTGGCGAATCCCGACAGCACGACGTCGAAGGTTCGCGCATGCGCCGGATAGTAGGTCTCGAGCTCGGGCGACACCCAACCCATCCACGACTTCTGATCCCAGATGCTGCGCCCAGGACCGAGCCTCTGCCCGGCGACGCGCACGTCGTTGGCATAGACCTGGGGATTGTCGGCCAAGAGCAAGCTGAGCAAGGTGGACTTGCCGCTGCCGTTGGGGCCGAGCAGCGCCCAGTGCTCGCCCTGGTCCACGCGCAGGGTGATGCCGTCGAGTAGGGTGACGGCACCGTGCCGGACGGTCACGTCTGTCATCTCCAAAATGGGAATGTCTTTCGGCAACTGCCGCGTCTCGACCCTGGGGATGGAGAAGGTGGGCTTCGCGGTCCGTCGTGGAGGCGGTTCTTCGCGAGGTGCCTCGACACCTCGAATGGCGCCGGCTTCCACGCGCAGCACATGGGTGATGCCGGGGGGCAGATCGCCTTCCCGCTCGGTCGCCAGAACCACGCCCATTCGTTCAGCATCGAGCTCGTCGAGGATCTCCAGCAGGCGATGCCGACTGTGCTCGTCCAGGCCGGCGCTGGGATCGTCGATGAACAGCAGACGCGGTCGACGCAAGAGGGCTCGTGCCAGAACGAAGCGGTGCAATTCGCCGTTCGACAACGCCACCACCGGGCGACCGAGCAGGGGCGCGAGCTCGAGGCGTGCGATCTCCCGCTGCCGCGCTCGCTCGAAGTCGGGCGCGCCTGCATCGTCCAGCACGGCGAAGGGATTGCGCTGCTCGACGTGGGCGCGCATGAGCAGGTCGGACACGGTGGCGGTACCCCACGACAGGGAGCCGTGCCAGCGGTATTGGTGGAACTCCCGCGCCAGCAGCCACTGCCGGTGCTCCGTCATCGAGGCCAGGGCCATACTTCCGGGCGGCAGCACGCCGAACACGGAATCCGCGAAGCGCGGATCGCCTTCGAGAAAAGGGTGTCGCAATCGCCCCGCGAGCAGCCCCAGCTTGCCCATGAGCCCGCCCACGAGCAAGCCCTTGCCGCTGCCGTTGGGACCGAGGATCGCCCAACGCTCGCCAGGCCGGATGGTGAGCGTGCAACCGGCGAAGATGGGCCCTCGCGGCCCGCGAAAGGTCGCGTCTTCTGTCTGCACGTAGGCTGGTGGTCGGTGGGCAGTCACGGGATGCGCGGACGCAGTCTACCCCGCACGCGCGACTGGTTGGCGGCCCTCGCCCGGGTGGGGGCCCAGCTGGTCATGCACGGCTACACCCATCGCATGGCGGGCCGCAGCCTTTCGCCGCGCGGTCTCGTGTGGGCGCACGGTTTCGCGCGCGGCCAGGGCGAATTTTTCCGCTGCGACGCCGACGAGACCAAGGCACGCCTCGACCGCGCAAGCGCCATCCTCGAACGCGCAGGGTTCGCCGCAGCAACGAGGAGCTTCGTGCCCCCCGCCTGGCAGCTGTCGTCCGAGGCGCGCGATGTGGTCCGCGGCGCGGGGTACGAGTTCTACGAAATACTGGGTGGCATCGTGACCAAGCAAGGGGTGCATGCGCGGCGCCTGATCGGCTGGGGGGCGCTGAGCCGCATCGAGGCGCACGCTACTTCGTGGTGGGCCGCGCTCCAGCGCCGCCGTCGGCCGACTGACACACGCCTTGCCATTCACCCGGCCGACCTGGCCAGACAGGTCACCACGGATTCGATCCGCGCGTGCCTGCAACAGCTTCTGCCCTGCACGGCGCCGTGCACCTACCGCGCCTTCTTGGCCGATCGCGAACCGTAACGGCGGTCGCGCATGCGCCTGGCGCGGTGGGTGTGGAACAACCCCGACGCCTTTGCCTACAACCGCAAGTTTCGCGTGCAGGATCTGAAGGGCTCGTGCGCGGGGTGTGAATTTGGCGATGTGTGCCGCGGCGGCTGCACGTGGACCTCGGTGGCGCACGCGGGCCACCCGCACGAATTCCCGCACTGCTACTACAAGGTCGCGGGCTAGCCCTTCGTCTTCTTCTTTTTCGGCTCGCCGTTGTCGGCTTTGACTTCGTCCATGGTGGTGCGCAGGGTGCCACCGGTGTCGTTGGCCCGCACGCCGAGCGGGCGCTCCCAGGGGATGTCCTCGAGCGGCTGGCCGGCGGTGACCTCGTAGAGGTAGCGCGCGGTCATGGGCACGGTGAGCATGTAGGCGGCGTCCTTGAAGCCGAGCGGGCGCTCGCGGCGGTCGTCGCCGATCCAGGCCGTGGTCATCCAGCGCGAGGTGTAGCCGATGAACCACGTATCCATGGTCGCGCTCGATGTGCCGGTCTTGCCGCCCACCAGCAGGCCCGAGCTGCGCAGGGCGGGGGCGTGGCCCTTGGTCACTACGTGGCGCAGAAGCTGCGAGGTCAGCCAGGCGGTGCGCGGCGGGATGACGTCCTTACTGCGCACGCCCGCCAGGGCCACCATGCGATCGAGGCGCTCGTCCGGGGCGCCCATGGGATCGGATACGGCGGTGTTGTCTTCCAGCACTTGGCCGCCGCGATCGCGCACCCGTCGGATGGAGACCGGCTCGGACAGCGAACCGTTGCGGGCGAAGGCCGAAAAGGCGCGGGTCAGCTCGTCGACGCGCGTGCACGAAGCGCCGAGAGCAAGCGCCTGATCGGGGATGATGGGGGTGGTGATGCCGAGACGGCGCGCCCAGGCCTCGACGTCCTTGCCGCCCACCAGCTTGAAGAGCTGCACCGACGGGACGTTCTTCGACCAGATGAGCGCGTACTCCAGGGTCACCTGGTATTCGACGGTGTTGTTGAGGTTCTGCGGTACCCAGACCTCGCCGGTGATGGGGTCGACCTCGGCCCGCGGGGTATCGTTGAGCAGCGAGGCGTAGCCGTAGCCGCGATCGAGGGCCAGCGAGTAGTAGACGGGCTTGTAGGTCGAGCCGGGCTGGCGGCAGGCCTGCACCACGCGGTTGAATTCCGAGCGGTCGAAGTCCAGGCCGCCGACCATGGCCACCACGTAGCCGGTTTGATGGTCGTAGGAATAAAGCGCGCCTTGAACCTTGGGCGTTTGCTCGAGTTGCAAGGCCACGGGACCGGACGGCGGCTTGCGCTCGTAGGCCGGGAGCCAATGCACCTCGCCCGCGTCGTCGTAGGTCCAGTCGGAGAAGCGGCGCAGATGCGAGCGATGCATGGGCGTCACCCACACCACGTCGCCTGGGTGAAGCACGCCATTGGTGCTGGTCAGGGTCTTGCCGTTGGTCGAATCCACCGTGCTGTACGGAAACGCCCAGTCCATGCCCGCCGAGGGCAGCGGGTAGAGCTTGTCGCCCACGCGCACCTGCGCCTTGCCGCCGCCTGTGCTCTCGACCAGGCCCAGGTACAGCTCGCCCTCGATGGGCACGGCGTTGCCGTAGCGCGCGCTCTCTCGGCGGCGGAGCTCGTCGGCCATGGGGCCCGCAACGTGCGCGAGCGGGCCCCGCCAGCCCTGGCGCTTGTCGAGCTTGCGCAAGGAGAAGTCGACGTTTTCCTGCGCCGACTCGTCGATCCACGGCACGAGCGTGGTTTCGATGTCGAGGCCACCCTCCCAGAGGGCCTTGTCGCCGTAGCGCTTGGCGATGTCCCGCCGCACGTGCTCGGCGAAGTAGGGCGAGCGCTCGCGAAACACATCGGGCGGCTGGTGAACGGCCAGGGGGCGCGCGCGCAGGTTGTCGGCCGTGGCCTCGTCGATGACGCCCGCGGAGGCCATGGCGGTAAGCACCTGGTCGCGCCGGGCGCGCGTGAGGTCGGGCGCGAGGAGGGGCGAGTAGCGGCTGGGTGCTTGCACGATGCCGGCGAGGGTGGCCATCTCGTCGAGATCCAGCTCGCTGACCTGCTTGTTGAAGTAGCGCCGCGCAGCCGCCGCCACGCCGTAGGACTGGTGCCCGAAGAAGACCTGGTTGAGGTACAGCGCCAGGATCTGATTTTTCTCGTACCTCGCCTCCAGGCGCCGGGCCAGGATGGCCTCGCGAATCTTGCGCTGGATGGTCTGCTCGGACGTGTGCAGAAACGAGCGCGCGACCTGCTGGGTGATGGTCGAGCCGCCCTGCACC
The DNA here is from genome assembly GCA_963796685.1 of uncultured delta proteobacterium. GTDB lineage: Bacteria > Myxococcota_A > Polyangia > Fen-1088 > Fen-1088 > Fen-1118. The sequence goes on from CAWCMR010000022.1 coordinate 207,771, forward strand.
ACGTGTCCGGCGCGCAGGTTGGCCACCAGGGCGCGCAGCATGCCGCGGTAGTCGATGCCGCTGTGCTCGTAGAAACGGCGATCCTCGATGGCGACGAAGGTCTGCAATAGCTCCTTGGGAAAGGCTTCGAGTGGGAGAATCTCGCGCCGCTCGCTGGCCAGCTCGGCCAAGTCCGTGCCGTCCCAGGCGTGCACGCGCGTCGACTCCGCGGCCTCCAGCCGATAGCGGGCGAAGTCAGGCAGCGACGGCAGGGTGCTGGCGAAGTAGGCGTAAAGGCCGATACCACCGAGCAGCCCCAGCCCGACGAGGCACAGGGCCGCGAATGCATAGAATTTGAAGAGCCAGAACCAGAACCCGCCGTCGGAAGGATTGATGACCTCGACGCGGGCCGCCTCTGGCGAGGTTAGTCGCCAACGCACGGACCGAATCTAGCACCACAGAGGGCACGGAGAATTGGGAACTTCCCAGGGTTCCGCCAGACCGCGCGAGGCCGAGCGCAGCGAGGGGGAGGTAGGGCGGGTTGGTGGTGCCTCGGGTTTGGGAACCCTTTGAGGGTTCCCATGATCGCGTTGGCGTAGCCGGGCTTTGCCCGGCAGAGCCATAGCGCGCGAGGCCGAGCGCAGCGAGCGGGGTGGTGGGTGGCGGGTAGGGGCCTCGGGTTTGGGAACCCTTTGAGGGTTCCCATTTCAATAAATCGCGACGCCGGCGGTGAACATCTCGGTCGCAGCCCAGCCGCCGTCGGGTGCGACGTGGGCGGAGGTGTAGTCGGCGCGCGCGGTGAGGGCGAGGCGTGTGGTGAGGGCCAGCTCGAGGATGAGGCCGCCTCCGAAAGCAGCGCCCTGGCGCGTACCGCCGCTGGCGTCGTCGGCGTATTGCACGCCGCCGTGCCCGAAACCGCCCAGGTGCAGGCGCCAAACGCTGACCGGAAAGACCTGTGCTTCGAGGGCCAGGGTGTGGCGATAGTACGACTTGCCGTCTGCATCCGAGCCGCCCGAGAAGGCCCACCCGGCGAGCAGGCCGAAGGCTCGGTGGGGGAAGTAGCCGAGCTGGAGGTTGGTTGCGAAGCCGTTCGCGGAGAAGGTGGAGGTGGACGAGTGCAGTGCGCCCAGGTCCAACTTGAACGCGAAGCCCTGGCGATCGAGCGGTCGGCGCCCGAGGCGCATGAGGCCCCAGCCCTCGTCGTCCATGACCACGGCCTGCGAGGTCGACGACGCGTCGGCCGGCGTGAGCTGGGCCAGCGGAACTTCGCGTTCCTGGCCCCCGGCCTCCTTCAAATGAAGGGGCTGCCAAGGATACATGGCCACGCTGCCATCGTAGCGCGCGCCCTCGGTGGCGACCATGCCGACGGTGGCCACCAGGGCGGCGGCGATGATCACGGCCGCGAGCTCGTTCTTGCTGCCACCCCCTCCGCCGAGCTTGCTGCCGCCCGAGCCGGGTGACCGGGGACCATGGGGCGTCGTGGGCGCAGCGCGGCCAGGAACACCACCGACGGGACCACGCGGCCCGGGCAGGGCGCGCGGGCCGACGCCGGGTCCCGGATGAGGCCCACCGAGCGGCACGGGCGGGCCGGGCGCGATGAGGATCCCGACGCCCACACCGACGTGCGAATCCGGACCTTCCTCCAAGTCCCCTTCGGGCGCGTATCCTGCGGGCGGCGGTCCGTAGGCCTGGCCTTGCGGGTACGGCTGTGGCGGCGGCGGAGGTTGGGTAGGAGGTTGGGTCGTGTCGATGGCTTCGCCTCGACGGTCGCCGATGTCCTGCACAACGTGCACGCGCTGTCCACGCTGCTCGGGCGGCAACTGCGCCAGACGCGCAAGCTCGGGCTTGGGGATCACGTATTCGTTCGAGAGACACCCGCCGCACGCATAGGACAGGAACGCGGCGAAGACGAAGACCGTGGGGATCTGCCTGTCATGGCGGAATCCATCGCTGGCGCGGAAAGCGGCTTGCGTTCGCATGCCGCCTGACGGTAGCAGTTTTCGTGCCGCGTGTGCACGCGGCGAGCAAGTGATTCCTTTCGCGGGGTTGCACGTCTGAGCCGGTGAGCGGCCGGGAAACCTGTGGCGTGGAAGTCACGCCATGTCTTCACGGCGGCACGGCGGGAGAATTCGCGCAAGCGACCACGATTCCTCGACGGCGGCTTCTTGCGAGGCTCGCTGAACGAACGTATAGTGAAAACCAGGTGACGAGCAAAACTCAAGGTTGGGAGGAACCATGGGAATTGACGTACGCGTGGAGACCGAATCAGGCGAAGTTCAAGATGAAGTTCTCGACGACAACAACCTGACCGAGAAGCTGCTCCCCGACCGGGAGGACCGGACCTCGCCGTGCTTGCGCTTCGTCGATCCGTTCGGCGACACGCTCTTCAACCAGGTTCAGATTCCGTTCGTGATCGACGAGCTCGAAAAGCGCCTGCGCGGATCCTCCAAACCCGAGGTGAAGGCGCATTGCGAGGCAATCATCAAGGTGGTCACGGCCACCGTAGGCGAAGAGCACACCTACGTGCGTTTCTCAGGCGAGTAGCTTGAAAACGGGTACCGCCGATCTGCCTTTGCACGGCGGGCGCGTGCCGATGTGGCTGGCTTCGCGCATGGCAAGCCTGGGGCGGGTCATCGTCGAGGCCCTGGTTCTCGAATACGGGCGCGACGAGGTCCTGCGCCGGCTCGCCGATCCCTTCTGGTTTCAGTCCTTGGGCTGCGTGATGGGCATGGACTGGCATTCGTCCGGAATCACCACCAGCGTCCTCGGCGCGCTCAAGCGTGGGCTGGCCCCGGTGGCGGACGAGCTGGGTATTCACGTGTGCGGCGGGCGAGGCCGACATTCGCGGCGCACGCCCGACGAGCTGCTGGCGCTCGGCGAGCGCATCTCCGTCGATGCCCCTGCTCTCGTACGCACGAGCCGCCTGGTGGCCAAGGTGGACAGCGCAGCCGTGCAGGATGGCTTCGATCTCTATCTGCACGGTTTCGTGGTGACCGATGACGGCAAGTGGGCGGTGGTGCAGCAGGGGATGAATCCCGACAAGCGTCAGGCCCGGCGCTACCACTGGCTGTGGGATCGCGCCGGCTCGTTCGTCGAGGAGCCGCACAACGCGATCGAGGGCGAGCCGCAGCCGTTTCCCATCGTCAACCTGACCGATCGCGCGGCGGCGGATGCGCGCGCGCGGACCGTGGAGCTTGCGCTTTCCGATCCCGCGCTCGTGGTCGCAGGCGTCGAGCGCGTGCTGACCATGCCAAGTCACCACGAGGTGCGCGCGGAGAACCTGGACCTGCGTCGGCTTGATGCGGCCCTGCAGGTCGCGGCCCACCTCGGGCCGACAAGCTTTCCCGAGCTTCTGCTCACCCCGCAGATCGGCAAGCGCACGCTGCTGGCCTTGGCCTTGGTCGCCGAGGTCGTGCACGGGGCGCCAAGCCGGTTCACGGATCCGGCGCGCTTTTCCTTCGCTCACGGCGGCAAGGACGGCCACCCTTTTCCTGTGCCGCTCAAGATCTACGACGAAACCCTGCGCGTGCTTCGGTGTGCGGTGGACCGGGCGAAGCTCGACCAGGGCGCCAGGCGCATGGCCCTGCGGCGGCTCGACGAGCAATGTCGGATTTTCGAGGCTGCTTCCGAGGGACGGCCGCTGCCGTCGGACGCAGCACCGCTATGGTCCAGTTTGGTCGAGCGCGAGAGACGCGCGTCGTCGGCCCTGGACGGCCGCACCTGCGTGCGCAACGCCCCAAAACCGCGCCGGCGCCCGCGCCAACTGACCTTGCCGTTCTAGAGCACCGAACGGTTTGAAAGTGCCGGGAATTCAAGAAGTTGCTACGCACGTGCGCGCTCCGATCCCCTCGCCCCGCGCAGCGGGGAGAGGGCTAGGGTGAGGGGTCAGCGCACTCTCTCGCATGGCCGAACCCCTCACCCGACGCGCTTCGCGCGTCGACCTCTCCCCGCTTCGCGGGGCGAGGTGAACCTTCCGAGTACTTCGCAAGCTCTCGATTCTGCACGGCATTCGACCCGTTCGGTGCTCTAGCCGGGCTGTGGTCGTTCTCGGCTCGAAGGGGATGTGTCGCGCCTGACGGCGCCATGGAACGAGCGTGCCTACCGCTCGCGAAGCGCCTTGACCAGGATCTTGAGGGCGAGCCGCTGTGGGCTGACCTTGTACGTGCCGTTGGCGACCAGCTGTCGCAGGTGTTGGACTCGCATCTGCCGAGCAACCGCGTCGGCATTCACGCCCAGCGGAGCTTTCGCGGGCGCTTTTCGTAGCTGGAGATTTTCCGATGGTGCCATACACAACCACATCGGTCCCCCCGCCAGAAACCTTAAGCCGATTGTTACACTTTCGTGAAAGCTCAATGATTGCGCGTGGCTCGAGGTCTAGGAGGCTGGTGCTTGACACCAGCCTCCTAGGCCGCGACTGCGTCCTCGATGTCCGAGAGGGATTCGCGCAGGCGGCGGGTCGCCTCGCCGTGGATCTGGCACACACGCGATTCGGTGACGCCCAGGATTTCCCCGATCTCCTTGAGGTTCATGTTCTCGCAGTAGTAGAGCGAGAGCACTTGCTGCATCTTCTCGGGCAGATCGTCGATGCCGGAAACCAGACGCGCCAGCGCTTCGCGGTGGGCGGTGAGCTCGAAGGGATCGGGCGAGTTGGTGTCGCTCGTGCGATCGAGAAAATCGGGTCCCGCGTCGTCGATGCCGACCACGGACGAGCCCGAGAGCTTCTGCTGGCGCGTGTAGAGCTCGTCGACCTTGAGGCCGAGGGTCTGTGCCAACTCGGCCTGGTCGGGCGAGCGGCCGAGCTCGGATTCCAGCTTGCGCGAAGCCTCGCGCAGCTCGTTGGATAGGCGACGCATGTCGCGAGAGAGCGTGTCGCGCGCGCGCAGATCGTCGAGCATCGCTCCGCGAATGCGGAATTCGGCGAAGGCCTCGAAGCGGTCGACGCGCTTGGGGTCGAAGCGCTCGGCGGCTTCCATGAGTCCGATCACGCCGGCCGAAACCAGATCGTCGATCTCGACGTGAGCCGGAAGTCGGCGCGCGAGACGGCGGGCAACCTTCTCGATGTAAGGGAAGAACTTCGCAGCGTAGACCTTGCGCCGACTGGCCAGTGCCTTGGCGGAGAGTTTGCGCACGGGTTTCTTGGCCTTGGTGAGTTCGGGGCGCTTTCGCTGCTTTCCAACCTGGTTCCGCTTCGCGTTTGGCATGCGGGAGCGGAGTGCAGGGGCCGTGCCACGTTCAGGGTCGAGCTAAGTTGGCCATCTTCCTGGTTATTGGTTTTTTGATCGCTCTGGATCGTCAGCCAAATGACATTTGCTCTGAGTACAAACCGTCAAGCAGGTGACGACGGGTCAGGAAAACGTTATGGCGCTGACGATCGAAAGACCGATGGACATTTCAAGGGGCGGGCCGCGGCCCGCCCCTCGTCCGCGAAGTGAATTCGCGGACTTCACCCCACCTGCGGCCGAGCCTTTGGCTCGGCTTTCTGATGACCTGTCCAATTGATGGACAGGTCATCAGGCCACGGTTCTTCTGCGCAGCTTTTCGACCAGCGTGGTGCGATTCAAGCCGAGAAGCTCGGCGGCGCGGTTCTTGTTCCCGTTCGTACGCTCGAGGGCTTGGCCGATGAGCCTGTCCTCGAGCTGGGTGAGCAGCAAGCGCAGATCGACGCCGTGAGGTGGCAGATCGACGATGCCGGTTCCGAGGGACTTCACGTCCGTACGGAAGCTGGCCGGCAGATCGTACACGCCCACGCCGCGATCTTTGGCCGCGGCCACCAGGCGCTCCACCACGCTCTCGAGCTGGCGCACGTTGCCTGGCCACGGGCACTCGCTCAGGCGCACGAGCAAGTCGGGTGGAAAGGGCGGGGTGTTTCGACCGTGATAGGCATTGGCGGCCCGACGGAAGTGCTCGGCCAGGATGGGAATGTCCTCGAGTCGTTCGCGCAGGGGCGGGATCTCGATGGGAATGATGTTGAGCCGGTAGTACAGGTCCTCGATGAAGGTGCCTTCGCGCACCGCGGTTTCCAGGTTGCGCGATGTGCCTGCGACAATGCGGACATCGGCGCGGGCGCGAGAACCCGGATCGCGGACCAGGCGCAGGAGGCCGATTTGCGATTCGCGCGAAAGGTTCGAGATTTCGTCGATGAAGAGCGTGCCGTGCTCGGCTTGCGCGAGCCTGCTCGGGCCTTCCTTGGTGAGCCCGTTGTCCGATGCCGACAGGCCTCCGAATAGATCGTTCGACGTGGGATGGGGCTCGCCGCCGGATAGGCGAACCGTGACGAAGGGCCCGCCGCGCCGGGCGCCGCAGGCGTGGATGGTGCGTGCCACGACTTCCTTGCCCGTTCCTTCTTCGCCGCGGATGAGCACGCTGGCGTTGGAATCGGCCACCTGGTCGACGCGTTCGAGCACGACGTGCATCGCCGGGTGATCGCCTATCAGGGTGACGCCGCAGGTGCGCAGAGGCGACGAGGCACGGTTGCGTTCGACCAGGGCGCGCTCGATGACCTCACTACCCAGCTGATCGTGGAAGGGCCGAGGCAGGAAGTCCTGTGCGCCCATGCGGAAGACTGAAACGATCTCTCTGACCGTGTCGTGCACGATGCGCGCCACAACCGGAATGGGTCTTCTTCGCGCCTGCGCGGTGGCCAGGATGTTGCGAACGGCCTCCATGGGCAACCCCAGGGAAACCACGCACAGATCGATGGGCTTTCCCGAAAGGGCGTCCTGGGCCTGGGTGACGCTGCTCGCGGGCACGCCCTCGTAGCCGAGAGACATGACGACGCGGACGAGGGCCGCCTGGGTGCCCTGGTCTTCGTCCGCAATGAGAATCCGGGTGTGCATTCTCCGGCTGGTAATCGGCGGAAGGGGGCCGGGCCTGAAGCCCAGCCCTTTCAGGGTCCTGGTACCTCCCGCTCCGTCGCTCTCCTGGTCGCGGAATCACCGAGCGCGCTTCCGCTTGGCTTGTCGCGCCTCCCCGATCTATACGAGGGGGGAATGTCGCAGTTTCTCGCGGTCACGTTGGGCGGAGCGATCGGCAGTGGGGCGCGCTACTTGCTCGGCACGTTCGTGCAGGGCGCGTCCGGCCTCGCCTTTCCGCTCGGCACCCTCGCGGTCAACGTGATCGGCTCGTTCCTCATCTGCGCCATCATGCACGTGGGCATCACCACGAATGTCATCTCGCCGACCCTGCGTTTGTTCCTGACCACGGGGCTCATGGGCGGGTTCACCACCTACTCGACCTTCGACTACGAGACCTACCGCTACACCCAGCAAGGGGCCTACGCGCTGGCTGCCTTGAATGTCGGGCTGACCCTGGTCGTGTGCTTCGCCGCCGGGGCGGCCGGGGACGCCGTCGCGAAATTGGTGCTCAGAAGCTAGCAAGCGCGTGCGGAGCCTGCCGGCTTCGCCATCACCAAAGAAATAGGCGCGCGTCGGTCTGCTAATCGCCGCCGTCTTCATTTTGGCCGCCTCCGTTTTAGACGCGCTGCGCTTTAAATCTCCATCGCGATGTCCTGTCGAGGGGAGTTGACGTCCGGCCTTTCGCATCTCAAAGTGCTGTCCCTAGGCCAATGGCCCTCGATCTCTCCCCTCAAACGCAGCAGTCCATCAACCGGGTGCGCGGGCACTATCCCAATTCGCAGGCCGCGCTGATCCCGGTGCTTCACCTCATTCAGGATGAGGCTGGTCATCTTTCCGACGAGGCGCTCGACTACGCCTCCCGGCTGCTCGACCTGCCCCCGTCGCACGTTTTCGGCGTCGTGACGTTTTACACGATGTTTCGCCGCACCCCGCCTGCGCGCCACCGGCTGCACGTGTGCAGCAACATCGGCTGCGTCGTGCGCGCCGGCTACGATGCCATGGAGCACGTGCACCAGCGCCTGGGCATTCGTCCGGGCCAGGCCACGCCCGACGGCACGTTCAGCCTGGACGAGGACGACGACATGATCGGGTGCGAGGGCGGCGCCTCGTTGGTGGACGGCCATGCCCGGCACCAGCACCTGACCGTCGACAAGTTGGATCGCCTGCTCGACGATTTGAGCAAGGCGCCCGCGCCCGAAGGCGCGCACCCGAACGGGTTTCCCCCCATCGATGTTCTTGGCGCCTTTCGCAGCACCCCGGGCGAGAAGATCGTCACCAAGAACATCGGCGTGCCCGACATTCGCAAGCTCTCCACCTACCAAGCCCGCGGCGGTTGGCAGGCCTTCAAGAAAGCCCTGGGCATGCAGCGCACGGCCCTGGTGGACGAGGTCAAGGCCTCCAGTCTGCGTGGGCGCGGCGGCGCAGGCTTTCCCACCGGCATGAAGTGGGGCTTTTTGCCCAAGGACGCCAAGCAGGTGTACCTGGTGGTCAACGCCGACGAATCCGAGCCCGGCACCTTCAAGGATCGGGTCCTGCTCGTCGGCGACCCGCACCTGCTCGTGGAGGGGATCGCCGTTTCCGCCTATGCTCTCGGTTGTACCCACGCCTATGTCTACATTCGCGGCGAATTGGCCAGCGAAGCGAAGATCCTGCAGGCGGCCATCGACGAGGTCTATGCTGCCGGCCTCTTGGGCAAGCCCCACGAGAGCGCGACGGGCGCGTTTACGCTGGACCTCACCATGCACCGGGGCGCCGGTGCCTACATCTGCGGCGAGGAAACCTCCTTGCTCAATTCGCTGGAAGGCAAGCGCGGCTGGCCGCGCATGAAGCCGCCGTTTCCGGCGGTGCGCGGGCTGTTCGGTCAGCCCACCATCGTCAACAACGTGGAAACCCTGATGAACATCCCCGATATCGTGATGCGGGGCGGGGCCGCCTTCGCCAAGCTGGGCATGGGCCGGTCGGGCGGCACGCGCGTGCTCAGCGTCTCGGGCCACGTCAACCGGCCCGGCGTCTTCGAGCTTCCCATGGGCATTCCCTTTCGCCAGCTCATCGACGAACACTGCGGCGGCATGCTCGGTGGACGGCGCCTCAAGGGCATCATTCCGGGCGGCAGCTCGATGCCGGTGCTCGACGCCAGCGAGATCGACGTGCCCATCGAATTCGACGCCTTGATGACCGACGCCCGCATCAAGGACGTCGAGATCAAGCCCGGCGTGCCCTTCGACATGGGCGGCGGCAAGAAGCTCAAGACCATGGCCGGCTCGGGGGGCGTGGTGATTTTCGACGAGACCACCGACGTGGTCGCCTTCTGCGCCACCATCATGCGCTTCTACGCGCACGAATCGTGCGGCCAGTGCACGCCCTGCCGCGAGGGCACGGCTTGGCTGGCGCGCGTGTGCTCGCGCCTGGCCGAGGGCGAAGGCCGGCCGGGCGACGTCGCCCTGCTGGCCAACATCGCGGGCGGCGTCGCGGGCAACACCATCTGCCCGCTCGGCGAGGCCGCGGCCTGGCCCATGCTGGGCTTTCTCACCAAGTTTCGCGCCGAGTTCGAGGCCGCCGAGGCCAAGTCCAAAGCCGGGAGGACCACGCCGTGAACGTCGTGCTTGCCGGACCCAGCGTCCTCGAAAAGATCGCCTTCGTGGTCTTCGCCTTGGGCGTGCTGGGCGGCGCTCTCGTCACCATCACGCGCAAGAGCGCGGTGGCCGCCCTCATCGCGCTGGTCGGTACCTTCTGCGCCCTGGCCGGCCTGTACGCGACCCTGTCGGCGCACTTCCTGGCCATTCTGCAAATCCTTGTCTACGCCGGCGCCATCATGGTGCTGTTCATCTTCGCGGTCATGATCGTCAACCGCGACGACGAGCACCCCATCGCCCTGCGCGGCCTCTTCGTGCGCGCCACGGGCGTGCTGGCCACCGGATACCTTTTCTATCGCGTGGCCTGGATCGTGGTGCGCGAACGGCATACCGACGTGCTCGGCACCACCATCGCCTTGCCCATTCCCGGTTACGGCAACGTCGCCTCCATCGGGCGGCTCTTGTTTTCGGACTTCCTCTTCCCCTTCGAGGCCATCTCGCTGCTGCTTCTGACGGCGGTGGTGGGCGGCGTTCTCATCGCCCGGCCCTCGCGACCGAGGACGGACGAGACCATCGGCGGAGGCTCGGCCTGATGCCCGGCCATTACTACATTCTCGTGTCGCTGGCGCTGTTCTTCGTCGGCACTGCCGGCGCGCTCTTGCGGCGGAACGCGCTCTTCGTGCTCATGAGCCTGGAGCTGCAACTTGGCGCCGGTAGCCTGGCCCTGCTCACCTTCGCGCGCGGGCTCGGCGACCAGCGCGGCCACGTGGTGGCCTTCTTCGTCATGGCCCTGGCGGCAGCCGAGGCCGCCGTCGGCCTGGCCATCGTCGTTGCGGTCTATCGCTCGCGCAAGAAGATCGACCTCGACGCCATCAGCGAGCTGCGGAACTGAGCATGTTCTCGCATCTGCACATGATTCCGCTCTTGCCGCTCCTCGGCGCGGCGTACCTGATTCTGTTCGGCCGGCGCCACTCGCGCGCGGTCGTGCAGACCATCGCCAGCCTGGCCGTGTTCGCCTCGTTCGTGGTTTCGGCCGACGCCTTCTTCTCGGGGTTGCCCGCCTCGGTCCACCAGGGCGGCCTCTCGGAGACGGTCTACAACTGGTTCTCCGCCGGCAGTGTCGACGTCGATCTGTCGCTGCGCATGGACCCGCTGTCGGGGCTTCTTTGCCTGGTGGTGACCTTCATCGGATCCCTCATCCACGTCTACTCCGCCGGCTACATGGCCCACGACGAGGACTACCCGCGCTTCTTCGCCTATCTCAACCTCTTCTGCGGCGCCATGCTGATGCTGGTGCTGGGCGACAGCCTTCCCGTGGTGTTCATCGGGTGGGAAGGCGTGGGCCTGTCGAGCTACCTGCTCATCGGCTTTTGGTACAAGGAGAACGCCAACGCCAGCGCGGGCAAGAAGGCCTTCATCGTCAATCGCATCGGCGATTTCGGGTTCCTGATCGGGATGTTCCTGCTCTTCCGTGCCACGGGCACGCTCGACATCCCCGCGATTCTGGGCTCGGCCCACCCGGGCAGCGCGCTTGCGGCGCCGCTCTGGCTGGGGCAGTCGGTCGCCTTCTGGGCGGGCGTCTTTCTCTTCCTGGGCGCTGCGGGCAAGTCGGCGCAGATCCCGCTTTACGTTTGGCTGCCTGACGCCATGGCCGGTCCCACGCCGGTGTCGGCGCTGATTCACGCCGCGACCATGGTCACCGCCGGCGTGTACCTGGTGGCGCGCATGTCCGCGGTCTACATGCTGGCCCCGGCCGCCCTGGCCATCGTCGCCGTGGTGGGCGCGTTGACCGCCATGTTCGCCGCCATCATCGGCTTCGCCCAGAACGACTTCAAGAAGGTGCTGGCCTATTCCACCATCAGCCAGCTCGGCTTCATGTTCGTGGGCGTGGGCACCGGCAACTTCGCCGCCGGCATCTTCCATCTTTTCACGCACGCCTTCTTCAAGGCCGGGTTGTTCCTGTGCGCCGGCTCGGTCATGCACGCCATGAGCGGCTCGGGCGACATCACCAAGATGGGGGGCCTGGGCAAGAAGCTGCCGTGGACCGCACGGACGTTCCAGATCTTCTGGCTTGCCATCTGCGGTGTCCCGATCTTTTCGGGCTTCTTCTCGAAGGACGCCCTGGTCGACGGAGCCTTCGCGACCGAGGTCTATGGCCACGGCCTGGCGTGGGTGGGGCCGTTCGTCGGGGTCGCGCTTCTGGCCGCCGCGTTCGGCACGGCCTTCTATATGTCGCGCCTCTACTTCCTGGTCTTCACCGGTCCTTGCCGCGCCGACGAGGACGTCCAGCACCACATCCACGAGTCGCCCATTTCCATGGTGTTCCCTCTGGTGGTGCTGGCCGCGGGCGCGCTGCTCGGCGGCCTCGTCGGCGTGCCACCCGCCATCCGCGAGCTCTTCGGCAAGCATGGCGAAAGCACGCTTGCGGTGTGGCTCGAGCCCGCCGTCGGCGCGCCCCTGGAGGTGGCCAGTCGCACCGAGTGGATGGCCATGGGCTTCTCGACCGCAATCGCCCTGGCGGGCATCGGTCTCGGCTATGCGTTCTTCGGGGGTGGGTACCGCGCGCCGGCGCGCGCTTTTGCACGGAGGTTCCCCGGCCTTGTGTCCCTGGTGCGCGACAAGTTTCGCATCGACGAGCTGTACGGGTTCCTCATCATCCGCCCCGTGCAGGCTATCTGCCGCCTGGTGTTCCAGGTCGTGGACCGCATCCTCATCGACAAGATTCTGATTGGCGGCTGGGCCTTTCTGACCGACATGGCCGGCCGTGTGCTTCGTTTCTTCCAGGCCGGCGACGTCCAGCGCTACCTGGCGGTGTTCGCCATCGGGCTTTCGGTCATGGTGTGGATGGCCGCCCGACCGGCCGCACCCGACGAGGTCCGGCTCTTGGTCGAGGGCAACACCGTGGCGGTCAGCCTGGTCGATCCCGAAGCCGCCGGTGGCGATCTGACCTACAGCTTCGATTTCGACGGCGACGGAATCGCCGATCGCCAGGGCAAGAGCCCGAGCGCAACCTGGACCTTCAGCGGCCCCGGCCGCTACACGATCCGTATCGTCATCGAGGATTCGCGCTGGCACACCCGGCGGACCATCAAACGGGACACCGAAATCCGATAAGCCAACTACACGTCCATGACCAGTCTTGCTCTCACGACCTTGTTGCCGCTCGTCGGCGCCCTCGTGGCGCTCGTGCTTCCACGCAACGACCAGAAGCTGTCGCGTGGTTACGGCATCGCGGTGGCGCTGGCGACCTTCCTGCAGTCGCTGTTCGTGCTGGCGGCCTTCGAGCCCGGCCAGGCGGGATTCCAGCTCGAAACCAACTGGGCCTGGGTTCCGACCCTGGGCATCCATTTTCACCTGGGCGTCGATGGCATCTCGCTGTGGCTGATGCTGCTGTCCACGTTGATGGTGCTTTTGACCCTGCTGTCGCCGCAGGCCACCGGGTTCGTGCGCGATCGCAACCGCGGCTTCGTGGCCGCCATGCTGATGCTCGAATCGGGCATGATCGGGGCCTTTCTCGCGCTCGACATGTTCGCCTTCTACGTGTTCTGGGAGCTGATGCTGATACCGATGTACTTCATCATCGGCATCTGGGGCGGCGAGCGCCGGGTCTACGCCGCCATCAAGTTCATGATCTTCACCTTGACCGGCTCGCTCTTGATGCTGGCCGCGATCCTGGTCATGGCCGCCACGGTCCACAAGGTGACCGGCCAGTGGAGCTTCGACTACACCACATGGTCGAAGCTGCTTCTGCCGCACGACACGCAGCTTCTGTGTTTCGGCGCCTTCGCGCTGGCCTTCCTCATCAAGGTGCCGCTCTTTCCGCTGCACACCTGGTTGCCCGATGCCCACGTCGAGGCGCCCACCGGCGGCTCCGTGATTCTGGCGGCGGTCCTGCTGAAGCTCGGCGCCTACGGGTTCCTGCGTTTCGCGCTGCCGTTCTTTCCCCTGGCCGCCGACGAGGCCGCGCCGCTCATCGCCTGGCTGGCCGTGATCGGCATCGTGTACGGGGCGCTCATGGCCTACGCCCAGGACGACATCAAGAAGCTGGTGGCCTATTCGTCGGTCTCGCACCTCGGGTTCGTGGTGCTCGGGATTCTCACCGTCACCGCGACCGGCGTCCAAGGCGGCCTGTACCAGATGCTCGCGCACGGCATCTCCACGGGCGGGCTCTTCCTCGCCGTGGGCATCCTGTACGAGAGACGGCACACGCGCAAGCTATCGGATTTCGGCGGCCTGTGGGCGCGAATGCCGGTCTTCGCCGCGTTTTTTCTCGTCATCGTCCTCGCCTCGGTCGGTCTGCCCGGTCTGTGCGGCTTTCCCGGCGAATTCATGGTGCTCATCGGAACCTTCAATGCCGGCAAGGTCTGGCACGAGCTCGGCATCGCGCCGGCCTTCGCCCATCCCGCCCTGCTGGCCGCCATCTCGGCCACGGCGGTCATTTTGGCCGCGGTCTACCTGCTCACCATGTTCCAGAGGGTCATGCTCGGACCGCTCGACAAGCCCGAGAATCGCGATGAAAAGGTGCGCGACCTGTCGTGGACCGAGAGGCTGGTGTTCGCCACCATCGTGGTGCTGGCACTCGGCATGGGTATCGCGCCTGGCCCCATCTTGAATCGCAGCGCGGCCTCGGTGGACGCGACGCTGGAAAGCTATCGCGGACGTCTCGCCGCCGCGCGCAGCAACCCCGAGGCGCCGCCGCGCATGTTCGGCCAGAGCGATTTGCGGCGGCCATTCGGCCCCCCAGTCGGGCACGCGATGCCCAGGAGGCGGCCGTGACGGGGGCGGTGACCGGTGCGATGACCGGCGCGATGAAGGGGGCGGTGACCGGCGCGATGTCGCCCGCGCTGGCGCTGGCTCCGCTGGCCATCCTGGGCGTCGCGGCCTGCGTCCTGTTGCTCCTCGGCGTGCTCGTGGGGGCGCGAGCGCGCGCCGCCGTGACCTGGCTGTCGGTGCTCGCCTCGGCATCGGTCGTCGTGGTCGCCGCGCTGGCGCTGCCCCAGGCGGCTGGCGCGAAGCCCATGTTCTCCGAGATGTGGGTAGCCGATCGCATGGCCCTGGTCTTCGACCTCATCATCGCCGCCAGCGCGGGCATGACCCTGGTCGTGTTTCGTCCCTTCGCGCGCGAGCACGGCTTCGAGCAAGACGAGTTCCCGGCGCTCGTGCTCTTTTCCGCCGCGGGCATGGTCATGGTGGTTCACGCCAGCCATCTCTTGTCGTTGCTCATCGGGATCGAAACCATGTCGCTCGCCGCCTACGCGCTCGTGGCGGGCCGCTATCACAGCGGCAAGGGGGCCGAGGGCGCGCTCAAGTATTTCCTCATGGGGGCACTGGCCACCGGTTTCTTCGTCTACGGCATGGCCCTGGTGTACGGCACCACCGGCGGCGAGCTGTCCCTGCCGGGGATCGCCGCGCGCGCCGCGCAGGCGGGGGCCAATCCGCTGTTCACGGTCGGGGTCTTCCTGATTCTGTCGGCCTTGCTCTTCAAGGTGGCGGGCGTGCCCTTCCACATGTGGCTGCCCGACGCCTACGAGGGCGCGCCCACGCCGGTGACCGGATTCATGGCCGCCGGGATCAAGGCGGCGGCCTTCGGCGGCCTTGTGCGACTCTTCGGCTCGGCGTTCGTGGGGCCGCACGTGGCGCTCGGCCACGCGGGCTGGGCACCCCTCATCGGCCTGGTGGCCTTCGCCAGCATGACCCTTGGCAATCTGGCCGCGATCCGGCAGGACAACGTGAAGCGCATGCTGGCCTACTCGTCCATCGCGCACGCCGGCTACCTGCTGGTGGGCGTGGCTGCGGTGGGGTTCGGCGTCGCCTCGGCGAAGCCAGCGCTGATCTTCTACCTGGCCGCCTACGCGGCGACGACCCTGGGCGCCTTCGCGGTGGCGTCCTGGGTCGGTCGCAAGGGCGACGAGTGCCTGCACGTCGACGATTGGTCCGGGCTCGGGCGCAAGCGTCCAGGGCTGGCCCTGGTCATGACCCTGTTCCTGCTCTCGCTCGCCGGCTTTCCCCCGACGGGCGGCTTTTTCGCCAAGTTCTACCTCTTCCGCTCGGCCGTCGAACGACCCGAGCTCATCTGGCTGGTGGTCGCGGCCGTGCTCAACAGCGTGGTCAGCGTCTATTACTACCTGCGCATCGTCGTCGCCATGTACTTCCGCGAGCGCGCCGACGCACGCGAAGGCTATCCCTCGCTGGCAACCGGCGTCGTGCTGGTGTTGCTCGCGGTGGTGGTGCTCGGCCTGGGCATCGTCCCCGTGCCGATGATGATCCTAGTTCAGTAGACCAGTAGACCAGCAAGCCGGGGGCGTGAGCGCCGGGCGTATCGCGTCTTGCCCAGGCTCGGGTAGATCGGCGCGAGCCGGCGAGGTAGGTGGCCGACCGTCGGGCAGGCGGGTTTTCCAACGCAGAAATATCCCCATCGTTTCCCCTAAGCCCAAAGCTGCACGCACTGGTACAATCCGCAAATGGGGTTGCTTAGAAACAGCGTGGCTGACATAGCATCGAGTTGCCTGGTTGAATGTGGTCGCGGAGAAGACATGCCTACCATGCAAAGAAATTCGAAAGCGTTTTGGTACAGTGTAGCGGTGACGCTTGCCCTTTGCGCGGGGATGTTTCCCATCGCCTGCGGCGGTGGCGGCACGGGAACGGCAGGAGCCGGCGGCGTACCAGGCAGCGGTGGAACCTCGGCCTCGGGCGGGGAATCCGGCGGCGGAGGAGCCTCGGCCTCGGGCGGAACTGCTCTGTCCAGCGGCGGTGCGGTTTCGGGCGGCAGCGTGGGCTCGGGAGGAATCGCAACCGGCGGTCGGCTTGGATCCGGTGGCAGCAGCGCCAATGGAGGCTCAGCGGGTGTGGCTTCGGGCGGAAGTGCGGGTCAAGGCGGTGCAGCCGGCAGCGGTGGCAACAGTGGATCAGGTTCCGGGGGTTCCGGATCGGGAGGCAGCACTGGTCAGGATGGTGGCGCCGACGTCGCCCCGCGCCTGGACGGAATCGCCGAACGGCCGAACAACGAAGTCCGCCCCGAAGTCGCGGACACGAGCTCGGCCACCGATGCCGCGAGCTATCAGCCGTGCACCAGCAGCCCGTGCAAGATTTTGCCTCTAGGGGATTCGATCACGGAAGGCTGTTGCACTGCACCCGAAGGTGGTTATCGCATCGAGCTATTTACGAAGGCGGTGAACAGCAAACAGAACATCACGTTCGTGGGGGGAACGCTTAGCATTGGAGACGCGAAGCCCAACGGTCCCACGACGGTCGCTGGGCAAACATTTCCGCAGGGAAACGAAGGCAATGGCGGGTACACAATCGCCAGTCCTTCCTCCAAGGGAGGGATAGCCGGTGCGATCACCGATCAGTCCTGCTCGACCTACAAGCCGGACATCGTGCTCTTGATGATTGGCACGAACGATATTCTCCAGAACATCGACCTCGGCAATGCCCCAACGAGGCTCGGGAGTCTGATGGACGAGATCATGACCGATGCCCCGAGTGCGCTCCTCGTCGTATCGTCGATTCCTCCCTGCTGCAACGACACGACCGTCCAAGCCTATAACGCGACTATTCCAGACATGGTGAAGACCCGTGCCCAAGCCGGCAAGCACGTGCTCTTCGTCGACGCTCACGCGGCGTTCATCAAGGATGCGAATTACAAGACCGACTACATTTCCAGCGACGGGCTTCACCCGAGCGCCAACGGGTATGCGGTTGTCGGCGATCTGTTCTACGGGGCCATCAGCCCATACCTGCCCTGACCTCCACGGCCGTCAGGCTTGACCCTCAGGCATATCTATAGAAATCTATGGATATTCCTACATTGTCCGTGCACCTGCCTGCGCTGCTCTACAAGAAGGTCCGCGCCGCTGCCAAGCGCGCCAAGCTGAAGCCATCTCAGTTTGCCCGCAAGGCGGTCGAGAACGAGTTTCGGCGCATGCCTCCTGCGTTGACCATGGGCGCGCTGATCCGTACCGCCAGACTTGCGCCAGGCTACGATCCTGCAGCACCTGTATTCGACGACAGCGACTGGCAACAATGACGGAGAAGCAGGCCTATCTTCTCGACACGCACGCCGCGATTTGGTTGCAGGTTGAGCCTTCGCGTCTTGGTGCGCGCGCCAGTCGGGCACTCGCGGAGCCGATCCACCGTACCTGGTTGTCCAGGAGATCCCGCTGCGAGGATTGCAGCAGGTGGAATCCCATCTCGACCGCCTTGTCCCGGCGCCGCAGGTCGAGCCGGCGGTGCCGAACGCCAACCCGCTGCGCGGCCTGCTGCACGTCTCGATCATCATCGAGCGGACCTACAAGCTCAAGCCGTAGTTTATAAAAGGAAGACTTTTGTAAGGTCAAGTGTTCGCCTGCGGCAGCCCGCTTCGGGGTCACGGTCGACAACGCCGGTCACCGATTCGTCGCGGTCACCACGGTGGCCGCCTGAGGCAGGAGCGTCCAAACAAAGAGACGGGCGCCCTGGGGCGCCCGTGGGTGGATGACAATGTTACTTGGCGGACTCCTCGATGCCGCGCGCGGCGGAGGCCACGCCCGAGCGTGCGGTCATGTAGTCGTTGACCGCGGTGAGGAAGGTCTCGAGGTCTTCCTTCTTCTTGCCCTTGCGCGACTTCTTGCCACAGCTTTCCCAAGCCTGCAGCTGGCGCATGTCCTCCTCGAGGAATTGCTTGTGCGAGGCCTTCCAGGTGGGGACCGACTTGGGATCGACCTTGGCGTCCTTGTCTGCGACCACCAGCAGGGGGCCGCAGTCCTTGCGCACGCGATCCATGAACACCACCGGATCCTTCTTGAAGCACTGGTCGCTCATGTATTCGAGGACCTCTTGCGCGTCCTTCATCTTGGCCAAGCCGGGGATGGCGCAGTAGAGGAACTTCTCGTAGGCCGCGGTCTCGGCGGTGATATCGGGCGTGGTGTGCCAGGCCGTGCCGAGCTCTTGGATGAGCTGGTCGGTGTCCTTGGTGGTGCCGCGCTTCTTGATGTTCTCGATGTAGTCCTCGAGCCCCGACTGCAGCTTGGGCAGGGACTCGCGGTACTTGTCGATGGGGCCGGCCAATTCGGCGGGGGCGTCGCGCAAGCCGCCGAAGGCCTGGCGTGCGCGCTCGATCTTGGGAATGCACTCGGTGGTGAGGTAGTCGGCGTAGGTCTTCTGCTGGGTGAAGTAGGCGGATTCGATGCGCTGCTGGAATTGCTCACCCTTCTGGAACATGCCGATGTCCACCTCGCTGGCCATCACGCAGTTCCAGAACGCGCCAGTCTCGCGCTTTTCCAGCTCGACGAACCTCTCGGCGAAATTCAGCTTGTCTTGCGCGGCGGCCTTGCGGTTGCGGTCTTGCACTTGCTTGAAGACGACGAAGCCTAGGACGATCAGCACGATGCCGCCGATGATCATGCGATTGCGCCGGCGAACAGCCTCGCGGGCCGCCATTTGCCGGGCGTATTCCTCGACGCTGTCGATGCCACCGGGGCCGCCGGGAGCGCCTCCCGGATAACCGCCGGGGACGGCTGCGGGAAGAGGGGTGCCGCACTGGGAGCAAGTCGTTGCGCTGGGTAGATTCTGGTGTCCGCATTTTGGACAGGAAACCATCGTGCTCTCCTTTGTTAAACGCGGCGCGACGGGCGCCACAAGGCTAGCCCTTTTTAACAGATTGCTTGGAAAACACGGCCCAAGATTTTAGATAGTCGAGGGCAACCTGAAGCTGGTAGTCGGAAAGACGTTTGACCACTACCGCCTTTTCGCCTTGCTCGTTGCGTAAATGGCGGTCGAAATTGCGTTCCCGAGGCATTTCCCCCTCGGTGGTGTCGGCCGGCGGGGCGGTGGCGTCGACCATGATGTTGGGGATGATGCCCTGGCCCTGGATTGAACGGCCACTCGGCGTGTAGTAGCGCGAGACCGTCAGCTTGAGCCCGCACGGCTTCGGCCCGCAGCCGTCGATGGTCATGACGGTCTGGACGGATCCCTTGCCGAAGGTCGTGGTGCCCAGCACCACCGCGCGTTCGTGGTCCTGAAGCGCGCCAGCGACAATCTCGGCGGCCGAAGCCGTGGCTTCGTCGACCAGCACCACCATGGGAAAGCCCAGCCACGTGCCGCGGCTGTGCGCCATCTGGCGATCCATTTCCTTGCCTGCCTTGCCCACGGTGCGCACGATGAGGCCATCGGCGATGAAGCGGTCGGCGACCTTCACCCCCTGGTCGAGCAGGCCACCGGGGTTGTGGCGCAGGTCCAGGACGATGCCCTTGATGCCGCCGGTCTTGTCGGTCTGGCGCTTGATGTCCTCCAGGCCCTCGAGCACCTTGGCGTCGGTGATGGACGAAAACACGCGCAGCTTGATGTAGCCGTAGCCATCGCCAAGCACCCGCCACTCGACGGCCTTGACCTCGAATTTTTCGCGCTTGATGTGGAAGGCGAGGGGGCGGCCGCGCCGGCTGATCGAGAGCGTGACCTCGCTGCCGGCGGGTCCTTGGATGCGCGCGATGGCATCGTTCCAGTCGAGCGGGCCGGCCTCGACCCCGTCGATGCGCTCGATGACGTCGCCGGTTTGGATGCCCGCGCGCCAGGCCGGCGAGCCCTCGATGGGCGAGACCACGACGAAGCCGCGCTTGCGCTTCTCGAGATCGATGCCGATGCCGGTGATCTCGGCGTTGCCCTCGGTTTCCTGCTTGAGCTTTTCGTATTCATCGGGATCCATGAAGCGCGAGTGGGGATCCAGGACATCGGTAAGGCCGCGGGCCGCGCCGTACATCAGCTCGGTCTCGGAGACGTCCTCGACGTAGTTGTTCTCGATGTAGGCCAGCACCTTGGTGAAGATGGTGAGCTTGTGGTAGGGGTCGAACCGGCCGGCGACAAGGGGGCGCGCGACCACCATGCCGCCGGCGAAGGCGGCAAGGGTCAAAAGCGCGGGGACAAGGAGGCGAGAAAAACGTCGACGTTTCATGCCCCGGCATTATGGCATGGCCACGGGTCCGGCTACCGCTACTTGTAGCTCATCACCACGACAGCGGCCGCGGGCTTGTAGCGCAGCCCCGTGATGGCGATGCGGTTGCCCTGCTCGCGCCGGACGTTGGTGCGTCCGGCCAGAAAGGCATCCACGGGCGCCAGGTCCTTCATGGTCACGACATCGGTCTTGTAGTGCATGGGGACCACGCTCAGGCGCGGCCGGAATCTGGTCCACCACGTGCGTGGCTTCCTGCGCGTCGATGGTGGTTCCGCCGCCCACCGGCACGAGCACGACGTCGACCGAGCCGATGTCCGAGATCTGCTGGTCCGTCAGGGGATGGCCGAGGTCGCCGAGGTGCGCGATTCGCACGCCGCCGGTTTCGAAGATGAACACGGTGTCGAGCCCGTTTTCGGCCCCGCGCTTGGTGTCGTGGTACACGCCTACCGAGCGCACCGAGATGTCCTTGATCTTCTCGTCGATCTTCATCCAGCCCTTCTTGTCGGCGGTCAGTCCGCGCAGAATGCGCGGCTTGCCCTGCACGAGCGCCACGTTGTTGTGATCGGAGTGCTCGTGGCTGATGGTCACCGCGTTGACGTGCAGGTCGGCGGGCGGCTGATAGCCGATGTTGGTCGGGATGGGATCCATGAGGATGCGCGTGCCGCTGGCGCTCTCGAGCATGAAGCAGGACTGGCCGTACCACGTCAGGTAGGCCACCGGGTGCGAGCCGGCGTGCGCCGGGGCGATACACGCGGGCGCAAGCACCGTGACCGCGAAAAGAAGGCAAGAGACCAGGCATCGCCACGTTCGGGACATGGGATGAGTTAAGCACAACCTACCTGCCACGCGCCGGGTTTCGACGCTAGACTCTGTGTGCTTGTCCGAGATTGACGATCCACCCTTTGACGTGCCCCAGCTGCGCGACGCGGAAATGGCGCCGGCCGAGCGCACGCTTGCCGAGATCCTGGAGCGGTTGCCCACCCAGCCCGGCGTGTATCTGATGAAGGATCGGCGGGGCAAGATCATCTACGTGGGCAAGGCGGCCAACCTGCGCAACCGCGTGCGCCAGTATTTCCAGCCCGCCAGCGGCGACACCCGCGACTTCGTGCCCCTGCTGGAAGGCATCGTGGGCGACATCGAGACCGTGGTGACCGGCAACGAGAAGGAAGCCCTGCTGCTGGAGAACAACCTCATCAAGCGCCACCAGCCGCGCTTCAACGTCAAGCTGACCGACGACAAGAACTACCTGGTGTTGCGCCTGGACCCGCGCTCGGCGTGGCCGCGCCTGGAGGTCGTGCGCAAGATGGCCGACGATGGCGCGCGCTACTTCGGTCCGTACCATTCGGCCACCGCGTGCCGCGAGGCCCTGCGCGTGGTGAACCGGCACTTCCAGTTGCGTATCTGCACCGACCACACCCTGGCCAGTCGCAAGCGCCCGTGCCTGCAATACCAGATCAAGCGTTGCCTCGCGCCTTGCGTGCTGGCGGTCCCCCCTGACGACTACGCCGAGCAGGTGCGCTTCGTCAGCCTCTTCCTCGAAGGCAAGAGCGACGAGCTCTTGGACGATCTACGCCTGCGCATGAAGGACGCCGCCGGCCGCATGGCCTTCGAGCGCGCGGCCACCTTGCGCGACCAGGTGCGCGCCCTGGAATCGGTGCTGGAATCGCAGCGGGTGGTGCAGGACACCTTCGCCGACCAGGACGTGCTCGGCTTTCACCGCGAGGGCCAGGCCGTGGAGATCGTCGTGCTCTTCGTGCGCCAGGGCAAGCTGGTGGGCAACCGCGCTTTTTCCTTCGGCAAGCAGGAATTTCCCGACGACGAGATCTTGTCGAGCTTCCTCGGCCTGTTCTACGACCTGCAGGCCACGCCACCCGCCGAGGTGCTGTTGCCGTTCGCCATCGCCGACATCGAGGTGAAGGCCGAGTGGTTGACCGACAAGCGCGAAAAGAAGGTGCAAGTCTTCGTGCCCCAGCGCGGTCCGCGCCGCGCGCTGGTGGAGCTGGCGCGCAAGAACGCCGCCGCCAGCTTCGTCACCCGGCGCGATCACAGTAAGGACACCGAGACCACCCTGGCCCGCCTGCAACGCCGCCTGGGTTTGGCCAAGGTGCCGCGCGTGATCGAGTGCTACGACATCTCGCACGTGCAGGGCACGGATCCCGTGGCGTCCATGGTCGTGTTCGAGGATGGCGAGCCGGCCAAGGCACGCTACCGAACGTACAAGATCAAGCGCGCCACGGGCGGTGACGACTTCGCGTCCATGTACGAGGTGCTGTCGCGCCGGTTCCGCCGCGGGCGCGAGGCGACGGACGAGAACGACCCGTGGCGGCTGCCGGACTTGCTGGTCGTCGACGGCGGCAAGGGCCAGCTCGGCGTGGCGCTGGCCGCCGCGCGCGATGTCGGCATCGACGTGCGTCCTGGAGCCGGCCTGCCCATCGTCGCCCTGGCCAAGGAGCGCGAATCCGTGGCGTCCGAACCGGAAGCCCAGCTCGCCATGGATTTCAGACCGGCGGCCAAGGCCGAGCCCGTGGCGAGCACCGAGCCTGCGCCACGCAGCGAAGCCGAGGCAAGCGACGAAGCCACGCCAAGCAGCGAAGCCGAGGCGAGCAGCGAAGCCACGCCAAGCAGCGAGGCAAGCGGCGGGCCCGCGGCGCCGGCCGAGCCTGGCCCCAACCCCACGGGCCCCAGCCCCACGCCCGTGGCCAAGCAGGCGAGTCAGCGTTCCCCGACCAGCCGTCCCGACCGCGTGTTCCTGGCCCACGGCAAAGACCCCATTCCCATCGGCCCCACCAGCGCCGAGATGTTCGTGCTGGCCCGCCTGCGCGACGAGGCCCACCGCTTCGCCGTCGGCTTTCACCGCAGCCTGCGCAAACGGCGCACCCTGCGCTCGGCCCTGTCCAGCATTCCCGGTGTCGGCCCGGCTCGCCAGCGCGCGCTGCTGCGCCACTTCGGCAGCCTGAAGAAGGTCGGCGAAGCGTCCCTGGAGGAATTGCTGGCCGCGCCCGGCATGACCGACTCCGCGGCGAGCGCCGTGCGCGAGCACTTCGCGGCCCAGGCGAAATAGGCGCGCCAAACTATCCGTTGCCGTTGTCGTACAGCGTGCCGAGCTCGAGCACGCGGAAATCGGCCAGGCTGATCTTGTCTTGCAGCTCATAACTACCCAGCACCCCCGAATCCCAATAGGCCTGCGCGTCGGCCGAACCGTCGGCGTAGAGGCTCATGGCCCCTGAGAAGTCCCCGACGTAGGCGCCGTATTCCTGGAGTGCCTGCATGATGATGCGGCCCGAAGGGGTGAGGCCGAGACTGTCGAGATTGATGCCGGGGTCGTACTGGATGCGACCGCCACACGGGATGCCCCGATCCTTCTGGGCGCCGACGCCATTCGCCGCCTGCGCGGTGCTGGCCGGCGGCGTGTAGAAGCCCGCGCGGATGTGCGGATAGGCGACCACCAGGGCGTGGTCGATCCGCCCGCTCTGAATCTCGTCGACGCGGATGAGTCCCGCCACCAGTGGAAAACCGCAGGCGCGCGCGCCCGCCGACGTGTACCAGGTCGGGTTGCCCTGGGCCAGTGGTCGCACCCCCGTGCCGTTCAAGTCCGAGGTGGCGCAAAGTCCCGCGTGCCAGCCGGCGGTTTCATGCACCATGTCCCAACAGCCCCACTCCTTCATTTGCTGCTTGTCGATGACCAACAGGTGGTGGTCGCTGTCGGGATCGGGCGCGGCATTGGCCGGAATGGGCATGAGGCCGGTGGTGTTCTGACCGTTGCTGCCCGACCATCCAAAGCCGCCAACGTCGGCGCGCACGGTGTAGGTGGGCGTCGAGGCATCGGCGTAGAAGAGCGGGATGGAGTAGCCCTTGATGTTGACGTCCAGGTGTTGACCATAGGGCGAGCTGGTTTGCCAATCGGCGATCAACGCCGTGCTGTCGGGATCGATCGTCGGAGTGGAGCCGATGGGGGTGTTCCAAGGGCTGTCGTCGGAGAATGGCCGCCACGCGGCCGTGGTCGCCCCGCCCGTCGCGGCGGTGCCCGCGGTGGAAGTCGTGGTCCCGCCCGCGGCCACGGCGCCTCCCGTGCCGTTCGCGCCGCCGGCTCCGGCATTTCCTCCTGCCGCAGAGTCCGGTGCCGTGGCAGCAGGATGGGTCGTGCCGCAAGCGAGGACCAGGAACGTCCAAGAGCAAAGACCGAGCGCCTTGACCATGCCGAATCTCCCTTCATCCAATGGCGGCGACGGAAAACAAGCCGCGCAGCGGATCATCGTAGACGCTCTTCGTCCGCAACTCCAGAACCCCAGGCCTTGTCTCACCGGTCGTGGCACGTCCTTCGCATTGTCTTTCGCCCATGAAGAACAGCGGCCGAAATAGCGACCAAAATGCAACCATCATCCCCCTTGTCCAGCCCCTCGTCCGGCCGAGTCCCGGACAGGCGGCTGGGATTCCGGCCAAACCGCCGAACCTTCTAGAACAAGCCCGAGAAAGCCTGCGCGCCCGTCATTACAGCGGCCGCACCGAGAAGGCATACCTTGGATGGATCCACCGCTTCATCAGGTTCCATGGCAACCGCCATCCCGAATCCATGGGTGAAGCCGAGATCGGCGCCTACCTGTCGAACCTGGCCGAGGACAAGGTCAGCTCGTCGACGCAAAACCAGGCCCTGGCTGCCCTGCTGTTCCTGTACCAGCAAGTGCTCGAGCGCGAGCTGGCCTGGCTTGGGAACATGGTCCACGCCAAACGGCCCAAACAGGTCCCCGTCGTGCTTGGTCGCCCGGAGGTGCGACTCGTGCTGGACCATCTCGATGGGATACCGTGGTTGGTGGGAGCCCTTCTTTACGGTAGCGGCTTGCGCCTGCTCGAAGCCCTGCGGTTGCGAGTGAAGGATCTAGACCTGGACCGTCGCGAAATCACCGTGCGCAGGGGCAAGGGCCAAAAGGATCGCCGGACCGTGCTGCCGGATACGTTGGTCGAGCCGCTACGTTCCCATCTTCTGAGCGTCAAGGCCCAGCACGACCGCGACCTCGGTCAAGGCGCTGGCGCCGTTGTCCTGCCCGACGCTCTCGACCGCAAGTATCCCAATGCCCCGCGCGAGTGGATCTGGCAGTGGGTCTTCCCCGCGACCCGAACCTACACCGATCCCGCCAGCCACGAAATCCGTCGTCACCACCTGCACGAAACCGTCATTCAGCGCGCTATCCGCAAAGCCGCCGTGACCGCCGGTATCGCGAAACCCGTGAGCCCACATACGCTGCGTCATTCCTTCGCCACCCACATGCTCGAAGCTGGCTATGACATCCGCACCATCCAGGAGCTGCTGGGCCACCGGGACGTGAGCACCACCATGATCTATACCCACGTCCTCAACCGCGGAGCCTGCGGCGTGCGCAGCCCTCTCGACCGCTGAAAACGAGCAGTTCTGCAGCGTTTTGTTATCGCGTTATCGAGCTTCCCGCAGGCGCGATCCGTGGCCCGAAAAGCCAGGTACCAGGATCCTCGCACCTGCAACACCGCGGAATCACTTGCCCCCGGCTTCCGTCCGACACAGCCAAGCGGCAATACTCTCGCAGGAATATTGGGGTACCCTCTGCAGGCTAATAGTAAGTTCGACAGTCACGCATCCGGGTGGGTAGAGGTCTGGCTTGGCTCCCGGCAGCTCTAGCAAACATCAGCGGCCGCCGGGTGTCTGCGTCGCTCTTACCTGGCGGATTCTCGCTTCCAGGTGGCTGATGTGCCAGTCGAGGTGGCGGTAATAGTCGTGCGCCAGGTACTCCAGGCTCAGTTCCTTGTCACCGACGATCCAGACGTTGCCAAGGCGCGCGGGATCCAAGTTGGAAACCAGGTGCAGCACAAAGGCGTTGTAGGACCGCAGGAGGTCGAGCATGGTCTTCCAAGCCAGGCCCTCGGGCTTTTCGATGGCGACCCAAGGCTCCGCCTCGTAGGGAGGGAAAACCAGACGCTGGGTGCGCTGCAGGTGCGTGAAGCGCTGGTGGTTGTTGCTGGCCGAATCAACGAGATGGCAGGCGATCTGCTTGATACTCCAGTCCTCGGCGGAAGGCTTGAGGTCGACCAGCGACTCGGGCACGGACTCGAACAGCGCCAGCAGGCGCGCAAGTGTGGCTTGAAAGCCAGCGATTGTAATTTCCATGACACGACCCTAGCCCATCAATCGGCGTTGTAGAAGGACCGATATCGCTGATTGTGGACGAACCGTGAGGAACGCTCGTCGAGGAGAGGTGTGCTGTCGAACAAGCCGTTGCAGCGGATGTGGTCGCCGCGGGGACATCGTGTAGAATCGCGGCGCCAGCTTGGCGGCGCCCACACCGCTGAACGGCAAGGAGTTGGGCAGACCGCCGCGCCAGCGCATCTTGACTTGGTGGCGCAAACAGAGCAATTCCGCTAATGTGTAGGAGCGAACAGCAGCTAGAACAGGAGAACGATGGGCGACATCAACATCGGCGAAGAAGTGCGAAAGGCATTTGAAGAAGCCATGCGCGAGCGCGGCCATGCGAACATCCTCCTTGCTGGGCGGACAGGTGTGGGTAAGAGCACACTCGTCAACAGTGTGTTCCAGGGAGAATTCGCCACAACTGGGCAGGGTCGTCCGGTGACGACTGGGACGAGGGAAATCAACAAGCCCGGGACACCTCTTACCATCTTCGATACTCGTGGGCTGGAGATGGCCGAGTTCGCCGCGACTATCGCCAACCTAAAGTCCTTCCTTGCCGAGCGTCGTGCGGAACACGATCCGCGCCGACACATTCACGTTGCCTGGGTCTGCATCGCCGAGGATCTCCGCCGAGTGGAGAATGCCGAGTCAGCCTTGGTTGAAATGCTGGCAGACTTCATGCCAGTGCTGGGGGTGATCACCAAGGCTCGGGCCGACAACGGCTTTCGCGCTGAGGTTCAGCGCCTTCTTCCGCGCACCACAAATACGCTTCGTGTTCGCTCCATCGCAGAACAGCTTGACGATGGTCACAGCCTTCCGCCGATGGGTCTAGTTGAACTCGTCCGCGCCACGGTGGACCTAATCCCGGAGGGACAAAGGCGGGCCTTCGTTGCCGCTCAGAAGGCTGATCTAGCGCTCAAGCGCAAGAAGTCTCAATTCATTGTGGCCGGAGCTGTGGTAGCAGCAACTGGCGTGGCCTTTATCCCGCTGCCGTTCGCCGACGCGCTCGCGCTTGTCCCGATTCAGATTGGTATGCTCGCCGGGATAACTGCCACCTACGGCCTCGATTTTTCCGACGGATTTCTGAGTACCTTACTTGGCGCCACTGTGGGCAGCGGTGCCGCAACACTTGGTGGAAGAGCTATCGTCGCCGGCCTGCTCAAGCTGATCCCGGGGGCCGGCACCGCGTTGGGCGGTGTGATAAGCGCGGCGACTGCTTCTGCATTGACGACGGCTCTCGGGGAAGCTTACATCGCGGCTTTGGACCTTCTGTTCGCAAAACATGGGGGTGAGCAGCCGAGTGCAGATGAAGTATTGGCTGCCGTGAAGACTCACTTCCACAAATAGGCTGCCCAACAAGCCGTTGCAGCTGACGGTCGGCCGCAGACGGCCGCCCGCAGCTGAACGGCAAGGCGTTCGGCGGACGCGAATCGGTGAAGGTTGACCCAAGGTCATACCGGGTTATACTGGGGGTATGAAGACCGCAGTTTCCATCCCAGACGAGATCTTTGAGCGGGCTGAGACCCTCGCGCACCGGGCGAAGCGCTCGAGGAGTGAGGTCTATTCGTGTGCACTCAGCGAATACGTGGCGCGCCACGCGCCGGACAGTGTCACAGAGGCGATGAACCGTGTTCTCGACGACGTGAAGGAGCCGGCCGATGGATTTGCATCGCGTGCTGCCCGGCGCACGCTGGAGCGTAACGAGTGGTGACGGTCTCTCAGGGAGAGGTGTGGTGGGCGGATCTCGGCGAACCACGCGGATCGAAGCCAGGATTCCGACGGCCGGTATTGATCATACAAGGTGATGCTTTGAACCGGAGTCGAATCGCGACTGCCGTATGCGTTGCCTTGACCAGTAACGTGAAGTGGGCTTCTGCCCCGGGCAACGTTCTTCTTTCCGAGAGCGCGACCGGGCTACCCAGGGAATCGGTGGCGAATGTCTCGCAGATTGTGACTCTCGACAAGTCCGAGTTGACTGCGCGAGTGGGCAAACTGCCCAAGGCGAAACTGGAGCTTGTCCTGTCCGGAGTGGACGTGGTGCTTGGACGGTAAGCCGCCGCCGAACAAGCCGTTGAAGCGGATGGTCGGCCGCGGACGGCCGCCCACCGCTTAACGGCAAGGCGTTCGGTGGGCGCGCGGGCCAGCTTGGAGATCGCTGGCCGTCGGTGGGTGCGCGGGTCTTCTCTCGCACGTTGGTCTGGAGGAAGCGGACGACAAAGACCGTGCCGGCGAGGTGCTTCAGATGGCTGGCCGCCGCCGAACCGGCCGTTGCAGCGGTCGAGGGCCTGTCAACTCTCGGTCGACGGTCAACGAGCCGGGGCCGCGCGGCTCATCAGACGAACGAAGGCCGCCGCGCGGCCCCGGCAGTGCTACTATCGATCAGCCGGGACGGCCCTCGCCGCTGAACGGCACGCCGTTCGGCGGACGCGAATGAGCCCCTGTCGGTAGTGGGACGATGCCATTCCGAGATTCCGGGTCACAGCGGAAGGAGCCGCGGTGTGTGATGGACACCTCCATGCGAAGGTCACGCCAACGCTTGTCGCCGTTGAACCGACCATTGGAGTACGATGTGGCGATGGACCACGATGATGTGCTGGAGGCAAATCGCTCTGCCTTTGAGCGGAACTTCAAGATACAGGATCTCTCCGGTGCGGACATTCTCCGCTTCCTGGCTGCATCCGAGGTGGAAGCCACATGGATTCGCGCCTTTCAGGACGGTAAGGTGTGGGCTCTCGTCGCCAAGGCCAAGTCGAAGCCCCTCGTCGAAGGCCTTGGACTGAATCGTGAGTTCCTGATCCTTATTTCATCGTTTGACGACTTCCAACCTCGAACGCTTTCCCTACGCCAGGCAGTAGATTCATCCCTCCAGACACCGGGACGCCTCGACAACATCACAATCGTAGTGAGTTCTGATCCCGTTCTTCGCGACATCCTTCCAAAGCTCGAAGACCCACGGCAGATCCTCCTCGGGATTGCGCCATCAGAGGTCCTCTCCGCGCTTCAAGGGGGCCATCCAAGTGAGCGGTTTCGACAGTTCCTTCAGGAACGGCTGTACGCGCGAGACTTCTTCGACCGATCGGGACCGGTCTACGGTGCAGATTTCTTTGGCAGAGAGAAGACGCTGCAAGACGTGGCGGTACAGCTGAAACGTGGCAGTCATGTAGGATTGTATGGCCTCCGAAAGGTTGGCAAAACCTCGATCATCAATGCCCTCCGCGAGCGCCAGGCAACCCTCATACCCGAGGCTCACTTCGTTCACCTTGACCTGCTCTCTGTGACACCGGCGAATCGAAACTATCGGTTCCTGTACTTCCTGATCGCGACAGAGCTGAAGAAGCTTGGCCTACCCGCGACGTCCGTTCCATCCAATGGACGATTCGACGCAATAGCCGACCTGAATGCGTTCGAAAGAGGCTTTGACGCCGACCTTCGTGAGGGGCTTGCCAAGCTTCGGGAGCGAGGGCAGCGTCTCGTCCTCATCCTCGATGAAATAGAGCGGCTGTTTCCGGCTCTAGACGTGCGCACTGGGTTTGACGGCTACGATGCGTTCCTGGAGTACGTCCGCGGTCTATCCCAGTCCGCCGGTCCCTTGTCGCTGATGGTCGTTGGCGTAAATCCTCACGTATCCGAAGCCGAGCTTCTCGGAAATCGCCAGAATCCAATGTTCGGCTTCTTCGTTACTCGGTACGCTCCGCCAATGTCCGCCGAAGAGGTTAACGAAATGGTCAAGACCCTCGGAAGATCTTCCGGGGCCCACTTTGATCATGAGGCGATCACCCTGATGCATTCGTATCTCGGTGGCCACCCATTCCTTATCCGCCGGTACTGCTCGCTGGTGATCAAGGATAGAACCCGCCCGGCTCAAATATCCCCTACTGACATCGAGAATAATCGGGAGCGATTCCTTCGACAAGAGACGAGCCTCTTCGCGGAGATGGTTTCAGTAGTTAAGGATTTTTATCCGGAGGAGTTCAGCGCGCTCCATCGAATTGCGACCGGGGACCACCTTAATGCCAGCCACTTCAACCGCAGAATCGTCGCACACCTTGAGGGATACCAGCTTGTCGAGGAGAGCGGCGGCAAGCTCGAGATGCGATACCGCCTTATGAAGGATTGGATGCTCGGTGTCAGCAGAAGAGTAGCATCTGAGGTGAGCAAGCCCCTCGTCTCGTTTGGTAGCGAGCGCGATGACGCTGGCCCTAATACAATCGACCACGAATTGATCGCCGACACAATCAAGGAGCTGGAACTTTCGCTGCGAGGCAAGATTCGTCAGGTCCTTGAGGAGCGCTACGCCGGGAAGGCTGACCAACGCGTTGAACTGGCAATTGGCGCGGATGCTTTGACCATGGCCCAGGAACGGCTCGCTAGATCGTTGCGCTTTCGTCCGGCTTCGGACAGCTCGACCTCTGAAATACTCGAGTTCCTGTACATCGGTGATCTCGAGCGAATTATCTGTGGGAACGAATGGCAGCACTTTCGAGAAATCTTTGGCGACAAGAAGGAAACGCAGAGAAATCTCCAGATCGCTGCGGGATGTCGGACCGAGGTGCAACACTTTCGGACACTACCAAGGCGCGAGTGCGCAAAGGCATGGGTCGCAGCATCCGAACTACTCGACAAGGTTGGGAATGATGGGTGAGGCCGCCGCCGAACAAGGCGTTGCACCCGACGATCGGCCGCGGACGGCCGCTCGCGGGTGAACGCCAACGCGTTCGGCAGACCAGGCTCCCATGACAGGCAGTAGAAACCTTTGGCGCTTTCTTGGTGTTGCCCTCGTCGCCGTCGGCATCGTACTAGCCCCAATGCCAGTCGGTTAAGCATTTGAAGGCCGTTTTCTCGGGAAATTGCTCATTTTGATCTTCACGGCCCGTGGATATCTGCGGGCCGTGCGCCGCTCTGGGAGAACAAGGCTGGTGAAGAGCTCTCGCATGGTCTTGAGGCGAGTAGGCAAAGCGCCGGGCGAGGCGAGCGCACACCATGACCAGGTGTCACAGATGATCCGAAGTGACGTGACGAAGCTGATGCGGGTGGGCTCGACGCCGAAATCGTCGGCAGTCCTTTCCATTTCGAGGCGAATCAAGTTGTACGCGAGAAGAATGCCCCACAATTCCTGCTCGACGCCAGCGACGCTGCGGCAGCGGATGCTTTCGAGACGGTCGAGCATATCGGTCTTGATTTCGCCATAGCCCAGTTCCAGCTCCCAGCGCTCGTGATAAAGGCGGGCGACCTCGGCAGCGGGGAAGGCGTCGGGGTCGAGCATCGAGGTGAGCACGATCTGAGGACGGAATCCCTTCACCTGGTAGGTGATCGCACGTGCCAGATAGGTCGCTGGCAAACTTGGGTCCTGCTTTCGCGCCTCGCGCGAAACCGTCAACTCGACCAGGTCGTCGTTCTTCCCGAGGTGCTCCACGACGCGCCATTTTGTGGTCGACTTGGCGCGAGTCAGCCAATGGCGATTCTTTCCATCGCGGGCCAGCGGCACCAGGATTCCGGCTGCCAGGAAGCCGCGGTCGACCATCACCAGCGCATTGTCCGGCACGGCTCGCCACAGAAACGCGCTCAGCGTGATTTCACTGTCTTCGTAGGGGCCGAATTCGGCGGCCACCAGAATGTGCGAACGCAACGCCATCAACGCGGCGATTCGAACCAGCGGATAGCCACTGTCGCCTCGGTCGCCTCGGGTTCCACCGAAATGAGCGCGATTTTCCGGAGAGTCTGCCACGCGAAGCGTGGACCCATCCACACCGTAGAGCGCCAGGCCTCTCCATGCGTGCTTGCGCGCGCTCTCGTGGCCCCACTTCTGAGCGCTCATCTCGAAGATCCGTTCCAGCGGCTCGGCACCAACGCGCGCCCGAGCCTCAGCGACCGTGCTGGGAACAACCGTTGCTCGTGGTCCAGGCAGAACCAAATTCAGCTTCCCAACCAAGTCCGCAATAGGCCACTTCCGAAACATGGCCATTCCAATCACCAGCCACACCACCTGGTCGGCCGGAAGCCGTCGCTTTCGCACCGTGGCTGTTCCAGTCGCCGCCAGAGCCTCGGCCACCCACGCAGGGTCAATGTGCTGCCTGATGCTCTCGAACTGCTCGGGCGCCGTGAATACGCTTACCGTCTTGAGGGAACTATCCAGATGCATGACCTTCTCCATCGAAGATCGATGCATGGTGACTTCGCTTCTTGCCTAAAGGCAAGAAGCGAA
>CAWCMR010000023.1:0-25303 GCA_963796685.1 uncultured delta proteobacterium
ACAGCCACCGTCCTTGGCGATGTCGGTGCTGAGCAGCGCGCAACCCACCAGACACCGTCGAATCGCAATCGATCGCATTTCAGCGGCATCGTATCGCGCGCGGCTTGTCCGAGCCAACTCGAATTCCGCGTCTGTCTCCTGCCTCGTGCGCGGGCACTACGCGCCGGGAATCTAGGGACACATTGCCCAGAAGCCGCCCTCAGGCGCGGACTCGATGATGGCCGTGAGCTCGCCTTTCATCCTGTCTGCGAAAATCCCCATCGCCAGGCTTGAGAGAAGGCCGGCGAACGAATAGCCTGCGGGCTGGAGGAGTCCATGTCCGACCGATCGCGTGCCGGTATCGAGATGAATTTCGCTTTTGGCAAGGGCCAGAAGGCAAAGCCTGAAAAACGGCCGGACGCTCCCATGCGCCTGCTGGTGCTGGGCGACTTCGGTGGCCACGGAAGCCGCGAACACGTGCGAACGGGCGCCGAGCTTCGTCCGCAGCGGGTCGACCTCGACAACTTTCCCTCGCTGCTTGGCAAGATCGCCCCGCGGATCCAGATTCGGCTCGGCGATCAGCCACCCGTCACGGTCGCCATCGGCGAGCTGGAGGATTTTCATCCCGATCGCCTCTTCGCGTCCCTGGAATTCTTCGCGCCCATGCGCGAGCTACGCCGGCAACTGCAAGATCCCAAGACGTTCGCCGTGGCGGCGGCGATGGTGGGTAGCGTGGCGCCGGTGCAGGCTGGGCCCACGGCGGGGGACATCGCGGCGCACGGCGAGGATCTGCAGCGGCTGCTCGGCCGGCCTTCCACCCCGGAGGCGCCCGCTGCCGTGAAGCCGGCCTCGGTGGTCGATGCCATGCTCCGCGAGGCCGTTGCGCCGCACGTCGTGGGCAAGTCGGATCCGCGGCAGGCAGACATGGTCGCCGCCGCGGACGGCATGACCGGTGAGCTGATGCGGGCGCTCTTGCACGACCCGGGTTTTCAGGCCGTGGAAGCGGTTTGGCGCGGACTCGACAGACTGCTTCGCGGGCTCGAGCTCGACGAATCGCTGCAGGTCCACGTTCTCGACGTCAGCCGAGCCGAGCTGGCCGAGGATTTCGCGGCCGCGCCCAGTCTGGCCGAGACGGCCATGTATGGGCTCATCGTCGATCGCGCGGGCGACAAGCCTTGGTCGCTGCTCATCGACTGCAATCCTTATGGTCGCGGGCAAGAGGATGCGGCCTTGCTCGCCCGACTGGGCACGCTGGCGCAACAGGTGGACGCGGCGGTGGTGGCGGGCATGGACTGGGCGGCGTTTTCCGCGGGCTCCGCCTCTCTCGAGGACCAGCGCGCGTGGACAGCCTTGCGCAACAGCACCGCGGCGACCTCCATCGCGGTGTCGCTGCCAGGCATCTTGCTGCGCTTGCCCTACGGCAAGGGGACGGAACCTATCGAACGATTCGTGTTCACCGAGCAGACCTCCCCTCCTGCATCCGGACGCGCTCTCCTTTGCTGGCGCGCGGCCTTGGCCGTGGCCCGCTCTTTGGCCCGGGCTGGCGTTTCGCCGGGCGCGCGCGGCGGGCTGAGTTGGGGCCTGGAGATATTTCGTCCATCGACGACCTTCCTATCCACATTACCAGGCAGGACGGCGAATCGGTCAACCCCTTGTGCGCAAACCTGGCTGCCCGAATCCAAGATCGACGCGCTGATAAAGGAAGGCCTGATGCCGATGGTGTCGGCCCAAGGCCGCGGCGAGGTTCGCGTCCCGCGCTTTCAGAGCATCGCCTCGCCGCCCGCGGCGCTGGCAGGGCGCTGGCGCAACGACTGACAGCACAAGACGTGTCCATCAATGGACCCGTCTTGAAGATTTCAAAGGGGCGGGCCGCAGCCCGCCCCTCGTCCGCGAAGTGAATTCGCGGACTTCACCCCACCTGCGGCCGAGCCTTTGGCTCGGCTTCAAAGGGGCGGGCCGCAGCCCGCCCCTCGTCCGCGAAGTGAATTCGCGGACTTCACCCCACCTGCGGCCGAGCCTTTGGCTCGGCTTCAAAGGGGCGGGCCGCAGCCCGCCCCTCGTCCGCGAAGTGAATTCGCGGACTTCACCCCACCTGCGGCCGAGCCTTTGGCTCGGCTTCAAAGGGGCGGGCCGCAGCCCGCCCCTCGTCCGCGAAGTGAATTCGCGGACTTCACCCCCACTGCGGCCGAGCCTTTGGCTCGGCTTCAAAGGGGCGGGCCGCAGCCCGCCCCTCGTCCGCGAAGTGAATTCGCGGACTTCACCCCACCTGCGGCCGAGCCTTTGGCTCGGCTTCAAAGGGGCGGGCCGCAGCCCGCCCCTCGTCCGCGAAGTGAATTCGCGGACTTCACCCCACCTGCGGCCGAGCCTTTCGGCTCGGCTTCCGTCGACCTGTCCAATTCATGGACAGGTCGAACAGTGCCTCGATCACAGGCATTCTCCAGCCTTCGCGACATTCGTGTCGGGTTCAGGTCGTGCGGGCAGGGGACGCGTGACTATCTTGCCGGACATCCCTGGCGAAATCGGGCCTTGGAACGCCCTTTGCATTTCGATAGGGCAGAGTGGCTATCGAGATGCACTGGGTGCTTCGCGCAACGGCATTTGTGGTCGCGCTCCATGCATGGGTCGGTCGCTACGCGCTTACATCGCCTCCGCCGCGGTGCTCAGGGTTGTCCGGGTGTTTGCTCTTTACGGATCCATACAACAAGGCTCCCCACGGTGACCATCCATCCCCCCAGCGATCCGGTCATGCTCGGGATCCCCGCCGACTTCAGCGCGACCGTGACCGACGACAAGGACAGCCCTGGGTCCTTTTCGCTGGAGTGCGCCCGCAGCCTCGGCCAAGCCCGATCCCGCTGGTTGCAGGACTGGATCACGCTCGCGGATTGGCCATCCCAAACGGTCAGATTGGGTAGCTCCGTTCCGTACACCTTCACTGCGCAGTCCCTGGGTGCCGTGTGTCTGTGCACCGGGCGACCGACCACAACGGGGCCACGGGGCAAGCCTGCTACGAGATCACCACCACGATGACTGCCACCATCGCGGATGTCTCAGGAGCTTATTCCGGACAGCCTCGCCCGCTCTGTTCTCAAGTTCATCTCTCGGCCGAAAGCTCGGTCTTTCCGACGGGGGACAGTCTCAAGCTCGATTGGAGCATCCAGTACACCGGGACCGATCCTGTGGCCAAGTCGGTTCAACTTTCCGCCTGTACCGGCAGCGTCGCAAGCTGCGCGAACGTTGCAACCGACAAAGCCAATCTGCACAGATGGTTCTACGCTGGCTCGCCCGGAACGTACACGGTGACCCTATCCATCGAGGACACCCTTTCAGGTTCCTCTGTCCCCGTGATCAGCAACACCGACACCTTCGTGGTACCTGTCGATATCGACACTCCGCCTTGCCTCAAGCGCACCGATCCCGATGTCTACGCGCAGCGGATCCTGCTCTCGCGCAGCGCGGATCTGGGTGGAACCTACCAAAGCCGCACCTTCAAGGTCTTGAACGTCGCCGATGACTGCGAGCCCTATCCTTTGCCCGCGGGCTCCACCAATTCACCGACGCAGTTCGTTTGGTCGGTGCTCGACTCGACGCAGGCTTCGCCGACCTGGACCTATCAAACCAACACCTCCGACTCCTTCACGGTCAGCCAGGCCTTGTTCCCCAACGCGCGGCCCGGCGACACCGTCGAGGTGCGCGTCGAGGCGCGGGATTCGGTGGTGCAGAAGCTCTACCAGGCGGGCGGCCAGGTTTGTGCGCAGGACGTGAACATCTGCTGCGGAAGCACCGCGTGTGGAACGCCCAACGATTGCGTCCGCTGGACCACATGGACGGTGCAATTCCAGCCATGACCATGCCTCGCTGCCACTTTCTAACGACCCTCGTGCCGCTGGTCGCCCTGGCCGCGGGGTGCGCCGCCAGCGGCGGTTCTGAGCCTATCTATGGAAGTGGTGGTGGGGGCTCGATGGGCACCGGGGGCGACGGCGGCTCGACATCATCGAGAGCGGACGCGGCCGCCTTCGTGGGCGACGCGGACGCCAGCTCCAAGCCCGATGCCAGCCGGGCCGAGGCGGTGCATCCCAATCTCTCCGCGGATGCCCCCACCTACAAGTGGGACGCGTGCGTGGGGTGCACCGGCGGCAGCACGGGAGGGCTGGGCGGCTCGACCGGCGCAAGTGGCGCGGGTGGTCTCTCGGGCAGCGGTGGCAAGACCAGCGGCGCGGGTGGGTCGGCAGCAGGCGGTGCGACAGGCAAGGGCGGAAGCCCGGGTAGTGGCGGAGCCCTGAGCAGTGGTGGTACCACGGGCAGCGGCGGTGCCAGTGGCACCGGAGGCAGCAGCGCCGACGCGGGGCCCTCCGATGCGCCACCCATGTTGACGGACGCTGCCGCACCTGACGTTGGTGGCTTGACACGCGATGCTGGCCCCGATGCAAGCTACTCGGCGGATGCCCTGGTCGCCGACAGTCTGCCGACCGACACCTTGTCTCGCTGTGTGGCGCAGATCGAGTCGGTGGTTCCGGCGACCGATTCATTCGAAGACTTCAGCCTGGTGGCCGGGCCCAATCTGAGGGTCGTGCTGCGCGCCGTGGTCGTTTCTGGCGGGCCCGCGATCGCGACGGGTTGGAGCTGGCAAGCCAACCGGGACGGCACGCCCATTCCGTCCACGCTCGGCGCCCAGGATCCCGCATCGGCGACCTTCCTGCTCACGGATGGGGGCAACTATTTCTTCACCGCCACCGACCAGACAGGCACGTGCTCGGTCACGGTCCAGAATGCGGTCGCGCCCGCGACCACCTGTCCAGATTGCAGTCGCAACTGGAACCTGCGCTTCGCCCCAGCGCCCAACACCAACATCCCCGTCCAGTCGGGCTATTTCAGGCTCATCGGGACTGCTCCGTTCGCCCAGGATGCGCTCGTTCTTTCCAGCGGCGTGCCGGTGCAGGTTTCTCCCAGCGTCGGCAGTGCTCGTGTGGCCTCCTACATCCGCATCAACGACTCCGGAGGCGACCTGGTCGCCGACGGCTTGTCGGACCCCCAGGCCGGCGGCTTTGCCACGCAACTCCTCGACGTCAACTATTCCGGCGCCCTGCTGAAATACGACGTGCTGGTCGTGCCCATCGACGGCAGCGCCGGCGGAACCGTGGGCGCCACGGCACCGCAGCTGTTCCAGACGCTTTCCCCGGCCAACATCAACAGCGCCACCTTCAGCCTGTCCGGTGGTGTCACGGTGACCGGCTCCACCCTCGATTCGAGCGGTCAGCCGGTGGCCGACGTGCGCGTGATGTTGACCAACCAGGATCCCGCCGCCGCTCCGCAGCCGAGCAAGCTGGTTTTCTCGTCGGTGGGGCGCAGCGATGCCCAAGGGAGATTTTCGCTGCACGCCCAGCCCGGCAGCTATTGGGTTTCCATCTCGCCCCCGCTCGAAAGCGGCCTGCCGGAAGCGGTCACGCCCGCGGCCGTCACCGTCCCCCTGTCCGGCAACGCCACCATCGACTTCAAGTGGGATCCTGTCAGCGCGGCCTCGTTCGTGCTGAACGTGTACGATGCGCTGGGAAATCCAAGCGTGGGCACGCGCGTGCGCCTCACCTCGGCGCAAGCGAACAAGGTGGGGACCCTGACAGCCTCGTCGGCTCCGTCGGGCGCGCAAGCCGCGAACGGCAATGTTCAGATCGAGGACACGACGTCTGCCACGGGCTCGGTCACCTTTGCCAACCTGCCCGATGGCGCGACGTACAACGTCCTGCTGGTGCCGCCGGCACTGGGACCGAGCTCGGCCACCACGTCGCTCTCCCTGGCCCTGCCCACGGGTGGGGCAACCCAGTCCGTTCTTCTCGCGGCACAAGGAAGGGTCCGCGGGCAACTGACGTCAGCCTCGGGACAGATCGACTGGACGCACGTGGAGGTCGTCGCCTACGACCGCAGCAGCGACACTCCGGAGGTGCCCGTGGCCGTGGCCGCAAGTCTCGACGGTACCTTCTCGGTCGGGGTCAGCCCGGGAAGAGCCTATGTCCTACTGGTCGTGCCGGAGGTGAGCACGGGGCTGGCGCGGACCTTCGTCGGCCCTGGCCCGATGCAGGCAAGCGAGTTCGCCTTCATCCAAGAGGTGCCGGCCGCCATGCCCTGGTCCTCGATCGTGATGGACGGACTGCAGAACGGCTTGGCCGGGACCGCCATGCAGGTCTTCTGTATCGAGGGTTGGCCCTATTGCGTGGATCCGACCCTTCCACTGGCCGAGACGACGTCCGGCGATGGCGGCGTCTTCCAGTTTGCGCTCCCCGATTCGTCTACCCGATAGCCTCGCCGATAGCTCGCCGATAGCTCGCCGGTAGCCGCGTGCGCGACTACCTTCCCTGGTAGCGCGGCAGGCGCTTCTCCGCGAAGGCGCGCAAGCCCTCGTTCCGATCCTCGCTGCCCAACACGGTTTCGTAGCAGGTGCGCTCGATGGCCAGGGCTTCGTTCATCGGCTGGCCGAAACCCGTGTCGATGGCGCGCTTAGCGGCGGCCAAGGCCAGCGGGCCGGCGCCGGCCAGCTCGCCACACAGCGAGGTGACGGCCGCGCGCAGATCCGGCTTGGCCACCACCTTCGACACCAAGCCCAGCTCGAGCGCGGTGGCCGCATCGATTCGCCGCCCGGTCAGAATGAGCTCCTTCGCGACTGCGATGCCGCACAGGCGCGACAGACGTTGCGTGCCCCCGGCGCCGGGAATGATGCCAAGCCGCACCTCGGAAAGGGCCATGGTCGCGCTCTCGTCGGCCAGCCGCACGTCGCAGGCTAGCGCGAGCTCCAGCCCGCCACCGAGCGTCGCGCCCGAGATGGCCGCGATGACAGGACGAGGAAAGTCCTCGATGGCCCGAACCAAGGCGCCGAGGTCATCGAGAAAGGCGCGGGTCTGGTCGAGGGTCATGCCGAGGCGCTCTTTCAAGTCCGCGCCGGCGGAGAAGGGCTTGCCTTCCGCACCCGCCAGCACCACCGCGGTCAGGTCGGCCAGCCCGGCCAGCGCGGCCAACTCGGCGCGCAGGGCGGCGACCAGGCCGCGCGACAGGGCATTGGCGGCGTCGGGCCGGTTGAGCACGAGCCACGCCACCGAGCCCTGACGCTCGACCAGAACCAGACCTGGGGTCGGGATGCTCGTGGTCTTGTTCGCGGCCATCACCCTGCCTCGCTCTCCGCTAGCTTCGCCACAGCTTCTCAAGCAAATCGTCGCCGACTTGTTCCAAGGTGTCCACGATGACGTCCGCGGCCGACTGATCGTAGCCCATCCAATTCGCGCTTCGCACCGCGATAACGCGGGCGCCCGCCGCCTTGCCGGCAAGAATGCCCGGTTCGGCGTCCTCGATGACGATGCACGCCCGCGCCGCGACACCGAGCAGGCGCATGGCGGTTTGGTAGGGCTCCGGGTGCGGCTTGCCCTGACGGTAGTCCTCGGCGCCGAGCAGATACTGGAAGCACTCGCCAAGTCCGATGCCGGCGATGGTCTCGTGGACCTCGATTCGGCTCGACCCCGAGGCGATGGCCAGGCCGACCCGTCCGCAGAGGCGTCGCACCAGTGCCAGCGCTCCGGGCAGCGCCTGATAGCCGTGGGTGGCGAACAGCGCGCGCTTTTCCTCCACGGCGGCGCTGATGAGAACGCCCATGTCGACCTCCAGGCCATAGTCGCGCTGGATTCTCGCGTGGATTTCGTTCCACGAGTGGCCGACGATGAATTTGCGCATGTCTGCGTCGAGCTCCAAGTGCCAGCGGCGAGCGGCCAGCACCACGGATTCGACGTTTTCACGTTCGGTATCGACCAAGGTGCCGTCGAGGTCGAAGAGAACGGCTCTGTCTGGTTGCATAAGTGAGCCGATTATACGGAGACAAGTTGGCGAGACCGATGGTTTTTGGTAGAACCTCAACCTTCGGCCCTAGACTGACATCCGACTGACATCAAACGCGATGGAATCGCAGTCCAACATCGCAGAGTTGCAGCATGAAAACGAGAGCTTGCGGCGAGAGATCGCGAAGCTCGAGGATCTGCGTGCCCTGACCTACCGGGATGGCCTGACGGGGCTCTGGAATCGGCGCTATTTCGCCGAACGGCTCGGGTCCGAGCTAGCCGGGCGCGCCGGGCGGCGGGCCGGCCGTTCACCGTCCTGATTTTGGACGTGAACGACTTCCATCTCATCAACAAGTCCCACGGCGGAGCCGAGGGCGATCTCGTCCTGCGCTGGGTGGCCGAGTTCCTCGAAAAATCGGTTCGCGCCCACGACGTGTGCTGCCATGTCGAGGCCGACAAGTTCGCGGTCATCTTGCCTGACATGGGCCGGGCGTCCTGCCAGTTCCTCGTGAGGCGGCTACGCGACAAGATCGCCACGCTCAGCGTGCGTGCGCCCTTCTCCTTCGGGCTGAGCATGGGAACCGCCAGCTATCCCGAGCAGGGCACCACCTTCGACGTCCTGGTGCGCGTGGCCGAGGAAAGTCGCATGGAAGACAAGCGCGCCAAGGAGACGGGCTCGGAGGTGCCGGGCGACCGGAGCGGGGGAGAACCGGGCGACCACGCGAGCCGGACGCCCGGCGTACGACGCCCGACCGACAGCTAGAGCACCGAACGGGTTGACTCCCGTCGTGAAATCGCGCATTTGTGTCGCGTCCCTGCGTTGCTCGTCGGTCAAATACGTCGAGTATTCTCCCTCCTCGCGCCTTGGGCCGCTCGCAACCGCGCAATTTCACTCGGTCCCTCAACCCGTTCGGTGCTCTAGTTCCTCCGCCCCCTGGGGCCTTCAGGTCCTTCGCGAAACTGCCGACGAGAGGGTGCTTGACAGAAAAGGAGGCCTCTAAGGAAGCCAGGAAACCAGGAATGGGTGGTGTGGCCGTTGGGAACCAACAGGTCTAGCCGATGAAGCCCAACCTCACTGCCGCGATACAGGATCGGCACGGCTAGCTCGCGCCCCAAGCTCGAGGGCGAGGGTGCTCTCGTAGGCCTAAGTGCCTTGTGGACCTCGATCGCAGCGCTGATGACAGTGCCGGTTGGCTCCTCATGCTCGCGTCCCATCTGCTTGTCCTGTTGGGAGTACTGCTTGTTCTCTTTCTTCCTGCCTTCCTGGCTTCCTCAGACGTTATCGGCCCTGGGCCTTAGAGGGTGCGTGGGCTGTTCCCAAAATCGGTTTGGCCCCCGACGACGCAGTTCATTTACGCGGGTGCCACACCAAGGTACACTAGGCATGGGTATGTCGGACTTAGCGTTCAAGCGGCCTGCACGAGCTCTCGTGCTGGTGG
The DNA here is from genome assembly GCA_963796685.1 of uncultured delta proteobacterium. GTDB lineage: Bacteria > Myxococcota_A > Polyangia > Fen-1088 > Fen-1088 > Fen-1118. The sequence continues at coordinate 9,227 of CAWCMR010000023.1, forward strand.
TGGTATCGGCCTGGGCCGGTTGCGCGAAGCGCACGACCCAGCTTCTCTTGCCCACGGAGGAAACCGTGGCGGATGGCGGGTCAGGGGTGACGCTCATCCTCGATGCGCGTCCGGGTCAGGGCGAAGCGGGGCCGGCGTTCAGCTATGACGGCGCGACGGGGTGCACCGGCACGCCCGAGCTGTGCAACGGCATCGACGACGATTGCGATGGCGTCATCGACAACGGATTCAACCTTCAGATCGACCCCTTGAACTGTGGCGCCTGCGGCATCGTGTGCAGTGCGCCGACGGCGGTCACGGCCTGCGTGGCCGGGCAGTGCACGATTTCGGCATGCACACCAGGCTACGTCGACGCCGACAAGAATCCGGTCAACGGCTGCGAGTGCCTCCTGACCAACGGGGGCAAGGAGATTTGCGACGGGGCCGACAACGACTGCGACGGGGTCGTCGACAACGGGTTCGATCTGCAGAACGACCCGAACAACTGCGGCGCGTGCGGGGTGGTCTGCGACGCGGCCAACGCGACACCCTTTTGTGCCAAAGGTGCGTGCGCGTTCACTTGCAAGCCCGGCTACTACGACGCCGACAAGAAGGCGGGCGACGGCTGCGAGTACGCGTGCAACCCCACCGCCGACCCCGCCGAGATCTGCGACGGCCTCGACAACGATTGCAACGGCCTCATCGACGCCGACGATCCCGGGCTGGTCTACACGCCCTCGGATCGAACCTGCTACAGCAGCGCGGCCGGATCCTGCCAGGCGGGGGTCACGACTTGCATTGCCGGCGCGCTCGTTTGCGTCGGCGCGGGACCGCCTTCCGAAGAGGTGTGCGACGGTCGCGACAACAACTGCAACGGCGTCATCGACGAGACCGATCCCAATCTGGGCAAGACTTGCTACACCCCGGGGATGGCGGGTTGCGATCCTACGACCGGGGTGTGCGTCGGCGAGTGCAAGCTCGGCGCCTATGTTTGCACCGCCGGCAAGCTCGTCTGCGGAGGTGTGGTCACGCCCCAGATCGAGGTCTGCGACGGCAAGGACAACGACTGCGACGGCGTCGTCGACAACGGCATCGACACCGAGACCGATCCGAACAACTGCGGCGGCTGCGGTCACGCGTGCAGTCTTCCCAACGCGATTTCAGTGTGCGTCCAGGGTGTATGCGTCTTCGACCCCAAGAACCGCCAAGGGTCCTGCGCCCCCGGCTGGGTGGACGCGAACGGCAATCCCGCCGACGGCTGCGAATACCCGTGCACGCCGACCGGTCCCGAGGTGTGCGACGGAAAGGACAACGACTGCAACGGGCTGGTCGACACGACCGATCCCGGTTTGGTCTTTCCGTCCAACTTCTGCCTGCAGGTGGGCGAGTGCGGCAAAGGTCCGGGAGGAGCCACCCACGCGGGCTGGGAAGCCAGCGCGTCCTTCCCGGTGTGCACGGTTCCGGCCGGCGCGCCCTCGGGTACCGCGCCATCGTGGGTGTGCAACTATCCCGCGACGGTGCAGACCACGGCCACGGGACAGATCGTCGCCCAGGAGTCCTGGTGCGACGGGCTCGACAACGACTGCAACGGGGTGGTGGACGATCCGTACGCGAAGGTCATCGGTACCCCCTGCACCGATCCCAACAGCACCGCGCTGGGAGCGTGCGTGCGCACGGGCACCTGGCGCTGCCAGAGCGACAAGACCCTGGCCGCCGCCTGCGACTTCACCGGCGTGCCGGCTGCGGCGACACCCGCGGACGAGATCTGCGACGGCATCGACAACGACTGCGATGGCCTGGTCGACGAATCCTGGGACAACCCGCCCGGTCTCACCCAGTGCGGCGGCCACGATTGCCTGGGTGTGCGCGACGACGTCGTGCACGTCGATGCCTCGGGCGCGCCCGGCGGGAGCTACTACATCTACCGGTTCGAATCCACCCGGGCCGATGCCAATGCGACGTCGCAAGGCGCATCGAGCACACGGGCGTGCTCGCGCGGGCAGGACGCGCAAGGCGGCTTGGTCTTGCCGTGGAGCTCGGTGACCTGGAACCAGGCCGATGCTGCTTGCCGGGCCGCCGGCATGCGTTTGTGCAAGGTCACGCGCACAGGCGGCGCGGTCGTAACCGACGAATGGGGCTTCGCCTGTCAGGCAGGCCAGACCTGTGCCAGTGGCTTCTATCCCTATGGCTGCGCCTACAGCGCCGCGGCCTGCAACGGCTCGGACCTGAATCTCGGCAAGGCGGTCGCCTGCGGATCGCTTGCAACCTGTCTCACTACGGGCGCTCTCGACACCGCCAGCAGCAGCGATCATCTCTTCGACATGAGTGGCAACGTGGCCGAGTGGACCGACGATCGCCGAGACGTGCTCGATACCACGACCCAGTCGGCGGGCGCGGGTTCGGCCACCAGCATCTACACCGCGCGTGGCGGGGCCTTCGACAGCTTTTTCCGCGGCATGGCCTGCGACTTTACCGGGACCGAGCTGCACCCCACGTTTTCGTTCCCGGACACGGGCTTCCGCTGCTGCTCGTCGTGCCCGCCCGGCCAGGCGGATTGCTCGGGTGTGTGCAAGAACCTCGGGACCGACAGCGCGAGCTGCGGCGCCTGCGGGGTCGCCTGCGCCGCGGGCACCACTTGTCAGAACGGCGTCTGCAAGTAGCCTAGCCGCGGACGAAGTGGGGCAGGGTTTCCGGCAGCACCATGCTCAATTCCACCACGCCGGAGAAGACCCCATCCTTGTACCAGGGGATCTGGTGGATGAGCTTGCGTACCCCGGATTTTTCGATGGTGTAGCTGTACGGAACCGGCGTCGTCAGTTGCGCTGCGAAGCGCGAGCGGGCTGGCTCCGGATGGCAATCGAGCAGGTTCTGCCCGACGAGCGCGCGACCGCCATCCTTGGCGAAGACCTGGGCTGCTCGCTCGTTCACGTACAGGCAGATACCATGGCGGTCGCAGACCGTGGCTGCCACCTCGATGCCATCGAGCCAGGCGAAAGGCGCATTTCCATTTGTGGAGGATAAAGTCATCCCGCATTTCTACAGCACTTCGAAAAAGAAAAGGGCGAACCCGGTCGGGTCCGCCCTTTGAACCAGGAGCAGGAAGCGATGACCTGCCGCCGGCTATGACGGGATTACATCTTGTGTACGTCGGCGATGGCCGCGACCGTGCCGGGGCCGTGGCAGAGCATGCACTGTTCGGTTTGCGCCTTGGCCGCCAGTCGCGTCCCGTAGTAGGTACCGCCCATTTGCTTCATGTGATCGATGTACGTGGGCGAGTTGTGACACGCGGAGCAGGCGGCGGTGATGGGCGAGGTGACGAGGGTGGAATCGGAGGCCTCGCAGGGCGCGTCTTGCGAGCACGCGCACGGGGCCGTGGCTGTGCAGGCAACTCCATTCACCGTTCCGGTTGTGACGGTGCCGCTGGTCAAATAGCCTGTTCCATAGCTCGTGACGTTGTCTGCAGTCACGTAGGGCGAGATGTTGATGGCTGGAGCCGCGTACGTCCCTGTGGCTTCCGTGGTCATCAGTAGGTTGGGCAGCGCGGCCGCCGAAGCGGTGGCGCTGAAGTCATAGGTTCCGGGCAGGTGGCACTGCTGGCAGTTCTTGAGGATGCCAGGGTAGGTGAGCTTGGCGTAGGAGTCGGCGTTGGCAATCGTGCACGTACCCGCCGCGTAGCTGGTTCCGGCCGGGCACGACGCTTGCCAGGTGTAGGGTACCCCGCGCTCGGAGCCGCCGTGGATGCCGTGGATGAACGTCGATGAAGACGCCGACCAGCCGCCGTCGACCAGGTTCGGGTTGTGGCAGAAGGCACAGGTGCCGGCGTCGTTGCGCTGGTCGGCGTGGAAGCTCGGGTTGGCGCCGAGCTGCTCGTGACACTCGATGCACGTGCTGTTGCTCACGATGGCTCGGCGAGCGGTGTAGGCCTTTCCAGAGGTCGCATCGGTTGCCACCATGGAAACGTCAGGCGCCGCCATGATCAGACCTCCGCACACCTGACCCGCCGCGCACCCCGGAACTTTCGTGGCATCGCCGTAGGGGAAGGCAGGCAGGTCGACTTCGGTGAGTGGCTGGGTCGAGGTCGTGCCATAGCTGTAGCCGACGCCACCCGTGAGCATGACCGCGCTGTCCGGAACCGTGGCGGCTAGGGTGATGGTGTAGTAGCCGTTCGCATCCGGACCGGTCATCGTACCCGTGCTGGCCGCGCTTCCGTTCCATATGCTCTTGATCCATGCGCTGACCGTCTTGTTGAAGTCCGCCGGCGCCTTGATGCCATCCTGGGGAAGCGCATAGGCAAAATAGACGCTTGGCGAGTTGACGAATCCGTCCATCATCTCCGCGCTACCCGCGCCGCCGTCGATGCCGCCACCGCTGGCGTTGAAGACCACCGGGGTCGCAGCCGCTGGCGGGACTGCCTTCTGGAATTGGAAGACGATGCTCGGGTGCTTGCTGGCGTCCCGGCTGACGGACTTGATTGTGTACGTGATCTTGGCCGCTCCAGCGGGCGTGACTCCGGCAGCGGGCATCCACGCGGCGTTGGTGTGGGTTTGGCTGCCGCCGAAATTGGTCGCCGTCGGATCCGGGGTGGCAATCGCGACGTGCGAATCGAGCACGCCGTAGATCGTCCCGTTGTTGGGTGCGGACGCCGGGTGGCAAGCCGTACAGAGCGAGTCGTCGGCCATGGGGCCACCTTTGTGGGCGATGCGGCCGGCGGGTATCGCTGCCACCGGGGCGAAGCTGACGTTGTCATGGCAAGAGCCGCAGGCGCGGCGGCTTGCCTTGGCCGAGAAATTGGCGGCCAGTGGAACGGTGTTGTGGCATTTGACGCAGTTGCGGATGTCCTGCGGGTAGGTGGTCTCGTACGGCTTGTCGACGCCGGTGTAGCTGCCACCCTGGAGCGTGAGGTCTTCGCCCATGTGGATCTTGTGGATGAAGACCGGCAGATTGACGAAAGCCTCTCTATTGACCAAGGTCGCGGCGCCGGCCCAAGCACCCGTGGTCGGGTCGACCACGCCGGGGGCGTCCAGGTCGACATTGGGGGTCGTGCCCGTGCCGGGAATGGCGGTGAAGCGGCGCTGATCGTTGTGGCAGGCCACGCAGGCCTTCACATCGTAGCGGGTGCCGCTGTGGAAGGCGCCGGTGCCGCCCGCCGGAGCGCGGAACGAGGCGTGGCAGTTGAGGCAAGAGGCGCCATTGACTTTCTCTTGCGTGCCCGTCACGTCGGCTCCCGTCGCGGGGACGAAGTCCTTGACCACGTTGACCGGCGCGAAGGGGTTGCCGGATTCATAGACCAAGAGGACCAAGCGGTGGACGGCGGCGGGATCGTAGGTGGTGCCGGCCGCGGCAGCATTGGTGATGATCTTGGCGAAGACGTAGGTATAAGACCCGTCGCCGTTGTCGGTCAACGCGCCGCTCGTTGCGGTGGCCACGGCAGCGGCAGTCTCGGTCCCGGCGGTGCTGGTGGCGTTGGCGGCCATGTAGCTGACCCAGGTGTCGTCGCCGCCCTTGACGGCGGGAACCAGCTTGAGCAGGGCGAAACGCATGTCGCCGGGCGGAAGGCCCGAGACACCGTCGCCCTGGGCCGTGGTCGCCTTGAGGGTCACGACAGGCTGACCGGTCGCGGCCACGGTCACGCCGGTGACCGCGACCTTGAGATCGAGGGCGGCCTTGTCCGCGGCGCTCATGTTGGCGTAGCTGGACACGGCGGTCTTGATGGTCACGGTGACCAAGCCGCCGTCTCCGTTGGGGCAGGTCATGCTGCTGGTGCCGTCGCCGTTGGGGACCACGGTACACGAGGCGCCTGCGGTCGAGCCGGTGGTGGTCGGAAGCACGACCTCCGTTCCGTCTGGGCAGACGATCTTCTTCGCCCCACCGTCCGGAGACGAGATGGTGCAGGTGGTGGCGCCACCGTCGGACTTGGGAATGACGGCGGTGCCCAGCGGAGCGCTGGTACCATCGTCGCAAACCAAGGTGGATGCACCGCCGTCGTTGACGACGTGGCAGGATTGGCCGTTTTTGCCGTTCGAGCCGTTCGAGCCCGAACAGGCTACGAGACCAAGCGCGAGACCGGCGGGAATGAGACTACGCACAAAGAACCCTCGATTCATGTTCCTCTCCTTGGCGAAGCAGTTGCCGACCCGAAAGTAGCATGCGAATGTGAAAGATGTAACGAATAACGACCTTTCAGGTCCGAAATAACCCATTTGTTTTCCGTGTTCTTTCGGCAATCAACACGATAGAGCTTGTGGGGTACGAGGCCTTTCCGTCCCTCTGGCAATACAAAAAGACTCGGGCAGTCGGAGTGCGGCGAGAGCATAACTCCAAGTCAAGAACTTGCGACCGGAAATTATCGGGACAATGTGAAGGTAGAAACCCTCGGTGGATCCTGGTGGAAGTTGAATGCGGAAAGAAGATTGCGCCTGTCGTGGATTGGCCATGGCCGCCAGCGGCGCGCGGTTGTGGGGCGTCGCCCGCGCTGGCGGGGAGCGGGTGATGGCGGCCCTCAGGTCTATAAATAAGACCGAAATGGTAGACGCTGCTTACCCATGGACGCGCCGCGGGAGCGCCCCCGAGGTCCGCGTGCCTATGGGCAGGAGGAGGGGGTCCAGACGAGCGGCGTCGCGGCATCGCTGACGGTGATCGTCAGCGCCTTGGCGCTCGGCGTGACCGTCAGCTCGCCGGTGGCCGTGAGCGACTGCACGATGGAGGTCGGCGGCACCGCGGAAAACTCGATCCGCCACGCTGCCGCACTGGTGGTGAAGTCGGGACTCGCCTGGACACGCAGGAAGTCCCCGGTCCAGGTTTGTGCCGTGGCGAAGGCCACATCGTGGTCCACGTTCCAACCGCGCAGAAAGGTGTAGACGAGAAGGGCACCGAATTGATCCGCGCTGTCCGTTGCGGCGGTCGGGTCGAGTGCGAGCGCCACGGGCGCGGGACACACGTCGCCAGTTCCCACAGGGGGTACGTGGCCGTCGTCGCCGACCAGGAAGCCGACGGTGCGGATGGGGGCCTTGGCATAGGCGTGACGAACGGCGGCGTTTCCGCCGGAGTCATAGGCCGTGGCCAGGTACTTCGCTCCAAGCCCATAGACCAGCAACTTGGCGGCGAACATGGGAGCGCCGGCCTGATCGAAATGCGAGTAGACGTAGTTGAGCTCGTAGTTCGGCATCTCGACCATGGCCGACTGGGGGTAACCGAGCGCCAGCAGTCCGTTCTCGAACAAATACTCGTAGAAGCGGGCATCGCCCTCGATCATGGAATCCCACGCGAGGTACCCGTCGGAGGTCGTGAAATCCTGCTTGCCGAGATCGAGCTCCCGGTCTTGAAGCGAGTGAACGAGCTCGTGCGCGAGCGTGATCATGGCCTGCTGCCGGTCGTCACTGCTGGTTTGGTTGGGATGGGAGACGATGGTCACGGTCTTGGTCGGCGGGTCGTAATAGGCGTAGACGTGCGTGACCTGGTCGTCGATGGTCGAGTTGCTCGTGCCGCCATCTGCGCTCGCCCCGCCGTCGGCCGATGCCCCGGCGGCCGTCGTGAAATGCAGGAGCAGCAGCGCCTTGTCCCACGGGTTGGGGCCTGCTTTCGCCTGGTCCGCTTGTTCCTTTTCGAGGATGGTTCGGTAGTCGTTTTCCGAAATGACGGTCACGGGCGGCAGGCCATCGAAGGGATCGGTCGCGTCGCCACGCAGGCTCAGGACCTTGTAGTAGATCTCTTGCTGGCACGAGCGCTGGGTAATGTCGCACGTCGTGAGGCTGGGCTGGGAGCAGGCAAGCCCGGTGCTCGCGGCGAGCAGGGCGAGGCAGGGCAGGCCGGGCCGGCGAGGGTGGCGCTTCATAGGTCCATCTCCTTGCCGAGGTGAATCCCCCAGCGATTGAGTCCACCGAAAACGCCGAGCGGCTCGTCGAGGTTGAAGAGGACGTCCGCGAAGTACCGGCCGTACCGGGTCTGCAGGGCTGCGCGCAGCACGAAGGCGCTTTGCAGGCGATCGACGCTGGTCTTGGGCAGGAGCACCGTCTGCAGGCGCGGGCACAGCGCGAAGCTGGCGCCGATGGGCAGGCGCGCCTCGAGCGCGACTTGGCCGAGCACATCGGTTCCACTTGCGCCGTTGCGCACGCCGATGACGGTCGCGACCGAGCCCTCGGCGGCGAGGGCGAATCCCGTGGCGAAGACATAGTCCACCCGTGCGTTCAATGGCACCGCCATGCGATCCGGCGCCCACAGCCAAAGGTTCCACATGCCATTCATGGCCATGGTTTGGTTGAATAGGAAGGCATACAGTCGCCCGTTCATCTCGAGGGGCTGATGCGCGAGCGGCGCCGTGATGCCCACCCCTGCTCGCACGCGCCAGGCCTCGACGCGCGTGCGATAAAGGCCCGACACCATGGGGTTGCCCACCCGCGCGGTGGATTCGCCGAGGCCCTGGTTGTCCACCAGCCAGCCGAAGCCCCAAGCGACGTCGAGAAGATAGGAAGGGGAGAGCGCGTAGGCGCCTTCGAGCAAGGGCGAAAGCACCACGGACGTCGAACCGGGCTCGCTTTCGGCAGTCGTGCCCAGCGTAGCCCCATAGGTGAAGCGCGGCGGAGTCGGTGGCACGGACGGCGCCGGCGAAGCTGGAACCATGGGTGGGTTGTACCCGGGCGCTGGATAGTACCCGGGTGGTGGGTAGTACCCTGGCTGTGGGTAGTACGCGGGTGGTGGGTAGTAACCGGGTGCTGGGTAGTACCCGGGTGGTGGGTAATACCCTGGCGGCGGATAGTAGGACGGCGGCGGGCCGGCCGGTGACGGGGGTGTCGTGTTTTGGTCGGGCTGCCGGGTGGCATTGCTCGGTGGCGGCATTGCGGGGCTCGCGGCCGTCGCCGGCTCGCCTTGCGGCTTCCTCTCGGAGGGCTGCGCCCGCGATGGACGTGACACGACCAGCGCGAGAAATAGGGCGACCAACCCCGGGCGACTACGCGCCAGACCAGAGGATTCCCGACGAGCGAGTGAGGGCATGGGTGGCTGAAGTGTATCAGCCAACGGGTGTTCTGCGAAGCGTCGCGGTTGCCGGTGTGGCCGGCCGGGCTACGACTGCACCGAAACCCTGGCCGCGCGAATCAGCGGCAGCTCAAGGGCATCGCGCAGGGCTTCGCAGCTCGCCTCGATCATGTTCTGCGACACCCCGATGGTGCTCCAGCTCTCGCCGTGCATGCGCGACTCGACGAGCACGCGGGTCTTGGCCGCGGTGGCCGCCTCGGGATCGAGGATGCGCACCTTGAAGTCGGTCAAGTGGACCTCGCGCAGCAGCGGGAAGTGCGGGTCCAGCGCCTTGTGAAAGGCGTGATCCATGGCGTCCACCGGGCCGGCGCCTTCAGCGACCACGTGGGAAACCTCGTCGCCGACCTTCAGCTTGACCGTGGCCTCCACGAACATGTTGCTTCCCTGTCGCTGCTCGGAGATCACCACCAGGTCCAGCACCTCGAAGGGCTCGGCGTAGCCGGGCTGCGCGCGGCGGACCATCAGCTCGAACGAGCCCTCGGCCGCCTCGAACTGGTAACCCTGGTTTTCGAGCTCTTTCACGCGCGCGAGCAAGGCGGGCTCGTAGCCGCGCATGTCCACGCCCAGATCGCGCGACACCATGCGCACGTTGCCCCGACCGGAGAGCTCGGACACCACGACCTTGCGCTGGTTGCCGACGGATTCTGGGGTGACGTGCTCGTAGGAGGCGGCCAGCTTTTCCACCGCGGCCACGTGGGCGCCGCCCTTGTGGGCGAAGGCGGACGCGCCGACGTAGGGCGCGTGGGCGCGCGGGCGGATGTTGGCCAGCTCGCTGGCCGTGCGCGACAGCTCGGTCAGGCGCTTGAGGTTACCCTCGGGGACGCAGGTGTGGCCCATCTTGAGCTGCAGGGCCGGGATCACCGAGATGAGGTTCGCGTTGCCACAGCGTTCGCCCCAGCCGTTGAGCGTGCCTTGCACCATGGTGGCGCCGGCCTCGACCGCGGCCAGGGCATTCGCGACTGCCATGTCGCCGTCGTTGTGGGTGTGGATGCCGATGGCGGTCTTGGTGACCTTCTTCAACTCGCGGATAGCCTCGGCGATGAAGCTGGGCAGGCTGCCACCGTTGGTGTCGCACAAGGCAAGCCAGTCCGCGCCGGCGTCGGCCGCCGCGCGCGCGGCCGCCAGCGCGTACTCGCGGTCGGCGCGGAACCCGTCGAAGAAGTGCTCGGCGTCGAAGATGACCTCCTTGCCGTTCTTCTTGAGAAAAGCCACGCTGTCGGCAATCATGGCCAGGTTGTTCTCGGCCGTGGTGCCGAGCACGTGGGTTACGTGCAAAAGCCAGGTCTTGCCGAAGATGGACACCGCCGGCGTGCCGGCCGCCACCAGGGCTTGCATGTTCTCGTCGTCGGCCGCCGCCTTTTTCGCGTGGCGCGTACTGCCGAAGGCGGTCAGCTTGGCCTGCTTGAGGCCGAGCTGGGCGCGCGGCGAAAGAACTCCACGTCCTTGGGATTCGAGCCCGGATAGCCGCCCTCGACGTAGTGGATGCCGAAGCCGTCGAGCAGCCGGGCGATCTTGATCTTGTCCTCGACCGAGAGGGAGAGCCCCTCGCTTTGGGTTCCGTCCCGAAGCGTCGTATCGAAGAGTGCGATCTGCATGATGGTGCCCAGCTTTCTTGGTTGAGCCGTGCAATCTACAAAATCGCGGGCGTCGGCGCAAAGACTGCCTCTGCCGTCATGCCTTCGAATCAAGCAGCCTGCGCACCTGGTCGCGCACCTGGCCGTAGTCGTTGGGCAGGTTGATGGGCGTGTTGGCGTATTTGCAGACGGGCACGTCGGCCAGCTTCGATTCGTGGTAGCCGACCTTGAAGTCGGTGAACTTGAGGCCGCTGGCCGTGCTGATGACCACGGCGCGCTCGGACTTCTTGATGGTGCCGGCCGCTATCAGCTTCTCCAGCGCGGCCAGGGCCACGCCGGTGTGCGGGCAACTGAACATGCCGGTCTTGTCGGCGCGGGCGGCCGCATCGGCCAGCTCGGCCTCGCTGGCCTGCTCCACCACGCCGTCGTATTCCTTCAACGTGCGGATGGCCTTGGCCACGCTGACCGGATTGCCGATCTGAATCGCGGAGGCGAGGGTGGTCTTGGGGATCATGGGCTCGAACACGTCGTAGCCCTTCTTGTAGGCGGTGTAGAGCGGGTTGGCGGATTCGGCTTGGGCCACGCAGATGCGCGGTCGCTTGGTCACCAACCCGAGATCGCGCATCATGTTCAGGCCCGCGCCCAGGGCGCTGACGTTGCCGAGGTTGCCGCCGGGGATGATGATCCAATCCGGTACTTCCCAGTCGAACTGCTGCACGATCTCGATTCCCACGGTCTTCTGTCCTTCGACGCGCAGCGAGTTCATGCTGTTCGCCAGGTACACGCCTTCTTCATTGGCCAGGCGCTGCACCACCGCCATGCAGTCGTCGAAATTCCCGTCAAGCGCGAGCACCGAGGCGCCGTTGGCCAGCGGCTGCACGAGCTGGGCGGTGGAGATCTTGCCGCGCGGAAGGATGACCATGGCGCGAATGCCCGCCGCCGCCGCATAGGCCGCCAGCGCTGCCGAGGTATCGCCCGTCGAGGCGCAGGCCACGGCCGAGATCTTCTTGCCGTCGGCGATCATCTGTTTGACCGCCGACACCAGCACGGTCATGCCCAGATCCTTGAACGAGCCGGTGTGCGAGTTGCCGCACATCTTGATCCACAGCTCCTCGACGCCCAGCTCTTTGCCGTAGCGCTGAGCCCAGAACAGGTTGGTTCCGCCTTCGAACATGGACACCACGTTCTCGTCGCGAATGCCGGGATGCACCCACTCGCGCTTGCCCCAGATTCCCGAGCCGAGTGGCCACTTGGTGCTCATGAAGCGACCCTCGAAGACCTCCTTCCACACCTCGGCGGTGTGCCGTTTGAGAGCCTCCATGTCATGGATGACCTCGAGCAAGTTGCCGCACTTGGGGCAACGGTAGATCACCTCGTCGAGCGGATACTCGCCGTCACAGCCGGCGATACAACTGAAGTGGGCGCGGTACGGAATCATGGTCGCAACATAGCATCAGCGCGAGCCCGGATGGGAGCCCGAAGAGGACCGGAATTGGCTAGGGCTGAACCCGGCAACTGCCGAGATTGGTCTCGCCACCCAAGGCCGAGCAGATCGTTCCGCCGGTGCTCGCTCCCGAGCAACTTGGCGTTCCTCCGTCCGCGGTCGAACAGAAGGCCGAGCAGGTGCCCGTCGAGCCGACGGTCAGGCAGGTGCTGCCTTGGGTGCAATCGTTGGCATTGACGCAGGTCTCGCCAGGCTGCGCAGATCCGATCGGCGCGCAAACCGCGCCCTTGATGCCGTAGTAGCAAGCTTGGTCCGATGGACAGCCGGTCTGTTCGAGCGGCTGGCACGATGTGGTGGGTTGGCAGAAAGCAAGCCCGTTCAGCCCGCTGACCACCAGGCTGCAGGTTTCGCTTCCCGGACAAGCATTGGCATTGCCGGTGGTCGGGCAGATGCGGTGGCAGGTATAGATGGGATCGGGGTTCACCCTGAAACAAGCCAACAGGTCGCCGCAATCGTCGCCGGTTTGCGTGCCTCCGGTCGAGTCGGGGGTGCACGTATCTCCCTCGTTCTTGCTGCCCTTGCTTCCGCAGCTCAGGTTCAGCTCGTTTTCATTTTGCAGGGCCGTGCATTTCTGGCCACCCGAACAACCCGAGCCCGTGAACGGATCGCACGGGCCATAGGACGCGTCGGAAGCGGCCCCGTCATTCTTGCCACCGGAGCCGTCCTTGCCACCCGTCGGCGATCCGGCGTCGCCAGTCCCGCTGTCGGTGCCTGCGGCCGGGACGCCGACCTTCGCGCTCGCACATGCAAGGACCTGTGGCCCAAACGCGGCGAGCAGGACGAAGCAGAGGCGCTTGGCCCTGCTGTCGAGCATCACGGTGTCTGCGCGCAATCGGCGGATCGGCATGGGTACTTCCTTTCTTGCCTGTCCCTTGCCGCGTCGAGTTTGTCCGAACTTGGCGGCAATTGCACGCGAATTGCTCCGCCCTTTCCTGTGGGCCCCAGGCAAGTCGCGAGGGGGCGGCCAAGCCCGGCGGACCTTTGCCCCCCGAGCGGGCGACCTTGGTCGCGACGGCGGGCGAATGGCGAGCGAAGGTGTCCGATTTATATCCACATGTGATTGCAGTGGCAAAATAGCCGATGCTGGATACAATAAGGAAAAAGGACTCCGCAATTCTGAAATAATCTGCCTGCAGACGAAGACCTCTGCCATGCCGAGTACCATCACGAGCGGCGACTGCAATAGTTGCCACGACTCGAGCACGCGGATCCACCTGCCCTAGCCTGGCAGGGTTGGTCCCAGCCCAAATCTCTCCTCGAAGCAGTCAGTGCCCGGTGAGCCGTGGGTTGCATGGATGACCCCATGCAGCCCACGGCTTCCCCTTGTCGTCCATCGGCTTTGCGGTTCGTGTTATCGTCTTGGTCATGCCAAACGAGACGAATCCATACGCGGCGCCACGGGCGGATGTGAACGCCGGGGTCGGTGGTTCGTATGCCGCGCGCGGCGAGTATTGGCGTTCGGGCCAGATTCTCATGACCCGTGATGGCGCGAGGCTGCCGGCCCGCTGCGTGAAATGCAACGGCGAGGTGCAAGAGTCCCTGAAGAAGCAACGATTCTATTGGCACCATCAGGCATGGTTCGTGCTGTTGCTCGCCAACGTCTTCATCTACCTGGTGGTCTCCATGATCGTGCGGCGCCATGCCGACCTCACCTTCGGCCTCTGCCCGAACCACAGGCGTAGACGTAGGCGCGCCATTCTCACGGGCGTTGCAGGGATGTTCCTTTCCCTGGTCCTGGTCTTTGTCGCAATCGCCCTCGACATGGTCGTCCTGAGCCTTTTCGCATTTCTCGCCATCGTGGTTTTCATCGTGGTCGCCATCGTCAAGGGCCGCGCCCTGCTGCCCGTGCGCATCGACAAGAGCGGCATCGCCCAGTTCAAGGGTTGCGGGGAGTCCTTCCTGGCGAGCTTGCCCACCTCTTAGGAACTCGGCGCTTGGCTTTCCTTCGCCCCGCGTGATAGGCAATCGAGATTTCGAGGTATTTGTTTGAACCACCCAGAGCCAATACCGGCCCGCAGCGTCGTCATTTTCGGCGGTGGTTTGACCGGAATTTCCGCCGCCCTTCACTTGCGCCAGCCATGGGTGCTGTTCGAGCGCGAGCGCAACCTTGGCCGTTGGCCGTCACCCGCGAACGCGAGGGTTACCGCTTCGACCGGACCGGCCACTGGTTGCACCTGCGCGACGCGGGTATGAAGAAGCTGGTGGCCGAGGTCCTGCCCGACAAAATCGTAGAAGTGAGCGCAAGGCGCGCATCTTCTCGCATGGCGCCACCACGCTCTATCCCTTCCAGGCGAATCTCTACGGGCTGCCGCCCGAGGTGGTCAAGGAGTGCTGCTCGGCGTGATCGAAGCCAAGCTGCAGCCGCCCGGCGCCAGCGGGCCCAAGAACTTCGAGGAGTACTGCTTGCGCCACTTCGGAGCCGGCATCTCCAAGCACTTCATGATTCCCTACAACGAAAGGTTGTGGGGCGTGCCGCCGCGGAGAATCACCGCCGCGTGTGGCCTCGCTGTACCCTTGCCCAACCTGGAACAGGTGGTGGCGGGCGCCGTGGGCGCGAACGCAGGCGCTTTGGGTTACAACGCCACCTTCATGTATCCCAAGCAGGGCGGCATCCAGACTTTCGCCGCCGCGTCGCTGCGCGCCTGGATCCGACCCGTGTGCGCACCTCAGCCAGCCTCGACACCCTGGATTTCCAGCGCGCGAGCTCGTCGTGGGCGGCGAGCGCGTGCCTTACTCCGCGGTGGTGGCGACCTTGCCCCTGCCCGAGCTGCTCAACGCAGTCCGGGTGCCCAAGGATATCGAGGAGCACGCCAGCCGGTTGCGCTGCACCACCCTTCGCTATCTGGATCTGGCAACCCGTTCGAAACCGCCAGCGGACTGGCATTGGGTGTACGTGCCGAGAAGCGCTACCCATTCTACCGCGTGGGCATATTCAGCAACGCCATGTCCAGCATGGCGCCGCCCGGCGGCGGCTCCTTCTACGTCGAGCTGGCCGATCGGGTCCGGTCGGCGAGGCCAGTGTACGTGAATCGGCCCAGGGGCTTTTCGCCATGGGGGCCATCGCCTCCCCCGACGACGTGCTGTTCGCCGACGCGCGCGAGATTGATTACGCCTACGTGGTCTTCGACGACCACTACTACGCCGCCACCAGCGCCATCTTCGCGTTTCTCGAATCCCACGCCATTATCCGCGCGGCCGCTATGGCTCGTGGACCTACAACGCGATGGAGGACTGCCTCATCGCCGGCCGCGAGGTCGCCGCCACCATCGCAGCCAAGATCGGAGAATCCCAGCCGTGAGCCAAGCCGACGCCAATCCGAACCCCAACGTTTCCATCGTCGTCCCATCTACAACGAGGAAGGAATCCTCCGTGGCTCGGTCCTGGAATTGCGTGAAAAGCTGCGGCCCTTCGGCTTCAGCTACGAGCTGCTTCTGTGCGAGAACGGCTCGCGCGACCGCACCGTCGAGATCGGCAAGGAGCTGGAAGCGGAGTATCCGGTGGTGCGCATGCTCTCCGTCGGCCAGCCCAACTACGGCCTGGCCATGAAGACCGGCATCCTGGAAGCGCGGGGCAGGATCGCCATCTGCGACGAGATCGATTTGTGCGACACGGAGTTCTACGCGCGCGCCCTGGCCCTGCTCGAACGCACCGACACCGAGTTCGTGGTCGGCTCGAAGGCCATGGTGGGCTCAACGATCAGCGGCCCATGGTGCGCCGGCTGGGGACGCAGGTCTGCAACGGCTTTTTGCGCGCCGTCTGCCACTACCGCGGGACCGACACGCACGGGCTCAAGGCCTTCAAGCGCGACGCGCTGCTCGAAACCGCCAAGCGCTGTGTGCTCGACCGCGACGTCTTCGCCAGCGAGTTCGTGGTCCGTCCACCGCGAAAAGGAGGAAGGATGATGGAGGGAATTCCCTTTGCCGTGCACGAGAAGCGGCCGCCCTCGAATCAACCTGCTCAAGCGCGTGCCCCACGTGCTCAAGAGCGTGG
>CAWCMR010000024.1:0-24630 GCA_963796685.1 uncultured delta proteobacterium
GGCGTCTATTTCATCAGAAGGAAAGGCTTCAGCGTCGATCCCCTGCCTCGGAAAGAGGCGATGAAGGATATCGTCGAAATGAAATACGATATGGGGACGGAATCGTAAGGCATTGCGGTTCGCCAGCTCGGAGAGGAAGATCCGACCGCCTGTCTCGCCGACGAGGTGTCCAGAAATCGACGGTAGCGCGAGGGCGACGGACAAGAACACCAATTCGACTTGCCCGTGGATGATGCGTGTTTTACATTTGGACGCAGAGTGCTCCCAGGCGTGAACATAGGCAGGCTGCTCATACCCCGCAAAGGAAGGGCGGCACGGCTTTTCGCGGCAACGCTGATCGTCGCCATGGGGGTTGCGCAGTTCTTGGCGTCGTGGCACGAGGCCACGGTTCGGCACGTGCGCTGCGCAGAGCACGGCGAGGCCATCGACGTCGGAGCCTTCTCGCATCCGGGATCGGCTCCAGCGCGGTACCGGGCAGCCGGTACGGGGATGGAGGGCGCGGATAGTACCGAGACGCCGTCGCACGATCACTGCGCCATTGTCTTTGCATGCCGGGCAAGTGCGCGGGCACGGCTACTGAGGCAGACCATGCGCTTGCTGCCGCCGCCGGTTGTCGTGCGGCCGGCCATCGAACCCGCCTCGCGACCTGGGCGAGCGTTCGTCCTTGCGAGCGCGCCCAAGACCTCTCCACCCGCAGGCTAGCGTCCGGTCCCCTCTCCTCGCGTGAGCGAGGAGAGGGCTAGGGTGAGGAGAGTCATCTCTCCGTCGACGTGACGCCGTCACGCCCTTCCCCTGTTTGAGCCTGTTTGACGTTGGACCCGCTCGTATTGAGCGTTGGCTTCGGGCGGCCTGCGGCAAGCGTGTATCAAGTCGCTGCCGTCGGCTGTCTGGGTGTTCCCGTTCCTTGGACTTGTCGAGGAGATCCCGTGTCTTCATTTCGCGTTCCTTGTTTCCTATCAGGACTCTGCGTCTTGCTTTTGTCGGAGCCTCTCGCTCGTGCGCAGGATGGCGGAGTCCCTGCGGTCGAGCCGCCACAGGTCGTGGAAGAGCGGCAGCCCTCATACCCGTTAGAGGCCGCCGCCAGCGGCGCGCGAGGCGATGTCGCGGTGAATGTCGAGATCGACGCGGATGGAAACGTCACCGGGGTAGGGCTCGTGCGTGGGGTGGCGCCAGCCCTGGACCGGGCTGCAATCGAAGCCGCCAGCCACTGGAGATTCAAACCGGCGCTCCGTGGCGACGTCGCGGTGGCGAGCCGCGTGCGATTGCTGTTCCACTTCGAGCCACCGGCCCCGCCGGCTGCTCCGGTACCGCCACCCAAGCAAGAGACACCTGGCA
Source organism: uncultured delta proteobacterium (assembly GCA_963796685.1). Lineage (GTDB taxonomy): Bacteria > Myxococcota_A > Polyangia > Fen-1088 > Fen-1088 > Fen-1118. The sequence goes on from CAWCMR010000024.1 coordinate 1,336, forward strand.
GCCCAACGGTGATTCCGTCCCCAGCGCCGACACCCCCGCCGCCGACACCAACGCAGGTGCCGACAGTGCCTGCGCCGCCAGCCGCCCTCGACGTCACGGTGCTCGGCCGCCGCCCACCCGTCAGCCGGGGCGCATCCGATTTCCAAATCCGCGTCGACCAGCTTGCCGAGGTTCCGCGCGCGAATGCCTCCGAGCTGCTCAAGCTGGCGCCTGGCATCTTGCTGACCAACGAGGGCGGCGAGGGGCACGCCGAGCAGGTGTTCATGCGCGGCTTCGATGCGCGCGAGGGACAGGACATCGAGTTCACAGTGGGTGGCGTGCCCATCAACGAGAGCGGGAATTTGCACGGTAACGGCTACGCCGACACCCACTTCATCATTCCCGAATTGGTCGAGTCGCTGCGCGTGCTCGAAGGCCCCTTCAATCCGCGCCAGGGCAACTACGCGGTGGCGGGAAGCGCCGACTACCAGCTCGGGCTCTGGCAGCGGGGACTCACCGCCCGCTACACGAGCGGGAGCTTCGGCACCCAGCGCGTGGTGGGTTTGTGGGGGCCGCCGGGCGAGAGCACGCACACCTTCGGGGCGGCCGAGATTTACAAGACGGAAGGGTTTGGTCAGAATCGGGACGCCCAACGCGCGTCGGCCATGGGCCAGTACGAAGGGCGCTTCGGAAACAACGGCAACTACCGCATTACGACCCAGGCATATGCCACGCACTTTCACTCGGCCGGCATCGTTCGCGAGGACGACTACCAGTCAGGGAAAATGGGCTTTTTCGACAGCTACGACCTCAGCAGCTTCGCGCGCGAGCACGTGCCCGAGGGCGGAGATGCCTCGCGCTACTCGCTGGCCGCGGATCTCGAAACCCGCGCCGGGAATACCACCTTTTCTCAGCAGATGTTCGTCATCAAGCGCGACATGCGCCTTCTCGAAAACTTCACCGGGTTCCTGCTCGATGTGCAGGAGCCGCTGCAGAGCGTACACGACCAGCGCGGCGACATGATCGACCTCGAGGTTCACGAGGTCACCATCGGAGCGCGTGGCGCCGCGCGCGTGCACGGAAACTTCCTGGGCCAACTCCAAGAGATGGAACTGGGCTATTTCGCACGCGGCGACCAGGCCGCGGGCGTGCAGCAACGCCTGGAGGCATCGACCGGCGTTCCCTATCTGACCGACACCGATCTCGTCTCCCAGATCGGAAACATCGGTCTCTACGGCGACGCGAACCTGCGTCCTAGCCGGTGGCTCAGCTTGCGCGGCGGCGCGCGCGCCGACCTGCTCACTTACAGCGTTCTCAACAACTGCGCCGCTCAAACCGTCGCCCATCCCTCGACCACCAATCCTCCCATCGACCAGAGTTGCCTCAGCCAGCAGGATTACGGACGGCCGCGCGAGCCCAACCAGGAGACCTCCACGTCGAGCGTCGCGTTCTTGCCGCGCGCCTCGCTGATCGTCGGCCCCTTTCGCGACGTCACCTTTTCGGCCAGCTACGGCCAGGGCATTCGATCGATCGATCCCTCCTACATCACCCAGGATGTCGCGACGCCGTTCGCGCACATCGTCGCTTACGAGGCGGGGGCTGGGTACGCCGGGAATATCCGGGACACCACCGTCGTCGCGCGATCGGTCTTTTTTCAGACCGTCGTCGACAGGGATCTCATCTTCGACCAAACCGCCGGGCGCAACGTGGTTGGCGTCGGCACCACGCGCTCCGGCTGGGTGGGAGCGTTGCGCTTGACTGGCCGTTTTTTCGACGAGTCGGCGAACCTGACCCTGGTGCGCGCGACCTTCAACGACAACCACGAGGCGGTGGCCTACGTGCCGTCCACTGTGTTTCGTTCCGACACCGCGCTCCGCACCCTCCTGCCGTGGCGCCTGCTCGGGATGCCCGTGCACGCACGACTTAGCGGGGGCGTGACCTTCGTCGGCCAACGCCCGCTGCCCTACGGGGAGGTCAGCGACCGCATCTTCACGGTCGACGCGTCGGCCGTCCTTTCTTGGTCGCACTACGAATTGTGGCTCAGCTCGACCAATATCCTCAACACGCAATACCGTCTGGGCGAATACGACTACGCCTCGGACTTCCACAGCCAGCCCCAACCGACGTTGGTCCCCGAGCGTGAGTTCGCGGCCGGCGCGCCACGCGCGGTGTTCGTCAGCTTGGGCATCAACCTGGGAGGATCGTGATGCGGAAACGACGTCTCTGGCTTTTCTCGCTTTTGCTCGCGCCGGGCGGCCTTTCGTGCGTGGGGCAAACCGGCGGCAACGCCATCGACTTCCCGGTGGCCGCCGCGGGACCGGCGAGCTCAATCCTCGGGCAGCCGCTTGCTTGCACCAACGACGGCAGCTGGGCCATCACGCTGACCCAGGCGACGCTGCACATCGGGGCCGTCTACCTCGACCAAAGCCAACCGATTTCGGGCGGACAAGCCACCGGCTGCTACCTCACCGGAACCTACGTCGCGCAGGAGACCTCGGCCCTCGACGTGGATCTCCTGTCGCCCGACCCGCAATGGTTTCCCGCCGACGCCCACGGCATCACCTATCCGCCGGCGCTGGTCGGCCAGGTTTGGCTGACCCATGGGGATATCAACACCATTGCCGATCGGGTCCCTGTGTTCCAGGTCGCGGGCACGGCCACGCAAGCGGCCAGCACCTATCCGTTCACCGCCGCGCTCACCATCGGTTCGAATCGGCAGGCCTCGGGCGGCGCCGTGGCCGGGGGCGATCCCATTTGCAAGGAGCGCATCGTCTCGCCGATTCCGACCACGGTGACCATCCAGCCGATCGGCGGGCTACTTCTGACCGTCGATCCGTGCCGCCTGTTCACCAACGTCGACTTCAGCCAGCTGGGGCCGGGCTCGACGCCCGGCACGTACGCCTTCAGCGACGATCCGACTTCGGCGGACTACACGCAACCGAGTCGGAACCTGTACGGAAATCTGCGCAATACGGGGCCGTACACGTTCTCGTGGACCCCGAGTCCATAAGCACAGAAGGAGATGAAAGAAATGACAAAGAGAGATCAGAGAATGCGAACCAAGACCTTGATGATCGGAGCGGTCGCCGTCGTCGCCGCCGGGTTGGGAGGCTGTGGGAGCAGCAGCTCGACGCCGGGCGCGGGTGGGGCGACCACGGCCGGCGGTGCGACCGACGCAGGCGGGTCCGCCAATGCTGACGGCGCCACCGGCGCGGGCGGATCGGGCGTCACGGGCTTCACACCGCCCGTGGATCCAGGCCCGGGCGGAATTCTCTTCGCGGCCTCGGGCGAGGTTCTTGCGCTCACGGGCTACGCCTTTCCGCCCGTGAACGATGGCGATCCCGCCTTCGTGGACGGTTGGCAGGTAAGTTTCACGCGCCTGCTCGTGACCATCGACAAGATCGTCTTGTCGAGCAACCCGGACGTCAGTCCCGGCAACCAGGCGCTCACCGGGCCGGCGCCCGGCAGCGTGGGCGGCGGGCTGGTCGCCGAGGTTGACGGGCCCTGGGCGGTCGACCTCGCTCACGGCGATCCCAGCTACCTTCCCGGCAAAGGCGGACCGGGCGAAGAAGCGGTGCCCATCGTGGCGCTCAGCACCCAGAACAAGAACGGCAACAAGCCGTTCGCCACCGACGGCACCCGCTACGCGTTTGGGTTCGATGTGGTGCCCGCGAGTGCGAGCGCGCTCAAGGTGAATCTCGATAGCGCGGCCATGTCCGACTACCAGCAAATGGTTGCCGACGGTTGCGCCGTGCTTTACGTCGGAACCGCCACCTTCAAAGGCGGTACGGTTCCGGGACACACGGATTGCAATAGCGGCATTTACGCCACATGGCCGACCACGGTGAACTTTCATCTCTGCTTCAAGTCGCCGACCACCTACGGGAACTGCCAAAATCCCGACAACGATCCGGCGCAGGCCTTCCCCGGCGAAGAACACGAGCGCGGCATTGCGTTCCTGGCCAGCCAATCGGTCATCGGGCAAGTCACCATTCACACCGATCACCCGTTCTGGGACAGCGTGCTCCACGACTCGCCCATGCACTTCGATCAGTTCGCCGCGCGCGTGGCCGGCCAACTGGACGCGGGCGTGCCCACGGTGACGCTACCAATGACCCAGGGGGTGGACTACACCGCGTACACGGATGTGCTCGGCAATCATCTCGACTGGCGCTACTGCATGGATCCGCCGACCGACGTTCACCCGCAGTTCACCGGAGCCATGGCTTTCGATCCGCAAAGCGTGCCCCATGCCACCGGGAACGACCCCTCCACCGGGCTGCGCGACTACTACGACTACGCGACCTACGACCAGAGCACACAAGGGCACCTGAACTCGGACGGGCTGTGCGCGGTCGAGCGGCACTACCCATCGCCCCAATGAGGTAATCCTTGAGCACCATCGAAACGGTCAAGCGGATTCTGCTCGCCTCGGGAGCGGGCTGGGTCCTCTGGTTCCTTGGGGCGCTGTCGATGGCCAGCCTTGCGCTGGCCGTCGAGCGCTGGCTGTATCTGCGCCGGCGCGGCGGGGATCTCGAGAGGCTGGCGCGCGAGCTCGACGAGCACTTGTCGAGCGGCGACTTCGCCAGCGCGCGGCGCGTGCTCGAAGCCAGCTCCTCGGTGGCGGCGCGCGTGGCGGACGCGGGACTGCGTCTCGCCGAGCGTGGCACCGAGGCCGCCGAGAAAGCCATGCAAAGCGCGGCGGCGCTCGAGCGCGGTCGGCTCGAACGCTGGCTTGCCTTCTTGGCCACCGTGGGTAACAACGCGCCCTTCGTGGGGCTCTTCGGCACTGTAGTGGGCGTCATCCACGCCTTCGAGGAGCTCGGTCACTTCGCGCCCGGCCACGCCGCGGCTGCCGGCCAGGTGGCCTCGCAGGCGGTCATGTCGAGCATCGCCGAGGCCCTGGTGGCGACCGCGGTTGGCATCTTGGTCGCCTTGCCCGCGGTAGCGGCCTACAACTACTTGCAGCGGCGGGTAACGGCCTTGCTCTCCGGGACCGAGGTGCTCACCAACCTGGTGCTCGCGTACCTCGCGGATGGTGCGCGTGGGCCGCACCAGGCGCCTCGTTTGCGCGAAGTGAAGGACGTGAAGGAGGCGAAGGATGGCGGCACCTAGCGGACAGTCTGCGAATGGAATCATCTCGGGCATCAACGTCACCCCGCTGGTGGACGTGATGCTGGTGTTGCTGGTGATCTTCATCGTAACCGCGAAGATCATCGTGACCCCGGCGGTGCCACTCGATCTGCCGCACGCGGCCCACAGCGAAGAGGTCCAGGTCATCCTATCGGTGATCGTACCGGTACGCGGGCCGATGTTGGTCAACGGCGCCGCCCTGCCGAACGACGAGGCGCTCGAGGACAAGGCGCGCGCGGCGTTGGCCGGCGATCGCGATCTGCGCGCGGTCATCCAAGCCGATGGCGACGTGCCCCACCGGCGTGTGATTCACGTGCTCGACCTGCTCAAGGGCGCAGGCCTGACCCGGGTGGCATTCGGTGCCCTTCCGGACGAGCAGCAGAAGCAGTGAGGCATCTTTCATGCGCTATCCTTTGCTAACTAAGCCCGTGGACCGTTCACCGCGCATCGTCGATTTGGTCTTCCTCGCCGAGCCTGCCGGCCGATGGAGGCGTCTGGCCCTGGGTGGCGTGGTTGTGCTGGGGCTCTACGGTGGCGCCTTCGCGCTGGTGAGCCGCCTGGGCGACTCCCTCGCGCCGTGGAGCGCGGAGATGGCCGCGCGCATTCACGAGGCTATCGCGATGGAGCGTGCAGTCGAGGTGACGCCGCCGCCACCGCCACCCGCGCCGCCTCCTCCCGCGCCCGCGCCGGAGACGTCGCGCGTCGCGGTCTCGCGATCCGCGCGGGTGCCTCACGCGCAGCCAGCTCGCGCGACGCCGCCCGCGCAGGCGGGGCAGATCGTGGCCGCAGCGCCGGCCCCACTCGATTTCACGGGCATGGCATTCATCGTCGGCTCGGGCACTTCCTACGCAGGCGGTACAACGACCAGCAGCGGAACCAGCCGAAAGGCGGCGCTGGGTCCCGTGGCCCCCGCCGTACCCAAGAGGGCACCTGTCGGGGTGCGCAGCAAAGCCCGTCCGGTCACGCTGGACCAATCCGCCTGGAACTGCCCCTGGCCGGCCGAAGCCGATGCCGAGCAGATCAACGAGCAGACCGTGGTGCTGAAGGCCAGGGTGGGCGCCGACGGTCGAGCCGGGCACGTGGACGTGCTGAGCGACCCCGGATTCGGATTCGGCTCGGCCGCCCGCCTCTGTACCCTGCGCACGCGCTTCGAGCCGGCACTCGATCCCGAAGGCCAACCTGTCGCCGCCGAGTCGCCTCCCATCCGGGTACACTTCTATCGGTGATGGTCGACATGCGCTTGCGCCGATGGTTCCTTCTGGGCATCCTCCTCGTTGTCGGATTCGCGGGTTGCAGCCGACACCCGGCGAGCCCGGACGAGTGCGCGGCCATTCTCCACCGACTCATCGATCTCGAGCTCAGCGAGTCCGGCTACCACGACCCGGTCCTGCGCGTGCGTTGGCAACAGGACCTCGCCCGTCGCTTTGCACCCGATCTGGATCGCTGTCGGGGCCGTGCCGTGCGCTCTTCCCTGCGGGCCTGCCTGGCCACGGCCCGGAATTCGGAGGAGATAGCCCACCGGTGTCTCGATTAATTGCAAATGAGTATCCAGAAACTCCAATCGCTTGGCTTCATCCACTCTGCTATCCCTTTGCTCGTCATGACCATGCGACCTTTCTTGCGCAGAGATCTTCTCGGGCTGGTTTTCGCGGTTTGTGGGTGTCGGGCGACCCCCGCGGTGGGTCCGTCGCACCAACCCCACCCGGTGCCTTCCGCGCTCGCGGCCATTGCTGCGCCGGCCGTCGGGGATCCGGCCGCGCTCGGATTCGATCCGGCTGCAATCGACCACTCGGTCTCACCCTGCCAGGACTTCTACCAATACGCATGCGGCACCTGGCTCGCGCGCACCCCGATTCCGCCCGATCGCCCGGCGTGGTCCCGATCCTTCTCCGCAATCCACGAACGCAACCAGAACATCCTGCACGGCATCCTCGAGGCCTACGCCGCCGGGCAGGTCAACCCGGGCGAGCCCGACGCGCATCGGGTGGGCGACTTCTACGCCTCCTGCATGGACGAGCCGGCGGTGGCCGAGGCCGGACGGAAAGCCTTGTCCGACTGGCTGGCCCGCATCGCGGCGGTCTCCAACCTCGACCAATTGGCCGTGCTCGTGCGCTGGATGCAGGACCGCGCCTTCGGTGTGTTCTTCACCTTCGGCCCGGATCAGGACTTTCGCGACGCCACGCAGATAATAGGCGAAGCCGACCAGGGCGGGCTGGGACTGCCCGATCGCGAATACTACCTGAAGCAGGATCCGGAATCGCGCAAGCTGCGCCAGGCCTACCGCGGCCACATCGTGCGCATGCTCGTCCTCGCTGGCGAGACCACGACCGCTGCCGCCGCGGACGCCGACGTCGTGCTGCAGCTCGAAACCCAGCTCGCGCAAGCCTCGATGTCGCTGGTCGACCGGCGGGATCCGGAGAACGTGTACCACCGGATCGATCGCGCCGGCCTCGAGGCGGCCGCGCCGCATTTTTCGTGGCGGGGTTACTTCGTCGGCGATCTGTCCGAGGTCCGAGCCATCAACGTGGCGGTCCCCGGTTTCTTCGTCGGGCTCAATCGCCTGCTCGAAGCCACACCTCTTGCCGAGCTTCGTGCCTATTTGCGCTGGCACTCGGTTTCCGACCACGCCATGGCCCTGGGACCGCGCTTCGTCGACGAGGCCTTCGCGTTTGACAGCCACAATCTGACCGGGGCCAAGGTCCTGCTGCCACGCTGGAAACGTTGTGCGGACGCCACCGATGCGGCCCTCGGCGAGGCGCTGGCTCAGCCCTTCGTGAAGAAGGTGTTTTCCGCCGATTCCAAGCAGCGTGCCCTGTCCATGGTGCACGACATCGAGGCCGCCTTCGCGCAGGGAGCTCGAGCAAATCACCTGGATGGACGCGCCCACGCGGGCCGCGGCCTTGGACAAGCTGCAAGCGGTGTTCGACAAGATCGGCTATCCCGAGAAATGGCGACGCTACGATCGCGTCCACATCGACCGGCACGACTACATCGAAAACGTCCTGGCCGCGGATGCGTTCGAGAGCGAGCGCCAGGATGCGAAGATCGGCAAGCCGGTCGACCGCCAGGAATGGGCCATGACGCCCGTGACCGTCAACGCCTACTACAATTCTCAACTCAATGAGATGGTCTTTCCGGCGGGCATTCTGCAAACCCCGTTCTTCGCCCCGAGCGCGCCCGACGCCGCCAATTACGGCGCCATCGGCATGGTGATGGGGCACGAGCTGACCCACGGGTTCGACGATGAGGGGCGCAAGTTCGACAAGAGCGGCAACCTGCGCGCGTGGTGGACCCCGCAAGTGGAACGCGCGTACGAAGAGAGAACCGCGTGCGTGGTCAGGCAATACGCCGGCTATCACGCCTACGACGAGGTCCCGATCAACGGCAAGCTCACGCTCGGTGAGAACATCGCGGACCTCGGCGGCGTCAAGCTTTCCCTGCAGGCGCTGCTCCATCGGACGCAAGCGAATCCGGTCGCAGGGGCGGGGACCAAGGGCGATACCACGGAAGAGCAGCGCTTCTTCCTCGCTCTCGCCCAATCCTGGTGTACCAATCGGCGGCCCGAGCTCGAGCGCAGCCTGGCCACCGTCGATCCCCATTCCCCGCCGCGTTTCCGGGTCAACGGCACGCTCAGCGACCTGCCCGCCTTTGCCTCGGCCTTTGCCTGCCCGGCCGACTCGGCGATGGTGCGGCGCGATCGTTGCAGTGTGTGGTAGCACGCTCGGGAGTTGACGCGGGCATGTGCCGGCACCCGCACCGAAGCAGAGACTCCCCCGCGCTGCATGGCATGCTTGGCGTGCCATGCAGAAGAACGGAGGTTCGATGTCCATGATCGCGGTTCATCGCTCGCGGGGCGCGCCATGAGGGTTCCCTGGCTCGCCATTGCGTTGGCAGTGCTGATCGACGGGTGCGCAGGTTTGACGGGCGCGCTCTTGCCCGAAGCGTGGCTGGCCAGTCGGCGTCAAGCCCTGGTCGGTTTCGCCACCGGCGTGATCCTCGGCGTGGCCTTCCTGGACATCTTGCCCGAGGCTCTGATCAAGGGCGACGCGAAGACGATCCTGGGCATCGCCCTGGCCAGCTTCAGCGCCACCGCGGCCTTGGAGTGGTGGCTCGGACATCGCCGCAGCCGCCACGACTCGCACACCATCTTGCCGACCATGCTGCTCGGCTCCGACGGGCTTCACAATGCCGGCGACGGTGCTGCCATCGCGGCGGCGTTCCTCGCCTCGCCCCGCCTCGGCGTGACGACCGCGCTCGCGGTGATCGTGCACGAAGTCCCGCAAGAGGTCGGCGACTACGCGATCTTGAGAAGCGCAGGGGTGAGCCGTGGGCGAGCCGTCGTCGCTCTGTCGCTGGTGCAGCTGACCGCGGGCCTGGGCGCGCTGGCCGCGATCCTGGCGGCCAGCGCCTGGACCTCCGCCACCCGAGGCGTGCTCGGCATCGCCGCGGGAACCTTCGTGTACATCGGTGGGTCCGACCTGCTTCCCGAGCTGCTGCACGAATCCCACGACGGTCGGGCCGGCTGGCAGGCGATAGCAGGGTTCTCGGCCGGGCTTGTCGTGGCGGTGGCAAGCTCGGCGCTCGGCTAGTCGACCACGAGGGTGCGCGGAGCTTCCGCTAGCGCCACCGATGTCTCGAGTGTCGACGCCGTGCTCTTCGCGCATTTCTTCCTCGATGAACGCGATGGCGGCCTTGAATGCCTCGGCCGAGGCACCATCGGTGTTGCGCGTCTCGAGGGAGGCCTTGACCACCTTCTGCAGCGAGCCCGGGGTTCTTCCCAGCCCATCCAGGATGGTTCGCCCTTTGCGCGTGATGACCGAGTTGTCGATGCCGAACGGACAGAACTGGGCGCAGCGACGGCAGGTGGTGCACGAGTAGAGAAGATCTCGCCACTCCTCGAACCTGGCTGGGTCGAAGTCCCTCGCGCCCACCAGCCTACCGAAGAGCTTGCCCGTCACGGTGCTGTGTCGCCGGTAGAGGCCTCTGATGAGGTCGGAGCGATTGGCCGGGTTGTATTTCGGATCGCGTTTCCCCTGGTAGACGGGACAAACCTCGGCGCAGGTACCGCACTTCGCGCAAATGTCCATGTACAGACGGAGCGCGCGCGGACCACCCTTGATGGCCTTGACAGCAGTGACGACCGTTTCCTGGTCGCTCATGGCTGACTCCTCTTGATGAGAGAGAACGTAAAGAAGAACCCGCCGAAGTGCATGAGCTTCGAGAACGCCATGTAGAGAATCAGAAGCTCTGCCAAGAATATGTGCACGAGAAACGTCGGGTAGGGGGGCACGGCCGGTGACAGGGTGAATAGGGAAGCGGCCCAGGTTCGGGTCACGGCGAGGCCGACATGCATGGTGCCAAACCGCATCAGGTTACCGGTGGTGATGACCGCAACCAACAGCAACAGCGCCAGAAAGTCGGGCACCGCGGAAATCTCACGAACCCGCCCCACGAGCACTCGACGCGCGAGCAAGGTCACCACGGCCGCCAGCAGCACGATGCCCGCGGTGCCGCCGGCGATGGTGGAGAGTCCTGCGATGCTTCCGCGACCCAGGCCCATACCGCCCATCGCTCGATCGAGCACACCCGTCAGGACTCGCAGGTGGCCGACGAAGGCGGTCGCCAAGGTCACGTGGAAAGACCAAGCCAGAAGCCACATGGTCTTGTCCCCCCGAAAAAGGCTCGGGAAGAACAGCGCCTCCTTGGCGAGCTCCTTGAAGCCCGCGCCCTTCGTCGGATAGAGCGTGATCAGGCCCGGCTGAGGCACGCGCTTCCACCCCACGAGGCGGATCACGACGCCAATCAGGAACACAACGATGGCCATGTACGGTAGGACGCCACCTACCATGAATGCAGCGTTGCTCATGTCCATGACCTCCTTGTTCAGGGTCTTAGCCACACCTTCCGCGGCGACTCCCTCGCCCGTACCGAATCAGCAATAACCGTGCCGCGCTTTGCGTGGACGTGCCGATGCGAGCCGATCAGGCCCAAGACCCCCCACAATTGGCGCGGATGGGTATCTCTGGTGTGCTTTGGGCCGGGATCCTGCTTCAGGCGGTCCATCATATTCAACGGACATGCCGTCATATATGCTGGGCCCTACCGAGCGGTCGATGTCGCCCGGACCTCCACGCCAGAGCAAGCCCTACTTCGCGCAACTGGTGGCGAGTGCGGGCGGCGTGGACAGCGGATAGGCCCGCGAGTGTGTGATCTCGATTCCCAGGTGGCAGCCTGCCTCCACGCCGCGCAACAAGCTTGATCGACGCGGAAACTGAGCGATGATCGGCTGTCCGTTTTGCAGGGTCGCCTCGACGCGAACGCGGTCGCCAATAGGCAGCACCCGATCTGTGACCGCCAGGCCTTGGCTCTCCACCCGAAAGAGCTTGATGTCGTAGGGGCGGATCACCAGCCTCACCTGCGTTCCGTCTTGGTGGTGGACGGGCACCTCAAGCGCACCGATGGTCGCCTGTCCGTTACGAACGACTGCATCGTAGACGTTGACGTCGCCGACGAAGCGGGCGACGAACTCCGTGGCGGGTTCATCGAGGATTTGGAGAGGTGTGCCTATCTGCTCGAGGCGGCCCTTGTTGATGATCACCACGCGATCCGCGACGCTGAACGCCTCCTCCTGATCGTGCGTGACGAATAGAGTGGTGGCGTGTAATTCATCGTGCAGGCGCCGGAGCCACCGGCGTAACTCCTCCCGCACCTTCGCGTCGACGGCCCCGAAAGGTTCGTCGAGCAGGAGCACGCGCGGCTGCGGCGCGAGAGCGCGCGCGAGCGCGACGCGCTGGCGCTGGCCACCCGAGAGTTGGTGCGGGAAGCGCCCCTCGAGGCCTTTGAGCCCCACGAGCCCCAGCAGAGCACCGACCCTCCGGCGTTGCGCGGGGCGGTCCACGCCCTGCACCTTGAGGCCGAATGCGACGTTCTCACCCACCGTCATGTGTTTGAACAGAGCGTAGTGCTGAAAGACGAACCCAACCTGGCGAGAACGCGCGTGCAGGTGGTCGACGCGTTCTCCGCCAAGCTCGACCCTACCGCCGTCGGAGTCTTCCAGACCTGCGATGATGCGCAAGATGGTGCTCTTGCCGCCGCCCGAGGGGCCGAGCAGGGCGACGAGCTCGCCATCGGCGATCTCGAAGCTGACGTCGTCGACCGCGGCGAACTCGCCGAAGCGCTTGGCCAAATTTCGGATTCGTATTGCCATACTACCTTTCCTTGGGAGGTGCCTTGAGCCACTCGAGAAGTCCGAGCACGATCATGCTTGCCAACGCGAGCAGCAGCGCCATGCCGAAAGCGGCGCCCTCCTTGCGTTCCTCGGTTGCGGCATAGATGAAGATGGTCGCTGACTGTGTCCTGCCGGAAATGGCGCCGCCAAGGATCAGCACCGCACCGAACTCACCCAAGGCGCGCGCCAGGCTCAACGTCGCTCCGCATGCCAATCCGTGCTTGATATTGGGCAGGGTGACATTCCAGAAGGTCTGCCAGGCAGATGCCCCTAGCGTCACGGCGGCCTCCTCGTCGCTCGTGCCGACCTCCTCCAGCACCCCCGCGACTTCGCGCAGGGTGAAGGGCAGCGTGACGAAGAGCGTGGCGATGACCAGTCCTGGAAACGCGAACGTCACCTTCCATCCGAGGGCGGCCAGCGGCGCTTCCAGCCAGCCAGCGCGACCGAAGACCAGCAGGAACGCGAGCCCGGTCATGACCGGGGACACGGTGAGTGGCAGATCGATGAGGATGTCGAGCACCGTGCGCCCCCAGAAGCGCTGGCGGACAATCACGAGCGCGGCGACGATGCCGAACAGTCCATTGACGAGGACGGCAATCGCGGCGAGCACCGCCGTCAACATCATCGCGTGGACGGCATCGTGATGGCCCAGCTCGGCTAGCACGGTGCCAACTCCTGCGTCGATGACCCGAAGGACGATCGCAATGATCGGCACCAGGACCAGTGCACCTAGATAGCCAATGACGGCTATGAAAAGGAGGGCTTTCCAGGGAATGCGCATGTCGAATTTCTTCAAGGCCGTCCTAGACGCGCCGGTGACCGGCAAGGTAGCGCTCAAGACCCCGTACAGCCAGCAGAAGCACCGCGGCCAGCGCCAGTAACACCAGGGACACCGCAGCCGCGGTCTCGGGGGAACCGCTTTCGACTTCACCGAAGATGAATACCGGGATGGTCAACGTACGTGATGGGATGTTGCCCGAGACCACGACGATTGAGCCAAACTCCGCCAGGGCACGGGCGAAGCTTTGCAGCGTGCCGGTGGTGATCGCGGGCAGCAGCGGTGGAAGCAGGATCTGGAAGAAGATGCGCAGGTCGCTCGCACCCAGCGTCCGTGCTGCTTCCTCCTCGGACGGATCGAGCTCGCGCAGGACAGGTTCGACGGCGCGCACCACCATGGGCAGATTGATGAACAGCAGCGCGAGGACGATTCCCGGCGTGGCAAAGACGATGTCGACGCCCCGTCCGGCGAGGAAGCCGCCCAGCTTGGACTGGGGCCCGAGCAAGACGACGATCATCATGCCCGCCACCAGCGTGGGAATGGCCAGGGGCAGATCCACCAGCGACGCGAGGAACCGCCGTCCCCGGAAGTCGTGGCGCACCAGCAGCCAAGCGGTAAAGGTGCCCATCACCGCGTTTACGACCGACATGAGCGTGGCGGTCCAGAGGGTAAGCGAGAAGGCCGCGCGCGCCGTGGGGGCCATCAGGGTGCGTGCGATTCCCGCCGGACCCATCGAGCCCCCCTTGACCACGAGCGCGGCCAAAGGCACAACGACGAGGATACCGACGTAGAGGGCCACGCTCGCGCGCAGGGCGATCCCTCCGGTCCCGTGGCGAACGGCACGACTGATACCGCTCATCTGTCCGCGCCTGCGAGAGCGGTTGCCTTCTCGTACGCCCCCTCTGGACCGAAGACCGTTTTGTCGACGCCCACCCAGCCGCCGAGATCCTCGATGGTGAAAAGATCGGTCACGCCTGGGAATTGCTCGGCCAGCGCCCTTGCGATCTCGGGATCGACCGGCCGGTAGCCGAAGCCAGCGAACGCTTCCTGTGCCGCCTTGCTGACAAGATAGGCCACGAAAGCCCGCGCAATGTCCGTGTTGCCGTGGCGGTCCGCGTACCCGTCGACCACCGCAACCGGATTCTCGATGAGGATGGTCGATGTCGGGACGACGTAGTCGTATGCCTTGCCGGATTTCTTGGCGACCAGGATCTCGTTCTCGTAGGTAATGATTGCGTCGCCGATCCCGTTCTCGAACGTCAGCATCGATTCGCGCGCACCCTTGTCCATGATCTGCACGTTCTTGATGATGCGACCGAGGAGCGCGACCGCCCCGGCGCTGTCCCCGGCCTTGACGCCGGCCTTGCCTCGCAAGGCAGCGCCCCAGATGGCTAGGATGTTCCACATGGCACCACCGCTCGTGCGAACATTGGGGGTAAGCACCTTGATCCCCGGCTTGGCCAGATCGGTCCATTGCTTGATAGCCTTCGGGTTTCCCGTCCGCACGCCGATGACAACGATCGAGCGCGAAACCATGCCCTTGGTGGTGGTCGCCCTCCAGTCGCTCGTGATGAGGCCCGCATCCGCAATCTTCTTGATGTCCGGATCGAGCGACAGCGCTGCGACGTCGGCCTCGAATCCACCGACGATAGCCCGCGCTTGCGCGCCCGAGCCCAGGTACGACTCCTCGAACTTCAGGACTTCGCCCTTCTCGGCTTGCCACTTCGCCTGAAAGGCGGGCAAGAGCGATTTTTCGTACACTTCGCGCGGGGTGGTGTAGGCACCCAGAGTCAGCGTGCGCGTGGGCCTCGCCACGACTGGTGTTGGCGCCCATCGCGGCAGATTGGCTGGAGTCTTGTGGCTCCGGCAGGCCACAACGACGAAGGTTGTTGCAATCAGGGTGGGCAGCACCCAAACGCGTGCGTGCGTCATCATGGACAGTCCTTTCGACAACGGTCATTCATCAAGAGGGAGCTCCGAGATATCGCTTTCAGGAAATTGGCGAGGCTCCCGGATGGCAAGACCGAGGAGCAGTTGGAGGCATACGACGGGCGCCATGAGCAGCGCAGCGATAGCGCAGAGGCTTCCGAAGAGCGCAATGAGGATGCTCACGGCGCGGGTTCTCCCGGCTTCGATGACCATTCCTGCAATCCGCTTGGAATCATGTGCATGTGCGGCCGTAGCACCGAGGTGCAAGGGGAGTGCCACGCCACCATGGTTTCCAGGATACTGGAATTACTACATATGCAACGAGACAAGAGGCTCGCCGGAAGCCTGTGCCCATCGTATGCGATGGGCGAGCCAGCAAATATGACGGTAGCCGGACACGGGCCCTGCCTTCGATCCTGTGTTCGGTTGGCACTGGGGGGGAAGCACGAGAGGCTCGCCATTCGCCTCGCCTAATGGGCTGCAGAATCCAGCAATTTCTTAGGCCATTATCGTTGAGCTGAGTGATCCGCGGTGAGTGACCAGCGTCAGGAAGCACAAGCCGTGAACAGGCGATGCCATCGCCGCGTTCCTCGCAAGTGGCGGCCCCCGAATCGTGAGTGGCCTGGGCCTTGCAGGCTGTCCAGCGGACATCGACATAGCGTCTCAAAAGAGACGTGCGTCCAGTTTACAGGAGCAACCATGCGCAACACTCTCCATCCAAGGCGTCCATCGTCTCGTCCGTCTGTCGCCATAGTTATTGCCTGCCTTGCCTGGCCGACGGCCACCACCTTTGCCCAGGAACAGGAGGTGCCGACGTCGCCGGACGCTCCGCTTGGCGCAGCACCATCCCGAGGTGTCGCGCCTGAATCTCCGCCGCCTGTTTCTGCGCCCTCCACGACCGCCCTGGAGAAACGCATCGACGAGATCAATCTGCGAACGAGTACAGCGATTCAAGCGCTGCAGACAGCCGAAGAGGCAAGGAGCCATCGCGAGAACAACGCGCCTACGGTCTCGGCCGAGGAAGCCGGCTTCGGCATCGCGAGCAGGGATCGCAGATTCTGGATCCACATCCATGGACAACTTCAGGTCGACGGCCGGCGTTTCCTCGGCGACGACTCGCTTCGGGCTCTGGACACCTTCTTGATTCGCCGTGCACGCCCCACCATCGAGGTCTCGTTGGCGGGTCTTGCCGATGCGCAGATCACTCCGGATTTCGCTGGCGGGACCATGCAACTCTTCGATGCATTCATCGATCTTCATCCGCGGCCATGGCTGCGCCTGCGCGCCGGCAAGTTCAAACCACCGGTTGGCCTCGAGAGATTGCAATCCGACAATAGTTTGGTGTTTACCGAGCGCGCCCTCGACCAGGACCTGTCGGCTCAGCGCGATGTCGGCGTTCAGCTATGGGGGGACGTGGCTGAGGGAATCCTGCGCTACGAGGCCGCCATCCTTAATGGCGCTCCCGATTCCGCCCTGAACGACGTCGACAACGACTACGCGAAGAGCGTCGCCGGCCGGGTGTTCGTACAACCCTTTGCCAGCCCAAACCTGCGTTGGTTAGGGCGGCTTGGCCTGGGGTTCGCCGCGCAGACCGCCGACGAAACAGGCAGCCCTGCTATCAGCAACGCAGCCGTCACCGGAACATGGCTGGGCTCGTTCAAATCGATCGGACAGAACGCCATCTTCTCGTATTCGTCGAGCACAACCGATACTTCCCGAACCGTCGTGTCGCTGCACCGTCATACGCGCCTCAACCCACAGCTCTACTACTACTACGGCCCGCTCGGCTTCGAGGCGGAGTACCTCCACGAGCGCATTGGGGTGAGCAAGGGAGACACCGAGGCGACTCTTGAAAACTCGGCCGGTCACGCAACCCTCGCCTACGTTCTCGGAGGCGATTGCCGGTACGAAGGCCCCACGGTTCGCAACCCATTCGATCTCGAAACCGGCGGGCTCGGTGCGCTCGAAATCGGTGTTCGTTACGATTGGCTCAAGATTGACTCGGCGACTTTTCCCAATTTTGCAGACCCGGCGAAGTCGGTTGCCAAGGCGCAGGGAATCGGTGTGGCAGTGAATTGGTACCTATCGAGAGGCTTGCGCCTGGTTGCGACCTACGACCAGACAAAGTTCGATGGTGGCGGCGGCGGCACTGGGGCGATCGTCAATCGAACGACGGAGAAGGTCTTCATCGGCCGCATGCAGGTCGGCTACTGACGAAAGGTCGCCATCGGCGAAGGAGACGATTTTTTTTTGTTTTCAGGGCGGAGGAATCTGGCCCTCCTACAACACCTGGTATTGCAGCCCACGGCGACGGACGGCTTCACGTCCTGCTCGCCGTAGAGATTCTTGTAGAACGGGATCTGGGCACGTGCGAACACCCAGAAGGCGCTGGAGGCGTTGAAGTACAGGCCGGGTGCCACGGACAAAAGCGCGCCGCCGGTGTTGTCCGCGGTGATGCTCGACGCCGCGCCGGCGTCGGTGGTTTGGTCGACGCGGGCGTAGCGGCCGTCGATGCCGAGGTCCACGGCAAGGGTGGAAACGGGCCGGTACTGTCCGTGGACGCTCCACAGGGCGGCGTCGCCGAACTTGTACTTGCTGCCATCGAAGTATGAGCCCGTGGTCCGCCATCGGTAGGACAAATCGGCGAAACCCATCCACTTGACCTGCTCGAAGCGGTAGTGAAGCCCCAGGAACGGTCCCCATCCGCCCGTGCCAAGCTGGCCGTGCGGATCGACGACGGTTACCTCGCCCGTGCTCGGGTCGGTCATCTTGGCATCGCTTGCCCCCGTGGGCATCATGACTCCGCCCGCGAGCGCGAATTCCTGGGCGCGTCCGATGCCCATGTCGACGGCGCGCCAGAGCGCGTAGCGCGCTCCCAGCTCCGCGTCGCCGATTCCGGTGAGGTGGGAGGCGGTGATGTCCGTGCCACCGCCCACGGTGTGGATGGTCTTGTCCAGCACCGGAAGGGTCGCGATGAGGGATAGCCGGCTGATGGGGCGGTAGACGGCATTGAGACGGTAGGACCATTGCGTGAGCTCGTCCGTGTAGCCGGGCGAGTTGTCCGTACCCGCGTCGACGCGCAGATATTCGGTGTCGAGCTGAAGACGCAAGAGCCCGGTGATGGCCGCCGGATCGCTGGCCACGAGCAGCGGATCGCCACACCCGCAGATGGAGCAGGCTGTGGCCTCGGGGATCGCCGTGCAGAGCGCGACCGCGAGCCCGAGCGCTGCAAACGACAGTCGCAACCTACCCCATGCAATCGCTCTATTCCGCATAGCCCTTGGATGCCCGGCCCGGACATTGGTTCGGCCGGCGTATCCCGCCAATTTTTGCGGCCCACTCATGTGTCGCTCGGCAGCGCATCGCGCGCCAGCATTTGTACCGACGCGCTTGCGCCCGGGGGGCGTGCCGAGGTCGTGCGTACCGAGACGGCCCACCAACCGGACGGGCCCGCTGGCGTTCACCGGCAACGGTTGGGCACGCATCGTGTGTCCCCGGGCTAGGAAGGGTCTCCTAGCCCTTGCCAGGCTTGAGAGAGGCGGCCAGGCCCCTCATCGTCTCCATGACGTCGACCGGAACCGCCAGTATCACCGTGTTGGACGCCGACGGGCCTAGCCCGTCGAGGCTCTGCAGGGTGCGCAGTTGCATGGCGCCCGGGCTCTCGGCCATGGTGCGCGCGGCCGCGGCCAGGTTCATGGCGGCGTCGCGATCACCTTCGGCCTTGGTGATGGTGGCGCGCTTCTCGCGCTCGGCCGAGGCCTGGCGCGCCATCATCTTCTTGAGCTCCTCGGGCATGTCGACGTCCTGGATGCGGATGCCCTTGACCTCGAGGCCCCACTCCTCCGTGTCCTTTTCCACGTTGGCTTCGATGGACTTGCCAATCTCCTCCCGTTCGCTGAGGAGCTGGTCGAGCGTCATCTGTCCGATCACGTCGCGCAGCGAGGTTTGTGCATATTGGGAAATCGCGTAGCGATAGTCCTGCACCTTGATGATGGCGTCGGCGACGTTCCTGACCTGGAAGAACAACACACCGTTGATCCGAACCGGCACGTTGTCCTTGGTGATCACTTGTTGGGTCGGGATGTCCAGCGTCAGCACGCGCGTGTCGATGAATCGGGCCTGGTCGATGAGGGGGATGATGAAGAACAAGCCCGGGCCTTTGATCGACGAGTACTTGCCCACGCGAAACACGACCACCTCTCCCATTGCGCCGCCATCTTGATTCCCGACGCCAAGATGATGTCCAGGAGCAGCCACGCCAGACCGAAGGTGACTGCGGCGACCTCGTGGAGCTGGGCGGCCGCACCGGCAAGCACCGCTCCCACGGCGCCGACCACGATGAACACGAGGATTGAAATGTAGTTGACCATCGCTTCTCCTCCAGCAGTTTCGACGCATCGTACTCGATCCCCGACCGGCTGGCGGCAACGACCGGGGAGCAGGGTCGCCTTTTCCAAAATGAGCTATGCCTCGACAGTCAGGAAAACTGCCTAAGAAAGGGTCGGGTCATGGTGAAAGTCGCACTGTTCGTGAGGCTGGACGCGAAGCCAGGCAAGGAAGCGGAAGTCGAGCAATTCCTGCGCGCGGGATTGCCCATGGTCGAAGAGGAGCCGGGCACGACGGCGTGGTTCGGGATCCGCCTCGGACCATCCACGTTCGGCATCTTCGATGCCTTTCCGGACGAGGCTGGACGGAACGCGCACCTGTCCGGACGGGTCGCCGCGGCACTCATGGCGAAAGCCGGCGAGCTCTTGTCGAAACCGCCCTCGATCGAAAAAGTGGACGTCCTCGCGGCCAAACTGCCGCGATTGTGACGGGGGCCGTGGCCAGGTCGATGCCCGTTCCCAGACAGGGGAGTGGAGCGGTACTCTCGATGCCCATGAAGGATCCCCTGGTTCGGTTCGGTGTTGCCCTCGAAGGCTCGCTTCTGCGCGATCTCGACGCCGTCGTGCGCGAGCGTGGAGGGACGCGGTCGGAGCTGTTTCGCGATTTGGCGCGGGCCGAGGTCGGCCGGGCCAAGGTGCCCAAAGCCGTGGACGCCATCGCGACGCTCACCCTGGTCTACGACCACCACGTGCGCGATCTGAGCGAAGCGGTTGACCGACCTTCAGCACGCAGCTCGGCGAGCAGGTGCGCGCGACGTTGCACGTGCACATCAACCACGATCTATGCCTCGAGGTGATTGTGATTCGGGGCAGGCTCCGAACGGCTGAAGAGTATCGCTGACCGCCTGCTGGCCTTGCGCGGGGTGAAACAGGGAGGAATCGAGATTGTGGCAGGTCTCGGCGATTTGGGGCACGAGCACAGCCGCAAGAGCGCCAAACGCTGATTAGGTTGCCCTAGGGTCACTCCGGGGATAGGGAAAACCGCACTGGCACGACAACCTCGCTCGTCACCGCGACGCCGGAGGCTCGAGCGGGCTCGAAGGTCCAGGTGCGGACGGCGTCGACGGCGGCCTGGTCCAGCAGCGGGTGGCCGCTGCTCTTCGCCAGCGAGACGCGCAGAGGGCGGCCATCCGGGCCAACGGTGACAGCCACACGCACCTCGCCCTCTTCGCGTCTTCGCTTGGACGCCATGGGGTAGTCGGGGCGGGGATTGCTTCGATAAAGGGGTCTCGCGAGGACGGTGATGGGGGAGGGAACTCTTCCGATCGTGGCTGCCGGTGCGCTTGGCGAAATCGGAGTCGAGACCTCTTCCTTCCTGCGTGGCGCAGTCTCGGCGGCGGCAGGCAGCGCAACCTCGTCGGGCGCTGCCTGCTCCGTGGACGGGCTCACCGCGATCTGGGGCGCGGCGGTTTGCACGCGTGCCTGGGGCCTGGGATGCGTTCGCGGGCGTCTGGGCGCGCTGGGGATTGCGGGCGTGGGCTGCCTGTCGGGCAGCACGGGCGGAACGTCGCGGCTTGGCTGCGGCTTGGCTTCGACGATGTCCACGTCGATGGTCCTGGCCGCGGCCGGTCTTCCTACGGGGCGAGTCAGCGCCAGCGCGGCCAGCCCGAACAACAGCGTGTGGCAGATCGCCGACGCCGTAAGGCTGATGGCAGTTCGCCTGCGTGCGGAGGAGGCGGTGCGTGCGGCGGGCATGGCCTCGCGTCAGTAGTGGACGGTCAGGCCCGCCCGGACCTCGAAGGGCTCCACAGGGTGAATGTGCACACCGTTCACGCCGGTCGGCTCCCCGCGCAATTGCGATTCGTAGTAGTAGGCGATGTCATCCGACTTGGAATCTAGCAGGTTGAGCAGGTCGACAGCGACCTCGTAGCGGCTGCGGCGATAACCTAGCCTGGCGTCCACGATCATCGCTGTCGGGCTCGCGCACGCTGTTGTCCTCGACGAGTGGCTGCGAGCTGAAATAGCGCAGACGCGCACTTCCGAAGAGACCGCCGGGCGCCTCGACGGTGGCTACGCCAGACACTACGATGGGAATGGAATTGGGGATATAGGGGCCCGCGGCATCGTCGACGTAGCGCGCATGGGTAAGCGCGACATCGGCCGCCAGAGTGAGCCAAGCTCTCGGCTTATAGAAGTTCGCCCACTCCACGCCGTACTTGCGGCTTTGCGAGGTCGCCTCGGTGTCGCCTGCGTCGCCAGCGAAGGTCAGCTCGGAATCGGATTGCAAGTACCAGAGCGAAAGCGTGCTGACCAGGCCGGGCAGAATGGACGTGCGGGCTCCGACCTCGGCGCCCTTGGTGCGGACCAGCAACGGCACTTTGGACTGCGGGGCCAGGTCGGCGGCGGACACCGTGGCGGTCACGCCGCGCGCGTCGTTGCTGTGAAAACCCGAGCCGAGGTCGAGATAGAGCTCGGTCTTGTTCCACGGACCGAAGATCAGGCTCGCCTTGGGATTGACGATGGCAGAGGCCTTGCTGCCCGAGTTCACCGGGATGTTGTGGCTCGTCACGTCCACGGCGAAGACGTCCGCGCGCAGGCCGACGTTGGTCCGCAGCCAGTCGGTCCACTGGATCTGATTGTTGCCGTACGCCCCGGTGGTGAATTCCTCGATGCGGTCGTCGATATAGATCCCGCTGGATCCATCCGGATTCACCATCACCACCTGCCGATTGGCGGTGTGGTCGAGGCCGGAGAGCGGCAGGTAGTCGTTGCGAAGCTGGACACCGAGGACATTTTCGACGTCCTTGCCGAACCAAGTCTGGTTCCAAGTCCGTTTGAGATCGGCGCCGGTGACGTACCGTCGATCGATCTGCTCGAACTGATCGCCGTTCACGGGGTCGTCCAGGAAGTACGTGAAGTTCGAGAACAGGTTCAGGCGATAATAGAACCCGTACAGGGTCAGTGTCGTCGTGCCGTCGTCATGCTTTCGCGTCCAATTGAAGGTCAAGGCGCCCCGGCCGGTATTGCCGCCGTCGGAGGGATCCAGGGTGCCGAATCGGGAGATGAGGCCTCCGCTGATGGCCCGCTCGGCGACGTGGTCTGTGGCATGCCAGCTCGGTGCCGCGTAGACGCTGGCGGTGAGGGTGTATTGGTCCTTCGCGCTCGTCCAGTGGTAGCGCAGAAGTCCGTTGAAGCGATTCGAATCTTCGTGGACCACCCACGGCCCGTCGTAGTGGTTGTATTCGAGTGCGTAGAGCAAGGTCCCAGGGCCCACGGTCGGCGACGCCGCCACCAGACCACGCACGAAACCGATACTCGCCGCCTTGCAGGTTGACGGTTCCATGCGGAAGGATGTTCACGAGATGGACGTCGGCCGCGCCCGAGCCCGAAAAGTCGCCAACATCCGGATAGAAGGGCCCCTTCCGGTAGTCGATCCGGCTGACGAGCTCGGGAATCAGGAAGTTCAGGTCGGGTAGCCCTGCCCATGCGCGTGGGTGGGCATGTTCCAGGGCACGCCATCGATCTTAGTGGCGAAATGGTGCCGTGGTCCAGGTTATAGCCGCGCAGGAAGTACTGGTTCGCCTTGCCATCGCCCGAGTGCTGCGTGACCACCATGCCGGGAACGGTCTCCAGCACCTCGCCCGGGCGCAGCAGCGGCAGGTCTTTGAGATCGGCCTCGCCGATGGCGCCCTCCGAGGCTCCGACCGCCACGCCCAGGATGTCTTCCGCGCGTCCGTGGACCACGACCTCGGGCATCTCGGTGGGATGGCTTGCCAGGGCAGGGCTGTTGGCCTCGGCGAGCTTGGTGGCGGGCCGATCATCAAGGCGTCCGGCCTCGACACTGCCCGCGTCGACGATTCCCACGCCGCCCGCCGCCGTCTCGGCATCAAGTTGACCGCCGTCCTGTGCCCACGAGGTGGCGC
>CAWCMR010000025.1:0-1325000 GCA_963796685.1 uncultured delta proteobacterium
GAGGTCGTCCGCCGGTCGACAGGGTTTCCATATCAGCGTGTGTAGGTGAGGGTCGCGATCGAGCGGGATGGCAGAAAGACGCTGCCGTCGGATTCGAGCGCGACCGCGGCGGTGCGTTCGCTGGCGCCCGAGCTGCGGTAGATGGCCAGCGAGCCGAACGGGAAGGCGCCCGGGCTCACCGCAACCATGTGGTCCTTGGCGCTGGTGTTGAGGAGCACCAGGGTGAGGCTGCTACCGTCGGGGCTCACGAACGCCGACGAGCGAACCGAAGAAACCGAGGACGTCGCATCCACCCGAACCCAACCCGGATCCGTCCAGCGCGCGAAGTGCTTGAGCGCGTAGTAGAGGTCGTTGATGGTGTAGGGCGAGCTCGAGGAGAAGCCTGCCACGGACACCAGCCCGGTGGCCGGCGTCGAAGCGTTCCAGATGAGCTCCCAATAGATGTAGGCGGACACGTTCTCGACCGTGAGCGCGTTGTGGATCAGCCAAGCGGTGTCGAACATGGTCGGGGCATTGGGCGAGTACTCGGTCATGAAGGTCGGCAAGCCCAAGGCGGCGGCCGACCTGCCCACGCCGCCCATCGACCCGTTGAACCAGTCGGGGTTCGGATTGTCCTCGGTGCTGCCGTAGAGATGATGGGCGACGCCCACGAGCTCGCTCGGATTGAGGCCGGCCAGGTACTTCTGCACGATGTTGTTGCCGAAGCCGGTGGTCTCGGGCCCGACGAGGACGGGCCGCGAGGCCAGGCTCGACGCCGCAATCGCGTTGTAGACGGCATCCAGAGCCTGCCCGTAACCCGCGGTGGCGATGCCTTCCAGGGTGGCGCCTTCGGTGGGGCCCCAAAGGCAAGTCTCCCATCCGCTGGTGAAGAAGTCGGGCTCGTTCTGAATGCTGATGTAGTCGGGCACGACCCCCTGGGCTGCATAGGCTTGCAGCGAACGGACCCACCAGTCGGCAAACTCGGCGTAGGCATACGCGCCGCCGTTCTGAATGAGCGTGCCGGCCGCTTCCCCCGAGCCGCCGCCATAGGGTGGCCGGGTCATGCCATTGCTCTTGAGGTAGGATGGCGGCGACCAAGAAGACATCAAAATCTTGGGCGGAGTGCCGCCTCGCGCGGCGGTGGCCTTTTGCACGATCTGCACTGCTGCGGAGTCGGTAAACGGGGTGGTTGGGGTGGTGTTCGTGGAGCTCTGGTTCTGGTACCAATTCCCGAGCCGCAAAATGTCGAGCCCGGAATCGACGAACAAGACCTTGTAGATGTCGTCGTTGCGGCCCGACAAGATGGAGGACTGGTAAGCGGTCGCTGCACCAAAGCCCACCAGGGTCTGATGCGGGACGGTCGTGTCCACCACGACCGACACGTTGACTGGCTCTGGCGAAGCGCCGCACGCGCACGTCGCGAGAGCGACGCAAAGAACGCCGCCCCCACGCAGCGTTCGCAAAGGACCCGGGCAAAAATTCATCGCCGGCACCCTAACACGAGCGCTGCGGATGCCTCGCCGATTCTCGCCCGGCCGAGGCAACGATCCAGGACACGGATTCGTCTCCCGCGACCTCGACGCCGTGACCTAGCCAGATTTGACAAAGACGCGCACAAAAAGGCGAGACTCGGCCCGCCCTGGAGCGAATTTCTGCCTCCGCGATGGCAACTCACGCGCATCGAGAATCGAACGAATGGTAGGTTCGAGGCTCTACGAAAGGATCCCAGGAGGACATGACCATGAGGACGCTTTTGCCCTTGGCTCTCGCCGTCGCTATCCCCGCGAGCCTCGTCGCTTGCAAATCGGACCCGCCGCAGCACCTCGACGTGAACGTCGATTGGTCCGACACGAAGCAAACCATCGATGGCTTCGGCGCTTCCTCGGCGTTTTTCGGCGAATCCATCTCCGACGATGTGGCCGACCAACTCTTCGATGCCAAGAAGGGAATCGGACTTTCCCTGCTGCGCACCATGATCGGCGTGCCGGACGACACCCAAACGGACGGATCCGAGCCCGACAATGCCCAGCCCGTCGCCACCGCACCGGAGCTGTTCACGGCCCAGCAGGCGATAACCCGTGGAGCCAAGGTCTGGGCCACGGCTTGGACGCCGCCGCCCATCTGGAAGACGAAGAACAACAAGAACGGATCCGGAGACGGCTACCCCTCGAACAGCCTGGATCATTCTCACTACCCGGACTACGCCCAGTACCTGGCGAACTTCGTCAAGCTCATGGCCGAAAACAGCGTTCCACTGCTGGGCCTCTCGCCAGCGAACGAGCCCGACTACGTCGCCACCTGGGACGGCGCCCAGTGGACCCCGGATGAGCTGACCACCTTCATCGGTCAGAACCTGGGCCCCACCCTCCCCCAGTCGGTGAAGATCGTCACCCCCGACACTGCCAGCTGGCTCAACTGCGACAAGTACCTGACCCCGCTGCTGGCCGACTCGACCGCCAACGGCTACGTGCCCATCGTTGCGACCCACCCGTACTCCGCCGGCAACTGGAACTACACCAGGCCCCAGCAGAACGGGAAAGAGTTCTGGGAGACGGAATGGTCGCAGGAAAACATGAACGGTGACACGCCGGATCCGAGCATGACCAGCGCGCTCGACATGGCCCAGCACATCCATGACCACCTGACGATCGCGAACATGAACGCCTGGAACTGGTGGGCCATCTACATCACCGCCGACGACCTCAAGAGCGGAGACCAAGCCAAGGTCCGTGAGAACCCAGCCCTCATCCAGCCGGACAAGAACATGGGAGACTCGTACATGTTCAAGCGCGGGTACGCACTCGGAAACTGGTCCAAGTTCGTGCGTCCGGGCTTCCAACGCATCGGCGCGACCGACCACCCGACCGGCGGCGTGCTCGTGGAAGCGTATCGCGACTCGATCTCCCACATCGCCATCATCGCCATCAACTCCAACTCCGCCAAGGTGACCCAGAAGTTCATCATCAACGGCACCTCGATCGACAGCCTCACGCCCTGGATGACTTCACCCGATGACTCGCTTGCTGCCAAGGACTCGGTCTCCGCCAGCGACGGCTTCACCTACGATCTACCAGGCCAGAGCGTGGTCACCTTCGTGAACTGGGACGCCACCACGGAAACGCCCAACCAGGGGACCCTGCCCGTGATCAACCAGGACGGCGGAACGAGTGTCAAGCCCCCGACCGGCGGGCTCGACTGCTCCAATGCGATTGTCCCGGACAATGGCGGGAACGGCGGCGTGACCGATTTCTCGGACTGGGGATCCAGCAAGTGGGGCAATACGAGTGGCCTGTGGGGCTACATGTACTCGTACAACGGGACCAAGGGATCGACCATGAGCGCCGGCGCCGACTCCTCGGCCAAGAGCATGCACGTCACGGGCTCGGTCATGGCGGGTGACTACGGTGGTGCCGGCATCAGCTTCGGCGTGTGCGCCACTGTCACCTCGTTCTCGCAGATCCAGTTTACCTTGTCTGGCTCATCGCCAGGATGCGACCTGGAGCTGCAAATCAAGACCTTCGACCAGCAGCCCGTCGATCAGAATCCGGCCGGAGGCTGCCTGCAAGACGCGTCCGCAGGCTGCTACAATTTCCCCGTCGCGAAGAAAGTGGCGGTGCCGTCCTCCGACCCCACGACCGTCACGACCTCGCTGGGCGATTTCTCGAGCTGGTCCGATGCCAACGCGGCCCAGGTGGTCGGGTTGCAGTGGCAGTGGACCGGCACAGGGGTCGATCCCGACGCCGGTGTCGGCTGCCCCATCGACGTGAACATCACCGATATCAAGTTCGTGCCCTAGCACGATCGGCAAGCCGGCCACCCAAACACGCGCCGCGCAGGACCCGCATCGGGCTGCAAAGCCCCCTGCCCCCCTTGCACAGCGCGTGATGGCAAAAACAAAACCACCACCCAACCCCCTTGACGGAAAGGAGCTTTCAGCCTAAACCATGCAGCCTCTGCGGGCGTAACTCAGTGGTAGAGTGTCACCTTGCCAAGGTGAACGTCGAGGGTTCAAGTCCCTTCGCCCGCTCCGAAAAGCAGAACAAAAATGGCTGGTTAGCGGTGCAACGCTAGCTGGCCCTTTTCTTTTCTGCGTCATGCACACCACCTTGCACACCACCATGCGATGTGTCGGCCATCGCCTCCTTCATCTTGACCAAGGAGATCACCTTTCCGAGGCTTTCCCGCATCTCTTCGGGAGCCACGGTGCTGTACCTGTGCTGCATTGCCTCAGTGGCGTGACCTGATACTGCCCTGGTAACCACGTCCCCGATCTCCGCTGCCCGAGCAATGTCCTGGAACGTCCGCCGCATCCCCCTTGGCGTGATTCTCTTCGTCAGCTTGAGGGCGTCCACCACCTCTTGGAACGGTTTGTCCAACGTCGAAGGTGACTGAAGGCCCCCAAGGCAGGATGGAAACAGAAGGTCCGAAGCCTCCTGCTTTCCAGGTGGCAGGTTTTCCACGTGTTGGCGAAGAATCGCCATCAGGTCAGCGGGTAACGCCAGCCTCTGGTGTGCCTTCGTCTTGGTGGTGTTCATGATTTCCTGCTTCCTGCCATGCGACCGCCGGACAAGTATCACTCCCTCCTCCCACAAGACATCCGGACTCGGCCCCTTCCTTCGTAGTGGTCGCATGCTAGATGGTCGCAACCCTGTCGCAAACCCCAACGCCACCATGGCAAAGAACTGGGGAAAGAGACGATTCATCGTCGCCAAAAATCCAGGGACCTCGTCGACGGTGAGTGAGTTGGGCTGCTCATCGGTGTACGTGTGAAAGGTGCTCGTATCGAGCGTACCCACGTCGGCCGCAGGATCTCGTTCCAACTCAAACTCGCCCTTGGCTGCACCCGTGATGACCTTCAAGATGGCGAGCCATCCGTTGAAGGTAGTAGGTGCCACCTCTCCAGCTTTCACCTTGGCAGCCATCTTCAGCTTCCATGCTTCAACGTCTGACCGTCGAAGCTGGTCGACGTAGAAATCGCCGAATGCCGGGATGAGATGAAGACGGAGCACGTGACCCCACTTCTCCCGTCCCTTGATGGACCGTATGTCACCCTCCATCACCTTCTTCTCCAGCAACGACACGGCGTAGTCGTCGAAGCGCTGCCTCTCGACTGTGGCCACCCGTCCTGCCCTTACCTTCCGTAGCTCCTCCTGAAGGCGATGATATGCCCCGACTGCATCGACGTTCTCCAGCGTCAGCTTGACCTCGCACAGCTTCCCTGTTCTTGGGTTCACCGCTCGGCCGCGAATCAGGAATCCACCGTCCTTTCTGCGCCAGACCCCCGGTTTCGAGGGCTTGGGCGCGATCCATGATCTCCATCTTCGTTTCCACTTTTCTTTCTTCGTGTCTTCCATTTGTGCCTCCGGTTGAAGGCGCACCTGGACATCCGAGGCCGATGGTATCACCGGGCAGGATGCCAAGAAGGAAGTTGTCGAGGTCCGCGATCAGCCACATCCACGTTCCCGTTCCCCCACGCCTACCAGACGGACGAACCTTGCCTTCCAGATACGCCTTCCGAAGTCCGCCGCTGGTCTTGAACCCGTGCTGTCTCGAAAGGCGTCGCTGAAGCTCATGCGGCCTCGCGGTAGTAGAAGTTGAGGAGACCGCCGAGGCGCGAGCGACAGGCGTCGTTGCCATCAGCCCTGTTGTCATTCGTCGCATCGTCCTGCTTTTTGATGAGTTGGCCGCCGATGCCCTGGTGAAAACGCTCGGAGTGATAGTGCTCGACGAATTCATTGATCAAGTGACGCAGATGTCGCTCGCCGAAAATCGCGAACTGGTTCAGACATTCGAATTTGATCGTCTTCACAAATCGCTCCGCGTGCGGATTGCAGTTCGGACTTTGCGCTGGGATCTGCACGCACTTCACGCCCCTTGCTGCGAGAATCCCGAGAAACGCCTCCGTGAACAACGGGTCTCCGTCGTGGACCAGGTGTGTCGCACCTCGGAGGAATCCATCGACCGGATCCACCAGGTTTCGTGCGATCTGCTTCATCCATTGACCGTCGGGATCGACTCGAATCCCGGCGACCTCGACCACGCGACTCTTGATCTCTATGACGAAAAACACCATGTAGCGGACCATGCCGAATGCCCCCAACGCTTCCACGCTGAAAAAATCACAGGCGTACAACGTGTCCCAGTGCATCTTCATGAATTGCTTCCACGTCCGCTTCTTCTCCCTCTCCGGCGCAGGCTCGATCCCTTCCTCCAGCAGGATGTTGGCCACCGTCGTTCGTCCGATCTCGATCTTCAATCCGGTCCGAAGGGCGTCTCGGATTTTCGTATATCCCCAGCCGAGATTCGCCAAGGCCATCTCGATCACCATCTTGCGGATGTCCTTCCTCTTCCGCGGCCGACCGACCTTGCTTTCCGAGCTGTCGTACTTCCGCGCCGCCATCTGCCGAAACCACCCCAAGATCGTTCCGGGCTTCACGATCTGGCAACACTTCTTCCGCTCTTCCGGGCTCAATGCCTTCCCCACCACGGCCAGCCGACGACGCTGATCCGCGGTGAACGAGAGCCGACCGTTGCCAGTGAGCGCCGCGACGATCTCCTTGAGAACCCGGACTTCCTCCTGCGTGTAGTCCAGCTTGCGCTGCATCCTCTCGTTGATCGCGCACGCGATCATCGTGATGAGGAATTGGAGCGTCGCCGGCAGCATTCATCGCCACTTTGTTCCCTTAGACAGGCTGATTCAAGCTGTGTATCTCCGCGAATTCGTGCCAGAATTCCACCGACGGCTTTCCGGACACCACTCGGGCACGACCGACGTCACCGGCACGTCATTGTACGCGGACCGATTTTTGGCGATGGACAGCAAGTCGAGCCGTCCCCCTATGTCACAATCCTGACGTACGCCCCTTCACCCGCGCAGCTACGTCAGCTTCACCTTGGACAGCGGCACGGCTGGCGACTGTTCAGGTAGGCCAAGTACTTCGACCTCGATTGGCTTGTCGATGGGTGGTTGGATGCGAAAGAAACGAGCGTCCCTTTCGACTGTGGCTTTAGGGGAGTAGAGACGATCAAGCTGGACTCTTCGCAGGACTGATCTTGTGCCGGCCTGGTGAAAGAGAGCCCAGATCGTCCGCCGGCCTGCTTCGCGCGTGGCGAGCGCTCGACGAACGCCGTTCAAGATGTAAAGCTTCCCTTTCACTTGCTCTCGATGATCGCGATTGCAACGTCGTCTTGCAGGGCTCCGCTCCTCATTCTGACACCCGCAACGAGGGTCTCGGACGCTGCCTCAAGAGGTCGGAGGGCGGCGGCCTTGGCGATGCGGGCGCGGTCTAGGTACTTCCACAGTCCGTCAGTCGCTACGAGGAGCGAGCATTCCTTGACATGTGTCTCGAATCCAATGGGGAGCGCTCTCCCCTCGCCTAGTAGAGGTTTGCGCACCTGTTCGGCAGTGAGGTTTTGCGCCATGCCGTCCATGAAGGTCCATGCCTCGCAGTCTCCGACGCTCGCCCCGACGACAGAACCATCATCTCGGACTTCGACGATGACGGCGGCGGCGAGCCCCGAAGATCCAGACATCTGGCGGTCGACCTTTGCAAGGCATTGAGTCCAATCGATGGCGATGTCTCGATGGCATTGTTCGACGACTGCCTTGCAGACGGCTTCTGCCGCCACAGCTCCGCCCGCGACGCCGCCGGCACCGTCCGCGACGACGAAGACAGTGCGGCCGGCCAGAGGGATGACCTCGATGCGGTCTTCCCCGCGCCCTGGCCGGGCGTCTTCCCGCCTCGTTGTCCACTGCGCGAGCATGGTTGAAGTCTACCCTACTTTTCGCTCTTCGCGCATTCGGGTGATCCGTCTTGGCTACTTTCCTCATCCCGAGGCATTTCGCGAGGATAGACGAGTCTCGGCGGACCTGGACTGGCTACCGGGATCGTGGTCCAACAGCACCATGCCTTCTATCGCCACACCGATCCTTGCTGCGGTTCGCCGTCTTTGGTCCTACCTTGCCCCGCTCCGGGACCGGGTTGAACCGATCCAGGTCGTTGCCGATCTTTGCCGCCGCTCCCGACGTGAACTCGTCGTCGAAAACGCCACTCTCCGCCACCAACTCAGCGTACTCCGACGGACCGGCGGCCGTCCACGTCTCGGACTGACCGATAGGCTTCGACTGCTCGTCGGCGCCGCCTTGTTACCTGCATGGCGGAAGGCCATCGTGGTCGTGCAACCCGAGACGATTCTCAAATGGCATCGGGCTGGCTTTCGCCTGTTCTGGCGGCACAGGTCAAAGTCCGGAAATCTTGCACGCCTCAACGCGGACACCATCGAGCTGATACGCAACATGGCCAAGAGTGATCGTCTGTGGGGCGCGGAGCGCATCCGCGGCGAGCTGCTCAAGCTCGGCATCAAGGTCAGCAATCGCACGGTCCAGAAGTACATGCGTGGGATTCGGACGAATCATCGAGGGCAAAGCTGGGCCACCTTCCTGGCCAACCACGCTGATGCCACATGGGCCTGCGATTTCATCCAGGCGTACGACATCCTCTTCCGGCAGGTATATGCGTTCTTCATCGTGCACCTGGGCTCGCGCAAGGTTGTGTATACGGCGGCATGTCGGAACCCGACGCAGGAGTGGACCGCGCAGCAGCTGCGCAATGCAACCATGGACGGCGACGCACCGAAGATCTTGCTGCGCGATCGGGACGACAAGTTTGGGGCGTCGTTCGACCGTGTGGCCAAGGGCGTGGGTACGCGGGTGATTAAGACCGCGGTGCGCGCGCCTGATATGAATGCCGTGGCTGAGAGATTCGTCGGTAGCGCACGGCGCGAGATGCTCGACCACGTGATCGTGCTCAATGATGAGCATCTTGGTCGCCTGGTCGGGAAGTACAAGCAGTACTTCAACGAGGCGAGGCCGCATCAGGGAATCGGCCAGCGGATTCCTGGGAAGCCGGCGGCAGTCGCCGACATCACCAAACCCATCGTGGCCAGTCCCGTGCTCGGAGGACTTCACCACGACTACCGGAGGGCCGCATGATGCCGGCATTTGTCGGCGGATGAGCTCGGTAGCCAGCACGGTGGAAGCAACCGTCCCGGTCAGCCGCTGCAACGCCTTGATCTCATGGCAGAATCCGCGTGCTACGCCGGCGGGAAACTGCAGGAAAGGACGTGGCGAATTTCGGTGGACCGGTTCACCGCGGCCCATATCATTAGATAAAGCTCTTTAGCCCCAGACTGCGAGACGGGTGGCGTAGCTTGAGCAAGGCCTTGGCTTCTATCTGGCGGATGCGCTCGCGAGTGACATCGAAGTCCTGGCCCACCTCTTCCAGGGTGTGTTCCGACTTCTCACCGATACCGAAGCGCATGCGCAGCACTTTCTCCTCGCGCGCTGTGAGAGCGGCCAGCACCTTGTGCGTCTGAGCCGCAAGGTTCATCGAGATCACAGCATCATCCGCGGAGATTATGCTCTTGTCCTCGATGAAGTCGCCAAGGCGTGCATTCTCGTCAACGCCCATAGGAGTCTCCAGCGATATGGGCTGCTTGGCGACATTGAGCACACTGCGAACCTTCTCAAGCGACAGTTCCATTTTCTCGGCAATCTCTTCTGGCGTAGCCTCGCGTCCCAGCTTCTGGACTAGGTGGCGACGAGTCCAGGTGAGCTTGTTGGTCACCTCGACCATATGCACCGGGATTCGGATCGTTCGGCCCTGGTCCGCGATTGCGCGGGTGATTGCCTGCCGAATCCACCACGTCGCGTAGGTCGCGAACTTGTAGCCACGCTTGTAATCGAACTTGTCTACCGCCTTCATCAGACCAATGTTGCCCTCCTGGATCATGTCCAAGAACTGCAGGTCGCGGTTGGAATACCTCTTCGCGATGGAGACCACGAGTCGCAAGTTTGCCTCGACCATCTCGGCTTTGGCCCGCTGCGATTCGCGCTCACCGTTCTGGATTTCCCTCACCGACTCGCGCAGATTCTGTTTGGTCATGGTGGCCTCGACCTCCACCTTCTTGACCTTCTTTCTTGCCTTGGCAATCACGTCGGCCAGTTCCATGATCTCGTCCGGGCATAGGCCAATCTTCTTGGCCAGAACACGCTGGCGCAGCGGGGAGGAACGAACCTCGCGCAGGCACTTGCTGAAGGCATGAAGGGACATGCGGGCGCGTTGCTCGCAGTCAGCTAGCTCGCGCTCTGCAGCGTCGATGCGTGACACAAGTCCCTTCATGATGAAGACGATGCCATCGATCTGCTTTTTGTTTAGACGCATGCCCAGCAGGGCGTCGATGATCTTCTGCTTGGTTGTTGCGACCTGATTCTTGATCTTCTTGCGTGCGGTCTCGTTGGCAGCCCTCTTCTCCCCGACGGTCTGCATCTTCTTGTGCAATTCGCGCACGTTCTCGATGGCCTCGCAGACCCGTTCGACGTGCCAGTTCTCGCCGAATTCGGCATCATCCTCGTCCACGTCCCTGACCACTTCCTGGACCGGAATCCTCTGTTCTCGCAGCCTTTCACCCAAATCCAGGATCTCCCTGATGGCCACGGTGGAATTGAGCACCACTTGCAACACACGACGCTCACCATCTTCGAGGCGTTTGGCGAGTTCAATTTCGCCTTCGCGGGTGAGGAGCGAAAAGGAGCCCATCTTGCGCATGTAGATGCACGTCGGGTCATTGGCTCTTGAGAGGGTGCCCTCCTCGTCCTCAACTTCGCGTACCTGCGTGGCATCAGGGGTGGTCTCTTCCCCCTGAGGCTGTTTCGTTCGAGGGCGATCTGTCAGGCACCTTTGCTTGGGACGTAGAGTCAACAGGCACGAGGTCCTCGTCACCCAGGGGTGCCGGTCCCTCGTTGATCTCTCCGAGCAAGCCGATGCTCTGGTGACTGTGACGGTTGACCTCGTCGATGATGACGAGATTGCGCGTATCGTATTCTCTCTCTGCGCCCGATACCGACCGCTTGGCCACGATCTTGGTTTCGACATCTTCGTGGTCCTGGCTGTCGTCACTCAGTTGCCAGTAGCCATCTTCAATCATGGGGCCAAAACCTCTCCGGTGGGAGCTAGAAACCCACTTTGGTCCAGATCAGTGTCACGATTCTCGGTGAAAGGGCGCGTGTTCTCCGCCATGCCATACTTGATTGCACGTTTCACGCCCTCCTCGTCTACCGAACGCATCCGGACTGGATGATACCTTGAATCTGGGCTTACATGCAGTTTGACCGACTGCTCGGGTCCCAGTGTCTTTTCCGCCGCCGCCATATTTCCGGTGCTTAGGTCTGCGGGTACGCTGGTCATAGCAGTATGGGTGCGATTTCTTCGCGCGTCGAGGCTCTGGGACTCGGAGGAACGGTTCGCTACCTTGTCTTCTTCGTCATCGCGCTGAAGACGCGCGCCGTGGAGATCGCGGGGATACGCGTTGACCCCGACGGGGAATGGATGAAGCAGATGGCGCGCAACCTGACCGACCCGGTGGACGGCTTTCTCCGAAGCGCGAAGTACCTGATCCACGACCGAGACCCGCTGTTCACGGCAGCGTTCGAGGCCATCCTGAAGGAGCGAGGGGTAAAGTGCGCGAAGATTCTAGCGCAGAGCCCCAACTGCAACCCCCATGCGGAACGGTTTGTCAGAGCCATCGAATCCGAGTGTCTGAACCAGTTCATCTTCTTCGGGGAACGGCACCTGCGCTACGTGGTCAAGGAATTCATTGCGCACTATTATACCGAACGCTTTCATCAGGGGCTCGGTGGCCAGTTGATCCAGCGGTCGGACGGCCCGGCGAACGAGAATGGGGCGCATGGCAAGATCGTTTGCCGGTCGCGCCTCGGTGGAATGCTGAACTTCTATGTCCGCGAGGCCGCCTGAGCCTTGGCGACGAATTCCCGGACACTACGGCACACGACCATGCCACCCGTCCGTTTGTCGGTCGAGAAACACCTACTGAGCTGTGGGCGTGAATGGGTCGAGCACGTCGACGCCAGTGCGGACAACATCCTTCACATTGCGCGTGACCAGGGTCAGGTCGTGTACCCGTGCCGTCGCAGCCAGCAACCCGTCTACAACTGGCAAGCTCCCCCGAGCGTCCAGCCTGCCCCACTCGTCCGCGGTCGCGGCATCAACCGGCAGGACGCGCTCAGAATGAGCCTGCAGCACGTTGTCGAGCCAGCGTTCCAGCGCCGAGGCAGCGCGCGGGTCACGCTTCCGGATTGACTCGATCCCGCGGCGAATCTCACCCGTGACCAAGACGCTCAGAAAGATTGAATTCTCATCGATTCCCTCGAACCAGCGCCGAACATTGACATCAGCGCGCGCACCTTTGCGTAGTTCCGAGAGGACGTTTGTATCGATCAGAAAGCCCTTCACAACGCAACTCGCCGGCCCAAGCGTCGCGCTCGTCCGAAGTCGGAGTCGCGGCCCACATCTGGAATTCCACCTAGCATCGCTTTCAACGAGGGGGCCCTCGACGAGAGCAGCGCCTGCTTGAGAATCTCCCGATGCTCTGCTTCGGCTGAATGTCCGCGGCTTGCCGCCCGCTGTTTGAGGCGGGCAACCACCTGCTGGGGAATATCTCTCACGATGAGCTGTGCCATGTTGCTATCAATGATAGCACAGATGCGCTTCAGAACTCTTCCAACTGCTTGTCGCTTCCACTGGAGGCGCGACGGCACGAGGTAATCACGTCCAGCATGAGGTAGGAATGAGGTAATCTGGCAGTCCTTTTCAGGTCCTTTCGCGCCTTCCAAGTCCGCCAAACTATTGAAATCACAAGGCCGATGCTCTCCTTGCCAAGGTGAACGTCGAGGGTTCAAGTCCCTTCGCCCGCTCCGAAAAGCAGAACAAGAACGGCCAGTTAGCGGTGCAACGCTAGCTGGCCTTCTTCTTTTCTGCGTCATGCACACCACCTTGCACATCACCATGCGATGTGTCGGCCATCCCCGCCTTCATCTTGACCAAGGAGATCACCTTGCCGAGGCTTTCCTTGCAGTGAACGCGGACCTTCCGCACTTTCATGTACGCAACAGCAGCAGTGCTGGAATCATGGAGGAATCCGTACGATGGGAAGGCTGGCTTGCCGACCAAGGCAGCGGTCGCAGGACATCGCTCGGTTCGACGCAAGACGTGCCGCGCGCGCCTTGTCCCGGACCGCTGCCAGCTCCGCGGGCAGGTTGGCGCTTGCCAGCGCGGAGCCCCAATCTGAACGCCTACGCCGAGAGATTTGTGCTTTCGATAAAGAGCGAGTGTCTGGAGCGCTTGGTGCTGCTGGGCGAGTGGCACCTGCGGCGGGCGATCTCGGAGTATATGAGGCACTACCATTGCGAACGGAACCATCAAGGGCTGGAGAACGCCCTGATAGCTGGCAATCCCGAGGACGCAGCTGGTGCCGGCGCAGTCGTTCGACGGAAGAAAACCGGCCACCCGGTCGGTCAGGTTGCGAGCAATTTGCTTCGTGACGGCTGCTTGCGTCAGCTCGAAAACGCATGGTCCCCTGAAATGATCGCGGTCTTGCCGTCACTAGCCCCGGCACCAACACACAAGAGGTTCCCATGTCGACAAGAACGACCGCCATGCACACGATACTGATCGCCACTCGATGCTTTGCCCTCGCCGTTTTCGGCGTCACCTATTTCCTGGCAGGTTGTGAAGCGGACAACGCGGCCCTCCACACAAAGGCCGATGCCGGCAAGTCGGGCGGACAGGACGCTAGCGGGAAGGACGTCCCGACCAGCGATACCTCCGGCGGCACGGGCGGCAGCAACGGCACCGGCGGCAGCAACGGCACCGGCGGCAGCGGAGCTGGCGGCAAGAGCGGCACCGGCGGCAGCAGCGGACGCGGTGGCAGCAGCGGATCTGGGGGCAAGAACGGAACCGGTGGCCGAAGCGGCACCGGAGGCAACACCTCGGTCCCCGTCAACACTTGCACCGAGGCTGGCGGCACGTGCGTTGGCGTCCTTCCCGGAAGCTGTGCCTCCGGCACCATGGACTCGTCGTTGTACTGTGGCCCGGGCGTTGGCTCCGCGTGCTGCATGCCCAGTGGGGGCGGCGGACGTGGCGGCAACAGCGGAGCCGCGGGCCAAGGTGGCTACTCAGCAGGTGGCGCCAACGGCCAGGGCGGGACGGGCGGGCGAGGAACAGAACCGCAAGCGGCTGCCTGTGAAAAGGCCGGAGGGATCTGCATGGAACAGGGCACGTGCGTGAGCCAAGGCGGCACGGTGGCTGCCGAGAGCCCGGGCGGCTGCCAATTCAGCGACGGGCCCGCGGAGTGCTGCATTACCCCCGCGCCGAAGTCGAACCCTACTACCTGCGCCGAGGCCGGCGGAACCTGTGCTTCAATCTCCGGATGTCTGATGGCAGGCGGCTACTTCACGGCGACCAACTATGACTGCTCTTTCCCGGTCAGCTGTTGCGTCCCCAATGCGACTTGCGGTACGGCGACCATCGAGTGCTGCGGGGACGGCGTCCTCTACAATGCTGCTTGCCAGGGAGGACAGTTCGTCTGTGTGGCCGGATCGCCCGTGCCCCGGGGTACCTGCAAGATCTGACGCGACCGCGGCAGAATCGATCAAGAGCGCAGCACCCGCGGCGTGTTGCAAATGCACGAAGAAAGGCCAGCTATGTTCTGATTCGCAGCTGCGCAGGCGCTTCGAGCCGAGACCCAGATATCCGCCCCATGGCGCCTGTGCGGCGCCATGGGCGCCGGCCCGAGCCAAGATTGGAGATCGACTACAGCTGGCGTCCACCCCGTTCCGAGGCGCGCGGCACTTGGCGCAGGTCGAGATCCGGCGGGCAAACTGAGCGATGTGGCAGCAGCGCATTCGCCGGCAGGGGCGACGTCTGCCTGGCGTCCGAAAGGAGCATCGAGTGGCGCGCTTCAGGCATTTCCGAAACCTCGCATCCAAGGCCAAAGGCGCTCTCGGCGAGCCGATCTGACCTCATACTTCGTGCTCAAATGTCGCTGTTTTCCGTTGGCGAATGTCGATGGACCACTACACCTGACGGGACCGTCCTCATTGAGCGATACAGTTCTGCTGCATGGTCAGCCAGATCTGGTCCGCAATCACCGCTGCGCCAGCCGCGGAGGACTGAATGCCGCTGCTGTCGGTGTACTCGGGATGGCCGGCCCACCATTCTTGCAGATCGAGGAAGTGGCATGGCACCAAGCTTTCGGCGCAGGCTTGCTGGAGTGGCGATCGCAGTGCCGCGACCCCAGTGATAGTGTCGGGGCAAAGGTAGTAGATGATGTGCCCGACGGTCCCGTCGGCGGCAACCTTGGTCAGGAATTGTCGGAAGGTGGCGACGACGCTGGTGACGGATGCGCTGGAACCGCCCGACTGGATGGTATCAAACGTGCCTCCGTCCATGACCAGGACCTTGACTTTGGTTTGGGTCGATTCTTGGGCGTCGTACTGCGCGGCAATCGCGGCCATGCCGGCGAAGGGGGCTGCTGCAATCGTGTAATCGTCGGTCGGCCCGATGGCGCCGGCCGCTCGAGCGAGATCCCTGACCTGCGTATGCTGCGTGCCCGGAAGGGTTACCCACGTATCGCCAATCCACGCGACCTCGCTGGCCTTGATCTGGCCGTGCAGACAGTTGTCCGCATCGATGGAACCGCCGGTGCTGTCCGGTGCCGGCGTGTCCGCTGCCGGCACGTCCGCTGCGTCGCCCGCGACGACGCCACCGTCATTCGCGGCTCGTCCGTCGCCAAGTCGGTACACGTTGCCTTCACAGCCGGCGAGCACGAGAGCTCCAGACAGAAAAGCGATCGTACGCGCGACAATTGACAACCGGACCATTCCGCAATGTTACCATCCTCGCGATGACAGGGGGCATTGTCGTGCTAGCTACCTATCTCGCGGCGGCCGGAGTCGGCCTTCCCACCGCCACGACGCAGGCGCCGATTGCGCGGGCGCGCCTCGAGCTGCGCGCGCCCGCCACCTGTACGAGCTCGGCCGATCTGCTCGCCCGCGTCGCCGCCCGATCGCCGCGCATCGCGTTTGTCGGGGATTCTGCCGCGGTCGGTGTTCGAGCCACGTTCACCGTGGCGCACGGGGTGAGCGCCGAGTTGGTCCTGGTCGAGGCCGGCGTAGCTCACACACAGCGGCGGCTCGTTGCACGTACCTGCGCCGAAGCTGCCGATGCGGTGGCGCTCATGATCGCCGTGGCGCTCGATCCAGTGTGGATGAGGGAGCATCGCACGGCGGCTACCGGCGCGTCCGACACCGACGGGTCCTCGGCCCGCCCTTTCGTAGCCTCGACCGCGCCGCAAGAGACGTCGACGTCGAGGAGCAGGCTGGCCGAGAAGACGAGCGCCAAGGAGCCGGGGCGGCCCTCTTCTCGGCCCCAGCTCTCGCTCCCCGTTCCAACCGCGGCGGACTCGATAGCCACGTCACCACCTCGCGCGCAGCCGAGCGCCAGCGTGTACCTGGCTGGCCAGACCCTCTGGGGACCGGCGCCAGCAGTGATGTCGGGAGTTGCCGCGTACGCCACAGCCGCCTCGGA
The DNA here is from genome assembly GCA_963796685.1 of uncultured delta proteobacterium. Taxonomy (GTDB): domain Bacteria; phylum Myxococcota_A; class Polyangia; order Fen-1088; family Fen-1088; genus Fen-1118. The sequence goes on from CAWCMR010000025.1 coordinate 16,425, forward strand.
CCGAGACGCCCTCTGGTCTCCGGCCGTCGCGCTTGGGGTGCTCCACGCCTGGAGAAGCAACCTGCCGGAACCGGGCGGAAGCGCCTCCTTTTCGCTCGACGCCGTCACCGTCGACGCGTGCGCGCTTCGCCTACGGCTCTCCATCGTGGCCGTGCGGGCCTGCGCGGCAGCGCTACTCGGCCGTGTGTCGGCCCGCGGCTCGAACACCGATGCCCCCGCGGCGGTCTCGAACCTTCTCGCTGCCGCCGGCGCGGCCGGTGTCCTCGGCGTGGACCTGGGCTCGAAGGTCGAGCTTCTTGCGCGCATCGGAACCGGGCTCACCCTTCGGCGCGACTCCTATGAGTTCGCGACGGTCGTCTTCCACAGGACTTCGCGCTTCACGACCTCGGCCAGCGTCGGGGTTGGCCTACACCTGTGGTAGCCGCTGTCGAGGCGTGGCGACAGTCAGGGTGACGTCGCACCGGCAACGCGTCTTACGCGATCCGTGAGCGGTCCGTCGCCGTACTCCGCCACGAAGCGGTTGGCCAGCGCATGGGCCTCGGCGCTCCGGCCCAGTCTCGCCAGGGCCTCGATCCTGAGCGCGGCTGCCTCTGGACGAAAGACGCCGCCGGGGTACTTGTCCTGGTAAAGGCGCAGAAGGCCCAACGCCTTGTCGGCGGCACCCGACGCCACGGCGTCGCGGGCTGCATCGACAAGGGCGGTCTGCTCCCGCACATCCGTGGGCACAGAGGCTAAGCGCAGCCGGCGGCCGGCAGGTACGACCGCCGATTCCGGTCGCGGTGGGGCCACGGCGGAAGGAGCCGGCTCAGCAGCAAGAGAGGGTGCCGGCACGGCAGGGGCAGACTCTGCGGCGGATTCGAGCGCGGAGGCCTTCACTGCCGGAGCAGGCTGCGGTGAGGGGCTTGTCTTCCACGCGCGAGCACCAACGATCGCACCAGCCAGGGCCAAGCCCAACACCCCGACGGCCATCCACGGCAGAACAGGGGTCGCGCCGGCGCCAGCCGCCACCTTCGCCGATGCCGCTGCAACTGTCTTCGTGGCCGCGGCAGCCGTCTTGGCCAGAGCCGCCGATGAAGCCACAGCCGCCGCCGAGACCCCGAGCGCTCGCGCCATGCGGTCACGCAGCTCCGGGGAGGGCTCCTCGTGCGCCGATTCTTCGAGCACGCGTCGCTCCAGCGCGCTGCTCGCGACCAGGCGTAGCCGCTTGGGGTCCCTCGGTCTCATGGCTGTTCCTCACGATGCATGGTTCGTTCGAGGCGTGCAAACACGTTGCGAAATTCCTCGCGCGCGCGGCGCAGCCGCGATGCCACCGTACCGAGCGGTATCTCCAACAGCGAGGCGATCTCCGGGGACGACAGCTCCTCGAAGCTCGAACAGCACGAAGACTTCGGCCAAATCCGGGTCCACTTTGGCCAACGCCAGATCGCAGAGCTGAATATCGGCGCGCCGCTGGTCGGTGGCGCGCTCCTCGAGGCCTCGTTGGTCCATGTCATCCTCCAGCTGCCACCTCATGGCTTTCCGCCCCAGCTTGCGCGCCACTTGCAATGCATTGCGTATCAAGAACGCGCGTTCGTCGTCCGGCTGAATCTCGTGCAAGCGCTCTACGGCGATGGTGAAAGCCTCCTGTGTCGCGTCGGCCGCCGCGTCTCCGCTCAAGCCGCGCCGGCGCAGGATGCGCCAAACGGTGGCATGGTAGGTCGCGAACATCCGCTCGAGCCGGGCGTGGTCCGCTGCAGGACGCGCAATCGGAGCTTCGGGCATTGCAATCATTGCACTTTCAAACATCGGTCACTTCCCAGGATGACCTAACCCTCTAAGGCGGGAGAAGGGGCAAATCGATCACGAAAAGCGCGAAGCCCTTGGATGGCGGCGCATTTCGTGATCGATTCGTGCGACTCGCTGCCCGTTGTCCTTCGTGACCACCACAAGAGGATTTTCGATGAGACATTCGCAGACGATCAACGCCTTCATCACGCCTGCCTGCGTGGCGGCGTTCCTGTTCCTTGGGTGCAACGGGTCAACAGGGGGGAGTCAACCCGGGACAGGAGGACATGCCGGCACCGGCGGGATGACCAGCGCAGGCGGCACGACCAGCTCGGGCGGGACGAGTGCCTCGGGCGGTACGAGTGGCAGCGGCGGCGTGGTCGGCACCGGTGGGAAGCCGGGCTCGGGTGGAACCGCCGGAACCGGCGGAACCCTCGGTAGCAGCGGCGGCAGCACGTCGAGCGGTGGCGTGCTCGGATCCGGTGGCAGGGTCTCGACGGGGGGCCAGACTGGACCGGACGGAAGCACCGGAACTGCCGGCGGGACGTCCGGGGGTGGCGGGGGAGCCGACTCGGGTGGAAACGCAACGGGAGGGGCCAGCGGCGGAGCCGGGGCGGGTGGCAGCAAGGCCGATGCGGGCTCCACGCCGGCCGACAGCGGGTCTTCGGGCGGCAGCTCGGGCACCTGTCCGACGACTACCCTATCGGCGGGTGACCACAACGAGAGCATCACCTCGGGTGGGGAGTCCCGCACCTTCATCGTCCGCATCCCCACGGGCCTCACAGCAGGAACGCCCGCCCCGGCCATTATCGATTTCCATCCGCTGGGCGGCAACGGCAGTGGGCAGGAGGGCTCGTCAGGCTGGAAGGCGAAGTGCGACAGCGTGGGCTGCATCTCCGTTTACCCCGACTCGTCCAAGAAGGCCGGCGACAGTTCCTGGAACGCGGGTTACTGCTGCGACAACTCCGAGAAAGACCAGATCGATGACGTCCAGTTCGCGCGGGACATCATCAAGTGGCTCGAGGCCAATACTTGCGTCGATGCAAAACGTATCTACGCGAGCGGAGGCTCCAATGGCGGCGGCATGACCTACCGGATGGCCTGCGAGGCCTCCGATGTGATAGCCGCGGTGGCGCCCGTCGACTTTCGCTGCGTCACCGGCAAAGACCCCCTAGCGAGCGCCGGGTCAGTAACGGCCTCCAACAACACGGCGTGCGTATGCCCCAACCTCAAGCGACCGATCACCGTGGTCGCGTGGGACGAGTCGGCAGATACATCCATCGTCCCCTACGGCGGTGGCCAGACGCCACAGCTCGCTACGGACTGTCCCCCGAGCGGGAGTTGTGTGGGAATCGGCTTCACGAGCGCGCAGATCAACGCCCAGACCTGGGCGGATTTCAGTACGTGCACCGGTTCGGCGACCACGGATCCGGACAACTCGCTGTGCAAGACGTGGACATCTTGTCAGGGCAATACAACGGTCTCCCTTTGCTCAACGACCAGCGGAGGTCACCTCGCCGTGTACTCGAACTCGTCGGCGAAGTGGACCGACATGGCTTGGAACAAGCTCAAGACCCAATCGCTGCCGTAGCCATCGAAGAATGACGGACGAATGACGATTGTGTGATCGAATCGCCCATCTCGTCCGGTGCCAAAACTCAATCGCGCCCACTCACGCCGCTTCTCGGCAGTAGAAGTTGAGCAGACCACCAAGTCGCTCGCGCCGAATGACTGCGCCGGCACCAGCTGCGCCCTCGGGATTGCCAACCAAACAGCGTCACACCTCCACCGTGAAAAAGTCCATCCCCACGATCGCCCCCAGGTGCGCCTTGATGAACTTCGCCCACGGCATCCGCTTCCCTCGAATCGGCGCCGGATCGATGCCGTGCTCCCGCTGAATGCGTTTGATCGTGCTCCGTCCGATCTTGTGACCCAGGTTCTTCAGGGCCCCCCTTATCCGCGCATAGCCCCATCCTTCGTTGTCTCGAGCCATCGTGAGCACCAACTCCACGATGTCTTCGGCTTTCCGAGGTCGTCCGGGGCCACGTCGCTCGCTCCCATCGTACTTCTTTGCCACCAGTTCTCGGTACCAACGCAGAATCGTCTCCGCCGCCGCGATCGTGGCTATCTTGCCCAGTACCTTGAGGCCCAGTTCCTTTCCGAGAATCGCCAGTCGCCGCCGATCGGCATTCGTGAGCTGCAGTTTCCGGTCGCCGAGCTTTTCCTTGAGGGCCCTGTTCTCGGCCATCAAGTAGTCGACCTGCCGCTGCAGAGCGCGCGCAAACCACACCGCCAGCCACGCTGCCAAAAACTGCAGCGGCAACGGCAGCATCGAACCGAGCGGCTCGGTCTTCTTCGTGCTCACGGGCTGCCTTACACCCTTCTCCGCCCGCTGCAAGCTCCTCGGCACCTCCGACAACCGCCCAGATTCCCTTCGCTTTTCGACGATCTAGTTTTGATACCGCACACCTATCCGGTCACCCGCAAGCCAACTGCCATTGCTGCGCGACGGCCGCGCCACTCGTCGATGCACACGTCCGAGATTCTTCTTTCAATCGCCAACTGAAGGACTGCAGCTTCGCCAGCGTCGAGAACATGCTGGCTCAATAGCGGGACCGCACCGGCCAGCTCTTGGACGGTCACCCACGGTGGGATGATGCCCGGATGACCCAATCGACTGCCGACTTCAATTTCGTCGGAAACCTGGCGTGGTGTTGTGAAGCGGATGGGTAGTTGTCCGATGAAATCGAACGCATCGATCCTGCCAAGAGCGATGAGCGGGCCGGTGTTGACGACGAGTTCTTCAGGTGCGCTCGGCAAAGGCGACCTCGTCGACGACATCCTCCGGGCGCAGATTGCTCATCGAGACGCCGACTCGCTGGAGGGAGGCTAGAAATGCTACTCGTCCCAAGCCACACAGCTCAGCGGCCTTCCCGGACGATAATCGGCCCTGTTCGAAGAGCTTGGCCGCGAGGAGAATCTTTGCTTCTTGCTCGAAGTCCGCCTGGGGCAGGCTGGCTTCGAGCAGCACCGAATCGTCATAGGATATCTGTAGGGTCCGGATCATGGTGCGAATCGTACCACGACATACGACAGGTTCGCGCACTGCGACTGTCTGGTGATCTCATCGGTGCCGAGCGTAGTCTGCGCACACTCGAGACTCACTTCCCGAACAGCGTCCACCTCGCGGCGCTCAAACAGTGAAACCGTTCCCTTTGCGGCTGCGCACGCTTCGGTTTCAGTTCAAGCCCGGCAAGTTCACCGATCGTCACCAGACCGTGACCAGCGGGTACTGTTTGATCAGTGGATCGGGCGTGAGCAAGGTCAGGCTGACCGTGATGGCTTGGCAAATCAGCATGCGATCGAATGGATCTTTGTGCAGCTCGGGCAGCTTGGTGATGAGAAGGGCCGCAGTTTCGTCGAGCGGAAGCGGCTGAATCTGGTGACGCTGGCGCTCTTCCGGGACCAAGACGGATGGAGGACGCGGCAAGGGAAGCTTGCCCAAGGTGTGCTTGACTGCGATCTCCCACGCCGAAACCGAGCTCAAGAACACGTCGTTGGCCGGATCGGAGAATACTCTGCGTGCCGAGGGCGATAGGGAAGAATCACCCGTGACGATCCACAGAAAGGTGCAGGTATCGAGGAGCAACTTCATGAGTTGCCGCGGAAGGCAGCCACGATCTCGTCGGGCAGGGGCTCGAAGAATCGTGGCGGCACTCGGAACCTGCCCTTGGCCAGTCCGACCGGTCGTGGCTTCCGTGCCGCCCGAGGTATGGCCCGCAGCTCGGCCACCGGCTCGTTGCGGTTGCAGATCACCACGGTTTCGCCCTCTGCCACCGCGGCGAGGTATTCCGACAGCCTGGCCTTGGCTTCGGCCACGTTGACCTTCAACATGACCATGATTATGACCATGAACGTGTCACTCCGCAAGGGGCTCTATCGGCGGCCACGCGGCTCTTCCTGCCACCCGTTGCCGAGGTGTGCTCGGGGAAGGCTTCGATGATTTGCTGGGCGGTCCAGGCCGCGCTCGGGAATTCGGTGATGTTGAAATGAACAACGCGACGCCGTTCGACTCGGCCATCCGTCAGATGCGCTGCTTGACCTCTGCAGACCTTCGCCAGGCCGCCGTCCGCGGCCATCAAGGCCACCTTCTCGTGGTGAAGAGGCCGCGGCCGGCACCGACGAACCGAAGGCAGGAGCCTTGGTGAAGGCGGAATTGCTCGGGGGATCGCCAACGGGACAGACATGAGATTCCTCAAGCTGCTCAAGCGGCCGGATTCCGGACCCGGACGAGTCGAAACGACCCTCGGTCGGGGATGTGCTCGTGCCCGTGCGCCCGCCGGACATTCACCTCGCGCCGCGCTACCCAAAAGACGACTATGTTTGTCCTGGTTGACCTTGCGCTCGCGGAATGAGCAAACCACACTTCCTTCGGTACCCAGATGAACGCAGACAAGTCCGGGTTGCAGTACGAAACGCAAGGGGGCCTTGCGCGGAGGTTCACATGGCGCCACGTCGCCCACGATTGACTGTGCAGGTACAAACTCGTCGTGAGTTCCTGGAACGCAGCATGGGAGCCGTTGCCGCGGCTGGTCTCGCCGCCTGCCTCCCACCCAGGCGAGGCTCGCGCGGAGACGGAGGCGTTCCACCGCAAGACGCGGACTCGAGTGCGCCTAGGCCTCTGACGTCTTACGGCCCCATCACCCCGAATGAGCACTTCTACATCACGAGCTGTTGCTCGAACCCGGCGGTCGACGCATCCACTTGGGCGCTCTCAATCCAAAACCGCGGCGCCGAAATCGCCAGCATCGACTACGCCACGCTGACGCGTCTTCCTGCCCGCAACAAAGAGCACACCCTGGAGTGCATCAGTGCTGCCCCGTACTATTTGGCCATTTCCAATGCGATATGGACAGGGCTTCCACTGACTGAAGTATTCGGCGCAAAGGGTGTTCAGGTCTCACCTGGCACCGTAGAGCTGGTGTTCAGAAGCGTGGACCAATACTACACCTCTATTCCCGTGGCGGATTTGCAGAAACCTGTATGGCTCGTTTGGCTCATGAACGGCGTTGCGTTGCCGACAGAGCACGGCTATCCGGTGCGACTACTCGTGCCTGGGCGCTACGGCATGAAGAACCCGAAGTGGATTACCAGTATCGACTTCGTCGATCAACCGTTCACTGGATACTGGGACCAACAGGGTTGGTCCAAGGAAGCCGTTTACCAAACCAACGCGTTGGTTCACGTTCCTTTCGAGGACGTCCCGGCTGGGGAGCTCGTAGCCGCCGGGACCGCATTCGCCGGCACCGATCCGATTGTTTCCGTAGAAGTTTCGGTGGATGGAGGTGACTGGCACTCGGCGACGCTCGACTACAATCCGGGTCCCGACATCTGGACGCTGTGGCACTACGACGTGGTGCTCGATCCAGGCGCTCACACACTTCAGGCGAGGTGCACGGCCCTTTCCGGGAATCAGAGCGACCCATCATCGGATGACCCCGACCCTCAAAACGGCTACGATGGCAGCGGCCTGTTCACGTTCAACGCAACCTGAACCGGGCCACGGTGGTTGCAGTACCGTCTGTCACCGCCCCCAAAGCATGGGCTCGCCGACCGGCGCCTCGGAGAGGAGGACTACGCGCTCGAATTCGAGGAGCCGGCGCTGGCGACGCTGGGCTTCGCCTACGAAGAGCGCGGTCACCTGTCGGGCGGCGCCTACCACGCCATCTTGCGCAAGGTCGACGGCTGGCTGCCAGGACCCTTGCGGGACGCGCTGCCCGTTCGCAAAGAGCGCGCGCAGCACCTGCTGGAGCTCGACGCTGCCATCAGCACGGCCATCGACGGGCTCAAACAGCGCGGTCTGACCAGCCCGTACCTGCGCACCTTCGTCGTCGCCCGCGTGAACCCGCTGCGGTTCATCAAGGGCGAGCCACCCTCTATCGACGAGCTCCTCGACACCATGACCAAACGGGTGCGCGGGATGAACCTGGACAAGATCAAGAGCCAGGACATCGCGCGCACGGGGCAGCTCCCGAGCAGGCTGGCGAATGACGGCTCCCGTCCAGCAAGTCGTTGGTCAGCAGCGAGCGCGCGACCGCCAGCCCCGACACCCCGGCACCAATCACGATCACGTCGACCGTGTCTCTTCCCGTTGCTATCGCCATGTTACTTGATCGCGACCACCTCAACCTTGCCGCGCTTTTCGAGGACGTTGACCGCAACGTCGTGGTCCGAGCGTTCGAATCGCAGATCGATGGTGGCCCCCCCAACCTCGAGGTGACGGATGTCGACTTGCTTGAGAAAGGTCGGAGGTGCGATCTGGGCGATACGCAGCGGAAGCGCCTCTGACCAAGATGTTTCGTTTACGTTACCAATTCGAGCTCTCCATGACATGGTTCGCTTGAGCTCGCAAATTGAGTGCCATTGCTGCGCAATGGCGTTGGTAGTGCGTCGCGTACTGCCTCAACCCGCCCCGCCGTCCTTGCTGAGGAGCGCGCACGCCGACGTGGACAACTGCGCGCACTGTCCGCTCACGCACAGGAGGTGGTCGTCGCACGGATGGCGATCGTCGCAAGCGTCCCCAGGCTTGCCGTAGGGCGTGCACACGCCGGTGGTGCTCGCGCAATAGAGTCCATTCGCACACGGCGTGTCGCCGCCGTCACCGAGGCAACTTTCACCGGCAGCGGCCTTGGGGACGCATGACTGGCGTCCGCCGCTCGTCTCGCAATAGGTCGTCTCGTCGCATGCCGTGCTCCCGCACGAATACATCGGCACGCAGGAAGAGACTGTCACGTACGAGCCATCGGCGGTGGGAAGGTTCATGTTGATGAAGCAGACGAAGCTCGCAGGGCAAACGACGTTGACGGCGTCGCATGCCTGCCCGGCGTCCAGCACGATCGGCGGCTGGCGTGGCTCGCATGTCCCAGCGGTTCCCCCGTCCACCACGGTCCGGCAGTACCGATCGCCCGCGCAGCCGATCGACGGCACGGCGGCAGGATCGCAGGTCTCGCCGGCCCCAGCGTGGACGATGGTGCTTGCCGGCGTGCACAGCTTGGTCGCCGGATGGCAGAAATCGCCGGGCCCGCAGCCACTGCCATCGGCGCACGAGGCACCTGTGGCGGCCAAGGTACCGATGCATGAACCGCAGCCCAGGCTGTAACCGCTGCAGGTTCCGCTTTGGCAGGTGCTCGCGCGGGCGCAGGGTGTGCCGTTCGGCGCCGTGCCCGGGGTGAAGCACGAGGGACGCACACCGAGATCGATGTCGGTACACGAGAGTCCCTCGAGCTCGCCGAGGCAGCCGGCAACGGAGGCCAACGTGCGGGTCGAGGTCCCGTTGAAGAAGTAGTCGGGACAGGCAGCCGCGGTGTCGTTGCAAGGTGGCGAGAGGGTCGAGGGATCCACCGGAGGGGATCCGGCGCACGCCGCGTAGCGGTCGCAAAGAGCGCCGAGCGCCGCACGGCATACCTCGTCGGCGGTCAAGCCCCCGCCCGTGCCGCCCGCGCCACCTACCCCACCCGCGCCGCCTGCCCCGTCGCTCGCGCCGTCGGTCGTGCGAGCATCAGCGCCGCCCGCGCCGCCCGCGCCGCCCGCGCCGAGCGCGCTGTCCGCTGATGATTTCCCGCCCGTGGCCGGCATCCCGCCGTCACCCGAGGCTCCGCCGGCACCGCCAGCGCCCCGACCGGAACCCGAGCAAGCGATTTCGGCAAGGACGATCAGAAGGCCCATCACGAGCAGGCAGTACAACATCGAACGGTCCCTGGCGATCGCGCCCATGTTCATACCTCTAATGATCGAGCATACAGCCAGTCGGACTTTCTGGCGCCTGCGATGTCGCCGAGTGCGTTCGACCATCATGTGTGACGGCGAGCACGAGCCCGGTGGACACCCGGATTTCTTCTACTACGGCGCCACCTTGCAGTCGCCGGTCAGTATCACGGGGGTGCAGGGACAGACCGATCCGCTGAGCTACGACAAGCGCTATTGTGTCCCCAATTCAGCCGGTCCGGCACGAAAGAACGACTCGACCACGCGCTGTTGGGATATGGCGCAAGCAAACCTGGACGCAAACGGCAGGCCGGCCTTCAACAGCAATCGCAATGGAGGCGGCGCGAAGGCCACCCTGTGCGATTGCCAGTTCACCGATTGGAGCCATGATACCAACGGCGGCCACGTACCAGACTATGCGATGAGCAACAGTCCGCTCGACGGCTTGACCTACGTGTCTGGATCGAGTGGACACCCGATGTACAAGGGTCCCGCTCCCATCGCGAGCAGCGCGACCAGCTTTGGACAGTGGTGGACCGATAACACGTATACGAACAACACACATCAGGTTGCGACGCTCAAGCTCGGGCCCGTGGCTGGCGCGACGAATCTCTACCGATTCTCCAGTGCGCCTCACAGCGTGTATGGGGGCTTCTTCCCGCTCGATCCGACGACCAACCAGTTCCCTCAATGGAAGCACAACCGGGCCGGGGACGGTGTCGACGTCGACCACCGGAAACAGCGAGCCTCCCTTGTGCAATATCTGGCCCTACTGGTATAGCTCCACCTCCTTCGGCGCGGGGGCCAGCTGCAAGAGCGACCAGTATATCTTCCCCCCCAGCTTCGCGCCTGGAGCCGACGCGGCGCTGCCCATGGGAGCATGGTCAGACCCGCGCTACCCGAGATCATGGTGCCCCACCCCGGAGTCGAACCGGACCCTCCGCGGCTTCGGCGCGGCGCTCATCCCACGAGAGCTTTCGGGGCAAATGCGGGACTGGCATGTCCCGCAAGGTTGGGTCACTTTGCAGACCCGCCTCGCGGCGCATCGGTGCGGTCTTTAGTTCGGCGCGAATCAGCCGAATCACGGCTGGTGGCATCAAGAGGGACTCAGGGAGACATGCTTTGCGCACCGGAAGATACCGATCTGTACGAGCACCAATTCCGCACGGTGTTCGAGACCTCCGCTTCCATGATGTGGTTGATGGATCTTCAGGGACATGTCCTGAAGATAAATCCCCTGGCCAGCAACTTTTCGGGGACCACGCCGCAGTCGACCGTGGGAAATCTGCTTTGGGAAGCCGGCGGCTGGAACCACTCGCCGGAGATCCAGGCTTTCGTTCGTGAAGCGGTGTTCCAAGCCGCCGCGGGACAGTCCGTTCGCCGCCAAACGGTTCATCCTCAAGATGGCAGGCCGCCGGTGGTGGTGGAGCTGCATCGTGCAACCGATCCGCCAACCGGATGGGCAAGTCGTTCAGTTGCTTGGCGAGGGGCGTGACGTATCCCAATTGATTTCCGCTGATCTGGCGCTGGCGGAGACCGCGCAGAGGTTCCGCACGGTGGTCCAGAACGCCCATGCGGTCATCTTCATCCTTGACCGCCACGGTGTCTTTCAACTGTCCGAGGGGCAGGCGCTTTCGCGGCTCGGTCTGGAACCGGGCCAGGTCGTCGGGAAGTCCGCACTCAAGCTTTACAAGGACACGCCCTCGGTTGTGGAGAGCATCCAAAAGGCTTTAGTCGGCGAAACGTCTCGGGTACAGAACACGCTGGGCCCGGTCACGTTCGACACCATCTACTCGCCCTATTGGAACGCAGAGGGAGAAGCTCGATGGGGTGGTGGGGATCGCCATCGATATCACGCCTCTCGTTTCGGCCAATGAAGAGCGACAGCGCCTACAGTCGATCCTGCTCCAGGCCCAACGCATGGAGGCCATCGGCCAACTGGCGGGTGGGGTGGCGCACGACTTCAACAACATCCTCGCCGCCATGCTGATGTACATAGGCCAGCTTCAGATGGAGAAGCAGCTCACGGACGACGTGCGTTTCTCGCTCAAAGCACTGGATGAATGCGCCCATCGTGCGGCCTCCCTCACGCGTCAGCTTCTTGCTTTCAGCAGGCGGGAAGCAATCCAGCGACGCCAGCTCGATCTCGATTCGCTGCTCGGGAATCTTCTGCGCATGTTGCGCAGAATCGTCGGTGAGAACATCGGCTTGGAGTTCTTCGGGTCGCGGCTTCCCCTGTGGATCTTCGCCGACCCGGGTATGATCGAACAGGTGTTCGCCAACTTGGTCGTCAACGCTCGGGACGCCATGCCGAATGGAGGGCGAATCCAGATCAAGACCGAGTCTCGCTCTCTTTCAGAGTGCGACACGTTGGCGGATGCCGATGCCCGGCCTGGAACCTTCGCCGTCCTCTCGGTGACCGACTCGGGGTGTGGCATGGACGCCACGACGATCGGGCGCGTGTTCGAGCCGTTCTTCACCACCAAGGGCGAGGGCAAGGGCACGGGCCTGGGACTGGCCGTGGTCTACGGCATCATCAAGCGCCACGAGGGCTGGATCGAGGTCCACAGTACCGTGGATGTTGGAACGACCTTCCGCGTTTTCCTGCCGCAACTCCTGGACGTCAAGGTCACCGACGACGTGGACCTGGCACCGGCGTCTCTGCCGCTTGGCAAGGAGACGATTCTGGTGGTGGAGGATGACCACGTTCTTCGCGGCATCGTGGCAGGAGTCCTGGACCGTGCTGGCTACCAAGTGCTGCAAGCCGCCACGGGCCAGCAAGCCATCGATGCATGGACCAAGCAAGGCGCGCGGGTCGATCTGCTGCTCACCGATCTCATCATGCCTGAGGGGCTGACCGGCATCGAGCTTTCTCAGCGGCTTCGCCGGGAAAGACCGGATCTCAAGGTCGTCATCATGAGTGGGCACAATCTCGATCATGGCCTCGAGACGATGCCCGCCCAAGAAGAGATTCTCTACCTTCAGAAACCCTTCACGGCCACCACCCTGGCCAACACCATGCGGCGCTGCTTGGACGGCTAGCTGTCAGGTGTTCTGCGGTTCTCCCAGATCAGTCATTGCATCCTCGCTTGTTTCATCGAATGACACGAACCGGCTGCGTTGTCTTCCTCTTGCCAGAGCCCGTTGATGGCGATGCGGAAAAGCCAGGTCGACCATCGGTCCGCGCTCAGATGAAGCTCTTGTCTCGAGGTAGCGACGAAATCGTCGCCTTCTCGCCGATGGTCATGCGCCTTCTCGACAGTAGAAATTGGTCAACTCATGGTAAGATTGACGCGCATCAAATCCCAATGCTGACCGCTCTGATCATCACGACGTTGCTCAGTGGTGCGACAACCAGCGCCGGTCCGTCTGATGCGCCGGACTCGCTTCCCAGGCCGAGCTCGGTGGCGCAGCCTCCGACCGGCGTAGCCGAACCAGCGCGCTCGCCCGCCATGCCGCCATCGGCCGACCAAAGCCGCGCCGAGTATGACCGGAAGTTCATTGACATCTCCGACCAGCCGACGCTCGACTGCCGAGGGAGAGTCTGCGCGCAGACCGTGCTTGACGTGCCCACCCAGGGCAAGACGTTCCGGCGCGTGCTCGAGCCGGGCGACTTCTATCGGGCGGTCGGGCGCGACGACCTTGCCCACAGTTACGACGTGGCCGCGTCCAACCGGCGTCTCGTCGCGGGGATCGGGACCGCCGTGGGCGTGGGCATGATGGCCTTCGCAGCGGTGTGGGTAGCGGAACACCAGCCGCAAGCTGTCGCCTGCGATCCGACGGTCTCCTTCCAGCAATTCCAGAACTGCGCCCAGACATCGCAGGACCAGTTCCAGCGTCAAGCGGATCGGAACGTGGAGCTCCTCTTGGGAATGGGCGTCGCTGCAGTGGCCATCCTCGGCGGGTCCTGGGCCTATGCCCTCTCGGACGCCAACCCCGTCTCACTCGAGGAGCGGCGCCGCCTGGCTCGCAGTTACGACGAGGAGCTGGCGAGTCACCTGGGCGTGCCCGTAAGTGAGGAGGAGCGCCTGCCGGCACGGCCTGATACTGTCCAGCTCAGCCTCCGGCCGGAGCTCTCTCGGGGTGCTGGCGGGCTGACCCTGGCGGCGACCTTCTGAATGTGGCGCCAACGCCGCTTCAAAGCCATCGCGCACCCGGACCCCTGCGAGCGTAAGATAGACGAGCAATTCAACCCGACCTTCGATAGAAGTAGCCATGAATGATTTTCTGCTGTCAGGATTGCTGGGCGTCGTAGAAGGGCTGACCGAGTTCCTTCCGGTGCAGCTCCACGGCCCATCTGCGCATCGTCGAAGCCTTCGCCCACATCGACCTCACCAGCGGCTACTGGAAGATGTACACCGTGGTGATCCAGCTGGGGGCGATCCTGTGCCTTCCGGTCTACTTCTGGAGCGAAATCAAGCATCTCGTGGGGACGTTTCCCGGCGGCGAGGCTGGGGACCGAACGGCGCTCACCCACCCCCTCGGGCTGATCATGGTGGCCTTCGTCACGACGGCGCTTCCGGCGTTTCTCTTGACCAAGATCATCAGCAAGCACTTGGAGAGTCTCGTCATCATGGGCTCGTCCCTCGTCATCGGCGGCGTGCTGATGTGGGTGGTCGATGCCAGAAACGCGGCGGCGGAAGAGTCCGGCAGGCAGGCGGCCGGCGGCGGCCGGGTCCACACTTGGCGGATGGAGGAGATGGGGCTTCTCCAGGCTGTCTGGGTCGGGGCCTGCCAGAATCCTCTCGGCGGTGTTTCCCGGGACCTCTCGTTCCATGTCCACCATCGCTGCAGGGCAGCTGGCCGGGATGTCGCGCTCGTCGGCCCTGGAATTCTCCTTCTTTCTTTCGATTCCGACCATGGTCGTCGCCACCGGCTACAATCTCCTCAAGACCTTCCTGCCGGGTCATGCGAACCCCCTCGGAACGTCCCATATCGACGCGCACGGCTGGGCCGTGCTCGCCGTGGGGTTCATCCTCTCGTTTCTGGTTGCCCTTGCCGCCGTGGCATGGTTCATGAGCTGGGTTCGGCGGCGAGGCTTCACACCCTTCGCGATCTACCGGATCCTCTTCGGCGCCGCGGTCCTGGTTTGGGCGCTGCAGATGGGATGAGCCCGCGACGGAGGCGGCTGCCCGAAGCTCCAGAAATCGTTGCGAGGAGCCCAGGGTGCAAGGAGTCGGCACGAGTGATCATCGAACCCGGCCCATACCTCAGAGTTTCTGCGGCGGACAGGCCCTTGGCTCGCAGCCCGAGCATTCAGCCTGCGAAGTATGCGTGCTCCGCCTCGGTAGGCTCGTCCTCCAACAGGTCGTACCGTCCGTGTTTCATCGCTTGAAAATAGAAACAGTAGATGTCGCCCGAGCTCTCGTTGTTCAAGCTGTAGCGCTTCCACGTGCAGCCGCCACGACAGACATCGCCATAGCGGCACACGCGGCAGAACCCGCGGAGCTGTTCGGGATGAAAGGCGCGGTTGTAGGCGAATCCCGCGGCACGGTTCCAGATGGCGCGCAAGCTGGTGGTGCGCAGGTTGCCCTCGACGAAGCGGGTCTCGCCATGGCGGGCCGAAGGCAGCGAGAGACAGCCCTTCACGTCGCCGTTGCTCTCGATGGCCAGCGCCTGCATGCCCGCCCAGCAACCCAACCAGAAGGGCATGCTGACGTCGGCCTGGCGCAGATGGGCTTCAGGCCGCCCGTAGTAGCCGATGTGATCGCTCGCCACGATGTACATCCCGCCCTTGCGCTCCCGGCAGAATTCGGCAATTTGCGGCACCAACCACAGCACATCCTCGGGCGGCAATACCAGCTCGCGATGGCGGGCCATGGCGCCGGTGGCGACGGCGTATTGCAGTTGCCACGAGCGCACGCCCTCGGACACGAGCAGATCGCGCAACGCCACGAGCTGATGACGATTGCCACGATAGATGGTGGTGTTGACACCAAACTCGAGGCCCACGTCGCGTACCGTACGCAGCGCCGCGAGAACGCGTGGAAACGAGCCGGAGCCACGGAAGTCGTCGTGCTCGCGGTCGAGCCCATCGAGACTGAAGCCGACGCTGCAAAGACCTGCGCGCGCAGCTCGTTCCGCGTCGCGTGGGCTCCACGTCCACGCGTTGGAAAGGATGGCCACCCGAACCTTCTGCCTGGCCAGGCGCTCGCCGAGCACGTCCCAGTCCGGGCGCAAGGTGGGCTCGCCGCCGGTCAAGGTCACGCGCCCGCAGCGCAGCGCCACCAGCTCGTCGGCCACGCGCAGGCATTCGTCGTGCGATAGCTCGTCCTCCCGAGCTCGCCCGGCCAGCGAGCCGCAATGCCGGCAGCCCATGTTGCACCGGAGGGTGATCTCCCAGCCGCAGGCACGCGGCACGAACCCGATTCGTCGGAATACTTCGAGCACCAGCTACGCCTTCTCTGGAGAGGCGGAGGGCGCCGCCGCTGCGTCGGGCGGGGCCGCAGCGTCCGTTTCTGCCCGCTGCATATAGTAGATGTAGACGAGGGGAGGTATCGGAACGTAGGCGTCGGCGGCCGCGTCCGGGACTTGCGTTCCGGCTTCGGATTCGCCGTCACGGGTCTGGTCGGGGGCAACATCATCTGGCGGGAGCGCGACCAGATAGGGCACGGCCATGAGCGGAAAGTCGTTCGGAGAAGTCGCATCCCTGACCTCCGGCGCCGCCAGCGGAAGGTCCTCGGTCGAAACCTTCGCCACATCCGAGACCTGCGCGGCCGAATCTCCCCCCGCATCGGCGGCTTTGGCGTGCAACGCATGTTGATCGCAGCCGGAAACGCTCAGCCCCAAGCCCACCGACGCGGGCACCACGACATTACGGGCCGTCTTGCGCAAGAATCGCTCGATACGCTCGCGGAGACTCCTTTTCCTTCATGGACGGCCTCAGCAAGACATTGTATCTGGTTTCTTTTCGTTGGAGATAGCAGGAACGCCAGCTTCGAGCTCTTGCCAGCCAGTCCAGTGACGAGTGGTTCTGAAACGTCTTCTCACGCCATGCGTCTATCTCGATTCAGCGCACACCGCGGTCGTGGGCTGTCCACCCCAGGAGTGCAGACGACCCCATCGCGGCTGCATTGGTGTAATTGGTGGGCCGCGGGCCACGCGGGTCGCCGCGATCATCTTCCAGCTACCGCAGAACACGAATCTTCCTTATCAATCCCCGCACCCGTGCCGTTGCGATATTGAAGGAGACCATCAACATGAGTGAGTCTGTAGGCAGCGTTACGCAAACCCAAGCGGTAGTTCGGGCTGCGGATGTCCGCGAAAAGCCCGAACCCAAGCCACAGCCAGTTCCCATCGACATGGTCCAGTTGAGTAGTGCCGCCCAGGCAGCCTTGCGCGAAGTCGTGGAAACTCCAGCCCAAACCGCCAAGGAAGCCGGCTCGGGCGATATGCTGGCCAAGCGATTGCTCGCCAAGCAGGAAGCCTCCAAGGAAGCCGCTGCCCAAGAAGAAGCCAAGAACACGAAGCACGTCGTGGCGTAGCCCTGCCACGCCGGTCGGGAAGCTCGACATCCTCAACGCTGCTGCGGACATCCAAGAATCTGCGAGCTCCACCGTTGAATCATCTCGAACGATTGAGCGGCTCGCTTGAAGGCTACTGGAGCGTCCGCGTCAACGACCAATGGCGGATTGTCTTTCCCTGGAAAGATGGCTCCGCGATGGACGTCAAGCTGACCGATTACCATTAGGAGAAGCGATATGATTCCAAGCAGCCGAACGCCAACCCATCCAGGCGAGATCTTGCGTGAAGAATTTCTCTCTGAGCTGGGGATTCCGCAGACCGAGTTGGCGGCCAAGCTCGGCATACCAGTCCAGCGCATCAACGAAATCGCCAACGGCAAGAGGGGCATTACTCCCGATACCGCATGGCTCTTCGCCGCTGCCTTTGGCACGACGCCGGAGTTTTGGATGAACCTGCAGGCTGTCTATGACTTGGCCCGCAACCGCCCAAGCCGAGCCGTCCCGCGACTGGCTGCGCGGCCCCCTGCCCAACGGACGTCAAAGACGCATGGCCATCGCCGCGCTTCGGCCGCATGAGGTAGGGGTAGCCAACGCCGGGCGCGGGGCCTACTCTGCAGGTTCGGGATGACCGCGCGAACCTATGACACCTTTGGGCTCGGCTAGCGTCGTGCATGCGGTTCAGTGAACCGAGGATTGGCCGCCCGCACCGCCAACGCCCGGGACGCCGCTGCCGGTACTCCCGCCTGCCCCGCCCACGCCCCCCGTGGGGGACGGGCTGGCCGGCACCAAGGTCCCGGCCGCGTGGCCTTCGATGGCAGCACCCCAGAGCTTTCCGGTGATGAAGTAACGAACGATCAGGCTGTCATCCTGGCGAGTGCCGTCCAGTCCCTCGACGAAGTCGTTGAGCTTCTCGGTCGAGTAGGCGTGGTAGCGGATCACGAAATGCGCCGGCGTGGCGGGCACAACGTCGTCGTAGGTAACGGTGCCCTGATCCGCGACGGTACCTGCGTTGCCCGGCGGCAGCTCGTTGGTGTTGCCGGTGAAGCTCACCGTGCGCACGAAGTTCTTGAACATGAACCACCGCAGTTGGCCACTGCCGTCGAGTGACACCGTCAGATGATCCACGGGCGGCCCGGTGAAGCCGGGGGCAGTCATCTCGACCGGGGCCGACCACAGGCTTGGCTGGCCAGCGGGCGCGACGGTGGCGGTGGGGTCGCGCTGGTAGATGGTGCCCTGGGCGCTCGACGAGAAGTGTGCGGCGTAGAGGATGCCCTGGGCACTGTAGACGATGGCCCAGCCGTCGCCCGCGGCCGTGCCCTCGATCGACTCGACGTAATCGCACTGGCTCCCGGTGCTGACGTAGTGCGAGCTCAAGAGGAAATGGGTCGCGGTCGGCGCGGGTGAGTCGAGCACCGTGACCTGGTCGTACACAACGGTCTGGTCGGGGCTCAGATCGACCTGCCGCGAGCCGGTAAGCGGGAAGTCATGCGGGCCGTCGCCGTAGGTTTTCGGCTGCGCGGGCATGGTCTGCCACGCCATGTAGCGCAGGCCATTGTCGGGACCGAGGCCGATGGTCAGCATGTCCTGCGGCAGGGTGGCGAAGCCGGGCGCCTGGGCATCGAGCTGTCCCCAGAAGAGGGTTTCCGTAGCGGCCGGCGCCTCGGTAAGCGAAAGCATGGCCAGCGCCTGGCCGGGCTGGCCGCCAGCCCCCGCTCCGCCGGTTCCCCCGCTGTCGGGTACGATACCCGGGTCAGCGCCCGAACCGCACGCCACCAAGGGCGAATAGCAAAACACGACGGCCAAAAAGCATTTCGCGCTCATGGGTCAAGCCTCCCCTTGCCACCCAGCTTTTATCGCTGTTTAGGAAGGATGCCAGGCATGCCCCCCAAAGTCTCGTGATCTCGCGCACCGGCGGAGACGATCATCGGAAATGGCGCCACGTCCCGATGGCGCGGTCACTCGTCACGTGACAATGGCTTCCACTTCGAGCCGGACCATTTTCATGTGCGTCCTGCCTTGTTCGTCAACCGGATGAACGCGGAGCAGCTCGCGAGCTACAGACGTTGCTCGCCGAGCTCGCCTTCGCCCAGGGCTGTGCGTGGAGCATCGTTCCTGGCCAGTAGTCGGATGATTTGCCCAAGATCGCAGCATGACTTTGATAGATTGGACGCGTGCAACACCACGCGGGCTTCGTCGCCATTCTCTTGGTCCTCACGATGCCGCCCGTGAGTAACGCTGAGGAGAATTTCAACGAGCCGATAGAAGGGCCTCCATCCAAACTCCGGTTCATGGGTAACTTGGGCCTTGCCTCGGTCGTGGGGGAAATCGGTGGCACGCTTACCTACGCCCCAGCTCGAGCCTTCCAGATCGAGCTAGGTGTCGGGCTCGGAATCACCGGACTTCAATTCTCGGTGATGCCCAAGCTGAGTCTAGGTCATCTCCCAACGTACCACTTGATACTCGGCTTGGGACCGTCTCTTTCGGGCCTCCAGAAGGACGCTCAGGGCGTCGTCCAGTACTCGGTTTGGCTGAATGGCGAGGTAGGTTACGAGTACCGGTCGCCAACCGGATTCTCCTTTCTCGTTGCTGGAGGGTTCACGTATGCGCTGGCCAGCGACCAGACCTATGGCTCCTGCCACGTGTATTGCGACAGCGACAAGATCTACCCTGTGAAGCAATTTTCCGGTTCAGTCTTTCCACAGGGGCGCATCGCCTTTGGTCGGTGGTTCTAAGGGCAAATTTCTGCGAGGCAAGTTGGCACCAGCAGAGCTGGCGGCGGGCCAGGCGGCACCACGGCCACTGGTGCAGGCTCTGCCGGGGGGATGCTGTACGTGTCGTATCCGCAGCCGGGTGCCAGCAGCGCCGCCAGAACCAGTATCAAGCGCACCACGAACCATCGAAGAGGGGGCGACCAAGCTGCCATTCCTATCTGTCTCTTCAATTTCCAGGCCAACCACGACGGGATGTCCGGCACGCAAATATCATGGAGTCGCAGCCAGACATCCTCGCGGCGGATGCGTTCACCTGCCAAATTCGCATCAGCCACGTGAATCGCCGTCACACTCACGGCGACGACGAACGGAACCCGATGTTCCTTCTGGTCGATGGCCTAAACCCGGTCTCGGGCATTTCAGGTGCTACACACGCTCTAACTGCTCTCCACGCACCGCGTATCTCGCGCAACCAGCTGTTGCGACTGCCGCTTCTCCGAGCTACCGGCTGCCCGAACCGCGTGTCATACTTTGAGCATTATGAGAACAATACGCCGATACTCCAACCGGAAGCTATACGACACGGAACAAAGCCACTATGTCACGCTGACCGATCTCGCCAAGTTGATCCGAGCTGGCGAGGAGATTCGGGTCACGAGCAAAGACACAGGACAAGACCTGACCACCGCCACCATGGCCCAGATCATCTTCGAGGAGGTCAAGCAAGGGCAGGCGCTACCGGTGCCAGGTCTCCGGAAAATCATCGTCAGCGGCCTGCCGGGAGAATAGATTCGGGCCAATGGGCAGCGAGGACTACGGCGCAACCCAAGTGCCGCCGTTCTGCGCGCAGGTCGATGTTTCTGTGCCGACCGTGTCGGCATCGCCGGAGTAGTACCAAACCGTCGTGCTGGCGGAGATTCCATCTGTCGTGGTCGTCTTCTTGCAGCCACCGTCCGCGCCATCGTGCGAGCAAACGCTCGAGATGACGCCCCCGTTGTTCGTGCAGTCGTTCTGGGCCGTCGTGATCGTCTGGGAAGTGGAGATGTTGGTCCAGACCTCGACGCACGTCTGAGTGGGTCCAGTGCCTACCGTGCACGCCGTGGTGGTGCTGCCATGGATGACATCACACCCCACGACCAGCAGCAGAGCGAGAAGGACTGCGACACGAGAAAAGGGGTTCATGGTGCCTCCGAGGTTGGCCATTTCGAGCGCGCATCGCCGCGACCTATTCACGCGCCTTGTCCCACGTTGGAGGGTCGGATGCCGAGCATCCGTCAAGAAATCCTTCACCCCTGTGCGGTCGCCAGGAAGATCGTGAATGGTCGCAAGGTCCCGTCGGCGATGGTCTTCTCCAGGACATAGGCGTCACCGAACTCGATGTCCGAGAAGCCGGCAGCGCCAAGAATTCCGGCCAGCTCATTGCGGTCGAAACCATCGTGCATCACATCGGCATGGTCGGCGTGGAACAAGCCGCCTTCCGAATCGAGATCCGCGATCGCCAGCTGACCACCTCGCCGCAACGCTTTCTTGAAGGCACGGGCAAGACCGAGGGTGTCGCGCACGTGGTGCAAGGCCATGGAGCTGACGATGATGTCGACGGCCGGCAGCTTCGGCATGGTCTCGCCGGGCAGGCCTTGAACCAACTCGACGTTGGTGATGCGGTTCTGCGAGAGCTTGTCCCCCAGCGCCCGCAGCATGCCCTCCGATGTGTCGAAGGCGAAGACCTTGCGAACGTGAGGCTGGAACCTCAACGCGATGAGCCCCGTGCCGGTGCCGAAGTCGAGGAGATCTCGATCCGAGCCAAGCCGCAGAGACCGAGACATTACCTCCGCGATGGCTGCGGCCATCTTCACGCGCGGCTCTTGCTGATCCCATTGGCTTGCCTCTTGGTCGAATCGGTTGTTCATGGCCAAGGTCTACTTTGCGAACGGCGACCGGCGCAATGGCCATCAGCGCGGCGGTGTCGGTGATGAAGGTTTCCGGTCAGGGCGAGAAAAGTACCCTCGGACAGCGTTCGCGCGTACGATGAAGCTGTGGTGAGACCGCTTGCGCGAATCCTGAGCACTGCACTGGTTGTCCTCGTCTTGATCGGCACCGTGACTGCGAGCCAGGCGGCGGGCGCGCCGGCGAAGGAGAGCGTGGGAGCGGCCCGCGCACACTTCAAGCAAGGACGCATGCACTACCAGCTCGGCGAGTACCGCGAGGCGCTCGACGAGTTCAAGGCCGCGTACTTGCTAAAACAGGATGCGTCATTCCTATACAATATCGCGCAGTGCCACCGGCAGCTCGGGGAGCTGTCGGATGCGGCCAAGATGTACGCGAGCTACTTGCGCGAGGCGCCGGAGGCGCCGAATCGAGCCGAGGTGGAGCGGCAGATCCGCGAGCTGAAAGTCGCTCTCGATCGGCAGCGACAACAGCAGGAGGAACAGGCAGCGGCGGCAGCGGCTCTCCCCGCACCATCCAAGGTGTCCCCGACGGGGGAGATGCCTGCGCCCGTGCCCACCACCGCGGCAACTCCACCTGTGGCTGCTGCGGCGCCGGCCGCACCCACCGCGCCCGCGCCCCGGGTCGAAGTACCCAAGGACGCGGAGCTGGAGGTGATAGCCCGACCGCCCGAGGCAAACATTCTCGTCAACCATATCTCCGTGGGCATGCACGGCCCAGTCAAGCTGCGCCTGCCCCCGGGCTGTACTCCGTGGCGCTCGAACGCGAGGGCTTCCGCGGTGCCGAGGGAGCGGTGACGCTGATCGCCGGAGACCACACGTCCGTGGCGGGCAATCTGGCGCGCGTCAAGACCCATGGCTGGCGCAAGCTGGGGACGACCTTCGTGGTACTGGGTGTGCTCGGCGAAGCCGGTGGCATCGTCGGCCACATCCTGGCCAATCGCAGATTCGCCGGCACCGATGAGTTCAATCGCTTCGCCACTATGGAGAAGATCGGTCAGGGAGTGGCCATCGGATCGGCGACGCTGGCCATCACCTGCTATGTGCTCGACTGGGCACTCAATCGTGGCAACGTCGATCCGGGTCCGCCCAGCCTGCTTCTTCCCGCATCCCAGGAGACGCCGTGACCCGCCGTCCGGTCGCGTTCGCGCTGATCTTTGCCGGGCTCGGCTGCGCCAAGGGCATCCCCCTGCCTGACGCCACCCCGACGGTGACAATTCCGGCGGGCAGGTACCTCATCGGTGGCACCACCGACGCGTGCAACCCGTCGCAGACCAAGCCTTGCGGAATGGCCGAGCCCGCGCACGCCATCGCGCTCAGCCGATCCTACCCGATCGATGTCCACGAGGTGACGGTCAGGCAGTACGCCGCCTGCGCAGCCCTGGGCAAGTGCTGCGACGAAGATTCCGGCGACTACGTCAACCAAGGCGATCTTCCCGCCCAGGTCACCATCGAAGAGGCGCGCCAGTACTGCCGCTTTCGCAACCTGCGCTTGCCCAGCGAGGCCGAGTGGGAGGTGGCGGCGCGCGTGAAGGACAACCAGGGCGACATGCAGGTCTATCCTTGGGGCGACCTCCCGCGCGCGTGCGGGGATGTCCCCTCCCTGGATTGCGGTTCCGGCAACAAGCCGTTGCAGCCGGTGGCCAGCAACCCCATCGACTGCACTCCGCTCGGCGTCTACGACATGGCAGGCAGCGCCCCCGAATGGGTCGAAGACGACTTCGTCTTCTCCACGGGTTGCCGGTACCTGACCCCGCTGTCGACCCTGTGCTCGAACGACACCGGTTGCGTGACCAGCCAGTGCGCAGGCGGCAACGCCTGCCAAAGCGAGTGCACGGGAACGACCGACACCATGTACCAGTGTCCGGTGGACGCGTCGAACCCTCCGACGTGTATTCCCACGCCCGCCGCAGAGGCGGTCACCGATCCCCTCCACGTCACCTACGATCATGCGACCCAGGACCAGGGCACCGACTGCGGTGGCTCAAACCTGGGAACCGGTGGCCCCTCCGCGCGCAACCCGATGCTCAAGGGCGGCGGCGTGTTCGAGAACCAGTGCCGGCAAAATCCGGCGGGCCGCTACCTGGCGCTCGACAACAATCTCTCGATCAATTCTTCAGGCGATTCGCGGGCCCGCGCTGGCTTTCGCTGTGTGGGCGGAACCTCTCCGCAGGCCACGCTGACCGCGCGGGTGCAGCTCGCCGGCTCCGTGCAGCCGGCTTGTGGTGTCCTGTCGATCTCGCAGGCAGGCACCGCGGCCCCGGCGGGATGGGGCTCGCGCATTCAGGTTCTGCTGGCCTCGAGCTACGGCACGGCGCCGATGACATTCGACTCGGCCAACTCGCGCTACACCATCGACCTGGCGGACACGCGACTGTTGCCTGCCACCCCTTGCGCTTCGTCGTCGCAGTTTTCCAGCTTCGGTGGCATCGGCCTGGTGCTCACCAATCTGCCGGTCGGTCGCTTCAATCTGCAGATCCAGTATCCCGGCAAGTCTTCAAGCCAGTATCTTGGCCCCGATGCCGGCGGCTCTTGCACGGTCAGCTACACACAGACCGTCGATATGTCGAGCGGGGAATCCCCGTGCACGACGAATTTCACCGGCACCAATAGCAATCCGCAGTGCTTGTGACCCGCGAGACCGCCCCCTGCGCCGCGTTTCGGGTGGGCGAGCTGCCCGAGGGGAAGCCGGGCTAGTCCATCAGCGGTCTTGTGCACACGAGCACTCTCTCTGCTATCCCATTGCAGGTGATGACCAACCAATTGTTCCTGCGCAAAGATCTCCTGTGGCTGCTCTTCGCGGTTTGGGGGTGTCGGGCGACCCCAGCCGTGGGTCCGTCGCCGCCCCTGCTCCCGGTGCCCTCTTCGCCCGCGCCCATCGCCGCGCCGGCCGTGGATCCGGTCGCGCTCGGATTCGATCCGACCGCGCTCGACCGCTCGGTCGCGCCCTGCCAGGACTTCTATCAATACGCGTGCGGCTCCTGGCTCGCGCGCACCCCGATCCCGCCCGATCGGCCGGCGTGGACTCGATCCTTTTCCGTGATCCACGAGCGCAACCAGAACATCCTGCACGGCATTCTCGATGCCTACGCCGTCGGACAGGTCAACCCGGGCGAGCCCGACGCCCGCCGGGTGGGCGATTTCTACGCCTCCTGCATGGACGAGCCGGCGGTGGCCGAGGCAGGACGGAGGGCCCTGTCCGACTGGCAGGCACGCATCGCAGCGGTCTCCAATCTCGAGCAATTGGCCACACTGGTGCGCTGGATGCAGGATCGCGGCTTCGGCGCGTTCTTCACCTTCGGCCCGGATCAGGACTTTCGCGACGCCACGCAGATGATCGGAGAGGCCGATCAGGGCGGGCTGGGCCTGCCCGATCGCGAATACTATCTGAGGCAGGACGCGGAATCGCGCAAGCTGCGCGAGGCCTACCGTGCCCACATCGTGCGCATGCTCGTGCTTGCCGGCGAGACCGCGCCCGCCGCCACCGCGGATGCCGACGTCGTGCTCGAGCTCGAAACCCGGCTCGCGCAAGCCTCCATGTCGCTCGTCGACCGGAGGGATCCGGAAAACGTGTACCACCGCATCGACCGTGCCGGCCTCGAGGCGGCCGCGCCGCGCTTCCCGTGGCGGCGTTACTTCGTCGGGGATCTGGCCGAGGTCCGCGCGATCAACGTGACGGTTCCCGGCTTCTTCGCCGGTCTCAATCGCCTGCTCGAGAGCACGCCGATCGAGAAGCTTCGCGCCTACTTGCGCTGGCACGCGGTTTCCGATCACGCCATGGCCCTGGGACCGCGCTTCGTCGATGAGAGCTTCGCGTTCTCCAGCCAGAACCTGACCGGCTCCAAGGTCCTGTTGCCGCGCTGGAAGCGTTGCGCGGACGCCACCGACGTGGCCCTCGGCGAGGCGCTGGCCCAGCCCTTCGTGAAGAAGGTGTTCTCCACCGATGCCAAGCAGCGCGCCCTGTCCATGGTGCACGACATCGAGGCCGCCTTCGCGCGGGATCTCGAGCAAGTCACCTGGATGGACGCGCCCACGCGGGCCGCAGCCTTGGACAAGCTGCAAGCGGTGTTCGACAAGATCGGCTATCCCGAAAAATGGCGACGCTACGATCGCGTCCACATCGACCGGCACGACTACATCGAAAACGTCCTGGCCGCGGATGCGTTCGAGAGCGAGCGCCAGGATGCGAAGATCGGCAAGCCGGTCGACCGCCAAGAATGGGCCATGACGCCCATGACGGTGAACGCCTACTACAATGCTCAGCTCAATGAAATGGTCTTCCCGGCCGGCATTCTGCAAACGCCGTTCTTCGCCCTGAACGCGCCCAACGCGGCCAATTACGGCGCCATCGGCATGGTGATGGGGCACGAGCTGACCCACGGGTTCGACGATGAAGGGCGCAAGTTCGACAAGAACGGCAATCTGCGAACGTGGTGGACCCCGCAGGTGGAACACGCCTTCGAGGAAAAGACCGCCTGCGTGGTCAAGCAATACTCCGGCTATCACGCGTACGACGACGTCCCGATCAACGGCAAGCTCACGCTCGGCGAGAACATCGCGGACCTCGGCGGGGTCAAGCTTTCCCTGCAGGCACTGCTCCATCGAGCGCAAGCGCCTGTGCCGAATCAGGCCGGATCGGCCATGACGGGCGCCCCCACGGAAGAGCAGCGCTTCTTCCTCGCGCTTGCGCAATCCTGGTGCACCAATCGGCGGCCCGAGCTCGAGCGCAGCCTGGCCACGATCGATCCCCATTCCCCGCCGCGCTTCCGGGTCAACGGCGCGCTCAGCGACCTGCCTGCCTTCGCCTCGGCCTTCGCCTGTCCCGCCGGTTCGGCGATGGCGCCGCGCAATCGTTGCAGCGTTTGGTAGCGCGCTCGGGAGCGTGGATGCCAAGCAGAAGAACCGAGGTTCGATGCAGGTGATCGCGGTCCGTCGCTCGCGGTGTGCGCCATGAGGGTTCCGTGGCTCGCCATCGCCCTGGCCGTACTGGTCGACGGGTGCGCAGGTTTGACGGGTGCGCTCTTGCCCGAAGCGTGGCTGGCCAGCCGGCGCCAGGCCCTGGTCGGGTTCGCGACCGGCGTCATCCTCGGCGTGGCTTTCCTGGACATCCTGCCCGAGGCGCTGGTCCAAGGCAGCACGAAGACGATCCTGGGCATCGCCCTCGCCAGCTTCAGCGCCACCGCGGCCTTGGAGTGGTGGCTCGGGCATCGACGCAGCCGGCACGATGCGCACACGATCTTGCCGGCCATGCTCCTCGGCTCCGACGGTCTTCACAACGCCGGGGACGGTGCTGCCATCGCGGCGGCGTTCATCGCCTCGCCCCGCCTCGGCGTGGCAACCGCACTCGCGGTGATCGTGCACGAAGTCCCGCAAGAGGTCGGCGACTACGCCATCTTGAGAAGCTCGGGCATGAGCCGCGGGCGAGCCGCCGCCGCGTTGGCGCTGGTGCAGCTGACCGCGGGCCTGGGCGCCCTGGCGGCGATCCTGGCGGCCAGCGTCTGGGCCTCCGCCATCCGTGGCGTGCTGGCCATCGCCGCGGGCACCTTCCTTTACATCGGCGGTTCCGACCTGCTCCCCGAGCTGCTGCACGAATCCCACGACGGACGGGCGGGCAGGCAGGCGATATCGGGGTTCTTGGCCGGGCTTGCCGTGGCGGTCGCGAGCACGTTGCTCGGCTGAGCGCGTCGCTCACGCTTCACTGACGACGGCCAATCTCGGCGCGCAAACGTTCCTCTCGGGCGCGCAGCTCGGGCGTGAATTCCTTGCCGAAGTCCTCGGCCTCGAAAATGGGCCTGACCTCCAGCTCGGACTCTTCCCCTGGCATGGGATCCGGGCAACGCCTGATCCAGTCGAGCGCCTCATCCATCGACTTCACCTGCCAGATCCAGAACCCCGCCACGACCTCCTTGGTCTCGGCAAAGGGCCCGTCGATGACCATCCTCTCGCCGCCGGAGAAACGCACGCGCTTGCCCTTGCTGCTCGGGTGCAACCCTTCGCCGGCCAGCATGACACCGGCCTTCACCAACTCCTCGTTGAAGCGCCCCATCTCGGCGAGCAACTTCTGGTCGGGCATCGCGCCCGACTCGGACTTCCTCGTCGCTTTGACCATGACCATGACTTTCATTGCTCTGTTCCTTTCCGTGTGTTCTTCCTCGATCGCTACGGCCCCTGGCCGGGCTCGAACATCGGTCGCACTTCAGACTCGCCCTCGAAGCTGGGCCAGTGCTTGCGGTGAAGCTCCATGAACTCGGTCGCGATCCGAACGGCCTCG
Organism: uncultured delta proteobacterium; assembly: GCA_963796685.1. Taxonomy (GTDB): domain Bacteria; phylum Myxococcota_A; class Polyangia; order Fen-1088; family Fen-1088; genus Fen-1118. The sequence goes on from CAWCMR010000025.1 coordinate 44,341, forward strand.
GCCTTCGAATCGGTCTTCAGGATGGCCCAGCCGCCGATGACCTCTTTGCTTTCGGTAAACGGGCCATCGGTGACGGTGAGCTGCCCCTTGGCAAGCCGGATGCGAAGCCCGTCCTTGCTCGGCAGCAAGCCACCGGTATCGACCAACACGCCATCTTTCATCGACGTCTCGACGAATTTGCCCATCGCCTCCATCAGCGCGGCGGGCGGCTGAGCTTCGCGGTATTTCTCCGAATGGCGAATGAAACACAGGTACTTCATGGGATCCTCCTTGTTGGGTTGTGCTCGAAGGACGAACGAGCCGGTGTGAAGCCGACACGCGTGCCGATCTTTTTTCACCCGGCCGCGGTCAACCCGCGGCGGTCGGCGTCGCCTGCGGCCTGCTCATCAAGCGATCGAGGTGCATGCGAATGTGCGCGGCCTCGGCCGGGGTGTGCGCAAGCGAAATGGCGCGGTCGAACGCGACGCGCGCCTCCTCGTGGCGACCGAGCTGCATGAGCAGGGCGCCCTTGACGCCGAAGAAATAGAAATAATTGCCGAGCTTGGGCGCGAGGGGCTCGACCATGGCCAGCGCTGGCGCCGGGCCCTCGGCCTTGGACAGGGCAACGGCACGGTTCAGACTGACCACGGGCGATGGCTGCACTTGCTCGAGAGCGGCGTAGAGAAGAGCGATCTGGCGCCAATCGGTGTCTTCGGCGCGCTCGGCTCTGGCGTGCAAGGCCGAGATGGCCGCCTGAATCTGGTACGGCCCGCGGGTCTGGTGGCGAATCGCCTTGTCGAGCAGCGCCAGCCCCTCCTCGATGAGGCCGCGGTTCCACAGCCGGCGGTCCTGGTCTTCCAAGAGGACGATGGCACCCTGCCCGTCCGTCCTCGCCTTGGCGCGCGCATGCTGGAGCAGCATCAGCGCGAGCAGGCCCATGAGCTCGGGCTCCGCGGGAAAGAGGCGCAGGAGCAACCGCGCGAGCCGGATGGCCTCTTCGCACAGGGAGGCGCGAATGAGCGCGTCCCCGCCGGTGGCCGAGTAGCCCTCGTTGAACATCAGATAGAGCACGGCCGCGACCCCGGCCAGGCGCTGCGCGCGCTCGTGCTCATCCGGGGTCTCGAAGGGAACATGGGCATCGGCGACGCGGGTCTTGGCGCGCGTGATCCGCTGTTCCATGGCCGCCTCGCTGACCAGAAAGGCGTTCGCGATCTCCTTGACCGTGAGGCCCGAGACGATGCGCAAGGCCAGGGCAATCTGCTGTGTGGCCGGCAGCTCGGGATGGCAACAGATGAAGAGCAGGCGCAGGATGTCGTCGCGGTAGTGCGCATCGTCGAGGGACTGGGCCAGCTCGCCTTCAGTATCCTCCAGGTTCGCGAGCGCGTCCTCGGGCGGCAGGGGGCGTTGCTTGCTCTGCCGCCTGACCGTGTCGAGGGCGGCGTTGCGCCCGACGAAGATCAGCCAGGCGGCCGGATCGTGGGGCGGGCTTCGGCCCGGCCAATTCTTGAGCGCGGCCAGGCACGCCTCTTGGAACGCCTCCTCCGCCAGGTCGAGGTCGCGGAAGTAGCGCGTGAGCGCGCCCATCACCCGTGGCCGCGCCGAGCGCAAGGCGAGATCGATCCAGTCCATGGCATTCACTTGACTCCAGCGCCCGGCAAGAAGAGTGAAATCGGACGCACCTCGTACGCACCGCCGGGGTTGGCGTGACCGAGCTCGCGCGTGATGTCCAGGGCCTCTTCGAGGCCCGTGCATTGGATGACGTAGAAGCCGAGAAGTTGCTCCTTGGCCTCGGCAAAGGGGCCGTCGGTCACCACGGGAGGCTCGGGACCGGGCTCGAGGCGCTTGCCGTACCCACCTTTTCGCAGCGTGGTGGCCGCGGTGGTGGGCATCAGGCGCGCAACCGGTCCCAGCTTGCCGGCCTTGGCCAGCTTGTCGTTCACCGCCGCCAGGCGGGCCATGACCATGTCGTCCTCCTCCTTGCTCCAGGCCCCGGTGATGTCTTCATCGTTGTAACAAAGAATGGCGTACAGCATCGCTTCTCCCCCTGCTTTCATACGACGATCAAGGATGACCGGCGCCGACACCCGAGCCGGGAAAAAAGTTGCATCGGGATGTCGGACCGGCCTGCGCTCATTCGTCGTGTCGGCGAAAGGAGAATCGCCATGAGCACGACATCGAGCACGACATTGAACCTGACCAGCCACGTTATCAGCCAAGCAGCGAGGCCTGCCTACCCGCACACGCTCCCAGTCAGCAAAAAGAGAATCTGGATCGGACGCATCGCCAGCGGCCTGGCCGTGGCGTTCCTGCTGTTCGACAGCTTGACCAAGGTGCTGCAGGTGCCTTGGGTCGTGAAAGCCAGCACCCAGATGGGCTTTCCCGTCGGCGCCATCCTACCCATCGGGTTGGTGCTGCTCGCTTGCACGATCGTCTATTGCATCCCGCGCACCGCGATCCTGGGTGCGGTGCTGCTCACCGGCTATCTGGGTGGGGCCGTGGAGGTCAACGTGCAAGCTGGGCTCCCCCTCGCGAGCCATACCCTGTTCCCCATCTACTTCGCCGTCTTCGTCTGGGGCGGTCTCGCGCTGCGGGATCGCCGGGTGTGGAGCATCTTTGCCCGCCCTGCCACCGGCCCCACGTCCGCGGAATAGCTCGTCGGTGCGCGCCGTAGCGCAGCTTCGCGCTTACTGCACCAACACCCCGCCGACCTTGCCGTCCTTCACCCACAGCCGGACAAGCACTTCGTCCTGAGCCCCGACAGCGTCGACTTTCCACACATACACCGCCATGCCCCGCTGTTTCAGTTGGCCGAAGTAGGTCAGGGTGTAGCCCTGCTTGAGCGGCTTGGTGTAAAGGCCGCACAAACCTTCGAATTGCTGGCGGCTGAGCTGCTTCTTCATGTTGGCGTCGGCGTCGGCCAGGAAGGCGTCGTAGGACTCGGCCTTCACCGCCTCGATCAACTTCAGGAGGAGCTTCTCCGCCTCGGCAGGTGCGGCCCCCGCGGCGCGCGCGGCGTGCGGGACGGAGAGGAAAAGGGCGAGCGAGGCAACCAGGGACAGGAAGGTGCGTTTGTTCATGGTGATGTCTCCACGGGCATGGGAAAGGGTTCGTTGATGAGGAAGCCGGCCACTTGCCACCCGTTCATGGGCAGGGTGACAAGGGCGTCGTCTCCGTCGTCGGAGAATTCGATGCCGAAGATCCAGTCGATGTGTTGCGACCGGCGCACGGATCCCAGCGTGGTCACGCGGTGGCCCTGCGACAGACGCCTGCCGAGCTTCGAGCTCAGCTGCGCGAACCTGGCCGTGGCCACCGCGGCCCGGAAAGATGCCGAACCCTTGGCCACGAACGCGTCGTAGTCGTTGCCTTGGATCGCGAGCAGCAACTCCTCGGCCAGCGATTCGGCGTCCGCGCTTCCAGGACCGGGCGGAAGCGCGGCGAGCGCGTCGGTTTGCGGGGCGACCGTGCGCGCGAGGTTCAACCGCACCGTGGGCGCGCTTCGCAGCACCGGAGTGTTTTCGACCGCGGGCGGCGACCGGTCTTCCCTCGCCACTTCGACCTTGTGCCTGCGCAGGACGATGGCGAGGACGACGACGGACAACAACCCCATCGCGGCGACGGCCAGGTACACGAGTGCGGGGAAGCCGCGGGCGTCACGCAGCGGACGCGCGGCCGGTGCATCGGCCTTGGGCAACAGCGGCACCAGGGCCGTCACCCACGCCGCGCGGTTGTCGGCATGGCGGCGGTCGAGGTCGCGACGCACGCGAGCGAGCCCTTCCTTCACCCGCCAACGGATGGTGCCCTCGGGCTCGCGCAGCTTACGCGCGATCTCCGCCGACGACAGGCCTTGGTAGAAGCGCAACACCAGGGTTTGGCGAAACGGCTCGGCCAGGTTCGCCACCGACTCGGCCACGTGCCGATGAATCTGCGCGTCGCCGACCAATTCCTCGGGCGTAGCCACGCGGCCGGCATCGCATTGCCACGCGGCTTCCTCGCGCCGCGCGCGCCGGGCATCGCCGCGGAAGCGATCCACGGCCAGGTTGCGCGCCACCGTCGCAAGCCACGCCCGTCCGCCTCCGGCGGCAGGTTGGCGCAACGCCGTCGCAAACGTGTCCTGCGCCAGATCCTCGCCATCGTCCGTGTCGTGAAGCAGCGCCCGCGCGAACCGTCGCAACCACCCCGCTTGCGCGAGGAGCGCTTCCATCTCCGCCGTGTGCTCCGCATTCATGCCCATAGAAACGTCGCCGCCGGGAAAGACGTTGGCAGAATCTTATCGCGCCAGCCACCCCGACAGCCTGAATTCGCGGAGCTCTTCAAGACTCGCCACCCGCAAAGCCCCCGCTGCTGCGGCAATGCTATTCTTCGCAGGCTGATGGGTAGCTGAGCAGGCAGATCTCGCATGATGGACACGAAACTTCAATTTCTCTTCGCGCCTGGCGCGGGTGCCCCGTCTTCGTCGCCTTGGATGAGGAAGGTCAGCAAACGACTGGCGGTTCTCGGACGCGTCCGGTGCTTCGACTATCCCTATCAACTGGCAGGCAGACGTTCGCCCGACCGCTTGCCCGTGCTCGTCGCGGCCCACCGCGCCGCCTTCGACGCGCTCGACCCGGGCGGGCCTGTGGTGCTCATCGGCAAGAGCATGGGCGGTCGCATCGGTTGTCACCTGGCAAACCTTCCCGCACCCAGGAAGGCGCTCGCGCTCGTCTGCCTGGGTTACCCACTCGTCGGCCAGAACGGCTCGCTTCGCGATGAAGTCCTGCTCGCGCTGCGGACACCCATCTTGTTCGTGCAGGGCTCGCGCGATCCGCTTTGTCCGCTCGACCGCCTGGCCGAAGTCCGCGCGCGCATGAGCGCGGTCAACGAGCTTCATGTGGTCGAGGGCGCGAACCATTCCCTAGAGCTTACGAAAACCATGCTCAAGGCGCGCGGGCTCGCGCAAGACATCGTTGATGACGCCATCGTCCGTCGCATCGCGAGCTTCCTGGCGGACAAAGCATGCCGCAACGGCGCCGAAACCTCTCCGCGACTGACGTGAGCTACGCATCATGATTCGAGCATGACCGGTTTTGCTCCCCCGGATCAAGTAGGCGACCTATTTTCTTCACGAAGATCGAGGACGCACCGCCGGCCGGCCGACCATCTAAAACCGGACCCATCCCCTCTCCTTTTTTCATTGCCGCGTCCGAGGTGCGCACCTATCCTTCGCCAAAGCCTTGGGGGTTGCAAATGGGGGTGCGAACCCGAATGGACGCCGACTTGCGGAAACGAAGAGTGGAGAGCCGAACCAACAACAGCTCCACGAACGCCTTCGGACTGTTTGCCATCGTGGCCGTTTCGACGGCCTTGCTATCGAGTTGCAATGCGCACATCACGAGTTTCGATGTGACACCCAGGCACATTTGCCCAGGGGATCTGGTTATGATTGACTGGGAGGTCACCGGCTCACCCACGCTGACCGTGACACCCAAGCTTGTAGGAGCGCCGGACGGTCCGGTGGCCACCAGCGGTCGCGTGACGATCAAGCCCACCGCGAATACGCGCGTGTCCCTCAGAGTGACTCGCTTGGGAGGCGAGCCTGCCGGCGCCGATGTGGATGTCGATGTCCCGGCTCCCGTGGAAATCGCGGCAGACCTCAACGACTCGGCCCTGTGCAAAGACGGGGTCTTGACCCTCGTGGCCCACGTGAAGGGGTTCTCGCCCGAGGTCATGGCCAAGAGAATGGGCGGCGCCAAGCGACCACTCGACATCAGTCGCCTGGACAGTGCCGGCAAGAGCGTGACTGACAGCGAGGGTAAACCGATCGTGGCGCACCTCGAGCGAGGAGAGATTTCCCGAGCCTTCGCCGCCTTTCCGGTAGCGGGTGACTGGCGAGTCTCATCGCCGCTGAGCCCGGGCGAGTCGTGCGGCAATCCGCCGCACACCCTGACCCTGTTCGTTTTCACCGAGTGCGAGGAGCCAACACCATGACCCCAGACGAGCTCAAACAGAAGGTCGGAACCCTTGTCGTCGTCATGATGGAGAATCGATCGTTCGACAATGTCCTCGGGTACTTGCGCCACCCCGAGGGAGGAAATCGGCCCGAGGTCGAGGGCATCGAGGACTTTCAGAACGATCGCTACGTCAACAAGAACACGGATGGACTCGCCCGACGACCCTCCTGGAGGACCGACGCCCCCTTCGTGAGCGACTTGCCGCACAACTCGGGTGGCGTCCGCGAACAGCTCAGTTGGTCCCCGTTGGCGAAGACCCATTTGATGGACGGGTTCGTGCGAGCCTTCGAGGATCAGTGCCATAGCATCGTCGACGATCCGCCCGTGATGGGGCTGCTGCAAGCGAAGGATCTTCCGACGACCGCTCCGCTGGCGGAGCAGTACACGGTCTGCGACAACTGGTTTGCCTGCGTTCCGACGTCGACAGCGCCGAACCGCCTCATGTCGATGTGCGGTGCCACGCCCCTGGCAGAGACGGGCGTTCTGCTACCCGATCAGCAGACCGTGTACGACTGGCTGCTCGGGCACAACGTGCGATGGCGCGTCTACGCCGCCGGACTTCCCTTCTTCGCGCTCATGCCGCGCATGGCGCCACTCGTGCTGACGGGACACTTCAAACGGCTCTCGGACCTCGAAAAGGACGTCATGGAAGAGCCGGTCGGCGATTGGCCCCAGGTCATCTTCATCGAGCCGGACTACTATGACTGCCCTGTGCACTTCCACCCGCCGTGCGACAATCATGCCCCTCTCGCGATGGCGCCCGGGGAGTCCTTCGTCAGGGAGGTGTATCAAAGTCTGACCGCGAACCTCGACAAGTGGTCGCGCAGCGTCTTCGTTCTCACGTACGATGAGCACGGGGGGCTGTTCGATCATGTTCCTCCGTTGCCGATCACGTACCGGCATCCGAATGGCGTCTCGTTCGACACCACGGGGCCCCGAACCCCTACCATCATCGGCGGGCCGTTCGCGCCCAAGCGAGGCGTGTGCAAGCGCCCCCTCGACAACACCTCGATTCTGCAGCTATTGGCCGAGACTTTCGGCTCGCCGGGCGAATCCTACTCGTCGGAAGTCCTGGGCAGAAGCCAGCAGGGGATAGAGAGCTTGTCGGTCGTCCTGGATGCCGCCGCCGGGAACACCGAGATCTGCACGATGGGTAGTGGCACAGGCGCGGCCGCGCCAGGCAGCGTGCCCGAATCCGACCTGCGCAAGGCCTTCGATGGCGCGATACGGGCGCTCGCGGCAAGGCATCAGACGGAAGCCATGCTCAAGTACCCCGAGCTGCGCGGCTACTTGAAGAGATGATAGGGGCAGTTCCTCGCCGACGGAGAAGGTTCAAAGGTCTTCCTCCTCCGAGGTCGACTTTGCCAGGGAGGCCAGACGCGCATCCACGGACGCGCTCAATTCATGCGCTACCTTGCTGCCGATCAGCCCGTGTCGCGCGGCCTGTGCAATCGCGCTTCTTTCCACCAGGGCCAGATAGCGCCGAAGTCGCGCCAGGGTCTCGTCGCGCAGCCCGGCCTCTTCGCGGTAGAGGCGCCCCAGGTCGGCCTCCGCGGAGCGCAGGATGGACTGGTATTCCTCTCTGACGATGGCGACGATTTCCGGCGCCACGGCGTGGGTACGCGCGGCCTGATCAAGACGGTCGAGGGCGGCCTGGACGGCGACCAGTTGCCCTCGCCGAAGATCGTAGGCACGCCGGTCGGCCACGGCGCGGACCACGCCCAGCCAGCGCAAGAGCGGCGCCATGGTCAGCCCCTGGGCGAAGATCGACACGATCACCACCCCGAAGGTCAGGCTCACCAAGATCTCGCGGTGGGGAAAATCCTTGGCCAAGGAGAGGGCCAAGACCATCGAGAGCGCGCCGCGCAGTCCGCCCCAGGTTAGCACCACCGCCCAGCGCCACGGAATCTTCTCGCGCGAGCGCCCTAGGGCCGCCGAGACGATCGCGATCACGACCGCGCGCCCGAGGGTCAGGGCGACGAAAGCCACCAGGATCGGCTTCCAGACCGCGACCACGGCACGAAGCTGGACCTCGAATCCGATGAGCAAAAAGACCAAGGAGTTGAGGGCGAAGGCCAGGTATTCCCAGAAGGTCTCGACCGCCAGGCGCGTCGACGGGCTCATCCCGCTCTTCGCGGCGTAGTTTCCACACAGCATTCCCGCGGTCACGGTCGCGATGACACCGGAGACATGCAAGTGCTCTGCGGTCACGAACGAGCCGTAGGCGGCAAGCGTGGTCAGGGTGATCTCGATCATCGCTTCGTCGACGCGTCGGATGACCTGGGACACCGCCATCCCCAGGATTCCGCCCACGAGAAGCCCGCCCCCGACCACGCCCACGAACTCGCGCGTGGCGCCCGCGACGGAGGCGCCCTGCCCCGAGGCGATGGCCAGAATGATCCCGAAGAAGACCACGGAGGTTCCATCGTTGAGCAGGCTCTCGCCTTCGATGAGCACCCCGAGCCGGGTCGGCACACCCAGGGTTTTGAACATCGCGATCACGGCGATGGGATCGGTTGCCGCCAGGAGAGCGGCGAACACGAGGCCGTGGATGAATCGGAAGTCCTGCACGAAATGGAGCGCTCCCACCGCCGGGGTCAAGAGCGCCGCGGTCACCGCAATGGAGGCGACCACCCCGGGAACCGCGAGCGACACGATCGCGACCTTGCTCCGCCAGAAGCGGGAGAAGTCGAGGTGAAAGGCGGCCTCGAAGAGCAGCCCGGGCAGGAAGACCGCGAAGAGCAGCTCCTTCGTGAGGTGAGGCGGCATGAGGACGTGCGTGGTTCCGAGCAGGAGCCCGGCCAGGACCAGGCCGACGGTGTAGGGAACGAGCAACTTGCGCACGAGGAGAGCGACCACGGTCGCCACCGCGAACAGCACGACCACGATGACGTCTATGTTCTGCATTCGATTACCGAGGATCGCCTCAGGGTCGCTTGCCCCTGTCGTGCGATGTGCGCGCCATGGGACGAGTGTAGTGGCGAATGGCACGCACGCAAGACCGACGGCAGGGCATGGCGATCGCGCCGATCGCGCCGTAAGGTAGAGCCTTGGGCTCAGCGGCTGGCTGCAGGCTGTGGCGCAGGAGAGAGTGGCGCAGCAGGGATGGATGCGGGACGGTGCGTTACTCTGCGCAGCAGCCAAGAGAAGCTGTCGTTGGGCCAGGAGGCTCGCCAACAGGTTGTCCAGGACTCCCTCGAGCGCAGAACTCACGCCGTGGCTGAGGAGCTTTGGAAAGGCGTGACGTAAAAGGCGGAGCTATGCGTTGGCAAGCACAATGAATTGGCTGGGTATGGGAGCTACAGCGAGCGCTGCCAGTAGCCGATGTCTATCCAGCGATCGAACTTGTGGCCGATGCGCTCGAAATGGGCGACCTTCTTGAAGCCCAATTTTTCGTGCAGTCGTTCGCTCTGCGGATTGGGAAGGGCGATGCGCGCCACAGCGGTGGCAAACCCGTTCTGCTTGAGCGAGGCCAGGAGATCGGTATAGAGCATCCTGCCGATGCCGCCGCCAACGCGGTCTTGGCGGAGGAAGATGGAAGTCTCGACGGCGAAACGGTAGCCCTCCCGCTCTTCGAAGGGCCACGCGTAGGCATAGCCGACGATCTCGCCCGCGTGCTCGGCCACCAACCAGACGTGGCCGGGGTGTCGCTGCATGCGCGCGCAGACTTCCTCGACTGCCGGCACCTTGAACTCGAAGGTGTACGTCGTGTTCTCGACGTACGGGGCATAGACGGCTTGAATGGCTGCTCCATCCGCCGGTGTGGCTGGGCGCGTGTGCATGGTTGGTCGTCGCTATATTCGCCTGCCAGCATAGGACGACCACCAAGCGGCTGACCAGATCGATCGTTCGGCGTTGGTGTCTTGGTCGAAAAATCCGGCGTCTGCTAGTCTCGGACGTGTCATGTTGAGCATTCTCTTGGGCGCAAGTGTCCATCTCCACGACCCGGGAGTCGGACATCCCGAGGCACGTGCGCGCGTCGAGCGACTTGGCAAGTGCCTTGCGGACGCAGGCTATGCCTTGCAGTCGTGCAGCCGGGAAGCCACGCGCGACGAGCTCGTCACCGTTCACGATCCGGACTACGTCGACCGGGTGCTTGCCCTGAGCGGTCGGGTGGCCGATCTCGACCCCGAGACGCGCCTCGGCCGCGATTCGGTCAAGTCTGCGCTGAATGCGGCGGGAACCGCACTCGCGCTGGCGGACGAGATGGTTGGTCAGAAGGACCGTCAGGTCTTCGCCGTGGTGAGGCCGCCCGGGCATCACGCAGAGTCGTCCTCCACGTCCGGCTACTGCGTCTTCAACAACGTCGCGCTCGCGGCCGAACGACTGCGTCGGCAAGGGATGCGCATTTGCATCCTGGATTGGGACGTCCACCACGGCAACGGAAGCGAGCGCATCTTCCTTGCGCGGTCCGACGTCCTGTTCGTTTCGATTCATTCGAACCGGCTGTTTCCACAAGACAGCGGCGATGTCACCACCGTGGGCGAAGGCGAGGGCCGCGGCACAACGGTGAACGTCCCCTTGCCGGCCGGGGCCACGTTGGCGGCTTATGCGCTCGCCACCAGGACCGTGATCCTGCCGGCCGTGCGACGCTTCCGGCCCGATGTCGTGCTGGTGAGCCTGGGGTTCGATGCGCGCGAGGGCGATCCCCAGGGAAACATGCGTTTGCGCACCGAGGACTTCGAATTCATCGGCGCTGCCATCGCTGCGGCGGGTGTGGGTTCGGCCGAAGGGAGAATCGGCATGCTCCTCGAAGGGGGCTACAACGTCGAAGCCATCGGACCATGCGGGCTCGCCGTGCTGCGCGGGCTTGCCAAGAAGCTCGACGATGGGTGCCCCGACCAAGCCACGGCAGACGAGCGTTCGAGCGTCGAAGCTGCGGTCAGAATTCACGGATTCAAAGGGTGATTCGAATCGATGACATTCCCACAGCGACGGATCCGATATCTTGCAGCGGCGACGTTCATCGTGGCATGTAGCTCGAAAGGCGCTTCGTTGCGCCTCAGCGATGCGGCTAATGTTGCCACGGGAGGAATCGGAGCCGGTGGCGGTGGAAGTGCCGGGGCAGGCGGCGCCCGCACCCAGTGCGTTGTGCTACTGCAGCCCGGTCGACATCTGCATCATCGGGTGCAGGAGTAATGCTGATTGTCCCGCGGGGCAGGGGTGCGATGCCAGCCATGGTTGCCAGAACACCTGCGTGCCCGGTGACGGTACCTGTGCCACGGATTTCTCCTGTGGCGCGAGCGGATTCTGCGAGCGGATCAGCTGTACCGACGACAGCCAATTCTCCGTCGCCTGCGTGAAAGGCGCATGCGACGGCGCCGCCGGGACCTGCCAGTACCCGCCGGTCTGAGCTGTCCCCGCGGTCCGCCTTGCGCCCGCGCCAAGTCCCGCTCACCCGCGTCGATACGCGACGCTGCCTTTCCCTGCTGCGCGGGGCAAGGCGATCCGGCCGCTGTCGCGGCCGGCGGCTCTTACACGGAGGCGCCCCTCACCGCGCGGTTCCCCGCAGCGCGACCCGTTTGGCCTGGTAGAAGAGCACCGGGTACACCAGCAGCTCCATCACGAAGCTCGTCGCCAGGCCGCCGATCATGGGGGCAGCGAGGCGGCGCATGGTATCGGCGCCGGCGCCAGTGCTCCACAACAGGGGCACGAGACCCATGAAGACCACCATCACGGTCATCATCTTGGGACGAATGCGCTGGACGGCGCCGTCGTGAACCGCGTGCCAGAGATCGCTCTTGTCGCGCATGCGACCCTCGCTGCGAAAGCGTTCGTAGCTGTGGTCGAGATAAAGCAGCATGACCAGACCGGTTTCGGCATCGAGGCCGGCCAGCGCGATAACCCCGACCCACACCGCGAGCGAGAGGTTGTAGCCGAGCAGATAGGTAAGCCACATCGCGCCGATCAGGCTGAAGGGCACGGCCAGCACCACGATGCCCACGCGCAGCCAACTCCGCGTGGCGAGGTAGAGCAGGAGGATGATGCTGATCGCGGCGAGCGGCACTGCCACCTCGAGCCTCTTTCGCGCGGCTTCCATGTATTCGTACTGTCCCGACCACACGATGGTGTAGCCGGCGGGCAGCTTCACCTCGGCCTCGACCGCGGCCCGGGCGTTCTTGACGTAGGTGCCGACATCGATGCCCGCGATGTCGACGTAGACCCAGCTCGTCGGAACCGCGTTCTCGCTCTTGATCATCGGCGGGCCTTTGTGAATGACCAGGGTGGCGAGCTGGGCAAGGGGAACGCGAGCCCCGCCGGGCGTGGCGACCAACACCTGGCGCAGGGCGGTTTCACTGTCGCGCAGCTCCACCGGGTAGCGCAGGTTGATGGGATACCGTTCGATCCCCTCGACGGTCTCGCCGATGTTCGCGCCCCCGGCGGCGGACATGATGACGTCCTGCACGTCGGCCACGTCGAGCCCATAGCGCGCGATCTCTTGCCGATTGATACGAATGTCGAGGTAGTTGCCGCCCACGCTCTTCTCGGAGAAGGCGCTGACCGTGTATCTCCCGGTCCCATCGGCCGTGCGCACGACCTCGGAGATCCGTTGGGCAAGCTCTGACAGGGTCGCGAGATCGGGGCCGAGGACTTTGATGCCCACCGGTGTCTTGATTCCCGTCGACAGCATGTCGATGCGGGTCTTGATGGGCATGGTCCAGGAGTTGGTCAGGCCGGGGATCTGCATGACCTCGTTGAGCCCGCGCACATGGAGACCGCCCGGCAGGTTGTAGCCATAAATCAGCTCGTTCGTGGCGATGGGGCGCGTGTCCGGCCAGAAATCGCGAAACGGCGCCTTCATCGCCTCGGGCAGAAAATCGTAAAAGCGCGATACCGGCACCTGGCGCCATCGCGATTTGTCGCGTTTGAGCACGATGGTGGTTTCGAGCATGCTGGGCGGCGCCGGATCGGTCGCCGTTTGCGCGCGGCCGGCTTTGCCGAAGACGGTTTCGACCTCCGGGAATTGCTTGATGAGCGCATCGGTCTGTTGCAGCAGCTCGCGAACCTTGTCCATGCTGATTCCCGGATCGGTCGTTGGCATGTAGAGCAGATCGCCCTCTTCGAGAGGCGGCATGAACTCACTGCCGAGTTGGCTCAACGGCCACGCGGTCGACGCGAGCAAGAGCAGCATGGCGCCCACGATGAAGAAGGGATGCGCCAGCACGAAGGTGAAAGCGGGGCTGTAGGCGCGCTGGAGAAGGCGACTGAGAGGATGGTTCTCTTCGGAATGGATCCGTTGCGGCAGAAGCAAGATGGCGGCGAGCACCATCCACCCAATGACCAGGGCCGCGCGGTACTGCGCAAGGTGGGGCAGCGGCACCAGCGTGAGCAGCAGCGCCGGACCCAAAATTCCGCCGAGGACCATCATGAGCCGACGCCGTGGCGAAACCGTCACCGGAATGGTCCTCTCCGACACCAGATACACCATCAGCACGGGAATGATGGTCACCGCCAGCAGCGCGCCGAAGCCCACGGCGAAGGTCTTGGTGTAGGCCAGCGGCTTGAACAGCCGGCCGGACTGCTCGCCGAGAACGAAGATGGGCAAGAAGGAGACCGTGATGATGAGCAGGCTGAAGAAGAGCGTAGGTCCGGTCTCGGTTGCCGCCTCGATGATGATGTCGACGCGCGAGCGTGGCGGTTCGCCCTTGGCGACACGCTCGGCCTCGTGGTCGAGGTGCTTGTGCGCGTTCTCGACCATGATGATGGCACTGTCCACCATCACGCCGATGGCGAGGGCAATGCCCCCCAAGCTCATGATGTTGGCATTGAGACCAAGCAGGTTCATGACCACCAGGCTGCCGAGCACGCCGATGGGCAGGGTCACCACGGCCACGAGCGAGCTGCGGGCGTGGAGCAGAAACAGCAGGATGACCAGCGAGACCACGGTCATCTCTTCGATGAGGGTGTGCGAGAGGGTGTGCACTGCGCGCTCGATGAGATCGGAGCGGTCATAGGCGGTCTCGATGGCCACGCCGGGGGGAAGCCCGCGTTCGAGGTCGGCGAGCTTGGCGCGCACGTTCGCGATGGTCTGGCGCGCGTTTTCGCCGAAGCGCATGATGACGATGCCCCCCACGGTCTCACCTTGGCCGTTCCACTCGGCCACACCGCGGCGGATATCCGGCCCGGTGCGAACTTCGGCCACATCACCAAGATAGATGGGTTTGCCCTGCGCGTTCGCGCCCAAGGCCACGAGACGCAGGTCGGCCAGGACCTTGTCGTTACGGGCCTCATCGATGGTCTTCCCTGCCTCGCGCGCCTCGGCAATCTCTTGGTCCGTGAGGCTGCCGAGGTAACCCACCCCACGCAGCATGTACTCGGTCTCGCCCATCTCGATGAGACGTCCGCCCACGTCGAGGTTGGAGCGCCGGATCGCGGTCTTGACCTTGCCAAGCGCAACGTTCAAGCCGAGCAGCTTTACCGGATCGACGACGACCTGGTATTGCTTGACGAACCCGCCGATGGGCGCGACCTCGCTCACCCCGTCGACCGCGGTCAGGGCGTAGCGCAAGTACCAGTCCTGCTGGCTTCTGAGATCCGCGAGGTTGAGCTTGCTCGGCACGAGCGGCTTGCCGTCGAGGGGACAGGCAAGCATGTCCTTGAAGATGCGATGGTGGATCAGGCGCGACCGCGCTTCGGCGGGTGCTTGCGCGGGCGAGGCATACCACTTATCCAGGCTCGCATCGTGCCAGGCCCCGTCGGGATGGGAGGCGCAGGACTTTCCGGTGACCAGCGCGTACTCGTAGACCCAACCCACCCCGGTCGCGTCGGGACCGAGCTGCGGGCTTGCGCCTTGGGGAAGCCGGCCGGCGACCGAGCTGCAGTCTGCTCGATGACCCTGCTGCGCGCCCAGTAGAGGTCGGTGCCGTCCTGGAAGATGATGTAGACGAAGCTGGTGCCGAACATGCTGTAGCCGCGCACCACCTTGGCGTAGGGAACCGCGAGCATGGCCGTGGTCAGCGGGTAGGTCACCTGATCCTCGACGATCTGGGGTGCCTGCCCCGCGTACTCGGTGCGGATGACCACCTGCACGTCGGACAGGTCGGGGATGGCGTCGACCGTGATGTGGTACACGGACCAGATCCCGGCCAGCACCAGGAACGAGGTCAGCAGAATGACCAAAGCCCGGTTGAGGCCGCACCAGCGAATCAGGCGCGCGATCATCGCGCCCCCGCGAGCGGGCGCTGCCAATCGGTGCAAGTCGGCATGGCCTTGCCGAAATAGGGATTGCGGATGGGGCCGGTGGCCTGAATCCACACCGAGCCTTCCCCTTTGCCGTCCGGGTACATGGGGCAATGGACATCTTCCAGCTTCTGGCTGTAGCCCTTGGGCACGCCGGTGTCGTGCAGCAGCTTGGACAGCGCCGCGCTCAGCGAGGCGAAGGCGCGACGGGCGTCGTCCAAGGTGTTGGCAGCGGCCAGATCGAGCGCCTTTTGCTTCACGTTCGCGGCGTCGGCGTGCTCGTGCCAGTAGTGGGGCTGGTCGGGGATCGCCATCGCGACCAGGGCGTCGATGGCATCGACGACCTTGCGGGCCGAGACCCCCATGTTGGTGGTGGTGTCACCGGCCAGC
Organism: uncultured delta proteobacterium; assembly: GCA_963796685.1. Classification (GTDB taxonomy): domain Bacteria; phylum Myxococcota_A; class Polyangia; order Fen-1088; family Fen-1088; genus Fen-1118. The sequence goes on from CAWCMR010000025.1 coordinate 59,877, forward strand.
GCCTTGCCCACGGCGAGATAGCCGTCGAGCGCCGTGGCAAGCGCCGCGTTCGCGGCATCGGGCAGGACGATGGCCACGGGCGCGGCCGCCGGGACGACCTTCGAGGCCGTGGCCTCGCCCACGGGCGTGCCCTCCATCATGCGCGCCAGGGCTTCGCGCATTCTGGCCTCGCTGTCGATGAGGAACTGACCGCTCACCACGACCTCGTCGCCGGGCTTGAGCCCGTCGAGGATCTCGACCTTGCCATCCTCGGTCTCGGCCCCCATGCGGACGGTCCGTGGCTCGAACCGCCCTCCACCCAGCGCAACGAACGCAACCTGACGCTCCCCGGTGTCGATGACCGCGGAGCGCGACACCAGCACCCGGCTTGGGGCCTCCGTGCCCTGAAACACGACCGTGGCATACATCCCGGGCTTGAGCTTCAGGCCTGGGTTGGGAAACTCCAGACGCACGTTGACCTGCCGGGTGCGTTCGTCGAGATAGGGGTAGATGTAGTCCACCTTGCCTTTGAGCTGCATCCCCGGCAGATACGTGAGCGTCATGGTCGCCGGTTGTCCGACCTTGATCTGCTGGCTCTGGTACTCGTAGACCGTGGCCATCACCCAAACGCGCGACAGGTCCGCGATGCGATACATGGTCATCCCGGGGGTGACCTTCATGCCCTCGAAGGCCTGCTTCTCGATGACCACGCCGCTTTGTGGGCTGCTGATGATCATGCTCTTGAGGGGGTTCCCCCGTGTTTCGAGCGCGGCGATCTGCTCCCTGCTGATGTCGAAAAACGACAGCTTGGTCCGGGCCGATTCGAGAAGGTCGTTGCCCAGGCCCGCACCGGGCGAGCCCGCGCCTGTCCCAATCCGTTGCGATGCCCGGTAGGCAAGCAGGTACTCCTCCTCGGCCGAGTAGAGATCCGGCGAGTAGAGATCGAAGAGAGGCTGACCGCGTTTCACCGGCGCCCCCAGGGAATTCACGCGCAGCTTTTCGATCCAACCCGAAACCTTCAAGTTCACATCGGTGAGGCGGGTTTCGTCGTAGGTGACGATCCCCACCGTGCGGATCGAACCGGTCTCCGACCCCAGGGTGACCTTCTCGACGCGCACGCCGATGTTCTGCGAGACCACGGGATCGATGGTGACCTGGCCCGAGAACTTGGCGGGATCGAGGGGAACGAGCTTCATGCCGCAGATGGGACAGTTGCCCGGCTTGGGCTCGATGACCCAGGGGTGCATGGCGCAGGTGTAGTAGTGGTGCCCACCGGCCTCGCCGGCCGCTTCGCTCTTCGTCCCCGACACGGCCGACCACACCTTGTGCAGCCCCATGCCGACCGGTGGCCCGATCTGTGCCCCTAGATAGAGCGTGAAGCTGACTCCGCCAATCCATAGGGCGAGGTTCTTCTTGCTCGTCCTTTGCGGGATCGGCGCGCCGGCCTTTGCGTCGGCTGGAATGGTTTCTTCGTTCTTGCTCGACATCACTTGACCCCATCTCCAACGATTTCTTCGGCAGCCACACGCGCTTCAGCGGAATCCGTCGCCGCCATCAGAGTGGTGCGTTCAAAGTTCAACAGGTCCAGCTCGGCCTGGAACAGCGACGCGAAGTCGGCACGCCCCACCCGATACGATGCGAAGGTCGCATCGAGGCTCATGCGAGCCTCCGGTATCAGTTCTTTGCGATAGGTGCGCGCCTTTTGCGCCGACCGCTTCCAGTCCGCGACGATGCCGCCGAGGTCGCCGCGCATGCGATCCAGCGCGGCAGCGCATTCTTGCGTGGTCGCCTCGGCCAGCTTCTCGTTCTGGCGCGCTTCACTTCCCCAGCGCCCATCGTAGAAAAGGGGAAGCGGCAGGGACACGCCGAGCGAGACAAAGTCCTTGCCAGGGTCCGTGCCGGCCTGCGTCCGCACGCGGTAACCGCCAAAAATCGTGATGTCGGGGTAACCCTCTCGACTCGCCCGGCGGGCCGCGCTTCGGTAGGTCTCGGCCTCGGCGGCAAACCGCTTGAACAGGGGACGGTCGCGTTCCGCTTGCTGGGCAAGTGTGGCCGCGTCCGTTGTGGGCTCTTGCACCACGGTCTGCTCGGGAGTCGGCACTTCGACGTCGATAGCCCGGTGAAGAGTGGCATTGATGGCCGCGGTCAGCGAGGCTTCGTCCCGGTCGAAGGTCTTGAGGTCATCCTTCAGCTGGTCGACCAGAACGTGGAGTCTGAGCAGCTCGTGTTGAGCACCGACGCCGGTCTCGACTTTGACGCGCACGACATCGATGAAATCGCTCACCAGTTTCACGTGCTGTCTGGTCACGTCTCGCAATTGCCGAGTCAACGCCAGTCGGTAGTAGGCGCGTCTTACGATGGCTCGTAGCTGTACCGCTTTCTCGGCCAGGCTCAGTTGCTCTTGAATCACCCGGCCTCTCGCCTCGTCTTCGCGCGCCCCGATCTTGCCAGGCCAATAGAAGGTCTGCCTCAGCATGAGCTGAATCCCGCTCATGGGGTGCTGGCCGGGCGTCGGATCGTCGATGGGCATGTTGCTGTACTCGGCCGAGAAGGTCGGGTCGAGCCAGACCCGGGCCTGGCGAACCTTCTGCTCCAAGGCTCCGACCCTGTCCCCGAGCGCCTGGAGGCTGGGGTTCACGCGAACCGCCTCGTCGCCGAGCGCGTCCGCCTGGTCCTCTTCAGCCGCGAAGCTTTGCGCCGAGAGAAGAAGGAGCGCCGTGGCGCATAGGCAGGAAAAGACATGCCATATCCTCATTTGCAATCCCCTTTGGCGGAACCGTAGCAGAGGGGCGTTGCCCCAGCCACGCGGTCACTTCACGATGATGACACCGGCGACCATGTTCATGGCGCATGCGTACCGAATCTGTCCCGACTTGGTCGGCGTGAAGGTGACCTCGACGGGCTGGTCGAGTGGCAGCACCTTCTCGATTGCGAAGTCCTTGATGACGAGCGTCTTGGCGCAGGTTTGGTCGGTCTTGCGCGTGACCACGAGCTTCACCGGCTGGTTGGCATTGACGTTGACCTGGGCGGGCTCGAAGCCGCCACGTGTAACCGTGATGGCAACTGTCTGTTCGCGGGCCTGCTTGCCATCCACCGACTTGGCCAGCGCCTGCCCGCCGACAACGATCGCACCCGCGACGATGATCGAAAGAGCACCGAGAACGCTTCTGAACATGACGAACCTCCTGTAAGAGCGCCGGGTCATTCCGGCCTTCACCCCTATAGGCCGCGGGAAGGGAAGCGTGACACCCGACGAACGGTTGGGTCGTGGCGAGGCCAGCCTGCAGGGACCGGCCGCAGGCGCTGCCGCCGGGCACCCGCCATAGGACTGAGGCTCACTCGTGGGCGGCCCGCGAAATGAGGCGAACCTCGGTCATGGTCTCGGTCTGCACGATCAGGTAGTTGTCCATGCCTTCCAGTCGGGAATCGGTCCCTGTCCTTCTGGTCCTTCCGTAGAAGGTCGCCGAGAGCGGCACCTCGATTCCGCCCCTGACCCTGGAGGCATTCGCTCGCTCGAACTCCACCACGTAGTCGACACGTCCCGCGGCCAACAGTCTGTTGCCATCCTCCCGATTCTTCACGCGTCGAATCTGCGTCGGGCCGGACGCACAGGGAATCGACAGATCGTCGGCTGCCACGTATGCCAGCCTGTGCCCCCTGTCCACCATCTTTCCGCACGCCATCTCGTGCAAGATGGACCGAAGCCCTTGCCGGTACAGCGCCTCGTGCTTCGCCGACCAGGATGGGTCTGGCCAGTCGTCGAGCGAGCCGCAATAGTCCATCTGGATGCAATCCACGAACCGCAGCGGTGGTGCGGAGGTCGAGGCACAGGAAAGAAGACAAAGTGCGAAACAGGACAGCACAACCTTGCAAACCATGGGCCCTGCACTATCACACCCCATGCGACCGGACTGGCTTCCCTCGGTCGGTGGCTTATCGGTGAGAATGAGCGCCACCGGGGCGCGCTTGACGCCGAGCGCATCGGCCAGGGGACTTTGCATGGCAGGCGCAATCTTGGCGTGGCCACGCCGTCGGCGCAAGCTGTAGCGGGACAAGGCGCGACGACGGGCAGGAGCGGAACGGGATTTGGCAAGGCAGCGACGTTTCACGCTTAGGCGAAGCTGGGGTTCGGTCCATCTCTTGGACTCGACATGCTGGCGGGCTATCATGGCTTGGTGGCAGCGACCGAAAACGATTTTGACCTGGTGTTTGCCGCGCTGGCGAAGCGCGATGTGCGCTACTTGGTCGTGGGCGGCGTGGCGGTCGTGCTGCATGGGGTTCCGCGTTTTACCGCCGACATCGACCTCGTTGTCGCCCTCGATACGGCCAATGTCCTCGCAGCTCTGAAGGCGCTGGCAGGACTCGCCTACCAGCCACATGCACCCGTGCCGCTGCTGGACTTTGCTGATCCGTCCCTACGCCGAGACTGGATCGAGACAAAAGGGCTCACGGTCTTCAGTCTGTGGAGCCCGGATCACCCGGCCACGGAAATCGATCTATTCATCGAGGATCCTTTCCCTTTCGAAGAGGCCTTCATGCGCGCCACACGGGTCGACCTGGGCGCGAATCACGTCACCGTGGCCAGCATTGCCGACCTCATCGAGCTGAAACGGCGAGCAGACCGGCCGATGGATCGCGAAGACATCGCGCGCCTGCTCGCGCTGCCGGAGAGTGGAAGCCGTGGATGAAGCGACGAGAAAGGCAGCTTTCGCCGAGCACGCGCGCGGGCAGCAGCAAGCATGGTTGCGCTTGACCCATCGGCAGCGGCTCGATTGGCTCTGGCAGGCAAAGCTGTTCGCCGCTCGGGCATTGCGAGCGGCCGAAGAGAGGCGAGCGACCAAGGCGCCCGCCACCCCGGGCAGCACCGAAATCTCACCCCGGCATTCGAGCGAGTCGAAGTAACTTTGGCCGAATGTCATCGGCGGATCATGGGCTGCCGCCAGCGCCCGCGCCGAAGACGCCGGAACAGCATCATGGGGACGATGCCCGCACCAATCCCGATCCCCATGCCGACGATGGCGTGAAGGCCGACACAGCCGCCGGCAATGGCGCCGGTGAACAGGGCCATGGAGGCGCCGCTCAGGAAGACGACCAGGGGATTCTTCGAGCGCGCTGCCAGCCGCGCGGTGAGCAGGCCGGCGATGACTCCGCCGCCCACGCAATCGAACAGGCACGAGGTGTAGCAGGAAAAGCCCATGCAAACGTGGCCGTGCAGCTTGGCCAACACACCGGCAGCGAGGGGAAGCAGCCCGTAGGTCACGCCGGGAAGCACGCCTTTGCCCGGAGCCCGGCCCCACCAAAGTAGAAAGACCGACACGGCGTAAAGCGCGGCGGCGAGCAGCAGCGGAATCGAAACTTCCTGAACCAACAGCGCCACGCCCGCGCCCAGCAGCAGCGTCGGAATGGACCAGGCAGCGGCGTGCAGGATGCGCCCGACTTCGTAGGCGCGCTTGGCACGGTCGCGCAGATTCAGGGATTCAGTTTCCATAGATTGCTCTCCAAGCTTCCTTCAGTCGGGACATCGCACGCTCGCGCCGCTTGCGAAAGGTCGCGCCCGCGACGCCGGCCGGTTTGCTTTCGTCGAAGCTCGCCAGCAAGGTTTGCTGGTCCGATTCCGACAGCGAGCCGAGCACCTGGCGCGCGCTGGTCATGAGTTGATTGCGCGCGAGCTGGGCTTCCGGGCTCTCGGACGAATCCGCGAGGTCCTGATCGCCCAGGGCGGTGGTCCGCGCGCGCGTCATCTGCTTTTGCACGGTTCTGACCTCCCAGCTTGCGATGGCGAGCACCCAGGTGAAGGCGTCGCCGGTGGCCTCGAAGGTCGAGGCGCGCTGGAAGACCTTGAGCAGGGCCAGTTGCGCGGCATCCTCGGCATCGGCACCGGAGAGCATCTTTGCGCAAAACGCGGTCACCACGGGCCGGAGGGCCGCGTACACCTCGTCGAAGACGACGCGATCCCCATCGGCCAAGCGAATCATCAGCGCGGTCACGTGCTTTCTGACGTCTGCGTTCATGGGGTCACCCGAATGGGCGAGGTCTGGGTATATGCCTCGCCCGGCGGCGTTTTGCCATGGGCTACTCGAGCGTGGCCTCGGCCCTGTCGGGCCTTCACCCCCAATAGGCCGCGGGAAGAGAAGCGTGACAGGACGGGGATGCCGAGCTTCCAGCCCTTGCCAGTCCGATTTTCGGCGCTAGAAGCTCTGGCATGGCAATGGGAGCGAAAAGGACCGTCCTGACGATCTCGCTGACCGTCGTCGGGACACTCATATTCGGTGTGGTAGGCGCACTCGTCGTGGTGTACTCCGGCATGGTCGAGGTTGCCGCGACAAAGCATCCATCGGCGCTCACGAGCTGGTTCCTCAACACGACTCGTGATCACTCGATTCATACCCGAGCCCTGAGCATCGCGGTGCCCGGCCTCGACGCGCCCGGCATGTTGCAACTGGGCGCTGGCCATTACAAGGAGATGTGTGTTGGCTGCCACGGAGCGCCCGGAGTCGAGGCCGGCGATGCCGCGCAAGGGCTCGAGCCCGCGCCGCCGGTGCTCTATCAAGGGCCGCCGATGACCAAGGAAGATGCCGCTGAAACCTTCTGGGTCGTGAAAAACGGGATCCAGATGACCGGCATGCCTGCTTTCGGAAAGACACACGACGATAACCGAGCTGTGGGCCGTCGTCGCTTTCGTGAAGCACCTCAACGGCATGAGTGCTGAGGAATACCGGAAGGCGACCGCCGCCCCAGGTGGAACGGAATCCGCCGGTGCCGCCGCAACGGAGGAGCAGGCCGAACAGCAGCGATAGCGATTCCGCTGCCCGGATGAGCAGGACGCGCGGCAGGTGTCGATTCTTCGCCGCATCAGCTGACCGAAAGCGGACTGTGCCTCGGTCCGTAATACTCGAGTTGGTTCCTGGCTCTCCCCGATCACTCGGCCGAGCTCGCAACATCGAGCACGGCCCGATCCCGGCCCAGGTCCTTGGCCCGGTAGAGGGCACGGTCGGCCCGTTCCACCAGTTCCTGCGCCTGTAGCTTGTCGCCGCGCAAGGAGGCGATTCCCAGGCTGATGGTGAGCCTGCAAAGAAGGGAATTCTCCGCGCCCAATTGTGCGCGGATGTGCTCGGCGACGATGCTCGCGCCCTCCCCGTCGGTCTCGGGAAGAATGACGCCGAACTCGTCGCCGCCGTAACGGGTGACCAGGTCCAGGCCGCGCCTGGCCCCGTTGCCGATGCACCGGGCGACGACCCGCAAGGCCTCGTCTCCGGCGGGGTGACCGTAGACATCGTTGTATTCCTTGAAGCGATCGATGTCGATCATGACCACGGCCAAATCGCGATCGTAGCGCTGCCCGCGCTCAGCCTCCTTTTGCAGAAGGATTTCGAAGTACCGTCGGTTGTACACCTCGGTCAGGCCATCGGTGAGCGAGAGCTGCCGGAGCTCGTCGTGCAATCGCGCACTCTTGAGCGCGGCGGCCAATTGCACCGCCACCGCGGCCAAGGGCCTCAGATCCTCGGCGTCGAAAGCGACATAGCCCAGGCTTTCGTCTTGGTGAAAAAGCGGCAGCAGGGCCAAGTTGAAAGGCTTGTCCTCGGGATAAAGACTCGGGGGAGGAAACGTACGACTCTCGAATCGCGAGGGCGGGTGGGCGGTGCCCTTGGCATAGATGACGCTTTCGGCGACGGGATCCCCCTGCCGCGCCTCGAAGAAGGCGATGTGCGCCCCGGTCACCCCCACCTTGGGCAGCTCCTCCGCGAGGGTGTTTTGGATTTGGATTTCATCCAGGGAAGAGAGCAGCCTGGCGGTCAGGCGTCCCATGTTTTCGTCGCGATTCGTTTGCAGGAGTTGCAGCCGCACGTAGCGCCGCCTGGTGCTTTCACTCAGCAACACACGCGCCTGGTGCAACAGCTCTTCCCTGGGATCCTCGCCGGCCGGGTTCGGTGCCCGCGCCGCCCCTTTCCCGGCGTCCGGGCACGTCCCCAACCGGAGCACGGAGATGGCGGCCTGCCACGCGTGCGCGTCGTCATCCAGACTCTCGATGCGCTGAAGGACCTGCATGAGCGCGACCTGGAACCGCGATGGATCGCGAGTTTCCAGACTTTGCAGAAAGCCGGACACCAGTTGCTCGCACAGCGACCCAATCTCGACGTGATGGGCGAGAACGGATTGCGAGCGCAGCGCCCTCAACATCGCCTGGGTCAGTTTCTCCTTCCGCAGGGCCGGCTCGATCGATTCCCGGAAAAAGTCCGTTTCTTGAAGGGCCGCGGCGCCGAGCATCTCCGGAAAGCATCCGCAGGACTGCCTAGTCATCAGCCGGGTGGCCACGCGAACCGTGGTGGGCAGGGCTTGCGGGCCGTCCTCGATGCGCTCGCGAATCAGCTCCAGGGCTCGGTATCCGGTCTCGTAGAGCGGGTAGTGGACGCTGGTCAGCGGCGGAATCTGAACCAGCGCCTCGGGCTGATCGTCGAACCCGGTCACTGCCACGTCCCATGGGATACGCAGTCCGGCCTCGCTCAGCGCCCGTACGACGCCCAGAGAGGAGAAGTCATTGCTGCACATCACGGCGGTGAACTTCACCCGGGACGCAAGTAAGCGCTTGGTCGCACGGCAGGCCTCCTCGTCCCAATGAAGCCCGTATTGCAAGAGTCGCGCATCGTCGCTGAGGCCGAGCTCGGCCACGCCCTGCCGGTAGGCCTCGACCCGGGCGAAGCTGTCGCCCGAGTCCTGCGGGTCGCCCGCGATGAAGGCGATCTCGCGGTGGCCGTGCCCAACCAAATGCTCGAGGGCCTGGCGGATGCCGCCCTCGTTGTCCGGCATGATGGTAGGGATGCCGCTGCCGCTTCCGATGAAGAGCATGGGAAATTTCCGTTCGCGCAGCTCCCGGACGTATCGGATTCGCTCCTCCGTGCGCAGGGGGGAAAAGACCAGCAAGCCATCGGTGTTCCATGGCCCGACGGGAACGAAGTCGACATTGTCCTCGAGCGTGGGCCAGGCCAGGCGATACCGACTTACACTCGACTCGTGCCGGATGCCGCAGGCCACGAGCAGATTGACTCCGCGCTCGCGCGCCGCGCTTTGGGCGCCACGGATGATGGGGGAATAGAACCAGCTCGGATTCATCCCCGCGTAGACGTGGGAATCCAGCAGGATGCCGACGGTGTATCTTCGCTTGTTCTTCATTGCAGAAATAGCCGCTACGCGTCACAGTGACGGGTAGCCCAGGTACGATTGTATTCCTGTCCGAACGCGCTGGCGAACCTCCCAAGCCCGCGATGGCCGCAGAAGGTCGTGGGCGTGGGCGTGGCCGTGGCCGGTTGTCATTGCCGTCGGCCACTGCGGCGAGGACGCCTACGGCCATGGAAAGCCGCGCCTACGGCCACCCATCATCGCTACGATTGTGGCGCGTGCATCCTGGTGAAAAGGTGTCTCTCTCCGGGCGCCGGACTGAAAGCCCCGTTCCAAGACTGAGTCCCTCGGCTCGCACGTTGACGTCACCGTGGCCCGTGGCCAGACATTTCGGACGCTCCGGACACGGGAAAGCATCCTGCCGTCAGCAGCATGGATGTCTTCAAGCGCGACTTGGATTAGTGCAGGTACGGCTTGATCGCGTTGTACCAGACGACCGCCATCTTCTCGTAGCCGCTCTCGTGGGGGTGGACTGAGTCCATATCCGTATTCGCAATTATGCCCGTAAACTGGTCGACCACGATGACGTGCTTGCCGGCGTCGGCGCGCTGCTTAACGACTCCTGGAATCGCATTGTTGAACGTGGTTACGGCGCTCGCCTGGGCAGGCAAGGGAATGATTTGGGCCACCACCACGAGAGCGTCGGGAGCATCGGCCACGATGTGGTCGATGAGCGTACCCAAACGATCAGGAGCGCCGCTGGCTTGACCTAGATTCAGGTCGTTGGTCCCAAGGTGGACCAACACGATGTTCGGCCCGGTGTCGGCGACCACTTTCTTGCCCGCGTAGTTGACACCGTCGTTGGTCGCGGTCGACTTGCCCGTGACGAGGTCGTCGTCTTGTTGAATAGTCCAGCCGCTATGTCCTTCGTGCTTGCCGACCCACTTCGAGCTAGAGCTTCCCAGCTTCGAAAGAGCGGTTGAGTCTGGAGGGTTGGCCGTGTCGTAGCCCACGAAGGTGAGGTTCTTGCTGTCAGTCACCGTGTGGGTGAAGAGCTTGATACGGTACCCGCCGCCGTAGTTGATGCCCCAGGTGATGGAGTCGCCGAGCGGCAGAACCTTGCAGGGATCCCCGTTCGTCGGGCAGGGATCGAAGCCGGTCGACCCGGTATCAGGTCCCGCCTCCGCGCCACCCGCATCCTTGCTTCCCGCATCCAGGCCTCCCGCGCCGCCGGTCGCCGTCGCTCCGCCGGTTCCGGTTTTGCCACCCGAGCCCTTCCCGCCAGAGCCAGTCATTCCCCCAGCAGTAGAAGCTCCGCCAGCTCCGCCACCGCCACCAACTCCAGTGGCCCCACCGGTGCCCGACTTGCCGCCCGTGGCCGACATCCCACCCGCGTTACTCGAACCGCCGGTCGCCGAGCTACCGCCCGCGGCCGAGCTGCCGCCCGTTGCCGAGCTGCCGCCCGTGGCCGAGCTGCCGCCGGCGCTGGTCGTTCCGCCGGAGCCGGAGCTTCCACCTGTAGACGTCTTCCCGCCGGATCCACTGCCGCCGGAAGAGGTGGCCCCGCCGGTTCCGCCCGCGCCGCCGGTACCCGTGGGCTCGTTGCTCGATGAGTTGCTGCAACCGCCGAAGGCTACGACGGCCAGCGTTGCAATCGCCAAGAATTTCGTTCGAGTTTCCATCGTTTGCTCTATGGCCAGGACTTCCCGCTTTGATCACATCCACCCACAAATTTTTCACGCGCCAAGAAGCGACGCTTGGCGCGTGACGGGAGCCGAGCATTGACGCCCAGGATGACAAATGGGAGAGGATACCCATGCGCGCCTGCCGGCGAATCGGAGCGATTGCGCTCCTTCTCCTTACTGCGCCGGATTTTCCGGTGTACGCAAGCGCCGAGCCGGAGCATATCCGTATCCAATTTTCGGCCCCGAGGAGATGCCCGGATGCGAACGCCTTCATGCGCTCGCTTCGCCAGCGCACCGGGCGCTTCGAGCTCGCCAGCGGGGCCGAGCAAACGCGGATCTTCGTGGTGACCATCACCCGTGCGGATTCCTTCGTTTCTGGGCGCCTTGAAATCCGGGGGCCGGGGACCGAGGTGTCCCTGCGGAACGTCTCCGGCAATAACTGCGACGAGGTCGCGGCCGCCCTGGCGCTGATGACTGCCCTGGCCATCGATCCTGATGCCCTGCCGCCGAGTACCCCGTCGTCTACGGCCAATGTGCGCGCCGAAGCATCGAAACAGGCGCCCCCTGCGTCCGAACCCTCGCCGTCTGTGCCAGCCGTCTCGAACCTGGCGCCTCCTGCGCCGCCTCGGTCGACGTCGTCGACGTCGCCCGCGATCATGCCCATTTCGGCCGGGTGGAAATGGTCCGCCGGCGCGCACGGCGGGGTCAGTCAGCGCATGTCGCCGAGCACCGGCTTCGGTGGCTCGCTGTTCGTCGAGGCGGCGGCGCCGGGCGCGGACGTGCTTGGGCCGGTTCTTCGCGCGGGCCTGTTCCTGAACCGGAGCGACACGACCTTGGCGAGCGGCGCCGGGGCGGATTTCCAGTGGGCCGCGGCGATGGTCGAAGGGTGCCCCATTCGAATAGGCGTTGAAGGTTCGAGGGTTGCATTCTACCCCTGCCTTGCCTTCCATCTCGGCGTGCTGCGCGCACAAGGGCGTCACCTCGACCAGCCCGAGAAGACGACGGACCTGTGGTCCGACCTCGGACCGGTCGCGCGCATCCGGCTTGCCGTCTCGGCGCGTCTCTTTCTCGAAGCGCAAGGCATGCTCGTGTTTCCGCTTCGTCGCCCAACCTTCGACGTCCACGACAAGGGGCCTGGCCAGGCCCCCACGACGGTGTTCGCCGTGCCGCTTCTGGGGGTGCTTGCCGGAATTGGCCTTTCCTATGAATTCCGGTGATCAAATCTGGAATCTGCAGCCATACTCATGACGATGGCTGAAGCCAGCTCGACCGCCTGCAAGATTGCGACGAGCGCCTGCGGAGCGTCCGAGCGCAGTCCTGCTTCGCCCGATCGACTGCAAGCCCTGCTCACCGGTCACCACGCCTTCGTGTGGCGCTCGCTGCGGCGCTTGGGGGTTCCCGACTGCGATGTCGACGATGCCAGCCAGCAGGTGTTTTGGGTCGCCTATCGGCGCCTGGCCGAGATCGCGCCGGAGAGCGAGCGGTCCTTCCTTTTCCAGACCGCCCTGCGGGTGGCCGCGGACTGGCGACGCGCCCACAAGCGACGGGGCGAGCAAACGGGTATGGATCTGCTCGACGTGCCCGACGGCGCCGCCAATCCAGAGGAGCTGATGGACCAGCGGCGGGCGCGCGCGCTGCTCGACCGGGTGCTCGGGGTCTTGCCCATGGACCTGCGGGCAGTGTTCGTGCTCTTCGAGCTCGAGGAGATGACGATGATGGAGATCGCGACCCTGTCCGACCTCCCGCCCGGCACCGTGGCGTCACGGCTAAGGCGAGCGCGTCGGGCATTCCAAGAGGCGGTCAGAGAGTTGACGGCCGACAAACGTGCCCGGCGACAAGGTGAACCATGATGGAGCCACACCGACTGCTGGAAGAGGGTGCAACCCACGCCGAGCGGGCGCTTCTCCGTGCTGCTCGGTCGGATGAGCCGCCTGCGGGCGCTGCCCAGCGGATGTTGGTTGCGCTCGAGGGTTTGACGGTGGGAAGTGGTCCCCCAGCTCCCAGGGATCGGGCCAGGAGCTTCACGCGCCGAGCGCTCCTGCGTCCGCCCACGCCTTCAAGCTCGGGGCCTTGGCCAAGGTCGGGTTGGCCGCCGTGGTCGGCCTCGGCGCCTTGGGCGGCGGGGTTTTCGTGCATCGGATCGCCGGGCAGCCAGCGGTCCTGGGCGCGAGGTCCGGTGCGCCCGCGTCGGCGATGCAGGAAAGACCTGTCGCGGCCAACTCCGAGATCGAAAGCCCGACACCCGCGCCCGAACCGAACGTGCCTCCGACGCGCGCCCCGGGGACCGCTCTCCGTCGCCGAGCGGCTCATGCGACGAACGAGTCTTTGAGCGCCGAGATACGCATCCTCGATGCCGCACGCGCCGCGGTCGACACCCACAATCCTGCGGCAGCGCAGCGGGCGCTCGACACCTACGTACAGCGCTTCCCGCAGGGGCACCTCAAACCCGAAGCGACGGTGCTGCGCCTCACCGTCCTGGTCCGGCAAGGCCATCGCACGGCAGCCAGAGCCTTGGCGACGCAGTTGCTTGCCAGCGAGTCGTACAAAGCCTACGAGTATCGGATTCGGTCTCTGCTTCGAGAGTCCGAGGAGTGAGGGAAGAGCCCATGGCACGAGTCCTCGCGGCACGTCTCCCCCTGGCGATGCTGTGCTCGCTCGCCGTGCTGGATGCCTGCAGCGCACGCGAGTCCCTGGGCAGCAACAATGCCAAGGTGGCCGGTGCGGGCGGAACGAACGGAGCAGACGGATCCTACGCAGCAGACGGAGCTTCGGCCGGGTTGACCGGTCCCGTCCTGCCCAAAGCAAAAGAAGCATGCCCAGCCATGGCCGGTCTGGCCGGGACGGACCTGACCTTCCTGGGGAACACCGTGACGATTTGGTCGGGACCTTCGGGCTCGGTGGGTCCCATGGTGTTCTATTGGCACGCCACATCGGCGGGGTCCGATGAAGCCATCGCGGGCCTCGGGCCCGGCACGAGCGAGGTCGTGACCTCGGGCGGGGTCGTCGCCTCCTTCGTCGACAGCAATGGAACCGGAACGAACACCGGCGATTACACCTGGTACACCGGCGATTTCAATACCGCCGACGAGGTCCTGGCCTGCGCCAACCAGCAGGGGCTGATCGATATCGCTCATATTCACTCCGCGGGCTACAGCCCGGGGAGCTGCCAGACCGCCGCCATGGTCTATGCGCGTCCCTATCTGGCGAGCATTCTCTGCTACTCGGGCGGCGCGATGACCCTCGGCGCACTCCCCGATCCCAAGAACCATCCGGCCATGATTGGCGCGCACGGGGGCGTGGGCAACGACATCTTCGGCATCGACATCGCGGTCAACACCATCCTTCTCGAAAACGATCTCAAGAGCAAAGGCTCGTTCGTCATCGACTGCGACGACGGCGGCGACCACATTCAGAGCATCGGGACGCGCATGGCGGGGGCGGCAGGGCCCGGCTGGCAGTTCTTCAAAGACCACCCCTACGAAGTCAATCCCGAGCCCTACAAGAGCGTGCCATCGACCTTCCCGGCCTATTGCAAGCTGCTGTGACCGAGCCGGCCGAATGGCCCCGAACGGCTATCGATGAATGGGTCGCTCCGTGGCGATGCGTACCTTCGCTTCAGCGCGAAATCGCCTGCGCATCTGGGTCCGGGTGATGCCGTGCTGGCGTTGGTAGATGCGGGACAATAGCCTGTCAAGGTCCACGGGATCGTTCAACGAGCCCATGACCTGCTCGGGCGTACGCCATTCGTTCCAGCCCGAGCCGTGCACGGGAATGACCCCAAGGTCCGTCGCCTCTTGCCAGGGAGCACTCTCGTGGATCGTTGCAGGGATGCGCTGGAAAGCTGCCCCGATTGAATCGGGTGTCACCCAAGCATTCGCCCAAAGACTCTCCACAATCGCAGCTCGAGTCGGCAGCTTGCGCGCGATGAGCTTCCAAAGGTCGGAACCTCGCGCCGTGAACGCGCGCGTGTCCCAGAGCGCTCCGCGGGCCTTGAGACGCCTGGCTTGGGAGGGCGTGGCGTCTTCCACCAGTCTGACGACAGACTGGACTCGGCCGTCGAGGGCGGCACCCGGGACGACCATGCGACCGCTGGCGGCCACCTCGGTCATCACCGCGCCGGCAAGGATGATCGGGCTCGTGGCCAGCGCCAGACCGGCCGCGACCAACGAACCCGCGAGCACGCTGGCGCCGGGGACGTAGTGGTAGGCGGGTGCCACGATCACCGCGGCGTCAGGGGTACGCGCCAAGATCCGCCCGAGCGCGAACAACACGTCGACCGCCGGACCGCGATCGAGAGGACGGGCCAAGATCCCGATGCCGCGCCATGCACGTAGCTGCGTGCGCGCGAGGTCCTCGTGCTTGGTCGAGACGACGACGGAAATCCGTTCCGGCGGCACGAGCGCGGCGTACGATGACACCGTCTGCCGCAGCAGGGATCCGTCGCCCGCGATGAGCGCGAGCTGCTTGGGTACCGCCTCGCCCGACAGTGCACGGGTGAGCGGATCGAGCCGGGAGTCTTCGGCACCGGCCAGGACGATGATGTGCAGCTCTCGAGAGTTGAACATGGGCGCGCTCCTTTTCTAGATCGCCAGATAGCCGCCGATGTTCTCGCGGAGGGCCACCCGGGCTCGATGCAATCTCGTCTTGATCACTTGCTCGGACACGCCCAACGTTCGGGCAGCCTGCAACGTCGAGTTCCCCTCGATCTCCCGAGCCAGGAATACCGAGCGCAACATATCGGGCAATTTGTCGACCGCCCCCTGGATCTCTTGTTGCAATTCGCCCAGGGCCAACAGCTCGTCCGGTCGAAGGGGTCCGGCCAGGCCGGCGTCGTGGTTCGAATTCGCGACCACGGTGTCCAGATCGCCCGGCAGAGCACCGGCAAAAGTCGGTCTGCGGCTGCGCGCGCGCAACAACATCAGCGACGCATTGGCCGTGACCCGATGAAGCCAGCTGCTCACCTGCGCGCGCCCTTCGAATCCGGGCAGCTTCCGCCAGGCCGTCACGAACACGTCTTGAAGGATCTCTCGGGCGTCGTTCTCGTTGCGCACGAACCGCATGGCCAGGCGGAACAGCCGCTCCTCGTACCGGTCGAAGAGCCTTCGGAGCGCGAGCACATCTCCTGTTTGAGCCCGCGCGACCAGTACTTCGTCACACGTGTATTCGTCGTGGTCAGGGGCCACGTCGGTCGAGGCCCTCCGCGGCGCTGAACGCGTCGAACGTCGTAGAACGGAATTGTCGTTGTTGGGGATATTCATGGTTCTCGTCTCACGGTTAGTTGAGGGTGCCTCTTGGGGTCGCCCAGGCAGGCCATCGCACCCCACGCAATCCCCGTGCCGGAGATTCAGTTTCGAGGCTCCTTGGCAATCGTCTGGGCTCGCGCGTTCTCCATTCTCTGTTGGTAGCAAGGCACGGGTTTGGAGTCACCGGACGGTAACGCCTCGGCCTGCGCCTCGAGCCAGGGGAGCTCCTCGCAGCGCCGCAATCTTGCTGTGCTGGACTCCTCGTCAGGCCGTGACACAATTCGGGTCCGGCAACCCTTTCGCGGAGTGGGGCGGCCGTGCAGTCACGCTTGACCCGCTTGCATGGTGGCATTCCTGGCATCGCGTTCAGGCCCCAGGGCCAAGGAGGCATCATGAGATTCTCATCGATCTTCATCGCCATCACCTGTGCGTTCGCCCCGGCCAAGCCGGTAGGCGCCATGGAATTGGCGCCGGGCTCGGCCCAGCCGAGCCTGCCCTCGGTCAAGCAGGTCGTCGACAGGCTCAACGACCTCTACCGCGCAAGCTCGTCGCACGCGCACATGACCATGAAGGTCGTCACCAGGCGCTACCGTCGGGACCTGACCCTGGAGGCATGGACCCGAGGGAAAAAGGAAGCCCTCGTGGTCGTGCGCGCCCCTGCCCGGGAGGCCGGCGAGGCAACCTTGCGCTCGGCCGCAGGTTTGTGGAGTTACGCCCCACGCGCCGACGAGCTGGTGCGCATCCCGACCTCGTTGCTCTCCGACAACTGGATGGGCAGCCACTTCACCAACGACGATCTGATGCGCGAGACCGACTTCATGACGGACTACGATGCCTCGCTGGCCTGGCGGGATGAAGGCGGCAAGCGCCTGCTGCAGGTGACCCTCAAGCCCAAGCCGCAGGCGCCCGTGGTCTGGAGCCGCATCACCTTCCTGCTCGATCCCGGCGATTACATGCCCCTGCGTGCAGACTACTTCGACGGAGACAAGATCGTGCGCACGCTCACCTACGCCGACCCGCACGAGGTGGCGGGACGCCGGGTGCCGTTCACCATGGTGATGGTGCCCGCCGACAAGCCCGGCGAATTCACGCGCGTCGAGTACCAGGATCTCGAGCTCGGGGTCGCCGTCGACCCGAGTCTATTCACGCAGCGAGGACTGCGCTGGGTCGCCAAGCAATGATCCGTCTGGCCTTGCGCAACCTGGCCCGCAATCGCTGGCGCAGCGGACTAACCCTGTCCGGCGTGGCCGTCGCCGTGGCCATGCTCATCTGGAGCGACGGGCTCATGGAGGCCTTCTTCGACACCATGATTGAAAGTGTGACCGCCGTGCAGCTCGGCGACGTGCGGATCGAATCGGAGGCGCATGCCAAGGAAGGCTCGGTCTACGACGCCTTCCCGGTCACCCCCGCGCTGCTCGAACGCGTGCGCCGTCTGCCCGGGATCAGGGCCGTCGCCCCGCGCCTTCTGACCTACGGACTGCTCGGCCACGGGGCACGATCACAGGGCGCCCTCGTCCTTGGGGTCGATCCCGGGGCCGAGGCCCGCGCTGGCGACGTGGCGAAATCCGTCGTGGCGGGCAGGTGGCTCGCGCCCACGGAGGCGGACCAGACGAAGGATCGGTCCAAGCAGGTCGTGCTCGGGCAAGACTTGGCGAATCTGCTGGCGGCCAAGGTGGGCGATGAGCTCGTGGTGCTGCTGCAAGCCGCTGACGGCGGCATGGGCGACGACCGGCTACGCGTGGTCGGCATCGTCCGCACCGGCAGTGGTGCTCTCGACCGGCAAGCGGCGTGGATGAGGCTCTCGGGCGTCGCGTTTCTGGCCGCGCTCGACGGCCAGGCCCACGAGCTCGTGGTCCGCCTCGATCGCGGCGCCGATCTCGACCGCGCGGCCGCCGCCCTACGCACGGCCGTCGCGGGCAGCGCGGGTCCGAAGTTGCTCGTGCGCACGTGGCAGGAGCTGGTGCCCGACCTGCGCCAGATCATCGCCTTGACGAAACTTTCGATGATCGTGCTCTACCTCATCGTCTATTGCATCGCCGCGCTCGGCATCCTCAACGCCCAACGCATGACCGCGATCGAGCGCAAGCGCGAGCTCGCGGTGATGATGGCGGTGGGCGTGACGCCGATGCGCCTTGCCAGACTGGTGGTGCTCGAGTCCGTGCTGCTCGTGGGGATGGGCGCGATCCTTGGCATGCTGCTCGGGGTGGGCGTGTCGGCTTACCACGCCCACGCGGGACTCAACCTCGCGGCCCTCGGCTCACACGGGTTCAGCTACGGCGGCGTCGAGTTCCATGCGCGCATCTTCTTCGTCGTTCGCCCGGCCATGGTCCTGCTGCCCGCGCTGGCCATCCTGATAGTGGGCGTCCTGTGCGGGCTGTGGCCGGCGCTGGCGAGCGCGCGCCTCGGGCTCGCCTCCACCATTTCCGGGAGGGCCTGACCGTGCACGACCTGAGACTCGGCTGGCGGAACCTGTGGCGCAACCGGACCCGCACCGTCATTTCCGCGACCGCCATCACCTTGAGCTTCGCGGGACTGCTCACCACCTTCGGGGTCTCGGATGCGTCCTACGACCAGATGCTGGCTGCGGCCGTGCGCAGCGCGGGCGGCAACGTGCTCGTCCATGCCAAGGGATGGGAGCACAGTCGCGCGGCCGATCTGCTCATCGCGGACCCCGCGAAGGTCGAGGCCACGGCGCGCGATCTGCGCGGGGTGCGCGCCGTGATCCCGCGCGTGCTCGTCCAGGGCCTGCTCAGCTCCCCGCGTGGCGCCGAGGCGCTGCAGCTGCGAGGCATCGACGCCAAGGCCGAGGCAGCCCTGCTCGACCTCGCCCCCTACGTGGCCGAGGGATCCTTTCTGGCCCCAGGGGATGCCCATCCGCTGGTGATCGGGGAAAAGCTCGCCCAGAAGCTGGGAGTGAACCTCGGCGATCGCGTGGTGCTGACCGCCGCCGGCCCCAAGGGCGACCTGGCGCGCGCCCTGTTTCGCGTGTCCGGAATCTTGCGGCCGCACAGCGGCCTCGATGACGGCGTCGCGTTCACCACCCTCGCGGCGGCAGCCGAGGCGATAGGAGCGGGCAGAAGCCGCACCGAGATCGGTCTCGTGCTCGCCGACGACACCAGCCGCGGCAAGGTCGCCCGCGCGCTACGGAAACAACTTGCGATGGGGAGCGAGAACCTCAAGGTGCTCACCTGGGACCAGGCGCTGCCCGAGCTTCTCGGTGCCATTCGCGCCGACAAAGCCTTCGCCTACCTGTTCGGGCTGGTGGTTTTCGTCATCATGGGCTTCGGCATCGCCAACACCTTCCTGATGTCGGTGCTCGAGCGCGTGCGCGAGCTGGGGCTCTTGTCCGCGCTGGGACTGACGCCGGGGCGGACGGCGCGTCTGGTGTTGGCCGAGACCGCCGTGCTCACCAGTCTTTCGGTGGCAGCGGGCTATGGGCTGGCGCTACTGGTTCACCTCTACCTGCACCGCTATGGCATCGACCTGGCGGGGCTATCCGGGATGAAGGTGGAGCTGGCCGGTGTGATGGTGCAAGACTTGCGCCTGCGCAGCGTCGTCGATCCCTGGCGCTGGCTCGCTGGCGGAGCGGGTGTGGTGGCGATCGTCTTGCTCAGCGCCTGCTACCCGGCCTTCAAGGCGGCTCGGCTCGACCCGGTGCAGGCGATGCGAACCTATGAATAGTGGAGGCACAGTGACCGATCAAGTCGTGATCAGGACCGAGAAGCTCTCGCGCACCTACGTGCAGGGCGCGGTCGAGGTGCACGCGCTTCGCGACGTGGACTTCACGTGCAAGCGCGGCGATCTCGTCGCCCTCGCCGGGCCGTCGGGATCGGGGAAATCGACTCTGCTCAACCAGCTCGGAGCTCTCGATTCCCCGACCTCGGGGACCATCGACATCGCGGGACATCAGGTGACCGGGCTCGGCCGCGCCGAGGCCGCGCGTTTCCGCCTCACCCACATCGGCTTCGTGTTCCAGGCCTACAACCTCCTGCCCGTGCTCACGGCCTACGAAAACGCGGAATACACCCTGCTCTTGCAAGGCGTACCGTCCGCCAAGCGACGCAAGATCGTCGCGCCCCTGCTCGATCGCGTGGGCCTGGGGGCCATGCTCGACCGACGCCCGCACGAGCTGTCGGGCGGTCAACAGCAACGCGTGGCCGTGGTGCGCGCCATCGCGCCCAAGCCGGCCTTCGTGCTTGCCGACGAGCCGACGGCGAACCTCGACAGCGAGAGCTCGTCGTCGCTCCTCGACCTGCTCGAAGAGCTCAACCGGCGCGACGGCATCACTTTCGTGCTCGCCTCGCACGACGCGCAGGTCATCGCGCGCGCGCGGCGGGTGGTGCGGCTGCGCGATGGTCGCATCGTCGCCGACGAGACCAACCGCGCCGCGGAACCCGAGACGGAGCCTCGCCAAGCCTGATGCGCGGGCTGACGATTCTTGCCGTGGCGTCCGTGCTCGTCGGCCCGGCAAGGGCGCAGGCGGCGCAGAGCTTGATCGAGGGCGAGCACGCCAAGCTGGCGCTCGGCGGGTACGCGTTCACCCTCGGCGGGCTACAACGGCTGAGGTTCGACCTCGGGCCTGGTGCACCGTCGCCGGCCCCGCCCGATCATCTCGGGCTTTCCGAGACCCTGCTGCGCCTGGAATGGAAGGCGGACCTCGGCGAGCACGTCACGGCCGAGGTCCACCAACGCCTCTTTCTGCGTGTCAGCAGCGAAGCCTTCGCCCTCGGTGGCCAGAAGCTCGGCCTCGGCGCCAGCGCGGTGCCGCGGCGGACGGTCGACCTTCGCTCGGTGGCCTACGACGAGGATCGCCTGCTGCTCGAGCACGATATCGATCGCCTGGCCGTGCGCGCGGATCTGGGGAGCTTCGATGTCAGCCTGGGCCGCCAGGCCATTACCTGGGGCTTCGCCTCGCTGTTTCCCATCGCGGATCTGTGGACCACCTTCAGCCCCTTCGAGCTCGACACCTCGCAAAAGCGCGGCGTGGATGCGCTTCGCGTCCTGTACTCAAGCTCTCCCTCCACCGAGCTTCGAGGGCGTGGTGGCCGATCGGGGCACGCTGGGGGATCTGTCCGCCGGCGTGCGCGCCGTGGCCTACCTGCACGCCGCGGATGTCTACCTTGCCCTGACCAAGCAGTGGCGCGAGCTCATCGCCTTCGCCGGAGCCGGTGCAGTCATTGGCAGCTTCAAGCTGCGTGCCGAGGTCGCCGGTCCCTACGATCTGGACGGCGAGGAGCTTGCGCGCCCGCGCGGCTCGGTCGGAGCGGACTGGTTGAGCGGCCGGCTCACCCTGACCCTGGAGGCGAGCTACAATGGAACCGGCGTGCGGCACGCCTCGGATTACCTCACGCATCTCACCACCTCGCCGGTGGTCGGACGCGGCGAGAGCTACCTGCTCGGCCGCTGGTACGCGGGTGCCGCCGCGAGCTGGAAGATCTCGGAGCTGTTCCAGCTCTCGTTCACCACGCTGGGGAACTTGCAGGATCCGAGCCTGGTGCTCGCCAGCGCCCTGACCTACCAGATCGCACAGGAGACCGCGCTCTCGCTCGGGGCGTTCCAGGGCTTAGGCGGGATCCCCGTGGTCGATGCCGCGCCCGAGCTGCGCAGCGAATTCGGCTCGCTGGGTGGCCTCTACTACCTCTCGCTTTCCAGCTTCTTCTGAAATTCGGCGCAGTGGGTGGACTTCGCTACCTTGCTCTTTCGAGCTTCTTGGGGGCGGCCGAATGCTCGTTCGACTCGGCCAATCGGAAGCCGATGCCGCGCACCGTTTGCAACATATCGGCGGCCTTGCCAAGCTTGTCCCGAAGGCGCTTGACGTGGGTGTCGACCGTGCGGCTGGAGACCTCCGGGTGGTACCCCCAAACCTCGGTCAGGAGCTTCCGGCGCGTACACATGTATCCGGGCGCGTGGATGAGATGGCTAACCAGGCGCATTTCCAAGGCGCTGACGTGAACCTCCCTTCCATCCACGAAGAGCCGGTGTGCCTTTTCGTCTATCGCCAGGCACCCGACGGTCAACTGCTCGGCTCTTTCCGCGCGCTTCTTTTCCTCGGTTCCGAATAGACTCTCGCGGGCCTTGAGTCGGGCCTCGATACGAAGGATCAGCTCGCGCACGTTGAAGGGCTTGACCACGTAGTCGTCGGCGCCTGCTTCGAATCCGGCGACGCGATCGGTTTCCTCGACCCGTGCGGACAGGATGACGACCACGGGCCTTCTTGCCTCAGGCATCGTGTGGATGCGCCGGCAAATCTCCAAGCCCGACATGTCGGGCAACATCACGTCCAGCAGCACCAAGTCCGCCTCGCTCTCGTCGAGAACGCGAATTGCGGTGTCGCCCCAATCAGCGACCCTCACCTCGTATCCCGAGGCCGTCAGCGCATAATCGAGCGACTTGCAAAGATCTACCTCGTCCTCGACAACGAGAAGTCGAGCGCGCCGGCCCGTCTGTGGCTCCATGGGTATGGGCACCATCGCACCGCGCGTGTTTCAATCTGGTGACAAACGTGAAACCCTTCCGCGCAGCCATCGCGCATAAAAAAGAGACCACCTGGGGCCAGGAGAGAGTGTCTTCCCCCAGGTGATCTCTCGCCAGATCCCGCGGCGCATCTGTACGCGTGCTTGCGATGGGCAGAACGCGCGACGGTCTGGCCCCGCCTCCCCTCCCGGATAAGCTACGACGAACTGGCTCTATCACTCGCGGTTGCTTGTTCGATGATAGCGGGTCGCTTCCGCTTTTCTGCAACACTAGCGCAACAGCGAGCCTACTACCGGGCGGCGGTCAAGTCGGAAACAAGGAAGAAACACCACCGCCTCCGGAACGTTGAAGAAAGACAACGCAAAGGTAACCATACCTCTCGGTTCTCTGATCTAGCCTTCCCGCCGTAGCGATCGATCGATGAGCGAACGGAAAGGAGACTGCTCATGCCCAGGGAAAACCAACCATTCGAACAAGACTTCCTTCTGGTCACGGATACCGAAATGCGTGTCAGGCAGGCGACGCAATACACGCAACTCAACCCGATGATCGTGCCGGTCCCCGACGAGGACGTCTGGGAATGGGAGACCAGTAGTTGGGACGCAGAGCCCATCTTCGACAAGAGCCTTGACGAGGAGTACCCCACGATCTGGGAAAGTACCCTCGAACGTCTGTGAGCGTTGCCGCGCGCCGACCCGCGAACCGCCTCGATCGGCCAGGAGCTAGGGCGCGCTCCAATAGTAGCCCCAGCACTTCATCAGTCCACCGGGCGTCAGTCCGCAGCTGTGGAGCGCGGCAGCGCTAACGATATCGAAGGAGCCCGCGGGCGGGGTGGCCTGGCCATAGTTGTTGTAGCCCCAGCAGGCGACGGTGCCATTGCTCTTGACACCGCAGGTGCCGTAGTCGCCTGCCGAAATCGAGACGAAGGTGCCGGCCGGTGGGCTCGATTGCTGGTAGGTGTTGTCGCCCCAGCACGCCACCATCCCGTCCCCCTTGATGCCGCAAGTGTGGGCAGCACCGGCCGCGACCATGGAGAAGGTTCCCCCCGGAGCGTTGATCTGACCGCTGCTGCTTTGTCCCCAGCACGCCACCGAGCCATCTGTCTTCACCGCGCACGTGTGGCTTCCGCCCGCGCTGACCGAAGCAAAATTCCCGCTCGGCACGGCGTTCTCTCCGCTCGAGGCCGCACCCCAGCAGACCAAGCTGCCATCCGATGCAATCGCACAATTGTGGTTGGCGCCCGCGCTCAGCGAGGCAAAGATTCCGGAAGGGGTTCCGGCGATGGAGGAAGCCCTGCCCCAACAGGCCACGGTGCCGTCCGTCTTCAGGCCGCAAGAGTGGCTCGAGCCGGAATAGACCGAGACAAATGTTCCCGCAGGCGGCGCACACTCTCCGTTCGCAGACGTACCCCAGCATAGGACGCTGCCGTCGTACTTGACCGCACAGGTGTGGGTGGCACCCGCGCCCACGCTCCGATAGCTACTCTGACGTGGGCTCGACTGCCCATAGGTATTGTCGCCCCAGCAGATCGCCGTGTTGTCGCTTCTCAAAGCGCACGTGTTGTAGCCGCCTGGGGCGACCCAATTGAAAGTGCCGGAAGGAGCAGCAGTCTGGCCGTAGGTGTTTTGCCCCCAGCACAGCAGGGTGCCGTCGCTCTTCAGGCCGCAGGAGTGGTATCCCCCCGACGCAAGGCTCGCGAAGGTTCCGCCGGGAGCTATCTGCTGCCCGTACTGGCTGCTGACCGTGGCGCCCCAGCATGCGGCGGTATGGTCCGTCTTGAGGCCGCAGGTGTGTACGATGCCACCCGCTACGGAGAGGAAGGCCGTGCTCGCCGGGACATTGGTCTGTCCGTTGGTATCCAGCCCCCAGCAGGTGGCGCTGCCGTCGCCCGTGATCGCGCAAGAGTGGTTGGCGCCAAGGCCAATCGCGGCGAATGCGCCGGCGGGCGCGGACGTCTGTCCGCTGCTGTTCGAGCCCCAGCACAGGACACCCCCGTCGGTTCGAAGCCCGCAGGCGTGGCTGTAGCCACCGTCCACGACGATGAAGGTGCCGGCGGGCGGCGTGGATTGGCCGGTACCGTTTTGCCCCCAGCAACCCAGGGTTCCATCCGACTTGATGCCGCAGACGAAGTATTGCCCTGCCCCGACCGCCAGATAGGTGCTTACGGGTGGATTGCTCTCACCCGCCGTGTTCATTCCCCAGCAGACAATGCTGCCATTCGCTTTGAGACCGCACGCGTGATTCGTGTCGGAGGAAAGGCTCCTGAAGATAGGTAGGCATTCGCCCTGTGACACCATCGAATACCCGGAGGCGCAGCCGCTCGCAATACAAGTACCCGCACCGTCGTTGTGATACCCACTGGAACAGGTCCCCGTGGAGCGGCACACGCGATCGCCACCATCATGGAACCCGATGGCGCAATCCACACAGACCGTCGAGCTCTTGTCCGCGCTGCACACATAGCTACCTCGCACGCCACAGCTCGTGCCAGGCGCGCCCTCGAGCAGTCCGCAACCGCCACAGGCGTTTTGCCCAGGGTCGCTACACGTGACCGAGGTTCGTTCAGCGCTACACAAGTACGTTCCGCAGGCCCCACAAGCCGCCCCGGGAATATTGCCGAGTGCTCCGCAGCCACCGCAGGCGTTCTGCCCAGGATCGTTGCAGCTCACCGAGCTTTTACTCGAGCTGCAATCGTAGTGACCGCAGGTACCGCATCCGGCACCGGGCGCATGCGCAAGTGCGCCGCAGCCGCCGCATGCATTGAGCCCCGGATCGTTGCAACTCACGGACGTTTTGTCCACGCTACATGCGTAGCTGCCGCACACGCCACAGCCCGCATCCGGCGGATTGCCGAGAACGCCGCAGCCGCCACACGCATTGACTCCCGGGTCGTTGCAGCTTACCGTCGTCTTGTCCGTACTGCACACGTAACCGCCACAGCTGCCACAACTGGTGCCAGGGGAGTGCCCAAGCAATCCGCACCCTCCACATGCGTTCAAGCCAGAATCGCTGCATAGGACCGATGTTCGGTCCGCGCTGCACGCATATCGGCCACAAGCGCCGCACGTTGCGTCCGGCGCTCCACTGCAGCTCAGCGCAGCCACCGCAGGCGTTGTAGCCGGGGTCGAAACAGGTCACCGAGCTCTTGTCGACGGAACAAGCGTAGGCACCACACGAGCCACAGCTTGAACCCGGCGAGTGTCCGAGACTACCACAGCCGCCACAAGCGTTGATGTCGGCATCGGCGCAATCCAGCACCGGGATGGTCAGCTGCTGCGTAGCGCGGCCACCGTTGGCCGGACCGTCGGGATAGTTCACGTCGGTAACAACGACCGTGAACGAGCACGCGGTCCCCGAGGATGCGGGAGAGAGCGTGAACGCCGTAAAGGCGCTGGTCGGATCGGTAAACGTCCCCAGGCAGTCGCTCGACCACGCATACAGCAGCACATCGCCCTGGGCTCCGACCGCGTTGACGGAGAGTTGGGTCGTCGCCGAGGTCGTCGTGAAATGCGCGCGATCCGCGCTCATCGCGGCGATGGCAGGACCCGGCGTCAGCAAGAACATGTCGTAGGTTGACTGACCGGTCGTCGAGCTCGTGACCGTGACGGTGATGACAACCGGGGCGCCGGAAGGCGGAAGAACCGACGAGGAAAATGTTGCCGCCGAAGTCCATTGGGATGGATCGAGGCCCAGCGCCGCAGGGCCGGTGATCGTGGGCGCAGGGCCGAAGGTAGTGGTCCACGCGTAGGACAGACTCCCGCCGGCCGGATCGGTTGCCGCCACGGCCATGCCAACCACTGTACCAGCCGCAAAGCCGGCTCGACTCTGATAGTCCAGGGTAATGACCGGCGGCACCTTGACGACGATGGGCTGGATAGCCAGGATAAGATGATTCGTGGTCACACCACCCTTCGGCTGGCCATTGGGAAAATTGCCATCGGTGACAACGACAGCGAAGTCGCAGAAGGTCCCGGTGGCCAAGGCTTCAAGCGTAAAAGTGGTGGTCGACGCATTCGGCGCTGAAAAGGATCCTGGGCACATCGTCAACCATGCGTACGTCAGCGGGTCGCCATCGACGTCCGTGGCGATGACGGACAGACTGGTCACCGCGCCCGGGACGAGCTGCGCGGGGTTCGCGGTCATGGCCGTGACGACTGGGTAGGTGTCGAGGTAGGCGGCAATCCCGGCGTTGCCGTTGGCATTGGCCGCCGCTACGGCGACGGCGAACGATGCCGTGTTGCTCAGACCGCTTGGATCGGTCACGGTCAAGTTGATGTTGCAGGCGCCCTCCGAGCTCGGGGCCATGAAGAGCGCGTTCGACATCGAAGGCGTGGTATCGCTTCCGGCTGTGATGACGCTGTCGCTCACGATGCCGCACGTCGCACTCCAGGAGAAGAGCAGCTGGGCGGTCTGCCCTGCGTCGGGATCGTGGGCCACGGCCTTCAGTTGGACCAGATCGCCGTAGCCAACACGCAGCGAAGACGCCGAAACAGCGTCAATCCAGGGTGCCTCGTCCGAAATCGGAACCGCGGGTGCGGTCTGGTTCATGTCGATGACGATGTTTGCGGTGCTGTTCTTCCGGATGACCTGCCCGGTAACCGATCCGCGATAGATCTCGGCCGGCGGCGTGAGGTTGTCGAAGGCGGAGGCGGTAAAGGTATAGTCGACGCCAACCGGAATCTCGCTCGCCAGGGCCGAAAACTGCGTCCCGGTTCGAATCAGCGGGATCACGAGTGGGGCAGCCAATTCGGCCGCCATCACGGTCACCTTGACCTGGGCAACGGCGCTCACTTGAAGGGCTTGCACCGTGACAAGCGCGGCGCCCGTCGCGTCCTTCGTCGCGACACGACCACAACCTACCATCAGGGTGAGCACGCCGGCAAGCGCGCCAACCCCCACGT
This sequence comes from uncultured delta proteobacterium, assembly GCA_963796685.1. Taxonomy (GTDB): domain Bacteria; phylum Myxococcota_A; class Polyangia; order Fen-1088; family Fen-1088; genus Fen-1118. The sequence goes on from CAWCMR010000025.1 coordinate 87,273, forward strand.
TTCCTGCCCAACGAGGGGTATACCTTCGTCCCACGGTGTGTTCCATTGTCAGTGACAGATGATGGCAAAACGCCGCAAGGAGGTATGTCACCTATTCGCAAAAGTCCGGTGACGAACGTCGTTTCACTCCCGTTTCAATTCGTTCACGCTTCCGTCCACACGACTCCGCAGCGCCAGGGTCAGGGCCCGACCTCGAAGTCGAACGCCGCGAAGTCGCTGCCGCCTCGGGCGTCGTGCAGCACCAACCACATGTGGACCAAGCCTGGTGCGTCAGGCTTCCAAGTATTTTCGGCGAAGGTCATGTCATTCTCGTTTTCGCCTCTTCCTGTGATGTCGTGTGTGAACCTGCCGCCCGTGGCGTACCACGAGACTCGCATCGACTCCCAGTGATACGCGAGCTGTTGGGTAACAACGTCAAGGGCTGGATATCTTTCAACGGAATCCGCGGGCCAGTTGGCCGCGAGCGAAATGGGCTGCCCGCTACCGACCGGAATAGGAGCCCCCGCCACCGGGGTCGCGGGCACATCGACCGGAGCGACGCCGGGGCTTTGCACCGTCAGCGACGCCAGTACCGGATTGTTGTTGAGCGTGTAGTCGCGGTTGTATTGCAAAACATCCGTGAGCTTTGCATTGGCCAAACCACACTGGACCCGCTGAAGCAGAAACGAAATGAGCGAATCGCCGGTGGACATGCCCGCTCGGCGCATATCTTCCGGAACCAACAGCTCGACCCGCAAAGGCTGGTAGTACCCACCCGTGACGTCGGGGTCGCGCGGACGGATGCTGGGTTGGCCATCCACTGCAGGCGGCGTGCTTGGGCCGAATAGCGCACACGCATTGGACGCAACAGGCGCGGAATAGGTGGTGGCGGAGGTACCAACCACGCCCGGCAGCAGAAACGGGTCGAGGCAATTGGAGCTGACCGCATTGTTCTGGGTCGGCGGCTTGGGCTGGTCGCACATTACCCATAGTAACGGATCGGTGATGTCGGCGGACGGTCCAGGGACACGCCCGTTCGCATCCACGGCCAGAGCTTCGTAGGCAACCATGGTGCCCGCTGTTGGATCGACCTCCGCCGGTACTCCTTTCACATCCAAGATCGTTGGCCCGCTGACGAGCGAAATCGGCGGGCCGACTTCGGGTCGGCAAGCCAAGACCAGAACCAGAAGGGAGATCGCTGAGATGCTTATCGGCTTCATCAGAACTCCATACGCGCTCCCACGACGGCCAAGATCGGAAGGCCCGTGATATAGCTCTTCTGCGAGAAATCTGCGCTGTAGATGATTTCTTCCGGATTCTTGCGATTGGTCACGTTTTGCACGTCGGCAAAAACGTTGAACTTCAACCGTCGGTACACGAAGGACTGCTCGACTCGCACGTCGAACGAGTAGAACGCCGGAAGGCGAATCGAGTTCTGGGCGCCGTAGATGGGCTCGTACACTTGAGACGAGCTGTTGAAATAGGCACCGATGACGGGAGTCCGGGGCGCGCCGGTGGTGTAGCGGAAGCGCGCACCGGCCTGAAAGCCGTGCGTGATTTCATAACTGGCCAGGACCGCCAGGACGTGGGTTTGGTCGTAGTCGAAGAGCCGCCAGTCGCTGTCCGGACGGTCTTTGCGTTCGCTACGGATGATCGAGTAGGTCACCCAGCCGAAGAAGCCCTTGGTCAGCTCCTGGCGCAGGAGCACCTGAGCGCCGTAGCTATAGCCAATTCCGGTCTGCAAGAGAGACTGTCCAACGGGAGGCGAAGGCAGGCCGCTGCGGGCGACCAGGTCGTAGAGCCTCTTGTAGAAGCCAATGGTTTCGAGATTCAAGGTTCCGGTGAGCTTGTACGAGCCGCCCGCGCTGATGTGGACAGCCGTGGAGCTGGTCAGGTGCGGATTGCCGAACACCGGGCTCAAGTCCTCGACGGCGGGCGGTTGCCCGTAGATGCCTGTTCCGGCCGTGAAGCTCAGCTTGTGCGTGGCCCGATAAGCGACCGAGAGCCTCGGATTGGGGATCCAAGCCAGGGGCCCGGGCAGGGGATTGCGAGGCAAGTCCGTGCGCCGGTAGCCGATGTCGGGCCTTTGGTAGCTGTGCGGGAGGTCCAAGCTGCCATCGATAAGGGTGGGCTCGAGGCGAAACCCGGGGATGAGCGTCCATCGTCCCAACGCGATCTCGGCGAACGCGTAGGGCGCGGCAGAAAGCATGTTGATCTTCCAACGATCGGCGGCCAGGTCGGTTCCGGGAGGCTGGCCGAATACCGTGATATCGCCCTCACGAGCCGGCAGCTCCAGCGACCCTACCCGTTCCGCCGTGCTGCTTCGCCCTTGGAAATCCATACCCAGGGAAAGAACCACTCCGCTGGCAACGCGTCTGCGATAGGACGCCCGCACGGCGTACTGCCAGGCATTCACGTTGAGAAGCAGGGGCGTACCCCCGAAGTCCCAAGCACTGTTGTTGACATCATACCCGAATGAGGGCGTCAGGACGACGCTCGACCCGTCGGAAAACAGGCGCGTGTAGCGAACGATGAAGCGGCGGTAGCGTTGATCCGTGTTCTGGGTCTTCACTTCGAATGGATCGTCGGAGGGAACGACCCGGCTCAGATGATCGTCCGAGGCTAAAAACGTTGCGGACACCCGCTCGTCCTTGCCCAGCCTGAGCTCGGCTCGCGCCTGATAGTCATCGTAGCGGGGAATGGGAAAGAAATCGCCCACGTCACGCGACACAACGGTCTTGAGGGTCTTGTCGAGATAGCCGTACCGCCCGGAGACGGCAAGACTCAGCTTTGGCGTGATCGCTGCCTTGACCATGCCGGAGACATCGACCACGTCGCTGGCCACGTAGCCATGTACGCCTTCGCTCCCAGGATCTTGTAACTCGATGCGCACCAGGCCGCCCAAGCCACGGCCGTATTCGGCCCCGAACGATCCAGGCGACAGGTCGATGGAGCGCACAAGGTCGGAATTGATGGTCGAGCGCATGCCGCCCACGTGGTACAGCATGGGGATCTCGACACCATCGACGTTTACCCGCGTGTCCTGCGGTGCCGATCCCCACACGATGAGCGCACCCGAGCCGAACGCCGAACGCCCGACACCGGGCAGGTTCTGCACGACCTTGAGGGTATCGCCTTGGGTGCCCGGGACGCGCTTGGCCTCTTCCGTGCGCACCCGGGTCTCGACGACCTCCTTCTTGATGCGCGGGGCGCGCACCACGGCCTCCTCGTCCACGTCCTCCTCCTTGGGCTCGACCATGTACTTGACCGTCTTCTTCTTACCCTTGGTGATTTCTTCCTCGGTCTTGATGGTTATGAGCTCGCGCGACGAGAGCTCGATGGTGTGCATGCCAGGTGCCACATCGGTGAAGGCGAAGGCGCCGTCCTTATCGGTGGTGGTTTCGACGTTCAAGTCGAGGATCTTCACCCTCACACCGCGCGCAGGCACCTTGCTGAAGCGGTCGGTCACCACGCCCTCGAAGTTGATCTGGGGGCCGAGCGAGACCATTACCTCCTTGACCACGAACTTGTAGGCGTAGTGAATCTTCACCGGCACCGGCGTGCCATCGAGGGTTGCCGGCTCGAATTCGAACTGCTTGACCGCGGCGACGGCGGCGGCGTCGAAATCAGCCCCCGCCGACGAGACAACCTCGACTCCGCCCACGTGCCCGGTTTCCTCCACGTCGATGGCCAGCACCACGCGGGCCTCCATGCCGGCTTTTTCCTTGTCCTTCGGGTAGACCGCCTCGACGAACTTCTTCAGCTTGGGCGGCCGCAGCCCCTTGCCCACCTCGGGTCCCTCGCCAGAGGGTGGCTGGGCCTTCGCGGTCAGGGTCATCCCCGCCGCAAGGACCAACGTGGCGGCAACTGTAAGAAGGCGCATCGTCTTTCGCTCTAGGGATAATCGAATTCGAGCACGGTGACGCCGGTGCCGGCCGCCTCGCCACTTCGCGTGGCAGCCTCGGTGAGAACGCCCGAGGACTCGCCCTTGCTCACGCCTGGAGTCGAGGCGTAGGCCCACCAACCCGCGGATGTCTGTCCGCACAGCGAGGCCGCGGCCACCCGAACGACGTAGTGTCCGACCGGCGGTGCCCCCTTCCAAATCACGTCTTCTTGATCGCGTCCGTCGATCTGGCAATTGGCGTTGGAATCGAAATCCAATGTTCCGTCCGGTGTCTTGGGGTCGGCGCTGCGTGCCTTGCTCCAGACTTCGACAAAGCCGGCGGCGTTGTTGGCAGGAACGAGCACGTGCAGATCGAGATCCGTCGGCGTGTCCCATTGCAACGTGACGGCCAGCGTGCCGGTGATGGTCGAGGAATCGAGGAAGAGCGACTGAATCGTGGCTTCCCCGAAATTGCCGGCGTTGTCCACCCCACGAACCGAAAGCGGCAACGTCGTCGTTCCATCGGCGCTGACTTGCAGCAGGGGGCTGTTCCAGACGTCGCGCGAAATCGAAAGACCCAAAGCAAAGTTGAACGACTCGGGATCGTTTTGAACGGGATCCAGCGCGGGCACCTGCCAGTAAGCCACGTCTCCGGCAACGCCGAGTGCGACCGCGTTGGCGTTGGGACCGACGATACCCTTGATGGACTTGTTTGTGACCCCCGCGAAGATGATGGGGTTCCTGGGGAAGATGACGGCTGTTGCGGGGCTCGCATTGGAGGGATCGGCAATCGATCCGCGCATGGCTTGACCTCCCTCCACCCGGATGATCGAATTCACCCCGGACGACGTGTCAGGCGTCCAATTGCAGGCAGGTATCGCCATTGCGAACAGTGCGCCGAGCCCAAGCAGGCTGCGAGCGAAAGGCACCATCAAAAGCTCACCTCCCCGCGAACAAGAACAGCATCGTCGGCCAGGTTGGCCGGCATGCCGGTTACGTCCAGGCCCAAATGATTGCGATTGTGGTCGTATTCGACGAGGAATCTTCCCCATGGCGCCACGCAGGCGGCAACCACGGCAAGCGTGGAATAGCTGGCATTGGTGGGAACGGGACTGCCCTTCGCGTTCTTGTTGGCGTCCTGGTCGGGATTGTAATAGTCGTAGCGCACGCCCAACCGCCAACGGCCGTACTCCTGGATGAGAGAGACATAGTATCCCAATTCGCGAAAGTCCCGGCCCGCGATGCCAGTGGGGTCGGCGGGCAGAATGGCGCGGTCGAGGTCGTTGGCCAGATAGAATTCGGCGGCAAGGCTAGTCCTGAGCAAGGCGGAGATGCGCATCAATACAGCGAAATCCGCTCCGAAAGCCACACGCGTGAAATTCGAGGACGGTGACGCGGCCAGGCCCGGGCTTCCCGTGATCTCGCCGGGGGCGACGATCCCGTTTTCGTCCGCATCGTTCCACTGCAAGGTGGGCTTGTTGGAAAGCGCGCCGGAATGAAAGCCCGTGCCACGCAGGCCGGAGATCCCCCCCGTAACGTCGAGGTTGGTGATGGACTGTTCCACCCCCACGCGACCCAAGATGTCCTTTTGATGGTTGGGATCGACCCCGCCGAAGCTGCTGCCATCGATGGGCTGTCCGTTCATCACGCCGACGGCGTAGCGGATGAATTGCCAGCCACCGGAAACCCGCGCTCCCAGATCGAATTCGCCGGGGAACAGCGCGCGGGCCGCCGTGCTGCGCTCCATGAAGAGGCGATAGCGATCGTCCTGGGGTACTTCCTGGCCGAACGGAATTCTGAACATGCCGATGGTTCCTCGAACCACCGGCCGGACCGTGTCGCTGCTTCCTGGCCATTTGACCGAGGCCTCCGCGTCGAGCATTCGGAATGCCGGTCCATTGACGGTGTTGCCGTCGATCTCGATCCGACCCTCTCCAAAATGACGCTCCATCGTCACGCCCAGACGCGCTCGACGGATCAAGAACTGGTCCTGATTCAGCGACTGCCCACTCGCGCCGAGCTGATCTTCCGACGATTGGCGCATTTGATAGTCGGCCTGCACGTAACCGTAGAGGGACACCCCCGCGGTGCTAACGCCCACGGACGCGGGTGCGTTCCGTTCGCGCTCGTCCTCACGTACCGCGGCGTCTTGCAAGGCCTTCTGCAAGCGAAGCACCTCGGCCTGACGTTCGTTGCTGTCCGCCGCCAGGCGTTTGTCGGCCTCGTCCCGGACCGCCTCGATAGCGGCCGCATCTTCCTTGCGGATGGCCTCCTCGCGTGTTTTGGCGGCGGCCTCTTGATCGGCCAGACGCTGCTCGAAGTCCGCCTTCACCTTCTCTATCTCGGCCATGGGATCGGGCGCGGGCTCGGCATCCTTGGCCCTTTTGTGGCCACCTTGTGCATACGCCGGACTCGCCAGTAGGCACCCGAACAGGGCTAGCGAGAGAGCCAGGCCTCTTCGAAGGCAGAGACCCTGCCCGAGCTTCACAGGAGTTGACTCCATCACGGTTTACAGGTCTGCCAGGAAGCGGGGTTCTGGCGCGCAACGACTGTTCCACCTCCCGGAGTTCCCGGAGGATTGATGATGCAGCCATTCACAGTCATCGCGTCCTCGTCGCAGCCAGCATCAGGCCCGGCTGGTGCAGTGTCGTAGAGGGTAGGAGCAGTATCGACCGGAGTGGTAACCGAAGTGTCGGGACGGTCGCCGATGTAAGCGTCCGTCTTGCCTCCACTGGTTCCCGACCCGCACCCGGCCAAGAGTAGGCCTCCAAGCAAGCCGCCAATCAATCGTCTGTGCATCTGGTTCTCCTCCTGCTCGCATGCCTGGCTAGTTGACCTGCTCGCAGTAACCGTGGCTGCAAATCTGCCCTGCCTGGCAGGTCAGCAGGTCCGTGCAGGCCACGCATCCCGGAATGCTGGTTTTGTTGGTGGCCAGAAATTCGTAACTGCAATAACAGGGTTGGGCTGGATAGTAGTGTTTGAATACTGGCAGATCGGAGTCCTTGGTCACCCTCATCGCGCACTGGGGAACCACCCCGCCGGATGCGTAAATTGCATTGATATCGAAAGGGAGCTGGAGCGATGGATCGACGGGATTCCCTTGAAACCAGTCGATGACCTCTTTGGCCGCAGGATTGGTTGGCACACCATTGGCGTCGACCGCGGCCACCAACCTCAGGGTGCCCTGCAGAGTGTACCGCCCCTCGATGATATTGATTTTGTCGGTGCTGGTCATGCTGGAATCGGGCCAGTAGGCAAGCGTCTGGTTCACGCCCCGCACCTTCAGGCCGCGCACCAAATTCCGGTCCAGGTCGTAGAATTCGGTCGACGTGTATCCGATCGTGCGATCGGGCGAGGTGGCAGAGCCGACATCTCTGACCATCTGCTCGGCGGTGATGGTGTTGTTGCAGCCCTGCCCAATCAAGGGCGACAGGGACGCAGCGTTGGGGAACCCGATTCCCCGCGCGAACAGCTCGCGCATGCCGCTATTCGTACAGTTGTAATCGTAAATAAGCGCGCTATTCGTGAAAGTCAGGATGCCGCCGCCGCCTCCGCACACATAAAGGTTCTGCAGCTCCTCGGCCATGATATCGTTGTAGTAGGTGTAGGAGCTGGCCACGATGGGCACCAGGCCCTGGACCGGGCCCGAAAACTCGGCAAAGCCGGCAGGCAGGGATACCGGAACGCCTGTCCCCTGGTATGATTTCGAGCAGCTCGAGAACCCCACATCATTGATCACCAGATCGGGAATCTGGCCGAGCGTCGAATTGCACGTGGTGGAGATGACCTTGCCCGGCTGATTGGGGTCTTCGCTGTAGTGCGTGTACACGTCCCGCGAAAGGCCCCCCCCCCGCAGGCGGTGGGTAGGCGAGATTCCAGGCCGAGCTGCAGCCCTCGCTGTTCTCGTTCCACAGTAGGGTTACGCCGACCTTCGTCAACCGCGCCCCGAAAAGCCGGATGACCGGGACGACCGCCGTCGTTCCGGCCATGTACACCGTATTCGTCAGGGTCGAGCAATCGGGAACGCTCCCCTGCGCCAGGACGAGTCGCCCGGGTGCGGTGGCGATGGCCATGCAAAATCCAGTGATGCCGATGATCTTTGCGCGAGTCATGCGAGAGAGACCTCCGCTTGCCTTAGGCACGAACTGCCTATAGCAACGGCAGAATTGCCCGGTCAACACAAATGGTCGGCGGTGCGCACCTGTAGCATATCCGTCACGATTCCGTTGCGTGCATACCCATGCGAAGAGGATTGCATTGGCTGTTCTTCCACCAGGACTGAAACGGTCCCCAAATAGGGAAAGGGGCGCCCATTTCTGGACGCCCCCTTTCAATCTAGCTAGCCGCTTGGCCGGCTAGTCTTTCGACCCGTTCAACTAGGGAACGAGGCCAGCAACGTAGCCGCTGTTGGACGCGGCAGTGAGGGTGACGTGGCTCCCCGTGAGCGAGCCCAGCGTCATGGTGCCCGAGAAGTTGCCACCGAAGGTGACCTTGTTGCTCGCGGCGGTGGCTACCGTCAGGTAGGCGGCGTTCTGGTTTCCGCCCGAGTCGCCGTAGCTCTGCGCGCAGAGGATTGCGCCAGTGGCTCCGTTGAGCTGGACCGTGAAGGCATCGGTCGAGGTGTTGCCGTTCGAAACCAGGCCACTGAGCCCAGTGAGGGTCCCCGTGAAGGCGCCGCCCATGAACACGTCGCCACTCGACGACAGGGCCAACGACAGGGCAGCCTGATCGAAGCCGGCATCACCGAAGGTGAAGCCCCACAGCGCCGAGGTCAGGCTGGAGCTCAGCTTGACCACGAAGCCATCGGTCTTGCCACTAGAGTTGAGGGTGCCCACGGGAGCGCCGAAGTTGGCGTTGACGCCGACGCCCACATCGCCCGCAATGATGACGTTCGAGCTGCTGTCCACGGCGATGCCCAAGACATCGGACACGGCGGCGGTGCCCCAGGTCTGGGCAGCCACGACGGTACCGGTGTTGTCCAGCTTGGCCACGTAGGGGAGGCCAATCGTGCCGGTGCCAACCGTGGGAAGCGAGAAGCCCGTGCCGAAGCTGAGCGTCCCGTTGTAGTTACCCGCGATGTACACGTTGCCGGTGGCGTCGATAGCCACCGATTGGCACTGCTGATCGCCCGCGCCACCGAACATCTTGCCCCACGCCACGTTGCCTGTGGTCGCGTCGACCACGGCCACCACGATGTCCGTGCTGCCACCGAAGGTCCCGGCGGTTCCGGTGAGCAACCCGGTGTTGGTGGTGCCAGTCCCGTAGAGGCCTGGCGACCTGCCGGTCTTGCCGCAGAGAGCGACGAGGTTGTTGGCGGGATTCGAGGCCGAGGCCAGGAACGCACCCGTGCCAAGGTCGACGTTGTGCGCCTTGATGGGCGTGATTTCCGGCATGACCGAGGCAGCGCTGGCCACCACGAAGTAGTTCATCGGTGCACCGATGGCCAAGGACGACTTCGAGAGGAAGTCGACATTGTCCGTACCGCCGGTCGCGGCAACCACCGATGGGGTGAAGTCGATCTCGGTGACGTAGACGCCGGCCACGAGCACGTTGCCGTTCTGGGTGGCTGCCACGAGGTTACCCGTCTGATCCGCACCGCCGACGTAGCCGAAGGTGAAGCTTTGGGTCGCGAGACCCGTAGCCGGGTTCAGCTTGTTCAGGTAGGCATCCGAGCTGCTGGTCGAGCTGACGGTGCCGGCGCCGAAGTTGAACGGGTTGTAGATCGAGCCCGTGCTCCAGATGGTGCCGTCGGCAGCGCTGGTCAAGCCAGAGAGCAGCGGGTCGGTCCCCACGGCGAACCCGGGACCCAGACAGACGATCGGGTCGCAGTGTCCGGTGGCCGGCGTGCAGGAGAAGCCCGCGTTGCAGGAGATCGCAGTGCCGCCGCAAGCGCCGGCGGTGCAGACATCACCCGTGGTGCACAGGCTGTTGTCGTTGCAGGTGGTGCCGTCGGTCGCGTTGGCGAGGCCACAAGCGCCACTGGTGGCGTTGCAGGTCGCGACCTGGCACGCATTGCCAGCCGGGCAGACCTTGGCGGTACCGCCGCACACGCCGGCCGTGCAGACATCGCCGCTGGTGCAGGCGCTGCTGTCGTTGCAGGTCGTGTTGTCGGCCTTGGGCGCGAGCGCGCACAGACCGGTCGCGGGAACGCAGGCGTTGCTGTGGCACTGATCAGCGGCGTTCGGATCGCAGGTGACCTGGGTGTCGACGTGGCAGACACCAGCGAGGCAGGAGGCGGCCTGGACGCACTTGTTGGCAGCACCCGCGGTCGAGGTGCAGTTCGTGCCGTCGGGCTGGCCGTTGCACACGCTGTTGAGCGGGACCAGGGTGAAGACATGCGAGGTCGAGGCTCCGGAGGTGCTGCAGGTAGCGGCCACGGTGACCGTCACGACCGAGCCATCCTCGGCGCCAGGCTGCGCGGTGTAGGTCACGGCGCCGGTGAACACGGTCCCATCCAGACCGAGAGCGGCCGGGGTCGTGGGCGTGAGCGCGGTGCTGTCCGAGGCAGTCCAGACCAAGCTGAGCGTGCCGGTGCAGCCCTGGTTGGCCACGATGGCCAAACCGACCACATCGCCACCCTTGATAGTGGTGAGCGACTGGTAGTCGTAGCCGAACACGGGGCCGCCGACCACGGCCGGACCGGAGACCGGCAAGCTGAGGTGGTTGGTGATCACGCCGCCCTTGGGGGTATTGTCCGGGAAGTTGCCGTCATCCACGCGCACGAGGAAGGTGCACTCGCTCATGGTCGAGGTGCTGGCGAGCGTGAAGGTGGTGGTCGGCTTGTTCGGCGTCACCGACCCGAAGGCACCCACGCAGGTCCCGCTGCCATCTGCGTTCGGCCCCACGGTCCACAGGTAGTGGAGAGCGTCGCCGTCCGCGTCGGACGCGGTCACGGTCAACGTCGTCGGAGCGCCCTTCACGAGGGGGACCGGCGTAGCATCGAGACCCGTGATCACCGGGTAGGTGTCCAGGTTGGCCGTGATCTTCGCACTGCCCGTGGCGGCCGCCGAGCCCACCTGGATGGTGAGCGAGGCGACGTTCTTGAGCACGCCGTTGGCATCCGTCACGGTCACATTGACCGCGCAGGGACCATCGGCGGCCGGGGCGGTGAAGGTCACCATGGAGGTGCCATCGACCGAGTCGCTGCCCACGGTGTTCGTGGGGGCGGTGACGCTGCCACAAGTGGCGGCCCACGCCCAGCCCATGGCGGCGGTCTGGCCGGCATCCGGGTCATGGGCGCTGGCCTTGATGGTGACCGTGTCGGTCTGGGAGACCAAGAGCGAGGTCGCGGTGAGCGAGTCGATCACGGGAGCCTCGTTCGAGATGGCGACGCCCGGAGCAACCTGGTTCATGTCGATGATGACCGCGGCGGTCTGGTTCTTGGTGATGGTCACGTTCGTCGCGGCGCCGTGATAGAGCTCGGTGCTGGACGCGTCCTTCGCCGAGGCGGTGAAGACGTAGTTGGTGCCGACAGGGAGATCGCTGACGAGAGCGCCGTACTGGGTACCGTGGCCCACGAGCGGAACGGTGAGCGGGGTGGGAATGCCACCCGTGATGGTGACGGTCACGCTCGACACGTCAGCGGTTGAGAGCATCTTGGCGGCGTTGATAGAAGCCGAGCCCTTGTCAGAGCCTTGGCCCTTGCCACAGCCAACCATACCGATAGCCACCACGCCGAGCGCGGCAGCCATCCATGTCATTCGATTACGAAGCATTGGTGTCCTCCTTGGATACTTTCGATTTCGTAGCTGTTTGAGTTATCTGTTGTCTGTCTGAAGTCCCGCCCCCTGGTAGGTTCCAGGAGGCGAGACACTGTCCTCGACTCGCAACGCCGCCGTCAGGCATTTGAGGTGTGATCGCGCCTACTACTGGCAGATACCACCACCAACGCCGAAACCATCGTCGACGCAGGTGCCGCTGGTGCACTTGGCGCCCAAGTTGCAGCCGTAGTTCGAGGCCAGGGCCGGCATGACAGGACATACGCTGGTGTTGACCGGGTTGCCGCAAGTGAGCGGGGTTCCGGTGCCGACCTGTCCGTTGGCCACGCAGGGATAGCTGGCGTTGCAGGCGTTGTTCGAGGTCTCATCGCCGATGTTCTGCTTCGGCGTGCCCACGCCAGCGGTCAGGGTCCCGCAGGTGAGGGTGGTATTGAAGGGTGCGATCAGACAAGACGTGTTGCCACAGGCTTCCGCATCGCCGGGGGCGATGGAGCCTTCCCACTTGGCGTAGAAACCACGGTTGATGTCGATGTTCTGCACTCCGCCGTGGTTGATGTCGAAGGTATCCCCGCCCACGGTGAGAGCGACGGGACATTGACTGCTCTGGGCGAAATGCCAGAGCGTCGCTTCCTCGTCCTTGCGGCCGGCAACCTCGCCTGGGTTCGTGGCAGGACAGCCGGCTGTGTTGCCGACGTCGATGCCGTAGGGGTTCTCCAGGTACAAGCGGCGGGAGAACAGGTAAGCACCCTTGTAGATGTTGGGCAGGAAGGTCGTGGTGACGGTGTTGATGTTGGTGACCGCGTTCGGGGTGCACGGAGACGTCCTGGAAGCCGCGCCCGCGACCCCGACGAGCTGTCCCAGGGCATCGTTGGCGACGCGCAAACCAATCGATTCGGTGATGTCGGCATTGTGCTGGTTGGGACCGGCACAACCAGCTTTCGACGCTCCCGCCGACCCATTGTCGTTCTCGGAGAGGGCGACGACGACACCCTGCGAGCACTTGAGCGGCTGGCTGTACGAGTTGGCGATGGTGGTCCCTCGGACGACGATCGAACCGTTGGCGGGGACGTCAGCATCGCCAGCCTGACAGTTTTGGCTGGTGGGGTAGTACGTGCAGCGGGTGAGCGCGGTCGTGCCCGTTCCCGGCATGCAGGAACGACGGATGGGATCCAGATCCTCGTTGGTGACGTTGGAGCCGGGCAGGTTGTTGTTGCCCTCGGACTTGCCGTTGCACCAACGGTCGATATTCAGCTTTTCGCGGAAGGTGTCCTGGGTGCCGGACTTGTCGTCGCGGCGCAGGATGTGCTCGATGTGGCCCGAGCCTTCGCACGAGGGACTGGCGAGGTAGGCAAGGAGGCACTCGCGGCAAGGATCCGCGCACTCCGCCGTCGTGGCCTCGCTCTTGACATTGCTGCCCTGCGGATAGCCGCCAAGGATGACGCCCATGGCGCTGAGCACCGGGCTGCCGGTCCCGACCTTGGGGCATTGGGCCGCGCAGGTGGCCGGAACGCCATCGTCGAGATCGATGCACTGGCCGGTCTTCTGCTTGAACGTCCAGACCGCGGCGTCGATGGCGATGACGTTGTCCTTGCTCACCGGCTGCCATACGGAGGTGTGGCCGTCGATGACCGACTGCTGAAAATTGCGCGACATGGGGCCGATGCACTGCGCGTACGTACCCGTCACACCCGAGTCGCCCGCGGTGTAGCGCAGGTTGGTTTCGGCCTGGCCCGAGCCGGCATTGATGTAGACCAGACACGCGCCGGACTGAGCGATCAGGTCGTGCTGGAGGTCGGTCTCGGTGTCCGAGCCGGCATAGGGGAAGCAGCCCCGGGCGGGGTTACTGGGGTTGTACTTGGCTCCGCAAGCCACCGCCGTGGCGTGAGGCATGTAGCCCGCGAATCCCGGGATGGCCAACACGCTCGGATCCAGCGTTTCGTCGGGACACGTCGTCTGGGCCAGTGCCGTTCCGCTTCCGATGGCCAGCACGGCCATGGACGTCGGGATCGCGATCCCGATCATCCTCGTCATACTCTTTCTCGTCGATATCATTGTCTGCCTCCTTCGTGGACCTGTTCTCTTTGCGAATGAACCGTTTCTTCAGCTCTCGAAGCCTTGTGGCGTTGCTCTCCAGCGCGAACGCCTTGATGGCTCTTCCACACTTGCGGCCAAGCAAATACCACTATGCAAGCGCGAAGTGTGTGAGGCATTTGCCAAGTCTTCGTTACGGTCGCATGACACCGTCTCAGCCCCCCCCTCCTCCCCACCAGAGCTCGAGATCTCCTCAAGTGAGCGGGTGACCCGCTCTTTTCGCTCATTGACGCTAACCACCTCTAGCTTGTTTATGTGGCTTGGAGAACCAGTTGTGACCGAATTGCAAACTCGCCGAAACACTCCTGTCACAGTCGCGCAAAGGCCCTATTCCCCCCTTGATTCACTCCAAGTCTCGGAATGATAGTTCGCATCGCTTTGCGAGGAGGTTCCGCACCCATGTGTCGTAGTCGTCGATTGCTGCAAACTCTGGCCCTCGTCCTGGCGCTCTTCCAAGCACTCGCCAGCGCACCTGCGTACGCGCGCCGGGCAGGCGAAGGCGAAACCGCGCGCGCCGAACGCACGCAGGGCACGGTGGCTCTCAATCTCGGCAACTACGACGACGCCGTCGAACATTTTTCCCGTGCCTACAGCCTCACGCAAGATCCAGCTCTTCTCTTCAGCTTGGCTCAGGCCTATCGTCTCGGTGGCAAGGCCGACAAGGCTCTCGCTACTTACAGCGCGTTTTTGCGCGCGGCGGGTGGCAGCCCCAAATACCGGGGCCAAATCGAACGAGCCGCGGCGGAAATCGAGAGCATCACCTCGTTCATGCTCAATCATCCCGTCGATTCCCGGCCGGTCGAAAAGGCGGGTCCCATGGTCGAGGTGACCCCGCCCGCCGTTCCGGTTACGAAGGACGAGAGCGAGCCAGCGGCGGTCGTTGGGAAAGAGCCCGAGGAGGTGAGGCCACCCGACCTCCTCGCGGCCAAGCTCGAGCCGCCGGCGTTGCTGCCCAAGCCGGAACCCGCGCCGCCGCCCGCTGTCGACTTTGCCGCCGAGAGGAAAGCGCCCCCACAACCTTCGCCCCGCCCGATCTATAAACGCTGGTGGTTCTTGACGTCGACTGCGGTGGTTCTCGTGGCGGGTGGCGCGGCGGCATGGTGGTACACGCGGCCCATCAATCAAACACCCGGCTCCACCTACGGAGCGGTCAGGGTGCTCCCGTGACCCGGCGGGCACTGCGATTTTCGGCCATCGTGCTGCTGCTGGCTTCCTGTCGCCGTGACAGGGACTCTTACATCGTTCTCCACAACGACGTGAATTGCGATGTGCCGCGTGTATTCCAATTGCTCGTGACCATTCAAAATAGCGGTGTCTCGGATCAAAAGTTGATCCCTGCCGTGCCCTCGACGGAGCTAGGCTTCCCGAGCTCGATTGTTCTCGACTTGCCAAGCTCGCGCGGTGGTGTCGTGGATGTGGTCGTGGAGGCGATCGACAACAAGTATCAATCCATCGGCCAGGGAACGGCGAGCGGGACGATCGAGTCGGGCGGACGGCTGGACCTTCAGGTCCAGATCGCGGCGGCCATCGTAACCGGCCCGGTGGTCGAGCCCGCAAGCCCCGGCGTCGATGGCGGGATGGGAATCGATGGTTCGCTCAACGGTTCCGATGGGGTCCGATCCGACGCCTTGGTCGGCAATGGTGTCCCCTTCGTCAGGATGGCAGTCGGCGCGATGAGTAGCTGCAGCATTCGCTCCGACACCAGCTTGTGGTGCTGGGGGAACAACACCTATGGCCAACTCCGCCTTTCGGGGACCACCGACCGACTGACCCCGATCGAGGTGTCTGGGCTTTCCTGGTCTGCCGTTTCGTGCGGGCAAACCCACGCGTGCGGGCTTCGCGTCGACGGGACCTTGTCATGCTGGGGCAACAACGGCTCCGGCCAACTGGGCGTGGCCACGACCACCACGTCGAACCAGCAGACCGAGGTTGCGAACGGCCCCTGGCAAAGCGTCTCCGCCGGAAGTTACCAGACGTGTGCTATCAAAACCGACGCCACGCTGTGGTGTTGGGGCGACAACACCAACGGACAATTGGGAACCGGCAGTACCGTTCCGAGCACGGATCCTCTTCAGGTCCTCGGCGCTGGCTGGAGCCAAGTCAGCACGGGCTATCTGCACACCTGCGCTCTGAAACAAGACGGCACCCTGTGGTGTTGGGGCCTCAACGCCGACCTCCAGCTCGGCAATCCCTCCGTTGCCTTCCTCATGTCGCCGGGACAGGTCGCGGGAAGTGACTGGACGCAAGTCACGACCGGGCTCTACCATACCTGTGCCTTGAAGCAAGACGGGAGCCTGTGGTGTTGGGGAGGCAACTACAAGGGCCAGCTCGGAAACGCCGGCGTTCCGGCCCAGGACAATTCCAAGACCAGTGATGCCGTGCAGGTCGCGGGCGCATGGTTGAGCGTTTCGGCGGGTCAGTCGCACACTTGCGGCATCATGAGCGACCAATCTCTGTGGTGTTGGGGAGACGATACGCAGGGACAGCTCGGCGATGCGAAGGAGACCCCCCAAAGCGCGCCCGTGGCCATCGGGGTCCCGGGTCAGACCTGGCAGGCCGTGGCAGCGGGTTTGGCCCATACCTGTGGATTGGCGCCAGGTGGAACGCTCTGGTGCTGGGGCAGTGACGCCAACGGACAGCTTGGCATCGGCTCGCTCGAATGGCGCCAGGTCCCCACCCTGGTCACGCAATAGAGGATGGCGATGCCGGCCCTCACCCCACGTGCGCTGAGGACTCCAGGGTTTCTTGCACCGTCCGTACCTTTGTGCACATTGGCGCTGCTCGCCTGCAGCTCTCCAACAGCACCGCCAGCGACGGGGAATATCGACGTCGCCATACGATCGCTCCTCACGGCACCCATCTCCTCCCTGCGCGTGACCGCGCAATCCCCCACCACTCTCGCCAATTCGCTCAAGATTCCCCTCGCGTTCAAAACCGATCAGTCTTCGGTGCTTCTCCGAAATCTGGCAGCGGCCAGCGACTATGTGCTCACCGCCGACGCGCTGGACGGTAACGGTGTCATTATCGCCCGCGGTTTGGCGAGCGGCGTCGCCGTCACCAAGGGACAGACCAGCAAGGTCGTCATCTATTTGAACCAAGTCATCGTCCCCCCACCCTTCTCCAATTCCGCCCCGCTCATCGACGCCATCACGCTTTCCGCCGATGTGGCCACACCAGGTGGGCAGGTCCAGATCGAGGGATTGGCGCACGATCCAGATGGGGGACAAACCGCGACGCTCGGCTTCTCTTGGTCCGCCGCTGCAGCGTGCGGGACGATCTCGAATGTGTCGAACCTGCCCGGCACGGACGCTCTTCATCCTTCCCAATCCCTAGCCACGTGGACGGCACCGCAAGCGCAAGGAAACTGCCAGATCACGTTCACGGCCAAGGACGTGCTTGGATTGTCCACCAGCGCCACGCTTGTCGTGCGCGTGGGCGCGGGAGCCGACGGAACCGGCGCCAGCAACGTCGCCCTGGTCTTCAACGACGCGCCGGTGATCGTCGCCATCACCTCGGCCCCGGCCCAGCTATCTTCCACGGGTGCGACCGACGGCGTGGTCGAAGCGTTGGCCACCGATCCTGAAAACGACAATCTCGGCTACACCTGGAGCTCCGACCCCGATTCTCCGTGCGCCGTCGACTTCGCCAGCCCCGATGGCGCTGCCTCGGCCTTCACGGCGACCGCGACCCGGGCCGATGCCACCTTCTGCACCTTCCTCGTGTCGGTCAGCGACGGCACGTGGCCCGACGGGGGAGTGAAGAAGAACACGTCGTTCGCCTCGCTCACGCTGGCCATGACCGCTCCGGTGGTGGCGCTGGTGCCACCGACTTTTGGCGTCGCGTATCAATCGTACGACACCGCCACCGACGGCGTGCTGGTCATGTTCGGCGCCATCGCCTTCGATCCCGAAGGGGGAACGCTCACCTACGATTGGTCGGCCTCGCAGGGCCCGCCTCCCAATGCCACGGACCCGCCACTCCTTCGCCTCGATCCGGCATTCAGCACAGCGGCGACTTGGATTCCGCCTGTTGGCTCCCAGGCCATGACGAGCGACCTTCAAGTCTCCGTGACCGCGACCAGCTCGATCACGAGTCTCCAGTCGACCTTGACCTTCTCGTTGAAACCGGCAAATGCCCCGTAGAGACTATCGGCACGCCGCCGCTACTCTTCGGCGCGTGCACCACAAGTCAAGATGGGCGCGATCGGTCTCTTTGCGACTGCTTTCTTGGCGCTGCCATCGAGAATCTCGATGATCATCTTCTGCACCGTCGTATTTGCATTCGCCGAGCGCGCAACCTCCTTGAGCGTCGATTTCACCTTGGCGTCGGTGTACTTCACGGCCACCTGCGTGCTCCAACGCAGGAAGCCGGGTGCGAGCGCGTAATACAGCCCCCATCCAACCGCGTCGTTCTTGGCTGCGCGGGAGAGGCCCTTGAGATGGTTGAGATAGGCGCCGAAGTCCAAACATTGCAGGGTCAACGTCGCGAGCTCCACCTCCGTCGGAGACGCCGCCGGGGTGCAGCGCAAGTAGCGATCGACTTCAGCCAGTGTCGACTTCGGGCTCGCCGCCCATTTACGAAAGGTGGCGTCCTTGCTCCATCGTTCCTGTCGAAAGTCCTGCGTAGGCTTCCGTGGATGGTCCCGCGGAGGCTCCTGGGGAACGTCCAGCAGAGGCTCCTGTGGAGGCCGCCGTGGGGGCTGCTGATTCTTCAAGGCTTGCTCGGCTCGGAAAAGGAGATCTTTGATTCCTTCGCTGAAAGCGAGTGCCTCCGGCGAGCCACACTCCGCGGACGAGCCCGACTGCGCGGGTTCGCCTGCCATGAGCTTGGATGCGAGGAGCGAGGTAATGACGAAGATTGGAGAAGCGATTCTGGCGCGCATGACAAGCGTGCTCCGGGGTGGGGTGGCCGCAGCGGATGTTCGCAGCAGCAGCCGGAATCGCGAGCAACAACTTCGCAAAAAGCCACCACCTTGCCCATGCCGACCGGAGCAGCCCCTGGCGATTCCAGCCTAGCTCGCGACCTTGACCGTGAAGACCCAGAAGGCGCTGGCGCCCTTAGGGTCCGTGGCCGTTGCGGTGATCTCCAAGGTCGCGCCCGGAGTCGCGGGTGCGGTCCAGTGCACGTCGCTACCACCTGCATCGTCGGTCTGGTCGAAGAATGCGCCGTCGTCCGACTTCCAGGTCCAGAGCAAGGCTTCTCCCTCCGGATCGGTCGCGGTGGCGTGCAGAATGACAACCTCGCCGCCACCGGCATCGGCCGTCGACTGGTACACGATACCCATCTGAGGCGCGATGTCGATCTTGGGTGGCACCGCCGAGAGAACGATGGTACCCGCTGACGCGCCGCCATGCCCGTCGAGCACGTCGACGACGAACGAGCACGAAGTCGCGACGGCCAGCCCACCTGCGGCAAACGTCACTTGCGCGAGATCCGTCCGGTCGAAGGTGCCCGGACAAGTGCTCTTCCACACGTAGGTCAGGGCATCTCCGTCCGCATCGCTGGCCACCACCTGCAGGATGAGCGATGCGTCGCTGGCCACGCGGCCAGCCGAAGCTTGCACCGAGGCGACCTGCGGTGCGTGATTGACGACGACCTCCACGTCCGCGCTACCATGGTTCGGCGTATTCGCTGCAACTTGCGAACGACTCATTTCCGCAGGCGACGGTGGGCTCGTGCTCGAGCCATCGCATCCTAACGCGGCGACGAGCACTGGGAAGCAAAGAGCGAATCGAGTTGAAGCAAAGCCCTGCTGCATGATCGAACTCCTCCCGTCGTTTTGGGTCGCGACCACCTCCACGCGATGGGCTTGGACCTGACCACGACGATCTGGAGTTCGGCTCCTATGCTTCAGCAAATAAGTATGTTGAGTTACAATTCACAATTGAACAAATTCTTGACGCCGGCATGGCGTGCGCTGTCGGAAAGCCGACGGCTACCCTCAATTCAAGGAGGCACGCAGCCCGCCAGAGACTGCCTTAGTTGCGCTTGCAGCTCCGGATTCGATGGCTTGGCGGCGCGGAGAAGGACATCGCACGCTTCTTGGTCTCGTCCCTGGGCGCGATAGGCGCCGGCGAGGAGCAAACACCCCTGCAAGAGGTCGGGCTCCAGCTTCACCGCGCGTTCGAAGTCGTCGAGTGCGCCCGACCGATCGCCCTTTTCCGATTGCACCAGACCCAGTGCGAGAAGCGCGGTCGCGGACTTGGGGGCCGCGCGCACTGCCCACTCGGCGGCCACTTCGGCCTCGGACAGCTCGTGCCGCTGAAGGTGCGCCAGGGCGAGCGTGCCGAGCAAGCCGCTGTGGTCGGGTTTCTCCGCAAGCCCGGCCTGGGCGACGGCAAGGGCGTCCGCCGTTCGCCCCTGCGAGAGGAAAGCGGCGGCAAGCTTCTCGCGAATGTCGCTGCGAATCCACACCGGGTCATCGGCCGCCAGCTCGAGAGCCGTGGTGTACTCGTCGATGGCGAGCTGGCGCTGACCAGCCAGACGATAGGCGTTCCCCAATCCCAGATGGCCCCGCGCTTTGCGCGGCGATTTGGCGACCACATCCGTCCACAGCAGAAGCTTGGATCTCCAGGTGCCGACCCGGACGAAGGTGAGGCTGGCGAGACCTACGCAAAGAAGCAGGACCAGCGCCACCCCCGTCTGCTTCCGCACCCGCGCGATGGCATAGTCGGCCCCGACAATGACGGCGAGAAAGACGCCGAAAGAGGCCAGGTACAGTCGATGTTCCACCAGGACATCGAGAATGGGAAGCAGCGTCGAGGTGTGCGAAAGAACCAGATAGAACCAGAACACGCCGAAGGCAACCACGCGCGCCACCGCGCCCTTGTCGTCTGTCCGCGCGTAATTGCGGTGGAGGATCATCCCGGTCCCGATCAGCAGGCCGGCATGAAACAGGCCGCAAGCGAGCACGACAGGATCCCAGAATCCGCGCGCCAGGGGAAAGTCCCAGTCCAGATTCTGGCCGGCCGGCCAAACCAGCAAGCGCAAGTAGGTGACGATCGCATGCCACTCGGTTCGGAAATAGCGCCAGGGGGACAGCCATGGAACGCCGAAGCCAGCCACGTCAAGCCCCGTGCCGTCGCCCTTGAGCTTCGGGAGAACCAGCAAGACCACCAGGACCGAATAGAGAACGAACGGAGCGGCCAAGGCAAGACGCTTCCGGGGCCGGGCAAGCTTGCTTCCGTACGCAGCCCGGCCGGGAAGTATCCCCAGCAGCAGATAGGCGAAAGGGAGGGTGAGCACGATGGTCTTGGTGCCGAGCCCGAGCACGAAGGCCACGAACGCGGCGGCGTACAGCGCGGCCCCGGCCGGCCGGCGACCTCGGCGTTCGGCTTCCAGCAGGAGCAGCAGCGAGCCGAGATAGAACGCCGAGGCCAGCGATTCCGCGCGCTGGGAAACATAGATCACGGCCTGGGTCTGCAAGGGATGGAGCGCGAACACGGCGGCGACCACGAGGGACAGCGGCTCTCGCTCGGCAAGACCGCCGAGGGCGAGCACCCGGCGCGCGAACGCGTACACCAGCAGCACGGTAGCGAGGTGGATGGCTAGATTCGTGACGTGGTAGGGAAACGGATCGAGCCCGGCAATCGCGTAATCGAGAGCAAAGGTGAGGTCGGTGAGGACGCGGTCCGCCTGCAAGATGCCCAGCCACTGGGAGAAGTCGAGATAGTTCCCGAGGTGGTGAATCGTCGAATTCCACTCCACCGTGTGCAGGTCGTCGAGCTCGAACTGGCCGTGCAGCCCCCGGGCATACACGAGGACCGTCAGCAGCGCGAGGCCGGCCAGAGCCGCGTTTCGCCATGATGACCGCATTGACCGCATGAAACGAGAAATGCCTATCATCACGACACCGTGCAAACAACCGCGCACCTCACCGTGACGAAGTCGTGGCGAGCCGTTCACACCATGCGGCAGAGAGTAGGATTAGAAGCGTTAACCAGGACTCGGCATTTCGAGCCTCGGAGCGGCGCCCTTGCGCCGGCGTGCGGAAATGGAGCCAGCATAGGAGGCAAGTACAATGACGTTGTTTGCATGGAATCGTGTGAAGAAGTTGGTCGGGGTCGTGCTCCCGACTTTGGCGGCCGTCTTGGCCATGGGAAACGGCGCCGCGCGGGCGCAAGAAACCTGCCCTGACGAGACGCTGGATCCGAGCGTGTTGCCGGTCCAGGGATTCGCGGGCTACATGCCTCATGACCTGGCGCTGGCTTGCGCGAACGCCTACGGCGGCGGCAATGTCGGCAAGGGCTGCTTTCGCTTGGACGGCTCGGATACCATGACCATGATCATGCACGACGCTATTGCCCAGTCTGGCGCGTGCCTCAGCTACCACAACGTCGGCTCGGGACAGGCCGAGACCAACCTGCGCTGGACCGCGGGGGATGCGGGCGTTACGGGCACGGTCAAGCAGTGCCTCGGCCCCATGTCGCGCAATTTTCAACAGTCGGTCATCGATGCCCACGTCGGGGCGTGGACGGCGGTGAGCAAGGACAGCGTCATCGCGATAGACACCGCGGTTTGGACGTTCAAGCAAAAGACCGGGCAGTGTGGCGAGCTCGACGACAGCGTACCGGCCACGTGCGCATCTCAATGCCCGAAGGTGGGGACATCTGCTCTCAGCGCCATGGGCGTCATCCTCGGTGGCTATCCCCAGGGTGGCAATACCAAGAGTGAGGCCACCACGGCGGAGTGCGCAGATCCCTGCCGTGAGTGTCTCCTCGGCTTTCTCGGCAGCCCTTCATGCGAAGGCTCGGGCCACATCGAGCACATCCTCCGCGGCGACGACAAGTCCGGTACCGCGGACACCATCCGCGAGAAGCTGAATTTCGACCGCTGGTGCAACGGCAAGTCCGAGGGCAACAACCTTCTTCCCGGCAGCAACCTATTCAATGAGGACCTGGATCCCATCCGCCGTTCCTGCATGCCGGCAACGAACACGACCGTGCTCACCCGCTGCACCTACTACCCCACCAGCCAAACCTGCCAGGCCGACGATGCCGACGTCCCCGCCTATGGATCGCTCACCATCCGAGGGGTCACCCTCACCAACTCATACAGCCAGCCGCTCCAGTGCTCGCAGGGTGTCGTCGTCGCACTCTCCGAGAACGACCATGGGTCAGCGGGAGCGTCGAAAGCTGACTGTGCCGGCCCCAACCAGCACAATGCCGACATCACCGAATCAATTGGTTTGCGCGTAGCCAACGATGCCCTCGGCCAGCTCGTCGGGGTCGCGGGTGCGTCTTCCAGGACGGCTCCGTGCAACCCCAACGCCGTTGTCACGATCAACACCATCACCACGACCTTCCTGCCGAACATCTACAAGGGTGCTTACCTGTTCTCCCGCCGCCTATACCTCCAGAATCCCTACGACATGGCCAACACCCACACCTGCCCCGCCAGCAACCCGGGCGAATCCGCCGCAGGCCGCTTGGCCGAGGAGACCAGACTCTGGAATTTCACCCAGAGCGAGCAATGTCCTGCCGTCATCACAACCGGCCATACAACCTTCGACTATGACCAGGGCGGAATGCAGAACATCGTCATCAACCATGGCTTCCACGCGAAGTGGGAAGGATCCCTCGCTCCCGGAGATGCTGAAGCCTGTGGCAACACGTCTTGTTTAGTCGCGCCGTTCAACACCACCCTCACCTGCGGGACGATTACCCCTGGTGCCAGCGCGTCGAAGCAGAACATCGGCGACGAGACCTCAGGGAACGCTTGCGATCCAAGCTACCCCTGCGTTGCCAACGGATTGGTCGGCACCGGAAACCCGCTCACCTGCGGCAACTCGCTGAACCCCACCGTGTGTCCTGCCATGCCGGACCTGCCCTCGAGCTACGGCTGCATCCTGGGCGCGAAGTGCACGAGCGGCGTCTGCTTCGATGACGGCTTCGGCGTTGGCGGAGGGATCTGCCAGTAGTAAGCACAGTTGAGGGAAAGCCGCCTCGCCTCTTGGAACCCGGGAGGCGAGGCGACGGCCTTTGCGTTGCTACCCAGAGCTATGCGCCGCTGGTGTGGGCTGACGCACCTACAACGGAAGGCCATCCCCATTATGGGCTGAGACGGGATACGAAACTTCTTACTGCTTTAAGTTCCTCGCAGTACCCGTTGCTGCATCGGACGGAACTCGCCGGAGGCACGTAGCAGTCGGTATCTGCGCTGCATGTGGTAACTGAGCTGTTCAACACGGTGGAACCTACTGATATCATGTGCTGGAAATTGCCACCTATGACGACGGAATCGGCCAGGTTCCCGGTCGCGGCCGTGGCCACGGTAAC
Organism: uncultured delta proteobacterium; assembly: GCA_963796685.1. Classification (GTDB taxonomy): domain Bacteria; phylum Myxococcota_A; class Polyangia; order Fen-1088; family Fen-1088; genus Fen-1118. The sequence continues at coordinate 111,221 of CAWCMR010000025.1, forward strand.
CCCGGTGATCTGCTGGACTCCTGCTGAGTCACCATAGCTCTGCGCGCACAGGATGGAGCCATTGGCCCCGGAGAGCTCGGCGGTGAAGGCATCGAAATAGGCAATGCCAGTCGAAACCAGGCCATTCAACCCGTTGAGCGCACCTATGTATTTGCCGCCGATGACCACGTCTCCAACCGAGGACACGGCCACCGCGTTGACAATTTGGTCATAGGCCGCATCGCCGAAGGTGAAGCCCCAGAGCGCAGTCAGTGTGGGATCGAGCTTGACCACGAAGCCGTCGCTCTTGCCCCTCGAAGTGAGCGTGCCCACGGGCGCGCCGAAGTTGGCACTGGTGGTTGCAGAAATGGCGCCCGCAATAACGACGTTGGAGCTGCCATCCACCGCGATGCCGAAGACGTCCGAGAATCCGGCACTGCCCCAAGTCGCGACCGCCTGCACGACTCCATTGACACCGAATTTGGCGACGTACATGAGGCCAAGGACATTTGGCGCCACCGTGGGAAGAGCGTGGTCATTGCCGCTGCTATCATTGCCGAAGTCAAGGGCACCATTGTAAGTGCCCGCAATGTAGACGTTGCCAGTATCGTCCATGGCCACGGACTCGCACTGCTGATCGCCGGTGCCGCCGAGCTCGCGGCCCCACACCACCGTGCCCGCGGTGGCGTCGATCACCGCCACCACGATGTCCGTATTGCCACCGAAGACCCCGGCCGCGCCAGTGGTCAAGCCGGCGTTTGTGGTGTTGGTCGAGTTGTAGAGGGTCACGGCGCGAGCAGTCTTGCCGCACACCGCGATGAGATTCTGGTGTGGGTTCGAGGCCATGGCCTGGAAAGCACCACTGCCGAGGTCCACGTTGTGCACCTTGATGGGTGTCACGTACTGGCCGGACGATGTTCCATCAATAATTGCGTAGTAGCCCATCGGGGCTCCGATGGACAAGGAGGGCTTGGAAAGGTAGTCGGTTCCGCTGTCTCCGCTGTCGCTGCCCTTGGCGGTGAAGTCGATTTCGCCCACGTAGACTCCGATTACCCCGACGTTGCCGTTCTCCGCAACCGCCACGCCACCACCCGTCTGCATGGACCCCACTTGGTCCGCGAAGCTAAAGGCTTCCGTGACCAGGCCCGAGGATGGATTCAGCTTGACCAGGAAGGCGGCGAGGGCGCTTGCCTGAGATGTGTAGAGAAGCGGCGTCCCGGTTCCAAAGTCCGCCGAAGCGGTCATGGAGCCTGAGGCCCACCTGGTTCCATCCGGCGCCGCCGCAAGTCCCCCCGGACTGAAGTTGCCCAAGTCCGCACCTTCAGGCCACGCATTGGCCCAACTTGAAGAGCCGATGGAGCAGGTTCCGGCAGGGCCGTCGGGACCATGGTCAGGGGTGTTGGCGTCCAATACTACGCCTGCATCTGGCGCGACCTCAGGTTGAGAATCGGGCCTGGTGTCGGGCGCAGCCTCCGCCAAGTCGGGGCCTCTGTCGGCCGCGATATCGAGGGTCGAGTCGGGAGCGCGATCGGTGGCGATATCCGGTGCTGGCGTATCGCTGCTGTCTGCGCCAATGGGAGCGTCCGGCGCATCGCTGGCTGCGTCCCGAACGTCCGGGGTAACGAGATCTACGCTACTGGCGTCGAGCCCGCCCGCCTCGGCGAGCATAATCCTCGAATCTCTGCCAGCATCGATTCCGCCTTGCCCATCCGCGTTGTTGGGCCCATCGCCCGCCGCCATGTCGATCACGGTGGTGCTCGTGTCTCCGGCCTCGGCCCCGCTGACGGAGACGTCGCGACCTCCGTCCGGGGCACTGCAATACCTGCGCTGTCCCGCATCCAGCTTCTCGTTCGAGGTCCCGCTGCTGCAAGAAGCTGCCAGCCACGCGAGCACGACGACCATGGCCGATGAACGGCTTTTGTAGGTCGGCGGCTCGGAGGCAGGCAATTGGATGGGTGCCACGGTGCTGTCCTCTTGACTTTTGTGGCTTGACCTAGCGCAGGCTCATCGCGGTTGGCTTGGGGTGAGTCGATCCCAGCTTCGCGCTACAATTCCAGCAAGAACGCGTCATACTGAGGGGCTGAATAGACCGCGCTCAAAGCCGTGGTCTGCCCTCCGAAGTCGAGCACCTTGTTGTAGAAGCCGCCGATGGCCGTGCGATCCTTGTTGGCTCCGGTCCCCGTGCGGTTGATGGCGATGGACACGGCGGTGGCGGCGCCCGAATTGGGATCGCCATAGGAGCTTGCGCATAAGGTCTGACCGCTCGCACCGCTGAGGGTTAGCGCGAATACCACAGGTTGCTCGGAAGTGGTGGGGAGTTGGTTGGACTGCAACACGCCACTGCCCGTGTCTAGCGAGTCGTAGTATCCGCCAACGACCACGATATTGCCCTCGGAATCCACTGCCGCACCGCCGACCTGACTGCCATTCGCGCTCCCGCCGAACCCTTGCGCCCAAGAGGGCATCAGGGTCATGCCATCGAGCTTGGCCACGAAGCCACTGCCATTCTTGGCACTAGCGGGAGTCAAGGTCTTGGAACCGAAGACCACGGGTGCCTGGATGATTCCGCCCACGATCACGTTTCCCTGTGGGTCGAGCGCGAGCGTGACGGGGGTGATCTTCCCCGAGGTGCCGAAAGCCTGGGCCGCCAGGGTGGTCCCGTCAGCGCCGTTGAGCTTGGCCACCCAAGCGATTTGGTCCTGGCTGCCCGTCGGAGCTGGGGTGAGGGCACCCAGACCGAAATCGAGCGTTCCGGCATAGGTGCCGGCGAAGTAGGCGTTGCCACTGTCATCCAAGACGGCGGTACCGCAGCTTTGATCATGCGCATCGCCAAATAGCTTCGCCCACATCACGGTGCCATCGCTGGCCTTGATCGCGGCCACGATCACGTCGTTGCCGCCGGCATAGGTTCCGGTAGGATTGAGCGCGGTGGGTTTCTTCTTCGCCGCACCACAGACAAGGAAGTAGGCTTGGTTCGGATTGCCGGCAATCGCAGAGAAATTGCCCGTTGGGCTGGTCCCGAGGTCGATCTTCTTCGACCAGGCTCCGGTGCCGTCGCTGTCGTTCAATCCCATGACGTAGGCAATGGCCTGGCTTCCAGCATTGATGAGGGGGGGGATGATGCCGTTGACAGGGTCGATGTCGAGGGTCCCGGTGAATACCCCAGTGGCGACGACGTTGCCGCTGGTCACCGCTGTCCCGTAGACCGTCTGGTCTGAGCCGTCCCCAGCCGTGAAGACCCATGTCGCTTTGCCAGTCTCAGAATCGAGCTTGGCGACCATGGCGTCGGCGCTGCCGGCGTTGGTGAGTGTCTTGCCCGCAAAGGGCACGCTGTTCTTAGGAGCGGTCGGGTAGGGTTGGAATTCAGCTCCGGTGATGAGGCTTCCGTCATGGTCCCAAGACAAGGTGTAGAGCTCGGGAACCGGATAATCCCAGGCATGCACGGGGCTCGAACATACGAAGACTCCTCCTCCATCCACCATAGCGCCGTCTACCGAACTGCCACCGCCAGCATCGACGGGCGGCAGGTCGGGCGTGATCGAGTGATCGACCGGCACATCTCGGCCGGCGTCGCTGACAACTCCGCCGCTGCCCGAGTCGACGCCTCCACTTCCACCGCTGCCGTTACCCATATCGATGCCGCCGCCGCTGCCGCCAGCGGCCGTATCGGGAACCACCGAGACGGAATCCTTGCCCACTTCCGGCGAGGAAGGGGGCAAATCTAGACTTGGCGTGGCATCCTTCGGGAGCGCGGTGTCCGTGTTCGCCCCTCCGCTTCCACCACTTCCACCACTTCCGCCGCCGCCACCGCAGCCAGCGGCCACGAGCGCGGATGCTGCCGCGGTCAAGAACAGGCGGCAGAGAACTGTACCACGAACGGCATTACCTCGATGTGCGTGTCGAATCATGATTTCCTCGCTGTTGGTCGCCCCGAACGGGGACTAAGTGTCGTGCGTAGATACCCCCGTCAAAGGGTGCATCGGGTGATGAATTTGCGAATTTTGGGTGTCGTATTGGTTACGGTGCTGGTCATGGGCCGATCATGGACCAATCCTGGCAAAACAACTGAAGTCGTTGCCATGGTCAGTCGCGCCGCCGTCTGGGACGGAGTACGTGACTACACCGATGGGAGGCCCCAGATCGATTTGCGAGCTGAAGGTGAGTACGATAATGCTTCCGGTCAGGTTGCCGGTCACTTGGTCGAGCCCAATGACGCCCGCGGCACCATTGGTCTTAAGCGGTGTTCCGAACCCCTTGGCGGCCACCACGGCACCGCTGCTAGCGTCGATTTGGGCAATGAACCCGCCGCTGGCCCCCGGCGTGGCCAAGGGAACCGCCCCTATTGCGCAGCTCGTGCAGGATGGGCCATAGCTCCCGGAAACAAGGAGGTGCCCACCTTCTTCGGCCAAGCTCTTCACGTTCATGGTGGTCCCGGAGCCAATCCCCTTGGCCCAGACGAGGCTGCCGGTGGCTCCGTCGAAGCGGGCGATGAAGGTGGGTGCGTTCAGGGCAACGCCCCCGAACGAAGATCCCCCGTTCACCGTACCGGCCACGATGACGTCGCTTCCAAAAGCGGTCATGGCTTGGGGAGCAATGGTCTGATTGCCGGTACCGATGCCTTGCGCCCAAGTCCATTTGTTTTGGGAATCAAGCTTGGCCAGAAACATCCATGCCGCGCCGCCTGCGTGGTCGACCACGGGCAAAGCTGGCAAAGCCGACTGCCCATCGCTCGCCTGCATTCCAAACTCCACCTCGCTGGCAAAGCGATAGGTACCGGCGACGTAGGTGTTGGACTGGGCGTCCGTCGCGAGGGTTCCGCAATACTCTTCGTTGGTGCCACCCACCTCGTCGGACCAAAGCACGGTCCCCCCGCTGGAACCGGCATCCGCCTGACCGCTGGAAATGCGCGCGACGACGACATCGGTTCCGCCCTGACAGAATTGCGGCTGTGACGCGCCCGGCGGCGAAAGGTCCCTGGCAGGATCGGGAATCGGCCCCGCATCCGGCCGCAGCGCGCTCGTGGCGCACGCCACGGTCCCACACACCATAAACGACTCGCCGTTTGGATCTCCGGCGATGGCGCGCAGACCGAGGGTTCGGCCGTCCGTCTTGCCGCTCTGGAGGTTCAAGCGCGTGGCCCACTGCCCACTACCATCTCTTGCGCTTGCGCCCAGGATGAACTGGTCCCCGTTGTAAACCGCGTCCAGCTCATTCCCTCCGACGAACACGGCACCTCGGAGCGAACCTATGACGCCAACATGGCCGGCTCCGTCCACGGCAAAAGAGGTCACGCCTTGCTGCTGCGGTCCGGGAAACGCGACTGTCCAAGCGGCCATGAGCGTATTGGGATCCAGCCCGGCCAGGAACACATCGGTGTTGTTGGCGCCATAGGCTGGGTCCTGAACGATAGGCCCGCTCCCCAGATCGATTTGTCCGGTGAAGCTTCCGGCTAGCAAAATCTGTCCGTCAGCCGATTTGATAATCCCGCTTCCGTTCGTCGGCCAACCTTGGGCCTCGAACGACCAGGCCGCCATTGCGGTGGGGAAGCCACCTGGGCAGGTGCCGGTGGTCGGGTCGCACACGGCGCCAGGGCATTGGAGGCGGGTCCCGGCGCAAACGCCGCTCTTGCACTCATCCGAGTAAGTGCAGAGGTCGCCATCATCGCAAGTCGTTCCCTCGGGCGCGTTGGGGTTGTCGCATTCGCCGGTCTTGGGGCTGCACAAGCCGACGACGTGGCACGAATCGCTCGGTGGCGGACAGATTTTGAACGGTCCATCGAGGCAGGTCCCACCCTGGCAAATGCTGCCCGTCGTGCAAGGCCTGCCCTGGCAGCTCGTTCCGTCCGCAAGAGCGACGTGGACGCACTCGAACGTATTGGTGTCACAACTGTCCGTGGTACATGGATCGTCGTCATCGCAGCTCGGCGGACAGGCCGGACTGTCGACAGACCCCGCATCGAAACCAAATACGTCCCCCTGGTCGGCACGTGGGGCATCCAAGGCGTCGGCGGTAGATCGGTCAGTGCTGTTTCCGCTACACCCCATTCCGGTGAGTGTGCCCAGCCCAACCACCAGGGTGATGACCCGCTTCGACAGGCTATGGGGATTCGTCGGCTTTCTTGGCTTGTGCATAGGACTCTGTGTAGGGGAAGAATTGGGGCCTCTTCTAGACGCTTTTGACGACCGATTTGTGTGAGCAGTTGGTTACACCTATGTGAACGAACGGTTACCCTTCCCCACTGCAAATCTCGACTTCACCTGCGGCCTGTCGCCGTTGCGCAGTTGTAACCGAGCCGCCGCAAATCCGTTTGACTGTCGAGTCACAGGTCTGGATATGTTGTCGCCTGGCTCGGGGTTGACGAGCCCCACGATGGAGGCAAGATTCCAATGATTCAAATTCGATGGTTTGTCGCGTTGGCAGGCGCGGCCGGAGTGTTTCTCGAAGCGTCGCTGGCCGAGGCTCAGACGCAGGCGTGCCCGGCCAACCCGATCGCGTGCGGCGACACTTCCCAGTTGCCAAGTCCAGTCTTCTTGGCAGGGAGCAGCGCCTTCGAACCGATCTTGAGCCTGCTGGCGTTGCAAGTCAAAGCCAAGCAAGGCATTTCCATTATCTATTCGCCCATCTCCTCGTGCAATGGCATCTCGTCCATCTACAATGACCCGTCGCTGGGTTTCGGCACCGCCCCCTTGCCGCTGACCGCGACTCCTCATTACTACATGCAAAGCCCGACCGACCCGACGGTCTCTGCCTATTGCTCTTGCGTGCTTTCAGGCAATACCTATGCCAGCATCGGGGTGTCCGACGTGGCCTTCGATTCCTGTCAGGGTGTTACAAAGCCCGCCAGCCTTGGCGAGTGGCTGGGACCCGAACAGGCCATGCTCATCGTCGTTCCCGAAGCCAATGTCACCACGACCGCCATCTCGGCTGAGCAAGCCGGGGTCATCTGGGGTTGCGGTCAGACCGGCAACTTCCCTCCCTTCAATGACAACAACGCGATTCAGCAGCGCAGCTCCACCTCCGGAACTCAAATCATGGTTGCTCGCAATATCGGCTCCAGCGATGGCAAGGGCGGCTACCGCACGGTTCCCGAGAATGCCTTCAAGGGCAATGCCAACTCGTCCAGCTCCGCTTTGTTCAGCTCGCTCCTTTCCGTGCCCAATCCCCAGACCGCAATCGGGTTCCTTGCCAACGATTTCTATTCCACCCATCGTGCGCAGCTCAACTCACTTGCATTTCGAGGTTTCGGGCAGAAGTACGCCTACTACGCCGACACCGATTCCACCACGGACGACCTTTTGAACGTCCGCGAAGGCCGCTATATGATCCAGGGACCGCTTCATTTCTTTGCGCCCCTGACCGCTACACTGGACGGGGGAGCGCCTGCGCCCAACCCGGCTATCAGTCTGATTCTCGATTGGCTGACCGGTGCAGTCCCCATCGACTCCGCCGATCCTGGAAGCTATGTCAGAACGGTCTCGACCAACGGAGACGTTCCACAGTGCGCGATGAAGGTCCGGATCAGCAAGGATGGCGGCTCCTTTACCCCCTATACCCCCCCGACCTCCTGCGATTGTGCCTTCCGGAGGGCCAAGAGCCTCAAGATTCCCGCAGGCACCTGTGCTCCTTGCACCAGCGACGCTACCTGCACCGGCGGCACGCGCTGCCAGACCGGTTACTGCGAGTAGTCAATTCGGAGGACACGTCCATGAAGATCTTCAAGCTTTCGATGTTGGCGCTCGCCCTCATTGGTTTTGCGGTGCTCGGTTGCAGCAGCAGCGGTGGTTCTAAACCCGATTACGTCTTTCCAAGCAGTGGCGGTAGTATCGCCACGGACACTCCAGGAATGGGCGGCAGCGGTGGAACGGACAGTGGTGGTCCGGATATCGCGATACCGACTGACGTTTCTCCCTCCGACGAGGCCGGTTCCGCTCCCGCCGTCGGCTGCGGCGATTGCACGGGTCTTACGCCACAGCAATGCCATGACTGCATCATCAATCAGACTCCGAGCGGCGTGCTCATCCAAGATCCGGGCGTCAACCCGCCGATTCCGTATCCAGAGTGTACGGCCGGCTGACACACAGGGCTCGGTGGCGGTGGTCAAATTGACGCATATTTCCCCGTGAACCATTGCGTTCACGATTCCGTGGCGCTGTTGTCACTATCGTTTTCAAGCCAGTTCGATATCTTCCGTGATGTGTTGGGTATTGCTACTCAGGCGTCAGGACGCATTCTTCTTGTCGACGGCGATCCGGCCTTTAGCGATTCGCTTCGCCATAGTCTCGAAGCCGTAGGCTATCAGGTAAGACCGGTGGGTACCGGTGAGGATGCCTTGCGACTGTTCACCGAGTTCAGGCCGCACCTGGTCCTGATAGACGTTTCGCTCCCCGATATTCCCGGTTTCGAAGTGTGCCGAAGAATACGCACAAGCTCGATGTCTTCGCAGCCCGCGATCATCATCGCCACGGCCGATGCGCGGGAAGGTGACCGTGTTGCGGGATTCGAAGTTGGAGCGGACGACTTCGTGGCCAAGCCCTTTAGCTTGGATGAGCTGATATTACGAATTCATGCCCGGCTGCAAGGCCGAAGCACCAGCGAGGGCACCACGATGATGGCGCACCATGCGCCCCCGGATGGGAAGGTTGAAGACGACCGATACCTCGCCCTTGGCCCCTTGGAGATCGATCGCGCGAGCCATCGCGCGTTTCTCTCTGGTAGGGAGATCAATCTGAGCGTGCAAGAAATGCGTTTGCTCGTTTACTTGGCCAGCGAGCCGGGCAAGATGCACGCTCGCCAAGACTTGCTGACTGCCGTATGGGGATACCACCCTCAAGCTACGAGCCGCACGCTCGATACGCACATCAAGCGATTGCGCGACAAGTTCGGTCCCTTGGCTACGATGCTCCAAACCGTACACGGGGTCGGCTACCGTCTTACCCTGCCGCTGGAAGGCCCACGCAGCTCGCGTCCCGTGGAGCATGCCAGGCGTCGGAGGTGAAGAATGCACTATTCGGACTAGCCCGGGCCACGACCATAGAACTGCACCGAGTTGTGGGGGCGCCCGAAAGCCTTTCAGGGAGCGACCTGGATCGTGTACGACTTCCAGTCTATACCGCCACGCGAATCGCGCAGGACCAGCCACAGATAGACGGTTCCTGCTTGCATGGGCGCCGTCCAGGGGTTGCTGGTCGAGGTGGCGGTCTCGCCCGAGGCTACGCCCGTCCGGTCGTGCTCGAAGGTTCCGCCAGTCACGAACCAAGACATGTGAAGGCTCTCCTGCTGCGACACCAGGGTCTGGGTTTGCGCGTCGTAGACTTGGAAGACCTCGGCAGAACCAGGGGCAAATGTCGCGTTGACGGTGACACGGAAACCCGCGTTCACCGTCTGGATGCCCGCATCGAGAGAAAGCGCATTGCCCGCATCATCGAGGAGGTCGGTGTGGTCGATGCCGGGATCGACGTTGGGCTGGTACTGGCTGTTGTAGTCCTGGATCAGCCCCGAGGGGGCATTCGCGAGACCGCATCCGATGCGCTCGAGGGCAAACCCGGACAGGACCCCCGTGGGCAAATTCGAAAACAACACCTGAACCGGCAGGTAGTATCCGCCGGTGCTGTCGGGGTCGCGTGGTCGCACGGGTGGCTGGCCGGCTGCCGGGGGAGGCGCGATGGGGCCAAACAACTGGCAGGCCTTGGCGGGAACGGTCGACGTGAAGGTCTGTCCCCCGGTACCGACCCCGGCATCGGGGATCCCCGCACAAGCACTCGACACGGCATTGCTTTCCGAGGGTGGCTTGGGCGTCAGGCACACGTCCCAGAGGGCGTCGGCATTGTTCTCCTGACCGACGGGCGAAGCCAGCAGGAACGAATAGCTCACGCTCGTGTTGGGCTTGGCCTCGGCCGGCTCGCCGCGTACCGCAAGCAAGGCATAGTCCGTCACCAAATAGGGCGGCTGACCCACGCTTGGTTTGCAGGCCGACACGAGTGTGCAGGCGGCAACGACGAACATGATTCCTTGCTTTGAGGTCATGGCGGAATCCTCGGCTAGAACTCCAGCCGCGCGCCAGCCACGGCCAGCGTCGGCAATCCGATGAGGTAGCTCTTTTGCGTGTAGTCCTGACTATAGACGATTTCCTCGGGATTCTTGCGGTTGGTGATATTCTGAACATCCACGAACACGCTCACCTTCATCCGCTGCATCACGAAGGATTTTTCGGCGCGCGCATCCAGTTGGTAGAATGCGGGTATGCGAATCGAGTTGTGCGCGCCGAAGATCGGCTCGTAATAGCCCGTCAAGCTGTCGAGGTAGTGGTCGACCACGGGGGTCCTCGGCATCCCGGTGGCGTAGCGAAAGCGAGCCCCGACCTCATAGCCTCTTCCTAGGTCGTAGCTGGCCAGCAGGGCGAGGACATGGGTTTGGTCCTGGTCGAAGAGGCGGTAGCCGAGATCGGGATGATCGCGGCGCTCGCTGCGCGACAAGGAATAGGTGAACCACCCGAAGAAACCCTTGAATAGCTCTTGGCGCAACAGCACCTGCGCGCCCAAGACCCTACCACTGCCGTCTTGGGTGAGCGTCTGCGCCACGGGAGGGGAAGGATTCTCGCTTCGCGAAACCAAGTTGTAGAGCTTCTTGTAGAAGCCTACCGATTCGAAGACCAAGGTTGGGCGGACTTTGAAGGAGAAACCGGCCATGAGGTGAATGGCGCGCGATTGGGTAATGGTCGGATTTCCGAACACCGGCGACATGTCCTCGGGATCGGGGGGTTGCCCGTAGACGCCGGCACCGCTCGTAAGGGTGAGGCGCGGAAGCACCTTCCAGGAGACCTGCAGGCGTGGATTGGGCAAATAGCGAACCACCGGGGTGTCTATTGGATTGGTCGGAACGGAAAGCCGGGTGTAGCCAACCGGGGCTGAAATGGTGCTGTATGGAAGACGGTGATCGCCCTCGACCTGGGTGGGCTCGAAGCGAAAGCCCGGTGTGAGGGTCCAATTTCCGAGCTTCATGTCAAGCGTGGCGAAAGAACCCACGCTGAGGATGTTCACCTTCCAGTTGTCGAAGGCGATTTCCGAAGACGGGCGCTGTCCGAAGACGACGATGTCGCCTTCGCGCGGAGGTTGGTTTACCGAACCGTGGCGCGAGAGAGCGACCTGGCTTCCCTGGGCATCGACGCCCACCAAGAGAACCGCCCACTTGCTGACCCGTCGGCGCAGACTGCCGCGAACGGCGTATTGCCAGGTGTTCGATTGCACCGCCGTGGTATCGCTGCCGAAGGTCTGCAAAATGGAATTGGTATCGTAGCCGATGGATGGGGTCACGCGCACGCTGGAGCCATCGGCGAATAGGCGCCGGTAGGTGACGAGCAGCCTGCGAAACGAGCTGTCATCGTTCTCGGTGCGCAAATCCGCCGGATCGCTGGCGGGAATGGCCCGGCGCAGGTGATCGTCGGACGCCAAAAAGGTAGCGGTCACGTCCTCGTCCTTGCGCAGGGCCAACGCCGCGCGCGCTTGATAGTCGTCGTAGCGGGGTATGGGAAAGTAATCGCCGATATCCGAGGACGTCACCAGGGGCATCAATCGATCCAGGTAGCTCACGCGTCCGGCAAGAGAAACGTGCAATCGCGGCGTGACTGCCGCCGTCACCTCGGCCGAGGTGTCCAGAATGTCGGCGGCCACGTAGCCGTGCACGCCCGAGGTGGACATTTGCCCGAGCTCCACCCGCACGAGCCCGCCCAAGCCGCGGCCGTTCTCTGCCCCATACGCGCCTGGCGCAAGGTCGATGGACTTGACCAGATCGGAATTGATGGTCGAGCGCAATCCGCCCATGTGGTACAGGGCCGGGATTTCTACGCCGTCGACGTTGACCCTGGTTTCCTTGGGCGACGAGCCCCACACCACCAATTGGCCGGAACCGAAGCTGGCCCTGCCCACGCCGGGTAGGTTCTGAACGACTTTTAGGGTATCGCCCTGCGTGCCTGGAACCTTGCGCGCCTCTTCGGTGCGAATGCGCGTTTCCACCGCTTCCTTCTTGATGCGGGCCGCACGGACCACGACTTCCTCGTCTACGTCCTCTTCCTTTTCTTCGACGTAGTACTTCATGGTCCGTTTCTGGCCGCGTTTGATGGTTTCCTCGGTCAGCACGGTCACCAGGCGCGGATGGCGAATCTCGACTTTGTACGTGCCGGGCGCCAAATCGGTGAAGGCGAACTTGCCCTGTTCATCGGTCTTGGTGGTCAGATCCAAATCCTTGATCTTCACCGTCACGCCAGCGATAGGCTGCTTCTTGAAACGGTCGAGAACCACGCCGTCGAAGTTCACCTGTGGCCCGACGGAGACCATCTTCGTGACGATGGTGAAATCGTAGCGGTAGGTGATTGTCACCGGGATGGGCTGTCCGTTCGATTCGGCCGGCGTGAACACGAACTGGCGCGCGGCCTCCACTGCGGCCTTATCGAAATCCGCTCCCCCGCTTTGGACGACTCCGACCTCGCCCACCTTGCCATCCTCGCCAATCTCGATGGAAAGCAGAACTTGCGAAGTGATGCCGGCGGCGTGCTTGTCCTTCGGGTACTGAGCCTCGACGAAATGGACCAAATGCGGTGCCTTGGTGATCACCGACGCCTCTTCCTCGGCACGCAGCGAGGTAGCGAAGAGCCCCGCGAGCGCAAAGGCCGCCAACGAAATACAGCGATGTCGCAATCAGTCCCCCAGCTCGAAGCGACGTGCAAGAACGTAGGTCCCTCCAGCGACCGGCTTGCCACAAGCCATGGCCGGTTTGAAGCGCCACTGTTTGACGGCAGCCACCGCCGCTGCGTCTAGCTCAGGGGAGACGCTGGCCAAAACCTGGACGGTCACGACCGCGCCGTCGGCTCCCACCACGACTTTCAGCTTCAGCTTGCCTTCGATCCCGTCCGCGCGAGCGGCGGCGGTGTATTCGATTTCGGTCTTGAACACCGGTTCGGGCTTCGACGGCTCCTCGGTGCAAGGTGCCTCGGTGGCCGGCCCGCCCGGTCCAATCTCGTGAATCCTGCGCCTGCGCGGCTCGGCCTCGATGGAGGCCACCTTGGTGGGCGTCGCGGCTTGCGGGGGCCGTGCCACGGGAATTGCCACGGCATCGCCGATGTCCTCGTTGCTCATGGCCAGGTCCATGTTGATGGGCGCAACCGGAAGTCTTGCCGTGGGCATCGGCGCTTCGACGGGGGCGGCCCTGTGCTCCACGACCTTGTGCTCCTCCGGACGGACAACCTTGGCAACCTTGGGTTTGGGGGGAACGACCTTCGCCTTCTCCTTCATCTCCTTCTTCTTGGATTCGGTCATCTGCACGAAGAAGCTCTTCCCGGAGGCATGGTGCTGCGAGGCCGCAAGCAGCGCTACGGCGACGCCGCCATGGATGAGCAATGAAACTACGACCGTAGCCTTTTTCACGAGAGCACCTCAGGGCAAGATACAGTCAATCGGACCACCCGTGCCTAGGGACCGCCACCTTGCATGATGTTGATGGCAAACTTCGTCACACCCGCGACCTTGGCGAGATCCATGATGTGAACGACCCAACCGTGCAGCGCATCCTTGTCCGCGCTGACCACCAGGCTCATCTCCGAGTCGGCGGCGACCGCGGTCTTGATGAGCCCCTCGAGCTCCTGCTCGTTCACGGGTTGCTCATTCCAACGAAGATCGCCGTTCTTCATGAGCTGGACGGTGCTGGGTTTTTCCGCCACGCCGTCACTGATGCGCGCCTTGGGCAGGTGAACCTTCAAGGTTTGGGCCACGATATAGGTCGAGGCGACCATGAGAATGACCAACAAGACCAGGACGACGTCCACCAGCGGCGTAACGTTGATGGCGGCGATGGTTTTGGCTCGCCCCGAGCCGGAAACCGCGCCGGCCATCAGCTGTTCGCCTCCGCGGGACGCAAGGCCACATCGGCTTCCTCGACGTCATCCATCGGGGTCCTGCTGCCGGTCGGCTTCTGCTTCGTCGCGACACCGTGCTTTGCCTTCATGACGGCAAGCACCTGATTGGTGAGCGCACCCGTGTTTTCCTCGATGTCATTGCATTTCTTCTGGAACAAGTTGTAGGCGATGACAGCGGGAATCGCGACCAAGATGCCGACCGCGGTGGCGATGAGGGCCTCGGCGATGCCGCCCATGACATTGCCCATGCCGCCACCGCTGGCGGCCATGTTCGCCGAGGCAGCGCCCAGTTCCTTGAAGGCCGCGACGACGCCGAGCACGGTACCGAACAGACCCACGAAGGGCGAGTTGCTACCCAAGGTTCCCAGGAAGAGAAGCCCACTCTCGAAGATCTTGCGTCGCTGCCGAATCCCCTTTTGCACGATCTCGCTGACCGAGTCCGGCCCGTCGGCGTAGTAAGCAAGAGCATCGTGCAGAATTTGGGCCTCGACGGCTGGGTTCGTGGCCAGGCTCTTCTTCGCCGCCTCCGGATCGTGTGCGCGCAGCTGCTTGGCTAGGCCGTCCCCCACGGCAACGAGGTCGAGCTTGCGCTTGCGGAAGAACCACCAGCGTTCGATCACTACGCCCACGGAAATGACCGACAGGGCGAGCAAGAGATAGAGCACCGCCGTCGCGCCCGTCGAAGCAACAAGTACGAGTTTCTGCATTAACAGCATAGGTCACCTTCCTTCTACAAATTGTAGTCAAAGACCAGCGCTTGCACTCCGGCGCCCTGGCCGTGCGGAAAGCGCGTGTCCGTATCCGTCGATTGTCCGAACGCTTGCAGGATGGGGGAATCAGACCCTTGGGAGAAGACCTGCACCCTCCAGCGTGCGGTCACCTCCGAGCACAGCGAGAAGGTGTCCACCCGAACGATGTATTGACCGTCGGGCGGTGGGATCGGAAAAATCACGTTCTCGTTGCGACGACCATCGATGACACACTGGCTGTTGGAGTCGTGGTCCAGGTAGCCATCGGCAATGGCCGCGTCGACGTCGTCCGGCGCAACCTTCGTTCCCACGGGAAGTCCCGAGGGTTTGCGCGACCAAATCTCGTTGACCCCGGCATCGCCGGATGGCAGCACCACGTGAAGATCCAGATCGGCCTGCGTGTCCCAATCCAGACTGATGACCAGGGCACCGGTCGGGCGAACGTCTTTCAGGGTCAAGGGGTACTGTCTCGGGGGACCAACACTGCCATTCTTGTCGGTGGCGCGGACGATCAGGGTCAAGGCTCCCCCGTCGTTCGGGGGGGATCCATCGAAAACGAAGCCGTGCACGAAAAGGTGAAGTCCGTTGGCGTGTTCTGGTCCACGTTCTCAACGGGCATGGCCCAGTGGCCGCTGTCGCCCAGCAGCCCGATCAATATTCCCGTCGAGCCTGGGCCCACGTCGCCTGAAAAGGACTTGCCGGATACCCCTGAAAACACATCATTGCTGCGCGTCGCGATGGTGTGGACCTCGGGCAGAGCGCCATGGTCGGCGGTATCGATGCTACCGGCAATGAACTGCGCGTTATCGATGCGCATGTAGGCGGTTTGTCCCGAGCTCGGGTTGCTCCCGGAACAGGCGCCGAACGGAAGGGTCGTCAACAAGGCGGTGAGCAGTGTCAGGGTACGCATTAAAAGACCGCCTCCGCACGCAAGGTGAACGCGTTGCTTGCCAGATTGGTGGGAAGACCGGATGGATCGCGACCGAAGTGGTTCCTGTTGATGTCGTATTGAAGCAGCAACCGGTTGGTCAGGCCCGCGATGGTCATCCGTGCCGCCACGGCCATCCCGAAGGTCGAAACTGCCTCGCTCGAAAGCAGGACTGTGGCGGCCTGACGATCGGTGCTGTCCTGGTCGGGGTCGTAGTAGTCATAGCGAACGCCCGCCTGCACGTACCGACCCACGTCCTGGACCAAAGCCACGTAGTAGCCCCGCTCCCGCATGTCGCGCCCGAGCGGTCCGTAGGGATCTGCAATCAACAAGGCACGGTCTAGATTCTTGGCCCAGGCTATTTCGCCATAGAGGGTGGTATTGCCGAGGCTCGAAGTCCGAGCCGTGATGAGAATGTCGGCCCCCAGCGCGTTGCGGCTGAAGTTCTGCGAGGGCAGTCCCGAGCTGCCGGGAGAAGGAATGAGCTCGTTAGAATTGACGCGACCGTCCTCGTTCGTATCCTGCCAGGACACGGTGGGCTTGCTGGAGGAGGTGCCCTTGTGCAGGCCCTTTCCGGTCAGGGCCGAGAAGCCGGCCTGAAAATCGACGCCCGCACCGAGCGCCGAGGTCATGCCCAGTCGTCCGACGACGTCCTTCGCGGCGTTCGGGTCGCGCGCGGGAAAGGTGCTCTCACCCAGCGGCTCGCCGTTTTGCACCGCAAGCGCATAGCGGACGAATCGCCAACCTCCGGCGATCCGCGCCCCCAGGTCATATTCCCCGGGGAAAAGCGCCTTCTCCAAATTGCTTCGTTCGGCGAACAACCGTTTGTAGTCGCTCTGCCCGATCTCGAAGCCAAAAGGGATCTTGAAGATCCCCACGGTGCCGGCAACGAGCGGAACCTCGTCGCCCGGAAGCTTGGCCGTCACCTCCACGTCCATCGGCCTGGCTTGCGGTCCATTGACGGTATTGGCGTCGAGCTCGGCAATCGCCGCCAGATAGCGCCGATCCACGCTGGCGCGCAACCTCAGGCGCTTGATGGCAAATCGATTGTCGTTGAGGGGTGCGCCCGTCGACGTGTTGAGCTGGTCCTCCGAGCTCTGCCGCACGTACATATCGGCCTGCACGAAACCGGACAGGGTCAGGCCCTCGATGCCGGCAACGCTCGGATTCTTGTGCAGCGCAGCCTCCACGGCTGCGTCCACGGCGGCCTTGATGTCGTCCGCGGTCTTGGCATCGGCCTTTCGAGCCGCGGTCTCCTCGTTCAGCCGACGCTCCAAATCTTCGCGCAAGGCGGAGATTTGGTCCCTTTGTCTGGCGACCTGTTCCTCCAGCGCCGATGTCCTGTGTTCCTCCACCGCTTGCGGCACCTCGGCTTGAGGCGTCGGCACCTGGGCAGACTCTTCCGAATCCTGCCCAAGTGCCAATCGCGGTGCAAAGAGCATGATGGCCGTTCCGAGAAGCCCCGCTATCGCTGCCTTCTGGTAGTAGGGAGGGGTGGACCCGATCCTCGAGTAGGTAAGCCGGGCAGTCGTCGAACAGCCATCTCTATGCACCGTATTTGTCTTTCAATGAATGGTCTATTGGCTAATGGGTCTATTGGCTGCAGGTGGCATAGTCCGGCGGATTGGTGACCGGCGGAGCCTGCGCGACCACCGTGGCGGCCACCGGTCCATTGATGATTGCCAGGTTGCACTGATCGACGGTAAGTCCCGTGCAAATGTTGGTGGCAGTCGGTCCTGTTTCGCCGACCGAGCTATCGACCGCTGGGCCTACATCATGCATGGGCGCGTCGATGATCGACGCGTCGTGGGTTGTTGTGCCGCCCGCACCGCCACCGTCCAGTGAGCCGCCTGCGCCCCCGGTCGCCATGGGTACATCGGGAGAGCCACCGCCGCCATCCATGCCGATCACCCCGCCCGCGCCACCCGCGCCGGTCGTTCCTGCCACGCCGCCCATTCCGGCATCCATGCCCACGGTTCCGCCAGTGCCGACTGCTCCGCCCGTTCCCGGTCCGATGACCGGAGCATCGGGGCTTTTTCCACTATCGCTGCCACAGCCTATGCCGGCCGCGAATCCGAGTGCGAGTACGATGGTTGTAACTTTGAGTGAGTTCATAGGTCATTTCCTCCAGTTGGCGGCTACTCGCAATATCCGGTTTGACAGGTCTTCCCGCCCGTACATTGGGCGTTGGACGTACAGGGGGTGCAACCCGCTGGATCGGTCGTCAGCTTGTTCACGGTCTTGTCGAAGAAACAGCCGCAGGAAACCGGCGGCGTGTAGACGGAGAAGGGACCACCGTCAAAGGCGTTCACGACCTTCATCGCGCAGGTGGGGACATCGCCAGCCAAAGTCACCGTTCTGATGTAGCCGACATTGCTGGTGTCGGTCGGATCGATGGGCACCACGCCGGTGATCCAATCCAGAACCTTCTTTGCAGTCGCCGAAGGCGCACCGTTGGTCAGCTGGCTGAACATGTGCACAGGACCTTGAATCATGTAGTGGCCATCGCGCACGTTCTTCTTGTCCACGGAGCTGGCGTCCGAGTCCGCGTAGTAGGCCTTGGTCTGGCCCTTGCCCTGGAAGGCAACTGAGTTCAGTGTGGCGCGCGCCGGATCATAGGCGTCTGCGGCAAGGATCCCGATAGCTGTCTGTGGATCTGCCACGGCTAGCAGCGACGTGACGAGGCCGCTGCCACCTGAGTTTTGCTTGCCCTTGAAGGCCGTCGGCGGAACGCCGATCGCCGCTGCGACCATCGTTTGCGTCCCCGATGTCGAGGTGCGCTGTTGAATCGCCGTCTCGTCTGTGAACGGTGTCTGGAGGCCCTTGGTCCCGCAACCCCAGATCGCCGCCGCCTGCTTGTAGGACAGGGCCGTTGTGGTCACGTTGGCCTCTGGTACGATGAGCAACATCGATTGTACCGGCCCGTGCCACTCGCCGACATTTGCAGGAAGTGCCGTTCCTCCAGTGCACGACTCGTAGAACACGTCCGAAATGCCGATGATCGGCTTGGTCCCCGTCGGAATCGTGCAGGTATTGATCTTGACGCCATTCTTTTGTGTGGCATCGGCAACGTAGTAGTCGGCCGTTCCAGAAAGCACCTGCGTGCTATCTACGACGTCGGCAGCCCCGGTACACGACGAGGCTGGGGCGTAGATGAGCGACATCCCCTGCTTGGCAGTGATCTGCAGAGCAAGCTGAGCAATCGTAGGCTCGATTGCAGTGCTACCGGCCATGTACACAGGGTTGGGATTCACGGTGGCGTCGTCGCACGCGACGGTCTGCGCCGCCGCCGGCGTGGCGACCGCCAAGGCCATTCCAAGGCCAAGAGTCGCCGAGATTCTAAGGTGCTTTTCATGGGTCATGGGATAGGGTCCTCCGTCATCGTTGACCGCATCGGATAGCTCCTAGCGGCGGGCAGAACATAAGCGATCAATCCGTTCTCCGTTTGCCAACACTGCGCAACGGAAGCGTTACAGAATTGCAACACCTGCGAATGTGGTTGCGTCGGTGGGGGCAGGAAGGCGCTACTGCAACCCTGCGGCCTCTGCGTGAACCTCGCCCCAACCGTAGTGCGCGGACACATCGCGCGATGCTGGTTCGGTTTGGCGCAAGGATTCGGCGGCCAGCAGACGGAGCTTGAGCCCGGCGCCCGTGGTCAGAAGCAGCAGATCGACCATGCGTGGCACGGCCGATAGAACCGCGCGACTGAAATCGAGGCTATAGCGATCCATGTGCTCGACGCGGACGCCGCCGATCGTGATCGTGCAGCCCGAGTCTTCAAGCCCCACTTCTCGCGCCAACTGCATGATATCCGCGACCTCGCGCGAATGGCAGCACCCCGAGGCAACCACCGCGGCCGAGTGCCCGGTCACATCCACCACCGTACACGTGCCGGGCTCGGCCTCAGCGGTCAGCCCATCCACGATAACCAACTGGTCGAGCTCCACCAACTGGTCGAGCAGATCGAGGCGAAGGCGGGATACCACCGCGACCTGGATATCCACGGGCAAAGGCTGCGCCTGCAAGACCCTTCCAATCCGAGCGCCGATGCCATCGTCCGAGATGTTCTCGTTTCCGACACAAACGATGAGTGTTCGCATGTCACTTGTTACACGATACTTTTCTCTCCCGTGGGGTGAGAAGGGTGTGACGTCTCGAAGACAATTGTGTGAACTGCGAAGGTTCACTCGAACGTAGCGGACTTGTGGCACATGTAACAAACGACCGGGTCTAGTTTGCCTCCGTCATTTCGGACCAAAGGAGGCTCATCATGATTCGACCCAGTTCCACGGTTAGCAATCTTCACTTCGCCGCCAGAATGACCCTGGCTGCCCTTCTGGCCCTCTCGGCCTGCGGTGGCGGCCCCAGCCCAGCCGAGGTCGCAAGTGCGAGCGGCAGCGCCGACCTCAGCGTGCACGAGCTCGCCGCACTCCACGTCAGCAACGTCGTGGCCACGGTCAGCGGCCCGGCCTTGCCGACGCCCAAGACCATCGCGCTCTCCGCGCGTGGTAGCGCCGACACCTGGGGCGCGCTCATCGGCGCCCTCCCAGTGGGAAGCAACTACGTCTTCACCGTCAGCGCCCTCGACGCGTCGAGCGTCCCCCAGTACGCGGGCTCGGCAAGCGGAATCGCCATCATGAAGGACCAAGTCACGACGGTCATCATCACGGCCCAGCAAACAACGGCTCCCGATCCCTTCCAGAACGCAGTGCCGGTCATCGATTCCTTGGTCCTGTCGTCGACCAACGTCGTTCCCGGCGCCACCGTCTCGGCCAAAGCCGCCGCGCATGACCCCAACGCGGGCGATACCATCGCCTTCGCATGGACGGCCAGCCCAGGGCCGAATGGTTTCACGCCGTCCGACACCGCAATGACCACCTGGACCGCGCCTGCCACCGAGGGAGACCAGACCGTGACCCTCACCGTGACGGACAACCATGGCGCCGCGACATCCGCATCGGTCATCGTGCACGTCTCGGCCAGCAACAGCCGCGGCCAGGCCGACGTCAACGTCCGCTTCAACAACTGGCCCGTGGTCACCGACCTTCTCGCTGCCCCAGGCTACCTCGTTGCCGGCTCGCCAACGGCCATCACGGTCACGGCGAGCGATGCGGACGGCGATGCCTTGTCGTTCGCTTGGACCAGCTCCTGCGCCAGCGCCGTCTTCTCGGCCCAAGCCGCCGTCACCAGCGTCTCGCTTCCAGTCGGCGCTACGGACACCAGCTGCGATCTCGTCGTGACGGTCAGCGATGGCAAGGGCGGCTCGACCACCGGTCAGACGACCCTATCGGTTGGCATGCCCGTCTCCATCCAAGCCCCGTCCATCGTCGACAGCGCTCAGTCGGTGAGCGTGGTGGATGTCAACGGCACCGTGAATTTCTCTGTCGACGCGATGGATCCGCAGGGCAGCCCTCTCACGTTCGTCTGGGTGGCGGCCTCTGGCGTGCTCGCCAACCAGATCAATGGTGCTGGCTCGTCGAAAGTCGAGTGGACGGCGCCCTCTACGGAGAAGACCACGTTCACAGTCTCGGTGATCGTGAGCAACGCGGTCGGCGGCAACGTCCAATTCGACTTCACGGTCTCGACCGCCGCTCTGGCGACCCTCTGCACACCGCCCGCTTCCACGGCCTGGAAGTTCGGTCTGATGTCGGATACGCAATGGACGACGACGGATCCGGCCCATCAGAACCCGACCACCGTCGCGGTGTCGATCATCGATCAGATCGATCCGCAGTTCATCGCGGCAGGCGTCAAGTTCGTCATCCAGGTGGGTGACCTCGCCGACACCGGCAACGACGCCGACGAGACCGTGCGCGCCCAGGCCGCCCAGGACCTGTACGACGCTGGCATCGGCTTCTTCCCGATGCGCGGCAACCACGAGACCTATGGCACGGGCAACCAGTTCTCCATCCCGGTGCTCAAGGCGCTCTACCCGCAGACCCGTGGTATCGGCAACACCTTCGGGGCCACCAACTTCAGTAGCCCGACCGACGTGAGCACCGAGCTCGATGGCATGAGCTACTCGTTCGACTACAACAACGCGCGCTTCGTCATCGTCGATCCCTGGGAAACGCCGAGCCGCGACCTAAACACGGCGGGATACGACTTCGGCTACTCGGTCGCGGAGCAGCAGGCGTGGATCAGCAGCCGGCTCGACAAGGCCACGCGCGGCACCGACCATGCTTTCGTGATGACCCACCAGCCGCTCATCGCGGAGAACCACCAGGACACCATGTTCCAGGGCTACACCGACGCGAACCCCGACATGCAGAACGCCTTCTTCGCCAGCATGCAGAACAACAACGTCAAGTACTTCTTCAGCGGCCATGACCACATCAACCAGCACTCGATCATCGCCAGCCCCGACGGACTGTCGAGCGTACACGAGATCATCGGGGCCTCGGACAGCAGCAAGTTCTACACGCCCAAGTCCCTCACGGATGCGAACTGGCACGGGCAGAAGGTGCGCGAGACCTCCGTCGCCCAGGAGGGCTACACGGTCGGTTACTACATCTTCACCGTGGATGGACCGAACGTGACGGTGGACTTCTACTCCGACAACCACGGCAACTGGCAGTCGGACGCCAGCTACCCACTCGGCAAGGACCGACCTGACACCAACATTACGCCGGTCTTCACCTTCGTCAAGAAGCAGACCTTCGGCTACAGCCGGAACGGAGCCGAGTTCCTGGTTGCCCAGGGCGCTTCCTACCCCACCACGCCGCTTGCCTTCTCGGGCACCACGGCACAGTTCCTCGCCGGCAGCAACACCAGCACGGCGATGGACTACACGAGCCGCAAGCTCACCCACTCCGTGGACATCGGTTGGGATGCCGCCACCTGCGCCACCTACAGCGCGATCATGACCCTATGGGGCACAGCGGACATCGGCAGCAGCAGCGGCGACACCCTCGCCCTGTCCATGTCGTTTGACCGCAGCCTGGTCAGCGATGCCACGTTGGTCAGCGGCAGCTTCGGCTTGGCCACGCAGGACGGCGCCGGCAACTGGACCAACGCCGTCGCGACGAACGTGGGCGGAACGCCGAGCTTCGTGCTCGGAGCCTGGGACGCGAGCTACGGCCTCGGCACCTTCGGTGTCGACCCGGCCACCAGCACCGCGTGGGCGGTCGTCAACCACGCCGGTCGCTTCGCCATCGCGCGCTTCTAATCGCAGCAGCAGCAGCAACCAATAGCTTAGCCGACCAAGCGGCCCTGGCGCCTTCGACCGGCCCCAGGGCCGCGCTCTTTTCCACTACCAATCGGCCAGCAACCCGTCCATTCGCCTCTCGTCGTAGCCGACCAACAAGCGTCCGCGCACGTCCAGCATGGGCACCCGGTCGGCCGTAATCCCGGAGCGAGAGGCCTTCTGCGCCAGCTCCTTGGCGGCGGAAGGATCTTTCTCGATATCCTTGGAGACGAAGGGAACGAGATTGGAAACCAGGTACCGGCGCGCCGAATTGCATGCCTTGCACCACGATGTTCTGTACAGGATCGCGATAGGCGGGTCGTTTTGCGCTCCCGCCTTCTCAGGTTCCTCGGCCAAGGGCGGGCCATGTGGACCTGCCAGCAGGCAGGAATCGCCCGGCGACAGGCTGTGCCAGTGCGCCAGTCTCGAAGTCCTCGCGCAACATCACCCGCGGCCGGGTTTTGCCCCTCGCGAGCAATTCGCCCACGTCGACGATCTCGACCTTCGCATTGTTCAGCCGCGGTGGTTCACCCTTGGTCCGCGCCATGATCCGCACCAGCCGTCGGGTCACTTCAGGCACCTTCTCGGCCTTCTCGGTGGTGGCAAACATACCGTTCGGTGCGACATAGGTGAAGAACAGCGATGATTCCAGGGTCACCTCGACGGGTGTCCTTTCGGTGCGAGATACGACGGGCCAAGGCGACGACGCTCCCTTCTTGCAAGCGCCGACAAGAACGAGGATGGCGATGACAACGAGAAGCTCGAAAAGCCGGTCGATGAGGTCCCATGGTGCGCGGAAGTCTACGCACATTTACGGCTGCGCGCCTCCACCTGGACTGCAAATCGGTAGTGTTTCACAAGCGTGACACAGCCCTTTGCGCAGACTCGTAAACTGCACCCCGAATTCGTATTTCCACCGAGGTTTGACATGAACTGCAGGAATCGAAGCGTAGGCGCGCGCGCCAAGCTCCCGCTCGGAGCACTCGTGGTCTTGTCCGTCCTGTCGGCCTGCGAGGGCGCTCGGCCAACGACGGGAAGCGCGGACTTGACCGTGCGCTCATTCGGCGCGCTTGGGATCGGCAGTGTCGTGGCGACGGTCAGTGGTCCCGCCCTGTCAACTCCCAGATCATTCCAGCTGACCCAGCGTGGGGATTCTTCGGCGGTCTGGGGCGGTCTTCTGGGCTCGCTTCCGGTAGGGGGCAACTATGTCTTCACCGTGTCGGCCGTCGACCGTTCGAACGCGGTCGACTACGCGGGAAGCGCTTCCGGTATCACCATCGCGGCCGGCGCGGTAGCCACAGTCACCATCACCGCCCAGCAAGTCGCCCCTCCGATTCCTTTCGGTAACGCGGTTCCCGTGATCGATTCCCTGGTGTTCTCTTCGACGAACGTCGCCCCCGGTGAAACCATCGTGGTCAAGGCGACGGCGCACGACCCGGACGCTGGAGACACCATTACTTTCGCGTGGACGGCAAGCCCGACACTAGGCGGATTCTCCGCCCCCTCCGCGGCCACGACCAAGTGGACGGCCCCGAGCGGCGAAGGCGACCAAACCGTCATCCTCAACGTAACCGACAGCCACAGCGCTTCGACGTCTGCCTCCACTATCGTCCACGTCGCGGCCGCAAATGGTCGCGGGCAGGCCGACATCAATGTTGGCTTCAACACCTGGCCCGTGGTCGCCGACGTTCTCGCGTCTCCCGGATACCTTGTTCCTGGCTCCCCGACCGCGATAACGGTGACGGCAAGCGATGCCGATGGAGATGCTCTCACTTACGAATGGACCACCAGTTGTGGCGATGAGGGCTTTTCCAGTGCCGCGGCTGCATCGACTACCTTCACACTTTCGTCTGGTTCGGACGCTGCGAGCTGCGATTTCGTCGTCACGGTTAGCGATGGACGCGGCGGATCCACGACGGGCCAAACCACGCTGCCGGTGGGCAAGCCGACGATCATCGAGGCGCCCACCATCACCGGGGCCGTCCAGTCCTCTGCCGACGTCCCAGCCAGCGGCACGGTGAATTTCTCGGTCGACGCGGTCGATCCCCAAGGCGGCGCGCTGGCCTTTCAGTGGCTACCGGCCGCCGGGGCCATCTCGAACCAGATCGACGGCGCAGGCACATCGCAAGTGCTGTGGACAGCTCCAGCCACGCCGAGCGCCACCTTCACCGTGTCCGTGATCGTGACCGATGCGGCCGGCGTCAGCACTCAGTACGATTTCTCCGTCAGCAGCGCCACTTGCCGTTGCAACGGCACAGGCCCCGGCGGCGTTCCCGTCAAAGCGTCTTGCGGACAATCCACCTGCGGGTCCGATTACCAGATCTACGCGTGCAGCGCCTCCGGCTGGTCGCGGACCACCGAATCGTGCGCCCCCGATGCCGGTCCCTGCGAGTGCAACGGCGCGGGTCCAGGCGGCGTTCCCGTCAAAGCGTCTTGCGGACAATCCACCTGCGGGTCCGATTACCAGATCTACGCGTGCAGCGCCTCCGGCTGGTCGCGGACCACCGAATCGTGCGCCCCCGATGCCGGTCCCTGCGAGTGCAACGGCGCAGGTCCGGGCGACGTTCCAGTCACTGTTTCGTGCGGACAATCCACCTGCGGGTCCGATTACCAGATCTACGCGTGCAGCGCCTCCGGCTGGTCGGCAACTGGCGTCGCCTGCCCGTAGTCGGATTCGTTCGCCGGCCGGCGCGAGCCGCGAAAATCGAAGCGATGCAACACTTCGTCACCAGACTTTTGCGAATCGGTAACGCTCGTCCCCAACGATTTCGACTAGCTTCAGACGCCGGAAACCCTGAAAATCAAAGCGGCCCTGGCGCCTCCTCCGGCCCAGGGCCGCGTACTTTTTCCAGGGCCGGCCACATTCCCGTCGCCGGAACGCCACATTCCGTTCCCGTGAAAGTTGCCTAGCTGTGACTTCATCTCGAGCGAGGCTGGCGTACTCTGCCCGCATGGCAAGCACGGAACCCGTTTCTCTTCGCCGCAGCGGCATGATGATCCCGTCGCTGCGCCGGTCGCAGTCGCAACGAAGGGTGGTCGTCACCGGTATCGGCATCGTGACCCCTTGGGGCTGCGACGTCGAGGTGTTCTGGAATGGTCTCACGGCCGGTCGCTCCTGCATCTCGCCTATCAGTCGCCTAGACACCTCGGACTATCCCGTTCACATCGGCGGACAGGTCGCGGAGGTGGCGCCGACGTCGTTCCTGCCGGAGCAGCTCCTTCGCCGCAACGATCTGTGCACCAACATCGGCCTTTTGGCGGGTGGCTTGGCTCTGGAATCGTCGGGGCTCGGCGCCCTCGCCGACGAGCGGCGCCCCATCTCGGTCATGGTCGGGTCGGCTTTCGGTGCCTCGCAGGGATTGCAGGATGTCTACGACTCGTACTTTCAGCGCGGCTGGCGCAAAATGCACCCGCTCTCGGTTCCGCGCAACATGTTCAACTCTCTGTCCAGCAACCTGTCGATTCAGTACAAATTGGGGGGCAGCCATTTCACCGTCGCGGCCGCATGTGCGTCGGGCGCGGTGGCGCTGGGCGAGGCCTTTCGCCGCATCCGTCACGGCGAGGACGAGATCGTGCTGGCGGGCGGTGCCGACGCTCCCATTTGCGGCAGCGTTCTCGGCGGCTGGTCCAACCTGCGCGTGCTTTCGCGTAATCCCGATCCCACGCACGCCTGCCGTCCGTTCGATTCCGAGCGCGACGGCTTGGTCATCTCCGAGGCAGCGGCCATGCTGGTTCTGGAAGATCTCGAGCACGCCCGCCGGCGCGGAGCCCGGTGCTATGGCGAGATTGCTGGGTATGGCGCCACCAGTGACGCCAGTCATCTGACCGCGCCCGATGCCACGGGGCAAAGCCAAGCCATCGAACGGGCTCTGTGCTCGGCCGGGCTTGGGCCCGAGGACATCGACTATGTCAACGCGCACGGAACCTCGACCAAGCTCAACGACGAGGCCGAGACACGTGCCTTGCGCATGGCCCTGGGCGCGCATGCCGAGCGCGTCGCGGTCAGTGCCAACAAGTCCATGCTCGGGCACACCATGGGCGCCTCCGGCGCGTTGGAGCTGATCAGCACCCTCCTCACCCTGCGCGATGGCGTGATTCCCCCTACCATCAATTACCAGACCCCCGATCCGTCCTGCAATCTCGACTACGTTCCCAACACCGCCCGTGCATCCGACGTTCGGGTGGCCATCAAGAGCTCGTTTGCTTTCGGCGGCGACAACGCCGTGCTCGTGGTCCGACAACCAGAGGAGATGCTGCAATGACACCTGAAGAAATCCGCGCCAAGCTCGCCACCATTATCGCCGAAAAGGTCAATAGCCGCGTTTTGGCCCAGCAGATTCAGTGGGACACCCGTTTGCGCGAAGACTTGGGCATCGACTCGCTGGAGGTCGCCGAGCTGATGTACGAGATCGAGGATACGTTCGGAACAGCCCTCGAAGATACGGAGCCGACGACGCTGGTTACGGTCCGCGATGCCGTGCACGCCATCGCGCGTGAGCTGCAGGTCCCGCTCGCGAGCTGATCTGTGCCGCCTTCGGTCCGACCCTACGAGCGCGTTCGCAGCGCGAGAACCGGGGTCGGACCCGGGACGCGGCAATAGCTTTCGTAGCCGGCATTGCCCAGGTAGCGACGGAGCAACTTGGGCTCGGCCGTGCGCAAGTCCACGACGATCAAACCATCGATGCAGTTGCCGAAGCTGGCGTCGAGATTGAAGCTGAGCAGGAAGGCATTGAGCCGCAGATAGTGGCGCAGCAAAACAGGAAGTCCTTTGCTGTCAGCCTCGATCTCGGAAACCAGGGCCGAGACGTCGTCGGCATCGCGCACCAGCGCGACCAGGGCATCGCTCTCCTGGCGGCTGAGGCGGTCGCGCAGAGGATTTCGCGGCCTGACCAGCGGGCCGAGCGTGGCGTGACTGAAGCGCTTGGTCAGAAAGTCGACCATCAGCCGGCGCGAGAGGCCTTCGTATTCCTTGCTGATGCTGACGGGACCGAACAGCACCTTGTAGGTGGGATTGCGCACCAGATACTCGCCGATCCCCCGCCAGATGAGCGCCAGGGGTATGGCCTGACCTTGGTATTCCTGGCGCACGAAAGACCGCCCCATTTCCAGCGCCGGGCCTAGCCGATCGAGCAGCCCCGGCTTGAGCTTGAAGAGCGTGTTCGTGTACAAACCGGCCGCCCCCTGTTCCTTCAGGATCTTGTCGACCATTCCCAGCCGGTAGCTGCCAACCACCTCGCGGTTGGCCGAATTCCACAAGAACAGGTGCTGGTAGTGGCTATCGAAACGGTCCACGTCGCATGCCCGACCGGTTCCTTCTCCCACTGCCCGGAAGGTGCGCTCGCGCAACTGCCCGATCTCGGCAAGCAGCGACCCAATCTCGCGCGCGCCTGCGAGGAAGACCTGGTACTTTCCCTGCTCGGCCAGCAGCGCCGACGCCGGCAGGCGCGACACCTCCGCGGCGAGCTCGTGGCATGGCTGCGGCACCGCCAACGGTTCGAATGTGCCTTCGCAAGCACGCGGTGCAAATCGCGGACGGATAGGGCTTTCACGCCACTTCAGCATGTACGTCTTGAAGCGAAGATAGCTCGTCAAGGTTCGGTCATCGGGGTAACGCGACACCTTGCGCGGCTCGATGGGCCGCCCGATGCGCACTGCCACCCGCGAACCAGTGCGTTTCAACATCTCCGAGGGGAGCAAGGCCGTGCGCAGCTTGGGGTGAATGAGCCCGGAAAGCTGGAAGACCATGCTGTTGTGCCCATCGAAGAACATGGTGAGGACGGTTGCGCCGCTTCTGCGCACCAGTCCCGCGACGGTCTTGTGCCAGACGGGATCGGCGATGCAACCCTTGCGCAGACTGCAGGTGCGACACGACTCCCGCAGGGAAGATCCCCAGCGCCCCACCCTGCTCGAGCCACTTGATGGCCAGGCGAAGCCGCGAGACATTGCGCGCCTGGGACCGCGGGCCGCCGAAGGCATCGACGGGCAGAATCCACGGGGCCAGCTCGGGGATGTTCTGCAGCAATGCGTTCGCCATCAATCGAAAATCCGGTCGCACCTGGGTCAGAATGTCGCCCAAGATCAAACCATCCACGGCTCCGAAGGGATGATTGGCGACAATGACGAGGGGTCCTTGGACCGGAATCTTCGCCACATCCTCGGGCGCCAAATCGTAGGCCACGCCCAGCCCGCGCAAAGCCGTGGCGAAGTAGCTGCGATCCCCGGCAATGGGAGACATGCAAGCGTACACGTGATTGAGCGTGTCGAGCGAAAGGAACCTATCGATCGGCTGTTCGAGCAGTCGATAGACGGTTCGCCCCATGGGGCTGGTAATGCTTTCGCCCAAGTCCACCAGACGGTGGGGGACTCGCACGAGTCGATTCTTCTCCCGGGACTGATTCGGCATCGTCTTCTCCCTCGACGTTGTCGCTCGCTAGCACACCCAGATGGGCATGCCTTCCTCGGCCATGGCGAACCATTCGTCGAGGCGCAGGGTGCGTAGTTGCTCGTCCAGCTCGAAATCCGCAGGATCGAGCGCGGTTTCCTTTTCGAGCACCGATTCGCCCGAGCTTCGCGTCGGACCGGCTCTGCGCTGCCCGTGTTTGACGGCTGCCATGTGAACCTCCTTGGCTGGGCACACTCTAGCCGGGACGGTGTTTCAACGGAGTGACAGCTAAGCAACCATTCGCCGACAGGCGGTTACTACAGGCCGTGCGGTTCCGCGGGCTCGGCCAGGCGAAAACCCACCCCGCGCACGGTTTGCAACAGATCGGCCGCGGTCGCGAGCTTGTCGCGCAGACGCTTGATGTGGGTGTCGACGGTGCGGCTGGCAACCTCGGGATGGTAACCCCACACCTCGGTCAGCAGCTCCTTGCGCGTACACATGCGTCCGGGCGAGCGAAGGAGAAAGAGCAGCAACCGCATCTCGAGCGCGCTGACGCGGATCTCTTTGTCATCCACGAAGGCACGATGGGCGGATTCATCGACACGCAGGTTGCGCATGCCGAGGGTCGGATTGGCCTTCTCGGTTTCTGCCGCCTCCCGCGTGGTGGCAGCCGCCATGATCGCCTTTCTCATCTTGAGTCGCGCTTCCACACGCAGCATCAATTCGCGCACGCTGAAGGGTTTGGCCACGTAGTCGTCGGCTCCCATTTCGAATCCCACCACGCGATCGGCTTCTTGGACACGGGCCGAGAGAATGATGACGGCGGGCTGGTCGGGGCGTGGCGAATGGCGCAGGCGGCGGCAGATGTCCATGCCCGACATGTCCGGCAGCATCAGGTCGAGCAGGACCAAATCGGGTCGAAAGGTTTCCAGCGAAGCCAGGGCCACCGCCCCCCGATCGGCCACCTGGGCTTCGTAACCGCTGGCGCGTAGGGCATAGGCCAGCGAGCTGCCGATATCGATTTCGTCCTCCACGACGAGGACGCGCTCCTTGAGCTGGATTGAAGACTCCATGGTCGCAAGGAGTATTGGCCCCGCCTGTTGCGATTCGGTGACGGACGCGTGAATTCTTGCCCCGTGCAGCGCCAGCTAGCGTCGCATGTCGACCCGAAACCGCGATTCAGTTCTTGGACATCGCGGCGGCAATCGACTCAGCGCGGGCATTCGAGCGGTGTTTCCACGTCGAAGCAGGTCGGCTCTTCGCCCGAGGCGCGTAGGCCGTTGCTGTACACCGGGATGTGCGGTGTCCTGGGCTGGTCGTCGCTGTTCGCCGGAGGCGCTTGCAGCCCCTGGTAGCTCCAGTCGTTCGACGGATCCCAGGTGCAGCTCGAGGTGTTGTTGACGCCGATTTCGAGCATGAATTGGCGAGGGCCACCGATGATCGGCATCCGCCCCCAGAACGCATAACCTTCGAAGCCGATATCGACGTAGTAGGTTGACGGGCTCTGCGGACACGGCTTGGGTTTGCTGATGGTTGTCGGCTCGCCCCACTCGCTGGCACCGCGATCGTAGATCAGGCTGGCGGTCACGTCGCCTATCGAGCCGCCCTTCTTTTGCAGCTCGCTGATGTCGAAGAAGTACTTGATGCTCAAGTGCTTGTCGTAGCGTGGGACATGGACGGATTCGTTGATCAAGGTGACGGATACCTGCGAGTGGCAGCTGTTCGTGCTGTTGTAGTTCGAGAGGGTGTAGAACTCGTCCCAATCCGGTTCGAGTGGCGGGAAGGTCGCAAGCGGGCACTGACCGCTGCCGTCCAGCTCGTAGAGGGCGGCGAGCGCCGCGATGAGCGAGGCATTGTAGTCGATGGTGACCTCGTTGCTGCCGAAGTCGGAGCGCTTGTCGACGTGGTTGTCGCTTTCATCGGGACCGTTGACCAGGGCCCCCCAAATGATGTGGCGATTCTCCACCGGGTTGTCGGGCTCGCCCCAGATCGAGGCGTGTCCCGCGGCGTGGTGGGGCTGCATGCAATACTTGTCGGTGTAGCCCATCATGTAGGAGGTCTTGAGCGGGTTGTCGCCGAGGATGTACGCCATTTGCTTCCTGGCCCACGGCTGGATCGCCTTCACGGCAGCGCTGTCATCGGGAAACAGCTTGGCGTAGAGCAAGGCCACGAACTGTCCCGCCGAATTGTAGCGGGCAGAGCCGTAGGCATTGAGCACGGCGAATCCGCCCGGCGTCGTGGCCACCGTGCCGTCCGTCCATTTCATGGAATCCTCGCGTGCGATGGTCGCCATGCCCTGAGCCGCCGGATGGCCGAGGTCACGCAGGATTTGCGCCATCTTGAGGAAGACGCCCGTGCGCGCCGTCTCCCAGTCGTACGTCGCCGATTCGCTCCAGCAACTGGCTCCAGTGCGCTGCAGACAGGTCGTCACGAAGCCGGGGAAGCCATCCAGCCAGCCGCCGCCGGCGGCGTTCGGCCCCAGGATGTCGTCGAGATACGACTGCTCGCCGGTCGCGAGGTAGAGCCAAACCGCTGCCCAGGCCAATTCGTCGTAGGCGTAATCGGAATGGTAGAGGCCGACCGCATCGGACCCGACGACGTCGGGGTGCCTTGCGGCGAGCTTGTACAGGGCTTTGGCGTATGCGAGGGACTTGTCCGCGTAGGCCGCGTCCTTGCCGCTGATCACCAGCGAGGTCAGGGCCAAGGCGGCGGCCGCGCTCGCCGTCTCGTCCGAGGCGGGCTTGTCGTCGGTAGCGAAGTAACCTTTGCGCGGGCAGAAGTCGATGCGGCGTAGCTCCGGGGGCATCCAGTAGCAAGAATGGTCGGATGCATCGCTGACCTGGTGGGCGAATGCCACCACGTTGCCGCCGCTGTCGAGGAAGGTCGACTTCATGAAGTAGTCGTCCGCCCAGCGCAGCAGATTGAATGCCTCGTCCTCGAGGCCCGTGGCGCGGAAGGAATTCGGGAACTCGTACATGCTCCAGGCCAGGGTCGAGGCCGTGAACCCCGTGGTGAGCCCGAATTTGATGAAGTCGCCCGCATCGTGGAAACCGCCCGACAGGTCGACCTCGCCGGTGTTGTTCGGATCGAGAATGCTCTTGTACTTGGTGATGAAGGCCTGCGACAAATCCACGCCGGTGGCGGCGTTGGGATCCAGCTTGATGTGCTGATCCATGACGTGGGCATCGCCTCGCCACTGCACGTAGGTGTTCACGACACCCGGTCCGGATTTGTTCACGTTGAGAAACCACAAGGCCTTCTGAAAAGCCTCGCCCAGCCCGCCCTCGGTGCCCTGGCAGGTGGGGTTCTGGGGAAAATTGAGCGGCGGAACCGGAGTCGGGCAATTGGTGTCGGGAATGATGCGCGCATCGGCGACAGTGTCCGGGCCTGCATCTCGACCGGCATCGGGGCCCAGGTTCACATCCGGACCAACCACGGCATCTCGACCGGCATCCGGTCCGACAACAAAGACGGTGTCGGGAATCGCTCCGTCGGGAAGAGGCTCCACCACAAATGGTGGAATGTACACCCCACCATCGAGCATGCCCGGTTCCACCGGCGGCGACGGCCCGACCGGGGGCGGGTCGATGACCACGACCTTGGGCTGTCCCGATTGCAACAATAGGTGCGAGTTGCAACCGAAGGCGCCTACCGTCAAGGTGGCTACCAAACCGAGGAACACATGGGTGCACGAATGGTGATGCATGGAACTTGTCCGACCGTGAAGGCGCAACATCCGCTCCCGAGAAGCCCTGGCGGCAGCTGCCGGATGGTACCATATACTATGGTCGCTTCTGAAAGCGCCGCGCTTAGACTCATGGCGTTGCCAGGTGACGGCTCTCACGCCATCTTTCGGTCGTGAGCCAATCCCTGGCCGCCTCGCTACTGTGTACGCATACGAACCCTTACCCTTGTCGGTCCATGTCAATTCGCCGTTTCCATATACCGCTCTCGCTCGTGGTCGATCCGGACAATGGGAACGTCAGCGACAGCGACCTTGCGCGGGCGCTCATCGCCGGGGCTGCCTGGGCACACGCCGAAACGTGGAATCGTTTCGCGCCCATGGTGTTCGGCATGGCGGCCCGTGCCCTGGGTTCGGAATCCGAGGCGGAAGACGTGGTCCAGGAGGTCTTCTACCGCGTGCTCGCGAAAGCCAAGTCCCTGCGCAATCCCGAGAGCCTGCACAGCTTCATCGTCTCGTTCGCCATCCGCATCCTGAAATGGGAGCTGCGTCGGAAGCGAACGCGAAGTTGGCTGTCCTTCCGCCAGCCGGAGCTGCTGGCCGATATCGCGTGCGAGACGCTGGACGTCGAGTCGCGCGATCTCCTGCGGAGATTCTATGCGTTTCTGTCTCGCCAAGCGCCGCGCGAGAGGCTGGTCCTTTCGCTGCGTTACTTGGAATCGATGACGGTCGAGGAGATCGCCAAGGCCATGGAGCTCTCGGTGTCCACGGTGAAGAGGTCATTGGAATGCGCCAAGAGAAAGTTGTCGCATTGGATCGAGACCGATCTCGAGCTGGTCGGACTTCTCGATGGAAAGCGTGGATTCAATGAAGACTGATGGTGGTGAACGGACAGATCCTTCTGCGCTCGAGACCCTGACCGCGCTCGCCCGTCACAGCGTGCGTCCTGCCACGCCCGCGCAGCTCAGCCGGGGCTGGTCCGCGGTCTCGATTCGCCTTGCCGCCCGCAAGGCGCGATGGAAAGGCATGCTTCGTCTGACCTTGGTCGGAGCCACGGCCTCTGCCTTGGCCTTGGTCGCGCTCGGCATCGTCTCGTGGTCTCGCGCGCATTTGCAGCCCACGGTGCCTGCCCCGCTTGCCTACCAGATCCAGGGTGGCAGCGTCGTAGAAGGTGGGTACCTTCGGGAATCGGGCAAAGGGGCCGTCAAGCTCGTCTTCGCGGAAGGGACCGAGCTCGTGCTCATGCCGGGAGCGCGCGGGCGGCTACGCTCGGTCGAGAGCACGGGCGCCCGCATCGCCATCGAACATGGCACGGCGTCCTTCCAGGTCACGCCACGCAGCGATGCCAGGTGGCTGGTCGACGTCGGCCCCTTCCTGGTCACGGTCAAGGGAACGGTGTTCACGGTTTCCTGGGATGCGGTCAAGGAACGATTCGAGCTCAGGCTGCAGCACGGCCGCGTGTCGGTCACCGGTCCGATTGCCGGCGGCACGATTCCGCTGCGCGCCGGCCAACGACTGGTCATCAACCTGCCCAAGGAAGAAATCCTCATCACCGAGCAGAAGCCGGAAGAGGCCTGGCTGGGGATGCCGCCGGGCGGGCCGACCCCCGCGACCGACGTCGCCGCGGAGGATCGTCCGACCGCGGGCCCCGCGGACCAGGGATCCTCGGGGCCATCCCCATCCGTCGCGGGCAAGACGAATGGTCGGCGCACGTGGGCCGAGGCACTGGCATCGGGTGACTGGGACCGGATTCTCACCGACGTGGACCGCATCGGCGTGCAGCGGACGCTGGCCGATGCGTCCAGCGAGGATCTCTTCGCCCTGGCCGATGCCGCCCGATATCGACGCCGCCGCGGCTTGGCGCGCGCGGCCCTGCTGGCGGAGCGAAAGCGCTTTCCGGAATCGGTCCGCGCCCTCGATGCCGCCTTCCTGCTCGGCCGTTTGGAGGAAGCGAATGAACGAGGCACGAACAAGGCCATCGCCTGGTACGACGAGTATCTGGCCCGAGCGCCGAACGGGACGTACGCCTCGGAAGCCCTCGGACGAACGATGACCGCGACCAGCCAGCTGGAAGGCACCGCGCGGGCGCAGCCCGTCGCCGAGGACTATCTCCGCCGTTTTCCGGATGGTACCTACGCAGGGGCGGCACGAGCGCTGCTTACCGCCCCCTGATCAGGTCCCCGTGGGTCGGTTCACCCTCACCTTGTCTCTTCTCGCGGCCATGCTGTGGGCGACATCCTCGCTCGCGGCAACGGTGGTTCTCGTGCGGCCCCCCCATCCCACGACGGGCATGACCGAGGCCCTGGTGCGCATCCACGGAGAGCTGGTGTCGGCGGGCTTCGGGGTGGAGAGCGCGGATGGACCGGCCGTGGAAAGCACGGATGGGGAATCCCGGAGCTGGCTGGAGCAGTTGGCGGCACGCCGTGGCGCCGACGCGGTCATTGCCGTGATGGGAGACAAGTCGCCCGATTCCGTCGAGGTATGGGTCGTCGATAAGGTGACCGGAAAGTCGGTCGTCCGCCATGTCCCCTTTCGCCCGCTGTCGGCAAAGGGGCCGGAGACCCTGGCCATTCAAGCCGTCGAGCTTTTGCGCGCCAGCTTCCTCGAGATCGATCTCACTTCCAATGCCCGACCGAGCGAGGTCAAACCGGCTCCGCCGCCGACGGTGGTTCACTTCGTGGAGATGGAACAAAGGGCGAAACAGGCGGAGCGTTTTGGCGTCGAAGTGGGTGGGGCTGCGAGCATGAGCTTGGACGGGGTCGGTCCGGCGGTCATGCCCGTCGTGCGTTTCGCTTGGGCCGCGCGACCATGGTTCATCGCGCACGCGACCGTGGCTGGAATGGGCAGTCGACCCAGCGTCCGAACCTCGGCGGCGAGCGCCCAGGTCGATCAGGAATTCGCCCTGCTCGGTGCCAGCTACTGCTTCAGGGTCGACACGCGGTTGCGGCCCTTCGTCTCGCTTTCCGCCGGCGTGCTTCATACCGCGGTGGAGGGCCGCGCCGACTGGCCGTTGCAAGCACAGCATGCGGGACAATGGTCCTTCTTGCTCGACGGGGGAATCGGCGCGGAGGCGCCGCTGCGAGAGCGTTTCTACCTGTCGCTGGCCGCACGCGCGCAAGTCGCCGACCCCTATCCCGCCGTTCGTCTTGCGGGCGCCGTGGTCGCCACGGCTGAACGTCCAAGCATCCTTCTGACCCTCTCGCTCGGAGCCTGGCTATGAACCTACATCGATACTGCTTCACCTTCCTCTGGCTGGCGATCGGCTGCACACGCGGCACGCTGGATGCCGTGTTGCCTGGGCCCGCAACGGACGGCGGCGGCAATGCCGGCGGCAACGAGGCCGGCATCGGCAGCGTGACCTGCCCGTCGCCCGCGCTCAAAGCGGGCGACACCAACCAGACGGTCCAGGTGGGCGCCACGACCCGCAGCTATGTCTTGCACATTCCCGCGACGTACGACAACAGCAAGCCAGCTCCCCTGATCCTCGATTTCCATGCCCAGAATGGCTCGGGGCCGAGCGAGCTGTCGCTGTCGCCCTATCCCGCGCAAACCGATCCGGAGGGCGTCGTCATGGCCTTTCCGACCGGCCTCAAAGGACCGGGGGGCGCCGCCTGGAACGTGGGACCGTGTTGCGTGGCCGGGGTCGACGATGTGGCGTTTGCCAGGGCGCTCGTGGCGCAGGTACAGGCCGCCGCCTGCATCGACCCCAAGCGCGTCTACGCCGTGGGCCTGGCCACGGGGGGGGGCATGGCCTACTACCTCGCGTGCCACACGGCCGATATGGTCGCGGCGGTGGCGCCGGCCGCGTTCGACTTGCTGGAAGAGAACGTCGGCGATTGCAAGCCATCGCGCCCCGTCACGGTGATCTCGTTTCGTGGCACCGCCGATACGTTGGTGCCCTACGTCGGCGGGTACTCCACGGTGGTGCCGGGCATGCCGGTCACCTTTCTCGGCGCGCAGGCGACCTTCCAGAAGTGGGCAGAGCTCGACCAGTGTACGGACTCGCCATCGCTGACGGACAGCAGCGGCTGCTCGACCTATTCCGCGTGCCAGGGCGGCGTCGAGGTGGTGCTGTGCACGAAGCAGGGCGGTGGACTGGAAGCCGGCAATCCCAGCGTCGCGTGGCCGGTGCTCAGGCGCCACACGCTGTGAACCGACAAACGCTCTTGCCGACGGTGTAGACACCGCCCCCCCGTCGCGTGTCGCTAGGATCTGCCTACTGGGGCCCTCCCCCCTAATCCCGCGACAAGCGCAGTGACGTCGCGGAAGGCAGCAGAAAGAGACGCCATTCCACGATAGAGGCTCGCACCCAATCGGAGCGGCGAGTGGTGGTCGTAGACGTCGTCGTGGATGTTCCCGTGGCCGTGGCCGTGGCCGACGAAGATCGCTCCGGCCACGGCCACGACCAGGACCACGACCACGACCTCCCGCGGCTATCGCGGGATTACGGTCGCCGCGTCTGGCTTTCGTGCCACGTGGGACCGATCGCCCGACCATGGACCCGGGACGGCCGTGGTGGCGTCCCAGGGCAGAAAACCATCGACATTGAAGCCTCCCGGGCTCACGCCAAAGTGCTTCCGGAAGGCTTTGCGGAAGGCGTGCGTGGTACTGAAGCCACATTGGCGCGCCAGATCCTTGGCCGTGAATCCATCATCTCGGATCAGGTGCGCGGCGTGCTCCAGTCGAACGAGTCTGAGATATCGACCGGGAGAGATCCCCCAGATCTTCTCGAACAGACGGGTGAAGTGGAATCTGCTCATTTTCGCAACGCGCGCCAGGTCTGCGACACCCACAGGACGTGAATAGTTCCGCCGGCAAAACTCTTCGACCTCGAGGACGAAGGCGGGCACGGCCGGCAAGCGGCACTCGGATAACTGCGCCGGCCGGCAACATTCGCCAAGCAACGCCATCAAGATTGCGTGGGCAGCCGATGAGCCCTGGGACGGCGACCCTATCCTCTGCTCCAGAGCATCGGCGCACGCCCCGGCGACGCGCGCAAGTGTTGGCGAATTGGCGGCCAAGGTTACGACCGGGCCAACACTGTCCGCAACCTCGCGAATGCAACGAATCACTTCACGACCGGCCAAGGTGACATAGAAGGATTCCCACCGTTCGCCGGCCTGGAGCCAATAGTGGTGTTCATAAGGATAGGATAGCAGGAGCGCCTGGCCCGGCCCGACGACGATTTGCCGATCGTAGTAGCGAAGCCGGGCGCGTCCGCTCAGGGTGTACCGGATGGCAGCCAACCCTCGGTTGCTGGGATTGCTCCCGTTTCCATTGTAGCTCGGGCCGCGCTGCAATTGGAAACCGGCGCTGTGGACTTGCGCCGGCATTGGACCCAGCAAGTCCGGAAACACCACCGATTCGCGATGCCCCAACTCGAGCAGTCGGGCAATGCCGGGAACATCCTTCAGCGCCTTCCGGGTCACGTCGGCACGTCGCCGCGCCGGCGTCCCAGACCTGACCTCGTCGAAGCCCCGGACCAATCGAGCGTCGTCACGGCTTGCCGACGAAGGTCGTCACGGATTGCGCGGCAAGGGAGCCGGAGAACCGTCCGCCAGACACCGAGATGGCCGTCCCAGCAGCCAG
Source organism: uncultured delta proteobacterium (assembly GCA_963796685.1). Classification (GTDB taxonomy): domain Bacteria; phylum Myxococcota_A; class Polyangia; order Fen-1088; family Fen-1088; genus Fen-1118. The sequence continues at coordinate 149,619 of CAWCMR010000025.1, forward strand.
GTCCGAGCTCGCGGACGTGGCATACGGGGTGACCGCGCCTGGCCAGGCCGAGCCCGCGACGAAGAACGACACATTTGCAGGTGCTCTTGGGCGAAGGCGTTTCATGGGTGATGACCTCTGGGTTCCAGAATGCGGAGACTGATGCAGTCACGCAGTGGCGCCTGCTACGCTTTTCCGTTAAGGAATCGGCCAGCCGATGGAGCGAAAAGAAGGCCCGACTCGGCCCGTGCGCACGGATCGCCTACCGCGTCAATTCGGGCGGACACCGCCGGCGCTGAGCTCGAATTCCATCACGTTCGCACGCGTCAACGTCGGGTCATCGAGGCGCCCTGCCAGCTTGGGACCCGGTAATCCACCAGACGTCCTCGCCGTCGTGGCCGACGGCAATCACAACCGGTCACGGCCACGCCACGACCTTCTGCGGCTATCGCGGAATTAGGGAGTCATGGCGACCCCTTGACCACCGGGATAGGCCAGCCGATAGTCACACCTGTGGAGATGGATGCACTTCGGCCCCACAAGACGCTCGCTGTCGCGGCAGTGCTTTGTCTTGCTGCGTGCAAACAGCCGCTGGTGGTCGGCGAATATAGGTGCCCTGCCAGCGCCCCGGAGGGAGGTAGTCCACCGAGCAAGAACGATCCGATCTCGATTCCTTGGGCAACGGGGTTCGAGGACCAATTCTGCGACTATCCGGATGTTACTGAGTCGGGATGGTGCTATGATTTTCCGCCGTCCTCGTACCAAATCGTCGCGTCCCCGGTCCATTCCGGGCAGTTTGCGGCAGCGTTCACCGTATTGACTGGCACTGACGGCGGATCTGGGCCGCAGGCGCGCTGTGCTCGGCAAGGCATATTCCCGGCCGAGGCGTACTATGGCGCCTGGTACTATATTCCGCAGCTTGCGACCAACAAGGACAACTGGAATCTGTTCCACTTCCAGGGCGGAAGTGTCGGTGGCTCGTCACAACACTTTCTTTGGGATGTGTCGCTGGTCAATGCCCCGACCGGTGAGCTGGACCTTCGCGTGTACGACGATTTGCAAAGCAAGAATGGCACCAGTGCCATTCCCATCCCGATTGGAAAGTGGTTTCACCTCGTGTTTTACTGGAAACGCGCAAAGGACACGACCGGTGAGGTGGCTCTGTACCAAGACGGAACCCAGGTCGTGGATTTCACCAATCTCATCACCGATGATACCGACTGGGATCAATGGTATGTGGGCAACCTAGCCACCGCCTTGCAGCCTCCTCAGTCTACCGTGTACGTGGATGACGTCACCATTCGCGCGACCCCGTAATCGAAGCCGATCGCGGATCTCGCGGTATGCCGGGGCCGCTCTGATGATTGGCTGGATGCTGCTGGGGCTGCTCGCGACGGCGACCGCGCTGGCCGAGCCGCAGCCGGCAATCGACATTCGCTGGGACGCACCGCCAGGCTGCCCGCAGGAAAGCGACGTGCGCGACCGGCTGCGCAAGCTTCTGGGATCCGGTCGCCATGACAGCCATCTGCGCGCCGAGGGCACCATCACACGAATGGACAGACGCTTTCGCCTCGATCTCGTCGTGCGAGTCCGCGACATCGTTGGAACCCGCAGCATCGAATCGACCTCGTGCGAGGATCTGGCCGGCGCTGCGGCAGTGGAGCTTGGATTGCTGATCCATTCGACCGAGGCGGCATCCGAGCCAAGCCATCCGGGCACGCAGCCACCCAGTCTGGCGTCCGCACCGGGATCGGAGCCATCGAGCTCGCGCTCCGAGGGAACTTCGAGCTCGCGCTCCGAGGGAACTTCGAGCTCGCGCTCCGAGGGAACTTCGAGCTCGCGCTCCGAGGGATCGGAAGCCTCTTCGGCCTCGGGAAGGAGCGAGGGGAGCGCCGCAACTCGAGCACCCGAGGGCGCGAAATCCGAAAGCAAGACAGAAGCCAAGAGCGAGGCAAAGGAGGAACCTCCTTCGGTGGGGACGCAGCGGACCTGGCATGTGCTGGTGCAGGCGCCGCTCTTGGCACTGGGTGTAGGCCCCCTCCCACAGTCGACCCGCGGCATCGGACTCGCCCTCGGCCTCGAGTACGCAAGCTGGCAACTCCAAATTCAGGGACTATCTTGGCAACGGAAAAGTGTTTCTGCTCCCGGTTTTCCTGGCTATGGGGCAGACGTCGATCGCGTCAGCGCTGCATTGTGGGGCTGCCGCGAGCTACGCGGTTCCTGGTTCGGGTTTTCGCCATGCCTCACTGTGGGGGCGCAGCGAGTGTCTGCGATCGGCACTGGACGGAATATTGCTCCAAGCACGCAACACGCAATGGGAATGGCCGCGGGCGCCGGCCTCCAGGCTCGCCTCCATCTTGCAAGCTGGCTGAGTCTGCTCGCGGCCGTGGGTGGAGAAATCGAGCTATCCCGCCCCCAGATCTCCGTGAAAGGGATAGGATCGGTGTACCAGTTCGCACCGGCCGCGTTGACTGCCGCGCTCGGACTGGAGTGGGTCCTGTGACGGAAAGCAGATCGGCATGCCACTGCATTTTGGGAAGAAGATGATGATGGGAAGCAAATCGACCGCGCAGGTTTCTGCTGTCCCGTCCCATGCAGATCCTGCTCCAGACATTTCGGCCTTTCCCGTGCCTACCCTCCAAGCCATCTACAAGGAATATTTCGACTTTGTGTGGTCGTCGGCCAGACACCTCGGTGCCACGAGCGACGTCATCGACGACGTGGTTCAGGATGTGTTCATCGTGATCCATTTCAAGCTCGCGACGTTGCAAAGGCCGGAAGCCTTGCGCAGCTGGATCTATGGTATTGTGCGGCGTACGGTGAGCGACTACCGGCGGTCCAGACGGACCAGGGATGCCGCCGGAGCGAGGCTCGGCGCCGAGCTGCAAATCGGGCCGGCCATCCCAACCGTCGCCTCTCGACATGGCCGAGAGAAACGCCGAGCTGGAGCTGCTCGAGAGCGTCCTGGAAGAGCTCGACGAGTCGAGGCGGGAGGTCTTCGTCATGGTGGAGGTCTTGGAAATGACGGTCCCGGAAGTCGTTCAATCACTTGAAATACCTTTGAATACAGCTTATTCACGGCTTCGACTGGCAAGGCAATCCTTCGAGGAAGCACTCGCCAAGCATGAGGCACGTGACAAGGAGAATAGGAAACCATGTCACCCTTGAGTCCCAAAGGACGCGATCTCGTCCGTGCCGGCCGGCGTGCTTTTCAACCCACGGATGGAGACCGCGAGAGACTCCTCAGCGCGCTACGCTCTCGACTGGGCGACGCCGCGCTTCCGCCCAACATGGGCTCGGCGGCGAACGTGGCCGCTGCGGCGAGCCGATCGATTTGGCCGCTCATCTCGGCGGTCGTGGTCGGCATCGGTATCGTCGGTGGATCCCTGTACCTTGCCCACCGCCCGGCCGCGCAAGCCAACCATCAGCAAGAGACAAGCTCCGCGCCGATCACCGAGCCGACACGGGAGACCGATCACATTGCAGCGCCATCCGCCGGGCACCCAACAGGCGTCGCCGTCGCGCCGCCCGCGCCCGAGCTGCCCACGCCGTCCGTGTCCCACTCCCGCCATGCACAGGATCGGCTGGCCGCCGAGGTCGCGCTCCTCTCACGGGCGACCCGTGATTTGCGTGCCGGCCGCCCTGTGGAGGCTCTGAAATCCCTCGACGAGTATCGCCGCAAGTTTCCCAAAGGGCTGCTCGGCGAAGAGCAACGCGCAGCCAGAGCGCAGACGCTGTGTGCGCTAGGGCGGTTCGACGAGGCGAACGAGAAGATTGCCGGGCTTGCCCCGCAATCTCCGCTGGCGGTGCGAGCAAAGCAGTTCTGCGAGGCGCGCTTGGCGGCCCGATAGGGATTCGTGACCTCGGTTCTGAAAGCGGCAGCGGTGGGCGCTGCTCCTAGCACGTGCAAACCGACCGAGACGCACAGTGCTATTGGACGGCAAGAAATGCTCTTCTTGGACCAATTTTGAGAGATCAAGCGACTGCTAAGTATGCCTTGGGGCGAAGGCACCTGTCTTCCCTCCGCCAGAGCTGAAGACATTCGAAACAAGCAAGGAGTTTGACGATGCATCTTCGATCAAGTTTGGTTCTTGGCATTGTGACGGGAGTCGGTACCGTATTCGCATATGGTTGTTCGCCGTCGGGAGGGACCATGAGCGGCAGCGGAGGAAGCACGGCTTCGAGCAGCGGCGGGCAAGTTGGAACGGGTGGCGCATCGGAAAGCGGCGGCCAAGTCGGTACGGGTGGCGCGTCGGGAACCGGTGGCGCGTCGGGAACCGGTGGCAAGGTCGGGAGCGGTGGCGCGACGGGTACCGACAGCACGACGACAGGGAGCGGTGGGGCTACAGTCAGCGGCGGCAATACCGGCTCTGGAGGGGCTGCCGGCGGCGCGACGGGCATGGGCGGAACCGTGAGCAGGGACGGGGCCGTAGATGGCGCCGGCAAACGTGACGGCGGCGGCATGCGTGATTCCGGTCCAGCCACCACGGGCGGTGGGACTGGGACCGGCGGCTCGACCGGCGCAGGCGGCACATCTGGCCCCGGCGGCTCGACGGGCGCACCCGGAACGATCAGAAAGTACTTCGGCAACATCGATACCTCAGGTTCCATCCGCTCGGATTTCAAGTCCATGTGGGATCAGTTCAGTCCCGAGAACGCCGGGAAATGGGGCTCGGTGCAGGGCAGCTCTGCAAGCACCTTCAATTGGTCTACGCTGGACGCCATGTACAAGTACACCCAGGACAACAATATCCTCTTCAAGGAGCACTGTTTCTTTTGGGCTGCTCAGCAACCGAGCATGGCGACCAACAGCAATATCGAGACCGTCGGCAAGGCGTGGATGAAGGCCTTCTGCGATCGCTACCCCAAGACCGCGATGATTGACGTCTTCAACGAGTCGCTGCACAACTCGCCGGCGTACAAGACCGGCATGGGCGGCACCGGCACCACAGGCTACGACTGGCTCATCAATGCCTTCACATGGGCGAGGGAGGCGTGTCCAAACGCCATCTTGCTCTATAATGATTACAACACCATCGAGTACTCCAACGAAAACAGCGGCGTCATCAAGCTGGTGAAAGCCATCAAGGCCGCCGGCGCCCCCATCGACGGGGTCGGCTGCCAAGGCCACGATGTCGGCAAGGTCTCGGCGAGCACGGTGACGACTTACGTCAACAATATCATTAGCCAAACGGGCGTGCCCGTCTACATCACGGAGATGGACGTCGGGGAAGCCGACGACAACACGCAGATGACGAAGATCAAGGATGTCGTCACGCCGCTTTGGGCCAACGATCAGGTGAAGGGCATTACCTACTGGGGCTATATCGTCGGCCGGACGTGGAGAGACAATACCGGGCTCATGACGGACAGCGGCACGAAGCGCGCGGCGCTGACCTGGCTGCTGGGCTTCCTCGGCCGATGAGCCGTTCCGTGGGACGTTGGGAACTGCAGTCCTAAGGAGCTAGACTGGACTATCAATGGGCCCCCGCAGTTCCCATGTAAAGCTGGCGCTCGTGGGCCCGCCCGCACGCGAGCACCTGAGCGACGCCGAATTGGCGCGTGCTCTGATATCCGGTGCGGCGTGGGCCTATGCGGAAACCTGGAACCGCTTTTCTCCCGTCGTCTTCAACATGGCGATCAGCGCGCTGGGATCGCCATCGGAGGCTGAAGACATCGTCCAGGAGGTCTTTTGCCGTTTGGTCGGAAAGGCCAAGACCCTTCGCCAGCCGGAATGCCTCCGCAGTTTCATCGTCTCTTTCGCCATTCGCGTCCTAAAATGGGATCTGCGCCGCAGACGCGTGCACGGCTGGCTGACCTTCGAACCTGGGGAGGCGCTGATAGACGTGGTCCGAGTCTCCCTCGACGTCGAATCTCGTGACATACTCCGGCGTTTCTATGCACTCTTGTCCCGGCTTGGCGCACGCGAGCGCCTGGCGTACGCGTTGAGGCACATCGAATCGATGACCATCGAGGAGACGGCGCAGGCCATGGACCTGTCGGTGTCGACGGTGAAGAGGCTGCATGAGCGAGCGACGGACCAGCTATCCAAGTGGAGCGAAACGGATTTCGAGCTGACCGGGCTTCTCCTGAGAAAGCGTGGGTGGCATGAGACCTGATGTCGGTGGAACGCCCGATCCCTCTCCACTCGCCATCCTGACCGAGTTGGCCCGCGATGCGCGCAATCAGCTTCCCCGCCCCACGCCCGAAGAACTGGGAGACAAGTGGGAGTTGGTCTCGACGCGTATTGCTGCGCAGAAGGCTCGTCGCAGGATCCTCATTCGACTTTCGATGGCTGGTGCGCTGGCCACCGCAGCAATAGCGGCATGGGTACTTCCGCGGCCGGGTCGACTGTCAGTGCCTGCCACGGCGCCGGCGGCCCTCAGCTATCGAATTGAAGGCGGAAACGTCGTAGACGGCGGCTACCTGCGCGAGTCCGGCTCCGACACGGTCAGGATGCGATTTACCGAGGGTACGGAATTCGTGCTCAGCCCGGGAACCCGGGCACGCCTGCGATCGGTCTCGAGCTCGGGCGCGCGCATCGCCATCGAACATGGCACCGCATCCTTCCAGGTCACACCGCGCAGCGAGGCGCTGTGGCAAGTCGACGTCGGGCCATTCCTTGTCACGGTGAAGGGAACCATGTTCACGGTTTCCTGGGATGCGGTCGGCGAACGATTCGATCTAAGACTCCGGCATGGCGAGGTGTCGGTGACCGGACCGGTTTCCACGGGAGCAATCTCCGTGAAAGCGAATCAGCGATTGGTCATCGATCTGCCCAAGAAGGAAACCGTGATCACGGAGGAAGACGATGGAGAGAGCTCTGCCGGGATCGGCTCCCCGCGGTCAGAGAGCACGGACCAGGTCAAAAGCCCCGCCTCCGAGCGCCCCTCGCCGTTGGTAGCCCGACCGACTGGCCAAAATCCCGCGTTGTCGACCGAACGGAGGACTGCCAAGTCTGGCGCGGGCCGAGGTTGGGGCGAAGCCGTGGCGGCAGGACAATGGGATCGCGTCCTCACCGAGGTCGATCGCGCCGGCGTGAAGCAAACCCTGGCGCACGCCTCCAGTGAGGACCTTCTGGCGCTGGCCGACGCGGCCCGCTATCGGCGACGAACGGGGCTGGCGCGTGCGGCGCTGCTGGCCGAACGCGATCGCTTCCCCGGATCCCCCTCGGCCCTGGACGCCGCGTTCCTCCTCGGCCGCCTCGAAGAATCGCGACACGGCGAGCGGCAAGAGGAGATGGTCGAGGCGATTCGGTGGTACGATACATACCTTTCGGGAGCGCCTTCAGGCACCTACGCTTCCGAGGCGCTGGGACGGAAGATCATTGCGACGAAAGGCCTCCGCGGGGCCGCCGCGGCCGAATCTCTGGCCAGGGAATACCTGCGACGTTTCCCTGGCGGCCCCTATGCCGGCGCCGCGCGCGAGCTGCTGCTTCATCCGTGAACGATCCGCCGTGCGTCGGCTGGCAATCGACGTCGTCCTGCTGACGGTGCTTCTCTGGGCTGTGGATGCTTCGGCAGCCAGCGTGATGCTCGTGCGGCCGCCGAATCCGTCCGCCCCCATGGCCGAAGCCATCGTGCGCGTGCGCGGCGAGCTCATATCCGAGGGCTTCCAGGTGGATGTCATGGACGGACTCAAGGGCGCGGAATCGCGCGCTTGGCTCGAGCAGCTGGCGGAAGCCCACAAAGCAGATGCGGTCGTCGCCGTCCTCGGCGATGAAACACCGGACTCGGTCGAGGTTTGGGTGATCGACAAGGTAACCGAAAAGACGGTCGTCCGACGAATACCCTTCAAGCCGCAATCCGACCACGCAGCCAAGACCTTCGCCATTCACACGCTCAAGCTTCTCCGCGCCAGCTTTCTGGAAATCGACCTCCGGCTCGGTGGCCGGCCTAGCGAAGCCAGGTCGGTCCCTCCGGAGGTGGAACACTTTGTCGATGGCGAAAACCCACCCCATCGGGAGGGACGCTTCGGCGTCGAGCTCGGTGGCGCGGCGGTCATCGGCCTTGGCGACATCGGGCCGGCGCTCCTCCCCGTCATGCGCCTGGGCTGGGCCATCCGGCCATCGCTGGTCGCCCAGGTGACGGTGGGGGGGTACGGGTCGCGTCCCAGCGTCCAAACCGACGTGGGCAGCGCCCAGGTCGCCCAAGAATTTGCCGTGCTCGGGGCACGCTACCGATTTCTTCCCGGTCGTCGCGTACGCCCCACCCTCTCTCTTTCGGCGGGGGTGCTTCACTCCCGCGTCGAGGCCCAGGCCCCGGCCGATTCGCCCTACCAAAGCCGAGATGCGGCCTTGTGGTCGTTTCTGCTCGATGGCGGTGCCGGCATTGGGGTCGCACTTGCCGAACGGTTCGAGATAACATTGGCGGCCCATGCACAAATCGCGAACCCATATCCCGCCATCCGCTTCGACAGATCGGTCGTGGCCACGTCCACCCGTCCCAGTCTTCTTTTCATCCTGACGATTGGGGCTTGGCGATGAAGCGCGTATTGCCAACGGGCGCGATCCTCATCACCTTGGTGGGTTGTTCGCGTGGCAATCTCGACGTGATCGAACGGCTGCCATCTTCGGACGGCGGCGGCAGCATCGAGTATGACGGCGCCGCGTCGGCGCTGGACTCGGCCATAGACGCGGGCTCACCGCCCAGTCTCGAAGACTTGCAGCGAGCGTACGTCGACCTGCGGTTTGGAATGCTCCTCCATTTCGGAATCCTCACCTACACGGGCAATTGGGCGGATGCCAACCTCCCCATTGACCAGTTCAATCCCACCAAGCTCGACGCCACCCAGTGGGCCGATGCCGCAGTAGCCGCGAACATGAAGTACGCCATCCTGAGCGTCCGCCACATCGATGGATTCGCGCTCTGGAACACGGCAACCACCAACTTCGACGTGGGCGCCATCAGCTGGAGAAACGGCAAGGGAGACGTGGTACGTGAATTCGTCGATGCCTTCCGCTCCCGCGGGCTCAAGGTCGGATTCTTGTACCCCATGTGGGACGCCACCCAAGGACTGGGCAACAGCGGCGTGGGCAACACCACCATCACGCGTCCCCAGATTGAATACCTGAAGGCTCAGCTCACGGAATTGTTGTCGAACTACGGCACGATCTCGTTTCTCCATTTCACGGCCTGGGCCTGGCAGATGGGCCACAATGCCGTGCCCTACCAAGAAATTCGGGAGCTCGTGAAGTCCCTGCAGCCAACCTGTCTCATTTTCGACCAGACACAACTGATGAACCTGTGGGATGTGGACGCGACGGTCTACGAAGAATCATGGGGCATTACCCCATCCGCCGACAACACATTGCCCTCGACCGAGATGCAGAAGATCAACAGCAGCGGCGGAAACAACTGGTTTTGGGCTCCGGACATCGGCGGGCTGATGACCGCGACCGATATTGCCCAGAACCTGCAGACGCTCGAAGGGCGTTGGACGAATTTTCTGCTGAACGTTCCGCCCAACCGCGATGGCCTCCTGGACCCCTCGATGGTCGCCATCCTGGCCCAGGTCGGCTCGCTGTGGAATCCCGACCTCTCGCGCAAACCCTTGCCGGCGCAAGGCCCACAGAATGAGTACCCATACACACCGGTAAGCGCCAGCGCCACGAGCGGCAATGCAGCCAACGCGATCGACGGCGTCGACACCTACAACGGCTATTCGGTCTGGCAGTCGTCGGGCCCCCTGCCGCAGTCGATCACCCTCGACCTAGGCGTCGAGCGCCCGGATGTTGGAACCCTCACCTACGTGCCACTCTACGCCGGTAGGGAATCCCCCAGTACCGACGGCGCGATCACCTCCTATGCCATTCTCACCAGCGGAAACGACAACAACTTCACGGTGGCGACGACCGGAACCTGGCCGTCGAGCACGGCGATGAAGACCGCCGTCTTTGGCCCCGTGGCGGCCCGCTACGTTCGGCTGGAGGCACGGGCAGCCACTGGGAATAACGCAGACTGCCACCGAGATCACCGTAGGCGCTCGACGCTGACTCGACGCCTCGACGCACCAGACAATGACCTGGCGCCGTTCCACGTTTTCCCGAGGCTTTCCCGAGGCTTTCCCGAGGATCCTGAGCCGAAATGGCCGTCAGCCGGAACTGTTACGCCGAGGAGTTTATCTTTCGCTCATGCCTACCACAACACTTCACGTAGACTGCGCGAGTGCAGAATACTGGGCCGAAAACCCGCGGAGGCACGTCTTGACACGAAGCTCGCAGATCCGTTGTCTTCTTTCCCTCGCCATCTCACTTGGCGCTGTCGCATGTTCATCGAATGCCCCGCCCCAGAGCGGAGCTGGCGGCCAAGGCGCGGGTGGTTCGGCGGCAAGCGGCGGCAAGACCGGTAGCGGCGGCGCCAACTCTGGCGGTACGGGTGGAACCAGCTCGGCGACAGGCGGCAGCTCGGCGACAGGCGGCAGCTCGGCGACGGGTGGCAGCTCCGCGACGGGTGGCAGCTCCGCGATGGGCGGCAGCTCCACCGGTTCGACCGGAGGCGTGGCCGGCACCGGCGGGTCTGGTGGCAAAGGCGGAACCACCAGCGCTGCGGGCGGCGCCGGTGGCACCGCGACCGGGGGAGTAGGCGGAAGCGCGGGCTCGACGGCGACTGGCGGCACAGGACCGGCCTCGGGTGGGGCTTCCGGCGCGGACGCCGGCCGCGACGGGGCGGCGCCTGGCACCGGTGGCCGGGGCAGTGGCGGCTCCGCAGGACAGGGTGGTGGCACTGGCGGACAATCGAACCCCGATGGATCGGTGGGTGGCAGTGGCGGTTCCATCGCCTACAACCCCTGCAAGGCCAGTCCCTGCGTCATCCTGCCGCTCGGGGACTCCATCACCCATGGCTACAATTCGAGCGACGACGCCGGCTACCGCTCGGCGCTTTTCAAGCTGGTCGTCGCGGCGAACCAGAATGTCACGTTCATTGGTTCGCTGAGCAATGGTCCAAGCACCGTGTCGGGCAAGACGTTCCCCAAGAATCACGAGGGGCACGATGGAATTACGGTCACTGGCATCACAGGCTACGTCCCGCCCGCCAAGGCCTTCACCGCGACACCCCACATTGTGTTGTTGCACATCGGAACCAACGACATAACCAACAACGCCGATCCTTCGACCATCGCAAGCCAGCTCGACGTTCTGGTAGGCGATCTCGTCAAGGCTGCACCCGATGCACTCATCGTGGTCGCGAAGATAGTACCGCTCGGCTACACCAGCACGACCTACAACAACTACATCGCCAAAATCCCGGGCGTTGTCAGCGGACATGCTGCCAACAACGAGCATGTCGTCATGGTCGACATGAGCACGCTGCCGACCTCCGATATCCGGGGCAGCGGCAACGTGCACCCGACCGATCAGGGATACGCGGATATGGCGAACCTCTGGTACCAGGCCGTCAAAGGCTACTTGCCGAACTGACCTCCGTCTGGCCTAAACGCCTGAACTGCAGCTGATCACCAATGATCAGGTCAGTAGCGGTCACGGTATCGTGGCACTGCCGGCCACTATGGCAGAGCATATTTCTTGAGCACCGGCCAAGAGACACTGGCATTGCCGGGATCGTGACCGCCGCCCTGTTTGGTGCACAACGTGACCTGAATGCCACCTGCGCAGGACGCATAGGTCGAGCAGCCGTTGCTGTCTTCGGCCGAAGGGGATCCCGTGCACTGGTTAATCTCGGCCCACGTCTGGAAGGTCGCCTGCGCTCCGATGTTGGTCAACGAGCCAATCGAGCCGCCGGCATAGGGCACAGCGGTATCGGCCGTTCCGCGGAAGGTGAACACGGTGATCGGGCGAACGGGCTTGCAGCCGGCCACGTTGTCCTTGACGAGGTCGGCAGCAGCGGGCGAAGCTGCAGCGAAGACATCGGCCGCCTGGCAGGCCAGGACGTGGACCATGCCGCCGCCGAGCGAATAGCCGACCGCGTACACCCGCTTCGGGTCGATGCACGCCAGCTTCTCCACGTCTTGCACCAGCGCCTTGGCGAACGCGACGTCGTCGGTGCTCGTGCAGCATGGCCCCAAGTTCCAGCCTGTTCCGTTGGTGCCGTTCGCGCCATCGGGATAGGCGGAAATGACGCCTTCGGGGTCGATGACCGCCTTGTAGGGGTTCGACCCCGCTTCACTGGTGCCATTGCCACCGAGACCATGGAAATCGACCACGAGTGGCGCCGGTTTCGTGCCGTCGTATTTGGTTGGAACGTGCAAGTAGTAGGTACGACTGGTTGAGCCAACCAGGACGGTCTTCTTGCCCTCGCTGGGTTTCGCCGCACCGGCGGGGCAAGTTGCTGATCCGCCGGTTCCCCCGCTGCCTGTTGTTCCCCCGCTGGCAACGCCGCCCGAGCCCGCAACGCTAGCGTCCCCAATCGTGCCGCCAGTACCTATTCCGCCAGCCATGCCCCCGCTGGCAACGCCACCCGAGCCCGCAGCGTCCCCGGTGGTACCGCCGCTGCTCCCGGTCGAGCCACCAAGCATCGACGAGCCGCCCGTCGCAGGAGCGCCGCCCATCCCCGTCCGGCCACCTGTTGCTGATCCTCCCGTGCCATGGGTGCCACCTGTATCGGTGGAGGCAATGCTTCCGCCCAACCCGGCGACGGTCGCGCCCCCCGAGCCCTGCGCTCCGGCGCTGCCCTTGGCCCCTCCCGAGCTTGCCGCACTACCATCATTTCCGCCGGAGCCGCCGGAAGCGGCTCCGCCAGTGGATTGGCCACCTCCAGTGCCAACGTTTGCCACAGTCGTGCCACCACTACCCGAACTGCCACCCGAGCCGCTGATCCCGTTGCCCGATTGGCCGCACGCGACCATGCCCCAAGCAGCAAGGCCGACCAGCAAGGCCATCTCGGACAACGTCTGGAGTTTTTTCATGCGCGAACGACAGCCCTAGAATGGCGACAGGAAGGACCACACTTCCGCTGGCATCCAAGTTTTCGATTGCCCCGAATCGGTTGGCTGAAAGCCGTGGCCGCCATCGTAGGAGCACCAGACCACCGGGTATGCAGTGGGACAGCCCTTGTAGTTCGTGCAGATGTGGCCGCCCTTGGGCGCGGTGGGCAGGTTCTCGATGGTGCAGCCATCGGCCGTGGCGAACCGGTCGGTTTGGGTTGCCTGCGAATTTCCTGCGACATCCGACAGGCCGAGCGAGCCGAGGTAGGCGACCGGCGAGCAACTGGAGGGGATGGGACTTACGCCACCGCCCGAGTGACCGACCACGGCGCGGTAGACCCCTGGGCGCGAACAGGTGATCACCCAAGCCATGGCCCCGCCCATGCTGAATCCCTCCATCATGACCCGCGAGGTGTCGATGCACAGCTCGCTCTCGACCTGCTTCAACACCGCGTCGGCGTAGGTCAGGTCCGTGGTGGCATCCCAAGCTCCGCTGACGCCGTGGAGGGTCACGAAAATCGTGGTGTTGTTCGAAAGGCTCCACAGCCCGAAGTTGTCCTTACCGTTTTCCGAAAGGTCGCCACCGTACCCGTGCAGACCGATGTGAAGCCGGTAGGGTGTGTCGTTCTTGTAGTCGCTGGGCCAGCGCACGAGGAAATCGCGGCTTGCGCCGCCCACCGAGATGGTGTTGACGGGGGTCGCCGCCCCTACGGTCGCGCTCTTCAGCGTGGAGGGCGTCTTGCCGCACCCGGCGCTCGGGACTGCGCTCCCACTGCCACCATCGGTCGCGCTGCCACTGCTCCCGCCGGAGCCGTGACCACCAGCCCCACCGGCCGCGCTCCCGCCACTGCCAAGACCGCCGTCTCTGAAGCTCGACCCACCTGCTCCGCTCGAACCGCCGTTTCCCGTGGCGCCGCCGGTCTCGCCGGAGCCGCCGGTCGAGAGGATGCCGCCGCTTCCGCTCTTACCGCCAGTTCCCGTGGTGCCGCCCATGCCCGTAGTGCCTCCCGTGCCCGTGGCGCCGCCTGTGCCGCTCTTGCCGCCCACGCCGGTAGCGCCGCCCGTGCCAACCATTCCTCCCGAGGCGGCGCTTCCGCCAGACGAAGTCGAAGTTCCCCCGCTCGCCGTCGTGCCGCCCGAGACCGTCGCCCCTCCCGAACCTGTCGCGTGCGATCCTCCGGTCCCTGTTCCTCCGCCGGAGTTGTTCCCACTGCAGCCGCCGCCGAGCGCGAAGCAAAAGGCCACCGCGCCAAGGGTCGGCCGCAGCCAACCCAGGCGATGGGGACAAGACCGAGGAATTGGGAAGGAGACTTGTTGTGACATGATGGCCTTTCCTGTATTCGGCTCCGATCAGCCTCAGACTATGGCAGACCGCTGAAGAACGACCAGATGTTGGCCGTGGCGATCGCATCGACGGTGTGAGTCCAATTGCCGACGCAGTAAACGACCGGCTCGGCGCAAGCGCCGTAGCTTTGGCAACCGGTGAAGGCCGAGGTGGTCGTTTGATTGCATCCATTCTGCTTGATCCAGAAGTCCCGCGTCGGCTCGCCGCCGGCGGTTGGGGTGACCGTCGTGTCGGCGGTCCCTTGATGGATCATGATGGCGGGCATGGCGTTCTTGTCCGCGCAACTGCCAGGGCCCATGCCTTCGACGGGAGCATAGCCACGGAACCAACTGCTGTGTGCGCACGCGATGGCGTTGGTGAACATCCCGCCCATGCTGAACCCGGTAAAGAACTCCCGGCTGGTGTCGATGCAGAATCGGTTCTCGAGATCCGCCTTCAACGCCTGAATGTAGGCATAGTTCGCGTCGTTGCTTGTCCAGTTCGAGGTGATTCCGCTGCCCCACTTGGAGGTGGTGCCGGGCGCGTCGCCGTCGCCCTGCGGATACACGGTGATGGCCTTGCCGCCCGATCGCGACGTGAAGTTGTACATGCTCACCACCGAGACGTTGTTCATGTTATGGCCGTGCAAGGCGAAGACCAGCATGAGCGGCGTCTTGCCGTCGGCGCTGGTTGGAACGTCGAGCAGGTAGTAGCGGGTCGTCCCTTGGATGTCCATGGTTTGCTGGGTCTTGGGATCAGGCCGCACGATGGCCTTGCCACATCCAGGGGACCCGACTCCACCATCCACCGATGGGACGCCGCCGGTTCCGGAGCCTCCGCCTGTGCTTCCGCCAGCAGCCGTGCTTCCACCTCGTCCGCCCGTGAAGCCCGCGTCTTGCGTGCTGGCATCTTGCGTGTTGGCGTCTTGCGCAGCGGCGTCCTGGCCACCGCCAGAGCCTCCTGCCGGGCTCCCTCCCGAACCAGGGAGCCCGCCGGTCCCGGGTGCGCCCCCGACAGCCGAGCCACCGCCCGTACCATATCGGCCGCCGCCTGCTGGCATGCCGCCTGTGGCGAAACTGCCGCCTGTGGCTCAGCTCCCCCCTGCGCCACTCTTCCCGCCGCTCCCCAAGGCGCCGCCCGTGGAAGGAAGTCCGCCCATCCCGCCGCTGCCTCCGGACGGCGCGCTGTTTCCCCCGCAGGACGGAAGGACGACCGCGAGACCAGACACGATCATCCCGAGCAAGATCCTATTCATTCGTGAGCCTCCTGGCAGCAGCCGTCGAGAAAGTCCGTTCATGACGTGCGATCGAGCCGCTTCGTGGGTACAGTTCCCGCCGGGTGCTGTTTCGGTTCACATCATCGAACAAGGCTATCTCACCGACATCATGTCCACGGCCAGTTGGTCCGGGCCCAGGTCCACAGTCCAAACCACCTGTTTCGAGTTGGCTCGGATCTGGGTTATGGTTTCACGCGGGCCGTGCCACAGAAACCTGGGTTTGTGGCTGCTTGCCGGGACCTCGAAAAGCCCCTCGACCCGGCCGCAGTAAACGTTCCCGGCTTCGCAGATGGGCGAGCAGACAAAATCCTTGAGCCACACGAGCTCGCTCTTGAGATCCGTGCTCAATTGCCGAATCTCGGAGCTCTCCATATCGTAGTAGACGATGTCTTCCGTGCCGGCGAGCTGCGCGGGGGTGGGACCGGTCCTCGCGTCGCTATATTCCGGGTTGCCGCGCATCACGTGCACGCGGCCAATGCGCCAGGAATGATCCTTGGCGCGCAGTACGAAGTAGACCCAGTCGTGGATCATCTTGAGGGCGCTGATCTCGCCCGGTTCGGCCACCAGCACCCGCGGCTTTTGCCCGTCGAGCGATAGAATCCTGTAGGGGCCGTCTTCGACCCGCTCGAGCCAGGCGATGCCCGCACCTGATGCGACGAAGTACTCCGGCTGGCTGGATAGCGCCGCCACCCGCCACACCGATGCGCCATCTTTCGAGGCATTCCAAATCGCCCCCTTGGACCAGAAGACGATACCCGAGGCCGCCAGCACCGGACTGATTCCAAGATCGAGAGCGATTTTGACCGGAGGCTTGCCGCGCGACAGGCGATGGATGGCGTCACGGGTAAGGAGGTACACGAGCTCGCCGTCGAGCCCGAGCCCGACCGAGTAGGCAGAAACGGGCAAGGACAGCAGACGGGTCGGTGCAACCAGCTTGGCCGGCGCCTCGTCCGAGACGGAATGGGCGGTGCTGGATACCGCCGCCACCGCCGGTGAGGTCGTGGATTCCATGGGCGTTCGACGAGCGCTGCGGCTGCAGGCCCAAAGCAGCATGAGCGCACCAACACTGACGAGCCTCTTCGCCCTCGACATGGAAGCTGCGGGAGTATGCGCCGCCCGCGCGCCCCGATGCAAGCAAGCGCGAAGGACAAGGACCGCGGTGCACACACATCTTTCGCGAACCAACGAGACGGAATTCGATTGCCCATGCCACTGCTAGTTCTTCCCTGCGATGCTTTGGGACGGATCTGTCGCTGGGCATCACTCGCGTATCGACTCGAAGGACACGAAAGGTGCTATCTTCTACCAAAGCGCAAACCGTACGACTCCTGCAGGGTCTTTGTCCAACCACTCGTGGCTATCAAGGCACGTTGACATGACGAGAGACGATTATCTCCGGGATCCAGTTTTTCGTGACGCATCCGCGCGGCCGGCATTCTTTGCAGTTGTCGCGGTGGCGTTGCTGACGGTAGGCGCGTGCGCCAACGCCTCGGTCGTGAACGGCGGCGAGGGCGGGACCGGCGCAGGAGCGGGCCCCGCCGGCGGGGGCGGCCGGGGCGGCGGCGGTGGCGGGGGCGGCATCATCGTGAACCTCGACTCGCACGCTCGCGAGGATGCGAGCGTGGACCGGCCGGGGGGCGGGACCTGCGGCGATGGCGTCATCGAGCGCAGCGAGCAATGCGATGACGGCAATACGACGAGTGGCGATGGCTGCAGCCGGATTTGCCAAATCGAAGCGAACTGGGATTGTCCCACCGAGGGACAACCCTGCAAGTACGTGGGGAATTGCGGAAGCGGTGTCCTGACCTCGAACAAGGTCTGCGACGACGGCAATACCGTCAGCGGCGATGGCTGCTCCAGCGACTGCAAGACCGTCGAGACCGGCTACATCTGTCGGGTGCCGGGCAAGCCCTGTTCCACGCGGTGTGGTGACGGCATCCTCAAGGGTTTCGAGACCTGCGACGACGGCAACACCAACAGCGGCGATGGTTGCTCCGCGACGTGCAAGATCGAGCCTGGCTTCGACTGCGCCGGTAGCCCGAGCACCTGCAATCCGACCGTCTGTGGCAACGGGAAGAAAGAGGCCGGCGAAACCTGCGACGACGGCAACACCCTGCCCTACGATGGTTGTTCCTCGAACTGCCAGAGCGAGCCCAAGTGCGGCACGGACACCAGCGCGGTGGGCGCCTGCAAGAGCACGTGCGGCGATGGCATCCTCTGGCGCGGCATCGAGGATTGCGACGACGGCAACGTGGCCGATGGCGACGGCTGCTCCCATGACTGCAAGATCGAAGCGGGATGGACGTGCAAGTCCTTCTTCGACGATCCACCCGCGAAGTTGCAGATCCCGATGATCGCTCGCGATTTTGAATCCTACTCCAGCGGCCCTCCGGTCACCGGACATCCCGACTTTGGAACCTACTGCTGTGACGACAGCCTTCAGAAGGGCAAGGGCGTCCTGCGCTCGACGCTCGACACTAACCACAAGCCGGTCTGGGCGGGACCGGATCCAGTTCCCGACCCAAAGCAAATCGGGTTCACAGGTAAGACCTATTTTGACCAGTGGTATCGCGACGTCAGCGGCGTCAACATGACTTACTACGAAACATTGACCTTGCTGCAAAACGCGACCAGCAAGACCACCTATGCGATGAACAGTGACACCGACCAGCCCTGGTATGACCTCTGCGGATTCTTCCCACTCGACGATCTCACCAAGCCGCTCGTCGATCAGAACACCGGGCAGCCAGTCACCTACCACTACGACCAAGGACAGCCAGACGACCGCACCTGCCACGCGTACCAAGGGTTGGGATTTGGCAACAGCTGGGCGAACCACAATTTCTCCTTCACCACCGAGCTGCGCTACTGGTTCCAGTACCAGGGCACCGAGCAACTCAAGTTCACCGGGGACGACGACGTGTGGGTGTTCATCAACGGCACCATGGCGATCGAGATGCCCGGTGTCCACAACCGGGCGGTCGGAACCGCAATCCTCGATGCATCCAATGGAACCGCTCAGGTTGGCTATGGCGAGCCCCCTTCAAGCTACACCACCGTCGATTTGAAGATGACCATCGGCAGCGTCTACGAGGTCGTAGTGCTCCAAGCGGAGCGCTGGTGCTGCGGCTCGAACTACATGCTGACCCTGGCGAACTTCATCGGGGGGAAGACCCAGTGCACTCCCACCTGCGGCGATGGCGTGACCGTCGCCGACGAGGAGTGCGACTGCGGCGACGGCACGGGTCCCGTGCCCGCGGGCTGCCCCGGTCCCAACAGCGATACGACCTACGGAGGTTGCACCACGCAGTGCAAATGGGGTGCCTTCTGCGGCGACGGCACGGTGCAAGGCCCGCCGAATGGTCCGGAGGAATGCGATCTGGGCGCGCTGAACGGCGACACCGGAGCGGGCAGCCAGTGCAGCGTCTCGTGCAAAGCACCGCGCTCTTGCGGCGACGGCAAGGTGGACACCGATCTGGGCGAGGAATGCGACCTCGCCGGCAACAACGGGGTCAAGCTCGACAGTCAGTTGCAACCAGTCAGCGATCCCAACGATCCCGGGGCGCAAGTGTTCTGCACGGCCGACTGCTTGATTCCGCCAGGGATCGTCTACTAGACGGCCACGCGCACGCCGAAGTCACGAAACGGAAACGCTGGGCTCGCGCCACTGCCCAACGATGACGTCATTCCAAAGTCGTGGCTCGCAGGAGATTCTGCTGTGAGAAGCCGTGCATTCCCCGTTGGTTCCATCGCTCTTCTAGTCCTGGCAGCGTGCGGGTCCAAGGGCTCGTCCGAACCCGGACATACAGGTGGAAGCACCGGCACCCCCGGCTCCGGAGGAGCGTCGAGCAATGGCGGCACGAGCGCTGGCGGCGGAGACACGACACGCGGTGGGGCTGGGGGAGGCGGTGGCGCTGCGAATGGGGGAGCGCCCGGGTCGGGCGGTATGACCGGGTCGGGTGGCAAAGGCAGCGGCGGAGCGGGCGGTCAAGCTGGCAACGCAACTGGTGGGGCGGCTTTCGGCGGCCAAGCCGGCAAGGGAACAGGCGGCGTGGCAACCGGCGGAACGGCCGGCATGGGTGGCGCGGCGACAGGCGGCCAAGGCGGCGCCGGAATGGGGGGCGCAGCAACCGGCGGGCAAGCCGGCAGCGGAGCGGGAGGAAATGGCTCTGGGGGGGTTGGTTCCGGCGGCCAGGGGGCGGTATCCAGCGCGTTGGTCAATACCTACGACGGAGAGCGAACGACCACGGTCAGCTTCGACCTTGCCTGGAAGTTCCATCTCGGCGACGTCAGCGGCGCGCAGAACACGACCTTCGACGATTCGTCCTGGACTTCCTTGGACGTGCCCCATGATTGGAGCATCTCGCTGCCATTCAACCAGAGCTCGGCGGGAACCTATGAAGGCGGGTACCTCGACGGTGGCTTGGGCTGGTACCGAAAGACCTTCGACCTCCCTGCTTCGGCCTCGGGACAGAGGGTCATGGTCCAATTCGATGGCGTGTACATGGACAGCACCGTGTACATGAACGGCACGCAAGTATGCGCCCGTCCCTACGGCTATTCCTCGTTCGAATGCGACTTCACCTCGAACGCCAAGGTTGGCGCGTCGAACGTGCTCGCGGTCAAGGTCAACAACCAATTGCCCAGCAGCCGCTGGTACTCGGGCAGCGGCATCTATCGCCACACTTGGCTCAAGACCGTGAATCCGGTGCGCGTAGCCTACACGGGCTCGCAGGTATCGACGCCGACGGTCTCGACCTCGAGCGCCACCGTCAATATTGCCGTCACGGTCCAGAATGACGGAACGACCGACCAATCGGTGACCGTGGCGAAGCTCGGTTCGCGACGCCTCGGGCACGGAGGTGGGCAAGGGCTCTTCGGCGGCGACCAGCGTCACCGCCGGGAAGACCGCCAACGTGACGCACACAGCGACCGTCTCCAATCCCAAGCTCTGGTCACCCTCCTCGCCCACCCTCTACTCCGTGGTGACAACCGTGTCCGTGGGCGGCTCCGTGGTCGACACGTACACCACCCCGTTCGGCATTCGCACCTTCGCCTTCGACGCGAACACGGGGTTCTCCCTGAACGGCACCAAGATGAAGCTCAACGGCACGTGCAATCACCACGACCTGGGCGCCTTGGGTGCGGCTACCAACTCTCGCGCCATCGAGAAGCGCCTGCAGATGCTCAAGGACATGGGCGTCAACGCGCTTCGCACGTCCCACAATCCGCCCGCGCCCGAGCTGCTGGATATTGCCGATCGCCTCGGACTCATGGTCATGGATGAGGCCTTCGACTGCTGGTATGCGGGCAAGCACACCTACGACTACGGGCGATTCTTCAACCAGTGGTATGATACGGACGTCCAGGGCTACGTGGCCCGCGATCGCAACCACCCGAGCGTCATCATCTGGAGCATCGGCAACGAGGTCGCACAGGCCGGCGACAAGGCCACGGTGCAGAAGCTGATCACCTCGGTTCACGCCAAGGACACCACCCGCCCCATCACCCAGGCCTATGCGGCGTGGGTCGACGTCAGCAACATCACGGGTCTCGAAGACCTGGTGGGAATCAACTACGCCCCGGATCGTTACGACTCGGTTCATACATCCAACCCGAGCTACAAGATGTTCGCCAGCGAGTCGTCGTCGGCCCTGCGCAGCCGAGGCATCTACAATAACAACAACAATCAGGAGTCGTCCTACGACGACTCCTGGGCCGGCTGGGGGGCGGGCGCGGAAGCGTCGTGGAACAGCGTCAACACGCGCGCGTGGATCGCCGGCGAGTTCATCTGGACCGGCTTCGATTACATCGGCGAGCCCACGCCCTACCAATGGCCCTCCAAGAGCTCGTACTTCGGGGCCATCGACACCGCCTACTTCCCGAAGGACATCTTCTATTTCTATCAGAGCAAGTGGAACGCCGGCGGCCCCACCATGGTCCACATCGTTCCCATGAATTGGACGAATTGGACGAACGGGCAATCGGTGAAGGTCTTGGTCTACACCAATGCCGACAGCGTCGAGCTCTTCCTCAACGACAAGTCGCAGGGTTCGAAGACCATGAATTCCACCACCGGGCACCTCCAGTGGTCGGTTCCATTCGCCACGGGAACGCTGCAGGCCAAGGCCACCAAGGGCGGTACGGTCGTTGCGACCGACACGGTGAAGACCGCCGGGGCAGCGGCGGCTCTGTCGCTGACCACAGACCGGGCTTCGATCACCGCGGATGGACGCGATCTGTCCTTCGTCGAGGTGGACATCGTCGACGCTCAGGGCGTTGTCGTCCCGCAGGCCAACAACAAGGTCGATTTCACGATCAGCGGGCCAGGGGCACTGGTGGGCCTCGACGCTGGAGACTCGACAAATCACGACTCCTACAAAGGTACGTCGCATGCCGCCTTCAGCGGCAAGTTGATGGCCATCATCCAGTCCACGACTACAGCCGGAACGATCACGCTGAAGGCGGCCTCCGGATCGCTTGCCGGCAGCGCGGTGAACATCACGACGACTACACCCTAAGAAGGCACGCAGGCAGCAGCGACACGGTCATCAGAGTCGATAGCTTAACCGCCCAGGCCGCTCCGGCTGGGCGGTTTCTTTTCCATGAAATCGCGCGGCTTCGATGCTCCTCCCATGATGGAATTCGAGCCCTGCCTCCACTGCGAGACATGATGGTTTTACTACGGAAGTCGTGCGCGCATACGAAACCCTCGAGCTTCGTCGCCCTTGCCCTTCTCTGGGGAATCGTGGGCTGCGGAACGAGTGGTGACGGTGTCCCGTCAGGCGGAACCGGTGGCGGAACAGGTCCGCAGCGCGACAGCGCGGTCGGCTCAGGAGGCTCCCACGGTACAGGGGGCAGCTCGGGCGCCGGCGGTGCCACGGGTGGACAGAGCGGTAACGCGGGTGCGGGAGGTCGAACCGGTGGTGCCGGTGGGCAATCCTCGGGCAGCGGCGGCGGCGCAGGGGCCGGAGGTGCTTCCGGCACAGGTGGCACAGCGGGCAAAGGGGGAGCGGCAGGCACCGGCGGTGCCACAGGAGGTACTGGCGGCCTGCCAGGCACAGGTGGCACCGCCGGTTCGGGAGGCTTGGGCGGTGCGACAACGGACGGAGGCGTGACTGGCACGGGCGGAAGGACAGGAGCCGGCGGCACCCCTGCAACCGGCGGCACCAGCGGCGCGACAGCAACGGGCGGCAAGGCTGCAACGGGTGGCGCAGGCGGCCTGGGTGGCTCGACCGCAACCGGCGGCGCCGGGGCCGGCGGCACAGCCGGCACGGGGGGGTCTACAGCGCTCGCGGCGACCCCACCCATGGGCTGGAACTCGTGGAACACCTTCGGATGCAGCCCCAGCGACACCCTGATCCGCGGCATTGCCGACGCGATGGTCACGAGCGGGATGGCGGCGGTCGGGTACGTGTACGTCAACATCGATGACTGTTGGATGAATGGCCGCGATGCCAGCGGGAATCTTCGGCCAGACCCCACGAAATTCCCCAATGGCATTTCCGCCGTGGCCGACTACGTACACGGCAAGGGTCTCAAGCTCGGAATCTACGAGGTGCCAGCGGCTGTGACTTGCGCCGGCCGCGGCTCGTTCGGCTCAGCCGCTGGCGTGGGAAGCCTGGGACACGAAACCGCGGACGCCAAGTCTTTCGCCTCCTGGGGTGTCGACTACCTCAAGTATGATTACTGCTGGGGGGACATGAAGGGCTTCAAAGTCATGAAGGACGCCCTTGTCGCCACTGGCCGCCCGATCTTCTACAGCATCAACCCGGCCTCTGGCACCGGGGCGTCCTGCGTGCCGCCGACCTGCACGATCGATCTGGTGAACATCGCCAACATGTGGCGCATCGGATTCGACATCAATGCCAGTTGGTCGTCGGTCCTGAGCTGCATCGACTTGGACAAACCCCTGTCCAAGTACGCGGGGCCTGGACACTGGAACGATCCGGACATGCTCGAGGTCGGCAAAGGCATGTCGGCTGACGAGGATCGCTCGCACTTCGGCATGTGGGCGATGCTGGACGCCCCTCTGTTGACGGGCAACGACCTCCGCTCGATGAACGCAAGCACCAAGGCCGTCCTGACCAACACGGACGTGATCGCCGTGAACCAAGATCCTCTCGGGGCGCAGGCCACGGTCGTGGCCACACCGGGATCCAATCAGGAAATCTGGTCCAAGTCGCTCACGGGAACCAACACGCGTGCCGTCGCGCTGTTGAACCGCTCCGAGGCGGCGGTCTCCATGACGGTTCAATGGAGCACGATCGGCATTCCGACCGGGGTCGCCACGGTGCGCGATCTGTGGAACCAGAAGGATCTCGGCTCGTTCACCGACTCTTACACGGCAACCAGCGTCCCGAAGCACGGCGTCGTGATGCTGAAGGTAACGAGCGGCCCCTAGCTGCAGCGAAGCACGAACCGGTGCTGCTCCAGCCCTCGACCGTCGAGGGCTGGAGCAGCACCGGTGTGCCTCACCCGAACAGGTCATTCCTCCAAATTTTCTTGAACCGCTCCTTCGGTCCGCTGCTACTGGGACACGAAGCACTTCAACTTGCCGGAGGAGAGCGTCTATGAAACTCGCAATTCCGAATCTGCTCAAGAGCGGTTTATTGCTCGGTCTGATGAGCGTTGGCGTCTACGCATGTGGACAATCGAACGGCGGTGGCAACGGCACTGGCGGCAGCTCGGAGGGGGGCTCGGGTGGCACGGGTAGCGGAGGTCATACTGCCGGCTCGGGAGGCTCCACCAGCGCGGGCGGAACCACGACCTCCGGCGGGACAACGGGCTCGGGTGGCACGCATGAAACGGGCGGCACCGTTGGCTCAGGTGGCAGCAACTCCGGCGGCACATCGTCGTCGGGCGGCGCAGCGACAGGAGGCTCGTCCTCGGGTGGCGCAGGCGGTTCGTCCAGCAGCACGGCCATGGGCGGCACTGGAGGCATGCTCTCGGAAGGGACCGGAGGCAAGGTCACGGGTAGCGGCGGCAAGGTCACGGGTAGCGGCGGCATGGCCCCGGGCAGCGGCGGCAAAGGCGGTACCAGCGGCCCGACCGACGGAGGCCCAGCAGCCGGTGGCACCGGCGGCGGCACATCCTCTGGTTCGTGCCAGAAAGGCCAAGTGAAGCCCGCCGAGGTCGTCATCATGGGCGAATCCTTCTATGCGATGCCCCCCGAATACAATGAGAAGCGGATAGAGTCGGATGCCCAAGCGGCGGGAGCGCTGGCTTCTGGCGCCACCTACCGAAACGTAGCCGAAAGCGGACAACCGATGAGCTATATCGTGGGGACGGAGTGGACCAATGCCACCAAGGGCGGCGCAACAGTCAAGGTCGTCATCATGGATGGCGGTGGTATCGATTGTCTCACGTCGGGATCGTGTCCCACGTGTGCCTCCCAATTCACAACCCTGCTCGGCAAGATGGCTACCGAAGGCGTGCAGGACGTCATCTACACGCGCTATCCGGAACCGGGAGCCCCTCCCGGCTCGAACGCCTCATTGAAAGCGTGCCTCGACTCCGTTATGCCGACAATGCAACCTGTGTGTGAAAACGCCACCGGACTGAAATGCCATTGGGTGGACTTGAGACCCGTTTTCGTGGCTGGCGACACCACGGACGGCCTCCATCCGACCCAAACAGGCGGAGACCACGTCGGAGACGCGATTTGGTCCGAGATGGTCAAGGATTGCATCGCCCAGTGACCTAGTTCGGCCCGTCAAAGCCTCGGGCACGTTCTGGGCCGAAGGTCGTTGTGGGAACCTCTGTTTCCCACAACGGGCTTCGGCTGGCGAAGACAGCCTGCGCCTGACGGGATCCATTCCGTCCGGCCTGTTTCGCCTCGGTGACAGAGCGTGCCCCTTGCCCGGCACTACCGCCAGCCGCTCCGGCCCAAGAGACAGGTTCGTCGGGTTGGCCCTTCGTCTCGAGTGACGGCATCCGGCGCCGTGGAGGCTTAGGGGTGTGACCGCGCCGGCGGTGCCAAAAACCTTTAGGTTCATGCGGGACCGTCCGTGCTTTGAGAACCACTTTGCGGGATATTCGGACTGGAAATCGAGATACTCTGACCCTAGCGAGGATCACACTGATGAGAACGGCGAATTTGGCAAAAACGTTCGTGCTGGTGGGAAGCCTGAGTATCGGTGTTTGGAGCTGCAACAACTCAAGCGGAAGCGATGCCGGAAGCGGGGGAACAGCGGGCTACGGGGGGACGGGGGGAGTTGGCATGGGCACAGGAGGAAACGGCACCGGAATGGGAGGAGCCAGCACCGGAACAGGAGGAGCTACGACGGTGCAGCCCGACCCTCTCGAGATTGACGGAAAATGGCTGTATTTGGGTCCCTCGGACGGGCCACACACGCTCACGATCAGCAATGGATCGATGGCGTATGCTGATTTCGATGGGCAGTGGTCATCAAACTGGACCATCAAGGAATACGACAACGGACTTCACCATTTTCAAGTTGTCTTTGAGTCTGGCACCGGGACGTATCTTCCGGTCGGACAGAACATGAGCGGAACCTACGCCGTGAGTGGCGCGGAACTGACGGTGCAGCTGGCGGACGGTCTAGCATCGTATCCGCCAATGCAGAGCCCAGGTAGCTGCATGGACGTGACCACGCCCATACCTGACTGCAGGCTATATGTGAGCCAGAATTAGAGAAGCCCGAGGGCGGCGCAATCGCCTCACGCTTGTCCTGATGCTCTCCGTGAAATTCTCAGTCTGGTGGCCCATCGGCACTACCGGCAGTTCTCGCAATTGATGCTGGACGTTCTCACCGATTGCGACACCAACAAGTCGTATCGGTTGATCTTCCCTACATCGAGATACTCTTCGCACTTGCCACAGACAAGGTACCAGGAGACTACCCATAGCTCTACGGGCCGACAAAAGGCAGTCTCCGGTGATTTGTCAGTAGTAGCCGGAGGCGTTCAAGTAGACATCGTCAATCCACGTGTCGGCGAGCGAACCCTGCTGCTGGCAGTTGACCATTATGCTGCCGGTGCCACTTGGCGCCGCAAAGGAGGGAGTGATGCTAGGGCTCGCCCAAGTGGTGGAGGCGGGACCACTCTTGTATTGCATCAAATCGAGGGCGTCTCCCCCGCAACCGCTCCCCGCGTAGGCGAATACAGTGCACATAACGGCATCGGCGTCGGAGGAAGACAACTCCTTGAAACGATATCCGAAGTGATACCCGCCGGCCCCTGCGCTGACACACTGAGTGAGCTGGCCGAAAAAGAACCCGTAGTAACTGAGGCGAAGTGAGCCCGAGGTTGGGCAAGAGTCGGCGTCGTTTCCACTGACCCAGTTCTCGAGCGGCGAGGGACAGACAGAACTGGGACAGCCGTCACCGGACGTCCAACCCGACAAGGACGTTGCGAAACCCGGGTTGGCGAGGAGATTGCCCGAGCTCGGTTGACCGCACTGGCAGGTGTGGCTCGAGGTGCAAGTCGCACTAGGCCCGTACGAGGCGGTGCAATCGCTAGGAGATGTGCACGGGACACACGCGTTGTTGTAGCACCTTGGATTGGGGCTCGAACAATTGCCGTCGCCCGCGCATTGGACGCAGGTAGTGCCTGAACAGACCGGCTTGGAGGGCGACGTGCAGTCGCTGCTCGCTAGGCACCCGACGCAGGTGTTGCTGCTGGTATTGCACACGGGCGTAGTGCCTGAACAGTTGCTGTTCCCAGCGCATTGGACGCATGCATTGTTGGAGCACACGGGTTTGGAACCTGAACATCCGCCGCTCGCGGTGCATTGGACGCATGTGTTCGTGGTGGTGTTGCATTTCGGCGTGGAGCCCGAGCAGGTGGTGTCGTCGGTGCACTGGACGCATGTGTTGGCGGTGGTATTGCATCTCGACGTGGAGCCCGAACATTGGCTATCCCCGGTGCATTGGACGCACGTGGTGCCGCCAGAGCAGTGCTTGCTGGTGGTCGTACAGTTGTTGGAGCAGTTTCCACAGTGGGCGTCTGTGTTCAAGGCCACGCAAGTGCTTCCCCCGCAGGTATCCTGGCCAGCGGGACAGCCGGTCGCGCACGTCGTGGTATCCGCGCAGGCGTACGGGGCACAAGTCCGGCTGGCCGGCGCTGGTGTCCCGCAGTGACCAGCGCCATCGCACATCCGAGGGTAGGTCTGAGTGCCGCTCGAACAGTTTCCCGCCACGCACTGCGCCACTGGATAGTTGCAAGCTTGCCGGTGCGCGGCGGTTCCGTCGCAAGTTCCCCCACACATGGCATAACTGGCGTCGGTCGTGCACGCCGTGCGCGGGGTGGTCGTCGGGGAACAGGTACCCTTGGCCGAGGCGGTGTTGCAGGCTTCGCACTGCCCGGTGCAGGTGGCGTCGCAGCAAACGCCGTCAGCGCAGATGCCGCTTGCGCATGCTGCCGCAGCGGCGGCAGTGCAACTGGTGCCGTTGGGGTTCCCGACGCACGTACCGTTGTTGCACGCTGGCGTATTTCCACTGCAGCCTCCACAGCACTCCGTGGAGGCGATGCAAGTGCCGTTGCAAAGTTTTTGCGAACCGTTGCAGCTCACCGACGTCCCGCCGCTTCCAGTCCCGCCGCTTCCGATCCCGCCGCTCCCGGTCCCGCCGCTTCCGATCCCGCCGCTCCCGGTCACCCCGCCCGAGCCGGGAGTCCCGCCGGTCACGATGATTCCACCCGAACCGATGGTTCCAGCAAGCCCTGTCATACCGCCCGAGCCGTTGATTCCGCCGCCGCCCCCGCCACTTGCCCCACCTAGGGGCGAATCATAGGTAGGTACTTAAGCGGTGGCGGAATGGCGTAATCCCATCGCAAGGCGCCCCATTCCCTGATCGCGTTTGGGATGCGCACGAGGTGCGTTTTCCGCGAGGAAAGTGAAGGCAGAACGGATATGCGACAGGAGCTGCGCGGCAGATTCGAGGATGGATAGCAGGATCGCGTCGAGGAAATGCTTGGCAGAGCAGGCTGCGCGCTGGGTGGACAGTGGAATACCGCATGCGTGTTCTGCGGCGTGGGTGAGCGCTCGTTTGATGGTCGCGGCAAGCAGGCTTGCCCAGATCAGGCCCTCGGCGATGGGTGACTTGGCCGTGTCGAATTTGTGGAGATTTGCGTAGGACTTCCATTCCTTGAAGAGGAGCTCAATCTGCCATCTGAGTCTGTAGACTCTGCCTACTTCGTGAGCGGTGAAGGTCGCTCTCGACAGATTCGTGTGCAGATAGGTGTAGCCCTTCTTGTTGCGTTTTCCTTCGATGTAGATGGCAACGAGACGACCACAGTAGGTCCTGCGGGCGTTGATCTTCCACTCGATTTCTAGGTCGACCGTATGACGAGGCAGTACACGCCACTTGAGTCGCTTGCCCTCGAGACGAGGGATACGCCTGCCATTCTTGTCGCGAGCACTTCGGATGATTGGTCGGCTGTTCTTTTTGCCGCGAACGATGAAGAATCCTCCGGCGTCGAGAGTGTCTGCAAAGACAACGCGATCCTCGAATCCACGGTCCTCGAGGACCAGGCGATTTTTGAGAGACGCCGCTTTGGGGGCGAATGGGCGTTCGCTTTCCTTGTCAGGGGCCAGCGTAATGGCGACGGGATTGTCCCTCAAGACGCTCATGGTTACGTGGAGCTCCACTGCCGCTGGGGTCACCTTCGTGAAGCGGCCGGGCCACTTTCTGGCCAGAGTGTCTTTGAGCGCAAACGAGGTGCCGTCATGGCACAGGATCTCCGAGAACTGAGCCAGCTTGCCCTTGGGCAAACTCTCAAGCACAGGTGCCGTCAGCTTCGCGAGCGCCTGTTCGAGAATGGCGTGCATGAAGATGGGGAATCGCCGTTTGCTCAGTTGGTTGTGGAAAGGCTTGTAGCGAACAGCCTTGCCGGTGAACGCGTTGAAGGCGCGCAGGATGTCCGCGAGCCACGCAGCCGTGCCTGCCCCCAATGCCGAGATGCAGGCTATAAGAAGCGCGGCCGGGGCGATTTCACGGCGCCGTCGAAGAAAGCCACACCGGCGAGCCACCTTCTCCACCTCGGCATCGCTGAGAACCTGCTGTAGCTTTTGGCTGAGTGTCTCCGCCTCGATTGTGGCAATGTCTCTCTTGGGCACAGGGAACCTCCTCGCGTTTGTCTTCGCAAACGAATGTGTAGGAGGATTCCTGTGTCTTCTGCAACTACCTTGAACATCCGTTCAGTAAGTGATCGATTTCATTGAGGAATTAAGATCCTACCTATGAGGGGCGAATCGAGCGCGCCGTCGAGGACGCCTCCGGCCCCCCCCGAGCCGGCGACGCCCCCTCCGCCTGCTGCTCCCACTTCCGACGGCCCGGTTGTGCCGCCACCGCCAGTGCCTGTCTCTCGGTAAGGCGCGTCCGTCGGTGCGTCGCCTGATGAACCGTCAATCTGCGCACCCGCGCCTCCGGTTGACACCGGATTGCTGCACGTCTTCCCATCGGAAGATGCACAGCAATATCTGTTCGAGCCACAGACGTATCCCTCCGGGCAGTTCTTTTCCGTCTGGCATTTGCGAGGTTGGGTGACATCGATCTTCGGATCTTTGAAGCATCCGAGAACGGACCCAGCCAGGAACAGCGCCAGAGCAAGACTCTCGCGGGCACGCCGTACGGACAGAGGAGAGGACGACGAACGCATTAGAAAGCTCCTGTAAGTAGGGCCCCTGCCGTGCCAGGAGCGATAGTCGGTACCAGCGCGACACTGGTCTGCGCTGGGCTGTGACCGGCGTGCCAGCCGAGGAAGTAGAGCAGCGAGCCACCGGCCAGGCAGGCGGCGCCCACTCCGTAGCTGATCCACCCCAGTGTCTTGTAGCTCTCGCGCGAAGAATTGGTGTCGCGGTTGAAGTTGTCGGGCTTCTCGAGATCCGTCGCCATGCTGTTGGCCTTGAGATTCAAGGCCACCCCGGTGCCCAAGGCCACCACGCCCAACGATCCTACGACGATGCCCGCGATGCGCAGGCGGGAGCCGGCGTTCTCGTCGGGCTGCTGCGCCGCTGTCGCAACGACGACTGCCGGCGGCTCAGGGGTAACCTCGGCCGGCGGCGGCGTTGGAACGATCGGGACGGCCGAGACCGGTTCCGGCACCAGGGGCGAACGCGGCTCGGTCTTGGGCAGATAGGACTCGCAGGTCTCGATGTGCTTCTTGGCGGCGGCCTTGTCGTCGTCCGACAGGTGATCCTCACCTTTCGTCAGGTACTCACGAAAACGCCCGACGGCGTCTTCATAACGACGGTTCTGCTCGAAGCATCGTCCCTGGTTGAAGATATAGGTGATGTCGTTGGTATCCACGTAGAGCTCGGCGAGAATGCGCACGCCCTTCTCCGGCTCTCCCGAGAGACACGCCTTTTTGGCAGCGCGCTCGTTGGCTCGTTTGCTGTTCGCCGCGAGAGCCTGCTGGGAGAGCGAGCAGAGGCTCGCCAATGTCACGAAGGCTATTGTAAGGTTTCGCATCTCTCATCTCTTTCCAAGCACGGGTGCCACTCTTCGGCAACTGGCCCATCTTGACACATTGAACCGCGAGCAATATACGCGAAAGAATAGAGCACCGCTACCACGAGATGCTGCCTGATGCTGTCTGACCGTGTCCTGGGCAAATCGAACCTCGTTCTTGAATCTCGTGGCCCGTTTTTCGAGCCCGCTGCTACTGAAGGGGGGTGAGTTTTTGCCCGAATGGAGGTGCCTCATGAAATCTACGCATCGCTTGAATACATTCATCGCCGCGCTTGTGATTCTGAGCGGCGCCTGCTCGTCGAACACCTCGGGGACCATCGCGCAATCGGGCGGGTCCTCTGGCTCGGGATCAGGTGGCACGTCCGCCGCGGGAGGCGCCTCCAGTAACGGTGGGGTAGCCGGCTCGGGCGGCGTAACCGGCTCGGGCGGCGTAACCGGCTCGGGCGGCGCGAGCACCGCCAGCGCTACCGGGGGCCACGCCGGCTCGGGCGGCGCGAGCGCCACCGGGGGCCACGCCGGCTCGGGCGGAACAAGCCTCACGGGAGGCACGACAGGCTCGAGCGGCCAAACGGGCTCGGGAGGGACAAGTGTCACCGGTGGCACGACCGGGCGGGACGCTGGACGAGACGTCCCGACGGGCAGTGGTGGAGCAGGTACGGGCGGTGTGCCCGGCGTGGGGGGCTCGGGCGGCATGGCCATCGACGGTGGTACAACCCCGGCAGGTGGCCCTGGCGGCGCATCCGCGGGTTGCGGCTCGGCGAATACCACCTCACCTTGTGGCGTCAAGGGAACCACGTGCAGCCTCGATGTCAGCGGCACGAGCCGGACGTACTACGTGCAACTGCCTTCGGGCTATAGCTCGTCCAAGCAGTATCCGCTCATCTTCCAGTTCCACCCTTGGGGTGGCTCGGCCGACCAGGCCCTGACCCTGTACCAGCTCAACTCGAAGATACCGGACGCGATCTACGTGACACCGCAGGGGCTGGACGCCGGCTCCAACGGCCCGGGATGGGCAAACACCAACGGCCAAGACATCGCCTTCACCAAGGCCATGCTCGCCGATGTCCAGGGGAAATACTGCGTGGACAACGCCCGCATCTTCTCCGTGGGTTTCAGCTATGGCGGTATGATGTCGTTCGCGATCGGCTGCGAGATGAGCGATGTGTTCCGCGCCATTGCGCCGATGTCGGGATCGCTCTACAGCGACTTCAACTGCAAGGGCACGGGGCCCCACATTGCCATGTGGGGATCGCATGGCACGAGCGATACCGTGGTCCCCATTGCCGACGGCCGCGCGGCGCGCGACAAGATTCTGCAGCAGAACCACTGCGGTACCACGACGACGCCCGTGGATCCGAGCCCCTGCGTGAAGTACCAGGGCTGCGACCCAGGCTACGACGTGACCTGGTGCGAATGGGACGGCCCTCACGGCATCCCCAGCTTCGGCAGCAGCGCGATCGCGGCGTTCCTCAAGCAGTTCTAGCTATTACTGAATGAGCCAGCGTCCAAGGAGGCGTCTATCGATGAGAACGAGAAGCCTGTCCAGGCAGCTTTTACTATGGGGCATCTCGAGTATCGCTGCCGTGGCCTGTGGCCAGTCGAACAACAGCGGCCCCAGCACCGGAGGAACCACGAGCCCTGCAACGGGTGCGGGCGGCGGTGCCTCGGGCGGCGGTACGAGTGGACACGGCGGCTCGGCTGGCACCACCAGCACGGGTGGAAACGCCTCGGGGGGAACGACTGGGGGCGGCGGAGCCTCGAGCTCCGGCGGCGCGAAGGGAACGGGTGGCGCGGCAGGCTCGGGCGGAGCCATGCTCACGGGAGGTTCGACGGGCGCTGGTGGTGCGCTTGGCACAGGCGGAAGCACTGCCGGCCATTCGGGGGGAAGCAGCGGAGTGGGAGCGGGAGGTTTGGGGAGTGGCGGTCGTGCTTCCGGTGGCGGTGATGGTGGACTCGGCGGCATCACGGGCACGGGTGGAAACACGAATACCGGCGGCACCAGCGGAGGCGCTGCTGGCGGAGGCGCGCCTGGGACCGGCGGAAACGCCGGCAGTGGGGGTGGTTCGGGCACCACGGACGCGACCATCGTCCCCGATCCCTCGTGGACCTGTGGCATGCCCGACGGCATTCCGTCTCCCACGCTCGGCACGCCCGCGTTCAGCCTGTCGCTTACGGTCAGCGCTATCCACGACGTGGGCAACACCCAGTTCGGCAAACGCCGCCAGCTTGACGTATCCGGCGGCACCATCACGGGCGACAAGCTGAAAGGCACCGTCCTCACCGGCGGCCTCGACTACGAGCTGACGTTGTCGACGGGCGCCACGGAGCTGGAAGAGGTTCTCATCTGGAAAACCAGCGACAACGTCACCATATTCACGCGCGTTTGCGGTGTCGCGGCCGTGGGAGATTCGGTCGTCCGCATCGTCCCCGACATCGAGGCTCCGACCGCGGGCTCCTACGCTTGGCTGAACACCACCAAGCTCGTGGGGACGCGCACGGTAGACAGCGCCGGCAGCAAGATCACGCTCGATGTTTACGACGTGTCCAACGTAGCCGTGGGAGATCCCAAGATCCAACTCAAGGATCCGGCGGGCGTCCCCAACGTTTCGTGGGACTGCGTGACCGCGACCGGCACGGATGGCAATAGCGTGTTCACCGAGAACGTGACGCTCGGCACAACCATCACCGTCAGCAATGCCAAGCGCGGCAGTCGCAACATCATCCCCATCACCGGCGGCACCACGACTGGCAGCAAGGAATCAGGCAAGATTCTCAACGGTGGCGCGGACTACCAGCTTGCGGCCACCGGGGGAAGCACCACCTTGGACGCCCGCTACACGCTGCAGTCGAGCGACGGCTACTTCATCATCGTGCGTAATTGCGGGCCGATGAACGGGCTGACCCCGGTCTTCGAAACGGCCACGGATGGACCCTACGCATTCCTCACCACCGGCAAGTTCCTGAGCTCCGCACCCGGCTCGGGAAGTGGAGGTGTGAGTATCACCTTCTACGAGCGCAAGTAGCGCACGCCTAGCCCCACGACTAACCCCGCGTCCTCCTGCGCTGTCGCGCCACGAACCCGAGAGCCGCGATCAGGAATAGTGCGAGACCACTTCCCGCACCGGTGCTGCCACCAAGAGCGCAAGAGCAGCCACTGGAGGTCGTGCCGCCGGTTGTCGTCGAGCTGGTGCCGCCACTGCCGGAGTTGCCACCGCTGCCTGCCGATCCGCCGGAACCACCGCTGCCGCCTCGGGCCGAGCTGCCGCCGCTGCCAGTCGTTCCCCCGCTGAGGGTTCCTCCGCTGCCCGCGCTGCCACCACTGCCCGCGCTGCCTCCGCTGCCAGCGCCGCCACTGTTACCGCCGCTGCTTGAAGTGCCACCCGTGCCGGTCGATCCGCCCTTCCCGCCAGCTCCTCCGCTGCCCGCGACACCGCCGCTTCCTGCCACGCCACCGCTGCCCGCGGCACCGCCACTTTCCACCGCACCGCCGCTGCCCGGAACGTTGACATTGCCGGCATCCTTATTGCCGGCCGCGCCTCCGGTCGCGCCGCCATCCTTGTTGCCGCTCGCCCCACCCGAGCCAGGGTTGCCCCCCGTGCCGCTTGCACCACCCGTGCCCCCTACCCCAGCGTCGCCACACGCGGCCACCCCAGGATCGATGGCGCCGGTCTGGTCGAGGCCCAGGAATGGGATGACGTACGACGAGTTGAAGAGTGCATCGGATGGGCCGTGATCGCCGCCGATCGACGTGATGGCCTCGAGAACCACGTAACCGCACGAATCCTTCCATCTCTGTCGCGTCGCTTGGTGGGATCCCAGGGTCAGTCCTGTATCCGTCGATGACGGGTCCGTGCTCAGGCCCAGCACATCGGTCCACTCCTTGATCCCTTCGCGCAGGTTGGTGTAAGCGACGTACTGATCGTGGTCGCCGTGGAAGAGCTGGACGCGCGGACGATGTCCGGAATATCCCGGGTCCATGGCACGAACCTTGTCTCCCCACTGCTGGGCTGTTTCATTCACGGTGGAGGTGGCAGGGTTGCCGGATCCTGCACAGGTGCCACCCCAATTGCTGGCGGCGCTCCAGCCCAAGGACCAGCATCCGGCGGGAACCCCGGCGAAAGAAGAGCCCGCCTTGAAAATGTCCGGATAGACGGCGAGCAGGGCTTCCGTCATCATGCCGCCGGACGAATCTCCCGTCGCGTAGACGCGATCGGCGTTCGCCTGGTACTTGGTGATCGTGTACTTCACCATCTCGGCGATGGCCTGCGTATCCCCACCGCCATCGTGCGTGAGGGATTTCGTCGACCCGACGTCCCAGCAATCTGCAGAAGTCGCGGGGTTCGTCGTCTGCGGAAAAATCATGATGAAGCCGTACTTGTCGGCTGCCGACACGATGCCCCCCTGTTGCGCCTGACCGAAAACACCGGAGGCACTCCCCCCACAATAATGCGAACAAACCAAGATGGGAGGATTCGTCGCCGGTTTGTCCGGCACGTAGATGTACATGCTGATGTAGGTAGGTACATCACCGCCGGACCACGCGCTGGTGGTCACCGACTGCAACGACGCCGCCCGCGCTGGCGAGACGACGAGCAGTCCAAGGGCAGCAGCCAATAGAACACGAACGCTATTGCGATTTCTGTTCATGGTGAAATGCCTCCAAACGATGCGCGGAGATTGTCCGCAGGAACAGAGCGATGCTATTTGGGCTGGCCGTAGTAGGCGCCCGGGCCGTGCTTGCGCTCGTAGTGTTTGCGCACCACGTGCTCCGGTAGTGGATCGACGTTCGGGTTCAGCTGATAGGCGAGTAGGGCCATGCGCGCGACCTCCTCGAGGGCGGCCGCGTGGTGCACGGCCGCCATGGCGCTCTTGCCCCAGGTGAAGGGCCCGTGGCCGGCGACGATGACCATGGGAACCTCAAGAGGCTTTCTGCCCTTGAAGGTCTCGACGATGAGCTCGCCCGTGCCCAGCTCGTAATCCTTCTCCAGGGCCCGGGCGCCGATCATTTCGGTGCAGGGAATTTCGCCGGCGGTCTGGTCGGCGTGGGTCGTGCCCAGGCAGGGGATGGCACGCCTCGCCTGGGCCCAGGCCACCGCGTAGGGCGAATGGCTGTGGCACACGCCGCGTATGCCCGCGAAGGAGCGATACAGGACGAGGTGGGTCTTGGTGTCGGACGATGGCCGCAGGGATCCCTCGACGACCTTGCCATCGAGATCGACGACCACCATGGTCTCGGGCGTCAGCTCGGAGTACGCGAGGCCCGAGGGTTTGATGGCGAAGACGCCCGCCGCCGGATCGAACGCCGAGGCGTTACCCCAGGTGAGGATGGCCAGCTTGAGCTCGGCCACCTCGCGGTTCGCCGCGCATGCTTCCTCGCGAAGGGCGTCGTGCTTGCTCATGACCGCTCACAGTCCGAGTCTGTACCCGATCTCGTTCCAGCGGATCTCCTTGCGCAGCTCGTTGGGATCCGTCTTGGCGTCGATGAGAAGAAACTCGATGCCGGCCATCTCGGCCCAATCGCGCATCCACTCGGTCTTGACGACGCGCGAGTAGGCGGTGTGGTGAGCGCCGCCGGCGATGATCCAGCACTCCGCGGCGCGCTCGAGGTCGGGCCTGGGCTTGAGCAGCACGCGTGCCACGGGAAGCTTGGGCATGGCCTTGGGCTCGATGGCGTCGACCTCGTTGACAATCAGACGCATGCGGCCGCCCATATCGACCAGCGTGGCGTTGAGGGCGGGGCCTGCGTCGCCCGCGAAGACGAGCCGCGCGGGATCGTCCTTGCCACCGATGCCGAGGGGATGGACCTCGAGCCTCGGCTTGCCCTTGGCGATGGAGGGACAGATCTCGAGCATGTGCGAGCCCAGGACCGCGGGGGCGGCCGGGTCGAAGTTGTAGGTGTAATCTTCGAGGAAGGATGCCCCACCGAGGCCGGTGGCCATCACCTTCAGGGCCCGCACCATGGCTGAGGTCTTCCAGTCGCCCTCGGCACCGAAACCGTAGCCGGCAGCCATCATGCGCTGCGAGGCGAGGCCCGGTAGCTGGGACAGGCCGTGCAGATCTTCGAAGGTGTCCGTGTAGGCGCCGAATCTTCCGGCTTCGAGGAAGGACTTGAGCCCGAGCTCGATGCGGGCCTGCACCCTGACTCTCTCGAGACCCGCGCCCGCCTTGGCGTCGGCCGCCATCTCGTACTCGTCTGCATAGAGCTTGACGAGCTTATCCACCTCGGCATCGGAGACCTCTTTCACGACCTTGACGAGGTCGCCCACGCCGTAGCCGTTGATGGACCAACCCAGCTTGATCTGGGCCTCGACCTTGTCGCCCTCGGTGACCGCCACCTCGCGCATGTTGTCGCCGAAGCGGGCGACCTTGAGGCTGCGCCCGTCGGCAAAGGCAGCCGCCGTGCGCATCCAGCCCGCGAGCTTGTCGAGGACGGCCGCCGTCTCCCAGTGCCCGACCACAACCTTGCGCGGCAGGCGCAGGCGCGCGCCGATGAAGCCGTGCTCCCGATCGCCGTGGGCCGACTGGTTGAGGTTCATGAAGTCCATGTCGATGGAATCCCAGGGGATGTCGCGGTTGAACTGGGTGTGCAGGTGGCACAGCGGCTTGTGCAGCTCGGTGAGGCCGGCGATCCACATCTTCGAGGGGCTGAAGGTGTGCATCCACGTGATGATGCCCGCGCAATTCGGATTGGCGTTGGCCTCGCGGACCAGGGCGAGGATGGCGTCCGGTCCCTTGACCACGGGTTTCCAGATGAGCTTGCAGGGCATCTTGGGTTCGAGGGCCTGGACCATGGCCTTCGAGTGCTCGTCGACTTTCTTGAGAGTCTCGGCGCCATAGAGATCCTGGCTGCCGGTCACGAAATAGAGCTCGAACCTCTTGAGGTCGATCATGTGCGCATCTCCTTTTCGGCAAAGACCCCGAGGGCCTTGTATTTCGAGTAGATCTTGTCGTAGGCCGCGCGACGCGCCGGATCGGGCCGGTAGATGTGCTCGATGGGAGCACGCATCGCCGCTTGGGCCGCGAGGGCGTCGGGATAGAGACCGGCCGCCGTAGCGGCGAACATGGCGCCGCCGAGCGCGACGGACTGGTCGTTGGCCGAGACCGAGATGTCCATGCCGAGGACGTCGGAACAGATCTGCATCACGAGGGGGCTCTTGCGGGCGACGCCGCCGATGGCGGCCACGCGCTCGACCTGCACGCCTTCCGAGCGCAGCCGCTCCACGATGGCACGCGACCCGAAGGCGGCCGACTCGATGAGCGCACGGTAGACCGCGGGTGCGTCGGTGCCGAGGCTGATCCCGGCCAGCGCGCCGGTGAGGGCCTGGTCGGCGTCGGGGGTACGGCGACCGTTGTGCCAGTCGAGGGCCACCAGGCCCGACGCGCTCGGATCGATCTTGGCGGCCTCGGCCTCGAGGGCGGGGAGGAGCTTGTCCTCGATGGCCTGCGGGTCGCCGAGCCCCGGCAGGGCGCGGGCCGGCCAGGCGAGGATTTTGCGGAACCAGGCGAAGACGTCGCCGAAGGCCGATTGTCCTGCCTCGTAGCCGATCATGCCCTTCACGACCGAGCCGTCGACCTGGCCGCAGATCCCGCGCACGAGCTTCTCCGCGCCCGCGGGCCTAGGGCCGATCATGATGTCGCAGGTGCTGGTGCCCATGATCTTGAGCAGCGTGCCGGGTGCCACGTCGCCGCCCACCGCGCCGATGTGCGCGTCGAAGGCGCCGACCGAGACGACGACCTCGGTCGGAAGGCCGAGGCGCTTGCCCCATTCCGGGCTGAGCTTGCCGAAGACGGTCTCGGCCGTGTAGGTCTCCGTGCCCAGGGAAGCAGCAAGTTGCGAAAGCCGGGGATCGAGCTTGTCGAGGAAGGCAGCGGGGGGATAGCCGCCCCACGAGGCGTGCCACATGGCCTTATGCCCGGCCGCACAGCGGCTGCGCTTGTATCGGGCCAGGGTGTTGGTCCCGGTGAGGAGGGCGGGCATCCAATCGCAGTGCTCCACCACCGTGCGGGCGGCGGCGATGGCCGGGGTCTTGTTCTCGACGAGCCTCAGCACCTTGGCCCAGAACCACTCGGAGGAATAGATGCCGCCCTCGTACTTGGTGAAGTCCTCGCCGCCCCAGCCGCGGGCCAGCTCGTTGATGCGCTCGGCCTGGGCAACAGCAGTGTGGTCCTTCCACAGGACGAACATCGCGTCGGGCTCCGAGCCGAGCTCGGGCTTGAGTGCGAGCGGCGCACCGGTCTCGTCGGCGAGGCAGGGAGTGGAGCCGGTCGTGTCGATCGTGATACCCCGCACCTTGGTGGCGACCGCAGGGCCCGCCTCGGCGAGAGCGCGCTTGGTGGCGTCCTCGATTCCCTCGACGTAGTCGAGAGGGTGCTGGCGAAAGCGATTGGACCGGGGGTCGCAGAACTCCCCCTTGGCCCAGCGCTTGTACACGCTCACCGCCGTGCCGGCGCTCGCCCCATCGGCCGCGTCCACGACCAGGGCCCGCACCGAGTCGGTGCCGAAATCGATGCCGACGACGAAATCTTGTCCCTTCTTGACGCTCACTCGCTCTCCTCGTCTGGGATGTTTTCCTTGAAATACACTTCAAGGGGGATTGACGCGGGCGACGCGTCCAACTGCGCGCGAACGACCGCCTTGAAAAGCCTCTCGAGCCCCTCGCGCGCCTGCTCGGCGGGTCGCTGGGAAACGACGCAATCGATCTTGCCCTCGCGGAGGGCCCGCGCGTTGGCCGGCACCAAGTCCCAAGAGACGACGGCGCAACTTTCCTTGGCGCCTCGCGCGGCCAGCCATTCGCCCGCGACGTGGCCCGAGGAATTGGCGACCAGGATCCCCGCGATATCGGGATTGGAGCGAAAGCTCTTTCCCAGGGCGCGCTCGCAGTCCTCGGCGTCTTCGAGCTTCCGGACATTCCTTCACGATGACCGTGCGCGATTCGGTCCCAGGGACTACGTCGCGGAAGAACGTCTCGAAGCCCTCGATGCGCAGCCTGATGTGCCGATCCCCGGCGTGGGCGCTCACCGCGACGAGAGGGCCCGGTCTCTTCGCGAGCAGGGACATCATGCGTCCGGCGAGGTAGCCTGCGCGACGTGCGTCTTGACCGATGGCTGCCACGGGGCTCGCCCCCTCGGCGTCGCAATCGAAGAACACGTAGGGCACGAGGCCGCCCGCGCGACCTGGCGGGGAGGCGGCGTTCAGCTTCTTCAAGACTGGCACGAGATCGTCCGGCAGCACCGGGGCGATGAGAAGACCGTCGCGGGGCTCGGCAACGACGTCCCTGAGCAGGGCGCGGTACCCGGCACGGTCGTAGCGATCGAATTCGTCCACCCGGAGGCTCGTCCCGTAAGGTGCAAGGTCACGTTCGGCGCGATGAATGCCCGCGAGGCAGAGGGACCAGTACCCCGAGTCCTGGTCGGCGCGGGGAAGGATTGCGCGCAGGGTATAGACCCTGTTGCGAGCAAGCTGTCGGGCCAGGATATTGGGCTCGTAGCCCAGGGCGGCCACGATCGTGAGGATCTTGGCTTTGGTATCGGCCGAGACTTCGCCTCTGTCGTGCAGCACCCGATCGACGGTGCCGATGGAAACGCCCGCGAGACGGGCTATTTCTTTGACGGTCGCGCGTGTGTTTTCCATGGTCCGTGTACGTACACGGTCAGCTTTTTGTACCATCGCGGGGATCCTCCGTCAACCCCAAAGACTTCTCCCATCACGGAACCCCATTCGAGTTCGGAGGCCTGGAATCCACCGCGCCGGGTGTCCCCCCGACGTAGGGCCAATTTTGGTTGACGGGAGGATCTATGCAGTGGTACAAAAGACGGACCGTGTACGTACACGGAACATGGAAAACACACGCGTGACCGTCAGAAAACGAGTCAACGGGCAGCACACCCGTTGCCGACCCGGTCCCGACCGCTGGGGGCTGTTTTCGAAACCTGCAGCCCGACCAGGAAACCTGCCTATGATCTTTTCGATTTCCAGAAATCAGATCCGCATGGGAGTCTCGACATGAACCTACCGCTCCCAGGGCACCTGAACACGGGCTCGGTGTTCAATGGCCTGGACTGGCTTGTCATCGTGCTGTTCCTTCTCGGCATGGTGGTGGTGGTCTGGGTCTCCACGCGGACCAAGGCCCAGTCGGGCGCCGACTATTTCCTTTCCGGGCGCCAGGCGGGATGGCTGCAGATCGGCGCCTCGATCTACTCTTCCAACATCGGCTCCGAGCATCTCGTGGGCTTGGCTGGCGCCGGTTTCGCGTCGGGCATGGCCATGGCACACTGGGAAATGCAGGGCT
This sequence comes from uncultured delta proteobacterium, assembly GCA_963796685.1. Classification (GTDB taxonomy): domain Bacteria; phylum Myxococcota_A; class Polyangia; order Fen-1088; family Fen-1088; genus Fen-1118. The sequence continues at coordinate 190,803 of CAWCMR010000025.1, forward strand.
GGATCATCCTGATTCTGGGATGGGTCTTCGTGCCCATCTACGACCGCATCCAGGTCTTCACCATGCCGGAATTCCTGGAACGGCGCTTTTCTCCTGGGTCGCGCTCCATCCTGAGCTTCCTCACCATCGCCAGCTTGGTGCTCACCAAGATCGCCGCGACCCTCTATGCCGCGGACGTGGTCTTCACCGTGTTGCTGGGCCGAGACAGCGTGCCCATGTTCGGGCACCACATCCCGCTTTTCTGGGTGGTTTCCGTCGGTCTTGCCGTGGCCACCGGGATCTACACGGCACTCGGCGGCTTGCGCGTGATCATGTACACCGCCGTGCTCCAGACGCCGGTGCTGCTCTTCGGCTCGATCTGCATCCTCTACATCGGTCTGGACAAGCTGGGTGCCGGCAGCCTGATCGCAGGCTGGCACAAGATGCTCGACTCGGCGGGAAACAACATCCACCTCATCCGTCCCAATTCGGATGCCAAGTTCCCCTGGCTGGCAGTACTGCCGGGGTCGGCCATCATCGGGTTCTGGTACTGGTGTACCGACCAGTACATCGTCCAGCGCGTGCTGGCCGGCAAGAACGAGAAAGAAAGCCGGCGCGGCAGCATTCTGGCCGGCTACCTCAAGCTCACGCCGGTCTTCATCTTCCTGGTTCCCGGCATGATCGCCTTCGCGCTCTTCAGCACGCCAGGAAGTGGTTTCACCACCGCGGGGAATGGCGACCAAGCCTACACCAGCCTGGTCGCTCAGATCCTGCCCCATGGCATCCGCGGCATCGTGGCTTGCGGCATGCTCACCGCCCTGATGGCATCGCTGGCCTCGAAGTACAACGCGTCCGCCACCTTGGTGACCATGGACTTCTTCCAGAAGTGGCGGCCGGACGCCTCGGGCAAGACCCAGGTCTTGGTGGGGCGTATCGCCACCGCGGTCATCGTCGTGGTCGGCATCCTGTGGGTGCTGGTGATGAAGAGCCTGGGCAAGAACCTCTACGAATACCTGCAGAGCGTCCAGGGCTACATGTCCCCCGCCATCGCGGTGCTCTTCGTCATGGGTATCTTCTGGAAGCGCGCCACGGCTCCCGCCGCATTCTGGGCCTTCCTGGTCGGCGCAGTGGCCGGCTTCGGCCGCCTCGGCCTCGATCTGCTCATCGAGCGCCCGCTCAAGGAAGGGCTCGCCACCGCCGACATGCTCCACGCCGAGTACGGCGTGCTGTTCAGCCTGCAGCAGATCCACTGGCTGTACTACGCCGAAGCCCTGCTGATCCTTTGCGTGCTCCTGGTGTTCGTCATCAGTGCCTTCACCAAAGCGCCCGCTTTGAGCACCGTACGCTACACCTACTACGGCGCCACCGCCGAAGAGAAGGCCGCCACCCGCGCAAGTTGGAACCGCTGGGACGTCGTCCACAGCGCAGTCATCGTGGGCATCATCGCCGTCTTCTATTACTACTTCTGGTAAATGATGACGACCGATACACAGCTATAGCCATTGCGACATACATCAGAAGAGGGGGCAAATCATGCGACGACGATTACAGCTACTGGGGCTATCGGGAACATTCCTGACCGGCTTCCTGTCGATGCATGCCTTTGCCCAGGAAGCCACGGACGCCGACGCGCAACAACCCACCGAAGAGCCAAAAGCCGAGTCGCCGGCATCGGTTGCCCCAGCCGCCGTTGCCCCAGCCGCCGCAGTTGCCCCAGCCGCCGCAGTTGTGCAAACCGCGGTTGCGCCAGCCGGCAAACCGAAAGTCGGAGATCTGACCACGCACGGATATTTCCGGGGCGGCGCTGGCATGAACTACGACCAAAAGGGCCGTATGACGTGCTTCAACCTCGCTCTCATTGGGGGGATACTCTCCAAGTATAGGCTCGGCAACGAGTGCGAGGTGTGGGGCGAGTTGGACCTGACATCGGTGGTGTACGCGGGCGAGGATGGCACGGTCGCATCGTTGCACTTCATGCCGGTCGCCTACATACCGACCTCCCATATCGGCTACACCCCGACCGGGGTCACCTCTTCGGACCTGGGTTCGCCCGGAACCGGCGCGACGGTGGCCTTCCCCAATCTCTACGCTGACATCAAGGGAATTTCTTGGCTTTTCGGAGGGACCCCCTGGGTCGGTACCCGCTACTACAAGCGCGAAAGCGTTTACATCAGCGACTTCTATTATTGGAACCCCTCCGGCGTGGGAGCGGGCGTCGAAGATGTCAACCTTGGATCCGTGTTCGGCAGCAGCAGCGACTTCATGAAAGACCTGCGGCTCAGCTATGCTGTTTTCGCCGTCGATGGGCAACCCAACTCCAGTACTCAGCCGGCGCTGCCGCTGCAGGTCGACCTTGGCATTCGAAACGATGTGCAACTACGAGGGATCCGGCCGTACAAAGGTGGTGAGCTCCAGATCGGGTTCCAGTACATCGCGAATTGGACCAACAAGAGTGAGCCGGCCAACGGCAACGGCAACACGAAGGGCGGCTGGGGCGTCACTATCCAACACGTCCAGGACTTACTGGGCGGCAACAACAAGCTGGCTCTTCAATACGGCAAGGGCGGTGGATCGGGCTTTGGAACGCTCGGACGCTTCTATTACCCCGACTTCTCGATCTACTACCTCCCGGGACAGTCCCGGCTGCGCGTCCTCGATGTGCTCACCATTCAGCCCGCCGACTGGCTGGGCACGCAAATCGTCGGGGTGTACCAGCGCGACAAGGGCTACCTGCAAGGTGAGTCCTCGTCGACTTGGTACTCCGCCGGCACGCGCGTAAGCATCGCATTGGCCGCGCACGCCAAACTGCTTGGCGAGGTCGGCTACGACCACGTGCAAAAGAACAACGGCGCAGCCCCGCAATGGCTGGCCAAGTTCACCATTGCCCCCGCGATCGCCGGCGCCAAAGGATTCTGGGGTCGCCCGGAGCTACGCCTGTTCTACACCTATGCGATGTGGAGCGAGGCTGCTGCCATCGCCACCGTCGATTCGGGCCAGGTCTACACCAGCCCGATCCCCGACACGGACCCTCCTGTGTATCGGTTGAGCGGCTCCATTGCCGGCGTGCAAGCCGAAGCCATGTGGTAGCCGGAGAGGAACGCAGCCATGGCCATGACATCCACCCTGTCCGTCCTTGTCCTAGCGTCGACGCTGCCCATGCTGACGTCGACGGCGACAGCCTCCGCCGAGCCCAGCAAGAAGGCCGCGCCATCGGTCAGCGAAACCGCGTTCGGCACCCTCGAAGACGGCGGGAAGGTGACCCTCTACACGCTCACCAACCCGTCCGGCGCCGAGGTCAGGATCATCAACTACGGGGCCATTGTCGTCTCGCTGAAGGTCCCCGATCGCCAGGGAAAGCTCCGCGACGTCGTTCTCGGCTATGACGATCTCGCGGGATACGTCAAGGACAAGAATTTCTTCGGGGCCATCGTCGGTCGGTACGGGAACCGCATCGCGGCGGGCAAATTCACGCTCGATGGGAAGACCTATCAGCTCGACCTCAACGATGGTCCGAACCACCTGCACGGTGGCGCACACGGCTTCTACAAGAAGCTGTGGAAGGGGGAGCCGATCAAAGGCAAGCAGGGCCCGGGCGTGAAGCTCACTTATGTGAGCAAGGACGGCGAGGAGGGATATCCCGGAACCGTCACGCTGACCGTCACGTACACGCTGACCCGCAACAACGCCCTTCGCATCGAGTACCGCGGGACGACCGACAAGCCGACCATTCTCAACCCGACCAACCACTCTTACTTCAATCTCAGCGGAGATCCGACGCAGACGATTCTCGGCGAAGAGCTGACCATCGACGCCGACAAGACGACACCGGTCGGTGCGGGCCTCATCCCCACGGGAAAGCTGGCGGATGTCGCGGGCACCCCGATGGATTTTCGCAAAGCTACCAAGATCGGCGCCCGCATCGACGCCCAAGACGAGCAGCTGGCTCTCGGCAAGGGCTACGACCACAACTGGGTTCTTCGCGGCGCTTCCAAGAAAGTGCGCAAGGCAGCCGAGCTTTACGACCCGACCAGTGGCATTGTCATGCAGGTGCTTACCGATCAGCCAGGCCTCCAGTTCTACTCTGGCAACTTCCTCGACGGGACCGTCCATGGCAAGGGTGGCTTGGCCTATCGGCACCGCACCGCGCTGTGTCTGGAAGCACAACTATTCCCCGATGCGCCCAACCACCCTTCATTCCCCAGCGCCGTGCTCCGGCCCGGTCAACATTACACGCAGACCACCCTCTACCAGTTCTCAACGCGATAGACATGAACCAGCCTGCGAGAAATCGAGACGGAATTCGCTCGCTCATCCCACTACATAGATCAATGCATGGGATCGTCCGTTCGGCGATCACCCATGACAATGTCGAGACAGCAGTAACAATAGAAGAAATAGCAACTACGAGACGCTGACCAGGGAATGTGTGCTGCCATCAGGCGGCAATTCGCACCACCGCGATTCTGGTTCGACCCAAGCCAAGGAGAAGTCAAATGAAGCTCCAGTCTGCAGTTTTTGCAACAGCAGCGGTATTCGGAATGGTTTCAGGTGCGTGCACCTCTACGAGCACACCATCGGGAACCGGAGGAAACACGGCGGCGAAGACTGGCGGGTCCTCTGGCAGCGGCGGGGCGAGCAAAGGCGGAAGCTCCGGTAGCGGTGGGCAGGCGGGCGGAAGCTCGGGTGGATCGGGGGGCGCAGGAGGCGGACAGACGGGCGGAAGCTCCGGCAGCGGAGGCTCGTCGACCTGCAATGCTTCGGCCAGCGTAACTCCATGCGGCGGGGACGTCACCGGAACCTGGACCGTGACCTCGGCGTGTCTAAGTCTGTCCGGTCCACTGGACATGCAGACCCTGTTTGCCTTGTCATGCCCGACCGGGCAAGTCACGGGGAGCCTTCAGGTGACCGGAACCTGGACCGCCAAGGCCGATGGGACGTTCGTGGACGGCACGACCACGACAGGCACCGAGCAGCTCTCCCTGCCTTCCGAATGCAAGATCCTCTCGAAGTCCCCTGTGACCTGCGACCGAATCGGTTCGGTCATGTCGGGTGGATACTACGACACCGCGACTTGCGTCGACGCTGCCGACGGAGGCTGCACGTGCTCGGGCACTATCAAACAGACCGGCTCGATGGGCTTTGTAAGCTCTGACCCACAGACCAGTGGCAATTACACGACCGCGAGCAACACCATCACGAATACCCAGGACAGCACGCAGCTCTCGTACTGTGTGTCAGGCAACAAGCTGACGTTGACCCCGCAGGGCACCAGCCCGGCCGCGACAGGCACGATCGTGCTGCAAAGTGGGGCTGGTGGCGGTGGCGGATCTGGAAGCGGAGGAGCAACCGGGAAAGGCGGAGGCTCTGGGTCAGGCGGCGCCAGCGGTGGCGGTGCCAGCGGCTCGGGCGGTGCGGGCGCAAGTGGCGGAGCCAGCGGCTCGGGCGGCGTCTCTGCGGCGGGCGGCAAGAGCGGTTCCGGCGGTACGGCCGGATCAGGGGGCATCAGCGCGAGCGGAGGTTCGGCGGGTAGCGGAGGCTCGCCGAACATCGGCAGCGGCCCCTGCGACATCTACGCCGCGGCCAGCATGCCTTGTGGCGCCGCGTACAGCATGGTTCGCGCGCTGTCGAGCAAGTACAGCGGTCCACTCTACCAGGTCCGCAACGGGAGCTCCGCCACGAACACGGGCACGGGCGGCACGACCAAGGATATCCTGATGCTCGCCGACGGCTACGCGGATTCGGCATCGCAGGACACCTTCTGTACCAGCACCTGCACGGTCTCGAAGTTGTATGACCAGTCCGGGAACGGGAACGATCTCATCAGGGGGTCCGCAGGCCCCTCGGGCAACGGCACACGCTCTGCAAACGACGACTACGAGGCCGTCGCGAACAAGATCTCGATAACGGCCGGCGGTCACAAAGTCTACGCGCTCTATGTACAGGTCTATGGGGGGTATCGGACTGCGTTGAATGTCACGGGCAAAGGCATCCCGACCGGCAACAAGGACCAGGGCATCTACGAGCTCGTAGACGGCACCCACTTCGGTAAGCAATGCTGCTGGGACTTCGGCTCTGTCTCACCCGACCCCAACAAGTACGTGACCATGAACACGTTGTTCTTTGGAACCGGCTTTTGGGGCTCCGGCGCTGGCAGCGGCCCATGGTTCGGGGGGGACTTCGAGGGCGGCGTGTGGATGGGCGGCTCTTCTGCAACGCCAGGAGCCAACTCGAGCAACCCGTCCATGGGCGTTGCTTTCGCCCTCGGCGTTCTCCACACGCCGGTCGGGAAGTATTCCCTTAGGATGGCGGACATATCGACTGCCAGCGATCTCACGACCGCCTACGACGGTAACATCCCCAGCGGCAAGACGTGGGGCAACGCGGGCGGCATCGTCATGGGTGTTGGCGGTGACAACAGCAACAATTCGGAGGGAACCTTCTTCGAGGGCGCAGTCACCAACGGAGCGCCGTCAACCGCAACCGACCTCCTCATCATGAAGAATATCCAGGCCGTGGGGTACAAGAAGTAGGGCCCCATCGAGTTGCAAAAAACTCTAATGCCGAACCGTGGTTCGCTGGTCATCCATGACCCACATCAAGCAGTAGGACCTGGCGAAATCGCCTGAAGTCCGGTCGCGCGACCACGGCAAGGTGGTAGCCTTCGGGAAGGACGATGCCGCCGGTGACGTTGCATGGAGCGGGCATGCGCGCACATGATGGGGCGGCGTTGGCGCGGTGTCGGGGTCTCCTTTGGCCGGGGGCGTGCTTGGCGGGGCTGCTCGCGCTCGCGTCGCCCGTGCGGGCCCAGACACCCGCGACCGTGGAGATCTCGGTCGACGCCACCGCAGCCGGAACGCCGCTCGAGCGGGTGTGGCCGTTTCACGGCTACGACGAGATCAATGACACGACCACGCCGGAAGGAACGGCGCTGCTCGGTACCCTCGCCGCCGCGCACACCGCGCCCGTGCACATCCGCAGTCACTTCCTCCTCAACACGGGCGACGGTACCCCGGCGATGAAGTGGGGATCGACGAACGTCTACACCGAGGACGCCGACGGCAACCCGATCTACAGCTGGACGCTGACGGACGGGATCATGGACACCATCACCGGTGTGGGCGCGTTTCCGTTCGTGGAGATCGCCTTCATGCCCCAGGCGCTCTCCACCCACCCCAACCCTTACCTCAACAGAAATACCCTGACGCTCGACAGCGGGTGCTTCTATCCCCCGACCGACCACACCAAGTGGGCGGCTCTCATTCGCACGTGGGCGGCGCACGCCAATGAACGCTATCCGGACGTCGCGACACGCTGGTTGTGGGAGCTTTGGAACGAGCCCGACAGTGGCTACTGGCACGGAACCTTCGCCGACTACGCGAAGCTTTATGACTACACGGAATCGGCCCTGCATGACGTGCTACCCAGCGCGGCGCTCGGGGGCCCGGCGGTGGTGGACCCCGGGGGAACCTTCTTGACCCAATTCCTCCAGCATTGCGCGACGGGCACCAACGCCGTCACCGGCGGGACCGGCACGCGCCTCGATCTCGTCACCTTTCACGCCAAGGGCGGGACCGCCATCGCCGACGGCCACGTCGAGATGAACCTGGGAAATCAGCTTGGCCTCCACCGCGCCGGCATGAACGCGGTCGCGGCGGTCGCTGCCTTCCAGGCGACGCCGATCTACATCACCGAGGCCGACCCGGACGGCTGCGCGGCTTGCTCCGACACCACGACGCCGGCAGATGCATACCGAGAGTCGCCCGCGTACGGCGCGTACGAGGTCGCGATGATGAAACGGACGCTCGAGCTCGAGGAGCGGCTGGGCGTGAAGCTCGGGGGAATCCTCACCTGGGCTTTTACTTTCCCGGGCACGCCCTACTTCGCCGGATATCGAGTGCTGGCAACGAACGGGATCGACCTGCCGGTGCTCGGGGCCTTCAAGCTGCTCGGAAGCCTCGCCGGCACACGGCTGCCTGTCGTCAGTAGCGGCGCCTTGACCCTGGACGAGATCCTAGCCGACAGCGTGCGCGGGCAGGCCGACACGGACGGGATGGCCACCCTGAACGGCACCCAGGTGCAGGTGCTGGTTTGGAACTACCACGACGATCTGGTGACGGCGCCAGCGACGCCGATTCAACTGACCGTCAAGGTGCCGAGCACCTTCGGCGCTCGGCTGACGGTGACCCACCTGCGCGTCGACGACACCCACGGCGATGCGTACACGCTCTGGACCACGCAGGGAAGTCCGGCGACGCCGTCGGCGGCACAGCTCGCGGCGCTGCAACAGGGAATGGACCCGGCTCCGCTCGGAGCCGTGCAGACCCTCGACGTCGCGGGCGGATTGGTGAGCCTGGCCTTCGATCTGCCGCGCTTCGGGCTCTCGTTGCTCACGCTGTCTCCGGCCGCCGGGCCGGCCGACGCCTCTGCCAACGGTGCTGTCACGCCACTCGGCGCAAAAGGCGGTGGTTGCGCCTGCGCCATCTCGACGGGTGGCGGAGCCCCTGCTCCCCGCGCGCTCACCCTCTTCTTCGTCGTTGCCGGTCTCGCAGCTCGGGCTCGAGCCAGACGAGGCATACGCTGAGCCCGAATCATTTCCGGATTCCAACCACAAGGACACAAGACGTGTCCATAAATGGACCACCTTTCCCTGACGGCCGCGCCCTTTCGGTGTCCGAGGTCGCCGTGGTAGGGTCTCGTGGGCTAGCCTTCGGGGGCCTCCGACCATGAACAAGCCAGCCTGGACACCGTCAAGGATTGCTCTCGTCCTGTTGCCCACGGCGCTCTTGACCCTGCTCGCAATCGGAGTCGCTCGGCCCGGCTACACCGAACCGCTTTTCGTCCACACGGCCTACTACTTCCTGATGGCCACGGTGCTGTGCTGGGTTGGTACCTACCTCTATGCCGCGCGCGAGGTACGCTGGGCGACGATCGTTACGTGGGTGAAGGAGAATTGGCCGGGGCTCGTCATCTCGCTCGTCGTCACGATCGTCGGGTGGCTCGCCGTCCATCCCGCTCTGCGCATACTCTCCGACGAAGCGGGCCTGGTCGGGACATCGAAGAACCTCTGGGCCAGCAGAACCGCCACTTTCACCGTTTCGGGCAAATACTACTACGACAGCTACTGGGACATCGACGTGGCCGTCGACCAGCGGCCGGCGATGTTCCCATTCCTGGTCAGCCTGGTCCATGTCCTGTGCGGCTATTCGTACAAGAACGTCTTCCTGTTCAACCTGATGGTGCTGCCGGCTTTCGTGCTCGTGGCCTACCGGCTGGCCAGATCCATCGGGAGCAAGACCTTCGCCATCGTTGCCGCCCTGCTCGTGGTGGCCCATCCCATCACCCTGCTTTCGGTCCGCTCAGGCGGGTTCGATTTCTTGGCCGCCTTCTTCGCTTTGCTGATCATCAAGAGTCTGCACGACCACACGCGCGCGCCCTCGCCCGAGAGGCTGGCAATCCTGTGGATGAATCTGTGCATGTTCGCCGAGATCCGCTACGAGAGCGTTCTGTTCCTCCCGCCCGTGTTGGCGTTGCTGCTTCTCTTCCGGATGGTCACTTGGAGCACCCTGCGTCCTTTCGCCTTCATCTACGCGCTCACGCCTGCCTATCTCATCCCCCGCCTCTGGCAGGCGGTGTTCCGCGGGAGCATCCCGGAGCAGTCTCCGGGGACTATCGTCTTCAGCTTGAAGAACTTCTTCGACAACGCGCGCGACTACTTCAAGCCCATCCTGTCGCCCTTCGCTTCCCAGCCCTTGCATTCGGCCATCGTGATCGCCCTGGGCGTCGTCGGGTGCGTTCTCTGGTTGCGCTGGCTTTACCGCCGGCTCCTCGCGCGCGATTGGAAGAGCCCCCAGGTACGATTCGCCATCTCGGTCGCCGCCTGGATGCTGGTGCAGGCGATTCTCGTCTTCACCTACGTATGGGGGCGCGCGCAGTACCCATCGGCCGCCCGCCTGGTCCTCGCCATCGACACCTTCTTCGCCTTCCCCGCCGCTTGGGTCTTGACCCTTTGGCTCAGGCGCTGGAGGCCCTTGGTGGCCATCCTGCTGGCCACTGCGGTCGTCGCCTTCTACCTGCCGGTAGCGTCCCAGCATCGGATGCTGAACCGGCTGACCCAGACCAGGGAGGTTGCCACCACCTGGCCTTTCTTCGAGGGCCTGCACACCAAACGCATCATCATCGTCGCCGATCGTCCCGGCCTTTACACCATCATGGACTACGGCGCGATGGACTTCGAGACCGCGAGGCATGACCCCGTCATCTTCGATGCCCTGGCCCACGGCCTGTTCTACGATATCTACCTGGTCCAGCAGATTGACCTGACGACGAACGAGCCGTTCCCCGCGTATGCCATCTGGCCCACGCGCAGCCGGCAGACGATGCTGCAGTTTCAAAACGATGCGAACGTGATGGTTCGCATCTCACGCCTCGCTCATTGAAGGTATTCGCTCGGATAACAATCAGCGCGAAACCACAGTGGCCCATCCCGTCCCCGGCATCGCGAACTGCAGCTTCTTGTTCGCGATGGACACGGTCATCGTCTTCGCGGCTCCGGAGTTGTACGCAACCGCGACGATGCTGCCGTCGGGGTTCTTGAACGCCACCGCGTCCCCGCCGGTCGTCCCGACGACCGTTGCCCCCGGCGCGACGAATTGCGAGAAGTGACGGAAGACGTAGTAGGCCGGCGTGATGTTCAGCGTCTTCGTCGACGTGTCCACCGTCAGAAGGGCATCCTGCGGCCAGACCCGCTTCGAATCAATACCGATGCCCGCCGTGTCCAACACCATGTTCCACACGCTGTACGAGGTGACACCCTTCTTGATCCAGTCTCGAACGAGACCCCAGCTCTCGACGGCGTACGCCTGGTCGTTTGGCGCAACGGTACTGTTGAACGGCGTGGCCCAGGGGTAGTTGCCGCACTTGTGCTCGGTCTGCCAGATGGGAACATTGTACTGTGTGGAGCTGCTGATGTTGCTATCCATGCCCCATTGGTAACCCAAGACCCGGATGAACCCCTTCGCGGTGGCGTCGCCCATGACGGTGCTGACGATCGATGTATCGCCCGTACCGCCATTGAAGGTGCCAAGCATGATCTTCGTGGAGAGACCGGCGCTGGCAATCCCGGGGCCGAGATACTTGCCAACGAGAGTGGTGTAGGTTGCTGGCGCCCACCCGCAAGTGGGGTAGGTCCCGCTGTAGCCCGGCTCGTTCTGGGGGGAGATCACTTCGATGGAGATCCCTTGCTCGGCATACGCCTGCACGAACTTGATCAGGTACAGGGCGAACGCTTGCAGCGTGGCGTCGTCCTTCTTCATCGTTCCGCCGTCGAACGGGAAATCGTCATTGAACGGGCCGTCCTTCATCCACGTCGGCGGCGTCCACGGGCTGGACCAGAAGTGGATGTCGCTCTTTACCGCTTGCGCCGCCTTGACGTAGGGAATCAGCTTCTCCTCGTCCCGGCTGATCGAGAAGTTGGCGAGGGACGTATCGTTGGCCGTCTCGTCGAGCGTGTAGCGGTCCATGGCGTAGTCGGTCGCCCCGATCGGGATTCGGCCGATGGCGAAGTGCGCGCCATCGACGCCGAAAAGAAGGTTCATCGCCTTGTCCCTGTCGGCCTGGCTGAGCATAGAAAGGAAGTTCCAGCCCATCTCGTTGAAGGAGCCGCCGAAACCCTCCCAGTTCTGTGCCTGAGACGCATCGTTGACGGTCACGTCGACGGTTCCGCTGGTCACCGTGGTAAGTTGACCGTCGGTTTTCCAGTAGGCGGAGGGGCCCGAGGTGACCAGCGTGGGGGAAGTCCCGGTAGCGCCTGCCGTCGCCGTCGTGCCCCCGCTCCCCGCCATACCCCCGGTTCCCGTTGTGCCCGCGGTCGACGTCGTACCCCCGCTCGCTGTCGAGCCGCCCGCGGCCGTCGTGCCTCCGCTCCCTGTCGTGCCCCCGCCCCCTGTCGTGCCACCCGCAGCCGTCGCGCCCCCGCTCCCCGTCGCCCCGGACGCTCCCCCCGTCCCTCCGGAGCCGCTCGCTCCGCCCGTGCCGTTCGCACCGCCGTTGTTCGTCGACCCGCCAGTGCCTGGCGTTGCGTTGCTGACGCAGGCGCTGTTCGCGCAGTGCTGCGTCACTCCACACACATGTCCACACGCGCCGCAGTTGGTGTCGCTGGAGCTCGTGTCCACGCAGGCGGTCCCACACGGTGTTTGTGCGGTTGGGCAGCTCGTCCCCCCCATGCCGCCTGTCCCGCCTGTCCCGCCTGTTCCACCTGTCCCGCCTGTCCCGCCTGTTCCAGCTTTGGTGCAAGCCGCAGCGAGGAGCACGAGACCGAGTCGGACAATCGCATCGGTCGAGAGGACGTGCGTCGAATGGGCGCGCCGGGCGCGCTGAGGGATTCTTGAGCTCGGGAGATTGAATCGCGTCTTCATGGGTGCAAGTCCTTGGAGTACGTCCTAACGACGATCCCTTTTTCTGCGAAGGCCGAGCGCGGCCGCGCCAAGCCCGATGATCAGCAGCGTTCCGGACGGCCCGCCGCTGCTGCCAATGCGGCAAGAGCAGCCTGAGGCCGCGCTGCCGGGGGTGGTGGTTCCGCCGGAACCACCGGAGTTACCGCCTGCGCCGCTGCCCGTGCTGCCGCCAAGGCCGCTGCCCGTGCTGCCGCCAAGGCCGCCGGTCGCGCTGCCTCCCGCGCCGCCATTCGAATTGCCGCCGGAGCCGCCGGTCGCGCGGGCGCTGCTCCCGCCCATGCCACCAACCGTGCTGCCGCCCGCGCCACCCTTCGCGCTGCCTGTGGTACCGCCGGTCGCGCTGCCACCCGTACCGCCGGGCGCGCCACCGCCACCACTGGCACTGCCACCCGTGCCACCAGGTCCACTCCCGCCTGCGCCACCACCGCCACTACCACTGCCGCCTGTGCCGCCAGGTGCGCCACCGCCGCTCGTTCCACCGGCACCTGTCCCTCCACTCCCCGCCGGAGTGTCAGACGCTTGAAACTTCAGCCAATCGAGCTCGATCGCGCCGCCAAAGACAACGTATAGCTTTGCCACCCCCGTCACCGGCGAGCTCAGCGCGCACGTCTGTGTCGCCCAGGCGTTGGAAGTGGAGCTCACCGTACACTTGCCCAAAAGAGTGCCGGTCTGAGTATCCGCATGCAGCTCGAGGCTGGTGTCAGCCGCCGTCTTGACGCGCAGCTGAACGGCATTGACGCCGCTGTCGGTGTAGTCGACGTTCTCGAAGTACACGTAGCTGCCGCTACTGACCGATATCGACTGTCCCAGGGTATCGTCGCCGCTGTCTTTCTTGGTCGCCCCCGACTGACCGTCGTAGTCCTCACCTTCGATCTCTACAAGGGAGTTGCGGCCGGTCAGCGGGCGTTTCGTTCCGAGGATGATGAGCGTCCCGGCCTGCCGGTCCAGGTCGAAGGTCGCGCTGAACGAGGTGGTGACGGCCTGCTGGGCGACAGGCTGCGCCAGTGCCAAGTGCTGCGCATGGCGCAGCTCTTGCCATTGCGCCTCGCTCAGGCTCGTGGGTGAGCCCTGGCCGGTCCAAACGCTGTAGGGGTTGCTGTGGGTTTCGTCCACGAGGAACTGGGTAACGTAGATTTGCTTCCCCGACAGGGCGGAGGGCAGATTGCTCACGTTGAGGGTCACACTCTCCGCGGGCGTGCTGGCGGTGTTGAGGGTCTTGTAGAAGTTGTAGACCACGATCTGAATCTCGTCGCCGGCGTCGGACATGGCAGCCATGGCGTCGACTCCGTCATTGTTGCCCGTGCCGCCAGCGGGCTGCAGCCGTTTGGGTCCAAGGTAGTTCAGCATCTTGAAAGCATTGAAGGCCGCCTTGCGCACGCCCTGCACGGTCATGAGGCCGAACACCTGCCCGAAGGGTACGTTCTTGCCGATCATGTACGAACCGCTGGTGCCGCTGGACTCGTCGAAGACGTCGGACAACACCCAATACGAGAACACGTCGAGCGGCGGCGTGTCGCCCGAGTCCTTGTCGGAGAGCAGCTTGACGCTCTTGAGAATGAACCCGACGTTCCAGTGGTTATCCATGCTCTTGACGACGTCTGCCGTATTCCCTCCCTGGCCGGAATACGACGAATTCCACTCGGTGTTGAACGATTTCACGTCCGTCGTCGTGTAGCCTCCGCCGGTGATGCCGCTGACCCGCGTGTTGTTGTCATTGACGAGCCCGACGGCATCGGCGCTGGTGGAGCTTGCCTTGGTCCCGTCGCCGCCTGGATAGTTGTGGGATGATGCAAAGGTTACGCGCGTGCCCGCGCTCTTGCAGTGCTGCATGAATGCCTTGACTGGGCTGGGTCCAGTCGTCACCGGCCCTCCTACGAGCACGTTGGGTATCACGGAGGTGAGGGCGGCGACCGTGTTGTCGTAAAGGGTGTAGTACGCATTCATGTCCGTGTTCACCCAGAACCCGGAATAGTCCGGCTCGTTCCACACCTCCCAGTACCAGGTCGCGACCTCGCTCGCGCCGTACTTGTCCACGCAGTGCTGGGCCACGGCCGTGATGAAATTCTTCCACGCGGTGTAGTCCTTGGGCGGGCTGCGGGTGGCATTGCTGGAGCTGCTCCCTAGAGTGCTGGGCATGAAGTCCAGCTCCATGAAGGGGTGCATTCCTGCTGACGTGATGGCCGTCAGGTACGTGTCGAATTTCGTGAAGTCGTAGCTGCCCGCCGCCTTGTAGATGCCCATGTCGTCGTTGAGGACGCCATGGCCGCGCACGCTCTGAAAGCCGGCCTCGCGGTTTCCAATCTTGAAGTGCGTCTGCAGATCCCCCCGCAGAATCAGACTGGCGGTGCCCGTACCGACAGCGGCGGTCCAAAAACGGGGATTTCCCGTCGTCTTCGAGGCGTCCACGGTGATGGTGGCTGCGCTCGCTACCCCGGCGTGGGCAAGAAGCAATAGCCCCAGTGCGGCAGCCACCGGAGCGTGCGCTGGAGGGATCGTCCGCGTGTCGCGGGACACTCTCGGTCTCGATGCGGTAAGGCGAAACACCGTGGTCATGTATGTCTCCTCGTTTGTGCTGCCAGGGGCCGACCCCATGCAATCGGGTCTGCCGATTCTATCGAATGGGGTGACGCCGCGTCCATGAGGCGAGGGTACAATCCGTCCAGGGTAGAATCCATTGTGCTTGGCAGTGGCGGGACCACCTGAATTCCGTCTGGCTTCTTGCTCCCTCCACCGTCGCAAACCTGAAGCGGCCCGGCATCTGGGTGCAGGTGCCACCCCAGCTCCCGTAGGAGCGCGCCGGCATTGACCAAAGGGGACCCGTGGCTTCCTGTCTGGAAACTAGTGCAGAGGGTGCCGTGCTCCAGTAAGGTAACCGGCATTTGCCACCGGCAAGCTTCCGGAACGTGCTCGGCTTCCTCGCGTTTCGACCGAAGATGGACACCACCTATAACGCGTCTGACCTGGCCGCCGTGTCCCTCACGGCAGCGGTCGTCGCCGTCTGGGCGGAGGCTGCGGGAGGCTCGTTTTCGTTTCTCGCGCTCGTCGCCTGCGAGGCGGCTTTTCTCGCGTTCTACCTGGTGGGCTCCCTCTTCGCCGGCTGGCGAGCTTTGGCAGCGGGCGTCCTCTTCGATCTTCCGCTGCGCTTGCTCATGGGCTACGCCGCCGTCAATACTGCGCTGCTCGTGCTGGCCTGGCTCTCTCCGCTCGGCATCATCGCCAACTTCGGCATCTTGCTCGCGGTCGCGGTCTCCCTGTTCGTCGCCGCAAGACCGGTCAGGCGGCCGAACCAAGACCATCCAGTCGGGCTGTTGGTCCTCGCCTTGTCCTTGGCCGCTGCCACGCTGTGGTGCCAAGACTCGCTCCGCCCCACATCGGTGGCAGGCGACGTGGTCGTGTTCAAGCCATGGATCGACGGCTTCTATCACGCGGTTCACATTCGAATCTTCGGCGCCAGCCACGGGGCGTCCTCCATCGAGGACTTCCGGTTGGCGGGCATGCCTGCCCGCATCTACCACTATGGGGCCTATCTGACGCCGGCCCTTATCAAGCAGGCGTCGGGAATCCATTCGTACGCCGCCTTCGCCGGGATTTTGGCCCCCATGGGGGTCTTCTTCACCGGGCTCGCGGCCTACGCCCTCGTCGGCTCCTTCTGGGGCCCCTGGCCGGGGCTTGCCGCATGCGCGGCGCTGCTGCTCTTGCCCGATGGCGCCCAGCAGGGGATGCGGAACACGTTCATGTCGTATCACTGGCTCACCCAGATCTCGCCCAGCGCAAGCTACGGCCTCGGCCTGCTGGCTGTCGCCTGGCTCTTCGTCCTGCGCGGGTGCACGCAGGGCAATCGCTTGCAGCTCCTCGCGGGCTGGCTGCTGGCAGGAATTCTCGCCTTCTACAAGCTGCACTTCTTCATCGCGAGCGCGCTCCTGCTCTGGCTCGTGCCTCCGCTGTTCTTCCGTTCCGACCTTCGCCCGCTCGGGCTTGCCAAGCGGGCCCTGTGGGCACTCTCTGCCGTCGCGGTCTATGTCGTGACCCTCGTCGCCGTACAGAGGGTGCCCGGCGTTCCCATCATCCGTTTCGACGGATCGAGCGTGGGCGAGATCCTCAAGCTGGTCAAGACTTTCACGCAGCCGGGGCCCTTGCGCAACTTCCTTGCCGATCGCATCGGGAGGGAAAGCCCCTTGCTTTCGAACCTCCTCTTCGGGGTTCCCTTCATTCTGCTGGCAGCTCTCGGGCTCTTCGCGCCGTTGCTGGTGGTTCTGTCCATCCGCATGCGTAAGCGCACTCCTCTCGTGCTCGTGCTCTTCCCGCTCCTGCTCGTGGCCAATTTCCTGGCGATGTTCTTCGGGCTGGCGCTCGACTTCAGGAGCAGCACGCCCGACGAGCTGTCGCACCGCCCGGTCATGGTGATGTACTTTGTTGTCGTGGCGTGGGTCGGCGGGGCGGCTGGCCTGTCGTTGCTCGAGTCGCGGCGCCTTGGGCGTTTTGCCCGACCGGCGATGCTCGGCTTGGCCATCCTGCTCATGGCCGTCCCGGCGTTCCTCGGATCGGGTGTCCAAAGGATGTGGGCCATGCGCATGTTCTGTCCCGTCCGAGTCCCCATCGGCCTCTATCGGGCAGCCGAATACATGCGCGACCACGGTGATGCGCAAGACATCTTCCAGGATGCTCAGTTCGATCGGACCAGCACCTTGGCCGCCCTATCGGAGCGAAGGGCGTACGCCGCACACACGATGACGATCATGCCCTACCACCGAGAACGCGTGGAAGAGCGAGAGGAGGCCATCGAGAAGCTCATGCAACTTCGCGACCCCGTTGCGGTTGCCGCCACCGCTCACCGGCTCGGTCTTCGTTGGTTTCTGCTCGAACCTAGCGACAAGGTCGAATGGTCAGAAGAGATTGCCAGGTGGATGGTATTCGAGCTGCGTGGATACAGGCTCTATCGATTCTGAGGCGTCGTTACGCGGGGCCGAGCGTATGTTCCGGCAAAGGCGAGAGCAAACGCCACCCTGGCGAGCCACCTGACACCACGACGCTCCCCTTGTGCTGGTATGGCCCTTGGTTCTCGCCCAATGAGGCTTCTAGCTGTGGCGCTTCGGTGATCGCCTTTTGCATGGCCCGACCTGGGATGTCAACCAGGAATTCCTTGCAAACCTTTGTCCATGCAGCCAACATATGCTGCCATGAGCCAGTCTACTGGATATCCGGGCAGTCGGTGCCTCATAACGTGCAGCACCTTGATACCTCTCACTCTCTTGACGCTTACAGCCACGCCCGCACTTGGCGACGGCAAGCACGCCCAGGAGCGCGCCGCCCGAAAGGCATGTCTTGGCGGCGACTACATCAAAGGCGTCAACATTCTGGCGGATCTCTTCGTCGATACGAAGGACCCTACTTACATCTTCAACCAAGGTCGTTGCTTCGAACAAAATCATCGGTACGAGGACGCCGTCTCCCGGTTCGAGGAGTACTTGCGCATGCCCGAAGGGGAGCTGGATGCAACGGGACGATCCGCGGCTAAGAAGCACATCGCTGATTGCAAGAATCGGATTCTCCCCGACCAACCGAGCAGGTCCGAAGCGTCAGCGCCCCGGCCGTTTGTTCCGCCTCCTCCTATTCCCGCCGCGCCTCCAGAGACCACAAGTACATTGACTCCGTCGCCGTCTGCGATGACACCAACGTCGTCCACATCGATCACCTCTCAACCCGAGCCCACCGTCAGCGGGTCGGGTCTGCGAGTCGCTGGCATCGTCACAGCATCCGTTGGCGTCGCTGCCGTGGTCACTGGGATTCTCCTCAACGTCAAGGTCAATGGCATGGTCGACAGCATGGACACAACCATCGGCAACTACGAAGCCAAGAATTCAGACCGCAAGACCTACGAAACCATAGCATGGATAGGCTACGGTGCGGGCGCAGCATGTCTAGTCACGGGCGCCATTTTGTACCGTTTCGGACTTAGCCGCGCACGCGCGGCCACCAGCCTTGCCCTCTTGCCCGCGGTTGGCCCTGACCGGGCGGGCGCTCTGTTGAGTGGAGAGTTCTGATGAATGCGACTACGACCTCGGTTGGGCAAATGCGTAGTCAATGTGCGACTGTCTGGGTGCCACTACTGCTCTGCCTGAGTGCACCCGCCTGCTTCCGATCCCCGGATACCTCGAAGATCCCATGTGTCGAAGCAGCCAACTGTCCAAACGGCTACCACTGTGCGAAACCCCAGGGAACGAACCAGGGAACTTGTGCCCCGGGGCCGGCATCCGCCGATGGGAGCATCACCGACCTATCCACGTTGGCTGGGCTCGGCGGCAAAGGTGGGGGCTTGGCTGATGCCGCGCTCGGCATAGACACAAGCGACGCAAGGACTGCCAACGCTGACAGCATGTTGTTCGACGTAAGCCCAGGTGGGACAGGGGGCGTAGGCGGATCGGCCGGTTCCGCGGCATCGGGCGGTTCAACATCATCTGGAGGCACGACCTCTGCCCCGGATGCTCCGAGCGGGGCCGGAGGCACGACCTCGCCCCCGGATGCCCCCATAACAAATGACGTATCCGACGCCCCGACGACTCTGCCAAACGGTTCAGCCTGCATGGTTCATGACCAGTGCAGCAGTGGTTTTTGTGTCGATGGTCATTGCTGCAATAGCAATTGCGACGGGAATTGCGCGTCCTGCGCAACCGGAACCTGCAGCTTCACCTCGACACCCCGAACGCCTTGCGCTGGCTCCGGCAAGTGCGCCGGCATTTGCGACAAGTCGAACACGAAAGCTTGCACCTTCGACAACACAACGGTCTGTGCTGCTCAGAGCTGCTCGAGTGGTGTGCGCACGAACAAGTCGATATGCGATGGCCAGGGCAACTGTCCAGCTCCGACCACGACCACCTGCAACGGCAACCAGTGCGCGGCCGACGGCAATGACTGCGCCACCTGCACCGACGAGCCCACGGCAACGACCTGCGCCGGCGGCCACTGCGGCCCGACCGCCAACAATTGCGGCCATACGGTACAGTGCTCGACGACGTGCACGGGCAATTACCAAACATGTGGAGGCGGTGGCGTGACTGGCATGTGCGGCTGCACCTCCGTCAGCACAAGCCAGACGTGCGGAACATCCAACTGCGGCACGCCAACCGACAATTGCGGGAAACAGGTCAGTTGCGGAACCTGCTCCGGTTCGAACACATGCGGTGGTGGCGGAACGGCCAATGTTTGCGGGTGCACGACCAACAGCAATGGATGCGTCGGACGCGCCTGTGGAAGCGCGTCTGATGGATGCACCGGCACGATTACGTGTGGCTCCTACAGTGGCGGCTGTCAGACTGGGTACCAATGCAATACCACCACAGGCCAATGCTCGTGTGTGCCGAATAACAATGCGTGCGTCGGTCGCGCCTGCGGCACCGCATCCGACGGATGCACCGGTACGATTGCGTGTGGCTCCTACAATGGTGGTTGTCAGACTGGGTACCAGTGCAACACCACCACAGGCCAATGCTCGTGCGTGCCGAATAACAATGCGTGCACCGGTCGCCAATGTGGTACCGCATCCGACGGATGCACCGGTACGATTGCGTGTGGCTCCTACAATGGTGGTTGTCAGACTGGGTACCAGTGCAACACCACCACAGGCCAATGCTCATGTGTGCCGAATCCCTCTCCGTGTGGCACTCGTGTCTGCGGCTCGGTGTCCAACGGGTGCGGCGGCACCACTTCATGCGGCACCTGTGCGACGGGGCAATCCTGCGACGGAAATGGAAAGTGTCAATGCAATTCGGGTGCTACGTCCGTCTGCGGCGGTTGCCTTAGCTGGGGCTTCGAATCGGGCACTCAAGGTTGGGGGATTGACACCAGCATGTACGGCGTCAATCCTGGCGCAATTATCTTGGGCAGAGTGAGCCAGAGCGCGAGTCAACACCACTCTGGTAGTTACTCCCTGTCATTTTACACTCAGTTCGATGGCCAAGTCACTATCGATGCCACAGTGGCAGTGAATGTATGCGCCGCGGCCACGAACGTGTATGGACTCCAGGTTTCTGGATACGTCATGGCCGTACCTGACACAGGCTACTCCACGCTTCCCAACAACATACTGTCGGTATACTCTGACGCCATGGCACCTGTGATTCAGCTCGGCATTCACAGTGTCAACACCTGGATCCCGTTCGTGGGGACTTTTACTCTGTCCCCGGGATCTTTGACTTTCTTGGGTTTGGACTTCAAGGTAACCGGTGCCGCATGGAACGGAACGCTCTATGTTGATGACGTAACGATTGCTGCTCCGTAAACCCGCCTTACGGCGGGATGATTGCGGTGAGACCAGAAGAAGGAGAATGCCGTGGATGGCAGCGCCACGGCGAGACCGGGCAGACCGGTAGCCCTCATCTTTTGGTGAGGGGGAAGGGCGTGCCCAAGTTTGCTCGGGACGGTTACCGTTGGGCTTGCTCAAGAGCCGGCTTGTAGGGGTGGGCTACTCGGCCCTGGGCAAAGGCGATGGCGAGCTTGAGCACGGCCTCAAGCAGGCGGTCCAGACGATCACGTTTCTGACCCAGGAGTTGCAGGCGAAAGGCGCAAGCCTGGAGCGGCTATGGCGAAGGTTGTTGGCTCTCAGACGGAGAAGACCGGTCAGGTGCTGGACAACGCCACCTCGGTGGGCGGTGATGGATCGAATATCGGCGAGGGTACCCCAGGGAAAGATGTTGCACGGAAAACCGCCGCCAACTTCACGACCAGAATCCGAGACGACCTCTCGGCCGGACTGCGAGTCGGAACACGCCCTCACTGATTTCACGCCCGCGGAAGGATGAACACGGTGGATCTACTTGCCGTAGCCCACGCTGACGATATTCGATTGAACGGCATTGTCCGTCGCATCGGACGGATAGCCGGCGAGGATGGCCCCTTCGTAGAAGGTTCCCGAGCTCAAGGTCGAGTTGCTGTAGCAGCAGTCCCCACCGCTTCCGAGGACGATGGCTCCTTCCTTCTTCATCGCGTAGGGAAGCTTGCCCTTGTAGAACGTTGTCAAGTTGCCGGTCGTCGCATCAGCACCACTCAGCGCAAACTCGGAGGTGCCGTTATTTTTTTCTATGGCGGTAACATATGCCTGCGTCATGCTGGGAGAGCTATTGTTCTTGTTCCCGTCGCCCTGTGCTTTGAGACCGCACTCGAAATCGGCCATGACCCACGGACCCGAGCCGGCCCCGGTGCCCCAGTTTGTATTGGTGCTGAAGTTGACGGCATCCATTGCGCCGCATGATGCCACCGTTCGGGAGAGCTCGCCGTTGCCGTAGTCGAAGCAGCACCCGCTGATGTTCTTGTGCGTGCCGCTCGTCACCATGTAGATGCCTTGGGGAGAGTTGCCCGTTGGCACCGCCGACTTGGAACCATCCCTCCAATAGGCCTGACCGGTTCCCATCCAAAGCGAGTAGACCTTGTGACCACCGACACTCAGCTGCTCTTTGGTGGCACTCGGGGTTGTTTGGACCGTGGACTTGCTGCGAACGCTGGCATCCTCTGAATCCGTGGTCTCGGCTTCGACGAAATTTCCATTTCCAGACTGGTCGTAAACCTTGGTGATAACGCACGTCGTGCCCTTACAGAACGTGTCCTGCACCGACGAGTCGGCAATTCCACCCGGGCTCAGGAGTGGGATGTCTGTCGTCGTGCTGTCCGAAGCGCGCTTAACCTGGTAGAGTGGTCCACTGTACGAGCCAAAAAGTGCACGCACCGTGCTATGCGCTGCGACACACTTGTTGTTGGCACTCTGATAGATGTCGCACGGCCCGGTACTCGTAGCGGTGGAGCCTCCCGTGGAGGTCGTCCCGCCCGCCCCGGTCGTGCCACCTGAGCCTGTGGTGCCTCCGCCCGCACCGCTCGAACCCGCGGTGCCTCCTCCTGCGCCGCTCGAGCCGCCTGCGCCGGTCTTGCCGCCCGAGCCAACCGTGGCGCCGCCCGAGCCAGCTCCACCACCCGAGCCAGTCGCTCCGCCCGCGCCAGTTCGGCCGCCGGAGCCAGTCGCTCCTCCGCCCGAAGAACCGCCGGTGTTTCCACCCGCGCCCCCGCCGCCCGAACCGCCGCTCTTCTGGAGTACGACGGTGCCTGTCACCGGAAGGATCGTGGGCGATGGAGTCAAGGTCAACGTGTCTCCCGAGACGCAGTACGAGTAATCCACTGTGTCGTCGGTGTTGAGCCCGCTGCCCGAGGTCTTGTAGTTGCCGCTATTTGCCGCCCAAGGGGATACCACCCCAATACCACCAGGCTGGTTAGCCGTGGCCGAGCAGTTGCACTGGCCGCTCGCATTAGTTGAGCAAGTTACAGTGCTCCAGCCAAGGGCTTCGATGGCACCCGCCATCTTGGAGCATTCGACGGAAATCGACGAAACCGTAAGACACGAGGCGTCTAACGGAAACGTCATGGAGCCCGTCGTGGTCGTGTTGTCCGAATAGGTCCCGTTGTCGTTGGCGGTCCACGTTCCGTTGACCTGAAGGGATCCGGTGACAGGAACGGTCTTGCACCCCAAACTAGCCAACGAAACGTCCATGTCTCCCGACAAAGTCAGGCACGAAGACGTCACGTTCCAGGTTCCAACCACGTCGCCACCGCAGGGCGCAACATTGGGACAATTCTTGCCAGAGCTTCCACCGCTGCCAGAAGAGCCGCCATTGCCTGACCCTCCGCCGGACTGACCGCCACCCGAGCCGCCGCTGCTCCCACCCGAGCCACCTGACGGTTTGCCACCCGAGCCGTCGCTATTCCCGCCCGAGCCACCTGAGGTAGAGCCCGAGCACCCAGAGCCCAGGAGCCAGAGCGCGGCAGCTATGACGCACAGCGAACTGCCGTGCAGCATCCATTGTCCTGGCCGCGAGCTAGAGATGCGCGGGGGGCGTCGGTTTCCGGATAGTTCGTTGCGAGTCATACCCGTGCAGTGGAATCAGCTCTCGAATTCCGTCCTGCAAACGTGCGATTCCTTCGTTGCGCCGTCGAAGTGGTCGCGGGTCACTGCCCATACGTGGCGACGATGTTGGCCTGGACGGCATCGTCGGCCGCGTTCGATGAGAAGTGGTGGGTCATGATCCCCTCGAAGAAGTTCCCTCGCCCGGAGTTGCTGTTGTCGCCGCCGGTACCTAGGCCGATGGCGCCCTCTTTCCTCATGGGATTGTATAAGTCGCTGGGACGGGGTCCATCGAAGCCGAGTTGCAGGGTGCCGGACTGCGCGTTCCCGTATTTGATGGCCCAGTGCCCGTTCCCTTGATTGACCGAAGCACTCTTCTTGTCGCCCTTCACCAGACCCGTGACGTACTTGTAGTCCGACGGTAAGGTCGGGTTGAGATCGTATGGCGTGGTGTTGCCGGCCCACAGACCGTTTTCAAGATCCCCCATGACCCATGGACCGTCGCCTCCACCCTTGTTCCAGGCGGTACAATTTCCGAAGTACACCGCTTCCATCGTACCTTCGCCGTTGTCCCTGCTGTTTTTCTCCATGTTCCCGTAGTCGAAGCAGCAACCACCGTTGTAGTAGCCGGCCTCGGCGACCATGTACTCCGTCTCCGGGTCGTCGCTGGTTGCGGTGCCCTTGCTCGCGTTGTTCCGATAGCCAACCCCAGCCACGATGTGGACGCCGTAGAACGTGCGGCCACCGATCGTGATCGGGGCAGAGGTCGCGTTTGCCTCGTAGTCGGGTGTCGTCTTCAGACCGCCCGCGGGCGCGAAGGTGAGAATCGTTCTTCTGGTCGGATTGGTCATAGATGATCGAGATAGTGCATGCGTCGGTGCCGCAAGCAGAGTCCTGGGCAGCCGCGTCGGCGAAGCCATCCGCGCCAATCTGGATATCCGTGGTCGTGCCGCCCGTGCCGCTCTTCGAGCCCCCGACCCTGACCTGGTAGAGGGGGCCGTTGTACGAGCTCAAGAGACGCCGGACCGTGCTGTGGGCCGCGACACAAGGACCGCCGTCCTCTGCGTAGATATCGCAAGGCGGCTTGCTCGGGTCGAACGTCACGCCACTTCCGCCCGCCGCGCCTCCAGTACCCGAGGCACCACCCGAGTCAGTCGCCCCACCCGAGCCGCCGGAACCGCCGGATTGGTCGCCGCCGGAGCCGCCGGTCTGCTGGTTGCCACCCGTGCCGCCCGTGCCGCCTGTGCCGCCTGATGTGCGTTGGCACCCCCAAGAGCAAAGGCCGAGCATGGTGGCCAGCAAGAGCGCATTCGAAAAACTTCTCATTCTCATCGAGACATACCTCCGTACGTGCGGATAGACAGACTCAGCTTAAGACGGATGACGGAGTCTGCCTACCTACTTTGTTCCGAATACTGAAATCTTGTCACTGCAGTTTCACATGAGGGCCTCGACTTCACATGTGGGGCCTCGACGGTGGCCTACATGGACGAGCACCGTCTCATCGAGGGCACCAGCCCCGGCCCCAGCTCGCACGGCGCAATGCGCCATCGAGGGTGTGGGTCGCAGCGTCGCCCACACAATCGGCTACGATCCGTTTCGCGACGACGCCCCCGTTCATGTCTGGGGTGAGCCAAGGGCGCTCATCGAATCAGCGATCCTCGTATCTGGGCCTGCAACATGCCCTCGGCTCGCTTCAGGTCGTCGAGCGCGGCGGGATCGTTGGGTTGCAGGCCAACCGCGGTACGAAACTCGTCTACGGCTTCGGCAAGGCGGTGGGTCTCGGCGAGCACGATGCCGAGGCCGGTGTGGGCGCCTGCCAGGGTGGGGGCAAGCGCGATGCAACGCCTGAAGGCCGCCTCGGCCTGGTCGAAGTGGCCGACCGCGGAAAGGGCATTGGCCTCGTTGTAGAGGTACGTCGGAGAGCTCGGATCCGCGGCGACGGCTCTCGACAGCGCCCATAGCGCGCGCTCGACCTGGTGCAATTTCATCAGCACGATGCCGAGATTGGAGAAGTCGTCCGCGGTCATGCCGTCCGCCACCAGACCCGGGACTGCGGCCACCTGCACAAGCACGCGTTCGGCCTCTGCCGGCTGGTTGAGCGCGGAGTACACCTCCGCCATGTTGATGTAGGCTTTGAGGCGGGTGGGATCGTGCTCGATGCAGGCCCGGTAGTCGACCATTGCCGCCGCGTACTCGCCATTGGCCTGTTCTAGGTCACCCAGGTTGTTGTAGGCGAACGCCGCATCCGGGTTGACCGCGATGGCGTGGCGGAGAAGATTCGAGGTACCGGCCCAGTGCCGACTCTGATCGAACGAGAGCACGGCCAGCACGACGAGGGCCACGGCAAGCACGCCCACCGCGATCTCCCGGGGTCTGAGGTAATCGACGGCATCGGCGACCATGAGCCCGACGCCGATCAGCGCAAGGTAGACATAGCGGTCGGCGACCGTCGAATAGGCCTGGAAGGAGAATGGCACGAGACCCAACGTCGGGAGCAGGAAGGTTGCGAACATCAGGGCGCCGAGCCAGGTGAGCGGACGTCGCTGGTGCTTTCGGTAGCAGAGCGCGAGCAGGCCGGCCGGGGCGGCCCACGTGAGATAGCCCCACGCGTGCGACATCACCAGGCGCGGCGTCCGCCCATAATCGACACACAGGTCGACGGGCACGAAAGTCTTGAAGAGGTAGAAGGCCAGGGCATCGCCGGCAATGAACGGCCGCTGCCACCAGAGAGAGTCGCCCGAGGCGGCGACCGCCTGGATGGAGCGGGTGAGCCATGCGAAGGGCAGAACGCATGCGGCCCAGATCGAGGCGGCCGCGATGCTCCTGCGCCAGGAGGTTGCAAGGACAACCCGATCGATGGCGAGCGCGACGAGGGGCAGCGCCGCGGCGGTCGGCTTGCACAGCATGGCAAGCGTCGCGAACAAGGCCGACGCGACGAAAAGTGCTCGCGACCGGATGGAAGATGCGGTGGACGCTTGTCGAGAGAGGACGAATGCATTCAAAGCCATCAGCGCAAAGACGCTGCTGCTCGAGCCACGCAGCTCGGAGATCCAGGCTACGCTCTCGAGCTGCAGGGGGTGCAGGGCGAACACGAGCGACGCGAGCACGGCCATGGTGTTGCGCCGGGTGAGCCGCTGCACGAGCAGGAAGCACAGCAGGGCATTCGCCACGTGAAGGGCTATGCCGACGGTGTGAAACGCAACGGGATCCAAGCTGAGGGTGTGGCCAAGGGAGGCTTCCGCGTGCGCCGGAACCTGGGCGAAGCGCGCGATGGCGGCAAAGATCGTGTAGGCGAGAGGGACGTAGAGCCGCTCGTAGGAATGTTGCCAGAGCCTGGCCACGCTCTCGAGCGTCGGCGGATTGAGAAACGGATTCGCGTAGACGTGAATGTCGTCGTCGAACCCCACGAAGCCGGCCGAAAACACGCGCAGGTAGACGATGGAGATCCCTCCGGCGAGGCCGAGGACGATGAGCATGGGGATCGCGATCCGTTTCATGACCAGCGGGAAAAGGCGAGGAGGGAGTCGCCGAGCTTCGCCCGGTGCGAGCCATCGCGCAAGGCACGATCCCCCTCCGCGAACACCTTGCGCCTCGTCGCCGGCCTAGTGATAGAAACGACACCCCTCGCGCGTGCATTCGCGGTTGTGCGCGTGGAAGCTGCAGGTGAGATCGTCGGACGCCCCATCCAGGCTCACGCCAAGCTCGCGCTTCGCGAAGGCAACGGCCTCGGTGATGGCCAGGAAGCTGCAGCGCTTGCAGCAGCGCGGGCCGCCGGCCTCGGCAATGCGAGCCAACGCCGTCGACGTGGCCGCGTTGGCCAGACGCCACTCGCGGCCGGAGAGGGGCGTCGCGCGCGTCACCACGCTGACGAAGATTCCGGTGCCGATGCCGGCTCCGCAGGCGCCCCACAGGCCGCAGAAGCCGCCCTTGACGACTTCGGCTCGCTTGCGCGCCTCCCTCAACATGCGCTCCCGTTCGTCGGTCGCCATGCCCCGGGCAGTGGTGTAGGCCGCAATGAGCACCGCCGGCACGAGAAAGTGGTGCTCGGGGCCGTGCATGTGAACCGTGGGGCTCTTCATGAGCTGGACTGCCAGGGCCAAGGGATCCGTGGTCTCGGCGCGCAAGCAGGCCGAGAAGACGAGCTCACTCGGCCCGAAGGCATGGCACGCGTCGCACACGTAGTGACCGGCCGTGCAGCAAGCATGGCTGGCCTCGCTGGCCCCGCAAATGGCGCAGGCCATGGTCTTCTTGTCGACGGAGTACGCCAGTTGTGCGCCGCAGATCGCGCAATCCGCTCGCTGTTGCATCTCGAGAGACATGGCTGGTCGATCAGGTGAGGACTAGCAGGTGAGAGCCAGAATTGGATCGGACGATTCAGCCCTACGGGAAGTCGGCAGATCCTGCGCGTGCCTCGCTGAGCGCCGGGTTATCTGTGACCATGTCCGCCCCGGTTGTCGTTGCCCCTGCCGGGTGCGGGCCCCCGGTTCGGGCCGCCCATCGGTCCACCGCCGCGAGGGCCCTGCGGACCTGGCCGAAAGCCACGGCCGTCTTGTCTCGGCTGGCCAGGCGGCCCTTGAAATTCCCTGCCTCGCATCCCACGTTGCGGCTGGCCCTGGGGAGCCGGGCCCCGGCCGCGCATCTGCATGGGCGCATCCGGTCTTCGCTCCATGCGCTGGGGATTGCCCCGGGGCCCGACAGGCCGCGGCTCCATGCCCCGAACGCCCCAACCGTTACGCTGTTGCCAGTGCTTGTCCCTTTCCCAGCCACGCCAGTTGCGCTCCATCTCGCCGTGCGGGATACGTTCGTGATTCCATTCGTGTCCCCTCCAGCGGTGATCCCGGTAGTCGTTCCTCCATCCGGGCGGCACGTTTCTGTAGAAGGGCGGCGGCGCCTGGCGATAGAAGGCCCAGCCGCGGTCGTAATGGCGAGAGCGGTACCAGCGCCCTTCCCACGGACGCCACCACCAGCCCTGGCTGAAGTAGACGTCAGCTTCGACATCGGGCACTGCGTAGACGTTGGTCTCGGGGATGACGACCACCTCCGGGGGAGCGGGGAAGACAATCGGTGGAGGCAGAGGCACCCCGACGCTCACGCTCACGCCAACCTGCGCACTGGCCGAAAGCGGAACCAGAACCGCCACGAGCGGAAGCAGCGTTCCTATCATCGCCTTTTTCATTCTTGGTCCTTTCGCGGGTTGTCCGGTGGCGGATCTTACGCCATCTGGCGCTCCACGAGTGATACGAAACGTCGGAGCTCACACAAGTCCGATGGTGAGCAGACCACATCCCTGGATGCTTCGCGCGACGCCTTCGCCCTCGCGGATGCCGTCGGACAGGCCACGGCCTGGTCTTGCGATGCGGTCCCCTCCGTCTCCGACGCCTCCTACGTGGTTGTCATCGACTGCAACGGCCGGGTAATCAATCGAAACTGCTGAGGCCTGGCTCCAGCGACCCGGATCACAGCCCCGCGTCGCCTTTTCGGATCGGCCATGCCAAGATATCGGACCAGGAGAGTCTGCAATGAAGATCCCTCGCCTCGTTCCCCGACACCTTGGCAACCCGATCGCCGTTGCGGCAAGCCTCGCGACGATCCTGAGCAGTGCTTGCGGTAGCTCGACCTCGAGCGGGCAACAGTCCCTCGACGCCCACGCAAGCGGTGGCGCGACCTCCGGCGGGACGGGCGGCACGAGCAGCCTCGGCACCGGTGGCGCGACCAGCGGCGCCGGCGGCAGGCTGGGCATGGGCGGCACGACCAGTGGCGTGGGCGGTGCCCCGGGTACCGGCGGCATCGTCGCATCCGGGGGCGTGCCCGCAGTCGGCGGAACGCAGGGCTCAGGCGGCATGCCCGGCAGCGGCGGCGCCAAGGGTACGGGGGGGGCGACGGGCCTCGATGCAGGGGTGGATGCCGCGACCGGCTGCCCGGCGCAACCGCCACTCTCGGGTGGCGCCTGCAGCGGGCCGCTCACCTGCACCTACGGCGCGTCCATCTGCTGCGGCATCACCTCGTCGGCCTGGACCTGCACCTGTCTTGGCGGCAACCTTTTGTGCAGCCAGACCGTGGAATGCAACTTCATCTGCCCGAGCAGCGATGGCGGCTCGGCCGATGCCGCGCTGGACGCCGGCCATGAGGACGCCGCAGCCACGGTCGATGCTGCCGGGGTCGGTGCGGCATGCGGCGGCACTGGCGATCCGGCCTGCTCGACGGACGCCTACTGCGAATGGCCGGACAACCTGTGCGGCTCGCGCACGCACGGCGCCTGCGCCACTATCCCGCGTGGTGTGGCTTGCGCCATCTCCGCCGCCCCGGTGTGTGGCTGCGACGGCAAGAACTACCCCAGCACTTGCGACGCCGCCAAGGCCGGCGTCGACGTCAGCAGCGACGCCAGCCTGCCCTGAGCCCGCGGGCATGTTCCGCTGCGGTTGGAGCTACTGCCAGCACAACACGGACTACTGCCACGCCCAGGTGGGCGGGGCGGTCAGCAATCCGGGCAGCTACGTCTGCGATCCCTTGCCCGCGGCATGCAATGGGACGCCTGGCTGTGCGTGCATCACGGGCGGCTCGACCTGCACTGCGAACGCCCAGGGCGACGTCACCGTCACCGTCGCCGTTCCCTAATCCGCCGTTTCACTTGAGGCGCGGGGGTACCACGGCGGGGCGCGGGCGGGGAGAATGCCCGCGTGCCGGCGCCTTGCAGCGCTCCAGGGTCGCGGAGTGGCCGGTGAATGCGTAGCGACCTTTTCGAGAACGTCTGGAGTAAAGAGCGGCCTCCAAGATGGCACCCG
Source organism: uncultured delta proteobacterium (assembly GCA_963796685.1). Classification (GTDB taxonomy): domain Bacteria; phylum Myxococcota_A; class Polyangia; order Fen-1088; family Fen-1088; genus Fen-1118. The sequence continues at coordinate 220,898 of CAWCMR010000025.1, forward strand.
ACTGTCTGAAGACCACGAGGCTGGTGTGAATTCGGGCCGCGGTGGCGAAGCCGAAGTTGTCCTGCTGGGCATCGTACATGAGGGTCGCCGGGACGGCGGCACGTCTGGCGTAGTCCGGGAAAGAGGGCTGGCCAGGCCGCTTCTTCGACCCTTTCATCAGGGTGGTCACGACCTGGGCACCGCTGACATCGAGACGCGAGATGGTCCAGCGCTCCTGCTCGTCGAGCTGCCAGCAACCGAGAAGCGGTCGCAGGAGTCTCCTGGGGATGTTCTTCGTGGCCTTGTAGTCCTCGCTGGGCGCGGGCATGGCCTTCGCGGCAGCGGGCTCGGCGCCGGCTTCGGGCTCGGCCTTGTTGGCAGCCGCTGGCGCCACCTCCTCTTGCACGGCTGGAGCCGCGTCGTACGCCGAAAACGACGATAAGGGAATGAAGAAAACGAAGACGGCGATCCACTGGGGCAGCCCGCGGCCAATCCGACCTTTGCAGGATCGTCTCGTGCTCTTCATGGCGCCGCGACGCTAACATGGGGCGCCGAGTGGGCCAAGATGCTTGACGCCGCCAACCGGCGTGCCGAGCCAACGGAGGAGTCTCAAGTCTTCCGGAGCCCGGTCGATTCCTGTTGGGTCATGCGACTGGCTTCAACAGGAGGTGCGCAGTGAAGGTAACGGACTTCGATTTCACGAAGGATCTCAGCTTCGATCCCAAGACTGGATACACCACGTTCGGCGGTTCGCGGGTCCTCATCTACGACGCCAACGCCATCGGCTTGCTCAGGCAAAATCTGATCGAACAGCTCGGCTGGGAAAAGGCGAGGTATTTCTTCCTTCGCCTCGGGTTTCAGAATGGGTACTCGGACTTTCTGCAAATGAAGGTCAACTATACCTTCGACACGGAGATGGATCTCCTGGCCTCGGGCCCGGTCATCCACACTTGGGAAGGCATCGTGCACGCGGCCCCCAAGGAGATGGCATTCGATCGCGCCAAGGGAACCTTCTTCTTCACCGGGGTGTGGTCGAATTCCTTCGAGGCCGAACAACACCTCAGCCACAATCAGAACGCGAGCGAGCCGGTCTGCTGGAGCGTCATGGGCTATGCCACGGGATGGTGCACGGCCTTTTTCGGCAAACCCGTGCTCGCCATCGAACCGGTCTGTCGAGGCAAGGGCGATGCGAGCTGCGAGTGGAAGATTCAACCGCCCGACGCCTGGGGCAAGGAAGCCAAGGTCTACTTGGACGCCTACGCATCGCTCTTTCAGGAGGTCGCTCGTCATGGCTGACAAACTGCTCAAGCTCTACAAATTCGCGCAGGACGAGGGCGGCGCCATCGCCAAGGTCAAGCTGGCCATGGCCACGAAGATGCCATCCAACAAGGCGGCCACCGAGCCCGACTCGAAGGAAAACATCGAGTTGCTCAGGAAGGCCATCAAGGAGCTCTTGGGCAAGGACGCGCCACTTATCTAGCGCGAGCTCGACTCCTCGGGGCGGGCGGCGCGCTCCCCGCTTCCTGCTAGATTCCCCACATGCCGCGCGCAAGCGAAACCGTGCTCATCGATGGCCCCGTCGGCCCCGTGCAAACCCTGGTCGACGAACCCGAAACTTTGCGGGGGCTGGCGCTCGTGGCCCATCCTCATCCCCTCCTCGGCGGGGCCAACAACAACAAGGTGGTGTACACTCTCGCGCATTGCTTGCGCGATTTCGGCTACCTGGCGTTGCGACCCAACTTTCGCGGCGTGGGCAAGAGCGCCAGCGTCCACGATCATGGCGTGGGTGAGACCGAGGATCTGCTGGCCGTGATCGACTATGCCACGGGACGCTGGGACACCTCGCGCGCGCTGCCGGTGCTCTTGGCCGGGTATTCGTTCGGCGCGTTCGTGCAAACCCGGGTGGCCAAGCGCCTGACCGAAGGCGAACGGCCAGCCGAGCAATCGATCCTGGTGGCCATGGCCGCGGGACCGCTCGAAGGCAACAGGGAATACCGACCCGAGCCTGTCCCGCGCGGCACTCTTCTGATCCACGGCGGTCGTGACACCACGGTTCCCTTGGCGAACATCCTCGCCTTCGCCGAGCCACTCGACGTGCCCGTGACCGTGATTCCCGGCGCCGATCACTTCTTCCACGGCCGCCTGCACATCCTACGCGAGCTCGTTGAGCGCGATCGACGCGCGGCCCGGTGACCGCGCAATGGCCAAGCATGACGACTGGAAGTGTGGCACCATCGTAACTCACGTCGAAATCGAACGGAGGGATATGGATTCAACGTCTCCGGCGGTGGTTGCAAGACTCGCCCTGTTCCTGCTCCTTGGCGCAGTCGGGTGTGGCGCGGGCTCCAAGGCCCCCCCGAAGATGGATTCCGGCGTCGTCGCGAGTGGCGGAACCACCACCGCAGGCGGCGGCATGCCGGGCAGCGGCGGCACGATCTCGGCAGGGGCAACCGGTGGGACGACAGGAGCGACGGGCGGCACGCCGTCGAGCCTGGGGGGCGACGCCGGTGCGGCGGGCGCGATCGGCGGTGGTGGCCGAACCGCGACTGGCGGTTCCACGAGCGGTGGAGGCACCAAGGGCTCTGATGGTGACGTGGGCTCCGGTGGCACGACCACGGCCACCGGGGGAGTGACCGGCACCGGCGGAAGCCCTACCTCTGGCGGTGGTGGCGGTACGGGCCGCGACGCCAGCGCGCCATCCGACAGCGCACGCGATGCTGGCGATGGTCCCCGTGATGACGTCGCCATGGATGTCGGCGGCCTCGACATCGCCGACGCTGGTCCCGGTATCCAGGGGCCGCAGACCTTCCATTGCGTGAACTGGGCCGACCCGAGGGACAACTTCGTCGACGGCCTGCTCGCGCTCTCGGGCCTGTCTTCCAGCTCGGACACCTATGCGACGGTTCAGACGAAGGCCGGCGACATCTTGTCCGAGTTCCAGTCCAAGCTGAAGGCCAACGCCATCCGCATTCCCATCAACGAGCCGACGGTTTCCAGCACGTGGTGGAACGCCTACAAAGCCGTCATCGATACGGCCGTGGGCAAGGGCATGAAGGTCATTGTCGCGTACTGGGCATACCAAAACGGCAAACCCGACGACGCCGCTGCATTCAAGGCCATGTGGCAAGTCGTCGTCTCGGCCTACCAGAGCAACGACCTGGTCTACTTCGACATTCACAACGAACCCTATGGGTACGGCAGCGCCTGGAACGATACCGCGGCCCAATGGTTGACGGACTTCGCGACCGTACCCCGAGGCCGCGTGATCGTCGCCGGCACCGGCTACGACGACAACGTCGTCCCCGTAGGCCGCGACGCGCGCTTCGCCGGATGCATCTTGCAACTCCATATCTACGGGTTCTGGCACGACACGTGGACGACCCAAAAGCAATGGAGCGACAGCATGACCTCGGCGCTCGGAAGCTACCCCGCACGCACCCTCGTCGGCGAGTGGGGCGCGCCGATGACGACCGGCACCGATTACGGCGTGAGCAGCGACGGCGACGTGTTTCGCTCGTACGTCAGAGCCGTGTCGGACATCATGCACGACGCCAGCATGGGAAGCTGCTATTGGCCGGGCCTGCGCAATGGCGACAGCTACTCCATGACCACGCTGAGCACGGGCGGCAGTCCCCTGAGCCTGACGGTCACGAGCACCTCCGGGCTCGGCCGCCTGCAATGGGCCTGGCAACTGTAAGAGATTGGCTACGAATCGGTGCTGCCGTCGAAGACGCGCGCGATTGCTCGCCCGAGCGCTTCGACGGTGTAGGGCTTGGCAAGCCAGAACAGGCCCTTGCCGACAGCGAGCTCGGCCCGCTCGCTGGGCGCGTGACCGCTGGCCACGATGGCCTTCTGGGCCGGGAATAGCCGCTGGATAAGCTCGAAAACCTGCAACCCGTCGAGCATTTCGCCCAGCACCATGTCCATGATGACGAGATCGTATGGGCTCTTGCCAGTCTGCGCTGCCTGGTTGAACACCTCGTAAGCGTGCAAGCCACTTTGCGTGGTATCGACTTCGTAACCAAGGTGGACGAGAATCCTTCGGCAAGTTTGCAGTTGGATGGATTCATCATCGACGATGAGGATCTTCGCCCGGCGACGGGGCGCCACCACGAGCGGCTCGCTGCCCTCCAGGACCGCCTGCACCAGGGGAAGATAGAGAGAAAAGGTCGTTCCCTTTCCGGGGACACTGGACACGTCGATGAAGCCCTCGTGCTCTTTGACCACGCCGTGCACGATGGCCAGACCGAGCCCCGAGCCCGAGCTTTCGCCCACGCGCTTCTTGGTGAAGAATGGCTCGAAGACGCGCCCCAGCTCCTGGAGCTCGATGCCGCAACCATCGTCGGCCACCGTCAGCACCGCGTAGTGCCCCGCGGGAATGGCCTCGTAGCCTGCCGCGGGCCGGGCCAGGTGCTCGCGCCGGGTCTTGACCACGATCTCGCCTCGGCTCTGGATGGCGTCGATGGCGTTACGCACCAGGTTCCCAACCGCGCGCGCCAGCTGCGACTCCGAGCCCCGGACGGCTAGCGGCTCGGCGCAGTAGTCGACCACCACGCCGACGTGGGGGCTCTTGTCGCTGGCGAAGCGCAGAGAGCCTTCGGCCAAGCAGGACTTGACCACGCCGTTGAGATCGATGTTCTCCTTCATGGTCCTGCCCTGACGGCCCAGCGTGAGGAGGTCCTTGATGGTCTGGGCGGCGCGCAGGGACGCGGTCTTGATGATCTCGATGTCGGCGCGCAAGCCTCCCATGGCGTTGTCGTCCGTCTTCAACCGGTGGAGATCGTCGAGGATGAGATCGGGCAGCGCCACGAGTGGACCCAGGACATTGTTGAGATCGTGCGCCACGCCGCCGGCAAGAACGCTCAAGGCCTCCATCCGTTTCGTGGTGGCCAATCGCTCTTGGACGCTGCGTTCGTGCAACATGGTCTTCTGCACCAACTCCTGATGAAGACGAATGCTCCTCAACACCGCCGTGATCTCGTTGCGGAAGACCGCATAGCTGCGGACCCCGTCGGCGTAGTCGAAAGCGGCCACGCCGAGCAGCTGGGATTCGAATGCCAATGGGAATACCAGGAGCGTGCGACGCCGTTCGAGGGCCAAGGCACTCGGAGGCAACAGTCGGCTCGTGGAGAAGCTCGACGCTGGCAGCTTGAGGGCTTGCCCATCCACGAGACAGACCACCGGCACGAGCTCGCTGGCATCGGCGTCGGGAGCGCAAGACAAAAACGCCGTGCGAACACCCACCGCGGGGAACCCCTTGCGCAGGGTCTCCTCGAGCGACGAGAGATCGAAGGCGACGGAGGCTTGGTCGCCGAGGTTCAGCAGGGTCACATAGCTCTCCTCCAGGTTCAGGCGTTGTCGCGTTTGCGCGGTGGTGCTGGAGAGCGCGACCAGGTTCGTCCCTTCGTAAAAGGCGCGCTCGAGGTCGATGTCCGAGATGTCCGAGAGCTCGTCGCGCAGCCATCCGATCGCGTCCTGGAGCAGCTGATGATGTTCGTTGTCGTCGCCCAAGTCCTCGAGCAGGTCGCCCACCGCCTTCTGAAACCCCCGGTATTGTCCGCCGGCCCCGACGCGAAGGGATTCGATCAGTCGATGGCTGACCAGCGTTGCGTCCTCGGGGCGGGCATGGAGCGCGCCCGCGAGCCTCGCTCCCAGCGCGTCCATCCGATCTTGCCGATCTTGCCGACCTTGCAGATGCTGGTGTCGAGAAGACTCTTCGCTCTTCGCAGAGGCGTGGGCAGCTCTTGGATGCTGCTCGAATTCGCAACCGCATGAGCGGCGGCGGACGAAGCGGGAAGGCAGCGCGACGCAATCGGGGACCCGCTCGCCAGCGAGCTGGGCCACCACAGTCTCGACAGCCAGGGTCGCCATGCGATCGAAGGGCTGGCCCACGGTCGTCAGGGGTGGGCTTCCCAATCCCGCGACCGGCAGGTCGTCGAAGCCGGTCACGGGGATATCTCGCGGTACCCGCCGACCCCACTTGCGCAAGGCTTCGATGGCTCCGATGGCCATGTTGTCGTTCGCAGCCACCACACCGTCGAAGTCGACCCCCGCGGCAAGCAGATCGTCCATGGCGCCGCGGCCCTGTTTGGGCATGAAATAGCCGCATGCCACGAGCACCGGATCGAAGGGGATACCGTGTCTGGCGAGGACCTCCTTGTAGACCTCGAATCGCAGCTGCGCCTCGGGGTTCTGGGGGGTGCCGGAGAGAAACACGGGCCGGCGGACCCCGTGCTCGCGCACCAGGTGCTCGACCACGGCCTCCATGCCGCTTCGGTTGTCGAGCACCAGGCTGGGAATGCCCGGCAATGCCAGACCGACGCTACACAGGTTGGCCGGCCGGTAGCTTTCCATCAAACGAGCGACGGGGTCCGGGCCGCAGAAGGCCGCGAGCATGCTCGACACGACGATGATTCCGTCGAAGACGCCCGACCGCAGCGCTCGGAACAGGGTGTTGTCCGCCGCGCCCGTCGGACCTGGGGCGTCGAGAGGCCCACCGTAGAGCAGCAGCAGGTTGTGCCCGTCCTGGCGACACTTGGCATCGAGCGCCTCGCGCAGGTTGGCCTCGTAGCAACCCTCGAAAAAGTTGGCGTTGTCGATCAGGACCGCGATGGTTAGTCGTTTCGCCACAGCCTGCACCGGCCAGCCTTCAGCCTTCTCGCAAACTTGGAGGGTATTTTAGATGTCATATTATGATATCTTGCTTACATTATTATAAGCACCGAACCACTTCTCTCGCTACAGCAAAAATAGGGATTCGGTCAATTGAAGGACATGCAATCGCCGCCGCAGCCGTTTGCTGGCGGGGTTCCTTGGTCGCACAGCTCGCCTCCATCCAGAATTCCGTCGCCGCAGCGAGGGATGGTGCAGTCGCGCCGGCACACACCGGGCGAATTGTACGCCTTGATGGTCAGCGGCTGGCCGAGGTCGAGATTGACCACCGAGCCATCGCTTTGCACCCAGGTCCAGGTGGAAATCCCATCGATGAACGAGGGATCGATGGTTATTTCCCAATCACCAGGAAAGGGCAGTCCGGAAAGCGCTCCGCCATCCGAGTTGTTGGTGAACTTCCAAAATCCCGTCGCGTCGGTCGGCGAGGTCATCAGCAATTCGTCCGGATCATCGGACACGGCCACGGTCGTCGTGCCGGGTAGTCCGCTGAACAACATCTGCACGTGCGATGTGGGTTGCGCCAGGCCGGTACTGTCCTGGTCCACACCATGGACCACGACCAAGCTGAGGGCGAGCGTGGAGGTGTCGAGGTAGAGCAGAATCCGACTTACCCCGACTTGCTCGAGGCCCGTGTGCGCGCTGGCTGAGGAGTAACCGTAGTAGTCCTCGACGGAATAGGATCGCATGTTGGGCACCGCTGCGAAGCCCTGGCCAGACTGGGTGACCCAGAAGGCCGGCACGGTCTCGTTGCCGGCGCCCAGATCGCATTGTTCGCCCGGGTCAATGATCCCGTCTCCGCAGGATCCACCCGTACCGACGGTCCCGCCCGAGGTCGTCGCGCCCCCGGTGGAGACCGCACCGCCTGAAGCGCGCGATCCCCCAGTGCCGAGCGCGCCTCCCGAATACCCTCCGGAGCCCGTATGGCCCCCGCTGCCAAGCGATCCACCGGTCGATGAGGTGCCGCCGTGCCCAACCACTCCGCCGCTCGCCATGGTCCCGCCCGAATGGGAGACCCCGCCGCTGCCAATCCCACCGCCCACTCCGCTGCCGCTGGTGGCGTGCGTCCCGCCCGTCGCGGAGGCGCCGCCCGTGCGGCTCGTACCCGCGGTCCCCGCAACGCCGCCCGTACCTGCCCGCCCGCCGGTTGCCATGGAGCCTCCGAAGGCCGGAGCGCCACCGCTACCCGGCACCGACCCACCTGCGCCAGGGATCGTGCCATCCGTGCGACCGCCAGTTCCGTTCAACCCGCCGCCGAAACCGCCGGTCCCCTGTGGTCCATTGCCGCTGCCGCTCGCATCGACGGCACGCTGCTTGACCAGCGAGCTCCGCCCACACCCGACCGCTGCGACGCACAGGATGGTGGCAAGCAAGCCGCAGGCGCGCACAGGCCAAAGGCCATCACTAGACGCGGAGCGTCGCGACGGCCAAGGTTGCCATGATGACGAGTTCGAACCTCTTCGCGTGTTTGCGAACATTGGGTTCCTCCAATAGCCACAACCTTCCCGGCCAACAGCTCCTGCTTATCACAATTGCGCGGCCGCTGACAGGCGCACATGATTCCCAGGTCATGGTTCGCGAGCCGTTTCCGCGGGGACGAGCGACAGCCAAGCTGAACCTCAGGATGGAGTTGAACCGATGACTCGACAATCAGGCTGGGCATTGCATCTCGCGATGGCTGGAATTCTGGGCCTCTTGGGCGGTTGTAGCCGCTCGGGACAAGCCGCATGCTGTTGACGTGGAAGTCTGGTTCGTCGCTGGCCGCGCAGGTGTACGACTCGGGCACCGGAGACAGCGTTGGCTCCCCATTCACCATCGCCGTACCCGATCATCCCTGGCAGTCCTGGAAACCGTTCCCCGACGGCAGCGTGGCCTACGCGGCGGTCGGCTCGGCGTCGAGCACGATTCAGATCGCGCGGGTCATGCCCTGCTCGGATTAGTGCCGGTCAAGACCTGCAAGACCTGATCGTCCGCCGCGTTGACGACCGTCTGCGGCCATCGCGGGACGTGGGCCTGGCCTGGGGTGTGGCGATTCGCCCCGCGAGACAATCGGCCACAGGCCAAAGCGTGGCAGAGCCGTGGTTTCTCGGGCAAGCCAGCGGCATGGGCAATGCAGACGCGAATGCCGTGTTCCCATGAAGACAACGGCTGTGTTTCGGAAACCGGGGCGAGGCATGAACGCGCGCGTCGTCGGGCTCGCATTGCCTGCCGTGCTCTTGATGCCGGCTTGCCAGCCGAAACCGCAGCAACAGCCCCAACCGCAAATCTTGCCCGAGCCGCAGCCGATGGTCACGGACGACAAGAAAATCATCGAGCTCACCGAAATGATGCGAAAGCGAGCCCTCGACGCTCCGGGCGGCGTCAGCGAGGCTCTGGATTTCGCCGACTACGTGACCCTGCTCTTCAGCCGCGGGATCTCCGAGCGCCGATCGGTTCCACCGGCGCTGGTGGACGAGGCGGTGGCCTGCTTGCAGCGCGCGCAGGAAGACCACCCCGACGCCACGGCCGACCTCCTGGCGGACAAGGGCCAGCTGTTGCTTGCGGCGGGCAAGACCGAACCAGCGGCGAGTGCCCTGCGTGAGTCCATCGCCGTTCATCCCAACCTGGGCGCCTTTACCCCGCTCGCGAAGCTCTATGCGGCCGAGGGGCGATCCGCCGAGATCGTGGTCTTGTGCAAGAAGACCTTGCCCGTGATGAAGTCCGAAGAGAGTCGGTACGCGGTGCTTGACGACTGCCTGAAATACAGTGGAGCGAACACACCCGAGGTCGGCCTGCGATGGGCTCCGCACCGGGAGGTCTCGTTTTACAAGGTCAGGCATCGCGAATTGGAAGCCTTGGCGGCAGCGCGGCAGCTACGGGAAAGGCCGGAGGCTACCGGAGAGCAGAAGCGAATCTCGAAGCGCTAGTCGTCACTCCACCGGGGAAAGTGGCAGGGCCGGCTCGTCCCGCGTGGGCTCTTCCCGCGTGGGCAGCAGGTGCTCGAGTCCGTGCTTGCGCATGCGGTAGTAGAGGGTCGAGCGGTTGATGCCGAGGGCGCGGGCCGCGTGGGCGATGTTGCCCTGGGCTTGATCGACGGCGGCCACGATCTCGTTGCGCTCCTGTTCGGACAGGCGTTTGTACAGCGAGCGACCGCTTTCGCCGGAGAGCCCACCGCTCTGGTTCGCCGTGATCGGCGCGACCACCGCGCCCGAAGGCTGGGCCTGGCGGCGACCGAAGTCCAGATCCTGGGTCCCGAGCACGTCCGAAGTGGCGAGGATGAGGGCGCGTTCGATCACGTTTTCCAGCTCGCGCACGTTGCCAGGCCATGCATAGGCGGCCAGAAGCGCAATGGCGGAGGCGTCGGCCCCGCGCACGGCCTTGCCGGTCGTCTGCGCGTACTTGGCGATGAAATGCTCGACCAGCAGGGCGATGTCGCCGGGCCGCTCGCGCAAGGGCGGCAGGGTGATGGGGAAGACGTTCAGGCGGTAGTAGAGATCCTCACGGAACTTGCCCTCGCCGATCAGTCGCTCGAGATCGCGGTGGGTGGCCGAGACCAGGCGCACGTCCACCTTGACGGTTTCCACCCCGCCCACGCGCTCGAACTCACGTTCTTGCAGCACGCGCAGCAGCTTCACCTGCACGTCGAGGGGCAAGTCACCAACCTCGTCGAGGAAAAGCGTGCCGCCGTCGGCCAGCTCGAAGCGACCTTGCCGCCGCGCCACGGCGCCGGTGAAGGCGCCCTTTTCGTGTCCGAACAGCTCGGACTCAAGAACACCCGGCGCCAGGGCCGCGCAGTTCACGCGCACGAAGGGACGCGACTCGCGGGCGCTGTTGATGTGAATGGCCCGCGCGACCATCTCCTTGCCCGTGCCGGTTTCCCCGCGCAGAAGCACGGTGGCCTGCGTCTGCGCCACCTGCTCGACCTTGGCCAGCACCTGACGCAGCGGCGGCGAATCGCCCACGATGGCGCCGAAGTTGAATTCGCTGTGCGCGTCGCGCGACAAAATGCCGGCGTACTGGGAAAGCTGATCGGCCAAGCGGCGGTTCTCGCGCAGAAGGTGGAAGCGCTCGACCGCCTGGATGAGAATGCCGCGCAGCTCTTTGCTGTCCCACGGCTTGGTGACATAGCGGTAGATGCGCCCCAAGTTGATGGACTCGATGAGCACGTCCACATCGGTGAACGCGGTCACGATGATGCCGATGGCATCGGGTCGCACGTCGCGCACCGCGCGCAGAAGCTCGAGACCGGTCATGCGCGGCATGCGTTGATCGGTGACCACCACCGCCACCTCGTGCTCGCGCGCAAGCGCCATGGCCTCCTCGCCGCTGCTCGCGTAATGAAGCGTGAAGGTCTTGCCGAACGTGAAGCGGAAAGCGTCCAGGTTGTCGCTTTCATCATCCACGACCAGCACCGGAAACTTCGATAGAGCGATTTCACCCACGGGCATGCGCCTGACGGTAACATGAGGATCCGTGCCCGCGCCAACGAACATCGCCCCTTCCGCCAGCCCCCGTTTGCTGGGCGCCATCGGCGTGGGCCTCGCGGCCTTCGTGGCCTATGTCCTTTGCGCCACGCCGGCCGCCTACCCGCTCGATTCGGCCGAGCTGGCCACCGCGGCCTTCGGCCTGGGCGTCGCCCACCCACCCGGCGAGGAGATCAGCCTGCTTGGGGCCAAGCTGTTCACCTTTCTGCCCCTCGGCAGTGTCGCCTTCAAAGTGGCCCTGTCCCAGGCCGCGGCCGGCGCGCTGGCGGCGGTGCTCGTCTTCCTGCTCGTGCTCGAAGCGTCGGAGACCCTGAGCTTTCTGACCGAAGCCATCGGCGAGAAGACGCGCGTCGTGGTGGCCGCGGCCACGGCCCTCGCCTTCGCCTATGCCCCGGGCGTCGTCATCGTGAGCGATCGCCCCGAGGTCTACGCGGTGCAAACCGCGCTGTCGCTGGGTGCCTTGTGGCTGGCCTTAAGGGCCCGCGCGAGCGGCGACCCGCGGCCGGCGTTCGTGGCTGCTCTTCTGATTGGGCTCGGCGTGGGCAACCACTCGCTGGTCGCGGGCCTGGTCGGCGTTGGCGCCGTGGCCGCCGCGTTGCCCTTGCTCGCGCGGTCCAGCTCGCGTACCCGACTGCTGGCGCTTTCTCTCGCCGGTTTCACGGTTGGGCTCGTCGTGCACGCCTATCTTCCCTTGCGCGCGGGCGCCCTGTTCGCATCGGCGGATCGTGGCCTGGACAACGTCGTGTGGGGGGACGCCCGCACCTGGCATGGATTCTGGTGGGTGGCGTCCGCGCGAACCTTCGCCGAAAAGACCGCGGTCGTGCACGGCAACGCCTCGCCCTGGGATCTCCCCTTTCTGCCCATCGAGGAGCTGGGAATGCTCTTCGCGCTCCTGGCCCCGGCGGGCGCGTATTTTCTGCTGCGCCGGGCGGCCTCGCGCGTGGTCGGCGTGGCGCTCCTGCTCGGCGCTGCGGGCTCGATGGCGGCGGGGCTCGTGGGCGGGCTGGACCCGACCAATCCCGATATTCGCGGCTACCTCGGGCCTGCCATGGCTCTCATCGCAGTCCTTTCCGGCGTCGCCATCGGTGTCGGAGCCGCCTTCTTTCGCGCACGCCGGCTGCGCGCCATCCTGATGCTCGTCTTTCTGGCGGGAGCGCTTTCGCGATTCCCCTCGCCGGCGCGGTATCCGGGACTTCGCGACGCGCGCGCCGCCGACTTCGAGGCCCGTGCCATGCTCGACGATCTGCCTCCGCGCGCGGCTGCGTTCACCTACCATTTCGAGACCGGCTTTCTCATCGGCTATGAGCGATTCGTCGAGGGCGCACGGCCCGATGTCGCGTGGACGCACTTGGCCTTCGTGGCCGGCCCGGGCTACGCCGGGCGCGTGGTCGCGGCCCGGCCCGAGCTCGGCCCCGTCATCGACGCGGCCCTTCGCCACACCGGACTGGCCGAGCAACTGACCAAGCTCGACGAAACACGCCCCGTGCGCATCGAGCCCGACGCCGTCACGCCGCCCGAGATCCGGCGAATGCTCGGGCCCGCTGGCGAGTGGTGGACGCTGGCGAAGGACACCTCGCCCGCGGCAATGGCGCGCTTGCCGGCTTGGGTGCTGGCCGAGTCCGCGTACGATCCGCAAGTGCGCGGCTACCTGGCCTGGCGCAACTACATCGACGCGGTCTGGTCGTGCGAGCTGGGCTTCGCCGAGCGCGCAAGAGAGCGCTTCGCCGAGCTGGAACGGCTGGTTCCAGGCGACACGCGTTTCCGCGCCTTGCGTGCCACGTGCCATTGAAATGGAAACCCTGAGAGGGTTTCCATACCTTCCCGCGCTCTGGCTCCGCCGGCAAAGCCCGGCTTCGCCTACGGTTGAAATGGAAACCCTGAGAGGGTTTCCATACCTTCCCGCGCTCTGGCTCCGCCGGCAAAGCCCGGCTTCGCCTACGCGTTCATGGGAACCCTAGCCTGAAACACCTCGCCCCGCGTAGCGAAGCGAAGCGGGCGAGGGCGCGGCGAAGCCGCGGGGGCAGGGGCAGGGTGTGTAGGACCCGAAGTGCCCGCAAGGCTGAGAGGTCGCCGAGCGCAGCGAGGCGGGTGGGCATCGGTCTGTCGTGCCGTTGAATCTCGTCGTGCTCCTTCGCCTTTGGGGGCGAGCGTAGCCCAGCTTTGCTGGGCGAAGCGAGGGGGGACCGGGGGACTGCGAGCGAGAGCGAGCCAGTCCCCCGTAAGATACAAGGGGCTGTCACGTTCCATGCCTGAAGGATCCGGGCCTTCGACCCGGCGGCGCTACTGGAAGGGTTTCCATACCTTTCCGCGATGGTTCGCGCCGAGCAAAGCTCAGCCGCTCCCCACGCGACTGATATGGAAACACGGGCGCTGGCCGCCAACGAGATCGCCGCTCTTATTGCCCAGAAGTGGGCGGCGAACGCCGACGAAAGTTGCGCACCGATCATCGGGTAACGCTCGGCGGCCCTTCCGTGTTAGCCTTGGGGTAGTTTCGCTTCGACCGTGAGCTTGCCTCGATCATGCCCGCCGACATCGTCTTCCGAGTCGATCTACCGCACGGACGGTGCGTGGGCGTTCGCGTTCCTGGTCCGAACGAGCGGGTTGCGCCGTTCCTTCTTCCGAGCGAAGAGCTCGCGTTTCTCGAAACCCTGGGCCCGGCGCGCCGGCCGACCTGGCTCGCCGGACGCGTGGCCTTGCGCGCGGCCCTGCAAGACATCGGCGTCGAGAGCGGCCCCATTCTGGCCACCCAGCGCGGCGCCCCCGAATTGCCGCCGGGAGTGACCGGTTCGATCAGTCACAAGCATACCTTGGCGGTCGCCCTGGCTGCGCGCAAACAGGATGGCCTCTCTCTGGGCGTCGACATCGAACCGATTCCCGTGCTGCCGATTTCACTGAGCGAGCCCGCCTGGAACAATCGGCCGGATATCAGCAGCCGGGTCATGACCCCCGAGGAGCTCGCCGTCTTGTCCACCCTGCCGGACGGATTGCGCCGGCGTGAAATCGTTCTGCACTTCTCCATCAAAGAAGCACTCTACAAGGCCATCAATCCCATCATCGGACGCTACGTCTCCTTCCAGGAAGCCACGGTGCTGCCCGCCAGCGACGGCAGCGTCGTCGTGAATCTGGCTCTCGCCAAGCAAGAAGGCCCCTTTGCCGTGGAGGCCCGCTGGTCCGAGATCGACGGCCACCTGTTGACCACGGCGGCGGTGCGGAGCTTGGTCTAGACTCTAGATCTAAGTGTATCCAAACGCCACCACGACCGAGGCAGCCGCACGGTCCCCATCCCAAGGTCAGGCGGGCATTCGCCGATATCGCGGCTTCGATGGTCTGCGCGGAATCGCCATCTTGCTGGTCATCGTTTACCACGGGATCATTGTCAGCTCATTTCCCATTTCTGCCCTGGGTTTACTCCGCCCCTTGTTCTTGGTCGGGTGGACCGGCGTGGATCTCTTCTTCTCGCTGAGCGGGTTTCTCATTACCTCTCTGCTCCTGCGCGAAGAAAATCGCGCCCTCCTCGCCGGCCACCCAGCGCACTTCAGCATCTGGCGTTTCTACCTTCGCCGCGTCTTTCGCATCTTGCCCGCGTTCTATGCGGTGTTCTTGCTTGACGCCTTCGTCTTTTCACGGTCGCACCTGTTCGCCTCGGCGTTCGTCGACGACATCAGGGCATCGCCGCTTGGTCTTCTTCCCTATGGCACCTTCTGGACCAACTACCTCGTGGCATACGGCTCCCGCTGGTGGGGACCCGCCATGCATCGTCCAGGAGGCGCCTTCGAGGTATTTTGGTCCCTCTGCGTGGAGGAGCACTTCTATCTCCTCTGGCCGCTCTTTCTATTGCTGGTCAAGAACACTCGCGCACGCGTGACCGTTTCCATCGTCCTAGGTGTCGTGCTGGCTGGGCTGCGCCACGCCGCAATCTCCCTGGCTTGGGAGCCACCACTCGCCGTTCACTACGCCTCCCACTACCGCCTCGACAGCATCCTGTGGGGCGCCGTAGCGGCCATCCTTGCGGGGCAGATTCCCTGGTCCCCACGCTTGCGCCGGTGCTTGCTCGGGCTGGGCTTGGCGCTCCTGTTCGCCCTGGTGATGACCGACACGATGTCCGTGCTCCCCGTCGGTAGACCCTTGGGGTTCTCGGTGGGCTACTCCCTCTTGGCGCTCACTACGTCGGTCGTTCTCTTGGAGCTCGTGGACAGGCCGAACACGTGGCTAACCTCGCTCTTGGAATTCCGGCCCTTGGCGGCCGTGGGAAAGGTTTCGTTCGGCATGTACCTACTCCACTTCCCCATGATTGACCTGGGCATGGCCGTTCTGGCGCAAGCATCCATGCGGCCCACCCTCCTCAACCTAGGGAGCGCCGTCGTGCTCTTCGTGACCCTTTCCTTCGTCGCCGCATGGATCCTCTACCAGACCGTCGAGAAGAGGTTTCTGGCCATCAAAGATCGGTACTTTGGCTAGCCGAGCAGCTTGCGCAAGATCTCGTTCACCGTCTTGGGGTTGGCCTTGCCGCCGGTTTCTTTCATGACGTTGCCCACGAAGAACCCCATGAGCTTGGCGTTGCCGCCGCGGAAACGCGCGACCTCGTCGGGGCTGCGCTCGACCACGCGCTTGCAGGCGCCCTCGATGGCGGACATATCGGACATCAGGCTCACCGATTCGGCGGCCACGATGTCGGCCGCGCGCCGTCTTTCCTGCCACATGCGCGCGAAGACGTCCTTGCCCAGCTTGCCTGAAAGCGTCCCCTTTTCCACCAGGGCGACCAATTCGGCAAGCGCCGCGGGCGGCACGGGAACCGATTCGGCCATAAGCCCGCGCACATCGTCGACGCGCCCCAAGACCTCGTTGATGAGCCAGTTGGCGATCTTCTTCGCGTGCAAAGGCGCTGCGGCCAAGGCGGCGTCGAAGTAGTCGCCGATGGGCCGCTCGGATACCAGCACCGACGCATCCTGCGCCGAAAGGCCGAGGCCGAGGTAGCGGGCGTGGCGCGCCTCGGGCAACTCGGGCAGCGCCTGGCGGGCGCGCACAAGCCACGCCTCGTCCACCACCACGGGCGGCAGATCGGGCTCGGGGAAATAGCGGTAGTCGTGCGCCTGCTCCTTCGAGCGCATGGAGGCCGAGATGCCGCGGTCGGGATCCCACAGCCGGGTCTCCTGCGCCACCTTCTCGCCGCGATCGAGTAGCACGGTTTGGCGCGCGATCTCGTGCTCGATGGCGTCGCGCACGTTCTTGAACGAGTTGATGTTCTTGAGCTCGGCCTTGGTGCCGAGCTTGCTTTCACCGCGTGGCCGAATCGAAACGTTGGCGTCGCAGCGAAGCGAGCCTTCCTCCATGTTGCCGTCGCTGATGCCGAGGTAGCGCACCAAAGTGCGGATGGCGCGCACGTATTCCGCGGCCTCGTCGGCCGAGCGGATGTCGGGCTCGCTCACGATCTCGCACAGGGGAACGCCGGCCCGGTTGTAGTCGACAAAGCTGACCCCGCTCGGGTCGTGGATGTTCTTGCCCGCGTCGTCTTCCATGTGGATGCGCGTGAGCCGGATCTGTCTGACCTCGCCGTTCAGCCGAAACGTGACGACGCCGCCGTCGCACAGGGGCTCGTCGTATTGCGAGATCTGAAATCCCTTGGGCAGGTCGGGGTAGAAGTAGTGCTTGCGCGCGAAGCGGCAGCGCGGCCGGATGTGCGAGCCGACAGCCAAGCCCAGGCGCACCGCCGCGTCGACGGCCGCACGATTCAGGACCGGCAGCGCGCCGGGCAGCCCGAGACACACCGGATCGGTGTGCGCGTTGGGCTCGGCGCCGAAGGCAGCCGACGAGATGGAAAAGATCTTGGTGCGCGTGGCGAGCTGGACGTGAACCTCCAGCCCGATGACCGCTTCGTAGCTTTCCCTGCTCATGACTTGTCCTCGGGCAAACGCTTGTGCCAGTCGGTGCGCGCCTCGTAGGCGCCCGCGACGCGGAACACGGCTTCCTCGCCAAGAGGCGGCCCGATGGTTTGCAACCCGATGGGCAGCCCGGAGCGCGAGAAGCCGCAGCACTGCGAGAGCGCCGGCACGCCGGCCAGCGGCGGCGCCACGGTGTAGATGTCGGCCAGGTACATTTGCAAGGGATCCGCCGCGCGCTCGCCGATCTTGAAGGCGGGCGTGGGCGAAGTCGGCGTGACCAGCACGTCGCACTGGCCGAACGCCGCGTTGAAGTCGTCGGCGATCAGGCGGCGCACGCGCAAGGCCTTGCCGTAGTATGCCTCGTAGTAGCCGGCGCGCAGAACGTACGTGCCGAGAATGATGCGACGTTTGGGTTCGTCGCCGAATCCCTCGCCGCGCGTCTTGGCGTACAGCTCTTCCAGCGATCCGGCATCCGCCGTGCGGTGTCCGTAGCGAACGCCATCGTAGCGCGCCAGGTTCGACGACGCCTCGGCGGTGCAGATCAGGTAGTACGTCGCAATCGCGTACTGCGTGTGCGGCAGCGATACCGGCACCAGCGTGGCACCCGCCCGGGCCAGCTCGTCGAGCGCGGCGCGTACGGCGCCCTCGACCTCGGGATCCATGCCGGCCTGGAAATACTCCTTGGGCACGCCCACGCGCATGCCAGCGAGACCGGCCTTGCTGGCCGCCCGGTAGCGTCCCGCGGGCTCCGGGATCGATGTGCTGTCCATGGGATCGTGGCCCGCGATCACCTCCAACAAGGCGGCAGCGTCCTCGACCGTGCGACCGAAGGGCCCAGGGTGATCCAGCGACGAGGCGAAGGCGATCACGCCGTAGCGCGAGACCCGGCCGTAGGTCGGTTTCACCCCGACTACGCCGCACAGGGAGGCCGGCTGACGAATCGAGCCGCCGGTGTCGGTGCCGAGCGTCCCCGCGCACAGCGAGGCTGCGACCGCCGCCGCCGAACCACCCGACGAGCCGCCCGGCACGCGTTCCAGATCCCAGGGATTGTGCACGGGATGAAACGCGCTGTTCTCGTTGGACGAGCCCATGGCGAATTCGTCCATGTTGAGCTTGCCCAGGCTGATGGCGCCGGCCGCGGCCAGGCGCGCCGAGGCCGTGGACTCGTAGGGTGGGATGAAACCCTTCAAGATTTTCGACCCCGCCGTGGTTTCGATCCCGCGCGTGACGAAGATATCCTTGAGCCCGATGGGCACCCCTGCGAGCGGTCCCACGGACTCGCCTGCGGCGATCTTCTTGTCGATGGCGTCCGCAGCCCGGCGTGCGCCATCGCCATCGACGAGCAGAAAGCTGCCAAGCTTCTCGTCCAGCCGGGCGATCCGGTCCAGGTACGCCTCCACCAGGTCGCGCGCCTTCCAGGCTCGCGCCGCCACGCCCGCGGCCAGGGCGGCAAGCGTCGCCCCTCGAACATCGGGGGCCACGACTACGCGCCTCCCGTGCCGGGCACGATGCGCGGGACCTCGAACGAGCCTTCACGCCGGCGCGGCGCATTTTGCAGGGCCTCATCCACGGTCAAGGACTGTCCGGGCTCGTCCGCCCGCATCGGGCAATCGAATGGCACGGCGTGGGTCATGGGCACGGCGTCGCCCGTGGCCAGGCCCTTGACCGTTTCGATGTAGCCGAGTATGCCGTCGAGCTCGTGGGTCATGCGTTCGACCTCCGCCTCGTCCAGGCGAAGGCGAGCCAGGGCCGCGATTTCGCGAACCTCCTCAAAATTGATTCTTGGCATTTCGTCGTCTTTCTACCATCTTTCACACGCTTTCAAGGTGCCGCGGCCGCACTAGCGTAACGCGGCGAATCTGCATATAATCTTTGGCTGCCGGAAAATCTGATGTCCTCCTTCGCCCCCAAGCGTCGCCTTTTCCACCTTTCTTGCCGCCCCGTCGGGATGCGGGGGATGCTCGTGGCGCTTCTGCTTTCGGCGGGCCTGGCCTGCGAAAGTGGCTCCCGCGGCCGGGACGCCGCGCCCACCACCATCCAGCACCTGTCGCAGGTCTCGGTCCGGCTCGAATCTGCCGAACGGCGGCGCCCCGTCGGTGTCCGTGCTCGCTTTCCAGGCCGAAGCCATCGACATGTCCGCGTCCGATGTCCTCGGCGCCGTGGATCCTTTGGTTTCGCCACCCCCGGAATCGGCTTGCGAGCTGCGCGACGTGGCGGGAGTCGCACGCATGGTGCGGGACCAGGGTGGCACCCTGAATCTGGAAGAGCTCGGCGGGGTCTCCCTGCAGGTGCCCCAAACGGAGCAAGGGACGGAAGAACAACCGCTTCGTCCCGCGCCCCGCGTTTATCCACCGCTCGCGGATGTGGTCAGCGGCGTGATCGCCGAGGCAGGACCGCTCGAATCTCGGCCAGATTCCCGAGACCCTGACGCTCATGGTTCCGACCAACGGGGACGAGCACGCCACCCTCAAGATGACGTTGCCGCGCGTACCCTCGGTCTTGGACAGCAGCGAGACTCCTCTCGATACGCGCGCGACCATGAGCATGAAGGGCGACCTCGTGCTGCGCGTTTCCGGCCCGCCAAGGACCTTCCTCGAAATTCGGCCCTTCGGTGCCCCCTCTGCCATTGCCTGTGCCGCGACTTCGAGCGGTTGGGTCGTTGTTCCGCACGACCTATTGGCCAAGCTCGTCGCCACGGCCGGGCGCGCCCCGGTTTCGTTCGAAGCCGTGTGGCGCGAGAGCCGGTTGGTGCAGGCCGGGAGCGAGTCGACCCGCGTCTCGTTCGAAGCCCGCTCGTCCGCGGTGCTGGAACTGCGTCCGTGAGTCAGACCCCGCGGCCGCGCAACGCGCGCCGGTTCGACCGGAAAAGCGCGCTCGTGCCCGTGGTGGTCCGTGCCGAGGGAAACAAGATCCAAGCCGGCGTGCGACTCGATACCACCGATCTTTCCGAGGGGGGCCTGTTCTTGCGTTCCGATCTCCTTTTCGAGGTTGGCGAGGATTTGACCCTGGAGATCCCAATCGGCGATGGCAAGGTCACCGTGGCGCGCGGCCGGGTCGCATGGGTCACCCGCGGAAACGGAAAGAAGGCCGCGGCCGGCATGGGCATCGAATTCGCTCGCCTGTCGGCGCACGACCGCCGCGCCTTGGCCGACAACCTGCGCGCACTGGCCAAGTCCGATCCCGACCCATAGCGTCCCAGCAGAAGGAGCCCGACATGGCAGAGACCATCGACGAACTGACGTACGACTACGAGGACGAGGGTGTGCTGGTGCGCAAGCAACTCGACAAGGTCGTGCTGACCAAGGGCTCCTGGTCGACCCTGATGTTCCTTTACCAGGAGCTCGACAAGACCGCAGGCACGTTTCGGGCACCCAAGATCGCCATCGTGCGCTTCAAGAAGTTCAAGGGCAGCTACCGCAAGCAGTCCTCCTTCAATGTTTCGAGCGAGAAGCAGGCCCGCCAGATCACCGAAGTCTTCGAACGTTGGTACGCGAAGATGGGCGAAGCCTCCGAGCCAGCGGAAGCGGACGACCTGCCCGAGAGCAGCGACGGCGAGATGTAATATGGGAACCCTGACCTGAAACACCTCGCCCCGCGTGGCGGGGATAGGTCGCCGAGCGCAGCGAGGCGGGTGAGGGGCAGTCACGTTTCTTGCCTGAAGGATCCGAGCCTTCGGCCCGTGTCCCCTACTACGGCCCAATGCCTGCTGGCATCTTGATGAGGCAGAGATCGCCGAAAAT
Source organism: uncultured delta proteobacterium (assembly GCA_963796685.1). GTDB lineage: Bacteria > Myxococcota_A > Polyangia > Fen-1088 > Fen-1088 > Fen-1118. Next base: position 241,628 of record CAWCMR010000025.1, read on the forward strand.
CAGCGAATTCCTCTGGAGCCAAGTCTGAGCCGCCGACCGAATGCGCGCATCGTCGGAGGAGCTTCGAATCAAATTGTTCCCCAAGGACCAGCCGGGCGGCACATTCCCGGAATAGCCGTTCAGCGTCGGGACTCCGCTCTCCATCTGCGCCCACATGGCATCGATCTGATACTTCCAGACACCGGAGAAGGAGTCAGGTTTCAGGATCGGCGCATAGAGAAAATACCGACAGCGCGGGCCGATCTCCCGTTCGACGGCTTCGAACTGCCGCCGCTGTGCCCGCCAAGCAAAAGACGGGGTGCTGACGACCTGTTCGGCCATACACAAGAGCGCGACCGTCACGACCACGCCCAGGCTGGCCCGCTTCCGCAACCACTGCAGCGCCAGCACCAGGGCCACCGAATGGCTCAAGAGCAGGAAGACGCCGATCCGGGAAAAACCCCGAAGCCCCTTGGCCCCTGGAAACCAGGGGAAGACGTAGCGAAACAGGGTGTATCCCTTGAACTGAAGAAACACGATGAACGATGTGGCGAACGTCAAGAAGAGGACCCTGAGCGCGGCCCGTTTCTGCGTTCGGCGGATCCCCAGGAAGAAGCCAAGAATCACCAGCCCCACGGAGACGAACCCGATTCCAAGCCGCTGCTCATGCTCAATCGGGATCGTCCTGAAGAGCTTGCTCTCGCCGAGCCAAGAGTAGAGCAGACTCCGATCTCCAAGATCAGCCCACGACTGAGGCGTCGGGAGCATGCTCACCACGTCTTCGAACCGCCGGAGGCCCACCGAGTCCCCTGCCAAGACATAGTGGCGAGCCAGCGGGAACAGGGCCACCGCCGAGAGCAGGCCCAACCCCGCGATCCAAGGCCAATCCTCCCGGAGCAAGGGCCAGTATCGGGCGCGGATCTCGCGGAGCGAGAGGCTCCAAGAGAATCCTATCACCAGACAGAAGCCAAGAAACCAGCCATGGTAGAAGCCGGAATACAGTTGCAACACCGACGCGGCGAAAAATACGCCAAGCCAGCTTCGCCTTGCAGTTGCCGAAAGATTCCGCTGACCCGCACCAAGGACATACCCCAAGGCATGCAGGGCGAGAACGGGAAAGAACTGGGCCAACAACTGCTGATGCCCGAACTGATTGAGTCGCGGTGCCCCGAAGGCAAACAAATATGCCCCGACCACGGCAATCCAGGAGCTCGAAACAAACCAACGCTTGAGAAACGCGAAGACCACGGCGAAATTCAGGACTGAGACCAGAATCATCCAGACTTGGAAGGACGACTCCGGACCCATCCCAAGACCCCGCCAAATCCAATACAAGGGTCCGACGCCCAGGAGGGTTTCGCTGTACGCCAATACGTTTTGCTGCGGATAGAAGAACTTGGGGTTCCAGAAGTCGGAGTCGCCCGGCCGCCCCGTCGCCCACCGGTACCCATGCTCGAGGAGATAGTTTACGAGGCGGGTATCCCCGGGATCGGTCTGCATCTGGCGGAATCCCGAAAAAATCGTCGGATGATACGCAACCAACACCCCCAGCACGCAAACCGGAAGCCAATACCGCACCTGCTTCATGGGGGCAGTATCACCATGAGTCCGACTGGGCAGCAAGGGAGCCCTGGGGCAAGAATCCGGTCGGCGACCGCCGACGACTTCAAGCCCAACGGATGGCGAATCCGGGACAACTCTACTTCTTGAAGAGCTTGCCCATGAACCCGCCACCACGGGGAGACTCGGGTCTTGCGCCGGGCTTGCCGGGCGCGGACTTGCTTTTGCGCATCCCGATGAGTCGCAGCTCTCGGCCGGCGTCGATGAAAGCCGCGTCGAGGGTCACGGCCTCGCGGAAGGATCGCTCCGCCTTGTCGGCTTCGTTGAGGAACTTCCACAACAGGCCGACCCAGTAGAAACCGCGCGCGAACCTCGGCCGTTCGCGAACGACCTCTTCCATGGTCTTGAGCGTGTCGCGAACCAGGACTTCCTTGCGCGCGTGCGGATCGTCGAAGCGCGCCCAAGCAAGGAAAGCGCGGTACTGCGGCTCGCCAGGGTTCCCCTGGCAGGCGCTGGCGAAGCACTCGATGGCCTTGGCGTGTTCGCCCTTCTTGAGAAAGACCTCACCCTTGAGAAACATGTTCTCCGCTTCGAGCAAGGTGGGGAGGTTCGTGCGCGCGGCTTGCGGGCCGGCGGCGAGGGACGATACGTAATCCGCGCGTCGGGTGGCGTCCCCCAAGACCATCGCCGCCTCGTTGATGCGCGCCAGAATCTTCTCGGCGAGAGGTTGCATATCCGCAAGACCGGCGTTGACCAGACGATCGGGGTGGAACTGGCGCGCCGCGCGCACGAAGGCCGTGCCAACCTCGTCCGAGCTGGCGTTCTGGCTCACGCCGAGCAATTCGAAATGGGTGGCCTTGCCCAGCCTCTGCGCCATCTCCTGGATGCTCGCGCGCGTGGCCTCGAGAGTGGACTGTGCCGGGCGCGCAACACCCGAGACCTTGGCGGGCGCCACCTGCGGCTTGGCGTCGAATCGCATCGTGGTCACCTTGGGGCCAGGCACGACGTGCGCGCCATGGCCAGGCACGACGGGCGCGCTGGGGCCAGGCGCGCCTGCTGTGGGCTGCCCGCGCACGGTCGGCGCAAGACCCGTTGCGCCCGAAGTCGCTCTCGCTACCGCAGGCGGAACCACCAGCGGCGTCACCGGCGCCACGACCACGGGCGCGGGCGCGGGCGCGGGCGCGGGCGCGGGCGCGGGCGGCGGAGCAACGACGGGCGGGGGCTGGACCGAGCGAAAAATTCCCGAGGGGTGCCTTCTCGCGGGAGGAGCTGCCTGCCTTTCGCCGGAAGGGGCGGAAGATGCCGAAGCTGGACGCGATGCCGCGCCCGAAGCGGCGGCTGCTTCGAGGCTTGACGGCGCGGAGGCGACAACCGCCGAGGCGGACGACTGCAATTCGGGTCCGGAATCGCCTGGCAGCCTGAAGACGGCGCCCACGTCCGAGGATTGCGTGAAGCGAATGGCCCGCGGAATGGCCGAGTCCGAAACCGGTGTCGATTCAGCCACGACCTCCCGTTCGAGCAGGTCGGCATAGTACAGGGCCAATACGACCGAACGGACTTCCAAAGTGCGGGAGGTGATGGCGTCCAGATCGTCGAGCGTCATCCAACCCTTGCGAAGGGCGTGCACGGTCGGGTCCTCCAGCGGCACCCCCATCGCGGAAAGGAAGCCCGGCGAAAGATCCTGCAAACGAAAGCGAAGACCGAGCAGTCGCGTCAGCTCCTGTGTGACACGTGGCAGATCGTAGGCTGCGCGGATGCCGGGGTAGATGACGCTGCGCGGATCGACGCGCATGAGGGCGAGGTCAGCCCCTTCGCCAAACCCGTGCGGCTCCACATAGATGGCGTAGGTGCCTTCGACGACGAAAAAGAGTCGGGTCAGCTTGCGCACCACCTGCGACTTGAGAACCTGGGCCAGGGACGGCTTGTCGAGAGCGCCCATGCGCTCCAAAACGTCGCCGAGGCGTGTCCCCTCGGTGACCTCGGCGCTCGCCGCAGCCACGACCGCCGCCGACACCACGCCGTACTCCACCAGCAGATTGCCCAGTCGGTCGGTATCGACCGGACGGCACACGTGTACGGGCGAGCCTTCGCGCAGATAGACTTCGCTTTCGTCGCGCGTCTGATCGGCGACGACGAAGTAACCGGTGAGCTTCTTGCGATAGAGCTGCTGCAACAGACGAGGGAACGGCCGCTCTTTGAGCGTGCCCTGAACTGCCGCCTGCTTCGCGCTGTTCTCCGACAAGATTTCCCCGTTCCGTCCTAAACAAGAGCCCCGCAAGGGTTCCTTCAATCATCCGGCACGCCGAAATCCGTGCGGCATAAACCGAATTCAAGGCGCATGTAATCGCCGTTGTGCGTGTCGTGTCAATACAAATGCTGGTGCTTGGGTTGTCGTGTAGAGTACCTCCTTCGTGGCTCTGGTAGTTTTCGTCAACCCAGGTTCCCGCGCCAACCGAAAGGATCCTGGTTGCGCCGATCGCTTCGCCAAGATCCTTGGCTCGTGCGGGCGCGTGGCAGCACCGCCGAGTCTGGAGCAACTGGCCGAGGAAGCCCGGCGCGCTGCCGCGGAGTCACCCTCGGTGATCGCCATTCACGGAGGCGACGGAACGTTGCATCGGACGCTGTCGGCCCTGGTGGCGGCGTACGGAACGCGGGCGCTGCCCCCGATGGCCATCTTGCCCGGCGGCACCATGAACGTGGTGGCCTCGTCGCTCGGCATCCGGGTCAAACCCGAGACCCTGCTCGCCGAGCTGGTGGCGGGCGACCGCATGGGTACGCCGCCGGCCACCATCCATCGTCGCTGCCTTCGGGTGGGCAACGACTACGGTTTCATTTTCGGCAACGGGTTGCTCACCAACTTTCTCGAGGAGTACTACGCCCGCGGCAGCTACGGCGCGAGGCGTGCCGTGTGGATCATCGTTCGCATCCTGCTCTCCGTGCTGACCACGGGACGCTACGCCCGCCGTATCTTCCGCCGCTTCCGCGGCCGGGTGTGGGTCGATGGCTGTCTACTACCACGCACCCACCTCACCGGCATGGGCGCGGCCACGGTGTCCGAGGTCGGCTTTCGTTTCAAGCTCCACCACCGTGCGGACGACGATCCGGATCGGATGGGTGGCCTGGCCATCCACGGCGGACCGCTCTCGCTCGTTCTCGACGTGCTCGACGTGCGCCTGGGCCGCGGATTGTCCCCCAAGCGGGCCACCAGTTTCGTGGCCACCCGGTTGTCCATCGAGCCCGAAGAGCCGGAATCGGCTTACACCCTCGACGGCGATCTGTACGTCGGCCGCGGCCCCCTCACCGTCGAAGTCGGCCCGGCCCTGGCAATCGTCAAGCCGGAAAACTGCCGATGAACGCCATTTCAGTTGTTGAAAACCGCGGCACGCCGACGGTACGATAGGTGATTCATGAGCACGTCCTTCCCCATGGACGGAAAACGCGTCCGCTTCTCGGGCGACACCAACGTCGGTATGAAGCGCGACCACAACGAGGATGCGTTCTACCTGCCGATGGGCGAACGCCTGGCCATCGTGGCCGACGGCATGGGGGGACACGCCTCGGGCGAGGTGGCCAGCCGCATGGCGGTGGATTCCATCGTCGGGTACTTCCGCGAAACCGAGGGCGAGCAGCAGCTCACCTGGCCGTTCAAGGTCGACCGTGGACAGGGGCAGGACATCAACCGCATGACCACGGCGGTCAAGCTGGCCAACCAGCGCATCTACGAGGAGGCCGAGCGCAAACCCGAGTGCCGCGGGATGGGCACCACGGTGGTGACCACGCTGTTCCTCGACGACGTGCTCATCGTCGGGCACGTGGGCGACAGCCGCCTTTACCGCGTACGCGAGGGCGCCATCGACCAGATCACCGAGGATCATTCGCTGCTCAACGACTACGTGCGCATGAAGCGCATGTCCGAAGCCGAGATCGCCGCCTTCCCCCACAAGAACGTCATCGTGCGCGCCCTCGGCATGAAGCCCTCCATCGAGGTCGACATCATCGTCGAGCATCACCGTCTGGGCGATCTGTACGTGCTCTGCTCCGACGGCCTGTCCGGCATGATCGCGGACTCGGAAATCGCCGGGCTGGCCGTGGAAGAGGCCGACCTCGACAAGCTGTGCGAGCGACTCATCGCCACGGCGAATGAAAATGGCGGCATCGACAACATCACGGTCGTGTGCGCGCGCCTCGAACCGCTGTAGCCGGCGTTTGCTACGCTTCCATCCGTGCAAACCCTGCAGACCCTGGATCAGTGTCTCGCGGCCGGTCCCGACGCCGAGTCGGCCCGCATGCGCCTCGAGCGCCTGCGCGAGACCAGGGTCGAGCTGCCGGAAGGCGGCGCGGGCATGGCCTTGTTGGCGGCCGTGCTTGCCAGCGGAACCTATTTGCCGGACCTTCTCTTCGCCGATCCCGAACGTCTGCCACGCCTGCTCGCCGACCCGTGGCTCCATCGCGAAAAGCCGCGCGCCCTCATGGCCCACGAAGTCGAGGTGGCGTGCATGGGGATACGCTCGCAGACGGAATTGCAACGTGCCCTGCGCGGGTACGCGCGCGGCGAGATGCTTCGCCTCGGTGCCCGAGAGATCGGGGCCGGGATCGGCGCCCGAGCAATCGCCCTGCCCGAGCACGGACTGACCCTGGAGGTCGCGCGCGAGCTTTCCTTCTTGGCCGACGCCTGCCTGGAGGCGGCCGTGCGTTTCTGCGCCGCCGAGCTGCGCGCCGGCTTCGGCGACCCCGTGTGCCACGATTCCGCGCCCGGTTTTTCCGTCATCGCCATGGGCAAGCTGGGGGGAGAAGAGCTCAATTTCTCGTCGGACATCGACGTCATCTACGTCTATGCATCGGACGACGGCCAGGCCGGCTCGCTCAGCCTGCATGAGCTCTACGCGCGTCTTTGCAAGGCGGTCACCCGCGCCATCTCCGAAAGCACCGGTGAGGGCATGGTCTTTCGCGTCGATCTGCGCCTGCGGCCGGAAGGGCAGAGCGGCGCCATCTGCAACTCGCTGGCCGCGGTCGAGAGCTACTACGAGAGCTTCGGCCGGACCTGGGAGCGTCAGGCCTTGCTGCGCGCTCGCCATGCCGCGGGTGACGCCTGGCTGGGGGAGCGTTTTCTCCAGACCGTGGAGCCGTTCGTCTATCCCCGCGTCGCCGGGCCCGGTACGCTCGAAGAGGTACGCTCGCTGCGCCGCATGTTCGTGGCCGCGAGCGCGGAAGCCAGTTGGGACGTCAAGCTTGGCAGGGGGGGGATCCGCGATGTCGAGCTCGTGGCGCAGGTGCTGCAACTTCTCTACGCGGGCAAAAGGCGCGATTTGCGCGAGCGCACGACGCTGCCCGCGCTGAACAAGTTGGGGCTGGCCGGCCTCCTGTCCGATCAGGAAAACCGTACCCTCACCGATGCCTATCGCCTGTTGCGCAGGATCGAACATCGGCTGCAACTCGAGCACGGACAGCAAGTCCACCGCCTGCCCGTCGGCCAAGACGCCATCGCCTGTCTGGCCAAACGCCTCGGCTTCTCCGGCGCGGATGAGTTTACCACCGTCGTCGAGGAGAAGCGCGCCGCCGTCTGTGCCATCGCCGACACCCTGGGCGAGCCGACGTCGGGCCCGCCCGCCGCCGTATTGCGCATGCTGACCCCCACCACGGCGAACGAGGATCTGGTGCGCGACCTCGCCGCAGCCGGCTTTCGCGACCTCGAACAGAGCGCCGACAGCCTGGAGCTCGCGCGCGGCCGCCTGCCGCCCGAATGGCTCGAAGAAGCCATCGCCTCGCCCGATCCCGACCGCGCGCTCGCGCGCTTTCGCGATCTCGCGCTCCGTGCATCGCTGGGCCTGTTCGCGCTCTTGCGCGAGGAGCGCCAACTTCTGCGCATGCTGGCCAGTCTCTTCGGCACCAGCGAACGCCTGTCGCGACACCTCATCGGGCACCCCGAGCTGTGGCCCGAATTGACCGCCGGGCTCGGCGAGCCCATGCCCGCTGCGCCGGCGTGGCAGGCCGGGTTCGCGGCCCGCCTGGCCGACTGCGACTACGAAACGGCCTTGCGCCAGATGCGCCGCTTCCAGGCCGAGGAGATTCTGCGCATCGGCGTGCACGACGCGGCCGGCAACCTCGGACACGAAGAGGTCTCGGCGCAACTGGGGCGGCTGGCCGAGGCGTGTCTGGAAGAATCGGCACGCCGGGTCGCCGCCGATCTGGCCGCTCGCTTCGGTAGCCCCGACTCCGAGCTGACCGTGCTCGTGCTCGGCAGTTGCGGCGCCCGCGAGATGCGCTACGGCTCCGATCTGGAGCTTGTCTTTCTCTACGAACGCGACGGCGCCACCCGGACGGGAATGGAGCACCAAGAATGGTTCTCCCGCCTGGCCCAGCGCCTGATCGGCGCCCTCGGCGCGCTCCTCGAAGAGGGGCGCCTGTACACCGTCGACACGCGGTTGCGTCCGTCCGGCTCGCAAGGCCTGCTCGTGACCAGTTACCGCGCCTTCGAGGAATACCATCGAGAACAGGCCGCACCTTGGGAGCGCGTCGCCCTTCTGCGCGGACGGGTCGCATGCGTGCTGCCGCCGCCACAGGGCCAAGCCAAAGAGCGTACGCTCCCCGACTTCAGCCAGCGCCTCGACCGCATCGCCTATCGTCACGACATCCCCGAGGCCGTCCTGCGCGCCGAGCTTTTGCGCATGCGCAAGAGCATCGAGCAAGAACGCGCGGCCGCCGGCCCGCTCCATCTGCGCTTCAGCCCGGGTGGGCTCACGGACCTCGAATTCATCGCCGCCTGGGGCCAACTGCGCCGCGGCGGCGACGAGCCTGCCTTGCGCACCACCAATCCGTTCCAGGCGCTCGCGGCCATGGCGGAGCGAGGCGATTGCGATTCCCGCTTGCTCGACCACTACCATTTCCTGGCGCGCGCGAGCCTGCGGCTGCGTCTCTTGCGCGACTATGCCGACGATCGGTTGGCCGGCAAAGACGAAGAGCCTCTGGCGCGCAGCCTGGGCCTCGGCCGCGCCCAGCTCAAGAGCGAGCTCGCCCAGCGCATGACCGAGGTCCGCGCGGAGCTCGTCAGACAGTTGCGGTAGGCCGGCGACCTCACGTTCCAAAGCAATCGAGCCGCCGATCTCGGTGTCATGTAGAATCAGACTGCGAGGCTGGCTGTGACCGAGCGGCGCAACGAGACAATCCTCTTCCTCCCCGGCGAAATAGGCGAGCGTGCTCTGCGCGCGCGCCTGGTTGCGGGCGAGGATGGGGCCTATCGGGATTGTTACCAGCTTTATGCCCCCAAGCTGATGCGCCTGCTGGTGGGGATCGTGCGCAACCGAGCCCGCGCCGAGGAAATTCTTCAAGATACGTTCATCGCGGCATTCCGAAGTATCGCCCGCTTTCGCGGCGAGATCGCCGTCTCCAGTTGGCTTGCGCGCATCGCGACGAATCGTGCCTACAACCTGATTCGCGACGAATCCCGGCAAAAGCGAACCGTGCCCCGGCCGGTCGAGGAGCCCGTATCCAGGCCGGAGCTCCGGGTCGAGGGCCGCGACCTGGCCCGCAAAGTGATGGGGATCTTGGACCAGATGGATCCCTCCAAGAAGCTGGCACTGCTGCTGCAGGCCGAAGGTTACACGGTGGCCGAAATCGCCGAGATCTCCGATGAGCCACGGGGGACCATTCTGGCGCGAATTTCGCGCAGCCGCGCCGAATTGTCCCTGCGCATGGCCGAGGCCGGGCTGCTTGCGGACAGGACGCTCCTGAGCTCGGGGGATCAGGCATGAGCGACTGTCTCTCCCTGCGTGATCGGTACTTCGCTCCGGGGGCGGAAGCGGCGCATGACCCCGTGTGGGTCGAGCACCTGCAAGCCTGCCCGACCTGCCGGTTGGCCCACCAAGGATTGCCCCAGGTCGAGCGAGCGTTGACGGAAATAGCGCAAGTGCCGGTCGTCGTTCCCCCATTTGCCGGAGTTGCCCAAGCCGCCCAAAACGCTGCACGAAATCAGCGGCGAAAGCAAACCGTGCGTCGCTCGGCGCCATTCCTCTACACCGGGGTAGCCACCGCGCTGGCTGCCGGCATCGTCGCCGCCGTCCTGGTCAACCGCACACGCGCGACCGAGTTGAAGCTGCTTACGCCAGGCGCCGAGATCCGCGCGGTGGACGAGGCGAAATCCGCCATTCTCGCCGACGGCGCCCACGTTCGCTTGGATGCTGGCACGCTCAGGCTCGCCTCGGCGAGCAAGGACGCGCAGACCCTGCTCCTGCCGTCGGGTCGGGTGTACCTCGACGTGCCCAAGCTGCCGCCGGGGTCGGCGCTTTCGGTGCGTACCCCCGACGCAGAGGTGCGCGTCCATGGCACGCGTTTTCAGGTCGTTCGCACGGACAAGGACACGCAAGTACACGTCGTCGAGGGCGTGGTCGAGGTTCGCCCGGAAGGCATCGGTCGGCCGATTCAGTTCGTGCGCGCGGGCCAAACCGCCACGGTCGAATCCGCGGAGGCCTACCGCGAAGGGTTGAAGCGCTCCACGCTCGATGCTCTCGACCACGGCGAGCTCATCGCCGCCGAAAGACAGATCGATGCCTTGCTGGGTTCCAGCGCCGACCGATCTCAGCGGGCCGAGGCGCAAGCGCTCCTGGCGTGGTTGCTCTCTTCGCGCGGCAAGCGCCACGAGGCCATCCCGCGCTACCGGCAGGCGCTCGACCTTCTACCCGAGGGCGTGCAGCCTTTATGGGCCGAGAACGCCTGCGCCGAGCTGGCCATCTTGGTCGAGCAAGACAAGCCGAAGGACGCCCCACCGGTTTGGGCGGAGTGTCTGCGAAGGTTTCCGGATGGCGTCCATGCTGCCCTGGCTCGATCGCGGGCACATTCCAGCAAGGGAATGTAGTGAGCGCGGTGCTCGTGCTGTTGCTGGGGTTGTCGGCCCCACTGCGCGCTCCGGATCTGGAGGTCCAGGCGATCACGACGGCGGGCGCGGAGCTGCCAGAGCTGGCCGACGCCGTGGCACGCGCATTGGTGGCCGGCGGCGCACGCGTGATGCTTGGAGGTCCGACCAGTGCGCACTGCCTCTATTGCGCGAAGGTTGCCGTCATCGAGAGTCCGCAGGGGAGCTGCCGCATCGACGTGCGACAAGAACATCACTCCGTCGCGGCGGTTTTGAGCTTTCCCCCCGGAAGCCCGCTCTTCGAGCGCGCGCGTGCCATCGCCATCCAGGCCCGGCTGCTCGTGACCTGGGAGACTGGCCCTGAGGCAAGGCCCAAGAATGCATTGGCCCGACCGGGCGACCACAAGGCCCGACGAAGAAATCCGGTCGAGCGTGCCGCCGCCCTGCCGTCCTCGACCCAAGCCGAGCCGACGACACCCGCGACCAGGGAAGCGGGCTCCGCGCCCGTGCGAAAGCAGTCGCCCGAGCCTGCTCCTGAGCTTCCCGTGGATACCCCCGCGGCGGCTGCGAACGCCGGGAACAGGGGCGAGCAGTCCCCTGCTCCGACCTCGACCAAGTCAGCCGAAACCAGCCCCGTCCGGATCGAGCGGGCGCTGGCCATCGACCACCCACCCACCCGCACCGCGCTGGTGAAAAGTCGCTGGCCATGGATTCCCACCCTTGTCGGCTCCGGCGCGGCGGTTGCCGCCGGCATCTGCGCCGTGGTCGCGCGCAACCGCTACAACTCCCTCTCGGACAAATCGCAGCCCTACGCGAGAGCACAGGCCTTGAAGAGCGAAGGCGAAAACTGGCAGACTGCTAGTTTCGTGCTCGCCGGTGTGGCGGCGGTGGGGCTTGGAGCCGGCATCACCGGATTCGTCACCCGTTCGCCGGGGCCCCCATCCATCGCAGGGCTGGCTGCCCCGATCCCGGGTGGAGGTATCTTCGCCATCGCGGGAGCCCTGCCGTGAAGAAGTGTCCAGGTCTGGCCACCCTCGAGCGCAACTCAACTAAGGAAGGGACAGGGCCAAGGCACGCGACGAGGCCTCGCGTGCCACCGGGTTCAGACGCAATGGCTGCATGGCGGAGACCGCGAATCCGTGACGCAGGTAGAGTCGACGCGCGCGCACGTTGTCGGCGTCGGTGAGCAGGGTGATGCGCATCAGTCCCTCCTTCCGTGCCCAATCGACGGCGGCGCGCAGGAGTCTGGTCCCGAGCCCGCGACCACGTTGGTCCGGGCGCACGACCAAGTCCTCGAGCAGCGCCACCTTGCCCCCCTCCGCGGTGCTGATGGTGAACAGCAGGCTGACCATGCCCAGAATCCTAGGGCCTCGCGTCAGCACGAAAAGCCTACCCATCGTCGGCTGCGCGAGGAGGATCTCCAGTGCCCTGCGTTGCTTCGCCACCGTTGGGACAAAATCCTTCTCTTGCTTGAACAAGTGGCCCAAGAGCTCGACCATCGCCTCCATGTCCGCGCCCCGAGCCTCACGTACCCTTACCACCTCTCGCGGACGGGCCTGCTGAACAGAGCGTCGAATCTTGTCGGTGTTTCCGTCGAGCATGGGCTGAACTGTATACGGAAGTTTGTTAGCAGACTGTTTCCGTTGGGTGAACGATGGAGTAAAAAGCCTCGCCCGCGAATGCGAAGCGCGCTATCGGCGCCTGCGAGGTCTTGCCGGGTCTGTACTGGCGGCGGAGGCAAGGCCACGGCCTTCTCCGCAATCCCGCGGCAGGAAATCTGCCCGCTAGTCTTTCGTCGCCCTCCGAGCCACCAGCGCATCGACGACCGAGGGATCGGCCAGGGTCGTGAGATCCCCCATCTCGTCGGTCTTGCCGGCGGCGATGTTGCGCAAAATTCGGCGCATGATCTTGCCCGAGCGGGTCTTGGGCAGCCCCGGCACGATGAGGACGATGTCGGGCGTCGCGAAGGGACCGATGTGGTGGCGAACCTCGTTCTTGAGCTCGCCGAGCAACTCGGGGCTCTCGTTCCATCCCTCGTTGAGAATCACGAAGGCGAAAATGCCCTGGCCCTTGATGGGGTGCGGATAACCGACCACCGCCGCCTCGGCGCACGCGGGATGCGTGACCAGCGCGCTTTCGACCTCGGCGGTTCCCAGGCGATGTCCCGAGACGTTGATGACGTCGTCCACGCGGCCGGTGATCCAGTAGTAGCCGTCCTCGTCGCGCCGGCAGCCATCGCCTGTCAAGTAGTAACCATGGAAGGGCCGCAAGTAGGTTTGGATGAAACGCTCGTGATCGTTCTGGATGGTGCGCGCCATGCCGGGCCAGGGCCGCTTGATGGCCAGCAAACCCATGACGCCGTTCCCTTGAATCTCCTTGCCCTGTTCGTCGAGCAGCACCGGCTCGATGCCGAAGAACGGGAACGTGGCCGAGCCCGGCTTGAGCGGAGTCGCCCCGGGCAGTGGCGTGATCATGATGCCGCCGGTTTCCGTCTGCCACCAGGTGTCTACAATGGGGCAGCGGCCCTCGCCCACGACCTCGTGGTACCAACGCCAGGCCTCGGGATTGATGGGCTCGCCCACGGTGCCGAGAATGCGCAGCGAGGAGCGATCGTGCGCCTTGACGAAGCTGTCGCCCTCGCGAGCGATGGCTCGGATGGCGGTGGGCGTGGAGTAGAGCTGGGTCACGCGGTGGCGCTCGACGATATCCCAGTAGCGGCCGGCGTCCGGATAGGTCGGCACGCTCTCGAAGAGCAGGGTAGTCGCGCCATTGCAGAGCGGCCCATAGACCACATACGAGTGACCGGTGATCCACCCCACGTCGGCCACGCAGGCGTAGATGTCACCGTCGTGGTAGTCGAAGACATAGCGGTGCGTGAGCGCTGCTTGCAGCAGGTAGCCCGCCGTGGTGTGCGCCACGCCCTTCGGCCTGCCCGTGCTGCCCGAGGTGTAGAGAAGAAAGAGCGTGTCCTCGCTGTCCATGTGCTCGATGGGGCAGTAGGGTCGTTCGCTGTCCATGGCCTCGCGCAACCAAACGTCGCGCTGGGGATAGAAGGGAACCTTGTTGCCCGTCCGTCGCGCCACCAGGACCGTGCGCACGGTAGGGCAAGCCATCACCGCCTCGTCGACGGTGCGCTTGAGCGGGATGATCTTCCCGCCGCGCACGCCCTCGTCCGCGGTGATGACGGTCGCACAGCGGGCATCGTTGATACGGTCGCGCAGGCTCTCGGCCGAGAATCCCGCGAACACCACGTTGTGTACCGCGCCGATGCGTGCGCACGCCAGCATGGCATAGACCGCCTCGGGAATCATGGGCATGTAGATGGCCACGCGATCCCGCTTGCGGACACCATGGTGGCGGAGAACATTGGCCAACCGGCACACTTCACGTTGCAGCTCGCGGTAGGTAATTTCCTTGCCCTGACCCGGCGTGTCCGATTCCCAAATCAACGCGACTTGATCGCCTCGCGTGGCAACGTGCCGATCGACGCAATTGTGACAAACGTTGAGTCGCCCATTGAGAAACCAGGACACCTGTCCATATTCGAAATCGCAGTCGCTGGCCTGGCTGAACGGGTGAAACCACGACAAGGTTTCAAGCGCGCTCCGTCGCCAGAAGCCCTCGGGATCGCCCAAGCTCTCGGCGTGAAGCTTGCGATAGCTCTCGAAAGACGAGATATGCGCTCGTCGACTGAGATCGGCGGATGGGACGAACACCTGCGGGGCTGGTTCGGACTTTGGCAAGGTCTCGGGCATATGGGCATCCTTTCGCGCGAGGGCGCCCTTAAGATGCTCCGTGCTGTCGATCTGTTGCAGGCGTGCCAAGAGCAGGTTACACAGAACGCCTGGGATATTTCATACCGACGGGGTTGCTGGGCGCGCTTCGCCCCATGCTCTAGTCGAGTCGGGGTGCGGCCTCCACGTCCTCAGGGACAGTAGGCGATTTCACACTTCGCGGCGACGCATTCGAAGTGTGCGCATCCCGAGCTGCCATCCGGGCACTGCTGACAGAGCGCAGGCAAGGCCCCTTGGCAATCCGACGCGTTGGCGCATCCGGTCGAGGAGGTATCGGGAACGCACTTGCAGAGGACGGTATCGAAGTGATCCCCCTGAACGCATAGCACGGTGTCCACGCATGCAGGGCGCGCATCGACCGCCGGCATTCCTCCTGCGTCCTCATCGGGCACGCACTGGCAGAGGATCGTATCGGGGTGATAGCCCAGGATACACGCGCCGATTTGCACGCAGGCGCACCGTCCCGAGACCTGTGGGTCGCAGCCTTGCCCGCAGGTCTCGGACGAAGCGCATCCAAGGGCTGGATTGTGGCATGCGTACCCCGAACCGCCATTCGGCTCCTGACACGCATACAGGTCGAAGCCGACCGGACAACAGCCCAAGCCCCCGTCGGGACCGGGCAGTGATGCATCCAAGGTATCCGAGCCGGTGGAGCCGTCGTCGTCGCTTGCATCGCGGTTGATGTCGTTGCCGCCAGAGCAGGCGACGAGGAAAAGACCGCTCGCGGCAAGAGCGAGCGAGCTGAAATAGCGATTGCGCATGGGAACCTCCATTCTTCGAGCCTTCTTCCACGCATACTCTTCCACGCATACTTCGTGCCTGCAGGAGGGACAAGCGCGGCCAACGCTCGCGCAGCGATCTCGACCACCCCAACCTCGGAATTCTGAGACCGCCCCCGCGATTTACGGGTACATCCTCCGCCGGAGTGACGCGCGTCGCTAGCACGGACGTTTTCCGTGACGAAAGCAGCCAGGGCTAGGCTCCTAACACGCACACAGTCACACAAGGGGCCCCGAAAATGGCAAGACCTAACGATATGGCGACCATGAAGAATTGGCAACTGCTGGTCCGCGCGAGCGCGCTGGCTGGTGTCCTGACCCTGGCGTTCGCTGGTTGCAGCAGCAGCAGCAAGAGCGGAAGCGGGAGCGGGGGCGCGGCTGGTAGCACAGCAGGAACCGGCGGCGGCGGTAGCACCACCCAAGGCGGCGCTGGCGCCGGCGGCGCAGGCGGAAGTGGCGGCGTAGGAGCGAGTGGCGGTGGCTCAGGTGGCCATGGCGACGCCAGCATCGGCGGCGCGAGCGGCACCGGCGGCAGCACCAGCACTACGCCCGCGTGCGGAGATCCCGGCCAGCCTTGTTGCACCGGCAATGCGTGTAACAACAGCGGTTGCTGCATGCCGATTCAGACCGATGCCGCCGGACCGGCCACCAGGATGTGCGTGGGTGCCGGCCAGGCCTGCACCGCGAACGATGTAAGCGGAACCTGCTCGGCCAGCACCAGCTCGTGCACCAGCACGGCGACCGGCGCGGCGTGCGGTGGCATAGGCCAAGCGTGTTGCGGCGGCACGGCCGACGGTGGTGGCTTCGGTGCGCCCGCAGCGTTCTGCACCGCCAGCGGATCGCAATGTACGAACGGCAGCTGTGTCGCGTGTGGCACCGCGGGGGCCGAGTGCTGCGCAGGCGGTATCGGTGGCGGTCAATGCCAGGGCACACTGGTGTGCGCTGCGGGCACCGGCGTTGATGGCGGTGCTCGCACCTGCCAGACATGCGGCGGCTCGGGCGACGCCTGCTGTGCCAACAACACGTGCAACGCCGGCCTCGGTTGCAACAATCCGAACCGCTTCGGCGGCACCGGCACCTGCGAGAGCTGTGGCGCTGCCGACTCGGCCTGCTGCGCGGGCAACAACTGCCAAAGCGGTCTTGGCTGCTTCGTCGAAGGCGATGGTGGTGCGGGCTCGTGCAAAGCCTGTGGTGGCTCAGGGCAACCTTGCTGTCCAGGAGCCGGAGGCTTCGGCGGAGGAAACACGTGCGACACCGGGCTTTCATGCATGCTTTCGGCCGGCGGCAATGTTTGCTCCACCTGCGGCGGCTCTGGCGAATCGTGCTGCGGTACCACCAACAACGGTACCTGCAGCACTGGCTATGCCTGCTCCGGCCGAGCCGTGGCCCAAGGAACCCCAGGTACCTGCGGCGCCTGCGGTGCCGATGGCCAAGCCTGCTGTGCCGGCGCCACGCCCTGCAACACCGGCGTTTCCTGCGTCGTGAAGGCGTCCGGCAATCAGTGCTCGACCTGTGGCGGTTCGGGGGAATCGTGCTGCGGCGCCGGAGCCAACGGCACGTGCAGCAGTGGATTCGCTTGTTCGGGTCGAGACAGCGCCAATGGCACTGCCGGCACGTGCAATGCGTGCGGCGGCTCCGACCAACTGTGCTGCCCGGTCACTGCCGGCCCCGCCCTCGACGGCGGCGTGCCTGCATGCACGGCACCGCAAGAGTGCGTACTGGCTTCCGCTGGCAACACCTGCGCGAGCTGTGGTGCCGAGGGTGCCGCCTGCTGCGGAACCGGCGGCAACGGAACCTGCAACACGGGTCTAGTTTGCGCGGGCCGAAACCGTGCCAGCCAGACCCCAGGTACCTGCGGTACACCTACCACGGTTGATGGTGGCGGTGCGCGAGACGCGCCCATGACCGATTAGACCGATTAGACGGGTCCATTGTGAGCTACGGGGCGGCCTCGGCTGCCCCGTTCTTTATTTGTGGCCGCGTCATCAGCTTCTTCGAACGTCGGATGAGACGGCTTGGACACCTCCAGCCCTCCAGTCGGCATCTTAGCCCCAGGGAGGAAGAGCCGCGGGCCCTTGCCAAACCAGAAAGCGAAGAGAAAGCGAGCTCCGCGCGGTTGCCTTCCCCGGACAATCATCTGATAGGAGGCTTCCCATGAACGATCGACGAGATCTGCTCAAGACCACGGCCGTTGCCGCCACGCTCATCGCCTTCGGCTCGGTCCCCAAGTCCTTTGCGTCGGGCAAGGCCAAGTACACGAATGTCATATTCACCAAAGAAAATCCCGGCCGGTGGAAGGACGTAGAGGACATCCACGTTCCCCAGGTCACCATCACCGGGTCCAAGATCGTGGTGATCACCAATCACCCGATGTCGCAGGCGCACTACATTGTCAGGCACACGGTGGTGCTGGCAGACGGTACGCTTGTGGGTGCCAAGACCTTCGTGCCTACCGACAAGCCAGAGTCGTCGTACGAGCTGCCCAAGGGATACAAGGGGAAATTCTTCGTTACGAGCTTCTGCAATCTTCACGACTTCTGGCTGGCGGAAGCCAAGGCCTAAACCCGGTCATCTGGATGAACACGTCCTCCAGGGTGACTCGGCTCAGGCGTACCTGCACGTCACCGGCGCGCAAGACGTCGAATAGCCTAGGCAGCAGCTCCGCGCCCGCATCGGCGCGAATACGTGCGCCGTCGGCGGTGGGCGCGACCTCGCGAACCCCGGGCAGCTCGCGCACCGCGCGCAGGATCGATTCCGCCGGGGCGGGCGGGTGAGTCACCCGGCCATTGGATGCTTGCCTCCAACGATCGGGTTGCTCTATCGGATTACTCATCGACCCGAAGACGCCGCCAACGCGCTTCGACCCCGAGAGCCCGGGTTCGGGCATCCAACCAGCGCATGCCCCGATTCATCCTTCCCTACTTCCCCCATCCGTCGTTCTTCATCTTCATCTTCGCCCTGACCCTCGGGGCGCTGATGCTGCTTCTTCGCTTCGTGTTCGTGGAGTTCGCCTTTCAGCGGCTGGGGATCGGCCGTTTGACCGCAATCCTCTTGCTCTGGGCTTCTTTACTGGGCAGCAACATCAACATTCCGGTCGCCCAACTTCCCGCCGAACGCATCGAGCAGGACAGGGTGGTCGACTTCTGGGGGATGACCTACGTCGTTCCTCGCATGGTCGAAACGGGACACACGATCGTCGCCGTCAACCTCGGCGGCGCAGTGATCCCCGTGCTGCTCTCCCTCTACCTCATCGTGCGTTTCGGTCTCGGCCCGCGCATGCTGGTGACCATCGTGCTGGTGACATGGGTCGCCCACCAAGTCGCGCGGCCTGTGCGAGGCGTGGGTATCGCCATGCCTCCGCTGGTACCGGCCGTCACCGCGGCACTGGCAGCTCTGCTCTTGGATCGCGCACGGGCTCCACGCACCGCCTTCGTGGCCGGAACCCTCGGAACGTTGATCGGCGCCGACCTGCTCAACCTGGGCAGGCTCAACCTCATGAACGCACCCGTGGTCTCGATCGGAGGGGCTGGAACCTTTGATGGCGTGTTCGTCAGCGGGATCGCCGCCGTGTTGCTCGCTGGCTTCGGTTCAGGATCGTCGCGACCACGGCCCTTGCCTGCGGTGGAAAACGAGCGCAACACTTTTGGCCCATGACGAGCTTCCCTCTTGCAACCTGCCCGTCTTGCGACATCTCGCCTCGCGAGGCATTTTGCCACTTACGAGACGTGGCGGTTCTAGGCGCAAAGGGGTCGCGCAAGCTACCCTCGGCTCTCCTCCGTCATCTAATAGGCAGCCGTGAAGGGCAACCATTTCACGTGGCGCCTCTGGGACGCCACAGAAGGAGATAGGGAAAATGTTAATCAAACGAGAAAATCGGGAGCTCACTCGACCCCGAAGCCAAGAATCATGGGATCCGTTTCGCATCATGGATACTCTCCTACGCTGGGAGCCGTTCTGGGAGACCGGCGGCGGACTCTTTCATCGAAACGACACCTTCGTGCCGCGCTTCGATGTGAAGGAGCACAGAGAGGGCTATCTCATTCGCGCGGACTTGCCGGGCGTCAAGGAGAAGGATCTGGATGTGTCGCTAACTGGCAACATGCTCAGCATCTCCGGACGTCGTGAGGACGAGCACAAACAAGAGGGAGATCATTACTACACGATGGAGCGCTCCTATGGTCAGTTCACGCGCAGCTTCTCCTTGCCGGATGGAGCCGACGCGGAAAGCGTCCGAGCCGATCTGAAGGACGGCATCCTGACCATCGAGCTGCAGAAGAAGCCGGAGGTTCAAGCGAAGAAGATCACGATCGGCAGAGGCGAGCGTGGCATGAGATCCTGACCGACACCCCATAAGCTCAAGGGGATCTGGGTGCGGGGTTCACCTGCCAATTGGCAGTTGGCACATTCAGGCTGGGGGAATGTCCCTTGGCTGGCGTCCGGGGTAACCGCCGTGCTGTTGTTCCTTGCGGCGCCAGCCTTCGGACAAGTTACACGGGCGGTTCTGGGCAATGGTTTGCGAGTGGTGGTCGTTCCGTCTCACCTCGCTTCGGTGGTAACCGTGGAAATGAACTACCTGGCCGGCTCGCTCGAGGCGCCTCCAGGATTTGCCGGCTTGGCCCATGCCCAGGAACACATGATGTTCCGGGGGAGCCGCGGTCTGTCCGGTGCGCAGCTTACGACCATCATCGCGGGGATGGGAGGAGAGTTCGACGCTGAAACCGGCCCCACCGTCACCCAGTACTATTTCACCATCCCCAAGTCCGAGCTCGAGCCGGCGCTTCACATCGAGGCGATCAGGATGCGGAATGCGCTCGACAGCCAAATTCTCTGGGAAGAGGAGCGTGGGGCCATCGACCAGGAGGTGGCCCGTGATGTGTCCGATCCGGGGTACGTGCTCTACACCCGACTTCTGGCCGATCTGTTCGCGGGAACCCCCTACGCTGTCACGCCGCTCGGCAGCCGCGAGTCGTTCGCGAAAACCACCGCCGGGATGCTCAAGGCCTTTCATCGCACGTGGTACCGGCCCAACAACGCCGTGCTGATCATCGCGGGCGACGTGGAGCCGGACGCGGCCATGGCGCAGGTGCGGCGCCTGTTCGGTCCGATCCCCGCCCATCCAGTGCCACGCCGCCCCGAGGTCGACCTCAAACCCATCGTGCCGACCGAAATCCTGCTCGACTCCGACCTGCCCTACGGCCTGGCCGTCGTGGCTTTTCGGCTCCCCGGCTACGCCAGCCCCGATTACGCCGCCGGACAGGTGCTGGGCGATGTGCTCGAAAGCGCGCGCAGCAGCTTGTCGGCACTGGTCGTCGAGGGCAAGGCGCTGCAGGTCCAGTTCAGCGGTGAGATGTTTGCTCCTGCCGGGCTGGGTGTCGCGCTCGCAGCATTTCCACGCGGTGCAGACGGTGCGAAGGTGCTCGAGCAAGTGAAATCATGCCTCGCCGGTTACGCTGGCGGCGAGATCCCGTCCGACCTCGTGGAAGCGGCGAAGCGGCAAGAGGTCACCGACTTCGAGCTGCGCAAGGGCTCGATCGCGGGGGTGGCGGCGGAGTGGTCGCGGGCCATCGCCCTAGCCGGGCGCTCCTCTCCCGACGAGGAAATCGACGCAGTCAAGCGTGTGACCCGCGACGAGGTCGCGCGGGTGGCGCGCGCGTACCTGCGAAAGGATGGCCACGTAACCGCGCTGCTCCTGCCACGAGAGTCCGGCCATGCCGTCGCCTTGAAATCGGGGCCGCGAGCCGAGTCCTTCGCCCGCAGCAACGTGAAGCCGGTGGCCTTGCCGGCCTGGGCGGCGCAGGCCATGGCGCTTCCGGCTCGCATCGAGAGCCGGCCGCCCGGAACCGGACCCTCCTCGTTCGTGCTCGGCAACGGCCTCAGGCTCATCGTCCAACCCACGCCGAGCGTTCCGGCAGTGGCGCTTTACGGCCAGGTGAAGAACGATCCCGATCTGGAGGCTCCCCCGGGCCAGGAAGGCGTGCAGCAGGTCCTGGAGAGCCTGCTCGATTACGGAACCACGACCATGAATCGCAACACCTTCCACCAGGCACTGGACGAGATCGGCGCCACGGTCAGGGCCGGCGCCACCTTCTCCTTGCAAGTGCTGCCCGAGCATTTCGAGCGTGGCGTCGAGTTGCTGGCGCAGAACATACTTCATCCGGCCCTTCCGCAAAAAGCGTTTACCGTGGTGGCGCGCGAGACCTCGGCCAGCCTGATTGGCCTGCTCGCGAGCCCGGCCTACCTGGCCCAGCGGGCGCTCGACAAGGGGCTGTACCCAGATGGAGATCCGGCGTTGCGACAGGCGACGCCCGCCTCGGTGGCCAAGCTCACGTTGGAGGACGTGCGCAAATACCACCGACTCGCCTTTCGGCCAGATCTCACGACCATCGTCGTCACCGGACAGATCACGCCCGAGGCAGCCCTGACCACAATCACGAAACAGCTCGGCTCGTGGACGGCGATTGGCCCGAAACCCAAGACCGATCCTCCACCCGTCCCCGCCAATCTTGCCTCTGTGCAAGCCGTCCCCGACACCAGTCGGTCGCAAGACGAGGTGACCCTGGCCGAGACCCTCGGATTGGTTCGCTCCGACCCCGACTACTACCCGCTTCAGGTCGCCAACCATGTCCTTTCCGGCGCGTTTTACGCCACCTGGCTCTATCGCGATCTGCGCGAGAAGACGGGATTGGTCTACTACGTGGGCGCCACCTTGGACGTGGGGAAGACGCGGTCGCTCTACACCATCACCTACGGATGCGACCCGGCCAATGTGGCCGCTGCGCGGACCCTGGTCGAGCGCGACCTGCAACAGATGCGCGCGGCGGCCGTGCCCCCTGCCGAGCTTCAACGGAGCAAGGCATTGCTGATGCGGCAGTTGCCCCTCGCGGAATCCAGCTTGGACCGGATTGCCGCGGGACTGATCGAGCGGTCGCTCGAAGGGCTGCCTCTCGACGAGCCGGAACGAGCGGCGCGACGCTACCTGGAGACCACGAGCGAGCAGGCACGCGCAGCCTTCGCGCGCTGGGTGAGGCCGGAAGGCTTCGTGCAGGTAACGCTCGGACCGGTACCTGGACCGTAGCATTCGGATATCTTCACGGCTTGCCCACCTCGCATGCCTTATCGACATCGGCCTGGCACACCGCCATCGGCTCGCCGCCATTGGCCTGTGGCTTGTTTTCAAATGGATCAGGCGCAGCCTGAAGCTGTTCCTTGCCCGTGTGCAAGAGAGCCTCTGCCGTGCGGTACTGTTCCTTGGACCAGTAAAGCAGCTGCTCGGCGAACGCCTTCGCTTCCGGCGTTTTCGCCTTGGGCAGCAGTGATTGGGCTAACGCGATGTTGGCTGCCGCCACCTTGAGCCGAGTCAGGGCTTCAGGCTCGGGAAGGCCTGGCGAAGGCGCGCTGCGCTTGTAGGCCCGCGCTTCGGGCACCGGCTCGACTGCCCGCTGGGGCACTCCGGCGACTTCCTTGTCGAGTGGAAGCACACAAACGAGGTGGTCTCCCTCCCTCGTGCACGACATCGTGGCGCCGGGCACCGGCACCACGATGTGATTGCTCTGTCCCTGTGCCGCCTCGGCGAGAATGGCCGCAAACATCCATGCAATGATCATGATTCAACTCCTAGTCTGTGGTTTAGGTATGTGCATGGACTGTAGCAGTGCCCTGCCGGCCCGCCCGCGTGGCGCGAAATGTTCACACAATTGTGAACGTGGGATCCGCAATTGTTCACGTGTTGGAAACGACCTGTTGCGAACGCAGATTCGAGACGCGTACAAGGGCGGATTTCCGCCGCGCCTCTACCTCCGCCGGCTCGCCATGCCGCGGTCGATCTCGCGCTGGGCCTCGCGCTTCTTCACGTCGTCGCGGCGGTCGTATTCCTGTTTACCGTGTACCAGCGCCAGCTCGACCTTGACCCGCCCGCCCTTCTCGTACAGCGACAGCGGCACCAGGGTCAGGCCCTTGCCTTTCACCTTGTCGGCCAGGCGATCGATCTCGGTGCGGTGGAGCAGCAGCTTGCGCCGTCGGCGCGGGTCGTGGTTCCGCGCATGGGCGAAGGCGTAGACCCCGATGTCCAGCTCGCACAGCCAAGCCTCGCCCTTCTCGACCACGGCATAGGCATCGACCAACGCCACCTTGCCGTCGCGAATGGACTTAACCTCCGAGCCGACCAGGGCCAGGCCGGCTTCGCAGGTCTCGTCGACGGCGTACTCGTGGCGCGCCTTGCGGTTGCGCGCGAGCACCTTGTTCGCCTCCGGTCGGCCTTGCCGCCCGCCTCCGCGCGCCACGCGTGCCTTTCTCGTCGCGCTTTTCGACTAGGCCTTGCCGTCGCCGGGCAGGCGCATGCTCTCGCCGGCCATGGCCCGTCGCAGGTAGGTCGGCTTGTCGTATTCGCTCTCCTCGATACCGAGATGAGCGGTGGCCAAGGCGTTCTGCGCGCTCGGCGTCGCCCGGCGAGCGCTGCTGGTGACGCTGGCCGCGGCGATGGGCGAGGCCACGGGCGGCCGGATCACCGGACGCGAGTCCGGGGGCGGGGTGGCTGCTGTAGCCACCGTCGCGCGGCCATACACGGGCGCAGGGGTCAAGAGCGACGGCAGGGGTGGGTAGCGATGAATCTCGACCTCGTCGATCTCCACCTCGGTATCGGACACGTCGAGCGGCTCCGAAACGGGCGCCGAGACGCTGGCCGACATGGGATCCCTTTGCACAGTCACCTGGACCGGCGCTTCGACATGCGCCGTCGGCATCACCGACACCACCGACTGGGCCTGGTTGCTGTGCATGGGCAAGGTCATCTGGTGCTCGGCCGATTTCTTGATGGTCGGCCGGGAGCTTCCCGACGAGGTTGAGGTCTCCACGGCCACGCGGCTCTGGAAGCCGGTGGCGATGACCGTGATGCGAACCTCTTCGCTGAGGTTGGGATCGATGACCGAGCCAAAGATGATGTTGGCGTCCGGATCCGCGGCGTCGTGAACCAGGCTGCACGCCTCGTTGACCTCGGACAGGGTCAGGTCGGGGCCGCCCGTGATGTTGACCAGGATGCCGGTCGCGCCGTTGATGGAGACGTCTTCGAGGAGCGGTGACGTGATGGCCATTTGGGCGGCGTCGATGGCGCGCTTGTCGCCCCTGCCGAAGCCCGAGCCCATAAGGGCGCGGCCCATGCCGGTCATGATCGAGCGTACGTCGGCGAAGTCGACGTTGATGAGACCAGGCACCATGACCAGGTCGCTGATGCCGCGCACGGCGGTGAGGCAAACACTGTCCACCATGTTGAAGGATTCGCGCAGGGTCAAGCTCTTGCCCGCCAACCCGACCAGGCGGTCGTTAGGAATCACGATGAGGGCGTCGACGGACTTGGCCAGCTCGGCGATGCCGCTGGTGGCCTTCTTCTTGCGCTGCAGGCCCTCGAACATGAAGGGCTTGGTGACCACGCCCACGGTCAGGGCGCCCATCTCGCGGGCCGCGCGCGCGATGACGGGCGCGGCGCCGGTGCCCGTGCCGCCGCCCATGCCGGCGGTGACGAACACCATGTCCGCGCCGGCCAGCACCTCGCCGATGCGTTGGGCATCTTCGAGGGCGGCGGCGCACCCGATGTCGGGGTTGGCGCCCGCGCCCAGGCCCTTGGTCAGGGTCTTGCCGATTTGAATCTTGGTGGGCGCCTGGTTGGTCTCCAGCACCTGGCAGTCGGTGTTGGCGGCCACGAAGTCCACGCCCTGGATGCCTGCCTCGATCATGGTGTTGACGGCGTTGCCGCCGCCGCCTCCCACGCCGACCACCTTGATCTTCGGCCCCAGTATCGGTTCGTCGAATTCGAGCATGTGAATTCTCCCTAGTCTCCTTGGATCGCACGCGACAGACGCCGCGCCAAATTTTTTACTGCTTTTTCTTCGGCGGCGTTCATCGTCAAAAGGCCGTCGACAGCGCACGGCGCAGACGGCCGAACATGCCCCGGCGCTCCGTGGGGCTGGCGTTGCGCGCGATGGTTGCTTGTTGGTTGGAGGCGTACTGCACCAGCCCCACACCCGTGGCGAAGCTCGGCGATTTGACCACATCGGCCAAACCGCCCACGCCCTTGGGGATGCCGAGGCGCACGGGAATGCCGAGGATGTCCTCGGCCAATTCGGCCATGCCGGGCAGCTGCGTCGAGCCGCCGGTGATGACCGCGCCCGAGGCCAAGAGGTCGTCGCAGCCCAACCGCGCGATCTCGGCCTTGACGAAGGAAAAGATCTCTTCGATGCGCGGCTGGATGATGTCGCGGCAGAGCACGTGGCGCGACAGCACGCGCGGCGCACGGCCTCCGACCGACGCAACCTGGATGGTTTCCTCCTCGGTCACCATGCTGGCCAGGGCACAGCCCCACTGGTGCTTGATCTTCTCCGCCTCGTGCGGCGGCGTGCGCAGTCCGAAGGCGATGTCGCTGGTGATCTGGTAGCCACCGAGCGGAATCACGCTGGTGTGGGCGACCGAGCCTTCGGTGAAGATCGCGATGTCGGTGGTGCCTCCGCCGATGTCGACCAGGGCCACGCCCAGGCCCTTCTCGTCCTCTTCCAGCACGGCCTCGCCCGAGGCCAGGGGTTCGAGCACGATGTCCAGGACCTCGAGCTCGCACCGGCTGCAACACTTGATGACGTTCTGCATGGCGGCGGCTGCGGCGGTCACGATGTGCACGCGCGCCTCCAGGCGAACCCCGCACATGCCGAGCGGCTCGCGCACGCCGTCCTGGCCGTCGATCTTGTATTCCTGGGGAAGCACGTGGACCACGTGGCGGTCGGCGGGCAAGGCGATGGCGCGCGCCAATTCCAGCACCTTGGCCACGTCGCTGGCGCGCACTTCTTTGTCCTTGACCGCGACGGTTCCCGTCGAGTTGATCCCCTTGATGTGGCCGCCGGCGATGCCCACGTAGACCTGGGAGATCTCGCAGCCCGACATGCCCTCGGCCTCGAGCACGGCCTGGTTGATGGCGGCCACCGTCGAGTCGATGTTGACGATGACGCCTTTCTTGAGCCCGCGCGAGGCATGGGTTCCGATACCGATGATATCGAGCCCGCCGTCGCCCATCTCGGCCACCACCGCGGCTATCTTGGTGGTGCCGATATCGAGTCCAACGATGATATCGGAGCTTCGTCTCGCCATGTTCTTGCTCGTTTGTGGTTCGTTACGCGGTTAGTTTTTCGCGACCTTCGCGGGTGCTACCCTGGACGGCGTGGAGGGCTCCGCGCCGCCTGTACGAAGAAGCACGGGGATCCTTCCACTCTCGGGAAGATCGAGGTGCACGATCCTGAGAGCGGAAAGCCCCCCCATCTCCTTCGCCTTGAGAGCTTCGAGGATCTCATCGAGTTGCGCCAATTTTTTGCTGTAATTTCCCTGGCCGAGCCGGATCTCGGCGCCGCCCTCGAGAAACAGCAGCGAAAAACCGAACCCCGGATCGATGCTGACCTCGCCGATGGGCGGGCGCCCCGGGCGCTCGCGGTACTGGCGCAAGACCGACAGGGCCTCGCGAAAGGCGGCCTCGCTGACATCGCGCATCTGCGCGTAGCGCGCCCGATCGATCCCGGTGAGCACGGGCAACCCATCGGCCTCTTCCATGGTCGCGCGTTTGAACGGTTGGCCGTTTTCGTCGACGAGGTACAGGCCGGAAAGCGCGGCCACTGCCACCGCGTGCCGCTCGGTAATTTCGATGATCAGCGACGACGGCAGGCGGCGACTGGCGCGCACGCGGGCCACCCAAGGGTGCGTGGCGATGCGCGCCGCCACGGCATCGGTGTCGACACCGAGCAGCTTGTCGCCCGGCGACACCTCGGCCAGGGCCAGAATTTCTGCTCTTGCAAGATGCGGCGTGGGCGAGAGCTCGATTTGTCGGAGCTGAAAACGGGGCGAATCCACGACGTGGCGGATCGCCCAGCGTCCACCGTACAAACACCCTGCCAGGGCGGACAGCAGCAATACCAACTTCCCCAGCATGCGACCGATACGAAGGCTTGCGCGCCCCACCCGTGAGCCGACGCCCGCCAGCGCGCACGTCAGGCTTCTGCGCTGGATGGCGACGCGACGGTTTCTCCGCTTGCGGCGAAGGAGTCCCGCGCGCGGCGACTCGACGTCCAGGGCGGCCTGGCTTCCGTTCAGCAAGGCCGCCGTCCTCCCTGTTCGGCACGGGTCGACCGGGCCGAAAGGCCGGCCATCAAGAGACTCGTGTCGCCATCTTCACGCACAGGCTGAAGATCGCCCGACTTGCCGATCCCTCCAAATTTTTCACTTGAGGGACTACGCCAACCGCGCCAGCACGTCGGACGCGACCTGGGTGATGTCGCCGGCGCCGAGCACGAGCAGAAGATCGCCGGCCTTGAGCTGTGCCCTCAGGCAGGCGGCCAGCTCCTTGCGAGGGGAATAGCTCGCCTTCGCCGCCTGCGAAAATGTCCGCAAGAGCGCCTGGGCATCCACGCCCGTGATGGGTGCCTCGCCGGCGGGGTAGATGTCGGTCAGGACGACCTCGTCGGCGTCGGCCAGGGCGGGCGCGAACTTGGCCATCAAGTCCTGGGTGCGCGAAAAGCGGTGCGGTTGGAATGCCACCACCAACCGCCGCCCATAGAGCTTGGCCGCGGCGATGGTCGCGGCCATCTCCGTCGGGTGGTGGCCGTAGTCGTCGACCACCAGGATGCCGGCGGCCTCGCCGCGCACGGAGAAGCGGCGATCCACGCCGCCGAATCCGGCCAGCGCTTCGCAGGTGGCTTGGAAGGGAACGTCGAATACGTCGGCCACGCACAACGATGCCAGCGCGTTCTGGGCGTAGTGCACGCCCGGCATGCGCACCACGAGCTCGCCGCGCGGCTTGCCCCGAACGGCGATGCGCAGGCGCGTGCCCTGAGCGTCCGCGGACAAGATCTCGCCGCGGTAATCGCCAGCGCCGAGGCCATAGGTGATGTGCCGTTTGACCAACTCGGGCACGAGACCCACCGCCGTCGGATTGTCCGCGCACACCACGACCACGCCATAGAAGGGAACCTGGTTGGCGAAGTCGAGGAAGGCCGCGCGCAGGGCCGACTCGGTTCCATAGTGATCCATGTGCTCGCGATCGATGTTGGTGATGACCGCGACCATGGGCAAAAGGTGGCGAAACGAGCCGTCGGACTCGTCGGCCTCGGCCACCAGCACCTCACCCTGGCCGAGCCGCGCGTTCGACCCGAAGACCTTGGCCTTGCCGCCGATGACCACGGTCGGATCCAAGCCGGCCTGGGCCAGGATGGTGGCGATCATGGTCGTGGTGCTGGTCTTGCCGTGCGATCCCGCCACCGCCACGCCATCCTTCACGCGCATCAGCTCGCCCAGCATCTCGGCGCGCGGGATCACGGGGATGCCCCTCTCGTGCGCGGCCGCCACTTCGGGATTGTCGGGCTTGACCGCGCTCGAGATGACGACCACGTCGGCGCTGCGCACCTGCTCGGCGCGATGACCGATGGAGATGCGGCCGCCCAGACCCTGCAGGCGCCGGGTGGCCTCGCTCTCGCGCTGGTCGGACCCGGAAACCTGGTAGCCCAGGTTCAAAAGAACTTCGGCGATACCGGACATGCCGATACCGCCGATGCCTACGAAGTGGATACTGACGTCGCGTTTTTTGAACATGATGGTCGGTCGCGGAATAGACCGACTGCGCTTGCTACTACTTGCTGACCAGACCGTCCAGGCTGGGAAGCTCGGACAGGTTCGGCTCCACGACGATCTCGATGCGGCGGTTCTGCTTCTGGCCATCCGCCGTCGCGTTGTCGGCCGCGGGATCGTACTCGGCGTAACCAGCCGCGCCGACCTGGCTCGGCTTCATGCCGTTGTCGATGAGCAAGCGCACCACCTCGACCGCGCGCTCCGTCGAGAGCTCCCAGTTGCTGCGGAACTTCTTCGAGTGGATGGGCAGGTTGTCGGTGTGGCCGGCCACCAGGAAGTGGCGATCCGCCGGCATGGTGGCGAGCACCTTGGCGACCTTGGCGATGGCATCCTTGCCCTCGGCCTTGAGCTCGGTCTTGCCCGAGTCGAAGAGAATGTCGTTGGGCAACACCAGCAACATGCGGCCGTTGCGAACCGTGACCTTGATCTGGCCCGCGTCGACCATGGAGCGCAACTTCTCCACCAGCGAGCGGAACATGGCCGCGCGCGACTCGGCGATCTTCTTCTGTTTCTCGAGCTCGTCCAATCGCTTCTGCAGATTGTCCATGCCTGCCGCCAGGGCGCCTGCCTCGTTGGCCTTGTTCTTGCCATAGGCCTTGACCTGATCCATCTGCTTCTTGAGCTCGGCGATCTGCTTGTCGAGGTCGTCCACCTTGGCCTGAAGCTTGGCGTTGTCCTGGCTCAAGGAATCCTTCTCTTTGAGAGCCTTGGCGAGCTCTGCCTCTTTCGCCTCGAACGTCCCCGAGCTGACACAGCCGGCGCCCAGAATCGTGCCCAGTAGCAGCACACCTGTAAGCTTGATGGTGTTTCTCACGTCGCATGTCCTCCGTCGCGAATGATGGCAATTCATGACCCCAGTCCGGGGACAGGGGCATACTAACGCCGATAGGGGAGCCCTGAAAGAGTTTCCATGCGCTGGGTTTCCATGCGCGCTCGGTCTTGCGCGATGGGGCGCCAGGCGTTTGCTACCGCGAAGTTCTCGTGCCGATGCCCGCGACTTCGCATATCCTGCTCCCGTGAAAGCCACGACGATATCGGCCGCCTGCGTTCTTTCCCTGTGGCTTGTTGGCTGCAAGAACAATTCCACGACAGCGAAGGACGCCGACGCCAGCGATGTACCAGCCACGCGCGATGCGGCCCAACCCGATGCCGCCGTGGATGTCGTTACCGCAAGCACCGACTTGGCGCCCAGCGAGGGGGACGCGCCTGCACGGTCAGATGTGAACGGTTCAGACCGCTCGAGCGACGCGCTTGCGGAGGTGGCAAGGGTGGATGCTCCGGGCAAGGACGCGGCGGCGGGCACCGACCTCGGCAAGGACGTGGCAGGCGATCTTCTCGCACAGGATCTCGATCTGGCTGCCGAGGCAGTCGGCGCCGACGCAGGGAAGGCCGATAGAC
The DNA here is from genome assembly GCA_963796685.1 of uncultured delta proteobacterium. Classification (GTDB taxonomy): domain Bacteria; phylum Myxococcota_A; class Polyangia; order Fen-1088; family Fen-1088; genus Fen-1118. The sequence continues at coordinate 271,627 of CAWCMR010000025.1, forward strand.
CGGGCGGTGATGCTGGAGGCGATGCCGGATGCAGCGGGTGGACCTCCCTCGCGCGCCTCTCGCCGGCCGAATTGTCCGAGCTGCTCGCCACCACGGATCCCATCGTCATCAACGTGCACATTCCCTACGCCGGGGACATTCCCGGCACCGACACGTCCATCCCCTACGACAACGTGGACGCCATCGAGGCCTACCTCAACCACGACCACTGCGCCGACGTGGTGCTGATTTGCCTGAGCGGCGGCATGAGCCAGTCCGCGGGCAACGAGCTAATCAAGCGCGGCTACCTGCGGGTGCGCGATCTGAACGGCGGCATGCAAGCCTGGCAGGCCGCCGGATACCCACTGCTCAAAGACGGGGGTGTTTAGCTCATCCCGGCGCGAACGCCGTTCTTCGTCTTTGCCGTGCGCGCCCGCTTGGGTTTCTCGCCACCAGCCTCCTTGCCGCCCAGGCTGGCCAGGTAGAGCGTGTGCTTGAGCGACGAGCCCATGAGGTCGGTAAGGTTGCGCGAGGCCATGAACACGCGAACCTGGTGGTTCACGTGCGTGAGCAGCGCCCCCAGCGCGCAGCCACCGAACAAACACTTCTTGCGACCAAGCAGACACTTGCAGTCCGACATAGGTCCGTCCATGGCTTCGAGGATTTCGAGCAGCGAGATCTTTTCCGCCGCTCGCCCCAGGACGAACCCGCCACCGGGCCCGCGCCGAGAGGTAAGCAGGCCGACCTTCACGAGTCGCTGCATGACCTTCGAAAGATGTGCTACCGAAACGCCTTGTTCACCGGCAATCTCGCCCACCGAGTGGTTCACGCTGCCCTTGGAGCGAGCGATGTGAGCCATCGCGTGGATGGCCAGATTGGCCGCATCAGAGATCCTTAGTATAGTATCCATGCCCATGAGCGTAGCGCGCAATTGGCGCCATGCCCGCCCATTTGCACCTGCTTTTCACAATTCAGCATTGCGGACGCGGAGTATCAGAGCATTTCAGTCCGATTTTGCTGCTCCGACCTCGGTTCGGACCACGCACATCTCGATTTCGCACAGCCATTCGGGCCGGCAGATGTCGGCCACCACGACCGCGGTGGGCAAGTCGGCGGCCAGGCCATGGGTGGCCGCCGCCACGAGGAAATCCTGGTAGTCGCTGGCCCGCTTGAGGTAGGCCGTGGCGCTGACCACGTCGCCAAGATCCATCCCCGCCCGGCCGAGCAACGCCTGCACGTTCTCGAACATGCAGTCGAGCTGCCCCTTGATGTCACCCACCGCGACGATCGCGCCGGACGCATCGATACTGGCCGTGCCGGAAACACAAAGCGTCTTGCGACCGGGCTCGACGATGCGCGAGCCGCGCGCGAAGGCCGAGCCATAGGCCGACGCCTCGCCCATGTGGCCGGGCGCGATGGCATCGATCGCAACCTCCCCTTTGGCGGCCACCGCATACAAATCCATGGCCACCGGTGTGGACGCACCGCACAGCGCGCCCTCGACGCAGGTGCTGGCGGGCAGGCGCGCCATGCGCTGTTCGGCGAAGAAGCGGTTGCGGGCCTGGTTGATGAAGCCGTAGTTGTGCTCGATGTCGCGCACGTAGATCCACGTCCGCACCACATCCCTGAAACCCAGCCCACGGTCGGTCAGAGCGTGCCCGGCCTGGGCCAGCATGTCGTAGGCCGTGTCGACCAAGTCCGCCGAGCCACGCAAATCCGTGCGCGGCGTGATGGACATGAGCCGCAGGTGGCGAGCGCCGGCGCGCAGAACGGTGGCCGCCGCGGGTCTGGCGGACTTGCCATACCAGACGCCACTTTGACGCGCGGAACGGATGGCATGGAGCTTCAAGGTGCAAAGGCAGAACGGCGCGGCGGGTGGTTGCAGCACGGCACTGATGGGCAAGGGGCCGGTGGCGCCCCAGGCCGTGGTCAGCGCTTCGCGCCAGTCCCACTGCGGGGCCTTTGCGAAATGGATCCAGCCGCACACGATATTGCCGGGGCCGAGCCCGTGGGCCAGAAGCGCCCGCACGGCTTGCTCGGCCAGCGACGCGAGCTGCCCGCGCTCGTCTTCGCGGGTGGAGCTCGGCGAGATCTGTAGGAAGACCTCGACCGTGCCCGCTCCGTCGATCCGTCTCGCGCGCACGGTGGGGCTTGCAGGGGCTTCGGATCCGGACGACATCGCCCGCAGATTAAGCCAAGGCCGCGAGGAGGTAGTGCACATTCGTCCGCGCGAGGTAGATTCCCTCCGTCGTGAAGCGAATCGCCATCGCCGTTGCGCTCGTTCTGGTCGGGACCAGCGTCACCGCGTGCAAGCACAAGCTCCGGCGGACGCCTGCGCAAGCCCGAGTGGACAAAGCCGAATCGCCGCTCCCCTTGCCGAATGCCACCCTCATGCCCGGCGTGGTCGCGCCGCGCCTCCTGCCCGCAGCGGCCACGGCCTCGTCCCGCCAGCAGGCCATCGAGAGCATCGGCACCTACGAATGGCAGGATTCCACCGCGCCCGGGTCGCGCCTGGTGAGCACCAACGGCGATTACTGGACGAATCTCGCGGACCTGGCTTGGCGGCGGGATATCGAGATTCACCTCGACAACGTGCCACTCGATCTGGACCAAGACGGCCACGTCGACACCCACGTCACGCGAAACATCTCGCTCAAGGGGGGGATCTTCGGCAACCCCGAGGTGTTCGGTCTGGCCAAGGATCCCGACGAAGCGGCGGGCGCGCGTGGCTATACCTCAGCCAGTACGGGCTTTTCAGGGCTGCGCGATGCGCTCGATTTCGAGACCGGCAAGCCCACGGGCGAGATCGGCATGACCTGCTGGCTGTGCCATTCGGGGCGCAATCCCGTGGACGGCAAGACCGTGCTCGGGCTGCCCAGCACGCGCCTCGACTACGGCCTCATGCTCGCCACGTCGTCGCTTTTCGATCCGAAGCACGTGCTCGACCTCGACCACGACGGCATTCCCGACCGCGAGGCGGACATCAAGCGGCGCATGCGCCTGGCCGAATCGCTGGTCCTCGATCTCGATCACGACGGGCGCGTGACCGTGGCCGAGTATCGGCAGGCGCTCAAGCTACCCGACGCCAAGCAGGTTCAAGCCTCGCTGCTGTCGGCGGGACCGGGACGCCAGGATCTGACCAACGAGTTCGGCCTGGATATGACGGCGCCCGGGCTGCACTCGCTGCGCTACCAAGACGTCGGCCTCATGCGCACGGGGGCGGCTGGGGTGTTCAATCCCAAGAGCACGCCCAGCTCGCTGGTGGTGCGCTCGCTGTCGGTCATCAACTGGACCGCGACCTACGCCACGCGCGGCGTGGATTGGCTCGGCCGCTACGCCGAACGCACGGGCTTGCGGCGCGGAGAGGCCTTGGCCGAGCTCGGCATCGAGTTTCCGCCCGGTCTCGAAGGCGACGCCGATCTCATCAATCGCGCCATGGTCCTCGACACGCGCAGCATCGGGGCCATCGGCCTGCAGGCGGATTCCTTCCCCGGCATCATGTATGCGCGCGTGCTTCGCCAGGGCGCGCCCGCGCCGCCCGAGCTGGTACGCGGCCTGCGCCTGAGCTTCGCGGCCACGCCGATCCGCAAGCTGCTCTACGACACCGACCTTGCCTCCATCGCTCGGCCGGCTGTCGATCCGGCCGCCCTGGCCCGCGGTCGCACGATCTTTTTCGATCGCGTGGTGGGCGACATCGTCAACCGGCAGATCCTGGTCGATGTGCCACCGGTCTATGCCGGCAGCCATCTCCAACCACCGCTTCTCGCGCCCATCGACGAGACTCGGCCCCTCTCCGCGCGCATTCCCGTGCGCTGCGTGTCCTGCCATTCCGCCACCACGCTGGCGACGGAGAAGCCCATCCCCAAGACCGGGCTCGCGATCCCGCGCTGCACGGATTGCCATCTCGTGCACGAACCCATGGGACTTCTCGCCATGGCGGGGCTGCGCAAGGGCAACGGCCCGGGCGGACTGGGCTCGATCTTCGACGAGCTCGATATCGATCCCGCCGCCAGCGCGGCGAAGGTGCAGGGCACGTGCTCGCACTGCCACGACAGCCATCCCGCCCTGGCCACGCCCATTCCCTACACCAATTGCAGCATCCTGCCCTTCGACGCCGACGGCGACGGCATCGCACAGGGCGACGAACGCGACGATTTGGCGGCAGGTGGCATCGGCACCGATGCCATGTTCGGCTTCGAGGTCGATCGGCGGAACCTTTCGGACAAGAACGTGCGCATGCCCATCACGCGCATCCCTTCCGTCCATCGCAAGGGGCCAACCGAATCCGTCCAGATCGCCGGACCCTGGGTGCGCACGGCGCCGCTCACCACGCTGGTCGCCTCCGCGCCCTACCTGCACAACGGCTCGGTGCCCACCCTGGAGGCGCTGCTCGAGCCCACCGACCGGCGCCCGAAGACGTTCACCCTCGGCAGCGGTCAGGGCACCTTCACCTTCGACACCCGCCTGCCCGGCAACCGCAACACCGGCCACGAATTCGGCACCAAGCTGAGCGCGCAGGAGAAGCAGGATCTCATCGCGTTCTTGAAGAGCCTGTGAGCTTCGCCCGTCCGCGCCGTTACGCGCTCTCACGGATGGCGACCGGCAAACGGCGGTTGCCCCACGTGCCGGGCAGACCGTCGAAGCGACCCACGCACTTCGTTCCGCACGACTTGCAACTCCCGGTCTCCGTCAGTGCCCACGTGGTGACTTCGTAACCGTGGCGGCCGATGAGCCTTTCGCCGCAGCCGGTGCAGAACGTGGTTTCACCCTCGTCGTCGCGCAAATTGCCGATGTAGACGTGGCGCAGACCGTTGCCGAGCGCGATGGCGCGCGCCCGCCGCAACGTCGCAAGCGGCGTCGCGGGGTGGTCGAGCAGACGAAAATCGGGATGAAAGGCCGTGAAGTGCAGCGGAACCTCGGCGCCGAGATTGGCGACCAGCCAGCGGGTCATTGCGTCCAGCTCTGCGTCGCCGTCGTTTTCCCCGGGGATGAGCAAGGTCGTGATCTCGAGCCAGACCCCGGTCTTCGCGCGCAAGTACACCAGGGTATCGAGAACGCGGTGGAGCTTCCCCTTGGAGAAGCTCGCGATAAAAGCGCTCCGAAAAGCCCTTCAGATCCACGTTGGCCGCATCGATGTGCCGGTAAAACTCCTCGCGCGGCGCCGGCATCATATATCCCGCCGTCACCGCGACGGTCCGTACGTCGAGCCGGTGGCAAGCGTCGGCCACGTCGACCGCGTACTCGAAGAACACCACCGGATCGTTGTAGGTCATGGCCACGCTCCGGCAGCCCCGGCGCACCGCCGCGGCCGCAATGGCGTCGGGGGTGGCGCTGTCGCTCATGGCCTCCACGTCGCGCGCGCGGCTGGTCTCCCAGTTCTGGCAGAACTTGCACATCAGGTTGCACCCCGCGGTGCCGAAGGACAGCACGGGCGTGCCTGGCAAAAAGTGAAACAGGGGCTTCTTCTCGATGGGATCGATGCAGAACCCGGTCGACCGTCCATAGCTCGTCAGAACAATTTCGCCATCGCGACAGGCGCGCACGAAGCACACGCCGCGCTGGCCTTCTTGCAAGCGGCAGGCGCGTGGACACATCTCGCACACCGTGCGTCCGTCGTCGTCGCGACGGAAGTAGCGCGTCGCTATCGTGTGGCTGTCGAGATCCGCGCGAACATCGTTCCCGTCTCCGCGCAAGCCGGCGAGCTTTCTTTCCGCTCCCATGATGAACCCGCGCCAAGTATGGCACGGGCGGCAGGGTTGGCCTGCGGGACTTGGCTATGGACAGCTCCCGGTCCTGCACGCGCCCGACAGGCATGTTCCCGCGCCCCCCGTGATAGAGCCGCAGCAGGGCTGACCCGGTCCACCGCAGGCTACGCAGCTCGACTGTGCGCCCGGCCCGACCGCGGTCTGGCAGTTGAGGCCGGCAAAACAAGTGGCCGTACCTCCGGTGGTGGTATTGGGGCAACAGGGTTGCTCGGCTCCGCCACAAGCCACACAAGTCGCCTGACCACCGATCCCGGGTGCGGTCTGACAGAGGGTATTCGGTGCCGTGCAGCGGCTATTGACGCAGCATGGATCTCCAAGGCCGCCGCAGGCCCCACAGGCGCCCGCCGAGCAGGTGTAGGTGATGCTGGGGCTGCACGCCAATCCCGCAGCCTTGCACGTCGCGGTGCCGCTACCAGTCGGCTGGGCGATGCAGCACCCGCCATCGAGACAGAGATTTCCCGGGCAGCACGGGTCGCCGTTGCCTCCACAGGCGGCGCAGGTCGTCGAGGTCGGGAACGTGGTGGTCTGGCAGATCGTGTTGGCGGCCGTGCAGCTGGAGCTCGTGCAGCACGTTCCGTTGGCGCCGCCACACGTGCCGCACGCCCCGTTGGCGCAGATCCCCGAGAAGGGGCTGGGACAGGTCTTTCCGCTGGCGACGCACACGCCGTTCGCGCAGCACCCATTGTTCGAGCAGACATTGCCCGCACAGCAAAATTGCCCGGATCCACCACAGGAAGACGCCGGGGGAGCATCGCTGCCGGTCTCCGGGCCCATCGCACTGTCTCTTTCGTCCGCGCCGCCATCCGCCGCCGAGTCGTCCGCCACGATGGCATCCTGTGGGGCGTCGGCCACGCCAGGGACGTCCAGCGCGGTCCCATCCGCGTCCGAGGCGACGCGTGAATCGTCGCGGGTCCCCTCGGCGTCCACCTCCAAGGCTGGCGCCAGATCGCCCGCAACATCCTCGCCTGGTTCCGCCGCCCGAGATTCGGCGTCATCCGACGACGCAAGAGCCGGCTCGTCGGCGGGGGTGTCGTGCTCGGAGGGGAGGCTGGTATCGTTCTCGATGACCACGGTATCAGCCGGGACCTCGGCCACGTCCCGGGTGTCGGCGCCCACGGTGGCGCCATCGAGCGGGCCGTCGGCGTGATCCGCAGTCGTACTTGCATCCTGGTTGGGCGTACCGCGCAGCTTGCCGGCATCGAAGGAGCACCCTGCCCAACCGGCCACGACGACGATCAAGAGCCACTTGGGCTGGGACAGCCACATGCACAGCGGCACTGCCCTCTTCATGGCTAGAACCGCAGCCCTCCGGCAAATCCGACCGTTTCACCGGCCATGGGCACCACGGTGACGGGATGGCCTTCGACAAAGAAAAGGATCCCCGCCGTGACCGCCGAGACCCCGGCCAGGGCCCACATCGCGTTCGCGACATTCCGGCGCGTGGCCACCGCGCTGATGTCGCTTTCGCTGCAACCTGGCTGGTTCGGACTGGCGCTGCCGCAGGTCTTTTCCAGGCTGTCGTACTTCGATTGCATGGCAAGGCCGGCCGTGACGGCGCCAGCGCCGAAGAGAACGGCAGAGCCGGCGGCCACCCAGGTCCAGGTGCGCCCCATCCACCAGCCTGCGGAGGATTCGGCTGGCTTGACTTCCCGGTTGGCCGACCTCGTCTCTTCGGACGACAGATCGACTCGTCCCGCCGGCTGCACGGTGCGGGATGGCCGTGGAGCAACGACTTCTTCCGGTGCCTGCAGGACCAGGCGAACGGGCAGTACCTCGCCCACGCGAACCTCGACGTTCTCGATGGCGGGCGGATAGTTCCAGTGGCGTGCGGTTACCTGGTGCCGGCCTGGCGTTGCCCACAAGAGCTTGGTCAGCGGCGTCAGTCCGACATCCCTGCCGTCGAGGCTGATGGTCGCGTTTTCGATTGGGCATTCGACCCGAAGTCGTCCCAGCTTCATCTGCAGCTCGTCCACCGACCTCCGGGCCTCTTCGATGGTCTCGGGCGCGGCATCTCCGGCACCGATCAAGAACTGCTCGAAGGCCTCCAGGGCTTCCGCCGGACGGCCAAGGTCGCGATTGGCCTGTCCGATGTTGAAGAGCAGCTTGGGCGAATCGTAGGCCGCGAAGGCTTGTTTGAATTTTTCGAGCGCATCGGCGTAATCCCCCTTCTCGTACAAGGCCGAGCCCTCGGTGAGCAACGATTGAGCCTTGGCCTTGGCCTCCGTGTTGGTGGCCGGATCGGAAGACTGCGCGAGCAAACCTAGCAAGAGGAGAAAAGTCGTGTGCATGTCACAGTTCTTTGATGATCGTCCGTTTGACCGTGGGTTGAGGTGAGCGCGCGGGCCGGCCGGTTTCGTGGCCGTGAAGCAACTCTGGCGACGGCGCTGGCGTTTTGCCTTTCTTGCGCTTGTCGCCGGTCACGTCCCCTTCGAATGGATCCTCGGCTTTTGCCATCTGTGCCTTCTTGGATCTGGCTCTGCCTGCGGTTCCCCTCGTCGGCGTTTCGACCAGCTTCGGTGTCTCGGCTGCGTGCGGCGGGGGTGCCGGCGTCGTCGGCAGCGGCGAAATCGGTGGCAACGTGACGACGGAAGGCCGAACCGGGGCCTCCGCGGTGCCAATCGACGGTGGCCGAGGACGGAGCAAGAAGACGGCACCGGCCAGCAACAAAGCACCCGCCAACACGGCCATGGCGTAGAGGGGCCTCAGACCGATTCTCGACCAGTTCCTCGTCGGAATCTGATCGGTCATCTCGCCGGCGGTGCGCGAGAAAGTGGTGAGGTGCCTTGGGGTGCGCGCCTTGGTCTCCGCCGCCACGGTCGCGGCCAAGTCCGGCCGCGCTGGAGCACTCGCGCTCGACAGCGAAGAATGCGACAGCATCACCGGCAGCGGGGTCAGATCGGCGGGCCGCCCCAAGGCCGCTGTCTCGAAGGCGTGGGCAAACTCGCGAATCGATGGAAAGCGATCCCGAGGGGATTTCGACAGGGCTCGCAACAACACCGCCTCGGCCTCTGGCGCCAGACCGGGCACGCGCAGCAACAGCGATTGCGGCTGCAGGTTCATGACCTGGTAGAAGAGCGCCGTGACGTCGTCCGCCACGAACGGGGTATGGCCGCACAGCATTTCCCACGTAATGCAGGCCAGCGCCCACTGATCCACGGGATGGTCGATCTCGTCGGTCTTGCCCGAGGCCTGCTCGGGCGACATGTAGTTCGGCGTGCCCAGCGCAACCGCTGCCTTGGTGAGCTTGACTCCCGCCGCCTTCACCTTCGAGATGCCGAAATCGAGCACCTTCACGAACTCGAGCTCGCCTGGAACATTGAGGAGAAAGATATTCGCCGGCTTGAGATCCCGGTGCACGATACCCTGGGCGTGCGCCGCGGCCAGCGCCGAGGCGGTCTGCTTGGTGATGTGGACCGCCAGATCGATGGCCAGGGAGCCACGACGGCCCAGCCGCTGGTCCAAGTCCTCACCGTCGAGGAATTCCATCACCAAGTAAGGCTCGCCGGCTTCGGAAGCGCCGAAATCGACGACGTTCACCAGGTGGGGATGCCCGAGCCGCGAGGTGATCTCGGCCTCGCGACGGAATCGGGCCAGCGCATCCTGGTTGGCGGTCAACTGGCGCGCCATCAGCTTGACGGCCACGCGCTTGTTGAGACGAAGCTGGATCGCCTCGTACACGGCGCCCATGCCACCTTCGCCGATGAGACGCGTAATGCGGTACGCGCCTTCGAGGACGGTGCCTAGGCGTGTGTCCCACTGGGTCTCAGCCGGCATGACTCGACCATTGCTCCGTTCGATCGTCAGACTTCTCTTTGCGGTAAGCGTTGAGCCGCTCCGGTGCGTAGCGGCTCTCTTGAGCATAACACGTCTCGGGTACCTCCAGCGACAAGGCCGCGTTCCAGACCTTCCACGGGTGCGCCATGCGTCCGCGGCTCTGCTCCAACCAGTCAAGCACAACCAGGTGTGGACAGGCCACACATGTCGGCGCCTGTTCCCCGCGCGGAACCGAGGTAAAGTAGGGCATGCGCACGCGGAACCCAGCCTTTGCCGGCATGTTCTATTCGGACAAGCCTCAGGAGCTTGCCGCGGCCGTGAAGGGTTTCGTCGCCGAGGCCGCGCCGCCCGCCAAGCTTGAGCCTGCCAAGGCCGTGGTCGCACCCCACGCGGGTTACATCTACTCCGGTCCTGTCGCCGGCAGCGCCTACGCGTCATTGAGTGGGTGGACCGGGTGGACCGCGCAGGCCGCGCGCGCAAGCCAAGTCGAGCGAGTCGTCTTGCTTGGCCCTTCGCACCGGGTGGCCTTCGCCGGCGTGGCGACCAGCGGCGCGGAGGTTTTCGAAACTCCCATCGGCCCGGTCGCGGTCGATCGAGAGGCCGTCGCCTCGCTCGTCCACAGCGGGCTCGCACGCGAATTCGAGGCCGCGCACGCGAACGAGCACAGCCTGGAAGTCCAATTGCCTTTCCTCAAGCAGATTTTTCCCGAGGCACGCGTGGTGCCGCTCTTGGCCGGGGACGACGACTGGCGCGCCGCCGAACGGGCTCTGGATGCGCTCTGGGGGGGCGACGAAACCGCCGTCGTGGTCAGCTCCGATCTCAGCCACTACCACGACTACGCGACGGCGCGGAAGATCGACGCCCACACCGCCGAGACCGTGGAACGCCTTGCGGCCGGCGAGGTAAACCACGAGCAGGCCTGCGGGGCCACCGGCGTCAACGCCCTTCTGGCGATGGCCGCGAAGAAGATGCTGGCGTGTACGATCTTGGATCTGCGCAATTCCGGCGACACCGCGGGTCCGAGAAATCGCGTGGTAGGCTATGGTGCTTTCGCCTTCGGCGTGCGCGCAGCTTCCCTGCAGTAGGAGGGGGCGAATCGCGACGGTCCGGTGTAGCATGCCAGCGTGAATCCGACGCGAAGCGTGTCGATGGTGGTCCCCTGCTACAATGAGGCAGAGTCCCTCCCCCACCTCCTGCCCAAGCTGGACGCCGCCGTCGCCGGTCTGCGCGAGCGTGGGGTCGAGGCCGAGGTCATTCTGGTCGACGACGGAAGCCACGATCAATCGCCGACCCTAATGCGCGAAGCAACCCTCACCCGGCCCTACCTGAAGACCATCCATCTCGCTCGCAATTTCGGCCAGACCGCGGCCATGGCCGCCGGGTTCGATGCCGCCCGGCACGAGGTGGTGGTTCCGCTCGACGCCGATCTCCAAAACGATCCCTCCGACGTTGTCACCCTGCTCGACAAGCTGGACCAGGGCTTCGATGTGGTTTCCGGTTGGAGACGCCGGCGCAAGGACGTGCTCGTCACGCGCAAGATCCCGTCGTGGATCGCCAACGCCATCATCTCGGCGGCATCCGGCGTTCGCTTGCACGACTACGGTTGCACGCTCAAGGCCTACCGTCGCTTCGTCCTGCAAGGCGTGCACCTCTATGGCGAGATGCACAGGTTCATCCCCATCTACGCCGCCCAGCGCGGGGCGCGCGTGGCCGAGGTCGAGGTGGCGCATCACCAGCGTCAATACGGCGAAACCAAGTACGGACTGCGGCGCATCCCCAACGTACTTCTCGACCTGACCCTGTCGCAGATGCTGTGGAAATACGGCACCAAACCCATGCACCTGTTCGGCAAGTTCGGCCTGCTCAGCATGGGACTGTCCATTCTCTTCTTCTTGATCATGGTCTGGTACAAGTTCTGGGGCGGCAAGGACTTCGTGGCCACGCCCCTGCCCCACCTGACCGTGATGTCGTTTCTCGTGGGCTGTCTCTCGATCTTGATGGGCCTTCTGGCCGAGATGACCATGCGCACCTACTACGAGTCCTCGCAGACCGCGACCTACGTGGTGCGCGAGATCTGCACCCACGGCGAGTCGATGGACATGAGCGAAACCCCGGCGCCGGTCGCACGCCCATGATTGGTGGGGTGGCACGCGTCCCGAAACACGGCGCATTGTTCCGTCAAGTTCATGAACCATTCCTACGAGGTAGCTGCTACTGGGTGGCTATGAGTATCTGCCCACATCGGAGGAACATGAGACTTCAACCCACCCGTCTGCCCTGGAGCTTGTTGCTACTACTTGGTGTCGTGAGCGTAGGCCTCTGGGCCTGCAGCCAATCGAGCAGCAGCGGCGGCGGCCACACCGGGGGGACCACCGGTTCATCAGGGGGCTCTGGCGGCACGGCCTCAGGAGGCACCAGCGGTGGTTCCGGCGGCACCACCAGCTCGGGTGGAACCACCGCTTCTGGCGGCACGACCGGCGCTGGCGGAACCGTTGCAGCCGGTGGAGCGAAGGGCGCGGGCGGAGTTCAGGGAACCGGAGGCACGAAAATCCCGGGCTCGGGAGGCAGTGGTTCAGGTGGCAGCAGCGCCGGCTCGGGTGGTAGCTCCATGGGTACTGGCGGAGAGGCTGGCGGTGGCGGAAGCAACGCGACCGGCGGTGCCAACGCCTCCGGCGGCGTCAACTCAACCGGCGGCGTCAACGCGACCGGCGGCGTCAACGCGACCGGCGGCGTCAACGCAACCGGCGGCATGTCGGGCGCAGGTGGACAAAATACGGGTGCGGGAGGAAGCTCGCAATCCACAGCCTGCCCGTCGACCGTGTTGAAATCGGGCGATACGACGGTATCGCTGCAGGTGGGCACAGCGCAACGCTCCTATATTTTGCACGTTCCCTCGGCATACAAAGGCACCACGGCAGTACCTCTCGTTGTGGACTTCCATCCCATCACGGGCACGGACACAGGGGAAGAAGGAGGTTCCCCCTTCAAGGCGCTGACCGATCCCGAGGGTGTCATCACGGCGTATCCGCAGGGAGAAAGCGGCCCGATCGGCGCTGCGTGGAACGTTGGGCCCTGCTGTGTGGCCAACGTCGACGACGTGGCATTTGCCAAGGCCCTCGTCGCCCAAGTCGAGACCAAAGCGTGCATCGATACCAAGCGCGTATACGCCGTTGGTTTCTCGATGGGCGGCGGCATGTCCCACTACATTGCTTGCCACGGGGCGGATATCTTCGCTGCCGTCGCCCCCACCGCCTTCGATCTCCTCGGGACCTCATCGGACATCTCGACGGGAAACGTGGCCGATTGCAAACCGACGCGTCCGATCCCGGTGCTCTCGTTCCGAGGCACACAGGACACCACCGCTCTCTACAACGGTGGGGATTCGAATGTGGTGCCTGGCATGTCGATATACTTCCTCGGCGCAGAGGCCTGCTGGAAGCAATGGGCGCAGATCGACGGGTGCACGGACACGCCGACCTATCCTGCGACTCCGAATAGCGACGTGTACAACTGCGCCTATTACAAGCAGTGCCAGGGTGGTGTCCAAGTGGGCGTTTGCATCAACAACTACAAGCACGCGTACGCAAGTGCGGCTGGCGCCCAGACCGGTTGGACGTTCCTCAAGCAATTCACCCTTCCGTAGCTCGCGCATAGCATCGAGCACGAAGACTTCTCCCAACAGCACGCTCGGGGTGGGCGCCACCCACCCCTGCCCTGTATCTGTGATCGCAGACCTCTACAGAAGCGCTGGGGATTCCAGTGGCTGTCGGAGGCGCGTTCGGCGTCAGGCTGCGTCCCGCATCAGCGCGCAGAGCCCCAGCGCTCGAGCCAGCGCTCGAACATGAACAGGGTCCAAAGTGCCTTGCGCCGATCGCGCCGGCCGGACATGTGATCGCCGACGAGCCCCTCGACGAAGACCGGATCGAAGAAGCCCTCGCGCCGAAGCTTTTCGGGCGCCAGCTCGTCGCGTAGCGCCGAGGACAAATCCTCGCGCATCCAGCGCGCCACCGGCACGGCGAAGCCTTGCTTCTTTCGCTCCAGAATGTCGTCGGGCAAGCGGCCGCGCATGGCCCGCTTGAGAATGTATTTCGGCGTTCGCCAGCGCAGGCGTTGGTAAGGCGGCAAACGGCATGCAAACTCGACCAGTGCCGTGTCGAGAAAGGGCGCACGCACCTCGAGCCCGACGGCGCCCGAGGCGCGATCCACCTTGGTGTTGACGTCGCCCGGAAGATAGAAATGAGCGTAGGTGTCCATCAGGCGATCCCAGTCCGTGCGCGCCGGTCCGTCGCTCGCGCGCTGGTCGACGATGTCCAAGGGGTCGCGGACGACTTGGTGTCCGAGCTCGGGCGCGAGCAGCCGGGCCAGGTGCTCGGGCAGAAAGGACGCCATCCAGCGTTGATGTCGCCGCGGACCTGGCATGGCCCCACCCTGCAGGAATTGGTTCACCTTGAAGTCGAGGCTGAAATAGTCGGCCCGCGCCGGAAGTAGGCGAGCCACGGATGCAACCACCCGACGCACAGGTTCCGGCATGCGATCGAAATAGAGGCGGCCCCAGGCCTCGGCCAAGAAGGTCTGGTAGCCGGCGAAGAGCTCGTCCCCCCCGTCGCCGCCCAGGGCGACCGTGACGTGGCGACGGGTGAACGCCGACAAGAGGTAGGTCGGCACGATCGAGGCATCGGCCAAGGGCTCGTCGAGGAAGTCCACCACCTTGGGCAGGACGTCGAGCAGCGCGCGCGCATCCAAGCGCTCTTCGCTGTGCCTCGTGCCGAGGTGACGGGCCACGCGCCGGGCGTGGCTGCTCTCGTCGAAGGAAGCGTCGGAGAAACCGACGGAAAACGTGCGCACGTTGTCCGGACCGGCCAGCTCGGCCGCCAGCGCCGCGACACTGGACGAGTCGATCCCGCCCGACAGGAAGATCCCCACCGGCACGTCGGCCACCAGTCGGCGCCGAACCGCCGCGAGCAGCAACGTGCGCAGCTCGGCAGCCGCCTCGTCGTCGCTCGCCGCGCGCGGCTGGTCGGCGAACGGAAAATCCCAGTAGCGGTCGATGCGCGGCTCGCAGGCCGCGTCGGTACGAGCCTCCAGCCGCAAGCGCTGTCCGGCACCCAGTTTGCGAGCCCCGCGGAAGATGGTGTGGGGCTGGGGAACGTACTCGTGTACGAGGTAGCGACCGAGCGCCTCGTGGTCGATGCCGCGGTCGAACCCCGGCACGCCGAGCAGCGCCTTGAGCTCGGAGGCAAAGGCAAAGAGCGGCGGCGCGCCGGCGCGCGCGATACTGGCGAAATGAAGCGGCTTCTTGCCCATGCGATCGCGCGCGGCCAGAAGCCGGCGGTGGCGTGCATCCCACAAGGCGAAGGCGAACATGCCGTCGATGCGATTCACCACCTCGTCGCCCCACTCCTCGTAACCGTGCACGAGCACCTCGGTGTCGCCCTGCGAGTGAAAGACATGCCCGCGTGCCTCCAGCTCCGCGCGCAGGTCGGCGAAGTTGTAGATCTCGCCGTTGAACACGACCTGCACGCCGCCGTCCTCGTTGCCGAGCGGCTGTGCCGCCGCGTCGGTCAAATCGATGACCGCCAGACGCCTATGCCCCAGCGCCACGCCCGGCGCCCGCCAGTAGCCCTCGCCGTCCGGCCCGCGCGGCGCGAGCGCGCGCGTCATGCCTACGATCCAACCGGGATCGATCTCTGCCCAAGTCGGGTCGATGAGACCGGCGATGCCACACATCCGGCCAAGAGTATCGCAGACGCGCCCATGGGGGGCATTCGTCGACACCCCTTCTTGTAGTCGCCCTCCCCTGGCAACGGTTTCGTTGCGGACTCGGCTCACCTCAGGCCCAGCCGGCCGCGCGGGTCGAGCAGGCGGTAGATGGAGGGAAGGGCGAAGAGGACCAGGGGGCCGGAGAGCACGAAGCCGCCGATCACGCCGATGGCCAGCGGTTGGATGAGCTGCGAGCCCTCGCCGATGGCCAGCGCCAAGGGCGCGAGGGCCAGCCCGGTCGCCAGGATGGTCATGGATACCGGCCGCGCGCGCCGACGCGCGGCGGTCTCCCAGGCGCTGCGCACGTCGGCACCGCGCCCGAGCTCCAGGCGCGCCTCGTGGATGACGAAGATGGCGTTCTCGCCCACGATGCCGACCATCATGATGGCGGCCACGAAGCTGGAGATGTTCAAGGTCAGGTGGGTCACCCAGAGCAGGCCGAAGACGCCGGCCAGGGCCGCGAGCGCGATGAGGCAGGTGACCAGGGGCGCGCGCCAGTCGCCGAACTCGAGCAACACGACCGCCGCCACCAGGACCAGCCCGGCGAGCAGGACGGAGAGCAGATCGCGGAAAGACGCCTGTTGTTGCTGGTAGAGCCCGCCGTAGCGGATCGTCATGTGTGGGCTAAGCATGATTGCGTGCCCGAGGTGCGCGCGGATCTCGGCCATGGCACTACCCAGATCGCGCCCGGTGAGGCGCGCGGTCACGCCGACGTACGAGCGCAGGTTCTCGCGATCGATCTCGGTCTCGGGCGGCCCGGTGGTGAGGGTGGCCAGTCGGCTCGCGGGCAGCAGCGCGCCCGACGGGGTGCGCACCAGGAGATCGGTGAGCCCGGCCTGGCCCTCCCGCTCGGTTCGTGCAAGCACGCGCAGGTCGTACAAGCGCTCGCCCTCGCGTACCTGCCCCACGACCGTGCCGCTGATGGCGGGCGCGAGCGCGGTATGCAGATCGGAGGTGCTCATGCCCGCCCGCGCCGCCGCCTCCCGGTCGATGCGGATGTCGAGGGCCGGGCCGGCGATCACGATGCCGTCGAACACGTCGGTGACGCCGCGGATCTTGCCGATGAGCTTGGCGATGGCCCGCGCCTTCTCCTGGATCGACCCCTGACGGTCGCCGAACACGCGGATGTCGATGGGCTGCGCCGCCCCGCCCGTGAGATCCCCGATGTTGTCTTCCAGTAGCTGGCCGAAGTCGGTGTGCACCGCGGGCTCGATGCGGGCGATGCGCGCCCGCAGGTCGTCGATGATCGCCCCGACCGGACGGCGGCTCCGCCGCGGCCCGAGCCGGATGACGTAGTCGCCCCGGTTGGGCTCGGTGATGAAGAATCCGAGCTGGGTGCCGGTACGCCGGGAATAGGTCACGACGCCCGGGGTGGCCATGATGGCGGCATCCACGTACGACAACATGGCGTCGGTATCCGACAGCGAGGTCCCGGGCGGCGTCCAGTAGTCGAGGATGATCAATCCCTCATCCATGGCGGGCAGGAAGTCCGATCCCAGGTGCCGGTAGATCACGTAGCCTCCGCCTAGACACGCGAGCACGCCGATGAAGGATAGGACAGGCACGCGCAGGAGAAAGCGCACGACGGCCCGATAGCTCCCGGCCAATCTCTCGGGTAAGCGGCCGAGGATGCGATGGCCCGCGGCCGGGCGGGACCGGGGCGTCCGCTTGTGCTGCCGGCCGAGGGCCAGGGGCACGAGCACCAGCGCCAGGAGAAACGAGACGCCGAGGGCCAAGGCCATGGTGAACGCAAGCGGCTTGAAGAAGGCCCCCACCACCCCGCCGAGCAACGCGAAGGGCACCAGGATGACGATGGTCGAGAAGCTCGACCCGACCAGAGCGGGCCCGAGCTCGCGCACCCCGACTGCCACCGCGTCCTCTTCGCCGCGTTCCGCGTGGCGGTGCACGTTCTCGACCACGACGATGGCGTCGTCCACGATGAGCCCGATCGCAGCCGCGAACCCGGCCAGGGTCATGAGGTTGAGGGTGAGCCCGGCGACGGCCAGTCCGAGCCCGACCATGGCCGCGCACGCCGGCACCGTGAGGATCGCGACCAGGGCCGGACGCAAGCGACGGAGAAAGAGGAGCAGCACGACGAGGGCGAGCCCAACCCCGATCACGACCGCGTCGCGCGTCCCGGACAAGGCTCCCGACACGAACGCCGCCTGATCGTAGAAGGTGGACCAGCGCACGCCCGCCGGCAGGAGATCCGACCGCTCGCGCAGCAGCTTGCGCACGCCGGCGGCGATGGCGATCGTGCTCGCGCTCGGCTGGCGGATGACGTTCACGAGCACGGCCGGCTGGCCGCCCGCGGTGGTGCGCACGTAGGACACCTCATCCGCGCTCGTCACCTTGCCGAGCTCGCCCAGGCGCACCGGCACGCCCCCTGGTACCGGGACGGCCATGCGCCGGATCGCCTCCACGCTGTCCGCGCGGCCGTCGACCAAGGCGAGGTAGAGCTCGTGGTTCTCTTCATGGAGGCCGGCGGACAGCACCTGGTCGTCGGCGTGGATGGCCCGAATGACCTCGGCCACGCCAAGACCGCGTCCAAGCAGGGAAGCACGGTCGAGCCGCACCTCGATCTCGCGTCGGCGGCCGCCCTGGATCTGCACCTGAGCGACCCCGGGGATGCGGATGAGCTTCCGGCTTGAGAGTGTACTCTGCGAGCGTGCGCAGCTCGGCCTGGGTCTTGTCGTCCGAGGTGAGGGCGTAGCCGAGGATCGGGAATACGGCCGGGTTCATCCATTCGATGTCCAGCCTGGTCTCGGGCGGCAGTGTGGGGCGCACGCGCTCTGCCTCGGCCTGGACCCGCGCCAAGGCCACCTGCATGTTCGTGCCCCAATGAAACTCGGCGGTCAGCTCGCACGAGCCCCGGGACGTCGTGGAGCGCACCAGGTGCACGCCTGGCACACGAAGCGCGGCCTCCTCCAGGGGGCGGGTCACGGTCGGCATCATGCGCGCGGCCGGCTCCTCGCCCACGTCGGCGATGACCTTGACCAGGGGAAACGTGACCGAAGGGAAGATCGACGACGGCAGGCGGCTGGCCGCGATGGCGCCGGCAAGCGCGACGATGCCCGCGATCAGGAAGGCCGCGCCCTGTCGCCGTCGCATCCGTTCGACGAAGGTCATGGCTCCACCTGTACGTGCGCCCCCTGCGGGAGCCCGACCTGGCCCGCGACCACCACGCGCGTGCCGGGCTGGATGGGCGAGGACAGAAGCTCCACCAAGGCGCCTTCGGCGAGCCCGACCTCGACCGTCACCCAATGGGCATGGTCCGTGGCATCCACGACTGCCACGCGGGATGTCCCCGTCACATCGTCGCGCAGCACGGCCGCCTTCGGCACCACCAGCGCCCCCGGATGCTTTCCCACCGTGATGTGCGCGACCCCGAACAGATTGATCTCGGACGGTCGCTCGCCCCGGACGAAGTCGAGCCGGATCGGCGCCGTGAGAATCGGTGGCCGACCCGCCCGGCAACACCGCGTGCACGGTGGCCCGCAGGGGCCTCGCAGCCGCGGCGAGCGCGATGGTCGCGGGTTGCCCGGGCCTGATCGCGTCCAGATCGACCTGGGCGATGTTCGCCATGAACACGATGGCGTCGGTGGCGACGATGACGACCACGGATTGATTGGCGTCGAGACGCGCGTCCTCGTCCGCCTGGTGCGACAGCACGATGCCATTCTCGGGCGCGCGCAGAGTGGTCTTGACCAGGCCGCGCTGGGCGAGCGCGAGCGCGCGCGTGGCCGCCTCGCGCTGGGCCCGCGTCGTGGCCGAGGCCAGCATGGCGCGCGCCCCTTCCAGCGCGGCCTCGCTGTCACGGGAGACGATCCAGCCCAGGGCCTGGCCGCCCCTCACCTGGTCGCCGTCGCTCACCACCAGGTCGAGCAGCATGCCCGCGAACGGCGCGCGCACCACCTGGGTCTCGCTGCTCTCGGTGCGGCCCGGGCCGCTGACGATCACCGGCACGTCCTGCCGGGTGGCGCGCGCGACCTTCACCGGGACCGCCAAGGTCGGCGCGCCGGCGTCGTCCACCCGCGCTTGGGGAGCACGCGCGCCCGAGCGGCAGCCCCCTGCGAGCAGCAACCAGACGAGCGCGGTCCGAGCCCATGGTCGTCCCATGATCCTGTCACGGACCTCCCCAGCGCAGGACTTTCGCCTGCGCGATCCGGTAGGCCAGCAGCGCCCGCGCGGCTGCCACCTCCGACTGAACCCACCTACGGTGGGCGTCCAAGACCGCCAAGGCCGTGCTGGCGCCCCCGCGGTACAGACTCTCCTCGGCCAGAAAGGCGTCGCGCGACTTGGGCACGGCCTCGGCGAAGAGCTGCAATTGCCGGTAGAGCGCCGGGAAGCTCGAGGCGCGCGCCTTCTGCGGCCAGCCGGGCCCCGCGATACACCACGACCTGCTGGTCGCGCGCCCGATCGAGCGCGATCTGCGCCTGCTCAAGCCGGGCGCGATAAGCCCCGAAGTCGAACAGGGTCCAGTCGTACGACAACATGAGGGACAGCCCGAATCCGCGTAGCGCGCGCTGGCCGAAGGGATCGCCCGGATAGCGTGCGTCCGCGACCCCGAGGTAACCGCCCCCGAGCTCGTAGAAGAGGTGCGGCTTGCGCTCGGCCCGAGCCACGGCGATGCCGTGGTCAGCGGCCGAGACGTCCGCGGCGGCGCCCGCGAGATCCGGAACCGCGCGCCAGGGTTGTTGCCCGCTCGGCGGTCGTGGCGGCATCGTGGGCGCCGGCAGCTCGGCCACGGACAGGGGCGCGCGTGGATCGCGGCCGAGCACGTCGTTGAGGGCATAGCGGGCCTGGCCGAGCCTGAGCTCGGCGTCCGCGGCGGCAATCCGCTGGGTCGCAAGCTCGGCCTCGGTCTTGAGCCGGTCCGTCTCGAGACCCTGTCCCCCGAGCTGGCGCAAGCAGATATCGTCCAGGTACTTTGCCAGGCGATCCACCGCCTCGTTCTCCACCGACACCGCGGCGGCGGCTTCCACGACCGTGCTGAAGCGGATGCGGACCTCGAAATCCACGTCCGCCTCGGCCACCTGGTAGCGAGCCACGAAACCGGCGGCGGCGGCGCTCGCCACCGCCTCGCGGGCCCGCAGGGCACCGCCATCGTAGAGCGGGCCGCGCGCGAAGAGCTCGAGGCGCTCCTCGCTGCCGTTGTTCGGGTAGGCGCTGGCGGGGGTGGCATAGCGCAAGTCTCCCTCGCCCGATAGGGCAGGCCACAGCTCGGCGCGCGCCTCGCGAATCCGGGCCTGGCCGCTCTCCACATCCATGCGCGCCACCGGCAGGCGGGCGTTCGCGGCCCGGGCCTCGCGCAGGGCCGCCTGCAAGGTCAGGGGCTGGTCGCAACGGGCCCGGGCAGGCCACAAGGCCGTGAGCGCAGCGGACAGCAGCGCACCGGCGCGCAGACGAAACCGAGCAGCGGAAAATCCCGGCGAACCCCACATGCCCGCAAGCGACGCCATTCCTGGTTCGTAGCGCGCGCCCGCCGCAAATCAAGATGCCCCGCGCAACCCGAGTCACTCTTCGAGGAAGTGGCAGAATGGGCGTCGCTGTGCGGCACCACCTTCTACCAGCATCACATGGGAAAACATCGGCGCTACGGTCGATGGAGGAACCGATCTGGCTCGCGGACGAGATGGGTAGCCAGTGCGGGGGACGGAACGCCTGCTCGCCGACCAACGGCACTTGGCCGACCGCAACGACGCCCGACGATTTCCGAGTGCGCACAGTCGGCCTCGGTCTACGAGATCGCGGTCTTCGGTGCCAAGCGGGCCGGCCCCAACTCGGACTTAGAGAATCTCGCTCAACGGCTTCACCACCAAGCGCTCGCTCTGCACGTCGAACCCCTGAAACTCGTCCGCAGGGTATCGCTCGGGGCTCGGCCTCGCCGGCATGGCCAGCACCGAGGTGGCCATCCCCTTCGTGGAAGATCCCGAGTGGAAATGGATCCTCTCGACGCGCACGGCGACGGGCCACGGCGATGAAGCGGAAGCGACCGTCACCCTCGGCGTGCGCGAGGAGACCCCGCAGGCGCCTTCGCTACGCGCGCACTGGCTGGTGAAGGCCGCGCCTCCAGGGAGCAAGGCGGCCTTCGTCGTGGAGGTGCGCGATGGTACGGGTCGAGGAATCCCGAAGCTGCCCTTGCGCTACTGGGTCGGGCCGCGCGGCACGCAGGCGCCCAAGGACGACAAGGCTTGGCTTTCCGCCTCGACGGAGATGCGCACCGATGCCGACGGCCACGCCACCGCGACGGTGGAGGCGCCCAGGACGATCTCGCCGCGGAGATCCAGTTTCACTCTGGTGACCAAGGCCCTGGTCGAGGGACACCCGCTCGTGGGCCAGGATACCCTGGCGCTGGCCACGCCTGCTCCGGAGCTGGAGCTGCAGCCCGAGCTCGGCGTCCTTCTGCCCGGCCAACCACAGCGGCTCTTCCTCCATGCCTCCCTCGACGAAAAGCCCATGGCCGCCGAATTCGCGTTGACCGGACACGGGCTCGACGCTCGCGTGCGAACCGATGCGCGCGGCTGGGGCCAGGTGGTATGGAACCTTCCGCCCGAGGTCGGCGCCCTGGTGCCCGACAAGGCCAACACCGGTTGCGCGGGCGAAGTGGCGGCCACGGTGCACGTGCGCCGGATCGCCTCGGGTGGCATGGCGGCCTCTGGCATCGACCGCTGTCTGCGCGTGGATCGTGATGCGGTCGCCGCGGTTCGCCCCGGTCGACCGATGGTGAAAGCCGGCGAGCCCCTGCCTGTGCGCATTCTTGGAGGCAAGGGCTCGGCCAGTGTGATGCTGCAAGGTCCGGGGGAAGGTGTCTGGCAGAGCGCCTGGCTCGGCGACGCGGCCCGCGGCGGCACGGTGACGCTGCCCCCGTTGGCAAAAGGCGAATGGACCCTCGGGGCCGCGGGCATGGCCACGCCGAAGAACAAAAACGTGCTCGGCGGCCAGGTCTTGGTCTTGCCGCGCGTGCTGCCCCGCCTTTCCATCACGCAAGAGAAAGCCGACGGCATCGCGCCCGGCGGCCACGTGGTCGTCCAGGCTGTGCTCGACGACGGGCACGGACAACCCCTGACCGGAAGCGTGGGTGCGGTGGTGTTCGACAAGGCGGGGGGCACCCATCCCGAACGCCTGCTGGCCCTGGACACCCGCCGCTCGCTGGCCGCCACGGCGGGTATCGCCGACCGGGACGTGGATGCGTTCCTCGACGGCGACAGCACCTTCGACATCGCGCGCTGGGCCGCCGTGGCCAAGGGTGCCGGCGCGCCCCCGCCCCCTGCCTTCGATCCGCTGGCGACGGTCGACGAGGATATCGACAAGGCGTTCCGCGAGATCGTGCAATCCCTGGATGGTCGGAGACGTGGTGGAGGTTCCGATTCGTCTGCGCAACCGCACGGCCAGGATGGTGACCGCTTCGTTGCACCTGGCCGCCACGGGCGCGGCCCGGATGCTCGACACCAGCGCGAGCCAGCGAGAAATTCCGGTTCCCGCGCAGTCGATGGTCACGGTCACGGCGCGGATGCGCGGCACCTCGGTCGGCAACGCGACGCTGGATGCGACGATCGAAGGCGCGGGGCTTGCCGATCGGTTGAAACATGAATGGGCCGTTCGGCCGGCCGGGGAAACCGTCCTGGCCGAGAACGTGCGCTGGCTGGATCGAAGCGCGGAGGTGCCTCTGCCCGCCCCGACGTCAGAGATGCCGGCGCAGGGAGCCGGCCGTCTCGTGCTCGAGCGAGGCATCGCCCCCATCATCGCGGCGGCCCTCGATTCCTTCCAGCCCGAGCACCTGACCGGCGAGCGCGCGTTCGCCGACGCCCTGGAGGTTTTCGGCCGCGTGCGCGCGTGGGCCATCGTCCACAGTGGCGAGGGCGACGCGCTGGCGATCCGCGCGCGCGCGCTGGCTCGCCAGGTACCGGAACACGAGAGGGTGCAGCGCAAGCCAAGGTCCGAGCAGAGCTGGGAGCAGCCGTTGCGGGCACGGGCGCGATTCTGGCAGGCGATTGCGAATCCCCACGAAAGACCGGACATCGAACGAGACCATCCCAAGTGCCCGCCGGCCAAGGTGCCTCCCATTCCCGAAGCCTTGGACTGGCTTGCCATCGTTCCGCGATCGGATCGGGGAACCGAAAATGCCTGCTGGGAGGCCCTGCGGGCCTCGGTCCTCAATCAGCTCTCCGTCGAGAAGAACCCACTGATCCTGGCGCGCGCGGTGCTCTCCTTCCTGGATTCGCCGTCGCAGACCGCGGTGGCGACCGCCTTGGCAGCTCGTCTGACCGCCCTGGTCCTCGTGCGAAACGACGGAACCGTGATTCTGCCCTCCGGGCTGGCCGACGACCGCGCCACCCGCGCCATCGTCGTGGCCGCTCTCGCACGATCGGCGAAATTGCGCGGTGGCGATAAGCGAGCTACCACGGCGGTGCTGTGGCCGCGCCTGCTCGTGGAAAGAGACGACAAGGGCGGCTACGGATCGGCGGAAGCCACTCTCCAGGTCGTGCGGGCGTTGCTCGAAATCGGTGGCACGGCAGCCTCGCCCACGGCCATTCGGTGCACCGAGCTTACGGCCGCGGGCAAGCCGCTCGCGCAACGAGAGTTGACCCTCGCCGCGGACAGCACGGTGACGTTGCAACTTTCCCCCGCGGCCAGCAGCGCCCGCATCGAGACCTCGTCGCCGGGTTTGCTGGCTCGCGCACAGCGCCCTCTGTTCCGCTCCTACTTCCTGCCCGCCGACGAGGCCGCAAGTCCACTGCACCTGGATCTCGCCATGCCCAAGCCGGCGAGCAAGGAAGGCGTGTCCTCGCTGCAGGTCAATCTTTGCCACGACCTCGCCCGCGCGACCACCATCATGGTGCGCATCCCGCTTCCGCCCGGCGCCGCCCTGGCCGAAAAGGTCGCGGACATGTGGCAGGTGCAAGGGGCGATCTATGTCCGCACGTCCATCGCTTCCGATTCCCTGCCCAGGGTCATCCCGGTGCCCCTGCGCTTCGCGCTCGCGGGAGTCTTCACCCTGCCCGAAGCCACGGCCCGCATCACCGACGACGAAGTCCCCGCGGCTCGCGCGCCGGCGCGCCCCTTGACCATCGTCAAATAGGCGTGGCGTCCTTGTTGTGCTTGAAGTACTCGGCCGTCAGCCGCTCCATCATCTGCTCGCGCCGATCGTACAGCCGCTTGAGCTTGCGCGGCTGCTTACGCGCAAGCGCGTAGTGCGCGAGCAAGGGGAGAGCCACCGTGGAGTCGATGTACGCCACCACGGCATCGGGAAGCTGGTTGGGATCGATCTTGCCCCAGCTCACGGCTTCGGACGGCGTGGCGCCCGACAGCCCGCCCGTGTCGGGACGCGCGTCGGTGAATTGCAGGAAGTAGTCGTGCCCGATCTCCTTGATGCGTAGGACCTCCTGGATTTGCGGCTCGGTCTGCAGGATGAAGTTCTTGGGAGAACCGCCGCCCATGAGGAGCACGCCGGTCTTCTTCTTGCGCAGCTTCGCGTCGAGTACGATGGCCGTGGTCTCGTTGACGTCGATGCTCGGATTGATGCGCAGCTTGTTGCCGCGCAACTCGACGCCGGCCACGTTCATGCCGATGGTCGAATCGCCGGGCGATGAGGTGTAGCAAGGCACGCCCGCGCGGTACGCGGCGGCGAGGACCGACGCATCCTTGATTCCGCATTGCCGCTCGAACTCGGCGCAGTACTTGCCGATGTGGTAGTGCAGCTCGGCCGTGCCCATCTCTTTCTGGAATTCCTTCTGGATGATGATCTTGCGCAAGATATCGTCCGTCTTCATGAGCACGTCGTTGTAGTCGAGTAGGATGTCATAGATGCGGACGACGCCGAAGCGGCGCAATTCGACGTCGCGCGAGAAGGGCGAGCCGCGGTAGAGTGGCATGTTCATCGCGTGGTGCATGTCGTGGTACAGGTTGGCGCCCGTGCCCACGATCCAGTCGACGAACCCCGCCTTGATGAGCGGAATCACCGCAGCAGCGCCGAGCCCCGCCGGGGTCAGCGCACCAGCCAAGCTCATGCCGATGGTTACGCTATCGTTGGCTAGCATCTTCTGGGTGAACAGCCGCGCACCTTCCTGCAGGCGGGCGCCGTTGTAGGCCAGAAACGCATTGTCGATGAGGTCGGGCAGGCTCTCCTTGCCCGTGATGGGTTTGGGCAGAATGCGCTGACCGCGCAGGTACAGCTTCTTGCCGGCGGAGAACTTGTGCGGGTATTTGCTGACGAACTTCTTGGGCAACTCGATCTTGGCCATTGCGAACGGTTCCTTTCGATATGTGCGCCCCGTGACGCCGCCCACATGGGGCGACGGTGCACAGACGGCTTTGCAACCGTCTGCCCGTGTGTGACTAGGGATATGCGGCGGACAATCTGGCGAAAAAGGGTCGCCTTTGCAAGCGCGCCGTACCACGCCGCTGTCCGCAATTGGAGTCCAGATGCTGCGCAGAGTCGCGTCACCGCGTGGACCCGATGTAGGCCGAAAAACCACTATCCCCACACTCCGAATTGCAGAGTACCCACGCAGATCCTCCTTTCTCCTCGTGTGGGATCGCCTACTATTATGGTTCAGGTATTTTCTGCGCCTGTCAGTTTGTATTCAGCGGTACCATTGGAGGCAGGGAGACGTCATGAAAAAACTGCTACTGGGAACAATCGTCGCTGGAGTAGCGATTTCTTCGTCGGTCGGGATCTTCTTCGCGGCCTGCGATTCGGCCCCGCCGCCTGTCGGGGCCGGGGGTACGAGCGGGGGAGGCGTCGGCGGATCGATTATCAAGCTCGACGGAAGCGTGCCGGGCCAGGCCGGCTCGGGCGGCAACTCGAGCCCGACAAGCGCTGCGCCGACGGCAGACGCCAACTGTGGCACCCAAACCAGCGGTACCTCTCGCCAACCGGCGGATGTGCTTCTGGTGCTGGATCGCTCCGGCTCCATGGACTACAGCACGACTACGGACTCGAACTGCCGGAATGGCGCAACCAACTGCACCGCCAGGTGGCCAGCGCTAACCGACGCCGTGGATGCCACCTTGACGAGTACGGCGAGCTCCATTAGTTGGGGGCTCAAGCTGTTCTCTTCCACCGGGAACGCATGTGGGGTCAGTAGCGGCGTCGAGGTGGCCATCTCGGCGACCTCGGTGCCCACCATCCAGACCCAGGTCGCCGCCACGAAACCGGGCGGCAATACCCCTACTGCGCAGGCCATCGACGCGGCCACGGCCTACCTCAATACCGTCAAGGATCAGAACGCCAAATACATTCTTCTGGCTACCGACGGCGAGCCCAACTGCGCCTCGTCCGGCAATACGGACCCGAATGTTCAGGCAACGGTTGACGCTATCGCCGCGGCCAAGGCGGCAGGATTCACCGTGTACGTTATCGGAATTGGTCCCAGCGTCGGAAACCTGGACAGTTTCGCAGCGGCCGGAGGCACCAACAAGTACTTCCCAGCCACCTCTCCGCAGGATCTGGCCAACGCCTTCGCGACCATCAGCCAGGCGGTGACCACGTGCACCTTCTCCCTGGACCAAACGCCACCGGATGTGAACAACATCGCGGTCTACCTGGACGGGAAGCTCGTGACGAAGGACGACGCCAACGGCTGGAGCTACGGTGGCACCTCGCAGACGGTCGTGCTCAACGGCACCACCTGCGCCCAGATCACCTCGGGCGCGGCCACGCAGGTCCAGGTGCTCTTCGGCTGCCTGGGTGGCCCGCCCCCGCCGCCCATTCTCTTCTAATCCGACACCCCGAACTCGGCCAGCTTGTGCCGGAGCGCCTGGGTGCGCTTGGTTTCGGCGTTGAGCAGGTCATTGGTGTGGATCAGCCGCCCTTCCAGCTCGTGCATCTCCGAGAGCGTGCGCTGTCCGTGCACCCGGGCAGCGACCTGGCGCAGGAACATGAGCAGCCAGACCAGCATCGCCAGCATCATGATGGCGATGCCGGCGATGATGGGAAGGGCGTAGCGAACGGACACCGTGACCCGCTCGGTCTCCTCGCGTAGGCGATCGTTGGTACGCTGCAGTTGCAGCTCGCGCTCGTGCGCCTCGGTCACTCTGCTCTCGAGCGCCGCGCGTTCCTTCTGCGAGCTCTTGAGACTGGCAATCAGCTCGTTGTTCTCGGCCGTGCGACGCGGGATCTCCTCTTCCAGCTTGACCCGCTTGTCGATCTCCTTGGCCAGCTCGTCCTCCAGAACCTTGATCTTCTCGGCCGGGGGAAGAACCCTGGCCACAAGGCCCCCCCCCACCGCCGCCGGCGCGTCGGATTTCTGCGCCCAGGCCCGCGGCCCAGCCAGGATGGCAATGGCCAAGAGCGCCCACACGCTGGACCGCCAAGGCGTGAATCTCGGCGCGCTGACCGACGAACGTTCGCTATCTTTTTTCATGGCTGAACCCTTCTGCCGGGGATGCGAAGATCAGTCGCCGAAGTCGATGCTGCGAACTCCGGCCGAAAGCGTGATCTCCTTGCTGTGAATCTTACCGATCGACGGTACCAGGACACCGATGGTGTGGCTGCCCGGGTCGACCCGCATCTTCGAATAGGGGCACAGGATCCCCGTCTCCTTGCCATCGACGACCACGGGGAGCTTGCCCTGGGTCGCGCACTCGACGCGGAATCGCGCTTCGCCGACCATCGGCGGCGCCACCGCCTTCAAGGTCACGTCGACCTTCCCCCCCTCGCGTACCTCGACGGCCGATTGGTTGGTGAGATAGCCCGCATGGACCAGAACCAGGCGTGCGCTGCCGGGCGTGAGCTTGACCGTACACGGCGTCTTGCCTCGCTCCTCGCCGTCGATCCACACCATGGCTCCGTCGGGGTGGCTCGCAATGGGCAAGGCGATTGCGGAAGAGCCCCAGGCCTGCTTGCTCGCCGCGACTGCGGGCGCCACGGAAGGCGCGACCTTGGCCGGCGCCGCAACCTTGTCCGGCGCCGCAACCTTGTCCGGCGCCGCGGCAGTCGGCTTCGCCGGCGAAGCGATGTTCTTCGTTTGCGGGGCTTGCTTCGACATCGCCCGCGAAGCGCTCTTCTTGCCGACCGGCCCCACGGTCAGCAGCGCGGCCGCGCCAGCCCCGGTGACTCCCGCAGCGATCGCAATGGCGATGGCCACGCGCCGAAAGCGCGACGGACCGACTGCCCAGCGACCCTCGCCTTGCTCGGCGGAGGCGGCCGTTGCCGACCTGCGAGCGGTCCGCGTTTGGGGCTCGCGAGCCTCATCGGCCGGCGGTGTGGGCATCGTGTGCGCCGAGCGTGGCGACGCCCACTCGGCCGCTGCAGCTTCCTCTTCGGCGATGAACGCGGTTGCCATGAGCGACGGGCTCTCGCCCACCCCTTCTCCGGAGCTATCGTTGCCTTCGACCGGGCTCGCATCCTCGGACACGTCGAAAGGCATCGGCTCGAACGCATTGGCCATGATGGCGCTGGGCTCAGGGCGGTCGTCGAGCAGGTCGTCTTCGAGCGGTTGATGCGCCGCCTGGAACACGAGCGTGCGTTTGGAGAGAGGGGCTTGGTCGGCGCTCGGCACGTTCTGCGTCGTGCCTGGCTCCATCACCGCCGGAGGCGGGGGTGGTGGCATGAATGCGAAGGCCTCCTCGATCGTAGGATCGCTGACCGGGGGTGGTGGCACTTCATCGGCCACCTCGATCGCAATGGCCGATTCCGGAGTTGCGACGAGCGGCTGAATCGCCACCCCCGCCTGATCGCCGAGTGCAGCCAGGGCCTGCGCGCCCCATTCGGCGAGCTCGGGAATGGGCACGGGGTCAATCGCGGTTTCGGCGTCGGGCGAATCCATCCGCACTGGCGGCAAGGGTGCCCCGTGGCCCTGCTCCGGTTCGAGTAGGATGGGCGACTCGTCGACGGGAGATGGCGCCAGAACGGGCTCGGCCTCCTCGCGCGACGAAGGGTTTGCGTCCGCCGGCAGATCCGTCTCGACGGGCCCCTCGACGAGATTCGGGATGGAGGCGTCGGTGGGAAGCGCCTGGAAGATGGCACTGGCATAGCTTCCACTCGGCATGGCCCGGGTGGGCTCGTCGCCTGACGAGAGAAAGCTGCCCGAGGCCGAGGGAGCATGCGATCCCGGCGGTGGAAAGGGTGGGGCAGGCATGCGCGCAGCAGGCGCGGGCTCTTCGCGATCGAGATCGGCGGGGATCGGAGCAGGCGTGGGCTGTACGGTCGAATCTGCGACGAAACCCGAGAAGTTCCGCACCATCAAGGCCATTTCGGAAATCATCGAGGCGTCGGGCACCACCGACCAGAAGTCGCCGAGGATCTTGGCGGCCTCTGCGGCGCTCGGTCGCAAGGACGGATCCTCGGCGAGAAGTCCGGCGATGAAATCAGCCATGGAAGGCCACAGGGCGTCCAGGATCTTTCTCGCGGCCAAGCTCCCTGCCCCTGCCGGTGGCAGCTCGCCCGTGGCCAGCTCGAACAGCACGGCACCGAGCGCGCGCAGGTCGCTCTTGGGATTCGCCTCCGCCGAGGAAAGCTCGGGCGCCGCATAGGCCATCGCTCGCGGCGAGGCCTGCCCATCGGAATTGCGCGTCGACTGGCGCAATCCCACATCCAGCACCTTGACCCCGCCGCGCGCGGTGGCCACGATGTTGCGCGGGCACAGACCGCCGTGTACCAGCGGCGGCGAGAGCGCGTGCAGCGCGGCCAAGCCGCCCGCGACCTCGGCGCCCACATAGGCCACGATCTTCTGCCATTTGTCGGCGTTGTCGTCGACCCCCGTGGCCAGCACGCCGGATACATGGGCCCATTCGCGAAAGCGATCGAGATCGAGGCCGTGGACGAACTCGGTCACGGCGATGGCCACACCGTCGATGACATCGGCATCGAGCACGCGGGCCACGCGTGGATCGTTGACGCCCGCGGTGCGCTTGGCGGTTTTGACGAAAGGATCGGCGAGATTCATCGGGCCGCCGCGCCCGCGGCGCAAACACTTGACGGCGAAGATGCGATCGAATCCCGCCAGACCGCGCACCCGGGCACGATAGGTCTCGATGCCTCCTTCGACACCAAGGCACTCCTCGAGCTCGTACCGGCCGAGCTTTCGCGGCTTGGCCTGATCGCGCACGACGCTGAGCCTCGTTGCATTTGCCATCAGTGCTAGTATCGGCGGTTCGATGCGACTTTTTGACTGGATGTCATCGCCTTCGGCTATCCTGGGGCAAAGCGTTGGAGATTCAAGACGAGCCGTGTCTTGGATGCGCCAGACCTTGCGAGGTAATCGTACCGCGCCGCCGGGTTCTTGTGAACAGAGCACAAGCCAGCCGCCCGTGCTCCTCATCCACGGCTACCTTGGTACGCGCGGCTCGCTCCACTTGCTGGAGAGCCGACTGACCGAGATGGGTCACCTCGTGCTGACCTACCGGCTCGGGCTGCTCCACACCGGCGACATCTGCGAATCGGCGGCCCTCATCGCACGCAAGATCGAGTCCATGGCAGCCCAGACGGGACTCGAACGGATGGATATCGTTGGACATTCTATGGGCGGTCTGGTGGGGCTCTACTACCTCAAGCGGCTGGGGGGACGACGCCGGGTTCGCCGCCTGGTCATGCTTGGAACGCCCACCTCGGGCACCTGGTCGGCGCTGCTCGGCGTGGCGGTGGCGCCATTCGGGCGCGCTGGCCGCCAGCTCCTACCGGATTCGCCCTTCTTGCGCGACCTCGAACAGGGGGCGCTGCCCGATGGCGTCGAGGTCGTTTCCGTGTCCGGGGAGCGCGACCGGCTCGCGCCGAGTCCCCGCACGCACCTCGATTGTACTCGCCATATTTCGGTATCCACCAATCACGCCGGGCTGCTGGTCGACGCGGAAGTTGCCGAGCTGGTGGGCCGGATCCTGGGCGCTCCCGCGACGGCCAACTCGCCAAGACCAGCCACTGCCGCGCACTGACGTTGACGGGTAGCGGCTAAGTGATTAGAATCACGACGTTTGGATTCTCTGAGGCCCCCTAACTTTGCAGCCGAGGACATAAGCCCCACCGGGGTCGAACGAACCATGTGGACCCTGAAGTTCATCTCGGGCAAGTACCAGGGAGGCGAATTCCCGCTCAGGCCTAACCGTGAGATCATCATCGGCCGTTCGTCCGACCTCGACATGGTGTTGGTCGAAGACATGGTGTCGCGCAAGCACGCGAAGATCACCACCGACGACCATTCGGTCTCGATCCAGGACCTCGGCTCGACCAACGGGACGTTCGTCAACGGCGAAAAAGTTCGCGCCATCCGCCTCAAAGAGGGCGACCGCATCCTGGTCGGGACCTCGATCATCAAGCTGGTCACGGCCAACAACGAGGCGCCGGTGCCGTCGTCGTCCCTGACCGAAAACGAGGCGCGGTCGCGCATGCAGGTCACGGCCAACCGACGGGCCGAACCCAAGATGATGCAAGGGAACATCGAGGAGATCCCCCTGCCCGATCTCCTGCAATTGCTCTCGACCAGCCGCAAATCAGGCGTGTTGGTGTTGCGCTCCGAATGGGGAACGGGCCGGCTTTACCTGCGCAAGGGACAGATCTACTTCGCCAACGTCGACGAGAGCTTCGACGTCAGCCCGCGCAAGGCCATGTTCCGCATGCTCACCTGGGACAAGGGGCTCTTCGAGCTGGAGCCGCCCGACGATCGCACGGTGATGGAGGAGATCCAGGACAGTACCGAGGGGCTTCTCATGGAGGGCATGCGCCAGCTCGACGAATTCCGAGAGCTGTCGGCCAAGCTGCCCCCGTTCGAGGCCATCGTCTCCATCCCGCGCCCGCTCGAACCGCGCTTGCGCGAGCTCAAGCCGCAAGAGCTGGATCTGATGCAGACCGCGCTCGACGAGGCCACGGTCCAACAGATCATCGACCAAAGTCCGCAGACCGATCTCGATACCGCCCAAGCGCTGCTGTCGCTGCTCGAGCGCGGCTATTTGATTGTGGGGTAGCGCCGAAGGCGCGACTACAGCCGAAGGGTCAGACCCTCGGCGGCGCCGAGGATTTCCACGGACTGGGCGCCACGCGCATCGAGCTGACGGCGCCCACGGGACACGAGCTCGTCCACGTCGCGATCGCTGTAGTCCTGATCGTAATGAAAGAGGGCCAGCCTCTTGGCCTGCGCGCGCACGGCTGCGTCCACCGCGTCGTCCACGGAAGAAAGGCCACGCGCCACGCGCGCGACGCGATCCTCGGGCGTGAAGGTGCAGTCGTGAATGAGCAGATCCGCCCCGCGGTAGATCGCCAGGGTCTCGTCCGGCGGACCGCTCTTTTCGTAGCCCACGTCGCTGGCGTAGACCAGGGTCTTGCCGTCGGCCTCGATACGAAAAGCCATGACCTGCGTCGGCCCGTGCGGGTTGGGGTGCGCGGTGACCCTGGCTGCGCCCACGCGAACGTCGCGATCCTCCGGAATGGCACGCATCTCGATGTGCGCGCCCATGTTGCGGTAGCTTTGCACCGGGAAGAACTGGGCCGCCATCTGGCGTTCGAGCACCCGCTCGAGCAGCTCGGAGCTGTGGCTGCCCCCCACGACCGTGAAGCGGTTTCCCGGCACATAGAACGGTCCGAAGAACGGGAAACCCTGGATGTGATCCCAATGGGCGTGCGACAGCAGGACCGTGGCGCTGCCTTTGCCCTTGCCGAAGGTACCCCCGAGAAGGGAGATTCCGAAATTGCGCGCGCCCGTTCCGCAGTCGATCATGATGATCTCGCCGTCGGCGAGGCGAACCGACACGCACGAGGTATTGCCGCCGTAGCGCACGGTGGCCGGGCCGGGCGATGGAATGGATCCGCGCACGCCCCAGAAGGTAACTTCCATCAGGCCTTCCCCAGCAAGAGATCGAGCCCCTCGAAGGCGGCGACAATCTGCAGGTTCGCGGTTTCGCCCTTGGCCTCGGCGCGAGCGACTTCGAGCATGCCGTCCACCTCGGCGTCCGAACGGTCGGGGGCGTGGTGAAAGAGCGCCAAGGTCTTCACCCCCGCTTGGTGGCACACGCTGATGGCGTCCGATGGCCGCGAGTGCCCAAAGTGGGGGTACTGGCGGTATTCGGCGGCGGTGTACATGGTGTCGTAGATGACCAGGTCGGCGCCTTCGCACAGACGAACCACCGCGGAGGCCATGGCCTTGAGTTTGGCCTTGTCGGTTCGGCTCAGCGGGGCGTGCTGCGAGGGGGGGCCCGAGAGAAATTCCTGCCCGAACAGGATATCGGAAAATGGCGCCGTGTCGGCAATGTACGCCACGCGTGCGCCATCGGCCGCGATGGCGTAGGCGGTGGCCACGTGGGGATGGTTGAGGCGTGTGGTGGACACCTGCATGTCCTCGATCTCGAACTTGGCCCCGTCGTGCAACTCACGAAAGGCCACGCTGGCGCGCGTGCTGTCGAACGAAACCGGAAAGAAGGGCGCATCCGCCTGCGATGCAAACACGCTGCGCAGGTTCTGATCGTCGCGTTGCCGGGCATACACGAACAGACGGTTGCCCCCACGGTAGAACGGCGAAAAAAACGGCAGCCCTTGGATGTGATCCCAGTGGGTGTGACTGATGAGGATGTGCGCCTTGCCCTTACCTGATTCGAACTCGGCGCGCATCAGATCCTTGCCCAGGCGCCGAATTCCAGTGCCACCGTCGATGATGACGCGCGTGCCGGAGGCGGAGGTGACTTCCACGCACGAGGTATTTCCTCCGTAGCGCTCCGTGCGTGCGCCAGGAACGGGAAGCGAGCCGCGAACACCCCAGAAGCGAACTCTCATGGGTATCGCGTGACGCGAACGGTCTTTGCCCGGCGGCGCTTCCCGCGGGAAGCGAAAGAACCCTCCCAGGGGTCCTTGGCACGGGTCGCACGTGTCCTCCGTCGTGCATGGGTCGTATGACTGTATCACAGCGCCGACGGATGCGCGCGCGGCGTTGTGAATCTTGCGTGGGGAAGACTAATGTCCGCGCAGGCTCTTGAGCAAGGCGAAGTAATCGCTGCGCGAGTAGGGCCGGTTGAGGATGTGGAACTCCTTCTTGGCCAGGCCTACGCAGCCAAAACAGTAGTTGCAGTCGGTGCAGAAGAAACAGCGCAAAAGGTAGGCCGAGTGGGTGCTGCCCACCGCGTCCTCGCAGTGCGAACAGTCGTGGCACCCCACGCAACGCAGGCAGTGCCCGCTGCCCGTGGTGGCCTCGCAGTCCTCGCAGTGCGTGCATCGGTAGCAGTTGTGGCACCCCTTGCAGAACATGCAGTGCACCGAGCCGGTGCAGCGCTCGCTGCGAAAGCTACCCAGGTTCTGATCGGCCACGCCGAGCTCGCGCTGCAGGCGAAGGAGCTCGGCGTCGAACTCGGAGCGATTCATGGACGGCGACTATACAGCGAGTCACGACAAAGGAGCACGATCTGTGGCCCGAGCCTGAAGTGCCTGCAGCCTGCGCTTGCAGCGTCCTCGCCGCTCCCTATAATCCCGCCTTCCATGTCCGACCCAGGCCCGAGTCCCGAAGCCAAAGCGAAGAAGCCCTCCCGGCTGACCCGCGTGCGCAACATCGGCATCTGCGCCCATATCGATGCCGGCAAGACCACGGTCAGCGAGCGCTTCCTCTACTACGCCGGGCGCATCCACAAGATCGGCGAGGTCCACGACGGCGAAGCGCAGATGGACTGGATGCCACAGGAGCGCGAGCGCGGCATCACCATCACCGCCGCGGCCACCACGCTCGAATGGCGCGGGCACGACGTTCACCTCATCGACACACCGGGGCATGTGGATTTCACCATCGAGGTCGAGCGCTCGCTGCGCGTGCTCGACGGTGCGGTGGTCGTGTTCTGCGGCGTCTCGGGCGTCGAGCCGCAGTCGGAGACCGTGTGGCACCAGGCGGACAACTTCCACGTGCCGCGGCTGGCGTTCGTGAACAAGATGGATCGTCCGGGCGCGGATTTTCAGGCCGTGGTCGACGAGATTCGCGAGCGCCTGGCCGCGCGTCCCGTGCCCGTGCAGCTCCCCATCGGCGCGGAGGATCAATTCACCGGCGTGGTGGATCTCATCCGGGAACGCGCCATCTATTTCTCCGGCGCCGAGGACGATCCGCCGCGCGAGGACAGCGTGCCCGCGGCCATGGCCGACGCGGTGGCGGCGGCGCGCGAAAAGCTCATCGAGGCCGCCGCCGATTTCGACGACAGCATCGCGACCGCGTACCTCGAAGGTAAAACCATCGAGCCCGCCGCGCTGATCGCGGCCCTGCGCGCGGGCACGCTTCGTTGTGGCCTCGTGCCCGTGCTGGCCGGCTCGGCCCTGCGCAACAAGGGCGTCCAGCCGCTGCTCGACGCCGTGTGCGACTTCTTGCCCGCACCCACCGAAGTCCCGCCCATCCAGGGCACGGATCCCACGTCCGGCCAGCCGACGACACGGCCACCCGAGGACACGGCCCCCTTCTGCGCCCTGGCCTTCAAGGTCGCCATGGACGAGGGCCGCAAGACGGTTTTCCTGCGCATCTACTCGGGGGTGCTGCGGCCCGGTGACGAGGTCCAAAATGCGCGCACCAGGCGCAACGAAAAGGTCGCCCGCCTCTTCTCCGTGCATGCCAATCGACGCGAGCGCATCGAGCGCGCCGGTGCCGGCAGCATCGTGGTTGCCATGGGGCTCAAGGATGCGGGTACTGGCGACACCGTGTATGCGCCCAAGGCGCCCATCCTGCTCGGACGCATCGACGCCCACGAGCCGGTCATCGCGCGCGCCATCGAGCCCAAGACCCAGGCCG
Organism: uncultured delta proteobacterium; assembly: GCA_963796685.1. GTDB lineage: Bacteria > Myxococcota_A > Polyangia > Fen-1088 > Fen-1088 > Fen-1118. The sequence continues at coordinate 307,580 of CAWCMR010000025.1, forward strand.
AGAAGGAGAAGCTCGACTTCGGTCTGAGCAAACTGGCGGACGAAGACCCGACCTTCCGCTTCGGCGAAGATCCCGAGACCGGCCAGACCATCATCCGCGGCATGGGCGAGCTTCACCTCGACATCATGGCGGATCGCTTGCGCCGCGAGTACGGCGTGGAGGCCACCGTGGGACGGCCGCAAGTCGTGTACCGGGAAACCCTGGCCGGCGCTGCCGAGGCCGAGGCGCGTTTCGAGCGTCAAATCGATAACGAAACCCTGTTCGGACAGGCCCGCGTGCGCGTGGCCGCACGACCGCGCGGCAGCGGCAACGTGGTGAAGCTGGCCATGGTTCCGCCCGAGCAGGTTCCCGGCGCGCCCAAGATCCCCGAGCCCCCGCGCGCCATCCTCGAGGCCGCGCTGGAAGGCGCCGCCGAGGCCATGCGCTCGGGGCCGGAGGGCTATCCCTTCGAGGACATCGAGGTCGTGGTCACCGGTATCGAGTATCGGCCGGACGCTTCGACGCCGGCCGGACAAAAGGCCGCCGTGGGCGAAGCCCTGCGCCAGGCCTCGCGCGAAGCAGGCACGCGCCTGCTCGAACCCATCATGAAGGTCGAGGTCACCGCACCCGAGGCCAACGTGGGCGATGTGCTCGGCGATCTCAACGCGCGCCACGCCCGCATCGAGGACGTGGGCGTGCGCGGTAACCAGCGCTTGGTGGTGGCCAAGGTCCCCTTGCGTCGCATGTTCGGTTACTCCACCGATCTGCGCTCGGCCACCCAGGGCCGCGCCAACTACACCATGCAGTTCGAAACCTTCGACGCTTGGGAGTAGCCGGGGGCCAACCTTCGGACCACGACGATGGACATGTCGTCCTCTTGCGGTCCGGGCGCCCAGCCCCGGCATTCGCGTAGAATCTCGCTGCACATGGCTTGCGCCGGCTTGTCGCGCAGCCGCTCGACCGCGGCGCACAGCCGGTCGAGCCCATAGGCATCCCGATGCGAGGCGCCGGCCTCGACCATGCCGTCCGAATGAAAGACCAGAAGATCGCCGGGTTCCAGCTTTCCGCTGCTCTCGCGAAGGTATCGATCGACTTGGTCGTTGATACCCATCCACGGACCCAGGGTATCGATGACCTCGCACTTTTCACTCGCCGCGCGCAGAACGAGCATGGGCTCGTGTCCGCCGGCGAACACATAGGTGCCGTCGTGCATGACGTGCATGAGCACCAAGGTCGCGTGATCGTCGCCGCCCATGCGGCGGCGAATGTTCTCGACCAACAATCGATTCGTCGCTTTCAGGATCTCCCTCGGAGGTGCGCCCGGCATATGGATGGCCAGGGCGGCCAGGGCGCTTTGCAACATCAGCATAACCAACCCAGCCGTCAGGCCGTGGCCCGAGACGTCCCCGGCGGCAATCCAGAACCCGGATGGCGTCGGCAACACTTCATAGTAGTCGCCTCCGACCGCCTCCGCGGGCCGCATCTCGGCCGCGATTTCGAAACCGGCGACGTCGAAACACTTGGGAAGAATCCCGACCTGGATGCGTTCCGCGATTTCCAGCTCTTGGCGAAAGCGCGCCAGCACGACTTGCTCCTTCTCGCGCTCACGCAGGGCATCGGCCTGATTTCGCAGCTGCGCAACCATCGCTCCCACCATCGTCACGAGATCGGTCACCTCACGGGCGTCCCACCGCGCCGACGATGGCGGTGCGACGCCCTCTCCGCCCGCCACGCGAAGCGTGTAGCGCGCGAGCTTGCTGATCGGCCGGGCCAGCCACGACGACAGGACGTAGGCAAACATCACGCCCAGGAGCAGGGCACCGAACACGGCGATGAGCGTGCTGATCCTGGCGTGACTCGCCTCCTCCTCGATCTTCCATGTCGGTCGCATGACGGCGATCGTCCAACCGAGCCGCGGGTCGGCCACGCGTGCGATGGCCGCCCGTACCGATTCGCCCTGTTCGTCGCGGCCAGTGCGCAGCAACGCCTCGCCGGGGGGAACGTCCGCGTACATCTCGACGGCGGAAAGATCGGCGAGCGGGCGCTGCCCCCGTGGATTGGAGTCCACGACGACGCGCATGCGCGTGTCGAGAACGCGCGCCTGCATATCGCCAAACACCTCCACCGATTGGGTCGTCAGCTCTTGCAGATAGCCCAGCCCAATCGCTCCCACCACGGCCCCCTGCAATTTCCTGGAGTCGGCGTCGGCTGAGGACCAGATAGGCGCGCACACGTGAATCGTCGGAACCCCGGTGTACTTTCCGATCTCGACCCCGGAAAGCGTGGTTTGCTGCGTGCGCAGCATGTCTCGATAGTATTCGCGGTCGCCGACCCCACCCGTGACTGCATGCGGCGGGTCCCCGGTTAGAGGGTAGCCGTCAAGCCTGGACGCGAACACGCCGAGGCACGAGGGAAAGGCCGTGCAGTGCTCGTGCAGCAGCGTGTGCATCAAATCGAGGTCGAAAGAACCGTACGCGCCGATCTGGTTGGCTATCGTCACCAATTCGCGAACGCTGACATCGAACGCCTCGCCTATGGCGCGCGCGATGGACTCCGCCGCAAAACGCAGATCCTTGTCGGCGGCCTGCCGTTGGACATCCCGCCATCGGGCGACTTGCGTCGGTCCGAGATACGCGATGGGCGCCAGCATGCCGATGGACAGTGAGGCGAAGAGATATGTGCGCAGTGAGAGTCGCACTGGGACAGGGCCAAGTGTAGGTGCGGCCGAGCAAAAACGCGAGGGCTGCTAAGGTGCTTCCCACCGTCCCGAACGGGCCGAACGAAAAACCGCGTCGATGACGCGCATGTTGGCCACCGCGTCCTCGATGGGCACCGGGGCGGGATCGCCCTTGGCGATGGCTTCGCAGAAGCGATCGCACTGAACGCCCCACTGATCGCAAGGCGGAAAACCGATCTCCTCGGCTTGGCGCGCGTCGTCCTCGACGACGAGGCGGCTTGGCCGCTCGGCGGGCATGCTCCACGGAATTTCGACGCCGATGCGACCGCGGGTCCCGAGAATGTCCAGGTTCTGGTAGGGGGCAAGTTGGGTGGAGCACGTGAAGATGGTGTGTCCGTGAGGAAATTCCAAGATGGCCGAGGCCAATCGATCGACGCCGAACCTGGGATCGATTTCGAGCAGCCCCATCGTGCGCACGGGCTCCGCCTCGAAGAGGAAGCGCGACATGGTGATGGGGTAGAACCCGATGTCGAGCAGTCCGCCGCCGCCCATGTCGGGTTGGTGGCGCACGTTCGCGGGCGAGTCGTTGAAGTAGGAGAAGAAACCCGTCACCGCGCGCAACTCGCCGATGCGACCGCTGCGCACAATCTCACGCGCGCCCAACCAGCGCGGGTGCGTGCGTACCATGGCTGCTTCTTGCACGAGCTTTCCCGTGCGCTCGCGCGCGGCGACGAGCTCGGCGGCCTCGGCCGCGTCGCGCGCGATGGGCTTTTCGCACAGTACGTGCTTGCCCGCCTCCAGCGCGCGGATCGACCACGGCACGTGCAGATGGTTGGGCAGCGGGATGTAGACGGCCTCGACCTCGGCATCGGCCAGCAGCTCTTCATAGGATCCGTAGGCGCGCGGGATGGCGAGGCGCGCCGCTGCGGCCTTTGCCTTGTCCTTCGTTCGCGAGGCGATGGCCACCACACGCCCGGTGTGGCCGGCGGCAATGGCCGGAACGACCTTGTCGAGCGCGATCTTGGCCACGCCCAGAATACCCCAGCGTATTCGTCTTTCGTTCGTTGGTTCCATGGCGACCTTTCGATTGTCTCACGCGGAAGCGGGGTTCATGTTGTATAGACTCATCTTGACGAGGAATGCGTGACCAACCATCGAGAAGCCATGTCCGCGGCGGTCGCGGCCCTGCTCCGGGCTGCGGGCCTCGATCCGGCCGGCGACGCGGACTTGAAGCAGACTCCCGAGCGGGTGGCCAAGTTGTGGCAAGAGGAGTTTCTCGCGGGCTATGCCATGGATCCGGCCAAAATTCTCGGCGATCTGGTGGTGGGAGAAACCGATCCGGATGTGGTCATCGTCAGTGGCTTGCGCTTTCATGCCATGTGTCCCCACCATCTTGTCCCCTTTCGCGGCGTCGCGCACCTGGCCTACATCCCGGCGGGCAAGCTGGCCGGATTCGGGCGGCTTGCCGATCTGGTCGAGTGCTTCACCAAACGCCTGACCCTGCAGGAACGCGCCACCCACCAGATCGCAGAGGCCCTGTGGCAAGGCACGGGCGCGCGCGGCGCCGGCTGTGTGATGGAGGCAGAACAACTTTGTCTGGCCCTGCCGGGCGAACGCCATGACAAGTCCGGTGTCCTCACCAGCGCATTTGTCGGAGAGATGCAGACACGCCCGGATTTGAAGGCGCGCCTGCTCGCCGCCGCTCACCCCGAAGGCAAGGAGCGCTAGCATGGCCCGGCTCGACGGACGTGTGGCAGTCGTCACGGGTGCCTCGCGCGGCATCGGACGGGCCATCGCGGTGTCCTTCGCGAAAAGCGGAGCCCGGGTGGCCGGCTGCGCTCTCGGCACCCGGGCCGGCAGCTTTCTCGACGATCTCGCCCCGGACCAGCAAAGCCGGTGCATGCACGCAACGTGCGACGTGCGTGTGCAGGGCGAGATCCTTCGCTTTCGCGATGAGGTGCTGACCAAGCTTGGTGCGCCCGACGTGGTGGTCAACAACGCGGGCGTGGTGGCCCGGCAATCCTTCTCGAGCATGGCCATGGAGACCTGGAACGACGTCCTGGCATCCAATCTTACGGGGACTTTCCTCGTGACCCAGGCTTTCCTTCCGTCCATGCAATCGCGGCACAGCGGGCGCATCATCAACCTGGATTCGATCGCCGGCCGCAGCGGGACAGCCATGTTGTCCGCCTATTGCGCGGCCAAGCACGGCGTCGTCGGGCTGACGCGCGCCTTGGCCGAGGAGCTGCGCAGCGTCGGAATTGTCATCAATGCCATCTGTCCCGGCTCGGTCGACACCGACATGCTCAGGCAGGGCATGCCGGGGGAAACGCCCAAGATGACCGTGGAAGATGTCGCGCGCGTGGCCCTGTTTCTCGCGGCGGATGCGCCACCGGCCCTCACTGGAGCGTGCATCGATGTCTTCGGATAAGACGGCCTCCTCGCGTGGACTCGGACGGGCGCTGCGACGTCTGCCCCTGTTTCCCCTCGAGGACGTGGTGTTGTTTCCCCACTCCATGATTCCCTTGCACATCTTCGAGGCGCGCTACCGCAAGATGGTCCGCGACGTGCTCGGATCCAACCGACTGTTGGCCATCAGCCTACAGCTCGAAAAGGAAAGCCTGGAGGAGGGCAACATCCCGCGCGTGGCGAGCGTCGCATCCGTAGGCGAGCTCATCCTGGCCCAGGAGCTGCCCGACGGACGCTTCAACCTGGTCGTGCGTGGCCGGGCGCGCATCGGTATCGATGAAGAGCTGCCGAGCAAGGAGCCGTACCGCTTGATCGCTGCGCACGAGATCCCGGACGATCCAGCCACCCTGTTGTCGGATGTCGACGAGGCCGACACCACCTTGCGCGCGCTGGTGTCGGGCCTGGCCGAATCCATCCCCGAGGGCGGAGAGCTGCTCAAACACGTGGCCGCCGCGCAGGAAACCCCAGCAGCGCTGGCCAACGTGGTCGCGGCCTCGCTCATCGCCGACGCCAAAGCCCGGCAGCGCCTGCTCGAAACCACCGATGTCTTCCAGCGCTTGGAGCGTCTGTCGAACGAAGTGGTGGCCCTCATCGACCGGGTGGGCAAGCCCAGCCGCGCGAATTGAAGCAGAACAGCGGCCTGCGGCACTTTGGGCGTGCGCCGGGTATACTGAACGCGAAGGAGAGGCCGGCCCGCTATGAATTCCTCAATCTATCGAGCGTTCGAATCGTTCCTTCTCTTCGCCGTGCTGCTTTGGACGACGGTGGCGCAGGGGTGTGCAAGCAAAGCCAATCCCGTTTTGCCCTCGACGGGAGATCCCACTCAAGGCGGCCTTGTCGGAAGTGCGGTAATCGACAGTGCAGCGGCCGATGTCCTGCCAACAAGCGATGTTCAGGAAGATGCTGCGGACTCGGCCGCACCCAACGGACCCTGCGACTTATTCACGTACATGCAAACGCAGAAGGGCTGCCCGACAAGCCCGATACTCCAGGCCTGCTACCCCGTCAGTGGGTCGGGAAGATGCGAAGATGCCGGCGCCCAAGGCCTGCTCAACCCGTGCGTGCCCAGCGGTACCAGCGACGATACAACGACAAGATGTGCTCCCGGATTGGCCTGCATTTCAGACCCAAACATGGGGCCAGTCTGTTTCCTTCTTTGCGATGCCAACCAGCTGGCATGCGACGGTGGCAGTCGTTGTGTTCGCATTGGGCCCACGAGCGCGGTGGGCACGTGCCAGCTGTAGTCTAGTCTTTCGTCAGCGCCGGTCCCAACGAGACCGCATCGACCACGGCCAGGGCCAAGGCCAGTCCGTGTTCCAGGTAGGGCTCCGCCGCGATCAACTTGCGCGCCACATAGCCGGCCAGATCGAGGCGCGGGTGCAGGGACAAGACCAAGGTCGCGTGGCCGGCCGGCTTTGCAGGCAAGACGTCGATCCCCATCACCGCGCCCTGGGTATCGCCTTCCACCATGCGGGCACGCCACGGCCGCGGCCAAACCTTCCACGTCCCGTCGAGCGAGAAGACGGGCAGATTGCTATCCACCTGCCAGCACAGGGTCGCGGGGTCCTTGCACGCGTCGGGGCGACCGCTCACGGGCGCGATCTTCCTCCATCCCGGCAAGGAGACGAATGGCTTCGGCTGCATGACCCGTCGAACGACCTGCTCGGCCGGCGCCGATACGTGCACGGCGACCTCCACCCGCGCGAGACGTCCGTCCGCGCGACTTCGCACCGCTGCCAGGACCCGGGTGCCCTTGGCGTAGACATTGGCGGCATTGCCGGTCACCTCGCCGTTCAGGCTGGCGGGGTCGGGCGCGGCCATGGCGGCGGTCGGGCGGGCGGGCGACGCGCCTTCGGCCAGGCCGGCGAGCGACTTGAGCATGACGTAGACCGCGGCCACGGTGATGGCCGGCTCGGCAAGAGGTGCGTGCCGGACGATCTGGCGTGTGGCCCAGTTCGCGTCGCGCACGTTGGCGAAGCCGTCGATGGTCAACACCGACTGCTCCTTGGCTCCGGACCGCGCCTTTCGGACGCCGAGATGAAAGAGGCCGGGAGAAAAGTCCCCTTCCACGAGAGTGAGATCCACACCGCCCGGCCCCGGCTGCAGCCAAAGCTTGCCCTTCAGGTTGGAAATCGGAACCTCCAATTCCCAGGCGACCTCAAGGTCGGTCACGCCCGGTTTGCGTTCGCGCCTCGACACGACCTCGACGCGGCGAAAGGATGGCATGGCCTTGGCGTAGGCGCCCGGATCCGCAACGATCTGCCGAACTTTGTCCACGGGCGCCGAGACCCGCGTAGCCAAGAGCACGTGCACCGGGCGTGCTCCGGCCGGGGCGTTCATGAGCACCAGATCCGCGTCGCCAAGCCGGTGGAGAGCGGCCGACACGTCCTCCGCGCTGGCCAGGCTCGCGGCGCTGGTCAGGCAAAGCAGGAATGCCGCGCCTGCGACCATGTCAGGCGCCCTTCCAGCCAGGTTCGGGAGATGCTCCGCGCACGACGCGCGCAGATTCTAGCAGCCTTTCCCGCGACTCCCGGGCAAAGGTTGACGGAGTATTGACATGGAAACCCTCGGAGGGTTTCCATACCTTCCCGCGATGGTTCGCGGCCAGCAAAGCTGGCGGCGAACCACGCGGCTATTTCTCGACCATCTGGTCGTAGAAGGCGAGGTACTCGTCGGGTCGGTCGCCCTCGCGCACGGCGATGGCCGAGCGCGGGTGCTCGTTGAGCATGCCGGTGATCATGTAGGGAATGCTGTAGCCCCAGTCCATCTTCTCGCGCAAGGGAAGGAATTCCTTCTCGATGCAGGCGATGACCGGACGCAGATGGAATTTGGGATTCTTGAGAAAAGCGAGCAGGAGCTCGAGCGGGCAGTTGCCCGCGCCGCGGCCGAGCCCGGCGATGGTGGCGTCCAGCCGATCGGCGCCCACGATGAGCGCCTCGATGGTGTTGGCGTACGCGAGCTGCATGTTGTTGTGGGCATGGATTCCTACGTGCTTGCCCGAGCCTTCCAGGGCGGCGAGAAAGCCCAGAACGATGTCGTGCACCTGTTCGGAATAGAGCGATCCGTTGGAATCCACCACATAGACCGTGTCGACCGGGCTCTTGGCCGAGGCTGCCAAGGCGTCCTCGATTTCGCGATCTTGCACCGAGGCGATGGACATGATGTTGAGCGACGTCTCATAGCCCTTGTCGTGCGCGTCCTTGATCATGTCGAGGGCGCCCGGGATCTGGTTGATGTAGCAGGCCACGCGCACACAATCGATCACGCTTTGATCCTTGGGCAGGATGTCGGTCTTGTAGTCGGTGCGATCCACATCGGCCATGACCGAGAGCTTGATGGTGCGCGGGCCATCGCCCACGACGCGACGGACGAGATCCTCTTCGCAAAACTTCCACTCGCCGTGCTGGCCGGCCGCGAAGAGCCGACGGGCTCCCTTGTAACCGAGCTCGCAGTAGTCGACGCCCGCGGCGACACAGGTCTCATACACCGCCCTGACGAAAGATTCGTCGAACTTGTGATTGTTCACGAGCCCGCCGTCGCGGATGGTGCAATCGAGAATCTTGATGTCGGGCCTGTAGCTGACCCAGTTGCCCTTCGCGTCCACGTGTTTTCTGTGCAGCATCGTCGTCCACTTTCATTTGCCCGGCGTCCCCCGGCAAGGCGCCCTTCATACCACGATCGCCTGCGGCGCCAAGGCTCCGAAGTGGTACGTAGGTGCTTGACAGAAGAGGAGGCCTCTAAGGAAGAAAGGAAGCCAGGAAGCGGGGGATGGCCGTTGGAAGGATTCTCGTAGACCGCCTCCAGGAATCCAGGGTCAAGTGCGTTCCGATCGCAGCGCCGATGACACCGCCGGTTAGCTTCTCATGCTCGCTCCCATCTGCTTGTCCTGTTGGGAGTACGGCTTGTTCTCTTTCTTCCTGCTTTCCTGGCTTCCTTAGACGTTAGCGGTCCCGGGCCTTGAGCGTTGCATGGGCTGTCCCCTCAAATCAGTTTGGCACCCGTCGTGCCGTTTGAGATGGTGACGGGGGAGGACCGGAAGCGCAGGCCCGACGCCGCCAGCGGCCCTGCTCGCGTGGGCGAAGGCGGGCTTCGCTCGCCGGAGCCCGTCGCGGGAGGCGCGGAACCCTTCGAGGGTTCCGCAGTAGATCGTCGGCCGTCGTCGCCTCAAGATCCCGGCGCCACCTTATCTACCGCTGAAGAGAAGCCAGGCGAAAAGCGCGCCAATGACCACGGCGCCGGCCATGATGCCAAGCAGGACCCCGCGCGGGATCCCGTGCGGCCGCGTGGGCTGCATGGGAGCGTAGGCGCCCGACATCTGCACAGGCTGGGAGAAGACCTGCAAGTTGGCCATGGGACCAGGTGGCGGCGCGCTCGGCGGCGGAACAGGTGGCCCGGCCAAGGGCATGGGTTGGCTCTGCCTGGCCTGCATGTCGTTCACGGTGTCGCGCTGGTAGGGCTGGGAATCCCGGCGCGGAAATTCGCCCACCGTGTCGCGGCGGCCGCTCGATCGCCGGTCCGGCCAATCGGCCTCGGACGACCACGCGCGCGGATCGATGAAGCTGCCCACCTGCACGCCGCCGTCGGCGGGCGCGACCACCTGGCCATCCTGGGCGGCATCGTCGAAATCCAGCGAGGTGAAGGCATCGAGCTCGGAGTGCAAGACGGTGTCGATGGTCCCGAAGCGCTTGGCCTTGCCGCCGGAAGACTGGGTGGCCTGATCCTCGATGCAGGAGCGAACCAATTCCGCGATGTCACGCTGGATCATCTTCAACCCGCGCGAGAACAGGTAGTGCGCCAGCGCATCCTGCAGATCGGTGGCGGTCTGGAAGCGATCTTCCGTGCGCCGGGCCAGCGCCTTTCGGCAGATCTCCTCGAACTCGGGTTCGACCTCGGGGTTCTGCGTGGCGATGGGCGGGATCTTGGCGTTGCGGACCAGCTCCACCGTCTGGTAGTCGGTGTCTCCATAGAACAGCCGCTTGCTGGTCAGCATTTCGTAAAGGAGGATCCCGACGGAAAAGATGTCCGCGCGTTGGTCGACGTTCTCGCCGCGCGCCGCCTCGGGCGAGAGATAGCTCATCTTGCCCTTGACCACGCCGGGATCGGTCGATTCCACCTGACTGGCGGCCTTGGCCAGCCCGAAGTCGGCCAGCTTGATTTCCCCGTTCTTCGAGATGAGCACGTTGGCGGGCGAAACGTCGCGATGGACGATGCCCAGGCGCTCGCCGGTTTCGGGGTGGACGAGATCGTGGGCATAGGCCAGCCCCTTGCAGACCTCCATGATCATGTAGATGGTCTGACCGATGGTCAGGCGGCGGCCGATGCGACGGCGCCATTCCATAATCGCCTTCAGATCCACCCCATCGACGAACTCCATCACGATGAAGTACGTGTCGTCGGCGTGGCCGATGTCGAAGACCTGGACGATGTTGGCGTGCTGGAGGAACAGCGACAGCCGCGCCTCGTCCAGGAACATGGTGATGAACTTCTGGTTCTTGGTCAGGGCGGGCAAGACGCGCTTGATGGCGACGTTCTTGCGGAAACCCTGCAAGGATTCGGCGACGCCTTTGAAGACCTCCGCCATACCACCGGCAGCAATACGCTCTGTGATTCGATAACGACTATCGGGCATCGGGCGGGCCGCCTGACTTGATGGCGCGGAGTATATAGCAAAGCCGAAATGGCTGCGCGGGCAAAACCGAGATCCGGGGATCCGGGCGACCGCTATTCGTCCGCAACCCCAAGCTCGCCCAGTCCGCCGCCGTCGAGACCCGCGCCCTGCCCGGCCTGCTCGACCGCGGCTTCGTCGCGCTCGTTCTGCTCCTTGCAGTCGATGCACAGGGTGGTCACGGGGCGGGCCAGAAGCCGTTTGAAGGCGATCTTTTCCCCGCAGCTCTCGCACACGTCGATGGAATCATCCTTGAGTCGGGCGAGCTGCTTGTCGACTTTGCCGAGGAGGTACTTCTCGCGGTCGTGCAAGCGCATCTCGGTGGAGAAGATCTCCTCTTCCATGGACTCGTCGATGGAGTCGCGTCCGATGTTACGCTCGTGATTCATGGAGTAACTCAACGCGCGTTCGCCCACCTTGGCCAGACGTTTTCTGGCTGTCTCGAGCACGCCTTGGAGTTGTTCCTTCTCAGCTTTGGTCAGCATGATTTCCTCGCGAAATGTGGGCCTATGAAGAACCTTCGGTAGGATGGTCCACCGAGTTTAGCGTCCTTGTGCGCCTGTGGTGCGATCCTGGCGCCGAGTCTAGCGCGGCTAGGACGCCTTTTTCTCCTTGATTAGCTGGGGTCGCCCACGCGAAACAACCACATCGCGGGTGACGACGCACTCCGTGACCCCGGACAGCGAGGGGATCTCGTACATCACGTCGAGCATGACTTCTTCCAGAATGGCGCGTAGGCCGCGCGCGCCGGACTTGCGCCGGGCGGCTTCCTCGGCCACGCTGCGCAGGGCATCCTCGGTGAAGCGAAGCTTGACCCCTTCCATTTCCAGCAGGCGCTCATACTGCTTGGACAGGGCGTTCTTGGGCTTCCACAGGATTTGGGCCAAATCGTCCACGTCGAGCTCGTCGGCGCCGACGATGATGGGCAGACGGCCCATGAACTCAGGAATCATGCCGAACTTGATGAGATCCTCGGTGCGGGCCTTGGCGCGCAGCTCGTTCTTGGACTCCTCGCCCTTGGCGATGGCGGCACCGAAGCCGAGTCCGCTCTTGCCGATGCGCCGGCGGACGATCTCTTCGAGCCCGTTGAAGGCGCCGGTGCAGACGAAAAGGATGTTGGTGGTGTCGACCTGAATCAGCTCCTGCTGCGGCCGATTGCGCGCCCCATCGGGGGTGATGGTGGCCTGTTTTCCTTCCAGGATCTTGAGCAAAGCCTGCTGCACGCCCTCGCCGGATACGTCGCGGGTGACCGACGGTCCGCCGCCCTTGCGCGAGATCTTGTCGATCTCGTCGATGCACACGATGCCGCGCGAGGCCTTCTCGGGGTCGTTGCCGGCGTTGCGGTACAGCGACTTGATGACACTGTCCACGTCCTCGCCCACGTAGCCCGCCTCGGTCAAGGTGGTGGCGTCGGCCATGGCAAAGGGAACGTCGAGCTTGCGTGCCAGGGTTTGCACGAGCAGGGTCTTGCCGCAGCCGGTGGGACCGATGAGCAGGATGTTGCCCTTCTGGATCTCCACGTCGGCCGCCTTGCCCCGCTGGCCGATGCGCTTGTAGTGGTTGTAGACGGAAACCGAAAGCGCCTTCTTGGCCCGCTCCTGGCCGATGACGTATTTGTCGATCTCGTCGTAGATCTCGCGCGGCCGCGGGTAGCGCGGACGTTCCGCCGCCTCTTCCTTGGCGATGATATCGTTGCAGAGGGCAACGCACTCGTCGCAAATGAAGACGCGCGGACCCGAGATGAGCTTTCTCACCTCGCGCCGGCGCTTCTGGCAGAAGGAGCAATGGAAGTCGTCCATACCTCCGTCCAGTATTGCACCGGGAAACAGGTGAAGCCAAGAGGAAGGCGACGATTCTGTGAAGGGCTCAGAATCTTTCTTGCGCCACGGCAGCGTTCGTGCTCCGCTAGCTCTCCCACGAGTTTGTGCCGGCACGCGTGCAATCCCTAGGGGCGGGTCCGGACCTCGTTGTATCATGGAGGGACATGGCGGTTTCGCCGCGAATCGGGGTTTCCATGGGGTGTCCGGCCGGAATCGGGCCGGAGGTCATCGTATGTGCGCTCGTTTCCCGCCCGGAGATGGAGGTGACCGTCTTCGGCGACGTGGGCGTGCTCGAACGGGCAGCCGCGCGGGCGAAGGTCACCTTGCCGAAGAGCACCAGCGTAGTTTCCGTTACCCACCTGGGCGAGGACGACGTGCAGCCTGGCTTGCCAAGCGAGATCACCGGTCGCGCACAGGTCGAGTACCTCGCGGCGGCCACGGATGCCGTGATCGGCGGGCAGGTCAGCGCCCTGGTCACCGCGCCCGTTTCCCGCGAATGGGCCGGTCGGGCCGGTATGCCGTTCTCCAGCCACATGGAGTTCCTGGCCAATCGGGTGGGCGCCAAGAGCTGCGCCACCATGCAGATCGGCTCCGGGCTGCGCATCACGATGGTAACTGGCCGGGTGCCCCTGCGCCGGATCCCGAGCCTCCTCACCACGTCCAGCATCGCGCAAACGACAGTGCTCACCGTGCAGGCTTTGTCCACGTACTTCGGTATCCGGTTGCCGCGCGTGGCGGTGGCCGGGCTCAATCCTCTCGCTGGCGAAGGTGGGCGCCTGGGCGACGAGGAAACCCACCTCGTCCTACCCGCGGTCAATCTCGCCCAGCGCCTGCTCTCGACCTCGGGCCTGGCCGCGCGGGTGAGTGGCCCGCACGAACCCGACACCATCTTTCGCCAGATGCTCGTCGGCGACTACGACGCCGTGGTGGCGCTGTACCACGACCAGTGCCAGATTCCCATCAAGCTGCTCGCCTCCGACGAAGCCGTCAGCCTGACCCTGGGTCTGCCCTTCGTGCGCACCTCGCCGGATCACGGCACGGCCTACGACATCGCGGGCACGGGCCGGGCGAAATACCAGGGATTCCTCGCCGCCCTCGACCTTGCCTCATCGCTGGCCGAGAAGAGCCTTGCTGTGCCCGACACTGCCTAGTAAACATAACGCATGTGCGGAATCGTTGGTTATGCAGGGTCGCGCGACGCGACGTCGGTCCTCCTCGGTGGGCTGCGCCGCCTCGAATACCGTGGGTACGATTCGGCCGGCGTGGCGGTGCTGACGGGAAAGCACACCACAGTCGTGCGCTGCCAAGGCAAGCTTGCGGCGCTGGAAAGGCTGCTGGCCGAGAATCCGCCCAAGGGAACCCTTGGCATCGGCCACACCCGCTGGGCCACGCATGGCAGACCGTCGGACGAGAACGCCCATCCCCATCGCTCCGGCGTGGTGTCCGTCATCCACAATGGCATCGTGGAAAACCACGGGGTTCTGCGCGAGCGCCTGAAGGCCGCGGGCCGCGAGTTCCATTCGCAAACCGACACCGAGGTCATCGCCCACCTGGTCGACGAAGCGGTGGCCGCCGGGGCCAAGAGCCTGGCCGATGCGGTCCGCAAGGCGCTCAAGCAGGTGGAAGGCTCGTACGCCATCGCCGTGATGTCGGACCGGCATCCCGATGAAATCGTCGCGGCGAAGAACTCTTCGCCCCTCGTGATCGGCCTCGGCGACGGCGAGCGATTTCTTGCCTCGGACGCGCCGGCCATTCTCGAATACACGCGCGAGATGATCTTCCTCGAAGACGGCGATGTGGTGGCCCTGGGACGCAACTCGGCGGAATTCACCGATGTCGATGGCAAGCCAATCGTGCGCACGCCGCGCACCATCACGTGGACCGCGGGCCAAGCCGAAAAGGGCGGCTATCCCCACTTCATGATCAAGGAGATCCACGAGCAGCCGCAAGCCGTGAGCGATACCCTGCGCAGCCGCCTCTTGCTCGACAGCTCCGATGTGACCCTGGATGGCCAGTCCGTCGGCGAACCGCCCAGCCGGGTGGTGATTCTGGCCTGCGGAACCTCGTACCATGCCGGCTTGGTCGGCAAATTCCTGGTCGAGAACCTGGCCCGCATCCCCTGCGAGGTCGACCTGGCGAGCGAGTTCCGCTATCGCGAGCCCGTGGTTGGCGCGAAAGTTCTGGTCGTCGCCATCTCCCAAAGCGGCGAAACCCTGGACACTCTGTTCGCCGTCAAGGAGGCAAAGGCGCGCGGCGCCCGGGCCCTTGCCATCTGCAACGTGGTGGATTCCGCAATCGCGCGCGCGTCGGATCTGGTGCTCTACACCCACGCCGGCCCCGAGATCGGCGTGGCCTCGACCAAGTGTTTCACCGCGCAGCTCGCCGCCCTGGCCCTGCTGGCCATCCACCTTGGTCGCCGCAACAGCGCGCTCGGGGACAAGGCGGCGGCCGAGTTGGTGGCGGAGCTCGTCCAGATGCCGCACAAGATGAGCGAAACCCTGCAAGGCTCCACGGGCATGCGCGAGCTCGCGCGCAAGTACATGCACGCGCGCGACTTCCTCTTCCTTGGCCGCGGCACCAACTACCCCATCGCCCTCGAAGGCGCGCTGAAGCTGAAGGAGATTTCGTACATCCACGCCGAGGGCTACGCCGCCGGCGAGATGAAACACGGCCCCATCGCGCTCATCGACGACGGCCTGCCCGTGGTCGTGATCGCGACGCAAGGCAAAGGGTACGACAAGGTCTTGTCGAACCTGGCCGAGGTACGTGCGCGCGAGGGGCACGTCATCGCCGTGGCGACCAAGGGCGACGAGGCCATCAAGTCCCTGTGCCAGGATGTGCTGTGGGTCGAGGACGCGCCGCCGCTTTTGCAGCCCCTCGTCACCGTGCTACCGCTCCAGCTTCTGGCCTACAGCATGGCCGTCGCGCGCGGGACCGACGTGGATCAGCCGCGCAACCTCGCGAAGAGCGTCACCGTCGAATAGCGCGCCCAAGAAGAAGACCACACAGAGGACACGGAGACCACAGAGGCCAGAAGAGAAGGAAGGGGGGTCGGAGCCAGGATCCGAGACCCCATTCTCGCCGGACTCCGCGTTTCCTGTGTCCTCAGTGTTTTCATCTTCTTCGCCTTCGCCTCAACATTGCACAGAGTCATGTCGGTTCTTTTGGCGTGATCGCACATAGATCCGCGAATAGGTGAACAAACCTTGTTGAAAATCGTCATGATTTATAGAACAATGGTCTTGTTCACGTCGATTTGACCTGGAAAGTGCAAAGATGGCTAAGAAGATAGTGAAGAAGGGCTCAAGTTCTCGAAAAAATGCAAACCTTGGCGCCAAGGCATCCCCACAGTCGGCGCCAGTCGGCAAGATCCCCACGGGCGGCGACAAAGTCGTGCAGTGTCTGGAGCGCGAAGGGGTGGAAGTTGTCTTTGGACTGCCTGGTGGCGCGGCCATCCCGCTCTTCGACGCCCTCTACGAGTCGAAAATCAAGCTGATCCTCACCCGGCACGAGCAAGGCGCCACGCACATGGCCGATGGCTTTGCGCGCGCCACCGGCAAGCCCGGCGTCGTGGTGGTGACCTCGGGTCCGGGCGCCACCAACACCGTGACCGGCTTACTCACCGCCCTGTCCGATTCGGTTCCCATGATCGTGCTGTGTGGCCAGGTCGTCCGCCCCATGCTGGGCAAGGACGGCTTCCAAGAAGCGGACGTCACGGGCATCACGTACGCCGCCGTCAAGCACAGCTTCCTGGTCAAAGAGGTGGCCGACATCCCGCGGGTGATGAAAGAGGCCTTCTTCATCGCGAGCTCGGGCCGCCCTGGGCCGGTGCTCATCGATCTGCCCAAGGACGTGCTGGCCTCGCCCTGTCCAGCCCCCTTCGTAGACAAGGTCGATTTGCCCGGCTACCACGTGCCCGAGCACGCCGACCCCGTGGCGCTCAAGCAGGCGGCCGCGTTTCTGGCCAAGGCGCGCCGGCCGGTCCTCTTGATCGGCCACGGCGCGGTGATCTCGAACGCGGGCAAGGCCATCCTGAAATTCGCCGAAAAGATCAAGGCACCGGTCGTGAATACGCTGCTCGGCAAGGGTGCGGTGCCCGAGGACCACGTGCTTCACCTGGGCATGCTGGGCATGCACGGCACCGCCTACGCCAATAAGGCGGTGGACGGCTGCGACCTCATCATGTCCATCGGCTCGCGCTGGGACGACCGCATCACCGGCAAGCTCTCGACCTTCTGCAAGGACGCGGTGAAGATTCACGTCGACATCGACGTGGCCGAGTTCGGCAAGGTGTTGCACCCCGACGTGTGCCTGGCGGGCGACGCCAGGCTGGTCGTCGAGGATCTGCTGCCGCTCGTCGGTCCGTGCGATTCCGACGCCTGGCTCGGCCAGGTCGGCGCCTGGCGCGAGGAGTTCCCGCTGCATTATCCCAAGAAGGGCGGGCTGCGTGCGCAGCACATTCTCGATCGCCTGGACAAGCTCGGCGGGCGCGATTCCATCGTGACCACCGACGTGGGCCAGCACCAGATGTGGGCCGCCCAATTCATGCTGACCACCAAGAACCATCACTGGCTGTCGTCGGGCGGCGCGGGCACCATGGGCTTCGGCTTCCCCGCCGCGGTGGGCGCCAAGCTGGGTTGTCCGGACAAGCCGGTGTGGGCCGTGGTCGGCGATGGCGGATTCCAGATGACCCTGTCCGAGTTGGCCACCGCCGCGGTCAACAAGATCGCGGTCAAGGTCCTGGTCATCAACAACCACTTCCTCGGCATGGTTCGCCAGTGGCAGGAGCTGTTCTACGAAAATCGCCTGTCGGGCACCGATCTCGAAGGCAATCCCGATTTCGTCAAGCTGGCCGAGGCCTACAACATCAAGGCCTTCCACCTGCGCCGCGCGGCCGATGTCGACAAGGTGCTTCAGTCGGCCATGGACTACAACGACGGCCCGTGCGTGATCGACGCCGAGGTGGTCAAGGAGGACAACGTCTTCCCCATGATTCCCGCGGGCGCCTCCTTGAGCGACATGATCATCGAACCGCCCAAGGTCGCCTTGGAAAAGCCGTCGGGGTCGACGTGATCATGGGAACCCTGAGAGTGTTCCCAAACCCTCCCGCGATGGTCCGCAGTCGGCGAAGCCGCCTGCTCCCCACGCGAACTGGCAACGCAACCGAAAATCAGTCCATCGAGTGACAACGTCTTGATTCGTAGAAGGTACACCATGAGCTCTCTCGCAACGACGACCCCAGCCAATCCGAGCAATCCGACTTTGCCGACTTTGCAGACCTTGCCGACCTCGCCGACCCTGCCGATGCACACGATTTCCGTGCTGGTGCGCAACCAACCCGGCGTTCTCGTGCGCGTGGCCCTGGTGTTCGCCCGCCGCGGATACAACATCGAAAGCCTGGTGGTCAGTCCCGACGCCTCCAGCTCGGATTTCTCGCGCATGACCATCACCTGCACCGGCGACCCGGAGACGCTGGAGCAAATCATCAAACAGGTCGCCAAGCTGGTGGACGTGGTGCGCGCCATCGACCACACGGGCCAAGCGGTGGTGGAAACCGAGATCGCGCTGGTGAAGATCCAGGCCAATCTCGACGAACGCACCGTGATCTTGCAAACCGCCGAGCACTACAAGGCCAAGGTCGTGGACTGCAGCGCAAGCTCGCTCATCCTGCGCGTGACCGGCGCCAGCGAGAAGCTGGACAGCTTCATTACCCTGCTGCGGCCGTTCGGCGTGGTCGAGCTGGTCCGCTCGGGCAAGATCCTCATGACCCGCGGGCCTGAAACGACGTAGTAATGGGAACCCTGGGAGGGTTCCCAAACCCTCCCGCGCTATGGCTCCGCCGGGCGAAGCCCGGCTTCGCCTACGCGGTCATGGGAACCCTGGGAGGGTTCCCAAACCCTCCCGCGCTATGGCGGAGCCGCGAGGGGCGCGTCCGAAGGACGCGAGCGGGAGGGCGGGGAGGTGGAGGTCCCGAAGCACCGACGAAGTCGGTGGGCGAAGCCCGGCTTCGCCTACGCAGCCATGGGAACCCTGGGAGGGTTCCGCGTTGCACTCGGCACCGCCAGCCCACCCTGCCACCCCCGCGCTCCGCGCGGCCTCGCCAAACCCTCCCGCGCTATGGCGGAGCCGCGAGGGGCGCGTCCGAAGGACGCGAGCGGGAGGGCGGGGAGGTGGAGGTCCCGAAGCACCGACGAAGTCGGTGGGCGAAGCCCGGCTTCGCCTACGCGGTCATGGGAACCCTGGGAGGGTTCCGCGTTGCACTCGGCACCGCCAGCCCACCCTGCCACCCCCGCGCTCCGCGCGGCCTCGCCAAACCCTCCCGCGCTATGGCGGAGCCGCGAGGGGCGCGTCCGAAGGACGCGAGCGGGAGGGCGGGGAGGTGGAGGTCCCGAAGCACCGACGAAGTCGGTGGGCGAAGCCCGGCTTCGCCTACGCGGCCATGGGAACCCTGACCTGAAACCACCTCGCCCCGCGAAGCGGGGAGAGGTCGCCGAGCGCAGCGAGGCGGGTGAGGGGCTGTCACGTTTCACGCCTGAATGATCCGGGCCTTCGGCCCGGCGGCGGTACTGGGAGGGTTCCGCGTTGCACTCGGAACTGCCTCGCCAAACCTTGGCGTTCTGGCTGCGTGTGGCTAGCGGACCGCCTGCAGGGGCATCTGGCGCGCTTGGCTGACCGGGGTCAGCAGAATGCCGTCGGCATCGAGGTCGCGAAGACGCGGCAGGGTGATGGGTTGCCAAGGCACGGTCGCGTCGAAGAGGAAGTTGATCTTGTATTTTTTGTCGGGGGGGATGCGGTTGCGTCGGAGAATCCAGCTCAGGAACTCCTTGATCCCCGATGAGTTGAGGAAAGCCAGCTCCGTCACGTCCACCTTGACCTCGGCAAGACCCTCGCCGAGCGCCATGTTGTGAACGATCTCGAAGAACCCGGCCAGGAAGTCGCGCGGGCTGAGCTGGTCGATCTCGCCGGCAATGAAGACCGTGTCCCCGTCCACACGCAGGTTGATCTTTCCGCCTGCTACCTGCACCGTTGATATCTGCATCGCGCACCTGCTTGCAAGAACCACTGACCCATTGATCTTCGGCAAGAATGGGCAGGTCTGTAGCTCGCCTCGAAAACACACCGCTGGACGACAAGACCGCGACACGCATGTCAGACAGGCGTCGTCCGGCGCGCCGGATGCGCCAGCTTTTTCGCGTCTTTGCTGGCGGCATGCAAATTGCTGCATGAAGCTGTCTGCCATGAACAAGTACCATCTGGTTTTGTGTGCACTGTTGGTACCGATAGTGGGTTGCAGCGCCTCGGGAGGCTCGGAGGGGGCCAACAGTCCCTCGTCCGGCGGCTACGGAAGAAGTGACGCGAGTATCGCCGCCGACGCAGGTGGGTTCACGATCAACATGGGAGGCTCGGCGGGGTCCACGGGCGCGGGCGGCGCGTCGGCCCTGCCGCCGGAACAGGAACAGAAGCTCGACTTCCTCGCCCCGCAGGCGGGTGCCCGGTACGTGTACGTGGCCAATCCCAGCCGCAACACCGTGTCCGTCATCGACTCGACGACCCTGGCCATTGATGAGCTCGCGCCGGGAGACTCGCCAACCTATGTGGCCACCGTCCCGGGCAAGGACATCGCCCTGGTCGTCAATGCCGGCTCGCACACCCTACGCGTTCTGCGCGGCACAACCATGAACGAGGCCCCCGTTCCCATCGTCGTCAAGGCCAACACCATCTCGGTCTCGCCCGACGGCCTGCACGCCGTGATCTGGTTCGACGCCTCGCAGATCCCCTTGACAGGCAGCGGAGGAAGCCCGACGGCGTCATCTTCGTCGGGTAGCACCCAGGAGGTGTCGGTGGTGACCGTGTCGAGCACCACGGACGGATCCGGCGACAAGGTGATCTCGATGAGCGTGGGCTACAACCCGAGCGCGGTCGTGTTTTCGAGCGACAACACAGCGGCCTTCGTGGTCACCGATGACGGCATTTCCGAGCTTCGCTTCGCCACCATCACCGCGCCCGCCATCGCTCCCTTCACCTCCATCGGCAGCGCATCCACGTTCTCGCTGGCCGTGGACGGCGGTGGCGCGCCCATGCCCACGGCCCTCGACACCTTGAGCGACTCGTTCGATGGCGGCGAGGCCGGCGACAGCCAGCCCTCGGTCGACGACGGCACCCCGTCCGAAGACGGCGGCGTTTCGGCGGTCGATAGCGGCTTTCTGCCACGCGATGGAGGCGCATTCGCCCCGGATACGGGGCTTGTGCCGGACCAGGGTCCCGGCAAGGCCGACAGCGCGGCGACCAACGACGTCCTGCCCGACCTAGCGCCGGTGGTACCGCCGACGACGGGCGGGAAAGCCGTCGACGTATCGGTGACCGCGGACGGAAGCTACGCCATCGCCCGGCGTGAAGGCTCGCCCGAGCTGCTGCTGGTCAACCTCAAGACCCACACCGTGACCTCGCTCGTGCTGTCTAGCCCGGTGACCGACCTCGACCTCTTGCCCTCGGGGACGCAGGCCTTTGCCGTGCTTCGCGACGAAAGCAAGCTGGTCAGCATCGACATCCCCGACGGTTTTGCGGGCGGTGCTCCGTCGACATCGTACCAATTCGATGGCGTCACCATCGGCTCGGTCACCCTGAGCCCCAAGGGCAAGTATGCCGTGCTCTACACCACCGCGGTGCCCAGCGAGAGCCTGGTGGTTCTCGATTTCGCGCAAGACGAATATCGCATCGTGGGCTTGACCAAGGCCATTCGCGCCATCGCCATCGCTCCCGACGAGAGCTCGGCGCTGGTCGTTCACACCGTCCCCACTGCTTCCGGCAGCGGCGGAACCGCGGGGCAAAGCTCGAGCACCGCTGACACCGGATTCGGCTACACCATGGTTCGCCTGGCAGACGGATACAGGAAGGTCGTCTCGACTCCCACCATTCCCAACCCGTTCGCCATCACCCCCGACTCTGCCTACGCATTCGTGCTTCTGCGCGACGACAACGCCTCCGTGCGCGTGGCCCAGCGCATTTCACTGACCAGCTACATCATCGACAATTTTCCACTCGGCAGCCCACCCAACTCCATCGCGGCGCTGGCCGGGTCGCACAATGTCTTCGTCGGTCAGGTCTACTCGGAGGGACGCATCAGTTTCATCGACTGGACAACCGGCAGCGTGCGGACCGTCACCGGTTTCGCTCTCAACGGAAGGATCCAACAATGAGACGCCCTCTCCTGGTGCTGTCGCTGCTCCTCTTGCCCCACAGCGGGTGCGATGGCTCGACCCCACAATTCTGGCAACCCAGGAACGACCTGCTTCCCATGGTGGCGCTCGACGATCGGGTTGCCTACGTGGAGAAGAATTCGCACGCCGCCTACCTGCTCGATCCGGCGGCCACCTCCTTCGAGCCTCAGGTGGTGACCGTGGGCAAGGCCCCCATCGCGGCGATCAAGCACAACGGCAGCAACCAGATGCTGGTCTTGAGCAACGGCGATAACGGATCGGCCAGCGTCGCGGCCATTTCACCCCAGCTTCAGATCGTCGACGCGAAAGCCAGCGTGGCCCCTGACATTCGCCTGCTTGCCGGCCGCTTCGATGGCCTGGCCCAGTCGGCAGACGGACGGTTCGTCGTCCTCTACCACACGTCGTCCACACAGGACGCAAGCGACACCGGTCTGTTCAATCCCAACGAGATGACCATCGTCGATTTCAACATCCCCCCTGATCCTCGTGTTTCCACGCTGCCCACCAAGTCGATTCGCAGCCTGGGCGGCGTGCCCACCCGCATCGAGTTTTCACCACCCTATCCATTCAAGGCCGGCTCTCGCCCGCTGGCCGTCGTGCTGTCGCAAAACTACGTCACCATCCTGGACCTCGACCACACCGACCGCACCGAGATCTCGGTGCCGCTCTGCCCGCAGAGCACGGGCTGCACCTACAGCCCGGACCAGATCGTGTTCGACCCCGCCAATCTGAACATCTACGTGCGCGCGGGCAACGCCCAGGACATCTTCCAGATCACGCTCACCGATCTGTGGCCCGACCTGCCCACGGACGGCAGCAACGACTTCCATGCCTCGCTGTCCATGCTCAGCGTGGGGGCGAATCCTGCCAGCATGGTGCTCTACGGCTCGGGCACCAGCGCGCGGCTGGCCGTCCTGGCGCCCGGCAGCAGAAGCCTGGTCATCATCGATCCCAGCACCAGCCACACCCTCAATATCGTCACCCCAACCCCCACCGACGTGATCGTTCCCTTCACGGTTACCAACTCGACCGGCGAGGTGAAAAATCAAGCCATGCTCGTCGACACGACCCACGGCAGCACCAGCGTGCTCTTCGCGGATCTGGAACAAGTCGAGACCGAAGGGGGCCTGGCTGTCACCGACGCGCCCTTGCGCGCCGCCGCGGGCGACGTCTGGCCGCTGGTCGATCAAGGCATCGCCGTGCTGGTGCTGGGCAAGCCGTCGGCCATCAGCGCCTTCACTGTGGTCGAGCTCGCCACGCGAAGGTTCGTCGACATCACGGCCAGCAGCACGTTCGGCAACCCCTACCTCGAAGCCCGCAATCCGAGCCGCCTGTGGGGCGTGGCCTCGGGAACCAAGCTCAGCTACTTCAATCTGGTGGCACGCGCCGGAGAGGCCAGCCTGACCCCGACATCGATCTGGCTGGATCAAACCATCGCCAGCATCCGGGCGCTCGACAAACCCGGCATCGATGGACACCGTTACCTCGCGGTCGGACAGAGCGATCCCGATGCGATCGGCAATCTGACCTTCCTCGATGCCGACAGCCCCGACCGCGCCACCGCGCGAACCGCCTACGGCTTCCTCTTCTCGAACTACCTCGAGCGAGCTCAACCATGACCAGAACCAATCAACCAAGACCGCGTACGATCTGGACCGCCTTGGCGCTGCTTGCGGCCCTGGGCGTGCTGCCCACCTCCCGAGCGTGGGCGCAAGCCGGTTACGCCTGGCCCGCCGCGCCCCAATCGGCTCCGCAACCCCAGCCGGTTTCGCGGATCGCCGTGCCGGAAGTGCCCGCGACCTCGTGGGATCCGTTGCGCTTCGAGGTCGCACTCGAGAGCAGAACGACCTGGCCGCTGGACGACGCAGCCAAGCGCCTTGCCGGCAAGCGCGCGCAGACGGGCGGCGGGTTGTCCCTACAAGCCGACGTCCTACGCCCGAACGACAAGGCAAGCCTGAGGGCGGATTTGAGCTGGCTGACGACCTCGACCTCCAACTTCCAGGACAGTACCAATCTCGCCGAGAGGCTCGACACCAACGCGATCTCGCTCGGGCTCTCGGCGTGTTACCATCCTTGGCGCTGGCTTGCGCCCTACGCGCGGCTGGCGGGGGGCGTGGGCTGGGACAAACTGACCTTGGGCGACGGGGCGAGCAGCCTGCACGACCGAAAGGTCTTCGGCCAGGGCTCCGCGGGCGCCGGCGTATCGCTGCGCTCGCCGGGGTTGCGCTTGGGGCAGGCATGGTGGGCGCCCCTCGTGGCGGTCATGGGTCAGATCGAGGGTGGCTACGTGTTGGCGTCCGGTAGCGACTTCTCGCTACAATCTTCGCCTGGGGACGCGGGATCCAGCACCATTCCGACCAGCCCGGTTGCCATCGGACACGTGAGCCGCAGCGCGCCCTACCTGCGCATCTCGGCCGGCATCGCGTTTTGACCCTCGATTCGCACGCACGCCTTCTGTTACTGTCCAGGGTGGGTAAGGCTGCGTGCCGCGCTCCAGCCGGGGTGACGGCCGGCCTTGGTGACCATGAAGAAGATCGTCGTCAAAGGCGCGCGCGAGCACAATCTCAAGAACATCGACGTGGAGATCCCACGCGACAAGCTCGTGGTGCTCACCGGGCTGTCGGGCTCGGGCAAGTCGTCGCTGGCCTTCGACACCATCTACGCCGAGGGCCAACGCCGCTATGTCGAATCCCTGTCGGCCTACGCGCGCCAGTTTCTCGAACAGCGGGGCAAGCCGGACGTCGATTCCATCGAGGGTCTGTCCCCGGCCATCGCCATCGAACAGAAATCGGGAAGCCGCAATCCCCGCTCCAGCGTCGGCACGATCACCGAGATCTACGACTACCTGCGCCTGCTGTGGGCGCGCGCCGGCGAGGTGTACTGCTGGAAGTGCGGCCAGCGCATCTTCTCGCAAACCGTTCCGCAGATGGTGGATCGCGTGCTCGGCTTCCCCGAGGGCACGCGCTTCTCGGTGCTGGCGCCGGTGGTTCGCGACAAGAAGGGCGACTACGCGGCCGATCTGGTACGCCTGCGCCAGGAAGGCTTCGTGCGCGCGACCATCGACGGCGAGCTGTGCGAGCTGGCGGAGCCACCCAAGCTCGACAAGACGCAGAAGCACACCATCGAAGTCTTCATCGACCGTCTGGTACGCAAGGCCGGCATCGAACAACGCCTGGCCGAGTCCATCGAGCTGGCCGCCAAGCTGGGCGGCGGACTCGTGAAGGTGTCGCCCCTCGAAGGCGATGACCTCCTGTTCTCGCAGAAGTTCGCCTGCCCGGACTGCGGCGTGGGCCTGCCCGAGCTCGGCCCGAGTCTGTTCTCGTTCAACAACCCGGCCGGAGCGTGCCCGGCCTGCGACGGTATCGGCGCCGCCATGCACTTCGATCCGGATCTGGTGATCGTCGATCCCGATCTGTGTCTGCGCGAAGGGGCCATCGATCCGTGGGAACGGCGCAACAGCGCGTTCTTTCAGCAGGTCCTCGATGCGGCCGCAGCGGCGTTCGACATCGATCTCTACCAGCCGTGGCACAAGCTGCCGGCCGACAAGCGCAAGCTCATCCTCGAAGGCTCGGCGGGCAAGGAGATCGCCTTCACCTTCGAGAAAAACGGGCGCAAGCACACCTTCAAGAAGGAGCTCGAGGGCGTGCTCGCCAATCTGCAGCGTCGCTTCGACGAGTACCAGCGCAGGCGCCGCGAGCAAGGGCGCAACACCGACGAGGATTTCGAGGCGGTCTACGACGAATTCCATCGCTACATGTCGCACTCGCCCTGCGCCGAATGCGGCGGCACGCGCCTGCGCAAGGAAGCACGCAGCGTGCGCGTGGGCGGCAAGAACATCGTCGAGGTCACCGCCCTCACCGTGGGCCAGGTACACGAGTTCATCCGCGCCTTGCCGCTCTCCCGGCGCGACTGGCAGGTCTGCCATCGCCTCGTGCGCGAAGTGACCGCGCGGCTGTCCTTCCTCGTCAGCGTGGGCGTGGACTACCTGTCGCTGGATCGCTCGGCGGCCACGCTGTCGGGTGGCGAGGGCCAGCGCATCCGCCTGGCCACCCAGATCGGCAGCGGCTTGCAGGGCGTGCTCTATATCCTCGACGAGCCGTCGATTGGCCTTCACCAGCGCGACAACGCCAGGCTCATCGAGACCCTGGTCAAGCTGCGCGACCTCGGCAACACGGTGCTGGTGGTCGAGCACGACGAAGAAACCATCCGGGCAGCGGACTACGTTCTCGACATGGGCCCGCGCGCGGGCGAGCTCGGCGGACGCGTGGTCGCCGCGGGCGCCCCCGAACAAATCGAGAAAGACCCGCAGTCGCTCACCGGCGCGTACCTCTCGGGCGAGAAGGCCATCCAGATCCCCAAGCACCGACGGCAGGCCAATCAGCGCAGCCTGCTGCTCAAGGGCGCGCGCACGCACAACCTGCGCAACCTCACCGTGGCCTTTCCGCTCGGCGTACTGACCTGTGTGACCGGGGTTTCCGGCTCGGGGAAATCGAGCCTCGTCGTGGACACCCTCCTGCCCGTGCTCAAGAACCGGCTGCACGGCGCGCGCAAACCCGACGCGGTTTTCGACGCCATCGAGGGGCTGGCCCATGTGGACAAGATCATCGACATCGATCAAGCCCCCATCGGCCGCACGCCGCGTTCGAACCCGGCCACCTTCACCGGCATCTTCACCCACATCCGCGATCTGTTCGCCAACCTGCCCGAATCGAAGGCGCGCGGTTACAAAGCCGGGCGCTATTCGTTCAACGTCAAGGGCGGGCGCTGCGAGGCCTGTCAGGGCGACGGCATCCTGCGCATCGAGATGCACTTCTTGCCCGACGTGTACGTCGAATGCGAGGCCTGCTCCGGCCGCCGCTACAGCCGCGAGACGCTGGAGGTGAAGTACCGACAGGCCAGCATCGCCGACGTGCTCGACATGACGGTCAGCCAAGCCTGCGGTTTCTTGCAGAACATCCCGAAGTTGCAGCAGAAGCTCGAAACCCTGCGCGAGGTGGGTCTCGGCTACATCAAGCTTGGCCAGGCCGCGACCACCCTGTCCGGCGGCGAGGCACAGCGGATCAAGCTGTCGAAGGAATTGGTCAAGCGGGCCACCGGCCGCACCGTCTACATCTTCGACGAACCCACCACGGGCTTGCACTTCGCCGACATCGATCAGCTGCTCCAGGTGCTCAGCCGCCTGGTCGACGCGGGCAACACGGTCATCGTCATCGAGCACAACCTCGACGTGATCAAGACCGCGGACTACGTCATCGACCTCGGCCCCGAAGGCGGGCCCGGAGGCGGCCAGATCGTCGCCCAAGGCACGCCCGAAGACGTGGCCAAGGTCGCCGCCAGTTGGACGGGACAGTTCCTGCGCAAGATGCTGTAGTCTAGAAGCAGTGGTAGCACAGCGACTGCGACGTGGACTTCCAGGGCACCGCGTACGTGGCACACGTAGACCCGGTGGCGGCCACCTGGTTGCGATAGGCGTCCAAGATCTCGGCCGGCCCGAGTCGATAGATGTCGTCCTGCTTGGCGACCCAGAAGACGCAATAGCCGGGTGCCGTGACCGGCGGAAAGAACTCTTGCTGCCCAGTGTGGTAGCCAAGGGTTGCGTTCATGAAGCTGAACATGGGGAAGAAGGCAGTCAGGTAGCCGCCAAAGAGCTCGTGCCGGGCGGACAGAACCCCCTCGATGCGCGCGATGGCTTGGGTGTCGACCAGCGGAAACAGATATTTGTGAGGCAGAGCGTGCGGCCGCATGCGCTCGCGCAGGCTGGTGTCGTAGCCCGCGAAGGTGGTCGCCCACGAGCTGGGAACCACGGCCAACAGCACCGTCACCACGACCACGCGCAACCACACCGTCGGCCGGCGCAGCGAGGAAAGGCGTGCCAGGGCAACCGCCAAATGCGCAAGCAGGATGACGAGCACGAAGCCGAGGAGCATGCAGGCCCAGACTTGGTATTTCGTCACATAGTAGTATTTCACGCTCGGGCCCTTGCGCAGCACGAGGAAAAGAGCACTGCTGGCCGCGGAGAAGGCCAGCGGAAAGCGAATGGCCCGAAAGAGCGGCGAACCGAGGCGGAAGGGCTTCCACGACGTCGCCAGCAGGTAGACGGGTAGCGCCGCGAGCAAGAACATGTCCGCCCTGAAGACCTTGTCCACGTCGAAGCGCTGCATCCCGCCCCACACCCGAAAGATCGGGCGCAACTCGTGCACGATCAGAACGGCGGCCACACAGAAGACCCCGACGACAATGGCTTGGGCGATTCGCCAGCGCCCGCGAAAGCCCTCGACCGACAAGACGAACGCCACGGCGAGGGCGGCGTCCGCCAGGTTGAGCGCGTAGGTGTAGCGCAAGAGCACGAATGCCCCGATCAGCGCCGGGATGCGCAGGATCTGCAGGCGAATCAGCGCATCGGCCGCCCACAGGACTATGAGCGGCACGAGCCCGAAGAGATGAGGGTAGTAGCCGGCGGCCTGGTTGTAGTGAAGGAGAGGCAGAGCAAACAGCAGCAGTGCCCCCGTAAAGGAAAGCACGGCCACGACCACCCCAGCGATCCATGCCCCCCCGCCCGCCGGGGCTTCTGCTCGCAGCAGGGTGAAGAGGATGGTCAGCGGAAACGCCAGGGCCGCCGTGACCGCCACGTAGTAGGCCACCGTGAAGGACCGGAACGCATTCACCTGGAACAGCTTCTCGATCCACCAGGTGAAGGCGTAGTAGCTGACTTGGCCGTTGTAGACGTTTGGCAAGACGGAGCCAAACAGCTGCATGTTGAGGACATGGGTACCACCGTCCCAACCGTCGACGTTGGGAAATCCGCCGAAGTCGCGAGCGAAGAGCGCCCAGACGGCGAATCCAACGGGCAACAGCACCATCGCCTCCACCAGCCACGACCTCGGTGACGGCGGCCAAACACACCGGCTACGCAGCCATGGCCAGAGCGCGACCGCGCCAACGCCGCACACGGTCAACGACAGCACCAAAGCCAGCGGAAGCGACAGGGATGTCACCGCACGAATCGGGCCGCTCAGGATGAACGGCATGGCCAGGGCAAGCAGCAGCCACGGCCAACGGGCGCCGCGCATGTCGATCCACTCTGCCGGCGGCAGAAAGCCGCCTTGCAGTTTGCCAGCGAGAGCGCGCAAGAATCCAGTCATCGTCAAGGGTTCCGGGAAGCAGCATCTTGCAGCCAAACGTGCGTATTTCTCGCACCTTTTCGCCGGGCAGGCGCAAAAAGACTGCTTTTATCGGCGTTTTTTCGTCGCACGCGCGCGGCGATTTCGAGTAGAGTCCGTCGGCCGTCGTTGGCGTGGCAGCACTGGACCTTAGGTAGGGTCGACCTGGCCGGGCAAACGGCAGCGTCAAGATTCCATTTTTTCAAGAGGAGTGAAGATGGCTAAAGGTCCCCTGTCCAAATCCGCCCTGATTCAAACGATCGCCGACAAGTCCGACGGAAAGCTCACACGCAAGGATGTCAAAGGTGTGCTCGAAGCCGTCGCCGCCATCGGCCATACCGAACTGAAGAAGAACGGACTCTTTGTCGTTCCCAGCCTGGTTCGCATGGTCGTCGTCAAGAAGCCCGCGACCAAGGAGCGCAAGGGTATCAATCCATTCACCGGTCAAGAGACCGTGTTCAAGGCCAAGCCAGCTCGCAAAGTCGTCAAGGCCCGTCCAGTCAAGGCCGCCAAAGACGCTGTCGCGTAAGCGAAGCCCGTGTCGTGTGGGGGCCCGCCGGCTTGTCCGGCGGGGCACCACCAAGCTTCGCCGCACGAAGAGATCAGAGGAAGAGATCGGACGAAGAGATCGGACGAAGAGGTTGGACGGGGTGCGAGTTCGTACTCCAAATGCGGGTAAGGTAGAGAGAGAATGCCCGACCCTCTGGCGGTTCTCGACAGCGTATCGAAGTCCTTCGGCGACGTGTTCGCCGTGGTTGAGCTCTCGCTGTCGATCCCTGGAGGCGAGGTCTATGGTCTGCTCGGCCCCAACGGCGCGGGCAAGACCACGGCCTTGCGCATGCTCGCCGGCTTGCTCGCGCCCGGTCGCGGCCATGCCCTGGTGGCCGGTCAAGATGCGAGCCTGCCATCGGCCAAGCGCCGGCTCGGCTATCTGAGCGGCAGCACCGGCCTTTTCGGCCGACTTTCCCCCCGCGAGGTGCTCGACTACTTTGGGCAGATCCATGGGCTTTCGCGCGCCGAGATCGGCAAGCGCGTCTCGGTGCTGGCCCAAGCGTTGGCGCTGCAGGGAATTCTCGACCGCCGCTGCGAGGCCCTTTCCACCGGTGAACGCCAGCGCGTCTCCATCGCGCGCACCGTGCTTCACGACCCGGCCGTGCTCATCCTCGACGAGCCCACCAGCGGGCTCGACGTGCTCGCCAGCCGGTTCATGCGTGAGTTCGTTCGCGGCGAGCGCCAACGCGGCAAGGCGGTGCTGTTCTCCACCCACTACCTGGCGGAGGCCGAGCTCCTGTGCGATCGCATCGGCTTTCTCCACCGCGGACGCCTCCTCGTGGAAGGTCCGCCGTCCGAGATCCGGGCCCGGACCGGCACGACCACGCTCGAAGAGGCCTTCCTGGCCTTGGCGGAAGAGCCCGGGAGCGCGCCGTGAACCCGCGCCACGTCTTCCTGACCTTCGGCAAGGAGCTGCGCGAGGCCCTGCGCGACCGGCGCACCCTGGCCATCATGGTTCTCTTGCCCCTGGTGGTCTATCCGCTCCTATCCATGCTCGCAGCCCAAGTCGCCACGGGTCGCGAGAAGGAACGCGAAGCGCGGCCTTCCACCGTCGCCCTCCACGGGACCGGCCCGTCACGCGACGTGCTCGCATCCAAGCTGCAGGAAAATCGGACGCTTTTCGTCCTCTTGCCCACGGGCACCGCCTCCGATGTCGAGCTCGGGCGTCTCGACCTGCTGGTGGAGATGGACCGACAGGCCGAAGGCAAGGTGTCCGTCATCTACGATGAAAGCCGTGACGAATCGCGCACGGCCGAGGAGCGACTTGGCGGCGTGCTGGCCAAGTCCTTTCCGGATGGCTGCGCGCCGCGCTTCTCGGCCGAGCGGCGCAGCGTGGCCCCCAAGGCGCAACTGGGTGGCTACTTGCTGTCCAAGGCCCTGCCCCTCTTCGTGGTCCTCATGGTGCTGCTCGGCGCCTTCTATCCCGCCATCGACGTCACGGCGGGAGAGCGCGAACGCGGCACCCTCGAGACGGTCCTGTGCTCGCCCATCCGCCGCTTCGATCTGATGCTCGGCAAGGTGCTGGCCGTGGCCACCCTGGCCGCGCTCACCGGCGTGCTCAACTTGGCCTCCATGGCCATCACCCTGATGCAGATCCTGCGCCTGGCGTCGCAGAGCGTGGCCCTCGACATTCCATGGGGCCACGCCCTGTTGAGCAGCCTGGTCATCTTCCCCGCGGCCCTGCTCTTCGCGGCAGCCTTCGTCGCCCTGGGCGCCACCGCGCGCACCTTCAAAGAGGCCCAGACCCTGCTCTTGCCGGTTTACTTTCTCACCGTGGCACCGGCCATGGCGGGGGCCATCGGCGAGTACCAGCTGGCCGGGATCGTCGCGTGGATCCCGGGGATGAACATCACCCTCCTTGCTCGAGATCTGCTGGTGGGCCGAGCGACCTGGTCTGGAGTCCTGGCCGCCCTGGCCTCGACGCTCATCCTTGCGACGCTGGCCCTGGCCGTTGCCGCGCGCATCTACGATTCCGAGCGTCTGGTGGCGCCCGCGCCCCGCCGCCAGCGCACAGCCGGCGCCGCCTTGCGTACCACCAACGCTGGCGACGCCATGGTGCTCTTCGCCCTGGCGTTCCTGCTGCTCTACTTCGTCTTCTTGCCCATCGAAAAACGCCACCTGGCGAGCGGCCTTCTGGCCGCCGAATGGCTCGGCCTGTTCGGTCTGGTGTGGCTCTTCGCGCGCATGTCCGGACAGACCTTGGCCGGCGTGGCCGGATTTTCGCGTCCGAAGCCCCAAGCCGTGCTGGGCGCGGCGCTGGCCGGGTGCAGTGCCTGGGCCGCGGTTGCGATCTTCAGCGAGTGGCTTCTGCCCGTGCCCAAGCAGATGCTCGAAGAGCTGCGCAAGTCGCTCGTTCCCTTGGATGGCAGCCGCGGCTTTCTCGCGACCCTGCTGCTCGTGGCTGCAAGCCCGGCCATCTGCGAGGAGTGCTTGTTCCGTGGACCCATTCTGCGCGGGCTGCGTACGCGCTTCCATGCCACCGCTGCCGTGGTTCTCACCGCCGTGCTGTTCGGGCTCTTTCACTTGGATCTCTATCGACTCATCCCCACCACCATCTTGGGCGTCATGCTCGGCTTCATCGCGCTCGAAAGCGGCTCGATCGTGCCTTCCATGGTGGCCCACTTTTGCAACAATGCCGCGCTCGTCACCTTGGCCAGCCTGCGTCTCGACGAACGGATGGACGCTCTCGGCCGCGGCGCCATCACCCTTTTCTTCATCGTCTCCCTCGCCCTGACGGCGGCCGGGCTCGCGCTCGTTCGCGATGCCAAGCCCAAGCCCGAAGTGTAGTCCAGATAACAATTTTTGTTGCTGTGGACCTTGTGAGTCTGGTATTGCTTGGCCATGTCACAAGCGGAAGAAAAGCGCGTCGTGCAGATTCTGCGCAAGTGCCCGGTGCTTGTCGACGCCCCGGCGGACACGTTGGCAAAGCTTGCGTCAACGGCCCAAACCCAGACCTACCGCGCACGCCAGGTCGTCTATTTGCCGGGCGATCGCGCCAACACCGTGCACTTCATCGCCAGCGGCCGAGTGAAGGTTTCCAAAGTCACCCGCGACGGGAAGGAGCTCACGCTTGCCTACCGCACGAGCGGCGACTATTTCGGTGAGACCTGTCTGCTCGAAGGCGGCCCGCGGGAAGAGATGGTGGAGGCCATGGAGAGCACGACGGGAGTGGAGCTCGAGCGCACCGGACTCGACGAGCTGATCGCGAGCCATGCCCCGGTTGCCTACTTGTTTGCGCGCTCGCTCATCAGCCGCTGGCGCGGCTTGCAGGCCAAGGTGGAACAGCTCGTCTTCAAGGATGTCGGCTCGAAGCTGGCCGAGTTGCTCTTGCGCCTCGGCTCCGAGCACGGCATCGAACATCGCCGCGGCCTGGTGCTCGGGCTCAAGATCACCCACCAGGAGATGGCGAATCTGATCGGCTCGACGCGTGAGACGGTTTCCCTGACCCTGTCGCAGTTCAAGCGCAAGGGCTACATCCATACCGAGGGTCGCAAGGTCATATTGGCCGATCGCGAAAGCCTGCGCTCGCTGACCTGATTTCCTCGAACGAGCTGGGCCAGACGCGAGGCAATGCCATAGAATCAACCTGACATGGCGGAGACAGGCTACGAAGAGATTCTCGCCGCGTTTCGCGCGGCGGCGCGCCTGTCGAGCGAGCGCTTCTTGGTCGGGGTGGCCGCCGCCACCGAGCGTTCACGCGTGGTCGCCGCCCTGGCAGCCGAAGGCGAGGTCGTGGCCCTGACGTCCGCCGAGATTGCCCTCGAACGACTGGCCGAGGAATCCTTCGAGCTCGCGGTGCTGGATCAAGGCGGTGTCGAGCAGAACATCCTGACCGCGGCACGCGAGATTCGGCCCTTTGCCGATGTCGTGCCCATCGTCGACGGCGATCCCGCCTTGGCTGCGGAAATGTTCACGCACGAAGCAGCAGCCGTGCTGCCACGGCCCCTGCCCGCCAGCGATGCGCTCTTTCGCGCCCATCTCCGCTACCTGGCCTCGTGCCGGCGAGCCCGCACCCGCGCGCTCATGCTCAGCCACGTCATCGCCCAGAACCGCGCTGCCCTGCGCACCATCGAACCAGCCCTCGAGGGCGCACTGGCCGCGGTGCTCGAGGCCAGTCAGGCAGCCCCGGTGGTGGCCATGCTCGGCGACGCCGAGCTTGGCCGTGTGGTGGGCAACACCTCCTCGTCCCAGGGCCAAGCCGACGTCATCGTGGTGGGGCTTGGCCCTGCCGATCGGGTCGAGCTTCGCCTGCGCGAGGCCCGCGACCGTGCGGCCGGCGCGGCGGTGGTGACCGTGGACTCGGCGCCCACGACCGACCGGCTGGTGGCGGCGGTCTATGGCGGGGTGCGTGCCTACCTTGGCCGCGATTTGCTGCCGCAGCTTGGCCGCGTGGTGGCCGCCATGGGCGCGCGGAGGCGCGCGGAGCTGGCCGGACGTCAACTCGTCGAAACCCTGACCCGCTTCGGCTTCATGGAAGAGCCCGCGCGCAGCGTTCCCGCTCCGACGCAGGATCTCGACGCCCGGCTCATCGCGGATGCCACCGCGAGAGGTCCGTCCGCGATCGTGCCGTCGGCTCACGAGGTGCTGGTGGTCGACGACGAGGTGGTCGTGCTGACCGTCCTGCGCGAGCTTCTTCGCCGTAGCGGCTACCGCGTCACGACCGCGGCGTCCGCCGAGGAAGCCATCGATCTGATGCAAAAGCGCAGCTTCGACCTCGTGCTTACCGACAAGAACCTGCCGGGTGCATCGGGCCTGGAGGTGCTGCGCGTGGCGCGCGGCCTCGATCCACCTCCCGCCGTGGTCATGATCACCGCGTACTCGTCCTACGACTCGGCGGTTACCGCTCTCGATATCGGTGCGCAGGACTACATAGAAAAACCGATCCGGGACGTGGAGGCCCTGCGCTTCCGAATCCGGCGCGCTCTCTCCCGACGCAACGAACAGCTGGCGCGCGCGCGAGAGGCCGGCAAGGAAGAAGAAGAGAAGCAGGCTCGCATCATGGTCGTGGAGGTCGAAGGCAGCCGGCGCCAGCTGATTGCCGAGTTTCTGGGACGTAGCTACGACGTAACCGCCGCCGCGAACGGCGATGAGGCCCTGGATCTGCTGCAAAGGAACCAGTTCGATCTGGTCATCGCGGATCGGAACCTTCCGGGCATGTCGGGCCTGCGCGTGATCGAGCAGGCGCAGCGCCTGCTACCCCACTGTGCGTCCGTGCTCTACACCGCCTACCCATCCTACGAGACCGTCAAGGAGGCCTTCGAGTTGGGGGTCGACGCCTACCTCGTGCGTCCCAACCAGGATCTCAAATCGCTCGGCGAGAAGATCGCGGGCGCCCTGCGCAGCCGTGGCGGCATCCTGCTTGGCTAATCAAGAACTCGCCACCACGACAGAGTTGTCGGTTGACGAGAGGCACTGGTATTTGATTAAGTCCCCAGTTGCAGAAAGCGAGCCCATGCGGGTGGCGTCGACAGCGTGAAGATCGCATTTACCCACAACCTCCGTCTCACCGACAGCGAGGACGAGGCCGAATTCGATAGTGTAGAAACCGTCGACGCCATAGCCAATGGCCTGCGGGCAGGCGGGCACGTGGTCGAGAAGATTGAGGTCACCGGCCCGGCCTCGCACTTGGCCGCGCGCATCGAGTCCTTCGGACCCGATCTCATCTTCAACACGGCCGAAGGCCGCCGCGGGCGCTCCCGCGAGGCATTCTACCCTGGCCTGTTCGAAGAGCTGGGCTTTCCCTACACCGGTTCGGACGCCTACGTCATGACCGTGACCCTGGACAAATGGATGACCAAGCTCATCCTGGGCACCCAGGGTATCGACACGCCCCGCGCCCGCATGGTCGTGCCCGACGACATGCAACGCGGACGCGATATCGGCATGCTCGGCTTGGCATATCCGGTCATCGTCAAGCCCAACTACGAGGGCTCGTCCAAGGGCATCGGCGACGAAGTGGTGGCCCGCGATCCGCGCGCCCTGCTCGACATGCTTCCGCGCGTGCTGCGCAAGTACCCGACGGGCGTCTTGGTCGAGGAGTTCATCGCCGGCACCGACGTAACCGTGCCCTTCGTCGAAGGATTGGGTGACGAGGGGGTGCTCACCCCGGTGGACTACGTCGTGGAGCCGGGCGCGCGCACCCGGTTCAACATCTACGATTACCGACTCAAGTCTACCGACGCAGGCCGTGTGTCCGTGCGTTGTCCGCCCGATCTCCAGCGCGACGTGATGGCGCGACTGCGCGCGCTGACCAAAACGGCGGTTCGCACCCTCGGCATTCGCGACCTGTGCCGCGTCGACTTCCGTCTCGGCGAAGATGGCCGTCTTTACCTGCTCGAAATCAATGCCTTGCCCTCGCTGGAACCAGGGGCCAGCACCTTCTCGGCGGCCGCGCGCGAAGGGCTGGATTACGAAGCGACCCTCGACGCCGTGGTCAGCAGCGCGGCCCGCCGGCAAGGGTTGATGCTTCCGCAGGTTGGCAAGCGCAAACGACAGCCCGAACCCCTGCGCATCGGATTCTCCTACAACGTCAAGCGCGTCGATACCAAAGGCGGCGACGATACCGAGGCCGAATACGATGCGCCCGAGACCATCAACTCGATTCGTGACGCGCTGGAGAGCTACGGCCACGTGGTCGTGCCCGTGGAGGCCACGGCCGAATTGCCCCGCCAGCTCATGGATACGCCCGTGGATCTCGTGTTCAACATTGCCGAGGGCGTCTCGGGCCGCAACCGCGAGGCGGCCGTGCCCGCGCTGTGCGAGCTGATGGGTATCGCCTACACTGGCTCGGACGCGGCGACCCTGTCCATCGCCCTCGACAAGGCCCTGTCCAAGCGCGTGCTCCGTCAGCACGGGATCTTGACCCCCGAGTTCCAGGTCATGGAAACCGGACGCGAGCGCCTGTCGCCGAAGATGAAGTTCCCGCTCATCGTCAAGCCCAACCAGGAAGGCTCGTCCAAGGGCGTAAGCGCGCACGCCTCGGTGGTCGATGACGAGGAATCCCTGCGTGTGGTGGTGCGCGAGCTACTCGAGAAATACCGCCAGCCCGCTCTCATCGAGTACTACATCGCGGGCCGGGAATTCACGGTGGGACTCCTTGGAGACAAGCGCCCGCGCGTGCTGCCCCCCATGGAGATCATCTTCCTCGACAAGGCCAACCCGCGTCCTGTCTACGACTACCAGATCAAGCAAGAGTGGGAAAAGCACGTCTACTACCAGTGCCCGGCCAAGCTCACCCCCGCCGAGCTGAGATCCATGGAGCGCATCGCGCGGGAGACCTTCGTCGCCCTCGATTGCCGCGATGTCGCCCGCGTGGACCTGCGCATGGACGAAGCCGGCGAGATCTACGTTCTCGAAGTGAATCCCCTGCCCGGCCTCACGCCTGGCTACTCCGATCTGTGTCTCATCGCCAACGCCGCCAACATCGACTACCGCACCCTGATCGGGGAAATCCTGGCTGGCGGCCTCAAGCGCATGCGCGAAAGACGGCGCGCGGAAGCGCGCGAGGCCGAGGCGGCACGTTTGTCCCCGGCCGGTGACGGGAACGGCAACGGCAAGGGCGAGACCAACGGCAAGGGCGAGACCAAGGCGCTGGCCCCCGAGAAGATTCCGCCGGTCGGCCCGGAACCGACCTGAAGATCGGGGTCTGCATCCGCCATGCGCTTGCGGTTTCGTGACCTGGGATTCGCCATCGGCCACGTGCCCACCGGTCCCGGCAACGCCATCACCGACGTTCCCGGCGTACGCGTGGGCCACACGACCTTGCTCGAAGGTGAAGGACCGCTGGTGGTCGGTGAAGGACCCGTGCGCACGGGGGTTACCGCCATCCTGCCGCCGGATCCGGTCTTTTCCGACCGTGTGC
Source organism: uncultured delta proteobacterium (assembly GCA_963796685.1). Taxonomy (GTDB): domain Bacteria; phylum Myxococcota_A; class Polyangia; order Fen-1088; family Fen-1088; genus Fen-1118. Next base: position 344,981 of record CAWCMR010000025.1, read on the forward strand.
TGGCCGGCTCCTTCGTGCTCAACGGCGCTGGCGAAGTGTCGGGCCTGACCCAAGTGGTCGAGTGGGGCTTGCTCGAAACCCCCATTCTGCTCACCAGCACCATGTCCGTGGGCAAGGTGTCGGACGCCACGGTGAAATGGATGACTCGCCACTTTCCCGGCATCGGCAGCGAGTACGACGCCATCATCCCCATCGTGGGCGAGTGCGACGACTCGTGGCTCAACGATGCCGTCGGCCGGCACGTGCGCTCGGAGCACGTCTACCGCGCTATCGAGCAGGCCGCGGGCGGCCCCGTTCCCGAGGGCTCGGTGGGCGCGGGCACCGGCCTCATCACCTGCGACTTCAAGGCCGGCATCGGCACCAGCTCGCGCCGGGTCGCCCTTTTCAGGGCCGGCAACGAGCCCGGCCCCAGCTACAACCTGGGCGTGCTCGTGCAGTCCAATTTCGGCATCATGCGCTCCCTGCGCATCGCCGGCGTCCCCGTCGGGGAAATCCTGGCACCCGACTACGCCGACGACGGCAAGCGCGTGCGCAACGCGGGCTCGATCCTCTGCGTGGTCGCCACCGACGCGCCCCTGTTGCCGTCGCAGATCGCGCGCCTGTGCAAACGCGCGGCGCTCGGCATCGGTCGGGTGGGCTCGTTCGCGGCGCACGCCTCAGGCGAGATCATCATCGGGTTCTCGACTGCCAACAAGGTTCCGCGTTCGACCTCGGGCATGACCCACCGGATCGAAATTCTGCTCGACGACGCCTGCGACGGCCTGTACGAAGCCGTGGTGGAATGCACCGAGGAGGCCATCGTCAACGCCCTGTGCATGGCCGACGACATGCGCGGCCAGTCCGATCACTTCGCGCCCGCCCTGCCGCTCGACGATCTCGCGACCATCCTCAGCCGCCACCACGCGGCCCGAGAGCGACCGTAAGGCTGGATCACCGATGCGCATCGGCTTCCTCATCGGCGGAATCGCCACCCTGCAGCCAACCTTTGCCGGAAACTACCTGGCTTGGTCGGCCCAGCGACGCGGCCACGAGGTTCGCTTCGTGACCGCGGACGATCTCTCCTTTCTCGACGACGGCAGCGTGTTCGCCGCCACACTGCGCGTGCGGGCCGGCGACTACGCCAAGCCGGCGGACTTCTACCGCGCCCTCCTCTCGACCGACGCCGTCCACGAGGAAGACACGCTGTCGGATTTCGATGTCGTGTTCATCCGCTACAACCCCCTGCGCGAGCCGCCCGGCGCACCGCCATCGCCCATCCTCGATTTCTGCTGGCGCCTTCGCCTGGGCGGCACCTTCGTCATCAACGATCCCGAGGGTGTATTTCGCGCCTGGGGTCGACTGTACTTGTCCGATTTGCCCGCGGACGTTCACGCGCGCACTTTGGTCTCGCGCTCGCCCGACCGAATCAAGGCCTTTCTGCGCGACCTCGACGGACCAGCGGTGCTCAAGCCGTTGGCGCACGCCGGGCACGAGAAGGTGTTCCGGATTCCAAAGGGAAAGATCAAAAATCTGAACCCCATCATCACCGCCATCACCAGGGACGGCTACGCCGTGGCCCAAGAGTATCTGCGCGAGGCCGAGGAGGGCGAGAAGCGGCTTCTTCTTCTCGGCGGCGAACCCATCCGGGTCGGCCGCCAGGTCGCCATCTACCGACGCTTGCCCGGCCTGGCCGAGGGCGAGAAGAAGCGGCGCAACCCGGCTCGGCGACGTTGCAAGTTCGGCGCCGTCGAAGAGCGCGTGTGCGACCTTCTGCGCCCCAAGCTCTTGGCCGATGGCCTGTACCTGGTCAGCGTCGACCTCGCCGGCGGCAAGATTCTCGAGCTCAACGCGTTTTCGCCGGGCGGAATCCACTCGCTGCGCGAGATCTACCGCTTGGACGTGGCCGAGGTCATCATCCGCGACCTCGAGCGCCGGGTGCGCTTGCGCGACGCCTACCGCGGCACGAACGATCCCGAGGCCGCGGGGGTGGCGTGATCCGGAGATGCCGGGCGAGGAGCCCGGCTCGCTGCTGCAATGAGCACGGTGGCCGCCGCGACTCCGTCATGGGAAATCCCTTCGCGGTAGGGTAGATCCTTGGCCGGAGTTTGAGTAACCTTGCCTGGAGGGATAACGCGCGTGGTGGATATCGATTTCATGGCCAGGCGACATCTGGAGGGAACTTCCGGGCCCGTCGTGGAGGATCGTGCGGGTGTGCCGCAAGGGCCGCTGGCCGATGAGCTGTCCATTCCCAATCCACCGGTCGAGCCTGGCCCCATCCTTACGCTGTCGGCGGAAGAGATCACACGCTTCTTCGTGCGATCGCGCCGCGACCAGGACACCGAGCGCTGGGATGTCCGCCTCGATGCGGCCCTGCGCGAGATCCTCGAGCGTGCCAACGACTTCGTGCCCTCGGAAGCGGGCGGCATCCTGCTCGACGATCCACGGGCCACGCTGTCGGGCGTGCGCACCCCGCGTCTGACCTTCATCGCCGTGTACGGGCCCGATTCGGGCCAGTTGCTGGGCAAGCGCATCCCCTCGGATCGCGGGTTCGTCGGCCAGATCTACCGCTCGGGCATTCCCTACCGCAGCGACCACCTCGATGCCAACGATCCCTTGCTCAACCTGCCGAACCGCACCTCGGACGCCGCCGTGGTCTCGGTCATCGGGGTTCCGGTGCTCGTCGGGGATTCCATCTGCGGCGTCCTCGAGCTCACCAACCGGCGTTCAGGCAGCCCCTATTCCGCCCGTGACAACGAGCTTCTGCGCATCTTCGCGGCGTACATGTCATCGTCGATCCAGAACGCCCTCGATGCTCTTCGCGCGCGTGCCATGGCCCGCCTCGATCACCTGACGGGGCTGTTCAACAGCCGCTATTTTCACGTGCGTCTGCAAGACGAGATCGCCCACGCCGATCACAACGGAACCGAGCTGTCGCTGCTCTTCATCGACCTCGACTATTTCAAGACCGTCAACGATCGCTTCGGGCACGTGGCGGGCAGTTGGACCCTGCGCGAAGTGGCGCGCCTGCTGTCCGAGAACGCACCCCCCGCGACCGTGCTGGCCCGCTACGGCGGCGACGAATTCGTCGCCATCCTGCCCGGCGCGGATTTGCAGCGCGCCCTGCAGACCGCGGATCTGCTCCGCCGCGTGATCGAGGATGCTTCGTTCTTCGACACCGACGCCGAAACCGTCGAGGTGGCGCAACCTCTGCCCGGCGTGCGCGCGTCCATCGGCGTCGCATCCTACCGCGATCACCTGGCGCCGAGCGGGAACCAGCGCCGCCGGGAAAACCTGCTCCTGCGTCTGGCGGACACCGCCATGTACCGAGCCAAGGCCAACGGCCGCAACCGCGTCGAGGTCGCCGAGGCGGAGGAATAGCATGTCGCGCGTACGTTGGTTGCTCATGACCTTGTCCCTTGTCGGAACCGGCTGCTTTCAGGACAGCACGCCCCAGCACAGCGCCTTTCTGCCCCTCGCCTATCAGTCCACGTTCCGCATCGTGCGCACCTGCCGTCTGAACGTGCACCACTCGAACCAGTACCAGGTCGTCTTTGCCGACCCCACCTTCGCCGCCGATCCTTATACGAATGGCGTCTACCCCCTGCCCGCGGGCAGCGTGGTGGTGGCCGAGGAGCACGGCAACGACTCCTCCTGCAACAACCTCACCGGTTTCTATCTGATGGCCAAGGAGCAGCCCGGCTACGACACGGCAGTGCACGACTGGCACTGGCAAGAGCTCGACGCCAATCAGCGCGTTCTCCAAGACGGCCACCTGACGACCTGCTCGTCCTGCCACGCCCAGCCGCCGTGCAGCGACTTCCTCTGCTCGCCTCCGTGAAGGTCGTGTCCAAGAAGATTGAAGCACGCTTCGGGGCCTGGCCTTCTCCGCTGTCCGCCGAAGCCGTGGCCGAAGGCAGCGTACGGCTTGGGGGACTGGCGCTCGACGGCGACGAGGTCTATTGGGTGGAGAGCCGCCCGGCCGAACAAGGTCGTCTGGTGCTTCTTCGCAAGCGGGAAGGTGGCGCCGTCGAGGAGGTCGTACGCGCGCCCTATTCCGTGCGGTCGCGCGTGCACGAGTACGGGGGAGGCGCCTTCACCGTGGACCGCGGAGAGGTGATCTTCGCCAACGACGCCGACCAGCGCCTCTATCGCATCGCGACCACGCGCGAGGCGCCCTGGCAGGCCGAGGCATTGACCTCCGCACCCGACACGCGCTTCGCCGACCTGCGCATCGATCGCCGATTCGGCCGCATCGTCTGCGTCGCCGAGCGGAAGCGCACCGGCGCCGAGCCGGAGAGCTTCCTCGCCAGCGTTTCGCTTGCGAGCGGCGAGATACGGGTGCTCGCGCACGGCGCGGACTTCTATGCCTTTCCACGCCTCGATGCCGCGGGCACCCGGCTGGCGTTCCTCGCCTGGAATCATCCCGCCATGCCGTGGGACGCGTGCGAGCTCTACCTGGCCGACATCCTCGCCGACGGCTCGCTGGGGCCGGCCACCAAGGTTGCGGGCGGGGCAAACGAGTCCGTCTTCCAGCCCGCGTGGTCGCCCGCCGGAGCGCTGCACTTCGTCTCCGATCGCAGCGGGTTTTCCAATCTTCACCGAATGGACAACGACGGTACCGTTGCCTGCGTGTGCTCGGTCGAAGCGGAATTCGCCGCGCCCCTTTGGGTCTTCGACCTTTCCACCTACGCCTGGCTCGACGCCGACACCCTCCTCTGCGCCTACCAGAAATCCGGCTTCTGGCACCTCGCGACGCTGGCAAGCGAAAGCGGCCGGCTCGACGCCGTGGCGATGGATCTCACCGACCTGGGCTCGGTCTTCGCCAGCGCTGGCCGCGCCCTCTTCTTCGGAGGCTCGGCCGCACACGCCCCTGCGCTCTATTCCTTGAGCGCCCGAAGCCCCGAGGTGAAGCTCTTCCACCGTCCGAGCCCCGACCTCGTGACGGCGGACCGCATCGCATTCCCGCAGGCCATCTCCTTCCCGACCACGGGCAACGCCACCTGCCATGGGCTGCTCTACTTGCCGCACAGCCCCGATCGCGAAGCCGGCGACGACGAACGCCCACCTCTGCTCGTCATCTGCCATGGCGGCCCGACAGGATCGACGTCCACGGCGCTCAGCTTGAACGTCCAGTTCTGGACCAGCCGCGGCTTCGCCATCCTCGACGTGAACTACCGCGGTTCGACTGGGTATGGCCGCACCTATCGCAAAGCTCTCGACGGCCAGTGGGGCGTCGTCGACGTGGACGATTGCGTGGCCGGTGCGCGCATGCTGGCCGAGCACGACGTGGTCGACGGCAAGCGCATGGCGATTCGCGGATCGAGCGCGGGGGGCTTCACCGTGCTGTGCGCGCTCGCCTTTCACGACGTCTTCGCCGCTGGCGCCAGCTACTACGGGGTCAGCGATCTGGAGGCGCTGGCCAAGGACACGCACAAGTTCGAAAGCCGCTATCTCGATTCCCTGGTCGGGCCCTACCCGGAGCGCCGCGACGTCTACCGCGCCCGCTCGCCCATCCACGCCGCGCATCGGCTGTCGTGCCCGGTGATCTTCTTCCAAGGCCTGCAGGACCGCGTGGTGCCTCCCGCGCAGGCCGAGAACATGGTGGCGGCCTTGCGCCGCCGCGGCCTATCCGCGCCGCTCGTGCTCTTCCCCGACGAACAGCACGGTTTCCGGCGCAAGGAAAACATCAGCCGCGCCCTCGACGCCGAGCTGGCGTTCTACCGCGAGGTTTTCGCGATCGACGCCACAGAAGAGTAGGCGTTACCCGGGATCCGGTCCGCCCGCCTGGCGCATGCGCGCGATCACGCTCTCTTCCATGAGGTCTTCCATGGTCTGGCCGCCGTAGCGGGCGGCGATGCGGTCGTCGTACTCGTCGGCCACGAAGGCGAAATCGCGAATGGTTTGGGTGAACTCTTCCTTGTCGCCCAGATCGCGGTCGAGCAGGGTGTGGCAAAGCACGATGGCCTGGCCCTCGGGCACGAAGGCGAAGGCACCGAAGCGCAGGACCGCGTTGAGCTGAAGCAGCTCCACCGCCAGCATGCACTCCATGGTGACGCCCTTGACCAACTGGGCGACCAAGCGGATCAGGGCGTGATCCTTCCAGGGGTGAACCTTGATCATGATCATCGAAGAGCCCTGTTTCACGGCGTAAAGGCCGTCCTCTACCTTGCGGTAGGCGGGGCTTGCTCCCAGCATCTTCTCGATCTTTTGGCTAGCGGCTTGAACCGCCTCACGGGCACGGGCCTTTCGTTCGGGCATACATGATCGGTAACACGAAGTCGGCCTCTTGCGAAGCCCACTTGCGTCCACGTTCGCGTCACGATTCGCGTCGGTCGTCCCGCGCGATGCCAAGGGCACGCATCTTCTTGTGCAAGTTCGTCCGTTCAAGACCGAGAATCTGCGCCGTGCGCGAGATGTTCCACTCGTTTTCGTCGAGCTTGGCCAGGACGTACTGGCGTTCGACCAAATCGCGCAGCTCGCGCAAGGGAAGGTTCTTGGCCTCGGGAGGCAATTCCAGAGCTCCCAACGCCTGCATCGGCCGGCTCACCCTGGCCACCTCGGCCACGATCTCCTCGGGCAGGTCGCCTGCCCCGATGCTGTCCTCCGAGAGGATGACCAGACGCTCGACCACGTTGCGCAATTCGCGCACGTTGCCCGGCCAGGTGTAGGCCGCGAGGACCTCGACCGCCTCCGGCGTGATGGTCTTCTCGTGCAGGCCGTTTTCGCGCGCGATCTGCGCCACGAAGGACTTGCACAGAAGTGGAATATCAGCGGCCCGGTCGCGCAAGGGCGGCGCGCGCAGCGGAACCACGGCCAGACGAAAGTAGAGATCCTCGCGGAACTGCCCGCCAGAGACCGCAGCTTGCAAGTCGCGATTCGTGGCGGCCAGCACGCGCACGTCCACCTTCAGGGTCGTTTCGCTGCCCACGCGCGAGAGCTCGCCCGACTGGAGCACGCGCAGGACCTTGGCCTGGGCCGACAAGCTCATATCGCCGATCTCGTCGAGGAAGATGGTGCCTCCGTCGGCGAGCTCGAACAGGCCCTTCTTGCGAGCGGCGGCGCCCGTGAAGGCCCCGCGTTCGTGCCCGAACAGCTCGGACTCGATGAGCTCGGGGGGATCGCCGCGCAGTTCACCTTGATGAAAGGTCGATCGCGCAAACCGCTTTCGCGGTGGACGGCGCGCGCGATCAGCTCCTTACCCGTGCCCGACTCGCCGGTGATGAGCACGCGCGTGCGGGTGGGCGCCACCTTGGCGATCTGGGCGTAGAGGGCGGTCATGGCCGGACTCTGGCCGACCATCTCGAATCGGCCCTGGGCTAGCTCGCGTAAGCCGGCCACCTCGCGCACCATGGCCCGGCGTTCGAGGCCGTTGCGCAGGGTCACCATCAGGCGCTCGCGATCGAGCGGCTTTTCCAGAAAATCGTAGGCCCCGGCCTTGGTCGCGCGGACCGCGTCGGCCAGGGTGCCGTGTCCCGAGATCATGATAACGACCGGTTCGGGCTGGGACTTGGCACTTTCGTCGTCCTGCGCACGCGCCTTGCGCATGGACTCCAGCACGTCATGCCCGGAGATCCCGGGCAGCTGAACGTCGAGCAAGACCATGTCGGGCGCAGTGTCCGGTAGACGAGCCAGGGCTTCCTCCCCACTCGATGCCTCCTCGACGGAATAGCCTTCGCCCTCGAGCACCATGCGCACGGTCCGGCGGATGTTTTTTTCGTCGTCGACAATCAGAATGGTTGTGCTCATGCGCGTCCCCTGGAGAAATGTACCGCGTTCACGGCGACCACGGCTAGATTGAAACCCGAGCAATTTCCGGACTCTAACCACAGAGAGCACAGCGAGCACAGAGACGGACGAGAAAGGAAGGGTTCGGATCGAGAATCCGGAGGACCCTTCCTTTTCCGGGCCTCTGTGTTCTCTGTGTTCTCTGTGTTCTCTGTGTTCAGAAATCATCAAAACAGCCCGCGCAAGGCGCCCAGCGACGAGACGGCCGAGCGGACCAGGGGCTCGAGCCCGGTTTCTGGCAGGGGCTGGTCGGGCAGGAACACGCGGTAGTCCACCACGCGGATGGGCGGCGTGCCCTCGCGCGCGGCGCGGGCGTTCTCGCTGTCCACGAAGTCCAGAATCCGGCGCAAGGCGCGCACGGCGGCCACGTTCTTGTCGTGCAGAAGCAGGATCACCGGCCCGCGCGCACGCCGAAGCCCCGTGGTCGTGTAGCTCACGATGGCGTCCTCGTCCTCGCCCCGCCACTCCTGAGGATCCATGTTCCAGCCAACCTGGATGAGGTCGCGGTCGGCCAACGCGCGATCGAGAGCGCGGCAGCGGGCACCGTAGGGCGACCGGAAGAGCAGAGGCCGAACCGAGGTAGCATCGGCGATGATCTCGGAGGCACCGTCTATCTCCTTGGCCATCGCCTCGCGCTCGAGGCAGAGGTTCTTGTGGTTCATGGTGTGGTTGCCCACCAGATGCCCGTGCGTGGCCAGCTTGCGCAGAAGATCGCGCCTGGCCAGATCCTCGGGACGGTCGCGCACGAGGTGGTGTCCGTTGACGAAGAACACCGCTTTGACCCCGCGCCGGGTCAGCTCGTCGAGGATCAGCGAAGTGCCTACCAAGTCCGGACCGTCGTCGAAGGTGAGCAGCAAGCTCCGCCCGAACGCGGCGACCAACCTACCCGAGACGGTGCCCGCATCTCCTGGAAGCGGCCGGAGGAAGCGAGGAAAACGCGCAACCGCCAGCGGCTCGCCACGGGCCGGTAGCGCGCGGCTCAAAACCAGGACCGCCGTGGCGAACGCAAGAAACCACCTTGCCATGCGGCCCATCGTACCATCCCCGCAGACGCGGGGCGAAGCGAGCCCTTTGGGAGCTCCCGTCAAAACGGAATATCGTCATCGCCCGGGGGCGGGCCCGAGGGCGCGTCGGCGGCGGCGGGGGTCTGCGATTCCTCGCCCCAGCCCCGCTTCTTGCTGCCACCGCCGCCACCTGCCCCCTCGGCGCCAGGCCCTTGGCCGCCCAGGAAGACGACCCAATCGGCCACGACCTCGGTGGTGTAGCGTTTCTTGCCTTCCTTGTCGTCCCACGAGCGCGTCTGGATACGACCTTCCACGTAGACCATGCGGCCCTTGGACAGGTACTTCGAGCAGTGCTCGGCCTGCTCGCCCCACACGTTCACCCGGTGCCATTCGGTGCGCTCCTGCTTCTGTCCGCCCTTGTCCTTCCAGACCTCGTTGGTGGCAACGCTCAGGTTGCACACCGGCCGGTTGCTGGGGGTGTACTTGAGCTCGGGATCGGCCCCGAGGTTTCCAACCAGAATGACTTTGTTGACGCTGCCCATGGTGACTTGGCCTCCTTGCCGTGCGTGAGTTGCTTTTGCCACCTTCCCGCCGGGTTATCAATCCCGGCCTTGGGTGGCACGGACCCTATCGGTCTCCGGCGAAGAAAGGTTGCGCGCGCGGGCTATCGTCGAACCATTCCCCGTTCGAACAGGCCGCCGAGCTCGGAGAATGAATGCGCCACGGGCGGCGTCGCCGCTTCGGCCAGCACCATGGCCAAGCCCAGGCGCGCCCGCAGCTCCAAGTAGTCCGAGGAAATGCCCCAACGGGCAAGGTTCAGGATGGTGCGCTCGGGACGCGCGTGGCGCGCCCGTGCCTCGCGGACGATCTCGCGCGCCGCCGCGACCACATCGCCACACGCCAGCACGCCGGCGCGGTTCGCGATTTCGTCGGCCTCGGCCGACCAGGCGGCGAGATCCAACTTCGCCGTCCCTGAAAGCAAGGGGGTGGCGGCGCCAACGATCAATTCGACCTGCGCCGGGGGAAGGACCTTGTGCAAGAACGCGGTGTACTTGCGTACCGCCCCATGATCGGCCTCCGGCAGCTCGAACTTGGGCTGCACCAGCTTGATGGCCGCCGCCAGGATGGCTTGCAGCTCGCTCAGGTTGGGCACGATCTGCGGCCACAGCAGGAAGTGATCGGCGCGCAAGCCCACCAGCTTCTTGGTGAGGAGAAACGCCAACTCTTGATGGCTGCGCCCAACCACCAGGTCGCGCCCGAGAACCAGCGCGGGCACGGGCGTACCGTCCTCGAGAAGCACCACCAGGTCGATCTCGCCCGGCGCGCCCGGCGGCACGTAGATCGCGGGCAGGGGCACGCCGATGAGCCGACTGATGTAGACGAGCAGGCTCGACACGAACGATGGATCGCCCTCCAGCCTGGCACGGTACTTGGTGTCGATGCCGTAGGCCGAGGCGTCCTTGGCCCGCGCCATGATCACGCCGGGCGCGACCGCGGCCAACACCTGCGAGATCATGTGATTGTCGCGCGAGGAGCACAGGTGCCCCTGCCACTGCTTTTCCGTCAAGACCGACTTGGCCAGGGGAACGCCCCTCGGGGCGTTGCTCTCGTAGAAGGCGCGCTCGCGGGGATCGGCCTTGGTCAAGGCGCAAAGTGCGGCGCTGGCGCAGAACAGTTGGTCGTACTGCCGGTACTTGCCGTACAGCCTGGCCAGCGCCCGGATCTGCTTGGCCGCCGCATCCGGACCAGCCGCTGCTGCGAGCAGGTGCTCGCGCGCGGCCACGGCCTTGCCGAACCCGTCCCGGCCCTGGGCCTCGTAGGCATCTGCCAAGGCCTCGCGCGCATGGACATCCTCGGGAGCGAGCGAGACGCAAACCTCGTAGGCCGCCGTGGCCGCGGGCAGATCGCCCAGGTAGCGCTGGCAGGTATCGGCCAGCGCGCGCCACAGGGTCAGCAGCAAGGGCCGTTTGTCCGGCGACGGGCTCGCTCCCAACCGCTTGATCATTCGGCGATAGGCACGGGTCAGCTCGCGCCATTCCTCGCGCTGGACGAGGATGTGCTCGATGCGTTCGAAGATGCGCCGGTCGCCAGGATCTTCATCCAAGGCGCGGTCGTAGAGCGCGACCGCTTCGAGGGGGGAATCGAGCTCGCCGTTGAGAATGCTGGCCAGGGCGCCGAGGTAACAGACCTTGTCCCGCCCCGAGGTGATGGACACCAGACTTTCGAGCACATCCACGGCGCGCGACCAATGGCGATTGGCGGAATGGATTTCCACCAGCTCGTGCAGCACGCCCACGTCGTTCGGCCGCAGCTGCGCCGCCTGCAGATAGGTGCCGAGCGCGGCGGCTTGGTCGTTCAGCTCCTCGCGCTGCAGGCGGCCGATCTTGCAAATGATGTCGAAGCGCTCGTCGGGCGAGAGCTGGCCGTGCAGGAGCACGCGGTATTGTTCGACCAAGGCCGTGGCGTTCGCGCTGCCCCGCCCCTCCATCTGGGCCGTGGCCTTGGCCAGCGATTGCCGCACGCCCGGCAGATCGGGTGCCAAGCGCAGCGCCTCCATGAAAGCCGCCGTGCCCGCCTCGAGATCGCGCAAGGCCACCTGCGCCTGGCCCATCTGCATGAGGTGTCCAGCGCGCTCTTCGCCGGTCATCTGATCGCCCGTCAGGGACAACAGACGGGGCACGGTGGTGAGGATGTCCTGCCACCAACCCCAGTCGCCGGCCAGCCGCGACCAGTCCTTGAGCGTGGGCAGGTGCGTGGGCATGGCCGCGTAGGCCTTGCGATAGTTGGCGCGTGCGCGCTCCATGTCGCCCGACATCTGCGCCGACCACGCGGCCTTGTGCCAAAGCTGCGCGGTCTCTTCCATGGCGTGCTTGGCCGAGCCGGCCATGCCTTCGAGCAAGGGGACCGCCGCGGACCAGTCGTTGCGTTCCCAAGCGGCCTCGGCCAGCGCTGCCAACGCCTTGGGATGGTTGGGCGACAGCGCGAGCACGCGCATGTACTGCACCACCGCCGCCTCGGAGTCGTGCAGTTGGTCGCGGTAGATTTCCGCCGCGTCGAGAGCGAACTCGACGCTGTCGAACGGGTCGATCGCGTTTCCGGCCGCACAGGTCAAGTAGGCCGCGGCACGGTGCCAATCGCCGCGTTGGCCGTGCAACAGCACGAGCGAGCGCAGAGCCGTGAAGTTGGCGGGATTGGCCGACATGGCCGCTTCCAGCGACTTCTCCGCGGCCGACGGATCGCCGAGATCGTGCTGGTACCAAACCGCCATGGTGACCAGCAGATCGGCCCGCTTCGCCTCCGACCCCATGTCGGACAGCAAACCGTTGCACATGCCGACAACCCCTTCCCAGCGGTTGTGGACCGTGGCCAAGCGCGCGACCTCCGAGATCACGTCGTCGTCCGAGGGGTTCTCCCGCAGTGCCGCGAGCAACGTCGTAAACGCCCGGTCGGCGTCGCCGAGGTTCGTATCGAAGATCTGCGCCGCGCGCACCAGGCAGCGCGTGCGCTCGGCCGGATCCGACGTCGATGCGGCGCGCTCGACGAACAGCTCCACCAGGTCCGCCCAGCGCTCCTCGCTCACGTAGGCGCGCTCCAGCTCCCGGAACGGGAACGTGTCCACCGCTGGCGTCACATCCAAATCGGTGAAGGTCTTGGGCGGCTTCGTGAAGGAGTCGTCGACGAGATCGTCGAGATCCACTTCCTCATCGGAGAAGCTGAGGACATTCGCATCCCCCCAGCCTGTAACATCGATCTCCGAATGCCTTGGACGCATCATGGCCCACCACGGCCCTCAGTCTTATTCCCCGATTGTGCACGGATCAAGGCGGATGACCACTTGCATCGACATTTCGTTACATCGCCGCATCGCGCCCGATGTGGCTCGATGCACAAAGGATTAGTGGGAGCGGACGGCCAGGACCACGCTGCCGAGCACGCCGCCGAGGATGCCGAGCAGGATCACGGGTAGGACGTGACCGCGCAGGAGGTGCCAAATCCCCGCCACCGGGCACCACACATCGACCAGCACCCACGCACAGGCGCCGACGGCCACGCCAATCGCCGCACCGAGCAGCCCCGGGTGGCGAGGGTCCTCTCCCCTGCGGGTCAGGGTCAGCAGCAGAACGGGCACCGCGCCCATGGACAGGGACATGACGAGACAGCGGTAGCCAAGGTGGGGGCTTTCGTCGAGATTGCCGAACAGCGCGCTCCACGCAATCTTCCAGCCGAGCAGGACGAATGGCGCGAGCACGGTGCTCGCAATCAGCCAGCGGCGCGATCGGCCGAGCATGGTGCCGCCGCGTCCCAGCGTGATCGATGTGGCGACGCCAGCCACGATGGCGGCGCCGATGGAGGTACCGGCGAGCAGGAGCATGGAGCGCGACAGGGGCTGCCAGCCGAAGATGGAAAAGGCAAAGGCCCAGTAGCCGGCGGCCATCGCGGCCGCGCCGCCAGCGATGAGCAGCGCCCGACGCCGACTCGCGGCTGCCCGCGAGGGCGAGGGAAGGGCCGCGGCATCGGCAAGAATGCGTTGCTTGAGGTCGTTCATCGCAGCACGGATTCCAGCTCGTCGCCCAGTCGCTCACGAAGCGCGGCACACGCGTAGTGTTTTCTCATCTTCAACGCCGTCGGGGTCGTGTCGGTGATAGCGGCCGCGTCCTCCAGAGACAGCCCCTCCATGGTCGTAAGCTCGAAAGCTTCGCGCTGGGGCGCCGGGATCTCGCGCAAGGCCGATTCGAGACGGGCGAGGGCCCGTCGCTGCGCAAGCGCCTCCTCGGGCCCGGTGCAAGTTGGCGGCGGGTGATTCATGAGCTCGTCCTGCCGACCACGCTCGCGGCGGTCGCTGCGGATCTTGTCGATGAGCAACCTACGCGCGATGGCGAACGCGTAGGGCAAGACGGCCGCTCCCGGACAGAACCGGCCGCGATGTTGGTGGATCTTCAAGAAACAAACCTGGACCAGGTCCTCGGCGCTCGCGTCGCCACGAAGCTGGCGCCGGACGTAACCCAAGAGGCGTGGTTGCAGCAAATCAATCAAGCGAGCGAATGCCTTCGGATCTCCATCTCGAGCGTAACAGTCCATCGCGGCATCGGCCTCTCTTCCGTCCTGCTCGAGCGAGCTCTTGTCTGTCGTTCCCATTCACGCAACCCACGTCAGGCTCCCCACTGGCAACGTCCGCGGAGCCTCGAAGTTTCAAGTTCTTCCAAGTTGACGACGGTCTTCCCAGGAACTTCAGGAAGGCTTCGATTCTTCCATGTCGAGGCACCTTGCGCTCGTGCCACGGGCGCCAAGCCTCAGAAAGGCGAGCTCCTCCGAGGCTTGGCGCCCAAGCGTCGGCCAGTCAGCCCGAGCTGCCTCCATCGATGGCGGCGCTGGTGAAGAAGTAGTAGTCCGCCGAGTAGCTGACGCGCGTCTCGCTGCCCACTGTCGTGGCATCGCAGCCGGTTGCGGGGGCCTTTCCACCGGTGGTGTTGAGCCGCTGAACGTAGCCGACGTCCGTGAACACGCCGGCTCCGCTCGTAGACGAGGCCTTGAGCAAAAGCCACGGCACGGCGCCCGCCGAGGGCGAGTCGGCCTGCTGCAACTTCGTCCCGTTGACGACGCTGCCATCGATCGAGGTCCAGCTCGGCCCCGCGCCGTGCGTTCCCACCTGGACGAAGGTGGCGTCGTAGAGGATGGCGTCGGGAGCTTTCAAGACCCACGCATAGGCCATGGTCCCGCCGTCCAATCCGCCGTCGGCGCCTCCGCTCGCGGTGCAGGTGTACACTTGGTCGCCGATGCCGCGGTCGTGGATCTTCACGGTGGCGCCCGCGGGCACGGCCAGCGCGGCTGGCGCGGCGGGTGGGTCGAGCCAGGCCGCGCCTGCACCGCCCGAATAGAAGTAGTAGTCGGCGCTGTAATCGACCCGCGTTTCGGCGCCGACCGTGCCCGCGTCGCAGCCGGTCGCCGGCGCGTTGCCACCCGACGTGTTTACGCGCTGAACATAACTGATGTCTCCGAAGACTCCGCTACCGCTCGTGGAGGTCGCGCGCAGGAGCAGCCAGGGAACCCCCGCCGCTGCCGGTGCGTTTGCTTGCATGACCTTGGCCCCCTTGACGACGCTTCCGTCGACCGTCGAGGTCCAGCTCGGTCCCGCGCCGTGTGTCCCGACTTGCTCGTTGCAGGCGTCGAACAACTTCGCATCCGGCGCCTTGAGCACCCACGCGTACGTCGTCGCGCCGCCATCCACGCCCGCGTCCTGACCCCCGCTTGCCGTGCAGGTGTAGACCTGCGCCCCAACCCCGTGGTCGTGGATCTTGACCGTGGCGCGGGCTGGCACAGCCAGCGCCGGGGGAACGGTGGGCGTGGCCAGCCAGTCCACGCCGCCATCGGACATTGCGCAGCCCATGGCTCCCCCGGCCGCTCCGTCGCTGGAAGTGCCGCCGGCAGACGTGCCGCCGCTCGACAGAGCCCCGCCCGTCCCCGCGCCGCCGGTTCCCCCGCCGGCCATCCCACCGCTCGCCATTCCGCCGAAACCGCCGCTCGACCCTGCGTTCCCTCCCGAGCCAATTGCAACCCCGCCAGCCCCACCGACACCGCCATTGCCAGACATGCCTCCGGAGGCAGGCCCGTCCGCGCCCATGTCCGCGTGAGCACTGCCATCGGTGGCACCATCATTCTGGTTGTTGTCAGTGCCGCACCCTGGCGCTGACAAGAGTGCGATAAGCAATCCGAACCCAATCTTCTTGGTCATGTTGGCCTCCTGGACACGCACGGAGATACGAACGCCAACCCAAAAGGTTTCGACCGAAGTTGTTGACGCGGGCTTCTTCGTCTCAGCCCGCCAGGTCGTGCAAGATGCTCCCTTCGTCTACTGAGGCGACGCACATCCTGGGGGCTCGGTCGCTAGCTTCGAATTGGTGATCTGGCGTGAGCAGAGCGACAGGAGCCTGTCGCTCTGGGACACGGGTCGAGCTCCACCTGCGCTCAAGACCCAGATGAGCTCGGGCAGGGTTGCGCAGAAATGCGCTCGCGTGGCTGGACTGGCCGTGATCAGCCCCACGGCTTCATCAATCTGGCCAGCAACGAATCGCAACCGGGCGAGGGCGACGGCCATTTCTACGCGGTCTTCAGGTGCGACGTGCGATTCGTCGACGAGGCGCCCCATGGCAGTCATGAGCTGTTGCGCAGGTTTGGTCCTTTGGACCACTGCCACCCGTAGCTCGGGAAGGCTACCGACATGGTCACCAAATAGATGACGGGCACCGGCGTCCGCCTTGCCGAGCTCTGCCTTGGCGAGGGCCAGGACCTGGTCGTCGTTCCACGGCCAGTCCAGACCAGCGTTGGGTTCAAGCAGGAAGATGTCCCCACCCAGAACATAGGCCCCTCCCTGCCCAAGCTCAGAGATCGCCCGGCGGTATTCGCGACGGTTGAGGCGAACCCTGGCCTTGAGCCCTTTCGCCTCGGGGTAGTCGATCTTGCGGAGAAGGGCAGAAGCATCTCGAACACGCCCCTCATCCAGGAGAGCGGAGGCCAGCGCCAACTGGGCCGGCAAGTACGCGGGATCCAGTGCCAGGGCCTCCTTGGCCGCGGTAGCTGTGCCCAGCAGTCGTGCCCGCAGCGTAGCGATTCGCACTGACTTGGGCACGAGTCGCTGTGCCCGGTCGACCATAACCAACGTCCGCCGTGGGTCACACCCAAGCAACTCCCGTGCACGCAGAATCTCGTACCAGGCTCCTTCACTTGTCGCGCACCGATGGAGAAGGTCCTGGTCCCTGGCCAGGACTTTGCGTGCAGGATCTCCTGGGCTGAATCGCATAGCGGCGTCTTTGCTGATTGGGAACGCCAGAGCTCTTCGAGCGACTTCGATGGTCGGACAAGCGGCCCCTGCCTCCTGCGCCAACGCGTCGCTAACCATCCCACTGGTGGCCAGCGTGACAACCAAGAATGCCAGAGGGAGCGGCCTGCTCATTCTGGCGGCCCCTTGTCGTCAAAGCCGAATACTCTGAGTGTCGCACCTGCTTTGAAGTAGCCCTTGTCCTTGGCTTCGTTGCGATCAGCCGGTCGCATGTGAATGCAGCCGTGGGAAGCGGAGAGGTTGACGGTCAGCCCGTTCAGGGTTGCGATTTCGTCTTCTGGCGTGGTGTGGATAAAGAACCCCGTCTTTGTTCCATCCCGCTGAAGCGAGAACGCCCACGCTCCAAAGTCGTTTCTCTGCCAAATATCGACCAAAGTTCCAGTGGGATCGTCCTGGTCGACATCGAAGTACGTCCTGGCCTCCTCGTTCAGCCTGATGGAATCGGTACGATTCGGCTGTTTGCCATTCATTCTCACGAATAACCGACGACATGCTTCTGTCATCGGGGCTGTAGCAGAGCCAGTGGCGTGCTGCCAACCCGAACCTGGGTTGAACTCAATCTCACCATTTGAAGCGCGTCGAATACTTGCGCCCCACGGAATGCTTGAATTGGGCCAGTTCCGTGTTGTGTACTGAACGGCCTTGCCAAGGACATAGGTTCGAGGAGGGATGGGTGAATGCGTGTGTTTGTCTTGGCCTATGAAGGTCTCCTTGGGCCCACCTCGCGTTGGATAGTCCGCTAGGATGCTACCCCCTCGCATGACGTAGATCGTTCCAAAGCCGTAAGTGTGGCGAATCTTGCCCTTGGACCTCCCTTTTGCATCGAGCTCCTTCTCGCTTTTGTATTCAATGCCACTGTCCGCCGGGTAGAAGAACAGTTTCGTCGCCGCAGTGACGTGAACGATAGCCCCACTGCGCGCAGGACCAGGAATCGCGTTGCTAGCGAGCCTAAACGTGGGCACCACGCACCTCTTGGCACATCACGAATTCTCCTCGTCGTTGGCGAATGGCTCGCTACCGGCCGGGCGATTTGGCCGAACGGCTTCGGGCTCCCCGATGGCCGAATCAGCCTCATTCGAATCTTCATCTTCCTGGTCGGCCCCAGCCAGCGATGCGAGCCGGCCGTAGGGCACATTCTGGAAGATCATCTCGACCGCTCCGCTGGCTTCCGTAACCCGAAGTGAGTAGGACAGATCCTTCCAAAGATCGTCAAAGAGCAGATCAACCGTCTCGTTATCTGGTTCCATGTCGTCACGGACGGTCAGCGTGATGGAGATGGAGCAATCCGACGACGTCAGGATGAACTTCGCGTCCATTTGCTCCGCATGTTTGGGAAGCATGTCGATGCGCACCCACAGCGGTCCCTTCTCTCGTGAGACGCCCCTTTTCGTCGCCATTTCCTGCGATGGCTGGCTATCGCTAGTATCATCCGCGCCTGAAGCAGCCCTGTGCTTGCGCGCGGTCGGAGATTTGGGTGGCGACTTGGCCTCGTCGACATTCGCCTTCTGCGGCCCCGAGGACTTGCGCCTTTTTCCCTTCACCCCTTCCGCCTCCTGCAGCTTCAGCGTGCTCTTGCCTTTGATGGTGCACACGCCGTCGGCTTCGATGGTCACGGTCTTGCTTTTCATGGCGACGGTCTCTTCGCCCATGGCCACCACGCTGCCGGCGCCGGCGGCGGCGGTCACGGCGGGGCTGGCGATGGCGACGCCTCCAGGCAGGATGGCCAGCGAGCTGGCGCCGCACACGAACTTGATCCCCGTCGGCGAGTCGAACGTCGCCTTGCCCGTCTTGTCCAGGCAAACCGTGGCGCCCCCGGTTTGCAGCGTGATCGTGCCAGCCGAGTCCACGGTCATGTTGGTGCCCTTGAAGGTCATGCTGGTCGCGCCCTGGTTGAGCTGGAATTTCTTGTCGGTGGTCAGCTTGTGGGCCAGCCGCACGTGCTCGTCCTTGTTCTTCTCGGCGAAGAGCTCTTGATTGCCGTCCACCTTGCGACTGTGGTCGCCGCCGTAGAGCTGCGTGACCGGGCCGGTCACCGTCTTGTCGTGCGTGCCGCCGATGACCACGCTGTCGTTCGTGTCGACGGTGAGCTGGCGCTCGTTTTTCACCAGATTGGTTTCGTCGTTGCCTACGACGATGCCGCGGTTCACGCCGACGTGCAGGGTCTGGTCGTGCTTGACCAGCGTCGACATGTCCTTCTCGGCCTGCAAGTGCAGCTCTTCCTGACCTTTCCTATCTTCGAAGCGCAGCTCGTTGAAGTTGCTCGCCGTGCCGCCCTTGCTGCTGCGGCTCTTGATGCCGCTCTGGGTTTGATTGGCCGGCAGATCGTACGGCGGCAGGTTGTCTTTGTTGAACAGGCTGCCCGTGATAATGGGCCGGTCCGGATCGCCGTCGAGAAACGCCACGATCACTTCCTGGCCGACGCGCGGCAGGTATTGCGCGCCGAACCTTCCCCCCGACCACGCCTGCGCCACGCGTATCCAGCACGACGACTTCTCGTCGCGCTCGCCCAGCCGATCCCAGTCGAACTGCACCATCACGCGTCCGTGCTTGTCGGTCCAAATCTCCTCGTTCGCGGGGCCCACCACCAACGCTGTCTGTCGGCCCGGCATGTGCGGCTTGCGCGTGACCCGGGCCGGGCGAAACTGCGTGTGGCTGTCGAGCAACTGGTAGGTCGCCTTGAACGGCTCGTCGCTGAAGGTCACGTCGCCGGTCTCGTATTGATCCACGCTCAGGCGGTAGCTCGCGCCGACCACCAGGTACTGCTTGCCGAAATCCTCTTCGCTCCAGAACGGCTCGCCGTCGGCCCCCTCCGGTCCCGGGCGCAGAGAGACAAGGTTGCCAAGCCCCAGTCCCATGGTGTTGCCTTCCACCTCGACGACGGTGCTCTCCACCCGCCCCACCTGCGAGCGCACCGTCGCATCCTGCTGTGCCTCTTCGGAGTCGTAGAGCCCGCCCGGATAGTCGTAGTGCTCGAACGGGGAGCCCGTCACCAGAGCCTCCGACGTGCCCCGCCCGAATTGAAGCTGTCTCGGCCGCAGCGCCGTCGGGTCGTAGCCACTCAGCACCGTGTGGCGGCCGGGATAGAGCGCCCGGCGCACCTTCATGCCCCAGAAGTGCTCTTCCGAGCCGGCGACCCGCCGCTCTTGCGCGGTGTACAGAATCGATTCGTAGCCGTCGACGGCCTCGTGCCCGGTGATGGCATCGGCCAGCACCAAGGTGTGCTTGCTCTCCTCGTGCTTGAAGAAATAGTAGATCCCTTCTTCTTCCAGCAAGCGCTGCACGAAATTCAGATCGCTCTCGCGGTACTGCACGCAGAATTCGCGCGCGCGGTAGACATGGTCCTGGATCGACCCCGATTCGACGTCGCCGAGCCCGCGCTTGGCCAGCACCGATTTCACGATGGTCAGCGCGTCCTGCGCGGGATCGTTGAAGACGCGGCAGTCGAAGGTGTGGTCGAACAGGCTCAGCACCGGCCGCAGCTCGGCCGCGTAGCGCGTGTGCAGTTGCGTGGCCCCGCCTTTGTGGAACCCGGTTACGATACCGTGAAAGAAGCGCTCCTTGCCGGTGTTCAAGTGGATGCCGACGGCAAGCGGCTGGCCGAGCACGTCGTCGGGATCGAGGTTCGGCTCCTTCGAGAGCAGGCCGAGCTCGAACCGGTACGGCCACCCCAGCGCCTCGTGCCCGCGCAGGGTCTCGAGGAGCAAGACGCCCCTCGGGAAAGGCCCCGTCACCGAGGTATCACGTCCGAGAAGCGCCATGGCTGGATGGTTACTCTAGTCTCTAGCCTCGCGGCGTCAAGAACGATGGCCAGGGCGCTCGGCCGGTGCGGGAGATTTCGATGGCAGGGCCGGTCTTGGAACGGATTCGAACCAGAGCTCCGGTTCGATGGACAAAAGGGCCATATCGCGCTAGGTGAGGCGAAAAGAAATGGCGGTGGCAGGTTCGTGGGCCACCAGGGAGTGTGCAAGCAAAGTGAGAATCCAACTCATTTACCCTGATCCGAACCCTGGGGTTGCGCTGAGCGGACGAAAGATCGAAAGCGCCGCGCTCCAACTCCTGGGGGCGATAACTCCGCCTGAGCATGAGGTCTCCATCGTGCAGGAACATCTGGGGGATCCGGTACGCTTCCACGACAGCGACGTGGATTTGGTCGGCATCACCGCCATGACCATCCAGGCCCGGCGCGCCTACGAGCTTGCCGACGGATTTCGCAGCGCGGGCAAGAAGGTCGTCCTTGGCGGCATTCATCCCTCCGTTCAACCGGACGAGGCGCTACAGCACGCAGACGCTGTCGTCGTAGGCGAGGCGGAGCCCGTGTGGTCGCAGGTTCTCGCCGACGCGGAGGCCGGGCGTCTGCATGGCGCGTACCGCGGGCAGACCTACGCGGATCTCACCCACCTTCCGCCCTACCGGCGCGACCTCCTTCCCAAGCCGTCGTCCTTCTCGCTCCGCTCCGTGCAGGCAGCACGAGGCTGTCCCTACGATTGCTCGTTCTGCTCGGCCACGCTTTTCACGGGCCGCAAGTATCGCTTCCGTCCCGTGGAAGATGTCATCGCAGAGATCAGAGGGCTGAAGGCGCGCGCCGTTTTCTTCGTCGACGACAACATCTTTTCCAACGATGCGTACTGCCGCGCGCTTTTCTCCGAGCTCAGGAAGCTGAATGTCATTTGGGTCGGACAGGCGTCGTTGCATCTCACCGCGAGCAATCCCGGCCTGCTCGATCTCGCCGCCAAGAGCGGCTGCGTTTCTCTCTTCGTCGGCATCGAATCGCTTTCCGAGTGCAACCTGCGGACCACCGGTGCGCTGGCGAAGAACCAAGCGTCGACGCCCGCAGAGATGGGCAGGAGCATTCGCGTCTTGCACGATCACGGTATTTTGGTCATGGCCGGCGTGATCTTCGGTTTCGATGACGACGATCCCGAGGTATTCGATCGCACGCGGGAGTTCCTCTTCCAGAACCGGGTGGGCCTTGGATCCTTTTCGGCCCTGACACCCTTTCCAGGGACCAGGCTATTCGCGGAACTGCAGGCCCAGTCGCGCATCACGACCTACGATTGGTCGAAGTACGACGGCACGACCGCCGTGTTTCTTCCCAAACGAATGACCCCCGAGCAATTGCAGGAAGGCACGCGCCGCATCGGCGTGAACTTCTACAGCACTCCCAGGATTCTGCGCCGCTTTTGGACGAACCGACATCATCCCTTCATCTACCTGGCCACCAGCTTCGCCTGGAGGCACACGTGCAGGATGGAGAACAAGGTGCCGTTCTTCGCCCGCAGCGGTTCGTGGAAGAAACGTTAAGCCACCTGCGTCCCGCAAAATCGACTATTTGCCAAGCTCGCGGCAGTCGCGCTCGGCGCGCTGGCGCTTGTCGGCAGGGGCATCGGGCAGGCGCTTGTAGGCCTCGGCCAGGCTGCAGTGCACGCTCGGGATCGTAGGGATTGATGGCCAGGGAAAGCAAGAGCGGCGCGACCGCAGCCTTGGCATCGCCCTTGGCCAGGTCGGCCTGGCCGGCAATCAAGTGTGGCCAAGGCAATTCCGGATAGGTCGCCTCCGCGCCGCTCACGACCTTGAGGGCGCGGTCGGCCTCGCCCAGGGCCAGGTAGGTACGCCCCAGCTTCACGGGGAAGATCCAGTGCGAGCTGCCGGCAAGCTTGTATCCCTTTTCGTACTCCGCGCTGGCCGCGAGCGCCCGGTTGCGCAGGAGCAGCATGTTGCCCAGGCGCAAGAAGCGCTCGGCTTCGCCCGCGGTCGACGAGGCGTCGTCCTCGCTGAGCACGCTGGCGGTGGAGACGCCCTTCTTCTTGTACTTGGGGACGATGGGATCGAGACCGGGCAGGATCTTGTAGTGTAGGCCCACCATGAATTGCCGCCAGGCGCGCTCGAAGTCGGACCAGGTGCCGCTGCCACCGTAGGCCCGCGCCACCGCCAAGCGCGCATCGCCCCCGTCGCGCACGGTGGCCAACACCTCGCGCAGGGCCGCGCTGCCTCCCTTGGCGAAGAGACAGGCAATGGCCGTGGTGACCTCGGCGAAGGCCAGGGTAGCGTCTTCCGCGCGCGGCAGCTTGGCCATGGACGGGTGCATGGCATCGAAGGGGATGAGCTTGCCGCTCGATAGGGCCTTGGCCAGGAAGTGTTGCATGGAAGGATTGAGCGAAAGCCCCGCGGGCATGCGCCAGCGGTGCTCGAGAAACTTGGCGTAGCCTTCCTGCAACCACACCGGCGCGCGGTCGTGGGTCAGGGCCGCGACGACGTAGTGGATGAATTCGTGCGACAGGCTGTCCCGCCACTCGTAACCGAGCCGCATGGCGCGCGGGCTGGTGAGCATGATGCGGCTCCACTTGGACACCGCGACCGTGCCCGTGCGCTCGATCTCGTCGTCGGTCAGCGTGGTCATGGTGGCCAGATCCGCGCCGTTGCGAAGGATGTCGACCGGGATGGGCCGCGACGGCTGGTAGCCAAGATCGCCGGCCAGGGCGGTGGCCGCGGCTTCGAGGGTTTCGAGGCCATAGTCGGCGAGCACGCTGTCCTCGGCAGGAAAGCGGAACACGAAGTGCGCCGACCTGCGTTCGAGGTAGCCGTGGACGACCTTGGCCGAGCCCTCGGCCAGGGCCATCATCTCCTTGAGCGGCGCCGGTGCCGCGTTGTCGCCGAGTGCGGCCTTGTATTCGGCCACGGCGGCTCGAAAATCGCCGGCCATGAATCGTTCATAGCCTTGGGCCAGCAGCGTGCCGGGCTCACCGGGGTGTGTCTTGACCAGCGTGGCCAGGGCGCTGTCGGCCTCGTCGAAGCGCCACTCCGAATACAAGTGCTCGACGCTCGCCGATTCGCTGCCCGCGAGTGCTGGGGTGGCGAGCAGAAAGAATTTCACCACAGAGAGCGCAGAGAGCGCAGAGAGCACCGAATCAGAAATGGTTCGGATCCAGAATCCGACAGCCCCCTCTGCTCCGGCCTCTGTGCTCTCTGCGTCTCTGTGGTGAACCCTTCCACCCGTCATCGCACCAGCTCCTCGTAGTAGTGGCGGACCTCGTCGCGGAATTTCTCGGGCGCCTTTTCGCGCATGGCCTCCATCAGCTCCTGGCGCCATTCGCGCGGGGCCTTGCTGGCGTCGGCCTCGGGGATGCGCACGGGCTCGCGGCTGGGACGTGAGCCTTCGCTCGGGTTGCGTCCGAGGCTTTGGCGCAACTTCGCCAGGCGCTGGGCGACCTCGTCGGCGCGGCCCGCGCCTTCGTGGGCTGCGCCCTGCTGCAGGTCCTCGCTGGCCTGGCGCATCTGACCGGCGATCTCCTCGAGCTCTGCCGCCGTTCCCTCGGCGCCCGGCACGGATTCCGTCTTGCCGCCAAGATCGTGCGAGAGGCCACGCGTCTTGTCCTCGATGCTGCTCTGGCGCTGGCCCAGGCTGTGCGTGCGCGCGCGCTGCTCGGCCGACATGACATCGCTACCGCGCGGAACCAGGCGGGACAGGTCGGCGGAAAGCTCGCGCGCCAATCCGGCGGCTTCCTCCACCTGGCCGTCGAAGGCGAGGAGTCCCTGCGACGGCGGCCGGCCCTGCGCGACCTGACGGCCGGTCAGATGTTGCAAGTGCCCGAGCTCGGTTTCCATGCGCTCGGCCTCGCTCTCGGCCTCGCTCCACTCCTTGGCCGGGAGCAGCCGGCGCAGCTGGCGTACATTCTCTCGCGCCGCCCCGACGACCGATTCGGCCGAGCTGCCGAGCTCGCGTGGAAGCCCGCCCGCTATCTTGCGCTGGATCTGCTCGAGCTTCTGTTTGGCCTTGGCCAAGAGCTCGGCCTGTTGCGCCTCCATACGCCGGGCCAGCTCGGCGTCTACCTCCTTGGCCAGCGAGCGCCCGTCGTCGGCCAGCGAGCGCTGGTCGCCTTCGAGGTCGCCAAGCTTGCGCGCGAGCTCGGCCACGGCGCGGGTTTCCTGCGGGAAGCGGGCGTTGCCGAAATCCCCGGCGTTCTTGTCCAACATATCGCGCAGCGAGGACAGGGAATCGCCCAGCTCGGACAGAGCGTCTTCGAGCGATTTCACGTCCCCCTTGGCCAAGAGGGAATCGAGCCGCGCGGCCTGCTCCATCGCCTTGCGTGTATCCGGCACGTTCATGAAGTCCGGGCTGACCTCGTTGCGCGCCTTGACCTCGGCGATCTTGTGCGCCAGCTCGCCGATGCGCGCCCGCAGCTCGCGCACCTCACGTTCGATCTGGCGGCGTAGCTGCTCGTCGCCGGTGGCCTTGTAGCGTTCGAGCAGATCCTGCAGGCGTTTGTGCGCGTCCACCAGCTCCTTGCCAATGCCGGCCAGATCGTCGAGCTGCTGGCGACCGATGAGATCGTCGAGCGCAAGCACGGCCGTTTCCAGCTCGGCAACGTGCCGAGGCGCGGCCACGTGGGTGCGCGCCCACAAAGCGGCGACGCCACCCGCGCGCTCGCCCTTGCCCGCAAACAAGGCCAGCACCTCTTCCTCGTCGTGCATCAGCTTTCCCAACCGCGCCGTCGCCGTGAGAAGCGGGCCGCCGAGGAGCTTGTTCGCGCCGCTCGCCGTGCGCCGCTGCGCGACGAGGCGCCCGAGCCCGACCAAGCTCGCCGTCTCGCCGTCGTGGACCTCGCGCAGCCGCGCGGACCGATCGGGTTCGTTGCCGGACGTGTCTTCCAGCTCGATGCGATCGGCGAGCGTCGCGATGAGCTTTTCCAAGACCTCGCGCTCGCGCAAGAGGTGCTCTTCCTGATCCTCACGCGGGTTCTGGATGACGAGGTAGAGCGTGCGCGACACGCCGACCTTGCTGCCCGACACCTCGTCCCGATCCTTGGCTTCGATGTGGTACGCGACGCGCGCACCGGGGGTCAGCATGGCGCTGGCCGGTTCGAAGGTCGTGGTGGCCCGCACGTCGCGCATGCCTTGCGCGTTCTTGAGCAACTGACGCTGCTCGGGTCCGTCGTTCACGCGGTACACGAGCGCGATCTCGGCCAGACCGAAGTCGTCGCGCGCGTGGTAGCCGACCTCGACCGGCCTGGGGGTGGCCAGCTCCAGTCGGTCCGCGGCGGCGACGACGTCGACTTCGGGCGGCTGATCGCTCTCGACCACGATGCGATGGGCGCGCTCCTCGCGCAGCGGCCGACCTAGAAAGGGCAGCAGCCAAACCCGGTAGGCGCCGTTCTCCTCGAGCGCGAGCGTGGCCGTGAGCTTGCCATGGTCGAGATTGGCCGAAAGAGCACCCTTCTCTCCGCTGTCGCCCAGCAGAAGCCGCGCCTGGCGGGCCGAGCGCAGCGGACGCATCTCGATCTGGACGCGCGTGCCGCGCAAGGCGTGCAGGTCGCCCGTCGAGCCTTCGATGATCTGGCGCGACAGACCGGTGTAGGCCGGATAGTCGTAGGTGACGCGAACGTCGCCCACCAGCGGCTCGCGGATCGCCAGCGCGCCCTCGAACAGCGTGGGTGTGTGAAAAAGGGTGCGCATGCCACGCCCCACGGCGGACGGAAAAACCAGCAGTGCAACCAACAGGGCAAACGACGAAGCGGCCCCGACGAACACCGCGCGGACCGCGCGATCGAGCGGGATGAGATCCGCGGAGGCGATGGGCTGCGTGGCATCGGCCACCGTGGCGAAAAAGGCATCGGTCATCTCCGCCGAGATACCCGTGTCGCCAGTCGGCGCGGATTGCAGCTCCACCGCGGAAAGCAGGTCGCTGGCCAGAAGCGGTCGCTTCTTACCCACCAGGCGCGCGACCTCGGAAGGTTGCTCGAGCGCGCGCGCGGGCCACACCCACCCGAGCGCGATGGCGCCGGCCACGCAAGCCGCGATGGTGCCGAAAGCCACATACGGCCACGAAACCGCCGGGCCAGTCATGGCCGCCACGAGGGCAAGCAGGAGAAAGGCCAACACCAAGAGCGCGAAGGCGTGGCCGCCAGCCCGGATGCCGGTCTCCAGCAGCGCCCGGCTGCGTGCTTGACGCAGAAAGGAGTGGATGCGCTCTCGGTCGGTCATCGGCTCACGGAGTATAGCCTTACGAAGCGCGTGCGCGGAGGACACATCAGCGGTTCGAGGAGGCGATTATCCCACCTGCTCAAATGAACAGTTAAAAAGCGGTCCCGACCTTGCACAAGGATGTTTCCGTCATGCAAACAACTGGAGAAATCGGGACCTTCCAGCGCCAGCGCGCAGAAGCGCCACACCAGGCGGTGGCATTTACGCTCACGGATTCCGAGACCCCAGAACGTCCCGCATCACGACAGCCACGTCGCGTTACGACGACCCAAGGATGCATGGACGAAGCGAGCACAATAGATAGCCTGGTCGAGCGCTCCCAGGCTGGCGACGCTGGGGCCCTGAACGCGTTGCTCTTGGCCATGCGGCCCCGGGCTCTGGCCGCGGCACTGAAAGTCCTGCACCATCGCGACGATGCCGAGGACGCCGTCCAAGATGCGTTCCTCAAGGTGTGGCGCTGCCTCGCCACCTTCGAGGGCCGCTCGTCCTTCTCGACGTGGATCCATCGCATCGTCACGAACTCCAGCTTGGATGTGCTGCGCAGGAACGTCGGCCGCTCGGAGACCGTCGAGCGTGCCGAAGGGCAAGAGGTCTCCCTGTCCGACCGCGAGCCCAGCCATGAGCAGACCCCCGAATCGCAACTTTGCGGTTACGAGCTCCAGATGCTGGTGCGCACCGCGGTGGCCACGCTGCCGGCACCGCATCGCCAGGCTGTCGAGCTTCGTGAGTTCGACGACTGCTCGTATCAGGAGATGGCCGAGATCATCCAATGTCCCGTGGGAACGGTCATGTCCAGGCTCCATCACGCTCGGCAAAAGCTCGCCAACGAGCTGCGCGACCCGCGAGAAGATTGGCGCCACCGCTGCGCCGCCTGAAGCGGCCGGTCAACATCTGCGAAAACAGACGTTAGCAGCCCAACCATCTCTGGGTACAATGGCGCTTCTTTGCCATGCTGCCCGGAGTCGCCTTTCGCGCACGCCTCAACCGCCTCTTGCTCAACAAGCGGGTGGGGGGATTGGTTGCGCTCGCCATCGTCGCCGCGACCTACCCCGTCTCGTGCGGGGCGCTCGGCGGACGCCTGGTGACGTCCAAGCTGGCCGCCAAGCTCGGCGTACCGGTCGAGTACGGCAAGGCGCGGGCGGGCTGGGGGGCGCTGCACATTTCGGGCCTCGTGCTGGGACCCAAGGCCAGCCCTCTTCTCACCATCGCCAAGGCGGACATCTCGTTCGCCGTGGCCTGGGGCTCGGGCACGGTGGTTCTGGATTCGCTCCACGCCGACATCCGCCGCGGTGGCGCGGCTGACAACGCCAGCGTCCTTCTGGAGCGGCTGCGCAAGCCCTCCGTTCGCGGAGGCAGCAGCAAGCAAGCGTCGTATCCGGTGGTCGTCGTTCACCACGGCACGTTGAGCCTCCAGGACAGCAAATCCAACCTCTCGCTGACGGTGGGAGCCTTCGACGCCACCTGGGAGCCGTCGCGCCGATTCTCGATTGCAGCGGTTACGGTGGGTGGAACGCTCGGCTCGCACGGCGGCGAGAACGCCCCGTCCTTCGCGGCGGAGTCCGTAACCATCGAAGGCCCCTTGGCCGGCATGCGCCCGCACGGGTTTCCGGAGATCTCGGTCAAGGAGGGGCAGGTCCGGCTGCTGCCCACCCTGCCCTTGACCGGTATCACCGGCAGCCTGCGGCCAACCCAAGCCGGCGAGGACGCGGTCGACGTCTTGTTCACCGGAAGCTACGCCGGTGCCAAGCGGTCGCTGTGGACCGCGACCGGCAAGGTGAAGCCCGCCGTGGACTGGTCGAACGTCGACGGACAGGTGGCCCTGCGCGCCGAGCGCTTCTCGCTCGACAAGATCGCGGATGTCTTGCCCGCGTCGATCCTCGAGCCCGAAAACACGGAGATCGATGCCGCCATCGAGGCGCGCTTTTCCGGGCGGCAGGTCGAGCTGTCGGGAAGGCTGGACGTCGACGGGCTGAGCGTGTCGCACGAGAGGCTGGCCAGCGAGCCGGTCGAGAACACGAGCTTCACCCTGCGTTTCGACGCCACCGTCGATCGCGACCGGCGGCGGCTGGATCTGGCGCAGCTCGAAGGCAAGATCGGCAGTCTGGTGGTTCGTCTGACGGGCTCCATCGAGCTCCCGGTGGGGACCTTCAAGTTCAAGGACGGGCGCGAGCTGAAGGTGGTTCCCAAGATCGAGCTTTCCTTGCGCGTGCCGCGTACGCCGTGCGCGAAGATCCTGTCCAGCATTCCCGCGCCGCTCGTGCCCAAGCTGCAGGGGTTCGTGCTGCAGGGCCTGTTCGAGGCCGATGTCCACGCCAAGATCGATTTCAGCAATCTCGACGCCCTCGACCTCGGCGGCAAGGTCGGCATCGACGGCTGCCAGGTGGTCAAGGCCCCCGACGAGGTGATGGCCCTGGCTGGGCCCGAGTCGATCTTGCAAACCGTCGAAGTGCCGCCGCCCCCGTCGGGCGGCAAGGACGACGAAACCCTGACCTTCGTCATCGGTCCCGACAACGTGGACTTCGTGCCCTACGACAAGATCTCGCCCTACCTCATCGCCGCCATCCTGACCACCGAGGATTCCGGCTTCTTCAAGCACCGCGGCTGGGTGTCGTCGCAATTCAAGACCGCGCTCCGGCGCAACATCGCGGGCGGCGGCTTCCGCCTGGGCGCCTCGTCCATCACCATGCAGATGGTGAAAAACGTGATCCTCACGCGCGAGAAGACCCTGTCGCGCAAATTCCAGGAGTTGTTCCTGGTCTGGTTCGTCGAGCAGATCTTGACCAAGCAGCGCATCCTCGAGCTCTACTTCAACGCCATCGAATTCGGCCCACGCCTGTACGGCATCGGACCCGCGGCGCGACACTACTTCGGCAAGAGCGCGGCCGACCTGTCGCCCATGGAGGCGGCCTTCTTCTCGTCCATCCTGCCCAGTCCCAAACGACGCTACGTGCAGTACTGCCACGGGTCGCTCTCCCCGCAGTGGGAACGCTATGTGCACAGAATCTTGAATAAGATGCACGAACGTGGCCGACTCAACGACGAGGAATTCACCACGGCCCTCGCCTCGACGTTGGTGTTCGACAAATCCGAGATGACCATGACCGAGAAACAATGCCTGGACTGGGTTCGCAAGATCACGGCGAAACCCGAGCCCGAGCCCGAACCGGACACGGACGAGAAGTAGCCGACATGGCCGAAAGGGACGACAGCGGGAGGCCAAGGCGCAAGAAAAAGAAGCCGGGCAAACGCACGTGGCTGCGGCGCCTGATCCTGGTGGGAATCATCTTGTTGGCGCCGGTGGTCGTGGGCGCGGGGACGCTGGTCGGCATCTTCTATTATTACGGCGACGATCCGGCCATGCCCAGCCTGAGCGGCATCGGCGACTATCACCCGGAGCAGATCATCAAGGTGCTCGACCGCGATGGCACCCTCATCGGCGAGATCGGGTCTGTCCACCGCACCGTGGTGCCCTACGCGAAGATCCCCAAGATCATGATCCAGGCCCTGCTGGCCGCGGAGGACGCCGACTACTTCGAGCACGAGGGCGTGGATTACAAAGGCATGGCGCGCGCCTTCGTCGAAAACATCCTTCGGCGCAAGTTCGCCCAGGGCGCCTCGACCATCACCCAGCAGGTGGTCAAGCAGCTCTTGCTCACCCCGGAGAAGAGCATGCGGCGCAAGGTGCAGGAGATCATCCTGGCGCGCCGGTTGTCGCAGCGCTTTTCCAAGGAAGACGTGCTGGCCATCTACCTCAACCAGATGTGTTTCGGCCACGGCCGCTATGGGGTGGAGGAGGCCGCGCGCTACTTCTTCGGCAAGTCCATCAGCGACGTCGACGTGGGCGAGGCGGCGCTGCTGGCCGGGCTGGTGCAGTCGCCCGAGCGACTCTCGCCGTACAAACATCCGGACGCGGCCAAGAAGCGTCAGATCTACGTCCTGGGGCAGATGGTCAAGCTCGAATACATCTATGATGACGTGGCCCAGAAGATCGCCGCCGCGCCCATCGCGGTGATCCCCGAGGGACAGGCGGTGCCCAGCGTGGCCCCCGAGGCCGTGGACACCGTTCGCAAGCTGCTCGAAGCCAAGTACGGCGCCGACAAGCTCTCGACCCTCGGCATCGAGGTCAAGACCACCATCGATTCGCGCTTGCAGGCCATGGCCCGCTGGTCGCTGGAACGCGGCCTCGAGGAAGTGGACCAGCGCCACGGCTTCCGCGGTCCCATCGCCCACCTGTCGGGTAGAGCGCTGGACAGAAAGCGCGCCGAGCTGGTGGCCGAGCGCAAGAAGCCCTTGACCGAGAACGACAAGACCGACGGCATCGTCGAGAAGGTCGACAAGAGCCCCGACAATCCCAGGCAGGTCTCGCTGACGGTGTTCGTCGGCGACCGCAGCGGCGTCGTCGACATGACGGCGGAGCCCCGCTACAACCAGGGCACCAAGCCGCCGCTGGCCGAGCGCTTTCATCCCGGTGACCTCGTGCGCGTGCGCCTGGCCCCAGAGCGCAAGCACGACAGCAACGGCAACGTCG
Organism: uncultured delta proteobacterium; assembly: GCA_963796685.1. Lineage (GTDB taxonomy): Bacteria > Myxococcota_A > Polyangia > Fen-1088 > Fen-1088 > Fen-1118. The sequence continues at coordinate 376,089 of CAWCMR010000025.1, forward strand.
CCCTGGCCCTGGAGCTCGGCCCGCAGGCGGCCATGGTCGTGATGGATCCGCTGCGCCACGAGATCCTGGGCCTGGTGGGCGGCTACCGCTACCGGCTGGGCACCTTCGATCGCAGCCAACGCGCCCACCGCCAACCCGGCTCGGCCTTCAAGCCCTTCATCTACGCCGCCGCCATCGATTCCAAGCGCTACACCGCCGCCTCGATCGTCAACGACAGCCCCGAGGTGTTCAAGCTGTGGAAGCCGCAGAACCACGACAAGGACAACTTCCGCGGTCCCATTCGCCTGCGCGTGGCCCTGGCCAATTCCATCAACACCGTCGCCATCAAGCTGCTCTCGGACGTGGGCGTGGTGGCCGCGCGCGATATGGCCGCGCGGGCCGGGCTCGACTTGCCGCCGGTGGAGAAGCTCGATTTGTCGCTCGCCCTCGGCACGGCCACGGTCACGCCCCTCGAGCTGAGCAACGCCTACGCCACCTTCGCGGACGCGGGTCAATCGGGCGACGCGCGCCTGATCACCGCCTTCGGCAATGAGGCCGCCCCCGCGCCCGTGCTGCCGCAATCCATTCGCCCCGAGACCGCCTACGTCACGGTTTCGCTCATGCGCAGCGTGATCGAGTCGGGAACCGCACGCAGCGCCGCCCCCAAGCTCAAGCGCCCGGCGGCCGGCAAGACCGGAACCACCGACGAAGAGCGCGACGCCTGGTTCGTCGGCTTCACCCCCGAGCTTCTCGCAGGGGTCTGGGTCGGCTTCGACGAGCGCCGCATGCTCGGCCGCGGCGAGGAAGGCGCCCACACCGCCTTGCCCATCTGGACCGAATTCATGGTCAAGGCCCTGGCCGGCACCCCCGTGACCGACTTCCCCCAGCCCCCCGGTATCGTCGTCGCGCGCATCAATCCCACCACCGGCCTCTTGGCCGCCCCCGGCAGCGAAGGCCTCGACGAGGTCTTCCTCGACGGCACCGCCCCCACCGAAACCGCCGCCCCTCCCGGCGAGGAAGCGACGCCGGACCAGATGCTGATGGAGGGACACGGGGGGCCGTAGAAGCAGCGACAGGTCGAGGGTCAGCCTCGCGGGGCGCCTTGCCGTCCGGATTCGGCCGTCGCGTTCGCTCCAGCCCTCCCCTTGTCGGAAAGATTGCGGCGTTCGCTGCCTTGTACGCATGTGTTGCTCTCTTGCTCCGGGTGGGGTACCGAGGTGTCGCCGAGCTACGTGGCCGGAGGCTTCTCTACCTTCTAAGAATCCTAGAGCGCATACGGCTTGATTTGCGGTTTGGCCGTGTTATTCAGGGACCTCTCGCGGAGCAGCGCAGCAGGTCTATGCGCCTACGGCGCCGGCAGGAAGCGCATTCGTCGCATCGTTCAGCCAGCTCCGAAGGCTCCTCGCGTCCTTTGGAATGGCCTGAAAGTTTGCGCTGCGAACGACCTCGACCATGGCGGGAGTATTCTTGGCCACAATGCCCTTCTCTTGCGCGGCTTTCTGCACGGCCGACTTGCCGCGGATCTCGGTGCCACCTTCGCCCAGCAAGGCAAGAAGCCAGCCCTCCAGAGCCGGAACTGCTGCCGCTCCAACTATGGAAAGGGAGCGGGCATCCCCCAGGGCGACACGGATGGCGTCCGAGATCACGCGCGGTCGCGCTTTGTCGTCATCCGAATCTCGCGTGAAAGCCAGGATGCTCGCTCCCGCGCGGCGGGCTTCCAACGCTAAACCCCGTACGTTCTGTTGGTCGCTCGGACTTGGACCCCGGGCGCGTAGCTTTACGATGTTGCACCACTTGCACGCTCCTATGACGGTCCAGCCATCCGGCGGGACTCGCCTAAGCAGAGCTTCGATGACGCCTGGTGATTCGTCGCTCTGGTACACAGTTTCGCCACATCGGCTGCCGAGCTCGTTCTTTCCTTCTCCACCTAGGAAGAGCTTCAAGTCACTCACGAACGCGGGCTCCCGTTCAGAAGCGGCGCTTCCATGCGGCCGTCGCAATAGCTGACCCAGAATTCGCCCGGCTGGTAGACCTTTGACGCTTCCTCGAAGCCAGGAACATCCTTGAGGAGCTTCGCGGCTGTACCCGTCTTCGGATCTCGAGTGACGATGCTGACCTCGTCGCCCTTGAGCTCGTTGACCACGAGTGGGCTGTGTGTGGCGATGATGACCTGACTGTTCTTGGAGATCTCGCGCAAAATCGTCATGACATCGCCGATGCGTGCCGGGTGCAATCCGTTCTCTGGCTCTTCGACAAGAAACAGCTTGGATTCGCCAAGATACGTCGAGAAACACATGTCGTGTGGCTCTCCGGCTGGGCACACGAACCGGCTGTCCGCCGCAAGAATCCCGTCGTGTACCTACGTCACGGTCTCGCTCATGCGCAGCGTGATCGAATCGGGCACTGCACGCAACGCCGCCCCCAAGCTCAAGCGCCCAGCCGCCGGCAAGACCGGAACCACCGATGAAGAGCGCGACGCCACGGTTGATCGTCTAACCAAATGCATCCGGTAGCGGCGGGAACGCAGTTATGCTGTAGGTTGCTCTGTGGAGGTGCATGGCCCCTACCCTCGCGCGACCGGGAGCTTCATGTTGAAGCCCGCTTACTTCTCGACCGCCCACCCGTGGCTCCTGTTTTCCAAGGTGGATCCCGGCTGCCCCATCACGGTCAAGGGCATGAGCCGCGATGGTATCGTGGCCTTTCGTCTGCCCGAGGTACGGTTGCATGCCGATGTCAAGATCGGGCGGCGGAGCCTGCAGGCGCCCCTTCGCCTCGACACCGTTGAGCTAAAACCCGAGGAGCACCGGCTCTCGTGCGTGCTGCGCTCGGCCTTTCGCTACTACGTTCATCCGGGCGAGCACCGCCACGTCACCTTGAGCGATGCCAACGCGGGGAGTGGTTGATGATTGTCTGGAGCATCAACAGCCTGAACTTCGTCCTCGGCCTGACGACACACAAATACCTTCCTCTGCCGGCGCCGACGCCCGTCATCGCCGGGGCAACAGACCCGTTACCCTGGACCTGCCAGGGGCATCCCCACGGATCGTTCTACGCACGGCGCGCAGCGACGTCGCGCTGAATCCGCGGCCATTTCAAATAGACTGGGACATCGACCACAGTCGACTGACCATGGTCTGGGGCGCCGGAGTTCCCCTTGCCCACCCCTCGCTAAGCAGCCTGTCCGGACAGGAGTTGCTCGAATGCCGATCATCGCCACTTGATCATCGCCCCGCCCATGCCGGAACCACCGACGAGGAGCGCGACGCCTGGTTCGGCGGCTTCACACCCGAGCTGCTGGCCGGCGTCTGGGTCGGCTTCGACGAGCGCCGCATGCTCGGCCGCGGCGAGGAAGGAGCCCACACCGCCCTGCCCATCTGGACCGAATTCATGGTCAAGGCCCTGGCCGGCACTCCCGTCACCGACTTCACCCAGCCCCCCGGCATCGTGGTCGCGCGCATCGATCCCACCACCGGTCTTCTGGCCGCCCCGGCAGCGAAGGCCTCGTCCTGCACTGGCTGCACGGAGGCGCTACCAGCCTCAAGAACCTTGCCCTTGTGTGCACTCACCACCATCATTTGCTCCACGAGGGTGGCTGGTCCGTCGAGCGAACGTCGGACGGAGATTTGCTCTTCCGCGCGCCGGACGGACGAGAAATGCCAGCGGTACCTGCGAGCGAAGTCAGCGAAGATGCGCGCGTGTTCCTGAAAGAATGGGCCGAAGAGCGTGGGATGGACATTGGGGCGGACACCAACATGCCGCTGTGGGATGGGACGCGGATGGACTACGACTGGGCAGTGGCGATGCTGACGTCGGAGTCTGGGTTACTATGATGCTCGCAAGAAAGGCCCGCGCAGCCAGCGTCAACTACAGCAAGCGGTGCACTTAGGCGAACTCTCGTGAGACTGGGAAAAAATGACAAAGTACATCTACCGGTTTCGCTCAACACGTGCCGCCTTGGACCAGCACGCGAGGAGCGGGCATCCCAGCGGCCCGCCGGACCGGCCATGCCGACGCTCGAGGTGACCCGCCTGTATCGGTTACGCTCCATCAAGCGAGAGTGAGGACGGCCACTTACGCTTGCTCTCCGGAGCTGGGGAGGAGCCAGAAGAAAACAACAGGAAGCCACCGTGTAACTCTGCAACTCGCCTCCTGGCAGGCGAGCACGCAAGCGATCCGGTGCTTGCCCGGCTCGTGGCCCTGCAAGCGTACTGGCGGCATGCCCACGACGACAAGGTGGTGTGCCGAGGGCTGCTCGACCTGTTGGAAGAGCAGTAGCCATGGCGTTTCTATGGTCGCAATCTGCGACTTCAAGTTACCATTGCCACATCCATGCCTGACCAGCACGTCGTGCCCCTCGAACGGGTAGAGCGCTCAATCCTGATTTTGCGCGGTCACCGGGTCATCCTCGATTCGGACCTTGCCGCTCTCTACGGCGTGTCCGTGAAGCGGCTCAACGAGCAGGTCAAACGAAACATCGATCGGTTCCCCGACGATTTCGCGCTCACCCTGACCGAGGAAGAGCACGAAGCTTTAAGGTCGCAATTTGCGACCTTAAAGACCGGCCGAGGTGAGCACCGAAAGTACCTGCCCCGCGCCTTCACCGAGCACGGCGCGCTCATGGCCGCATCGGTGCTCAACTCGCCGAAGGCCGTGGAGATGAGCATCCTGGTCGTACGCGTCTTCGTGCGCCTCCGCCAGATCCTGGCCAGCAACCGCCAACTCGCCGCCAAGCTGAACGAGCTGGAGCAAAAGATCGCCGCCCACGACAAGAACATCGTGGCCCTGTTCCAAACCGTGCGCAACTTGATGGTCGTGCCGGAGAAGCCGAAGCGTAGGATCGGGTTCAACAGGGAAGGGGCGTAACCGGCCGAGGGATAGGCAGCATTCGCATGGACTCGAATGAAAGGTTCCTCGTCGACGAATTGTGCCAGAGGATCACGTAGCAGATATTCCACGAGCGAGACATCCTGGCCCTGCGGATTCTTTTGAGGGGACACTCGGCCTGGAGACCCGACAATTCCAGCGGCTTCCAGTGACCCGAGCCCGCGTTTCTCGAGATCGGCCTGGCGCCGTTCCACGCGATCGCTTCCAGCCCAGGCCCTGGTAGCCAGGGATCATGGATAGGCAATCGGATTGCCTTCTGCCCGCCTGGCACCCGAACACGATTCCGGGCTGACTTGTCACCTGCTGGGCATTCGCACCAAGGAGCAGCTGTATGCGCACCCGCTGCGCGGAGCCATCTTCGAATCGTGGATGGTTTCCGAAGTGGCGAAGGCGCGGCTTGGCGGCGGCCTGTCGCCGCGCACGTTTCACTACCGAGAATCCCGGGGCCCAGAGGTGGACCTGCTGGTACAAGGGGAGAAGAGCTGGATCTTGGCCGAGGCCAAGTCGGGCAGCACCGTGGATTCCTCATTCTTCGCGGGAATGGAGCGCTTCTCCACGCGCCTTCCCAAAGGCGCGTCCATCGTCCGCCGCCTGGTCTACGGCGGCAGCGAACCGCAACAGCGCCAAGGCGTGGCCGTCACCCCATCGGCGAAGATCCAGGACAGCCGCTGGTAAGCCTGCGATGGCCGGCTCCTAAGCCGCTGCCTTGCCTTTGCATGAGCCGGGCCAGATGGCTCGCAGAACCGTGCGTGGGAACTTTTCGATGACGGTCAGCAGAACCAACGCCGGACCGTCCGGGGTGCGGCGTCCTTGTTCCCAGTTGCGGACCGTTCCAAGGCTGACCCCGAATGCGGCGGCGAACTGCTCTTGGGACAGTCCCAACTTTCCCCGCGTGGCGGCCACATCCACATCGCTGGCCCGCATCTTACGCACACGACCGCGGGCTTTGGCGCCCTTGCTGAACGCAATCGCGTCTTCGAGTCCTTCAGCGATAGCCTGGAATGCTTTTTTACTCATGGTTCACCTCTTGAAGTACTTCTTCAACTCCCTCACCAACGCGGCGAGCTGGTTTCGTTCTGCCATGGACAGATTGTCCTTTTGGTTCTTGGCGAACAGCGTGAGCAGAAAGGTGGGTACGTCTTCGCTGTGGAAGAACTAGACGACTCGGACTCCTCCGCTCTTTCCCCGTTCTCCGATGGCCACGCGGACTTTGCGAACACCACCGGTTCCCTTCATGATCACGCCGCAGGCCGGATCTCTTGCGATCGTCTCTATGACTCGGTCCTGCTCTTCCTGGGTCAGGAGTTTCTGTACCCTGGCCTGGTAGCTGCGCGTTTCGACGACCGAGATCCATCTTTCCACCACGGCATCGATACTACGCCATTGGCGCATACTCGGCAAGGTGGCCGAGCGGGATGGCAAGGACGTTGGCTGGACGCGTGCATCTCCCAGCTTTGGAAGCGATCGCGAAAAGCGGCGCCATGGCGATCCCGAGAAGTGCGGGCTCGGATGGACACAAGTTGCCTACGGCATCGCGGCCTTGTTACGGAAGCCGCCTGGAGCGCATCGAATGTGTAAACCTGCGAAGGCGAGGTCATCATGAGTGCATCGAGCGCACTTCTTCCGTTCGCCGATCGAGCGCTGACGGACTTCATCCGTGGCCTCGCGACGGCGCCCTCGCTGAGCGAGGTTGGGGACGTCGCGAAGCTGCGCCGCCTCGGCGAGGAGCGGGCATCCCAGCGGCCCGCGGGACCGGCCATGCCGACGCTCGAGGTGACCCTCGGCGGGGGATGCCGCGGCGCTCGGCTTTATCGTCCCCCATCGACTATCGCCGGGCGCCCGAGCATCCGGTGCCGGCGGCCATCGACGATGCCGTCGCTGCTCTCGAGTGGGTTGCCTCGCGTCCGACGGAGCTTGGCCGAAGTCCCGACGCGGTCACCGTCGCGGGCGAGCTCCATCCCCTGAGGGACCAAGGCGAGGCGTTCGGGGCACGGTTGGTGGCCGCCGGTGTGCCGGTGCTCATGCGACGCGAGCTGGGCATGGTTCACAACTTCTTGCTCTGGGATCGGGTATCTCCGGTGTGCGCGGACGCTGGGCGGCGTGTGGCCGCCGATATCTTCGACGGTCTTGCGAGGATTTCCCGAAAAAAACTGCCTCCGCTCCAGCCTTCCCACAGATGAGCGCCACGTGTTGCGCAATAGCAACACAACCCCAAAGGCGAACTTCACACCTGCTCACCGACATCTCGCCGGCCCTGTCCAAGAATTGACAGTGCGGCTGACAGCGTGGCAATTTCAGCCACGGAATTGGGTAACCAGGACGACCTCGTACTGGCATAAGGATTGCTTACTCGGAGTCGTGAGGTCAGCATGAATTTGTCAAACTGTAGGTTTGTTGCAGCCCCACTGGTCCGACGGACCCTCATCGTCCGAGGAGATGTCCGCGCCGATGTTGCATTTCAGAACGACATCAATGCGTTGATGTTTCAAATCGAAGAGGAACCGGTACCGTTTCGTTGTGTGGCCAGCCTCACATCATACAGCGTCGACTGGCTCGAGAAATGCGCACCGGAGACGAGCTTCGGTGAAATCGGCCAGCACTGACCACCGACGACGATGATGATGATGGTGACGGTCTTCGATCAGGGACAGGTGTTCAGGAAGACCTGCCAGCCATCTGGCCGGGTCACGATGATGTCGAGCTTGGTATCGTGGTTGAGGTCACCCATGAGGAGAGCCTGGAATGGCTGCGGCAGCCCACCGGTGCATGGAAAGCTCAGAGGGGTGGCAAATCCGCCTCGTCCATCGCCCAGGTATACGGCGATAGAGCTCTTCTCCTCGGTGGTCGACACCGCCTCCTGCGCGGCGACGATGTCGGGGTTGCCATCGCCATCGATGTCGGCCACCCCGAGAGAATCTACAAGTATCTGCGGCGGGGCGGGACCAAGTCCTCCAGGTCTGCCGCGGGGCCGGCCAACTGGCGAGCCCACCGCTTCACCTGGCTCAGATGACGCTCGTAGAGCGCATCAATGGGGTCCGCCGAAGCGGCACTTGCGCCGGTGTCTCCGTCGGCTATGGCCAAACGTGGCTTCATTCTGAGGTCCGCTCCTGTACTCACGCCCCGAGCTCACGAAACCTTACGAGTGCGGTGTCCGGAAAATGGTCGCGTTGTTTCTCGCATAACTTCGACAGGATTAGGGAGCAGCCTCCGGTGACCCGAGCCCCGCGTTTCACTATTTGCCATGAGCTCGAGCGCATGGTGCTATTGTGCGACCCCTACCGAGGAGAGCATTGGACCATGTGCAGTTTGGGTTCTCGCGAGCTGACAGACCTGTTGAAAATCTCAGTCATTGGCGCCCTGCTTGGCGGAGGCTCGGCCTGCACGACGGCTCTTTACAACGGCCCCTCCAGGCCCCCGTCGCAAGTTGCCTCCATTGGAACGCGAAGCGGAGCCGAGATCTTGGCCATCGACGAGACAGATGTGAATGGAGGCGCCTTCGCCAGGTACGAGGTCCTGCCTGGGCGCCACCTGATCACCTTGGTGGGGAAAAAGTCGCAAGCGGGTTTCTTCGTGACCACGACCTTCACGTCGCGGGAGCAGGAACTGTGTCTCGACGCCGCTCCCGAGCACGACTACGACGTCGGTGCACGTATCGGCAGTCGCGGTTGGGAGATAGAGGTCATTGACGAATCGAGCAAGGAAGACGTCCAGGGATGCGATGACGCTCCCCCGGGTCCGGGCTCTGCGGGTGTGCCGCGATCGTCCGCTGCGGTTCTTCTCCATGACCCCAAGCCCGGAAACGGCTTCTTGTTCCTCATGAGTGGCGACTTTGGAGGCGAGAACCTCGTCCGGGCGACCATGTCGAATGGAAACACGCAGACGCTATCCGGGGGCACGGGGATTCTCTTTGGGTTGGGCGCCGCGTACACGCCTCTGTGGATCGGCGATACGATGGGACTCGGCGCGGACGCGCGCATCGGGATCAAATACGATTCCATCGATGCATCGAATGCCAGCATCAGCAAGCTGAGCTATCCATTCTCGGCCGGGATTCACGATTACCTGAAGGTGAGCCGGCGTTGGTACTTCACCTTGGCGGGGGGGAACGCACAAGGAGCTCGGCGCCGGACTTTCGGGTAGCGGCGACGCCACCGGGAGCGTCAGCTTCGGCTCGCCCTGGGGATGGTATGGCGAAGGCGGCTTTCTATTCGCGGAAACATGGCACTCCGCCATTGCTTTCACGGTTCGCTACACGAACATGAAACTGACCTACGCCGGGCAAGACATCGGGGCGAGCAACGTCGGCATCGGGTTGACAGTGCAGATCAATCCGTAGCGAGCTGGTCCGCCCAACCGCGCACTCCTCATGATCGTCTCCAACATGACCGAGGTAGCCTATCCGATTCCCCGGACGATCGCGCGCCAGTAGGAAGCTGGGAGCCCGTATTTGAACATCCACCACGTCGGCCTGTTTGCGCTCCATAGGCCCGCCCATCTCAACCAGGGATAGCGAGGTTTGTTGCTCCTATCGAAGAGCACCAGCATCGCCTTGCCTATCCCGGAAGGGACCATGCAACCCGTCGTTCCTCGATACTCCTCACGCAACTCCTTGCCCTGTAAGTAGCGAAGCACGTTATCGATCAATGGCCGCGTCCTGAAATGGACCGCGGCGCCGGTCTTGAATATCGGGGGCTCTGCGATCGTATCACCGTTCGGCCACACGCTTGGATATTGGGGATGTTGCCCATACGGATTCGCAGGAACAAAACCACGAAAGCCATCCTTTGCCGCGATGGGATTTTGGTCCAGCCACGGCGAGGGCTTCATCGGCGGCACCATGTGGCTCATGGCGTATTCGATCTCTTCCGTCCCGCCCGTGTCCAGGTTGGCGAAGACAAGGGCTTTTCTGATGTGATCGACTCGAATGAGATTTCGATTGCAGAACACTTCGATTCCGTTGGATTTCAGAATGCCTTCCAGCCTGGCTTGGTAATCAGGCACAGGGAAGAGGATTGAATTGCCGAGGTAGATCTTGATATTGACGTTGTGTCTTGCTTTTCTGGCGCGCAGAACACTGTCGATCATATTGGCAATCTTGAAGATGGCCCCGGCACATTTGAACATGACGTTGGGCCGAACAAATACGTAATTGCCTGAAACTGGCCTCTCGAGCATCGCCCGAATTCTGCCCAGTGTTTTCGGCTCGTAGACGCTGCTGAGGCTATCATCGTCACGCATGGCTGCCGCCAACCCATCGATTTGGACGTAATCCGGGTGGATGCCCGAAGCTGGGATCAGGATGTCATAGGACAACTTCTCACCCCCTGCCAGCCTCACCGATTTGCAAATCGGATCGACATCGACGACGCTGTCCCTCAATAGTGCAGCCTTGCGGGGGATTAGACTTTGGGTGGGACGGGTAATCTTTGCTTCCCCCAATTGCCCCACCGCACACAATGGCAGAGCTGCTTGAAGCATGTGATCCAGGCGCGGCTCGACAATCGTCACACGACTGTCGGGTGCCCTCCGCAAAGCAGTGTGCGCCGACATCAACCCAGCCATTCCGGCCCCGATGACGACGACGTGGGGTTGGCCGCCGTTGGACCTTGGCAACGACGTGCGACTGATTTTCGTTGACCCCTCTAGAGTGTAGTCGGGTCGGTGCGTAGGTATTTGAAGCGCCATTTTCCTTCAGCTGTAAATTGTCAGGCCCATTTAGGAATGTCCCCATTCCTGCCAAGTGGAAATGTCCCCTTGGTCGGTCCTCGCAGACCATACCACCGTAAGGCCTGAAAAGGGCGTAAACCGGTCCTGCAGGCCTGCTGGCCGAAACCGCCCCTCCCGGCGAGAAAGCGACGCCGGACCAGATGCTAATGAAGGGACACGGGGGCCGCAGACAGCCCCTGCCGCGGGGCCGCGGTCTACCCATCGGTCGCCTTCCCACCCAGGTCTGGCCGTCGCCTCCACTCCAACCCTCCTCTTTCCAAGCAGCAGGCTCCCTCGAGCGCGCCTTTCAGCGCACACATCAGACTGTCGCCGCAGTCCACAAGGGTCGGAAGGTTGCATCGAATCGGCGACGCCCCAGCTGCTGAATGCCTGAGCCCGGATAGCCGGAACACGCCTCTATGGCCTGTTCACCGGGGCCATCGCTGGCGGCTGCGTCGACCTTCACGGCATTGTCGGCAAGGGACTTGGGAGTAAGTGAACCCCCGCAAATGCCTACATCGATTGACGTCTCCGTTCTGCGATACGATGGTGGCGAGAAAACGAGGTTTACCATGCGTATCGTCGGCTTTTCGTCGCTCGGTCTTGTGGGCATCACGCTGCTGTCGGTGGCCTGCGGGTCGAAGAAGACGACCGATATTGTCTATGATGTCCCTCCGCAGCCCTGGCCCGCGGCGGCATGTGCCGCTGTGGCGAACGGCGGCACGAAGACAGTCGCTGCATCGGTGCTCGTCAAACAATTGATCGACACGGCGTCGCCCTACAGGTGGATGGAAGCCTGGCTTGGTGCCGCGTCGGTCGTCGATCTCGACGGCGACGGCGTCAAGGAGATCATCGTGCCTCGCGGGTCGACGGTGGAAGCCTGGCACCTCGATGGCACGGTGGCTTGGCACTTCGACACCACGCAAGACCGCATCTGGGCGAGCCCGGTCATCGCGGACTTCAACGGCGATGGCAAGCTCGAAGTCGCCGTGGCGGCTCGCCAAAAGGTCTACTTGCTCGATGGCACCGGCAAGGTCATGCGAGGGTTCCCGGTCACCTGGTCGATGGCGGGCGAAATACGCACGATCGCCGCGGGCGACCTCGATGGCGACGGCGTTCCCGAGATCATCGTGAGCCCCGCGAACGGAAACTCGGTCACCACTTCGATCGGCGACGTCGACGACACCGTCATGGCGTGGAAGGGCGATGGCACCGTGTTCCCGCACTTTCCGCCGATTGCGGGCGGCGTGAGCGGATGCACCGACGAAAACGGCAGCTCGCCTTGCTACACGTACTGGGAATACGACCAAAACCTCGCCGTCGGCGACCTCGATGGCGATGGCAAAGCTGATTTGGTCGTGGGCCACGACGACGCGTACATCTCGATCTATCACTCGAACGGCGTGATGTGGGATTCGAACCCGGAGTTTCCGAACAAGAAGGTCGCGGGCGTGCGCATGCTGCTCGATCAGGCTCTCGCCATCCAAGGCTACGGGCCTGATAATGCCCTGCAAGCCCACTTCACCAACACTCCGCCCGCGATCGCCGACATCGATGGCGATGGCGTTCCCGAAGTCATTTATCTGTCGAGCGTGCAGAACATCGCGCAAGACAATCGGCTTTTGGGGGTCGCGCTTTGGGTCCTGCACCCCGATGCCAGCAGGCTTGCAGGGTGGGAGACACCGTTCTACGTTGCCCCGTATTTGGCGGGTCTATGGGACTACGATGGCACCAACGTCGTCGCCGCCACGAACCAAGTGACCGTCGCCGAGATCGACCCGATAAAGGCCGGCCCAGAGATGATCTTCGCGGGCTTCGACGGCTACATCCACGCTGTCGCCGCGGACAAGACCGAGTTGTGGGCGACGCAATATACGAAATCGGACCAAGTGCTCACGGGCGGCGTCGTCGTTGCCGATCTCTCGGGCGATGGCGTGCCGGAGATCGTGTTCAATACGTACTCGACACAGCAGAATGCGAGTTTCTTGTTCGTCCTCGATGCGACGGGCACGATCGTGCAGCAGGTGTCGCTATCGGGGCGTGGCGCGATGCCGGTGCCCACGATTGCGGATGTCGACGGCGACGGGCAGCTCGAGATCATCGTGTCGCTCAAGGACGCCGTGGAAGGTGTCGAGAGCGTCGACGTCTTCACCGTGCCAGGGTCGGCGACCAACTGCATGCCGTGGCCCACCGGACGAGCGAATGATTTGCGCAATGGCTACGTGAGGCCGTGACGCGCAATGCAATGTCGACGACGTCTTCAAGCGTGTCGCTCATGCCTGGCGTCCCGCGAACACGCGCCGAGCAACCTCGGCACCATAAAGACGCTCGGCAAGCTTCTGGCGAACCTCGTCGTCCGAGAGAAGACGGTTGGGATGCGCCCGTTTGATGCCGGCGATGGCAAGCTCTCGCGTGGCTTGCGACAAGCCGAGGCAGATCGCGAGTCGTCTTTCGGGCCCTGCTTGGCGCAAGAGCTCGAAGTATCTGGCGTTTGCTTTGGGCGAGGTATCGCGCACGAAGGTCAATCTACCACGCGCGACGCTGCTTGCGCGGCGGTCAACGAACCCATCCAAGCGCAAATCGGGGATCTCTTGCTCCGTCCTCGCCACGCCGGATCGCGCCAGTTGGTCCCTGTGCACCTTTTGCGGCTTGTCTTAAGTCGACGCAGGCCTCGCGACGGCGGTATCGTGGGGCATGGCCGAAGGGTTTGCTTATCGAGAGATTCTTGGAAAGTCCGTGCACCGCTACGGGCTCTCTGCCTCCTATGGGCTGGATGAGGCTGGCGTGCGCGAGGCGCTCGAAGCTCGGGGCGAACTACATCTTCTGGAGCCCCGCCAAGAAGTTCCTCAAGACCGTCATCAAGGACGTCGTCATGAAGGATCGCGATCGTTTTATGCTGGCCACCGGGCCCATTCTCGGCTACTTCGCCGGCTCCGTGCGGCGCGCGACCGAGAAGGCGTTGCGCGCGAGCGGCAGCGACTACCTCGACGTGGTGCAGGTGTTTTGGGCCGGCAGGATGTCGGCGCTCACCCGCTCCGTGATCGACGAGCTGGTGAAGCTGCGGCAAGAGGGAAAGGCCCGCACCATCGGCGTGTCGATCCACGACCGCAAGCGTGCGGCGAAGCTCGCAGCGCAGGGGCCGCTCGATTTCTTCATGATTCGCTACAACGCCGCTCATCCCGGTGCCGAGGTCGACATCTTTCCCCATCTGCCGGCGAAGAAGCCCATCATCGCCGCCTACACAGCCACCTCTTGGACCAAGCTGCTGCGGCCACCCAAGGGATGGACCGGTCCCGCCGCGACCGCGGGAGACTGCTATCGCTTCTGCCTGAGCAATCCCAATGTCGACCTCGTAGTCTCGGCACCCAAGACTGCGGCGCAGATGCGTGAGAACATGCAAGCCCTCGCACGGGGACCGCTGTCCGACGAAGAGATGGCGCACATGCGGGCGCTCGGTAAGGCGGTTCACGGCTGAGCGGCGAACAGAGTCTGTTGAGCTCTCAAAATGAAGCTGCAGTTCCCAAGGCACTGCGAGGGAGGGATGGGAAATGGTGACGGCGGCGCTGACCGGAACGTCGTCGTTCGCAGATCCGGTTTCTATTCCGAGAAGGGCACGTCGTGTGGCGCGTCGCCGTCGATAACAGGCAGCATGGGATTAGAAAATCAAAACGGCGAAAACAACCAACGCTACCGCAACCAGCGCAAGCCATGTGGCGAGTCCGTGCTTGCGACGGTTGGGGGCACAGACCTCTACCACCTCGTCCCAGTAGTTCTCAACAGGGGGTGGAGTGGACAGCTCGTCCCCTTCTTTGAAGAACTGGGTATCCACCGTGTCGAAAGCGCGGTGGGGGGACGGGCGGGTGCTGCTGCTTTGCACTCCCGCAGCAGGGGCGCCGAGCGAGCGAGAGGGCGGGATGGATGATGAGGAGTCCAAGCAAACCTCGATGCTCCCATGATGAAGCAATCCCCGTGCCGAGCAGCAGGCCCGCCAACCACCAGCAAACACGCCATGTCCTCCACTGAGCCTTCACCACAGTCATCAAATAGCTGAACGCTAGCGGAACAGAGCGGACAATGTTGTCGCGGGTTCGTTGGAACCACAGCTGTACGACAACGACCTACCTGGCCTATGCTCCTCCGAGAATCGATTGACCGAGGGCACTACACGGACAGCGCCACCCTTTCGCAGTACTTCCGCGCCATGATCTGGCTCGGGACGATAGACTTTCGCCTCATCGAGACCCAATCCAATGACTCGCAGATTTTTCATCGCCCCCAGTTCGAGGCCATGGTTGCGCTGTTCGACCTCTTCGACGGCGGCTTGCTCGACAATTGGAATACCCTGCACGCGACGATCTCGACCTTCGTCGGCCAGGATGACTCGATGACCCCGGCCGAGGTGCCCGCGCTGGAGCAGGTCTTGGGCGTGCAAAGCTCCGCCGGGCTAGCCACGCTGGACGACGCGGCCATCGCCCAGGCCGTTGCGACCGGGCGCTTCGGCACGCAACGCATCGACAGCTACATCCTGATTGCCGACCCACACGCCGGCACCTTGCCACTCAACAGCTCATTCCTGGTCTTCGGGCAGCGATTCACGGTGGACTCGTTTGTGCTGTCAAATGTGGTCTACGATCGGGTGAACCACCCGGATTATCCGCCGCGCATGATGCCGAAACCCCTGGACGCGGCCTTTGCCGCCATGGGCAACGGCGACGCACTCCCGTTCCTGGCCGGCGACCTCGCAACATATGGCTGGTACCCGCAACTGATCGCCGGCGTCTCCCCGGTCGCCCACAAGCCGACCATCGCCGACATCTTCATGGATCCCGACACCGGCACGGTTCTCGAGGTGGGCACCGGCGACGTCAACCCGATGGTGGTCGTGGTCGAGACCTGCGTGGGTCCGCGTGCGTTCGCGGGCTTGAGCTTGTCCTACTACGAGACCACCGCGAGCAACTTCAAGCCCCTGACGGACAACGATTGGGTGGGCATGCTCGCGACTGCGGCGCGGCCGGACTGGCTTGCGCCGGTGCTGGTGCCGTAGCTTCGACGGGGCGGCGGAGTATCCATAGAGAGTCAGCGACGCAGGCGCCGACGACCGGGCCCCCCCTGGTGACACCACCACCGCTACTTGTCCGGGCGTTGGTATTGCAAAGGCAGTCACTCGAACCCCTGGCCAGCCCTGGCATCTTGCGAGTCGTACCCGGCACCCGCATCGCCCCCACACTGCGAGGACAGCACGCTGACCCACGAGCTGTTTCCCGTGAGTAAATCAGGGTAGCCGTCGCCATTGAAGTCGCCGGCCGCAACGCCCGAAGGCATGTTGTCCGCATATAGGATGGGCTGTGAGAACCCGCCTCTGCCGTCTCCCATCAGGACCGCCACCTCTTCGACGACGTCGCCACCATCCGGCGAGAGCCGTAGCCCCGTGGCGATGTCGAGCTTGCCGTCGCCATTGAAGTCGGTTGCGACCAGGGAGCCGGGGCGTCCGCCTGCATCGATCGTGGCCGGTGTGCCGAACACGCCGTTGCCGGGATTGGCATAAAGAAACAAGTGATCGCCGGTGGTGTCGCCCACGATCAAGTCGGTGTGACCGGTGCCCTCGAAGTCGCCGGACACGATGGAGGTCGCGGTAGCAAGCCCGCTCGATGAAATCGGCCCGAAGTTGTAGGTGGCGCCTGCCGTGAGCGCGCCGGTGCCGTCGTTGAAGAACGTCTCGATCGAGGACGGCTGAAACGAACGCAACCCCACGACGACGTCGAGTGCCCCGTCGCCATCGAGGTCCGCGAGGGCTATCGTGTCGGGATTGCTGGTCGGATACGCAACGGGGGCAGCGAACGTGCCGTCGCCGCGATTGAGGAGCACCGCCAACGTATTGGCGTTGTAGTTGGTTACGACGAAGTCGGGATGGCCATCGCCGTTCAAGTCGCCCACCGCGAGACCGGAGGCAAAGTTTCCGCCCGAGTCGTAGTAGGCGGGGCTGGCGAAGGTGCCGTCGCCGTGGTTGATGAGGACCGCCACTTCGCCGTCGCACCCGTTGCTGCAACACTGCCCGCCGCAACTCGGTCGACCATCCGCGACCGCGATGTCCACATAGCCGTCGCCATTGAAGTCGCCCGTGGCGACTTGATTCGCCCAGGGCGTGCCCGCGTACATGACTTGCGGGGCGAACCCGCCATCGCCGTTGTTGATGAAGACGCTCACCGTTTCGTTCTGGTCGGTGGCCGCGAAATCGAGATGCCCGTCGTGATTGAAGTCGCCCGCCGCCACACGGGTCGGGTGCATCGACGAAGGCGAGCCCTCCGCGTAGGTTTCCAATGCGGAGAGCCCGCCCCACGCGCACGCGCGGGCCCGGGCGTCGATGGCGTCCGCATCGGGCATCGCATCTCGGGCGGCCTCGAGTGCCCTATCCGGCGTTGCACGTGCGTCGGCGTCAGGCGAGTTGTCCGCGGCGAGATCTCCGCGGGCATCGGGCGCGATGTCGCGGGCGCGGTCTTGGCCGAGATCGGGCGCGATGTCGCGGGCGCGGTCTTGGCCGAGATCGGGTGCGGCATCGCGGGCGCGGTCTTGGCCGAGATCGGGCGCGGCATCGCGGGCGCGGTCTTGGCCGAGATCGGGTGCGGTGTCGCGGGCCGTTTCAACGGGTTCGATCTGTGCGGCGTCGCGTGTGGGCAGGGAATGGAGAGGCGTGCGTCCGCACCCGAGGGCAAGCAGCATCCACACGAGGCTGGCAGAAGAAAAGCGTATCGTCTCCCCCGGATCAGGAACCTGCGACATCACGACGCTCGACGAATACGTTCGGCAGCACATCGACGCCTCTACCGCCGTTTCGAATCGGGATAATCGAAGGCGAGGCCATCCGATTTGTACTCGCCCCAGCCGAGGAAGTCGTTGCGCTTTTGAAGCGCCTCTTCATACGTCTGCGCCTCGACGAGGCAGATAACCCTGGCATCGCCATCCTTGAGGTGCTCTGCCGACTTGTCGCCCTCGTGGAGAAGGGTGTACGAGCATTCGGAATCTGAGTACCAGAGCTGATATTTCATGTGCTCCCCTTGTCTGCCCCGCATTCTACGCCGAAAGCTCCAGGTTTTATTCGGCTGTCAGGGCATGATGCCGCCGGTGTGCATTCCCTAGTCGCCGACGAGGCTGCCCTAACGCGGCGCTAGGCCGCAAAATTCTCAAGAAATGCGAAGTCCCTCCGTGCGCTGACGCATCCATCGCCCGCGCCGCAACTGGGGCTTTGGAACCCGCGTCTTTGGCGGCGTCGCTGAAACGGAACTCCCAGGCTTCTGCCACTGCAGATGACGATGGGATCGCTAGAAACGAATTCGTGCGCGGCTTCGGTCGCGCCGGTCAATGGAACCAGTCATGAAAAGGCAAAGATGCACAAATTGGGAGGGATTTCCCGCGCCATTCTTCTCTCGGTGCTGTGTGTAGCCGCCTCTGCCCTCTTTGCTCCGAGCACGTCGGCAAGCACCAATCAGTTCAAAGGTGTCAACTGGGCCGATTCGCGGGACAACTTCCAGGCTGGTGTCCTATACGTTTCTGGCCTCTCCTCGTCCGACACCTACGCGTCGGCGTTGGCCACGGGAAACAGCGTCATGGACCAGTTCGTGTCGAAGCTTGGCGCGAACGCCGTCCGAATGCCCATCAACGAGGCGACCGTTTCGACCTTCTGGAGCACGTACACGGGCGCGATTGACGCGGTCCTTGCCAAGGGCGCGGTCGTGCTCTGCTACTGGGACAGCGCCAAGAGCAACAAGCCCCCGGACATGAACGCATTCTGGAGCATGTGGAAGACCGTGGTCGACAAGTACGGCAGCAACGACAATGCCTACTTCGAAATCTTCAACGAGCCGAACATGTACAGCAAGACCGATTCTGGCTGCGCTCTACACGAGCTGGTTGACCCAATTCTCGACCGTGCCCAAGGCCAGGGTCATTCTCGACGGAACCGGCAACGCGCAGAACGTTCCCGATATCGGCTCGGTCGCTTCGCTGGACGGCTGCCTGCTGGCCGTGCACGACTACAGCTTCTTTGGTTCGGATACTTGGACCACCGAATCGCAATGGGTCAGTCAATTCAAGGGCGAAGTCGGCACCTATTCCGACCGGACCGTGTGCACGGAATGGGGCGGCCCCATGAGCCCGGGCAGCAAGAACGGGATCAGCTACGGATCTTTGGACTATAGCCAGTCTCCCACGAACTACTTCGAGGCCTACCTCCGCGGCATGAGCAGCCAGCTGCGCGCATGGGACATGGGAAGCTTCTACTGGCCCGGCCTCCGCGACGGCGACTGGTACAGCATGACGACCCGGAGCGGAACCGGCGCCAACCTGCAACTTACGGTTTCGAATCAGTCCGGGTTGGCGCAGCTACAGAATGCGTGGACGGGCCCACCGCCAGGGACTGGCGGCACTTCCGGCAGCGGCGGCCGTGGCGGATCCGACGCAGGCTCCGGCGGAACCACCACAGTCGGCTCCGGCGGGACAACGACTACCGCCGCAGGAGGGAGCTCGGGCGCGGGCGGTACGTCGTCGGGAGGCACAGGCGGCGCCGCGGGGGCATCCGCCAGCTCCGGAGGAGCCGGCGGCGCCAGCGCTCGAGGCGGTGCAGATGCGGGCAGCGGCGGAGCGGCGGGCACGACGGCCGGCGGAACCGGGGGTGTGCTTGGCACGGGTGGGACGACCGCGACGGGCGGCGTGACGACCGGCTCCGGCGGCACGATTGCCGCTACCGGTGGCAGCTTCGGGAGTGGAAGCTCCGGCAGAAGCGGCAGCGGCGGCGCCGGACAGGGTGGACTCAGCTCTGCCGGAACCTCGCCGGCAGCGGGGGGGAGCGGCTCGGGGTGCACGTGCAACATCGGGCTCGCGTCGCCTGTGAGCCTCGGCCGCCTGCCCTTGATGCTTGGCTTGCTCGGCCTGGTAACCTTACGACGTTTGCGGCGGCGCGGCCGCGCCTTACCGCGCGGCTGGCGGCGTTGGGGCTTGGCTCGCGGTTCTTCGCCCGCTGGTTTCTCACCTGGGCAGGGTAGTCGGTTGGTACCATAAGGAAGCACCACCATGAAAAAGCTACTCGCCGTCCTCTCTCTCGCCCTGTTCGCCATTGTGACCGTGGGTTGCGCCGGCAGTACGTCGGCCCCCGAGCCACGACAGAGCGGCGGTGCCACGGGCAGCGGCGGGTCCAGCCAAAGCGCGGGCGGAAGCCAAGGCAAGGGGGGCGGCTCCGGCTCGGGTGGCTCGGCCACGGGCGGCGTCACGGCGACCGGTGGCGGCGCCGGCAACGGCGGGGGCGTCGGCTCGGGCGGCACCAGCGCCGCGGGCGGAACGGCCGGCAGCGGTGGCAGCGCGGGCTCCGGGGGCACCAGCGCCTCCGGTGGACAGACCTCGGGAGGTGCCGGTGGCGGCGGTAGCAGCACGACCGGCGGTTCCGATGCCGGCACCGGCCGCGATGGCTCGACCGCGTCGGGCGGGCGAGCCACGGGGGGCACGACGGGCGCCGGCGGCACGACGGGCACCGGCGGCACGACGAGCACCGGCGGCGCGACGAGCACCGGCGGCACGACCGGCCAGCTCACGCCCCAGGACGCGGTTAAGCTCATGTCGCCCGGCTGGAACCTCGGCAACTCGTTCGACGCGACCCCCAACGAGACGAGCTGGGGCAACCCCACGCCCAGTCAGACGCTGATCAAGGCGGTGCACGCGGCGGGGTTCAAGCTGCTGCGACTGCCTGTGGGCTGGACCGACCACATCGGCGCCGGGCCCTCCTACACCATCGACTCGGCGTGGATGAACAAGGTCAAGCAGACCGCACAGTGGGCGGTCGACGACGGGATGTACGTCTTCCTCAACACGCACCACGATTCGGACGGCGGCAACGGCGGCTGGGTTTCGTTCCCCTCGACGACCTCGGCCGCACAGACGGTGGCGACCGAGGTCACGGCGGTGTGGACCCAGATCGCCAACGCCTTCAAACCCTTCGATGGCAAGCTGATGTTCGAGTGCTTCAACGAGCCCAACTACACGGCCGGCCGGAGCACCCAGGCGGAGATCGACCTCAACCTGTACCTCGAGGCGTGCTTCAAGGCGATCCGCGACACCGGCGGCGCCAACAGTACCCGCATCGTCATGATCCAGCCCATCGGCGCCAGCCCCATCCAGGCCGGGATCCAGAACATTCAAAAGGTCAGCTTCATCAATGACCCGAACCTGGTCATCTCGCTGCACACCTACTACCCGACCAATTTCGGATTGAGCACGACGCCCTACGCGTGGGGTAGCGCGGCCGACTACACCGACATGAAGAATTCGCTCGCCCAGCAGATCCGCGTTTGGCTGCCCACGCAGGTGATCTTCATCGGCGAATGGGGCTCGATGAACGCGCAGGCGGCCGCCACCCGGGCCGCACACGCCCAGGCCTATGGGCAGGACACGACGACCGCCAACGTCGTTCCCATCTGGTGGGACAACGGCGGCTCGGGCAGCGAATCCTTCGCGCTCTTCGATCGCAACAGCGCTGCCGTGACCCAGTCGGCGATCGTCGATGGCCTGATGACGGGCGTAAAGAACGGCCTGGCGTCGCCCAACAACTGGGCGACCGGCCCGTAACCGATGCGCATGGAAGCCAGTAATTTTCTCCGACGGAAGAGAGAGCCCATGAATCCGTGGATGCTCACATCCATGCTGATGGCCGCGATGGCAATTGCGGGCGACGGTTGTTCTAGCAACTCGACACGTGCGAGCGGTGGATCCGGCGGTACGTCGAGCTCAGGTGGAATGAGCGACAGCGGTGGCTCGCCAGGCTCTGGAGGAAACACGAGCTCAGGGGGCCAACCACAAGCTGGCACGATGGGGCGAGGTGGGGCCGTGTCGGGAGGCCAGTCAGGAACGGCGGGAGCAAGCTCGACCGGGGGGCTGAGCTCCTCGGGGGGCCTCACCGGCTCGGGCGGAGCGAGCTCCGACGGCGGGAGTGGCGGCAAAGACGGCGGCAGCGGAAGCGGCGGGACCGACGCACGCAGCGGCACCGGCGGGTCAGCTATGGGCGGTGGAACGGGCACGGGTGGCGGTGCTAGAACTGGGACCGGCGCCGGGGGAAACATCGGCGGCACAACCGGCACGTCCCCCGCCAGCGGGGGCGTACCCGGCGCCGGCGGAACCGGTGCGGGTGGCACCACCGCCAGCTCTTCAGGGCCGCCCATGGGTTGGGCGTCGTGGAATAGCTTTGCCGCCACGATCACCTACAACGTCATAAAGACGCAAGCGGACGCCATGGCATCAAGCGGGCTCGAGGCGGCCGGGTACCAATATGTCAACATCGACGAGGGTTGGTGGCAGGGCACGCGTGACAGCTCTGGCAAAATCACGGTCGACACGTCCGTTTGGCCGGGCGGGATGCAGGCCATCGCCGACTACATCCACGGGCTCGGACTCAAGGCGGGAATCTATACCGACGCCGGGAAAGATGGCTGTGGCTACTACTACCCAACCGGGCGCCCAGCCGCGCCGGGATCCGGCAGCGAAGGTCACTACGACCAGGACTTTCTGCAGTTCTCGCAGTGGGGCTTCGACTTCGTCAAAGTGGACTGGTGCGGCGGTTCTTCGGAGGGCCTCGACCCGAAGACCGCGTACCAGGCGATCAGCAACTCCATCGCCAAGGCTACCGCGCAGACGGGACGCCCCATGGTGCTCTCGGTCTGCGACTGGGGCAACGGGAGCCCCTGGAATTGGGCACCCAGCATGTCCACGATGTGGCGCACGAGTCAGGACATCATCTACTACGGCAATGCGCCCGACATGGCCAAAGTCCTCTCCAACTTCGACTCTGCTCAACATCCGACCGCGCAAAGCCCGGGTCACTACAACGATCCGGACATGCTCATCGTCGGCATGTCGGGTTTCTCCCTGGCACAAAACCGAACCCACATGGCCTTGTGGGCAATCTCGGGCGCTCCCTTGTTGGCAGGCAACAAGCTGGACAGCATGAGCGCCGACACGAAGAGCGTCCTGACGAACGGCGATGTGATTGCGATCGACCAGGACCCACTGGCCAAGCAGGGCTCCAAGGTCTCGGACAGCGGGGGACTACAGGTCTACAGCAAGCAGCTCTCGGGGACCGGACGTCGCGCCGTGCTTCTGCTCAACCGAACCACGTCGACAGCGACCATCACCGTGCACTTTTCCGATATCGGTCTAGGGGCGACCGCATCGGTGCGGGATGTCTGGGCGGGGACAGACTTGGGGAGCAAGACGACGAGCTATGCCGCCAGCGTTGCGTCCAACGACTCCGTGCTACTGATCCTATCGGAGTGATTGGTGCTTCTGGGTTTCTGAACGCCATGCGGTGTCACGGTTTCTCCACGACCAGAGGGCGCTCGCCCCGATGCAAAAACGGCACCCATACGATTGCTTCGTGCGCGTGCTACTCTGCGCCGGTCGTGAACCCCACGCTCGTGCCCTCTCGCCGTCTTCTTTCCACGCCTGTTGGCCTGGTAACGCTGGCCTTGCTCGCCTTCGCCTGCTCGACTGGTTCCGAGCCCGGGACGTCTCCACGTACGGGTGGCAGCGGTGGTACGGGTGGGAGCGCTGCCGGTGGTACGGGCGGCGCGCCGACTTCGTGCACGGGCTGCTTTTCAGGACCGCGGCTGACGGGGGTGAACTGGTTTGGGTTCGAGACCAGCAACTTCTCGCCCCACGGCTTGTGGGCACGCGACTACCGATCGATGTTGCGGCAGATCAAAGAGCTCGGCTTCAACAGCATCCGCCTGCCCTGGTGCAACGACATGCTGACCGCCAGCCCGAGCGGAATGCAGATCAATGCCTACGGCACCGACCCCTACACCGGGGAGCTGGGGCTCAACCTCGATCTCGATGGCCTGTCGTCCCTCGAGGTGATGGACAAGATCTTGGACGAGTGCAACCGCATCGGCTTGAAGGTCATCCTGGACAATCACTCGCGCGCCCACGACGACTACATGAACGAGACGCTGTGGTACAAGGACGGCTACACCGAGGACGCCTGGATCGCGGACTGGGTCTCGCTGATCGACCGCTACAAGAACAATCCTGCGGTGGTGGCCGCGGATCTCAAGAACGAGCCCCACGGCAACACCACCACGGGCATGAAGCCGCCCGCCACCTGGGGCTACGACGCGCAAGGCTACGGCAACACCGACTGGCGCAAGGCCGCCGCCAAGTGCGGGCAAGCCATCGTCGCGGCCAATCCGTCCATCACCGTCATCGTCGAGGGCGTCGAGAACTACCAAGGCGACAATTATTGGTGGGGCGGCAATCTGGAGGGCGTGGCCGACGCCCCCATCACCGAGATCCCGTCGGGCAACCTGTGGTACTCGGCGCACGAGTATGGCCCCGAGGTTTACAACCAGCCGTGGTTCCAGACGGCCGACTTTCCAAACAACCTGCAAGGCATTTGGGACAGCAAATTCTGGTTCGTGCAGAAGCAGAAGATCGCGCCGGTGTTCATCGGCGAATTCGGTATCAAGGAGGCCTCCGCCGCGGACCCCAGCTCGGTCCCGTACCAATGGCTGACCACCTTCATGCGAACAATCGGTGGCCAGGCCAGCTGGACCTTTTGGAGCATGAACCCGAACTCCGGCGACACCGAGGGCATTCTCAAGGACGATTGGGTATCGGTGAACGAGGCCAAGTACAACCTCATCAAGCCCTACCTGGCGCCGTAGCTCGCGACCGACGCCAAGCCCGTGCGGCGGCATCGACCTCGAGTGGCGTCCCGCCTACGACGCAGGGGCTGCCACCGGCTTCAAATCGAAGAGCGAACCCACGCGGCCGTACAGGCCGGCGCACAGCAGGGCCAAGGCTTCGTCGGGCATGTCGAGGAGGTTCTTGCCCTCGATGAGCAAGACATTGACCTGGTCCGCGTCGAAGTCCCCCGCGTAAAGTCCGTGCACCTTGGCGAAAGCGTTGGCCAGACACACGATGTTCGACGGCGCATAGGGCGTGGCCGAAATGTACGTTTCGCACTTCTCGATGGCGTCGCCGATGGCGGGCGGCAAATTCCAGCGCCTGGCGAGCGCCACGCCGACGTTGCGGTGCGAACCGGCCACCACTTGACGCCAGACCGCGTGGTTGATCCATGGAACCGACGACTTGTGCACCGACATCAGCTTCTCGGCTTCCAGCAACAGCGCGGCGACCACGGGCTTGCCGATGTCGTGAAGCAAGCCCGCCAGGTACACCGTGTCCGGATCGGTACGACCGGGACCCTCGAGCTGTCCGGCAATCTCCTTCGCGATCAGCGCCACCGCCAGCGAGTGCTCCCAGATGCCTTGAAACGCCGCTTGAATGCGCTCGTCCTTGGAGGAAAACGCCTGGTACATCGAGTAGTGGCAGATGGCCAACCTCAGTCCCTCGGTGCCCATGCGCGCGATGGACTGTTCGAGCGTGGTGACCTGCACCCCACCGGAGAAGGCGGCGCTGTTGGCCAGGCGCAGGACCTGGGAAGCCAGCACGGGATCCTTGCTGATGACCTTGCTCATGTTCTTGAAGGTCTGCTTGGGATCGTCGATGAGTCGCATGCACTGAACCGCGATGGCCGGCATGGCGGGCACGAGCAGGCTGTCGCTTTCGAGCCGCTTGAGGATGATGTCGGTCATGCGCTTCACGAGGGACGTCGCCTCGCGCTTTTCCCGGCATTCGGCGTCTTCCTGGTCGGGGGCGCCCGTGACGGTCGCGGACGGCGGCCCGAGCGCGTTCTCGATGGCATTGCGCAGCTCGCGCATGGTGCCGAACCGCCGCGCGGGCTCCTTCTCCAGCGCGCGCAGAATGGCGGCATTCATGGCCTTCGACAGCTTGGGATTGAGGTCGATGGGAGGGACGGGCACATCCCGCATGTGCGCGAGCATGACGTCCGGGAGCGCCTCGAAACGGAAGGGAACCATGCCGGTGAGCATTTCGTAGAGAATGATGCCGAGCGAGTAGATGTCGCTGCGGTGGTCGAGCTCCGACTCGGGATGGCATTGCTCGGGCGACATGTACGCCGGGGTGCCGAGCACCGTTCCCGCCATCGTGTTTCGCACGGCATCCGGACCGTGCGGGCCGATCAGCTTGGCAATGCCGAAATCCAGCACCTTCACGTAGTCGGGGTAGTCGGGATGGTTCAGCAGGAAGATGTTCTCGGGCTTGAGATCGCGATGCACGATGCCGTGGTCGTGGGCCGCGGCCAGGGCCGAGGCGATCTGCCTGACGATGCGAACGGCGACGTCCTCGTCGAGGATTCTGTTTCTTTCCAGGCGCTCGCCCAGGGTCTCGCCATCGAGGAAGCTCATCACGATGAAGTGCACGTCGTCCGACTGTCCGATGTCGGTGATCTCGACGACATTGGGATGCTGGATGTCGTTGGCCGCGCGCGCCTCGATGAGAAAGCGCGACAGGACGTGGGGATTGCGCGAGACTTCCGGGTGCAAAATCTTGATCGCGGCGCGGCGACCGATGAGCGTGTGCTCGGCATAATAGACCGTGCCCATGCCGCCGCTGCGCAGCGGGGTCACCAGCCGGTAACCGCCGAAGACCCTCCCAACCATGTTGGTCGAGCGTTCGGCAGGCGGCACAGGCGGCACAGGCGGATCCACGGGCGATGTCTCATCGCTCACGCCCCTTCTATCGGCACAACCTTTGCCGATCTGGAGGAGGCGAGCCGCCCGGCTCGCTCTACTGCGGATCGCGCGTTTGGAAGTGGGGCTCGTTGGCGAGATTCACGAACGCATCCAAAAGGCCGATTTTTCCCGATTGCAAGTCGGAAACCGAGCTCGCGCCCAGGCAGGATTGCGCCGTGCCGAAGGCGTAGGTGGCCAGGTAGTTGGCCACGCATTGGTTGGCCTCCGGCACCTGGGCCAGATCCTTCGCCAAGTCTTCCTGTCCCGAAAAGGAGAAGGACTGAGCCCCCGCGATGGCCGGCGTGTACGTGCCCGAGGCGTCGATGGCAAGGCCACTCTCGGTTTCGCGGTATTGGCCGGCTTCGTTGAAATGCTCGAACCCGAAGCCCAGCGGGTCGAAGAGCTTGTGGCAGCTCTTGCAGGGCTCGACGCTTGCGTGACTGATTTCGTAGCGCTGGCGGGTCGTCTGCACGCCGGGCGCCGGCGGGGGAATGGGCGGAACGCCCGGGGGCGGGCTCGGCTTCGTCAGACAGAAGAGACGCGAGTAGGGAAACAACCCACGCTTGGTCGGCGACGACCCGTCCGACGCCGCGTGCACGGACAGGAAGGCCCCTTGCGCCAGAAGCCCGATTCCCCGCCCGGCCGGGCGGGTCACCGAATCGAAATCCGCCGTAGGCGTCGGAAAGCCGTAGAAGGTCGCCAGCGCCTTGGACGGGTTGGTGGTGGGCGCGGTCAGCAGGTCTTTGAGGCCGCCCTTGTTCTGGAAGACGACGTCGTCGATGAAGTGACGCGTTTCCTCGACCATGTCCGTGCTCAGCGCCGGGAAGTTCGACACATTGGTCTTCTGGATGGAGGTGACGTTGCTGTAATCGAAATAGGCGGCGAAGAACCGCTGAAGCGTCTCCTCGCCCGCGGAGGTCGCCATCATCGCCGCAGCCACCTTGGCCGGCGGATCCATCGACCCGCTCTCGGCCTTGGTCAGAAGATCGTCGGTTGGCGTGGTCCCCGTGTAGGTGTAGGCGAGCTCGGTCGCCACCTCGACCGGGGTGAGCTTGCGAACGTTTCCTTGGACCGCGCCAATCTCGCTGCGATAGATGGCGTTCGGGCTCTGGATGAGCCCCACGGTCATCCATTTGAGGGCGGTCTTGAAGTCGGACTTCGCCAATGACTGGTCGAAGAACGCGAGGTAGCGATCGTGCTCGGATGACGTGAGCGTACGGCGGAACAAGCGGCGGCCGTACTTGTTCAGAAAGGACTCGGCGCAGGCGTGGTCGGCCGTGCTCGCCGAGCAGGGCAACAGTTGGGCCAGGGGTGTTCCGACCAGCGCCGTGGCCAACGATTGCGCGGTATCGAGAAGCCCGCTGACCAGTTGGGCGCCGACCGTCGCCTGCGCATCGTTGTCGAAACCGTAACTGGAGACACCGTTGGCCGGAAGCGACGCGGTCCACTGCCCCTTCACCTCGGGGAAGATGTCGTCGAGAGTATTCTGCAGCTCCCCGTTGGTGAGAAGGCGCAGCACAGGTGAGCCGTTCGCTGGCTGGGCACAACTTTGCGCATCTGACGACGACGTCGTACCGCCGCTGCCGAGGTCTCCCCCCGCACCCGACCCGACGGTGGATCCAGCGCTCCCACCTGCGCCCGACCCGACCAGGGATCCGCCGTTGCCGCCCGCGCCGCCCCCATGGACGCCTGCTCCACCGCTCCCGCCCGCTCCGCCGCTCCCGCCCGCGCGGATGACGGCGCTGGCCCGACACCCGACCAAGGCGCCCAGCAAGGCCAGTCCGAGCCCTATCCGCCTCACGAAAGAGCCTCCGCGATCACTCCCGTGGTGTCGGGAAAGGAAACCGTTCCGGCCCCCATGGCCTTGGCCAGGGTCAGGTAAATGTCCGTGGCCGGACGGTTGTTGGTGGCCGCGGTATCGGGGCTCGTGGTCTGCGAGCGCACCACCTGCCCCGTCTTGAGCGCGCCCCCGCACTTGCCGATGGTCACCAGGGGAAGGTTGGTCGGCACCTGCGGGTATTCAATCTCGCTCAAGCGGGTGTGGTTTTGCCCGTCGCCGATCTCGCTCATCCAATAGATCACGGTGTTGTCGAGCACCTTGCTTCCCGGCGCGGTGGGATCGTCCGTGGTCGCCAGCACACTGACCACGTTGTCGACCAGTTGCTGCGCGAACCAGCGTTGCGCAGTGGCAAAGGCTTTGCGCGGGGCGGGATCGTAGTTGTCGATACTGACCGGCGAGTTGTACTGGGCGGTGGACACCGCTTGCGGCGAGGTGTGCGAAAGGCCGCTGTGGTGCGATCCCGGCGCGCCCGCGAAGCCGAAGTCGAAGTCGCACGTGGCGAACATGGGCATGAGCCCGATGATCTGGGCCGCGTTGCAGATGAGCGCCTGGGCCACCAGCTCCAGCTGGGCCTGCAAGATCGTCGGAAAATTCTTCTCTTGGTAGAAATAGTCGTTGCCGCCGCTCGGATCGACGACCAGACCCGCGCTGGCGGCCCGAACCTTCTCTACCGTGGGCAAGGTCGGGCGGGTGGTGCAGGTCGATTGGCCCGAGCCATTTCCGCTTCCCGAAAGCACGCCCTGGACGGCGTCGAGGTGCGCTTGCAGCTTCGTCTGTTCAGAGGTCAACCCCGCAAGGCTCGACTGCAAGGTTTGGATTTCCGAAGCCGTCAGCTTCAGGAGATCCTGCCTCAGCCTGCACATCGGCATTGACCACCGAAGCTCCGCCAAAGAGCGTGTCCGCGACCTTCACCGGATTCTTCTGGGGATCGATATACGACCCGTTCCAAAACAGCTTGCCGTTGGTGTCGATGCCGTACGGCAAGTGTGAACAGGCGCCAAGGATCAAGGGATTGATCTTGAGCGCGCTCCCAATCACCTGCTCGAACGTCGTGCGCTGGGTGGTGTCGTCGACGATCTGCAGGCCGGAGAGGCAGTTGACGATGCCTGAATGGCTTGCCGCCGCTCCCCGGTACTGAAAACCCTCGTAGACGTTGACATAGGATTTGTACTGCTGAAGCGGCCCCAGGATGCTGACGTTCGACTTGTCGAGATCGAAGCTCGTCAGGTCGGAGCCCGCGACTCTCGGGTTGTAGTGCTCGGGCGCAACGCCGTGGGGCATGAAAAACACGAAGAGACGCTTGGCGGGGGTCGTGGGCGCCGCCACCGCGACGCGCGCCAACCGGCCTGCTGCGGCGAGGGTGAGCCCCGCGCCCATCGCCTTCAAGAACATGCGACGTTCCACGCCACGGCTGGCGCGCAGCATTCTTGGGGATTCTTTGGGCATGGGATGGCTTTCTTCGACGGCCCACCCGAAGAAGCCAAGGCTCGCCCCGCGAGATCACGCGATCAGAGAACCCGGGGTAGAGATTCCAAAACGACTTCTCAGGACGCCGCCAACCGGGGACCAAGCGAGTACAAGGGAGACCTTGGGATGCACGAAGGCGGCTAAAGGTAACCGCAATTCGCGTGGCCCCATGGGCACCGGTCCAGTAGGTTCCACTCCCACCTGCCCCTGGCACCGCGATCGAAGCTAAGGCCCACAGCCAATGGGCGTGGTGGAGAGCGCCACATCGTCGATCCACAAATCGGTTTCCACGTTGCTGAAGCTCTGCCAGCCGAACACGGCTTGCACGAACTTGCCGCTGAGGAAGGTAGCCCCTGCGGCCTGGTGCTCCCATTGGTCCGGCGCGGTGACGGAGAAGACCAGGGTACCGTTGGCATAGGCCAAAACCTGGTGCTGAGGCAGATCGCCGAGAAACGCGACCTCGACGCAAACCCAATCGTTGGCGGGGATGACCTGGCCCTTGCCCCATTGGGTGTCCACGGGGGAAATGTCGTCGGTGGGGACTTCGTTGACCCCGAGGGTGCCCTTGATCTCCCCGAAGCGCACCTCGTTGTCCGCGCCGCTTGGATTCTTGCGCAGCACGAACAGGCTTTCGTGGTTGGACGTGTTCGGGTCGTGCATGCCGAGCGGCCGGGTCATGTACACGAAGGCGCGCATGTAGAGGCGCGTAAGGCCCGTGGGCAAGGTCTTGCCGATCTGCGCGGGCGACGATCCGCCGTGCACGTGGACGGACTTCTTTCCGCTGTGTGCGCGGGTCTCGTCCACCAACGCCAGGGTCGTACCGCTGGGGTTCTGTCCATTGAGGTTGTAGGCGATGAACGCGTCGAAACCACCGGGGACGCTGCCCGTGGTATCTGCTTCGAAATCATCGCTGAAGAACGGGGTCGGGCTGGCGCCGCCCGAGCCGCCGGCGCTCGATGCACCGCCAACGCCCGCCGCACCGCCGCTGCCCGCCGCGCCACCGCTGCTCGGTGTTCCGCCAGTGTCCGTCGCGCCGGTGCTCGTGCCAGCCACACCTCCATCGCCCATTACACCGCCAGTGTCGGTCGTACCGCCAGCGCTCGTCGCGCCGCCAGTGCCAGTCACACGACCAGCGCTCGTCGCGCCGCCAGTGCCAGTCACGCCACCAGCGCTCGTCGCACCGCCGGTGCCGGCCACGCCGCCCGTGACCATCGCGCCGCCGGTGCTCGTTGCCCCGCCGGCGCTCGTCGCGCCGCCAGCCACGATTTGGCCACCTGTCCCCGACAGGCCGGCATCGCGCTTGGAAGAGCTCGATTGGCAATCGGCTGCCAACGCCAAGCCGAGCAGCAACGAGGCTCCGCCGTAGAACCTTGCGCTTCGTGAGCTTGCCATCGCGAAAGCATAAGCGGCGCCGACGAGGTGCCAAACGGAAAATCGGACCTTGTCGGGTCGATTTAACGCCGCACGACTGCTAAACCAACCACTTCGGAGTGTCCTTGGGAGGATTCGATGACATGCGCTTCCCTGCCTTCGCTTCCAAATGAGTCTCGGTGGAGGCCGCGCCTGGCGCGCTGCCTGGCAACAGCCGCGTTCGCCGCCTCGCTGGCAGCGTGCAGCAGCAGCCAACGTTCGGGAGGCACAGGCGGTGCAAACGAATCGGGCGGCGTGACCGGCACCGGCGGCTCGACGAGCAACGGCGGCACCTCGAGTACCGGAGCAAAAGACGGGATGGGCGGGATGACCAACACCGGAGGTTCGTCCAGCGCCGGCGGCTCGACCAATACCGGCGGCTCGACCGGCACCGGCGGCACGACCAGCACCGGCGGCACGACCGGCACCGGCGGCACGACCAGCACCGGCGGCACGACCAGCGCCGGCGGCACGACCAGCACCGGCGGCACCTCGGACACCGGTGGAAACAGTGGATCCACCAGCAATGGCGCATGTCCCCCGGATGCCTTCTTCTGCTCTGGGTTCGAGGACGCGACCCTGCCCACGGCAGCCACCTATGTCTCCAATCTTTCGACCCCGGTCGAGGTCGTGATCGACTCGACCGTTCACAACACCGGAACCCAATCCGTGAAGGTCAACCCAGGCACGAGCTACGTGTACCGCATGCTGTCCGTTCCGGCCGCGAAGTCCTTCTGGTTCCGCGCGTACATGATGACCGACGTACCCATCGATCAGAAAGCGACGGTGCACGAGAGTTTCATGGGCGCCAACTGGGGCCAGGACAAGGGCGTCGACATCGTGCAGGAACAGTGCGAGGTGGCCGTCAACATCAACGACAATCCCGTGCTCGGATCCAACGGCCAGAACCCTCCCATCACCTGTCCCGCGGACGGCCAAAAGATCGCCGCCAACACCTGGTACTGCTTCGAAGGTTCTTTCGACGGCAGCACGGGCGATTTGGAAATCTTCGTCGACGGCGCATCCATCATCAAGGCCAGCGCAGTTCCGCAAGCCAAGCAGTCGTTCACCAATTTCCGGTTCGGCTACGTGGAATACAATGGGACGAACCGCACGGTGTGGTACGACGATGTAGCCACGGCGCCAACCCGCATCGGCTGCCTGAAGTAGCACGCGCCTTCACATCATCATGCAATAATCGGTCTGTGCTCGCTTTGCTCGTCCTGCCGTGGCTGCTCGCCGTGAACACGGCGACGATGGAAAAGAGCGTGTGGCTCCTTCAAGGCACGGGTTGGGAACGCGAAGAGACCGCCCTGCTCTATGCGCTGCGTATCTACACGCGCGATCTGAAGGTCCCCATCACCATCAGCGTGATTCCCTCGCAAGGCGAAACGCGCGACGACCAGCAGAAGGGCGCGAAGAGCCGCTGCGCCCTGGATGCATCCCTCGTGGCCTGGTTCACCAGCGACCAGGCCACCCCCCAGCTCTCGGTCCTGCGCTGCGCTTCGGGCGAAGAATACCGGCTGCCCCTGGTGCCCGCGCACGATCGCGAGCTTGCAGCCCAGACCCTGGCGCTCAAGATACGCGGCCTATTGACGGAGGTCACAGCCAGCGAGACGGCCGAAGCTGAGCTGCCGCCGGGCTCCGGCCAGACTTCCCAGATGAAGCCCAGCCCCTGGAAGGATGACGCCGGGACGGGGCGCCTCGGCGACAATCCTGGCCGCCCGAGCCCCGCAAGGGCTCTTCCGTCGTCCGTGAGAATCGGTCGAAGCGAGGAAGAGGGACCGGCTGCCGGCGCGCGAACGCAACGGCCCCAGGCTTTGGAGGGCGGCCTCGACTGGCTCTACGGAGCGACCAATTCTTTCGCCAGGACTCGCCAGGGGCTGCTCTTGAGGCTGGCCATCGTATCGAAACGGCTGCCGCTGGCCGTAGAGCTGGACGGCGCGGTCGTCACGTCCGTCGCGAACGAGGTAGGCGGCTATCAGCTCACGGTCTCGGAGAGCCCCATCATCGGGGTCGCGCTGTCGGCGAGGTTGGCCGGCCCTTCGTGGACGCTCTCCATCGGGCCGCGAATCAGTCTGCATCGTATTTCGGCGGAAGGGCTCAGCCCCGACGGGCGCACAGGCTCGACCACGACCGCTGCCGTCGGGTTCGGGGCCCTCGAGCGTATCCTTTTCAAGGCTTCCGATAGCATGAGCCTCGGGCTCTCGCTCAGCAACGAAGCGCTCGTGCCACGTCAGCGATTCACCCTGGACGGGCGAACCCGATTCGACGTGGGACGCTTCCAGTGGGCCTTGTCGGCCGGCGTCGTCGTGCACCCATGAATAGGCTGAACAGCAACCCATTCAACGTTTTGCCACCTGGTGGTACTAATAAGAATGTGAGGGCCGAGAGAGATCCCCATGCGTGGACGGCCTCAGGTACGGGCGAAAGGCCGTCCTGGGTCGCGGGCTGCTGCGCGCACGAGCCGGCGGCGATCGCGGCGATGTTCAGGGAGCACTGCGACACGGTCGAGCGGATGATCCTGAGGCTCGTCGGACCCACACCGGATCTCGAAGATTTGGTCCAGACGACCTTCGTCGAGGTGATACGAACGATCAACCGCTACCGGGGAGAGGCCAGCTTCAAGACCTGGATCACCAGCGTTGCGGTGCACGTCGCCCAGCACCACCTGCGTGCAGGACGCTTGCGACGTCACGCGCCTTTGGAGATGGTCCCGGAGGAGCGCTTTGCGTCGCCCGCACCCGATATCGAGGCGCAACTCGACGAGCGGCGGCTGTCTGAACGGCTCTACTCCCTGCTCGACAGGATACCGTCGCGCCAACGGGTCGCCCTCGTGCTCTTCACCATCGATGGGCGGCCCGTGGAAGAGGTCGCGGCCCTGACCGGAGCGAGTCAGGTGACCACGCGGTCGCGCGTCTTCCTCGGGCGCAGGGCCCTGCGCGCCCTCATCGACGCCGATCCGGATCTGTCCCAGATGGCCGAATCCATGCTGGGCGGCGGACGGGAGAAGCGGGCATGACCTCCTGTCGCCGAATGCGGGCCGCCATCATCGCTGTGGTGCGACGGCAAGCCAGCGAGGCGGAGCGGCTTTGCCTCGAGAAGCACCTGACGACGTGCCGGTCCTGTCGAGCGGAGAAGGCCCGTTGGCTCCTCATGGAGAGACTCGAGCAGCCGGACCCACCCAGGCTCTCGCAGGATGCCAGGGCGCGAATCCTGTGCCACGTGACCGACCTGCCCGAGCCCGAGGTCGTGGAGGAGCGAAAAGCCCGGCGCCTCATGCCGGCGCTGGCAGGTGGCACGCTGGCGGTCGCGCTCGCGGTCGCATTGCTGGTGGTGCTGCCCGGCGGCCGTCGCTCTGCCGCCAGGCTGGCTGGCCACGGCGGCAACGACCGTGCCCAGCCAGCGTCTCCCGCCATGGAGCGGACGATCGCCATTCGAGCGAAGACAGCCGGCACCCTCGATGCGGGCCGAGCGCATATCCTCTATGAAGCCGGAGCCGATCTGTGCGTGCAGCCCGGTGGCCGCGAGGTCGAGCTCTTTGCCGGCGAGATCGATGTCGAGGTCGCGCCCGGCGGGCCACGATTCCGCGTTCTTACCCCGCGCTTCACCGTCGAGGTCCTCGGCACACGTTTCATCGTCAGGCTCGATCGCGTCCAGACCATCCACGGGGTGGTGCGCGTGGCCGAGCCGGACGCGGCCGGTGCACGGCAGCTCGCCCTGGTGCGAGCCGGCCAAGTCTGGATCTGTCCGGATGCGTTGCCGGGCGCCGAGCTCGCTTCGCCGACCGCGCTCGACCCCAGCCGCGGGGGGGCGCCTGCGCCCCGGCCGAACACCGATTTCCAGGCTTCCACCGCGATCCGCGATCAGGGCCGAGGCCAAGACCTGCCCGCAGGGGTCTTGCTGGCCAGCGAAGCCTCGCCTGCCACGGAGTCGATGCGGGCAGTACATGCGCCACCCTCCGAATCGGGTGTAGCGGCCGAGGGTGCGCACCCATCCGAAAAGGCGATGCTCGCCAGGCGAGAGATC
The DNA here is from genome assembly GCA_963796685.1 of uncultured delta proteobacterium. Taxonomy (GTDB): domain Bacteria; phylum Myxococcota_A; class Polyangia; order Fen-1088; family Fen-1088; genus Fen-1118. The sequence goes on from CAWCMR010000025.1 coordinate 411,033, forward strand.
TCGGCAGGCCCGCGCGCCCGTTCCGTCGACGAGCTTCTGTCGGACGCGCGCGCAGCCCTTGCCGCCGGGAACATCGGTCACGCGCGCGAGTGCGTCGCTTCTGCCCTGCGGGCAAGACCCAGGCCTCGGCAGCGGGCCATGGCCGAGTTGCTATCGGCCGACACCATGCTGGTCGAAAGCCGATACGACGACGCCTTGACTGCCTACCGCAGCATGATGGACCGGTTCGCCAGCTACCCCGAAGGTGAAACAGCGGCGTTCGCGCTCGCCCAGCTTCTGTCCGAACGGGGTCCGCAAGATCGGGCGCAACAGGCCCTGGAACGCTATCTGGAGCGCTACCCTGCGGGGCGTTTTGCCGCAGAGGTCGAAAAGAAGCTGGCCAATACGACTCCCCAATGACCCGCACGCTGCTGGTCCTGTGTTTGCTGGTGGGCTGCACGGAATCGACGGAGCTGTTCCAACAACACAAAGACGCGTCCTCGGCTGACGGTGCCGCAAGGCCGGAGCACGACTTCTGTCCCACCCGAATCGACGTGTACGGGGGGATCAACATGCAGCTGGCAGGTTGTGGCGGTGCCGCGCCGACGGACGCGACCCGCGAGAAGGGTTACTTCTCCCCCGGAGCACCCGACTATGACAGCACGGTGGCCGGCCGCTTGCTCGCGCGCCTGACCGATGACCCGGATCTGGTACCGATCTTCGGCTCGACCTGGAGCGTCCGCTCGTGCGCCGGCCCAGGCCAGACGCTGTCGCAACTGACCCCGCCTCTTTCCGAAGACGATTGCGCGGTCGATGGGGGCACCGAGGGAGGCACCTGGCAGACGAGCTGTGTCGGCGATCCCGCGCCCGTGTTGTTGTTCTCGGCCGGGATGCTCGACGATCTTTGTCACGGTGGCGGACCGGATTCGAGCGCCAAGGACGATCCGGCAACCTACGTTCGCCATTACGCGCAGCGAATGGCGTCCTTTCTGGCCAGCCGCAAGCCGGGGTTGGCCATGGTGGGTCCCCTCACGGAATGGACCGAAGCGCCCCCCTACACCGACAGCACGCCGGCGACATGCGACTGGCCGCGACCGCAGTGGGACGAGCAAGGCCTGCAGGCCTGGGTCGAATCCGCATCCGGCGCGCAGGGTGTCGCCGTCGATGTAGAGATCGTCCCTGACCTTCACGCCGAGTTTCGCGACCACGGCAAGTGCTGCCAGATCCTCGACGGTTCCTGCTCCACCAACTGGTTCAGCCACGATAGCCAAGAGGTCGCGAGCTGCGACGGCGCCCAGGCCATCGTGGATTTCTGGTACGCCCGACTCAAGGCCGCGCTGCTGGCACGGGACTTCGTTTGTCCATGAGGTGTTGACGTCCAGAACGAGACCGAAAAATACGCGCCCAGCGTTCAACGCCCGGGCCGCAAGAGGCACCAATAGGACAGCAGCATTGAGGTCGACGAATGGGAAGCGAGCCCATGGCCAATCAAGTCCCCACGGTGAGCGCGGGTTTCTCCGAGCCCGGGCTTGACCATGCCGACGCGGCAAACTCGGCGTCGGAAGGCGCCGTCTGCGCGGCGCGGTCGGCTCCCACGAACGCGGATCACGGCGGTGACGAAGCGTGGCGCCTGTGCGTCGATGACGAGGTCACCGCGGTGGTGCCGAGAGGCTTCCCCGGACGCTTCTACGGGCACAGGCACGCGTGGCTTCGGGCCATGACCCTGGTCGGAATCGCGGCCCTTGGTTTCGTTGGGATGGGAATTGCCAACGCCGTGAAGGCGCGCCACCGGGTGTCCCCGAATGTCGTCACTGTCCGCGCTCCGACCCCGCCTGCGAAAGTCGCCGACAAGCCGGCTGCGACGGCAGACGGGCCGTCCGTCGCCAAGCTCGGCGGCGAGGCCCCGATCCTGGCCGCCGTCCTGCCGCCACCTGTGCGCAACAAGACAGACCTTGCCCTGTGCCAGGCGGCGCTGACGAAGAGGCGCACGACTGCGATCGAGCGGAGCTGCGAGCACGCTCTCGAGGCCGACCCATCCCTGGCTACGCCGATCCTCGCGTGGGCGATGCGGGAGCTCGATCGGGGCAACCTGCCCCTTGCGGCGGCCTGGGCCCGCCGCGTGCTGGATGCCGACGATGAGCTGGCGGATGCATACCTCATCGTCGGACTCGCCGAGCAGGAGGCGAGACACGTATCGACGGCCAAGTCCGCCTACCGACGGTACCTCGAGCTGGCGCCGAGGGGCCGGTATGCGCACGACGTGCGTTCGAGCATGGTGGCGCTTTGAGCAGTGGAGGTTGAATCTTCCCCTTTTTCTCCCCTCGCAGGAGCTTAGATGTCCGATCGCAAAGCCGGTTCACGTATCATCCTTTCCGCGGCATCGCTCGCGTGCCTCGCCGGCTGCCAGGGTAACGGCGCGGTGGGCGGCCTTTCCGACGCGGGCCAAGGCGCGCTGCCGGATTCGTCCATCGTCCTTCCTCTCGATGCGGGATCGGAGGATGCGCCACCCTGCACGCCCAGCACGAGCTGCACGTGGGGCCAGTGGCAGTACTGCGGCGACATCGGCGACCGCTGCGACGGCACGCTCCATTGCGGCGCCTGTCCCGCCGGGCTTTCCTGTGTCGCCGTCGCGCAGCCCGTTCCCCGCGACCGCGAATTGGAGCCTTGCCGGCTCCCCGCAGGAGGTTCAGGAGACACGCTACTACCCCGGGCCCGGAGGCGACCAGGCCATTCCCCCTCCGGTGATTGCCGAGGTCAACGCCGGCTTTGCGAAAGGCGCGGGCTTCGCCGAGTGGCTGCTCGACATCGGGGCAGCTACCCAGACCGGCGGGGTCACGACGATTCCCATCCACAATGTCGCGCACGTCGCTGACAGCGTGATACCAGGGACAGACGCGGCTCCCATCAGCCAACTGTGGCTCAGCTCGCCGCTGGCCTGGCGGCAGTTTGCCGGCACGACGGCTGTCGATTGCACCACCAGTCCGGAATCCAACGCGAGCTGTATCCAGCAGCAGTTTGCGCACGAGCTCAGCTTCAACACCCCTGTCGGCTCGCCCGTCGATCAGCAGTGCGGCCGGGTCGTCTTCAGCGGTTTCCACGTGAACCAGCCCGCCACCGGCACGACCCCGGAATACTGCACGGGTCCGATGACGGCTCAAGAGAAGGTGCTCGAGTTCATGATGCTCGACCTGGCCTCGTGCATCGGCACGGGCACGCCTCCGCCCGTGATTCCGCCGCCAGCGACACCGCCGCCGCCTCCTCCGCCGGCACCGCCGAGCCCATCGCCGCCGCCGCCGGTCACCACGCCGCCCGTAGCGCCGCCCTCGGCCGTTCCTCCCCCGCCTCCGCCGCCTCCCGCGGTGATCCCGCCGCCACCCCCGCCGCCACCCCCGCCGCCGATTCCGTAGCCGGGCCGCGCGCAGTGCCCCGCGGCCCACGTGGTGCGGGATCTGCTCCCGGCGCATCAGATCCCGACATGGCTCGACCTTATCGGTGGAGGAGCCCGAACCGCCGCAACAGGAGCCCGGCCGCGATCAGCAGCAGGACCACGGTGACGACGTTGCCCAGCACGCGCCGGGTGCGCGAGGCAGGGCGGGCGGGCTCCTTCCCGGCCATGCCATGGGCGATGGAGCGGAACCCGCCGCGCAGCGAGGTCAGGGATCCGCCGCTGCTCTTGCCGGTACGCCGGCGACGTCGCTTGCGTTCCACAGCCGAGATTTTAGCACCAACGCCTGGTGAGGAGACCGGCGAGTTGAGGCCACGGGCCGACGATCAGTCAGAGCGCAGCCGAGCGAGATACCTGTTCAGCTCTTCTTCCAAGTAGTTGGTGACGCCGCGGATCTCGGGTGGAGCCGCTTCGTTGTAGGAGATGACCGCATCTCTCCACAGTGTACCAAGCTCATGCTTCGGATCCGCCGCGCGGGCAGCCTTGAGCAACTCATCGCGATGATAGGCGGACAGATCCGAGAGGATCACTCTCGCTCGGCGTTTCGCCCGCTCGTGCCCATCGATCGCCGGTTGCGCCGGTTGCGCCGGTTGCGCCGTTGGTGGCGGTGGTGATTGCCCGAGCCCGGCCGGCCCCGGTGTGCCTGCGCCCAGCCTCACGACGGTGGCGAGCATCGCCAGCGGCGCCGTCACCACCTCGGCGTGAGACTCAGCCGGCAGCGCCGTCCTGCTAAACGTCCTCGGTGCCGGCGTGGCGGCCTTCGCTGCAACCTGGGAAGCTGCCATCGGGGCAACGCTTGGGGGAGCCGTCGAAGCGGCGATGGCTTTCGCCGTGGTGATAGGCGCGGGCGTGACCGGCCTGGCCGCGGGAGCTGTCGAAGCGGCGATGGCTTTCGCCGTGGTGATGGGCGCGGGCGTGACCTGCCTGGCTGCGGAAGCCGTCGAAGCGGCGATGGCTTTCGCCGTGGTGATGGGCGCGGGCGTAACCGGCCTGGCTGTGGCCGGGGACGCGGCCGACGGGACTGCCTTGATCGGGGCCGCGCGGAGCTGCATCTCGATTTCGGCCCGCAGCTTCGTTTCGATCTGCGCCCGCAGCTCCTCCTCCAGCTTCTTGCGCAAGACACGCTCGTTCTCGGCGCTTTGTCTCTCGTGCTCCGCTCAATCTCGTCGCTCGATGTCCTCCCGCAGCTCCTTCTCCAACGCCGCGCGCCTGTCCGCAGTCTCATTGGCCTGCGCCGCGCGCAACTCCGCCTCGATTTGCGCCCTCAGATCCCGCTCGGTCTCATGGGGTGGGTTCCTCCCCAGCGCGCGGAGCGCCTCGTCCACGGCCGCCTTCTGCGCCACGAGCCGCTCCGAGGCGGTGAGCCCTTCCTCTTCCATCGCATCGAGCATCTGCGTGCATCCGCACTCGGGACACCTCCTGCGTACGAGGCCTATCCAGGCCAACACCGAGGCCAGCGCCAGAGAACCAAGACTCGCGCTCCAACCGAGGGCCGGGCTCCAGTGGGGCAAGGCGTTCGAGGGCTCCTGACCGAGGGTGAGGTTGAAAAGCCCCCAGATGCTGCCGGCGATCGCCACGGCGGCGGGGATCACCGGCGGCACAGCCGGCTTCCCGATTCCTGGGATTTCCTTATGACATCGTCTGCAACGCATTCGTCACCGCTCTAGGTTCTCCTGGTTGTCTCGCGACAAGCCAACTTCGAGGCTGTCACCACGGATGGACTTAACCTTCCTACTATCGGCGAGAAAGGGCAACCCGGTCTGCAGACCTGTCCTCTCGAGCCCGTCCACCGCCTTCCCGTGGATGGCGAAGAACTCGGGCGCCATGTAGCGAAGCACGCGTTCGCTGGTGCGGGCGAGGGCAATGCGCTTTTTCTGCTCGTGCTTTCGAGCAAGTGGCGCCGGGTTGAGTGCCTCCCAGCTGAGCAGGCTATACGCCGCGGGATCGGCCGCCAGCAGACGATGCAGGAACGTGGTGCCGGTACGCTGCAGGCCGGTGATCACAATCGGCGGCTTCAACTCTTGTTCGAGGATGTCCGGGTGTTTGCGGAAAAGGGCCTCGGCGCGCAATCGATTCTGCAACAACCCCAGCAGTCTTTGTTTGGTGAGGAGTCGCCGAAACGCTGGCCGCCAGGTCTCGTCTCCGAAATCCCGCAGGCCGCTTCTCCTGACAGCGGCATCAATGAGGGCGCCTTCCTCCAGTTTACGCATACGAGCCGGCCGAGATAGCGATAACCTTCTGCCTGGTTGAAGGCGTCTTTGGGCGAACCAGGGAAAAGCATCGCCGCACCCGCAGCCTTAATGGTATCGCAGTACTCTTCCCACGCCTTGCCCGTCAGGATGCGGGCCTCATGCACGTCCTGCATGGTCTTGCCCTGCAGCTTCAGTTTCCACAGATTGAGCTTGCGGAAGAGGCCGAGCAGGAGAAGGAAGACTTTCTTCATTGCAAAGCAGTATCCGTCGAGTCCTGGCGGGCTCAAACACCTTTGGGGAGCCGGCTGTCCGACCCATACCAGGGCTGACACTGAGCGCCCATGTCACGCGCCAGCCTGGAGCGCAGAATGCCGGCGATCTTGCATGATTTGGCCACGAGTTCTGGCAGCGGCGAGGCCCTTCACGGATCCATCGAGCGACTTGTAGCGACCAGCCAACCCCTACTCCCTTCACTTCTGGCCTGCCGTTTGCTGTTGCTATGCCAAGCACATGAGTCGCAGCTCGACGCAGGATAGCAGCCCCGACCGGCACGAGAATCCGGCAGAACAGCCTGCTCCATCGGCCTCGGTGGCCAGAGACTCGCCAACCAAGGTCTCCCTGGCAGGCGCGGAGTTTCGCCGCGCCCGAGACACTTTCAAGACTGCCGCGGTAGCGGCAGGCGCCATCCTGGCCGTTGCCCTCGGTGTCTGGATCCTGGCGACAGCGCGCTTCGCCGTTGCGTTGACGGTCCTGTCGTTTCTCGTAGCCGTCGCCATGGATCGAGGCGTAAAGGTCTTCGAGCATCGGGGACTTCCGCGCCGCGTGGCCATTGCATTGGTCGTCTTGGCCATTCTTGGTGTGCTGACCGCACTGGCATTGCTTATTGTCCCAACGGCTGCCGAACAAGCAACCAACCTGATCAAATCGACTCCTCAGCTCATTGCCGAAGTGCGCCACTCGCGAGCCGTGGCCGTGCTCGATCGCGTCTTCCACATCAGGTCGGAGCTCGACAATCCGACGCGAAAGCTCGCCCACCTCGCAGAGAGTGAGCTCACACCCTTGTTGTCCCTGGTGGGCGGCGTGCTCACAGCCATCTCCGGGACCGTCGTCATCATCTTTCTTGCCATCTTCATGCTGGTCTTCGGCGGCCCGCTCATCGACCGCATGGTCGCAGAGGCCAGGCTCGAACGCCAGCCAACGTACAGACACGTGATTCAGAAGGTTCATCACGCGATAGGCGGTTATGTCACCGGGTTGATCGTGATTTGTTCGGTCAATGCGACGCTGACGACCATCTTTCTTGCCATCGACGACATACCGTTCTTTCTACCGCTCGGCCTGTTGAGCGGCCTGTCGAGCCTGGTCCCGTATGCGGGCCCGTTCATCGCGGGCGTCACCATCTCGGCCATTGCACTTGGCGCAGGCGGCATAGGTCATGGCATTGCTGCGGTGGCCTACTTCGTCGCATACGGGCAGCTCGAGGGAAATGTCTTGGCCCCCCTGATTTTCCGACGCACGGTGAATACCAACCCCCTCCTGGTAACCCTCTCCATTCTGTTTTTCGCCCAAGTCGCGGGCATCCTCGGAGCAGTTGCTGCCGTCCCTCTGCTGGCTATCCTTCAGATCGTCATAGGCGAAATCTTGCGCCTCCGCCGCGCAGGATGGATGGAGCAACGAGCCTCCTCCGGGGCAAGTCGCGGAAAGGAAGAGGAACGTTACGGTGCTGACCCGGAAGCTTCGAGACGGTAACGCTCGCGCGGTCGGCTGGTGCGGATAACTGAAGATGTGTCCAGAAATCGGCGATCAGGGCTCGCGTCCCACGATGGCACGCCTCTTGATGTGCTGAATTCCCTCACCGGGGTTGCAACGCGCAAGCCCTGTGAGGCGCCGAGCTATGCGTGCTCGGCCTTTGACCGCCCACCCAGCACCGGAGGATCGTAGCCCATGCCCAAACCAGCCCGCATCGACCCCGGACCCGATCCTAGATTTGCCGTTTTGCCCGGCACCCCCTTCCCACTCGGCGCAACGGTGGTGGAAGGAGGCACCAACTTCGCACTGTTTTCCGAGCACGCGCAGCACGTCTACGTCTGCCTCTTCGAGGAAGGTGCTCCCGGCAAGGAAGTCGGTCGCTACGAGCTGCGCGAAAGGACCGCCCATGTCTTCCACGGCATGCTTCCCGAGATCGGCGTCGGGGCACTTTATGGATTCAGGGTCGAAGGGCCCTTTGCCCCTTCCAAAGGACACCGCTTCAACGTCAACAAGCTTCTTATCGACCCCTATGCGCGCGCCCTCCACGGCGACCTCGATTTCAAGGGCCCCATTTACGGCTATCCCCAGGGTGCAAAGGAAGGCGACCTCGGCTTCTCAAACGAGGACGACGCTTGGGCGAAGCCCAAGTCGGTGGTTCTGAGCGACGCTTTCGATTGGGGCGACGACCGAAGACCACGGGTTCCCTGGAACGATACCGTCATCTACGAGGCGCACGTACGAGGTTTGACCATGCGCCACCCGGACGTGCCCGAAGGCCTGCGCGGCACGTACGAGGCGGTCACTCATCCCGCCATCATCTGGCATCTCAAGCAACTCGGAGTCACTGCCATCGAGCTTCTGCCCGTGCACGCCAAGCTGGTGGACGGATACCTCGTCGAGCGCGGCCTCACCAATTACTGGGGCTACAGCACCATGGGCTATTTCGCTCCCGAGCAGAAGTACGCTCGGGCCACAACCGTCCCGGGATCACAGGTCGCGGAATTCAAGACCATGGTCAAGAACCTGCATGCGGCAGGCATCGAGGTAATTCTGGATGTCGTCTACAACCACACCGGGGAGGGCAACCAAGGCGGTCCGACCCTGTCTTTCCGCGGAATCGACAACTTGCTCTTCTACCATCACAGTCCCAAAGACGCGCGCTTCAACATGGATTTCACCGGGTGCGGTAACAGCCTGAACCTGGGCGCCCTCTATGTCATGAAGACCGTGCTCGACAGCCTCCGTTATTGGGCCGACGTCATGCATGTCGATGGGTTTCGGTTCGACGAGGCGACGACCCTTGGTCGCATGTGGCCCACCTTCGCCTTCGACCGCAACGCGGCCTTCTTTCAAGCCGTGCACCAAGACCCGATCCTTTCCCAGCTGAAGTTGATCGCGGAGCCCTGGGACACCGGCGAGGGAGGCCAGCAGCTGGGCCACTTCCCCGTCCTGTGGTCGGAATGGAACGTCTCCTATCGCGACACCGTCCGCTCCTTCTGGAAGGGCGATGAGAACCAGGCCAGCTCCCTCGGCCATCGCATGACCGGCTCAGCCGACATCTTCTTGCCCGGAGGCCGTCGGCCGCATGCCAGCATCAATTTCGTCACCAGCCACGACGGCTTTACGCTGCATGACCTCGTGACCTACGAGAAGAAACACAATGAGGCCAACAAGGAGGACAATCACGATGGGCTGGATGACAACCGTGCGTGGAATCACGGCACCGAGGGAGAAACCGAGGACCAAGGCATCAACGTGCTCCGCGACCGCACCAAGCGCAACATCCTGACCACGCTCTTCATCTCCCGCGGCGTTCCCATGCTGACGGCAGGCGATGAGATGGGACGCACCCAAGAAGGCAACAACAACGCCTATTGCCAAGACAACGCAATCTCATGGGTGGACTGGAGCTTGGACGAACGACGGCAGGCGCTTCTGGATTTCGTGAAACGGCTGTCGCGATTGCGTCACGGCGAGGGAGTGCTCCGTGAAGACTACTTCTTTCGCGGCGACCGCATCTGGGACTCTCCCCTAAAGGACCTTGCGTTCTTTCGTCCCGACGGAACCGAGACGACTCCCGACGATTGGAAGGCGCACCACGTTCGCTCCTTCGCTTGCCTCCTCGGGGGAGAAACCCTAGTGGTACCCGACAAGGCCGGACGCCGTCCCCTCGGCAACACCTTGCTGATGCTGCTCAACGCCCACCACGAAGCTGTCGACTTCACGCTCCCGGGCTTGATCCGGGGACTCGGATGGGAGGTCGTTGTGGACACGTCACGTGGCACGCCTTCCGGCTCATCCAGACTGGTAAACGAAGCCAAGGTCCACGTCCCCGAGCGCTCGATGATGGTCTTGCGCCAAACGCCCTCGCAACCTGGCACCCGTGACGTTCCCGAAGCCCCCAGCAAAACCTACTGAATGAGCTTTCGTCCACCGATGAGACGCACGAGCACGACCACAATGGCAAGAACCAGTAGAATGTGAATATACCCGCCCATGGTGTAAGAGCTTATGAGGCCGAGTAGCCACAGGACCACCAGCACGATTGAAATAGTCCAAAGCATGAGTATTGCCTTTCCTTGGAGAATGTCTTTCGCCAAACGTCGCGGTTCGGTTCCTGATCAAGGAGCATGCCAAGCAAATGCCAAACCACTCGGTCACGACATTTCACGAGTGACGCTTCGCCGAACATCCTGCCGACGTCGGCACTCGGTCACGCCTATGTAACCCATCTGCCTTCTTGTCACGTACGCGTAACTCCATCAAGCGAGTTGTTCACTTCCCAATTGAACCCTCTTCGTTCTCTGCTAGATGCTGTCATCACACGCAACTGGCTGGCGAATAAAGTAACCTCTTGCTCAGGTCTTGTGCCCAAGTGCTGGACATCCTTCTTCTCGACGACGAGCCTGACCTTCGCGAGCTTCTCCACGAAGAGCTTCGCGGGGTTGGCTACCGGGTTCAGGCTGCCGCGAACGGTGAAGAGGGGATGGACCAGCTTGTGCGGCGAGTCTTCGACGTCGTGATTTGCGACGTGCGATTGCCGCGGATCGACGGCTTGAAGCTGCTTCGACATATTCGCAAGGAGACGCCGTCGACCGAAGTCATTCTGATGACCGCCTATGCGGATGTCGCGCAGGCGGTGTCCGCCCTCAAGGAGGGAGCCTATGACTACCTCATCAAACCCTTCGACATCGCCGAGCTCCTGGTGCAAACCCGCCGTATTGCCGAGAACAGGCTCTTACGCCAGGAGCTCGAGAGAGCACGCGGTGCGCTGACCGACCGCAAGACGCCTCTCGTCGGTGAATCCCCTGCCATCAAGCGGGTTCTCAAGCTGATTGCCATGGTTTCGCAGAGCGATGCACCCGTGCTGATCACGGGCGAGAGCGGCACCGGCAAGGAGGTAGTTGCCCGCTTGATCCACCACGACAGCGCCCATCGGGAGAAACCCTTCGTGGCGGTCAATTGTGGAGCCCTGGCAGAGAACTTGGTCGAGGCCGAGCTGTTTGGTCACGAGCGCGGCGCCTTTACGGGTGCCGTCAAGAGACGTGACGGGCGCTTCAAAGCAGCCGACGGCGGGGTGCTATTTCTGGATGAAATCGCCGAGCTCCCCGCTGCCGCTCAAGCCAAGCTCTTGCGCGTCCTGCAAGAGGGTACCTTCGAACCGCTTGGAACCAATACCTCGGTACGTGTCGATGTTCGCATCATTTCGGCAACGCATCGCGACCTTGCCCAGCGGGTCAAGTCGGGCCTCTTTCGCGAAGATCTCTTCTATCGGGTAAACGTCATCGAAATCCCATTGCCGCCCCTTCGCGACCGCCCCGGCGATTTGCCGCTCCTTCTGCGCCACTTCATCGAGCAACTAACTGCCAAGGAGTCGCCTCTGCCCCCCATCACGCCGGCGGCTTGGGCCACACTGGTGCAATACCCGTTTCCCGGGAACGTTCGTGAGCTCTTCCACGCCATCGAGCATGCGATGGTGCTCTCCGGAGGTAAGGAGATCGACGTCCAACATCTTCCGCCAGCCATGGTGGTAGACAATCGAGCGTCGGTCGAGCTCGGGCCGGTGCGCGGCAACTCAGGAAAAGTGCGCCCCCTGCAGGTTGCTATTCGCGAGTTCGAGCAGGAGTACCTGCAACATGCCCTGAAGGCGGCGAATGGTAAGCGCACCAAAGCGGCAGCGATCCTTGGCATTTCACGCAAGACGCTCTGGGAAAAGCTCCGGGACACCGGCCTCAACACACCTGGTGAATCGGCGGACGAGGAGGAGCTGAGCGAAGAGAATACGAGTCATTGACGTGGCGTCTTCAACCGGGAAACTCCTTCAAGTCATTTGCACCGTCGCTGATGACCATCTCTGCTTCGGCTCGCGCCGGATTCTCGACGTGGGTGTCGGAACCATCAGTCGCGACATCTGAAACCGGCGTGACGCCGCCACGAGACGTCGCATCCCCTGTTCGCCATGCGAGAATGTCTCGAATCGCCTCCAGCGTACACGCCTCTGGCGCACGGAGCAGAATGTCGTTCAGCCCGATGATGCCCTCGAGACGCTCGTCATCGCCAAGGACCAATAGCTGGGCGACGCCTTCCCTGCTCATGATCTCGACAGCACGTTGCACTGGGCAGTCGGGCGGAACGAATTCACCCGGGCTCGACATGATGTCATCCACCCTCGTCAAGTCGGCAACACGTCCCTTGGCGACCACCCGCATGACGAGATCCCTGACAGTGACAACTCCCAGCACATGAGCGTCCGGGCCGCAAATCGGCAGCAGGTCCACGCGATGCATGGCCATCAGCCTGGCAGCCTGACTCACAGAGCACGCGTCAGGAATCCATTGCACCTCTTTCCTCATGATGTCTCTACAAAACATGGTTCAACTCCTTCCCTCTTCTTCAAAAAGAGATTCAGGCAAGAAGTGTTCCGTTCGACACCACGTAACTCTGTGCAATAGCGATCACTGCGCTATTGGCCCAAAACATGCATTGGATTGTGTGTATGTTGCACGTGAACGCAGGGCAAAATGTCAGGTAGAACGTCAGTATTCGGAATTCTGACGACACTTCCCCAGCTGAAAGAGGTCGTCGCCAACTTGAGATCTGCCGGCTTCCGGTACGACGACATTTCGGTGCTCTTCGCGGACAGGAGCGGCTCCAGAAATCTGTCGTTGGAAAAGCACACCAAAGCACCCGAGGGTGCAGCCGCGGGGGCGGGCACCGGCGCTGTCCTTGGTGGAGCCTTGGGATGGCTGGTCGGCATCGGGGCGCTCGCTATACCGGGGCTCGGGCCCTTCATCGCCGCAGGCCCGATCATGGCCGCGCTGGCAGGAGCCGGGGCAGGTGGCGCGTTCCTGGGATTGACGGGTGCCATGGTGGGGCTGGGCATTCCGGAGTTCGAGGCCAAGCGCTACGAGGGCATGGTGACGAGTGGTGGAATACTCATCTCCGTACATGCGGACGGCTCCGAATGGGCGCAGCGCGCGGAAGCAATTCTCTCGCGTGGCAACGCTACAAGTGTGTCACGCGCAAACGAGGCACCTGGCGAGATGATAGGGGCCTGATGATTTTGCCGGCTGTCTGCTCATTGCCCGAGCGGCCCCGTCTTCGACTGGCGCGGGGCACGGATACCGAAGGTTCGGCGCAAGACCAATAGTGCGGCATTGTATCCGCACATTCCGTGGACGCCCCCTCCAGGTGGGGTCGAGCCTCGAGCACAGGTAGATCCCTGGCGTTGGTGTCGCATAGGGAGACCAGCGCAGGGTCGGTCGCATGAGCATTTGACCGATATCGTTGGCTCCCCCTGTGATGTCTCCTCCCTCGTAGTTCTGGTTGTAGAGGCTGAGCTCTGCGGCTGTCATGGTGTGACGTGCCAGAATGCAGTCGCGAAAGCCCGGCGCGAATCGTTCGACTTGTCGTTCTACGGCCAAGGTCATATTCTTCGTCGATCCGTTGGGGACGTGACAATAGGCCCAGCCCGTGTGCTTCCCTGCCGGTGCTCGACTCGGGTCGAAGAGGCTCTGCTGCGCGACCAAAACATAGGGACGCTCCGGGTGATAGCCTTCGCCAACTTCTCGTTCGGACTGGGCAATCTCTTCCAGGGTACCACCCAGGTGCACGGTCCCCGCATGACCACATTCCTTGCTCCTCCACGGAATCGGACCGGCAAGCGCCCAGTCCAGCTTGAACGCGCCAGGGGCCGGGCGAAACCGTTCGATGCGCTCCACGTACCTCTTGCGAAGTCGATCTCGACAAATGCGCGCCATCACCCTCGGGCTGGTATCGAATAGCACCGCCCGGGCTTCGGGAAGCTCGCGCCAATCACGGACCAAGCGGTCGGTTTCGATGATCCCGCCAAGCTCTTTCAGATGGTTCGCGAGCGCAAGAGCGATCGCTCGGGAACCGCCCTTGACACAGGGCCATCCCTTCACGTGCGCGGCCAAGAGCAGGGTCATTCCGATGGCCGAGCTGGCCGGCGCATCGAGAGGCAGAAACGCATGGGCGGCGCAACCTGCCAGCAGTGCACGCGCGAGGGCTGTCGCGAAGGTACCACGAGCGAGGCGCTCGGCGGACTTGAAGGCTGTCCAGCCAAAGCGAGCCACCAGGAAAGGATGACGAGGCCATCGCAACGGTTTGAGCAATTCTGCAAACAGAAGAGGTGCCTGTGCAAGAAAGGGCTCGACCAGCTTCCGGTACGATTCGGCATCGTCCTCCAGTCCGTGGGCGGTCTCTTCGACGGAGCGCTTCAGCAGTGCCACGCGACCGTCGTCGAGCGGGTGCGCGAGAGCAACGGGAGGCTCGACCCACGTGACTTCACGAGTCTCCAGTGCCATGCGCTGAAACGCGGGCGATAGTGCCCCCATGGGGTGAATCGCCGAACAGACATCGTGCGTGAACCCTGGCAGGGTCAATGCAGCGCTGCGTGTGCCACCTCCGATTTCGCCGCGGGCTTCGAGGACGAGGACCGAAAGCCCCTGCTCGGCGAGCGTCACGGCCGCCGAAAGACCATTCGGCCCTGAACCGACGATGATAGCGTCGTAACGTTCCGGCATCCATGAAGTCTATAGCGCTTCGGACCGCCGCGCTCACGCCAGCTTGCGCGCACTCTCGGGGCTAATCGCGCTCATCAAGGCAGACATCTCGACGGGCTTCACCAGGTGCGCGTCGAAGCCCACGGCTCGACTCTGCATAGAATCTCCCTCGCGGCCGTAGCCGGTCAGCGCGACGAGGCGCGGAGGCGAGCTCGACGGTCGGGCACGCACCCTTCGCGCGAGCTCGAAGCCATCCATCTCGGGCAGCCCGAGATCGAGGATGGCCACCTCGGCGGGGAAGACCTCGAGCCTGTCCAAGGCCGAGGGCCCGTCATCCGCCACCGCCACCTCATGCCCCAAGTCACGCAGGAGATCCGCCAACATTTCCCTGGCGTCTTCGTTGTCGTCCACGACGAGGATACGCTTTCCTTCCAGCGACACGAGGGGCGGTGTCTCGGCGTTCGGCACCTTCAAATCGACCGAAACAAGGGCGGGGATGCGCACCACGAATTCGCTGCCGCGCCCGGGGCCCTCGCTCGTGGCAGCGACCGTTCCACCGTGCAGAGTGACGAAGCTCTTCACGAGCGCCAGGCCGAGACCAAGCCCGCCCTCGGAACGGGCAACCGTGCGCATCCCTTGTACGAAGGGCTCGAACACATGGGGAAGAAGGCTGGCTCCGATGCCTTCGCCATCATCGCGAACGCGGATAACCACCTGGCCATCTTCGAGCGCGGCGCCGAGCCACACGTGCCCGCGCGGCGGCGTGTACTTCGCCGCATTGGTCAAGAGGTTGGCCACGACCTGGGCCAGGCGCAAGGGATCGGCGTACATCCACATTCCCGACCTGGGGGTCGACACGGCCAGGTGCTGCTCCCGCTGTTCAATGAGCGGACTGGCAATTTCGACGGCCTTGGAGAGAACGTCTTGCACTTCGACGTTGACGCGCTCGAGCGACAGAAGTCCTCGGGCCACGCGAGACACATCCAGCAAGTCGTCGACCAACCTGCCCAGGTGCACGACCTGGCGCTCGATGACCTCCCGTTCGCGCATGGAGCGTTCGTCGCCGCGTAGTTTCAGGAGCTGGACAGCCGTGCTGATGGGCGCCAACGGGTTTCGCAGCTCGTGCCCGAGCATGGCCAGAAATTCGTCCTTGGACCGGTTGGCGGATTCCGCGCTGGCTCGCGCCGCGCGCTCCCCCTCGAAGAGCCTTGCCCTTTCGAAAGCCTGCGAACAGAGGTCGCTGACCGTTCGCAGGATTGACCGGTCGCCATCGGCAAACTCACGTGGACTATCGAAACTCAGCGCAAGTGCGCCAACCAACGTGCCGTACGCCACGAGCGGCAAGGCCACGAAGGCTTCGAAGTTGCCGGCGCTTATGGCGTTGCGAAGCGCTGGGTACAGCTTCCGACAACTTTCGCAGGCTGTCGTAGAAAGCCGCCGTTCGTTCCCGTGCGGCGTCTGTGATCGGCGTGTGCACGGCGAGAGGAATCGACGTGTAGTTCACGGTCGCAGCCTCCGGGAGGCCACGCTCGCCGAACAGCTCGAGGTCTTTCCCGTCGGAGCCGAGCAGGTAGACGGCGCATGCTGAAGCACCCAGGGCGGTGACGCACTCATCGAGGACGACCTTCGATACATCCTCGGGTGTGACGGCTTCCGAGAGCGCCGCGGTCAACCGTTGCAAGCGCCGAAGCTTCTCTTCGCTCGCGCGCAACCGATGTTCGGCCGCTTGGGCCGCCTCGCGCTTTGCACGCTCGACGATGAGCCGGTACTCGACTTCCTCGGCGTGTCGGCGTTCGGTCAGGTCGCGCGTAATCTTGGCGAACCCGTAAACTTCACCATCTGCATTGCGAAGGACCGTAAGCGAGCCCTGGGCCCAGAAGCGTGACCCGTCCTTGCGCACCCGCCAGCCCATCACCGCGCGGGTCCCTTCCTTCAGAGCATCGCCAATCAATTGCGCGGGGACGCCAGCAAGGCGGTCTTCCGACGTAAAGAAGATCTCATAGGGCTGCCCCTGGATCTCCGCCGTCGGCCAACCCGTGATGCGCTCAGCACCCGCGTTCCAGCTGGACACGCGACCGCCAGCATCGAGCATGAAGATGGCACAATCCCGGACGCCATTGACGAAGAGCTGAAAGCGCTCCTCGCTGAGCCGCAACGCATCTAACATTCTGACGAGCTCGCCTCGGTCGCGCACGGTCGTGACGAAGATGGGCGTGCTCTCCCGGCAGGCCGCCCCAAAGCACCACTCGATGTCGCGCTCGCCGCCATCGCACATGAGGCCGGGAAGCTCGACTTGCATGAGGTCGGACGTTGCCGCAATCGGCGGTGCATCCGGCTGCCTCAGCCGCTCGGGAATCAGCATGTCCGTCGAGCGGCCCGCGAGAGCACCCGGCTCATAACCGAAGATGCTCTCGGCTGGCCTGTTTGCATGAAGAATGCACCGGAATGCATCGAAGGCGATCAGCGCCTCGGAAGCCACCCCGAGAATTTCCGCCAGTTGAGCGGGGCGAGCCTCGACTTCAGCCAGTATCTTTCGAAGTGTCTGCTTTATCCCGCGTAGCGCGCCTCGTCCAGGTGGACTCTGGGCTTCTTCCTTCACGACTGCCTCACATCGGTTTTGTTCTGATGCACCTGTCCTTCTTGTGGTTTCGCGTCTCGGTCAATGTGCAGTGTATTCAGCATGGCCTGGGACCCAGGTTACCGTCTCGTGACTGTAAGGGAATGGATGCTACGGGGGCGGAACCGAGCTGGAGCAGTCGCTACTCTGCCGCTCTGCTCCGCGAGCTGGCGGAAGCGGTCTTCAGCTCATCGTTGATGTGGTGCACACCCTTGGTCGTGCGAGCGACCTGCAGTGCCTTCAGGTGCACCGTCTCGGAGGAGACCGTGCCTGTCAACTTCACCTCTCCCTTTCCATCCGTTTCCACGTGGATGGCGCTGTCCTTGAACTCGCTTCCCGTCGTGTACTGCTCCTTCAGCTTCGCCGTTATCCACGTGTTCGACACATCCTCTCCGACGGAAGCAACCTCCGAATGGATCTTCGCCTCGGCGCCTCGCGCCTTTGCCTTGCTGCTGTCTGGGGCCTGTTTTTGGGCCAGCGCGCTGTCGACTGCGATCCTGTTGTCGACCCTCGTGGCGCCCCCCGCCTTGGCCAAGCTTTCTGCTTCATCCCGGTCTGCCGCAGAGGGCACCTTCCCACTCAGGACGACTACCCGTTCGTATCGCACCTTTACGTCGCGTAGGTCCGTGTGTCCCTTGAGCTTGGCTTCGATGCGAGTTGCTTCCGAGCTTTGGCCCGCGAACGTGGGCGTCCCAAAACCAAAGACAATACCCAGGGAAACCAGTATTTCCATTAAACGCATCACAGTACACCTCCAATAGTCGATGCAGCTTCAAGGAGCCGCTAGCCATCTGTACATCCAAATAGCGTGCCAGCCATGGTCACCATCGCCCGATTGTGTGGCATGACGATTGCTCACCTATGGAATTGTCGAAAGGAGATGCTCATGCACATAGACCGGCTGGGGCGGCGTGCGATGAGGGCGAAGCTTAGGACATCCGGGTGGCATATGGCCTTTGCCCTGTTGAGCAAGCTCAGCGGGTGGCATCGCCGCGCCGGGAGTCAGACCGCTTCGCCATTGCAGGCGCCAGGCAAACCCGTCCAGGACGAGGGTGACGAGCGTAAGGAGCACGAGGAGCGCGAGGAGCGCGAGGAGCGCGAGGAGCGCGAGGAGATTGTCAGCGAGGTTCCTGCGCGCAACAGGACGTCAACCAGTGCGCCCGTTGTAGACCTCGGTTTGCCGGCTGTCGCCGCACTGGATGAGCTGTTCGAAAAGGCAGGCATTGACGAGGATTTGGGAAGCTGAGCGCGAGCTTGACACAAGGGTGCAGAAGCGGCAGCTCACCATCGGACTACATCGTTCCACGTGCTGCGGCCGGACGAGGGCGTGGCGCGTTCGCGGTTTTCGCCGCTGGCCGTCTTCTCCCAGGCGATGCTGCCATCGGCGTTCTTGCGATAGTATCTGTATCGGATGCGCCTTCCGGCGGGCAAGCTCAGGCTCGTCTTCCAAACCGAGTAGTCCATGGCATCGGCAGGAACGCCGAGGTCCGTGTTCCAGTTGCCGAGCGCATCCGCGTCTCCGGTCACATAGAGGTATTGGCCGCCCCTGGTCGTCGCCGTGGCATTGACGTCGATTTCGATCTCGCCCTCGGCTGGCGGCACAGCACACGTGTGGTAGCGACTGCAGGCGATACGCGGGACGTCGACCACGACCCCGGCGTGGATGGAGGCGAGCAGGCTGATGTATTCGCCCATCGCCCAATTGAGCGGCGCAATGGATCCGGTCGGCTCACCGGGCAGATACGGGGCCGGCGTTACCACGGGCCAATCGGAACCGGTCCTGGTGCGAGTCCAGACTTGCTCGGGTACGAACCCCTCGGGGGTCGAGAATGCCTTCAGTGCAGCCAGGTATGGCTTACCGCTGGCGCCATCGCCGGTCCTTGCGATTTCGTACATGCCGCGCTCGGCGGTCAGCAGCGGCCAAAGCCGGCCGCGCCCACGTAGCCCGTCGTAGCTGCCGCCATCGTTGCGTTCGCCGTAGCCGTCGAAGTTGTAACGAAGCCAAGCGGCACCTTTGCCGGCTATCGTTTGCTCCAGGGTCGAGTCGTACTCGAGTAGTGAGGCGAGGATTACCGGATCGTCCGCGCGCTTGACCCCCAGGCGCACGAGCTCGAGAAAGCCACCGTCGACGATGGCGCGCTGATCGTGACTGCCGCCACCATTGCCGATGAGCAAAGTGGTCGGATCGTCGGGGCCCGAAACCGGGTCATACCCATGAAGACCGATGCCAATGGGGCGGCGCTTTGCCGGATTCAGGCGAAGGAAGTAGTGGTGGTCGCCGAGGGCTCCGTTGGTGGTGAATGTCCAGGCGCCGACGTTCTGTTGCCAATAGTCGGCTGCGGCGAGGTAGTGGGCCGCGCTCGCGAGGTCGTCGTTCGTCCGGGCCAGCTCGGCTGCCGCCACCAACCCGGCAACTTCCGCTGCGATGGTCGAGGGCGAGTACCCGCTGCTCTCTTCCCAGCGCTCCTCTTGGGTCCACGGCCCGTTGGCCACGAGGTAATCGGCCGTGGCGCGCATGGTGGGCCACAGCGCCTGCAGCTCGTTCCTGGTGGCCGCGTCGCCTTTGTCCCACACTCGCCACGCAAGCAACAGCGGCATGGCTTGCTCGTCCATTTGGGTCGCGGTCCAGTACTGGCGGCCATCCACCCACGCATTCTGTGGAAAGCGCCCTTTACGGGAATATCCTCGCGGGCAGTGGGGTGCGTTGCCTTCGCTGTCGCCACAGTCGGCCTTTTGCTGGAGCACGTCGAACAGGTAGCGCACCACGCGGACTCCCGTCGCGAGGTCGCCAGCGGTCACCAGCGCGTTGGCAAATTTGAAGAGGTCGCGTGACCAGACCATGTGGTAACCGGCGGGGTTGCCATCGCTACTGGATTGCCCCCATGGCGTGCCCATGCCGGCAATCATGGCGCCATTCGACTTGTCCTGAGCGGTCTTGAGGGTCATGGCGGCGAGGTAGTATTGCTCGTCCGCCGTGCCGCCCTGACTGTCGAGGCCCGCCACGTAGGCGTGCCAGGCGTCGTCGTAACGGCGCCGCGTGGTTGCCGGGTTGCTCGCCAGTGTCGCCGCCGCGGTGGCGATGGCCTCGACGTCGGTCGCGCCAAAGCCCAGCGCCACCACGAAGGTGACGGACTTCTTGCGCGCATCCCCCAGGTCGACCCAGCCCGGCTGGGCGACGTTGCCTCCGGCCGCGAGGTCATACGTCCAGTCCATCCCGTGGTCGGTCTCGAGATCCGCGCGCCCGTCCGAGAGCCCCACGAAGCCGTTCGAGACCATGGGCCGGCCGCCGACCCGTGTCCACGGCCGCGATATGCCGAGTGCCGAAGCACGAGAGCCCTGCGACGCTACCAGAAAGGTCCGTCCTCGGTGGAACCGGGTGCTCGAGGTGTCGCCACCGTTCGAATCGTCTATCGACGGGTCGTGAAAGACGAAGAGATGGAAGTCGCCCAGCGTTCGCCCGTCCAGCGCCTCGAAAGTCGTTTGCACGATGATCGCGCTCCGTTCGGGATCCGCGACGATCTCTTTGCCGATGCGCCAGTGGTGTTCGGTGTTCATGGTAATAACGTGCCAGCGCATCGAATGCGGATCCGGGCGCGTGGCCTGGTACTGCTGCTGCCGTTCTTCATCGACGAACGTCTTGGCCTTATCGGCGACGAAGAGCTGAGATCCACGGCCTGCACGGAATCGAGCGTGGGATAGAAGATCTCGGACAGCGTACCGCGATAGCCTGTGAAATAGACCCGCGAGCGCGTGTCGAGAGCGGTGCCGACGAACGATTTTCGGGCCGGCGCCCAGGCTCCTGCAACTCCCGGTTCTCCAGGTGCAGGGCCGGCAGCGTCGACGGCATGCGGCGCGAAGACCAAGGCCAAGGCGAAGGGTGCGAAAGCGGGCCTCATGGTTTGCGTTTGCAACACTGCCATTCGTTGTGCAAGTCCCTATCGCCTGCCAGGCCCCACGACCACGACCTCCTGCGGCTTGTCGCGGGATTACAGTGGCCGTGGTGCTTGGCCTTTGGTGCGACGAGCCGTCACCCGAGAGGCTCAGCCTTGGAATAGGGCCTTTACCCCGGCGCCTCGCGACGTCGCCGCGGCTTGTCGCAGGATTGCGGTGGAGTCACGACCTTGAATGACTCGAACGCGATTTGTAAAATTCTGATGTGCGGTGTCCGCCGTTAAGCAAAGCGCTCCTTGGGAAGCGATACCTGGCGGCTGTCGTGGCCGCCTTGCTCGTATGGAGCCCTGTAGACGTCGCCTCCTCGGCGGTCCCGGCGCCGGCGCCGTATCGGGCCTCGCCCGAGGAACAGCAATTCCTCGAAACCCTGCAGCACGACACCTTCCGCTTCTTCTGGGAGACGACCCCGGCGAAAAGCGGTCTTACCCTCGACCGCTTTCCGGCCAACGACCTTGCCAGCGTCGCCGGCGTCGGCTTTGCGCTTACGTCCTATGTCGTTGGCGTGGGCAGGGGGTGGATCACGCGCGACCAGGCAGCCGAGCGGACCTTGACCACCTTGCGCTTTCTGTGGCGCGCACCGCAAGGGCCCGAGCGAGCCGGCGTGGCCGGATACCGAGGCTTCTTCTATCACTTCCTCGATATCCACACGGGCTACCGCGCGCCCGGGGCGGAGCTCTCCACCATGGACACGGCGTTGCTCATGGCCGGGGTTCTTTCCTCGGCCACGTTCTTCGACGGGAGCGACGCCACCGAACGAAGCATTCGTCAGCCTGGGCCGGCAACTGTACGGGCGGGTGGATTGGACGTGGGCGTATTCTCGGCGGCATCCCCCGCTGTTGAGCATGGGGTGGACGCCCGAGGATGGGTTCATCGCTGCCGATTGGCAGGGGTACAACGAGGCGATGATCCTATACGTGCTCGCGCTGGGCTCCGACACCCACCCCATCAAGGCGCAGGCGTGGAAGGCATGGACGTCCACCTACCGCTGGGAGGGAGGCGACGGTTTTCCACGCGTGGCGTTCGACCCGCTGTTCGGCCATCAGTACTCGCACGTGTGGATCGACTTTCGCGGCATCCAAGATGCGTACATGCGGTCAAAGGGCATCGACTATTTCATCAATTCGACCCGTGCAACCTACGCCAATCGGGCCTACTGCGTGGCGAACCCGGCGAAGTGGGTCGGCTACGACGCTCAAGTGTGGGGCCTGAGCGCCTCGGACGGACCGCTCAGGATCGGCGGCGAAAGCGCCGCGACGGACGACCGCTTTCATGCTTACTGGGCGCGCGGCGCAGGACCCGACCGTAGGGACGACGGCACCATCGCCGTGACGGCAGCCGGCGGATCGGTTCCGTTTGCGCCCGAGCTGACCATCCCGACGTTACGCTATTTCCGCGCGCACTTCGGCAAACAGCTCTATGGCAAGTACGGATTCAAGGACGCTTTCAATCTGTCCTTCCCGAATTCGGGGTCGCACGAGCCGGGTTGGTTTGCCGATCAGTATGTTGCCATCGACCAAGGGCCGATTCTGCTGATGATTGAAAATTTCCGCACCGAGCGGGTGTGGACGCTGATGAAGAGCAACCCGTACATCCGCAAGGGTCTGCTGAGGGCCGGCTTTTCCGGCGGTTGGTTGGACGGCAAGCCCGTGACCTCCTCTGCGACCGAGGTCGCGGCATCTGCGCCAGCGGCAACGCCCCCTTGCCGAACAGCCCCGGACGGGGGCTAGCCCGCTCAGTCGCGAATCCCGAGCTCCACGGGGGTGCCGCGCGTGGAATCGTCAGCGACCCACACCTGCAGACGGCTGGGTTCGGCCCCGAACTTCAGGTCCTCGCCCCAGAATCCGAGCGCGGCTTTGCCCAGGTTGAATTCGACCTCTTTGCTCTCGCTAGGCTCGAGGTAGACGCGCTCGAATCCCTCGAGCTCGCGCACCGGCCGCGCGACGCTGGTGCCGGTCAGGCGGATGTAGCACTGGGCGATGGCGGTTCCCGCGCGCGCGCCTGTGTTGCGGATGGTTGCATGGATTGTGACGCTCGCGCCGCGACGGTTGATGGCCGCTGCGGACAGCGAGTCTCGGTCGGCGGAAGGCGGCCCATAGGAATACGTCGTGTAGGACAATCCGTAGCCGAAGGGGAACAGGGGCGTATTGCGCTCGTCGATGTAGCGGCTGGTGAAGCGGTCGAGGCCCGCGGGCACACCGGCCAAGGGCCGCCCGGTGTTGAGCGCATCGTAGTAGAGCGGCTCTTGGCCCACGGTGCGTGGCCAGGTGGCGGTGAGATGCCCGGAGGGATTGATGTCCCCGAAGAGCAGTCGCACCAGCGCGGGTCCGGCTTGCACGCCGGGAAACCAAGCGGCGACGATGGCTGGGACGTGCGCCGCCGCCCAGGCAATCGTCAGTGGCCGACCGTTGAAGAGCAACAGAACCATCGGCTTGCCCGTCGCCGCAACCGCCCGGAGCAGATTCTCCTGCTGGCCGCCCAAGCCGAGATAGGCCCGGGAAGCGGCTTCTCCCGTCAAATCGCCGTGCTCGCCGAGCGCAAGAATGACAAGGTCAGCTCGTCCGGCAATCCGCACCGCCTGGGCAAACCCGGACGTGTCTCCGCCGACGGTGTCGGCACCTCGGGCATACGACAAGGTCATCCGGTTCGCCGCCGCTCGGTCGGCAAGTGCCGCGCGCAGCGTGACCACGTCGCTCGCACTGCCTTGTGCGCTCCAAGAGCCAAGCATGTCCTGCGCGCTGTCCGCCAGCGGACCAATCAGCGCGATCTTCAAGCGCGGTTTCGCCCGCAGGGGCAGCAGCGGCGAACCCTTCACGGCTTCGTCCTTCAAAAGTACGAACGACTCCTCGGCCGCCTGCCGGGCCAGCGCCCGCGATGCCTCGGGCAGCGGTTCATGACTTGCGCCGCCGGCGGCGTAGGGATGCTCGAACAGACCCAGGGCAAATTTCGCGCGCAGGACGCGCCTGACGGCATCGTCCACCTTGACGGCAGGCACCTCGCCCGAACGCACGAGGCGCGGAAGCTCGCGCAGGTAGAGTCCGCTTTCCATATCCACGTCGGCGCCTGCGAGAAAGGCCTTGCGGGCAGCGGTGGCGTCGTCGTTGGCGATGCCGTGCGCCCGCAGCTCGGCGATGGACGTCCAGTCGCTGACGACCAATCCGGGAAACTTCCATTCTTTGCGCAAGACTTCGGTCAAGGTGAAGGGATTGGCGCTGGCGGGAATCCCGTCGATGGCGTTGAACGCCGCCATGACGGTGGCCGTGCCGGCATCGACGCTGGCCTGAAACGGTGGCAAGTACACCTGACGAAGCGTTCGCTCGGAAAGTTCCGTGCTGTTGTAGTCCCGCCCGGCTTCCGCGGCGCCGTAGCCGACGAAATGCTTGGCACACGCGAGAATCGACGTGGGCTCGCCCAAGTGGGCGCCTTGGTATCCGCGCACATAGGCTTGCGCCAGCACCGCGCCCAGGTACGGATCTTCGCCTGCACCCTCGGCGATACGGCCCCAGCGGGCGTCGCGGGCGATGTCGACCATGGGCGAGAAGGTCCAGCGGATGCCTTCTGCCGAGGCCTCTTGTGCGGCCAGGCGCGAGACACGTTCGACAAGCACGCTATCCCAGCTGGCAGCGAGGCCCAGGTTCATGGGGAAGATCGTGCGGAAGCCGTGGATGACGTCCAGTCCGAACAGCAGCGGGATGTGAAGCCGCGATTGCTCGACGGCGATGCGCTGAAGAGCGTTCACCTGTTCGGCATTGGTCGCATTGATCAGGCTGCCAATCTGTCCAGCGGCGATCATGCTCTCGTAGGAGCTGCGGTGGGTGCCGGGCCCGGTAGGCTCACCCACGGAGAACTGATTCAATTGCCCGGTCTTTTCCTCCAGCGTCATTCGGTCGAGCAAGGCGTTTATCCGCTCTTCCCCCTGCGCTCGTTTGGCCGTGTGATCCAGGCCCGTGAGACGCGGATCCGGCAGTCGGGGCATCGGGTAGGCGCGTAGGGCGAGCGCGACGCCCACAGCGCCGAGGCCGACCACGATAGCGCCGCTGAGGGCGAGGTGCCGCCCCAGGGGGAAGCCCGGGGTCAGGTGCTCGGTCGGTGCCATCGCCGGCTCGAATCTCGGTCACGCCCGAACCCGCGCCTACCGCATACATGTCTCAAGTATGACCTCGCCCTCGAAACATCGGCCACGGATCCCGGCTTCTATCCCAATGAAGATGGGCAGATGGGCAAGCTCCGACGCGGACGGCTGCAAGTTTTTGGTTCCTCCTCCTTGCGCGAACGCGGGACGTAAGGAAACTATCCAGAGATTACCGAAAGCCATTCTCCGGAGGTGCTTGCATGACCACCCTTGACCATCGTCCAGGCGGCTGACTCGGTTGGAGCGCGGACTTGGCGATCTCCAGAACCCACCGGGTGCTGCTGGGCGGTTTGTGCTTGGCCATCTCCTTCCGCTGGGCGGAAGGCGCGGGATGCGCGCGCGAAGCACCGTCCGGACCGGGCGCCCAGGGTGAGGAGGGCAAGCAGGGCGAGCAGAGCAAGCAGGGCAAGGACGAGTCGAAAGCGGAAAATCCCAAGACCGGCAAGCTGGAGCTGGACTTCTTCCCCATCGCCGGTGGCGACAGCGACGTCGGCATCGGTGGCGGAGAGCTGAGCAGCGTGGCGCGGCTAAGCAAGGAGGAGCCCGGCCAAGCCACCTTCATCTGGAAGATCGAAGACGCCGCGTTGCTGACCTTCAAGCTGCGCAACAACAGCCTCATCATCCCCTTCATCGACATCTGGGCGAAGTGGACGGTGCCGCACTTCGGCCCGGACGGACGCTTCCGCATCGAGGTGCGCCCCTCGTACACCGACGAACGCACCCTGGGCTACTACGGCATCGGCAATGCCAGTCGATATCCCGACAACGTGCCAATCGATACTCTTGAGTACCGTCGCACCCATCCCACCCTGGCGGCCAACCTGCGGGTCAAGCTTTTCGACGACTGTTTTGCCAGCATCGGCAGCTCGTTTACCTTCAGCCGGCTCGCGGTCGGCGCCAACACCCTGCTCGAGCACGACCAAACGAGTGGCTCACCCGAGGTGCGGCAGCTGCTCGGCAACTTCAATTCGCACGCCATCGGCCTGGCCGAATTTGGTGTCGAGTACGACTCGCGCGATGAAGAGACCGTTCCGCACCACGGCCAGTACCACATGCTGCTGGCCCGCCTGAGCCCGGCCGCCGGTTCATGGATGCCGTACGACTATCTGCAAATCGAAGCCATCGCGCGCTTCTACACCACGCCGATACCGCGCTGGTTCTCGCTCTCGTTCCGTGCCGTCGGCGATACCTTCATCGGCACGCCGCCCTTTTACGAGCTGGCGCGCTTCGACGACACCCCGGCCATCGGAGGTGGCAAGGCCATCCGTGGCGTGCCGGCGCAACGCTACCACGGCAAGGTCAAGCTGTTCGGCAACCTCGAGGCGCGCAGCGACGTGCTGCCGTTCACCCTACGCAACAAGCCCTTCGTGCTCGCGGTGGCGCTCTTCTTCGACGGGGGCCGCTGCTGGACCGAGATGTTCCACGCCCATCCCGAGCTCGACGGTACCGGTTTCGGACTCAAGTACGGTGTGGGCGGCGGGCTGCGCTTGCAGGAGGGCAAGGCCTTCGTGGTGCGGGCCGACGTCGCTTGGTCGCCCGATGCTCGTCCGCTTGGGGGATACTTCGACGCAGGGGAGATCTTTTGATATGCGGACACAACGCGACTCGATGGGCGAGATGGCGGTTCCGGACGATGCGCTCTACGGCGCCTCCACCCAGCGGGCGGTGCTCAACTTTCCCATCAGCGGGCACACCATGCCCGACGCCTTCATCCGGGCGCTGGCCCTGATCAAGCTGGCGTGCGCCCGCGCCCACGAAGATCTGGGCAGATTGTCCGGCGAAAAATCGCAAGCCATCCAAAGGGCCGCCATGGAGATCGTGGCCGGCGGACTGGCTTCCCAGTTTCCCGTCGACGTCTTTCAAACCGGCTCGGGCACCTCGACCAACACCAACATGAACGAGGTCATCGCCAATCGCGCCAGCCGACAGGCGGGCCGGCCGCTCGGATCGAATCTCCCGGTGCACCCCAACGACGACGTCAACCTGGGCCAATCCTCGAACGACGTCATTCCCAGCGCGCTGCATGTGAGCGTCGCGGTCGCCCTGCACGGCAAGCTGCGCCCTGCCCTGGCCTTGCTGCAACAGGAGCTGGAGGCGAAGGCGCGGCAACTGCAGCCGGTGGTCAAGATCGGCCGCACCCACTTGATGGACGCGACGCCGCTGACCCTCGGGCAAGAATTCTCGGGCTATGCCATGCAGGCTCAAAAGGCCGTTGAGCGCACCGACCGCGCCATTGCTTGCCTGTACGAGCTCGCCATCGGCGGCACCGCGGTCGGCACCGGGCTGCACGCCCATCCCGAGCTTGCCGCGCGCGTGTGTGGGATTCTCGCCGCCCATACCGGCCTGCCCTTCGTGGAGGCGCGCAACCACTTCGAGGCACAAGGCGGACGCGACGATGCGGTCGAAGTGGCCGGTCTGCTGACTGCCATGGCGGCCAGCCTGACCAAGATCGCGAACGACCTGCGGCTGTTATCATCGGGGCCGCGTTGCGGGCTGGGCGAGATCAATTTGCCCTCGCTGCAGCCGGGCAGCTCGATCATGCCGGGCAAGATCAATCCGGTGATGAGCGAGATGCTGGTACAGGTCTGCGCCTATGCCCAGGGCCTGGCCCACACCGTTGTCCTGTGCGGCCGTGACGGCCACCTCGAGCTCAACGTGACCCTTCCGCTCATTGCGTTCTCGCTGCACGAGGCTATCACGTGCCTCGCCCAGGGCGTGCTCAGCTTCGCCGGGTCCTGCGTGCGCGGCATCGAGCCCAACGCCGAACGCTGCCGCGAGCTGGTCCAGCGTTCCTTGATGCTGGTGACCGCGCTGACCCCGCACCTGGGTTACGACCGGGCCGCGGAGGTTGCCAAGCAAGCCCTTGCCAGTGGCCGCACCCTGCGCGAGGTCGTGCTGGAACGCGGCCTGCTCGACGAAGCCACGCTCGACCGCGCGCTCGACCCGATGGGCATGACGGGTGCGTAGATCCGAAGTTCCTCTAGGCTCCGTTCCCTATTGGCGCGCTACTTTCCGTATCCCGCAGCGACGATATTGGCCTGGATGGCGTCGTCGGTCGAATCGGGCGGGGCGCCCATCGTCATGGCCCCTTCGAACCAGATTCCGACGCCAGTGTTGGAACCGTCGCCTCCCGTCCCCAGGATGATGGCGCCTTGCTTTTTCTGCGGACTGTAGCCGGGCGGGCGTGCCCCGTAGGTGCTGGTGGTAGCGTTCCACTTGTATGCCATCTTGCCCGACGTGGCGTTGCCGGCCTTGAGCGCGAAACAGCCCGAGCTGGTCAGGCCCGCGGGGCAGTCCTTTGCCGACAGACCCTTCAGCATGGCGGTGACGTAGGGGAAACCGGTTACGGAGGTGTTGCTCGGTACGTTCGCTGAGCCGTTTTCGTAGCCATAGTACAACCCATTCTCCAAGTCAGCCCCGACCCATGGACCGCTGCCGCCCCCGGACTGTCCGAACTGCGTGTCGGCCCCCCAGTAGATGGCCTCCATCGTGGCGTTGCCTTCGTCGATGCCGTCAATCTCCGAGTTGCCATAATCGAAGCAGCACCACTGGCTGGAGGTCTTACCATCGAACACCGAATACTCGCCCTCTGCCTCATCACCTGTGGCGATCCCCTTGGTGGTGGCATTCCAGACAACGGTGGCGGAGTTGCTGGTGCCCGAATAGGCAGCTGTCAGCGTCACCGTTGCCGAGGCACTTATCGCCGCCGAGGTGAAATAGGTGTGGAAGTTGCAGTTATTGGGCCATGAGTTGGCCGGACAATCTTTGGCGTTGGTGGCGAACAAAAGGAACGAGCCCGCCGGTAGGGTCTGCGGGCTCGAGAAGGTCACGGTCGCCGAGCCTTTCGTGATAGCGGCCGTCCCCGACAGCGGTACCCCGGTTCGATAGGCCACGTTGGTACCGGACTTGATGCCGTAGACAGAGTGTCCCCCCACCGTGATCTTGGCCGCCGTGGCGGTGGCGGGGTTGCCTCCACTCTGCAACCAATACGCAAACCACGTGACCCGCAGATGATTTCCGTTGGGCGACTGGTCGTAGATGATCGGAATGGTGCACGTCGTGCCGGAGCAGAACGAGTCTTGGGCGGTGCTGTCAGCGAAGCCCCCGGGGCCGACCAGGATGTCCTTGGTCGTCTTGTCCGAGGCCCGTTGAACCTGGTAAAGGGGGCCGCTGTACGAAGCATAGAGTGCGCGAACCGTGCTGTGCGCGGCACCGCAAGGCGTACTTGCGGATTGATAGATGTCGCAGGGTCCGGCCGGGCCGGTGCCGCTCGAGCCGGCGGTCCCTCCTGTAGCGGTCGTGCCCCCCGAGCCAACGGTCCCTCCTACGCCGATCGTGCCACCCGAGCCAGCGGTTCCGCCCCCGCCGGTCGAGCCCTCCGAGCCAACGGTCCCTGCCATGCCGCCGTCGGTTCCTCCGGAACCGCCTGCCCCGCCCCTCCCCGTCGTGCCGCCGGTATGGGCACTGCCGCCGCTACCGCCCTGGGGCGAGCTGCCAGGTTCACCGCCAACTTGGCCGCCGCTACCGCTGCTCCCCCCCGCGCCGGATGAGGTGCTGCCACCTGAGCCCCCTCGGCCGGTTGCACCGCCCAAGCTTGCGAGCCCGCCGCTTCCAGAACCGCCGAGACCTGCACCACCACTGCCCGTCGGCTGGCTGCCGCCCGCGTTCGTTCCACCGGTCGACGAGACGCCGGCCGATCCACTGGCGCTGCAGCCCATGAAGGGTGACGTCGCGGTTGCCGCAAACCCTAGAGCCGCTACCGCGAACCATGTGCTTTTCATTGGTGATTCTCCTGTGCCACGGGCCAAATGCTCAGCTGAGCAGTGTCGCGGACAGGCCAAATCCATCTAGACCCTCAGGACGGTGACGACAGCCCGCCCGGAGCGCGGCCATTCACCCGGTGGATGGCCTGGCGCCAAGGCTCTCCCGGCCCGCGTTGGGAAACGGAGACGAGCCCAGCTCGGCGCGCAGCTTGGGCAGGCACTGCGGATGATGGCGCTGGAGGTAGGCGATGAGCTTCTCGCGGATGTTGCAGCGCAAGTCCCACGACTTGGACGAGTCCGCGGAGGTGGCCAACACGCGGATTTGCATGGTGCGTTCGGAGGCCTCGGTCACCTGCAGATTCCAGAAGCGTTTGTCCCACAGCGGATCGTTCTCGACGATCTCCTGCAAGGCCGCGCGAACCTGGCCAAGCGGCACGCTGTAGTCGACCCACACGAAGACCGAACCGAGCAGCTCGGCGGAGACGCGCGTCCAGTTCTGGAACGGCTTCTCGATGAAGTGGCTCAAGGGCACCACCAACCGCCGGTCGTCCCAGATGTGCACCACCACGTAGGTCAAGGTGATCTCCTCGATACGCCCCCACTCGCCCTCGACGATGACCACGTCGTCCAAACGGATGGGCTGGGTCATCGCGAGCTGGAATCCGGCGAAAAGGTTGGCGATGGTCTTCTGGGCGGCGAACCCGAAGATGATGCCGACCACGCCCGCAGACGCCAGGATGCTCGTGCCGAAGCGCTGCACCTCCTTGAACAACATCAGCACCGAGGCCAGGGTGAAGAGCGTGATGGCGAAGTAGAGCGTCTTGCTGATGACGTGAACCTGGGTATAGGCCTTGCGCGCGCGGAGATTGTCCGCGGCCTTGATATCGTACTCGACCAGAACCGCCTTTTCGCCGAGGCTCACCATCTGCGACAGGATCAACGCCACCGCCACGATGAGCAGGATGCTGGTTCCCTTGCCGAGAACGTCCGCATACCGATCGGGCAGGTCGAGCAGGGGCAGGGCCAAGATAACGCCGAGCACGGGCACGACGATGCGCAAGCTCTTGCCCACCAGAGGGGCCAAGAGATTGTCCAGCCTGCTGGAGGTCTTCGCCGACCACGTCTCGAGCCAGGCTTCGAGCACGTGCGTGAAGCGGAAGAAGAGCCAAAGCAGGACTCCGAAGACCGCAATGTCGAGGCATTTGTCGAGCACCCCGATGACGAATCGCCAGTCTTCTCCCTGCCCTATTCGCAACAGAATCGGTGTTGCGGCCAAGTAGAGGCCATAGACCCAAACCATGAGGTGCACGGGTTTGCTCACGATGCGGCGGGTGTCGTGGCGCAGTGGTTGGCCTGCTGATGGTCCGGCCGAGGCGTCGGTGTGTCGCCACAACAGGGCGACCAGCAGCGCGTTCAGCAGCAAGGTCAGGACGAGGAAGAAACCCACCACGCCGAGGTCTCCCCAGGTCACAGAACCGAAGGCCGGGGCGCGCAGAGCGGGCCCACCGATGCGTTCCAACCACCCGTGCAGCAGGTGGGAAATCGCCGTGGCAAAGGTTCCTACATAGGCACTTCCCTTCAAGTCGTGGTTCATCGAGATGGCATGTACCACGCACTGGATTTTTCAAGAGCAAAGCTGCCCGTGCCATGCCGGCTACGGCGGAGGCCGTTGTGACTCGTCGGCGCGGGCCCTCACTGTACACTTGCGCGCGCCCCCCCTGTTGCGTCAGCCTTGTCGCGGGGAGGACCTATGCGGTCAATGTCCCCTCCCCTCACTGACCCCATGTCTACGCTCGATCGGCTGAACGCACTCGTCCACCAACCCTTGGTTCATCTCGCCGGGGGACCGATCACATTGCTCTCCCTGCTCGCCGCGCTGCTCATCGTGGCGGTGTCGTACTTCCTGGCCGGCATCGCCAGCCGGGCCGTAAGCCGTCTGCTCGCCCGGCGCGAGGTCGCGCATGGGGCGCGCTTTGCGCTGACCAAGATCACGCGCTACCTCGTGGTCCTGGTGGGAGTCGTGGTCGCCGCCATGTCACTGGGGATCCGCCTTGACGCGGTCCTCGCGGCCTCGACGGTGGTGCTGGTGGGCATCGGATTCGGCTTGCAGAACATCGCCCAGAACTTCGTCTCGGGACTGATCCTACTGATTGAACGACCGGTCGCGCGCGGGGACTTCGTCCAGATCGGAGCGGTCTGTGGCTCGGTCAGCGACATCGGCATGCGTGCAACGCGGGTCGTGACCCGCGACGAAGTCACCATCATCGTGCCCAACAGCGAGCTCGTCACCGCGCAAGTGATCAACCATTCCGTGCCCACGACGAATCTTCGCATCAGCGTGCAGGTCGGCGTGGCCTACGGGACGGACACCGGTCGCACCCGGGACGTCCTGCTTCAGGTTGCGGCGGCCGAGCCCGAGCTGCTCCGGGAGCCTCCTCCCGAAGTGCGCTTCGACAATTTCGCCGACTCGAGCCTGAGCTTCTCGCTACTGGTGTGGATTACCAATCCCCGCGAGGACCTGCGCGTCGCCTCGCGCCTCCGCTTCGCGATCGATGCGGCCTTCCGCAGCGCCGGCATTCAAATCCCTTTCCCGCAACGCGACGTCCACGTCAAATCGCTCGCCCCTCCTGGCCCTTAGCGACACGCGCCCCCCACCTCTCCGAGTGGACGTGGGAAGGCTTTGGCAACATCTTTGCTGGCGCCAATCGCAAAGGAGACAATCATGAAGATCAATGACCTCAAAGACCTCGACAAGAACGACATCCTGAAGATTCTGGGCGTCGATACAGGCATTGCGACCACTGGTGTGCTGTGGACAGTTGGGTTGATTGCCATCAGCGCGATCGCCGGCGCAACAGACTGTTCTGTTGTTGGCACCCAACACCAGAAGCGAGCTGAGAGAGAAGATCGGACGTCGGTCCAGAGAAACCGCGGACAACATTCTCACGACTGCACGGGCCAAGGTGAACGAAGTCCAGTCGGAGATAGGATAGTACATTGCCACGCAAGCCAGAGGCATTCGCCCGCATCGCGCGGGCGTGCCTCTGGCTGCGTGTTCGCGGACTAGCCGATGCTGCTCATCTCGCGCTCCTTCGTGCTCATGAATGGCTTCTCCAGCCGCTTGGCGCCGTCTTTACCGAGAACCTCTTGTGCCCGGGAGAAGAACTCGCCCTCTTCTTCTGACGCATGTCTCTTCACCAACTTCGTTAGGTGTTGAACCTGTCGTTGCCAGTCGGGTGAATCGAAGCTCAGGGCGTCTATTTGGTTGATCGCTCTCTCCAACTCCTCGGCCTCCTCAGCGTGGAGGCGCACGATGTCCTCGGTTCTCGAATCCCCCCCAAGGGCAGGGTAGACTGTGGTCAGCTCCGCTCGTTCATGCGAGACGAGCTGCTTCTTGATTTCGGTCCAAAGGTCGCGGCGCTTCTCGGCATCCTCGGCTGCTGCTGCGCGCGACAAAAGCGTGCTTACCTCGTGGTGCTGTTCGGCGAGCGTCACGAAGACGCCGCTCAGACCTTTGGCCATTGCTTGAGCGGCGCCGGCCTTTCCAGCGCCTTTCGCTGCGATGTTCTTGATCGGATTGGGCATGGCTGTTCTCCTTTTCTGCAAATCGCTCCCATTTGAGAGGCTGCAAGCCCGGTGCCAGAACAGCCGTCCTTGGTGGACACGTCGAGGCCTTCGGCCGACCTGGCCGCCCACGAGCTTACGGGGGAGAGTCGGGGCGAGCTTTTTCGACAGCAGCGTTGGACTTTGCGCGGGTCACCCAGAGTGGACGGCCTGGCACGTGGCTGTTCCTGATCGGAAACGACAAACACCGGTCGTGGTGGTCGGCGCGTCGGCGCGCAACTTTCCTGGACCGATTCGTACGAGCGCATCGTCGGGCCCCCTCCTCCCCTCGGACCGCTCCGTTTTCGGGAGATCTCTGGTGTGGACGCGAATTTTGCCCGGTGTTAGGGTGGAATCCATTTTGTCCAGCCGGTACAAAGCCATCGGCCTCTGCAGCGATGGCCGATTCGATGGCACGGCTCTGGGTTGTGTTGCCCTCGCCATGTGGGCGGCGGGATTGGCGGGTTGTAACGGAGGCGACAGCGCCTCGTTCAGTACCAAGGACTCAGGGGTCGAGTTGGGATTGCGCTCGGATTCGCCGGCGGCCGCTGACCGCGCAGGCGACCCCCAAGGCGAACCAAACAGGGATGCCGGCCGCGACCTCACCCGCAGCTCCGACGAACAGATGGACAGAGATTCGTCGACGACACCCTTCGGTTCCGATGCGCAGCCTGAGACTGGGAGCAGGGCGGACTCGGGGCTTGCCGTCGGCCCGAGCGATGGCGGCCGCCTGGACGGCCCAGGCCGGCGAACGGACGCCAGCACGGACATCGGCCCCGACCTACCCGATTCGAACGCGTCGTCGAAAGACGCCAGCGGTGGCGGCTCGGAAGATGCGGTGCCGGACACCGACCCGTGCGCCGGCGGCACCACGTACGCGGCGAGCACGTCGGCGCGGACCACCACCAGCGGCTACGGCTGGGTGCTTCTCACCGCTCCCACGAACAGCAACAACCAAGTGGTTGAATTTCGCACCGTACTCTCGGTGCCGGCCACGCCCCCCGCCAGCGGAACGCTCTTCCTTTGGCCTGGACTACAACCGATCCACGCGAGCACGAACTTCGACGTCCTGGACAATGGAGTCCTGCAACCGGTCCTGACCTGGGGCCCGACCTGCGCCCCGGGTTCACCCGCACAATCATACAAGTCGTGGTGGATCTCCGGACAGTACGTAAACACCAATATCACGTCATCCTCGCCCAACTATTCCGCCTACCACGACTGCCACGGTGGTCCGGGAATGGCCGTTGCGGTCGGCGACGACCTCGGTCTGGTCTTCGCGCTCCAGGGCACCTCCTGGACTCAAACCATAACCAACCTTCGCACGTCCCAATCCGTGTCGTATGTCATCGACTTGCTCGGCCAGGGGCAGAACATGGCCGAATTCGTGATCGAAGAGTACAGCTCGACTCCCGTGTCCGACGTGATCTTCACATCTTCGGTGATCACCTTCGCGTCCCCCGCCATGACTGCGTGCCAGCCGGCCCAACGCGGAGTCGAGGATTACTTCTCGGCCCCACGCGCTTCTGCCGATGGTCTCCGTTGCTGCATCGACAAAGTCATTCTCCGTGCGGAAGGCGTCGCGGCGACCACCCCGAACTCTCCATGACGCCCACTGGATCGAAGCGGAGCGAACAGGCGGCACAGGTGTTCTCCCGTTGGGCTCGCTACCGCCAGTTCCATCACGCTCGAGCCCCAGACGACCCGCCCTGGACCGACGAGGCAAAGCCGACGTAGCCGGCGGTGCTATCCTTGTGGCGTGCCCGAGTTGCCTGACCTCGTCCATGTCGAAGCCGTGCTGGCGCGCACGATCTGCGGCCTGCGCATCGTCGATGTCCGCGTGGGGGATCCCGTCGTCCTTCGGGTCATGGTTGCGGGACAGCTTCCGGCGTTGCTGCGGGACAAACGCATCACGGGGGTGAAACGGATCGGCCAGTTTCTGCGGTTCTCGCTCGATGGCGAGTTGGTCCTGGTGGTGAACGCCATGCTGACCGGGTGCTACGCTTTGGTCGGCGAGGGGAGCCGACGCGCCGGCAAGAACGCCATCCTGGCCGTGCAGTTCGAAAGCGGGCCGGAATTGCACTACAGGGACGAAACGCGCATGGGGAAAATCTATGTGGCCCACGCTCACCAGATGTCGGAAATCCCCGGGCTGCGCGATCTCGGTACGGATCTCTTGTCGCCGCAATTCATTCTGGACCGTTTTCGCGTGCTTGCCACCGGCCGACGCGATCAGGTGCGCCAATTCCTGCTCGACAAGACCGCGCTGGCGTCCATCGGCAACGCCTACGCCGACGAGATTCTGTTTGCGGCCGGGCTGCACCCCAAGACCTTTTGCAACCGATTGCGCGCCGAGGAGGTGGATCGCCTCTTCGCAGCCATCCGCGACACCTTGGCCTGGGCGATTCGCGAGATCCAGACGCGCGATGAGCCCATCGCGATCAAGGTGCGCGATTTTCTCAAGGTGCGCGGCCGGAACGGCCGGCCGTGCCTGGTCTGCGGCACTGTCGTCCGCCGCGTGCGCGTGGGCCGTGACGATGCCTGCTTCTGCCCCACCTGCCAGCCCACCACGCGCAGGTTGTTCGTGGACTTCAGCAAGCTCCCCGGCCGCCCGGTCTGAGCCACCCCGCCCGCCCGAGGGCGGCAAACCCTAGGTTGCAGTCACGGCATATCACGGAACTGGCTCAGGGGACGCGCTAAGCACCCCAATCCCGCGATAGCCGCAGGAGGTCGTGGCCGTGGTTGTGGCCGTTCGCGCCCCAAAACCACGCCTCCGCCGGTCATTCCGCCGCCGATTCCGTAGCCGGCATTTCTGGACGGGCCTGTTCCCCCCACGCTCGCGACCGCAAGTAACCGTTCGCGATCCTCTGCATCAAATCCGAGAGTCGATCTCTTTTGAGTGCTCGGACCGCCGGCCCTTGGGCTTCGCACGCGGGAATCCCCGGGCGCGAAGGTGAAAGCCATGCTCAAGGTGTTGATCCCCAAAGAACGGGCGGAAGGTGAGGCGCGGGTCGCGGCAACGCCGGAGACCGTCAAACGCCTGGTGAAGGAGGGGCTCGAGGTCGCCCTCGAGAAGGGGGCGGGCGAAAGCGCGTTCCTGCTCGACGAGCGCTACCAGGCCGCAGGGGCACGCCTGATTTCGGACTTGGCGGCCGAGTGGTCCACGGCGGATGCCATCTTCAAGGTCTCGCCGCTCGCCATGAACCCGGCGCTGGGCAAGGACGAAGCGGCGGCGCTCAAGCCGGGTGCCGTGGTCGTCGGTCTCCTGCATCCCTACCGCAATCTCCCCATGGTGAAGACCTTGGCCGCGGGCAAGGTCACGGCCCTGGCCATGGAGCTGGTTCCGCGCATCACCCGCGCGCAGTCCATGGACGCGCTCTCCTCGCAGGCCAACATCGCCGGGTACAAGGCCGCGCTGCTCGCCGCGAGCCGACTCGGCAAGTACTTCCCCATGCTCATGACCGCGGCGGGGACAATCCCGTCGGCGAAGGTCGTGATCATGGGCGCCGGCGTGGCCGGGTTGCAGGCCGTGGCCACGGCCAAGCGCTTGGGCGCGGTGGTCTGGGTTTCCGACGTTCGCCCCGTGGTGAAAGAGCAGGTCGAATCCCTGGGTGGCAAGTTCATCGATTTGCCGGTGCAAGCGTCGCGAGAGTCGCAGGAGTCAGGCGAAGGTCAGGGCGGCTACGCCAAGGAAATGAGCAAGGAGTTCCTGGGCCGCCAGCAAGCCATCATCAAGGAGCACATCGCCAGCGCCGACGCCGTCATCACGACTGCGCTCGTTCCCGGCAAGCCCGCGCCACGGCTGCTCACCGCCGAGATGGTGCAAGCCATGCGGCCCGGCTCGGTGGTCGTGGATCTCGCCGCCGAGCAAGGCGGCAACTGCGAGCTCACGGTGGCCAATCAAGAGGTCGTCAGGCACCGGGTGATCATCCTCGGCCACACCAACCTGCCCTCGACCATGCCCCACGACGCCAGCACGCTGTACGCGCGCAACGTTCTGGAGCTGGCCTTGCTGGTCTGGAAGGGCGGCAAGCTCACCCTCGATCTGAACGACGAGATTATCCAGGGCGTCTTGCTCACGCACGACGGACAGATCACCCACGGCCCCACCGCCGCAGCGGCCAAGGCGGCCCCATGACCGGCGGCCTGCTCGTCTCGCTCTATCTGTTCACCCTGGCTGGCTTTCTCGGTCTCGATGTGATTCGCAAGGTTCCGCCCACCCTGTACGGCGCCCTGGCCGCCGTCCTCGGCGCGGCGGCGGCCCTCTCCGTGGCCGCGGCCATCGCGGGCGCGATGGCGGGTGGTGAAAATTCCGCCACGCTCTTGAGCACGATGGCCGCCGCCGTGGGCGCGGCCGGGGTGGTCGCCGGACTGGGGCGCGCCAAACGCATGCTCCGCCGAGGAGGCGCCAAACGATGACGGGCGAAAGCACGGTGCCTTCCGTCCTCGTCAGCCTGCGCGCCTATGCTGTTCCGTCTCTCTACATCGCCTCGGCCATCTTCTTCATCCTCGGCCTCAAGGCCATGTGCAAGGTGCGCGGGGCCGGCCGAGGGACGACCTGGCTTGCCACGGGATTCGTCTTGGCTCTGGCCGGCCAGGCCCTGGAGGTCGCGGGGCGCGACCCGACCCTGGCCCTGGTCGGCGTGAGCGCCGGTGCCGCCGTCGGATGGCTGCTCGGCCGGCGCACGCGAGTCGCATTCGGCCGTGGGTTTGGGCCCTTGCTGGCCGGCGCGGGTGGGGTGGCCTCCACCCTGGTTGCGGTGGCTGCGTTTTTTCGCGGCGAGGATTGGCCGCTCGCTGGCGCGCTCGCGCTCGCGGGAGGTTTGCGCGGAGCCGTGCTCGGGCTTGCCGTGTTCGCCGGGGTCTTCGCCCTCGTGCTCGCGGGCCTGGCTGCCTTCGGCCCGGCGGCGCGCGCCTCGGGCCAACCCGCGGCCGTGGCGCTGTCGGCGTCGGCCTCGGGTCTGGCGACGGCGGCGTTGGGTGTTGCCTTCGGCAACCCCATCGTGGTCACCGTCGGCGGGCTGGTTGCGACGGCGGCCTGGAGCTTGGCCGGGCTCGTGGCGCAGGCGCTCGGCCACAAACCCTCCGAGATCGTGCTTGGATCGAGTCACAAGACGAGCCAGGCGCGCGACGAATACGACAACGTCCAAGCCTGCGGGTCGGAAGAAGCGGCCATGGTCTTGGAAAACGCCGGCAAGGTCGTGGTGGTCCCTGGCTACGGCATGGCCGTGGCGCAGGCCCAGCACGCGCTCCAGGAGGTCGCCAAGATGCTCGAACAGCGCGGGGCCAAGGTCCTCTACGCGATTCACCCCACCGCGGGACGGGTTCCCGGCCACATGAACATCCTGCTCGACGAGGCCAACGTTCCCGCCGCGCAGCTTGTGGATTGGCAAGCCGCCAACGCCGAGCTGGCCGATGCCGATGTCGCCCTGGTGGTAGGCGCCAACGACATCGTGAACCCCGCCGCCGAGAACGATCCCGGCAGCGCCGTGTTCGGCATGCCCCTCCTCGACGTGGCCCGGGCGCGCACCGTCTTCGTCATCAAGCGCAGCCTGCGTCCGGGGAGCGCGGGCGTGAAGAACGCGCTCTTCGAGCGCAGCCACGTCACCATGGTCTTCGGCGACGCCAAGAAGGTCCTGCAGGCCATCGGCGCCGAGCTCAAGGCCCAGCTTCCCAAAGCGGCGGCGGCGTAGCCATGGACAGCGGGCTCATTCTCTGGACCGTGATGATGTTCGTGCTGGCGGCGTTCGTCGGCCATCACGTCATTCACGGAGTTCCTCCCCTGCTGCACACGCCCCTCATGTCCGCGACCAACGCCATTTCCGCCATCTCGGTGGTAGGCGCCATCGTAGTGGCCGGCTCGCACTACGAGAGCGTGCGCACCATCCTCGGTGTCACCGCGGTGGCCGCCGCCATGTGCAACGTGGTGGGCGGCTTTCTCATCACCGAGCGCATGCTCAAGATGTTCAAGGGCGGTCGCACCGACCCGAAAGACAAAGGCCACTAGCCATGTCGCCCGAGCAAATCATCGAGATCGCCTATTTCGTCGCGGCGGTCCTGTTCATCCTGGGCCTCAAGCTGCTGGCATCGCCCAGCACCTCGCGCCGGGGCATGCACCTGGCCGAGATCGGCATGGTGGTGGCCATCGCCGGCACGCTGCTCGATCACCACATCCTGACCTACACGTGGATCGTCACGGGCGCGGTCATCGGCACGGTGGCGGGCGTGATCATCGCGGTGTGGACGCCCATGACCGCCATGCCGCAACGAACGGCGCTTTCGCACGCCTTCGGCGCCGCCGCTGCCGCGCTGGTCGGGATCTCGCACTTCTATTCCGAAGGCGCGCATCTCGAGGCCGGCACCATGGTCGCCCTGGGCATCGAGGTCCTGCTCGGCAGCCTCACTTTCACGGGCAGCATGATCGCCTTTTCCAAGCTGCAGGGCTGGTTGCCCGGCATGCCCATGACCTTCAAGGGCCAGAACATCTTCAACATGTCGCTCCTGGCGGGCCTCGTCACGGCCACGGTTTGGGTGATCGTCAATCCGCAGACGAGCTGGCTCTTCTACGCCGTGGTGGCGTTGGCGCTGGTGTTCGGCGTGCTCTTCGTCATTCCCATCGGCGCGGCCGACATGCCGGTGGTGATCGCCATCCTCAATTCCTATGCCGGTCTCGCCGGCGCCGCGACCGGCTTCGCGCTCGACAACAAGATCCTCGTCATCGCCGGCACCCTCGACGGCGCCTCGGGCCTCATCCTGTCCATCATCATGTGCAAGGCCATGAATCGCTCCATCACCAACGTTCTGTTCGGTGCCTTCGGCAAACCGCCCGAGGCCGGCGCCGATACCGGCGTGAAAGGCAACATCCGCGCCATCGGCGCCGATCAAGCGGCCGACCTCTTGGCCGCCAGCGTGAGCGTGGTCGTGATCCCGGGCTACGGTATGGCCGTATCGCAAGCCCAGCACGCGGTCAAGGAGCTCGCCGACGCGCTCGGCGAACGCGGTATCGACGTCCGGTACGCGGTTCACCCGGTGGCCGGGCGCATGCCCGGGCACATGAATGTGCTGCTCGCCGAGGCGGGCGTCCCCTACGACCAACTCTTCGACATGGATCACATCAACGACGACTTTCCCCGCGTCGACGTGGCCATCGTGATCGGGGCCAACGACGTGGTCAATCCCGCGGCTCGCAACAACAAGTCGAGCCCGATCTATGGCATGCCCATCCTCAACGTCGACCAGGCCAAGTCCGTGCTCGTGCTCAAGCGCTCCATGGCCACCGGATTCGCCGGCATCGAAAACGAGCTCTTCTACATGCCCAATTGCATGATGGTGTTCGGCGACGCCCGCAAGACCGTGGGCGAGCTCTCATCGGCCCTCAAGCGCCAGGCCAAGGCCGCGTAGGGCTAGCCGCAATGCCGTTCGGATAAGCCTAGGAAAGTGCTGTTAGGCGACCCGCCGGCTTCGGCGTGGCGGGTCCTGTCAGCTCGGGTTTGCTCCCCGTCGTGTGCTGCGGTCGATTCAATTCGCAAATTGCACAAAGCGACGATCCCGGAGTGCGCCTGCAGCACAGGCGGCACGCGACCTCACGTTGGAGGGCTTCGACACCTCGCCCAGCGAATGCCGTCATAATTAGAACCGGTGCTTGCGCTCGATCAGCCGATGCCGCTGTAGGACATGTCCCTGCGATCAAAAGCGTCCGAACGGGCATCGACGGCGCTCCTGCCCGATCACCACCCTTCTTCATTCTCCGTGCTTCTGCTACGCTTTCTCCTTAGCCTTTCGCGGCGAAAGCCGACCCAGCTTGATCCACGGATCGAACAGCGAGGAAAGGAAGCCCCCATGACCCCAGCGGCCCGAACGAATTGGTTCATGGTCCTGCTTGTCAGCGCCTCGATGGGCGTGGTC
The DNA here is from genome assembly GCA_963796685.1 of uncultured delta proteobacterium. GTDB lineage: Bacteria > Myxococcota_A > Polyangia > Fen-1088 > Fen-1088 > Fen-1118. The sequence goes on from CAWCMR010000025.1 coordinate 452,391, forward strand.
GCGTGCGGACAGGACGCTCCTTCATCCGCGCGCCCTCGCGATGCTGCCGCTGGAGGTGCGGCCGGCGGGTCCTCGGGCGGCAACAGCGGCGAAGTGGGAGGTTCGGGGGCAGCTCGGGCCGCGCCGGTGCGGGCGGCGCAGCCGGCAGCGGAGGTGCCTCGAGCGGCTCGGGCGGTGGCGCGGGAGGCGTCGGCGGCAGTGCCGGCTCGGGAGGTGCGAGCGGCAGGGGCGGATCGGGTGGATCCGCGACGTCCAATGGCGGATCGAGCGGTGCCGGCGGATCGGCTGGCAGCTCGGGCGGTGCGAGCGGCTCCGGTGGCTCGAGCGGAGGCCGCGATGCGGCCGCCGATCTCGCCAAGTCGGATGGCAGCGCGCCGAATCGCTTCGACACGGCCCCGGACCTGGCTGGGCGAGATACACCCGGCGCGCCCGACTTGGCGGGAACCGATGCGGCCTGTCCGGACGGGCAGGCGTTGTGTGGCGCCTCTTGCGTCGACATCACCACGACCGCTCACTGTGGCGGATGCACCATCGTCTGCGGCGCGAACCAGGCCTGCATCGCCGGCGCGTGTGTGGAAGGCGGCAGCACCAGCGGCGACGGTTGCACGAGCAACCTTGCCAGCAACCTGACCCTGCAACAGATCGCCGTGTACCAGACGGTCAAGATCCCGGTCATGAAGGACGGCGCCGAGGTCGCGGCCGCCTCGCGCAACGCCGGCGTGATCCAGGGGAAGAGCGCGCTCTTCCGGGTCTTCGTGACCCTGGGCAGCGGCTGGGTCGCGCGCGATCTCGCCGCCCGCCTGACGGTGACGCCATCCGATGGGCAAGCGGTGCAGTACTATTCGAAGAAGACCCTCAGCGCTTCGTCGGTCGAAAACGACCTCAAGACGACCTTCCAGATCTTCGTTCCAGCGAGCGCCATGGCCGGCTCGCTTCGCTATTCCGTCGAGGTTGACGAGTGCGCCGACCAGTCGGGCACCGCCGGACAAGCCCGTTTCCCGGCCAGCGGCGACATCGACCTCGGCGTGAAGACCACGGGTGGCCTCAAGATCAAGGTCATCCCGCTAGAGTTCAACTCGCTCTTGCCCGACACCTCGCCGACTGCTCTGGCGGTTTATGCCGACGAGATGGCGACCGAATATCCCATCAGCGACCTCTCGATCACCGTGGGTGACACGCTGACCGCGACCTCGCCCATCGACTGGAGCGGCATGCTGGATCAGGTTCGCGCCAAGCGCAGCGCCGACAAGCCGGCCGCCGACGTCTACTATTTCGGTCTGATCAAGCCCGCCGACACCCTTCGCACCTACTGCCAGTCCAGTTGCACCACCGGAATCGGATTCGTCGTGACCAGCGCAACAGGCACCACGGCGGGTTCCGGCCGGGCCGCCGTGGGCGTCGGTTTCGCGGACAAGACGTCCGCCCAGACCATGTCCCACGAGGTGGGCCACAACCACGGACGCAACCACGCGCCCTGCTCCACCGCCGGCACCATCACCGGGGTCGATCCCAACTTCCCCTACACCAACGGATCCATCGGAAGCTGGGGCTTCGACTACCGCACGCAGGCGCTGCTGGACCCGGCCAAGTACAGCGACATCATGGGCTACTGCAACAACAAGTGGATGAGCGACTACACCTACAGCGGTATCGGCACGCGGGTGGCAGCGGTGAACGGCGTCGCCTTGGTCTACACGCCCGCCTACGCGCTCGCGCGCTGGCGAATCCTGCTGGTCGACGAGCGCGGGCCACGCTGGGGAATTCCCGTCACCCATGACGCCCCCGCCGAAGGCGAAGCCGAGTCGGCCACGATTTACGACGCCACGGGCGCAGCGCTGGCCAGCGTTACGGTCTACCGCACGGACATCGCCGACGTGTCCGCCAGCATGTACATGGTTCCCGAGCCGCAGCCGAGCTGGTACGCCGTATCCGTGGCCGGCGAACCGCCCCTGCCCTTCGCGGCGCGGACGAAGTAGTCACTCGGAGTCGTTACCCGAGGAGGCCTCGCCGCCGACAGCCGCTACGATTTCCGACGCCGGCGAAGCAACACCAGCCCCACCAGAACCATCGCCAGGTAGGGCGCGGACGAGGCTCGAGCGTGGCGAGGCGATGGCGCAAAATCCACCCCCTTGTAGTTTCAAGTCTTCGGCGACCGGAGCGGCATCCTTGTTGGCCGGCATGGCAGCGTCGTCCTTCGTCACAGGGCTGGCGGTATCAGGGTTCGGCTCGGGCCCCGGTTCGGCGCCCGAAGCCAGCGTGTCGGCCAGAACATCCGGAGCGACGTCGGCCGCCGGCTCTTTGGTATCGGACACGTTTCCACCGTCGAGGAAGGGCAAGAGATCTTCCTTCTCCGTGTCCTCGGTCGCATCGAGGGCGACGACGGGGGCGGTGTCGTCGCCCACGCTCACCGCTGAATCGGGGCCCGAAAGAAGATCTTCGTTTGCAAGGGCATCGGCGCCCTCGGCATCGACGAACGCGGGGGGCGCGTCCTCGCCACCGAGATCCGGCGATGGGGATTCGGCATCGACGCCTCCGTCGAGCCCAAGCGCGTTCGCCTGCACGGTCCAGGTGAAAACGGGCGGATCCGTTTCCACGTTTCCGGCCTGATCCGTCGCGCGCACGGTGAGGGTGTGCGAGCCGTCGCTCAACGTCGGCGTGGTGTAGCTCGCGGTGCACGACGTCCAGGTGGCTCCGCCATCGAGGCTGCACTCGTAGGTCACCGGGCTCTCGCTGTTCGTGAAGGTGAACGTGCCGGTGGCGGTGTTCGACGGATCGTCCGGATGGGTCGCGATGGTGGTGACCGGCGGAACGGTGTCGACGAGCCAGGTGTGAGTCACCGGAGGATCCTCGACGTTGCTACTCAAATCCGTCGAACGGACCGACAGAGTGTGCGAGCCGTCGGCCAACGCGGGCGTGGTGTAATTCGCGGTGCAGGCCACCCAAGTGGTCCCTCCATCGAGGCTGCATTCGTAGGTCACCGGGCTCTCGCTGTTCGTGAAGGTGAAGGCGCCCGTCGCGCTCTTCGAATGATCCGGCGGGAAGGTCGCAATCGTGGTGACCGGCGCCGTGGTGGTCCCGCAGTAGGGGAAGAGGCTGGCGTTGCCATTGGTCAGGCCGGCGTGGCCGGCGGTGGCCCCGTTGGTACGGAAGTTGGCCATGGCCGACGCTGCCACGGTGGTCCTGCCGCCAAGTGCCCCCGCCGCCGAGAGCGAGGGCGTTCCACCCGAGACAGCGACATATCCGCCGCCGCCGCCGCCGCCAGGGCCCTCGACCTCGTTGGCGTTGATGCCGTTTGTGTGGTTCCCGCCGATGCCACCGTTGGCGGTAACGGTGATGGTCGCGGGAAGGCCGCCCGAGTTGACAACCACCGTGCCGCCGCCGCCGCCGCCACCGCCTGCATCTCCGGCCGTACCCGCAGCACCTGTCGAGCTACCGCCGACATCGCCGTCGGCGTGCAAGGCGCCACTTCCGGCCACCGCGCCGGCGATGATGAAGATCAAGCCACCGCCACGTCCGCCGGGACCCGCCACGCCGTTGTTGCCGTCGCCCGCCCCGCCACCGCCGCCCATGAATAGGCGCGTTGCAGGATTGTTCGGCACCGGGTGCCCGCCAAGACCGCCGATCACGCGGCGATCATCACCGCCCCAAGCGGGCAGGCCCGGCGCCCCGGTGTTGGTCGTCGGATCGAGGTTGCCGCCGCCGTTGGCAGAGTACGAGTAGCCGCCACGACCACCGCCCTCGGAGTTGGCAAGTGTGGTGACTTCGAGGGGCCAGGCGAGGGTGCCACCCACGACGTCAGGCTCCACCAGCATCACGCCGAGGCCGCCATTCCAACCGGCGGGATCTCCCGCATTGGCACCGCCGCCACCGCCGGCATTGTGCGAAGCCCCACCCCCACCGGCGTTGGCCGGCGCTCCCCGACCGTACTGCCCCGACGTGTACTCGGCTTGGTATCCGGCAATGCCTTCACCCTTTTCCGCGCCCGTGGTGGCATCCATCGAGCCGTACACCACCGGCGTCAGCCCCGTGGTGTTTCGGCTGTCGTGCGCGACGCCGCCGCGGAAGCCCTTGGCCGAAACGTCGACGCTGCCGTCGAGCTGCAAGGTGGTCTCGGCGTGAACCGCGACCATGCCACCCGTGACCCCGTCCCATGCACGAGCGGTGATGGAATTCCCGGCGCCGACCGTCAGGGTCGTGTACTGCGGAACCCGGATGACTTGCGTCTTGCCACTGCGGCTGTAGCTGTTCTTGAGTCCGCACGCCAGCGTGATCACGCCGCCGGCAGCCACACTCTCGACCCCTGCGAATTCGTAGTTGCCGGCGCCTCCCAGGTTCGAGACTGCGCCATAGGTTGCGGTGTCCGTGGTGTCGATGGTGGCACCGGCCATTTGCACGATGAGCAGAAGGTCGCCTTGCGATACGGCGCTCAGGAAGTTCGCGTTGACGTCGGTCACCGTGATGGCGGTGTCTCCGGCCACGGGATCGGCAGCACCGGCGAGCTGCGCGTAGAGGTTCACGATCGTGTTTGCTCCGGGGACCACCAACGCGCCGTCGCGCCCCACCTCGGCTTGCCGGATGTGCGTCGCCCGCTGCGTGCTGCTCTCGAACAGCGAGGGACAACCCGCGCCGGCCACCATGAGAAAGGCGACGGGCACGAGCACGAAGCCCCGCGCCACTGCACGCCGCAATGCCATCTTGATGCGATTCCTGCGTTTCATGGTGTCCCCTCGCCATTCTTGCTGGTCTTTTCCAAGATCTTGAACTGCACGCGGCGGTTCTTCTGCCGACCCTCGGGGGTGTCGTTGTCCGCAACAGGCTCGTCCATGCCGTAGCCGCGCGACGTGAGGCGGCTGGCGTCCACGTTGCCCCGCTTGACCAGCCACTTGACCACGGCCGCGGCGCGCTTTTCGCTGAGCCGCTGGTTGTACTTCTTGCCGCCGCGGTTGTCGGTATGCCCCTGCACCTCGATCTTGAGGATCTCCGGGTGCTCCGAGAGCACCACCGCCACCTGGAAGAGCAAGTCGTCGCTGGCCTTCAAGATCACGGCGCTGCCGGTCTTGAACTGCACCTGTTCGAGGATCACGATCTCTTGATCGGTGACCCGCACCGAAGTCGGGCAGCCGTTCTTCTGCGGATCGGGATCGGGCTTGCCCTTCTCGTTGGGGCACGCGTCCACGTCGTCCCGGATCCCGTCGCCATCGGTGTCGGGGGGACAGCCGTTCTGGGTCGGGTCTTCGCTCTTCACACCCTTCAGATCCGGGCAGGCATCGTCCCTGTCGAGGATGCCGTCGCCATCGCGATCCGGCGGCGGCGGCGGACAACCGTTCTTCTCGGGATCGTCGCTCTTCACCCCCGGCTCGTCGGGACAGGCGTCGACCCTGTCGTAGATGCCATCTTTGTCGCGATCAGCTGGTGGAACCGGCTTCTTGCGCGGTCGCGGCGGTGGTGGTGGTGGCGGCGGCAGCGGGGCGTAGGCCACGCTGGCCACCGCACGCAGGGTCGGGGTGCCGAGACCGCGGGTCATGCCAGGGCCGGCTGCCAGGCCCAGCACCAAGGGGCCGAGCCGCAGCCGCGCGCCCACGAGCCCCTCCACGTTGGTGGTCGATTTGGTGAAGCGGTCGCTGCCCACCATCACTGTGGTGCCATAGACCTCGGGCCCAATCTGCAGCATGCGATCAGCGAGGAGCAACGCGGCGGCGGCCCCGAAGGTGAGCTCGGAGCCGAGGGCGGGGCTGAGAATGACGGAGGTCGAGCCGCCGCTCTTCTTTTGCACGTCGGCGCCGGCGTTGACCGCGTAGGCGAAGCTGTCACCCTCGCCGGAGAGCACCAGCGCAGGCATGCCGTGAACCTCGCCCGAGCTGGTGTACTTGTCCTGCTTGCCCGTGGGAACGAACAGGTATCCCGACACGCTGAGGCTGGCCAGCGAGCGGTTCTCGCCCAGCAGGCGCACGCGCAGCCCCAGCCGCAGATCGCCGGCCGCGACCCCCGACGGGGAAGCGATATCCGACGGATTTTGGCCATTCGTGTAGAGAGCGAGCGGCATGTCGGCGAAGCCCCACAAGCGATCCCAAAGCGCGATGCCCGCGGCAGCGTGGACGATCAGCTGATTCGACACCACGTTGCCGACCGCTTGGTCGTCGCTGGCGCGGTAGAGCACGAGCGGCTTGTAGGCGTAGTCGCCGAGGAGCATGAATCGGGGCGACAGAGCCCCTCCCGGATCCCCGCCTTGCACACCGAAGAACCTGTCCCCGGCGGGCGACGGCTGAAACCGATCCAGGGAGAAACCGCCCTGCGCGTGGGTCGTCGCGGCGATGGCAAGCACCGCGATGAGCGTGGAACCGGCCACGAGCCGCTTCGTCCTAGCGTTTGTCATATCCACCTGATCAAGTGACGGAGGTTAAGAAGGCGCACTGCACGGGGAGTGGGCATCATAAACCCATTTTCGTCTTTCGAAAAACCGCGCTCTTGCCTGCGGCGCTCTTGCCGCCCTGATCCCGCGACAAGCGCAGTGCTCTCGCGCTAGGCGGCAGAAAGAGACACCTTTCCACGATGGAGGCTCGCACCCAATCGGAACGGCAAGTGGTGGTCGTAGTCGTCCCCGTGGCCGTGGCCCGTGGCCGTGGCCGACGAAGATCACTCCGGCCACGGCCACGGCCACGACCACGGCCACGACCTCCCGCGCCTATCGCGGGATTATGGTGGCGGCGGAAGAATGAGAATTGCCCGCGCCCTGTGGTACAGAGACGGGGTGAGCGAAGAAGAGAAGAAGGCCTTGGGTTTTCCTGACAAGCCTGACACGCCTGACAAGCCTGGCAACGACCAGAGCGGCCAGGGCGACCAAATTTTGCGCGGCCTCATCGAAGGCGGCCGGGCACGCATCGTGGCTGCCACCGCGACTGCGGCCGTGCGCGAAATGGTCCTTCGCCACCAAACCCTTGGCCTTCCCGCGGTGGCCCTTGGGCGCGGAGCCCTCGCCGGCCTGTTGCTCGCGACCCTGACCAAGGACGACGAGCAGGTCACCTTGCAGATCCTCGGCAACGGTCCGCTCGCCGGCGTGACGGTGGACGCGCGCTCGTCGGGGCGCGTGCGCGGATTCGTCAAGCGTCCGTCGGCGGTGACCTGGGATCCTGGGCTCGCCTCGGCGCCACGCCTGGCCCTCGGCGATGCCATCGGCAAACAGGGCGTGGTGAGCGTAACCCGCGACCTGGGCTTGGCCCAGAACTACAGCGGCCAGGTTGCCATGAGCACCGGCGAGATCGACGAGGAGGTCGAACGCTATCTCAACACCAGCGAACAGATCGACAGCGTCCTGCACTGCGAGACCCTGCTGGATGGCGAGGGCAACGTCCAGGCCGCGGCGGGCTTGCTGGTGCAAACCCTTCCCCAGGCCCGTGGCGAGGCGGTGGTGGAATTCCTGCGCGACACCTTGCGCGGTCCGGCCTTCGCCTCGGTTGTCAAGGAGGCGGTGACACGCGACCGTCTCGACCCCGAATTCATCGCACGAAGCGCGCTTGGCCAGTGCGCGGACGGCATGCAGGTTCTCGACCGGCGCGAGGTCAGGTTCTTCTGTCCCTGCACGCGCGAGCGGGCCAAGTCGACGCTCGGCCTGCTGAGCCAGCAGGATCTGAAGGAGATGATCCTGGAAACCAACGAGGCCGAGGTGACCTGCAATTTCTGCGGCCAGCAGTACCGATTTTCCGAGATCGACCTCGAACGCATTCGCCGCAAGCGCGGGAAGCCCCAGGCGCAGAGCTGAGTCAAGCCAGGCTCGGTGGTGCTACAGTGGCTGGCGTGAGTGGAAATTTCCTACTTGCCTCCTTGCTGATCGGCTCCGTCGGGATGGGGCTGTTCATGTACGGCAAACGCCAGCGGCGCGCACCTCACCTCGGCATCGGGATCGTGCTGATGGTGTACCCATACCTCGTCCCGAGCGTGGCGCTCATGTGCGCCATCGGGGTGGCCCTGGTGGGGCTCCTCTGGCTGGCGTCGTACCTGGGCCTCTAGCCCGCCTCTAGCCCGCCTCTAGTCCTTAGAGTGAACCCACGATGGCGCGAAGGTCGGAGGCATAGCGACCGCCCGGCGCGAGCTCCAGGTAGCGCTTGTAGGCTTCCTTGGCGGCCTTGCGGTGTCCCGCGCTCTGCTCGGCCCCGCCGATGAAGACGTAGGCGTCGGCGGCATCGGGATCCGCTGCCAGGGCTTTGCGTCCCCAGGCCGAGGCTTGCGCACCTCTGCCGCGATCGAATTCGATCTTCGCCAGCACCACGGCGATGTCGGCCGCGCTGGTGTCCGCGGCAAATGCCTCCGGACACGCGGCCAAGATCTCCTTGCTGCGCTTGTCGCTCATGGCCTTCTTGCAGCGGCTCAGCACATCGGCGGCGCCCGTCGCAGCGGCAGGGGGAGCTGCAGGCAGGGCCGCTTCTTTGTCTTGCTTGTCTTGCCCGGCGGCCGCCGGCTTCGCTTCCCCGGACGCTGCCACTGCAGGCTGCTCGGCCGCAGCCGGTGCTGCCTGCCCCGCGGTGGGAGCCGTCTGCGACGGCGCAGTAGCCAGTGATGGCGCAGCGGCTGCTGGTGGTGGAGCGGACCCGGCAGCCTGAGCTTCGGCAACGGCCGGCACGGGCGACGGAGTCGGCGCGGCCATCGGCTCTGCTTGCGTGGGCGCCGCGGCGGCGGACGGATTCCCGGCGGTCGGCGCTGCCTGCGCGGCTGGTGGGACGGCCGCGGGATCCGCCTGTGCGGGCGCCGCGACCGGGGTGGGGCTCACGCTAGCCGCCGGCTCTGCCTGCGTGGGCGAGGCCATGGCCACTGCGGTGGCGGGATGCGACTTGGCGCGGCTGCTACGCCACAAAGCGAGGCAGCCGATGATGGCGATGCACGTGCTGCCGACGGCAACGCCCATCATGAACTGGCGCGAGGGCATGAGCTTCTTGCGAAGGGACGACTCGTCGAAGTCGTCGAAACGCTCGACCTCGACCCCGACGCCGGCGCTCACGTCGTCGCCCTGCTGGAAGAACTTGGTTTCGAAGGTGTCGAACTGGCGCTTGGAACCGCCCTGGATGGAAGGGGTGGCGTCAGGCGCTAGCGAGCCACTGTCAGTCTTTGGATTCATTTGGTTGCCTAGTCCGGGCGGTTTGAGCGAAGCTTAGAACGAAGTCATCAAAGGAACGAGCCATCGAACGTCGATTTCCACGACACGGGGTGTTTTCCAGCACATGAAAAATCAGCTCGTTCTCGGCATCGACGAAGCAGGCCGTGGCCCAGGGCTTGGTCCCCTGGTGCTGGCCGCGGTCGCTCTCGATGCTGATGCAGAAAGGGTGCTCGCGCAAGCCGGGGTGAGGGACTCCAAGGGGTTCGGCTCGACCAGCGCGGGGCGACAGGCGCGCGCCGAGCTGGCCACCCTGATCCGCGAGCACGCGCCCTGGTGCGCGGTCGAAGTCTGCGAAGTGCCCGAGGTGGACGCGTACGTCGCGCGCTCGCAGCTCAACCTGCTCGAGCGCGAACGCGCCGAGATGCTCATTGGCCGGGCGCCAGCATGCGCGCGCATCATCGCCGACGGCCGCGTCCTCTTTGCGCCTCTCGTCGTGCGGTATCCGCACCTCGAGGCCGTGGATCGAGCCGAATCGGCGCACACGGCGGTGGCGGCAGCCAGCATCTGCGCCAAGGTGCTGCGCGACGAGCTGTTCGAGACCATCGCCAGTCGCTATGAGCCCGAGTTCGGTGCCCTGCGCGGCGGCGGATACGTCAACCCGGCGACGCTGGCCTTCGTGGCCGAGTACGTGCGGCGCCATGGCCAATTGCCCCCCGAGGCACGCAAGAGCTGGCCGTGGCGTGGCGTGCCCGACCTCCCCTGTCACAATTCCCCCACAACGGCTTTGCCTGCGCCGTGGGTGCGCTAGTATACCCCGCCTTACGATGACCATGACACACACCGCCGAGCTCTCGGTCGACGCAACTCGAGACGCAACTCCCGAAGCTGTCGTCCTCGACGAGCTGCACATGCGCACGGCCCTGGCCGCCGCCGAAAGGGCTACGCTGTCGGGAGAGGTTCCGGTAGGCGCCGTGGTCGTGGTGCGCGGCGAGGTCATCGCGGTCGCGCACAACCAGCGCGAGACCAAGAACGACCCGACTGCCCACGCCGAGATCGTCGCTCTGCGCGCAGCCGCGGCCGCACTGAACAGCTGGCGCCTGGTGGACGCGGACCTGTATGTCACCATGGAGCCGTGCCCCATGTGCGCAGGCGCCATCGTCAACGCGCGGGTGCACCGCCTGGTTTACGGCTGCGACGATCCCAAGGCTGGGGCGGTTCGAACGTTGTTCCAGCTCCTTGACGACCAGCGCCTCAACCACCGCGTGGACGTGGTGCCCGGCGTCCTCGGCGTCGAGAGCGCGGCCCTGCTCAAATCCTTTTTCTCGCGCCTGCGCCTACGGTAGCTGCGAGCCCGGCGCGCCGGGCTCTTGACGCGAAGGCACGATGGGGGTTACGATAGACATCTGCACGCCAGAAGCCGAGGCTCCGACCTTGAAGCCTTGGAGCAAGCAGAGCGACATGCGCGATAATCGAGTAAATCGGTTCCGAATAGAATCTTTCTGCGCGCACACGGGAAGGCGCCACGTCGGCCGTAACATCAAATAGCTAGGAGAATTGGCATGGGTAAACAGAGGACCTGGTCTACATCCGTTTTCGTGTGGCTCTTCGGGCTCGCGAGCGCTTTCGCCGCTTGTGGCGGAGGCTCCGGCAATCCCGGTGGCACTGGCGGTACGGTCGGACCGTCCACCCTGCCTGCGGGCACGGGCGTTTGCCAAAACACCTGTACCAAGGACTGCAACCAAGACCAGGATTGCGATATGAGCACAGGGGAACTGTGCTGCAACCTTGCGCCGGCAGGTAAGACCTGCTTGCCAGCCGCCGAATGTCCCAAGCAGTGCAGCTCGGACACCCAGTGTGATACCGCCAGCGGTCAGTCTTGTGGCCGTCTCAGTCTTGCGGTTCCCCAACTCTACTGTTCCGATGCGAGCAGCACCATTCGGGCGTGCAGCAGCGACAGCAATTGTTCGACGGGCGATGTGTGCTGCACCATCTACAACCAGCCCATCTGTTTGCCGCCCTCGGAGTGCCCCAAGGCCTGTTCCGACAGCACCGCGTGCAACACGACGAACGGCGAGATCTGCTGTACCTCGGTCCGCAGCATCGAAGCCAACCTGAGCGTCGACGGTTTGTGCCTGAACCCGACCTACGAGAAATGTCCCCAGACCTGCACCACCTCGGCGGATTGCAATTCGGCTTCCGGATTGCTCTGCTGCAACGGCCTCTGCGCCTCGACCTGTGAGAAGACCTGCACGCAAAGCAGCGATTGCACGGGTCAGATCTGCTGCAAGTCTGCGCTGACCCGAATCGATTCACTGAGCACGCACGTGTTTACGGTCGGACCGACCTGCAAGGGAACGCCCTATTCCTGCTCGCTGTGTGCATCTTACGGGACGTGCACGCTGTGCCCAGGCTGTAGCTACCCGACGGGGGGAACGTGCAGCGGAACGCCGGATTCATGCTCCTATTGCGCATCCTACAATGGCTCGTGCAGCAGCTGCCCGGGCTGCACGTCAACTGGGACAAGCGGATGCAGCGGGACGCCTTACTCGTGCGCAGAGTGCGGAGCGTACTCCGGATGCAGCTCCTGCCCCGGGTGCAGCCTCTGGCACGGCAGGATCCTGCACGTCGCTGCTCTCGTCGTCCTATCCGTGCTCGACCTTCGATTACGACAGCTCCACGTGTGCGTCCATGACTGGCTGCACCTACAACTCGAGCACCAGCTTGTGCACGGGTACGCCCGTCGCCTGTACGAGCATCACATCCGCCACCGAATGCGATAGCGACATTGTGTGCATGTGGTCGTCGAGCAGCTGCACGGGCACGCCCACGCCCTGTTCCAGTATCACCACCTCGAGCACCTGCTACGCCAACCCGGGATGTTCCTACTCTTCCTCCGGGACCTGCACGGGCACGCCCACGCCTTGCTCAGGCCTCACCTCCAGCACCTGCGACCAGAATCCTGGTTGTTACTACTCATCCTCTTCCTCGTGTTCGGGCACGCCCACGGCGTGCAGCCAACTGTCCACGACCACCTGTAGCTCGAACCCAGGTTGCTATCTGAGCACGACTCCCTAGCCTGCGTGGTACGTGAGTGCCGTCGGACCCGGCCCGTCGGCGCTCACGAAGCTTGGCGCGATGACCTTGGGGCACGTGGTCGGAGGTGCCCCGTGAAACGCGCCGGATGGGCAGCTGTCGCACCCTGCCTCTGCGCCCTTCTTCACCTCTGCGCTCTCTCCGAACCGGGACGGGGCGCGGTGGTCATGGGCTCCTTGAGCCCCCGCTGCTCGCGGCTGCGCAGGTCGGTGATGGCGCCGGCCAAAGCCGTGGCGATGGCGCGCTGGCCTTCCTCGGAAAGTAGATACGGTCCCTCCTCGGGGTGGTCGAGAAAGCCGATCTCCACCAACACCGCGGGCATCTCAAGCCCTTGCAAGACATCGAGGGTCGCGCCTTCTTGCTTGATGCCGCGGTCACAATCGTGCCCCAAGGCATCCGCAAGACGCCATTCGATGCGGCGGGCGGCGGCCAGGCTTTGTTCCGCTGCGGCCCTCATCTGGTGGCCGGCCCAGGCTGCTTCGCTGTCATCGGGGGCAAGCAACGCCACGCGAGCCACCTCCTTGTCTACTTCATCGACCGGTAACAGATAGATCTCGAATCCCTCTTGGCTGCCCGGCTTCTCCGCGGGGCCGGCGGCGTTCGCGTGCAGGCTGATGAAGAGCCGCGCCCTTGCCTGGTTTCCGCAGCGCACGCGCGCCCGGATGGGCAAGTACGCGTCGGTGTCGCGGCAAAGCACGACCTTGAGATCCTTTTCGGAGGCCAGCATGCGCTGCACGCGCTTGGCGATGGCCAGGGTCAGGTGCTTTTCGAAGTAGCCCGGCCTCTGCGTGGGCGCCCCGCGATTCGATCCGCCATGTCCCGGATCGATGACCACGATGAACCCTGGCGCACCCGCACCCGCCGAGAGGAGCAGCGAGAACGCAAGGGTGACGACGCCGAAGGCCATGGAAGGCCAGCTTAGCAGTGGCAGGGAGGGACCTCCATTTCAATCCCCGAGGAACGCCTGGCCAACGCTTGGCGAACGCCTGGTGGATCGTCGGGGTTCAAGATTCCAAGGGGAACCGGCGATCAAGTACCAGCATGAAATCCGCGTTTGCATCTCTCGCTCTGGCTGGCGCAAGCCTCGTGCTGGCACTGCCGGGCACGGCCACGGGCGAGCTTGCGTCGGGGCTGCACAAGACCGTGGTGACGGTGGAAGCACCGGTGGCCATTCCGCTCAGCGAGCCCTTGCGCGATCGCTTTGGCCTGGGCACCATGCCCGCGCTCTCCGCTGCCGTCCCGGTTGGGCCGTGGACGCTCCTCGGGCTGCGGCTGCGCGGCGGCTTCCTTGCCAACGGGCCGGCGCCCACCAATCCCGCCATCAAGGATCCGGGCACGGGCGGTCTCGTGGCGCTGACGGCATTGGCCAGGTTTCGGCCGCTGGCCGGGCACCATCCCGATTCGCGCGCCGTGGGCCCGTGGATCGAGGTCGGCGCGGGGGCCGGTCTGACCGGCAGCCTCACGCGCGCCGTGGCCGAGGCCGCGGTGGGCTGGAATTTCCAGTGGCGTCCCGTGACCTTCGGTCCCTCGCTGCGCTACCTGCAGGTGGTGCAGCCGGCGAGCAGTCTCGACAGCGCGGACGCGCAGCTCGTGCTCGCGGGCCTGGACATCGTCCTGCACGACACACACCAGGCCCAAGCGACGACGCCTGTCGTGCCGCGCGACGTGTCCGTCGAAGTGGCCAAGGCTTCGGATCGCGACGGCGACGGCATTCCCGACGCGCTCGACAAGTGCCCCGACGAGCCCGAGGATAGAGATGGCTTCGAGGACGAGGACGGCTGCCCCGATCCCGACAACGACAAGGACGGCATCCCCGACGCCGCCGACGCCTGCCCGAACCAGCCCGAAACCGTGAACGGATTCCAGGATGAGGATGGCTGCCCGGACAGCGCGCCTATCGTGGTGAAGGAGAACCGCATCCTCCTCACCGAGCTGGTGCTGTTCGACACCAATCGGGCGCGGGTGAATGCCGAAGGCCGCCCCGCCTTGGCCGCGGTGCTGAACCTTTGGAAGCAGCATCCCGAGTGGGACTACCTGGTGGTCGATGGTTACGCCGATCACCGCGGCCCCGACGGCTTCAATCTCTGGCTCAGCCACTTGCGCGCCGAGCGCGCCATCAAGGTGTTGGTCGAGATGGGCTTCCCCATCGACAAACTGCGCATCCGGGCCTTCGGCCACCGCCAGCTGCGCGTCCCGGGCGACACCGAGGAAGCCGACAGACAGAACCGGCGGGTCGAGTTCGTCATCGTCAAGAAAGGCGAAGCTCCCGGACCCGACGCCGCGCCCACCGAACCGCCGGCCCAGGCACAAACAGGAGCTGACGAGCCATGAGCGCGCGACGCGGAGTGCTTTGGCTGGCGTTGCTGGCCCTCCCGGCGTGCCTCGACCCCATCGTGGGAACCGAGTGTGCGACCGGCTACTCGCCTTGCCACGGGACGTGCACGGCCAGCGGAACCTGTGTGGGCCTCGATGCCGCAAGCGCGACGGTACCCGACGCCGAGGCCATCGACGCGGTCGCTACGCTCGACAACGCGGCCTCGGATACGGAGGGTGTCCAACCGGAGGACGCCCAATCAGAAGATGCCCAACCGATCGACGACGGGCAGACCGTCGAGGGCGAACCGCCAGACGCGGTCATCGCGGCGGACGTACCCGTGCAGGATGATGTTCTGTCGCAAGACGATATCCCCTTGAGCGACGATGGCAGTCCTTCGCCTATCCTCATCGTCGACGCGGCCGTGGAGCAAGAAACACCGGAAAGCGGCGTCTTTTGCACGGACTGCGTAGACGCGGAAGGCACCGATGCCGACGCCGGCGAGGCCGGCAGCTACGACGCCGACCCTTCGCTGGCCATCGACGGTGCCCTGGTGTGCGCCGACCCGCAGGTGCTCTGCGGCGATCAGTGCGTGGACCCGTCCTTGGATCCCGAGAATTGCGGAGTCTGCAACAATCTCTGCGCCTCCGGCGTGTGCAACGACGGCAATTGCCTGATGTGTCTGGCCGAGGAGTCCGTGTGCGGGCGGCGGTGTGTGAACCTGGCCACCGACCCCGACAACTGCGGGCTCTGCGACCTTGCATGCATGAGCGGCCTGTGCAGCGACGGTCTGTGCGAAGCCGCGGGCACGGGGCGCGCCATCGTCCTTGGCCACGACTACCTCAAGAACCGGCCGGCCATGAATCGCATCCTGGGGAACGCCGTCTTCTTGTGGCCCGTCAATCCGGTTCACCTGCTGGTCTACGAAGGCAATGCCAACGCTGCCGCCATCGCGGGTGCCGACGCGGCCATCGCCCAAGTGGCCAATGCCACCGGCCGACAGTGGGTACGCACGGCCGCCGCCGCCGCCGATGTCCCTGCCCAGCTCGCCGCCACCGACGTCTTTCTCATCTATGGTCAAGAGCTGGCCGACGATGCGACGCTTGGCCAGCTCGGCTCGGATTGGTCCGCGGCGCTGCTGGCCTTCATGAGCGCGGGAGGGACCGTGGTGCTGTTGGACGGCGCCTACGCGGGCAACAGCGGGACCTGCCAGATTCTGGCGGGGCCGGGCCTCTTTCAGGTCACGCGCTCGGATTCGGTGACGGGTGACGTGTGCACGGTGGTCGCCCGCGGCGATGCCCTGGCCACCGGGTTGCCGCGGACGTACCTGTGCGAAGAGAACAGCACCAGCTTTGTCGTCACCGATTTATCGGATAACATCACGGCGGTTGTCCAGGATGTCGATCGAACGGTCGTCGTACGCAAGCTCTTCTAGCCCGCACTCTTCACCACCATGAGCACAAGCCCGCAGCCTTCGTTGATGGGGCGAATTGCCGTCTCGGCCAAGCTCATCACGCAAGCGCAACTGCTGGAGGCCTTGGCCGCCCAGGACCACATGGGCGCAACCAAGCGCCTGGGCGACATCCTGCTCGAGCTCGGCTACATCTCGCAGGCGCAGCTCGAATGGCTGCTGCGCGCGCAGACCACCCTGATCGAGCGCCAGCACCAGGCCGAGGCCGAGGCGCAGCGGCAGGCGCAGATCGAGCAGCAGAAATCGTTCGCGGAGAATGCTCCCACCGCGGCGCCACCAGGCGAATCCGCGCCACGGCCCGCGGCCCCCCAGGCGCCCGCGAGCCCGGCCCAAGCGCGCGCCCTCTCCCCGGCCGGCGAGCGCATGCTCGACCGCGTGCTGACCAAGGCCATCCAACTTCACGCCAGCGACGTGCACGTGCACACCGGCCTGCCCATTCAAATGCGCGTGGGCGGACGTCTGCTCAAGTCGAACGGCGCGCCGCTTGAGCCGGCGCAATCCGAGTCGCTCATCCTGGAGATCCTGACCGAGAGCGAGCGCGCGCACTTCACCGCCCACAACGATCTCGACTTCGCCTACACCCTCGCCGGCGTCGGGCGTTTTCGCGGCAATGTCTACCGGCAGCGGCGGGGGATCGACGCGGTCTTTCGCCCCATCCCGCTCGAGCCACCCACCCTCGACGATCTGGGCCTGCCGAGCTCGCTGGCCAAGCTGACGAGCTACCACCAGGGATTGGTGCTGGTCACCGGACCCGCGGGCTGCGGCAAGTCGTCCACCATGGCGGCGCTCATCAACCTCATCAACGAAGATCGTCCCGACCACATCATCACGGTCGAGGATCCCATCGAGTTCGCCCACCGCTCGAAGACCTGCGTGGTCAACCAACGCCAGGTGCGCAAACACACCGGCTCGTTCGCCAGCGCCTTGCGCGCGGCCTTGCGCGAGGATCCGGACGTCATCGCCATCGGCGAGCTGCGCGACCTCGAAACCATCTCGTTGGCCATCACCGCCGCGGAAACCGGGCACCTCGTGCTCGGCACGCTGCACACCAACGACGCCGCGCGCACCATCAACCGCATTCTCGACGCCTACCCTCCGGATCAGCAGTCGCAGATTCGCGCCATGATCTCGGAATCGCTGCGCGCCATCGTGTCGCAGAAGCTGGTGCCCACCGTCGACGGCTCGCGCCGCGTCCCCGTGCTGGAGATCCTGCTGGTCAACATCGCGGTGTCGAACCTCATCCGCGAAGAGCGGGTCTTCCAGTTGCGCTCGGTGATGCAGACCGGCCGCAACCTCGGCATGCGCCTGTTCGACGATTCGCTGCTCGAGCTCGTGCGCGCCGGCACCATCGGCAAAGAGACGGCACGCAAGCACTGCGACGATCCCAAGTTGTTCGCCTGAGGAAGACCATGGCACGCCTCGACGAGCTCTTTCGCTTCCTCAAAGATACCAAGGGATCGGACCTGCACCTCGGCGCGGGCCTCGCGCCGCGTATCCGCCGCCATGGGCACCTGGAAAAGGTGCCCGACTGGCCGGTGCTGGGCGATGCGGATCTGAGACGAGCTGCTGGGCGAGATCGCGTCGCCCAAGCAATGGGAACACTACACGGCGAACCTGGACCTGGATTTCGCCTACGGCCTCGAAGGCGTGGCGCGCTTTCGCGCCAACTACCTCAATCAGGAAAACGGCGCGGGCGCGGTCTTTCGCATCATCCCCGAGGAGATCATCCCGATCGACAAGCTGAACCTGCCGCCCGCCACGCTGGAGTTGGCGAATCTCGAACATGGCCTGGTCCTGGTCACCGGTCCGACGGGCTCGGGCAAATCGACCACGCTGGCGTCCATCATCGACAGGATCAACCAGACCCACGACCGCCACATCGTGACCATCGAAGACCCCATCGAGTTCGTGCACCCCAACAAGAAGTCCACCATCTCGCAGCGCGAGGTCGGCACGGACACCGAGAGCTTCGCGTCGGCGCTGCGCGCCGCCATCCGCCAGGATCCGAACGTCATTCTCGTCGGAGAAATGCGCGACTTCGAAACCATCTCGCTGGCCATCACCGCCGCCGAAATGGGCGTGCTGGTCTTCGGCACACTGCACACCAACAGCGCCAGCAAGACCATCGACCGCGTGATCGACGTGTTCCCCACCGATCAACAGCGCCAGGTGCGCTCCATGCTGGCTTCGTCCCTGGCCGCAGTAGCATCGCAGTTGCTCCTGCGTACCGCCGACGGCCAGGGCCGCGTCGCAGCCCTGGAGTTGCTCCTGCGCACCTCGGGCCTGGCCAACGTCATCCGCGAGGGCAACACCCCGATGATCAACTCCATCATCCAAGGTGGCAAGAGGGATGGCATGCAGTCCATGGACGACGCCCTCTACGCCTTCGCCAAGGAAGGCCGTATCTCCGGCGAAGACGCCTGGCTCAAAGCCAGCAACAAAAAGCGCTTCGAGGAATTCGCCCCGCCGGGCTAGCAGGACGCCTTTCCACGACGGATACACGCCCCCAATCGGGAGCGATGACGGGTGGTCGTTGCGACTATCGCGGGATGATGGCCTTCGCTTCAGTGACTAGATCCCGGCGTTAGCGGTTCCCGCGTGATAAAGTAAAGACAACCCACCCGGGTATGTCGTCGGCACCACGCCGTCAAGGAGACTGATGAGCAGCTCTGCCCCCTCCTCACTCATTCAAACCATCGCCTCACTGCAAAATCAGAAGGTATTCGCCGAGCTGTCGTGGCACGGCAACTTCGAGGAGTACCTCGCCATCGTCCGCCAGAATCCCTCGGTGACGCGGACCGCGTTCCAGCGCGTCTACGACATGATCCTGTCGTATGGCCAGGAGGAATACCTGGACAACAAGAAGCGTCTGATGCGCTTCAACTTCTTCAAGGACCCGCAGCACTCCGGTCAAGACGCGATCTTCGGCCTCGATATCCCGCTCATGCGCCTGGTCAGCGTGCTCAGAAGCGCGGCGGAGCACTACGGCACCGAGCGGCGCGTAATCCTGTTGCACGGCCCGGTAGGCAGCTCGAAATCGACCATTGCGCGACTGCTCAAGCGCGGGCTCGAGGACTATTCGCGCACCCAAGAAGGCGCGCTCTACACCTTCGACTGGGTCTTGCCTCCCGAGTTGGCGCACATCGCCGGCGGGCCGCCAACCAACGGCCAGTCGACGAACGGGCACTCGACCTTCCGCTGCCCCATGCACGAAGAGCCCCTGCACCTCATCCCCATCGAGTGGCGCGAACGCGCGCTCATCAGCCTGGGCGTGAACACACCCGATCACGAGCGGGTGCGCGTGGATGGCGATCTCGATCCGGCGTGCCGACTGATTTTCCGCGAGCTGATGGCCCACCACAAGGGCGACTGGTCCAACGTGGTCGAGCACGTGCGCGTGCGGCGCATGGTCCTGTCGGAGCAGGATCGCGTCGGTATCGGGACCTTCCAACCCAAGGACGAAAAGAACCAGGACTCCACCGAGCTGTCGGGCGACATCAACTACCGCAAGATCGCCGAATTCGGCTCGGACAGCGATCCGCGCGCCTTCAACTTCGACGGCGAGTTCAACATCGCCAACCGCGGGGTCATCGAATTCATCGAGGTGCTCAAGCTCGACGTGGCCTTCCTGTACGATTTGCTCGGCGCCTCGCAAGAGCACAAGATCAAGCCCAAGAAATTCGCCCAGACCGACATCGACGAGGTGATTCTCGGCCACACCAACGAGGCCGAATACAAGAAGCTCTTGTCGAACGAATTCATGGAGGCTTTGCGCGACCGGACGGTGAAGATTGATATCCCGTACATCACGCGCGTGTCGGAAGAGCGCAAGATCTACGAGAAGGACTACAACGCGCAGAAGATCCGCGGCAAGCACATCGCCCCGCACACACTGGAAACCGCAGCCATGTGGGCCGTGCTGACGCGCCTGGAGGATCCCAAGAAGCACCAATTGTCGCTGGTGCAAAAGATGAAGCTGTACGACGGCAAGACCCTACCCGGCTTCACCCAGGACAACATCAAGGAGCTGCGCAAGGAATCGCAGCACGAAGGCATGGACGGGATCTCGCCCCGCTACATTCAAGACAAAATTTCCAACGCCCTGGTCAGCGACCGCGGCGAGGGTTGCGTGAATCCGTTCATGGTGATGAACGAGCTGGAGTCGGGCCTGCGCCACCACTCGCTCATCACCAGCGAAGAAGAACGCAAGACCTACACGACGCTGCTCGGCCTGGTGAAGCAGGAATACGAGGACATCGTCAAGAACGAGGTCCAGCGCGCCATCAGCGCCGACGAGGAGGCCATCGCCAAGCTGTGCGCGAACTACATCGACAACATCAAGGCCTATACCCAACGCGAGAAGGTCAAGAACCGCTACACCGGCCACTACGAAGAGCCCGACGAACGGCTGATGCGTTCCATCGAAGAGAAGATCGACATCCCCGAATCGCGCAAGGACGAGTTCCGCCGCGAGATCATGAACTACATCGGCGCCCTGGCCATCGAGGGCCGCCACTTCGATTTCCGCACCAACGAACGCCTGCAAAAGGCGCTGGAGCTGAAGCTGTTCGAAGATCAAAAGGATTCCATCAAGCTGACCAGCCTGGTCTCGCAAGTCATCGACAAGGACACGCAAGAAAAGATCGACGTGGTCAAAAATCGCCTCATCCGCAACCATGGCTATTGCGAGATCTGCGCCACCGACGTGCTCAATTTCGTGGCGTCGATTTTCGCGCGCGGGGACGCCAAGGAGTAGCCCGAGAAACCTCATGGCCTTGCGTATCGACCCATCCCACAACCGCTTCCGGGACATCGTACGCGGCAAGATCAAACAGAACCTGCGCAAGTACATCTCCAACGGGGAATGGCTGGGACGCAAGGGCAAGGACGTGGTCTCCATTCCCGTGCCCCAGATCGAGATGCCGCGCTTTCGCTTCGGCGAACAGGGACAGGGCGGCGTGGGTCAGGGACCCGGCAAGGTCGGCGACAGCCTGGGACCGGCACAGCCCGGCCAGGAGGGCAAGGGCAAGGCCGGCTCCGAAGCCGGTGAGCACGTCCTGGAAGTGGAGCTGTCCATCCAGGAGTTGGCGGAAATTCTCGGCGAGGAGTTGGAGCTGCCGCGCATCCTGCCCAAAGGCAAGGAGCGCCTCATCACGCAAAAGGACCGCTACATCGGCATTCGCCGCGTCGGCCCCGAATCGCTGCGCCACTTCAAGCGCACCTTCCGCCAGGCGCTGCGGCGCCAGATCATGATGGGGAGCTACGATCCCCACAAACCGGTGGTCGTGCCGGCGCGCGAGGACAAGCGTTACCGTTCGTGGCGAACCACGCCCATGCCGCAGTCGAATGCGGTCATGATCTTCATCATGGACGTGTCCGGCTCCATGGGCGACGAGCAGAAGGAAATCGTCCGCATCGCCTCCTTCTGGATCGACACCTGGCTTCGCTCGCAGTACGAAGGGCTGGAAGCGCGCTTCATCATCCACGACGCCGCCGCGCGCATGGTGGATCGCGACACCTTCTTCCGCACGCGGGAATCGGGCGGAACCATGATCTCCACCGCCTACAAGCTGTGCGCGAAGATGATCGAGGACGAGTTCCCGCCCTCGGAATGGAACATCTACCCGTTCCAGTTCTCCGACGGCGACAATTGGTCCGCCGACGACACCACGTCGTGCATGGAGGTGCTGAAGAAGGACATCCTGCCCAAGGTCAATCTGTTCTGCTACGGCCAGGTCGAAAGCCCCTACGGATCCGGCCAGTTCGTCAACGACCTGCGCGCCACCTTCCCGGAGGATACCAATGTCGTCACCACCGAGATCGAAAACAAGGACGACATCGCGGACTCCATCCGCGCCTTTCTGGGAAAGGGCAAATAGGAAGGAACCGTCGTGCCGCACCGGAAGTCGCAACTGCCCGAATCGCTGCTCGACATCCAGCACGCCATCGAAGAGCACGCGCGCGGCTACGGCCTCGATTTTTGGGAGACCAGCTTCGCGGTTCTCGACTACAAGCGCATGCAAGAGGTGGCGGCGTTCGGCGGCTTTCCCGTGCGCTACCCGCACTGGCGCTTCGGCATGGAGTTCGATCACCTGAGCAAGAGCCACATCTACGGCCTCTCGCAGATTTACGAGATGGTGATCAACAACAACCCGGCCTACGCCTACCTGCTCGAAGGCAATTCCATGGTCGACCAGAAGATGGTCATGGCCCACGTGCTCGGCCACGTCGACTTCTTCAAGAACAACTACTACTTCTCCAAGACCAATCGCAAGATGATGGACAACATGGCCAACCACGCCACGCGCGTGCGACGGCACATCGAGCGGTTCGGTCTCGACAAGGTGGAAGGCTTCATCGATGTCTGTTTGTCCATCGACAACCTCATCGACCCCATGTCGCCCTTCATCGTGCGCCACGAGACGCAGCACCCCGAGGAAGACGAGCCGCCACCCGTCGAAGTGCCGCGGCTGCGCGCCAAGTCCTATATGGACAAGTTCATCAACCCGCCCGCGTACATGGACGAACGCCGGCGCAAGCTGCAGGAGGAGCGCGAGAAGCCCAAGCGCAACCCGCCCGAGCCCGAGCGCGACGTGCTGTTGTTCCTGTTGCAGAACGCGCCGCTCGAAGCCTGGGAGCGCGACGTGCTCGAAATCGTGCGCGACGAGGCCTACTACTTTGCGCCCCAGCGCCAGACCAAGATCTTGAACGAAGGCTGGGCCTCCTACTGGCACAGCAAACTGATGACCCAGAAGATCCTGGACGCCTCCGAGCTCGTCGACTACGCCGATCACAACGCCGCCGTGCTCGCGGCCGCGCCCGGCCAGTTCAATCCCTACAAAGTCGGCATCAGCTTGCTTCGCTACGTGGAGGAGCGCTGGGACAAGGGCCGCTTCGGCAAGGACTGGAGCGAGTGCGACGACTACGACGCGCGCCACGCCTGGGACAAGCAGCTCGGTCTGGGACGGCAGAAGATCTTCGAGGTGCGCAGGCTGTACAACGACCTGACCTTCATCGACGAATTCTTCACCGAGGACTTCTGCTACGAAAACCAGTTCTTCTCGTTCGCGCGCAATGCCAGCTCGGGCAACTACGAAATCGACGCGCGCGAATTCAAGAAGGTCAAGAGCAAGCTCCTCTACCAGCTCACCAATTTCGGCGAGCCGTTCATCCTCGTCGAGGACAGCAACCACGACAACCGCGGCGAGCTCCTCCTGCACCATCGCCACGAAGGCGTGGATCTGCACCTCGACCACAGCCGCGCCACCATGGCGGCGCTGCACCGCATATGGCACCGGCCGATTTGCCTGCAGACCGTCATCGAGGGAAAACCCCGCCAGCTTCGCTTCGACGGCACCGACCACACCGAGCGAGCACTGTAGCAGCAACGCAGGCTACGGGCGGCGGGCGATCTGCAAGGCATCTTTCGGGATCTCGTCGATCCAGCCGGCCTTGGAATCGGGAAAGGCGTCGGCGTAGGGGATGTAGGGCTTCACGTCCAGAATGGGCGTGCCGTCGATCAAGTCGATGCCCCGCACGTGCAGGTTGCAGCCCTCGATGCGCAGCAAGCGGACCGCGGACAGGCCAAGGGGATTGGGCCTGTCGGGCGAACGCGTGGCGAACAGGCTCCGCCGCTCGCGGGTGCCGCGCGGCGGCCGCACCATGGGCGCCCAGGTGCCGCCGCGATGAAGCCAGCTCAGGATCCAGATGCGTTCCACGCCCACGAGATCCGCGAACGCGCCCGCGGGCATTCGTTCCGCGTCCATCTCCAGCACCGCCTCGGCGTCCGAATCCACCGCCGTCGCCTGTTGGGGGGTGCCGAAACGCCGATGGTACGGCGACGAGACCCAGCCGATGGGCGTCAGCGAAAATGGGCCGTTTGGTCGTTCGCACTTGGAAGACGCAGACATGGGTGGACTCTATCGGCGCGGCCCGGCGGTGCCAATCGCCACGTGCCCGCACCCGGGCCAGGTTGAGCAAAATGACTTTCACACCATGGCGCTCGAATTGACGGCGATCACAGCCGCAGCCTGGACATGACGTGCCGAATGATTGCGCGAGAAGAGGGCTTCATCTTCGTGCGGTCGGAGGTATGTTTGTCTTCTTCGATCACACGAGGGGGGGAAGATGGCCATTTTTTCCAAGAAGAACAGCGCGAAGCGGTCCGAGGATCAAGCCAAGGTGATTCTCGACGAGTCATTGGAAGGAAAGCCGGTGGAGAGCCCAGCCGGCAAGGAGTCGGCTGTCACGGAGACCGCCGGGGCCCCGGCCGAGCAACCGGAGACCGCCTCATCTCCCGGCGCCGAGCCCGTGGCGACCGAGCCGGAGGCGAGCACGACAGCGAACGGCGAGGCCGAGCGCGCCAAGGCCGATCATCAGGATGACGTCGAGCCAGAGGCCATCGAAACGCCGGCGGTCGTCCCCATCGAACGTCGCTTCGGCATCGACGACGCCATTCAACTGATGCGCTCGCTGCCGGCCGATCCGAATTCGGCCCTGGTGGTGCGCGTGGTGCGCGTCACCCTGGGGGCGGTCAACGTCAGCGTCGAGGAAATCGTCGAGGATGCGACTCGCAAGGAGACGCGGATCAAGGAGAGCATCTCGGGGCTCGAGGCGAAGATCGTCGAGCTCGAGGGGCAGCTCGGGGCCTTGCGCCGCGAGATCGCGGCCCACCAAGCCGATCTCAAGGAAACCGTCAACGTGCGCGAGCGGCTGCACCTGGCCGATCAGTACCCGGGACCCAAACCACCGCCTACCCCCATCTCGGCGACGCTGGCGCGCCTGACCCCTTCCAAGCCCATCTCGTCGAGCTAGTAGCCCACTCTAGACCTGCTCGCAATCCTGGGCCAAGATGCGCCCGTGACCAAGGACGAAGCCCTCAAAGCTCTTGAAGATGCCGAGGTGATTCCCTGCGTCTCGGCCGGAATCGCCGATGCCAAGGAAGTTCTCGAAGCCTGCCTGGCGGCGAACATTCCCGCGGTGCTCGATCGCCAGGATTCGTGCGGCGACCACGGCGGATCCTGTTCGGCGCGCATCGACCTGTGCGTGCGGCCCGACGACCTGCCCAAGGTCATGGCTATGATGCACGCGCGCTGGCAGAACCTGCTCGATCAGGAGGGTACCCTGCCCGACCGCGGAGGCGCCTGCGCGGACAGCGACGAGCCGCCCTGTCCCGCCTGCGGCCTCGCCGCGCCCCTGGTCGATGGCGCCTGTCGCGAATGCGGCCTTCAGCTTGAATAGGTTCTTGCGGCGCTCCGGCGTAGAATAGGCGTCCCATGCCCACCGATGACCTAGCGCCCGGGATGCTCCTGGCGGCACCCAGCCTGCGCGATCCCAACTTCATGCACAGCGTGGTCCTGCTCGGACGCTCGGGCGACGACGGAGCGCTGGGCTGGGTCGTGAACGGCCGCGAGCTGATGTCGGTGAGCGAGCTTTTGACCTCCTCGGAGTTGATTCCGCCGGGAACCACGGTGCCCGACTCGCCGGCCTTCGCCTCGGCCGTTCGCCTGGGTGGTCCGGTGGCGCCCGCGGCGGGCTGGCTGCTCTACCGCCGTCAGCCCGACCCCCTGCCAGGGGAGATCACCGTGGGCACGGAAATCGGCGTGACGGGAGAAATGGCCGCCTTCAGCGCGCTCATGGAAGGCCGGGGGCCGACGGACTTCCGCATGTTGCTTGGTTGCGCCGGTTGGGCACCAGGCCAGCTCGAGGCCGAGATCAGCGCAGGGGCCTGGCTTCCGGCGCCCGTCGAGGCCGGGCTGGTGATGGATTCCCAAGCCGCCTTTGTCTGGGACGAGGCCTATCACCTGACCGTGGGTACCGAGCCAGCGGCGTTCTCGCGTCACCGCGGCAAGGCATAGGGGTGGCCCCAGGCCGCCTTCGCCTTCACCTCTACTTAACCTCGATGCGGCCCGTGCCGTGGCAGGCGACACATCGCGCGGACCGTCCGGCTGGACAGGTCGCGTCCGTGACCCACAGCTCGCCGGTGCCGGCGCAAGCAAAACAGCGCAGGCGCAAGAGCGGCTGCGGCGCAGGCTCGTATTCGATGCCATGGTCGGCCTTGCCGGCCGGCTGGTCATCATCGTCCGATTCGGTCTCCCGGGCTCGCAGAAGGACTGGCATGCATGCCTTCTCGGCCATGGCGCCGCCGAAGTTGCGAGCGGACATTCCGTCGGATCGGATCCTGGTAATCCTGGGCGGCCATTCGGCCGGAGGTGCGCTGTATCGGTGCCGGCGGGTTCATGATACATTTTTCACTGGGCGTATGAGTCCCTTCGGTCAAGGCACATGGCAGAGCGTGTAATTGGGATCGATTCTAGGAACCACCAACTCGTGCGTGGCCGTGCTCGAGGGCGCGACGCCCTCGGTCATCGCCAACCGCGGTGGCTACAAAACGACACCCTCGGTGGTGGCCATGTCCGAAAGCGGCAAGCGCCTCGTCGGCCACATCGCCAAACGCCAGGCGGTGACCAACGCCGAAAACACGGCCTGGGCGGTCAAACGCCTCATCGGCCGGCCCTGGACCTCGCCCGCGGTCCAGGCGGTCAAGGCCGCGGTGCCCTACCCGCTCATCGAGGGGCCCCACGGCGACGTGCGCATCCGGCTGCGCGACCAGGTCTTCTCGGTCCCCGAGATTTCGGCCTACGTGCTGCAGGAGATGCGTGCCATCGCCGAGGAGTACTTGGGTCAGACGGTGTCCAAGGCCGTGGTCACGGTGCCGGCCTATTTCAACGACGGCCAGCGTCAGGCCACCAAGGACGCCGGCCGTATCGCCGGCCTCGACGTCATCCGCATCATCAACGAGCCCACTGCGGCGGCCCTGGCCTACGGGTTCGGCAAGAAGATCGACGGCAAGGTGGTGGTTTTCGATTTGGGCGGCGGCACCTTCGATGTGTCGATTCTCGATATCACCAACGGCGTGTTCGAGGTCGTGGCCACCGCGGGCGACACCTTCCTCGGCGGCGAGGACTACGACAAGCGCCTCGTCGACTGGCTGGTCCAGGGCTTCAGCAAGGAGCACAAGGTCGACCTGCGCAGCGACACCATGGCGCTGCAACGCCTGAAGGACGCCGCGGAAAAGGCCAAATGCGACCTCTCGGCGGTGCGCGAGACGGAAATCAACCTGCCCTTCATTATTTCCACGGGCCGCAACCAGGCCTTCCACCTTCACCGGGTGGTCACGCGTAGCAAGCTGGAAGAGCTGACCCTCGATCTCACCGAACGCACCATCCAGATTTGTCGCCTCACCATGGAAGACGCCGGCATCGAGCCCCAGGATCTGACCGAAGTCGTGCTGGTCGGCGGCATGACCCGCATGTGCAAGGTGCAAGAGCTGGTGGCCGAATTCTTCGGGCGCGAGCCGTGCAAGGGCGTGCACCCGGACGAGGTCGTGGCCATGGGCGCCTCTATTCAGGGCGCGGCCCTGGTCGACGCCGCCGCGGCGCCCGACATGCTGCTGCTCGACGTCACCCCGCACTCGCTCGGCATCATGGTGGCGGGCGGTCACTTCCATCGCCTCATCGACCGCAACACCACGGTGCCCACGGCCAAGAGCCACACCTTCACCACCGTCCGCGACGACCAGACCTCGGTCAAGATCATCGTGTTCCAGGGCGAATCGGATCGTGCCGAGGAGAACGAGCTGCTCGGGGAATTCGTCCTGTCCGGTCTGCGCAAGGCCACCAAGGGCGAGGTCGAGGTCGAGGTCACCTTCGAGATCTCGGCCGACGGCATCGTCAGCGTGTCGGCACAGGACATGGAGACCGGCGCCGAGCAATCCATCACGGTCACTGCCACCAGCAGCCTGACCGAAAGCGAAATCGCGCGCATGGCGACCGAGAACCAGGACCACATGGTGGCCGCGCGCGCCGAAGAGGAAGTCGAGAAAGAGCGCCAACGCATCGAGAAGCTGGTCGACGAGGCCGAGGCGCTTCTGCCCAAGGTCGAGGAGATCCTGGCCGGCACGCCGTTTGGCGAGGACAGCCTGGACAACGTGCGCTTGATTCTGGACGATGCGCGCATGGCGGTCGAGCGCCGAGACGCCGGCGGCCTGGAGCAGGTGGCCGAGCCGCTCCTGCGCACCCTCAACATGTTCCGCGGCGTGGTCGACAGCGGCCGACTGCGCTCGAGCTAGCGCAGCGAGGTTGACGTGCCGAAGGACGTAGCGCTGGAGATTCGACAGCTGGTCCAGCGTGGTTTCGACCACCACGAGCACGAGCGGGTCCACGACGCCTTGTCGGACTGGGAGACCGCCCTGCGCCTGGATGCGCGCAACGCGCAGGTCAAGCGGCTGGTCGAGTTCGCACGCCAACGCGTGATCGAGCTCGAAGCCGGGCAACACCCATCGCCGTCGCGGCGGGACACCGTCGAGTCGCCCATCCCGCAGTTCCTGGCCGCCCTGACCGAGCGCAAGTCGGACAAGGTCTCGGTTCCCGCCAGTCCCTTGCAAGACGGCCCCACGGCCAAGAACGCGGTCGGCAATCGCGAGACCCCGGAGAACGATTGGAGCCTCCTGGGCGTGACGGGCGGCGAGGTGACGAGGAACGTGGCGGGCCCTGGCGCCGACGACAGGACAGCGTCGGATACCCTCGAGGACTTGCCGGTGGACGCCGCGGATATCCGAGCCAGCGCGAACGAGCTCCTCGGCGAGTGTCGGGCGGCCCTCAACGAGAATCGCGCCGGTCCGGCCTCCTTGGCTGCAGAAATGGCCTTGCAGCTTGCCGAACGCGCCCCGCCGCCGGGCGTGGACGAGCTCATCGAGCCATCCATGGCACTGTTCGAGCGAGCCTTCCGCGCCTTCATGGGCAACCCCCACGCGTGTCCGATCCGCGCCATTGCCACCGAAACCATCTCCGACCATGGGCTCGACCAGCGCGCCGCCTTCCTGATGTCGCGCATGGATGGCATGACCAGCATGGCCGACCTGATCGACAGCTCCGGCATGCCGCGCTTCGATGCCGTACGCCTGATGGCTTCCCTGCGCCGGGCCAAGGCCATCGACATCCTGCCGCCTTTGTAATGGGAACCCTGGAAGGTTCCCAAACCCTCCCGCGGTCGAGTAGCCAGGGGAGGTTACCCTCCCCCAGCTCTCACAGAACCGGACTTGTGGGCCTCACATCCGGCTCTTCGGGACGCTGGCGTTCGGGAGCGACCCGTAGTCCAGCGCCGGCATTGCTGCCCGCAGCTATCCTGGCTCCAGGGCCGGGTCCATGAAGTCCAAGGCGTGATGGTCCTTCCACCGCTCGGCCAGGCTGACAAGCCCGCGTTCGGCAAAATATGCGTTGCGCAGTCCTCGTTCAACTACCGATGTGTGGCTCAGCGCCCACCAGGAGCGATGCCCCTTGTAGACCCCTTGCCACGCGGTTTTCGGTCTCACCCCCAGGCTGATGAGGTGTCGTGCGATGAAGCGTCTGCGTTTCCAGTGCCGTAGCACTATCGCTCGCAGCCGCCGCCTGATGTGTGCGTCGAGTGCCTGCAGCGTCCGCTCTTCCGCGGCCGTGCAGATACAGAAGAAGCCGATCCATCCGAGCAAATACGCGTTGACCTGTTTGATGCAGCCCTTGAGGGACTGCCCAAGGTTTCGCGGCGTCAGCTCTCGGACCTTCTCGTCAATGCGGCTTTTGCTCCGCGCCGACAGCAGCACCTCCGCTTCCCCCGTCAGCGGCTCGCGCCGCAGCCGGAATCCCAGAAAGTGCCGCTCTTCCGGTCGGGCCACCGCGCTCTTGGCCAAGTTCACCTTCAACCGCATCCGGCCTTCGATGAACTTGACCACGCTGGCCATCACACGCTGACCCGAGCGCTCGCTTCCGACGTAGATGTTGCAGTCGTCCGCATAGCGCACGAAGCGGTGACCGCGTTGGGCAAGCTCGCGGTCGAGCTCGTCCAGCACGATATTGCTCAGTAACGGCGAAAGCGGACCACCTTGTGGCACTCCTTCTTCCGTCGCCACCACCACTCCGTCGGGCATCACCACCTTGGCTTTCAGCATCTGCCAGATGAGCTCGATGAGCCGCCGGTCCTTAACCCTCTGTTCTAGCCGCGCCACCAGCCGTTGCCAGTGGACCCAGTCAAAGAACTTTTCCAGGTCGAGGTCGACCACCCATTCGTACCCTTCCTCCAGATACTGCTTGGCCTCGGCGATGGCCGTGTGACAGCTGCGCCCAGGTCGGAAACCGTGGCTCGACGGGTGAAACGTCGGCTCATAATGCGGACCGAGCACTTGGTGCACGGCCTGCTGAACCACGCGGTCCACCACGTTCGGTATGCCAAGGCCCCGCCGCCCGCCACCGCTCTTCGGTATCCATACCCGCCGGATGTCTCCGACTCGGTATGTCCCGTCGAGCAGCGACCGCGACAGCGCCGGTATCAGCGTCCCCAACCCCTTCGCCACTTCCCCCACGCTTTGCCGGTCCGGTCCAGGTGCGCCTTTGTTGGCCTTCACTTGCTCGAACGCTCTTTTCAGGTTTCCTTCGCTCGCTACCTCCTCCATCGTCATGGGCGGCAAGGTCCTCTCTTCCTCGTTCCCCGACTTCGGCACCTCGCTCCGCGCAGGCACGGGTTGGCCCGGATCCGCTTGGGCGGTGGACCCTTTCGGGTTGTCGGCTGTCTCGGGAAACAGTCCGAGCTGCCTTGCCTCTTTGCTGGCCGTGGTCGCCTTCCCTCCCCGCCTTCTGGCGGTTGGAACCGGCTTTCGCCGGCCTTCCGGTATTACGCGACCATCCGACTCCTCTTGTCCCTTCTTCATCTCGTCCTTTCGTTCTCGATGAATTCCGCTTGCGATTCCTCGCCGCGGAGGCCAAGAGGTCTCTCCGGGTAAGAACGCAGAACTTCGCACCGACTCCGTCGCCACTACGCGGGCCGCCCGACGAATATTGGGCTTTGCCGCCGAAGGCCAGCTTGCCCAGCGGTACCCACGCCTTACGGCGCTTCACTTTCGTTCGGTTCGGCGCTGCACCATAGACTTCCACCAGACACCTCCTCGCGGGAGACGGGCCTTGCGGCCCGTCTGGCCTGGTGCTCCAGACCGGCGCCCTTGTCTCGTAGGTGGGAGGTTCCCTCCGTCAGGGTCCCCAGAGGACTTGGCTATTTCATGGCTTCACCTCTTGTTCTGCGTCCATGCCGGACGCACCTATGGCTACGCCGGGCAAAGCCCGGCTTCGCCTACGCGATCATGGGAACCCTGACCTGAAACACCTCGCCCCGCGCAGCGGAGCGAAGCGGGGAGGAGAAGGGTCCCATACCCTCGGCCCCTACCCGCCACCCGCCACCCCGCTCGCTTCGCTCGGCCTCGCGCGCTATGGCTTCGCCAGGCGAAGCCGGCCTCCGCCTACGCGGTAATCGGAACCCTGGGAGGGCAGCCCTTTCAAGGTGCGGGCAGTGGCCGAGAGCCGCGCCTCTCCCCATCGGGGACAGGCCGCCGACGTCCGCGGCGGCGGGTGAGGGGTCCGAGGTGGGCGTGGCTTCTCTTCCCCTCTCCGGCCGCGCTTCGCGCGTCGGGTCGAGTAGCCAGGGGAGGTTACCCTCCCCCAGCTCTCACAGAACCGGACTTGTGGGCCTCACATCCGGCTCTTCGGGACGCTGGCGTTCGGGAGCGACCCGTAGTCCAGCGCCGGCATTGCTGCCCGCAGCTATCCTGGCTCCAGGGCCGGGTCCATGAAGTCCAAGGCGTGATGGTCCTTCCACCGCTCGGCCAGGCTGACAAGCCCGCGTTCGGCAAAATATGCGTTGCGCAGTCCTCGTTCAACTACCGATGTGTGGCTCAGCGCCCACCAGGAGCGATGCCCCTTGTAGACCCCTTGCCACGCGGTTTTCGGTCTCACCCCCAGGCTGATGAGGTGTCGTGCGATGAAGCGTCTGCGTTTCCAGTGCCGTAGCACTATCGCTCGCAGCCGCCGCCTGATGTGTGCGTCGAGTGCCTGCAGCGTCCGCTCTTCCGCGGCCGTGCAGATACAGAAGAAGCCGATCCATCCGAGCAAATACGCGTTGACCTGTTTGATGCAGCCCTTGAGGGACTGCCCAAGGTTTCGCGGCGTCAGCTCTCGGACCTTCTCGTCAATGCGGCTTTTGCTCCGCGCCGACAGCAGCACCTCCGCTTCCCCCGTCAGCGGCTCGCGCCGCAGCCGGAATCCCAGAAAGTGCCGCTCTTCCGGTCGGGCCACCGCGCTCTTGGCCAAGTTCACCTTCAACCGCATCCGGCCTTCGATGAACTTGACCACGCTGGCCATCACACGCTGACCCGAGCGCTCGCTTCCGACGTAGATGTTGCAGTCGTCCGCATAGCGCACGAAGCGGTGACCGCGTTGGGCAAGCTCGCGGTCGAGCTCGTCCAGCACGATATTGCTCAGTAACGGCGAAAGCGGACCACCTTGTGGCACTCCTTCTTCCGTCGCCACCACCACTCCGTCGGGCATCACCACCTTGGCTTTCAGCATCTGCCAGATGAGCTCGATGAGCCGCCGGTCCTTAACCCTCTGTTCTAGCCGCGCCACCAGCCGTTGCCAGTGGACCCGGTCAAAGAACTTTTCCAGGTCGAGGTCGACCACCCATTCGTACCCTTCCTCCAGATACTGCTTGGCCTCGGCGATGGCCGTGTGACAGGCTGCGCCCAGGTCGGAAACCGTGGCTCGACGGGTGAAACGTCGGCTCATAATGCGGACCGAGCACTTGGTGCACGGCCTGCTGAACCACGCGGTCCACCACGTTCGGTATGCCAAGGCCCCGCCGCCCGCCACCGCTCTTCGGTATCCATACCCGCCGGATGTCTCCGACTCGGTATGTCCCGTCGAGCAGCGACCGCGACAGCGCCGGTATCAGCGTCCCCAACCCCTTCGCCACTTCCCCCACGCTTTGCCGGTCCGGTCCAGGTGCGCCTTTGTTGGCCTTCACTTGCTCGAACGCTCTTTTCAGGTTTCCTTCGCTCGCTACCTCCTCCATCGTCATGGGCGGCAAGGTCCTCTCTTCCTCGTTCCCCGACTTCGGCACCTCGCTCCGCGCAGGCACGGGTTGGCCCGGATCCGCTTGGGCGGTGGTCCCTTTCGGGTTGTCGGCTGTCTCGGGAAACCGTCCGAGCTGCCTTGCCTCTTTGCTGGCCGTGGTCGCCTTCCCTCCCCGCCTTCTGGCGGTTGGAACCGGCTTTCGCCGGCCTTCCGGTATTACGCGACCATCCGACTCCTCTTGTCCCTTCTTCATCTCGTCCTTTCGTTCTCGATGAATTCCGCTTGCGATTCCTCGCCGCGGAGGCCAAGAGGTCTCTCCGGGTAAGAACGCAGAACTTCGCACCGACTCCGTCGCCACTACGCGGGCCGCCCGACGAATATTGGGCTTTGCCGCCGAAGGCCAGCTTGCCCAGCGGTACCCACGCCTTACGGCGCTTCACTTTCGTTCGGTTCGGCGCTGCACCATAGACTTCCACCAGACACCTCCTCGCGGGAGACGGGCCTTGCGGCCCGTCTGGCCTGGTGCTCCAGACCGGCGCCCTTGTCTCGTAGGTGGGAGGTTCCCTCCGTCAGGGTCCCCAGAGGACTTGGCTATTTCATGGCTTCACCTCTTGTTCTGCGTCCATGCCGGACGCACCCTCTCCCCGCGTGCCCGCGGGGCGAGGCGATACGGCCGCTACGCGGCCCCCTACAAAACAGCGGTCGGGCTCAGAGACGGGCTCTCAAGGTGCGGGCAGTAGCCGAGAGCCGCGCCTCTCCCCATCGGGGACAGCCACCCGCCTCCCCGCTCGCTTCGCTCGGCGGCGCCCTCTGGCGAAGCCGCGCGGGTGAGGCGGGGAGGTCGAGGTCCTGAAGCACCGACGAAGTCGGTGGGCATAGCCCGGCTACGTCGCTCCGCGTAGCCCTAATCCCGGCAATCCCGCGACAAGAAAGGCGACAGCGCGGAAGGCACCAGAAGGGGTCACCTTTCCACGACGGACACGCGCACCCAATCGGAGCGATGACGGGTAGTCGTGGACGTGGACGGCTTACCGTGGCCGTGGCCGTGGCCGTGGCGATCACAAGCGAAACCACGGCCGCAACAACGACCTTCTGCGGCTATCGCGGGATGATGGCGTAGCTCCGCGCAGCGAGGCGGGACCGGGGGACTGCGAGCGAGAGCGAGCCAGTCCCCCGCAAGATACAAGGGGCTCTGCCACGCTTCTGCGCACCCTCGGCTCGGGCTCGCGGTCCGACCTCTACGTCCTCTTTTCCGCTCTCTGCGCCCTCTCCTTGTGGTAAGTCGTCGGCCATGAAGATCGTGCTCGCATACTCCGGGGGACTCGATACTTCCGTCGTCATCGGCTGGCTGCGGGAGAAATACCAGGCCGAGGTCGTGGCCTTTTGCTCCGACGTCGGCCAGCAAGAGGATCTGGAAGCGGCCCGCAAGAAGGCCCTGGCCTGCGGCGCCATCGCGTGCCACGTGTACGACCAACGCGACGAGTTCGTGCGCGACTTCGTGTATCCGGCGGTGCGTGCCCAGGCCATCTACCAGGGCGAGTACTACCTCGGTACCTCGCTGGCCCGGCCGTGCATCGTGCGCGGCATGATGGAGGTCGCGGCCAAGGAAAACACCCACGTCATCTCGCACGGATCCACCGGCAAGGGCAACGATCAGGTGCGCTTCGAGCTCGGTGCCTACTGGTTCAACCCGCAGGTGAAAATCATCGCGCCCTGGCGCGAGTGGGACTTCAAGTCGCGCTCCGAGCTCATCGCCTTCGCGCATTCGCACAACATCCCCGTGGAAGCCTCCACGGCCAAGCCATACTCCATCGACCGCAACCTGCTGCACACGAGCTACGAGGGTGGCATTCTGGAAGACCCCGACAAGGAGCCCCCGGCCGAGATGTTCCAGCGCACCGTCGATCCGCGCAAGGCGCCCGACCAGCCGCGCGACGTGGCCATCAGCTTCGAAAAAGGCACGCCCGTCGCCGTCGACGGCAAGGCCATGGGTCCGGCCGCGCTGCTCACAGAGCTGAACAAGCTCGCCGGCGAGCACGGTGTGGGCCGCGCCGACGTGGTGGAAGATCGCTTCGTGGGCATGAAGAGCCGCGGCGTGTACGAGACACCAGGCGGAACCGTGCTCTACAAGGCCCACCGGGGCGTCTCCTCGCTGACCATGGACCGCGAGTCCATGCGCCTGCGCGACACCTTGGCCGTCGAGTATTCCACCCTCGTCTACCGCGGCTTCTGGTTCTCGCCCGAGCGCGAAGCCTTGCAGAAGCTCGTCGACACCATCAACGAGCCGGTCACCGGCACCGCGCGCTTACGCCTCTATAAGGGTGGTCTCACCCTCATCGGCCGCAGCGCCCCGAAGTCGCTGTACCGCGCCGACATCGTCACCTTCGAAGACGACGGCGGCGCCTACGACCAGCGCGACGCGGGCGGCTTCATCCGCCTGAACGCGCTTCGCCTGCGCACCATGGCGAGCATTCGCGCCAAGTAACCGCCCGGCACGCGGGGATTGCCCCAGGAAACTTTCGACTCGGTGGTGCCGATAGACATGCATGCCACCCACACTACCCCCAGTCGAACTTGTCATAGCGGGAGCTTTCGAGCATGATAGCCGGGCTGTTTCCATGTGTTCCGGTACTTGGTTCGGTAGGCTCTGGTCTCGTCTTGGGGCCAGCGTTGTGCAAGACATCCCGTCGGGCCTTGAAGAGTGCGAGTCCTGTCGGGAAGTAGACTGCACGCAAGAGCGCTGGCTAACCTGCGCGAGGCGTCTCGACGCCTTGGCCGAACATGAAAGCGCTTGCTGCCGTGCCGCGCCGTCCACAGCCGCGCGCTCGGATGAAATGCCCGGTATCGGCACTGCGGATGGCATGCAGGCCCAGCCTGATGAGTCGGGAACCGGCGAGAGCAGCGACCCCAGCGAGCGTGTCTCGTCGTCTGGCGAGTAACGGCTCCACGTGCGGCGGATTCTCGTCTCGCGCTTTTCCGACCTGCTGATGCTGGGAATCGCCGTGCTGTCCGCATGGCCGGTTCGCGCGCAGAGCATGGCGTCCTGTCCATGGCTATCCGAGCCATCCGAGCTCCCCGAGCTATCCAGGCCTCCGGCCGGCACCATCGAAAGTCGTATCGATCCGCCGAAGGGGTTCAGACGCCCAAGCGTCCCACCCGGGAGCTTCGCCGCCTGGCTGCGTGGCCTGCCGGTCAAGCCAGGCCGCCCGCCGGTTCGACTGTTCGACGGCAGGTTGAAATCGAATCAAGAGGCCCACCACGTGGTGCTGGAAGTGGATGTGGGCAGGCGCGACCTGCAACAGTGTGCCGACGCGATCATGCGGCTGCGAGCCGAGTATCTTCGTCATGCCGACCGGGACGGCGAGGTCTGCTTTCGCTTCACGAACGGCACGCCCGCGCGCTGGAGCGAGTGGCGAAAGGGCATGCGCCTGTGCGCCCAAGAGCGCGACCAGCGAGAAGGCAGCGAACGCCGGCATCACCCCTTTCCGGCGTGTGCCTGCAAGATGCGCTGTTTGTCCCGCGCGGGCAGGTGTTTGCAAGCCTCGCGCACGGTCAAACCGGCAGCGCGCGCAGCCCTGGGCAAAAGCCATTCCACCACGCGCTCGGGGGTCTTCTTGGCGGTCTCGCGCAAGACCCAGCCGATGGCCTTGCGGATGAAGAATTCCTTCTCCGCCAGCATGCCGTCGGCATAGCGGCCGAAGCGTGCGAAGTCGCCGCCCCCGCGCCGCAAGGGCAAGAGCAAAGCCAGCAGCGCGGATCGGCGCAGCCAAAAGTCGTTGTCCTTGGCCCAGCGATCGAGAACCGGGGCAAGCTTCCCGGGAAAGCGCTCGACGAGATCGCCCGCCACCGAAGCTGCCAGGTTGTCCACCAGGGCCCAACCGCGTGCTTCTCGCAGCAGCTCCTCGATGAGGCCGACGTCCTCAGGCCCGAGCAGGTTCTTCCACAGCTCCAGCACCTCCACCGCCGCCGCCCGCCGCTCGTGAATCGGCTTCTTCCACAGCGTACGGGCCAAACCGGTCGCCTCGTCGCACCCGAATTCCGGGTGGGCACGCCGAAGCGCCACCACGACCTTGCGTAGAACCGGCACGGTGACGCCCAGGTGCTCGAGATCGCTCTTGAGATAGCGTTTCTCCTGGGCGGCGCGCTCGGCGGTGCCAAGGACGCGCAACTCAGCTTCGAGTCGGTCTGCCAGGCGTCGCATGGGTTGATTCCAAGAGTGGCGCGAACCCTCGCAGGACCTGCGCAAGCTGGGCGCGCGTCGCATCGAGATCCCCGTTATTGTCGAGCACGTGGTCGGCGGCGCGGATCTTATCGGCCAATGGACGCTGCGCCCGAATGCGGGCCAGAGCCTCTTCGCGCGAGCAGGCGTCGCGGGCCATCACCCTCCGAATCTGCGCTTCCTCGCTGGCCGAGACCACCACCAATCCGTCGAGCTGCTTGTAGGAGCCGGTTTCGACGAGCAGCGCGGCCTCGAGAAAGGCCAGGCGATGGCCGGACGCCTGCAAGGCCGCGGCTTGCACGGCCACCTGCTCGCGAATGCGCGGATGGGTGATGGCTTCCAGCCGGGCCTGGCTGCCCCGATCCGAAAACACGATCGCGCCCAGCTTCTTGCGATCGATGCGGCCGTCGGCGGCCAGGACCTCGGGCCAGGCAGCGGCGATCTCACCGTTGGCCGGCCGTCCCGGCTCGACCACCTGGCGGGCGATGGCGTCGGCGTCGATAACCGGGATGCCACGCTCGCGCAACATCCGCGCGACCGTGGATTTGCCCGAGCCGATCCCACCCGTCAGGCCGATGAGCTTGATCATGACGGCGATCAGTCTACCGGGAACCGAAACCGCTGTGCACCGGAACTCCTGCACCATGCTCCTGCCAGGGGCGCAGAAATCGGGACGAATGCATTCGGCCATGGCGATGCGGCGACCACGAAGCGCATGCTGGCTCGACCGAGGCCAGGCGCCCCGCGACATCGCTGCTCTCCTCGCGGGATCACGGATTCGGGATGACAGGAGGCAGCGGGCCGGGTTCCGCGTACACTGTGCGGGTCATGTCCGCCTCTCTCCCCTCTCCTGTCATGGTTCTGGATGCCGCCTTCGTCGCCGAGGTGCGCGAGGTCGCGCAGATGCCGATGGGCGGGCCGCCCGAGGTGGCCATCGCAGGCCGCTCCAACGTCGGCAAGTCGACCCTGCTCAACCGCATCGCGGGGCGCAAGGCCCTCGCCCGCGTCTCGAAGACGCCCGGCCGCACCCGCGGGCTCGTGCTCTTCGACCTGGAGATCCGCGTGCAGGGCAGCCAAGAGGCGCGACAGCGCCTGCGCCTGGTCGACCTGCCCGGCTACGGCTACGCGCAGGTCTCGCACAGCGAACGCCACGCCTGGCAGGTTCTTGTCGAGGGCTACGTCAAGGAGCAGAAGCCCCTGGTGCTGGTGCTGGTGCTGGTGGATGCACGCCGCGAG
The DNA here is from genome assembly GCA_963796685.1 of uncultured delta proteobacterium. Classification (GTDB taxonomy): domain Bacteria; phylum Myxococcota_A; class Polyangia; order Fen-1088; family Fen-1088; genus Fen-1118. The sequence goes on from CAWCMR010000025.1 coordinate 490,740, forward strand.
CTTGGCACGGAAGAGCTGCAGCTGATGGAATGGCTGCAGGCGATGCACGTGCCCTGTCACCTGGTGGTGACCAAGGCCGACAAGCTGGGCGCAGCCGAGCGCGGCATCTTGCGCGAACAGGTCCGCAAGGGGCTCGGCCAGATGTCGGCCTCGGTATCCATGGCCTCCGGGGAAACCGGCGAGGGCGTGGACGCCTTGTGGGCACGCATCGCCTACGCTCTCAAAGCCAATAAAGACGACGTGGAGCCCGACCCGGGCTAGGATTCCCGTCCGCCCCGATAGTGGGGGGCAAGACCAAGCGACCGTGCAGGACTACATCATCGTCAGCAGCACCGAGGCCGATTCTCGAAGGCGTGATGGCCATCGAGCGGCTCTCGTTCCCGACACCGTGGCAACGCCAAGCCTTCAGCGACGAGCTGGCGCGGCCGTGGGCCCGGCTGGAGGTGCTTCGGCGGGTGGCGACCGGCGAGGTGGTGGCCTTCTGCAACTACTGGCTGGTGGCCGACGAGCTGCACATCCTGAACGTCGCGGTCCACCCGGACGAGCGCAGACAGGGCCACGCCACGCGACTCTTGCAACACATCCTGTCCGAGGCGGACCGCAACAGGGTCCGGGTGGTGTCGCTGGAGGTTCGCGCCTCCAACCAGGCGGCCCAGGCGCTCTATCGCAAGTTCCAATTTCGGGAGGTGGGCAAGAGAGCCAGGTACTACGCGGACAACGGCGAAGACGCGCTGCTGATGGATCGGGAGCTTTCGCCCTAGGGCGCACATGTCGATGTCGCTCGTGCTTTGCGCGCTTTGCGCTCGATTGCTGGCCGCCGATGCAGGCGCACCCGTGGACGCGGACACGGAGGCTTTGCCGGCGACGGCGGTCGAGCCCGAAGCCGGGACGCCGCCGGTCGCACCGGCTGCGCCTTTTGCCATCGCCGGCGTCGCCACCAGCGAGCGGGTAGTGGCCTTGACCTTCGATGCCTGCGCGACCAAGAAGCAGGCCAATGGTTTCGATCGCAAGGTGTTCCAGATCCTGGCGCGCGATCGCATCCCGGCCACGTTCTTTCTGTCGGGCCGCTGGGTCGAGAAACATCCCGGCGCCGCCAAGGCCATCGCGGCCGCCCCATGGATCGAGCTGGGCAACCACACCTACTCGCATCCACGCCTGACGCTCACGCGCAAAGAGCGCATCCGCTGGCAGATTCGGTACACCAACGAAATCTTGCAGAAGAGGATCGGGCGGCCCGCGCTGTCCTTGCGCCCACCGGCTGGCGCGTTCAACGCGACCGTCGTCAAGATAGCCAATCAGGAACAGTTGCCCGTGATCCTGTGGAGCGTGATCTCCGGCGATGCCGGCGGCCACGTGCCGGCCAAGCGCATGGACAGGTCGGTGCTCGAAGAGACCAAACCTGGTTCCATCATCATCTTTCACGTCAACAAACGGGCGCCCTTCACCAAAAAGGCGTTGCCGGACATCATCGCGGGCTTGCGCAAGGAGGGTTTTCGCTTCGTGACCATCTCGCAGCTGCTCGCCCTGCCCGACGCCGTGCCCATCAAGGCCAAGCCGTCGCGCTATGGATGGCGCCCGCGCAACAAGCCCCATTCGCCCGAGCTCAAAGAACAAGGCGAGGACCATGCGGATCCGCCGACCTGATCCCGCACTGGCCTTCCGCCAGGCCGAGTGGATCGTGGCCATGGAGCCCTGGCTTTCCCTTGGCTACGAGCGCACGAAGCTTGCGCGCTACCTGCGCCGGATGTCTCGCGCCGAGCAGGTGCTGGTCGCCGAGGAAATGGGTCGTGTGCTCGGCATCATCGTCTTTCAGCCCGAATTCTTGCTCGGCCGCTTCATCGCGCTTCTGGCCGTTCGCGCCGAGGCCGCCGGTCGCGGCATCGGGCGCGCCCTCGTCCTGCACATCGAGAAGGAAGCCTTCAAGACGCGGCGCTGGCTCTACGTTTCGTCCGACGGCGCGAATCGGGCCGCCGCCCGTTTCTACAAGAAGCTCGGATTCACGCGCGCGGCCCGCTTGCCGGATCTCGTTCGCGACGGCCGGGCCGAGATCTTGTGGCGCAAGCCACGGCCAGCGACGGCCGCCCGAGGCACGCGCTGCTAGAGCTCGATCTCGCAGCCAAGGGGTTGCGGCGCGTGCGCGGGTCTCGCGCGGGGTGTGGGCATGGCAACCATGCGCTCCTCGCGGCTGCCCCGGACGGGCCGCGCGATCGGGACAGTCAGGGGGGTCGGGCCAGGGGCGGGCAGAATCGGCGAATCACATAGCTCGAAGCTTCCGTAGTGGGTCACCAGGCACGACGGTTCGGGAGCCTGGCGCATCTCCACCGAGCGCTGGTAGCGACGCTGCTCGGCCTTCAGTCTGTGCGCGACGTAAGGTCCGCCGACCATGGCCGCCAGCTTGGCCTTCCAGCCGGAATCCTTGATGAGACCGTCGCGCAGAATGCGGGCTTGCTCATGGGTGGCGTTGCCGATGCGTGCGAGATCGCGGCGCATGGCCTCGACCAGCATGGCGTAGAAGGGGAACTTCTTGCGCATCATCTCACGCCGCATCTGCACCAATTCGTGGTCCCAATCTGCGGTGTTGCGATAGCCGTCGTACTGGGTCTGAATCATGCGCAGGATGGACGGTCCCAGGACCTCGAAGTCGCGCTTGAAGGCGTAATCGATCTTCTCCGAGATCACGGCGTCGGAAAGATGGGCGTGGTGCCAGTTCTGGACGTGCTGGCCATGGATGTCGGCCCAGGGAAAATTCTCTTTCAGGCGCTGCTCGGACTTCATCTGCTTCCACAGCGGCGTGCCGGGCATGGCGATGTAGAGCATGAACTGGTTGTAGGTGCACCCGTACGACAGGGCGTGCTCGATCTCGCGATCGACATCCTCGACCTGGTGGTGCGGGAATCCCAGGATCGTCGAGCCCAAGACCTCGACGCCGTAGGCTTGCAGCTGGCCGATGAGGCCACGCAGCCCGATGCCGTCCATCTTCTTGTAGGTCGTCCCGGTGGACTCTTCGAGGCCGATCCAGATGAAGCTGTAACCGAGCTTGACCACGTTCTCGACGCCCAGTCGAAGCAAGGCGTCCGCCGACGAGAACACGGCGTAACGGTGGGGTTTGCGCTGCTCTTCCATGAGCTTGAGCAAGGCAAGAGCGCGTTTGGTGTCGAGCGAGAAGTTCTCGGACATGACGAACAGCTCGCTCACCCCACGGGCCGTCTGCGCATCGGCCACCGAAAGAATGTCTTCCGCGGAGTGCATGAACTTGACGAATTTGCCTTCGAACTTGGCCGAGGTCGTACAGAAGTTGCAGCGCATGGGGCAGCCCACGTCGGGAATGATGAGCCCGGCGGACAGCTCCGGCACCTTGAAGCCGAGCGCGCGCTTGTCGAAGGTGGCGTCCACCAGCGGCGCGTGAACCACGTCCTCGTCCCGAAGGCCCACGCCCGGCATCTTCGCGTAGTACTCGAGACCATCGCGCTTCACGAAGGTCACGCCCGTGCCCTCGCACCCACGCCCGCTCAGCCAGTCAGGAAGCCCGGCCGACAGCGGGGACTGGGAGCGTTCAAAGGACGGCTCCCACACGTTGAAGGTCTCGCTCGGACAAGCCTGCAGCATGCGTTCGATCAGCTCTTGGGTCACCTCGTCGTCGTTGACGATGTGGCCACCGATGTCGATGGACACGTCGGGCAGGGTCTCGCGGACGAGACGCCACGTGACGATCACCTTCTCGAAGTTGGCCATGATCCCCGACAAGCCGACCCGATCCCAGCGCCGCTCGAGGAGCTTCGCCTTGAGCTGGTCCTCGGATGGGAAATCGAGCACCGCCACGTTGGCGTTCAGGTTCGCGCCAAACAGATCGTACGCGAAGGTTCGCGAAAACATCTGCACCGAGTAGTGCTGCTGGCCGCGCGTGACCTGGTTGTTCAGCAGGCTCATCGGGTTCTTGTACCGGCTGTGCGGTCCGTCCACGCCGTGGGGGCCAACGACGGAGCTGAACAGGATGTTGCGGAGCGACATCTGGGCAGGAAGCGACATTGCAATGATCTCCATCGCAGAATGGCCCGAGTCCCGCAATGTCTGGCGGTAAGTATTATGAATTTATGACGATTTCCAGACATCGTCAGGTCGACTGTGGGCCTTCCAGCTACAGTGGATCGGGGTACCATCGCATCGCGTTGACGCGAAGATCACCTTTGAATCCGCCGATCTCGCATCGCGGCCCGAAATCGACAATAGTGCCAAGGCATGTTGGGAGCGCTCGCCTGTCTGGCATGGACCCTGGCCGTCACGGCAATACCCGTGGACCGGTTGCCGTCACCAGGCAAGCAGAGGACCCAATGAGGAATGCCATGGACAACAAGATTAGCTCTCGAAATTCGCGTCTTCTCGCTCTCAGCACGGTTTGCTTGGGAATAGCGGCCTTCGGCTGCAGCAAGTCCGATTCCCTCGGCTCGGTGCGAGACGGCGGGACGGACGGGATTGGCAAGGACGGGAATAGCAACGCACCCGACGGCGAGGTTTGCGGGGCGGGAGTCCCCGTCCACTACTCGGCGCCCGGTTGTGGCGCCGACGCCGTTCCCATTTGCGGAGCGACCAGCCAGGAATGTCTGTCTCTTGACTCTTTCTGTGGCTGCGATGGCCAAACCACCGTGTACGGCGTGTGTCGTACCAGCCCCTCGCCCTTCCTCTATGTGGGCGCGTGCCCCGACGGAGGGCCGGGTCCCCTTGACCTTCTGTCGGATTCCGGCGGCGACGGCGGTGGCTCGAGTGGCACCTACCAATGCCAGGTGAACGCGGATGGAACTTGCTCGGCGGTCACACCCGACACCAGCTGCCTGCCCTTGCGAGGGGTGCCATTCGACCAACAAGCCGACTGTCTTTCTGGCCCGGAAATCACGCTCGCCTGCGCCGCCTGGCAGACAGGCACCATGGGCGGTCTCGCGGCCGCGGAGGGTTGTTACCAGGTTCCGCAAGATGGAGGGGCTCTGGTCTATCGGACCGACGAAAGCGACATCAGTGATCCCCTCTGGAGAAGCCGGGTCTGCGATGCGAGTCTGGCGGCGCTCGTGTCGGGCGCGCCTGCATGTGGCTCCGCTCCGGAGGTGGGTCGCTAGCGAACCGTTTTGATCGTCACGCCGGCAACCTTGACCTCGGCCCAGACCCGATCCGCTGTGTAGGCAGGGGTCTGCAACCGCTTGGCTAGCGCCAAGCACGCACGGTCACCGAGCAACAGCCCCAGCTTGCGCGTGCCCGCCCACAACCCAGCGGCACAGGCAGCATCTTCGGCGTCGAATGGGTACACGTGAACGCCAACCGCGTCGAGGACGGCCTCGAGGCCGTCCGTGGATACCCCAGCAGCGAGCGCCTTCTGGGTGGTGGCGGCCGCGCGACCGCGCCTCGTCGCCGCCGTACACCAGCAGTCCGGCCGCATCGTGCGAGAGGTCCAGGTAGCGATCGAGGCCGTCGAGTGCGTCGGCCGCCACGGTGAGGCCGCTCTTGGCCTCGATGGGGACGTGTCTCGACACCAGATCCACCACGAAGTCGACCTCGTGCCCGCGTGAGTCCCGCCAGAAGTAGACCGAGGGGCGCTCACCCTGGTGCAAGAACAGCTTCTGCAACTCGGAAAAGACGAAACATTCGAAGATCGCGCCCCGCAGGGGATCCCTCGTAACCATCTATGATCATTACACATTGCAGCATTGGTGCAATATGCACATTTGATGTTCATATTGCACGCCAAGGCGCTGTGGCGCAAGCCGGCGGCCTCGTTCCGTCGGCGAGCGGACCTGGAGGGGCTGATGCCACGCTTTTCCAGTGCGCCACTTTCCACTTTGGTGCCAGCAACGTGTTGGCTGACGTGATGGCTTTTCTCGAGTGGACAGGTTGCTCATGACTACAAGCGTCAAGAGCCCGCTTTTTTTGGCATCCTCTCGATCTTGGCCGAGGTATAAGCAATCGCTCTCCTACTCGTCCTTTGGAGGTACCCATGCTTTCGACCAAGCTCCTGACCGCTCGGCGAGATCTTCGCCCGTCGGCCCACAACCCTGACTCTCGTTCGTCCATACCACGTGCCCTGCTCGCCAGCGGCCTCGCACTCGCGCTCGCCGCCTGCTCGTCCACGACCAGCGGCGGCGGCAACGGCGGGACCACCAGCAAAGGCGGCGCAACCGGCACAGGCGGCGCGACCAGCAATGGTGGCGCGACCGGCAACGGCGGCGCGACCGGCAACGGCGGCGCGACCGGCAAAGGCGGCACGACTGGCAACGGCGGCGCGACCGGCAACGGCGGCGCGACCGGTAAAGGTGGCGCGACTGGTAACGGCGGCGCGACTGGCAATGGCGGCGCGACTGGCAACGGCGGTGCGACCGGCAAGGGCGGCGCGACCGGCAATGGCGGCGCGACCGGCAACGGCGGCGCGACTGGCAACGGCGGCGCGACCGGCAACGGCGGCGCGACTGGCAACGGCGGCGCGACCGGCAACGGCGGCGCAACCGGCAACGGCGGCGCAACCGGCAACGGCGGCGCGACCGGCAACGGCGGCGCAACCGGCAACGGCGGCGCGACTGGCAACGGCGGCGCGACTGGCGGAAGCAGCGGGTGCTCGAATACCGACACGAGCGCGATTAACATCGATTCGTCAGGTTACATCTGCGGCAACCAATGGGGCATCAAGGGAGCCTGGTATTGTTATAGCTCCGATACGAGTAGCCCCTGCAACCCCACCGGGGTCATTCCGTGGAACTCGTCGTCAAAGGGAATGTGCCTGAGCGGGACGATCGCCTCCGGCGGCTATGACGGCCTCGGCTTCAAGGTCAACTCGGGACCGCCCGGAGACTCCGCCACGCCCGGCACGTGGGACGCGAGCAAGATCGTCGGCTTTGCGATTACCTTGACGGCAGGAGCCAGCGGCAAGGGCACCGGTGGCTCGGTTGTCGGACTCGAGTATGTGACGCCCAATGACCTGGATGACAACAATCACAAGGATTCCCCGGGCGTGACGCTCCCCGGTGTCGCGGGCACCTCGGTAACCTATAATGCGCTCTTCTCGGATGCGGTGCTTGCCAACAATGCGATAGTCAGAAGGACCGTCGATCAGGCCAACTTGACTGACGTCAAGCTGATGATCCCCCCGGACAGCCAGTCGGTTTCCTACGACTTCTGCATCACGAAGGTCGTGCCGCTGACAGCAGCGCCGAGCCCCGTTGTGCCCACGGGCGCGTACGGACCTGCGTGGTCAAACAGATTGCCTCAGGCCGTGAACGGCATCAACGGCTATGCCGTGCAAAGCACCCCGTTCGACGGGACCAACGGGCTTCCGATAACGATGCAAGTCATGGCGACGAGCGGCGGCGTTGGGTTCACGTACACGGCAAAGTCAGGTGCGTCAGGCAATAGTCCCGCCGCCTTCCCCGCCGTCATCAGCGGCTGGGGGCCCGGTCAGGCCGGTATCCAGCTCTATGGCCCCTACCAGGCCGACACGACCATCAGCTCACTTCAGACCGTGACGAGCAGCTGGTCCTTCACACCCGGCAGCAGCGGAGACGCGGCCTACGATGTCTGGTTTGGTCCCAGCAAGGCGCCGACTACGGCTCCGGCCGTTGAATTGATGATCTGGATAAACAACGGTGGCAAGCAGCCCATCGGCGGCGGCAACGCGGCCGGTGCTGCTGTCGTCGGGTCGGACGGGGTGTCTCGAAAACCGTACACGGGTACGAATACGACGAACCAAAAGGTGGTCAGCTATGTGGCAGACACGGCGTCGGCGACCAGCGTAACCAATTTCGACTTGCTGCCCTACTTCAAGGACGCGGCGGGCAAATATGCGGGGCTGCAGAGTGGCTACTATCTACTCGGTATTCAGACCGGCTTCGAGGTTTACAGCGCGGACACCTGGAAAACGACCGATTACAGCATCACCATCAAGTAGTTAACGCCTAGCCGTCCCCCGGCGCCACGAGTCGCCGGGGAGGAGCGGCAGGCACCGACAATTGTCGCCTGGTCCGGACTTTTGATAGGCTCGCTTTTGCAGAGCAAATAGGAGTGCAGCGATGCGCAAGCAGATTTATTGCTCAGGTTGTTCGGTCGTCGGTATGGCCTTCCTCTCTGGACTGGCCGCTTGTGCGAGCAGCCCTAGCCAGGACAGCGGTCAACCGGACTCGACAGCCACGCTAAGCGATGCGGGCTGCATCATCGGAGACCCGAACGCCACCTACGTCCTGATCGACGACATGGAGACAACGACCCACGGGCCCATCGAGCTCGACACGGGCATCGATTCGCCGCTGTCGCCGGGCTACTGGTACAACAGCGGCGCGAGCTACCTTTCCGACGCGGGAGCTAACACGTCGAACGACACGTCGAGCCCGCCGCAACTTTCGTTCGTCTTCAGCGCGCTCCCCACGCCGACGACCACGTTTAATTGCAAGGCCAGCGCACACGCGGCCCGTCAGTCCTGTACGCTCAACGGCCTCTACGATACCTGTGGCGTCGGCTTCGAGTTTGCCCAGGTGCCCGACGCAGATGCGGGTGCCCCCAGCAACACGTCGGCGGGCGACGCTGGCGACGCCGGACCACCCATCCCCATGGTCACCGTCCCATTCGACATCAGCCGCTACAAGGCCATCACGTTCTGGGGAATGACGACCACGCCTGATCCGACGGCGGGCTCGATGCAGGTCAAGGTCCAGTTTCCTGACACGGATACCGACCCGCGCGGCCAGATATGCAACGGCGGCGGCGGGAATACTTCGAAGTGCTACAACAGTTATGCTGCGTATTTGAACTTCACGACCAGCTGGCAAGAGTTCACCGTATTGCTGGATGCCGGCAAGGGCGGTGTTCCCCCCGCTGGCGGCATCGCCATCGATACGACGTGGGGTTACCAACAGGCGCAGTGGCTCCCCACCCAGGTCTACGGCATCAACTGGCAGGCCCAGAGGAACATCGCACCGGAGGCAGGCCCTCCCCTGAAGACCGAAATCTGGGTCGACGACGTGTACTTCGTAGAGTGATCCCGTGCCCTGGCGCGGGATCGGGGCGCGCCTTTGCCCACTTTCCCCCGACGTGGCATCCTGTGCGCGATGTCCGACCCCATGCCGATTGCCAGCCCGACCTTTTCCGCCTCGCCCCCCTCGGGCAGCGGTGTCCCTGCGCGCGACGTCGCCGTGGCGCGCGAGCTGGCCGAGGCGCACGCGGCGCTCACCGCCGAGATCGGCCGGCGCATCGTCGGACAACATGAAGCCATCGAGCACCTGCTCATCGCCCTGTTCGCCCGCGGCCATGGCCTGTTCGTGGGGGTGCCCGGGCTGGCCAAGACACTGCTCATTCAAACCCTGGCGGAGACGCTCGACCTGTCCTTCGGCCGCATCCAGTTCACGCCCGACATGATGCCGTCGGATATCACCGGCTCGGACGTGCTGGAAGAGGATCGCACCAGCGGTCGCCGTGTGTTCCGCTTCGTGCGCGGTCCCGTGTTCGCCAACCTGGTGCTGGCCGACGAGGTCAACCGCACGCCGCCCAAGACGCAGGCGGCGCTCTTGCAATCCATGCAGGAGTACCGCGTCTCGGCGGGCGGCAACACCTACAACTTGCCCCTGCCCTTTCTGGTCTTCGCCACGCAAAACCCGATCGAGCAGGAGGGCACCTATCCCCTGCCCGAGGCCCAGCTCGATCGCTTCATGTTTCAAATCGACGTGGGCTATCCGAGCGCCGACGAGGAGGTCCGCATCGCAGCCTTGACCGCCGGCGTGCACGGCCAGCCGCTGCGCAAGATCCTCGGCCCGGCCCGCATCGTCGAGTTGCAGGACCTTGTGCTACGCGTGCCGGTGGCCGAGCACGTGCTCGCCTATGCCGTGGCCATCTGCCGAGCCACGCGCCCCGGCCCCGAATCGTCCGAGGTGGTGCGCAAGTATGTGTCCTGGGGCGCGGGCCCGCGCGCGTCCCAGCACCTCGTGCTAGCGGCCAAGGCGCGCGCCATCCTCGACGGCCGTTACGCGGTTTCCATCGACGATATTCGCGCGTTGGTCGGCCCCGTGCTCGTTCACCGCGTGGTACGCAACTTCCACGCCGAGGCCGACGGCATGCGCGCCCGCGACCTCATCGCGGCCATCGTCGACGCCGTGGCGTTCCCGTAGAGCCGTGGCAGATTCGGCGCCTTCCTCGACACGGGACCCGCACCTGGGTTTGCTCGGCCCGGTGGATCTGGCCCGACTCGCCACGCTGGCGGTGCGCGCGCGCACCATCGTCGAGGGCGCGTTGTCCGGTGCGCACCGCAACCTGCACCCGGGCACCTCGCTGGAATTCACCGAGCACAAGGAGTACGCGCCCGGCGACGATGTCCGCCGCATCGACTGGAAGGCCGTCGCGCGCACCGATCGCTACACCATCAAGCGCTTCGAGAACGAGACCGAGATGCGCATGCTTCTCGTGCTCGACACCTCGGCGTCGATGGGCTACCGGCGTACGTCCGTGTCCAAGCTCGAATACGCGACCTACCTGTGCGCGGCGCTGGCATACCTCGTCGGCCAGCAGCGCGACGCCGCCGGGCTTTTGGCCTATGACGACAGCACGCGCGCGCTGCTTCCTCCGTCCACGCACCCCGGTCAGATCCGCGAGGTGCTCGCGGCCCTGGAGGGCCTGCGCCCATCGGGGGTGGCCGACCCGGGCCGCGCCGCCGACACCCTGGGCGAGATCTGCGACAAGCGCAGCCTGGTGATTCTCTTTTCCGATTTGCTCGACAGCGAAGAGCCGCCCGCGGGGGCCACGGCCAAGGGCCCGCTGGCCGAGCGCCTGCGCCAGTTGCGCGCGCGCGGACACGACGTGGTGCTGTTTCATGTCCTCGATCCCGACGAGATCGAGCTTCCGTTCGACGATCTGACGTTCTTCGAGGGCATGGAGCCCGGCGACGCACGCACGTTGCTCGCCGAGGCCGGCGACCTGGTCCGGGCCTTCCGCGAGGAATCCGCCCAATTTCGCGAGCGCTGGCGCACCACCTGTCTCGAAGCCCGCGTGGAATACCGTTTCGCGCGCACCGACCGGCCGCCCGGCGAGGCTCTGCACGCGTTTCTCACCGATCGCGCAGGGAGGCCCTAGTGCACTTCCTCGCGCCCTCCCTGCTGCTCGGTGTTGTAGCCGCGGCCTTGCCCTACCTCATCCACCGCGTGGGACGGCGGCGTGCGATGCCGGTGCGCTTCGCGGCCATGCAGCTGCTCTTGCGCTCGGAGCGTCGGGTGCAAGCACGGCGAAGGCTGCGCGAAATCCTACTCATGCTCGCGCGGACGGCAGCGGCGGCCAGCCTGCCCTTGATCTTCGCGCGGCCCTTCTCCGAACGCGCCACCGATCTGCCGGTGGTGACCTTGGATTCCCAGGCGGCGGTCATCGTCCTCGACGATTCGGCCAGCATGCAGCGCCTGAGCGGTAGCGGCACGCTCTTCGGGCGAGCCAGGTCGCGCGCCCAGGCGCTGGCGCGCCAGTTTCCCTCGGACTCGGAGCTGGCCTTCCTGCTAACCTCTGCCGGTTCGCCGCCACGCATCGGCGAGCTCGAGCCCGACCGCGCGCGCGTGGTCGAGAGCATCGAAGCCGCACGATGCTCGGCGCGGCCCGCGGATTTCACTGCGGCCATGCGCCAGGCCGCGCTCATCCTCGCCGGCTCGTCCCGCGCGCACAAACGCATCTACCTTTTCACCGACTTGCAGGCCACCGGGTGGGAGGACGGCGCGGGGCTGCCGGCCGAGGGCGCGCCGGAGGTCATCATCGACGACGTCGCGGCAGGCGTGACCTTGGAGAACCGGGCGGTCGTCGAGGCGCGGGTGGAGCCGTCGCCCGAAGGCGGGCCGGGCGGGATCGCGGTGACCGCCGAGATCGCGGACTGGTCCGCGCGGGGGACGCCGGCGCTGGGGGTGACCCTGCGCGTGGACGGCGTGGCCATCGCGCAAGGGGCGGTCGAGCTCTCTGCCGGCGGCCACGCGCGCAAACGCTTCCTGGCCAGCCTGCCCGGCGCCAGTGGCTCTTCGCACGACCTCGTGGTCGAAATCGACAAGGATGCCTTTCCCCTCGACGATCGCCGGCAGATGCACCTGGAAATGGCGCGCACCTTGCGCATCCTGTGCGTCGACGGCGACCCGCGCACCACGCGCAACGAGGACGAAGCCTTCTTCTTCGACGCGGCCTTGCGCAACGGGATCCCCGACGCGCTGGTGACCACCAAGCTGGTGGACGACGTCACCGCGGACAGCCTCGGCGCCTACACCGTCATCGCGCTGCTGAATGTCGCACGCCCCTCGCAGGCGCTGGCCGCGGCCATCGAGAAGTTCGTCGAGGCTGGTGGCGGGCTGTTCGTTTCCATGGGGGATCGCGTGGACGCCACGCTGTGGAACGAGCGCATGGCGAAGCTTCTGCCTCAGCCCCTCGGCCTGGTGCGCACGGCGTCCGCGCTGCCCGGACAGCACTCGGGCGAGACCATCGACGAACGCCCGGCCGAGCGCTTGCTTCCCCTCGACCGTCGCCACCCCCTGCTGTCGGTCTTTCCCGAGCAGGGCGAGGGATTGGTGTCGGCGCGCTTCTTCAAGTACGTGCTGCTCGATCCCGTGCGCGACACGGCCGCGCGCGACGTGATCCTGCGCTACGAGAGCGGCGCGCCGGCCCTGGTCGAGCGCCAGGTCGGCAAGGGGCGGGTCATCCTGCTCACCACCACCGTGGATCGCGATTGGACCGACCTGCCCATCCGCGCAGGGTTTCTGCCCCTGGTGCGCGAAACAGCCCGCTACCTGGTCGGCGCCAGCGACGAGGACAGCGCCGCCACGCTGCTCGTCGGCGAGCCGCGCATGCTCACCTTCACGGGCGATATGCAGATCCTCGAAGTCACGCGGCCCGACGGCTCGGTCTGGGTGGGCAAGCGCGAGCAGGCCGGCGCCGACCATGTCTTGTCCTTCACCGGCACCGACCAGATCGGTCTGTACCGCGTCCGCGGCGCGAACGCCGACGGCACGTTCACCCGCCAGTCGGCGCAGGACTTCGCCGTCAACCTGGATCCACGCGAGTCCGATCCCACGCTTCTTCCGCCCGACAAGCGCCCCGATCGCATCGCGGTCAAGACCGGCTCTGGCAAGCCGCCCAAGCACCGGGTCGAGCTTTGGCACGTCCTATCGGCCGCGCTCATTCTCCTTTTGCTCGCGGAATCGATCTTGACCCTGCGTGGGCGGCGCACCGTCGCCGCGGAAGAGCCTGCCCAAACCAGCGTCGAGACGAAATAGGACCCGGGGGCTCCTCCTTGACGACAACGCTTCCTTGCCTACTTTCCTGGCCGGCTCCGAGCAATCGCAGCCAGCGGTAGTGCGAGCCCAAGGCCTTGGCTGCGGTCGGGTGGGCGACGTAGCGCACGCCGTGCTTCAGGCACACGCGCTCGACGATCTTCGACAGGGCCGGGTAGTGGGTGTGGCAGACCCGCGGAAACAGGTGGTGCTCGATCTGGAAGTTGAGCCCGCCGATGAACCAGGTGAGGGGACCGTTGTGGCGCGCGAAATCCACCGTGGACTCGACCTGGTGGGTCGCCCAATCGCAGCTCAGGGCGTGGCCAGGGAGCGGCGGGGGGGCGAATTTCGCCTCGCCGAGGCAGTGCGCCAGCTGGAACACGACACCGAGAAGAAGGCCCAGCATCGCGCCGGTGAGAAGGAAGAACGCGACCACGCGTAGCCAGGGATGGAAGAACATGGGCAGGCCGAGCGCCAGCCCGAAGAAGAGGATCTTGCCGGCCCAGAACAGCGCGTGCTCGCCCGCGGGCGGACGCGGAACACGCGTGTCGGCGACGCCGGGTTTGACGATGGAGCGAAAATCGTCCAGCAGTTGCCACTTGATGGCCAGCAACGCGTACAGCAGCCAAACGTAGAGGTGTTGGAAACGGTGAAAACCGCGGCGCCGATCGTGGGGGGTCAGCCGTCCGAGGAAGCCCAGGTAGACGTCGTCGTCCGAGCCCGCGATGTTGGGATAGCTGTGGTGGGCAATGGCGTGTTTGTAGCGCCAGAAGTACGAGCTCCCGCCGAGCAGATCCAGACTGAAGGCCATCCCGCGGTTGACCCTGGACGACGTCGCGTAGGCGCGATGACCGCCCTCGTGCTGCACGTTGAAGCCCACGCCGGCCATGGCGCAGGCAAGCGAGACGGTGGTCAGCACGGCCAACCACGGTTGGCTGACGACGAAGACCAGCAGCCAGTACGACCCGGCCAGCCACGCGCCGAGCACGGCCGTCTTGAGCCACAGGGCGCGCGAACCCTGGCGCGGGATACCACCGCGCTCGAAGAAGACCGCGGCCTCCGCATCCAGATCATCGCGGAAGGACGTGCGGGGCGCATAGGTAATGGCCATGGGTGGGCGAGCTTACGCGCAAACAGGATGGATTTGGTCTGCTTTCGCGAATGCCTTGTCCTTTCAGGTACCTGGGCGAAGATGCCCTGGTCAGGGGCGCGTTTGCGACTAGACTTTTCCCATGACCTGCAAGAGCAAGGGACTCATGAGCGCGCGGCTGCTCGGCGCGGCCGCGCTGGGATTGCTGGTGGCTTGCGCGTCCGCGGGCGCGGCCAAGGGCCCGGATGCCCCGCTGCCGGCCGGCAGCGCCCTACCCGACCTCACGGGGATCGACCAGAATGGCCACCCCGTCCATCTCAAGGCCCTGCAAGGCAAGCCCTTGCTCGTCTTCTTCTACCCCAAGGCCGGAACCCCGGGGTGCACCAAGGAAGCCTGCGCCATTCGCGACGTCTGGCAACAGTACGAGACGGCGGGCATTCGCGTGGTGGGCGTATCCCACGACACGGTCGCGGATCAGGCGGCCTTCTCCCGCGAGCACGGCTTTCAGTTTCCGCTCGTCTCCGATGTCGACGGGCGATGGGGCAAGGCCTTCGGTGTTCCCCTGCACCTGTGGAAGTACTACTCGCGCGTCAGCTTTCTCGTCGGGCGCAATGGCGTCATCGCCAAGACGTATCTCGATGTCGATCCCGGCGTGCATGCGACCCAGGTCCTCGCCGACGCCAAGGGACTCTGAGGGGCTGCGGCTAGCGCCTGCCGTACTGGCCCGTCGCCACGTTGACCACGGCGCCCGCCTCGAAGATCACATAGCGGGTGAACGACTGCGGTCCCATGTCGTAGGTCCATTCGGTGATGGGGATCTCGACCTCCTGTTCCTCGACCACCGACTCCTCGACGTCGCCCACGCGACGGGTGAACCGGTGCTTCACCTTGCGCTTCTCCACCCGTTCGGCCACGGCGTCCGGCTCGCCACATCGATCGAGCACGTCGGACATGCGGTCGCCCACGGACACCAGCCGACGGGTCTTGCAGCGAAAGCCATCGTCAGCCAGCGCGGGTCCGGCCAGGATCACGAGCAACGGTACTAGCGCGAGCGAAATGCGCATGGTTCCCCCCTGGGGCATTGGGACGTCTTTCGTGGGCCGGATATTCATTCCCAGCCAGGTGCTAGACTGCTTCGCCTCCGACCGCCCATGACCCCGAACGACCACCGCGACAGCGACTTCATCGAGACCCTCGTCAAGCTGGCCTCGACGCTGGGGTTGAACGGGACGCGGGTGCGTTGGAAGCTCCTGCATTGGCAAAAGGCATTGCAAGAGTGGCGCCAGCGAGCACGGAGCGAAATTCCCCACGTGGGTTACCGACACGCGGTCTGTCCGCAGTGCGGACAGGTGCAGGATCGGCACGAACGGCGCTGCGTAAACTGCAGTGCCGTGCTGGGGGGACGTACCTGGCAGCTCGTGAATCGCATAGGACTGGTCGTGCCCACGGCGCTCTCCGTCAGCACCCTGCTGGGCATGATCATCGCCATCGCCTACTTGCGCCTCATGATCGCGCGGCCTGGTACGGGCTATTTCAGCGTGCCCGGCGACGACCTCATCTACCTTGGGGCTTACTACCTGCCCGCCCTGCGCGCCGGGCAACTTTGGCGGCACGCCACCGCCATCTTCCTTCATATCGGGCTCATCCATCTCGCCTTCAACATGGTGGCCTTGGCCCAGATCGGCCCGGCCGTCGAGGAAGTTTTCGGCCGAGCCCGCATGCTGTTTCTGTTCATGCTCACGGGTATTCTCGGCTTCGCGGCCTGCCAGGCCATGGACATGGTCGCCCTTTCCGCGGGCGCGTCCGGCGCCATCATGGGGCTCATCGGCGCCGCGGCGGGCTGGGGACAGCGGGACGGTACCGGCGTGGGAAGGGGCGTGCGCAATCAGATGCTCAAATGGGCCATCTACACCATGATTTTCGGTGTCATGGTTCACGCCAACAACGTCGCGCACGCGGCGGGATTTCTGTCCGGCGGAGTCTTCGGCTTCCTCACGCCGGCGCGCTGGTTGCGGCGCGGGCTTTTGCGTGGCTCCGATATGGCCATCGGAGCGCTGGCCGTGGCCGCGCTGGTCGTGTCTTTCGGGTTGGTTTTGCACCCGCCCAAAACCTCCGAAGCTTGGGCCAAGTCCTACGGCGCGGCTCTTCGCGCCTACCACCAGCCGGCACCACCACCGACGGACGAATCCGAGTAGTCTCTACGATAGCTAGGCCAGCGCGCAGTCGCCCAGCACCGTGCGCACGGCCTGGCCAAGCTCTTGAACCAGCGCGCTCTTGGTGACGAAACCGTGCGCGCCCGCCCGCCGTGCGAGCGTGGCATACGGCGATTCGGGCAGCGAGCTGATGATGATCACCGGCAATCCGGGCCTCGAGGTGCGCAACTCCTTGAGGACATCGATGCCGCCGCAGCCGGGAAGGCGCAAATCGAGCAGCACCAAGTCGAAGGTGCGCTCGGCCACCAGGGCCAGTCCCTCCTCACCGGACGAGGCCGCGGTCATTTCCGCATGGGGAACGGCGGCTGCCAAAAGCTCGCCGATGCGCTGGCTGACTGCCGGATGATCGTCGACGAGAAGGATTCTCTTCATGGGTTGAGGTGCTGCTCCCATGATGACTACTTCGCCAGATTCGGCGCGTCACGTATGCCGGAAGGACTCCGAATTCGCTGTCAGGCTCGGTCCTACACGCCTGCGTCACAGGTCCGATACGCCGGGACCTCAATCGACCAATCCCTCACGCAGGGCGTACTGGATCAGCTCTGCGTTGGTGCGCATCTGCATCTTTTCCAGTAGGCGCGTGCGGTAGGTGCTGACAGTCTTCTCCGACAGGGCCAAATCGATGCCGATCTCCTTAACGGTCTTGCCCGCGGCCAGGGCGCGCAGAACCTCGAGCTCGCGGTCGGAAAGCCGCTCGTGTGCAGGCCGCGTGGTGTCGTTGCGCAGGCTCTTGGCCAGGGTCTCCGCCAGGCGAACACTGACATGGGTGCCCCCGGCCAGGACCTTGCGGACCGCGCCCGACAAGTCCTCGGCAGCGCTGTCTTTGTTGACGTAACCGGCGGCACCTGCACGCAGGGCTCGCAGGGCATAGTGATCCTCGGCGTGCATGCTGAGCACGAGCACCGGCACGGACGGCCGCAACCGCTTGATCTCGCGAAGCGCATCCAGCCCACCGCGACCGGGAAGCGAGATGTCCAGCACCACCACATCCCAGTCCTCGCCCTGCAGCTGCTCGATGGCCTCGGATGGCTTGGCCGCCTCGCCGAAGCTCACCTTGCCCAGGGACTCGGTGAGAATGTCGCGCACGCCGCGCCGGACCACCGCATGATCGTCGACGAGGAGAATGCGAGTCACCGTGCGAGCCCTCCTGGTTCCCATGCGCCACCAAGATGGACGCGACGCTCATTCGCACTACGAGCAGACGTATGCCGCCGGCTCTCATTCGGGGCAGCATTCCAACGGGTCGCCTCACTGTGCCGCGTTCCCCTCATCTCAAGAGTAAATATAGACCATCTCCAAGGTTTGCGGGCAGCAAACCCGAACGCGGAATTCGCGCAGTCCCAAAAGGAATTGACTGAATTTCCTAGTCGTGCCCCAGGTCGCCGTCTTGGCGCCCGGTCAGGTCGATCACGGGCCCGCCGGTGTCCTCGTCCTGCATCCCGTGCATGAGGCGCGCCCTGACTCGCATCACCTGGCGCTCCTTGTAGCGTTCGTGGCTGTTCTCGCCGAGCTCGTTGGCCTCCGAGGTACGCGCGTCGACGATCTGAAACTCCGTCAGCACGAAGACCACGTTGCCGGTTTCGGCGAAGATCGGATCGTCGGGCGCAAGCCCGAGCTGCTTGTCCACACGCACCGGCAAATCCGCGACGAAATTGACCACCCGATAGCTTGGTCCGGAAAACTCGTTGGCTTGCAGCGATCGCTTGTCCGGGGTCTCGTTCGAAAGCTCGAGAAAGTCGGCGAGGTGGCCGCGCAGGGTGGGGTTGCGCTCGACGAACGACTGCAAGTCGACGATGTCGTTCTGCGACTCGGCGGGGATGACGTAGTTGAAGGGGACCAAGCGCTGCAAGAGCTCGCGCAGCACGAAGACGATCTCCTCCTCGGTACGCGTGATCATGCGAAAGCGCAGCTTGTCGTAGACGTGGGCCGCGATGTTGTCGCGCTTGGCGAGCAGCTTGGTGATGAGGCTGTCCTGCTCCTTGCGGCTCCACTCGAACTCGACGATCTGGCAACCCGCGCCCTTCATCTCCTCGACGGTGCGCAGGACCTTGTCCTCGACGACCTGGAAGATCTGGTCCGCGCTGACGGCCAGCCGTGTCGCCAGCTCTCCTGCCGCGAGGTGGTGAAGCACGTGCATCACCTTGAGCACCACGCAGGCTTGGGTGCGACGCTTGCCCTTCTGGGACGCCACGAGCAGAAGGTCTCGCGCCGGCACCCGCACGGCCACATCCTCGGATACCCGGAAGCCCAGGTAACGTTCGAGATACTCGATGGCCTGTTCGCGCAGATCCTCCAGGCGCGCGATATCGTCGGGGTTGCCGGGATCGATCTCGTTGATGCGTAGGAAGCGGTCGACCTGCTGGCGATCGGTGAAATACAGGCGGTGCCAATCGATGACCGAGCCGCCGCGCAAAAGGTTTCTGACCGCGGTGAGATCCACGCTGGCGAAGCCGGACACGCGTTCGAGGTCGGACGCGTCCCCCGCGGCGTCGGGGCGCCCGGATTGCGAAGAAGGTTCAGAGGTTACCAGCGTCATGCAGCCCTAGCCATCGGCCAAAAGTGGCTGGGAGTGTAGGCGCACCGGCACGCACCGGCAAGGTGAATCCACCCAGCAATCGACCCCTGTGAAGGTCGGCTGGGCTTGGTCGCGCGACGCCCTAGAGCTTGCCCCGGACGGGCTTACCAATGCGTAGCGTCGCAAGGAAGATGGCCACGGCACCGAGCGATGTAACGGCGCTTCCAATGACGGGAATTGTAGACATAGATATTACTATATCCTACATGTAGTCAGACGCAAGAATTCACCGTCTGCGCCTGCGGGCGCGACGCCCTTGCATGATGGCTCCAAGCAGCAACAATCCCATGAAGACCGAAAAGAATAGCGCCACCTTCTCTTCGAGGACCTGCCCGCGACCTTCGTAGACGAGCGAAACGCAGAAGCTTACGGCGCCCAGGAACCCCCACAAAAACTTGTGCCCCAAAGCATAGAACGCTTCCGCGGATTCCTCGAGGCGACGCACGCGAACCTGAATGTCGCCGCGCGTGGCCAGGTTGAGAAACCGCCCAAGCTCGCTGGGCAAGGCGAGGGCCGAGAGCGTGGCTTCCCGGGCGGTCTCGAGAACCGTCTCCGACCACTCCTTGCGTTCACCCAGGATGAAGCGGTCGACGTAGGGCTGGATGACGTCGGCCGGGTTGAGCTCGGGCGCCAAGGTCGTGCACACACCGAGCAGGAGCAGCAGGGTCCGTTCGAGCAGCACCCATTCGCCCGGCACGTGAAAGGCGTCGCGTAGATCGGCCAAGGAAACGTCCAGCTGACGCAAGTCGAGCAGGGTGGCGATCTGTCCGCGCAGATCGAGTCCCGAGCTGAGGCTGCCGGTAGAGAACTGCTGGAAACGCATCTGCGAGCGGAAGGTCTCGTAGAAATGCTCGATGACCCGGTCGAAGACCTCGTGATCCGCGTGGCGCGAGATGAAGCCCATCTCCTTCATGGCCGCGACGATGCGCCCCACATCGCGCGTGACCGCGCCTTGCAGGAAGGACACGATCCCCTTGCGCATGCCGGGCGAGACGCGCCCCGTGGCGCCAAAATCGAGAAACACGAGGACGGGATCGCTCCCGCCGCCGGGACCGGCCGCCAGCAGCAGATTCCCCGGGTGCGGATCCGCGTGGTAGATGCCGTCGACGAAGATTTGTTTGCAGTAGGCCTCGATGCACAAGCGACCCGCCTTCATGCGGTCGATGCCCGCGCTGGCGATACCCGGCAGATCGCCGATCTTCACGCCATCCACCCATTGTGCGATCAGCACGCGCGAGGTCGAGTAGTCGCCGACCACGCGCGGAATGAGAACGTCGGTTCGACCGGTGAAATTGTTGGCGATGGCGGCCATGGCCTCGGCTTCTTGCCGATAATCGAGCTCGGCCAGAACCATCTTCTTGATTTCGCCGTAGATCACGTTCCAGCCCCAGTCGGGAAGCAGGCGCGCGGCCAGACGCGAGATGCGCTTGAGCGCCCGCAGATCGGTGGCCACGATGGTCTCGATGTCGGGATACTGGACCTTGACCGCGACCTTTTCCCCCGAGCGCAAGCGCGCCACGTGCACCTGCCCGATGGAGGCCGAGGCAATGGGGTTCTCGTCGAACTCGGCAAAGACCTCGCGCGGAGACCTGCCGCCGAGCTCTTCGCGCAGGCGAATCTCGATCTCGGCGAAGGGACGTGGCGGCACGCTGTCTTGCAGGGTTTCGAGCTCCTTGCGGAAGGCCTCGGGAAGCAGGTTGGCCATCACGCTGATGAGCTGCCCCACCTTGATGAAGAGTCCCTGCAAATCGACGATGGCGGCGAGGACGCGTCGGGCGTTCTTGCGATGCGCTCGATCGGCCAGCTGCACCGCCTTCTCGCTGCTGCGCAAGCGGCGGCGCAGCGAATAGAGGGCGTACGACAACACCACCTGCATGGTCACGAAGTAGGCGCGCAGCAGGCGCCGGGTGGGCCTACGAAGTGCCGCGGTCCGCGCCGTGCGAGGGGTGGCTGTCATGGGGGAGGCAGCATATCCCGGTGGCCGAGCGCATGCACGCGCCGCCGGCAGTAGGTTGCCCGCGTGCAGTGGCGGCCATCGAGGCGGCAACGGTCGGGACTTTCGCCGAGGGCTGTACTAGGCTTGCGTCCATGGCAGACGAAGCGAAGCGGGACGACCGCCAGACCGGCGAGCCCTTCGAGAACGAGGCACGCTCCGAGCGTGGGCTGTCCGATCGTGTGCGCCGGGCCATGGCGGCCGGGCTGGAAGTGGCCTCGCGCTCCAAGGACGACCTGGTGCGCGCCGCCACCTCGGAGATCGGCGCGTGGCTCGACCGCCTGGACGTGCAGGGCGAGCTGGCCCAGGTGCTTTCCAAGATGGTGCTCGAGGTGAAGGCCGAGATCCGTTTCCGCCCGAAGGAAGATGGAACCCTCGTCCCCGAGGTCACGAGCGACGTTCAGGTGAAGCCGCCGACCAAACCGTAAGATTTTCACCACAGAGGACACAGAGGACACAGAGACGGAGGGGGAGAAGTAAGGATCCGGTTTCAAGCTCCGAGAACCCTTCCTTTCCGGCCTCCGTGTTCTCTGTGTCCTCTGCGGTTCCATTCAGGTTCTTGGGGTGCCGCTGGGGCGGCCGGCGGTGGTGCCGATGCCGTACTTTTCGAGCTTGTAGTAGAGCGCGCTGGTCTTGATGCCGAGCAGGCGCGCGGTTTCGGTCTTCACGCCGCCGCTGCGATCGTAGGCGCGCTGGATGAGCTGGCGTTCGAGATCGTCGAGGATCTCGGGCAGGCTCATGTTGTCGCCGGGCAACGCCAGGGTGCTCTCGCTGACGCCCTCGCGCAGGAACGCCGGCAACGCGGCAAGGTCGATGCTGTCGCCGCTGGCGAACACCAGCGCCTGCTCGATGGCGTTCTCCAGCTCGCGCACATTGCCGGGCCAAGCGTAGGTGGAAAGACGGGCCAGGGCGGATTCGTCGATTCGGTGCACCTGCGGGTTGGCCCGTGGCCCCAGCTTTTTGATGAAGTGGCTCACCAGCAGTGGGATGTCCTCGCGCCGCTCGCGCAAGGACGGTACGCGAAACGGAATCACGTGCAGACGATAAAATAGGTCCTCGCGGAAGGCGCCCTCCTCGACCGCTTTCCTCAAGTCCTTGTGGGTGGCCGACACCACGCGCACGTCGACCTGGACGGTTTCCTCGCCGCCCACGCGCTCGAATTGCTGCTCTTGCAGCACGCGCAAGAGCTTCAGCTGAAGGTTGGGCGTCATGTCGCCCACCTCGTCGAGAAACAGCGTGCCCTTGTCCGCCAGCTCGAAGCGCCCGAGCTTGCGCTTGATGGCGCCCGTGAACGAGCCCTTCTCGTGGCCGAACAGCTCGGATTCGAGCAAGGTGTCGGTGAGCGCCCCGCAGTTGACCTTGACGAACGGGCCGCCCGCGCGCCGCGAACGCTGGTGCACCGCGCGCGCCACCAGCTCCTTGCCCGTGCCGGATTCGCCCGCGATGTGCACCACCACGTCCGAGGCCGCGACCTTGGCGATGGACTCGAACAGCGCGAGCATGAGCGGCGACTGTCCGACCATTTCGCTCGGCACGTATCCGGCGGCCGCGTCGGCACGCAGGACCTCGACCTCGGCCTCGGCACGCTGGCGCGAGAGCTTCTCCTGCCGCATCTCCAGCGCGCGCTCGACCTTGAG
Organism: uncultured delta proteobacterium; assembly: GCA_963796685.1. GTDB lineage: Bacteria > Myxococcota_A > Polyangia > Fen-1088 > Fen-1088 > Fen-1118. The sequence goes on from CAWCMR010000025.1 coordinate 513,486, forward strand.
GCGCAGCACCTCGGGCGCGAAGGGTTTTTGCAGAAAATCCATAGCGCCGAGGCGCATGGCCTCGACCGCGGTCTCCACCGTGCCGTAGGCGGTCACGATCAAGGCGGGGCATGCGGCGTCGATGCGCTTGGCCGCCTCGACGACCGCCAGGCCGTCCACGCCCTCCATCTTCAAGTCGGTGATGAGAAAATCGGGTGGCTGCTTGCGCATGAGCGCCAGCCCAGTGGCGCCACCGCCTGCCACCAGCGCGTCGTGGCCCATGCGGCGCACCGTCGCGGCCATGCCCTCGCGCATGGTCTCGTTGTCATCGATGATGAGGATGCGAGCCATGGCCGAACGATAGCACTAGCCGGCTACGGAGCGACGCCACTGACGAAGGGATTGCGTTCGCGTTCGTCGGCGATGGTCGTCTCCGGCCCGTGCCCGGGGATCACGCGCGTCTCGCCGGGAAGCACGTACAGCTTGGTGCGAATGGAGACCGCCAGAGCGGCGAACGATCCGCCCGGCAGATCGGTGCGACCAACGGAATCCGCGAACAGGGTATCCCCGGCGAAGAGGACGGCATCGTCCTCGCCAAGGTAGAAACCGACTGAGCCCGGGGTGTGCCCCGGCGTATGCAAGACGCGAATGGACACGTTGCCGACGGCGATGGTTTCCCCGCCGGTCAACCACTGCGTGGGGGCAGGCGGGCGGGCAGCGCGAAACCCGAACATCACGCCCTGGCCGGGCAGATTCTCGTACAGTGTCTGGTCGTCGCGGTGAATGAGAATCGCCGCGTTCGTGGCCGTGGCCACCTCGCCCGTCGCGAGGATGTGATCGAAGTGACCGTGGGTGTGCAGAAGATGCGTGACCGTGACCCCCATGTCCTTGACCGCCGCAAGGATGTCCTCGGTATTGCCGCCCGGATCGATGATGGCGGCTTGCCCGGTCTCCGCGCAAGCCACGATGGCGCAGTTGCAAGCCACCGGCCCAACCGTGAGCGTGCGTATCGTCGTGTGCGGCCTCACGGCTAGAAGTATACCCCCTGACGAGGCCCGAAACCGTAGGGGCGGGTTTCAAACCCGCCCTCCGGCTGGTGTGGGCGGGTTTCAAACCCGCGCCTACCCCCTCTCCCTAACTACAGCCGCTGGTGGTGCCGCAGTTGGTGCACTTGTGGCAGCTGCCGTTGGGCACCATGATTGACCCGCACTCGGGACAGGTCGGCGCATCGGTGCGCACCAGGAACCCATACATCGACGGGGTGCTGGGTTTGGCCACGGTTTGTGCAGTCTGGTCGATGACGACCACCGGGTTCGGAGCCGGCACCGCCACCGTGGCGCCGCCTTCGCTGGACTTGGCCTCCTCGGTCCCCTCGGACTCGGATTCCGAGCGCAGGAACTTCGCCCCGAGCCAGCGGAACAGGTAGTCCATGACCGACGTGGCCCGCGGGAGCTCGGGATTGCCCGTAAATCCCGAGGGCTCGAAGCGCATGCGCGAGAACTTGTCCACCAGCAGGCGCAACGGCACGCCATGCTGCAGGGCCAGCGACACCGCGGTGGCGAAGCTGTCCATGAGGCCCGAGATGGTCGAGCCTTCCTTGGCCATGCGGATGAAGATCTCACCCGGCTCGCCGCTGTCGTAGAGACCGACGTGGATGTAGCCCTCGTGGCCGCCCACCGAGAACTTGTGGGTCAGCGACTGGCGCTCGTCGGGCAACTTGCGCCGCACCAAGGTCTGCGCCGCCGCGACCTGGGCCCGCTGTTGCAGCCCGGGATCGGTCTTGCTGGTCGACACCGGCTGGGTGCGCTTGCAGCCCTCGCGGTAGACGGCGATGGCCTTGAGCCCCGCCTTCCACGCCTCCATGTACGCGTTCTCCACGTCCTCGACGGTGGCGTCGGCCGGCTGGTTGACGGTCTTGGAAATGGCGCCCGAAATGAAGGGCTGGGCCGCGGCCATCATGCGGATGTGGCCCATGTAGTGGATCGAGCGCGTGCCGTTGGCGGCGCGGAAGGCACAGTCGAACACCGGCAAGTGCTCGTCGGACAGACCGGGCGCGCCCTCGATGGTTTCCTCGCGATCGATGTACTCGACAATGGCCTTGCGCTGATCCTCGTCGTAGCCCAGGCGCTCCAGGGCTTCCTCGGTCGTGTTGTTGACGATCTTGATCATGCCGCCGCCGACCAGGCGCTTGTACTTGATGAGCGCGATGTCCGGCTCGATGCCGGTGGTATCGCAATCCATCATGAAGCCGATCGTGCCGGTGGGCGCGAGGACGCTGGCCTGGGCGTTGCGGAAACCGTGCTCGCTGCCCACGTTGATGGCCTCGTCCCAGGCCGCGCGCCCCGAGGACAGCAGGTCCTCGGGGACGTAGCCCGCCTCGATGCGCTCGGTGTGGTAGCGGTGCTTCTTCATCACCCCGAGGAAGGGCTGCTCGTTGTCTTGGTAGCCCGCGAACGGTCCTGTCACGTCGCGCGCGATAACCGCGGAGGTGCGGTACGCCCACCCGGTCATGAGCGCGGTGATGGCGCCGCACCAGGCCCGCGCCGGCGCCGAGTCGTAGGGCAAGCCCAGCGACATGAGCAGCGAGCCCAGGTTGGCGTAGCCCAGCCCAAGCGGCCGGTAGCGCAGCGAGTTCTCCTCGATGCCCTTGGTCGGGTACTTGGCGTTGCCGACGATGATCTCCTGCGCGAGAATGGTCGTCTCGACCGCGCTCTTGAACGACGCCGTATCGAAGGTCCCCTCGGCGTCGACATAGCGGCGCAGGTTGAGCGAGGCCAGGTTGCACGCCGAGTTGTCGAGGAACATGTACTCGGAGCACGGGTTCGAGGCATTGATGCGCCCCGTGCCCGAGCAGGTGTGCCAGCTGTTGACCGTGGTGTCGTACTGCATGCCCGGATCGCCGCACTCCCACGCGGCCTGCGAGATGGCCCGCCACAGCTCGCGCGCCTTGTACGTCCCGATGGTGCTGCCGTCGCGCACGGCGCGCGTGGTCCACTCGCGATCCTTTTGCACGGCCTCCATGAACTCGTCGGTGACCCGCACCGAATTGTTGGAGTTCTGGAAGAAGACCGACTTGTACGCCTCACCGTCGAACGAGCCGTCGTAGCCCGCGTCGATGAGCGCCCAGGCCTTCTTCTCTTCCTTGGCCTTGCACCAGATGAAGTCCTCGATGTCGGGATGGTCGATGTTCAGGATGACCATCTTGGCCGCGCGGCGGGTCTTGCCGCCCGACTTGATGACGCCGGCGAAGGCGTCGAAGCCCTTCATGAAGCTGACCGGCCCCGACGCCGTGCCGCCACCCACGAGCAACTCCCTCGACGAGCGCAGCGGCGAAAGGTTGGTGCCGGTGCCCGAGCCGTACTTGAACAACATGCCCTCGGTCTTGGCCAGGCCGAGGATCGATTCCATGGTGTCTTCCACCTGGTTGATGAAGCACGCCGAGCACTGCGGATCGGCCTCGATACCGACGTTGAACCACACCGGCGAGTTGAAGGACATCTTCTGCGACACGAGCAAATGGCGAAGCTCGGCGCGGTAGTTGTCCGCCGATTCCTGGTCGGCGAAGTAGCCGTCCTTCATACCCCAGGCGGTGATGGTATCGGCCACCCTGCTGATGAGCTGACGCACCGAGCGCTCGCGCTCGGGCGTGCCGAGCTGGCCGCGGAAATACTTTTGCACCACCACGTTGGTCGCGGTCTGGCTCCACGTGCGCGGCACTTCCACATCACGCTGCTCGAAAACGATCTTGCCGCCCTCGCCGATGATGCTGGCGATACGCAGCTCCCACTCGACGCCGCGGAACCCGTCATCGCCCGGGCGGGTGAAGAAGCGTTCGATCTTCATTCCGGGAGCGACCTTGCGGCCCCGCCCGCGCTGGGATCGGGCATCGACCGTCCCGCCGCTCTTCCCGTCCCTGGCGTCCCTAGAATCCTTGTTGGTACCCTGGTTCATTCCCTGTTCACTTATCTGAAACTCGACTCCGTTCGGCCTGGTGCCACGTTGACGTCGATTGTCATGTTTTTCAAGCATCGCCTCTCCTCCAACTATCCAAATTGCCAAATTGCCAAATTGCCAAATTGCCAGATTTTCAGTGCCGCATCGGATCAGTCTGACACTGCGCCAAAACACACGCACTCCGATGCGGCGGCTGGCCAGCATAACTCCCGCCAAAAGGGGTCTGTGTCAACAAAAAACACAATATGTAGTGTTATGCCACAGATAACCACACTACCTATTGTGTATTAGCGGTCTGTGGATAATTTCTGAATTCGCCTTCCCGGTCGGCTATTTCGGCCCCTTACCCCCTTGTGGACAAAGTCGACAAAGTCAAATAGTGACCATACGTTGCACTACCAGCATGGCCCAATGCGCACAAGAAGCGCAGGCCAGAAAGTATCGTCCCGGAGTCTTCTCGCTTATGATCGTTCGGTGATTTGGCTCGAAGGAGTGTGCTGCCAGCGCGCTGGCGCCGTGGTGCTCGACATGGTGACCCTGGGGGTTGCCAGGAGCGAGCTCATCGTCATCGAGGGAGGTGCGGCCTCCGGCAAGTCCACGTTGCTCGAATTGGCGGCGGCCGCGCGCATGCCCGAGCGGGGCGCGGTGTGGTTCGCAGGCCGCAACACCACGAGCCTGCAGCGGGCGTCCTTGCCCTTCGTTCGACGCAACATCGGCTACTGCACGGCGGAGCCGCTTCTGCTACCGGACGACACCGCGCTGGCCAACGTGATGCTGGCGCTGGCCGTGCGCGGGGAAAGCCCGGCGCGCGCGGAGCAGTCGGCGCGCGAAGCCCTGGCGCTGGTGAAGGCCACCCATCTGGAAGACCGAAAAGTTGCGTCTTTGTCCTCGGGTCAAAGGCGGCTGGTCGCCTTGGCGCGCGCCGTGGCCGGACCGCCGCCCCTGGTGGTTGCGGACGAGCCCTCGGCCGGCGTCGGCGGCGAGGCCCGCGAGGTCGCGGTTTCCGCGCTCGCCACGGCCCGCGATTCGGGTGCGGCGGTCCTGGTCGCCACCGCCGATACGACCCTGGCCGACCAATTGGTGAGTAGAGGCGGACGGCAAATCCACCTCGAGCAGGGACATATCGCAGGCGCTCCCGCCATGGGCCTCGTGCCCGCGTTCACGCCGGTGCCCGCGGTGCCCGCGGTGGACGGACGGCTCCAGCCCAGGATCATCACCCTCGAGGTCGATGATGGCGAGAAAGAGGTGCTGTCCCCCGTGACCAGAGGGCCGGCATGAGCGCAATCTGGATCGCCCGTCACGTGCACCACCAGGTGCAAGCCCATCGCCCCCTCGTTCTCGCGACCTCGGCCGCCTTCTTCTTGCTCGCGCTGGTCGCTGGCGGCGCGAGGCTGGGCGCACGCACGGTAGTCCGATGGGGAGGCATAGTGGGCCAGAACGTCCACGTCATCGTGTATCTGTCCGAGGAGGTCGACGAGGACCGCGCGCGGGATTTGTCGGAAGTTCTGAGCCGCGTGCCGAGCGTCGCCCGGGTGACCACCGTCGAGCCCGCCGCCGCGCTTTCCAGGTTCAGCGCCTCGGCCAAGGCGGTCGGCCTGGACAACAAGGCCCTCGAAGACCTCGAACCCGCCTATTTCCCACGCTCTCTCGAGGTCAATTTGATGCCGGCCGCGGATCTCAGCGAGCGCGCGGCCGATCTGGCCAAGCGCCTGCGTGGGGTGCCCGGCGTCCTGCAAGTCGATGCCATGGGCGGCGGCCTTGCCCGCCTATCGGTATGGGTCAAGCTGGGTCGCAGACTGGGCGCCATCGTGCTCGCGGCCTTGGGCTTGGTCGCCCTTGGCGCCCTGGCGGCGGTGTTCCTGCGCAGCCGCAATGCCGTGTCCAGGCGGGCGGCGGTGCTGGTGCAGCTCGGGGAAACGGCCTCGGGTATTCGTTTGCCCGGGGGAATGTGGATGGCGGCGGCGGCGGCCATCGGCGGCGGCGCGGGCGCGCTCGTGTTGCGGCTCGCCTGGCAACCGCTGGTCGGTCGCCTCGAGCACAGCCTCGGTATGGTCGCCAACCCGCCCTTCCCCTTCCTCAGTCGCACCGAGCTCGCTCTCGGCCTTGCAGCGGTGCTGCTGATTGGGCTCGCCATGGGCTACTTCGCGCCCCCTCTGCCTCGGATGCAAGACCGTGCGTCGTGAGTACCTACTGGCCGCGCTCGTGCTGCTCCCCGTGACGGCGAAGGCCGATCCCAGCGCCGAGGAAACCGCGCTGTTCGACCGGCTGGGCGTGCGCGAGCACATTCTCGAAGCCCAAACCACGGCAGCCGAGACCACGACCCGGCAGCGCGCCCTTCTGGCCTACCGGCTGTGGCGTCGCCGGGAGCTTGGCTTTGCCGCCAACCCCGAGACTCGCCTCGACGATGCGCGATCGTTCGACCTGGCCCTGGTGGCTTTGCGTCGCGGCCTGGACGAGTCGCGAACCCTGGCGCGCGAGCTCGACCGGGTGCGCGTCGAGCGCGGCGCCCTGGAAGTCGCCCTTCTGGGCCGCGCCCTTGCCGAGACCGCGAACCCCGATGACCCCACGCCTCCAGCCCTGGAAAACCTCCCGACCTCGGCGCGCTTGCTTCGCCCGGTGCGCGGAACGCCGGTGGCCGTGCCCGGCACCCGGCGTGATAGGCCGTCGAAGACCGAAATCCGCCACGACAGCGTCGAGATCCTTGCCCGCCTCAACGAGCCCGTAAAGGCCATCGCGGCTGGCGTGGTGAAGCGGGTCGAGCCCCTGGCACAAGGCGGATTTGCCGTGATGACCGCCCACCCCGGCGGGTTGACCAGCATCGTTACCGGGCTGCGCGACGTGGCGGTCAAGCCCGGCGATGCCGTGCTGGCGGGGCAGACGCTGGGACTTGCGGGCAGGAATCTCGACGGGGCGGCCGTGATCTCGGTGGAGATCTGGCGCAATCGCCAACCCCAGGACGCGGGCAAGCTGCTCCACGTCCGATTATCCCCGGTGAGCTGATCCCTAGCTAGGAGACCTTGGTGCCGGCAAAGACGCCAGCGACCACACCGACACCGAAGGCGGAACCGGCGAAGTAGGTGTCGATGGCCTCCTTGACCGCAAGGAAGATGTCCTGCATCGCGGCCCCCTTGCCTGCGATGGACTTCCAGCGCCCCAGGGGACCCAGCTCGATCACCGGAGCGTAGAAGAACTCCCGTCCGGTGCAAAAGACCAATTCCCAGTGCGTGGTCTCGACCGACACAGGGCCGAGGCCGGCTTTCTCCAGCTGCTTGGCCAGGGCCTCGGGCTCGGGGAAGGACTTGGCATACGCGGCCAAGGCCGCTGCCAGCTCCGGCCTGCGTAGGCGAACCAGCACGTCCGTGTACACGTCGAGAAACTCGCGCCAGGTTCCGGCCAGCGGAGTCGCCAGACGAAGCGCTCCGCCCGGCTTCGTGACGCGCACGAGCTCGGAAACCAGCGTGGCGGGGGCCACGGCATCGGCGAGGGAAACATTGGCCAGCACGCAATCGAAGCCATCCTCGGCAAAGGGCAGCTTGCCTTCGAGATTGTGGGCGCGGAAAAAGATCCTGCGGCCGAGGTATTCGGCGGCGACGTTGGCGCGGGCTCGTTCGACCAAGGCCGGCGTGGCTTCGACGGCGATGAGGCGGCTATCGGCGTCGGTCCGCTGCAGGATCTCGGTGTTCGTGGTGCCCAGCCCGCAACCGATTTGCAGCACGTGGCTGTTCCGCGCCAGCACGAGATCCGCCATGAGCAAATCGGCGAGCTTCTGGCCAAACAGCGGATAGACCTCTTCCTCGAAGACCCGGGCCAACTTCTCCTGCTGGGTAAGGAGCCGCGTGGGCCGCACCTGAGACGACGAACCTGTCGAGGACATGGACGCCGCAATCTACCATCGATTTCGCACCGGCATAGCAAGTCGCGCAGGGTTCCCACCAATCCCGCGATACGCACAGAAGGTCGTGGCCGTGGTCGTGGCCGTGGCCATGATCTTCGTCGGCCACGACGGCGAGGACGCCTACGGCCACGGTGAGCCGTCTACGTCTACGACCACCCGTCATCGCTCCGACAGGTGCGTGCTGGGCTCCCGCGATCAGCGGTCGACATCGGACAGGATGATGATCTCGCCCGAAACCCCGCCCGGCCCGATGTGCAGCCTGCCCAGCGAGACCGGCCGGCCGGGCCGACGAGGGCCGGCGCTGCCGGGATTGAAATACAGGATGCCGTCCTGCACCTCTTTGCGCGGCTGGTGGGTGTGGCCCGAAATCACGACCTTGATGTCCTGCTTCCTGGGGTCCACGGCGAGGTGCTCGATCTCGTGGACCGTGTAGATGGCGATCCCTTCGATGGTCGTCAGGTCGTGGTCGGGCAGCGCGCTGGCCCAAGCGCCGCGATCGCAATTGCCGCGCACGGCGGTAACCTCGGCTATCGTGGAAAGCCACTGCAAGGTCCGCCGATCGTCGATGTCACCCGCGTGAATGATACGGTCCACGGAAGCCAATGCGGAGCGCACCTCCGGTCGCAACAGGCCGTGGGTATCGGAAATGACGCCGAGGATTGCCACAACCGAACCATAGCAGCCCCATGGCGGTCCATGTACGCGTCGCACGCTTCATATCGCACCGCGCTGGCCCTCAGGCACTGGGCGAGCCGGGAGCCGAATGTAGGTTGGCTCACACCTGCGAAGATCGCCGCCACGCCGATTCCTGTCCTGAAACCACCTCGCCCCGCGCAGCGGAGCGAAGCAGGGCGGTTTCGTCCCCACCCGTCACAGCTAGGCGCGAGTTCCACCATAGACCTTGCGCAAAGCTTGCTATAGTTTCGTAGCTCGTAGCCTCGTGGCTTCGCCCGAGTTCCCGTTTTCCGCACGGTGAGGTAAGTCGATATGACAAGCACAAAGACGTCGCATCTTTTGGCTGGAAGCACGCCCAGCAAGCAGCCAATGCCGAGGGGCGTACTCTTGACCGTCGTGGCGTTGGGGGCGCTGGCCGCAGCATCCTGCAGCAGCGCCACGGTCATCGATCAAGGCCAGGGAGGAGTGAGCGGACAAGGCGGCGGCGGAAAAGCCGGCAACACCTCCGGCAACTCCGGCGGCGGCGGGGGCGGCGGGCTCACCTTCAACACCGCCGTGCCCGACGCCAACGCCAACGTGGACCGCCCGGGCGGCGGGACCTGCGGAGACGGCGTCATCGAACGCAACGAGAGCTGCGACGACGGCAACACCGTCAGCGGTGATGGCTGCAGCCGCATTTGCCAAGTCGAGAGCAACTGGAACTGCCCCCAAGAAGGACAACCCTGCGAGAACCTCGCCAAGTGTGGCAACGGCATCCTGACCTCCGACGAAACCTGCGACGACGGCAACACCGTCAGCGGCGATGGCTGCTCGGCCGATTGCCAGACCGTCGAAAAAGGCTGGCAATGCCGCGTGCCTGGCAAGCCGTGCACGCCGAGCTGCGGGGACGGGGTGATTCCCGGGACCGAGACCTGCGACGACGGCAACACGACCTCGGGCGACGGCTGCTCGGCCACCTGCCACCTCGAGCTCGGTTTCAAGTGCGACAAGGCCGGCGCCCCATGCACCAAGACCACCTGCGGTGACGGCAAGAAGGAAGGTGCCGAGAGCTGCGACGACGGCAACACCATGCCCTTCGACGGTTGCTCGGAGGATTGCCAGATCGAGCCGGCGTGCACGGCCGGGTCGGGATGTACCTCCCAGTGTGGCGACGGCATCGTGCTGGGCGAAGAGTGCGACGACGGCAACGTCGGCAATGGCGACGGCTGCTCCAGCGACTGCAAGAAGGAGCCAGGCTGGACCTGCACCCAGCCGGACATCGGAGACACCATGAAGGTGCCCGTGGTCTACCGGGATTTCAAGTTCAGCGCGGACACGCAGCCAAACGGCAACGATTTCGAGCTCGGCGTCAGTGGTTCGTACGATCCCACTACCGGCATCGTCCAGGCGAGCCTGAGCAGCGACAAGCCGGGCAAGCCGGTGTTGGCTTCGCCCATTCCCACCAGCGCGCACGTCGCCAGCGCGAGTAGCTTCGCGACGTGGTACACCAACGTCTCCGGCACCAATCATACGACTGCGTCCAAGCTGACGCTCTGGAACGATGGCAAGGGCAACTACGTGAACCGCTACGGGGCCGACGGCGCGCAGTGGAACACCACCACTCCGGCCAACTGGTGCGGCACGGTTGGCGACGAGCTCCTCGATGCGAGCGGGAACCCCATTCCGTGCACCTTCAAGTACCAGGCGGGTGTGGATGGCGGCGGCAACGGGGGCCAGACCGACTGCCAAAAGTTGGAGGCGCAGGGGTACACCATGCTGGACGGCAGTTGTCACGCGGATCAGGGCACGTACAAGGCCTTGTACATCGTGTCCAAGCAGGATGGCAATCCGCTGTTCTTCCCGGTGGACGGCGACACCTTCACGCCGGCCTCGGAGCTCACGTTCGCCCAGATTCCCCCCTATTACGACGCCGGGCATACGTGGCCGCACGACATGGACAAGAACGGCAAGGATATCTTGCACAACTTCAGCTTCACCAGCGAGGTCCGCTACTGGTTCCCGTACGACAAGAGTAAATCGTACACCCTCGATTTCGTCGGTGACGACGACGTCTGGGTATTCATCAACGGCAAGCTGGCCGTGGACTTGGGGGGTGTGCACACGCCCGTCGACGGTAGCATCGCGATCGGCGCGAATGGCAGCGGTTCCACCACGGTGACCTCGTTCGACGCCAACGCCAACCCCAATCCCCCGACCAAGTCGACCGCCACCCTCGGATTGCAGGACGGCAAGGTGTACGAGATTGCGGTCTTCCAGGCCGAGCGCCAGACGCACGGCTCGTCGTACAAGCTGACCCTGAGCGGGTTCAACGCCGCGCCCACGAGCTGTATGCCGACCTGTGGCGACGGCGTGGTGGTGGCAGACGAGGAATGCGACTGCGGAACCGACCCCAACAATTTCCCCGCCCGGTGCACGGGGCCCAACAGCGACGATACCTATGGCGGCTGCACGACCCAGTGCAAGTGGGGCTCGTACTGCGGCGACGGCATCAAGAACGGCCCCGAAGAGTGCGACCAGGGCAAGGCCAACGGCACCGACACCAGCCAAGGTGGGTGCACCATCGGGTGCATGACCACCCACTACTGCGGCGACGGCATCGTCGACACCGATCACGGCGAGCAATGCGACCTGGGCGACAAGAACGGACAGACCCTGGACAGCCAGCTGAACCCGTCATCCGATTCCACGGCGCAGATCTACTGCGCCAAAGACTGCACGATCCCACCCGGTATCGTGTATTGAGAATGCGGGTCTGAAACAGAAGGGCGGGTTTGAAAACCCGCCCCGCCGTGGCCCGGCCCCGCGGGGCCCGCTCTTACGGGGCAGAAAGGATGCGCTGCCGCTCGGCGCGGGCGCTCTCGTTGAGCGGCCCGCCCGGGTAACGCGCGATCAGGTCGTCCAGCCTGCGCAACGCCAGGTCGTGTTGTCCCTGGCGCTCGGCGTCCAGGGCGGACGTGAAGAGATCGTTTTCCTCCGCCAATCGCGAGATGGGGGCGGGCTGGGCCGGTTTCGCACTGAGAGCCGGCGCCGCGCCCGGAGCGGGCAGCGACTCGCCGGGTCCAGGGGCTGGCGGGGCAACTGCGGCGGCGGGCGGCGCGAGCGGCGACTCGTTGGGTTCGAGGATCCGCGAGACCCTGCCGGCTACCCTGACCGCGGTAGGTTTGTGCGTCTCGGATCGAACGGACGCTGACTCTGGACCGGGCACCAACGCAGGGGCGGCGGTTTCGGCCGCGGATTCCTCCGCCTTGCCCAACTCCAGGCAAGGCGTGGACCAGCTTTCGCCCGGATAGAGCACGACTTGCCTGTCTTCCGAACGCACCCACACCGCGCCCTCGCTGACGTGCACGCTGGACTGGCTGGTGCTGCCTCGGCACCGCTCCGGCGAGCTTTCCACCGTCACCGTGAACACCGTTCCGCGCACCTCGACTTCGCTGTCGGGCGTGCTGACCACGAAGCGTTCACCCCGCAGAAGCTTCGTCACGTGCGCATGCAGGCTGCCGTGGAAGAGAGAGAAGCGTCGCATGGAACCGAGATTGTCGACGCGCAGATTCGCCGAAGAAGAAAGCGTGATGCGGGTTCCGTTGGCGAACCCGAGGATGGCGCTACCATCCTTGCTGGACCGCACGCTGTCACCCGCGCCGAGGACGCCGAGAACCGGCAAGGGCTGCATGGAGGCCGCACGCACGAGCTGGTTTCCTTGCCCGGTGGTTTGCTCGACCACCAACTCCAAGCCGGATCCCGGCTTGACTCCGGACAAGCCGCCGCTGCCCATCAGGCGCGGAACCACGAGCGCCAAAGCCGCAGCGGAGAGCGTCAACGCTGTCCCGATTGCCATGCGCCGACGTCGCGCCTTGGCCGCGATGGCCAGGGCCATGGCGGCGACCACCGCGTCGCGATGCACATCGCCCCGCGGAGACGGACTCTCCGGCTGCGCTTCCAAGCCTTGTGCGCCCCGCGCTCCGCGCAGCACGCGTGCGGCCAGGCGCGCGTATCGTTCCTCACCCTCAATCATGACTCGTCCTCCAGTCCGTCGATCCCATTTGCAAGCTCGGGATCGCCTGCAATGCGCTCGTGCAGCTCGCGGCGACCACGCACCAGGCGCGATTGCGCTGCGGCCACGGTCGCGCCGGTGATGCTTGCCACCTCCTCGAGCGAATAGCCGTGCACGTCATGAAGCAGGAAGGTCCACGCGCGCTCGTGCACCATCTGCGAAAGATGCTGCATCACGCGTTCGACCATACCGCGCAAGACCGGACGTTGGTGCTCGATTTGAGGCACGTCCTCCGGTGCGAGCTCGCGGGCAAAAATGCTTCGTTCCAAACCGCGGCGTCGAATGTGCTTGTAGACGGTGTTGGCCGCGATGGTGGAAGCCCAGGTGTCGAGCGAGCACTCCCCGCGGTAGCGATCGAGCGAGTGCAAGAGCTCGATCATCGCGATCTGAACGAGGTCGTCGAAGTCGCTGTCGGAGGCGCCGAGAAGGCGGTGCACAGCGCGCCCGACCGCCGGGCGCGTGCGATCGTAGAACGAACCCGCCATGGCGGAATTGCCGCTTCGGACGGCCGCCACCAGCCGTGCATCATCGGGAGGCGCGGCAGAACCCGCCAGGGATTCCCCACCCTTGACCAACCGCAGCTTTGGCATTCTATCGGTCACACCTCCCTTGTACCGCCGCCGGCCCAAAGACAGGCCGGCCCGTCATAACGCAAACTCAAGGCCCAGTGCAAAACCCGGTCGCCAGCGCGAGAAGGTGTGCTGCGTCTGACCCGAATCTTCACCCATGGTCACGCTCAAGGTGCCCGAAGTGGCGCGCAGGTCCGCTTCGCCGACGATGCGCAGGGTGCGCCAAACCGTGAACCGACCGCCAAGGCTTGGACCCAACACGACGCTCCATTCAGAGGCGCTGCGCGCATAATCGGACGTACCCGACGCCGACTCGCGCAGCACGCCCAGCACCAACCCGACGCCCAGCGCGTGACGGCCGCGCGCGGAACGGAGGAAATCCCAGAAGAGGCCCAGGTCGGCCCCGATGCCGGAATACTGGTCGGCGGATCCGAAGAGCGCCGTGCCCGAGGCCCGCAGGCGGACCGCCTCGGCAAGCCCGAAGGCATAGGTCAGCGCGGGCCCCATGGCCCAGTTGCCCGACCGCGCGCGCTCGCTGGCGAACATTCCGCCCAGCACCAGGCGCGACGGTGGCTCGGAGCCCGAGGCGGTTTTGCCCTCGATGGTTGGGGCGGCAGCAAGCGCGGATGCGGGCGACTCTCGAAGTAGCTCGGCCACGACCAGCCCCATCGCTCGACCTCGCTCGGCCGCGCTGTCTTGCGGGGAAAACGCGAGAGCCCGGCTCTTGCGAAAGCCCACCGCGCCCTCGGCCGAGGCCGGCGAGAACAGCTCGATACTGGCCGTGTTCTTGTCCTTCCACGCCATGCGAACCACGAAGCGGGCGCGCATGGGCGCCTTGTCGCCCTGCCACATGGACGGCGTGACCAGGGTGTCGGGCGCGATGGCCATGGACACCTCGCCCAGCTCGTGCCGCAGCGAGGCCGTCACGGCGGCGGCAGTGGCGCCACTTGCATCCGCTGGCGGAAGCAACACGAGAAGGAAGAGGCTTGCAAGCTCCATGGTGGGACGTATCGGACCTCTTTAGTCTTGGCGCAACCAGTGACTTTGGCAAGCCCGCTTGGCGCCAAGAGTCGATCCGCTAGGTGGATCCGAAACGCGCGAGGAGGCTGTCGAGGTCGAGGCGCAGCAGGCCCTCGGCGAAGCGAGTGCTGGCACCGGCTTTCTCGGCGTGGGCGGCGGCGGCCTCCTGGGCGTGGACCAGGGCGGCGTCGTGCCGCTCGCGGTAGGTGGAAAGCTCGACCTCGGGGTCGGGCGTGTGGCGCAGCACGAACGCGGCGACGTCGCCTAGGCTGGTCAGCGCCTCGTAGGCGGCGCGGATGCGCTTGAAGCCTTCTTGATCCCGGTGGGGCGGGTGCTTGATCAGAAGAGCGAAGTAGGCGCGCTTGATGGCGGCGAGATCCGAAGGTGGGACAGAGCCCCAGCACCGTGAACGGCGATTCGTCGCTGTCGTTCCAGCTCATGGTTTCCTCGGTTCGATGGGCAGGTCAAGCTGCTCGGCGGGTTGGCGGGCCCGTGGCTTCTTCTGCCTGGGCTTGCGGGGCGTCCGCGGCTTGCTCCGCTTCTTGGTACCGAAGCCCAGCACGAAGCCGGCGATCTTCGCCGCCAGCTTGTCGTCGGCGCCGAGCTCGGGCCTGACCTCGGCCGCCCGCGCTTCGCCCGGGTGCAGGACAACGCGTTCGTAGGCACGGGCCAACTCGAGCATGAAGCGAAGAGGAGCCTGTGTGCGGTTGCCCCAAATCAGCGTGCGCACCAGGGCCGGGCGGTCGTTTCCATAGTGCCGCACGAGGTGGCGCTCGATCTCCTGCAGCAACGGCTGCACGGCCGCGGTCTCGCACTCGCGCAGCTCCTCGATGATCTTCGAGCCAGGCGCCGATGTCGGTACGCTGACCGACGCAGGCGCGAGCCAGGTCGAAATGCCGCGCGGGCTCTTTGCTGTCGAAGATCGCGAAAGGCAGCAGGCGCACGTTGAAAGGCAACGCGCGCGGTCCCAGTCGGCGCCACACCTTGAGCCCGTCCGCCGCGATGTAGGGCAGACCGGGATCCGCGACTTGAGCGGCCATCGCCGCGCGTTCGAGGTAGCCGCGATCGGCAGAATAGGGATTGGCCATCAGGCGCTCGAGGCTCGCATCTTCCGCGTCCAAGATAAGCTGGTCGAGCGGTAGGGCGAGATCGCGCCGAACCTCGTCGGCGGCGTCCTTCCAGGCCACATCGATCAGATCCACGATGAGGGTGTGCGGCAGGCACCAGACCAGCGCGTCTACCAGCCGAGCCCGGGCCCAGCCTTCGAGACCTTTGAGGTAGGCCGCCAGCTCGTCGCCGCGCTGGCACGCCTGCCGTGAGACCGAGAGCAGCCAGGCGGGCGCCGGCCTTCGTTCCCGTTCCTCGTCGTGAGCCGTCGGGCGAAAACTGTGCAAGGCCAGCGCCCGCGCCCACAGGGGAAAGAACTGGCCAGCCGGCAACTCCGACGCGCTGGCGAGCGCCTGCTGGCAGAGCAGAAGGGCCAGGGACGCAAGCGCCGGGACCTTGGCAAAGTCGGCCACGATCGTCTCGGCGACCGGCGCAAAGGTCGGAATGCGCGCCAGCGCGGCCACGAGGCCGAGCAAGGCCTCGCGCTCGTCCCGGCTCGCGGATTCCGCTGCCACCTTGCAGACCAGGAATCGGGCCGCGAGCAGGATCTCGTTGGCCGAGTCGGCGGGATTGGATGCGCCCTGCACCACACGGGCGAGGAGCTGGGCGGCTTCCCCGATGCGATCGCCCTCGGACGCGCGCAGGAGCAGCTCGCGCGTTGCGAGGCTGGCCGCCAGTCGGCGCACGGACGTCGCGACCTCGGGCGTCACCTTGGCTTGCCAAACGAGCAGGATGTCGCCGGCTTGGCGGAGAGGCCACGCGGCGAACAGTAGGTGGATGGCATCGGAAACGGCGTCGACGGTCTCCGGCGGCGCGGGCGGCGCTTTCGAAACACGCGCCATGGGCTCGATGCCGAGGCGCGGGTCGACCACCGCGGGCTCGGGCAACCGGGCGAGATCCAACCCCGCGAGCGCGCCAGCGTCGACCTGGCCCTGGCCAGCCACCCAGGCGGCGACGGCCGCCTGCAGGGCCGGCGCACGCGCGGCGACCAAGTCGGCCAGCGACAACCACATGCGCTGGGCGCGGACGAAGTCGCGCGCGTGCATGCAGGCCAGCAAGAGCGGCCAGCGGGCGCGTGCAGCCGCGGCGTCGTCCGCGCCGTGCGTGAGCAAGCGTGGCTCTTGCTCCGCGCGCGCCGCCAGGGTGTGCAGCCGTCCCCAGGCCGACTGGCGATGCAGCTCGGGTAGCATGTCCCGGACGAGGAATGCGCTGCGGCCGAGCAGCGGCTCGCGTTCGGCCTTGTCGAGGCCGAAGAGCACGGCCACCGCGCCTTCCACATCGCGACGAGCGACGGCCTTGTCGAGCTGCGCTTCCGCTCGCCGCAGGGCCTTGTCCTGGCTGCCGTGCCCCATCGCTGGTCAGGTTGGCTCGGGGTCGAGCTCGTCCATGCCGCCCTCGTCATGGTCGAGGAACAGATCGAGCATCTCATCTTCGATGGTGGCGCAAGCCTCCTCGTCGCTGGCGGTTTCCAGCTTGGTCAGCAAGGCCTGCATCTTGGTTCGATCGCCGGGGGCGAGATTGGCGAGCAGGGCGCGCGCCTTGCGCGCCACCGGGCTTTCGGGGCGATCGGTGTCGGGCGTGGTCGCTTTCGGCTTGGCCCCCTTGCCGCGCGCCGCCTGGGCCTTCTTGCCGGCGTCGGCGACCTTCAAGGCCACGGTCTTGGCGTTGTTCTTTCCGGGCTGCGACACCTCGACGCGAATGATGCCGTTGAGGTCGTAGTTGAACTGAAATCTCACCGGCGAGTGCGCGGGCACGTGTGCGAGGTCGAAGAAGAACGAGCCGACCCGCGTGTTCTGCGAGCACCGCCGCGTCTCGCCCTGGAACACCTCAACCTCGATGCGCTCTTGGCCGTCGTACATCGTGTAGCAGCTCCTCGGTGCGCTGGCCGGGTAGCACGGTGTTGCGCTTGAGCACGGGGGCGAAGGTGTCCGGCTCCTCGTCGAGCGTATCCTCGTGACCGACCACGCGCACCCCCAGCGTGTGCGCCGCCACGTCGACCAGGATGCGTTCGACAGCAGCGCCGCGCAGCAGCCCGGCCTGGACCGAAGCGCCGAGACCGACCGCCAGATCGGGATCGACGTCCTCGTGAATTTCGGCCCCGAAGGCCTCTTCGAGCATGGCCCGCACGAGCGGGATGCGGGTCGAGCCCCCGACCAGGCACAGACGGCTCACCTGATCGGACTCGACCTTGGCGTCCTCGAGTGCCTTGCGCGAAAGCTCGATGGTGCTCCTGAGCAGGGGCTCGATGAGCGCCTCGAATTCCCGGCGCGTAATCACCAGCTCCAGGTGAATCGGCTTGCCTGCCACACTCGCCAGGAACTCCTCCTTCACGGCGACCTCGGTGGCGAGCGAGAGCTTGATCTTGGTGTCCTCGGCCAGCCGGCGCAGCTTGGCCATGGCGCGCGGATCGTCACGTGGATCGAGAGCATGCTGGGCCTTCAGGTGATCGAGAAAGACCTGCAAGACCCGATCGTCGAAATCGTCACCGCCGAGCGCGGTGTTGCCCGCGGTGCTGCGCACCTCGCGCACGGGGCCGCTCACGTCGAGCACGGAAACGTCGAAGGTGCCACCCCCGAGGTCGTAGATGACCACCACCTCGGCATCGGCGGAGAGTCGCGCGTCGCCCACCTGGTCGTAGACCAGGGAGGCGCTGGTCGGCTCGTTGAGCAGGCGCAAGACGTGCAGCCCGGCCAGATCGCCCGCACGCAAAGTGGCGCGCCGCTGGGCATCGTCGAAATAGGCCGGCACGGTCACGATGACGTCGGAAATGGTCTGTCCGAGCGTCTTCTCCGCACCGCGTTTGAGGGCCGAGAGAATCTCCGCCGAAACCTCCTCGGGCGCAAGCTCGCGACCGTCGATCTCGTAGCGATGGCTTTGCCCCATCTTGCGCTTGACCGAGCGAACCGTGCGTTCGGGCTCGGACAGCTCGAGGTTGCGGGCTTCCCGGCCGACGCGAAAGGAACCGGTCTTGTCGAGATGAACCACCGAGGGGACGATCGCGTCGCCATCGATGGCGATGGGCACGGGGCGTCCGTCCTTGAGATAGGAGATGACCGAATTGGTCGTTCCCAGATCGATTCCCACGTGAAGATCGGATGGCTGTTTCATGTTGACCTCGTACTGACGATGACTTCGCCTTCGCGGACCACTTCGCCCTGGCGCAACACCGCGGCCCGCGACATGCCGACGATGATGCCGGGCAACTGCGCCGCCCGGATCTCTGTTCCCACCACGCGGAAGCGACGTGCGTCGACAGGTTGCCCGACCGCCGTATCGCGCTGGAAGCCGGAGCGGACGAGAAAGCTGGTCAGGCGCTCGAGCACCACGTTCAGCCCCCGCGCATATTCGGGGCTCGGGGCAAGTCGCACGGCCTCATCGAGCGCGTCCATGGCGTCGAAGCAGTCGTCGAAACGCAGACCGCCACCATTCGCCGTTGCAGCCGTCGCCAGCGAAGCGCGCAAATCGGTAAAGCCCGCCTCGAGCTTGGACTCGATGCCCTCGATCCGCAGGCCCTGGCGCGACTGCGCCCGCGCGACCTTTTGCACGAGCGACGCGAGCGCCGCGATGGTGTCCTCGGCAGCGGCGGAGGGGACCTCGCTCTCGATGTCCTCGTCTACAAGCGGACGGCCGCCAAACCATCGCGAGAACCATGACATCGCGATGACCTACCATGGAGCATCCCGATGATTCAACCGCGCCGCTGCGGCCGTAATCCTGCGACAAGCGCAGCGACGTCGCGGGGCGCCGGGCTGAAGGCCCCATTCCAAGGCTAAGTCCCTCGCCTGGCAGGGCGGCGAAGGGAGGTCGTGGCCGTAGACCTCACCGTGGCCGTGGCCGGACATTTTGGACGCTGCGGCCATTGGAAAATCAGCCAGACGCTGGCGGCTGGCAGACCAGGGGCTTAGGAGCGGCTTGCGACCACCGACTCCAGAATCCAGGCCAAGTGCCTTGTGGACCTCGATCGCAGCGCCGATGACACCGCCGGTCAGTTCCTCATGCTCGAGTCCCCTCTGCTTGTCCTATTGGGAGTACTGCTTGTTCTCTTTCTTCCTGCTTTCCTGGCTTCCTTAGCTTAGACGGCGCGGACCTTCAGTAGGCCACGAATTCGTCGGCGACCAGGGCGCCTTCGCTGGAATCGTCTTCGAGCTCCAGCTCCACGGTCTGGCCGACCCACTCGCTGGTGTTCCACTCCACCTGCCGCGCGACTCCTGATGGGCTGGCGCTGGCGAGGATTGTCTCGCCCTGGCGCAAGGACACGCGCAACCCGCCGACGGGCGACCCTGCCAGGACGAAACGCAGGTGGGCGGCGTCGACGACAAAGGGCTGCGAGCGCAAAACGCCGTGTGCCTGCACCGATCCTCGCCCCGAATCCGCGGCATAGCGGCCGAACATGCCGATGGCGGCGGGTGCCGGAGCCGCGCCGAAGGCCGTGCCAAGGACGGTAAACCCGGCGAAATTTCCGCTCTCGAAATCGAAGAGGCACCGTCCGCCCAAGGGAATGGGCGGTGGGTCGCGGGTGGGCACGAGCAGGGTGCGCGGCGAGGTTTGCGCGCCGGCAAACATGCGGACCGAATCCACGCCCTCCACGAAATCGTGAATGGCGTGGTAGCGGCGATCCAGGTTCGGCCACTCGCCCGGGTAGGATTTCCAGTCGAGCACGATAGCGGCGAAGCGCTGCTCGGCGATGGCCTGGTCGAGCCCCCTCGGGCGACCGAGCGCGGCCTCGACATCGTGCACGCCCATGCGGTGAACGAAGGGACGCTTGCCGGCGAGGACGGCGTAGTAGGGGTGGAAGGGGATGAACAGCGGCTCGGGCAAGGCGCGCAGCTCTTCGAGCAGCCGACCGGCGGCCACCCGATCCTGGGCGCTCGGCACCGCGCTGGCGAGGGACGTCAGGGCGTGGCTCGGGCGCGGCCAGGGGGTGAAGATCGGCGCCTTGTCCCGGCCACGCACCGGCTTCGGGGGCGCGGTGTGCAGACTTTGCGAGCCGAGCAAGAGCGCCACGGCCGCGGCCACGGTCATCGCCCCCCACCTCCGTCCGGTCAGCGCCACTTCGAGGAGCCGTGCCGCAAGGACCGCGGTCGCGAAGGCGGGAAAGAAGACCGCCGGAATGAAGGCATTGCTGTCCGCCCACTGGGTGGCGAATCCCACCAAGGCCGTGATCTCGCCGCACGCAGCGACCAGAAGCAAGATGGCGTCGCTACGGCGCAACCTGCGCGAGAGCGCGAGGCCGGTCACGGCCAGGAGCAGGGCCAAGAAAAGTGGCCAGGCGAATTGTTGCGTAAACGGCAGGGCGATGTCGGTGACCGCCTCTTTGCGGAAGGCGTGACTCTGGTGCAGCTTGAAGATGTAGGTCCAGAACCAGCCCCCCGAGGTCTTCACCAGAAGGCCGATGCCAGCGGCAAGGGTCGCCGCCGCCACCGCGCCGTAGACCAACCCGCGGCGGAAATTCGCCACCAGCAAGCCCAGCCCGAGCCCCAGGCCCACGATGCTGGCGGTCTGTTTGGCAAAGAAGCCGAGCGCGATGAACAGCCCGGCGAGGGCGGCGCTCTTGAGTCCTTGCCCGCGTAGTGCGAGCCACAGGGCCAGTGCCTCCAAGACCAGCGGCAGCGAGTCGGCGCGAACCAGATCGTAGAAGTAGCCGGTGAAGGCGAAGCTGGCCGCGATGGCCCCGGCGCCGCCGATGCCCGCCAAGGCGGCGAGGAGCCTTCGCCGGGGATCCTGCGACTCGCCCTGGCTGGTCACCACCACGAGGGCGAGCGAGCCGGTGAAGGCCGCGATGGAAACCAGGCGGCCGAGCAGGTAGCCGAGGGGAAAGACGAACGACAGCAGGGCCAGCAGCGCGGGATAAAGCGGCGTGTACAGAAAGGGAATGAAGTCGAGCGACGGCTCGACGTAGATCCCCTTGCCCTGCGCGATCCGTTGCGCGTGCAACAGCGTGCCGCCCTCCATCCATTCGAGGTCGAGCGGAAAGGTGGCCCGGCCGGCGAAGAGCCGCGCCTGCCAGCCCAACTGGACCAGCGCGGGCAACGCCGCCACGACCATCGAGGCGACGACCATGCCGACGAGAATGTGGTCTCTGCGGAGCTTCACGCCTAGCCCTTGAGGGAAACCACGCTGACCCCGTCGCCGCCCTCGCCCGCGCCGCCGGCGCGAAAGCGCCCGACGTAGGGCGACGTGGCCAGGTATTCACGCACGACCTTGCGAAGCGCGCCGGTGCCGTGACCGTGAACGACGTACACCGTGTCCGCGCCCTCGAGAGCGGTGCGGTCGAGGAAGGCTTCCAGCTCGGCCAGCGCCTCGTCGGCGCGCTGGCCGCGCAGGTCGAGGGTGTTGGCCCGCGATTGCAGCACCAGCACCGGTTCGGGCACGCTTTCGGGAGCGCTCTTCGCTCGCTGCGCGGGCTTTTGCTTCTTGCCTTTGTCGCCCTTGTCGCCGGTGCCCAGCCCGCGGTTGACCAGGGCCTCGCGCAGGCGGTGAAGGTCGAGCGCCGGCAGCTCGGGCAACCCGGCCGCGACTTCCTTGGCCTTCTTGTCGAGCAGGAGGCGCGCGGCCTCGGCGGCCTGCGGGCTGCGCTCGCGCCGGACCTCACGCACGATGTCCGAGATGGCTTCGCGCGCGTCGCGCACGGCCGCGTCGATGGCCTCGCGCGAGCGCATGGCCAGCTCGCGTTCGCGTCGGGTCAGAGCCTCGGTCGCGCTCTTCTCCGCGTCGGTACGGGCTTCCAGCTCCTGCTTCGCCGCTTCGAGCTCCAAGCGGGTTTGCTCCAGATCCTGGCTGGCGCGCTCCAGCGCTTGCTCGCGCACTTGTAAGTTGCGCAGGGTCTCTTCGAGGCCCAGGCTGCTCCCGTCCATGAGCGACCGGGCGCGCGCCAAGACCTCGTCGGGCAGACCGATGCGCGCCGCGATGTCGAGGGCGTACGAGCGGCCGGGAACGCCGTCCTTGAGCCGGAAGGTCGGGCGCAGCTTCACCAGGTCGTATTCCATGCCCGCGTTGCGGAAGCGCTCGTCGCTCTCCGCCAGCGCCTTCAGACTGTCGAAGTGGGTGGTGACCACGATGAGCCCCGACACCTCGGCCAGCGCCTCCAGCACGGCCCGCGCCAGCGCCGCGCCCTGATCGGGATGCGTCCCCACCATCAGCTCGTCACAGAGAATGAGCAACTTCTCGTCGCGCGCGGTGGTCGCGCATTCCAAGATCCCCGCCAGATTCGCCAGGTGTCCGGAGAAGGTCGACAAGTCGCCGCGCACCGACTGTTGATCGCCGATGTCGGCCAAGACGCGGTTGAAGAACCCCACACGGCTTCCCGCCGCCACGGGCACGTGCAGCCCGGCGCGCGCAAGCAGGGCGGCCAGCCCCACCGATTTGAGCAGCACGGTCTTGCCGCCGGCGTTGGGGCCGCTGACCACCAGGGCCTTGGCCTTGCTCCAGCCCGGCACATCGCCGAGCACGAGGTTGTTGGCCGTCACCGCGGTCTTCTCGCCCGCCGCGCGCAGGGCGAGCAGCGGGTGGCGCAGCGAGGTGAGCTCGACGATGGGCTCGTCGACGAGCTCGACCGGCATGCCTTCGTAGGCCTCGGCCAGGCGGGCGGAAGCGCCGATGACGTCGAGCCGAGCCAGGGTGTCGCGATCGGTGCGCAAGTGGGGCGCGGCAGCCGACACCGCGGCGGCAAGCTCCTCCAGAATGCGCCGACTCTCGCGCCGGATCTCGATCTCGGCGACCTTCAGGCGATTGTTGAGCTCGACCATGGCGGTGGGCTCGACGAACACGGTCTCGCCGGTGCGCGAGGTGTCGTGCACGATCCCGAGACCCATGGATTTGAACGAAGCCCGCAAGGGCAGCACGAAGCGATCTTCGCGCAAGGTCACGAACTGGTCCTGCAGATAAGGTACGTATGCCTCCGAGCCCAGGATCTGCTCGGCCTGCTCGCGGGCACGGGCGGCGACCTGGTCGCGTTCGTAGCGCAGGCGCAGCAGCTCGGGCGAGGCGCTGCTGCGCAGCTCGCCCGTGGCATCGAAGGTCTCGCGCGCCAGACGCACCAGCTCCTCGTGGTAGCCCAGCGCCGCCGCCAATCGCGACAGGCGCGGCGTTTGCAGCACGCCGTCAGGTTGGATGCGACCGAAGAATCGCCGGGCGTTGGCGGCGACCTCGCAGAAATCGGCTACCAGGCGCAGCTCCTCGGGACCGAGCGGAATCCCCTGGCTGACCGAGCGCAGGTGGCTCTCGATCTCGGGAAAATTCAGGGCCGGCAGCGACTCGCCCGTGCGCAAGATCGCCACTGCCTCGGATACCTCGGCCATGCGTTCGCGCGCCTCCTCCGCCGATGCGCACAGGGACAAGCTCTGGCACGCGCTCACGCCGCGCGACGAGTGTGCCCGCTGCGCCAGCTCGGCGCACACCTCGGGCCAGTCGAGAAATTCGAGGTAGCGTCGGGAAAGGTCAACCTGCTCGGAAGTCATCCGCGCCGGAGTGTACCGCAGACGAGGCTGCTAGGCGGAGCCATGGGGAATTCCGGTCCGAGAAGCCCATCGTGTGCGCGCCGTCCCAGCCTCGTCTTCTCATCTTGGGGGTCGGCGGGATTCGTGCAAGCCCAGGCTCGGGCCGGAACCGATGTCGGCCGGTTTGCCGGGGTGTAGGAAGCGAAGATACTTTTCCAGCACCGGATCTCCCGGATCCTTGACGATGAGTCTCCGGAGCAGCGGTTCGGCCTCCGCCGCGCGACCGACGGCGAACAAGGCGATGGCTCGATTCTTCGCGAAGTGATCCGGACCGAAGCGACGGGTGCAATCTTCGTAGTACGCGAGGGCGGTCTGCGGCTCACCACGCTCGAAAAAGGCATTGCCGAGATTGAGGCACACCTGCGGGCTGTCGGGATAGCGGGCGTAGACGGATTTCCAGAGCGAGACTCCGTCGTGCCAAGCTGCGCACGCCGACACGGAGCCGAAGAGCAGCGCGAGGCCCATGCCGAGCCCGGCCGCCCAACGCAAGACCGGGCGCACACGCGGAACCAAGGACTCGGCAGCCGCGCCCGCGGCCAGGGCCAGACCTGCCAAGGGAAGGTAGACGTAGCTGTCGGCCAGAAAGCGACGCAGCGGCACGATGCCCGAGCTCGGCACATAGGCCACGACCGCGAACAACAGCCCGAAATGAAAGACCCGTCGCTGTTTCTCGGCCAGGCGACGTGCCAGCATCCAAGCGAGCATGGCCACGCCCGCAGGTAGCAGATCCACGGCGGGATCGAAGGATGGCGGCATGTGAAGCGGAATGTGCTTGGCCAGCGGCCGCAGCACGAAGAGGGCCAGCCCCAGGTGATAGCCCAAGGCATACTCGAGATCGCGCAGCCAGGAGAGCAACGGGGGCAACGCATGCAGAGCGCCGATGCGGTCCTGCCCGAACCATGACATCGCGGCGGCGAACCCTGCCACCACGACGGCAGGCAGGACGAGCGGCCAGCGCGCTCGCGGTTGATCCTTGCGCTGGAGGATCCAGACTAGCGGCAACGCCAGGACCGATGGTTTGGAGAACGCCGCCAAGGTGAAGAGGACTGTGGTCGCAAGCGCGCCGTAGATCCGCCGTTTGGGATGTGCCGACGTGGCGAGGAAGACCCAGGTCGCCGCCAAACCGAATGCCGTTGCCAGCAAGTCCTTGCGCCCCGAGATCCAGGACACCGGTTCGGCCACCGCAGGATGCAGACCGAAGCACAGAAACGCGAGGCTGGCGCCCAACCTGCCAAGACCGATGAAGCGCCCGAGGCCATAGAGCAGGCCGCAGACGGCGAGGTGCAAGAGCACATTGGTGGCGTGATAGAGCCAGGGCGCGGGACCTACGATCATGTACTCGATCGCGTAGCTGGCGACGGTCACCGGGATCGGATAGCCGAGCGTTGGCGTGAGCCAGCGTTCGCGGGAGCCACCGGCTCCGAGGACCGTCGCGTTGGCAAGCACGTGGGCCGGATCGTCCCAGTTGACGAAGTCGAACCCCAGCGTGCGCACGTACCCCAAAGCGATGAGGCACAAAAACAGCCAAGGAAGCCAGCGGGGAGCCTGCACCGATGCTGGGAAAAGAGCCTGGTCCTCACCGGCGGGCGCGTCGCCTTGCTTGTCCACACGGTTGTCCATTGCGAGCTGCCGCCACCAGCATAGAACCTTCCGCGCGCTTTTGCATCGCTCGCCTGCGGATCGGCAGAATGCCATAGGCGAGCCGCGGCCGAGCGCCAGCGCAAAACGAAAAGGGGGTCACGGAAGTTGGGTCACGGGGCCGCCCAGGGTGGATTGGCCGCCGATGCGGGCCATGAGGGCGGGGAGGATCTCTTCGGAGCGCGCCCGCAGCAATTGGACCTGGTGCGAGGGCGCGGCGGTTGCCGGATCGATGGACAACACGGGGGCACCACGCTCCAGCGCCGCATGGAGGATCAGATCCGTCACGCCCACGGAGAAGGAGGTCCCCACGAACAGGACGGCATCGCTGCCGGCTGCGGCTTCGAGCACGCGCGGCCAGCCGTAGTCGCGATGGCTGTCGTAGTATTCGTCGAACCACAGCACGTGCTGGCGCATGACCGCCTGGCAAGAGGGGCAACGCGGAAGCGTGGCGCCCGAAGGGTCGGCCAGGAATCTGTCGAGCGCGAATTCAGCGCGCGGAAGCGACCCTTCGGGAGCGCCGTGGGCGCAGCCCTGGCGCGGGCACCGAATCCGATCCGCGCGGCCGTGCACCTCGATGAGATTGCGTGAGCCGGCCTGACGGTGAAGGCCGTCGATGTTCTGCGTGACCAGGAGCATCTCTCCGCCGCGGCCCGCGCAGTGGTCCTCGAGCGCGACCAGGGCGGCGTGGGCCGAATTCGGTCGCGCGCCGTGCGTGCGTTCGAAGCGCGAGAGGTACCAACGCCACGAGCCCACCGGGTCCTCCCGGAAGTAGCGGAAGGTGCCGAGCTCGGTAACGTCCTTCTTCCACACCGCGCCCGGGTCCTGGCCGCGGAAGGTGGGGATGCCGCTGGCCAAGCTGATGCCCGCCCCGGTGACGACCAGGATGTGTTCGCTCGCGTACCGCTCGAACAGACTGGCCAAGGCGTCCAGAGCGCGATCCACGGCGGAAGATCCTCAGTACACCCGTCCCACGAGCGCATGGCCGCGCACGAAGCGGTCGAGGTTGGCCAGGAACAGCGCCACCAGGCGGTCGTATTCGTCGCCGTGTCCGCCAGCTACGTGGGGGGTGATGAAACAGTTGGGCACGGACCACAGCGGGTGCTCGGGCGGCAGCGGCTCGGGCGAGGTGACGTCGAGATAAGCGGCGCTCAGGGGACCGCGTAGGGCCGCGAGCAACGCCGACTGAGCCACGGTGGCGCCACGGCCGATGTTGATGAAGACCGCGCCGGGCTTCATGGCGGAAAATCTCGCGGTGTCGAAGAAGCCGACCGTGTCGCTTGCCGCCGGCAGAAGGTCGATGACCCAATCTGCACGCGCCAGCCATCGGGGCAGCTCGCCGAGCGGGTAGGTCTCGACCGGCTCGTCACCGTGTGGGCGCCGGCGAAAACCGACCACGTGCAGTCCAAAGGGGGCGAGCAATTCGGCGAGCCGTCGGGCAATGGCACCGAATCCGACCAGCAGGACCGTTTGGCCCGTGAGCAGGAACGAAGCCGCCCGCGTGGGCGGCGTGTTCCAGGCGTGGCTCGTGACCTGGTCGCGGATCGAACCGGGTAGTTGCCTGGCCTCGGCCAGCATGAAGGCGAGCGCGTGCTGCGCGCAGGGCTCGTCGTACACCGAGGAGCTGTTGCTGAGCGGCGTGCCGCGAGCGAGGAATGCCGCGCGAACATCGTCGCTGGCGAAGGTCGTGTACCCGGCGCTGGCAAGGTGGACCCAAAGCAGTCGTGTGCACGCCACGCATTGATCGGCTTCGGGTTGTCCGAAGGCAACGTCCGCTTCGACCAAGGCGGGATCGTGACGCCCGACGGGCTGAAAGCACGTGGTCGATTCGACCGCGCGCACCAAGCGGTGGGCGCCGAGCCCCGCTTGGAGAGCGGCCAGCGAACGACCGGTCAGGTCGAGATTGCACCATACTGTGAGTGGACTCGAAGTCATGGCAGCCAGCCTACATCGTCGGCCTCAAAGTCGCGCCTCGCGCAGGCGACGCTGCAGCTCCGCCGGATCGCGAGCCGCGGACACGGCCACCTCGCGCGTGATCTTGCCCGTGCGCAGAAGCTCGAACAGCGACGCCTCGAACGCCACCATTCCGTCCTCGCGGCCGGTCTGGATCTGGCTGGCGAGCTGGTGGGTCTTTCCCTCGCGGATGAGCGCGCCGACGGCGTAGTTGACCGTCAGAAGCTCGATGGCCGGATAGCGTGTGCCGGGACGCGCGCCCGACAGAAGCTGCTGGGTCAGCACCGCGCGCAGCACCCCCGCGACTTGCTGGCGGATTTGCCCCTGCTGGTGCTGGGGAAAGATGTCGATGATGCGGTCGATGGCCATGGGCGCGCTGCCGCTGTGAAGGGTGGACAGCACGAGGTGTCCGGTCTCGGCCGCGGTCAGGGCCATGGCGACGGTCTCGCGGTCGCGCATCTCGCCGACGAGAATGATATCGGGCCCCTCGCGCAGCGCCGCACGCAAGCCGGCGGAGAAGCTCTCGACGTGGGTGCCGACCTCGCGCTGGTGGATGAGGCAACGGCGCGGCTGATACACGAGCTCGATGGGATCCTCGAGCGTGATGACGTGGCGAGCGCAGGTGCGGTTGACGGTCTCGAGCATGGCGGCGAGGGTGCTCGACTTGCCCGAACCCGTCGGACCCACCACGAGCACCATGCCGCTGCTCGCACCGACCAAGCCGCCGATGCTGTCCGGCAAATTCAACTCGGAGAACGAAGGGGCATGCCGCTTGATGGGACGCAGGGCGATGGCCAGGCCGTGGGCCTGCGAAAACACGTTCATTCGAAAGCGCTGTGCCCCGTCGTCGATGTCCGGTGCCACCCACGGCAGATCCACGCTGCCCGCGCTTTCCAACACGCGGCGGCGCGGCCGGTCGAGAATCGAGTCGACGAAGGCCCTGATTTCCAATTCGCCAATGGGCGCGGCCGAGGCCGCCGCGAAACCATCGGCCGAGCGAATCCAAAGCGGTTGCCCCGCCGAGAGCAGGATGTCGGAAACCTCGCGGCCAGCGGCGCGCGCGATGACGCCTGCCAGACGCGCGGCCACTGCCGCGCTGGCAGGATCGTCGACGACCACCGCCGGCTCCACGACGTCGCTCGCGGCGGCGATCGGCCGGGGGATCGGCGCCCCTTCTGCGCCCGACGTGGCCACCCCCTGTGTCGCGGGTGCGACCGTCGTCGCGGGCGCGACCTGCGCCGCGGGTTTTGCCACTTGGGCCCCTCCGCGGCGCAGCTTGAGTGACATGTTGTCAGCGCTTCGTCGCGCCTCCACCGCAAACGCTCCCTGTTTTCCGGAGCGGTAGACGGAGTCGCACATGCCCGTCGCGCGCAGGGTCTCCTGCTCGTTGGCAGTCAGCACCTCGACGATGAAAGTCTCGATGGTCTGAAGGTCGAGCGGCGGCATGGTCAAGCCCCGCCCCTTGCCGCCCACGAGCACGGGGATCTCTCGCGCGCGCAGAACAATCCCCGTCGCCTGCTGCGCGTCGATGAGCGTCAAAAGTGAATCGATGGCTGCCATGCTTCACGATGTAGCAAGAGTCGGACCCAGACAGGATGTCACCCACGAGGACAAACGCAATCCCAGGTTGGGAAAGGCGTCGGACCCTCGCGTTCGCATTGTGTCGCCCCCACCTTTTCAGGCATGCTCGTCCACCATGAACACCCGCTGTCGAGCTCGACGAGCCCTCTTACACGAATCCGCGGCACGCTGGCTGCCTTGCGCCGTCCTTTTGTTTGGCCTCGGAGGCGGCAGGGCGTTAGCCGAGGAGCATGATCGCGGACGACACGACCAGGAAAACCCGCAGGGGGCACAGGGGCAGCATCCGCATCAAGGGCAGCAGCCGCAGGGACAGCCCCAGCAGCACACGCAGCCCCAGCAGCACGCGCAGCCCCAGCAGCACACGCCCCAGCAACATCCACAGCCGCCGCAGCATCAGCAACCACCCCAATTCCAGCAGCCGCAGCACCAACAGCCGCAGCAGGTCCAGCCGCAGCAGCACTCGCAGCAACACCAACCGCCACAGCAAAGGCCGCAACAGGGATGGGGCGGCCAGCACCCGGGCGATCGCCACGAGGAGCACCCACCCCAGGGTATGCAGCGACAGCCGGGCCCCTCACCCATGCAGCACGGCCGAGCCACGCCTGAAATGCAGCACCCTGGGCACCCGATGCAACCCGCGCCACCGCCGCACGCCGAACGCGGAAGGCCCATGCCTCCCGCGCCAGCACCACGCTTCGAGCGGGCTCGACCCATGCCGCCCATGCACATGGGACGCCCGCTGGCACCGCGTGAACCGGTCTTCGTCGACGTGGCGCCGCCGCGCCCTCGCCACGAGGTGCGCCCGCCACGACCGTCGCCGGGCCACATCTGGATCGGCGGGTACTGGGGCTTGGAAAACGGCGCGCAAGTGTGGATCGGCGGCGAGTGGGCCGAACCGCCCCAGCCCGGCTATGCGTGGGAAGCGCCACGCTGGCGTCGGCACGGTCACCGCTGGGAGTACGTCCCCGGCTACTGGCGCCACCACGGAGGCCCCGTGTATGTCGGGCCGGCGGGTCCACAACCCGCCTACGACGGCGGCATCACCATCAGCGGTCGCGTGATGAGCATGCAAGGCGCCCCCGTGCCGGGCATCATGATTACCCTTGCCGGCACCCAGGAAGGCCATATCGTCACCGACGGCAGCGGTTACTATGCATTCACTGGCCTGCCCCCCGGATCGTACGCCGTGCGACCGACGGGCAACTGCGCCTTCGCGCCCGACGTGGCCAACCTGAACGACCTCTACGGCAGCGTCACCCAGGACATCATCGTCTCGGACTGCGGCGGCTGGTAAGAGAAACCGATCGCGTGCCGCCTGTGCTGCAGGCGCACTCCGGAATCGTCGCTTTGTGCAATTTGCGAATTGAATCGACCGCAGCACACGACGGGGAGCAAACCCGAGCTGACAGGACCCGCCACGCCGAAGCCGGCGGGTCGCCCAACAGCACTTTCCTAGGCTTATCCGAACGGCATTGCGGCTAAACCGCCGACACGAGAAACGACTCCAGCAAGGCGAGCACGCGCTCAGGCTGTTCGAGGCTGCTGATATGTCCGGCCCCTTCGACGATCTCGAGCCGCGCACCCGCGATGGCGTCGGCGAGCGCCTGCGACTCGTGCACAGGCCGCGGTCTGTCGTGCCGTCCCACCGCGACCAAGGTCGGGCATCGGATCTCGCCGAGACGCTCGTGGAGCGACGGTCGCGAGAAGATCGCCCTGCCCAAAGCCACGATGCTGGTTAGGCGGTCCTCTCCTATCTCCAGAAGCGAACGGCGAAAGCCATCGACGAGGGTTGGCTTGCCGGTGAGGGTTTCCGGTGCGAAGTAGATCGGCACCACTTGTTCGGCCAGCGGTGGCGGGATCGCACCCACGCGCTCCATGAGGTCCAGCATGCCAAAGTACAGCGCCTGCGTCGCCGCAGGCTCTTCACTGGCGACCGTATCCATCAGCACCAAAGCCTTTACTCGATCCGGGCAATCGAGGGCCGTTTCAATGCCCCAAATCCCGCCCACCGAAAGCCCAACGATAGCGAGCTCTGCGAGGCCCAGCGCATCGACCAAGCCTCGCATGTCGCCGGTGAGCTTCGACATGGAATAGGGCACCTCGGGTATGGCGCCAGATTTCCCGTGCCCCCACAGCTCGGGGACGATGCAACGGTAACGAGTCGAGAGCGTCTCGATCTGCGGCGCCCACATGGCAGCGTCCCACAAATAGCTTCCGCCGAAGAGCACGGGAAAGCCCGCGCCGCGGTCGAGGTAGTGAAGGTCTTGTCCGTGGATGGCGATGTGTGGCATGGCGACCTCGCAGAGAAGCGCAATCGAAGAAGCGCAACAAGGCTAGCCCCCGTCCGGCGGAGCTGCCAGGGAGTCGTTCGGACTGGCGGACTGAGCCCTGGCGACCTTTGCGATGAGCGGCCAGACTCGAGCCATGGCTGACAGCTCGAACATCGCACCGGACAGTACCGCAGTACGTGTGGCTTTGTGGCGCGCCCTGCACGTCGAGGCCGATCCGCCGCCGCACGTGCTCGAGGACGACATCGCCCTCAAATTGGTGGCGCCCGACGAGGGCTGGCGCAATCGTCCCGACATGAGCGTTTTCACGCGGCCGTTTCGCGCCAGCATCGTCGCGCGTGCTCGCTTCATCGAAGATCGGGTGGCCGCGGAGGTCAGCCGCGGCGTCGGCCAGTACGTCATTCTCGGCGCCGGCCTCGACACGTTCGCGCAGCGGCGGCCGGACCTCTGCTCGCGCCTGCTGGTGTTCGAGGTCGACCGGCTGGGGCCGCAGGCGTGGAAGCGCCGACGTCTCGTCGAGCTCGGCTTTGGGGTCCCCGGGTTTCTGCGACTGGTTCCGGTGGACTTCGAGGCCGGCGATTCGTGGTGGCAACACCTCGCGGATGCCGGCTTCGAGACCAGCCGGCCTGCGCTGATCGCCTCCACCGGCGTCAGCATGTACCTGACCAAGGAAGCCATCGCGGCCACGCTGCGCCAGGTGGCCGGGCTTGCGCCGGGCTCGACGCTCGTCATGTCGTTCTTGTTGCCCATCGATAGGGCCGATCCCGAAGTGCGTCCCGGCATCGAGCGAGCCGTCCAAGGCGCGGCAGCCGCGGGCACGCCCTTCATCAGTTTCTTCACTCCTGCCGAGATGCTCGCCCTGGCCCGCGCCTCTGGCTTTCGCGCCCCCCAGCACGTGTCGGCAGCCGCCCTCGCAGAGCGCTATTTTGCCGGCCGCAGCGACGGCCTTCGGCCGCCCGACAATTCGGAAGAGCTGCTGGTCGCGACGACGTAGCCGAGTCTCTGGCGGTGGCGTGCCGTCGGTCTCCACGGGCACCCACCTGGTTTGGCCAAGTCACCGGTGCCGAGGGCCAGGCCTTGCCAGCTTCAGCGCCCGGCCGCGAAAAGGCCGTCGGGGTCGAAGCGCTGGCGGAGGGCGGCCAGGCGCTCGATGTCGACGCCGGACTGGGCGTTGGCCCGCTCTTCGGCATCGGCATCTGCGGTGAGGAAATTGATATAGCCGCCGCCCCGGCAGTGCTGATGCACGCGCTCCCAGGTCTCGCGCACCCAGGCGAGGTTGAGGTCGTCCTCATGGGGGTCGTCCCACGCACTCGCCACCACGATGATGAAGCGTGCATCCCGATGCCCGGCAGCATTGGTTTCGCCGGCAACCCGGGCGACCTCACCGCCCAGCTGGAGGATCTTCACGTTGGCGTGCAGCGATGGCAGCCGCCGCGTGGCCGCGAGCAGGATAGCCAACGTGGCATCGTCCAGGTCACCGATGTACTCGCTCTTCCAGTAGTCGCGACGGCCCTTGGGTTCTCCGGCGTCGAACATCGCCTGAAAGTCGACGAAGCGCCGCGCTTGGATCAAATCGGCCAAGGGCGCACCACCTTGGCGCAGCTCGGACAGAGCGTGGGCCGCGTCGGTCTCGGTCCCGCCGTGGCAGACCACCACGATTCCCGCCGGCTTTCCCTGCATCGACTTGGGAAGGAAGGGCGCGGCGGGCGCGGCACAGAGCTTGAGCATGCACCCCATCTCGTCCGGGGCCAACGCAGCCATGGCCCGGAATTGCTCGGCAACCTCTTGCGTTCGTTCGCTTTCGCGCACCAGCAACCCAGCAACCACCATCGTGCCCATCGGCCGCAGCCGAAAACGGAAGCGCGTAACGACGCCAAAGCCGCCGCCGCCGCCACGCAGCGCCCACAGCAGCTCTTGGTGCTGCCGCGCATTGGCAACCAACACCTCGCCGGTGCCGGCGACGACCTCTGCCTCATCCAGGTAGTCGCAGGTCAAACCGAAACGGCGCGACAACCAAAGCATTGTTTCGAGACCGGCACTGCGACCAAGAGGCGTCCGGCCTCGGTCGACGAACCGGCAGGAAAGGCACCGGTGTCGGCCGCGTGGCCTCGTCTGCGCCGAAAAGGGGTGATGGCATCGCCCGGCCTCGGTTCGGGCGGGTCCTACATCGTGCAGAATGCCGACACTGCCAAGGACTGGGCAGAGGTCAGCACAGAGCAGGCTCCCACGCTGCAATTGCCACTGACACAGCGATCGCTTTCCACACAGGATGTGCCAGCGGACAGTCTAGCCACGCAGACCGAGTGACTCGTCCCATTGGCCGCGCAATAGTCCGCATCGTCGCAGACTACCATATTGTCGCAGTCTTGTCCGACTGAGACACGGGTGGAAGCGCAGACCTCGGGGGTGGAAGCGCAGGGGAAGCCACAACGGGATTGGCTGTCGCCGGGATCGAGTCGGCAAGGCGCGCCCCAGCTTGCGCAATTCGACGCCGCTTCCTGGCCCCCCATGCAGATGATCCACGTGTCTCCCTCGCAGCGCGCGCCAGCGGTGCTGGAATCGCAGGCGGTGGCGCGTTTGGCGTCGACAAGGTGCCGCCATCGGACGCCGAGAGGGTGCTGCCATCAACGGAGGACGCGTGCTTGTGGCTGTCGCACGAAATGGCCAGCAAGGTCGGGAACAGGAGCATTAGAAGGGCAAGGCGAGTTTGTGGCATGGCAAATCCTTTGAACGTCGGGCGATCACTGCTCGAAGGGACCAAGATCCACGGGCGCGCGGCGAACGACGCCAGCGCGGTCGATGGGGACCTCGGGCAGCAGGTTGCCGAAATCGAGCCACGGCGTGGTGGCGGTAGGGGCGAAGGCCGCGGGGTCGTGGCCAACCGAGGTGGGAAAGGCCGCGAACCAGGTCGGGTCGAGGCTGGGGACGACACGCTCGCTGGCGGTGGGACTGTAGGCCGGCGAGCTGTCGTCAGAGCCGAAATACCCCGAGACCCAGGCGTTGTGCTCGAAGGTGGTGGCCTGCACCGTGGTGGCGTCGGTGGCCAGAAGCTGGCCGTTGGCATTGGCGGTGACGGTGGTGCCGCTGATGGTGAGCGCGACGACGACGTTGTTCCTGAACTGGTTGCCGGTCGAGTCGTTGGTGACGCCGATGGCCTGTCGGTCGTTCACCTGGGTAATGAAGAGATTGTGCGCCACCAGGTTGTTGGACGAGCCGAGCTTGGGGTTGTCTGTCTCTTGCCAGAAGCTCGCTCCGTGCTTCGCCGGCAAGGCGAAGATGTTGTTCTTGATGGTGCTGTTTCTGACCGAGGTGAAGTTGGGCCCTTGCGCCAGGCTGTGGTGGAAGAAATTGCTGTCGATCAACATGAAGTCGGAGGCACCGCGGCCCCCGGTCGGGCCGCTGCCCGCGACCGCATCGCACTCGGGATCGTCGTAGGCCACGCCGTCGTCGGAGCAAGTGGATAGGGGATCCGCGTTGATCTGGAAGTCGGACGAGGCGGTGTTGTAGGTCTCGTTGTAGCGGGCGATGTTCCAGTCGCTGCCGTTGCTCAGGTAAATGCCGTGTCCGTCGCCGCTGCCCGAGTCGTGGCCGATGCAGCTTTCGATCACCAGCCAATCGGACTCACCGGTGAAGAAAGGATCCTTGTTTTGCCCGTGGCCGATGTCGTTCAGGACAGCCGTGCCTTTCTGGTGCTGGTTCGCGGGATAGCCCGAGCCGACGGCGCGCACGCCATAGTCGCCGCCGATCAGCTCGAACCCATCCACCGCAACGTAGTCGGAGGCTTCCAGGTTGATGCAGGTCTTGCGACCGCTGCTGCAACAATTGATGGTCACCGCGGGTGAGCCGTCGGCCTTGCGCTCACCGACGAGCACGATGGGGTTGTCGTAACTGCCGCCGTGATCCGAGTCGAGCTCGTAACACCCGGAATAGCTGCCAGCGGTGAAGACGACCATGGTGCCGGGAACAACCGCTGCCAAGGCTGTGGCCACGCTTGTGGGGCTCGCACGCGAGCTGCCGTTGCCGGTGCCGTTCGGACTGACGTACACGGTGCTCGACGGCTGCCAGGCGCAATCCGTGTAGTACCGATTGAATTTCTCGGAGAAGCCGAAGTATTGCCCGCCTCGCGCGACAGCGGGCTCCGTCCCCGAGGCCGTGCAGCCGCCGTCGATACCGCTTCCGCCGCCCGTGCCAACGCCACCCGTGCCCTGCAGGCCCCCTAGCCCGCCGCTGCCTGCGCCACCCGCGCTCGGCTGCCCGCCGGCACCGCCGACGCCGCGATCCGGACCCGGGCCATCTTGGCCGGCCGCACCGTCGCGCACGCCCGTGCTCGAGCTGCAGCTTACCGACAGCAGCAGGCCAAGGATGAGACGCACCGTCCACGTCAGCTTGGCGTTCATGACCAGCATGGTAACGCGCTTTCCGCAGTTAGGGGATCGCTGCGGTGACGGTTCTTTGTAGGCGAATGTCGGGCGATGCGGGTACTGGCGTTGCTGACAACCCGTGCCCGCACGCAGCCTCCGTCGGACGGAGGTCCAGGTTTCTCGACACTATGTCGATTTTTGACCGGGAACGACCGGACACGCGGTCTATTCCAATGAGGACTCGCCGACGCTATGCCCACGCTTCCCTCTCACGTTCCCCTGTCCCTGGTCGTGGATCGGGATTGCCGCGCCGCCAGCGACGGTGACGTCGCACGGGCGCTGAGCGCCGGGGAAGGCTGGGCCGCGGTGGAGACGTGGCGACGGTTCGCCCCCATGGTGTTGACGCTGGCAAGGCGCGCCCTGGGCTCTCAGTCCGAGGCAGAGGATGTCGGGCAAGAGGTCTTCTCCCGCGTGTACCGCAAAGTGAAAACGCTGCGCGAGCCCGACAGCTTCCGCAACTTCGTCTACGCCAGTGCCCTTCGCGTGCTTCAGACCGAGCTCCACCGCAAGAAGATGCGCGCGTGGCTTTCCTTCGAGCAGCCTGATTTGCTCGATGGCCAAGGGCGCGAAACGCTGGACGTGGAGTCACGCGATCTGTTGCGAAGGTTCTATGATCTGCTCGAACGGCTGGCGCCGCGCGACCGGATCGTGTTCGTCCTGAGGCGCGTCGAGTCGATGACCGTGGAAGAGATCGCCGCCGCCATGGGGACTTCGGAATCCACGGTGAAGCGATCGCTGGCGCGCGCTTCGAACCGCCTGTCGCGCTGGATGGAGGAAGATACACGCTCGGCCGACGGGGGGAGATGGCAACCATGAGGACGACGACCAGTGAAACCAAGGACTGCCCGGCACTCATCGAGATGATCGACCTTTGCCGCAACAAACTGGGACCGCCAACCGCGGCGGAGCTCGACCAGGGGCTCGACGGGTTCCTCGCCCGCATTGCGCCGACCGAGCGTCGCCCGCGGAGACTCGTTCGCTGGTCGCTGGCGGGTATTGCCGTCGCGCTGTGCACCTTGGTTGCTGTGCAGGTCGCTTCGGTTTTTCGGAGGCGCTCGCTTTCTCGTGAGGAACCAGCGCTTACTTACCGGGTCGATGGCGGCAGTGTCCTTCAGGGCGGATATCTTCGTGAATCCGGCCACGCCGGGATGAGCGTGCTGTTCAACGAGGGAAGCAGACTGACGCTCACGCCGGGAGCGCGCAGCCAGCTCCGCGTGGTCGACCGCGACTCGGCCCACGTGAGCATCGAGCGCGGCAAGGCGTCCTTCCAGGTCGTGCACAAAAACAATCGACGCTGGTTGGTCGACGCCGGCCCGTTCTTGGTAACGGTCACCGGAACCGTCTTCACGGTGTCGTGGGATCCGCTG
Organism: uncultured delta proteobacterium; assembly: GCA_963796685.1. Classification (GTDB taxonomy): domain Bacteria; phylum Myxococcota_A; class Polyangia; order Fen-1088; family Fen-1088; genus Fen-1118. The sequence goes on from CAWCMR010000025.1 coordinate 550,479, forward strand.
AGCGAGGAGCTCGATCTCCGGCTGCTCCAAGGCAAGGTCGTAGTGAGTGGTCCGGTCTCGTCTGGTGAAATCGCGTTACGGGCTGGCCAGCGCCTGCTGGCCAATCTTACCAAGGCGGAGATGGTCATCACCGACGAGCTGCCGGAGCAAACCAGCAGCGCACCTCCCGGCGCTGCCAGGGTGCCAGTGGTGCCCCCGCCCGGGCTACAGCCGTCGCCGCCCGAGCCATCCCCAACACCGGCGACCTCTGCGGTCGCCAGTCTGGTGCACGACCATCAATGGAGCCGCAAGTTGGCGCGGGGCGAGTGGGACCGTATCCTCCAGGACGCCAGGCGCATCGGGGTTGAGACGACGCTGGCCCAAGCCTCCAGCGAAGACCTCTTCGCTCTCGCCAACGCGGCTCGCTACCGACACCTCCTCGAACTGGCTCGCGCCGCGCTGCTTGCCGAACGGCGACGCTTTCCCGGGTCGCAGCGGGCGCTGGAAGCGATCTACCTGCTTGGTCGCGTGGAGGAATCGCGGGAAGCCGGAACCGCCGAGGCAATCGCATGGTACGATGAGTATCTTGTCCGCGCGCCGACCGGCCCGCTCGTGGGAGAAGCTTTGGGACGCAAGATGACCCTCACCGACAAGCTCGAAGGACCAGCCCGGGCGCGCTCCCTGGCCGAAGAGTATCTTCGCCGCTTCCCCAAGGGGAACTATGCTGGATCGGCGCGCGAGCTCCTCGCACCGTGACCAAGGCCCATTGAACCGCCTGCGCCTTGGGCTCAGTCTTGCGACGCTCCTGGGATGGACCGTCTGGACCACGCCAGCGCGGGCGGCCACGGTAGCCATTCTGTGGCCACCTGCCCCTTGCGCCGATGTGACCCAGGCATTGACTCTCCTGCGTGGAGAGTTGTTGTCGGTGGGCCTTGAGGTCACGGAGTCCGATCAGGCAGCCGCCCGCGCTCGCGGGGGAGCCGACTCGGTATCGTGGCTGGAAGCCTTTGCAGCACAAGGTGCGGTCGCCGTGGTCGAGACGATTGGAACCGGTGCGCTGGAGGGGCTTGACGTGTGGGTGGTGAAGGCGCGCCCACAACGATTCGAGGTCACTCGGGTTGCCATCGAACCCGATGCTCCAAGGCAGCCGGAAATGCTGGCCCTTCGCGCGGTCGAAGCCTTGCGCGCGGGCCTTCTCCAGAGCGATTGGGCAGCACGAAAGCGACACCAAGAACCCATCGCCAAGCCACCGACGGTCGCCGCGCCCACGGGCGCGGGACAGCAGGCCGCGAGTCATGACGAGCGCGTTGGCATCGAGGTTGGAGCCGCTGCAATCATGAGCCTGGACGGACTCGGCCCTGCGGTGTTGTCGACCGCGCGCGTGGGCTGGGCGGTTCGCCCCTGGCTCGTGATGCAAGCTTCGGTGGCGGGAATAGGGAGCTGGTCCACAGTGACGACCGCGGCGGGCGACGCGCGGGTCGCCCAGCAATACGCCGTCATCGGGGGCATCTGTCGTCTTCGCTCGACCGAGCGGCTGTGGCCTTTTCTTGGCCTCGCGGCCGGGGCACTGCGCACGTCCGTCGAAGGGCAAACCGGCTGGAGCACAGGAGGCGGGACCCCGGAGCGATGGTCGGGCGTGGTCGACGTGAGCTTGGGAGCGGGGATTCGCCTCTACGGCCGATTGTACGTGAGCTTCGCTGCACACGTCCAGGTGGCCGAGCCCTATGTGGCCGTTCACATTGCCGACACGGTCGGGGCCACCTCCGGGCGCCCCAATCTGCTGTTGACCCTTACCGTGGGTGCTTGGTTATGAAGTCGGGAACGCCCGCCGGGCTTCTGTGCGTTCTTTGCATCCTGGCCAACACCACCGCATGTTGGCGCACCGACGTTTATCTGGTGACGGCCGACAGCGGCATGGGTGCTGGCGGTGCTGCGGATGGTGGAACGACCGGCGTGGTGCCGAGCGCCGGTTGCGGAAAGGCATCGACCATCGCTTTTGCGGCGGTTCCGAATCAGGACCCGAGTGCGGCGCCAGGGTCGGGGCACACGCTGGGACATGGTGTCGGCGGCTACGTCACCCTTCAGAGCAGCGGCAAGACAAGGACCTTCACCATGAGGCTTCCCGACGACTACGACCCGAACCACCCTTACTGGTTGAGCTTCACCTTTCACCCCGCGGGCGGCAACACCTACGGAATCGACAACGGCGGAAACAATGGGTACGTCATGGCCTACTACGGACTCCAAAATCTGTCGAACAATGGTGCGTTCTTCGTGGCACCCGACGGATTGAACGGCGGGTGGGCAAACTCCAACGGGGAAGACCTGAAATTCGTCGACGATATGGTCGAGCTGATCGAGGACAACTACTGCATCGACACCACGCACCTCTTCGCGCAAGGGTTCGCCTGGGGTGGCGGCATGACCTACGAAATCGCATGCGCCCGCGCGAAGGTCTTCCGCGGGGTCGCGATCTACGAAGGCGCAGTCTTCAGCGGGTGTGACAATGGCAATGACCCGATCGCGTACTGGCAGATGGTCGGGCTTACCGACAGCACGTGCACCATCGACCTGGCAAGGCCGATGCGCGACCAGTTTGCCAAGAACAACGGCTGCACGCTCCCCGCCACCGAGCCACCCGAGCCACCTCAGCCTCCACCCTACTTGAACCCCGGAGGGCACGCTGTGCACGGACTACGCCGGATGTTCCAGCGGCCACCCCCTGCGCTGGTGCGTGCATCAGTCAGGTCTCGGCAACGCCATCGTCGACGGGACCTCGGATTCTCTACAACTCGTGCGCGACGGCTCCCAAGACCTGCTCGACCTCGTGTCCTTGCACCTGGGTTCCGGAAGACGTGTGGTCCTGGATGACGAAGAGCTTCTAGAGCACCGAACGATTGTTGAACCGAAATGCCAGGGGGCCTGGTCTACAAGGGTGGCCCCTCGGCGTTCTGTTGGCCCGACCAACCAGACCGGGAGGCCGCAGTGTAGTCGCGCATCAAGGAGAATCATGACACGGCAGACAGTAGTCTCTCTGGCTCTTGGCCTCATGTGCGGCTCGATGGCCTGCAGTGGGAGCACACCCTCCGGTGTGGGTGCAGGTGGTGCCGATGGTGGTGGAACGCACGCCAGCGGGGGCACAGCGACAGGCGGGAATGCTGCGGGAGGCTCGGCGATCTTGTCGTCGGGTGGCCAAACATCCGGTTCGGGCGGGACCGGCCAAGGACAAGGCGGCGACCAAGGAGGCAGGGGGGGCACCGCGAGCGGCGGCAGTAGCGATGCGGGTGGCTCCACGACCTCGTCGTCCGGTGGACAAACATCCGGTTCTGGCGGAACCAGTCAAGGACAAGGCGGTGGGCAAGGAGGCAGGGGGGGCAGCGCCAGCGGTGGCATCGCTGCATCTGGCGGCCGCAGCGCCTCGGGTGGGGCCAGCGGTGCTGCCGCTGGCGGTACCACCGGCGGTGCTGCTGGCGGAGCTGGGGGGTTGACTGGGACAGGGGGCATACAGGGCTCGGGCGGAACCATCGCGGGCACCGACATCTGGAACCTGCCGAAGTTCCCCGTGGCCACTGGCCCCTATACCGCCGACTGGAAGGCGCTGGGTCTGGCCTATTCCACGCCCGAGTGGTGGCGTGACGCCAAGCTCGGCGCCTGGGCACACTGGGACCCACAATCCATGCCCGAGCAAGGCGACTGGTACGCCTACCACATGTATCAAGAGGGCTCCGCGGACTTCAACTACAACGTCAGTCACTTCGGTGATCCGTCCGTGTATGGCTACAAGGATATCTGCAAGAACTGGGTCATCGACCTATGGGATCCCAACGCCTTGATGGATTTGTATGTGCAAATGGGTGCCAAGTTCTTCATGGCCATGGGCGCACACCATGACAACTTCGACAACTTCGATTCGACCTACCAGCCCTGGAACTCGGTCCGAGTCGGCGTGCAGAAGGACATGGTCGGCACGTGGGCACCGATCGCGCGGCAAAAGGGGCTACGTTTCGGTATTGGCTTTCACAACACGCCGGCTCGAACCTGGGGGCAGTGGATGCCGATTCGCTACACCAGCGACGCGAAGGGCCCCTACGATGCGCTGCTAACCACCGCGGACGGCAAAGGCAAATGGTGGGAAGGTATGAATCCCGCGGATCTCTACGGGCCCAAGCACAGCACCGACTGCTCGAACAATGCGTGCAACAATTCGGCCTATGGCACCCAGTTCATGTATCGAGTCGACGACGCCATCAACAAGTATCATCCCGACGTCGTCTACTTCGACGACCACGCCGGCGATTCCCAGGTGGACCTGGGCGTCCACATGGGACTGGGTTCCATCGCGACGACGATCCTGGCGAATTACTACAACAAGTCCCTGACCTGGAATCAGGGCAAGATGGACGTCGTCATGAACATGAAGGGCGTGGGCGGCCAATACGACAGCTTCCAGAACAGCGCGTCCCTGGAACCCTATGCCGAGCGCGCCCTGGTCAGGAGCACCGAAGCGGCGACCGAAGCACAGATCAGTGCCTATCCTTTCCAGACCGAGCTCCACATCCAGGGGGGCAACTGGCACTACATGACCGGAGCGGGATACACGAGTGCATCGTCTCTGGTCACGACTCTCATGCAGAACGTCTCGCGAAACGGAAGCTTGCTGCTCAACCTCACCCAACACGGCCGGGGGAATCTCGATGCCCAGTGTACGAAGAACGCCCAAGACATCGGCGCCTGGCTCAAGGTCAACGGCGAGGCCGTGTACGCGTCCCGACCATTCGAAGTGTGGGGCGATAGCACGGTCATCTACACGCGCGCCAATGGCAACGTCTATGCGACGCTTCTCGGTTGGAACGGTGGCGCGGTCACCCTGTCGGCGCTCAAGTCGGGCGGGGCAACCCTGGGAACCGTATCCAAAGTCGAGCTACTCGGCTCCACGGTGGCGATGACATTCTCGCAAAGCGGTCAGGGACTGACGGTGACGCCCGCGGGATCGGTGGCGGCGCTCCCGGGGATCTCCGATTCGCAGCTTGCTTCGAAGATGCGCGTGCTTCGCATCACCCACGACAAGGGCTGGATCAACGACGACGATCCGGGCTGCGCGTTTCCCGGATGGCTTCGCAAGTCGAACCTCGGCACCGGCGACTACAACGACGATCTGACCACCAGCACGACCACCGGGGACACGTGGACCGCCTCATTCACCGGGACGGACGTCGCCATCTACGCTCCGAAGGAATCCGGAGATGGAAAGATCGAGATCCAGATTGACGGCCAGACCAGCGCGACGGTGGATTTTTCCACCACGGGCGCCCGCCAGCCCCAGCAACGCGTGTCCGAAGTGGGCAGCCTGGCCGACGGACAGCACACCATCAGCATCATCAATCGCGGCCCTGGCCCTGTCGCAGTGGATGCCATCGTCGTCAACTAAGCCGGCGTTGGAAGCTCAACGTGGCGGGCTCTTGTGGGCGGCCTCCCTAGCGGCACGCGCTCAGCAGCACGCCAACCGAGTTGCCGCTCGTTGTGACGATGTCCAGCCTGCCGTCGCCATTCAAGTCGCCGAGCGCCAGCGATCTGCCCTGGTTTCGGGCTCATCGTTGTGGTTCCTGAGCTGGCGTCCGAACCTGCTTAGCCACCCGCGACGCTTCATGGTACTCTGACGCAAGCTCGCAAAGCCCGTTCTGAGCGCGCTGGTGGAGGTTCTCGATGCGTTCGTCGACTCGCCTTGTAGTTGTCCTTGTTTCGCTGGCCCTTGTCGCCTGCAGCTCGAACAGCAAGACCTCTGACGGCGGGACTTCAGGCGGTGGAAACGGAGGTACCCAGGTGCCCGGCACCGGTACTGGTGGCGGGACGGCTTCCGGGGGCGCGATTGGCTCCGGCGGACAAATCATGAGCGCGGACGCGGGGAGTGAATCCGGTACGGCCGACGTCCCGGGAATCGGCAAGGATGGACCCGGCGGCAGCGACGGTGGTCGCGACTCCGCAAGCGATGGTCCGGCCAACGACGGCGGAGCCAACGACGCCGCCATGGACGGTGGCGGCGTGACCCTGGGGCCACGCTGCACGAGCTGCACGCCGCGATGCTGGGACAGCACTCTGGTTCGAGAGGCGCCGCAAGAAACTTGCACGGACCCGTCGCCGCTCGCGGGCATCGCCTCGCATGTCGATCTGGTCCTGACGATGCCGGACTCGACCAAGCGATACTTGGTCGATTCTCCGTTCGATTCCGGCAGCCAGTTCGATTGGACCTGGTCCTTTGACAGCGCCAAGGGGCGGACCTTCAGCCAGGGCCTTCATTGCGGCAAGGTGGAAATGTCGCGCGTCCCTACCGGGGACGACACCGCTTCCCCGACATCGCAGGCGCGGCTCACGGTGACCATCGATGGCACCGCCTATTCGTCGGCGAACGGGACAGCGTCGGTCAGCCTGCACATGAAGGAACCCCTGGGTGCGACCATCAACGATCCCGCTACCGGACCGCTCTTCGATATCGAAGCGTCCGGAACCCTGGCCGCGACCACCGGAGCCAGCATCGGCCTCCAGGGTCGCATGCGCAACATGCACGCAGGTGTGGGCGAGATGGGTCTTGCCCGCCGGGAAGGCTCCATTGCAGGGCAGGGCTCGTTGGCCCCGGGCGCGGCGATCAGCGGGGGGACCCTGGTTCTGGCGTCCGTCCTGGTGAACAGCTCGCCAGCCGCGCTGCTGCTCGACAGTGCGCTGGGTGCCGACAAGACCATTCCATTGCCCGAGGTGATGGGGCTTGTCGCCTTTGCCGATGGCACGTTGTTGGCGGGTGGAGTCGACAGCGTCCACATCGCCGCCTATGACGCCTCCGGAACGCAGAAATGGACCACGCCGCCCATCGTTCGAACGAGCCTCACGCGCGCGGGCCTGCTGGCCCGCAAGGACGGCTCTGCCTGCTTCTCGGCCGCGGGACCAACCTCGGCCAGCACGACCTATCCATCGTTGCTGGTCTGCACCGACGACGCCGGGGTGCCCCAGTGGCAGAGCTGCTATCTATCCCGTGGTTTCGCCAGAAGGTCCCACCGAGCTGTCCGACGGAACCTTGGTGGTCGCGGATGGGCGCTCGCCCGAAGTTCTCGGCGTAGCACCGGATGGCAAGCAGCGTTTCGAGTCGCGGCCTGTACGACGGATCCGACCAATCGGGATCCTCCCTACTACAAGGCGGTCGGTGTGGCCCGGAACGCCGACGGAGGCGGCGTCGTTCAGGTGGGCGACGATGTCATCGCGTTCTCGGCCGACGGCGAGCTTCGTTGGCGGTCGCTCGTCCCGAGAGGAAACGGCGAAGCCCTGGTGGCGGCGGACGGAACCATCTACGCCATGACCGGTTCACCCGCCACCGTGGTGGCCATGGACGACCAGGGACGTGTGCTGTGGACACGCCTTGTCGGACACGATGGCCAACTGGTTGGCCTTGCCGCCGATGGATCCCTCTATGTGTTCAGCTCGGGCTGGAGCGCGAGCAACGCCCTATCGGCCATCCGAGGTGACGGTAGCATCAAGTGGTCCGTGCAGACCGAGGCGCCATCGTGGATCCTGTCTCCCGATGGCGATCTCTACGGTTGGACCGCGAATTCTGTCGATCGCGTGGGGGGTGGCTCGCCGATGGCCGACTCGCCCTGGCCTGCACCGCGCGGTAGCGGCCGCCGAGCTGGCACGCGCTAGACTAGCGGCAGACGTAGCGGCGGCTGAACGCCCCCGTCCGCTCCCGGCGACGCGCAGTGCTTGTCTTTGCGCCGCATTGGGACGATCATGGACCTGTCCGTGGAGCATCAAGTGTCGACAACGATTCGATTTCATCGGCCGAGCAGCAACCTGCGCGCTCGTTCCGGCTTTACCGTGGCAGTTGCAGCGCTCGCGCTCGCGGCCTGCATCGGCGTTCCCGATCAGGACTCTCGCTACCCCGCGCCGAAGTATCCGCACCCTCCGGTGGCGGCCACTCGGTCAACCCGGCCTCGGTACCCGACCATCTCCGTCGCCACCTTGCCGAGCGGGCTGATGGTCGTGCTCGAGCAGGATTTCTACGCGAAGACGGTCGGCGTGGTCAGTGTGGTGCGAGGAGGGGCCTCGGCCGATCCGGCCGGGGCCGAAGGGCTGGCTCATCTCGTGGAACACCTGACTTTTCGAGCCATCGATGCGACGCCCGAAGTGCCGCCGCCCCTGGCCGGCCCTGGAAAGAGCGGTGCACGTGCGCCACGCCGCGAGCGACTGATTCATCACGCTGCCACCTTGGTGAACGGGCTCACCTCGGCGGACGCGCTCACGTTCTACGAGTTCGCACCGCCCAGCCAGTTGCCTTGGCTGATCGATCTGGAGGCCGCGCGGCTCAGCGACCCTCTGGCTGGTATCGACGCCTCGCTGGTCGCGCTCGAGCGTCGCTCCATCGCCAGCGAGCACGAGCTTCGCGACGATCCCCGCTCGGGCCAGTGGGCCAGCCGCCGCATCTTCCCCACGCTGTTCCCCTCTGGCCACCCCTACGCCAGGGCGGTCGATGGCACCAGCAAGAGTCGCAGCCGCCTCAGCTTGGCCGAGGCGCGGACCTACGCCGCGGAGAGCTTCCGTCCCGAGCGCATGACCCTGCTCGTGTCCGCGCCGAGTGGAATGACCACGCTCGGCGCGATCGTCGAGCGATTGCCGAAGGCGTTGGTCGGTGACCGAAGTCATCCCGTCGCGCGCACACCGGCCGCCGAGGGAGCCGAGGCCGAGCCGGTGGTCTCGCGGTCGGTGCAAAAGCTGTCGTCGCCTTTGCCCGTACCGCAGCTCTGGATCGGCTGGACCCTGCCCGGACTGTGGGGGCTTCAGGGCGCGAGCGAAGCCCTGCTGGCCCGCTGGGTACAGCAGGATCTGGACCTGGACTACCTGCGACAGGAGGATCCGCACATTCGTCAGGTCCGCGCCTCGCTGGTCCCGGGCGTCAAGGCCACCGCGCTGATGGTGCGTGTGCTGGTCAGCGAAGGCGCGGATCCCGAGCGCATCACGCAAATCGTCGCCGGCCGCGTGGAGAGCCTGTGGACGCGCGAGCCGAGACAGCATCCCCTGCTGGAGCGGCTCAAGTCGTTGTTCGACGCCGAATTGATTCTCGATGAGCCGCCGCAGCTCGACCGCGCCGTCGCGCAGGCCGAGCTGATTGCATTCGGCGCGCGGCCGATCCCGTTTGCCGAGCAGATGGCCAAGATCCACGCCATCGCGCCCGCCGACCTGGCCAAGCTCGCGTACAAGCACCTCACGCAAAGCCATCACCACGCGGTCTTCTACACACCCGGCGACGTCGCGTCCGACACTGCCCGACCGACCGGCCGAAGCTCGAACGGGGGCGCGGGGCGAAGCGACAGCCTGTTCGCAGACGCCGCGGGCTGGGACGACATGGAGCTGCCCGACGCTCCGGCGCCGGTGAGCAACGTGGTGGTCAAACAGCTGTCCACCGGGCTCACCGTCATCGTGGCCAAGCGGGCATCACCGTCCGTGACGGCATGGCTCGCCTTCCGGGGCGGCTACGCCGACTCCGACCCACCTCTTCTGCTCGAGGTCGCGCTACGCACCCGGCCCGATGCCAACGACGCCGCAAAGCATGGCGTCTTGACCGACCGTGGGGCCACCCGCGACGCCTCCATCGAGATCCTCGAGTTCCGGCCGAGCGACATGGCGCCTGCCCTGGACCTGCTTTTCAAGAAGGCGACCGCGCCGTTGCAGAAATGGCCGACCCACGACGAGCTCGATCGCATGCTCGCCTACGTGAACGCCGACAGCGACCTTGCCTCCGAGCAAGCGGCGCAGGCCTTTTACCGCGCGCTGTTTGGCGACCACCCGCTGTCCCGTTTGGTGAAGAAGGACGACCTCGCGCGAATCACGCGTTCGGATGTCGACTCGTGGGTGGGCCGAGTCCACAACCTGCGCAACGCCGCCCTGGTGGTGGTGGGCGATGTCAGGCCTGAAGACGTCATCAAAGTCGCGACCGAGCTCTCGGTCAAGCAGGGCGCACCGTCGTGGGTCGAGCCGATTCCCAGCATGGCGCCGCTCGCGCTGAAACCGGCCGGAGTCGAGCACGTGGCTGCGGTGGTCACGCCACGGCCGGGCGCGCTGACCGATATTCGTCTCGGCTGTGCGCTGCCGCCGATGAGCCCCCAGGACCGGACAACGTACGAGCTGCTGAGGCTCGCCATCCAGGAGCGCCTGAGCACGGCCATGCGTTTCGAGCGCGGAGAGGGCTATGGGGTCAACGTGGGCCTCGAAACCCTGCGCGGCGGAATCGCCTTCCTGAGCCTCTCGACCTACGTGAACGCGAATGAGCTTGCCGACGCGCTGGCGACCTTGCACACGCATTGGCAGCGCTGGGGCCAAGGCGGCTTCGATGCCGGCGAGGTGAAGGTCGCCCGCTGGCTCTTCGCCGGACAGCGCGCGCTCATGCCTTCTATGGGTAACGCCATCGCGTACCGGCTGTTCAGCGACTGGAACCAGGACGCAGCCGGTTTGCTTTCGGGTGCTGCGAACGCCTTCAGCGGGGACGTGACCACGGTCGACGCCAACCGACTGAACCAGCTCTTCGCCTCGTGCAAGGCCAACGCCGTCCTCGGCCTCACCGGCCACGAGGCGACCATCCGGCAGGCGCTGCGGCGGTCGTGGCCTCAGTCGAATTGAGACCTACTTCCACGGCGGCGCCTTGCTGGGAAAGTCGATGATGATGTCCCTGGCGCTGCCGGGAAACACGCCTACCGCCCCCAGTCAGGTCTCGTAGACTTCCTTGCGGTGGCCAATCTTGACGATGAGCACTACGTCTGGTGGCTCGATCGTGTAGACCACGCGCCAATCCTCCACGCGCAGCCGGCGTGCACCCTTGAGGCTGTACCGCAGGGGCTTGCCAAACTCGACGGGATGAGAGGCGAGCTTCTGTTCAATGGCCTTGCGGATTCGGTTACGAACATCCTTCGATAGCCCTGGGATGTCTTCTCGAACGACACTTTCCAAATATTCGATTCGATAGCTCAAGCCCAAACCTTCCCATGAGGGATCCGCTTCTGTTTCTTGCCCAGCCGCTCATCGGCAACGTGCGAAAAATACAGATCCTCTTGATACTCCAGCGCCTGCTCGATCAGGCTGAGCCCCACACCCGAGACCGACTGGGATCTCTCGCTCGATAGCCGCTGCATGGCTTCGTAGATTTTGTCGTCGACTGTAATGTTGATCCGCTTCTTGGCTGTTGGCATCTCTTCTGTCTCCAGCGCAAGTGTAACACCGGTGCCACACCGGAACCAGGTATGGTGTCAGGCACCTCCCTAGCGCACCGAACGGGTTGAATGCTGTGCAGAATCGAGAGCTTGCGAGGTACTCGGAAGATTCACCTCGCCCCGCGAAGCGGGGAGAGGTCGACGCGCGAAGCGCGTCGGGTGAGGGGTTCGGCCATGCGAGAGAGTGCGCTGGCCCCTCACCCTAGCCCTCTCTTGGCCGGCCTTGCGGTTCACCAGATCTCGGAGATTCGAGAGATCGTCTGGTGTCGGCTTCCACGCATTCAGGTGATGGAGGCGACGTTTCGTTTTGAGTGAAGCCATCAGCTCACCTCGCCCCGGCCCCGGCGCGGTTTCATGGCAACCGCCACCCCGAGGAGATCGGAGGCGGCGAGGTCGGTGCCTCCCTCTGCCACCTTGCCATCGAGAAGAGGGTCAGCTCGTCGACGCAGAACCACTGCTGGAAGACGGCTACGACATCCGAGCGGCCCGCCCGACCGGCCATAGCGAGGGAAGAAATGGGTGACCCTTTGGAGGGGCTCAAGCTGTGAGGCCGCCGAACAAGGCGTTGAACCCGACGTGCGGCCGCGGACGGCCGCTCGCAGCTTAACGGCAAACCGTTCGGCGTAACAAGGTGGGGAAGGCCGTGGGTCGTCTGGACAAGGGCACCATGGTGCGAGTCAACCGGGCCATTGGGCTTTGGTTTGGATTTGCGGCGTAGTGCTGGATATCGAGTGGACGCCTTCTGAGTTGCCCCAGCTCTAGCCGCCCGCTCCGGCACCCGCTCCGCCTCCAGGCCCCGCACCGGCACCAGCGCCCGCACCGCCTCCACGACCCGCGCCCGCACCGGCACCAGCACCTGCGCCCGCGCCCGCCCCTGCCCCAGCACCCGCACCGGCGCCACGCCCGCCACCCGGGCCTGCACCCGTTCCTCCTCCGGCACCTGGACCTGCCCCACCGCCGAACGTGAAGCCACCGTCTATGCCAGGAATGGCGAATACGAATCCGCCGTCCCCTCCTGGGAGCGTAAAGACAAATCCAGCATCCCCGCCGTTTGGAATTTGAATCGTTCGCGCATCAGGCGTAACCACGCCACTGTCGCCTATCCCAACGGGGCCACGCCCTCCGGCATCAGGAGTCCCAACAGTGGGGTGAAACCTCCGACTGCGTCGGCGCCGCCCTAACACCGGTGCGCTGTCGGGCCCGGGCGAGGTCGAAATCTTCGACAGGTGGAAGCCGCGTCCTCGACGCCGGTGGGCGGGAGGAACCGGACAAACCCGAGCAGGACAGCGAAGCGGACGAGGACCCGAATGCACTACCAGCCCTGAGCCCCGGCAAGACACCCCGCGGGTATGGAGCTCACGGACCGAAGGTCCTCGAGTCTTGCAGCATCTGCCAGAGGCGCGCAGTGACGAAGGTGCAATCGGAACCGGTGACGAGTGTGAGCCGGCCCCGCGCATCGGGGACGAGGTTGGGGCCCGTGGTCGAGTCGAAGCTGCTGCTTGGATCCTGCGAGACGTTCTCGATCGCGGTTACGAACTTGGGTAGCCCGACTGCGATGATACCGATCTGATCGGAGGCGGTCATGAGATTGATGATCTTGGACTGCTGGTCGGCGATGAGACTGCCCAAGGGGTTCTGAGGAAGCTCGGAAACCTGCGACGATGTGACGTCAGTCGTTTGGTCGTAGTAGGTGCTGACTTGAATGTACCTGAACCGCTGGGCCACGATCCAATCCGCCCAGGGATCCATCGTGCCGTTGGGTGATCCCATGCTTCCCCCCTTGGCCGAGGCCGAACCGAGCGTCGAGACGACCACGACCCGCTCTGTCACCGTCCTGTCGATGAGGTAGGCATCCGCGACGTCTGTAAGGGGCCCACCGGTCGCCACCACGAGCGGCCGGTTCGGCAAACCGAGCCGAGCAGACGTCTCCACGATCAGAAGGGCACCTGCGGATCGGTTGGGCGCGGTGGCGTCGAGATTTCCGTCATTCGGCCTCACGAGTGGCGAACCTCCGCTGGCGACAGGATCTGGAATGCCGGCCAGGCCACTCGCTCGGGCGGCGGTCACCAGCTTTTGCCAATCCGCGACGTTGGTGTTGAGATCAGGCCAGAATTTGGTCGTGTTGACGATAATGCCGGCGAGAGCAGGGCCTCCCGAATTGGCAAACAAGACGGCATACACGCCCTGCCAGTTGTCGCTTTGGTTGTCGTTGCAGATGATGACCGCGTTTCGCTCGTCGACCGGGAGGAGGCCATGCGGGGAATCGGAGCCGGCATCGAGTGCCTGCCTGCTGCACGCGAGCGGCAGCAGCAACAACATTTGTTGGACGCCCGATTTCGGGACATGGCCATCCTGCTCTGGTAGCGTCCCGGGCACTGGCGGCAGCTCGAGCACCGGTGGCCGTAGCGGCACCGGCGGAAGCACCTCGACAGTATCGGGCACCGATGGCCGTAGCGGCACTGGCGGAAACACCTCGACAGTATCGGGCACCGGTGGCCGTAGCGGCACCGGCGGAAGCACCTCGACAGTATCGGACAGCAAAGACGCCGGCCTCGGGGGAGCGATGGCAGGCGGCGGGAACGCCGGCGGCGCAGGAGCAACGGCGGTCGGAGGAGCAAGCAGCGGAGATGCCGGCGGCGGGGGAGCGACGTCTTTCGGAGGAATGAGCGGCACCGCTGGAATCTCGGGCTCGGGCGGCCTGCAAGGTGTCGGCGACGCCCACGACTCTGGAGGTGCGCCTTCTGGTTTTGGCGGCTCGTCATCAACAGGGGGAGCCTTGGCCGCGACAGAAGGCAGGGCGGGTGGACGCGTTGGGCCACTCGGCGGATCCCCTATGGGCGGCGCGGTTGCTGGGAATGACACGAGCAACGGCTGTAGCTGCACCGTAGGCAAGGGACAAGGGGCTGACAGCCGCGCGGCACGGAGGGCGGAATCGCACTTCTGCTTGGACTCTTGGCGCTCGGGTTCATTCGGCGGCGGCCGTAGCTCAGACATCTCGATCGCCTCATCGCACATGGCGGCATCCCAGTTGCGCCCAACCGTGCTGCAGCCTCAGACGCCAACGCATGACCGCCGGTCACCAATTCGACGAGTTGTGACCTCTGCTCACTCGTGTGCCGTCTACGCATGCGCGCATCGTGCCCCTCGTGGTGGGAACATGCCATATGGGGTCCGTGCAGCGGTTACAGAACAACCACTTCACCAACCAGGGCGAGCCCACCGACCTCGGCAAGCAGGCCGGCACGGGCTCGATCCAGGAGGCGACCAGCAACCTCTTCGAGAGCTGCACCGGCAACCGAAGGGCAGCGGCACGGCCTTCGCGCCGCCCTACGAGTACAAGTCGTCCTTGGTGCAGGGCGCTGGTCCAGACAGGTAGGCGGAACAAGCGCCATTCCCCTCCGCCGACAAAATCTTCGACATAAGGATGTTGCGTAACCTACGTGTCCCCTATACCCACGCATCATTCATAGACAGGGAGGAGGGCGTCACGCCCGGAGGAGGGCGTCTCTCGGCGGTCGTGATACAACTACTCGATCTCGCCGCCGAGGACGAACCGCTCATGACCGACCGCCAAGCCAGCCCGCGACTCCGACGGGAGGACCACGCTGCCGAGTGCGTGATGCTGGAAGAGCGTGTCTTCTCGGTGAAAAGGCGCTTCTTGGCCATGTACAAGAAGGCCCACGCCGGGCACATCGGCAGCTCGCTGTCTTGTGCCGAGATTCTGGTCTTTCTGAAGTTCGCGTGGATGCGGGATGACGACAGCTTCGTCCTCTCGAAGGGGCATGCGGTGGCCGCGCTCTATGCCTTGCTGGCCGAGGTCGATGCCCTCACCCCTGACCAGATCGAGTCGTTCTATGGGGAGGGCACGCAGCTTCCCGCCCTGCCCCCCTGCAACGCTTTCAAGGAGATCCCCTTTGCCACCGGTAGCCTGGGGCATGGGCTCTCCCTGTGTGCTGGCATGGCCTTGGGTGCCGCCCTCAACCGTAACCCGCGGCGCGCGTTCTGCCTTACCTCCGATGGCGAGCTCGACGAAGGCAGCGTCTGGGAGGCGGCGCTCTTCATCGCCCATCGCAAGCTCTGCAACCTGGTCTGGTTGATCGATCGCAACCGTATCCAAGGGATCGGCCGGACCGAGGACGTGCTGGCGCTCGAGCCGCTCGACGCCAAGTTGCGCGCCTTCGGCTTCCATGTCGTGGTTGCCGACGGACATGATTTCTCCTCTCTGCAGACAGCGCGAGAGGCTTGCGCCCAGGTTCCCCAGCAGCCGGTCGTCATCATCGCCAACACCGTCAAAGGCCACGGCATCGCCTGCATGCAGGACACGGTGGATTCGCACTATCTGCCCATGGACGATGCCCAATACGCGCAGGCCCTCCAGGAAACCACGCAAGCCCATGCGGCCGCGCTCGAGAAGTATCGCGATGCGGGCTGAATTCGCAGACGCGATGATCGCGCTTTACCGGAGGCGCCACGATCTCGTGTTCATCACGGGCGACGTTGGCTACATGGCCCTGGAAGGCGTGGCACAAACCTACGGCGAGCGTTTCATCAACGCTGGCATCGCGGAACAGAACGCTGTCTCGCTCGCGGCGGGTCTGGTGCACGAAGGCCACCAGCCCTGGGTGTACAGCACCGCCCCCTTCGTGGCGCTACGCCCCTACGAGCAGATTCGCAACGATCTGTGCCTGCACAGGCTACCCGTCAAACTGGTGGGCAATGGCGGCGGCTACGGTTTCGGCATCATGGGGGCGACCCATCATGCCCTGGAAGACGTGGGGGCCATGCGGGTGCTGCCCAACATGAAAATCTATCTGCCCTTGGTCGAGACGGACATGCATCAGGTGGTCGGCATGATGGCGGAAGATCCACGGCCCAATTACCTGCGCCTGAACACGGCCGCCAAGATCCCGGCTGGAATCCCTGTCTTTGCTCCCTGGCGCAGGCTGAAGCGCGGCCAGCGGGCGGTGCTCATCGGGATGGGTCCCGTTTTGGGCAATGTCTATGACCTGGGGAATCAGTCCCTGCTCGATGACTTGGAGATCTGGAACGTGGGGACCCTGCCCCTCGAGGATATTCCCGCGGATCTGGTCGAGAGCATCCAAGAGAAGCGGATGGTGGTGACCATCGAGGAGCACTACGGTGCTTGCGGGCTGGGGGAAGCGCTCAGCCACCTGTTCATGACCCGCGGGCTTTGGCCGCGGTCCTTCACCAGCCTGCATGCTGCCGGCTATCCCTCGGGGCGCTATGGCAGCCAACGCTGGCACCAGCAAGAGAGCGGGCTGGCAGGTCCGTCCCTGTCCTCGCGTCTGGAGGCAGTTATCCGTGGCTGAGGTGAAGCTGTCCGCGGTCATCGCCTGCTACCAGGACGCGCGGGCGATTCCGCTGATGCACAAACGGTTGACCGAGGTGTTCACGTCCTTGGCCGTGGACTACGAGATCATCTTCGTCAACGACGGCAGCCCCGACGACAGCGATGGCGTCCTGCAAGGCCTGACCGCGATCGACGCCCACGTGCTGACCATCGAGCATTCGAGGAATTTCGGCTCACAGAACGCCTTCCTAAGCGGCATGCAGATGGCCACCGGGAACGCCGTCATCCTTCTCGACGGTGACCTTCAGGATCCGCCCGAAGTCATCCCCGCGTTCGTCGAAAAGTGGCGAGAGGGACACGACGTGGTTTACGGCCGGCGCGGCAAACGCGAGGGTTCGAGGCTGTTGGCCTTGGCCTGCCGGGGCTTCTACCGGGTTTTCCATCGGCTTTCCGAGGTCCCCATGCCGCTCGACGCGGGCGACTTCGCGCTCATGGATCGCAGCGTGGTGGACCACCTGCTCGCGCTTCCCGAGACCGACCAATTCCTGCGCGGGCTGCGCACCTGGGTCGGCTTCAAGCAGACGGGGGTGGACTATCTTCGCCCGCAACGCGCCTTTGGGCGCTCGACCCATAGCTGGCTGAAGAACGTGTGGTGGGCCAAGAAAGCCATCTTCTCGTTCAGCTCGTTCCCCATCGAGCTGCTGGGCTATGCCGCGGCCGTCATGACCACGCTCTCCCTCCTGGGTGTCCTCTACGAGTTGGTCGACCGGCTGCGCCGGCCGGAGAGCCCCCACGGCATCTCCACCGTCATTGTCCTCATCTTGTTCTTCGGCAGTCTGAACCTTCTCGCGATTTCGCTGATCGGCGAATACGTGATCAAGACCGTCGAGGAGTCCAAGCGTCGACCCAAGTTCATCAGGAAGGCGGTCCGGCACGGGGGCAAGCTGTTCGGAACCGCCGCGGAGATTGAAGGCTTCTTGCGGGAGCGACAAACGCTTCATGGCAGCGAACGGTAACAGCGTTCTCATCACCGGGACGACCTCGGGCGTGGGTCGCGCGCTCCTCGATTATTACGCGCAAAGCGGGGCCACGGTGGTTTCGGTCAACCGTCGCCACGTCCCCGAGCTCGAAACCCGCTATCCCTCCGTCCGTTTCGAGCACATCGACGTGCGTTGTGCCGAGGACGTGGAGCATCTGGTTCGTGGGCTGGCGGCGACCGGGCAACTGCCCAACGTCTTTATCCTGAATGCAGGAATCAACCGGGTGGACAACGATGAGGCGTTTCTCTTGTCCGCCTACAAGGAAGTCGTCGATACCAACCTGTTTGGCGTGTTGAATTTCGTGGCACCTCTGACTCAAGTCCCCGTGTCCCGCCACCCGCTGCACGTGATCGCCATCGGCTCCGTGGCCAGTTATGTGGGAAACCCCTACGGTCTTGGCTATCACACCAGCAAGCAGGCACTGACCGCCTGTCTCGAAACCTGGGCAAGGATGTACACGGGCACGGACCTGGTCTTCCAGCAGGTCGTGCTGGGGCCTGTGCACACCGAGATCTATACGATGGAGGACAGGCTTCCGGCCTGGATGGTCAGGATCAAGCACCTCTTCTCCGCATCGCTCTCGGGCACGGTGCAGGCCATTTCACGCCTTGCCCTGACCCGAAGAAGAAAGCTCTTCTATCCTGCGCGCGCCTTGCCCTTGGTCCTGGCCATGGGACTCGGCCAGCGTCTTGGCCTCTACCAAGGGCGCAAGACGCTGGGCGGGAAGGCGCGGCGCCGGACCGGGTGAGCCCGGCAGGGACTCGAGCTAGAGGATACGCTCCCTATTAGATGATCCCTTTGGCCCGCAACCTCGTCAGCTGGGCGCGCACGGCATCGAGCCCGCCGCTGGTGTAAAGGAGATAGAGGCGCTGCGCGCTCAGGTACGACAGCGCGGGGTTGCGGTAGTGCAGGTTGTAGCGGCCGGTGTCGCTGGGATCGTAGCCGAAGGAGGCGGCTAGATTGGCCAGGAGGACTTGCGCCACGGCGACCGCGGGGCCGGACTGGGTGTAGTCGGCGTCGGAGAGATTGTGGAGCTGGTACTCCACCGGCGCGTTCACCTGCCCGGCAGCGTTCAAGTCCACGTCGCCCAGGCGCTGCACGGCCGGCAGACGGAGATGGCCCGAGCTGTCGACACGCAGGTAGCCCTTGGCCACTGGATCGATGCCCGCGATGATGGCGCCAGCATGCAGCCAATTCACCACCTTGTACTCGTTGCCCGAGGTCGGGTTGGAATGAGCCGATGCCTGGGTGATGACGAACTTGGGCGAAAGCCCGCGCGCCATGGATTCCGCGATGCCGATGATGTGGTGGCCGCCGGTGCGGGAGTCGCCGGCCGCACCGTAGTTGTCGGTGGTGCCATTGCCGCCGAAATTGAGCTCGGCGAACTCGCTGCCGTCGGCATTCCATTGGAACACGAGGGGCTTGGCCCAATCGTGCAGCAAGGGCGCTGCAAAGGTGATGTCTTGATCGATGTCTACGTCGGCTCGGCCCGTGCCCTGTCCATCGTCGTCTGGATCCCCGACCATGGGCAGGCCATCATGCCCGGTGTGCCCATACATGCGTCGGTAGTTATCGGCAAAGCTCGCATTGCTGAGGTCGTTGAAGCTCTCGTGAACGGCCAGCCCGCCCGGATACGAGTGGTGCCCCCCGAACACGCTGCCCGGTGCCGAGTAGAACGGCTGCGGGAGGTGAGGACAGGCGCTGCCTGGGTCGAGCACGGGCGGCAGAGCGCCGGCCATGGCACCGCCCGGGAAGCTGGCGGCGTCACCCGGCGCGTACAGCCCCTCGGCGGCAAGTTTGTCGATGATGGCCTGTTTGGTGGCCGCGGTCTCGCCGGCCCGGTGACGGACGCACACCGAGCGATCCTCGACCAGGTCGTGAACATTGCGCGCGAGCGTGCGATCGTTGATTTGCGAGATGCGTTGGGCGATGAGTCGCCGGGCTGATTGGACCAGGGGCGACGAACCGGCGAGCTGCACGGCCTGGTCGTTGCCGGCGCCGGGAATGGTCTGATCGACGGCGTGCGCGCTGGATGAATGCGTTGCGATGGCCAACACGAGCGCCGATGAGGTGACGAGCTTGTTCATGATGAACCTCCTTTGACGGTCACAGGCGCGGGACACCCTGTCGCCGCGTCCGTGCCGCAGGTCCTAGCGCCCGCGAAAGCGCGTGCCGCCACAACCCGGCGACAAATGCGCAACAGTCTTCCGCACCCGGACACCGCATTACTACCTGGCCAGGAAATGGCAGAGCGGTGGTTGCGGCCCGGTCACGAGAGTCATTTTACCAGAATCAGCACGGCCCGTTGCTTTCTCCGAAGGTCACCGAGGCACCGTTGCGCACCCAAATGCAGGACGCCTTCCCCCGAAGACCCCACAAGATGCGAAGACACGGGTGGCCGCCGTCCGCAGAGTATGCGGCATGTACCGAGCTGTGTTTCGTCAGGTGATGCTCTTCTCGTCGATCTGCCTCGCCATCGGCGGGTCGGGTTGCAGTCCGGGCCTTGGGTGGGCCGACGGGACCGGGGGAGAATTCAGCACCGGCGGCGGCACGGGGACCGGCGGCACGACCAGCGGCGCCACGGGCGGCAGCACGACCGCGGGTTCCGGAGGCGACGCCACCGGCGGCATTGCATCGACCGGCGGCGGCGCCGGTGACGGGTCGGGGGGCGCCGCGGGCAGCGGTGGCTCGGGTGGCCGTGTCAGCGCCACGGGCGGCAACACCGCAACGGGTGGAGTCGCTGGGGGCACGACCGTGCAGAGCGGAGCCGGCGGCGCGGCGAGTGGAGGCAGCACGGGCAGCAGTGCGACGGGCGGCGCAGGCGGTAGCGCCCCGACCAGCGGGACCGGCAGCAGCGCTACCGGAGGCAGCGGCTCGGGCGGAACGGCAGGCGGAACCGGCGGCACCGCGGGGAATGCGACCGGCGGCGCAAGCGGTCCCTTCACCTTGGCGTGGCAGGACGACTTCAACGCGCTCGACACGTCGGCCTGGCAGGCCCAGAGCTTCACCTGGGACGGCAACCAAGCACAATTCACGCCGCAGAACGTGTCGGTGAGCGGCGGCAAGCTGAACCTGTCGCTCACCAATGCTCCCAGCGGCTCGGCCAAGCCCTATCTGGGCGTCGAGCTGCGTTCGACCAAGACGCTCACCTACGGCAAGGTGTCGGCCAGCATGCGCTTTGCCAAAGGCTCGGGCGTGGTCTCGGGGCTCGTTCTCTTCTACACGCCCTACCCCAATTGCGACTGGAACGAGATCGACATCGAGCACCTCGGCAATTCCAGCCAGACCTCGCAGCTCAATTGCATGATCTATACAGGCACGCCGGTGCCCAACTGTACGACCTCGGTCACGCCCACCCAGGATCCGCAGGTCGTCAGCCTGGGCGTAGACGCCGAAGCCGCGTTCCACCAGTACGACATCGAGTGGACGCCGGCGGGCGTGAAGTTCTTCGTCGACGGCACCTTGCTGCGCACCTGGACCGCCAACATCTCGCTACTCAAGCTGCCGATGAACATCCTGCTCACCATCTGGGCCTCGAACAGCGCTTCCTGGGCGGGCGCGCTCGATGCTTCGTCGGCGCCGACCAGCGCCGAGGTCGATTGGATCAAGGTGTATAGCTGGTTTACCCGGTCTGTCTAGCCGGTCTCCTTCAGCCAATCCAGCCTCGCCCAAGGGTCCGGTCGCCGTCGTAGAAGACGGCGGCTTGGCCGGGGGTGATGGCCTTGACCGGCGTCTTCAGGGTCACGCGTAGGCTGCCGTCAGGCTGCGCGGCGATGGTGGCGGGCTCGCTGGCGTGGCGGTAGCGAACCTGCACCGAGCACGCGAGCGGCTCGACGGGCAAGTCGCCGGCCAGCCAGTTCACCCGCTTGGCCACGAACTCTCTGTCCACGAGCTCGCTCGCATCGTGCGTGACCGTGACCTGTCCGGTTTCGGGTGAGATGGCCTTGACCCAGCGGCGCGCGGTTGCGCCGGCGGGCAGGCCCTTGCGCTGGCCGATGGTGAACACGTGGATCCCGCCGTGCTGGCCGACGACCTGCCCGGCCCCGTCGACGATCTGGCCTGCGCGCGCCGGGGCGTCGAAGTGCTTGCGTAGCATTTCGGGATACGATTCGCCGGGCGCCACCAGACACGCGTCCTGGCTTTCGGGCGTTTCGGCGGTAGCCAGACCGAGGCTCTTGGCCGCCTCGCGCACCTCGGGCTTGCGCAAATGACCGACGGGAAACACGGCGCGCTCGAGCTGGGCCAGCGACAGGCCGGCGAGAAAATACGATTGATCCTTGTTTGCGTCGCGGCCACGCAGGAGCACGGTCTCGCCGGTCTCGCTCTTCTCCAGGCGCGCGTAGTGCCCGGTGGCCACGCGCGGGATGCCGAGACGCGCGGCCCAATCGAGCAGCAGCCCGAACTTCACCCGCTCGTTGCAGTGCAGGCACGGGCTTGGCGTGCGACCGCTGGCGTACTCTTGCCACGCGGGCAGAAGCACGAGCTCTTCGAAGTCCTTCACGCAGTCGAGCACGTAGTGGGGAAAGCCCAGGCTGCCCGCCACCTCGCGCGCGCGGGTGATCCCGTCGACCCCGCAGCACGACTTGCTGCCGTGGGCATCGTGGCACTCCTGCAATTTCAAGGTGACGCCGATGAGCGCGTGTCCTGCCTTCTTGAGCATGGCGGCGGCCACGCTGCTGTCGACGCCGCCGCTCATGGCAATGGCGATGCGCTCGCTCATGGCCGGGCCTCGCGCAAGAGCTTCACCGTCTGCACGAGCAGGTTCAGCGCGCGGTCAATCTCCTCGTCGGAGGTATCGCGGCCGAACGAGAAGCGCACCGAGGAACGCGCTTCGGCCGCGCTCTGTCCCATGGCGACGAGCACGTGGGACGACGTCTTGTCCGCCGAGGCGCACGCGGCCCCCGTGGACACCGCCACGCCCAGCATGTCGAGGTTGATGGTGACGGCCTCGCCGTCCAGGCCGGCGAAGGCGATGTTCGAGGTGTTGGGCAGGCGCTCGCTACCGCCGTTGATGCGCGTGCCGGGAATGCGCATCAGGACCTGCTTCTCGAAATGGTCGCGCAGCTCGCCCACGCGGCGGGCGTCGGCGTCGAGGCGAGCGCGCGCCAGGTCGCAGGCCTTGCCGAATCCGACGATGGCCGGCACGTTCTCCGTCCCCGGTCGCAGGGTACGCTCTTGCCGGCCGCCGTGTGCCAGCGGCGCCAGGCGGACCCCGTGCCTGACGAAGAGGGCGCCCGCGCCCTTGGGTCCATGGATCTTGTGCGACGAAAACGAAAGCAGGGACACGCCCAGCTGCTTGACGTCGATGGCCAGCTTGCCCGCGGCCTGCACGGCATCGCTGTGTACCAAGGCGCCACACGCCTTCGCAACACGCACGATCTCGGCGATCGGCTGGATGGTGCCGGTATCGTTGTTGGCCAGCATCACGGAGAACAGCGCGACGTCGGCCTTGGCCGCGGCCTCAGCGGCGACCGTCCGGACGCGTCCGTCGCCATCCACGGGCAAGAAAGCCACGTCGCGTCCCTGCTCTTTCAAATGCGTGCAGGGATCGAGCACGGCCTTGTGCTCGACCGCGCTCGTGACGAGACCCCGGCGCTCCTCCGCGGCCGCCCCGGCCACGCCCAGCACGGCCAGGTTGTCGGCCTCGGTGCCGCCGCTGGTGAAGACGATTTCGTCGGGGGTCGCACCGATCAGTGCGGCTACCTGCGCCCGCGCCCTGTCCACCAGCCGCCGGGCCGCCTGTCCCGCCTGGTGAATGCTGGAGGGATTGCCGAAGGAGACATCCAGCGCCTCGTTCATCGCGGCGCGCACCTCGGGGTCGACGGGTGTGGTCGCGTTGTAGTCGGCATAGATCATGTTCACGGCGTCATCCGAGAGAGGTTGCTCTAGCGCGGACGGAGCCGGTTAACCACCCGTATTGCAGCAACTTCACACGGTCCCAAGACTTGCTGCGCTAAGGGCGGACTTCTGGTTGCCGGCGTGGTCACATGTGGTTACACTGGAGCCATGATCGCGAGCGTACGCACGGCCAAGGCCAAATTGTCCGAGCTTCTTGCACGCGCCGCAACCGGTGAGGAGATCGTCATCACCTCGGATGGCCGCCCCAAAGCCAAGTTGGTGGGTATTCCCGCCATCCGCGCGCGCTATCGCGTGAACCGCCGCCTCTTGACTGCAACGACACGCAAGCCCAGCACGCCTGCCGAAGAGCTGATCCGGTTGGACCGCGACGGTCGCGACTGACATGTACCTCGATAGCGCCATCCTGGTGAAGCTCGTGGCGCGCGAATCCGATAGCCTCTTCTACGCGGACATGGTCGAGGGTCAAATTGCTTGGTCGGCCGAGCTGGCTTTGTCCGAGTGCTTCTCGGCCCTCCTGCGCAAGGAGCGTGAAGGGGCCATCACCGCCCGGCATCGCAATGCGGCCTGGAAACAGCTGGAAGATGACGTCAACCATCACCGCCTGAACCTCGTGGGGGTTACCCGCGCACTTCTTGAGCAGGCTAATGCCATCATGGCCACGTGCCACCCTGCTGTCCCGCTACGCTCCTTGGACGCCATCCACTTGGCCGCCGCCGCTCAGTGCACCTCGTGGCCCTTGTGCACCAGCGACGCTCGAATGCGTACGGCGGCAGCCATCCTGGGTTTCCCGCTGTCACCGCTGCCGAGAGCGCGGTGAGTACCCTCGCCTTGCGCTTCTATTGCACGGTGATCGTCGCCAACCTCAGACGGTCGTGGCCGTCGCTGGCGCTGGCGGGCGTAACGGGCGCGCGCGCATTGCCCTTGAAAAGGCCGACGTAGACCGTGTAGAGGCCGGGGGGCATGGCCTGGGTGAAGGTGATGTGCAGGCGATCGCGGATGCGCTGCCCTGGGTGCCAGCGCTCCATGGGATAGGCGCCCTCGACGGGAACGTGGTCGAGGTTGCGGAAGCCGCCCGGGCCTTCCATGTGGAAGAAGAGCTTCCAGCCCGGCTCCATGCGGCCGCGCAACTCGAAATAGGTGACCAGCTGCGCGCTGTCGCCGCGGCGAACGGGCTGGGGCGAGAAATCGTAGCCCGCGACGTGCAAGCTGGGACCGATGGTGGCATCCAACGGCCGGCTGGGCGCGGGCATGGGCGAGCCGGCGGTCGCGACCCCGAAGGCGATCTTGTCGGCGTACCCCGGCGGCAGCGACAGCAGGGCCACGCGATTGCGCAGCTCTTCCTTGAGCTGCGAGCACGCGGGCTCGCCGGCGGGCGTCCCCCACAGATCCTTCAGCTCGCCGGGATCGTGGGCAATGTCGTAGCACTCGGTGGTGTTGTCGGGCGTCCAGTTCCAGATCAGGTGATGTGTGGCCGTGACCAGGGCGCGGCGCTTGACGTTGCCCTCGTAGCTGACCTCCTGAAAGACCGGCCCGGGCGGCGGCTCGGCCGGCTTGCCGGCCAGCAAATCGACCAGCGAGCGGCCGAGGAAAGATGGCTCGTGCGGTCCGCGCGCCAGGTTGACGATGGTGGGGGCCAAGTCCACGTGACCGACCGGCGTGGTCAACCGCTGCGCGGGTAGGCCGGGCACGCGGATGATGAACGGCACCTTGGTGTGCGGCATGTACAGGTGATAGCCGTGGGCCACGATGCCGTGCTCGCCCAACGATTCGCCATGATCGCCGACCACGATGATGGCGGTCTTGTCCCAAAGCCCAAGCGTCCGCAACTCGTCGAGCACGCGGCCGAATTGCTGATCGGTGAACCAGAATCTCGCCATCGTAGAGGTCGGCCTGGGTATTGCCGAAATTCGGCGCCTCGGGGTGGCGTTGGTAGTCGAGGTGCGGGTCGTAAAAGTGCATCCACAGGAAGAACTTCTCTTGCCCATGGGCCTGCAAGAACGCGATGCCCTTGTCCGCCATCTGCCGCGCGGAGCTGCCCACGGATTCGGCCGGGCCGTTGACGTTGGTGTGCAGGGCCGCGCAGCTATCGTCGTAGTAATCGACGCCGCGCTCGTACCCGCGCTGGTCGGCGCGGTTGAAATAGCTGTAGGCGTAGAAAGCCGCCGTGGTGTAACCCAGGCCCTTCATGACCTGGGCGATCATCGGCTGGGTGGGCGCGATACGCGGCCACCAAATCGACTCGTCCCAGTCGATGGCCGAAGGCCAGCGGCCCGTGGCGATGGCCGGCATCGAATAGCGCGTGGAGGGCGCGTGGGCCCAGCCGTTGACGAACAACGTGGACTCGGCGGCCAGGCGATCGATATTCGGCGAGGTCGGCCGCGCGTAGCCGTAGCAGCCCAGGTGATCGGCGCGCAGGGTGTCGATGGTGACGAGCAAGAACTTCAGATCCTTCGGCACGGCGTCGGGAACCGGCTGAAACGGCGGCGAGCGCAGGGCCTCGGCCGTGGCGTCCTTGCCGTCGCAGTCCTGATCGATGCCGTCGTCGGGCCAGTCGCGCGCGCCAGGATTACGCTCCGGATCGCTGTCGTCGCAGTCGCCGCCGCCGAAGAAGCGCGCGTAGCCGTCGTGGTCGAAATCGGTCAGACGCTGCCCGAGGGCCAGCAGTTGGCCGCCCAGGCCGGCGTGCGCCGAAGCCGCCTTGCGGGCGGGCTCGTATTCCGAGGCCGTGAAGACCGACACCAGCGCAAGAAGCGGCAAACCGATTACCAGCGCGAGATTCCAGCGTCGGGCCAGAGCACGCCCGCGCAAGAGCAGCGTGAGGGCCGTTCCCGCGACGATGACTCCGACGATCACCGCCACCAAGGTCCAGGGCAGGAATTGAAAATCCTTGACCCAACGCAATCGAATCAGAGCGACCACGGGCACTCCGAACAGCACGGCGGCGACGATCGCGGCCTGCCACCCGCGCACCCGCGCAAGGCGCGCGCTCGACCACGCCAGCGCGAACGGAAGCAGGCCCGACAGGCAAGCTGCCCAGGTCGCGCGTGAAGAAAGAATGTCTTTGCGCAAGGGCGCGCGCGTGCGCCACACGAGCATGAACACGCAGGCTTCGAGGACCAGGCCGAGAAGAGGCGCGAGCACGAGCACGCCGGCCGGGCTGACCGCTGGCGCAACTCCCGGCGCGGCTGACTTGGCGCGAAAACCGGGCAACGAACCGAGCACCCGGCGCAATGCCGGGCCGACAAAGGACGCCGCGAAGCCCGCCGCGAAGGTGGCCAGCACCACGACCCCGGCGGCGAGAAAGCGATTGTTGCGCTGGGCTGTACCCGTGACAGCGGCGACGGCTGCGCCCGCGGAGGCCGCCCCGGCCAAGAGCCAGCCCAGGCCACCCGCAAGCCAGCCGGACTTTCGGCCGCGCCCCCAACTTGCCACGACCAAGAGCAGCGCCAGGGCGGCACCGGCCGCCGCGGCCGCCAGTACGTCGAAGCCGAGGGTCAAGACCACGCACGCGAGCAAACCCGCGAGCTGAACATGCCCCAGAACCGCGGCCCGGAGACCGTCCGCGACGCCAACCAGCACGCCCGCCAGCACGGCGGCGCGGAGCACGACAGCGGGTAGCTTCGGAGAGGACATCGACTTTACTGCTAGCAGGGATTGCCCCCAGGTCAAAGCAGGTTAGGAGCAGAAGACGACGAAGAGGAGACCGGAGAGCCAACCGCGTCGGTGTGGTTGGCGAGGGAGACGTTCGATGACTCGTGGACAAGCTGTGGGTAGCGCGGAATCTGCCCTCCTTGCTACTATTTCTCCGTGACGATCTTCGAGGAACTACGCGCGGTGTTAGCTGCGCTCGACCAGGCCGGGGTGGAATATGCGCTGGTTGGCGGATTGGCCGTCGCAGTCTGGGGGGCACCGCGGGCCACGAAGGACATCGACTTGCTCGTCCAACCGGCCGATCTATCGAGAGCCATGGCCTCCGTGCGCACGCGCGGATTCACCCTCGAAGCCTTGCCCTTCGAGTTCAAGGACGGCACGACCCTCCATCGGGTGAGCAAGGTGGACGAGCAAGGCAACCTCATGACCCTGGATTTCATTCTCGTCGACCACAACCTCGCCCCCGCATGGGCGAGCCGGTCATCGCTTCCACTTGGGACCGAACACGTCGTCGTCATCTCACGCGAGGCCCTGATCGCGATGAAGGCTCTCGCGGCCAGACCCCAGGACCTCGCGGACATCCAAAATCTCAAGGATGGCGATCGATGAGCATCGACATGTCGGGGCAAGCCATCGAAGCGCGATTGCGTAAGGCCAGTCGGATGGTCGGCTCGCTACGACCGGAGTCGCGTCTGGACACGAAGCTGGACCTGAGCGGCGCCGCGGTTGCCGCCCGCCTCAAGGAGGCGTCCGACCTGCTCGACCTGTGCCGGTCGTTGGCGCGCGCTCAGCAAGTTACCGGCCCAGCCTGAGCTTCGCCGCCAGCCATCCACGGCACACACGCTCTGCCGCGCATCCCGCCCGATAACCTGCCAGGTGAGGCCGAGCACGACGACCGGTTCGACGCCGACCTGGAGACGCTCGTGCGCTCGTTGCGGCATGCAACTCGCGCAAGGCTGCCGTTGCCGCCACGTGAAAAGAGCCGCCTGACCGCAGTACGACAGCCGCCGCCCTGGGAGCGGTTGTTGGATCAGGCGAGGCAACAGGCTGGCCCAGAACCGGTGGTGGCCCGCCCGGTGGCGCGCGTGCTCCTGTACGTCGTCGACGCGGTACGGAGCAGCGGTGGCGATCTCGTGCTTTTGGTGATGGAGCGGTCGCAGCGCAAGGATGGCAAGTGGGGCAAGGAGAAACGCGCGCGCGTGCCTATCGCCGAGCTGCCGCTGCTGGCCGACGAGCACGACCGCGAGATCCTCCCGTTGCTCCAAACCGCCAGCGGTCCCAGCAGTAGCTATTACTACGGGTACACGGCACCCACCTTTGTCAGCGAGGTTCGCGTGCCTGCGGACATGGTCGCCATGCTGATGCCGCGACTTTCAGCGACCGGGCGGCTGCACATGCGCACCGGCCCGGACGAGATGAAGCCCGCGAGCTACGACGGCGAGCGCGCCTGGGAGCTTGCGCTGGTGGTCGAGCGCGACGCCGCTCGACCTTACACGGACGTGGTGGGCCAGCTCCGACGGGGCGACGAATGCGTGGATCTCGCCGTTCCTCTGGTGCTGGCCCGGGCGGGCTGGCTCTTGTTTCCGGATTGCGTCTCCCGGTTCGAGCATTTCCACGCCTTCGGCATGGTGGCCACCCTGTGCGAGCACCAGCGCATCCGGGTACCGCGCGGCCAGGAAGATAAGCTGCTCGCCAAGCTCCTGGCACTGCCCGGCTTGCCGCGCCTCGTGCTGCCCGCCGAGCTCGCGCTGCGCGAGATCGCGGTGCCACCGCAACCGGTCCTCAAGATCGGTCCCCCCGACCAGCGCTCGCGCTGGCGCACCTCGGACGATCGGCCGGTGGCCGAGCTGCTCTTCGACTACCAGGGGGCGTGGGCCTGAATCTCACCGCCGCCGACTACGTCTTCATCCTCGACCCCTGGTGGAACCCCGCCGTCGAAGCGCAGGCCGTGGATCGCGCCCACCGCATCGGACAGGGCAAGCGCGTGTTCGTCTATCGCCTGCTGGCCAATGAAACCGTCGAGGAGAAGGTCGCGGCGCTCCAGGAATCGAAGCGCGGGCTCGCGGAATCGATCATCACCGGCGACAACAGCCTGCTACGCGAGCTCGACCGCGAGACCCTGGAGGCGCTGCTGGGCTAGCGGATACAAACGAGGGCGACTTGCCCCCTTACGCTCATTCGATCGGCCCTTGATTCTTCTTGGGCTTGACGAATCGGGGTGGCGCCTTGACCGGCCCGAGCGGCGAGCGATGGAGCAGCACCGGCAGGACCTTGCCGCTGGTGACGATCTCCATGTGTCCCAAGTCGGACGCGATTTCGAGCACAGGCGTCTTGCGCTCGGCTGGGGTCAGATCGCGGTAGGTTTCGGGCAGGCTCGCCCGCCGCGTGGCAGCGGAAACTTTTTCGAGAAACGACGCCACGCGGTTGGCGGTGTCCTTGGAGACCAAGGTCATGCGCGGCTCTTCGCCGCTCGGCTGGCGCGCGAGCCAAGCCTGGAACTTGTCGTCCATCCCGTAGAGCGCATCGAGGAGGATGAAGTCGTCGACCTTTGCGCCATCCTTGTCTTGCTCTTGCGCCCAACTTCCGAGGGTGCGCCACGCGCCGCTGTGCCCGACCGCGACGATGGGTCCGCGCGCCTTGATGCCGGCAAGCTGCCGCTCGACCTCTTTGAGCAGCTCGGAAAGCACGGGCCAGAACACCTCTTCGTTGCCGCCGCTCGGAGCCTCGGGAACGATGAACAGCGCGTTCAGCTTGCTGGCCGCGAACTGTTCGGCCAGGGCGTGCTGCACCCAGGCCCCGTCCACGTTGGTGTAGTAGCCGTGCACGTAGAGCACGGTGCCGGCGCTGGTGGGGTCGTAGCCGCGCGGCCGCCACACATGAATGGGCCCCTTGTCGGTTTGCAGGCGCCAGTGGGCGCCGCCCGACACCTGATCCGTCGCCGGCTCCGAGGTCTCGGTCGCCGCGGCCTTGCCGGTCCGCCTGGTCACCATCATGTGTCCGTGTCCATCGATGTCGGGATAGCCGAAATAGAAGGGCAGCATGCGTTTGGGGCTGGCCTGCCACAGGGTCAGAAACTCGCTCTTGATATGGGAATGCTTGGCCAGGAACGGCCCGTGAAACTGGCCGTAGCACTCCTGCTCGAAGCCGGCCGCGCGCGCCAGCGACGGCTGGATACCGGTCGAGTCGGAGATCATCCACGCCGCGTGGTCGAGCAAATAGGAACGGATGTGCGAGAAGGTGTCGAACCAAAGCAGGTAGCTGGCGGCCTTGATCAGCACCGATACGTTACCTTTGGCGGTCAGATACAAAGCGAGCGGGCGGTTGGCCAGGAAATGCGCGTCGTCCAAGTTCGCAGCGATGTGTCGGTACACGCGCAGCGGCGCCTTGGCATCTTGGCGCGGCCGGAAGGTGATCTCCACATTGGCAAAGGGGTTGGGGGCATCCTTTGCCCGCGGCACACCGACCGCCGGCAACTCGCTCGCCGAGAGGTAGGTCAACTTTCCCTGCTCACCCAGACGGAAATAGCGCAGCGACACCGGCACGTAGTCGAAGACCGAGAAGGCCACCAGGGCAAAGGCGATTTCGCCGGGCAGCGAGGAATGCGAGCCGGCCTTGAGGTTGGTCGTCTTGGAGTGGCTGACCGCAAAGAGGCAACGCAGGTGCTCGAGGGTGGAATCCAAGCTGGTCTTGAGCTGCCTACCCGTGAGCGATTCCAGCCCGCGCACATCGCCGGCGGCCTCCAGGGAAATGGTGGTGAATTCGTCGGCATTGGGGAAGGTTGCCAGCGCGGTCACCAAGTCGCCGCCGCCAAAGGGATAGACCACGGACTTGGGCAAGTCGGCCGGAACGACGCGTGAAAGAAATGGCCGCGTGCGCTCGATCCAATGTGCATGGTATTTGGCGGTCTGCTCGCGCAGCATCGCGCAGTGGTGCTCGAGCAACGGAGCAGGCCAGCCCGCCGGCATCTCCGCGTCACCCGCGCAGGCGACCAGATGGTAAAGCAGTCGCGCCTCGACGATGAAATCGGTGCCATCCTGGCCGGCGACTTCGGGCTTGGTGGGCTCGGCGTGCCCGGCCGAAGCCGGTCCCAGGCAGCCCAGCAACACAAGCATCAGGCGAAAGTGACGCGGACACCTCGCGCGATGTTTCCCATCGTGTTTCCGATCGCATTTCCGACGAAGCACGCGGCGCAATCTACCCCACATGGTTCGAGGCGACCATAATCCCACGATAGCCGCAGAAGGTCGTGGCCGTGGTCGCGGTCGTGGTCTTGGATCGTCGGTACCATGGGGTAGACTCCAACCATGCGGCCTGCCAGCTACGAGGACATCCTTCGGCTGCCAGACAACGTGGTCGGCGAAATCGTCTACGGCGAGCTGGTTGTCTCGCCTCGACCTGGACCAAGGCATGCACTCGCGAGCTCGACTCTCGGTATTGAAATCGGTGGTCCGTTCAGCCGTGGGCATGGCGGGCCTGGCGGCTGGATCATCCTCGACGAACCCGAGCTTCACCTCGGCCCGCAGGTTCTGGTCCCTGACTTGGCCGGCTGGCGGCGCGAGCGCATGCCGGCCCTTCCTGACGCCGCATGGTTCACCCTCGTGCCCGACTGGGTGTGTGAAGTTCTCTCGCCCTCTACGGCCATTGTCGATCGCACCGGGAAGCAGGACATCTATCGCGAGCAGGGAGCTCCCTGGCTGTGGTTCGTGGACCCGGCCGCCCACACCATCGAAGCTCTCAGCCGCGCCGAGGCGCACTGGATCCTCGCCGGCTCGTTCGGTGGCAGCGGCGAAAGGCGCATTCCGCCTTTCGATGCCGTTCCTATTGACGTCGGTGCCCTCTGGGACAACCCTGGGGCGCCCTAGCACAGACGTCGCCCGCAACCCAAGGCTTCCGGCTCCAGGCTTCGGGTTTTCTGGTCGAGAGTAGCGCTCCTCGGCCAGGCTCGGACCGGTGGTACGCGCCCTGCCACACCTTGGAAACCGTGAGCGCGCGTTGTCTGCCTCTTGTGCTGGGAGCTCGGCCAGATAACGGAATCGCGACGCTCGCGCCACTGCACGAACAATGGAGCTTCTCTGCCGAGTAGTCATGAACAGGTTTGGTGCGTCAACCTCGGAGTTGGCGTTCGACGAGGAGTGCACAGAGCGCTCCATGCAGAACACGATGGCTTCAGCTTGGAGGTTTTCATGCGCCTAGCACGATTCAATAGGGTCGCTCTCTCACTCTTCCTTGGGTTCCTCGGGTGTTCCTCAGGAACCGGAGGTACTGCCGGCCAAGGAGGTGCTAGCACCAATGGCGGCACCTCGGGCAAGGGCGGTGCGACCGGCTCGGGCGGTGCGACCAGCTCGGGCGGTGTGACCGGCTCGGGCGGTGCGACCAGCTCGGGCGGTGCGACCGGCTCGGGCGGCGTGACTGGGAGTGGTGGCCACGGCTCGGGCGGCGCGACCGTTGCGGGCGGCGCGAGCGGTTCGGGTGGCACGACCAGCTCAGGTGGCACGACCAGCCTGGGTGGTGCGACTGGCGGTGGCGGTGCGACAGGCTCGGGCGGCGCGACTGGTTCGAGTGGCGCGACAGGCTCGGGCGGCGCGACCGGCTTGGGCGGCGCGACCGGCTTGGGCGGCGCGACCGGCTTGGGCGGCGCGACTGGCTTGGGTGGCGCGACTGGCTTGGGCGGCGCGACCGGCTTGGGCGGCACTACCGGAGGCCTCTCCGCCGCGGTTCCGAGCAAGGGATGTGGCAAGACCGATGGTGCGAAAACGGTGACGACCGGCGGCTCGTCGATTTCAGGCGGTCTTTCCACGTCGACCCGACTCAAGATCACGAGCGGCGGAGCGAGTCACGAATACATCATCGACATTCCGGCGGATTACGATCCGACGCACCCGTATCGCCTGATCTTTTCCTGGTACCAGGCGTATGGTTCGGACACCGGCAATGCGACCGGCCTACATCCCGCCAATGATGGTCCCAACTTCAACGCAACCGACTATGCCTATTACGGCCTCCAGCGCGAAGCGACCGCGGCGAAACAGCCAGCCATCTTCATAGCGCCCGCAGGGAGCGGCAACACGCCCTGGGATTTCACGCGAGACAGTGTCCTCTTCGACGACATTCTCGCCTTCGTCGACGCGAACCTGTGCATCGACGACAGCAGGGTTTTTTCCACGGGCTTCAGCTTCGGAGCGATGATGACCTATGCCCTGTCGATCACGCGTCAGACGAAGCTTCGCGCGGTGGTTGCCATGGCGGCGGCCAACTACAACCTTCCCGGTGAGCCGACGGATTCCAATGCGGCGCCCATCGCGTACATGGGTACGGTCGGCATGAGTGATGGAACCTGTCCTTACGTCAACTCGGATTCGAGCAAGACGGGCGGAAAATGGTGCGCGATTACCCACGCCCAGGACAATGGCTGCACGATTCCTACGACCATCCCAACCACAACGGTCGGCAGCAAGAAATATCTCTGCTACGATTTCGAAGGGTGCAAGGCGGGTTATCCCGTCAAGATGTGCACGTTCGATGGCCCACACACCCCATCGGTCGTGGATGACGGGTCCAACACCGGGGATGACGGCCTGAAGGCCTTCATTCCACCGCTGGCCTGGCAGTTCATCACGCAGTTCTAATCTCGCGCCAGTTCCGCGGCTACACCTATCCACGACTCGCCGATATCCCGGGTTTCGAGCGGACCCTGTACCACGACCAGCTCATGCTCCCCAAGGGACCTGAACTCCGGGGAGAACTACACGGATGCCGTCGCACACGACCTGTGGCCCGCCGGCCCCGCTCTCGTGCTGGGGCCGCCCGCCAGGGGACTTCCACCGCCCATGACGTGAGCTCGCGGGATTCGCCCTCGCCCGCCTGGTCGGTGCCTCCTGCTTCGGCGTTCGCCGCATCTGGCGTGGGCGGCGCTGGGGGGGTCGGCACCACCTTGGCGCGATCCTTGGCCGTGGTCGTCGCGGCCAGGCCCGGCCTGGTACACTCCCGGCCACACCTTGGAAACCATGAGCACGCGCATTCTCTGCCTCGGCAACGAGCTCGTCCGGGACGATGGGGTCGGCATACGCATCGGGCAAATCCTGATGAAGCTGCGCTTGCCTGCCGACGTGCGCGTCGAGCTGGCTCCCCAGTTGGGCTTCGATCTGCTCGAGGTCGTCGCCGGGGCCGAGCGCGTGGTGCTGGTGGATGCCATGGCCACGGGACGCGCGCCCGGAACCTGCGTCACCCTCGACGGCCGAGCCATCGAGCATTACAGCGCCGGCGCCTCGGCCTCGCACAGCATCGGCATCGCCGAGCTGATGGATCTGGCGCACCGCCTGGCGCCGGCCCGCGCGGCTGCTTCCCTGCATTTCGTGGGCGTGGAAGGCATCGCGTTCGGCGAATACGGGACCGACCTGAGCCCCGAGGTCGAAGCGGCCATCCCCGAGGCGGTGGAAGCCGTTCTTCGGCTGGTTGGCGCGAACGCCGCGCTCCTGGCGGCCGGGAAAGCCGCCGCTCTGAGCAGCGAGGCGCTGCGACCCGGCATCCTCGGCGAGCCCGTTCCGTAGATTCGGCGAGGGGCTCCGCTCCCCTGCGTGCGACCGAGCGGTGGCGGTTTGCATCCAAGAGACGCGGGACGAAAAGCGCGCTCACCATTCAACGACGTCACGCGGAAGCTCCCGCCATGGATGTACTTCGTTCGGACATACCCTTGCCGACTCGCAGCAGGTTGAAAACCTTTCTGCGCGTGGCCGGCTGCCTCGTCGTCGGCGCGAGCGCCTATCTGTTCGTCCGACACATCGACGGTCACGCCCTGCTGCACGCCCTCGGCCAGGCCCACCTCTCGCTGCTTGCCGTCGCCGGTCTGCTCTCACTCGGGCAGCTCGCCTGCCGGGCCAGCGTGTTTCGCACCCTGCTCTTCCCGGTGATCGCCCTTCCCTGGTGGCACGTCCAGCGCTTCATGCTCGCCACGATGGCGACCACCGCGGTGGTGCCGGGCCGTGCTGGCGAGTTCGTGCGCGCCTATCTGCTCAAACGCGACGACAAGGTGGCGGTGGCTTCGACGGCAGCGGTGGCCGCGGTCGAGAAGGGGCTGGAGGTCCTGACGCTTTTTCTCGTCATTGCACCCGTGCCGTTCCTGTTGCAGCATTTCCCCGCATGGGTCGGTAAGGCAATCCTATGCGCGGCGGGCATCGCGGCCGGCCTGCTGTCGGTGATCGTGCTGCTCGCCACCCGAACCCGACCACCACGCTGGCTGGCTTCGTTCAGCGCCGGTCTCGAGATCGTTAGGCGCCCGTTGCTCTTCGGCAAGGCCCTGTTGATGGAGCTCGGCAGTTGGCTGCTCGATTTCGCGTGTATCCTGTTGGTGATGCGAGCTGTCGGGGTCTCCGCGCCCGCCGCTTCTGGCCTGCTCGTCCTGCTTGCCGTGAACCTGGCCATCGCGGTTCCCGTGGTACCGGGCAACCTCGGCACGTTCGAGTTGGGCGCGCTCGCCGGGCTTCAGTCCTTTGGTGTGTCCCCCGCGCTCGGCCTCGCCGTCGGGTTGCTCTATCACATGGCGCAAGTGCTTCCCATCGCGACCCTGGCCCTCCTCGACAGCCGATTCGTCGTCAGAAAATGACGCGGCGTGGTTTGCAAGTGTTCACGCCACTCTCGCGAAAGTCCAGTTCTCCTACGGACAGGAACCGAACAGGGTGAACAGCGCGTCCGCGTCGGGCTTCATCGCCACCACGTCCAGCAGACCATCGCCATTCAAGTCGCCAAGCGCGACTCCCGCTATCCCTAGCGTGTAGACCTTCGGCGCCCCGAAGGTCCCGTCGCCTCTTCCGAACCACGCGGAGAGCGTGTCGGGGTCTCTCGACGTCACAACGTCCAGCGTGCCGTCACCGTCGACATCGCCGAGAACGATCTGATTCCTAACCCACGGCGCGGGTTTCACCGGTGCATCGAAGGTTCCGTCACCGTGCCCCAGGGCGGAGGTGTCCACCGTCATGATGTCCAGCTTGCCATCACCGTTGAGATCGGCGAGCGCGATCCAGTTGGGGCTCTCCCCCGATGGGGAGCTCTTCGGCGGCGCCGAAGCTTCCGTCGCCTTTCCCGAGTAGGACACTGAGCGACCAAGCGCCATCCAGTCCCGAGTTGGCCACCGCGAGGTCGAGCTTACCGTCGCCATTCACGTCCCCCACCGCCACCCCATCCGGCATCACGCCTGCCTCGAAGTCGGTCTTGGCGCCGAAGCTTCCATCTCCGTTTCCAAGTCGTACGCTCACCGTGCCTATTCCGCCATTCGTGGTTGTTTCCACATAGTTCGCCGTTACGACATCCAGCTTGCCATCGCCGTTGAAGTCACCGAGCGCCGACCAATCGGTGCCGATGCCCGTGCCGTCGTCAGGCTTGACCGTGAACGTTCCGTCGCCTTTGCCGAACAGCACGGCCACATTGGTCACGATGTCCAGGTTGCCATCGCCATTCAGGTCGCCGAGCAGCAAGACCCGCGGCGCCCCACCGACCGGGTAGTCGGTTTTTGCGCCGAAGCTGCCGCCTCCACGCCCGAGCAGCACGCTCAGCGAGGCGGCGTTTGCCGTGACCACATCCAGTTTGCCGTCGCCGTTCAGATCACCCAGCACGACGGATGTGGCACCGGCGCCGGTTGGGTATTGGGGCAGGCTGGGACCGAAGCTTCCGTCGGCTGCCTGCAACAGCACGCTCACGTCGTCCGAATCCATGTCGTAGTAGCGCGCCATCGCGACGTCCGGCCTGCCGTCACGGTTCAGGTCGGCGATCGCCAGCACAGCCGCGGATTCTGAAAAAGTCCCCCCCTCTTCTGCGAGCCGTCGGAGTGCGGAAAGTTTCGCCCCCGAGCACCATCCCCGCGAGCACGGGGAGACCGTGAAACCTCTCCGGCATCGCCACATTTTTGTTGCGCACGCAGGGCTCGAGTTGGGTTTATCTGGGTAGCCATGCGGGAATCATGAACCCGGAACGCCTGACTCATCTCTATCGACGCTATGGGCCGGCCATCTATGCGCGCTGCCGCCTGCTGCTCATGGATGACGGGGCAGACTGAGGACGCCACGCAGGAGACTTTTCTCCGCGTATGGCGCCACCTCGACCGGGTTCCCGATGCCCGCGAGGCGCTCTATTGGATCTACCGGGTGGCGACCAACTACTGTCTCAACGAGATCCGGGACCGCCGCAGCCGGGATGTCCCGACCGGAAAATTGCCGGAGGTCCGTGAGGCGGCTCGGGCTGCGGAAGCGCGCATCGCGGATCGGGACCTGGCCCGCCACCTCATCGAGGGCGCGCGAGCCAACCAACGCGTGGTGGCCTGGCTGTACCACGTCGACGGTTTCGAGCAGGAGGATGTCGCAAGAGTGGTCGGGATTTCGCGGCGGACGGTGGTCACCCGCCTGGCCGCCTTCCGCGCGGGCGCGCAGAAACTCAGGAGGAGCGTAGGATGAAAAACGAATCTCACGTCACTCTCTTGGACCTCGACTTGGTGGTCCTGGACCAAGCTACCCCGGAGCACCTCGCAAGCATCGAGGCGCACTGCATGTCCTGCACCGGGTGCGCCGCACGCCGAGTTGAGCACGGCGAGCACGTGCAGAACTTCCGCGGCATGGTGTTTCCCCGTACCGTCGACAACCTGGTGCTTCGGCGACGTCCGGCGGCCAGGTGGCCCTGGATGTTCGGGCTCGCGCTACCGCTCGCGGCGTGTCTGCTGATGCTCGTGCGAAGCCACCCGAGCGGCAAGAAGTCCGCCCCTGCCTTCGATCCGCCACACGACCCCGGAACAATCGGGATCAAGGGCTCGCCCGTGGTACGGGTATTCGCACGACGGAACCGGCCCGACGCCGACGTGATCAAGGTCAAGGACGGCGATCGCCTGGCGGCAGGGGACGCCCTGCGCTTCGTACTGTCGCCGACGGGCTTGCCCTATGTTCTCATCGCCTCCGTCGACGGCGCCGGGCAGGCGAGTGTATATTACCCGTTCCATGGCGAGGCCAGCGTCGAGGTGGATCCAAGGGGCACGGTTTCGGTTCCGGGCAGTATCGTCCTCGACAAGGCCCTCGGCCCCGAGCGCATCTTCGTCATCTACAGCGAGAAACCCATCCAGGCCGAGACCGTGCGCGAAGTGCTGACAAAGCTCGGCGCGGGTGGCGCAGGCACGATCCGGGGGGCGCAGCACCTGCCCATCGCGGAAACCGTCCAGTCCTCGCTGTTGTTCGAGAAGGAGGAGCCTTGATGGGGAAGCGCCTCGGAGTCTCGGACCTGGAGACCAGGTTTTCCATCGCAGCGCGGTTGGGGTTGACTGCCCTGGCCCTGATCGCCGGGGCAAGCCAAGCGCACGCGGAGACCCGTCGCATTGCCGTCGTCGTCGGGAGCAATCGCGGCGCCCCCTCGCACGCGCCGCTTCGCTTCGCCGAGCAGGACGCATCCAAGTTCGCCGCAGTTCTCGCCGAGCTGGGTGGCCTCGCCCAAGCTGATGTCCTGCTGCTGCATGGGCCGACGCCGGCCGAGGTGCGCGCAGCCCTGGACGAGGCCACGCGGCGCACGGCCGGTTGGCACGCGCAACACCGCGGGCAGGTCGTGCTCATGTTCTATTTCTCCGGGCACTCCGACGGGACCATGTTGGAGATGGGAAATCAGGGTCTGCCCTTCGCGGAGGTGCGCAGACGCGTGGACGAGGTCGGCGCCGACGTGCGCCTGGTTATCTTGGACAGCTGCCGCAGTGGCGCCCTGCTCGCCCTCAAGGGCGGTACGCTGGGAGAATCCTTCGACATCCGCATGACCGACGACCTGGCCAGCACCGGAGAAGCGATGATCACCTCCAGCGCAGCCGACGAGGCTGCCCTGGAATCCGCGGAGATAGGTGGTTCGTTCTTTTCGCACCACCTGATTTCGGGCCTGCGCGGTGCCGCAGATCTCTCCGGCGACGGCATGGTGACCCTGGCGGAGGCCTATCAATACGCCTTCGTGCGAACCCTGCGCTCCACTTCGGATACGACGGTGGGCCCCCAGCACCCGGCCTACGACTACCGTCTGAGCGGCCAAGGCGAGCTCGTGCTAACCCAGCTGAGGAAACCGTCTGCGGTTCTGGAGCTTCCCGTAGGATTCGATCGCCTTCTGCTTGTGGCCGTGCCGAGAGAACAGGTATTGGCCGAGCTCGGTCCGCGTTCGGGGCACAGAATTGCGGTGCCGTCCGGAATGTACAAGCTGCGGGCCTGGAAGGGAACACAGACCTTCGCTGCCCGGGTGGCGGTGGCCTGGGGACAGACGTTGCAAGTGGCTGCGGCCGAGCTGATTCCCGTGCACGCCGGGCTCGCCGTCAGCAAGGGCGGCACCGATGTCGATGTGACCGCAGTGGGTGCGGCTGCCGCCAGCCAAGAACAAGAGCAACGTCCGTGGTCGCTCACGGTCGGGCTGGGCCTCATGGACGGGGTGGCCAAAGATGCCGTGCTCGAAGGCGTCGACCTCGGAGTGCAGCGACGGTTCGGAGCGAGGCGCGTGGACGTGGTCCTTCGTGCCGGCTCTGGGCGGGCCCCGGGTATGCGCGAGAACCGAGTGACGGGAGAGGTGATACCTTCCCTATGGGCAAGCCTGGGCCGGCTCAGCGCCGGCCTCGGCGTCGGCCTGGGTGCGGGGACGGCCATCGAGCAGGTCGACGGCCACCAAATCCATTGGTCTGGCCTGGCCTTTGCCAGTCCTACGGGTTCGGTTGGGTTCCGTCTGAATCGTGATTTTGCCTTGCAGGCAAGCGCCGACATTCCCATCACACTGCTTCGCCGGAACGACCGCATGACCATCACGGCTGTCGGGGCGTTGTGGCTCGGTCTGTCGCGAGAGCTCTGAGAAAGATTGCGCACAAGCGGCGGCGCTCGGGTTTCTCAAGCATGACGAAGACATCACCTACGACGCCGATCTCGACCAGAAACTGTCCTTTTCTGCCTGCGCTCGTGTCGGCGGCCATCGGCATATGGGGAGCCGGCTGCGGAAGCGGCGTCCTCAGCCAGGTGGACGATGACGATGCTGCACTGGGCGTTGATGGCGGCGCCATGGGCGGCAGCGGCGGTGTGGTCGGGACGGTCGACGCGGACAGCGTCGGCGGTGCCGGCGGCAGTGTTGGTGGTTCCTATGGTGGACCGAATTGCCCGTGCTCGCGGCGTCCCGGCGAGAACAACGCCTTCATGTGCCCACCTGGGACCGGCCAGGCCAGCACGACAGCCCTTGGTACCGACGGCGGAAACGCCAGTCTCGACGGCACCCCTTCCACCGCTAGCGTCCCCGTCAGGCTCACCCTCTTGCCCACCGCTCTTGGACAGTCAGTTTCCGTCACCATCACCGAGACGACCACGCCACCGCCCGCGGGCTATGTGGACGAGTCGCCGATCTATTCCATTGCGATGCTGCCAGGGCTCACGCTTTCGACCCCCGCGAGGCTTGTCCTGCCCTACCAAAGTAATCTCAGTCTCATCTCTAGCCAACTCGCCATCTATTTCTCTACCGACGGGACGACCTACACGCGCGTTCAAGACTCGTACGTCAATGCAGGCTTCTTACAGGGCTCCTTGACGAAATCCGGGTTCGTGTTCGCGGGCTACCCAAAAACCGCGGCCGACCTCGCCGCGTGTGGGGTGAGTGCGGAGTAGTGTTCCCCCCCCCCGACGTTTGCCTTCCGCCACCAATCCGCGTCTAGGAGGCTGGTCTCTTCAAGAGGGCGAGCAGCTTCCGACCCTCGCAGCGGGGGTGTGCGGTTCGGACCAGTCCGGCCTGCTCGGCTGCGGCGATTTCGGTTTGGAACAGCTCGCGCGAGCAATGACCCGACGGCTCGATGAGCAGGAGTTGACCTCCCGGCTTCAAGCACCGGGACAGCGTGGTCACGGTTGCCGCGGGGAATACCGTCTCGTGCACGACATGAATGGCCAACACGAGATCGCAACTTTCCCGCTGGTCATGAAGCCCCAAATCCTGATGGGTGCTCAGGCGCAGCTCGGCGCGATCGCGCAAACCGCGCTTTTCGAGACGTTTGTCCAGGCTTGCGAGCATCGACTTTTGCACCTCCACGCACACGACCTTGCCAGTGGCACCGACGGCCTTCGCGACCGGCAGGGTAAAGAAGCCCAGGGCAGGCCCGAGCTTCGAGCACACGGTCGCCGGGTTTCACCAGAGGCAAAACCAGCTTGTTTGGGCTCTCCGCGAGGCGCCGCACCGGACTGGCCAGAAGCAGCCCAATCCAATAAGGACAGGTGTGCGCGGGATGGGGCTCGCTCGAATTCGTTTGCTCGTTCATGGTCCCTCCTCGTTGCCCGATGGTTTGGCTCGGGCACAGCTGCTACTATGCCGGGAGCGGCTCGTTTCGACGACTCGCCTTTCACCATGAACGATTTTTCCCTGCATTTGCCGACGAAGTCGCGGCGCCAGGGCGCAGACGAGCGCTCCCGTGCTCGCGTTTCCAAGGCCACCTTGCGGCTGAAGGCACGCCGAAATCCGAGGCAAGAACGCTCCCGGCAGACCGTGGAAGCCATCGTGGAAGCCGCGGGACGGCTTCTGGTGGAACACGGTCGGGCTGCGGTCACCACCAACGCGGTCGCGCAGCGGGCGTGGGTCTCGATTGGCTCCGTCTATCAGTACTTCCCCAACAAGGACTCGATCTTCTCGGCGCTGCAGGAGCGCCACCGCGGTCAAGTGATGCCGCTCATTCGCCTTGCCTTGGCACGGCTCGAGGATCCCGCCGAGGATCTCGTCCTCGGAATCGTGTCGCTGATGAAAGCCATGGCGGAATTGAACCGGGATGATCCAGGACGGATGCGTGCCTTGGACGAAGATCTACTCGAGCGGTCGTCGGCCACCGACATTCAGGCATTCGCCGATGCCATCGCAGGCCTCCTGGCCGCGCGCACGGGCTGCTCCGAGGACAGCCTGCGCCCTACGGCTTGGCTCGCGTCCCTGACCCTCACTCACGTGGGACGAACCCTGGTCCATCACCCGCCGCCACTCCCCATGCAACCGATCCTCGATTCGCTGACCTCGATGTTGCGTGGTCTATTTTCCCCCGATCCCCTCCCGGCTGGCCGCTGAATTCAAGCTGAGAAGCGTGTTTGGCATCACGGCCTCGGGTCGGGCAGAAGATTTGTGTGGGTTCTGACGCCGGGGTGCGCACTGACCTGGTTCATCCAGTACGGCACGGGCGCGGCCACGCCTGCGGGCAGCACGCGGCCCCACTCGCGGCCGTAGGGATAGGCATACGTCGTGCCGAGTGGGTGTTTGATGGATGGCCAGCCCCTCGTGCTCGATGCGCTCGCGGAACGATGGTGGCAATGACTCGAACGTCAGCAGGTCCACTTCGAGCCCGAGCGCCGTGCACAAGGCGACCTCGATCGATGTCGAGGTCTGCCCGTCCACATTGACGAGCACGATGTCGACGTCGCTGCGCACCCCGAATACCCCCAGGCCAGCGAGCCGATGAGCCATGCCCGACCTCCGGCGGGAAGTTGTCCACGCACCAGCGCCACGGCCAGGCCATCGACTCGCGGTGCAAGACCCACTAAACTAGGACTCTCGGTTGCGTTCTCACAGCGCCCACGACAAATCATCCATGAATTTTCTGCATGCCATGTCGTGTTTTCATGGTACATGAATGGTCATGCTCGATCGAGCCGGGCATCTTGGCGCCATCAAGAAACTGTTCCAGTCCCATTCCGTCGTGGCCATCCTCGGCCCGCGCCAGGTGGGCAAGACCACCTTGGCCAGGCGCTATGCCGAAACCCTCCGATCCCGCGCGCACCACTTCGATCTGGAAGACGCAGACGATCTCGCCAGGCTTAGCGATGCCAAGCTGACCCTCGGACGGCTCCGTGGCTTGGTCGTCATCGATGAAATCCAGCGGCGGCCCGAGCTTTTCCCCACCTTGCGGGTGCTGGTGGACACCCCCAAAGCATCTTTGCGGTTTCTCGTGCTCGGCAGCGCTTCACCCGAGCTCCTCAAGCAATCCTCCGAAACCCTCGCCGGGCGCGTCGCCTACCACGAGCTTACCGGCTTTTCCCTCGAAGAGGTCGATCCTCGGCGCATGGATCGGCTCTGGCTGCGTGGTGGATTTCCCCGCTCCTTCTTGGCCAAATCCGATCCGGCCAGCCAGGACTGGCGCGCAGGCTTCGTCCGCACCTTCCTTGAACAAGACCTGCCCCAGCTTGGCCTGAATTTGCCGGCCCCTCAGCTGCGACGCTTTTGGACCATGGTCGCCCACTACCACGGCCAGATCTGGAACGCCTCCGAGATTGCCGCATCCATGGGGATTTCCGATACGACGGCCCGTCGCTATTTGGATCTGCTTGCGTCCACGTTCATGGTGCGCCCGCTCCCTCCCTGGGCCGAAAACCTCGGCAAGCGCCAAGTAAAATCCCCGAAGATTTACTTCGCCGATAGCGGAATCCTGCACACCTTGCTTGGCTTGCGCACCATGGGCGACCTAGAAACCAATCCCAAGCTCGGTGCCTCCTGGGAGGGTTTCCTCCTTGGCGAGGTCGTCTCGCGACTCGATGTCGACAAGGAGGAATGCTATTTCTGGGCAACCCACCAAGGCGCCGAGCTGGATCTACTGGTCGTGCGCGGACACCGACGCCTTGGCTTTGAATTCAAGCGGACCTCGTCGCCCAC
Organism: uncultured delta proteobacterium; assembly: GCA_963796685.1. Lineage (GTDB taxonomy): Bacteria > Myxococcota_A > Polyangia > Fen-1088 > Fen-1088 > Fen-1118. Next base: position 594,191 of record CAWCMR010000025.1, read on the forward strand.
GATCACCAAGTCGATGCATATCGCCATGCAAGACCTGAAGCTGGATCAGCTGACGGTGATTCACGCGGGCGAGCACAGCTTCCCTCTCTCCAACGAAATCCGAGGCGTTTCTGCCCATCACCTGCTTACCGAGATCCGCCCCCTGCGCTGAGGTGGACGGGCAGGCTCGCGCACGTCCGCTTTGGAGAGTGCACCACGCGGTAGGGCCGCGACCGAGGCCAACGTTCCTCGCTACGGCGTGATCTGCGTGAAGTCCACCAGGTTACCGGTCATCATCAGCAGCGACAGCGCCGTCCATGATTTCTGGTAGTAGATGGTTCCGGCGTTGAGGTTCAAGGTGGCCACGGCGGCGTAGGCGGCGTCGAGGAATGCCTGGTACTTGGCATCGCTCATGGCGCCCACGCCCGCGGGACCGACGAACGAGGCCGCCTGGGTGCCGTTCACGGCACGATCGGGTTTCGGGGTTCCATTCAACTCGTAGCCATCAACGATGTTGGCCACGCCGACGCCAACGTAGAAGGACGTGATCTTGGCCAGGTAGCTCTTGGCGCGCGGCTCGCCGAAGAAGCAGTCGTCCTCGCCCACGCGGAAGGGCGTGCGCGTGGAGTCGTTCTGAAAATACATGGGCGCACCCGAGTACGGGGAGACGGGTGTGCCGGAGGAATCGCACCAGGCGGGCACGAGGCCGTTGTCGGCGTTGCCGCTCTGGGTGTTGAGGCTGCGCTCGAGGATGTCGTAGTTGCCCGCGATGACCTTGTTCCAATCGTCGACCTTGCCCGTCACCTGGCCGAAGACACGATAGTAGGCCGGCGCGAAGTACGACGGGTTGGTGACGTCGACGTTGCCCCACTGGTCGCCCGGCTTGAGCATGTCGTTGCGGGTCTGGTCGACCTCGAGGCTCCAGATGAGGCCAATGAGCTTCTTGGCATGGTTGAGATAGGTGTCGGACAGCGCCCCCTTCCCACCCCACTGCTTGTCGGCCATGACCAAGGCCCAGGCCATGTCCTCGTCGCCGTCGGTGGCGGCGCCCGTGCCGCCCGAGGTGACCTTGCCGTCGGGGCCGATCTCCCAGTTCATGAGGCCATTGCCGTCGAGATAGAGCTGCTCGTAGTTCCACAGGTCGTCGAACAACTTCTGGTCGTTCATGTACACGGCCAGGATCATCCCGTAGCCGATCCCCTCGGACACGGTCGAGCCGATGACCGTCCCCGAGTCGGGCTTCTTCACGCGCTCGAAGCCGCTGGCGCCGTCGGAGGTGACGGTCGCGTCCTTCCAAGCCTGGTAGGCCGCCTTCACCTTGTCGTTGTCGTAGGCCGTGGGATAGGTGCAGTACTGCCCCTTGTAGTTCTGCGGGAAGGGATAGGCGACGCCGGGTGAGCTGGTCGCGCCGCCGCTGCCCGTGGCCCCGCCCGTCGCGGTGAAGCTGCCGCCGGTCGCGGCATTGCCCCCGCTGCTCGTGGTTCCGCCGGTCATCAGGGCGCCGCCAGTGCCTGGGATCCCACCGGTCGTCATGACGCCGCCGCTGCTGGTCGCGCCGCCAGCGGCCTTCGTTCCGCCCGTGCTCGGCACACCGCCCGATCCTATCGCCCCGCCGCTGCCCACGACGCCGCCCGAGGCGCTGCCACCACTACCCACCATGCCGCCGCTGCTCGCGATGCCGCCCGTGGCCGACGCCCCGCCATGACCGGTTGCCCCACCGGTGGCCACCGTCCCGCCGCTGCCCGAGGATTGGGTCGAACCTTTGGTCGTGCAGGCCGCGCCCACCTGGCATGCGAGCACGAGGGCAAGGACGAGAGATCCGCTGCTTGAACGGGTCATCCTGAAAGTCTATCACTCGCGCCGGTCGCCCGAGTCGTCTACTTCCGCGCCCGAGACGATGGCTGCCAGCTCGGCGATGGCGCGCGCGGCAGGGGCGGTCTCGGGCTCGCCCGGTCCCAAGGTGGCCATGCCCAACCCTTCGCCAGCGCTGTCGAACAGGCGACAAGTCAGCACCATGCTGTTGCGGTCGGTGACCCGTACCGAATCCACCTCGGCCAGCGGCAGCAGCATACGCGCCCGCGAAACCATCTCGCCGGCCACCGCCGCGAACGCAGCCAAGCCTTCCTGCACCGCGGACTCGCCCGCGCCGGCGATGAGGAAGCCCTGAGCGTCGGCCAGTACGGCCGTGCGCGGACCGCCTGGACCCACCAGCGAGTGCAGGTTGGTCTCCATGTCCGACACCGGGTTTTGCGCCAGCAGCTCGCCGCTGACGACCGGCATCTCGCGGCTGGCGTACAAGCCGCTGGCATAGAGCTGCGCCTCCAGATCCTTTTCCCGGCGGCGCAAGTACGCGACTTCCTCGACCAGCGACGCGGCCTCCGCGGCCTGCGCGCGCAAGGAGACCAGCTCGTTGCGATCCTGCAGCAGCTCTTGCAGCCGACGCGCCATCAGCTCGGCGTCCAGACGCAGCTGCTTGTGCGCGATGGTCAAACGCTCGAGCTCGCCGCTCGCTTCCTGGTGCTGGCGCAGCTCGGCCGCCTCATCGCGCAACCTGCGATTTTCCTCGAGCACATCGCCAAGCTCCACCAGCTTGGCTTGCGCCGCCGCGAGCTCGACCTTGACATCTTTGACCTCCCTGGCCTCGTCCCCACGCCCCGCCTGCCACTCGGCCTCGCGCACGAGCTCCGCTTGTTGCGCGCGCAGCCCGGCGTTTTCCTGCACCAGGCGATCCAGGGTGGCCAGCCGGGTTTCGGCCGCGCGCAGCGCCTCGTCCGCAATCCTGCCCTGTTCGCGTTCGTGCGCGACGGCCTCCTCCAGTGCGCGCAGGCGTATTGCAAGCTCCGACTTCTCGGCCAGCCCGTCCTGCCCCGCCGCCTCGACACGCTCGAGCTGCTCGACGAGCCGTTGCTTCTCGGCCTGCGCGCTTGCCTGCGTCGACCGCAACGCCTCGTCGGCCGCGACCACCCTTCCCTGCCACGAAGCCTCGACCTCCGCGATACGGCGAAGCGCCTCGCGCTCGCGCCCCTCGGCCGCCAAGAGCGCCTGCTGCAGGCCATCGCGTTCCGCCTCCCATAGCACGTGCTCCTCGACGAGACGCGCCTGCTCGGCCGCCAACCTTTCGGACTCGGCGCGCCGCTGCTCCAACTCCTCGACCAGGCGTGCTCGCTCGGCCTCGTGTCGGCCGACCTCGGCGCGTAGCTGCCCGAGCTCCTCGCGCTGGACCTGGTCCTGGCGCTTCTGCTCGGTCTGGGTGGCTTGCAGCTGCGCGCCCCAGGCCTCGGCCTGCTTCTCCTCGCGCTCGAACGCCTCGCGATTCCGATCCTCGGCGATGCGCAGGCGCTCGGCCAGGGTCCGCTCCCTGGCGGACAGTCGTTCGATCTCGGCGCGCGCGCCGTCACGCTCGCGCTCGGCCAGCGCGCACTTCTCTTCCTCCAGCTTTCGTGTGCCGGCCTCGGCCTTGTGCTCGGCCGTGGCGTCGGCAAGCGCGACCTCGCTACTCTTCTGTTCCAGGCGCAGGCGTTCGAGCTCGCCTTCCAGGTCCTCGTGCCGACGGACCTCCTTGCCGAGATCGACATCGCCGCCACGCGGCCGGCGCAGCAGGAACCCGGCCAGGAAGAAGGCCAGCGCGGCGACCAGGCTTGCGGCGATGAGGTAGACGAGAAGCGACATGAAGAACCTCAGTGAATCGCGATCTCGACCCTTCGGTTGTGCGCCTGGGCCGCTATCGAATCAGCCGAGCGGTCACCCGCGAGCGGCCGCGTCGAGCCGAATCCTTGGATGTCCATGCGCGCGGGATCGACCCCGTGCCCTTCAAGCCAGCGAGCACACCTGCGCGCGCGTTCCAGCGACAGCGCGCGATTCGAGCTCTTCCGGTCCGACGCTGTCGCTGTGCCCGCTTATCACGACCCGCCGGCTGGGTTGCTCGGCGAGGGTCGCGGCAACCTGGGCAAGGACCTCGCGTGCCGGTGACGACAACCAACTCGTGTTTCGCGCAAAGAGCAGGTTGGGAAACCCTGGGGGGGTGGGCTCGGCCGACGGCGAGGATTCGCCGGTTGGCGACACCGCCTCGGCGAGTGGCGGCGCGGTCTTGGCGGGCGGTGGTGCGACTGGCGCGAGAACCCTCGCCGCCGCAGGTACGGGCTCAGCCGTCCGCGGCGGCGCGGGCGGCAACCCCGGGCTCGGCCTTTCCGCCGAGACCGGTACGCGCAAGGCCGGTCTCGAGCGCGTGGCACCGCTCAAATAGCGGGGCAGCAGCACGAGGTCGATGGCGGCGAGGTCGCCCACCCCGAGCAGCAGCAGTCCCGCCGCCAGCGCGTGGCGCACGAACGTCGACGACTGGGCTGTCGCACCACCGGCGCCCTCGGACCGATGCGCGTACCCCTGCGCTGTCATGATCGCCTCTAGGCGGAGGCGGCGATGGCCTTGCCCAGCTCCACGCAGCGACGCTTGACCTCGATGAACACCAGGCCCAGCTTCGCGTCCTTGCTGGTCAGCACCACCAGCACCGAATCGGCGCCGACCGCGTTGAGGACCACATAGCCCTTCTCGCTGCGCACGTAGACCTGCTCCATGGTCGAGGCCATGAGCTCGGAGGAGATGCGCTCGCCGACGCCCAGCATGGCCGCCGCCATGCCCGAGACCAGCTCCTCGTCGACCTCGGCGGGCAAGACCGAGGCCACGATGAAACCATCGATGCTTACCACCGCGGCGCCGATGATGTCAGGCGAGGCCCCACGAAGGCCGCGCAAGATGTCCTGCATTTTTTCCGTACGAGAAGCCATGGTCCATTCCTCCTAGGTTGCGATTAGTTGCGAATTTGGAATTTCATGGTGCATTGGCCGACCGTGCCGAGCGTGGCGACGGTGTAGCTCTTGCCCGAAAAGGCGCTCATGAGCCCGGCGAAGTACTCATGAAACAGCTCGCACAAATTGGCGCTGCCGGCAATCTCTCCTTGCGCTGCGACCACTTTGTGCAGGGCGCAGCTTGGAAAGGTCAGGGACACGGTGGTCCCGTCCGCCTCGATCTTGGCGTCGAAGTCGAAGGCGTGAACGAAACGGCGGCGCAGGCCCGCCAGCAGGTCCTCCATGCGCGAGGACTCGTACATCTCGGGCATGTGGGCGGCGGCCAGGTTGCCCGCCGAGCGCCCCACGGCCCGTTGTCCGCGCCCCATGATCTCTTTGAGCGCGTCGGCCAAGGCCTTGAGCCGCACGTGCGTGTCCTTGAGCGCCTCGTCGTAGTCGGCCTGGCCGAGTTGCTCGGTCGCGGGGATCTGCTGCAGAAAGCGCGACACCAGCGCGGCATGGGTTTCCATGCGGTGAAACGGCCGCTGCAACTTCGCGTCGGTCACGGTCAGACAGCGCGACGGGCACAGGTACACGCAAGACGTGCAGCCGATGCAGTCCTCTTGGCGGACGACCTTGGCCAGCTTCTTCGACGTTTCCTCCTCGAACACCTTGGTCGGGCAGATTTCCACGCACAGGCCGCAGTCGCGGCAGCCGGATTCTTCGATGTGAACCGTGGGCACAGGTCACCTCCTTGCCGTGCGAATGGTTTGCCCGCCCTGCCACAGGTTGATTTCCATGGGCATTTGCCCCACGCGATGGGTGGAGCAAGACAGGCACGGGTCGTAACAGCGAATCGCGAATTCCACGCCGTCCAGCAAATCGCTGTCGCTCTTGTCGAGCAATTGCGTGGCCGCGTTCTTGATGGTGGTGTTGATGCTGGCGATATTGTGCTGGGTCGCCACCACGAAATTGGCCGCTTCGATGATGGCGTTTGCGTCCACGTGGTAGTCGTGGATCAGCACCCCGCGCGGAGCCTCGACGTGGGCCACGGCGTGGCGGTTGATGGCGCCGGGGGCGGTGCGCACCTCGGGCGAGCGAATGGCCTCGTCGGAGAGCATGGCCACGGCCTTTTCCGCGCAGTGGAGAATTTCCACCAGGCGCGCCCAATGCCCGGCCACGATCTGGCTCGACGGGTCGCCGCACGTCGCTTTGAATTCCGCCAGGGCGGCATCGGCCAACGGCGTGCCCGTGGCCTCGGCGCAATTGAGCCGGGCCAGCGGGCCGACGCGGTAGGGGTGCGTGGCCCCGCTTGCGTCCTTGAGCAAGACCTGCTTGCCGTAGCTGTGCGGCAGCGCCTCCTCGACGAGATGGGTGGCGTAGTCGGCGCCTACGAAATCCAGGGCCACGCTGCCGTCGGGACGGCGCACGCGCAGCTTGCCGTCGTACAGATCCAGGTTCTTGCCCTGCAGCGTTCCCATGTCGCTGGTCGCGAGCGGCAAGCGGGTCAGGAGCTTCGGATCCTTGAGCAGGGCCTTCTTGCCGGCATCGAGGACCACCTTGGCCAGCTCCAGCGCCTCGGCGGCCAGCAGCTTCAAGGTGTCATGATTTTGCGACGTGAGCGCGAAGGACATACCACCTGCCACCGCGGTCACCGGATGCGTGCCCCGGCCGCCGACGATCTCCACCATGGTCTGGCCGATGCTGCGCAGGCGCAGGGCCTTCTTGGCGAGCTCGGGCGCGGCCTCGAGCAGACCCACGAGATTGCGTTTTTGCACCGGGCTCGACTGCCCGAGAAACAGATCGGGACCGGCCAGGGCGAAGAAATGGATGGCGTGCGAGTGGATCATGCTGCCGCAGTTGAGCAGTTGGCGCAGCAGCAAGGCGGCCCTGGGGGGCGGCGCCGAGAACATGACGTCCAAGCACTTGGCGGACACCAGGTGGTGGGCATGCGGGCAGGTGCCGCAGATGCGCGTGGTCAGGGTGGGCATGAGCTCGGCCTGCATGCCCTGCACGAAGCGCTCGAAGCCGCGAAACTCGAGCACGTGCAGCGTGGCCGCGCCGACCTTGCCGTCGTCGCCGATTTCGATGTGCACCTTGGCGTGACCCTCGATGCGCGTGACGGGATTGATGGTGAGTTGGCGGCTCATCGGGCGGCTCCTTGCTGCGCGATCCAGCGCCGCAGAAGAAAGGTCGGCTTCTGACGAAACACCGGCGAGGCCATGGCGTAGGCGTAATAGGTCTTGGCCTGCTTCTCGATCTCGGCGGTGATGGCGGGCTTGGGAATCTTGGTCATCATGGACATGCGCGTGGCGATCTCGGTGCGGATGTCGCGATTCGGCTCGAGCACGATGGCCTCCGACGGCCCCGTGCAGCCCGAGCACGGCATGCCACGGGTCGGGCAGGCGCCGCGGCAGCGATCGAGCGTGGCGCTGCCCATGCACAGGATCCCCTGCGAGAGAAAGCACGTGTCCTGCTCTATCGGGCCCTCGTGCACCCGGCGCAGGGCCGACACCTCGGTGTGTTTCATGTGGCGGTCGCAATGGAAGCACACGTTGTGCTCGCCGAACTCGGGTGGCTTGCCGTGCAGCACCGATTTGAGCGCCTCGAAGACGTAGAAGGCGTGCGGTGGACAACCTGGCAGATAGAGATCCACCGGAATCACGGCGTCCACCGGCAACACGCCTTCCGCGAGCAGCTTGGGCACCCCCTGGTCGGGCACGAAATGGGTCGAGGTGGTCGGGTTCTTCACGAAGGCCGACTCGGCCAGCTCGCTTTGCGCGTGGGCGTAGCCCGAGCCCTGCGGTCCGCCGTAGACGCCGCACGTGCCGTAGGCCAGGATGGCGGCGCAGCTTGCCCGCATCTTCTTCGCGCACTCCACGTCGTGGTCGGTGCGCAGGGCTCCGGTGATGATGCCGAGCGCGGCCTTGGGGTAGTCCTTCACGTCCATCAAGATGGGCAGGCGAACGATGTCGATCTCTTCCAGCACGGCCAGCAGGCGCTCGTGCAGATCGACGATGGAAAGCTCGCAACCCGAGCAACCGGAAAGCCATTCGAACGAAACCGTGACCTTGGCCATCATTCCCCTCCTGGTTTCTCCTAGCCCTGCAACATGAGCTCTTTGAGACAGGCGTTCTCCCCGGCGTGCAGGATTTCCAGCTCGGCGCGCTTGCCGGTGATCTTCTGCACGTACCCGCAGAACAGGCCGTGGTTCATCATGCACAGCGATTGCTTCTGCTCGTGGCCATAGCGGAACAGGGCGCAGCGAACCATGCAGTTCCGGAATACCAGCTTGACCGCCTGCTTGCCATCTTTCTCGTAGAGGAAGCTCTTTTCTGCGGCCGGCTTCCACGCTTCGAAGGGCCACTCGATGCCGTTGGCCCTGAGCGCCTCGCCCACCTTGCCGAGAGCGACCAGGATGTCGCTTTCCTTTTCGGCGATGCTGCTCTTGAGACCCACGGTCTTGCCCGACCGAAACGTCACGGTCTCGGCCCCGCGGCCGAGAACCTGTTCTAGACCATGCGACAGCGAGGCCATGACCACGAGCAGGCCTTGCAGTTCATCCCTTGTTTCAGACGGACCCATACTGTCCTCCGATCTAGGTAACGCGCCAGACGACACCCGAGAAGACACGCCCAAGCGTGCCGATCTAGCGCGTCGACTTGCTCTCTAGTTTTTTCAGGTTGAGATCCAGGGAACGGTTATCGGGATCGAGCTCTTTGGCGGCGAGCCAGCACTGGCGCGCCTCCTCCACCTTGCCGGCCCGCAGAGCCGCGAAGCCCTTGTCCACCAGCGACGCCGCCGCGCCGACCGGCCGAGGGGCCTTGCGAGACTCGGAGGGAACCAACGCATTCATCGCCCGGCGCTCGCTGGGCGCGCCGTCGCCACCGGGCGAGGAGATCTTCTCGAATACGGAATTCTCGACGCGAATGGCGGGAAAGGATCCGGTCTGGCGCGGCGAGGAATTGGCGCGCTCGTCGAGCGTCCGCACGGCCTCCATCAAGGCGAACTGCCAATTGCCGTGAATGTTCGGCTCGACGTCGTTGGGTAGGGGCGTGGTGCGAAAGACGCCGTCCTGGGCGTCCAGAATGGAGCACAGCGCTTCGTGCCCCACGAGCGGGCCCCACGAGGCGTGGAAGAGCTTGCCCTCCTTCACCATGACCGAGCCGGCCTCGCCGTGAGCGGTGATACGAAGCGCTGCGGTCCTTTGGGCTAGACAAAGCATTTGAATGAGGTCTGCTGCGGAAAGGGCCGAGAAGCACCCGGACAAGCGATGTATGCAATCGAGCGCTTCGTTGACGATCTTTAACACTTCTTTTGGCTCACATGGCTTTGGCAGAAGACGCAAGCAGCCAAGACCAGAGACGCGTTGCTGTAGCTGACGGACGTCGTCGTTGGTTTGCACCACGAACAAGGTCTCGGGAAACTCGATAGCGCCCCAGCAGACCAGATCCACACCACCGGCGCTGGGCAGATCGGCATCCGTGATCAGGACATCGATCCCGACATCGCGCATGACATTACGTGCCACATCGGCCGAGGCGGCGAGCATGACGTCGAAATTCTCGCCGCCCTCATAAAGAACGCGGTGGAGCGCAAGGGATGCCTCCTTGTCTCCGTCGACGATCAAGACCTTCGGGCGACGTCTCCCCATCTGCCTCCGGCTATATCGATCTTCTGGGCCGCAAACTGTACTTCTAGGGCCGCAAACAGCGCTTCGCTTGCGGCTTTTCAGAACGGCGGCTCCGATATTACAGCCACCTTGCTACCTTCGCTGGCCCGGTCTCCGAACATCAACGAATACGGAAGAACGATGCCAGACCGGACGAGGCGTCATTTTGCGCCCAAGGCCCGCCCGGGATCCAGCAAATTCGCGCCGGGATCTACATCGGCGAGATCGACGTGTAGTCGAGGTAATTGGCCGTCATCATGAGCAGCGAAAGCACCATCCACGAATCGTCGTAGTAGGTGCCGCCCACCAGCGCCTTGCCTGTCACGAGCACCCCGTAGGCGTCGTTGACGAAGGTCTGGTAGCTGGAGTTGCTCATGGCGCCGACGCCGGCAGGACCGACGAACGCCGAGGACTGAATCTGCGCGTTTGCACCAGTCTGGTACTGGGCGTGGGCCGTCCCGTTCAGGTCGTAGCCGTCGACGATCTTGGTGGCGCCGCCAACCGACGTCCCGCTGAAGAAGCTGCTGGTCTTGGCCACGTAGGCCTGCGCCCGCGAGTCGCCGGTCCAGCAGTAGTCGAGCCCGATGCGGAACGGGGTTCTGCACGAGTCGTACTGGTAGTTCGTCGGCGACGCCCCGCCCGTGGCTCCGAAGGCCCCGCCATTCGGCGCGCCGTTGGTGTCGCACCAGGCCGGCACAAGCCCATTGTTGGCGTTGCCGCTCGACGAGTTTAGCGATTTGGCCAGAACGTCGTACATGGCGTCCGTGAGCGCCTTCCAGCCGCTCGCGTTCGCGGTGTCGACCTTGGCGAAGAGCTTGTAGTAGGCGGGAGCGAAGTACGAGAGATTGATGGGGGGCACAGACGTGGTCGGCCAGGGGGACAGGTACTTGCCCGAATTGACCTCTTTGTTCCAGAATCTTGCCGATGGTCTCTTGGGCCCAATCGATATAGGTCCTGGTCGAGGAGCCTTTGCCGCCCCATTGCTTGTCGGCCATGACCATGGCGAAGGCCATATCCTCGTCGGCGTCCGAGGCCGGCCCCGCGCCTGACGGATTCGAGCCCACGTCCGAGCCGTCGGCCTTGATGTACCAGTTCATGAGGTAGGTCTGGGTATCGAGATGCGCCTGCTCGTACTTCCACAGATCGTCGAAGAGAGACTGATCATCCATGTACACCGCCAGGATCATCCCGTAGCCGATGCCCTCGGACACCGTCGAGTTCGGCTCCAGGCCGGGCTCGTTTGGCCGCTTCACGCGGCGGAAGCCATTGGCCCCGTCCGAGGTCACGGTGTCGTTCTTCCACTGCGCGTACATCGCCTGCACGTCCTCGTTGCGGTAGAGCGCGGGGTAGATGCAGTTGCTGTTCTCCCGGTTCTGAGGAAAGGGGAAATTGGTGGTGCTCGTATGCACGGTGGGACCGCGCGATGGCGCCGGGGGAGGCGCATCGGCGGTGTCGACAGCCGCGTCGGGGATCGTGCTGGTTCCGCCCGCGCCACCCGCACCGCCAAAGGCCGTCGCTCCCCCGGTACCCGCGGAGCCGCCACCGCCGCCCTCCGACTTGGTTCCACCCGTTCCCCCGCTTCCCCCCGAGGCGGTGGCTCCACCCCCGCCCGCGCTTCCGCCCGCGGCCGAGCTTCCACCCGTCGACGCGTTTCCACCCGCTCCGCCCTGCCCACCCGCGCTCGATCCGCCGGAGCCACCGGTGCCGGGCGGGGTCCGTGGGCTCTCCGTGGGCCTACATGCCGCGATTCCGCAAAACGTGACGAGAGCTGCTGTCCAGACTGGAGCCTGCAGGATTCGACGAGGAAACATCATGTCGTTCAATCCCAAGTGCAATCCCGAGTGGGGTGGGTCATTTCCTGGTTGTAAGAACACCTAACCCTGCCTGATCGCGCATGGAAAATCTAGAGGGGCAACGCCCGTGGCCCGGGACCTGACCTCTAAGGAAGCCAGGAAAGCAGGAAGAAAGAGTTGAAATCAAGCGCGTCATGGTCTCCCCAAGGCCACACTACCCCTTCCTGGCTTCCTCGCTTCCTTAGAGGTCTCCTTACGCGCGCAATCGCGTAGGCTTGCGCGCATGGCTGCGCAGGCGCTCGAACGGTTCCACCCACTGGTTCGCCGGTGGTTCGAAAGCCGCTTCGCCGCGCCCACGGATGCGCAGGCGCAGGCCTGGCCCGTCATCGCGCGGGGCGAGCACGTGCTGGTCAGCGCCCCCACCGGCAGCGGCAAGACCCTCACCGCGTTCCTGTCCGCCATCGACAACCTGGTGACCGAGCGGTGGACATGTGGGGGCGTTCGGGCGCTCTATCTGTCGCCGCTCAAGGCGTTGAACAGCGACGTGCGCCTCAATCTGCTCGCACCGCTGACCGAGCTGCGGGCCCTTTTCGAGCAGGAGCATTGCGCGTTTCCACCCATCCGCGTGATGACCCGCTCGGGCGACACCCCCGACGACGAACGCCGCGCGATGCTGCGCCACCCGCCCGAGATCCTCATCACCACCCCCGAGAGCTTGAACCTCATGCTCACGAGCAAACAGAGCCGGCAGCTCTTCGGTGGGCTCGCGACGGTGATCCTCGACGAGATCCACGCCTTGGCCGGCAGCAAGCGCGGCATTTACATGATGACCGCGGTCGAGCGGTTGACTCTATCCTGCCCGCCATTCCAGCGCATCGCCCTGTCGGCCACGGTGCGACCGGCAGAGACCGTCGCGGCGTGGATGGCCGGGTACGAGATCGTCGAGCCCGGCCCGGATACGCGCTACCGGCCGCGTCCGGTGCATGTCGTGCACGCGACGGATCGGCGTTCGATTGCGCTGACCCTGCGCGCGCCGGAGGTGGAGAGGGTGAGGGGCCCGGACTCCGCGGATCTGTGGTGGCAAGCCCTGGCTGGCGATCTCAAGAAGATCGTCGAGAAGAATCGCTCCACCCTGATCTTCGCCAACAGCCGGCGCACGGTAGAGAAGCTCGCGCGCCTGCTCAACAGCGGCGAGAACGAGCCCGTCGCCTATTCGCACCACGGCTCGCTGTCGCGCGAAATCCGCCTGGACGTGGAAGAGCGCATGAAGCAGGGTCGTCTGCGTGCCGTCGTGGCCACCGGATCGCTGGAGCTCGGCATCGATATCGGCTCCGTCGACGAGGTGATCCTGGTCGGCACGCCACCCTCGGTGGCGCAGTCGCTCCAGCGCATCGGCCGCGCCGACCACCGCGTGGGCGGCACGAGCAAGGCGAGCCTCTTCGTGCTGCACGGTCTCGACGGTGCGCAAGCGGCGTCCATGGAGGCCATGGTCGGGCGCGCGGACGTGGAAGCGATCCAGCCTATCCGCAACGCCCTCGACGTGCTGGCCCAAGTGCTGCTGTCCATGGGTTGCAACACCGTCTGGGATCTCGACCGGCTCTTCGCCTTCGTGCGCACCATCGCCGCCTACCACGAGCTGCCCCGCCATCACTTCGATCTGGTCGTCGCCATGCTGGCTGGCCGCTACGCCGACGCACCCATTCGCGAGCTACGCCAGCGGGCGCTCGTGGACAGCGCCAAGAACACCTTCACCACGCGCGCGGGGACCGAATTCGTGCTCTACCAGTCGGGCGGCACCATCCCCGATCGCGGCTACTACCACCTGCGCCTCGCCGACAGCAAGGCCGTGATCGGCGAGCTGGACGAGGAGTTCGTGTGGGAACGCCGGCTGGGCGATCAGTTCAGCCTGGGCACGCAGGCCTGGCGCATCTTGAACGTCACCCACAACGACGTCGAGGTCGGACCCGCGGATGCGCGCGGCCCCATGATCCCGTTCTGGAAGGCCGAGGAGCAAAATCGCTCTACCCAGGCCTCGTTCGCGCTGCTCGACTTCTTCGACGCTTGCGAGCCGCGGCTCGGCGAGCCCGATTTCGCCGACCAGCTCGGCAGGGAGCACGGCATGGACGCGGCCAGCGCGCGCGGCCTGGCGAGCTTCCTCGTCCGCCAGCACGAGATCTCGCGGGCACCCCTGCCCGGCCGCCAGCGCGTGCTCGTCGAGTGCGGCAAGGATCCCTCGGCGCCGACGGAAAATCAACAGGTGGTGCTGCACACCTTCTGGGGCGGCAAGATCAACCGTCCCCTGGCCATCGCGCTGGCGGAGGCGTGGCAGCGCGCACGCGGCAGCCCGCTCGACGCCTTTGCCAGCAACGACCACATTCTGCTCACGCTGCCCGAGGGCATCGACCCGGTGGGGGTGTTCGAGCTGGTTCCCGCGCGAGCGCTCGACGAGCTCTTGCGCGCGGGTCTGGAGAGGACCGCGCTCTTCGGCGCGCGCTTCCGCGAGAACGCCAGCCGGGCGCTCCTGCTCCCGCGCGGGGACGCCAGGAGACGCTACCCGCTGTGGCTCAACCGCCTGCGCTCGAAGAAGCTGCTCGCCTCGGTGTCGCGGTTCGAGGATTTTCCCATCGTGCTCGAGACCTGGCGCGACCTACTCGAGGACGAATTCGAGATTCCTACCCTGGCGGGTCTGCTCGACGACATCGCGCAAAAACGCATCGCCCTGCACCTGACCCGGCCGGCCCACCCGACGCCCTTCACCGACGGCATCGTCTTTCGCCAGACCAACTACCACATGTACCTCGACGATGCGCCGACCTCGGGCGTGCGTTCGGGCCTGGCGGACGAGCTCTTTCGCGATCTGTTCCACGGCGCGAGCAGCTACCCCGCCGTGCCTGCGCAACTCGCGGCCGCGTTCACGGGCAAGCTCCTGCGCACCCACCCCGGTTACCAGCCGACCACGCGCGAGGAGATCCTGCTCGCCGTGCGCGAGATCCTCCTGACGCCCGCCGCAGCTGTCGACAGATGGCTGGCCGAGCTTCCACCCGACGAGCACGTCGCGGCGAACGAAGATCTTCTTTCCGCGCTCCTTGCCTATACCCTTCCCGGGGCCAGAGAAGAGCTGGTGTCCGACCTTGGCGATGTACCGCGCATTCTCGCTTTGCGTGGCATCGGCGTCGACGACCTGCGCACGCTGCGCCCGCTGCTCGGCGGAGCGGCTGCGCGGTCCGTGGAGCATCTACGGGCCCATCCCCATGGCACGGATTCCGAGTCCGGGGCCACGCTGGTCGGCGAGTATCTGCGCACGCGCGCGGCGGTCTCTGCCGATGAGATTTCCGCCGCCCTGGGTTTCGACGGCGCGGACCTGCCTGCGCTCCTCGACGAGCTGCTCGAGACCGAGAGCATCGTCGCCGGGCAGCTGCTCGAAGGGCGGACCGAGCGCTGCTTCTGCGACGCCGACAACGCCGAGCGCTTGCTCCGCCTGCATCGAGCGGCTCGGCGCGCGTCCGCCGAACAGGCGCTCCGCCCGCGGCCCATGGAGGATCTGCCGCATTTCTTCAACGAATGGCAGGGGCTTGGCCGGCAAGGTGGCGACCTCGAAGCACTGCAAGGCGCGCTCGACCGCCTGTTCGGCTTTCCCCTGTCCGCCGGGCTGTGGGAAGAGGCCGTGCTGCCGAGCCGACTTACGCCGTACTACCCGTCGTGGCTCGACACCCTCTTTCAGTCCTACGGTCTCGCCTGGTTCGGCTGTGGCAAGGAGAGGGTCGCTCTTGCGTTGGCCAGCGACCAGGAGCTGTTCCTGGACAAGCCCGAATCCGATGCCGGGGGCGACGAGCAGGCCCAATCCGCGCTCGTGCGCCGCCTGGAAGAATCGGAGCGCGGGCTTGGCTTCTTCGATCTCGCGCCAGCCACGGGGCTCGGCACGGCCCGCGTGGCCGAGATGTTGTGGGATCTGGCATGGCACGGCCGCGTCGCCACCGACAGCTACGAAACCATCCGGCGCGGTATCGCGAGCAACTTCGCGCCGGACGAGGTGAGCCCGGCCGGAGGCGGTGGCCGCGCAGGGTTTCGTCGCTGGGAGCGCTCGCGTCCGAGCGCCGGCACTTGGCGCCTGTTGCACGACGGGCGGGATCGGAGCCCGGTCGAAAACGCCGAGCTGGAAAAAGAACGCGCACGCCTGGTGCTCGCCCGCTACGGGGTGGTCTTTCGCGAGCGGCTCGAGCACGAATTGCCGCTCTTGCGCTGGGCCCGGCTCTTCCGTGCCCTGCGCCTGCTCGAGCTGTCGGGCGAGATCGTCTCGGGGCACTTCTTCGAAGGCGTTCCCGGCATTCAGTTCGCAACCCACGAGGCCCTTCGTCGCTTGCCCGAGCCGCTACCAGGCGAGCGCCTGTATTGCATGAACGCGTGCGATCCGGCCTCGGTGTGCGGCCTCGGCATGGGCGGATTCCCTGCCCAGCTCCCGCGCCGCATCGCGAGCAACTGGATGGTGTTTCAGGGCAGGCAACTCGTGCTGGTGTTGCAGAAGAACGGCAGGGAATTGTCGGTCCTGGTCGAGGCGCACCATGCTGCGCTCGTGCCTGCGCTCGAGATGTACCGCTTCTTCCTTCGTCGGGAGACCTCTCCCCTGTCCTCGGTCACCGTGGAGACCGTCAATGGCGTGAATGCCGGCGCCTCGCCCTTCGCCGATGCGCTGCGGGCGGCGGGCTTTGCCAACGACTACCGCGGGATGATCCTGTGGAAACGCTGACCTCCCCGTCCGCGCGACAACGCGCGCTCCTGGCCTTCTACGACAAGCACGCACGCGATCTGCCTTGGCGCCGAACACGCGATCCCTACGCCATCTGGGTTTCCGAGGTCATGCTCCAGCAGACCCAAGTCCAGACCGTGATTCCACGTTTCGCCGGGTTTCTGCGACAGTTTCCGACCGTCGCGGCCCTGGCCGCCGCGGACGAGCGCACGGTGTGCGAGGCATGGGCCGGCCTTGGCTACTACCGGCGCGCACGCAACCTGCACAAGGCCGCGCGCATGATGGTGGCCGAGTTGCACGGCGAGCTACCCGGCCGCGAATCGGCGCTGAGGCAACTGCCCGGCATCGGGGCGTACACGGCCGCCGCCATCGCCTCCATCGCCTTCGCCGAGAGGACCCCCGCGGTCGACGGCAATCTGGTGCGCGTGCTCGCGCGCGTGCATGCCCTGCCCGGCCGGGCCGACGATCGCGCCCTGACGCTCGCGGTGCGGGAGCAGGCCCGGTCCCTCGTGGATTGCCGCCAGCCAGGAGAGATCAATCAAGCGCTCATGGACATCGGCGCGACCCTGTGCCGACCGGAAAATCCCGTTTGCCGAGAATGCCCGTTGCGCCGGGCCTGCCTGGCTTTCAACCAAGGAACGCCGACGGCATATCCAGGCGGCAAGTCGAAGGCCGCGCGCAAATCCCTACGCATCGCCTTCGCCTGGATAGAAGACAAGGGAGCCTTGCTGCTCGAACAGCGCCCCCTCGAAGGACTATGGGCCGGCCTGTGGGAACTGCCCAGCGCAAGCGGCGCGCGTGCCAAGCATTCGCTGGAACAGCGCCTGGAACAACCGTTGGGCGAGCCCTTGGCGCGAATTTTCCACGAGCTGACTCACCGCCATGTGACAGCCAACATTTATCGGGCAAGCGCGAAACCGCGACCGGGACAGCGCTGGTGGAAGGAGCCGCTGGGCGCGCCGTTGTCGTCGCTGGCGCGCAAGGCGATCATGGCCGTCGAACAGCGACGGTCGTGAACGGACGGGCCACTCGAGATACGCCGCGAGACCGGTCGGCCATTCGCTATTCCACCACCGCCCGAGGCCGCTCCCGGCCCATCCGCAGCTGAACCTTGCAGGCACCGAGAAGCAGGCCCTCTCTGCGGGCTCAGGGGGCTTGAGCCCCCTTCACGCAAGTAAGGGTGCTTTCAGGCACCTTCCCTCAGGAGTCAGGAAAGACCTCCAGCGGCATAGACTGAAGGTGGTAATGTTCTAGGAACTGGTCATAACCAGGGCCAAACGAGATACTACATGCCGGATATGTGGTTCAGATATCAATTCACCATGCACCGAACCCGCCGTGGGCTGCAGCGACATGAGCAGTGGCATAGTAACCTGTGCGTGCTTCGGGATTGCCTCGGACGCCTCGATTGGGACCTGGCAGTGCAGCTCTGTAATCTAATCGACTGATCGCGTGCTGCAGGGTGAAGGACAGATATCTGTTCCGTATCCCATAATACACCGTGGCGAAATGTATTCTCTACACTGTTTGGGCGAAGGCTCTGCTCGGTGCGCTCTTTGCCAACCCGGAGCAGTCCGATTCTACACGAACGACCATTCCCTTGCGGTCGGGGCCGTTCGCGCCAACGGCATCGGACACGGTGTCGCCGTTTCTTCCACCGCAAAGGCCCAGGGGTGCTCTCGGGCCTTCACCGCCTCCTCCAACGCCTGGGCGAATGCGAGCACGCTGTCGAAACGACCTTCCTTCTTCTTGCAGAGCGCCCGCAGGAGCACGCTTTCGAGTCTCGGAGCGAGTCCGCGCGCCAAGCAAAGGGCCGCGGGCGCTTCGTAGACGACCTGAAAGAGGAGGGATTGGATAGAATTTGCGGCGAATGCCGTGCGTCCCGACAACGCTTCCCATGCGATGCAGGCCAATGCCCACTGGTCGGTACGTTCGTCGACGGTGTCGACTTGGCCAAGCGCCTGTTCGGGAGACATATAGTGGGGTGTTCCCATGATGGGCTCGGGCTGCGCGGCAAGCTCACTTGCCCTGCAGGCCTTGTTGACCCCGAAGTCGATCACCTTCACGTAATCCACTTTGCAGGCAGCGTCGCACAGGAAGATGTTCGCAGGCTTGAGGTCCCGGTGGACGACGCCCTTGGCATGAATTGCGGCGAGCGCCGCAGCCGTTTGCTTGATCACGCGTAGCGCAGTCCTCGACGAGAGTCTCCCCGCGCGGCGAAGGCGGCTGTCGAGATCTTCTCCCTCGAGGAATTCCATCACCAGGTAGGGCTGGCCGGTGTGCATGACGCCGAAGTCGAAGGCATGGACTATGTGCGGATGATCCAGTTGGATCGTGACCTCTGCCTCGCGGCGGAACAACGCGACAGCCTCCTTATCCGTTGCGAGAGCATGATGCATCGCCTTGAGAGCGACGCGTTTGTTGCAATGAAGCTCCGCGGCCTCGTAGACGTTGCCCATTCCGCCCTGCCCGAGAAGGCGGTCGATGCGGTAGGCACCGTTGATGGTTTGGCCGAGAAGAGGATCCGCAGGGTCGGCGCGCGGGACATCCCGCGCCGGAGTGGGCGTCTCCGCGCGCATGGAGCGCGGACGCAGGTACCGATCCAGCTTCTCGCGTTTGTGTGATCCTGATGTGGGCGGAAGACGCAGACACCGCCCGAAGCGGGATCGAGCCCCGCCCCTCTGACCCCGATAGGCCGTTAGGCCCACCGGGGTCCCCCCCATCCATCAGCCGGAGGCGGCGGCTGACCGTTCGCCCATCGGCCGTACAGGCTAGTCTGTTCATAGGCAGCGCAGGCCTATGCAAGGCGAGTGCCCCGCACGTGGCCCCGGATATCCGCCAAGTGCGTGCTGGCCTTATCCACGGCCAGGTGGGAATGCGATCACATTCGCGAAAGCACTTTCGGAAATGGATGTTGGCGTCATGCGCGACGGACGCGTGATAACGAAATCGATGCAGCGCCGTGACTCGCTCTTGACCGCGAGCGCGGACGCGGTATGGATAGCGTCACAGCATCTCCGGGAGCGTCACATGAAGCAGAAGATTGGAATCATCGGAACTGGAGACGTCGGAAAGGCGCTGGCCCGAGGGTTTCTTCGGCGTGGCCACCCAGTGATGGTCGGATCGCGCAGTGCCGAAAAGCTCGCGGCGCTACGGAGCAGCATCGGCCAGCAGCTGGCAACCGGAACCCTCAAGGAAGCGGCCGGCTTCGCAGAAGTCGTCGTCTTGGCGGTCAAGGGGACCGGTGCCAAGGACGCGATCGCCAGCATCTCGGGCCCTGAGCTTGCGGGAAAGGTGATCATCGATACCACCAACCCCATCGCCGATGCACCGCCCGTCAATGGGGTGCTCCAGTTCTTCACCGGGCACAACGAATCGCTGCTGGAACAGCTCCAGCAAGCTGCCCCGAGCGCCCGCTTCGTCAAGGCGTGGAGCTCCGTGGGCAGCGCGCACATGGACGACCCGCACTTCGCGGCGGGCAGGCCCACTATGTTCATCTGCGGCAATGACCAAGACGCCAAGGTCCTGGTCACCGAGATCCTGAAGGACTTCGGCTGGGACGCCGAGGACATGGGGGCGGCGGAAAGCGCGCGCGCCATCGAACCGCTGTGTCAGCTCTGGTGCATTCCCGGGCTGCGCTCGAATCAGTGGAACCACGCGTTCAAGCTCCTCAAGGCCTGAGCCGGCCTTCGCCAGCGCTCGCCCGCCGAAGATCGGCTCAACGAACGAAGCGCTCGAAGTAGCGCGCGAGCTGTTTGACGGCGGTCCCCCGGTCGGCCTGCAGTCGCGCCGCGGTCTGCGAAGCGAAGGACGACATCGCCTCCTCGTCCATCGGCTCCGAATCGCCGCCCGAATTGCCGAGATGGAAGAAGAGCAGCGGCTTGAGGTACTTCTCGTTCCACTCCTTCTGGTCGTCCCAGCTCCTTGGCTCGTGACCGTGGTCTTCGAAGAAGGCCTCGACAGCCTTGACGGCGAGATCGGCCCACTGGGGGCGCGCCGAGTCGTCGCTGTCCACGGTCGTCGGCGCGGGCGGTGCCCGCAAGGCGCCTGCCTGCAGAGCCTGCTTGCAGCTCTCCGGATCGATCGACCCGTGGGTCGCGTCGCGCGGGAGCCGCAGCCCGAAGTTCATCAGCTCGCGGAAATTCCCCTCCCAGGCGTGATTCTGAAGCACCTTGAGCGCGTCCGCGGTGAGCGCGTCGCGCGCAGAGGTACCTGGGTTGAGGCGCGTGTTCTCCAAGCAGGCGAGCACGTCTTCCCAGCGCGAGCGCAGCGAGGGCACCTCGACGACGTAGACCGACAGTCGGTACCACAGATCGACCCGAAAATTCCCTGCCCGCGTGGCCGCACGCAGATCGCGGTTGGTCGCGGCCACGACGCGGACATCGGCGCTGCGGGCGCGACCCGATTCGCCGACGCGCTCGTACTCTCGGCGGTCGAGAAAGCGCAGGACCATGGCCTGCACGTCAATCGGCAGCTCTCCGATCTCGTCGAGGAACAGCGTGCCTCCCTGCGCCCGCTCGACGGCCCCGACGATCCGCCGCGTGGCGCCCGTGAACGATCCCGGTTCGGCCCCGAACAGCTCCGAGCGAAGCAGCTCCTTGCTGAAGGTGGAGCAGTTCGTGGTGACCAAGGGGCCGCTTCGACCCGACTCCCGATGGAAGACCTCGGCCAGCACCTCTTTTCCGGCCCCCGATGGCCCCATCAAAAGCAGCGTCTTCGCATCCCTTTGCGCGGCTTCGACGACGTCGCGATGGGCTTTCCGAATTGCGCGCGAGGCCAGGATCATGCCTTCGTTGCGCGTATTCTCCTCCGACTCGAAAAGCGAATTCTGGCGACCGACCCAGCGCCAGACGTGCTCCAGTGTCCCCGCCCAGGTCGCGTCGGCGGTCGCGAGAGCGACGACGTCGAGCACCGCGCCGTTGGCGAGAGGGATCTGGCTCGGAGAGTGGTTCGTCGCGGGGTCGTCGTCTCGAACCATCACGCGCGCGTCCACCTCGCGGACGGAGAGCCAGTCCTCGATCGATCGCGCGATGGCCGGGGCGAAGTCGTGACGATCGTGCCAGACCGGCGGCTCAGGGTCATCCGCGCGCAGGAGGTTGGCCTTGGCCTTCCCGAGCTGCAGCACGACATCCGAATCGCCGACGTCGATGGGACGGTCCTTGGGAAGCAAGAGCCACGTGCCATTCCGGCTTCCAAGATCCCGGACCTGGGATTGCCCGTCATGGTTCGATACGAGGACATGGTTGGCGGACACGCTCGGGGACAGGATGCGCACCGGATCGATGGGCGGCGACTGGTCGCCGCCCGGGATCCCCGGCGCGTGCGCATCAGGGTTCCGCCCCAAAAGAAAGGCCCGCGCCGGCTCGAGCTCGGCCGCGTACGCCGCATGTCCTTCGGGTGCAAGAACGGTCAATCGCGTCACGAACGGTGCCTCCTTGGCGGCATCGTAGACCACCTCGCACGGATTCGGCAATCTGTCTGCCTTCGGCTACCACGACCGTCGGCGCGACTACTCCGGCCCGTTCTCCCCACCCCGTTTGCGCCCACCCCGTTTGCGGATGTAGGCTTCGCGCAGCACCGCGGCTCGCAGCTGTGCCTTCCCCTCTCGAAAACCGCAGCTCACGGCGAATCCCTCCATGTCCGGAGGCATCGCGCACCCTCGGCAGGCTTCGAAGTACCATTGCCAAAGCTCGGCCTCGGACATTCCGACATCGGCAAGGGAGGGCGTGACAAGACCGGCATCGCGCAACTTTTGGGCCTTGTGCTCCACCTTTTGCAGCCAGCGGCCGTACTGCCCGGTTCCGCGCAGATAGTCCACCAGGTGGTTGCGGGCAATGCCTTCTTTGATGGGCCAGGCCCAGCTCAGCCTGGCTTCCGTCTCGAAGAAGTGTCGGTACTCGTCGTCCTCCAGCTGCTGGGCCGTACACCAGCGCTCGAAATCGTCGCGACTGCGCAGACCGCGGCGGAACCGGAACTCGGAACGAGCGCGTTGCACGACGGCGGCGTCGGGATGGGCTCCCGCCCGCATCGCCAATTCGAGCGCCAACCCGCGCGCAGCTGCGCCGTCGACCGCGCCTTCGTAGGCTCCGGCCAGCTTGAGCTCTTCTTCGAGCAGGGCATCCCCCGAGAGCGTTGGACCGAGGTCGGAGCCCTCCTCTGCCAGGACCATCCGCGTGGCCTCGTGCCACGAATCGGTGGGTTCGAAGCGGAAGGTGACCTGCTTGCGTGGCGGATCGCCGGCTGCCCATTCCCGTAGATAGGTGAGCAGTGCGATCGCGTCGTCTCGCTTCTGGTCCACCTTGCCGAGGGCAAGCCAGTCGCCGAGAGCTTCAACCTCGACTCCTCTCGCTGCCGCTTGCTTCAACAAGCCTGCGAAGCTGCGCCCCGCGTAGAACTGCCGCTTGGCCACCTCGAGCAAGGCGGCCTCGGTGGCTTGCGCGATCACCTTCGCGCGCACGGCCGCGCGCAGCGACGCGCGGATGTTGACCAGGGCGTCCGAAAGTACCCGAAACTCGCCCTCCGCCGGAGCGTGCGCGACCGCAACCTCGTCGTCGTCCTCGAGCGTGCCGTCGCGGAACGCTTCGTAGACGGCACCAACGCCAACCATGCCGAAGGCATCGAGCTCTGCGGCGCGAAGCGCGCCCATGCTGCTCGCCCCGAACACATGGACGCCCTCGCTCATCGCCCAAAGAATCTCCTTGTGCCAAACCGCCGGCACCCGCTCGAAGTACCCGTCGATGATGGCGATCGCCTCTCGCCCTTGCATGACGGCGCGGTACACGTCCCCAAACTTGGCCGGTCCAGACACGTCGGCGTCGACGATTTCGCGAACCGCCCGAGCTGCGAGCGTCGGCCCGACGAAGACGAGGAATCTCACGACAAACGCCCGAGCAGGCGCTTGCCCGGTGTAAACCCGCTCGACCCTGCGATGCCTTCGAGGCCGGGGATCACGACCCGCACCACCGGGATGTGCAGCTCCGGCAGGGTCAGGTCGACAACCGCGATCTCCGCGATGCCGCTCGAACGCAGGCACTCGAGCTCCCACGCCACGTCCTCGTGAAAGGTCGCCGCGCTGTAGCTCGGGCCGTCGCCGAAGTTCCGGCCTGCCCCGGCCGCGGTGATCATCTCGGCGGCTTCCGCGGCGATGGTCGGATCGTGTCCGCGTCGATAGGTGGCGATGCTGAGATCGTCCCGGCTGCCCGCGATGACGGTCAAGCGTGTCTGTGCCGCTTCCGTCAGGGCTCGCAAGAGCGCGATGCCGCGAGCAGGATGGCATCCCGAGCCGGTCGCCGATGCAAGGGGACGCAATTGGCCGTTCGCGGGATCGTCCGCGATCATGCAAACGAACACCGGGATGCCGGTGTCGGTGGTGACGTCCCACACGCCGACTCGAATTCCCGCGTCCGTGAACTTCTGCAAGACGGACAGGCACGCGACGTCGTCAATCGTCCGCACATCCACCTTGCGGGTTTGTTGCTGAGCCCTCGGGCTGTATTCCCACAAGGTGACCGCGTCGCGTTCGGCCAGCTCGCAGATGGCATGGCTCGTCGCCTCGAGGGGATGGTTTCCCGACGCCACGCCGCTGTCGTTCATCTGAAACGCGCCACTGGCAGTGGGCAGGGGCAGCGTGTACGCCGTGTGTACGAGCTCGAATGGTATCCAGATGGACGTGCGACCGAGGATTTCATGGCCCTGCACCCAGAGGAACGGCAAACGCGGATCCAGCATGCTGCCGGCGAGCCGCGGCAGCGCCGTCAAGTCGAGGGTCCGACCGCGCCCGCGCATCTCCTCCCACGAGGCCAGCATGAGGGGCAGGCGCACGCGCTCGGCGTGGTAGTTCTCGAGCGATTCCATGATCCCCGACACCTTCGCCGCGACCAGATCGAGCCCTTTGCCCTGTGCGACGGCAATCGAGCGCGAATTGGGCCGCACGACCGCCACCACCGGGACGCCGATCACGTCGAGCCCGGTCACGTTCGCCACCCTGGTGATGCCGACCCGGTGCAAAAGCGGCTCAATCCGCCGGAGCGTCTCCTCGGGCGCGACGGCCCGGTGCGTGCCGAGCGTGTGCTGCTTGAATGTCTCGCTGGGCAACGGCATGACCAGTTCCGCGGGTCAGGGAACTAGCGCTTGTGCGCTGTATGCCCGCGGTGGATCGCATCGCGCACGCGATGGGCGTGGTCGGTCTTGTTTTCGTAGCCCTTGAGCATGCCCGATCGCAAGCTGACCAGGCTCAACAGGATACAAGTACAACCTTGCGGCGTTACTTTCGGTACGTTCGCCAAGACGGCGCCTTCCTCGCGCGCCATGAATTCCAAGTCCGGAATCTCGGTCGGCGACAACGCCTGGCACTCTTCATATTCTGCCCGCGTCACCTGAAAGCAAGAATCGGGATCCTCGGGTGGAAAGACGATGAGGTCGCCGGGGCCAGGCTCGCTCTTCGAATGGGCCGGCGCCTTCGCCCGCGACTTCTTCGCAGCGCGTGTCTCGTCCGGCGGCACGAGCCGTGCCAGGTTGGCCACGTAGTAGTGCTTGCCCTGCTTGCCCAGGCTCGGCTCCGACAAAACAGCGTCCTGCCATCCCGGCTTCACCGCAACTCTTCGCGCCTCGTTCGTATAATAGTCGTGCGGGATCCAGCGATTGACGATTGTCTCGTTGTCGTGATCGTCCAAGCCGCGGAAGAATAGG
Organism: uncultured delta proteobacterium; assembly: GCA_963796685.1. Classification (GTDB taxonomy): domain Bacteria; phylum Myxococcota_A; class Polyangia; order Fen-1088; family Fen-1088; genus Fen-1118. Next base: position 618,848 of record CAWCMR010000025.1, read on the forward strand.
ATCAAATCGTCGAGCTCGATCTTGTCGTTGTCTCTCATGGTTTCCTCACGTGTCTAGGTCGTGGGCGTATCCGCGAGTTGGGCTAGGCGTTCCGTGTAGATGGGGTAATACACCCGCCGCCTCGTCGTCTGCAAAAGCGTCATCATCTGGGCGTTGTAACGTCGGTATTCCTGCGCGACCTCGACGAGGTCCTGCGGAATACCCCTTGCGCTGCAGCCGCGAGGGTCGGGTACCCGCCACAGAACGGAGATCTCTGCGGGCTGGGCCGTGATTTGCGACGCCCACCAGATCAATTCCCAACCCGCCCGCCCTGCCATCACCGAACTAAGCCAGTTGAGCTCACGAAGGTAGGCATGCGTGTCGCCCTCGCACGGCCGAGATACCTCGTAGAGGTAGGTGTAACCAGGCTCGTCGTCGGCCCGCCAACGAAGACCGGGTGCGGGTTGGAGAACCGCCGCATTGGTAAGAAGCTCCTGATCTTCCGACGCGAGCGATTCGCCGAGGGCGCGATACCACCCGGTCTCCGACAAATCCACCATCGTCTGGTAGAGCGTGTGCCAGGTCTCCAGACGCCATATCTGAATCATCTCGAAGCCGGGCTCGACAACATGCTTGTGTTGGAGCACGGGCCACTCGGCAAAGGCTGCAATGAGCGACCACCCCTTGTGCTTGGTGTGCTCGATGAACTTCCGCTTCCCCTCGATGAACATGTCCAGATAGGTGTTGTGCTTGTCCCACTTCATCCTGAACACGTTTCGCAGGTAGATCGTCGGCGTGTAGCCTGCCATTGCCTTCTCCTTGCCGTCGGCGCGACTTGGGCTTCAGGTGCAACAACCCCAAGCAAGGCCTGGACCATACAAATACGACGTGGGCACAACGAAATCCACCGGTTTTGGACGGAATGCGATCACAATCGCGGAGCCGACTCCCCTGAAAACACCTCGCCCCGCGGAGCGGGGAGAGGTCGCCGAGCGCAGCGAGGCGGGTGAGGGGCTGTCACGTCTCACACCTGAAGGATCCGGGCTTCGGCCCGGCGGCGTTGCTCACAGGTACCTGAGCCCGATCGCCAGCTCGACCACACCGCTTGCGGACAGCATCGCGGTTTCATGGTTCCCGCGCGAGCACGCTTCAATCGCGTGCTCCATGAGCTCTCGAAGCGGTGTCGGCAGAAGGTGCTGCGTCGGCGCCAACAGGGCTTTCCACTGCTCGACCGCCTTGTCGAGCTCTCCGTCAGCGGCGTGCCGGGCAGCCAACGGCATTCGCACCAACCAGTGAAGGGGGTACTCGTAGGCGGGGAGAAGCTTGGCCCAAGCGGCGAGACAGACTGCCGCGTGGTGCTCGAGCTCGGGCTTATCGCCGCCCTTCCAGGCCGCCCAGGCAAGACACGCGTGCGAGACTCCGACATAGTCGTGCATCCCTCCCTGGGCAGCGATGGAGGCCGCACGTTCCGCCATCGTGCGCGACTGCACGAGACGCCCCGCGCGTCGATGAAGCACGGCATAGTACGACAGGAAGCGCGCCTGAAGCGTGGCATCGCCGATGCGATCGGCGCCGGCGATGGCGGCCTGGAACAGCGGTTCCGCCTCCTCCAGGTGTCCTGCACACAGCAGCGGGAAGGCCAAGAAGAACCGCGCCAGGGCCAGCTCCCGCGGGTCCTCGCACTGCTCCGCCGCAGCCAGCGATTTCCGACCGTACGCGATCGCCTGGTCGAGGTGCGCGTACCTTTCACGTCGCAAGGCCGTGTGAACGAGCGCCTGGAAAAATTGCGCGCGCTGCGATGCGACCCCGCGTCGCTCGACCACCGGGCGAACGCGCTCTACCAACTCGGACAGCTCGTCCACCCTGGCAAGCCAATAGAGGTCCCAGGTCTTGTCGACCTGCACCTGCACCCATTCGAGCCACCACGCGTCCGCGTGCTCCTCGGCGAGCGCGGTGTCGCCGAGCTGTTCCTCCGCTCTCGCGAATTCCCGCAGTGCCTGCCCATGCTGGTGTTGGCGCTCCCAGGTGCGCGCGCACTTCCGCAGGCGTCTGCCCCGCGCGACCGAGGGGGCTTCGCGAGAGTCGATCAGCGCGGCTTCGAAAGCATCCCGCGCACCCTGCGCCTCGCCGGTGATGAGCAACAGATCGCCGATGGCTTCGTGGAGAGCAGCACGCGCCGCCGCCCGCTCGGTCGGACCGCGGAAGGCACGGTCGATCTGGTCGATTTGACCGATGGCCAGCCGGTACAACTTGACCGCGTCGCCGTTGGCATAGGTGCTGCGGGCGAGGTCGGCCGCCCGCCCGAAATAGTCGGCGGCGCGGTCCGGGGCTCCGGCTTTCGCCAAGTGGAAGCCGAGTGCGCCAAGGTGGGGATGGAGCTCGCGCCCCGCGTAGCGTTCCTCGATCGACGTCGCTGCCCGCCGGTGCCGGTGGGCGCACGTGTCCGCTGCCATGGCCGAATAGGCGGCGTCCCGGAGTTGATCGTGCACGAAGCGAAGGATGCCCGACGGATCCTCCTCGAAGATCTGCCGTTGTCGGAGCGTTCCGTACGCCTCGTGGATGTCCGATACGTCCAGCTCCGCGGTGTGGGCCAGAAGCTCGGGGTCGAAGCCTCGGCCCAAGACCGCGGCAGCGTCGATGATCTGCCGAATCTTCGGACTCAGCCCTTCGATGCGCGAACGAATCAGCGCAGAGATCGCGGTCGGGATGGCCACGCCCATGAGGCGAGGATCGCGCAACACCCAGCGACCGCCTGCATTGCGCTCGAGTCGCCCTTCGGCGATAGCAGTCCGCAAGTACTCGGCGAGAAAGAACGGATTTCCCCCGGATACGGCGTGCAGGAACTCGACGAGCTCCGGCGGCGGCGCGCGCAGCGCAAGCATTCCGCCCACCATGCGTCCCACCTCTTCCTTGCCCAGTCGGTCGAGCTCCACGTAGAGGTTGCCAGGCTCGCGAAAGAGCCGCTGCAACCCCGAGGTCATCTCCTCGAGTCGACACGTCCCGAGCAGCAGCAGCGGCGCCCCCGCGCACTCTGCCGCCGCGATCGAGGACAGCAGGTCCAAGGATAGCTCGTCTGCCCACTGCAGATCGTCGATGACGAAAAAGAGCGGTCGCTCGCGAGCATAGTCCAGCACCAGCGAGGCCAAGGCACCGAGCATGCGCGCACGGGCGGCGTCGTGGGGAAGCGGCGGGGGTTCTGCCTCGTGCAGTTGGTCGGCGAGATCCTCCAGCAGTCGCTCGTGCGGCGCGAGCAGGCGAGCCCGGCCGGCGAGCAGCCTCCTGGCAATCGCCCCGTCCCCGCCACGGCAATAGTCGGCAACGCCCGTCAAAAGGCGCCGGACCGGGTGGAGCGGAGCACTCAGGGCCCGATGCCCGCCCTCGGCGGTGCCGGAAGGCAGACACTCGCCCGTGATCACCGCCATCCCCTTTTCCGCGGCCAGGGCGGCGGCCTCGAGCACGAGGCGCGTCTTACCCGCGCCGCTCGCCGCGGCGACGAAGACCTTGCTCCCTCGTCCACCGAGCGCACGATCGACGGCCTGTGCAAGGAGCGCGAACGCCTCTCGCCGACCGACGAGCTCGGAGCGGTACAAGTACGTCGTGGGCTTCGGCGACGGCGACCGCTCGTCCAATCCGCCCACGGATGCGAGCAGCGCCGCGACATCGTCGGCATAGCCGATACGGTCCGGCGGGCTGCGCGCCAGCAGGCCGAGGACCAGCGTGTCCAGCGCGACCGGGATCCCGGCGACCTTGGTGGAGGGCACCGGGGGATCGGGCGAAAGCTCGTGAACCCCCGCCGGCCCGAAGGGCAACACCCCGGTCAGAGATTCGTACAAGACGCAGCCCAGGGAAAAGAGGTCGGCGCGCGCGTCCACGAATCGCCCGAAGCGCTGCTCGGGGGCCATGTAGGCGAGTGTTCCCAAGCCCGCATCGGCAAGGTCGAGCGTTTCCCTACCCATTCCTCCAAAGGAAAAACCCAGTCCGAAATCGGCGAGCACGGGTGTCCCGTCGGCGCGAATCAGGATGTTCTCGGGTTTCAGATCGCGATGCACGACGCCGCACCCGTGCAGAAAGGCGAGGCCCCGGCAGATCGGGATCGCCAAGCGAACCATCTCGGCGATCGACAGCCGGACGATGGCGGCCGGTTGAAAGGTTTCAGCACGCGCCTGCGCCACGACACCCTCGGCGTCGGCCAGGGTCTCGGCTGCTCGGGCATCTTCCGTTTCGCGAAGCGACCTGGTCGGTTCTCGCCGCGGCCAGAGCAATGCACGGAGGCTGGTGCCGTCGACCATCTCCATGGCAAACCAGGGAACACCGCCGCTCGACCCCTGATCGAGAATACGCACGATGTTCGGGTGTCGCAGCCCCGCGAGGATATGAACCTCACGACGGAACGAGGCGAGTAATCCCGGAGCTTGGGTGCGCAGCACCTTGACCGCCACCGCCTCCCCGCTGACGGTATGACGAGCGCGGTAGACGATCCCCATCGCGCCGGATCCGATCGACCCTTCCACCTCGTATGGGCCGAAGCTCCTGCCCGCCGGGATCGCCATGGCCGGTCATTGTCGTCGCCGGTCTTTTACCCAGCAAGAGAAAAGCGAGGCTGGCGAGCGCCCCCTGCCCCTTATCGGGTGCCGCCCGATGTGCCACGCGATGTGCCGCCTGCAATGGCCAGAACCAGGGTGAGCACGTCGCCGTCGCGCACGCCCACCGCTTGACACGGCCCCAAGGCGCGGACGTTCTCGCTACCCACGAACACGTTGACGAAGCTGCGAAGGCGCCCCTGGTCGTCGAACAGTTGACGGCGCAAGTCGTTGCTCCGGTCGGCCAGTGCGGCAAGCGCGCCGGACACGTTGTCCGCGGCGACTTCGATTCTCTCGCTGCCATCCACGAAACGCCGAAGAGGCGTGGGGATGAGGATGGTCACGGGCATGACGGGACCTGCCCCGCGAACGGGTTGAAAGCGCGAGCCGGCTCCGCGCGAGCACGGCGAAAGGCCCCTCCCTGGCCGGTCAACGTGAACAGGCCCAAGTCCACCGCGCGTGCCTTCGCCACGGAGCAGATGATGTAGAGGTAGCCTGGCCACGCTTGCGCACGGTCGCAGTCCGACGGCAGGGCTTCACAATCGGGATGGCTGTGATAGTAGCCCACCACGTCTTCACCCGCTTCCCGGGCCTGGCGTTCGGCGGACAACTGAAATTCCGGCGCGACGAGGTAACGGCAACGCGGATCATCGTCGTCATTACGGGCCGCGATTGACCGTGTGACGTGCCAGGGCACACGTTCCCCATTTCCCCGACCGAGCAGCACCCCACAGGCCTCGAGCGGATAGGCTGCTTCGCAAAGGCCGGAAATCTGCGCCCGTATGGCCTCGGAGAGTCGGACCACCCTTGCCGATGCATACCGACCGGGATGGGGCGCGGGATCTCGGCGTGACACGCGCGCGAGTCTGCCAGTATTCGAGCCTCCTGGGAAGGCTGACGGAAGGCGCGATAAACCGGCTTTGCCAGGTCCTCTTTTGCGTGGCAGGTTCGGTTCGTTCGGTTCGTTCATTGGAAAGGAGGAATGCTCATGATTTGCGTGTTTGGAGCTTCTGGAAATACGGGTCGGGCCGTTGCGACGTCCCTGCTCAAGGTTGGAAAGAAGGTTCGCGTGGTGGGCCGGCAGCGCGAGAAACTGGCCACCTTGGCCCAGGCTGGCGCGGAAAGCTGCGTGGGCGATATCGAGAATCCTGGCTTCGTGCGCGAGGCGTTGTCAGGCGCGGAGGCCGCCTACCTTCTGATCCCGCCCAACGCGGTGACCGACGATTTTCGCGCCTACCAGAACCACTTGGCCGAGACCTTGTCGGGCGGCATCGAAGCAACCAAGGTGCGCCACGTCGCGCTCCTCAGCAGCCAGGGCGCGCACCACAGCGCGGGAACCGGCCCCATCGTCGGCCTCCACAACTTCGAAGAGCGATTGAAGAAGATCGCCGGCCTGAACGCGCTCTTCGTGCGAGCCGGCTTCTTCATGGAGAACGTCCTCATGGGCCTGGGCACCATCAAAGCCCAGGGCATCTACTCGAGCCCCATGCCCGCGGAAGCCGCGGTGCCCATGATCGCATCGTCCGACATCGGCACCTACGCGGGTTCGCGGCTCGGCCGCCTGGACTTCAACGGCACCAGCGTCGTGCACCTCGTTGGTCCGAAGGCCATCAGCCAGACCGAGCTCGTGGCCACCCTGGGACGAGCCGTCGGCAAGCCGATTCGCTACGTGCAGGCTTCCTTGGCCGACGTGGAGCAGGGAATGAAGCAGGCCGGCCTCAAGCCATCCGTGGTTTCGGTGTACCTGGAAATGTACCAGGGCGCAGGCAAGGGCCTCGTCGCACCGGAAGAAGGAGGCGTGGTGCTGCCCATGGCGACCACGTTCGAAACCTTCGCCAAGCAGGTGTTCGCGCCCGCCTATCGCGCATAACCACGCGAGGGTTCACCCGCGCAGCTTGGTCACCATGGCAACAAACTCGGGCGGCGGCGGCGCGCTGAAGCGCAGCCGCTCGCCCGTGACCGGGTGATCGAACCCGAGGGTCGCCGCGTGCAGCAGCAGACGGTCCGAGGGAATGGGCTTTCCATTGCGGCGCAGGAGATCGCGGATGTAGACGGACTCGCCCACCAGGGGATGGCCCTGTTCGGACAAGTGGATGCGGATCTGATGCGTGCGGCCGGTCCGCAGGCGTACCCGGCACAGCGTGGCGCCGCGCAGGCTCTCGATGACCTCGACATCGGTGATGGCGTGCTGGCCGTCGCCGAAACGCTTGGAGCTGCCGCGCAGCCCGTCGCCGCGGTTCTCGATCAGGCGCGATTCGATGCGGCCGGCCCGCACCTGCCCTTGCGCCACCGCGGTGTACTCGCGCTCGGCCAAGTGCTCCTTGAAGATCTTGTGCAGGCCACGCTCGGCCAATTTGGTCTTGGCAAAACAAACCAAGCCCGAGGTGTCCTTGTCGATTCTGTGAACGGTGTAGAGCGGCGTGGCCGTGGCGCGCCTGCCCTGTCTGCGCCAGGCTTCACGGACGAGGTCGAGGGCGCTGCCGCTTTCCTTGCGCTCGTAGGGCACGGTGGACACGCCCTCGGGCTTCTCGATCACGATGAGGTGCCCGTCCTCGAAGACGATGCGAAAGCCCGGGCGCTCCACGCGCCGCCGCGGATCGGGCCTGCCCATGTTCCAGGCCACGTTTTCGCCCCCGGCCAAGCGGTGGGCGGGCTCGATCACGCGTTCGCCGTCCACCGTCACCTTCCCCGACGCGCACAGCTCGCGCACCTGCCGCCAGCTGTGGTCCGGCAGGTGCTCGCGCAAGGCTGCGGCGAGGGTGATGGCCGGGGACGCCTTGAATTCGCCTTGACCGCAGGGCGCGCGCGTAGCGGGTGTCATTCCTTCATTCCGTCGTTCAAGCTGCCATTTCTGCCACTCGGGCTGCCGATTGGCCAGCAGGCTTCCAGTCGCGTGGGCAGCCCGCCAGCTTTGCTGGCGGCGTACCATCGCGGGAAGGTATGGAAACCCTCTCAGTACCGCCGCCGGGCCGATGGCCCGGACCCTTCGGTCATGAAACGTGACAGCCCCTCACCCGCCTCGCTGCGCTCGGCGACCTGTCGAGTAGCCAGGGGAGGTTACCCTCCCCCAGCTCTCACAGAACCGGACTTGTGGGCCTCACATCCGGCTCTTCGGGACGCTGGCGTTCGGGAGCGACCCGTAGTCCAGCGCCGGCATTGCTGCCCGCAGCTATCCTGGCTCCAGGGCCGGGTCCATGAAGTCCAAGGCGTGATGGTCCTTCCACCGCTCGGCCAGGCTGACAAGCCCGCGTTCGGCAAAATATGCGTTGCGCAGTCCTCGTTCAACTACCGATGTGTGGCTCAGCGCCCACCAGGAGCGATGCCCCTTGTAGACCCCTTGCCACGCGGTTTTCGGTCTCACCCCCAGGCTGATGAGGTGTCGTGCGATGAAGCGTCTGCGTTTCCAGTGCCGTAGCACTATCGCTCGCAGCCGCCGCCTGATGTGTGCGTCGAGTGCCTGCAGCGTCCGCTCTTCCGCGGCCGTGCAGATACAGAAGAAGCCGATCCATCCGAGCAAATACGCGTTGACCTGTTTGATGCAGCCCTTGAGGGACTGCCCAAGGTTTCGCGGCGTCAGCTCTCGGACCTTCTCGTCAATGCGGCTTTTGCTCCGCGCCGACGGCAGCACCTCCGCTTCCCCCGTCAGCGGCTCGCGCCGCAGCCGGAATCCCAGAAAGTGCCGCTCTTCCGGTCGGGCCACCGCGCTCTTGGCCAAGTTCACCTTCAACCGCATCCGGCCTTCGATGAACTTGACCACGCTGGCCATCACACGCTGACCCGAGCGCTCGCTTCCGACGTAGATGTTGCAGTCGTCCGCATAGCGCACGAAGCGGTGACCGCGTTGGGCAAGCTCGCGGTCGAGCTCGTCCAGCACGATATTGCTCAGTAACGGCGAAAGCGGACCACCTTGTGGCACTCCTTCTTCCGTCGCCACCACCACTCCGTCGGGCATCACCACCTTGGCTTTCAGCATCTGCCAGATGAGCTCGATGAGCCGCCGGTCCTTAACCCTCTGTTCTAGCCGCGCCACCAGCCGTTGCCAGTGGACCCGGTCAAAGAACTTTTCCAGGTCGAGGTCGACCACCCATTCGTACCCTTCCTCCAGATACTGCTTGGCCTCGGCGATGGCCGTGTGACAGCTGCGCCCAGGTCGGAAACCGTGGCTCGACGGGTGAAACGTCGGCTCATAATGCGGACCGAGCACTTGGTGCACGGCCTGCTGAACCACGCGGTCCACCACGTTCGGTATGCCAAGGCCCCGCCGCCCGCCACCGCTCTTCGGTATCCATACCCGCCGGATGTCTCCGACTCGGTATGTCCCGTCGAGCAGCGACCGCGACAGCGCCGGTATCAGCGTCCCCAACCCCTTCGCCACTTCCCCCACGCTTTGCCGGTCCGGTCCAGGTGCGCCTTTGTTGGCCTTCACTTGCTCGAACGCTCTTTTCAGGTTTCCTTCGCTCGCTACCTCCTCCATCGTCATGGGCGGCAAGGTCCTCTCTTCCTCGTTCCCCGACTTCGGCACCTCGCTCCGCGCAGGCACGGGTTGGCCCGGATCCGCTTGGGCGGTGGTCCCTTTCGGGTTGTCGGCTGTCTCGGGAAACAGTCCGAGCTGCCTTGCCTCTTTGCTGGCCGTGGTCGCCTTCCCTCCCCGCCTTCTGGCGGTTGGAACCGGCTTTCGCCGGCCTTCCGGTATTACGCGACCATCCGACTCCTCTTGTCCCTTCTTCATCTCGTCCTTTCGTTCTCGATGAATTCCGCTTGCGATTCCTCGCCGCGGAGGCCAAGAGGTCTCTCCGGGTAAGAACGCAGAACTTCGCACCGACTCCGTCGCCACTACGCGGGCCGCCCGACGAATATTGGGCTTTGCCGCCGAAGGCCAGCTTGCCCAGCGGTACCCACGCCTTACGGCGCTTCACTTTCGTTCGGTTCGGCGCTGCACCATAGACTTCCACCAGACACCTCCTCGCGGGAGACGGGCCTTGCGGCCCGTCTGGCCTGGTGCTCCAGACCGGCGCCCTTGTCTCGTAGGTGGGAGGTTCCCTCCGTCAGGGTCCCCAGAGGACTTGGCTATTTCATGGCTTCACCTCTTGTTCTGCGTCCATGCCGGACGCACCTCCCCGCTTCGCTTCGCTACGCGGGGCGAGGTTTTTCAGGTCAGGGTTTCCATATCGGTGATCTGGTATAGACAAACGTCATGGACACCGCCCCATCGCTTGTCGACGAGCTTCGCGCATTCGTTGCCGAGCGCGACTGGAGTCAGTTCCACGATCCCAAGAACCTGGCCATGCTGCTGGCCTCGGAGGCCGGCGAGCTTCTGGCCGAATACCGCTGGGTGCGAAACGACCAGGCCGACGCCTTCTCGCACGAACCCGAGGCCCGCCAGCGCATCGCCAACGAGATTGGCGACGTCGGCATCGCGCTCATGCTGCTCTGTGACCGCACCGGGATCGATCTGCGGGCGGCCATGCGCGACAAGCTGGCGAGAAATCGAATTCGCTACCCCGTGGAACAGTCGAGGGGCCGGGCCACCCGGCCGGTGGGCTGAGCGCTGCGAGCGGTCATCCTGCCACGAACCTGGCACCCTTCTTGAAGACTAGGAGTATGCTTCCATCAACCGCAAGGAGTTACAAATGAGGTCATCCGCGATGACTCCCAGATTCCGCGTCTTTTCCTTCATGACTCTAGCCGGGGCATCTGTGCTGGTTTTTCACAGTGCCGCCTTTGCGCAACAGGCGGAGCCGGCAGCCAAGGACGCCAGCACGACCAAGCCCGAGGCGACCAAGGCCGAGGCGACCAAGGCCGAGGCGACCAAGCCGGAAGCGGCGGCTGAAGCCGGAACCAAGCAACAGCCGGCCCAGGAATTGCCGCCCGAGTACGGCCCACCGCCCGGCTATCGCCACGGACCGCCAGCGCCGCCGCCGCCGCCACCCGGATACGGTCCCTACTACCATGAGTACTATGGACAGCCCGGATACCCACCGCCGCCACCACCCCGCTACTACCGATCGCGCTACTACCAGCCCGCGCCCCCGATGCGCTATTACCAGGAGCCTGAAACGTATCGGCCGTTCTTCTTCGGTTTCGGCCTGGGCGTCGGTGGGGTCGGCATCATCTTCAACGACACCAGCCAGAACAGCAATGCCTCCCGCGCGGGCCTCGGCTACAACCTGCGCTTCGGCTTCGGGGTTTCGCCCCGCTGGTCGATCCTCCTGTCCGCGGACGGCGCGCAAGCCTATTTCTACGGTTCCAGCGTGACCGAGACTGCGTGGACCATCGGGCCGCAAGTGTTCATCACGCGCCAGCTTTACGCCCGAGCCGGCGTGGGTGCCGCGACCTACTCGGAAGATGCCGGCAACTGCGATAGCTACGGCAACTGCTATGACGGCAGCGCAAGCGATTCGGGCATGGCCGGCACCGCGGCCATCGGGTTCGAATTCATGCAGCACTACCACACCGCGCTGGCTCTGGAGGCCGCGGGCACCATCGGCTATTTCCCCAACAAAGATAAAGTGAGCACCTTCGGATTAAACTTCGTGCTCAATCTGTTCTAGTGTTGAGGGGTGGCGCACAGACTGGTCCCTCGGTTCCCTCCAAACCTGGAAGCCTCCTTGCGTCACCTCCCAGGACGACGCCTAGCGTGCCCGTTTCTGCTGGGTGTCGTCCTTTTATTCGACGGCTGCATGGGACATGTGCCACAGCCGCCCGTGCCCGAGGGCTGCGGGTCGGACAAGGACTGCAAGCTCGACCGCGTGTGCGAAGCCAACCGCTGCGTGTGGCCGCGGCGACCCGCCGAGGTGACGACGAAGCCCGCACGCCCGGCGGCCCCGGTCGGGGCGGCACAGGAAGCCAGGCCAACCGGCCCGCCCGCGCAAGGCATGTTCCGCTTCGATCCGCGCCATCGCGGCCGATCGCCCTTCCTGTTGCCCAAACAGAAACCCGACATTCTCTGGACCCTGGAGACCCCCGCGCCCGTGACCTCGTCTCCGACGGTCTTCGCCGATGGCCGTGTGCTGGTGGGCAGTCACAGCGGCATGGTCGTCGCGCTGGGAGGCGAGGGCAAGCCCGCCTGGACCTTCTTGGCCGCCGATTCTCGTGTGGAGCACGCCCGCCATCGCCGCCGACGGCACCGTGTACGTCGGCTCGGACGACGACAACCTGTACGCCCTGGAGGGCAAGACCGGCAAGCTCTTGTGGAAGTACCGCGTGGGCGCTTGCCAGCAGACCATCGGCATCGGCCCTGAAGCCACCCGCTGCGACGTGGACGCGGGCCCGACTATCGGCCCCGACGGCGCCCTGTACACCGGCGGCGATGGCATCTACGCCATCAACCCGAACGGAAGTCTACGCTGGCGCTTCGCCACGGGTGGCCACGTGGCAAGCACGCCCGCCCTGGCCGCCGATGGAACCGTGTACGCTGGCAGCCAGGACAACAGCATTTATGCCATCAATCCGGACGGCCGGCGGCAGTGGGAGTTCCGCGCGCGCGACGACGTGGATTCGACCCCGGCTATCGAGGAGGACGGCACGATCTACATCGGCTCCGACGATAACCGCCTCTACGCCCTGAGCCCGCAAGGACAGGCTGCTGTGGGCCTTCACCACCGGCGACGACGTGCGCGCCTCGCCCGCCATCGGGCGCGACGGCACCGTGTATATCGGATCCTACGACGGCCTGCTATACGCGATTCGCCGCGACGGCACCCTCTTGTGGGCCTTCCGCACCGGCGATCGAATCCAGTCCTCGGCGCTCGTCGATGGCAACGGCGCCATCCTGGTCGGCTCGCAAGACGACCGCCTGTACGCCATCGAGCCCGACGGCAAATTGCGTTGGTCGATCGAGCTTGGCGGCGACGTGGACAGCTCGCCCATCATCGCCCCGGATGGCACCATCTACGTCGGCTGCGACGACGGCAAGCTGTACGCCCTGCGTGGCAAGTAAACCGAGCGGATTCAGGCGGCGCGCAGGCGTTCCAGCACCGCAGGGTGCGCGCGCACGTCGAAGATGACCGCGTCCTCTTGGTAGCGCTCGCCCAGCACCTCGCAGGACGCGAAGATCTCGCCGCGCAGGTGCTGCCTATCGTAGGGCACGCGCAGCTCGCCCACGATCAGCTCTCGGCCGAAGAAGGCCATCAGGCGTTCGCGCAGGCGCGCCACGTCCTCGGGACGGCGCGCCGACATGGCAAAGGCGTCCGGCCAGCGCCCGAGCAGCTTCTCGATCGCCGCGGCCTCACTGGGCGCGTCGCCCACACGGTCCATCTTGTTGAAGACAACCAGGCGCGGAATGTCGCCGGCGCCGATGTCGGCCAGGACCTCACGCGTGACCTCCAGCTGGCGTTCGAACGCCGGATCCGAGGCATCCACCACGTGCACCAGAAGCCCCGCCTCCAGGGCTTCATCGAGCGTGCTCTTGAACGAAGCCACCAGGCCGTGCGGCAGCTTGTCGATGAAGCCCACGGTGTCGGAAACCAGGATGCGCGGAAGTGATTCGGGCACCAGCGTCCGCACCGTGGTGTCGAGCGTCGCGAACAGCTTGTCGGCGACGTACACCTCGCTGCCGGTCAGGGCGCGCATCAGCGTGGATTTTCCGGCGTTGGTGTACCCCACCAAGGCCACGCGGTTCATGTCGCCGCGTCGGGCTCGCTGCGTGGCTTGCTCCGCCGCCATGGACGAGAGCTCGCCCGTCAGCTCGGCGATGCGATCGCGAATCTTGCGCCGATCCAGCTCCAAGCCGGACTCGCCCGCGCCTTTGCCGCCGATGCCACCGCGCTGGCGATCCTTGCCCGCGCCGGTTTCGCGCATGCGCGGCGCCATGTACTGCAGGCGGACGATTTCGACCTGGGCCTTGGCCACGCGCGAGCGGGCATGGCGGCGGAAGATCTCAAGAATCACGGCCGTGCGATCCATGACCTCGGCGCCGGTCGCTTTTTCCAGGTTGCGCGCCTGGGAAGGACTGATGTCGTGATCGACCAGCACGACCTTGATGGGCCCGGCATCGTCGGGCGCGCGCGTCGCCTCGGCTGATTCCTCGTCCGTCGCCACGCCGGTGAGTGCCTGCAGCTCTTGGAGCTTGCCGCTGCCGATCACCGTGCCGGGGTGAAACGAGGTTCGCCGCTGCGTGAGGGTGGCCGCGACCGCGAGCCCGAGCGTGTGCGCAAGCCGGTGCAGCTCGGCCAGCGAGGCCGCGAAGGCCACATCGTCCACGCCTTGCACCTGCACCGCGAGCAAGACCGCGCGCAGCGGCTCGGATTCCCGTTCGGACTGATACGACATAGGCCGCGTAGTATAGGCGACCCTGACACCTTCGCCCGACCTACTTGCACGGGCCGGTCGCTGGCGACCCGGTCGAGTGGCGGGTCGTCTACAGCAGCTGCCCGCGAACCCAGGTCAGCAGATCGGCGCTGCCCGGGGTGGGCGCCACCGTGCTCGGCAGGTAACGCAACATCCAATGCATGGTCCACACCAGCGTGCCGCCCGCGGGGATTGACTGGTAGAGCCCCTGCTGCTCGAACTCCTCATAGGTGTTGCTTTGGTCGACGTAGATCTCGACCTCTCGCTCGGTCGGGTTCACGGTTTCATCGGACACGGGGGTGTCGGTCCACTGCTTGATCAAGATCGGGCTCTTCGCGCCCGAGGCGCAGGTCTTCTTCAGCCCGGTCCCACACACGATGTGCGCCGCCCAGCCTTCCAGACCGTCGGCGCCGCCCTTCACGTTCGAGGTGTAGCTCGCGGCATTGTCATTGAACCAGACCGCGCCCTGCGACGTGGTGACGGGGAGGATGCTGAAGCTGGCGTCGCCTTGCTTGATCCAATCATCCCCGTTGGGGAAGAACGAGAGCCCGCCGGGATAGACGCGCGTGATCTCCCAGGGCGCGTTCGACACCGGGGTCGAGTTGGTGTTGTGGATGGTGTACTCGAGGGTAATCGCTTGGTTGTCGACGTTGCCCCAGTAGCGTTTGGAAATGGAGATTTTGTCGGTCGACCCGACCGGCCCGGTCATGGTCAGGATGTTGTCTTTCGAGCTCGGCGTGTACGCCGTGCCATCCGCCATCTCGGTCGGCGGCGGCCAATGCCCGCTCGTGTACCAGTCACTCTGCGGGCTGGTCCAGAACACGGAGCCGTTGCTGGCCGAGTTCTTGACGACGATATCCGTGCCGTCGATGGTGAGGGAGGAGACCATGCCGGTCGAGGAGGCGTCCACCGCCAAGACCACCGTACCGAGGGTGATGGTCCACATGTTCGACCCGTTGTTGTTGGTCACGGTGGCGGTCGCGGCGAAGGGATCGGCGCACTTGCCCGAGGCGCAGCTCCCGCCGCGACAATCGCCGTCCACCTTGCAGCTTTGTCCCGCGCCGCACTTCGGGCAGGTCGAGCCGCCACAGTCGTTGTCGGTTTCATCGCCGTTCGTCGTGTTGTCCGTGCAACTGATGCCACCACCGACCTCGCCGCCCGAGTCATCGTTCGACGTGACCGTGTCGCCGCCACCGTCTTGATCGCCCGGGTTGCCGCCGGTCCCACCATCGCGGGGCGAGGTCCCGCCTGTGCCACCGCCCGTCGCCGCGCCACCCGTCCCGCCACTGCCGTCGCCGCCCGTGCCCGCGGAGCCGCCAGCAGCGCCGCCGGTGGCCCCGGAAGTCCCGCCGACCGCCGTCGCGGATGTGCCCCCGCCGCCGCCGCTCGCGCTCGAGCCACCGCCGCTGCCACCGCTCGCCTTCGTCGCGCCGCCGGTCCCGCCACCCTGACTGCTGCCACCCGCGCCGCCGCTGCCCGACGGTGGCGGGCTGGAAGACGATGTGCATCCGAGCGGCAACACCGACAAGATCAGGAACGCGAACGATAGACGAAGGCTGGTCCTCTGCATGGCGAGCTCCAAGAGTCGTTGAGCCCCGTTGAGCCCCGTTGAGCCCCGTTGAGCCCGTGCAGTATACCGCGCACCCGGACATACCGGACGTTTCTTTTCCCCAGGTGCCGGAGCGGGCGGCACCCTTCAGCTTCGGGCCGGCCGCGGAACAACGAGATCCCGACCGGGCGGCGAACCCGCGCGAGGCAAGGGTGGCCTTTATCGTCGCAGCGCCGGTAGCGGAGTCGCCGAGGACGTGTATGATCGCGAAAACTTATGACTACATCCAGCGAAAGTGCGACGGCGCGAATCGTCTCGGGCCGGATCAAGCTTCACCCCGACGGCTATGGTTTCGTGGTTCCGGACGATCGTTCCGAAGACATCCACGTTAGCGTCCGCAACCGCGGCTCGGCCATGGACAGCGATCGCGTCGAGGTCGACTGGTGGGTTGGCGGGCGTGGGCTCGAAGGCCGCGTGACCCGGGTGCTCGAACGCGGGCGCGGAAAGATCACCGGCCAGCTCGCGGGGCACGGCAACAGCCTGCGCTTCGAACCCGACGATGCGCGTATCCAGGCGCAAGTCGTGGTTCGCGGCGGGATCAGTGCGCGCCCCGGCCAGTCCGTGGTCGCCGAGATCGTCGGCTATCCCGAGTCTCCCCAGGCGCCCATCGAGGTCACGCTGCTCAAGGTTCTGGGCAGCCCCGACGACCCGCGTACCGAGGTCGAGAAGACCCTGGCTTGCGCCGACATCTCCGAGGAGTTCCCCGCTGCGGTGGTCAGCGAGGTCGGCCAAATTCCGAGCGTCGTGCAGCCAGCGGACTTCCACGACCGAACCGACTTGCGCAAGGTGCCCTTCACCACCATCGATCCCGAAACCGCGCGCGACTTCGATGATGCCGTGGCCCTGGAAGAGCTTCCCCGCGGCGGGCATCGCCTGTGGGTCGCGGTGGCCGACGTTTCCCACTACTTGCGCGAGGGCACCGCCCTCGACCACGAGGCCCAGGCGCGCGGCGTGAGCGTGTACCTGCCGAATCGTGCCATCCCCATGCTGCCCGAGGCGCTGTCCGGGCACTTGTGCTCGCTGGTTCCCGGCGAGGATCGCCTGGCCATGGTGGTGCGCATCGACTACGACCGTGGCCTGGCCATCACCGAGGTGGACTTCTGCGCGGCGGTCATTCACTCGCACGGCCGCCTCGACTACCCCGGCGTGGCGGCGGCCCTGGCCGGCGATGTCCGTGGCAAGCGCAAACACTACGAACCTTTCTTGCCCAGCCTGCGCGCCATGGATGCCCTGGCCGGCAAGCTGCGCGTGCGCCGACAAGAGCGCGGGGCGTTGGATTTGGATCTGCCCCAGGTCGTGGTCGAGCTGGACCACGACGATCCGGCCCTGGTGCGCGATGTGCGCCGCGCCCGCCGCGATCCGGGCGAGCGCCAGGCCTACGCCATGATCGAGGAATGCATGCTCGCGGCCAACGAGGCCGTGGGCGACAGCTTCCGCGATCGCAACGAGGACACCGCCTGGCGCGTTCACGAAGTTCCCGATGAAGAAAAGGTGGCCGCCTTCGCCGTGGTGGCCGAGCGCTATGGCATCAAGTTCGACCCGGCGGAGGCCGCAACGCCGCTCGGGCTGGCCGCGGTCCTCAAGCGCTTGCGTGGACACCCGGCGGAAAAGCCGCTGTCCTTTCTGCTTCTGCGCGCGCTCAAACAGGCCACCTACGACGTGGTCAACGTGGGCCACTTCGGCCTGGCCTCGCCCGCGTACCTGCACTTCACCTCGCCCATCCGCCGCTATCCCGACGTCATCGTGCACCGGTTGCTCAAGCACCGCCTGGCCAGCCTGGGCAAGCCCGCGGGCGGGTTTGCGCCCATGGCCGCCACGGACATGCCGGCCAGCGAGATCCTGCAACGGGCCTCCACCCACGCCTCGTTCTGCGAGCGCAAGGCCATGGAGGTCGAACGCGAGGTGGTGGATCTCTACCGCGCCTTCTTCATGCGCGATCGGGTGGGCGACGTGCTCGAAGGCGCCATCACCGGCGTGACCTCGTTCGGCGTCTTCGTGGTCATGGACGAGCCCTTCGTCGAGGGTCTGGTGCGCACCGACTACCTGGCGCCCGACGATTTCTACGACTTCGACGAGATCGCGTGTCGCCTCATCGGCCGCAGGAGCGGCAAGAGCTTTTCCCTCGGCGATCGGGTGAAAGTCGAGGTCCTGCAAGTCAGTGTGGCCCGCCGACGCATCGAACTGCGCCTCGCCGGCGCCACCGCGCATGGACCACGTGGCAAGCGACAGGACAAGCAACGCGACCGGCCCCAGGACAAGCCCAAACCCGGCCGTCAGGAACGCCGCCAAAAGACTCGCGGACAGAACCGCCGACGAAGCAAGGCGCGGAAGTAGCCGTGATCGCCAAGCCGGTGCCAAACCGCCCGCCCACGGGCGCGAACGCAACCACGATCCTGGAGGCGTGGCTGCCCGAGGTCTTTTCCTCGGCAGGCAAGGCCATGGAAGGCACCTCGCCTCGCCTTCGTCTTTCCTTGTCCGGTCCGGAGGGCGGCGAATGGGATCTGCAGATCGCGGATGGAGTCTTCCTCGCCGCACGCTACACGCGGACCATCGGTCCCCGTCGCAACGATCCCGACGTGTGGATTCGCCAGCCCGCCACCGATTTTCTGGCCGTGATCTTCCCCAGCGAGGATCTTTTCGAGCTCATGCCGGCAACCGTCGACGTGGTCGACTTGCTTCGCCCGGACTCGCAGGAAATGGAGCTGCTGGAAAAGCTCGATGGTCGCATCAAGTTCGAGCTGGAAGGCCGGCGGCGACGCCGCTGGTCCGTCGACGCAGCCTTCGGCCGAGCGGGCATGCTGGCGGGCCGACCGCGCACCACCGTGAACATCGACGCCGGCACCTGCGAGAAGCTGGCCGCGCGTACGCTCAACCCGCTGCAGGCCCTGCTCGCCGGCCGCCTGCGCGTCGACGGCGACAAGACCTTCGCCATGCAAGTGCTCATGCTGCTAGCGATGCGAATCGGCGGCTGAGAGCCGACCCGTCGCCCGCGACCCCGATCCAAGGCCCGAGAGCCAGACGCCAGGATCCTCACGAGCACAACAGCGTGAAATGCTGTGGAACCGACCGGCCCAATTGAAGATGATCCATCTGAAGGACAAGAAATTCCCGGGTAATCCGACAAAGTCACACTGCTCCCGCGATCCGCTCCTTGTCACCGGCGAAATCTTCGATTGGCCGAAACCTACCGCTGCCTGATTCAGACGGACGGTCTTGGCGGAGATCTGGCCCTCGGTCAGGGACTTAAGGTTACGCGTCATTCTGCCGATGTCTGGACCGGGAACCCCTCGATGAAAACGCCATTTCGCCAGGAACGGTTTCGACCCTTCCTGGCAAGACAAGCCCATGCGTCTCTCCTTCTCCTGATGGTCACGTTTGCATCGTCGTGTTCTTTCGACGCGAGCAAGCTGCGCGCTTCACCGACGCGGGTGCTGGATGGGGCCATCAATCGTTGGGCTGGTGCGGATGGCGTACAGGCCGGCACCGGGGGAACAATGGAGGTCGGGCAGGTCGACTCTGGCCAGGAGGATCCGTCGCTTCCTGCCGCTGGAACCGATGCGGCTCTTGAAGACGGCCCGGATAGCAGCGGCCCGCACCTCGATGTCGCGCCGGGTGGGGCCATCGATCCTTCGGCTGATGCCGGTGCGGTAGAAGCCGCCAACGGCGAACCAATGGAGGTCGGGCAGACCGATTCCAGTGCGGTGGATCAGTCGCCTCCTACCACCGGAGTTGATGCGGCTGTGGGCCAGGCCAGTCAGGACGGCAGCGGCGCGCAACCTGACACCTCCCTCGATTGGGCCTCCGACGATACGGCCGGTGGGACGGATCAGGCTCCGCCCTCCGCCGGGGCTGACGCGGCTGCGGGCCCGGACAGCAGTGACGTGAATCCTGACACGAGCACCGGCGCCGGGATCATCCCCGATGGCACCTACCGCGTGACTGCGCGTCACAGCGGCAAGGTCCTTGATGTCTACAATGCCGTCACAGGGGACGGCACCAACGTCGATCAGTGGTCGTATAACGGGGGCAATAACCAGCTCTGGACGTTCACGCACCTCGGTGGGAACGTGTACAAGATTCTTGGTGTCCAGAGCCGCAAGGCGCTCGAGGTGGCCACCGCCTCTACAACAGACGGCACCAACGTCGACATTCGGACGTACACTGGAGCTGCAAATCAGCAGTGGACGATCAGCTCTCTCACCGGCGGCAACTTTCGATTGTCGCCGGTAAGCAACAGCGGCTCGGCACTCGATGTTGTCGGCGCTTCGACTGCGGACAGTGCCAATGCCTGTCAATATGCCTGGTTGGGCGGCAACAATTACAACCAGCAGTGGAGCATCCAGCCGCCCTAGCAGTCCGTGGTTCCAATGAGAACGATAACGGGCGGGTCGTTGACCTGCTTGCGCCTGGTCGCCGAGCTGCCACAATAGTCAGGGTGTTCATCGCTTCGCACAAGCCGGGTTCTGCGTTGGGTGTATTGTGTTTTCTCTCTTCGACCCTGGTAGGATGCCAGCACGGCAATGGTCCAAACGCCCCGACCCAAGTCCCGGCACCGACCCCGGCGGGCAATCCCGCCATCGATTTCGATTCTCGCGTGCATGACTTCGGCACCGTGAACGAGGGCACGGCGCTCAGGTATGTGTTCACGGTGAAGAACACCGGGACCTCGCCGCTGGGGCTGACCGGCGTCATCACTTCCTGCGGTTGCACCGCGGCCACCCTTGGGGTCCACGAGATTTCTCCGGGAGGAAGCGGACCGATCGAATTGAAATTCGATACGCACGGATTCCAAGGGATTGGCAGCAAGACCATCTCGGTCTCCTCCAACGACCCACAGAATCCGACATCAACCTTGGTGATCAGGTACGACGTCGAACGCTTGCTCGGGCTCGATAGGGTGTTCGTTCGTTTGGATACGAAGCGTGGGGCCGACGCCATCGAGAAGGTTTGGCTGACAGGCAAGCTCGCGGAACAGGCCAGGCCGCGTGTTGCCAAGATCGAGGGCGGCGACAAGCAAGTGATGGTGGAAACCATCGAAGCCCGTCACGATGGCAAGATCAGAAGAGGGCTGGAGATCAAGCTCAAAGGAAGAAGGCCGGTTCCCGGCAATGGCAACATCACGATAGCAACCGGCATCCCAGACCCTGCCCAGTTGGTTGTTGGGTTCGATGTTGCGGCGAATTAGCCACCGCACGGCAGTCGCACCAATAACGCAACGGGACCACTCACGCCGAGCTGCTCACACTACCGGCATCCCTACGGCGCTTTGTCGCCCGGCTTGGCGGATTCCTTCTTTTCCGCCTGAGCTGCGCTATCCGTATCGGGCTTCTTGGCTGTGGCCACGATTTCGTTCGCGCCTCCTATGGCGCGTTTGAAGCTCCCGATGGCGCGCCCAAGACCGTCGCCCAAGGCAGGCAGCTTGCTGGCCCCAAATACGAGCATGACCACCACAACAATCAGGATGATTTCGCCGGTGCCGAGTCCCATGGATCGCTCCTAAACGGTCAATACCACCCAATACCACCCAATACCATCACAGGCAACCCGAAAGCCAGGGACTCGAGATCCAGGCACAGGACCGCACAAAAGTGCCTTCGTCGTGCTGTTGATGAAATGCGAGCTGGATCCAGCATCGCACATCTCTACCCAAGACCGCCCGAATATGCTCCAAATGGTGATTGTGATCCGCGATCTGCATTTGATACCAATTATTACTCACTATTGTCGCGAGGATGCCATGCGGAATAGATCACGGAAGACCTCAGCTGTTGCCGGAAGCAAGTCGCCTGACCAGGGAGCCGACGCCATCGCCGAATCGCGCCGAGGCTTCCTGATGCTGGGTGGTGCCGCAGTGGTCGCGGGCCTCGTCGATGCTTGCACGAGCACAACCACGGCTGGTTCCGGCAGCGGAGGACGTCCCGGAGCGGGCGGAGCTGCCGCAGGAGGGACCGGGTCCGGCGGTGCAACCGGAAATGGGGGCACCTCTGGAAATGGGGGCATCTATGGAAGCGGCGGCGCGTCCGCAAGCGGAGGCGCGTCTGGATCGGGTGGCAAGCCAGGATCGGGTGGTGCACCGGATCCGGAGGGACCTCCGCGAATGGCGGCTCGTCCGGAAACGGCGGTTCATCCGCAAGTGGTGGCGCACCTGGATCAGGCGGAAAACCTGGAAGTGGCGGCGCCCCAGGCGGCGGCGGCGCACCTGGAACAGGTGGCAAGCCGGGATCCGGCGGCGCATCCGGAAGCGGTGGATCCGGTGTGGGTGGAAGTGGCGGCCCGGATGGCGGCGGGGGTGGAACAGCGAAGTGGCCCGCCGAGGATACCAGCGCGGGCGTCTGCACCGTCGGCACCGTTCCCTCCGTGAACAATGCCAAGCTCCCCGATCCGTTCATGCTCTTCAGTGGGAAGAGGATCTCCACGAAGGAAGAGTGGACGTGCCTACGGGCCGAGCTCAGCGCCGCGTTGCAGAAGGGCGTCTACGGGCCGAAGATGCCTCCGCCCGATACCCTGACCGCTACCTACAGCGGTGGCAAGATGACCGTCACCATGAAGGTCGGCAGCACCTCGGCCAACTTCAGCGTGACAATCACCGGCGGAGGCAGCCAGGCTAGCCCGGTGCCTTGCCTCATTACCTGCGGCGGCTCGTCTCTGCCCAAGCTTTCTGGCGTGGCGCAAATCGACATGTCGAACAACAGCTTTGCCAGCGAGACGGACCTGAGCGGCATCGTCAAGAACCTGTATGGGAGCGCCTGCACCAAGAGCGGCGCCTTGATTGGTTGGGCGTGGGGATGTAGCCGCATCATCGACGGGCTTGAGCTGTGCCCCGAAGCCGGGATCGACACGAAACGCCTCGCCGTCACGGGCTGCTCACGAAACGGCAAGGGCGCTCTCGCCATGGGTGCGTTCGACGAGCGCGTCGCGCTCACGCTCATGCAAGAGGGTGGCTCCGGTGGCAGCGCGCTGTGGCGCGTCTCCTCGAAGGAGAAGAGCTTGGGTGAGAATATCCAAGAGTGCGGAGAAATCACCGGTGAGGCCAAGTGGCAGGGCAGCGATTTCAAGAGCTACTGCAGCACGACGTGCGCCACCTTGCCGTGCGATCAGCACTTCGCCGTTGCGCTCTGCGCCCCACGCGCGGTGCTGCTCATCGAGAACGACATCGACTGGCTGGGGCCCGTCGCGAGCTACGGCGGAGGCATCGCCGGGAGGGCGATTTTCGAGGGTCTTGGAATCAAGGACCGCTGTGGCGTGACCCTCAGGGGCAATCACTCCCACTGCGCGTTCCCGTCGAACCAGCAGGCCGATCTCGATTGCTTCGTGAACCGATTCCTGAAGGGGCAAAACGTCACCACCAGCGTGGACGCGTTCCAGGCGACGAACACCAAGCTGGGCTCGTTCAAACCCGCCGATTGGATCGACTGGACCACCCCGACCTTGACCGGCAATCTCCCGTTCGACCCGTTCGCTTAGGGCCGCGCGGAAACGGCCGCTCAGGCGGCTACAGCTCGAGTCCCACCGCCCGGCAGGACTTGAGCACGCGTGCGCGCTCGTATGCAGCGACGTGGCCGAGCTCGGCTTTGGCCGCTCCCAGGTCGCCTTGCAGGCAGTAGGCGCGGGTCAAGAATCGAAGATGCACGGGAAGTCTTCTTCTCGTACAAGCTGTGGCGCGCACGACGGATGGCCTCGCCCGGATCCCTGGCCGCCAGGGCATTCTCGGCAGCGGTGAGCTCGGCCGCGACGGACGCCGGCAGCGCCTCCTCGCGGAAGGCGCCCTTGTTGCGGACGATTCTCTCGGAATGCCTTTCCTCGGTCTGCTTGGGCGGTGCCGGCGCTGCCACGGCCTGCCCCGCGTCGATGGTCACCGCGCGCGTGGGTTCCACTCGCGCGACGGCGGGCTCGGTCGCGCTTTCTGGCTGCGCTACCGTCGGGCGCGGACCGTCGGAACGTGGTGGGCGCAAGGCGATGCCCGCGAGCACAGCGGCGAGCCCCGCCGCGCCGGCGAGAAGAAGCCACAGGGCTCGACGGCCTTTGGCCACCGCGGGTAGCGCGAGGGTTCCAGGTGCTGCCGGTGGAGCGAGAGAAGCGCCGGAGATGGGCGATGCACTCGGCCCCGAGGAAGCATGCGAGCTCGCCGACGCGGCCGTGCTGTGCGCGAGGGCCGCGACGGGAGCAGCCGTCGCGTCCGTGGCAACCTCCGACACCGCCGCCGCGCTTGCCCGCTGACCTGTCGTGGTCATCAGCGGTCGGCCGGTGAGGGCCTCGATGAACGTCGCCATGTCCGCGAAGCGGTCGGCCGCATTCTTGGCCAGAGCTCGGTCGACCGCCGCGAGAATCCTGGGAGCCGTCGACGGCACCATCCGCGCCAGCGAGGGGTGGGGTTCGAACACGACCCGGTAAATGACCTGGGGCAAGCTCTCGCCCGGAAATGCGGTGGTTCCGGACAGCATCTCGAACACGATGGCGCCAAGGGCGAAGATGTCGGTGCGCCCGTCGATCTCCTGGTTCCTGCCCGTGGCCTGCTCGGGCGACATGTAATAGGGCGTGCCCATGATGGCCGCGTCCTGGGTGACCACGGTCTGCGAGTTGCGAATCTTGGAAATGCCGAAATCGAGCACCTTGACCTGGTCGCGCAGCTCGCCGTCCACGTCGCGCGGGCACAGGAAGACGTTGTCGGGCTTGAGGTCGCGATGGACCACGTTCATCTGATGGGCGGCGAAGAGCGCCGAGCCAATCTGGCGGGCGATGTCGAGCGCGGCCTTCTCCCCAGCCGCCCCCGTCGCAAACGTGCGGCCAGGCTTTCCCCGTCGAGGAGCTCCATGACCAGAAAAGGCTCGCCGCCGGGCAGGGTGTTGAAGTCAAGCACCTCCACGATGTTGGGGTGACCGATGCGCGAGGCAATCTCGGCCTCGCGCCGAAAGCGCAAGAGAATGTCGCCCGAGGCCAGGGCCGCGTGCAGAACCTTCACCGCGACGCGCTTGCCGGGCAGGCGCAGGTGCTCGGCGGCCCACACCGAGCCCATCCCGCCCACCCCGAGCTGCGAGGTGATCCGGTAGGTTTCGGCGAGGATGGAACCGACGGCGATGGGCGAAGTCATGGGGCTAACCTGCATGCGGCCAACCTAGTTGTGGGCTGCACGTGGAGGTATCATACTCCGCCCATGTTCCGCATTCTTCCTATCCTACTTGTCTTCGCAACATCGGTTTCCACGACGGTGGTTTCGTCGCCGGCATGGGCCGGCGGAAAGAAGAAGTCCGCCGGCGCGGCCAGCCTCGGCGAAAAGCAGCCCGATGCCGTCGACATAGGCGAGGCCAAGAAGGATCTGGTCGTGCTTTCCGACGGCAAGCAGCACTTCATCGTGGTGATCCCGTTCGGCGACTTCTACACCCACTTCTACTACGGTGACGGCAAGCGCTTCTATGCGCAGCGGGTGACCGGCGGCGGCGCCAACGGCAAGGAATCGTGGGACCGGGTCTTCTGGGAGCCGCGGGTCGTCGAGCGCTGGAAGGCCGGCATCACCTTCGCCAAGGACCAGTACAAGGTGCAGTGTGGAGACCGGGCCACCGAGTTTTCGCCCGTCGACGGCGACCAGCGCGCCAAGATCCTCGACTCCGCGTCGTTTTTCAAGCCGCTGTGGCTGCACCAACCCTACTCGCTTTCGCGCGACAACAAGGGCAACTACTACTTCGTGGATCGGCTGCGCGAGCCCGAGAACAACAAGAGCTTCCGCCTCTACGCCGGGACACGCGGCAATCTCAAGTTGCTCCGAATGACCAACGTGGTCAGCGATTCCCAGGGCGACATCTTCACCACCAAGAAGGGCGAGCTGCGTCTGGTTCTCGACCGCAAGAAGTCGAGCTGGTTTCAGGGCAAGGCCGAGACCGACCTCATCAACCTGCCGCTCGATGACAACCGGGTCATGATCTACACCGACCTCGGCGTCTATGCCGGCCAGCGCCTGGGCACGCCCTGCGACGATCTGCTGTGATGTCCACATCCCTTTCTCCCGATAAAGCACGCGGCTACTTCGGCGATTTCGGCGGCGCCTACCTGCCCGAGATCCTGGTGGCGACCTTCCGCGACCTCGAGGCCGCCTTCGCCCAGGCGCAGGCCGACCCGGCGTTCTGGCGCGAATACGAAACTCTCATGGGCGAATACTCGTGCCGGCCGACGCCGCTCACCTTCGCCGAGAATCTGACCCGCCACTTCGGTGGGGCGAAGATCTTCGTCAAGCGCGAGGATCTCAACCACACCGGCGCGCACAAGGCCAACAACGTGATGGGGCAAGGCTTGCTCGTGCGCCGCATGGGCAAGCAGCGCGTGATCGCGGAGACCGGCGCCGGCCAGCACGGCGTGGCCACCGCGACCATGGCGGCGAAGTTCGGTTTCGACTGCACCGTCTACATGGGCGAGGTCGACGTCGAACGCCAGCGCCCCAACGTGTTCTGGATGGAGCGCCTCGGGGCCGAGGTGGTGGCGGTGAAGGACGGCGCGCGCACGCTCAAGGACGCCATCAACGAGGCCTTCCGCGACTGGGCCGCCAACATGGACACCACCCACTACGTGCTCGGTACGGCGTGCGGACCGCACCCGTTCCCCACCATGGTAGCGTACTTTCAATCGATCATCGGCAAGGAGCTGCGCGGCCAGGTCTTGCGGCGCGCGGGCCGGCTGCCGCGACGGATCTACGCCTGCGTAGGTGGCGGCTCGAACGCGCTCGGCGTGTTCGGCGCTTTTCTCGACGATCCTGCGGTCGAGCTCGTGGGCGTCGAAGCCGGCGGCCGCGGTCTCGAGACCCACCAGCACGCCGCGCGCTTGGCTTCGAAGGACGCAAGCGTGGGCGTTGCCCAAGGCTACCGCACCTATTTCCTGCAAAATCCCGATGGGCAAATGCTCGACACGCACTCCGTCGCCGCGGGCCTGGACTACATCGGCGTGTCGCCCATCCTGGCCCACCTGCGCGACACGGGGCGCGTGCGCTTCGAGGCCGCCACGGACAAGGAGGTGGTCGAGGCCCTGGCCCTCACCGTGCGCAGCGAGGGTCTCATTCCCGCCCTCGAATCGGCGCACGCCTTCGTGCAGGCCTTCAAAGAGGCACCTACGCTCGGGGCCGACGACGTCATCGTGATCAACCAATCCGGACGCGGTGACAAGGACATCTTCACCGTGGCCGAGGCCTTCGGCGACCCGGCCTGGGAAGATTTCATTTGCCGCAAGGCCAACAAGTACACACGCTAAACACCATGCTCGAAGCCCGAATCCGCGACGCACGCGCCAAGAAAGAGGTCCTGCTCATGACCCACATCGTGGTGGGTTATCCGAGCTTCGAGGCCTCGCTGCAAATCGTGGACGCCATGGTGGAGGCGGGCGTGGATCTGATGGAGCTGCAGATCCCCTTTTCCGAGCCCATGGCCGACGGCCCGGTCATCCTGGCCGCCAACCAGAAAGCGCTGGCCCAGGGCTCGACCGTCGAGCGCTGCTTCGACTTCGCCGCCAGGGTCACCCGTCGCCACGGCATTCCGTTTCTCTTCATGAGCTACTACAACGTGCTCTTCCACGCCGGCGTCGCCGGCTTCGTCGACCGAATGAAGGCCGCCGGGCTTGGTGGAGCCATCGTGCCCGACCTGCCGCCCGAGGAGGCGGGCACGTACTTGCCCGCCATGGAGCGCGCGGGGCTCGACCCCGTCTTCATCTACTCGCCCAGCACCAGCGACGAGCGCATGCGCCTCATTGGCGACCAGGGCCGCGGCTTCATCTACTGCGTGGCCCGCAAAGGCGTGACCGGCGTGCACACCACGTTTTCCGCCGAGCTCGACGCCTACCTCGCGCGCTGTCGGGCCGCCACCCGGTTGCCCTTGGCCGTCGGCTTCGGCGTGCAAGCCGCATCCGACGTAGACTTCCTGCGCGGCAAGGTCGACATCGCTGTGGTGGGCTCGGCCACCCTGCGCCTGATCGACGAAAAGGGCGTCGCCGCCGTGGGCGACTTCATCCGCGGGCTGCGTCGGGGCTGATCGGAAATGGCAAGGCGCCACAGCGAGATGGTGCACGAAGGAGGCACCATGCCCCGATCCATCGTCTTCGCCGGTTGGTTCGCGTTCACCCTGGGTTGCGGCGGCGGCAGCGACAGCGGCGCGCGGGACGGAGGGGGGAGCGGGTTCGGCAACGTTGCCATGCTGAGTGGCGATCCGGTCGGCCTGGGGTTGGATTCGAGCGACAAGCTCACCCGCGTGATTCCCGCCGCCATCGGCGGTTCGGACGTCACCGGCACGGCGGCCGTCCTTGGCCGGTGGAGTGCCACGTCGACCTCGACCATGTTCATTGCGCTGGTCACCAACCGCGGCAGCCGCCGCCAGTGCTTCATCCAGACCAGCACCTACGAGCTGCTCGACTCCACCGGCGCCACCCTCGGCACGAACCCGGAGATGTTCGTCACCGGCTCGGTGGGCAAGCTCAAGGACGGGAGCATGTACACCGCGACCTGCCTCGACGTGGGGGAAGCCGGCTACCTACTCGATCTCCCCGTGACCCCGGACTTCGGGGCGGTTGCGGGTGCGCGCATTACGCTGACCACCTCGACCAGCGACTGGGTGGCGCCGGAGACCGCCATCATCCCAGTTTCCTACGCCGCCTCCGCGCGCAAGCAGGAATACACGGTCACCGTCGCCAACCGGGGCGCCGTGACCGGCACGGTGAACATGGGCACCGCCATCTTCTTCGACGACACCGACACCCCCGCCTTCTGGGATTTCCTCTCCCCCGGCACCGACATCAACGTCGTCCCCTACGACCTCGCCCCGGGCCTCACCCACCCACTGATCTCCATGGGGAGCAGCAACGTCTGGACCGGCAACTCGACCAGGCAACTGGTGCTGGTCGACTTCAACGTCCCTTCAACCGTGAAAGCCCTGACCCTGTCCCCGGATCCCGACGCCGAATCCGCCGCCGCCGAGGAGCGTTGGCGCGAAGAATTGGCGACGAAGCTCGCTGCCCGCAGATAGCCCACGGACACGGGCAGCGCGAGAAGCTGCTCTCGAAGAAGACGGCGAGGCGCCCGAGATCCCGGCGACTGGTGCGGAACTCCGTGGTAGCACGTCGGCATGGCCCATCGGATCAGAAATGCGCGCGAGGAGGACCTGGCCACGGTCGGCCAGCTGGCCGGGCAGCTGGTGCGCATGCACCACGCCTGGGATCGCCAGCGCTGGATGATGCCCGACGGGGTCGAAGAGGGCTATGCCCGATTCTTCGCCAGCCAACTCGACGATCCCGACACGGTCATTCTGGCCGCCGAGAACCGCCTTGGCGAAGTCGTCGGCTATGCCTACGCTGCCCTCGAGCCGCGCAGTTGGGCCGACCTGCGCGAGGCATGCGGCAAGCTGCACGACGTGTTTGTGGCCACCCCTGCGCGCCGCCAGGGCATTGGCGGGGCGCTGGCCCGCGAAGCCATGGCGCGCCTGCGCGACCTAGGCGCGCCGCGCGTGGTACTGACCTCGGCCTGGCAGAACCACGAAGCGCACGCTCTCTTCCACGCGCTCGGCTTTCGCGAAACCATGATCGAGATGGCCAAGGAGCTGTCAGGGAATTGAGGGAAGGGCTGGCGGCGGGCGTTCAGCGTTTCTCGGCCTGGTGGCGCAGCACGGTCTTGAGCTTTTCGGGCGCGCTCCGGCGCGGATCGCCGAGATAGATTTCGTGGTGCTGGTTGGCAAGCAAATATCCGTGGTCCTGTGCGAAGGCCTGCATGCGCTCCACGGTCGCCTGCTCGGCACTGTAGGGGCCGATGTCACTTGCCGCGCGCACCCCAGAATGTGTCTGGATCGATCCTTCGTCAACCAGCCGCTGGGGCGAAGGGAAGAACCTTTGGCACCCACCGACTACTGGCGCCGACTACCGCCGCATCGAGCCGTCGCGTCGCGCTGTAGAAGCCATTGCCGGCGAGCGGCATCGCCGGTAACCCTGCCTTTCCAAGTGCCATATCTCCCTGAATTCCTGTGAGCATTTCGGCGATCACGTTCCGAAAAGCGCGGGGTTGGCTGGGATTCGCAGACTGGGTCCCGCACCGCCAGTGTCACCGCCGCAACGTTCGGTTTCGCTCTCACGGATCGAGTTCTTCCGACAGCCAACGCTGGGAATGGTATATTCGCCTGCTACTGGGCCTGCCAAGAATCGGCCATGTTCGGTTTACCTGTTGTTCGAAGGAGCGCTCATGACATCGTCGTCTCTTGACCGCAGAGTATCCTCGTCGACCTCCATTCTCGGGCCAGCTCTGGCGCTCCTGCTCGCAGCGGGTTGCTCGAGTGGGGGAGGAACCATCAACGGCGCTGGTGGCACCGCTGCCGGCGGCGCCACCGGCAGCGGCGGCTCCTCCACGCTTGGTGGGGCTGGCGGAACCGGCGGCGCAAACCCCTCCGGAGGAACTCCCGGCGCTGGCGGAACCACCGGAAAAGGCGGAACCACCGGCAGCGGCGGCGTCCCATCCTCGGGCGGAGTCACCGGCTCTGGCGGCACTCCTGGCAGCGGCGGCACACACGGCAGCGGCGGCACTCCTGGCAGCGGCGGCGTCCCTGGCAGCGGCGGCGTCCCTGGCAGCGGCGGCACCGGGAAAGGTGGAACCACCGGCTCGGGTGGCAACGCCGGCAGGGATGGTGGCGCCGGAAGCGGCGGCGCCCCTGGAACCGACGCTGCGGCCACGACGGACGGCGGAAGTTGCTCGACCACCATGCCGAGCGGCGGTCAGACGTGCAGTGGAGGCAATTGTAATGGCACGGCCGACGGCCTGGGCTATGGCATCTGGGAGAGTGGAAGCGGGGGCAGCATCACGTACTTCACCAATGCTCACGCGTTTTCCGCATCTTGGACCGCCAGTAGTGCTGACTTCCTGGCCCATCTCGGCCTGGATTTCAGGCCCGCCAAGGCTTCCACCGCCTACGGAACGATTGTGGCCGATTTCTCCGAGGTCAAGAAAGTCACGAGCAATCCTCCCTGGTCATCCATTGGAATGTACGGATGGATGAACAGTCCATGTATTGAATGGTACATCAATGAGGATTCGTTCAATGGTATGGGCGGGCGGGGCAGTGTCACCGCCACGATTGATGGAGCTACCTACTACTTGTCCACACAACAAACGACCGGAACCGGAGGCGCCAATGCTTGCGAATCCGGTCACACGGGCAGCTGGACTCAGATCCACAGCACTCGGTCCGCGGCTCGCCAATGCGGAACCATTACCGTCAGCGACCACTTCAAGGCGTGGGCGGCGCAGGGCTGGAGCCTGGGAAGCCTGACCATGGTTCATATCAATGTGGAAGTGGGGGGCGGCGCCGGAACGATTGACTTCCCGGTGGCGAACGTTACGGCGAACTGAGGCTCTGTTCCCTACCACCGCACAATCGCCCGCAACATCGTCAGCATCAGCTTCCACACGGGCTCGATGACTTTGGTGAGCACCGGGCTGCGAAAATCGGGAAAGTCGATGACCGCGGTGAAGTGGCGCAGGATCTCGCGGTCGGGAACCCGGCGCATGCGCGCGACGTCGCGCCGGCCGCGCCACAGGTAGCGCCACGCCGACGGGCGCAGGAACCAGGCGAGCGAACGGACCTTGGCGCCGAGCCAACCCGCCTTGGCCGCCATCAGCAGAAGCCCGCAGTCGGCCACCAGCATGGCCGGCAGGAGCAGCAGCAGGGTGGCCAAACGGTAGTTCTTCAGCACCACGATCCAGCGGTTGCGCTCCATCCAGTACCATTTGGACGAGGCCCGCGAGAACTCGTAGAAGTGCCGGCACACGCTCTTCGGGGCGATGAGATTGCGAAAGCCGGCCAGGCGGATACGCCAGCCCAAGTCCAGATCCTCGTGATAGAGCCACAGGGTCTCGTCGAGAAGACCGACCTTGCGCAGGACTTGCGCCGGCAAGAGCACGCACGCCCCCGAGGAAAAGGCGATGTCGTGCGACTCGCGCGCAACCTCGGCGCGCGCGCCCCGGTAGCCGCCCACGTAGCCGAAGCCGAGAAAGTGGATGTGGTTGCCGCTGGTGTTCACCACCTCGGGCTCGTCGCCCAGCACCAGCAGCGACTGCACCGACCCGACCTCGCGCGCGCTTTCGGCCACGCCCACGATTTCCTTCAAAGCCGCGGGCTCGAAGGTCGCGTCGGGATTGAGAAGGAAGCAATAGTCCACACCGCGTTCCAGGGCCGCGCGCAGGGCGATGTTGTTGCCCACGGCGAACCCCAGGTTGGTCCCCGGTTCGTGGATCACCACCGCGGGCAGGCTCGCGCCCAGACGCTCGATCTCGCTCTTGGCGGCGGCCAAGCTGCCGTCGCCGGGGCCATTGTCGACCAAGTGGAGCTCGAGGCGATCGCGCGGATAGTCCACGAGCGCCAGGCTCTCCATCAGCCCACGCATGAACTTTCCGCAGCGGTAGATGACCGTTACCACGGCCACGCGAGGAGGAAGAGCAATCGCGTTGGCAGTCAATGCCGGCCTACTTGCGCGAATCCGGAGGCGCGTCGGCGGCCGCGAGCTCGGCCAGCACGTGAAGCGCGGCCTCGCGCTTGGCCCGCTTGCGCGACTCGGGGTCTTTCATGTTGGGCACGTGCCCACCGGGAGGGGTGGGCGGAACGGCCATCCTGGGCATTTCGGCGCTGGAGCGGCGGGCGCCCCCACCTTCTCGCCGGCGTGAAAGAGGCACGGGCGGCGGGGTGCGCACCGGCGCTGGCGTGGCGGCTGCGCGGAACGACGGCAACACCTCCTTGAGAAAGCGCTCGCGCTCGGCGGCCTCCTCGACCATGGCCTTGCCGTAGATGGCGTGCATGAGCTCGGACACACGCGCGGCGTCGGTGCGAGGCGCCGCCTCGGCGATGGCGTCCGAGAGCGCGAAACGAAACTCCTCGGCGTTGGCGAAGCGCTTGCTGCGGTCCGGGGCCAGGGCGCGCATGAGCACCTCGTCGAGGGCCGGTGTCACCCACGGCGCGCGCGTCGACGGCGGCATGGGCTTGGGGTGGCGGACCATGGCCAACGCCGCGGCGGGATCGAGACCCGAGATCTGCAGGTACTGGTGCCCGGTGAGAAGCTCCCACAACACCACCGCCAGCGAATACACGTCGGTGCCGGGATCGGCAACCTCGCCACGCGCCTGCTCGGGGGCGAGGTACGCCGCGCGGCCGAACACCACGCCCGGCTGGGTGTGCTCTTGCTTGAGCGCGCTGCGGGCCAGACCGAAATCGGTCAGCTTCACGTCGCCGTTGTAGGCCAGCATGATGTTGGGCGGGGCCACGTCGCGATGGACCAGGTTGAGCTCACCGTAGGTGTGCACGTAGTAGAGCGTCCTGGCCAACTCGCGCGCGACGTGCAAGGCCACCTCGATGGGAATGCGGTGACGGACGCGCACGCAGCGATTCCACACCTCGCGCAGATCCTTGCCCTCGACCATTTCCATGGCGATGTAGAACTCGCGCTCGACCTGGCCGGCGTCGAAGGTGTTCACCAAGCCCGAGTGGGCGAGCCGCAACACGACCTTGGCCTCGTCGAGGAAGCGCTTGGCCTTGCCCTCGTCGGACTTCTCCGGAATGACCTTCTTGATCACGCACAGCTTGTCGAAGCCGTCGATTTGCCCGAGCGCCGCGACGTAGATCTCGCCCATGCCGCCCTTGGCCAGCGGTTTGAGCAGGACATATTTGCCGAACTGTCGCGGGTAACTGACAGCCATCGTTCTCCGAAGCAAAGACTCTGGGGGGTTCTTTCGAGCCCCCGCGAGGGACGCCCCCGGGCAAAGCCCACCGGCGCCCACGCGAGCGTAGCTTATCAGCGCCGGGCGCACGCGGACAGTCGGCGGTAGCGTTATTGACCTTCGACCAGACGCAACCCCTGGCCAGCCACCCGGTTGCTCGGGTCGAGCTTGAGCGCTTCCTGGTAGGCTTTCTTGGCCTCATCGAACTTCTGCAGCTTGAAATAGGCGTCGCCCAGCAAGGCCCGGGCCTCGGCACCGCCCCCTGCGCGCGCGCTGTCCTTGGCCCGAACGACCGCCTCCTTGTAGTTCTTCTCTTGGAAGGCAATGTTGGCCAACCCGGCCGACGCGGCGCCCTTGGTCTGTCTGGTGGCGAGCAGCCTGGTGAAGGCCGCGCGGGCGTCCTCGTAGCGCTGGGCATGCAGCAGCTGCTGCGCTTCCCGAAGCGCCTCCTCGTTCTGCTTGCTCGCCGCGACCAGCGAACGCCCGTGCGGGCTGGGCTCGCGCCTGGTGGCTTCGCTGGTCTCTGCCGAGGGCTCGGATTCCTTGATCGGTTCCGGCGAGCCGGCCTCCGCCTCTCCCCCGCTGTCCAGGGCCAAAGCAGGCTCGGGCAAGGGCGGCGAAGGCGGCACGGGCCGCGCGGGTGGCGTCATCGCGATCGGGACGGCTTGGAGAGGTTGGGCGGGATTCGAGCGCAGCGAACGGCCGAGACGGAACATGCCAAACGCCGCGAGCAAGGCGGCGACGGATCCGGCCGCGATGGTGTAGCGCCGCCGGGTGGCGAAGGGGCGTACGATGCGCGTCTCGGACGCCTCGCCGAACACCGCCTGGAGGCCCCCCTGGGGATCGTCGCGGGATGACGTACCCGGTGCCTGCAGGACAACCGGCGCCGGGGTCATGACCAAGGCCGTCTCGATGGTGTGAATCTCGTAGGCCAGGTCGGCCATGCTGCGCGGACGGTTTTCCGGCAGGCGCGCCATCGCGCGCTCGACCAGGGACACGACGGCCGCGGGAAGGTTGGGACGCAGCTCGGCCAACAGACTGCGGCGCTTCGTTGGCCTTCTTGTGCAGCACCTCCATCACGTTGTCGCCCTCGTAGGGCGGCGACCCGCACAGCATTTCGTACATGATGGAGCCCACGGCGTAGATATCCGAGCGCGGGTCGGCGGGATGACCTGCGGCTTGCTCGGGCGCCATGTATTCGGGCGTTCCCATGGCGACGCCGGGCCGGGTCAGGCGCTTACCCCGGCGCGATGACGTGCCCTCGTCGATCTCGGCGCTCTTGGCGATGCCGAAGTCGAGCACCTTGACGAAGTCGCTGGGCTCGCGCGCCTCCATGCCCGGATTCGACTGGTTGCTCGGGGGACTGCGGTTGTCCTTGCCCAGGCCGAGCAGAAGAATGTTCTCGGGCTTGAGATCGCGGTGGATGACGCCCACGTCGTGCGCGGCTTGCAGCGCTTCGCACATCTGTTCGGCGATGCGCAAGGCGCGTACCGACGGCAGCGGTCCCTCGCGGTGGATGAGCAGCCCGAGCTCGATGCCCTCGATGTATTCCATCACGAAGAACAGCGAGCCGTCCTCGGTGGTGCCGAAGTCGGTGACGTTGACGACGTTGGGATGTTCGATGCGCGATGCGGCCCGTGCTTCGCGGCGGAAACGCTCGACCAAATCGGGCGTGCGCGAATACGCCGGGTGCAGGACCTTGATGGCCACGCGCTTGCCGATCTCCACGTGCTCGGCTTCGTACACGCGCCCCATGCCGCCCTCGCCGCACATGCGCTTGATCTGGTAGCGGCCGGACAAGAGCGCCCCGACCATGCGCGACCCCTCCTCGAGCGGCTTGGGGGTGGAGGGCGGCGCCGCCTTCTCGCGCCCGAGCGGAGCGGTTTCGACGTGGTCGCCCCGGGCCAGCGGCGAGGAGGGCGGCGTGCGCGTCCCGCTCACACCGTCGAGAAGCGCCACCCCGTCGCGAATCATCTCTTCGCGCTCGGCGCGCTCTTTAATCATGACGTCGCTGAAGAGATCGCGCAGGAAGCGCGCGACTTGGTGCCCATCCATGGCGGGGGCGTTCTTGGCCAGGAAGGCCGCCAGCTCGATACGAAACTCCTCGCCGCTTTGAAAACGCTCTGCCGGTTTTTCGGCCAGCGCCTTGGCCAGGATGACGTCCAGCTCGCGCGGCACCCGGCTGGCCTTTTGGGAGGGCGGCACGAATTGCGGATGGCGGACACGTTCCAGGAGATCGTCCTGCGGATCGTCGCCCGGTGAGCGCGTGGAGATGGCGGCGAAGAGCTGCCGCCCGGTGAGCAATTCCCACAGGATGATGGCGGCGGCGTAGAGATCGGTACGGCCGTCCAGGGTCTCGCCGCGCGCCTGCTCGGGCGCCATGTAACTGACTTTGCCGTAGACCACGCCGGGCGCGGTCTTCTCCAGCTTGAGCGTCGAGGTGGCCAGGCCGAAGTCGGTCAGCTTGACCTCGCCTGAATACGACAGAAGCACGTTGGGCGGCGAGACGTCGCGATGAACGAGCTTCAGACCCTCGAACGTGTGCGCATAGCCCAGGCCGCGCAGAAGCTCCTTGACGATGTGAACCGCCACCGGCAGTGGAAATGCGATGCCCTTCTGGGCGCAACGGTTCCACACCGCGCGCAGATCCTTGCCCTCGACGAACTCCATGCCCAGGTAGATCTCGCCCTTGACCTGACCCGCGTCGAAAACACCCACCAGGTTGCCGTGCGAAAGGCGAACTACGACCTTGGCCTCGTCCTTGAATCGCTGCAGGTAGCCCTTCTCGATCAAGTGCGGCAGGGCAGTCTTGACCACACACAGCTTCTCCATCCCGCGTTGGCCGTGAAGCGCCAGGTAAAGCGCCCCCATGCCCCCGCGCGCCAGGGGCTTGACCAGGACATACCCACCGAAGCGTCGCGGAAAGCCTTCCATGTAACAGCGTGCTGCTTGTTGATCTTACGGGAACGGGCGCAAGATTCCTAGAGATCTGGCCCGCGTGAAGGCCAAACCATACACCGATCTGTTCCCTGGGACAGCCCAGAAGGTGCGGGATTCCGCCAGGTTCGCCGCCTGCCGCCGGGTCAAGGGCAGGCACGGGTGCTGGCGTTGCACGACGTTCCCGCGTTGCAGGATCCTGTGCCCGCGCAGGAAACCTGGCAGGAGGTGCCGCTGCAGCTCACCGGCCGGGCGCACGAGCTTCTGCCCGAACAGGTCACGATGTTGGCGGCCGCGTAGGTCGAGACGCCCCCTCCGCACGAGCGAGAGCCCGAGCAGTCGGTGTTGCACTGGTTGCCCGAACAAGTAACCCCCGCGGCGCAGCTGTTCTGGCCGCTGCACGTGATCCGCGAGGTGGCGGCGTTGCTGGAGACGCCCCCCGAACAAGAGGCACCCTCGGCGCAGGTGACCTGGCACTCCTTGCCGCCGCAAAGGATCGCACCGGCGCAAGAACCGGCCTGGCCGCAGGTGATATCGCAGGTCTTGCCTTGCGAGCAGTCAACGCCGAGCGGGCATCCGTCAGCCCCGCAGGTCACCTGGCAGGCCTGGTTGTCTGGACAAGTCACCACCGCCAAGCACGTACCCGAAGCGCTGCAGTCGAACACGCATCCCGTCGTTCCGTATTGGCCGCCGTGCTCTTCGCAAATCGAAGCCGGGGTAACCTCCGGCCCTGAATCGTGGGGCGCGGCATCCACCGGCTCTCCTCCGTCCGCACCGGGCAGCCCTCCCGTGCCGGGCAGCCCTCCCGTACCAGGCAGTCCTCCCGTGCCGGGCAGTCCTCCCGTGCCGGGCAGTCCTCCCGTACCCATGGCACCACCGGTCCACACCAGGCCGCCGCTCGTCGAGACGCCGCCGCTGCCGATGGCGCCGCCTGCCGCGCTGCCAGTCCCCAGGGCATCCGCCCCGCCGGCCCCCGCGTCTGTCCCAAAGCTCTCGCCTCCTGTGTCCCCGATGGTTGTACCCCCAGCTCCAGCGGGGCTCGCGACCCCCAGTCCGGACTTGTCCACTTGGCAGGCGAGCGGGCACAACAGTGCTGCTGCCAAGAAAAACCATCCTGTTGTCGTGCGCATTGTGCTCCAGCTAGCGGCCACGGCCATCAGCGCCCCCCCCGAGTCCCTCGTCGAACGGCGTCCCCGGCCGTGGAGAAGACGGGGCCCCCGGTAATTGTGATGCCACTGGCTCGAGCGTACAAGCGAGAAACAGACTGTAAGGAAGGTTGCAACGCATTGCCAACAAAAAGCAAGTGCGCCGAGCCAGGTCCCCGGTCGTCACCCCATTCGAACCCGTGCCCCGATGACCGATTTCTTCACTGCTTGAACAGGCCGGTCTGAAGAACGCCCATCTTGCTCAGGCGGAATTGTAGGGCCGTCCACAGGCAGCCAAGGCCGTAGCGCATGCTGCGGAGAAAGTTGATCGATGACGCCTCTTCGAAATACTTCGCGGGGCAGGTGACCTCGGCGATGTTGAAGCCGAAGTAATGGATCTGCGACAGCATTTGATTGTCGAACACGAAGTCGTCCGAGTTGCGGTCGATGGGCACGGTCTCGAGCACCTTGCGCGTGAAGGCGCGATAGCCGGTGTGGTACTCGGAGAGCTTGGCGCCCATCAAGACGTTCTGGGCCATGGTGAGAAAGCGGTTGCTGATGTACTTGTAGAGCGGCATGCCGCCCTTGAGCGCCTGCCCGCCCAGGATGCGCGAGCCCAACACGACGTCGTAGAGCCCCGATTCCAGGATGTAGGCCATGGCCGAGACCAGCTTGGGCGTGTACTGGTAGTCGGGGTGAAGCATGATGACGATCTCGGCGCCGGCTTCGAGCGCCGTCTTGTAGCAGGATTTCTGATTGCCGCCGTAGCCCCGGTTGCGCGGGTGCACGATGGTCTTGAGCCCCAACTCCTTGGCCACCGCCACGGTCTCGTCGCGGCTGGCGTCGTCGACGAGGATGATCTCGTCCACGATATCCATGGGAACTTCTGCGCACGTGGTACGCAGGGTCTTGCCGGCGTTGTAGGCGGGCATGACAACGACCACTTTCTTCCCACGTATCACGGCGGCGAACCTCCTCGGGAGATCTGAGAAATCGGATGACCAGGCCATGATCCAGCCCATCGGGTCGAAGGACAAGCCTCTCGGCGCATAAATCGGCCTGGGCCTACGGGCCCGTTGCCGCACGTGGTCACTTCTCGAAGTGTTGGTAGTCCTTCATCGAATCCCAGGCTCCGCCCCAAAGCCAGCCGCGGCGGGCGAACGCGCGCACCGCTTGGTCGCCGGCGCGCAGGATTCCGGGCGCCTTCTTCTCCCTGTCCAAGAATGCCGAGCCGGCGGGAGGGAAAACCTGGCCGTCCATGACCATGGGATTGGTGCGCGGATTGATATCGATGGCGCGGCCGAAGCTGTGCTTGGAGAAGACGCCGGGCTTTCCCGCTACGAATCGGCAGTTGAAGGCCGAGGTGTTGTTGTCGGCCATGGAGGCATCGTCGTCGCCTTGGTAGTCGTCGATGACCTTCATCTTCTCGATGGCAAATCGCCGGGCGAAGAGCACCTTGAAGATGGCCAAGACGTCGCTGACCACATCCTTGTGCACCACGGCTCGCCCTCGTGGACGGCCCCGTCGTAGCCATAGTGAGCGAGGCGGACATAGACCAAATCGGCGATGGGCGTGGGGCACTCCGGTCGCCACGAATGCTGGCGCATGCGCCTGGCAAGCGATTCGGGAACGGGGCCTTGCGTGAGGTGGAAAGACGAAGGGGTGGTACGGCCCACCTGGGGCGCGTCGGCCGCTTCGGCCGCTCGAAGCCCTTGCGGCGCACGCGGCGCATATGGATCGCTGGCCAGGATGAGCAGCAGCGCTATCCCGAGCGCGCTCACGACCGTGATTTCCTTCTGGCCAGCGGGCTCATGGCTAGATCAGCAGCTTGTTTCTCCTGGGGCGTTTGTCAAATTCGGTGCGGCAGACCTGGACTTTTCGAGGCACGATTCATCAGAATTCTGAAGCCGTGCACCCCGTTCGAGGCACAACGCCAAGTAGATAAGCCTATTGCGTGGCGACGAACCGCTGGCACGCAAGATGCTGTGCTTGAGGCGGTAGCCCACCAACCCGAGTCAAAGGAACACGTCATGATGCTTGCGAAGCCACTCCTGGGGATTGCCTCTTTGGTCACGGTTCTTGCCCTCCCAGGGCTCGCCGCCGCGCAGACTTGTGCCAGCGATAGCGACTGCGCCAAGGGTCTGACCTGCCAGGCCAGCCCCGTGGCGCCGCCCCCCACGCCGGCGTGCCCGGCCGGGACCGACTGCCTTCCAACCGGCGTGGCCCCTTCGCCGTCCATGAGCTGCCTGCCCGCTCCCTGCCAGACGGACACCGACTGCGGCCAAGGGATGGTCTGCCACAGCCAAACGAGCTCCGTGTGCAGCGGCGGAACGGCCGTCGCGGTCAAGTGCGATCCCAACACGGTGTGTGACCCCGCGCCCCCCACCGTGCCCCCCGTGTGCACCGATACCACGACCTCGCAATGTGTCTACAAGTCGAGCCTGCCCTGCAACGCCGACGCTGACTGCGGCGACGGCTTCGTATGCCAGCCGTCGACCGTGGGCACTTGTTCCGGCTCATCGGGTTCTGCCTCGGGCGGCTCGGCGGCCTCGTCGTCGGGGGCCGGGGGCGGAACTGGCTCGGGCGCGTTGCCGCCCACCCTGGCCACGCCGGATGGAGGCGCCACGACCACGTGCACGACCGTGACCTCCTATCCGGGTTCCTGCCAGCCGAAAGTGACTATCTGCAACGCGGACTCGGACTGCCTCCCCACTTGGAAGTGCGTGACGACCATGGTCTCGAATACCGCGACCGGCGCCCCGATGCCGGTCGACGGCGGCGGCGCGTCCGCTCAGCCCCCCACCATCACGGCCACTGAGACCTCGACCGCGACGTCGGTCAGCACTTGCCAACCCCCCACGTCGTATCCGCCACGTACCGTCGGAGGCACCGAGGGTGGAACGGGAACGGGAACCACGCAGACGACGAACACGGCCCCTGCGACTCCCGATGCCGGGGCCACGACCAAGGGCGCGACCACGCCGCCCACCACCGCAACGCCTGGTGGTGGCCCCACCTCGACCGACACCAAGACCACCGCCGCGGCGACAGGTGGCGGTGGCGGCTGCTCCCTGGGCGCTGGCACGCCCTCTCACGGCTCGGCCGTCCTGCTGGGCCTGTTCGGGGCCTTGCTCGCCCTCCGCGCTCGACGGGGACGCCAGGGGTAGCCTATCCCGGTAGGTACCCAAACTCGATGCCGCACGGCGCGGGACGTGCAGGCTACCGTCGATTCAAAGGGAGCAATGTTGTCCTGTCCCGTATGCAGGAGCACGGTGTTACTGACAGCGAAATTCACGTTCAAGGCGACTTCGACCCGTAGACCATCGTGGATGTGGTGTTACTCCTGCCATCGGGAACGAGCGACAGCTCTGTTGTCTCCGATTTCTCCAGGCTTGCAGGCGATGAGGTTGGAAAAGCGATGCGGCTCGCATTGGGGTGGGCCGACGTTGCAGGCGAGCAGATGCCGGTGGCGTACGACGACCCGAATACCGAGGGGGCTCCCGACGATGTATCCATCTCTGCGCGGAACACCATGTTGGCGCCGGCGGATATGGTCGGGTAGGTACCGGAAGCGACGGTTGTGTTTCCGTCCATCAGGGACAGCGACACGTTCGTGCCGCTTGGGATGGATGTACATGCCCCGATCGGCGAACAGCTCCCACTCATGGCGGAAAAGCTCGCGCCGCCAACATTGAGCGTCAAGAGGAAGTCCTTATTGCTCTTCTGGAGGAAGTTGCAGAACTTGGCCATGGTTCCCGCCGTGCCGGTTCCACCCGAGCAGATCCCCCCGGCTCTGTTCGACTCGAACGTCGGTGAGCTGCTGCTATCGAGAATCGCTCGTATCAGCAGCTCAGTCCCGGCAGTGAGGTCGATGGTGCCCGAGGAAAGCGTTGTCGAACCGTTCATAAGCACGAATGGGGTTGCGGCTCCAGCTGGAACCGCAAGGCAGTAGCCTACAGGCTCGCAATTGCTTGATGTCGCCGAGATCTTGGTGCCGTTGACGCTCAGGGTGAGGGTTAGCGACTCTCCACCCGAGGCGGAGAGCTGGTTGCAGAACTTGACATTCGCGGAGTCCGAGGATGTACCTGTGCTTCCTCCGCCTCCAGTCGTTTGGCCCCCCGAACCAGCCTCTCCCCCGCTTCCTCCCGTCCCTGCGCTGGTACCGACCCTGGTACATTTATCGGAGTTAGAGCAATCGGGAACATAGCCTTCGCTCACGCAAGCCGCGGCGCCATCCGCACAGTTGACAACCGTGTCACAGGCCACTTGTGAAGCCCAACAGGTAGCCGACCCAGGGCAGTAGTAGGCAGGCGCAGAGGGGCAGGTGGTTTGGCCAATTTCGTAGCACACGCTCTGTGAGCCGGTATAACTGTCGTCACCGCATACAAAGCCGCTGGGGCATGTTCCGGCGGGGGAACACTTCGTGCTTCCGCTTTGGTAATCGGGGCTGCAGTTCACTAAGATCGCGACAATACTGACCAGCACAAATCGACTCATGACGTTGGGTCTCCCTTAGTATGTGTAGTGAACTACGGCGCCCACGGTGTCGGGACGAACGACTGGTGCGAGCGCTATGGAGGATTGTTGATGATCCTTCATCGCCATCATGATGACGGCCGTGACCACACCTGCAGCGCCCACCCCA
Organism: uncultured delta proteobacterium; assembly: GCA_963796685.1. GTDB lineage: Bacteria > Myxococcota_A > Polyangia > Fen-1088 > Fen-1088 > Fen-1118. The sequence continues at coordinate 660,741 of CAWCMR010000025.1, forward strand.
TAACAAATTCCCGAGAGGTCGGCGTAGGTCTTTCCCGAGCTCTCTTTGCTGGAATCGTATTGCTTGACCGTGTCGGAAAAGGCGCTTTGCGACAGGTAGGTAAAGACCCCGCCCGTCGCGAGCACCGCAACGCCAAGACCGCCGACGAGCCATGCGGCATTGTTGTTCGTCGCTTGTGCCTGGTGCCCGCTGTCCGTGCCCACGTAGGCGCTAGGGGCACTTTGACTTTGACTCGGGTAGGGTGACGAAGAAGGGCTGGCAGATTGATTCGGGTACGGCTGTTGGACAGGCCCCGAAGCAGGAGGATAGCCCTGAGCGTAGCCGTAGCCGGCCGCTGGAGGCAAAGCGGTTGGAGAGCCGGGAGGCGCGCTGTAGGCCTGCGGAGGGAATCCGGCGGTTGGAGATTGACCCGGGTCTACGGGTTGCGGTGTACCCGGCGGCGGTCCGACAGGTGGGGCCGGGGCGATGGGATAACCTGGGCCATAGCCATACCCCGGCGCACTGGTCGCGGGTGGCGGAACAGCCGCCGTTCCGTAGCCCTGCGGTCCGGTGTTTGGAAGTCGACCAGGATCCGCCGCAGGTTGAGCAGCAGTTGGGGAGGAGATGCCTGTTGGGCCGGGGACCGTTGGGCCGGGGACAGGAGCGTTTTGATCCCGCAGCTTCTCCATCTCCGAGATCCATCCTTCGACCTCCGTGCGGTCTTCGGCAGTTATGCGCTTTTGCGTATGCAGGTAATCTCGCAAATTGCTCAGTGCTGGTTCTGCCCGTTGCAGATAGTAGTAGCAAGCTCCGGCATTGCGGGAGAAGACCGGAAAATCCGGGTGCGCCGCACTTAGGCGAGAGAAGATTTCGGCCGCCTGCTCATATCTCCCGCTTTTGTATAGGCGCTTGGCTTCCTGAAGCTCTCCGGCCGCTTTGTCGTCCAGTCCCGCGGCCAGTGCGCGCCCGGTGCTCCACACGGGTATTGCTACGACGAAAAGGAGAAGTCCTCCGATAGTCAAGTTCCTCAACGTGCAGTTCACTTAAGTCCCCTCTCTTCCTCGTCTGGTCTTTTGTTGTCAAGCCGAGCGAATTGTTTGCTAATGGGCAAGCCACCGTTCATCCGAGTTCCATTCCTTGATGCTTGTTGGAGAAGCCATTTGACCTGCGGCCTGATGCTTGCGCTTCGCAGGTTGGGTCCTTGCAGATGGTGCGGTCTTCGGCCGCTTCGTCGCGGGTAACTCGCCCTCCCCCTCCACCGGCAGCAAGGTATGAGGATCGTTGGCGGCCTTGCTGGGCATGGCGACCTGTTCCGTTGCCTCCGCCTTCTGCAATGCTACTTCGCGAACTGGCACACTCGGGGGGGCGATTGCAACCGAGCCGGCTGCAACCCTTCCGGTGTCCGCAATCGGACGGGTCGCGGAATCGCGCTTTGGCCGTAGCATCAGCAGCATTGCAATAGCAAGGATAGCTACGGCACCTAGCGCAAAAGCCGGCCAACGCCTGTTTCGTGTCACTGCCAGCATTTCCTCTTCAGTCTCGGGAGATTCCCCAACCTCCCCAGTGGCTCTCGAAAGGGTGGTACTTCTCGATGACATTGCCATCCGATTCAAGCCCGCGTCGAGAGTTGGACCTGTTGCCGAAAGAACCTGTGCCGGAACGCTCGGGCCCGGCGCTGGCGAGTCCAGGCCCCCGCGCAATGCGGCCACGAAAGATTCCACGCTGTCGAATCGGTCTTCACGGTCCCTTGCAAGACCGCGCATAATTGGGGCCTCGATGCTCACCGGTACGCGAGGAGCAAACTCACGCAACGATGGGGGCGTCGTGGTGAGGTGCATGAACAGTAGCTCGGTGCCGGACGCCGCCACGTGCGGCGTTCTTCCCGCCAGCATTTCGTAAAGAATGGTCGCGAAAGAATACACGTCAGAGCGCACATCGACGTCCGCGCTGTCCTTGCACTGCTCCGGCGACATATATGCCGGGCTGCCGATGATCATTCCGGTGCGCGTCCGAACCGTTCCACCCGTGCCGCCACCGAGGCGAATCTTTGCGATGCCGAAATCCAAAACCTTCACCCGCTCGCCACTGGGCACCCCTGTATCGGGCACCAGAAACAGGTTTTCTGGTTTCAAATCCCGGTGGACGATACCGGCCGCGTGGGCAGCTACCAAGGCAGAGCCTGCCTGGTTTGCAATGTCCAGGACTTGTCGCAGAGCGAGTCGACCTCGGTCCGCCAACCGCTTCTGCAACGACACCCCTTCGAGAAACTCCATGAGAATGTAGGGAGCGCCTTCGGGAGTTCCCCCAGCGTCCAACACTTCGACGATGTTGGGATGACAGATAGCGCTCGCCGCACGCGCTTCGTTGAGAAACCTTCGGACCAACTCCGCGTCCTGCGCCAGCGCCGGGTGCAGTACCTTCACGGCGGCTCGACGTTGGATCAATTCGTTTTCGACCAGGTAGACTTCCCCGAAGCCCCCCTCGCCAATCAGCCGGACCACACGGTAGTTCCCGAAGCGTTGTCCCGCCTGCAGCGTCATGTGTCAGACCTGGGCATATGGTACGCCGATCTGCGTTGTGGACAAGCTAATTGGGTACCTCTTTACCTATTTAGCTGGCAATCGAGCTCCAGCATGATAACGGCACGCCGGCACAATGCGTTGTCGCCTTGGCTCACCCATCACTTTCGCGCTCTTGCGGCAGGTTTTGCCGAGTAGAAAATGCCGAGCACGGGCCGCGAAGCTCACGGCTTCGCCATCACCAGTGCGGCACAGGGATTGCTGGTTTCGAGATGTGAATCATCCACACGGTAGATGCTCTTAACCAGGTGCGCTATTGCGGAGTCACTCATGAACATCAGCACTATCAACAGCACGAATTCCACGGATATCTCGCCGTTTGTCGTGATGGCGCAGCTCCGTCGGCTGCGGCGGAGCGATCCGATTCGATTCAAGGCGGTCCTCGCGAGCATCTCCAGCGCCGTATTCTCGGAAGACACAACCCTTCCTCATGCCGCTGAAGCTGTTGGGAAAACTAGCGAAACCGATAGGACGTTTCTGATGGCGACTCGGTCTCGGCGCTGGCCGGTTGCCACGTTCGGAGGGATGGCGCTGGTCGGTGCTGTAACGCTGATTCTCCTTCGGCCAAACGAGCACGTCGTGGCGCATCTGGTAACGGCTGGGGGGAACACTGCGGTAGCGCGTACCATCGTTCCGGTTCGAGAGGAAGCGGTCAAGAAGACCGAGCCGAGAGTCGCAGTTGCTGCTAGCAAGACAACGGCCGGGCCACTGACCGAGTTAGCGCCTTTCGCCGGAACGTTGCCCATCCCAAAGCGGCTATTTCCCACGACCACATCTCAAACAACCGAAGACGCGAAGCGGAGTCAGCACGGAACACGCCGGACAACCTTGTCGCCAGCCACCAAGGACTGGAGTCCAGAAGAACGATGGCTTGCGCACTAGTTCTTCGTTCTTGGAGTCGAGTGCACCAGTAATCACCTCCGAGCGATTCTGCCAAGCGGTAGTTCAGGCAGCCACGACCTCGGCGATGCCTCCGTGGCTGTTCCATGTCGATGGGGACTCAAAGTGAGTCATTGGGTGATACCCACGATGACTTCAAAATTCGATCTGCGCGCCGATCTCGACCACGCGATTGGGCGGAATGGCGAAAAAGTCGGTGGCCGATCGGGAGTTGCGCGACAAGAAGCGGAACAGGAACTTGCGCCAGTCCGCCATGCCCTTGCGGCTGTGCTTGATGATCAAGGTCTCGCGCCCAAGGTAGAAGCTGGTGTCGGCGACATCGGTCTCCAACCCGCGGGCGCGGCACCGGCGCAAAATGTCCGTCACGTCCGGGCTTTCCATGAACCCGTAGTGCGCGGTCACCGCCCAGAAGCCCAGCTCGAAACGTTTGAGCCTGATCTTCTGCTGGTCGGGAACCTCGGGGACCGCGTCGGTGGTGACCGAGAGGATGACGACCTGTTTGTGCAGCACCTTGTTGTGCTTGAAATGGTGCAGAAGCACGCTCGGGGTTCCGCGCCGGGTAGAGGCCAGAAAGACCGCGGTGCCGGACACGCGGTAGGGCTTTGTTGCCACCACGTCGGCCACGAACACCGACAGGGGCAAGGTGTCGGCCGCGATCTTCTCGCCGAGCAGCGTGCGGCCTCGGTTCCAGGTCACCATCACGCTGAACATGCCGCCCGCCAAGGCCAAGGGGACCCAGCCCCCATCGGCGATCTTGACCGAGCAGGCGGCGAAGAAGGACAGGTCGATAGCGAGGAGGAACAACAACATGCCGCCCGCGCGCAACACGCTCCATCCCCAGCGATCGCGGGCCACCCAGTACGACAAGATCGACGTGATGGCCATGGTGCCGGTGACGGCGATGCCGTAGGCGGAAGCCAGGTTGCTCGACGCGCGGAAATTCAGGACCAGGGCCACGCACACCACCATCAGCATGCGGTTCACCTCGGGTATGTAGATTTGGCCTTCGGTCTTGCCCGAGGTGTGCACCACCGTGACGCGAGGAAGGTAGCCGAGCTGAACCGCCTGGCGGGTCAGGGAAAAGGCGCCTGAAATGAGGGCCTGCGACGCCACCACCGTGGCCGCGGTGGCCAGCCCGACCATGGGATAGAGCCACCCCGACGGCACCATGGCGTAGAAGGGATTGCTGACCGCGCCGGGGCGTTCGAGAAGAAGCGCGCCCTGCCCGAAGTAGTTGAGCAAGAGTGCGGGAAACACGCAGACGTACCAGGCGAGCCTGATGGCGCGCGTGCCGAAGTGTCCCATGTCCGCGTAGAGGGCCTCGCCCCCGGTGACGCATAGAACCACCGAGCCGAGCACGAGAAATCCGTGCTTGCCGTGGGCGGCGAAGAACCGCACGGCGTGAATGGGATTGATGGCGCCCAAGATCGCGGGGTGGCGAAGCACCCAGGCCAGGCCCGTGGCACCGATGGCAATGAACCAGCACAGCGTCACCGGGCCGAACACACTGCCGATGCCGCCCGTACCCCGTTTCTGTACCCAGAACAGGGCGACCAGAATCACGCAGGTCAAAGGCGCGACCACGGGCGTGAACGCGTGGGTCGCCACCTCCAGACCTTCCACCGCGGATAACACCGAGATGGCGGGCGTGATGACGCCATCGCCGTACAGCAGCGCGGAGCCGAAAAGCCCGAGCATGATGAGCACGTATTTCGCGCGCTTGACCTCCTGCCAGCTTGCGCGTTTGGGTCTTTTCCCTTGCTCGCTTCCGGTGAAGTCCCTCGGCTGGCCCACGCGCGCCGCCAGGGCCATGAGCGCGAGCACGCCGCCCTCGCCGTTGTTGTCGGCGCGCATGACGTAAAGAATGTACTTCACCGAAATGACGAGCGTGATGGACCAGAAGATCAGGGAGAGCAGACCGAGGATGTTCTCCGCCATGGGCGACACTCCGTGTGGAAGCGTCACGCACTCCTTGAGCGCGTAGAGGGGCGACGTCCCGATGTCGCCGTACACCACGCCCAGAGCCCCCAGGGCCAGCTTGGCGGTGTCCGAGCTGTGCCTTCTTTCCGTCTTGCCACTGTCCTGCATTTCGGGGGATACGCCGGCAGGAGTGGTCGCTTTGGCTTCGTTCATTCGGTGGCTCGCCACGCCCACGGGGTGGTCGCGGGAGATTATGCCAAAGAAAGTCTTTCTGCGACGTTTCCGTCCTATAGCATCGCCGTAGATTCTTCCGGCGGCGGCCCAAGTGCTGCTAACCTATGGACTTCAAAGGAGCCTACCCGTGCCTCTGTATGAGTATGTGTGTCGCAAGTGTTCGCGTCAGTTCGAGGAGCTGATCTTCGGAGACGCCAAGCCGTCTTGCCCGGCCTGCCAATCGAAGGATCTCGAGCGGGTCATGTCGGTGGTGGCCGTGGGTAAGGGCCAGCCCGACCTGCCACCCGGCCCGTGCGGCTCGTGCAGCCGCCGCGGCGGTTGCGGAATGAACTAGCCGGACCAGCCGGAAGAGCACGATGACCATCACCTCCATGCGCGAGTGCGCCCTCGATCTCGCGCGGGCCGGTCATCTGCTCCGCGTCGAAAGCGAGGTCGACCCGAACCTCGAAATGGCCGAGATCCACCGTCGCGTCTTCCGTGCGGGCGGACCGGCGCTGTACTTTGCCAAGGTGCGCGGGTGCCGCTTCCCCATGGCGAGCAACCTCTTCGGCACCATCGAGCGCGCCCGCTTCATCTTTCGCGACTCGCTGGAAAAGGTCCGCCGGCTCATCGAGCTGCGCGTCGATCCATCGGCGTCGTGGAAGCGCCCGCTGCGCTACACGTCGGTGCCATGGACCTTGCTGCGCACGCGTCCGCGCAAGGTTGCGGGCGGGCCGCTCTTCGCCAACCAAACCTCGGTCAGCGAGCTGCCGCCGCTCAAGTGCTGGCCCGACGACGGCGGCGCCTTCATCACCCTGCCCGAGGTCTACACCGAGGACCCCAATCACCCCGGACACCGGTTCTCGAATCTTGGCATGTACCGGGTGCAGCTTACGGGTGGCAGCTACGAAAAGGATCGCGAGGTCGGGCTGCACTACCAGCTCCATCGCGGCATCGGCATCCACCACGCCGCCGCGCTCGAACGCGGACAGCCCCTGCCCGTGAACATCTTCGTCGGCGGGCCGCCCGCCCTCGCCATCGCGGCCATGATGCCCTTGCCCGAGGGCATGTCCGAGCTGGCCTTCGCCGGTGTCTTGGGGGGACGGCGCGTTCGCCTCACCGAGCAAAAAGGCTGGCCGCTGCCCATCTGTCCCGACGCCGACTTCTGTATCCTGGGCGAAGTCCATCCCGGCGAGCTCAAGCCCGAAGGACCCTTCGGCGACCACCTTGGCTACTACAGCCTCAAGCACGATTTCCCGGTGCTGCACGTCCGCCGCATCTACCATCGCAGCGATGCGGTCTGGCCCTTCACCGTGGTCGGCCGCCCTCCCCAAGAGGACAGCGTCTTCGGCCAGCTCGTGCACGAGCTGACCGGACCCCTCATCCCGGCGCTGCTTCCAGGCGTGCGCCAAGTCCACGCCGTGGACGCTGCCGGTGTACACCCGCTTCTGCTCGCTATCGGCAGCGAGCGCTACGTTCCCTTCGCCGAGCGTAGCGAACCGCAAGAGCTGCTCACGCAGGCCAGCGCGCTTCTGGGTCAGGGACAACTTTCACTCGCCAAGTATCTCTTCATCGTGGCCGAGAACGACGATCCCGCGCTGCGAGCGGCCGAGATCCCGGCGTTCTTCCGCCACCTGCTCGAACGGGTGGACTGGCAGCGCGATCTGCATTTTCACACCCGCACCACCATCGACACGCTCGATTATTCGGGCTCGGGGCTGCACCGAGGCTCGAAGGTCGTGGTGGCGGCGGTGGGTGCAAAGCGGCGCGCACTGCCCACGACGGTACCCGCCGATCTTCACCTGCCGGGTGGCTTTTCAGAGCCGCGGGTCACGCTTCCCGGGGTGCTGGCCGTGCGCGCGCCTACCCACGTGACGAGCAGCGACGGAGTCGCGGCGGATCTGGGCGCCTTCTGCGCTGGTTTTGCCGCGACGAACGCCATCAACGCCTTTCCCCTCGTCGTGCTTGTCGACGACAGCGAATTCGCCGCGCGGACCCTGGACAATTTCCTGTGGGTGACCTTCACCCGCTCGAACCCGGCGCTGGACCTCGACGGCATCGGCGCCTCCACCTTGCACAAGCACTGGGGCTGCACGGGCGCGCTGGTCATCGATGCCCGGCAAAAGAGCCATCACGCGCCGCCGCTGATCGAGGATCCTTCCATCAAAGCCCGCGTCGACGCCCTGTTCGCCGAGGGCGGCCCGCTGGCCGGAATCGAGTAGTCAGGTCACTCGGCGTGGCCATCGTTCGGGATTCCGGGAGCTAGATCGACGGGGCGAGGCAGAGCATCGAGCCCGAAGACCGGCAGGGCGACCTCCGACCGAAGCGGCAAGGCATCGACCTTGATGATGACCGATCCGAGATCCGAGGTCACGTGGGCGTCGGGCTTGTAGGGAGCGGCGTCCGGGGTTTGCGGAGCGATCGGCCCGGCGTCGAGCTTGCTGGCTGCCGCGCCACCCGCGCCACCGGCACCAAGGTAGCCGCCCGAGCCGCCCGCCGCGGCATAGCCACCCGACACCCCTCCGCTGCTCGCTTCACCCGTCGAAGAGGAGCAGGCCGTTTGCGGCGGACAATTGAACGCGCTCACGCAGGCGTAGAGGTTGAGCAAGCAGGTCGCGCAAGGATCGGACATGGCGTAGTTCATCAGGCAAGCATCCTCGCACGCGGACTTGCCCGCGTCGCACGGGCAAGAAAGCATGCACGTGGCATAGGACTGACATTTGCCGCCCGCGGCTTTGGACATCCCGTCGGAGTAGTAGCAGGCGACAAGATTCGTCGTGCAGTTGTCTTCGACACAGGCCAGGTAGCTGCCCGAAACCGGGCAGGTACCACCGCTGGTCGAGACGCACTGGGTGGTCGCGAGGTCGCGCGTTCCCCCGGTGACGCGGACGGTTCCGCCGAGGATCGAACCGCCCGCGCCGCCCGAGCCTCCGAAGGAAAGAGTGACGCCGCCACCCGAGCCCCCGTCGTAGCCGACCTGACCAGACAATCCCTGTCCGCCCTGTCCGCCCTGTCCGCCCTGGCCACCGGTGCCGCCAGATGGCTGCCCGCTCCCCACGCCGCTGTCATTCCACACCGACATGAGTGCGCTGGAGTCGCCACAACCGACGACAGCAAGAGATCCGGTCACGAGGAGGTAGGCTAAAGAACGCATGATTCACCTTGGGCGAGAGGGCCTGCGCTTCGAGTGTGAGCACCGCGGGCGATTCTGTCAAACCGCGCACGGCCCGGGCGTCAACGCGCTGTGATGGCGATCCCATGCCAGCCCGCGGATTGCCCGTGCTCACGGCACCGTTGACTGTTGCGAAACCTGCGTGCCGGCGTGCAAGCCGGGCGCGGGGTCGACAATGATGTGGTCGCCCGCATCCAGGCCCTGAACCACGACGGCCTCCGCGGCGTCGCGCTCCGCAATGGTCACGGGGCGCGGCTCGACGCGCGATTGAGCCGAGACCAGGAGAAGCTCATCCCTGCTCCCGGTGCCCACGATCGCCGTCAAGGGGACCACGTACGCGCCCTCGAATCGGGCGCGGGCCAGGCGCGCCGCCTTGCCAACCAGCGAGTGGGGAAGCGAGGCGATCTCCACACTGAGGTGGGTCGCGTCGCCAGCGTCTTGGATGCGCGAGCAGTCGAAAATATAGCCGCCCGATTCGACCTGGCAGAACCCGAGCTTGCGCGCCTGCGTTGCCTGCTGGCGCGAGAGCTCGAAGGTGGCGCGAAACCCCACGGAGCGCAGGCGCAAGGCCGGGCTGCCCGCCTCGACGGTGTCCCCCTCGCGCGCGAAGGTCTCGTCCACCACGCCCGAGGCGTCCATGACCACTGCCACGCCGGCCAAGGCCTGCAAGGTCTTGGCGATGCTGGCGCTGCGGATCTCGGCCTTGGCAGCTTGCTGCTCTTCTTCCTTGGAGTTGCCGACCTGGTGCATGGCCTCGGCCATCTGCTGGTAGTAGGCCAGGCGTTCGCGCTGGCGTGCAAGTTGGTCCTGCAAGGGCTTGGCGCTGGCCACGGCCGCCGCCACGTCGCCGGTGGCGAGGGTGCTGCCCACGCTCGCCATGCGGGTGACCTTGCCCGCGGCCGGGAACTTCAGGGTCAACCCGGGCACGGACTCGACGACGCCCGCGCCGTCGAAGTAACGCAGAACGGTCGAAGGCGCCGCGGTCAACGTTCGCACCCTGGGCCGCGGTGGCTCCGGTCGGGAGAAGAGAAACGGCAGGACCAGGGCAAGAATAGCCGCCGCGGCGAGAACGCCGAGGGAGCCAAAGAGTATCAGCGAACGGCGCAACCGTTTGCGCGTTGACGGTCGCTCGACAATAGGTCCGAAGGTGACCGGCACGGGCGTCATCAGCGGCCTCGGTGTCGCCCACGGCGGTGGGGCACTCGGCGGCGACGCCTCGGGCACCGGCACCCACAAGACGGGCGCAGGCAGCACGGGAAAGGCGGTCGAGTCCGCTGCGACGGTCGGGGGCGAACCGGTTTCCGACGCGGCGCCGTCCTCGAGCTTCGTGGCCGCGACCGCGATGATTTCCCCCGCCTCGCCGGCGGCGGGTAGCGGGCTCGGCTCGGAGGGCGACACGCCCGGCTCGACGGGTGGCGCCGCGAAAACATCGTCGCCTCCCGCGCTTGGCTGCGCCAGCGCCTCGCCGGTCTCGGGCGACGCGGGCGGCCCCGCGAGCTCGACGACTTCACCTTCTTCGAGAGCCGCTACCTCTTCGATGGCTCCTTCGAGAAACCCCAGCTCTTCCAGGCGCGCTGCGAAGGCCTGCAGCTGCTCCACGCTCAGCTCCAGCCCGGTCGAGAGCCTCACCCAAGGGACCACCTTGTCGAGGGCCAGGCCATCGAAGGCAAGCGCCACGCGGTACTCGAAATCGTAGAAAACGAAGGTTCCACCCGTGCGAGGATCGCGAACCTCGACGTAGCGCTCGCCATCCGCCTCCAAGGGAACGGCTTCGAGATCGTGGCGAAAGCTCGGTCTTTCCAGGGACATGGTCAGATCATCACCAGGCCCACAGACTATCGCCAAACTCGATTGACCGCGAGCTAACCGATGTCTAGTTGACGGCATCCATAAACATGGATAAATGAGTCGCGTTCGACCCGGCGTAGGGTCTCCGCCAGTCGGCGGAGGTTCCGCGCCGTAAAGAAAGGTGCACCATGGCTGACTTGAAGACGACGTATATGGGAATTCCGCTCGCCAATCCCCTGGTGGTCGGCGCGTGCTCGCTGTCGAAGACTGTCGACAGCATCAAGGCGCTCGAGGCCGCCGGGGCCGGAGGGCTGGTCATCAAGTCCCTGTTCGAGGAGCAGGTCCAGATCGAAGAAGAGGACTTCGAGCGCAAGCTCGCCGCGCACGACAACACCGACTCGGAGGCGCAGTCGTTCTTCCCCCAGCTCCGCCATGGCGGTCCCAAGGAGCACGTCTTCTGGGTGAAGGAAGCGCGCAAGGCGGTCAAGTTCCCGCTCTTCGCCAGCCTGAACTGCATCAACGGCGGCTCGTGGATCGAGTACGCCAAGCAGCTCGCCGACACCGGTGTCAACGGGCTCGAGCTGAACTTCTACTCGCCGGCCCTGAGCCCCGAGGTACTGTCGAGCGACATCGAGAAGGCGGAGGCGGACGTGGTCGCGCAGGTGCGGGCCGCGGTCAAGCTGCCCATCGCGGTCAAGCTGCATCCCTACTACACCAGCCTGATGAACGTCGCGGCCCGATTCGAAAAGGCCGGCGCCGGGGCCCTGATTCTCTTCAATCGTTTGTTCGAGCCCGACATCGACGTCGACGCCGTGGCCAAGAAGGCGGGTTTCCGCCCCAGCGAATCGCACGACTCGCTGGTGGCCCTGCGCTGGATCGGTCTTCTGGCCAAGCGGAGCAAGGCCGATTTGGTGGGCAGCACCGGCGTGAGCAGCGGCAAGGACGTCGCGCGTCTCATTCTGGCCGGCGCCAACTCCGTGCAAGCGGTGAGCGTGCTGCTCAAGAACCACGGCGCGGGCGTGCAGAAGATCCTGGGCGAGCTCGACGCTTGGATGACCGAGCACAAGTTCGCCAACCTGGCTGCCTTCCGTGGCAAGCTGGCCGGCGGCAAGGACAGCGATGCCTGGTCCTACGAGCGTGGCCAGTACATCAAGGCCATCGTCGGGATAGAGTAGAGGGGAGATCGGAATTCCCCGACCTCCGGCGCCGATCTACGGAATCGGCGCGGAGGAAATGCAACAGCCGCTGACACACGACGCGCCCGAGGGGCAGCTCACGATGGCGCCCTCGGCGCCGATTTGGCCACAAGGATACGAGTCGACCGGGCACGTGAGGGTGGTGCAGCAGCCGTTCAGGCAGCTCTCACCCTCGAGGCAGGAGGCATACCCTCCCCCTTCGGCCATGCCCTCGCCGCAAGTCGCGGTGTTGTCGGGGCAGGTGGGTGGCGGCGTCGTGTTCCCTCCGGCGCAGAACACGATGCACGCCTCACCGCAGTCGCCGCCGGACTTGTTCTGATCGCCGTCGTGAACGATGACCTGCAGGCGATACGAGTGCCCCGGCTGGAAGGTCACCCCCCACTTCACCTCCGCGCTCCAGCCTTCGTCCTTGATTCCCGATGGAACCGGGTCATTGATGCCGAGGTTCCAGTCGTTCTTCGCCGGATCCGCGTCGGGTGTCACCGACACGATCGCCGGCGAGGCGGTCTTGTCGACGGTGCGAACCGCGGACTTCCAGGAGCCGTAGACGGCGTTCGGATTGATAGGCCGCCCCCCCATCTGCCAATCGCCGGCGCGGCTCTGTGGATTCTGGGTCACGTCGGTCACGTACAACACCGGCCACAGGGGGCGCAACGAAGGATCGAGTCCGGTGTTGTCACCGGTCAAGGCGTTGGTTCCCGTTTGCGGATTGAGCACGCTGCTGGGGCTGGCTGGCAACACGGACACCGGGTAATCGGTGCTGGTGCTCCCTGTCGCGGTCTGCACCACGACCTGGCGCACGCCCAGGGTCATCGCGTGCTCGTCGTTGTAAAGCAGGGTGACGATCCCGCCGGCTGCATCGATGGAAGGTCGGATAGCGCGCAGGACCTCGCTCTCGTTGAACGCGACGCTGGTAAGGGCAACGTCGCTGGCATAGGGATAGCCGCACCCCGTGACGATGGCACCGACCACGCCCGGCGCGCAGGTCACGCTGGCGCCGCCATCGCTGCCGCTGCCGGCTGCCGCGCCGCCACTGCCGCCCGCGCCGTTCTTTCCGGGGCCTCCGGGTCCACCCGGACCACCGGGACCGGCAGCCCCGCCATCGCCGGTGACCACCCAGGTTCCTCCTTGGTCGCCGCCGAAACCTCCAAGGGTCCCGACTTGGACGTCCCCACCGCTTCCAAGAACCCCCCCGGCTCCGATGAAGACACCGGTTCCTCCCCCGCCGGGGGTCCCTCCGTCGCCAACGCTGCCCGAGCTGCAGGCGCACGCGAGTACCAAGTTGATCCCGATGAGCAGCTTGCTGATCTTCGACATGACGATTCCCCTTCTGTCCATGTAGTGGCAAGGAGGATCGAAAAAGTAAGGTGAGCCGGCGCGTGCTCGCGCCCTGGCCAACTTGACAAATCGCGCCAGCACGAAGCGGAGTACCATGGAACCTTCGATGCCTTTTCGTTCAGGTTGGGTGGCGATCCTCTGCGCGCTCGCTGGCTCGGCACAGGGTGCCACCTTGCGCGTGTCGGCCGAGCCGCCTCTTTCGGGAGAGCGCTTGGGCGATGCTTTGCGCAGCTATCTCGATGGCGCGGAGGTGACAGTCGAGCCACCGCCGGGTGCCACGGATGGCGCAAGCGCCGGGTCGCTCCAGCCCACGGCGCTGCTCATCACGTTGCGAAGAAGCCCCGGGGCCGGGGAAGACGCCGAGGTGGTGCTGGTCGACGGCGAGGAGACCATTGTCGCGCGTTTGCCGGGCGCGCTTCGCACCGAGGATCTCTACCGCGCGGCCGCCTTGAAGGTGCAGGCGCTCTTGCAACGACGGAATGCGGCCATCCCTCGTGCAACGACGATGGGCGCGCTCGACGCGCGAGCCGAGCCTCAACCGTCATCGGACAGGACGCCTCTCTTGCTCGACGCGGATCTCGCCGTGATGGCACCCAGCAGCGGCCCGTCACGCGAAGCCCTGCGCCTCGGGGCCGGTCTTCAGCTCGGCGAACGCTGGCGCCTGGGTCTCGGCGCCTACTTGGAGCCCCGGCAGTCCTCCGATTCCCAAGGAATCCACGTGACCTCATGGGAGATGCCCGTGTCCTTGTCATTGGGTTACGCCTGGCACGCCGGTACCTGGCAAGGTTGGCTGGAGGCGGTGGGACACGTCGCGATTCGCAGGTTTTCCGCCGATGCCGCGGAAGTCGTTTCCACCACTGACACCACCTTGGTACCCAGGGCAGGGGCGGCGTTGGCCGCCGCGGTCTCCATCGCGCCGGGTTTGCGTGCCCTCGCGCGGGCATCGGTGCTGGCCGTGCTCTCCGACGAGCGCTACCACGTCGACGGCCAGGTGGTGTGGCCGGTCGCGCGCGCGCTCGTGCTGGTCGAGCTGGGACTTCAATACGGAGGCCGCTAGTGCCGCGAATTCCCGGTTTCTTGCCTGGCGACCTTACCTTTGCGGCTGACCTGTCCACATTACCGTATGTGGAGCCCCAGATGGACTTTCACGCCACCGGAGGCGAGGATGATCCGAGCGCTGCCCACGTGCGCCTGGCGCAGGCCGGAGATGCAGAGGGCTACAAGCAGCTCTTTCGCCTGCACGTGCGGCGGTTGCATCGTCTGGTGGCCCGCCTGGCTGGTCCTGGTTGCGATGTGGAGGATCTGGTGCAGACCATCTTCGTCGAGGCTTTTGCAGCGCTTCCCGGCTTTCGCAGCGATTCGTCTTTCTTCACCTGGCTCGGGCGCATCGCCATCCGCATCACGCTGCGCCTCTCCAAGCAATCGCGCTATCGGCCCTTGCCAGTCGATGACGGACGGGATGCCGTCGTGGGGATTTCGCCAGAGGGCGCCTCCGACGCGCGGCGCGCGCTGGCGCGCTTCGACGCTATTCTCGACTCGCTCTCGGACAAGCGGCGCGCGGCTTTCGTGCTGCACGTTCTGCAAGGCCATAGCCTGGAGGAAGTGGCCGCACTGCTCGATGCCAAGGTCGGCGCCATCAAGGTTCGCGTGCATGATGCGCGCGTGGAAATCGAACGCCAGGCGAGGCGCGATCCCTACCTTGCGCGCTACCTGCAATGGGAGATCAGACCATGAATGCGTGTAAGAAGACGCAGTCCTTGCTGTTCGAGAAAGCCGACGGCCGGCTTTCGGCGGACGTGTGCGCCGAGATGGAGTCCCACCTGGCCATCTGTCCCCACTGCAAGCAAACCTTCGCGGCGTGGACCTCTGCCCTGCCGCGTCTGCGTAGCCTGGACGCCGAGGAGATCTCCGCCGTCAGCCTGCGCCGCATGGAGAGCGAGATCTTGCGCGATCTGCACGGCAGCGTCCGGCCCCGTTCGCGCCGCAGGCTGGTTTTCGCGCTGGCTGCCGCCCTGATCCTGGCCGCAGGCGCCGGGCTGCTGGCGATCCGATCCGCGCCGCCGCAGCCGTTCGCACGCATTCAGAGCCTGTGGGGCAAGGTCACGCTTTCGGGCGTAGCCATGAGCAAGGGCGCGACCGTGGGGCCAGGTGGGGTGCTCGAAATCACCTCGGAGGGCGAGGCCGACTTCCTCATCGGCCGGGGCGCGGAAGCGCGACTGATGGGACCTGGGCGCGTGGCCTTCGACGGCACGACCAAGGCTCCTCGGCTTCGTCTCGACAGCGGTCGCGTCTTCGTGCAAGTGGCCCATCGGCAACCGGATGAGAGTTTCCGCGTGACCACCGCGGATGGCCGGGTGGAGGTGACCGGCACGCGCTTCGTGGTGGGGTACGACGCGCAGGGATCCTACGTCCACGTGGACGAGGGCCAGGTGCTGGCCTATCGCCAGGGCGAGCCCGAGCCATGGCCAGTCGGATCCGGCTCGACCTTCTCGCTCAAAGCCGAAAAACCGCCGGGGGGGAACCCGCTGCCCGCCGTGGAGCCGGTGCCCGACGCGCGGGCATGCGCGGGGTCGGCCTGCGCCGAGGAGGGCGCGCGCGCGCGCAAGGCCATGCGCGCGGGCAATCCCTTGCGCGCGGTCAACATCGTGGACGAGACGCTGGCCAAGCTCGAAGACTGCTCGCCGGCGTCGCGCTGTCTCGACGAGCTTGGCTATCTGCGTGCCGAGGCCTTGCGCCAGGCCGGCCGCCTGGACGGCGCGATCGCGGCCTACAAATCGCTCAATCGCGCCGGGGCAACGCGAGCCATGCGACAGAACGCGCTCTACGCCGCGGCCCAGTTGGAGCGCAAGCTCGGCCGGAACGAGGACGCGCGACAAAGCCTGGAACGCGCCTACACCGCCTATCCTGACGGCGCGCTTTCCGAGGAGGCCCTGGCCGGGCTCTTGGATGTGCAGCAAGCCACGGGCGCGGGCGCGCGGGCCGCCGCCGAGCGATACCTGGCTCGCTTTCCGCAGGGGATCTCGGCGGCCCGGGCTCGGCGTATCCTGTCGGGTGCGCCATCGGCTCGGCCCCGCTGATGTCCTCCTGCTCGTCCTTTCGAGTCGTCGCTTCCGGCGCGCACAGCGCGACGATCTTCGCGCTGTTGGCCGGGCTCGTGGCCCCCACGGGTTGCGTTCGCGACGTGGAGCTGGCGAGCGCGCCCGTGCTCGTCCATTGCGCAGGCGACGGTGAGACCTGCGCAAGCGACGACCTGTGCTGCTCGGGCACCTGTGCGGCGGGGGCCTGTGCTCACACGCTTTGCCTCGACGAGGGCTTGGCCTGCCAGCGCCCCGAAGACTGCTGCTCGTACCTTTGTCAGCAGGACGGCAGCGGGCAGCTTTCCTGCGCCTCGGACCTGGGCTGCGCCGGCCCGGCAATGCCGTGCGGCCGGGCAGCGGCATGCTGTGGCCTCGGCTGCGCCGAGACCGGCACCTGCGGAGGAACCCTCTGTGCCGAAAGCGGCGCGGCCTGCACCGTGGCCAGCGATTGCTGTGGTGGACGCTGCGACGCCGGCAAGTGCGCGGCGCCCGGGCCAGGCTGTCATGTGGCGGGCGAAGCCTGTGCCAGCGGGGATGAGTGTTGTGGCGGCCAATGTGGATCGGTCCTCGAGGGCGTCAGCGGATGTCTTCTCTTGACCGGTTGTCGGGTGGCCGGCGAAACCTGCGGCAACGCCACCGATTGCTGCTCGGGATTGTGCCAAGTGGGCGCCGATGGTGCGGCCAACTGCAAGGCCCTCCCTGGTTGCAAAATCATCTCAGAGCGATGCGCGACGGCCAAGGACTGCTGTTCGGGCGCGTGCGGAACGGACGGGCGCTGCCAGGGCGCCGGCGGATGTTTTCCAAAGGACGAGCGCTGCCAATCCAACGACGATTGCTGCTCGGGTGCCTGCCACACGGTCCCTGAAGGCGTTCTCCGCTGCGCGGACGTCCCGGGTTGCAAGGCCGCCGGGGTATCGTGCAAGAAATCCGCCGAGTGCTGCGATACCGCTGCCGTGTGCAATGGCGACGGGCGTTGCCAGGTGACCAGCGTCTGTCGAGCCGGAGAGCGACCGTGCTCCCTGCCCGCCGATTGTTGCTCGGGCGTGTGCACGCCCAGCCTCACGGGCAAGCTGGCCTGCCGCGACTCATGCGCCCCCGCGGGCGCCCCGTGTACGGGCGCGGCCGACTGCTGCACGGGAAGCTGCGGCGGCTTTCCGGCGCGCTGCCTGCCGGTTCCGTAGCGATTCTAGGTGGCAGCCAATCTGCCGACCAGTTGACACTCGACCATCTGGCCAATGCCTCCGTGCAAGGCCTGGTCGCGACGGGGCCGCGCCGAGGCCGCCGCGTGTTGCGTCTGGGAGGTCGCGGCGAGGATGCCGAGGCCGCAATCATAGGCAAGCGATGCGCGGAGGTCGCGGGTTTCAATGTGCACGCGAACGTACGCGTGGGTGCCAACGATCGCGACGGCCTCGAACACTTGTGTCGCTACCTTGCCAGGCCGCCCATTGCCAACGACCGCCTACAAGAACTGCCCGACGGCCGGCTTGCCTTGCGCTTCAAGCGAGTTTGGCGGAACGGCACGACGCAGATCGTATTCACGCCGCACGAGCTGATAGAGAAGCTGATCCCGTTGATTCCCCGACCTCGTTGCCATCTTGTCCGATAACACGGGTTATGCAGAGCACCGCATAAGCCATGTTATGCGGAGCGCTCGATTATGCGGAGTGCCGCGATGTGCCCGTCACGATCCCTGCGTGTCGGCGGGTAGTTGACCGCGTGGCGCGCCCTAGACGGCTCAGCATAACGGAGGTGTCCTCCTCTCAGGGCCGGGATGATCCCGACCCGTCCACCGAGGAGGAAACAATGTTGGAGTACTTTCTGCGATCGGCGTACTGGCTCGCGCGAGCTCGATCGAGTCCCGTTGGGTCGTATCTCGACGGCTTCGCCACTGCTCTACGCGAGATCGGCTACTGCAAGCGGATTGGCACATGGTGCATCACCTACGCCGTGCATCTCGGCATTTGGGCCACTGCTGAGGACGTGCGAATCGGGGATTTGGACGAGGAAACTTTGAGCGCATTCTTGGCGCACCTGTCTCGATGCCGTTGCCCCGGAAACCGCGCCGGTTTTCATGCAGTCGCCCGTCCGCGCACGTGGGTCTTCGTGCAGTACTTGCGCACAGTGGGGGTCGTTGCGGTTCCGGGGCAGCAGGCGATAGCAACACCGGATCTGGTGACGGGGTTTTGCGAGTGGATGCGGCGCCAGCGTGGCGCCACAGATACGACCTTGCGCCACTACAGGCGCGTTGCCATCGCACTCCTGGAACACCTCGGTGACGACCCCGCTCGCTACGGGGCGGGCGTGCTTCGAGCGGCGGTGCGTGAGGTAGTCGGTGGACATGGCGCCGCAACGGCGAAGCAAGTTACGACCGTCGCACGCGCATTTCTGCGCTACCTCGCACTGGAGGGACGGTGCCGACCTGGTCTTGATGCGGCCGTCCTGCCAGTGGCGAGTTGGAGTTTGGATTCGCTGCCGAGGTACGTGTCCGCCGAAGTCGTGCAGCGGATCATCGACGCGTGCGATTCGAGTCGACCGGACGGTGCGCGCGACCGCGCCATCCTGCTGCTCCTCGCCCGGCTCGGACTACGGGGCGGCGACATCGTCCGGATGCGCCTAAGCGACATCGACTGGGCAAACGCTCGCGTGCAGGTCGCGGGCAAGGGGCGCCGCGAGGTGCGGCTGCCGCTCCCCCAGGAAGTCGGAGATGCGATCCTCGCCTACTTGCGCGCCCGGCGCGCTGTTGTCGGATGTGACCGGGTTTTTCTGAGATCCCGTGCACCGTGGCGGCCGTTGGCGGAAAGTTCCTGCGTTTCCTGCATCGTCAAGCGCGCCATCGCCCGTGCGGGCGCATCCACCCCGACCCGGGGCGCTCATCTACTGCGTCACTCTGCCGCGACGGCGATGCTACGTGAAGGCATCTCCCTTCCTTCGATCGGAATAGTGCTCCGGCACCGATCTGTCGAGACGACCTCCCACTACGCCAAGGTCGATGTGGAGCTTCTGCGTTCAGTGGCGCAGCCGTGGATCGGAGGGGCGTCATGCTGATGACACTCATCGATACCTGGCTGGCCACGCGGCGAGCAAGCGGTTTCGCGCTCAGAAAATACGAGCGGCACCTGCGTCGATTCGCCGAGTTCGCCGCCGCCCGCGGCGAGGACCACGTTCGCGCCGAAACCGCCCTCGCGTGGGCATCGCACGCGGCCACACCTGGCCAGCGGTGCCGGCTCTTCCAGCGGGTCGTTCAACTCGCCCGCTATCTCCACGCCGAAGACCCCCGCCACGAGATTCCCCCGGATCGCCACTTCTCGGGAAAGCGGCATCGGCCGGTTCCGTACATCTACACCCCGGACGAAACGCGCCGGCTCGTCGAGGTCGCAGCGCGGCTCGGACCAGCAAAGTCGCTCCGGCCGCTCACCGTGAGCACGATGCTGGCGCTGCTCTTTGCGACAGGGCTACGCATCTCAGAAGCACTCGCCTTGCGCATGGCTGACGTGACATCGGACGGCCTGGTCATCCGCAAGACCAAGTTCGGCAAGACGCGTCTGGTCCCGCTCCATCCCTCGGCGCAGAGCGGGATCAAGCAGTATCTGGACCGCCGACGTGCAGTGGCCGGCAGCGACGACCACGTGTTCGTGAGCATCAAAGGCACGCGTCTTTCCTACGGCGGCTTTCGCAAGGCATGGCTCACGGTGCTCCGGAAAGCTGGCCTGCCGGCGCGGTCGGGAGGACGCAAACCGCGCGTGCACGACATCCGGCATTATGCCGAGTCCCCGGTTATGCCGAGTGAGCCTCTCGATCTGGCGCGATCAACGGCGATTTCCTCGGCAGGTGGGCTTGCGGACTCGGCATAACCAGGGCGTCGTCGTCTCCTTCTGGCCACCGGGCCGAAGGAGGACACATGCCCCGGATGCACGACGATTTTCTGAAATGGCAACGACTGCGCGCTGGCCCCTTGGGTCCGCACCTCGACACGTTTGCAAAAACGCTCACTGAGAGGGGATATCCGCCTGCGACCGTGGCGTGCAAGGTGCGCCTGGCAGCGAAGTTCGGAGACTGGCTTGGACGGCGAGGACTGACTGTCGAGGAGGTCGACGAGCAGGCCGTAGCCCGCTTTGTCCGGCGCCATCCCTGCGTACCCCGGCGTGGAGACGCAGCGACATTGCGTGATGTCCTTGAACGGGTCCGTTCCGCCGGTCTTGCGCCGCCAGCGCCCGTCAAGGTCGATGACACTGCGATCGGGCGGATCGTGAGTGAGTTCGGCCGGTATCTGTTGGTGGACCGCGGCTTGTCCGTCTTGACTCAGATCAACTACCTGCCCATTGTCCGCTCGTTCCTCCTGGAGCGGTTCGACGGCAGGAGGGTGCACCTCAATGCGCTCGGGCCCCAGGATGCGGGTGAATTTCTGGTCCGGCATGTTCACGTGGTCCATCCAAAGAGAGCCGCTCTGATGGTTACCGCCCTACGCGGTTTTCTGCGGTGGGTGCACGTGAAAAGAGCCCTGGCTGCAGACCTCGCGGCCACGGTTCCCGCGGTCGCCTGCTGGCGTTTCTCAACGGTGCCGAAATCGATCCCCGCGCGCGACGTCGAGCATCTGTTGCGCCGCTGTCGACGAAGAAACTCCGAAGCCGGCCTGCGCGACCACGCGGTCATTATGCTGATGGCACGACTCGGCCTCCGCGGTGGAGAAGTCGTGAGCCTGGATCTGGCAGACTTCGACTGGGCCGCAGGCACGTTGCGGGTCCACGGCAAGGGTGGGCGGCAAGACGTCCTCCCGTTGCCGTCCGATGTCGGCAAGGCCGTCGCCCGGTACTTGCGCCATGGCCGCCCAGCATGCTCGTGCCGGAGAGTCTTCGTCCGCGCGAGAGCGCCGCGGCGTGGCTTCGCAACCACGGGCGCGGTCTGTACGATCGTGAAGCGAGCGCTGGAACGCGCCGAACTGGACCCACCACGCAAAGGCGGGCACATCCTCCGCCATGCGCTCGCCTGCTCGATGCTGCGCCGAGGAGCGACCCTTACCGAGATCGGGCAGGTCCTGCGACACCGTCGAGCCGATACGACGACGATTTACGCGAAGGTAGACTTCCATGCGCTACGTGCGCTCGCTCCTGCATGGCCAGGAGGCAGGCGATGAATACGCTCCGCGAGGGCGCCGAGGAGTACCTGTCGCTGCGACGCCGTCTGGGCTACAAGCTCGACCGCTCGGGGCGGTTACTGCTGCAATTTGTGTCCTTCATGGAGCAGCGGAAGGCTCCGTTCATTACCAACGATCTGGTCGTCGAATGGGCCGTGCGGCCGACCAAGACCCAGCCC
This sequence comes from uncultured delta proteobacterium, assembly GCA_963796685.1. Lineage (GTDB taxonomy): Bacteria > Myxococcota_A > Polyangia > Fen-1088 > Fen-1088 > Fen-1118. Next base: position 682,213 of record CAWCMR010000025.1, read on the forward strand.
GTGTATTGGGCCAGCCGGCTATCGGCGGTCCGGCTCTTTGCACAGTATTGGCGCGCCACCGATTCTCGCACCGAGGTCCCTGCCCTCGGGCTCCTCCGGGCTCGGTATCAACGCAAGCGCCCCTACATATACAGCGAGGACGAGATCATGCGGCTGATGGATGCGGCGGCACGGCTCCCATCGCAGACGGGGCTTCGTGCTCAGACCTACGTCACGCTGCTTGGCCTGCTCACCGTGGCCGGTCTGAGGATCAGCGAGGCGATCGCTCTCGACCGCGAGGATGTTGACCTCGAAGGCGGGATCCTGACAATCCGCCGGACCAAATTCGGGAAGACCCGGCTGGTGCCCATTCATCGATCGACGAAACTGGCACTTTGCCGGTACGCACGCTTCCGTGATCGCGTTCATCCAACACCACGGACGAGAAGCTTCTTCGTCGGCGAGACAGGTGCCCGGGTGGTGAAGAACACTGCAGAAGACACCTTCGTCCATCTGTCTCGCCGGATTGGGCTTCGTGGTCCTGAAGGTCGTCACGGTCATGGGCCGCGTCTGCATGACCTTCGGCATCGGTGGGCCGTGGACACCATGCTGCGCTGGTACCGGGCAGGAGTCGATGTGGAGCGGCACCTGCCGCAGCCGTCGACCTACCTCGGGCACACCCACGTCAGTGATACCTACTGGTACCTGACCGCAGTGCCCGAGTTGATGAGCCTCGCCATGTCGCTCCTGGAGCGAGATAGGACGTCGCCGTGAAGCCCTCCCACGGATTCCCTGCGCTGCTTGAGTCCTTCTTCGTGGACCATCTCCTGCGCCAGCGTCAAGCAAGTCCACATACAGTGCAGAGCTATCGCGATACCTTCCGCCTACTGCTGGCCTTCACGAAGCAGCACCTGAAGAAGACTCCCTCGGCGCTCGCACTGGACGACCTCGACACACCAACGATTGGCGCGTTCCTGGATCACATCGAGAAGGACCGCGGCAACTCTCCGCGCACCCGCAACGCCAGGCTCGCGGCGATCCACTCCTTCTTCCAGTACGCCGCCCTCCAGGCGCCCGACTACAGCGCCGTCATCCAGAGGGTTCTGGCCATGCAGGGCAAGAAATACGATCGCGAGCTCGTCCACTTCCTGTCCCGGCCCGAGATCGACGCACTCCTCGAAGCTCCCGACAAGGCCACATGGTCCGGCCGGCGCGATCGCGCCATGCTCCTTGTGGCCGTTCAGACCGGGCTGCGCGTATCCGAGCTGGCCGCGCTCAACGTGCAGGACGTGGTCCTCGGACCCGGCGCGTACGTTCACTGCCTCGGCAAGGGCCGCAAGGAACGTTGCACGCCCCTGCGCAAAGAGGCCGTCTCGGTCCTCCGGGCGTGGCTGCGCGAACGTGCCGCCACCGGGACCGAGCCCCTCTTCCCCAACGCGCGGGGCGGTTTCCTCAGTCGCGACGGCGTCGAGTACCTGCTCGCGAAACACGTGCAGGTCGCTCGGATCCGCTGCCCCTCGCTGAGGGAGAAGCATGTGTCTCCGCACGTGCTGCGCCACTCGACGGCAATGGATCTCCTTCAAGCCGGTGTCGACAGCTCGGTGATCGCGCTCTGGCTTGGTCACGAGTCGGTCGAGACCACGCAGATCTACTTCGCTGCCAGTCTCCAGCTCAAAGAGCGAGCGCTGGCCAAGACAGCACCCTCGGCAGCGCGACCTGCTCGCTTCCACCCCGACGACAAGCTCCTCGCCTTCCTACAGAGCCTTTGATTATGCCGAGTCGCGCACGTAAGCGAACCCGAAGTCCCCGTGATTCCTGCATGCAATGGCGGGCAACTCGGCATAACCGGGGACTCGGCATAATGCCGCTTATGCCGAGCACGGCATAAGCGGCACACATGCGCGTTGGACACGCTCCGGGCCACCGGGGATCTCCGCAAGGTGTCGCTCTGGCTCGGACACACGAGCCAGTCGACCACCGAGAAGTTCTCAGGAACAGATAGGGAAATGAACGTCTTCTCGATTGCCGCCTCCCTCTTTGACGGCACAACGGCCTATATCTGGCTCTCCTGACATCTTCGTAAAGGGAGATCTCGTAGGTGCGACGCACGTCGTCGACGGAGATGTGGGCGGCATGAGTTTCGGGTGAGGTGGAGACGAAGTGCGCACGGGCACCTGGGGGTGCCCGTGTATAGGGGATAGATCGAGGAGGCTGACGTGTGGGTCTTTGTAGTTGACGTAAGAAATAGCGATTTGCGGGAGTCGAGCGGAGCCGGAGGCGGAGCTTGCATTCCCGCAAACATGAGTTGGACGGAGCCGCTTGCACGGCAGCTTGGCGGCTATGCGCCTATGCAATCGTCGTCCGGCTGCTGCGCCTGCGAGCAAAGCCGACGGTGACTTTTGAGAGGATGCCGGACAAGGCAGTGAGCAAGATCTTGGTTGCGAAGATGGTGTAAATCGTCGGGACGCCACTGGTTGCACCAAGCACTGGCAGATGCGGACAGACGGGTGGCCACGACGTCACGAAGACGGGAGAGATCGTGCTGTTCAGGACGGTCATGCAGTACCAGCCTTGCGTGGGGGAGCGCGAGTTGGCGGTAGTAGTTGACGGACTATTGTGCGTTGCTGACAGCGAGGGCAGAGCAGGACATCTTTTCCCGTGAGCGCAAGCAGCAACTCTGGCCAGGGAAGATTTGGATCGACCCCGCCGACGGATGCAAGACCGTCACCATCATCGTAGCCATCATGCTGAGCGTCGGCAGATGCGGTGGCGGGCACGAGGTCGGCAGCGTGCTTCAGCCTGGTGTTGACGTTGCCGGAGGCCATGAGTCCGAAGTGGCGAATCTTTACGAATTGGTTGGGTAGGATGTGTTGAAGAAATCTCCCGATGAATTCGGTCGGCGACAATGAGGTGGTGTCGCTGCCGTGGGTACGGAAGACGACCGCCTGGTCGTCCACGCTGACCAGGCGAGCGTTGCTGATGGCCACGCGATGCGTATACCTGCCGAGATAGCGAAACACTTGCTCGGGACCACCGAAGGGGCGCTTGGCGTAGACGACCCAGCTTGTCTTGTACAGGCGCTGCCTGCGGCGACGGGCAGCACGGTCTGGGACATCGTCGTGCAACTCGCCTTTGTCGAGCAGCTGTTGCAGGCCGGCCATGAACTTGCCCCGAAAGAGAGCGCCCACGACATGGACGGGAAATAGAAAGTCGCGTGGCGCCGGTACCCACTAGCTCTGGTCGCGCGCAAGACCGCCGCCGGTGACGATACAATGGACATGGGGATGAAACAGGAGGGCGAAGATCTTGGCTCTGTTGTTGCGGGCGAGACTGTGCAACTCGCTGGGAATGGTGAAGACGATGTGGAAGTAGTGGACTGGCAAGATGCGCTCAAGGCGACCCTCGCCCGGGTATAGGGATAGATCGAAGAGGCTGACGTGTGGGTCTTTGTAGTTGACGTAAGCTTCTTACCGGACATTTACTCCGGATGCGTTTCGGTGAAGGAAAGAGAGGCGCTCAAAACAACTACGCTCATCCGAGCACGAGGCTGCTATCCCGCCCAACACGCCCGGACGGCTATTGTACCGATTACAAGCTTCTGCGGCGGCTCTACTTCAAGCACCGCAGCGGCGGCAGCTGGCGAGGACACGGCCTGCCATCGTCCCGAGGACTGCTGCTCGTACCTTTGTCAGCAGGACGGCAGCGGACAACTTTCCTGTGCCTCGGACCTGGGCTGCGCCAGCTCGGCGATGCCGTGTGGTCGCGCGGCGGCATGCTGTGACCTCGCGTGTGGCGGCACGGGGACGTGCGACGGGCCGATCTGCGCCCAAAGCGGCGCGGCCTGCACCGTGGCCAGCGATTGCTGTGGCGGACGCTGCAACGCCGGCAAGTGCGCGGCGCCCGGGCCAGGCTGCCATGTGGCGGGCGAAACCTGTGCCGGCGGGGATGAGTGTTGTGGCGGCCAATGTGGGTCGGTCCTCGATGGCGTCACTTCTCTTGACCGGTTGTCGGGGGCCGGCGAGACCTGTGGTAACGCCACCGATTGCTGCTCGGGATTGTGCCAAGTGGGCGCCGATGGTGCGGCCAACTGCAAGGCCCTCCCTGGTTGCAAAATCATCTCAGAGCGATGCGCGACGGCCAAGGACTGCTGTTCCGGTGTGTGCGGAACGGACGGGCGCTGCCAGGGCGCCGGCGGATGTTTTCCAAAGGACGAACGCTGCCAATCCAACGACGATTGCTGCTCGGGTGCCTGCCACACCGTCCCTGAAGGCGTTCTTCGCTGCGCGGACGTCCCGGGTTGCAAGGCCGCCGGGGTATCGTGCAAGAAATCCGCCGAGTGCTGCGATGCCGCTGCCGTGTGCAATGGCGACGGGCGTTGCCAAGTGACCAGCGTCTGTCGAGCCGGAGAGCGACCGTGCTCCCTGCCCGCCGATTGTTGCTCGGGCGTGTGCACGCCCAGCCTCACGGGCAAGCTGGCCTGCCGCGAGTCATGCGCCCCCGCGGGCGCCCCGTGTACGGGCGCGTCCGACTGCTGCACGGGAAGCTGCGGCGGCTTTCCCGCGCGCTGCCTGCCGGTTCCGTAGCGATTCTAGGTGGCAGCCAATCTCCGCGATTCCGCCGAGAGGCGGAACAGCCGCTCGCTCGTCGCCCGATCGGCGCACAGGGTGTCCACATCCATCGGCATGCGATAGGTCCAGTTGTGCTCGTTCACCGAGCCGGGCACGTTGACCTGCTCGCGCGTGCCGAGCAAATCCTGGAGCGGTACCAGGCACAGATCCGACGCTGCCCCGAAGAGCACACGCAGAAGAGCATCGCGAACGCCATCGTCGAAGCCACGGTTCACGTCGAGGCCTTCGAGGCCCGGAATACGCGCGAGGTAGCCGCGATGCTCGGGCGAGAGACCGTCATACCACACCGCCTGCGTTTCGGTGTCGTGGGTGCCCGAAGTCGCCACGGAGATCTCCGGCCACTTGGCGGGATCGCGAAAGAACTGTTGCATGTGTCCGTCGCGCCACAGGTCCTCCTTCTCCCAACGCAACACCCGGTAACCGGGCAAGCGCAGGCGCGCCAGCGAGGGACGCAGGAATTCCGGCACCATGCCGAGGTCCTCGGCGATGACCTCGCCGTACTCGTCCATGATGGCAAGCAGGGTTTCGCCCAGGCGAATCTGCGCATCTTCGTCGGAGGGCGAGAATCCGGACTTCTTGCCGTCGGCCGAGCGATAGTAGGTGCGGTACATGCCGATGACGTGGTCCACACGGTACAGGCCAAACAGACGGCCATTGCGCTCGGCACGCCTGCGCATCCATTCGAAGTCGGTCCGCTCCATGGCGCGCCAGTCGAAAAGGGGCAGCCCCCAATCCTGGCCTTCGGCGCACAGGGCGTCCGGCGGTGCGCCCACGCGCAGTCCAGGGCGAAACAGCTTACGCTGTTTCCACACGTCGGCCGAATCCTCGGCCACGACGAAAGGCAGATCGCCCATCAAGTCCACGCCCAGCGCCGCGGCCTCGGCACGCGCCGCCCGCCACTGCTCGTCGAGCTGCCACTGCTGCCAGGTGACGAAAAGGATCTCCTGGGCGTGTTCCTTCACCGCGCGGGCCAGGGCGGCCGGGCGGCGATCCGCGAGACCATCGGGCCACTTGCGCCAGTGCCTGGCGAACTGGTCATGCAAGACCGCGAACAAGGCGTAGTCCTCGAGCCAGTCGCGGTTCTCTTCGTGGAATCGGGTCAGCTGCCGCGCGCGCTTGCTCCGTCGGCGCCAGTCGTGGTTGCGAAACCGGGCGAACGCCAGGCGCATCCCGCGTTCCTTGAGCGGCCGCAATCGGTTCCACGGCACGCTCGGCGCGGCGGAGACGTCCCCGAGCAGCCTACGATCCGCGTCCGACAACGCATCGCGCCCTCCGGCGGCCACAAAATCCTCGCAGGCGTCCAGGCCGAGGTACACGGGATCGATCGCGAAGGCCGTCGAAGCCGAGTAGGGGCTGGTCTCGCCGCCGCTGACCGCGCACACCGGCAGCATCTGGATCACGCGAATCCCGGCCTGTGCCGCCCACTTGGCCATGGCCGCCACATCAGGGATCTCGCCCAGCCCCCATCCCGCCTTCGTGCGCACCGAAAAAAGCGGGATCAGCACGCCGGCGCGTCGCCGTCGCAGTCGCGGTCTTGGCCTGTTCTTGTCAGGCATCGAATACCAGTTCGGTTATGATACGGCGTCTTGTCACCCATGAGCGACACTTCTTTTGCGAATCCAGTGATTTCCGGACGGCGGATCCTTCTCACCGGCGGCGCCGGATTCATCGGCTCGCACCTTGTCGAGCGCTTCGCCCCGGACAACGAAGTCGTCGTGCTCGACACTTTCAGGCGCAATGCCCTGGGTCCGGCCGGGCTCGACAAGCACGCCCACGTTCGCACCATCCAGGGCGACGTGCTCGACGCCGCGGCGGTCAAGTCCGCCATGGAGGGCTGCGATGTGGTCATCCACCTGGCGTCCATCGCGGGGGTGGACACCGTGCTCGGCAACCCGGTGCTGACCATGCGCGTGTCGTTGCTCGGCACCATGAACGTGCTCGAAGCCGCGCTCGGCGCGGGCAGCATGAAACGGGTGATCGATTTTTCGACCAGCGAGGTCTTCGGACGCTACGCCTACAACGTCACCGAGTGGGACGCGACCACACTCGGCGCGGTCGGCGAAGCGCGCTGGACCTACGCCGTGGCCAAGCTGGCCACCGAGCATTTGGCCATGAACTACTGGAAGCAGCACAAGCTGCCCACGGTCTCCGTCCGGCCCTTCAATATCTACGGGCCGCGCCAGGTCGGCGAGGGCGCGGTCCACCACTTCATCGTGCGCGCCTTGCGCGGCCAGCCGCTGTCCGTGCACAACGACGGCTCGCAGATTCGCGCCTGGTGCTACGTGGACGACATCGTGGACGGTATCGCGCTGGCGCTGGCCCGCGACGAAGCGGTCGGCCACGCCTTCAACATCGGCAACCCGCGCTCCACCCTCACGATCTACACCCTGGCCAAGGAGATTATTCGCCTGGCCTCGAGCTCGTCACACATCGAGCACGTGCCGTGGAACCAGGCCGATGTCGAGCTGCGCATCCCCAACATCGACAAGGCCAGGGAGCTTCTGCGCTACGCGCCCAAGGTCGATCTGGAAGAAGGCCTGCTGCGCACCATCTACTGGTATCGCAGGCACCAGGCGGACTAGGATGGAAGCATGAGCGAGATCGTCCTGCGCGCCGACGAGCTGGCCAAGACGTTCCATCTGGGCTTCTTCCGCAAACGCGTCGAAGCGGTGAAGCATGCCACGTTCGACGTTCGGCGTGGCGAGGTGTTCGGCTATCTCGGACCCAATGGCTCGGGCAAGACCACGACGCTGAAGATGCTGATGGGTTTGGTCTTCCCGACGCGCGGACACGCCGAGGTGCTGGGCCGGGCCGTGCCGAATCGCGAGGCCAAGCGTCGCCTCGGTTACTTGCCCGAGAGCCCCTATTTCTACGAGTACCTCTCGCCCGAGGAGTTCCTGGATCTCGTGGGCTCGCTGTGCGACGTGCCCCGCGCCGAGCGGCGGGCGCGTGCCCGCCGGCTCATCACCCGGGTGGGGTTGGACCACGCGCGCGGCCGGCCCCTGCGCAAGTTCTCCAAGGGCATGCTCCAGCGCATCGGCATCGCGCAGGCCCTGATGGGCGACCCCGAGCTGGTGGTCCTCGACGAGCCCATGACCGGGCTCGATCCCATCGGGCGCAAGGAGATCCGCGACCTCATGCTCGAGCTCAAGCGCGAGGGACGCACCGTACTATACTCGACGCACATTCTGCCTGACGTGGAGATGACCTGCGATCGGGTGGCCATGATCTTCGCGGGCAGCATTCGCAACGTGGGGCCGCTTTCCGAGCTGCTCACCGCGCGTCTGCTGTCCACCGAGGTTTGCCTGCGCCACGACGTGGGCGAGATTCCCTCCCTACCCGAGGGCGCCAAGGTTCGCCGTACCCCGGACGGCATGCTGGTGGACCTGCCCGAGGGCGCGGATGTGGACGCCTTCCTGCGCGCGGCCCTCGGCGCCAAGGCCAGCGTCATTTCCGTCACGCCACGGCGCGAATCGCTGGAGGATCTCTTCGTGCGCGAGGCCGGCCAGACGGAATCCACGGGCACCTCGCAAAAGGGGGCGGCATGAATCGCATCACCGCCATCGCCTGGAACACCTTTCGCGAGGCCGTGCGCAACAAGATCCTCTACAGCCTGCTCTTCTTCGCCGTGCTGATCATCCTATCGGCACTGGCCATCGGCAACCTCACCCTGCATGAAGAGGTCCGCACCGTCCGCGACGTCGGCTTGTTCGGCATCGACATCTTCGGCGTCATCATCGCCATCTTCGTGGGCGTGAACCTGCTCTACAAAGAGCTCGACCTCAAGACCGTGTACACCATCCTGCCCAAGCCGCTGTGGCGCTGGGAGTTCGTGCTCGGCAAGTGGCTGGGCATGCTGCTGACCTTGGCCGTGCAGATGGCGGTGATGGGCGCGGTGTTGGCCCTGGTGCTGGCCAGCCAGGACGCGCACTTCGACGTGCCCATGGTCAAGGCGGTGTGGTTGCTCTTCGTCAACGTGATGCTGGTGACCTCCATCGCCGTGTTCTTCTCGGCCTTCTCCAGCCCGTTCTTGTCCGGGTTCTTCGCCCTCGGCTGTTTCGTGGTCGGTCGCTCGGTCCCCGACATCCGCGCCCTCGGCGAAAAGATGGGACCAGGCGCCAAGGCCACCCTCGATCTCTTCTGCAACCTGGTGCCGAATCTGCATCTCTTCTATCCCTCTGGCGCCATCGTCGGCGCCGAGGAGCTCTCCGTGCACCGCCAATTCGTGGGCGCCGACTACATCCTCTCGGCCACGGGCTACGGAATCGCCTACTCGCTGGTCGTGCTCGTGCTGGCCATGCTGATCTTCCGCAAGCGGGATTTCGTGTAATGCGAGGGATCCGGCGCCAGGTGGTCATCGTCCTCCTGGGCCTCGCCGCGGCCCTGGCGGTGATCGTCGTGCGCCTTCTCCTCGACGCGCGTAGCGCCTATCGCAACGGCGTCGCGGCGGAAGAGCGCGGCGAAACCAGCGAGGCCATCCGCTGCTTCCTCGAGGCGGGGCGCCTGTACGTGCCCGGCAGCCCCTTTACCCGCAACGCGCTCGACCGACTGGACGCTATCGGAGTTTCCCAGGTCACCAAGGGCGACTACGCCACCGCGCGCGCGGCCTTCGAGGCGGAACGCGCCGCCCTGCTCGGCACGCGCTCGTTCTACACGCCCTACGCCGAACGCCTGCCCAATCTCGAACGTCGGCTATCGCGCTTGTTGGCGGCAGCGGAAGATCGCGCCTCGATGGCAACCTTCGAGGAGCGCGCCAAGTGGCACGCCGAGCGGCTCGCCGAGCGACCACGACCGAAAACCTCCATGGTTTTGCTCGCCTTACTCGGCCTTTCCCTGTGGGTGGCATCGGCGGTGACGTTCTTTCGCAAGGGTGTGGACATGAATCTTGTGCTCAAGCGGACACCTGCCATGCTTGCAGGCGCGGGATTCCTGGTCGGATTGGCACTCTTCTTGATTTGCCTTCGCCTGGCATAGCGAGGTGGATTTCGGGTACAGTCGATGCTTGCGCTCCGGCAAGGAGTGCTAAGAATAAATCCTTAGGCTAATTGCGATGGATGTTCGTTGCGAACGCTGCCAATCGGAATACCAAGTCGAGGACGCAAAGGTCAGCGACCGCGGCACGGAAGTGCAATGCAGCGACTGCGGTCATCTATTCGTGGTCAAGCGGCCTGGTAACGCGGCGAGCCTGACGGAAGCTGGCGGCGGGAACGCGGGCGAGAACATGGGCACATGGATCGTGGAGACCACGCAGGGCAAATCGCTGCGCTTGCGCGACATGACCGCGCTGCACAAATGGATCATCGAGCGGCGGGTGAGGCGCGAAGACCGTCTTTCACGCGATGGCGCACCTTGGCAGCGTTTGGGCGACATGGGCGAGTTGACCGTCTTTTTCGATATCGTGGATAGCGCCGAGCGGGCACGCACCGCGGACACGCCGATGCCCGCCCCTCTGCCGGCGCCGCTTGCGGTCCCGGCGCTCACGCCACCCGTGCCCGCTCCCCAGCCCTCTTCGCCCGGCCCAAGCGGTTTCGAGTCGACCATCGTTCCCGCATCTTCGGCGCAGCCGTTGCTGGCCTCCATGAAAGCCCAGAGCAAAGCCCAGAACCGCGTGGCCACCGCGGCCCTCCCCTCTTCCTTGTACGACACGGATGCGGACGAAACCGTGATCGTCAGCCTGGAGCCTGCCAAGAAGCGTGGCTTCTTGAAGTTGGGCATCATGGTGTTGGTGGCTGGCGTGGTGGCCTGCGCGGGCATCCTTTGGCAGCACCATCGCCTCGGCTCGACTCCAAGCTCTTTCTCGACGACCAGCGAAAGCGCGAGAGCCCCTCATGCACCCGCCGTGGGGGTGCCTGCTCCCGCTCCCGTGTTGGGCCAGAAGGACCACGCCGCCGAAGAATCAGAAGAAGAAGGGCGCGCGAAGGCGGGCAATCCGGTGGTCGGGCCTATTGGCGGCAGCGATTCGTTGGAGGACGTCCAGCTTTTGGGCAAGGGTTCGAGGCACGCCTCCGCGGTCCGGCCCGCCGCCGGCCGCAGGGCAAAGCTACCGTCCCCGGCGAGCGAGCGAGCGCATCGAAGCCGCGCGAACGCGGCCAAGCCCAACGCACCCCAGTCCCTGGCCGCTCAAGGGTACGTGGCCTTGGACCATCGTCAGCCCTCGCGCGCCATCTCGCTGTTCAAGCGGGCGTTGGCCGGCACCCCGAACAACGGCACCGCGCTCTTCGGTTTGGCCGAAGCCCATCGCGAGGCCGGCCAAAGCGCCCTCGCACTGCAGGCCTACCGCCGCTACGTCGAGCTCCTGCCCAGCGGCCCCGACGCCGGCTCCGCCCGCCACCACATCCGCGTCCTCGAAAGCAAGAGGCGCTAGCCGATCATCCAACCGGCGTGGCGCGCGCTTGGGCGTCGATCATCATTTCTCGTGCGACCGCCTCCGCGATCTTCAGGACGAGATTGCGCATGCGCCTCCCCTTGACCTTGACCTGCACCCCCTGCAACGCAGCCATGATCGCACCGATGCGGGCAGCGTAGCCATGCTCGCGCGTTCCTCCGTTGTAGCTTTGAAGATTCCTCTTGGTGGCAAGGATCGCGGTTCCCACCGCGATGTTCGTCATTGGTTCCTGCAATCGTGCGACCGTGAATCCGCGTGCATGTCCATTGAGGCACTTGCAACGGTCGGAGGTTATGCAGCGAATGCCCATGAGACCGATATCGAATGCCCGTGCGCTTTCCGGCCACGCACGATCGTGGCGCGTGGAATGTGATTTGCCTGATTTGCCGTGGACGTTCCCACCCGGTCGTCGAGTGGGACGGGCCTCGGCCGAAATCACCCTGGGCCGAAGATCGGATTCATTAATGGCGATGGCCATCGTAAGGAGTGGATTCGGCGCGCGGTTGAACGCGTCCGCCAGGCGCTCGCAAGTGGCTCTCGACCACGCACCTTCGCGCCAACGAATGGCATTCTGCACCGTGCAAACAAGCCCTGCAGTGACTGTCTGGGGCCTCGCGACGCCGACAGCCTGGAGCTGGGCAGCATGCTGGGTGTAGGGAAGCAACCAAGCAAGGAAGAGAAGATTTGGATTCATCGTCTTTTTCCGGGGATTGTGTTCCACGCAGATCTCTCGACCAACCCCGTGGGTCTGCATCCGCACAGTGCAGATTCAACAATGTCAGCGAGCCACCTGCTGAATCTATTGTCTGGAATCGAGGCGACGATCCCAGGTACCTCTCGAATATGAGACGTCAGCCTCTTGGTATCCGGAAGGATGCTTGGAAACCACGAAAGGTCACATGGATGATCTTCGGGGTACCCGTTCAGGCGCCCTACCGCACGAAGCCGAACCGCTCGGCGTGGCTGTCCCGGCCCTGGCAACTCGGCGGATCGGGCGGGGCTCGTCTACCGCAAACACACGGCCAGCACCTGCTTGAGGTCCGTCTTGCCGGCGATGGCTTTCTCGATGCCATCTTGAAGCAGGGTCGTCATGCCACCGGCCACGGCCTGCCTACGGATCTCCTCGACCGGAGCGCGCTTGGCCACGGCACGCTTGATGGGCTCGTCGGCAACGAGCAGCTCGTGCAGCGCGATCCGCCCCTTGTAACCGGTCTTGCTGCACATCTCGCAACCGGACGCGCGCCACAATTTGAAATCGCCCCGGTCGATCCCGCGAGAGGCCGCAGCCTCTTCGCCGAAGGCCTGAACGATCTCGGCCACCTCGTCCTTGTCCGCCACGTATTGCTCGCGGCACTTCTGGCAAAGCCCGCGCGCCAAACGCTGTGCCAGCACCCCCAGCAGGGCGTCGGCGAAGGTGAAGGGGTCGAGGCCCATATCCACCATGCGGGTGATGGTCTCGGGCGCACTGTTGGTGTGCAAGGTCGAGAACACCAAGTGACCGGTGAGCGACGCCTCCACGCCCGTGCTGGCGGTCTCCTTGTCACGCATTTCACCGACCATGATGACGTCGGGGTCGGCACGCAGGAAGGAACGCATCGCCGCGGCGAAATCGAATCCGATCTTGGGCTGCACCTGTACCTGGCGCAGACCGGGTTGCGTGATTTCGACCGGATCCTCGGCCGTCCAGATTTTCATGTCGGTGGTGTTGATAGAGCCCAGCGCCGAGTGCAACGTGGTGGTCTTGCCCGACCCGGTCGGTCCCACGCAAAGAATCAGACCGTAGGGTTTGGCGATGATGGCGCGCATCTCGCGCAAGTTGCGTTCGCTCATGCCCATTCCATCGAGGGGAATGGGCTTGGACGCGGCCAGGATGCGCATGACCACATCCTCGTTGCTGTTTACGGTGGGCAAGGTGGCGACGCGCAGCTCGATGGTCCGGTCGCGCATGCGGAATTTGATCTTGCCGTCCTGGGGCTTGCGCTTTTCCGAGATATCGAGGCGGGCCATGATTTTGAACCTGGCCACGAGCGGGTTGCGAAAGATCGCGGGAATCTCCTGGTAGGCAATGCAATCGCCGTCGATGCGGAAGCGGATACGCGTGTTCTCTTCCTTGCCATAGGGTTCGATGTGAATGTCGGAGGCGCCACGCTGGAAGGCATCGATGATGACCTGGTTGGCGAGCTTGATGATGGCGCTGTCGGATTCCTCTTCCTCGCCGGCCTCGTCGTCGTCGCCCGCGTCCTCCACGGCGCCCGTGCTCTCGTCGGCGGACAGCTCTTTGATGAGGACGTTGACGTCGGACTTGAGCCCATAGGAATGCTCGATGCATGCCATGATCTCGTCGCGGAAACCGACGTGAATGGCGATCTCGCGATCGGTCTCTACCGAGCGGAGGGCATCGGCGCGCTGGATGTCGTGGGGATCGTCGATGACGACGACAAGTCGCGGCCCGCGGCGCTCGATCGGTACCGCGCCGATGCGGCGCAGGAATTCCACGCGCAGACGCTGGCGGAGATCGTCCGGAATCGACTGCTGGGGCGTGAAGCGATAAAAGGGCACGCCATAGTAGGCGGATATGGCCTTCTCCACGTCGGTGCGGGCGATGCCGACTTTTTCGATGAGGAAGCGGCCTGGATCGATGGTCAACGACTCGGCCGAGGCCAGCGACCTGGCGAGCTGTTCGGGCTGCATGATCCCGGCCTGCACCAGATGGTCCCACTTGCTCGCGGGCCGCGACGACGGCCGTTCTTTCGTGGCATCGCGACCGGTGGCGGGTCCGGACGTCGCCGGCCGTGAGCCCACCTGCGGGGGCGGCGTGGCCGGCCGATTCGAGGTCGGGGTCGGCAACGTGGAAACGGACTCCTGCGAGGTGGAGAGACGACTGGCTGGCTCGGGGGCGAGCCTGGCAACGACCGGAACGGGCGCGGGCTCGACCGAGGTGCGCAGACCGAGCTGGGCGGCCAGGCTGCCCGCGACGACCTTGGCCACCTCGCCAGCATAGGCCACGTCCCGCGCCGGAAAGACGCTGGGCTCGTCGGTGCGATTGGCCACCAGAAGCACGCCCACTTCGTGCTCGCGGTCGAAGAGCGGCGCCATGATCGCCGAGCGTAGGCGCAGGCCTAGCCACTGGTCGAGGCGATCGTCCGGACGCAGGCGGGGATGCAATCGCACCAGCTCGGCCAGATCCCACACATTGCGGATGCTGGCAGGCGCGCGCGCGGCCGCGGCCCAACCCACGAGGTTTGCGGGATCGCGCGGCAGGCGCAGCTCGCGTACGGAGTCGGCGACCCACGCCACGGCCCGGAGGTGATTGTCGAGATCGGGGATGAAGACCGCCGCACGCTCCGCGGTGAAGAAGGCCGCCACGCGCTCCATTCCCTCGAAGAGCAGACTGTCGAGGGAGTCCAGCCCGGCCAGCGCGTTGCACAGTCCGGACAGCTGCGTGCGCTTCTCCGCCTGTGCGGATTCACCGCCAACCTGGCGCAACCACGTCGCGGCGTCCATGCTCCAATTCTCCATCGGTAACCTGAGGGTGAAACTGAAGGCCGCGTCGTTAGCGCATATGCAACAACCATCTGACGCAGGCCTACACTGGCAAGCCGGCGTAGGTTTTCCCTCGCATGCGTTGTCCCGCGACCACGGCCCGTTGTAGACTTCCCCGCCACTCCGGGTGAAAGGGAGCCACGGCCGATGTCAGGAGAGACCATACTCGTCGTCGACGACAGCCCGACCATTTGCAAGCTCGTGGAGCTGTCGTTGACCAAGGCCGGCTTCCGCGTGGAAACCGCACGCACCGGGGAAGGCGGTATCGAGGCCGCGCAAGCCCACCCACCGGACCTCATCTTGCTCGACTTCCTGCTGCCGGACTTGAAAGGCGACGACGTGTGCCGCGCCATCTCGGCCAACATGACCCTGGAAAAGATACCCGTGGTCGTGATGAGCGCCAAAGGCGAGGACATCGGCGAGTGCTTCGCGGTCATGACCAACGTCAAGAACATCATCTCGAAGCCTTTCTCGCCCGAGGCTCTCTTGGCAGTGGTCGGCCACACCCTGGAGAAGGTCGTCAAGAAACCGGATTCGTCCGAGGTCGAGACCGGTTCGGACAGCCGCATCGATCTGGCGACGTTGATCCCGGGGGAAGCCAAGGACGAGAGCCCGCCGCGCGCGCAACCGGATTTTGCCGCCGCCCTGGCCGGCGATCTCGCCATCGTTTCCGTCGCCGACGTGCTCCTCCTGCTGCAAGACCGCGGCTACACCGGCAGTGTGAATCTTTCGCACGGCCGTGCCCGCATGGACATCTACCTTGGCCAAGGTCGCGTGGACTTCGCCGGCGCCCAGGGTGTCGCCGAAGAATTCCTGCTCGGTCGCTTCCTGGTCAGCGGCGGGCACTTGGCGCCGGAGACGCTGGCGCAGGTCATCGAGGACAGGCGGCGCGACGGCAACACGCAGCTCCTGGGCGCCTACCTGTGCTCGCGCGGGCTGCTCGCGACCATGGGCTTGCGCAAGGCCATGGCCAAACAGACTGCGGCGCTGGTCTTCGAAAGCCTGCGCTGGGGCAGCGGCCGGTTCGCCTTCCGCCCCTTGACCGATCTGCCCGCGCAAGCGCGCGAAGCCGCCCTGTCGCTGCCGGTGGACGGCCTGATTCTCGAGGGCTTGCGCCGCGTGGAGGAATGGCGGGTCATCGAGCAGGAGATCGGCGACTTCGACATGACCTTCGTTCGTAACGAAGACAAGCTGGCGAGCTTCGGCCGCGGGCAACTGCTGCGCGAGGAAGCTGCCATCGCCGATCTGGTCAACGGCCGCAACACCGTCCGCGACGTCATCCAGATTTCGAAACTGGGATCCTACGACGTCACCCAAGTGCTGTTCCGCCTGCTGCGTAGCAAGCTCATTCGCCGTCGGGTAGCGCCCATGGTCGTGTGACCCGATGGCGATGGCTGCCCCCCTCGACGTGGTCTTTTTCGAGCTGCGCGGCTTGCGTTGCGCGCTCCCGCTGGGGGTCGTGCGCAAGGTGCTGCCCATGCGTGGTGTGACGCCCGTGCCGCTGGCCCCGGCCGTGGTGCGCGGGATTGCCCCGTTGCAGGGGTTCATCATGCCCGTGCTGGATCTCGCCGTGTGCTTTCAGCCCGCTGGCGACGAAATGGCCGAAGGTTCGGCCTATCGTTTTCCCAAGGACAAGCTGCTGCTCGTCGAGACCGCGCCGGATGCGGGCCGGGAGGCCGTGCGCGTGGCCCTCGCCGTCGAACGCGTGGTGAGCATCGGCACCGTGGACGAGCAGCACAGCCGCGTCCCGCCGCCGCGTCCGACATTCCTATCGGCCACCGTGCTCGACGCCAACGGCCCGGCGCTCCTGCTCGACATGGAGCGCACCATCGATTATGTGCGCGATGCCATCAGCGCGGTCATTGAATCATGAACGAAAACGAAGAACTCAAGGAATTGCTCGCGACCCTGCGAGCGGCGGAGCAAGGCGATCTCACCGTCCGGGTCAAGCCGGGCACGGGCGCTCTTGGTGACATCGCGCAAGCGATCAACGGTCTTCTGACCAGCTTGGAAGCGCGGGCCATGCGGATTTCGTTCGCGTCGACCTCGATCATGCTGTCGGCGGAGGCCGCGGGCGACGCCCTGCCCGAAATCTCCGAGGGCATGTCCCGACAACAGGCTGCCGTCGCGGAGATCGCCCGCAAGCTGAAGTCGCTCGAGGCGCGTTCGGAAGAGGTCGGTCAGATCGTCGAGATGCTCGACGATGTCACCTCGGAAACCAACATCCTGTCGCTCAACGCGGCCATCGAGGCTTCGCGCGCGGGCGCGCAAGGCAAGGGCTTCGGCCTGGTGGCCGAGGAGGTGCGCAAGATGGCCGAGCGCGCGGCCACGGCCACCAAGGACATCGGCGCCTATCTCGAAACCATCGCCACCGCCACCGGCGACGCGACCCGGGCCATCGAGAGCGTGCGCACCATTGCGGACCAACTCGCCACGCTTTCCGCGCGGGCCAACAGCGAGGCAGGCGCGCGCGCGGAAATGCGCAGCATGCTCACCGACGCCCTTACACAGTTTCGCTTCGCCGCGCAGGGCGAGGCCGAGATCACCCGCATCCTGCACGAGCGGCGCGGTGAGCTTGCACGCGCGCTCGCGCCCTTCGCCCCCCTGCTGGCCAGCACCAGCTCGCCTCTCGGCGAGTCGTTGCGAACCGTGCTGACCGCCCTGGGTGAGAAACCGGCCGGGACGAAGGCGTAGGATCCTTCCGCCATGGCGGTGAAATCCGATAATGGCGAGGGCAGCGGCGAGCATGGGGCGCTGCCCGAGTGGAACTCGGGCGAAACCGAGATGCTGCGCAGCCTCTTTCTCGAGGAAGCCGAAAAACACCTGGGTCGCATCACCGACGCGCAGAAATCGCTGGCGCGCGCATCCTCGACCACCCTCGACATTTCGCCCGACGTGGTGGACGTGCTGTTCCGCCACCTGCACACGCTCAAGGGCTCGGCCGGCTCGGTCGGCTTCGACGCCGTGGCCCGCGCAGCGCACGAGCTGGAGGAGCTGTGCATCGAGATCAGGCGTGGCCAGCTCGCGCCCACCTTCGGCATTCTCGAACGCATCGACGAAGGCGTGGCCGAGATCCGCGCCTTGTTGAGCAGCGCACGCCTGGCCGTGCCCCCGCCTCGGCCGAGCGGTCCACCCGAGACCGCGACCGTGCCGCGCGAACCGATGGACCGCCGCCGCCCCACGGACCGCCGTGCCGTGGCGGATCGGCGCACGGGCGGCGAAGGCATGCTGCGTGTCGAGGTCGAGCGTCTGGACGCCCTGCTCGAGAGCGTCGGCGATCTCGTGATCCTGCGCACGCGTCTAGACCGTCGCGTGCACGAGATGCGCAGCGTGCTACGCGATTTGGGCTCGACCCGGCATGGCCTGCGCGCGGCCCAGGGCGCCCTGGCCGCCGATCTGCCCGCGCCCGCACGGCTGGAGGAGCTCGCCCGTCTGCTCGATCGGCTGGGCGAGATCGACGTGGAGTTCACCGACGCGTTGTCGTTTCTCGACCGCACGGCACGCCGGTTGGCGGAGGACGCCGATTCCATGCGCACGACCTCGGAGTACATCGAGGAGCAGATCCGCCAGGCGCGGCTCGTCCCCCTCGAATGGGCGTTCTCGCGTCTGGGCTCGGCCCTGCGCGAGCTGGAGCGCAGCTGTCACCGGCAAGCCGACCTGACGGTGCAAGGCGGGGAGGTCGAGCTCGACAAGGCCATCGTGGATCAGCTCGTGGATCCGCTGTTGCATCTTCTGCGCAACGCCATGGCCCATGGAATCGAACCCGCCTCCGTGCGCGCCGAGCGAGGCAAGCCGGCGCGCGGGCGCATCACCATTCGCGCGGCCCAGGAGGCGGACTTCGTGTACCTCACCTTCGAGGACGACGGAGGCGGCCTCGATCGCACGGCCATCCGCCGTGCCCTGCAGGCCTCGGGACAGCTCGACACGGGTGGCGAAGGCAGCGACGAGGATCTGACGAATGCCATCTTCGAGGCCGGTTTCTCGACGCGGGCCCAGTCGGATGCGCTGGCCGGACGCGGGATGGGCATGAACATCGTCAAGCGCGCGGTGGTGCGTATGGGCGGCGAGGTCAAGGTCGAGTCGCAGGCGGGTGCGTTCACGCGCTTCAAGCTGACCTTGCCCCTCGCTGGCGCCATCACCCAGGGGCTGCTCTTCAAGATCGGTGGGCAGGTGTACGCCGTGCCCGCGGCCCACGTCATCGAGGTCCTGCCCATCGGACACAATGTTCTTGCCAGCACGACCCCGCCGGCCTCGAACTCCAGCGGCGAGTTGCCCGCCATCGGCGGCGTCAGCGTGCCCATCCTCAGACTGCACGCCCTGCTCGGGCTGGAGCTGCCGCCCGGCCGCCACGCCGCCGCCTTGCACGTACGCTACGCCGGCCGCAACTTCCTCATCACCTGCGACAAGGTGATTGGCCCGCGCACCATCGTGGTCAGGCCGCCGGGACCGCTCATCGGTCTGATTCCCTTCTATTCCGGCGTCACGGCCTCGGGCGCGGGCAAGGCCCAGCTTGTCCTCGATCTCGGTGCCCTGGCCGACGTGGCCTATGCCGCCGAAGTGCCCACCCCGGCCGGCCCGCGCCGCGGCCAGCCCCGCGTCCTGGTGGTCGACGATTCCCGCCTGTCCCGCGATGCCGGGGTGCGCCTGCTCGCCACCGCTGGCTACCAATCGGTGGCCGCCGAAGACGGATGGGAAGCCTGGGAGGTCCTGAGCGAGCGCCGCTTCGACGCCGTGGTCACCGCGCTCGAGATGCCGCGGCTCGATGGCTTTCAGCTCATCGCCCGCATCCGTCGCGAAGCCACCCTGCGCGGCCTGCCCATCATCGTGCTCTCGTCGCGCACCTCGCAAGCCGTGCGCGAGCGCGCCCTGGCCGCGGGCGCCAACGTGTTTCTGCCGAAAAGCCGGCACCGCCGCAGCCTGGTCGCCGCCGTGGCCGCCTGCCTGCAAGAGCACGAGGAGGGCGGACCGACGGCCAGCGAGGACGGACAGGGATAAAGACTCCTCCTCGACACGACCTCGAAATCCTGACAGGCTGCTCCGTCGTGAAGAAAATATCGTTGGCATTTGCCTTACTGATTGGGGTTTCGGCCAATGGCTTGGCCTGGGCAGAGACCATCGAGATTCCCGAGGGCGGCGCGTCCGTGCCCCTGGGAAGAAATCGCGTGCTGTGCGGCACCCTACCGCAGGGATGGACGACCGACGGCGCCCGCAAGACCATTCGACCGCCCGCCAACGCCGGCGAGGCCGACCGCCGCGCCGACATTTCCGTGGCGGAAGACACTGGGGCCTGCGCGCACGCCGCGACCCCGCTCACGGTCATCGTGACCGCCGTCTGGCCCGAGATCGATCCCGCCAGCGTCACCTGGTACCCCGACGAAGGACGTATCGAATACAAGGGCCGTCGGCTCGACCAAAGCCAGGTCGCCTGGCAGTCGGACAAGCTCAGTGGACAGGAGAGCTGCCTCGCGCCCACGGTGGTCGGAAAGACCGAGTCGTGCACGGTCCCCATCCATCGCAACCTGCCCGCAGACACGGTCCTGCGCTTGTTGCCCGCAGGTGCGAGCGCGGACAGCGACGTCATCAGCTACGACGTGCACGGCCAGCGCGTGGACACAGCGGCCTCCATCCTGCATCCCGCAAGCATCGTGCTCGGACAGGTCTTCCCCGCGACGGACACCTTGGACGTGTCGCAAGGAACGGGAACCATACCCATCCCGCATCCAGGCAGTCTCTCGAGCGTCGATTGCGGCCTCGCCCGCTGCGAGCTCGGAGATGCGGAGATCGTCGTGCGTAGCGTCCCCTCGTTTGCCAAACAGCTCACCATCACCGCCCATCTCGCGCCTCGCTTCAGCTTCGTGCACGGCGGGAAGATCGAAAGCGGCGCCAGCGCCAGCTTCGCTCTTCTGCGTTGCCCGCTGTCGGTGGTATCGGGACCCCCGGTGCGCGAGAGCGACGAATCCCAGATCCTGGTGAAGATGGATTTGCGCTGCCGGGGCACAACCAAGGTGCGCTGGTTGGTCGGGCTCGAGCCCGCCGAGGTGGTGCGCGAGGTCCTCAAGGACGACGGAAATTACGTCCTCCTGCGCACCGGCGAGCTCCCGGGCGGAAATATCCCCATCACCGTTTCACGCGCGGATTCCCTGGGATCGGTCCTCGGCACCGTGATCACGCCCACCGCCGCCCCGGTCCGTCCCCAGTCCACGCTGGAGCTTCCCGGCCACGGCGCGATCAACTTCATCCCCACCAACCGCGAGGCCATCTGGTCCGTGGCCGGGGTTCCCCACGCGCGCCTCGTGCCGCTCGACCTGCCCGGCGCCTACACCGTACGGACCGAGAACGGAACCACCTTCGTGAAGGGAGACAAGAATGGCGGCGGGTTCGTCAGCCTTCGCTACGGCTACCGCCGAATCGACATGCCCAAGGAGTTTGCCAATGTGAACTTGGCGATCATCACCGAATCGGTACAGCGACCCCTGCGCGAAGCCAGCGTTCCGGTGCCCTTCACGGCGACCGCCGAGCACAAACAACCACTTGCGGAATTCATCTGCGCGAACGCCGCCGGTGTGCCCCACGCCATTCCCCCGGGCCATCCCGTGCGCATCCCGTTCTCGGCCCGCGCCACCTGTCACGTCGTCATCGAGCAACAGCACCTGAGCCCCGAAGACGGACAGCAAGAGATCGTCCTCGAAGTCGAGGTGACCAAGGCGGACGGGTCCAAGCGAA
Source organism: uncultured delta proteobacterium (assembly GCA_963796685.1). GTDB lineage: Bacteria > Myxococcota_A > Polyangia > Fen-1088 > Fen-1088 > Fen-1118. The sequence goes on from CAWCMR010000025.1 coordinate 703,471, forward strand.
GCGATGCCAGCATCAACGAACGCATGATTCTGCACCCAGGGGGGGAGGCGCGCAGCTTCTATCTTAAAGATGTCACGGGGCAGTTCGACCAGATCACGGTTCGCATCTCCCATGTGGCGGACGAGGCCCGGTATGTTCTGAGCGCCTTGTCGAAACAAGGACCGCCCTCCGTGCAATGGTCGGCCATCCTGGAAGGTGGCTGGGTGCGCCTCTCGGTCAGCCTGACCATCCCGGCCGGCCTGTATCGCATGAACGACCCCGTGGCATCCATGACCTTGAACTTCGGCGTGCTCGGCCGACTCACCTGGCTCGATCGCCAGGGCAAGGAGGGTCTGTTCGGACTCGAGCTCGGTGTCCTGGGCGCGAGCCTCATCCCGCAGCAGGACAACGGCAACGCGGCCTTTCCACGCACCCTGGAAACCCTGGCGGGCGTTGGCCTGCGCGTGGACATCGGCCAAGGCGCGGCCGTGGGCGTGCACCTGTGGGGAGCCTATGAATTCCGGAACGAATACGCGTACGCTCCGGATCCGAATTCACCCACCGTTTTCCGCAACGCAACCCACTGGTCCCTCATTTTCGGCCCCAGCCTTTCCATCGGCAACGTGGGCACGAACCTTTGAGCCGTCTACGTCCACGGCCACCCGTCATCGCTTGCGCGGGCTAGCGAACTGGCCGATGATCCTCGGCCATGAGAAGTCGCGCCTTGCTCGCCCTCTGCCTTGCCCCGCTTTTTGCCTCGTCCTGTGCCACCTCGCCGCCGGTCGAGGTCGATTCCCTGGCGCTCAAGCGCGTGGTGATCTACCGCAACGGCGTGGCCTATTTCGAACGCGAGGGTCGGGTCTCCGGCAGCAAGGTCAGCTTCCGTGTGCGTGGCGACGAGGTCGGCGACTTCTTGGCCAGCTTCGCGGTCATGGAAAAGGGCGGCAGCTCGGTGCGGGCCGCGTCCTTTCCATTGCACCGGGAGGACGATGCCGGGCCCGCGCCCGACGGCGAGACGAAGAGGAATGCCCTGCCCAAGGATCCCAAGCAGCGCCTCGAAAAGGTGGTCATGGAGCTCGACGGCGGCGAGCACGAGCTGACCGTGGGGTACATCGCCGAGGCACCCGTGTGGCGACCGTCGTACCGCCTGGTCTTGGAAAAAGAGAAAGTGCACCTGCAGGTGTGGGGCATCGTGCAGAACTTGTCGGGCGAGGATTGGAGACACACACGTCTGACCGTCATCGCGGACGCACCGCTGGCCCTGCAGACGCAATTGGAGAAGCCCGTCATCCCCGCCCGGCCCGTTCTGGTGGAAGGCAACGAGGTGATGGCCGTGGTGCCGCAATCGGAAACCAGCCTAGCCGAAGCGCCCCTACCGCCCCCACCGGCCGCGGCACCGCCCATGGAAATGGAGGAAGCCAGGCAGGCCCCCGAAGGGTTCGGGCGTTCCTCGCAATCGAAGGCCGGAGGTGGACTTGCGAATGCGCACAATGCCAAGAGGGAAAGCGCAAAAGCAGGCGTGAAGAAGTTTCTCGGTCCGCAGGGTAATGCCATGGCCAACCTGTTCGGCAACGACATGGCAGCGGCGCGCCCGGCCGCCACGCCCTCGCGCGCCCGAAACCTGGCCGCCCTCGCCGCCGTGGCGGTGACCGGAGGCGCGACCCGCTACGAGCTGCCCGAACCCGTGACCGTGCCGAACGGCAGCGCCACCATGCTCCTTCTGCTCGACAGGGAAGTGGCGGGCGAGTCCTCTTTTCTCTTCGCGCCCGACCCCGGCCTTCCCGAGTCGGCTGCGCACCCGTTCCGCGTGGCCCGCTTCACCAACCAGACCGGCGGCCTGCTCGAACGCGGGCCGCTGGCCTTTTTCGGCGAGGGCGGTTTTCTTGGCCAGGGCGTGATCGACGGCCTCCCCGCGGGCGCCAGCGCCACCGTGCCCTTCGCGCTCGAACAAAGCCTCGCGGTGGAGCGCAACACCGAGTACATCCAGGAAGGCTCGACCCTTTATCAGATCGAGATGGGCCAGCTCATCGTCAAGCGCCAGGTCGGGCCGCGCACCCGCTACACCATCAAGAGCGGGAGCTCCCGCGCCGCCAAGCTGTGGATCAAGCACCCGCGCCAGGCCGGCAGCAAGCTGCTCAATCCGCCCAAGGATACCGAGGACAATCTCGGTACCGGCAGCGCGCTCGTGCCCGTTCAGGTCGCGCCGCAGGCCACCGCCACGCTCGTCCTCGACGAACGGCAAGGGCAGCAGACGGCGGTGGATTGGCTGTCGCCCTTGGCCGAGGAAGCGGTCAAGGGCTACTTGAACGCCCCGGATTCGGACAAGGCCAGCGCCGCGGCCCTCAGGACCGCCTTCGGCCTGCGTAACGACTGGAAGAAGCTCAGCGACGAAACCAGCCGCCTGCGCACCGAGCAGGAGGACTTGGAGCGCTCCACCGAGGAGACCCGCGACAACATCAAGGCCATCGAGAAGAACAAGGCCGCCGAGGATCTGCGCAAGACCCTGACCACCCGTCTGGCCAAGGCGTCGGCCCGCCTCGACGTGGTGGTGAAGCGGCTCATCGAGGTCGATCTGCAGGTCAAGGAAGTGGAGCTGCGCTTCCACGAGGCCATCAAGGACGTGCACATCCCCGCCCGCTCGTAATTGCCCCCGCGTGCGGGAGCCTACCCGCCGCTGGCACCCGGGGACAGATGCTCACCCGCCTCGCTGCGCTCGGCGACCTCGCCCCGCTCCGCTCCGCTACGCGGGGCGAGGTGTTTCAGGTCAGGGTTCCCATCACCGCGTTGGCGGAGCCGGGCTTTGCCCGGCGGAGCCAGAGCGCGCGAGGCCGAGCGCAGCGAGCGGGGTGGTGGGTGGCGGGTAGGGGCCGAGGGTTTGGCGAGGCCGCGCGAAGCGCGGGGGTGGCAGGGCGGGTTGGCAGGTGCCGAGTGCAGAGCTGAACCCTCCCAGGGTTCCCATCCTCAAGAAAATCGCGCCACGCTGGAAACGCGGTGGCCGCTTTGCCAGAGCGCCTCCACCATGGCGGGCACCTCTTGATCGATGCGAAGGATGGCCACGTGGTGCCCATCGTGCTCGAAGGTGGTCACGTTGCGCACGCGCGCCTCGTGCTTGGCGGCGAGCGCGCTCACCAGCGCGAAGACATCCTCGCTCTCCGCGACGTCGAAGGTAATGCGCACGCCCGGCGTTCCCGCGCCCAGCGCCGCCAGCAGTGCGCGCGAGATGTCCGAGCCGGTCAGGATACCGGCGAGGCGCAGGTTCGCGACCACCGGCAGGGCGTTGATGCGACGGTCGATGAGCTGGTGCGCCGCCTCTTCCAAAGGCGAATCCGGCCTGGCCGTAACCACCTCGGTGGTCATGATGTCGCGAATCGGCCGCGCCAGCTCGGTGGCCACCCTTCCAATCAACGAGAACGGGTTCAGATCGGGCGGGCAGGCTCGCAGGAGGTCGCTCTTGGTCAGAAGCCCCACCAAGCAGTCGCCTTCCACCACCGGCACTTGGCGAATACGCCGCTTGCCCAGAATACGGGCCGCGGTCGAAATCATGTCGCCAGGCGCAACAGCCACGACGTCTCGGGTCATCCACTCCGCGACCAACATGTGCCCAGCATGGGCCGAACCCTCGGGGTCTTACAAGGGGCGTGTTGCCGTTTCGGTCCGGAATTGCCAGAAATTACAGGCTTGAGCAGCTTGCGCGGCGGCCGAGATGGACGGCCAGAGGATGCGCAGAAACCGCATCGCTTTGCCCCGCGTGTACGCCTGTGACGGACATGGCCGGATAGGCGTCATTCCTCGCCACAGGCATGCTTTTCTCGGCCGAGCAGGCATAGGGGTTATATGCTTGGGGCACCCATGAAGCGTAATGGCTGGAAATACGTGCGCGTCGTGTTGGTCGCGGTGGGCTTTGTCGGCGCGCTGATAAGTTGCAACTCGCACGTCTTGCTCGAGTCGGGCAAGCCCACCGTGGTGATCATCAATCCGCCGCCCGTCAAAGGTCCGCCCCCGCCGCCGGACGCGGGTTTGACGAACACCAATCCTTTCGGGAATCCTGTCAACCTTACCCCCCTTCCCGACGCCGCGCCTTCGGACGATCCGCCACCCGTTCAGCCCCCCCAAGGCGACGCAGCGGTCGCGCCTCCCGACGCGGCCAAGACTCCGGATGCGGCACCAGACTCGGCGCCCGATCTGCCACCGCCCACGGAAAACCTCAAATGCCCTGCCGGGGAGGTTCGCGTTCACGTGCGCGACGTGTGGTCGACCGCGGTCGATCCGCCGAGCATGAAGACCCTGACCGCCCCCCCTTCGGGGGTGCAGATTATCGACCCCGTCAACAACTACATCACCTACGGCGCCCGCATCGACGGGGCGAATTGCACTTACTATTCGGTTTGCTTGCCGACCACCGTCACCAAGATCCAAATCAAGCCCATCGGCGCGGATTCGTGTGCCACAGGCAGTCAGTCGGGCAATTTCGACATCTCGTCGTACACCAAGAACAGCGATGTCTGGATCGAGTACACCGGGACCGACAGCACCATCCAGGCCGACTACACTGCCTATCCGACCGCCGCGGTCGGCACGAACAAGTTCCATATCACCTCCGACAGCGCCACCCTGACCTACCCGGCCTGCAAGATCGGGACTCCGCCCGACGAGACCACGCCGGCCGGCTATACCAAGATTCATTTCCGCTGGCCGTGGAACGATCCCACGAATCCGGCGACGCCCTATCCCGGCTCGGGCTGCCCGCTCGATTTCGCCGCCACGCTCGGCTTCTCGGTTCCGCCCTATCCGTCGAGCCTCAAGGTCACCGGCCTGAGCTGCGACATGGTGGCGGTCCTGGAGTTCCAGGACGGCTCTTGCCCCTGGTACTACGTGCTCGTCCCCAACAGTGCCTGGCCTACCAGTGGCACCACTTCGAAGATCGTGTTCCGGTACCCGGACGACTCCAAGAACCTCTACACGAACGGCATCCAGCTTCCGGCGCGAACCGCCAACGAGTACTGGATCGCCTACGCTGGTGCCCCCGACAACACCATCGCGTCCACCACGAAGTGCCAGGACTGGTCGTTGCAGACCAATTCCTACTTCATCTACACCTCGAATCCTGGGCCCGGCTACGCCAGTTGTGGTGGCAGCGTGACCCCGCCCGACCCGTGCAGCCCGCTGCAACCGAGCGGCTACCATACGGTCCACTTCCGCTACCTGTGGGCCGGCCAGAAGACCTTCACCTTCTTCCCCAAGCCGGAGTTCATGCCCAAGTGGATCGAGCTCGAGGTGAACGGCACCGGCAGCGCCCTCAAGGTGATCTGCCAGCGCGAGCAGGATCGGCCGTGGTTCGAATGTCCAGTCCCCGACTCCTCGTTCGGGCCGAACACCACCTGGCGCGCGGTGGACAAGCTGCACAGCCCGGAGTGGAACACGGTCCAACCGTGGCCGCTGCCCGCGACGCCCAAGGAATACTGGATCCGCTGGTACTACGGCAAGCCCGACATCCCACGCTCGGTGGACCCGCCTAACTTCAAGGTCTACGACTACTACCCCGATGGCAGCAACGGCGACTGGTCGGCCACCGGGGTGTGGAACGACGGCATGTGCGCGCCCAAGCCACCCGCCACGCCGGTGACGGTAGGCTTCGGCAACGGGGCCTGGTTCCCGTACAAGAAGACCCACTACCTTTATCCCTACGGCGGATCGCTGGCCTATGTGTATCCCGACTCGTCCACGGTTCAGGATCTGTTCGACGCCTTCGTGTGGGAGCGCTACCAGCTCTGGAAACAGAACTGGGTCAAGTACGACGCCGACGCCTGCGGCACAGGAACCGCCATGGTCTGGAGCGACAATCCCAAGGGAACGGTCAGCGAAGGCCTGGGCTATGGCATGGCCATCACCACCGCCATCGGCGACGAGGATCTGGCTGGCAAGCTTTGGCTGTTCATTCGTCACTACCTGTCCCAGAGCGCGAAGAAGTACTGCGGCGGTCTCATGGGCTGGATGTGGTCATCCCCCAGCGATTGTCGTCCCCTCGACAAGCCGTGCGACATCAGCACCGAGACCTGCTCCGGAAACGGCGACAGCGCTTTCGATGGCGATGTGGATATCGCCATCGGGCTCGTCTACGCGGCCCTGCAGTGGCCGAACGACAACCCGCCGCAGTCCACCAGCACCTGGCAGCAAGCCGCCATCGATTGGCTGACCAAGATGGAGTGCGAGATCGATACCAACTACGACAGCCAATGGAACTACCCGTCGACCGGCGACACCGATACCAAGAACTGCCAAGACTACCCCAACAAACCCTGTTCCTACCCCGTGGGATCCCCCAACACGGTTCGCTTGGATTACTATCCGCCGGGATATTTCAGGGTGTTCGGCGACTTCCTGGCCGCAAAGCTGGGCAGCGATCAAAAGGCGGCCAATGGCCAGACCCACCACGACTTCTGGTACAAGACGGCCGAGACGGTCTACGAGATGGAGGAAAAGTGCTACGACTCCGCGGTTCCACCGGCGCTGGTGGGCGCCAGGGGAATGGCCGACAAGCCGTGCGCGTCCCCAACCGAGGGCACGTACGAGGAGTTGCGCGGACTTTGGCGCGTGGGCATCGACGGCGCGTGGTTCGGCAACAATACCTCCCTGCCCGAAAACGTGACCAATTCGTCGACCCACTATGGGCAGAAGTCGCGCATGCAAGCCAAGATCGACAACCAGCAGGACTTCTTCACCAACTTCTACAAGAAGAACCCGGTCGAGACCAACACCAACCGCTTCTCCTCGCTTTGCGACCGACTCGACGGCACGGGGACGATCACCAACTGCGACTCGGCCTACGGGCACAATGCCTACACCGTCAACATGGCCATGAGCAGCTACGTCAGCATGTTCGACGATGGTGGGGTCACGACCAATGACATCCGGCGTGAGGCGATCGAAGAGGCAATCTCCGCAACGGTCCAAGACGACCACTACTTCCAAGAATCGCTCGGTGTGTACTCGATCTTGTTCCTGACCGGCAACTTCCCCAACCCGATGGTGGTGCCGTCGAACTGAGTGTCTTCAGGACAGGTGCAGCTTTGTCCGGTACAATGCCCTGCGCACCATGAAGAACTCCACCATCAAACCGGGTATTGCGTCGAGCAAAGACGTAAACTTCGGGCTCGACGTCGAGTCCATCAAGCACGACTTCCTCGAGAACCTGTTCACCCACCAGGCCAAGTTTCCCGAGGTGGCCACGCCGAACGACAACTACCTGGCCCTGTCGTACACCGTGCGAGACCGGCTGCTGCACCGCTGGATTCACACCTCGCACGCCTACTTTCAGCAGGCTAGCCGCACGGTCGCCTATCTCTCGGCCGAGTTCCTCATCGGGCCGCAGCTTGGCAACAACCTCATCAGCCTCGGCATCTGGGAGCCGACCCGGCAAGCCATGGAGGCGCTCGGCCTGTCGCTCGACGAGCTTCTGGAGCAGGAGGAAGAGCCAGGGCTCGGCAACGGCGGTCTCGGACGCCTGGCCGCATGCTACCTCGACTCGCTGGCCACCCTCGAGATCCCGGCCACCGGGTACGGCATTCGCTACGAGTTCGGCATTTTCGATCAGGCGATCAAGGACGGCTGGCAGGTCGAGGTGCTGGATCACTGGCTGCACCTCGGTTACCCCTGGGAAATAGCCCATCCCGAGATCGCCTTCAACGTCATGTTCGGCGGCCACACCGAGCACTACGCCGACAGCAAGGGGCACTACCGCGTGCGCTGGGTGCCCGGCCAAGTGCTCAAGGGTTTTCCCAATGACACGCCCATCCTCGGGCACCGCACCAACACCGCCAACATGCTGCGCTTGTGGCAGGCGCAGGCCTACACCTCGCTCGACCTGCAGGCCTTCAACGTCGGCGACTACCGCCGCGCCGTCGAGGAAAAGGCCCTGTCGGAAAACATCACCAAGGTCCTCTACCCCAACGACGAGTCCGAGGCGGGCAAGCTCTTGCGCCTGCAGCAGCAATATTTCTTCGTCTCGTGCTCGCTGCAGGACATGATCCGCATCTACGAGCAGCACCAACAGACCATGGATCGCTTCCACGAGAAGTACGCCATCCAGCTCAACGACACGCACCCGTCGCTGACCGTGGCCGAGCTGATGCGCATCCTGGTCGATGAACGCGAAATGCCCTGGGAGACTGCCTGGGAGATCACGACCAAGACCCTGAGCTACACCAACCACACCCTCATGCCCGAGGCTCTGGAGACCTGGCCCCTGCGCCTGATGCAGAAGCTACTGCCCCGGCACGTGGAGATCATCTACGAAATCAACCGGCGCTTCCTCAACGAGATCCGGCTGCGCTACCCGAACGATGACGCACGCCTGGCGCGCATGTCGCTCATCGACGAGCACGGCGAACGTCGCGTGCGCATGGCCCATCTCGCCACGGTCGGCTGCCATGCCGTGAACGGCGTGGCCAAGTTGCACTCGGATCTTTTGCGCGAGACCGTGCTGCGCGACTTCGCCGAGATCTGGCCCGAGAAGTTCAGCAACAAGACCAACGGCATCACGCCGCGTCGGTTCCTCCTGCTGGCCAACCCGGGCCTGACCTCGCTCATCACGGAGGCCATCGGGGACAAGTGGATTGCCGATCTTACGCGCCTGCGCGAGCTGGAGCGTTTCTCGGGCGATTCGGCCTTCATCGAGAAATGGCGCCAGGTCAAGCTCGACAACAAGCGCGCCCTGGCCGAATCCGCGTGGGGCAAGCACGAGCTGCAATTCGACCACGCGTCCATGTTCGACGTGCAGGTCAAGCGCATCCACGAGTACAAACGGCAACATCTGAACGTCCTGCACGCCATCACGCTCTACCGGCGGCTCAAGCTCGACCCCAAGCGCAACGAATCCCCGCGCACCATCATCTTCGGCGGCAAGGCCGCGCCCGGCTACCACACCGCCAAGCTCATGATCAAGCTCATCCACAGCGTGGGCGAGGTCATCAACAACGACCGCGACATGCGCGACCGCCTGCGCATCGTGTTCCTGCCCGACCTCAACGTGAAGAACGCCCAGCGCATCTACCCCGCCGCCGATCTCTCGGAACAGATCTCCACCGCGGGCATGGAAGCCTCGGGCACCGGCAACATGAAATTCGCGCTCAACGGCGCGCTCACCATCGGCACCCTCGATGGCGCCAACATCGAAATCCGCGAGGAGGTCGGGGCCGAAAACTTCTTCCTCTTCGGCCTGACCACCGACGAGGTGCGCGCCATGCGCGCCAAGGGCTACAAGCCGCGCGACATCTACAACCAGAACAGCGAGCTGCACGAGGCCATGGAGCTTCTGCGCTCGGGTTTCTTCTCGCGCGGCGACCGCTCGCTGTTCGAGGGCCTGGTCAACGACCTTCTCGAACGCGACACCTTCATGCTGCTGGCCGATTTCGCCGCCTACGTCGACTGTCAAAGCAAGGTCTCGGCCGCCTACCAGGACGTCGAGCAATGGACGCGCATGTCCATCCTGAACACCGCGCGCATGGGCAAGTTCTCGTCGGATCGAGCCATCCGCGAGTACTGCGACGATATCTGGAAGATCGAGCCCGTGCGTGTGGAGATGAATGGAGCCGCCAAGAAGTAGCGCATCCGTCGCTGCCCTGTAACGAGCCGCACAGGGGTCGGGCGTCCCTGCGCACCGGATGTGGTATTCAGGAATCGAGTTGAAAGCTACGCACCCCCACGAGCACCGCCCGCGACGGTTCAAGATCTGGATGCCGGCCCTGGCCCTGCTTGGAGGCCTGTGGCTGTGGGGGTTGGTGTCGTTTGTCGCCGCCGACGGCCACTTCGAGCTCACGCTTCCCAGGTTACGCAATCCGCCCGCCGGCCTGCACAACCTGTCGCTGTGGGATCTCGGCCCCACCATCCGCGCCAGCTCGTTCTACGGCGACTGGGGCTCGCACCACCATCCGGCCTTCCTGGTAGACGGTAGGGTCCATCCCGACATGGTCGAGAAGTGGGCGTCGGCCGAACGCGATCGACATCCTTGGGTGGAGATCACCTGGCGCGAAAAGCACGACCTCGAACGGGTGGTCATTCGTCACGCCGGCAGCGTCGAATCGTCGGACCTTACGGCCCATCGCTACACCCTCCGCTGCCTGGGCGGCAGCGAGCCAGCGCCCACGCTGGAAGTGACGTCGAATCAGGATTCGGTGGCCACGCACCCGCTCGCCTGCTCACAGGTGCAGGGTATTCGCATCGACTTCGTCCCCAACGACAGCAAGGGCATCGTTCGCATCTACGAAGTGGAGACGTGGGGAAAGTGAGTCGACGCGGGGTCAATATCGCGCTCGGCACCATCGTTCTCCTCGGGCTCGTGCTGCGCGCTCTCGCCCTGCGCTATGAACCGGCCCATCACCCCGACGAGTTCTTCCAGTACCTCGAACCCGCCTGGGGCCGACTGACCGGTGCCAGCATCGAAACCTGGGAATGGCGCAGCGGCGTCCGCTCCTGGGTGCTGCCCGGCTATCACGGTGCCTGGATGGCAATCCTCATGAAGCTGGGTGTGCACGAAGGCAGCGTCATCGGCAAGATCCTGCAGGCCCATTGGGCCTTGCTCAGCATGAGCCTGGTGTGGGCCGGATGGCGGGGAGGCATTCTGCTGACGAGGAGCTTGGCACACGGCCAAGGCCCAGCGGAAAGTTCCGCCGAAGCCGTCAGCGATCAGGCAGCGCCGGTGGGCTGGCAAGGCGGGCTCATGGGCGCACTCTTGTGCGCGGCCTTCCCGTTGCAGGTGAGGTTTTCCATCCACACCCTGAGCGAGGAGGCGTCGATCTTGTGCATGGTCTGCGCCCTGGTGCTGACGGCCGAGCTCGTCCACGCGCCAGGACCCAAGGATCGATGGCGGGCGGTGTGGATGGGCCTTCTGCTCGGGCTCGGGTTCTGCCTGCGCATTCAACACGGGCCGGTGCTTCTGTTGGCGATGCTATGGTTGCTCTTCGCCCGACGATTCGCGCTGGCGGCAGCGGCCTGCGCCGCGTTCCTCCTGCCCGTGCTGATGTTCGGGGTCGTGGATCGGCTGACCTGGGGCGGTTGGTTCGCTTCCTACATAAGCTACGTGAAATTCAACCTCATCGAAGGCGGCGCCTCGATGTTCGGCACCTTGCCGTGGAAGTGGTACTGGACGCAATTCTCCGGCCGTCTGCCCGTCGGGCTGCCTATCCTCGGCCTCTTGTGCCTGCTCGGCATCCGCCGCAACTGGCCATTCGTCGCTTCGGCCCTCGGGCTCGCGGTCCTGCTCAGCACACAGGCGCACAAGGAGGAGCGTTTTCTGATGCTCTTCTGGCCGCTCGTGCTGATCGCCGCCGCGGCGGGCGCGGGGACGTGGCTCGCGCGTAGACCGGCAGAGGTTCGCCTCGAGGGCAACCCAGCTCGGCCACGGCGTTGGCGCACGTGGGCCGTCCGCATCGCAATCCTTGCCGCCATCCCGGTCGTCCTCGCCGATGGCGCGCGCCATTGCCGAGGCAACGACTTCGGCGGTCTGTGGACCTCACGTTACGAGGCGCAGGCGTGGGCCGGAAAGCAACCCGACATGCGAGGATTGTTCCTGGATTTCTCGCTCTATACGGGCGGCTACATGTGGTTCAGCCGCAGCTTTCCCCAGCTTCACTTCGAAACGAAGCTGCTCGGCAATCCGCTGTTCAGCCACGTGCTGGCGCCGCGCGACTCCAGCGAGCGTCGCGAAGCCGAACGCGCGGGGTTCACGGAGGTCTTCAGCAAGGACGAGATGGTGGTGCTGCGCCGAAAGCCCCAGCCGACCGGCCCGTGAGGTCAGAACCGGCCTTGCGACAGCAGGCCCGGCAGAAGCTCGGCGGTGCCCATGGTCGATTGCACCGGCACGGCACCGGGCAGGGGAATGAACGACAAGGGCGCCAGATCGGACCTCGATTCGCGATGGCGATCGTAATTCATGGTGAGCAGCCAGCCAGCGACGAGGCCCAGGCCCGCGCCTACGAGAGAAAAGCGCGCCGTCCGGCTGTTGAGCGTAGCAGAGGTGTCGGCGCAGTGGGTGTTTTCAATTGTATTTCGGGTGCAGACCTCGATCGTGCTGGCGAATACAGCACCGGCAAATCCCGCCAGATCGACCATGATCACGCGTTGCCAGCTCGGACCATACACGCTCTGGTCTGGCAGATAGGCCATGGCCAGCCCCGCGGCCAACCCCGTGTTGAGACCAACCAGCATGCCCCAGGCCAGGCGCTGCTTGATTCGGTTGCGGTAGTTGTTGTAGGCATCGATCTCGCCCTGCGAGGAATTGCTTTGGACGCGTGAGGAACTGTCGTGCGGCGTCGCGACGGTAGCGGGATACTGCCCAATGGCGGACACGGCGATTGCGCCAGCCACGGTGCCGAGGAGCGCCGAGCTTTGGATGAGTGCCACCCGTCCGTAGTTCGGCGACAAATCATCCAGCCACCATCCTGCAAAGGCCCCTGCGGTCAGCCCGGCGGCACCGCCGAACCAGGTCGCTGTCCAACTTTGGCTAAGCCCCATGGCGAGAGTAGCGCCTTCAACGTCCCCAACCCACATTGATCCGATACGAAACAGGGCCAAGTTGTCCCTAATGTAGCTCGGCACCAGCGGCGTCGTGGATGAGAGCACACCGAGCCCCAAGCCGCCCGCAAGCATCCCGGCACCGAAGAGCGAAATCGAAAGCGACGCATGAAGATTTCCCGGATCACCTTGCGTGAGTACCGCTAGCCCGCCGCCCACCGCGCCGATGCCGGTCCAAAAGCCGATGAGCTCTGGCCGGCCGGAGCGCTGCACGTAGGTCAGGGGAAAGTCGACCATGCGCTCTTCGCCAGGCCCAAGCGTGATGGTCTCGCGCTTGGGTTGGTAATAGGCGGCCTCAGCGTAGATTTCGTAGTTCCCCGGGGGGACATCCTGTGCGTAGGGGTTCTGCGCGCGGTTGCCGCGCACGAACAGCGCCGCACCGGGCGGGTTCGTGTGGATGGTCAAGTGCGCGGGAATGGGTTCCAGCTTGAAGAACAACGGCTTGGTTTCGCCGACGTCGATGGACAGCTCGCGCGTTTCGCTGCCGAAGTTCGTCTTGGACACGGTCACGCGGTAGTGACCGCGTCGGATGCGGAATTCGTTGGGCGCCTGACCGGCGACGACCGTGCCCTGGCCTTCGATGCGTACGTCCACATCGTCGGGCACGGTGTTGATGACGAACACGCCGGGCCTGCGATTGATGGCCTCCAGGCGCAGGCGCGCCAGATCGGCCAAATCGCCCTCCTTCTGCTCGGCTAGGTAGGCCAGGTAGTGCTTGCGCGCGTTCACGAGCTGCCCCAGGTGGTACTCGCACTGGGCGATCATGAAGATGTTCTCTTTCTTGGGCGCGATCTCGTTGGCGAGCTGGAATTCCACCAGCGCCTGCTCCTTGTTGCCCGACTCGAAAAGGCTGACGCCCGCGTCGTAGTGTGCGTGCGCGCGTTCGAGGGCACTCGGCTCCTGCGCCGCCGGCGCAGGGCCTTGCAAGAGAAACAACAAGACGAGCGAGCTGACCAGAACGCGCACTAGGGGATCCTGGGCGCAGTATAGGGCGAAGGCGCAATCTTGTCGTCCGCCTTGGTCTTCTTGGGCGAAGCCTCTTGCACGACCGCCGCCGGACGGGCCGGACGGCCCTTGATCGCGTGACGGATCCGCTCACTTGATGGGGCGACTGTCGGCGGTTCGATGGCGGGCCTTGTGAGCCCGGACACAGGCGGCGAGGGTGGGCTGACCTTGGGCGCGCGCGGGAGGGGCGCGGCCATGGCCTTGACCGCGGAAGGTGTCTTGCCACCACGGGCGAGCACGGCCGCGCTGCCGATGCCCAGCGCAAAGACCGCGGCCACGCCGAGGTGCCAGGGCCAGCGACGACGGGCGCGCGGCGCCGAGCCCGATTCGGCCCCCCCATCGAGGGTGATGTCCACGTCCCCGGCCAGAAGGCGCTCCATGTCCTGCTCGAAGGCCGCCATGTGCTGGTAGCGTCGCGCGCGGTCCTTTTCCAGCCCGTGCATCACCATGCGGTCCACCGCCTCTGGAATACCGAGCTGGGGCGCAAGGCCGAGGGTGGTTGGATCTCCCTGTTCTGGATCTGCGCGATGACACCGAGGTAGTTGGTGCCGCGGAAGGGGGAGCTCGCCGGTCAGGCACTCGTAGAGGATGAGCGCGGCGGCCCAGATGTCGGCGCGCGCGTCGATGTCCTCACTGCCACCCGCCTGCTCGGGCGACATGAAGAGCGGCGTGCCCAGCACGGCGCCGGTGCGGGTGAGCCGCTGCCAATCGCTGCCTGCCTCCTCTTGGGTGCGCACGGCCTTGGACACGCCGAAATCCACGACCTTCACGAAGTCCAGGTCGCCGCGGCGGACGAGATAGACATTCTCGGGCTTCACGTCTCGGTGGACGATGCCCTTGGCGTGGGCAGCAGCGAGCGCGCTCGACACCTGTTTGACGATGGCCAAGCTGCGTTCGACCGGCAGGGGCGCATCGCGCATGATGAGCTCGGACAGCGGCTCACCTTCGAGGAATTCCATCACCACGAAGGCGCGTCCGTCGCGCGTGGTGCCGAAGTCGGTGACATCGACGATGTTCTGGTGGCCGATGGAGCTGGCCAGCCGTGCCTCTTGCAGAAGGCGGGCGATGAATTCCTCGTTCTCGAGGAATTTTTCCAGCAGCACCTTGATGGCCACGCGCTTGCCGATGATGCTGTGCTTGGCCTCGTAGACCGCGCCCATGCCGCCCTCGCCGATGCGGCGAATGATTTCGTACCGCTCGGCCAGCGTGGTCCCCACCAGGGAATCGAACTTGGCCCCGACCGGCGCGGGCGCGGGCACAGGTGGACCTGCCGCTTCGGCGTGCGGCACGGTGTTCATCAGCGAGGGATCGGTCTCGGTCACGGTTTGGCGCATTGTAGCGCCGAAACATCCCGGGGGCACGCGCGCAGATGCTGCCGAATCCGCGGCGCGGGCTACGCCGTCGGGGCTTCCCTTGCCGCATGTCCACCGCTTGATTGCAGGGTCCACCGTGGTAGGAAGCTGCCATGCCTCACTACCGATCACGCACCTCGACCTTCGGCCGCAACATGGCTGGCGCGCGCGCCCTTTGGCGCGCCACCGGCATGAAAGACGGAGACTTCGGCAAGCCCATCATCGCCGTGGTGAACAGCTTCACCCAGTTCGTTCCCGGTCATGTCCATCTCAAGGATCTGGGACAAATGGTCGCGCGAGAGATCGAGGCCGCCGGTGGCGTGGCCAAGGAATTCGACACCATCGCCATCGACGACGGCATCGCCATGGGCCACGACGGCATGCTGTATTCGCTGCCCTCGCGCGAGCTCATCGCCGATAGCGTCGAGTACATGGTCAACGCCCACTGCGCCGACGCCATGGTGTGCATTTCCAACTGCGACAAGATCACGCCCGGCATGCTCATGGCGGCCCTGCGCTTGAACGTCCCGGCCGTGTTCGTGTCGGGCGGCCCCATGGAGGCGGGCAAGGTCAAGCCGCCGAGCCAGGCCGGCAAAGACGGAGGCAAGGAGGTTCACGTCGATCTGATCGACGCTATGGTCAAGGCTGGCGATGCCTCGGTGTCCGACGCCGACGTGGCCGAATACGAGCGCTCGGCGTGCCCCACCTGCGGCTCGTGCTCGGGCATGTTCACCGCCAATTCCATGAACTGTCTGACCGAGGCCCTCGGCCTGTCCTTGCCCGGCAACGGCACCTTGGTCGCCACGCACGCCGATCGCAAGGCGTTGTTCCTGCGCGCCGGGCGGGTCGCGGTCGAGCTGTGCAAGCGCTATTACGAGAAGGACGACGCGTCCGCTTTGCCCCGCTCCATCGCCACCTTCGAGGCGTTCCAAAACGCCATGTCGCTGGACGTGGCCATGGGCGGCTCGACCAACACCGTGCTGCACCTGCTTGCCTGCGCGCAGGAGGCCGAGGTGAAGTTCACCATGGCCGACATCGACAAGATCTCGCGCAAGGTGCCCTGTCTGTGCAAAGTGGCGCCGTCGACGGCCAAGTACCACGTCGAGGACGTGCACCGTGCCGGCGGCGTGTTCGGAATTTTGGCCGAGCTCGACCGCGCCGGGCTGATTCATGGCCAAGTGCCCACCGTGCACAGCAAGACCATCGGCGAGGCGATCGCCGAGTGGGATGCGGCCACCAGCAAGGATTTGTCGGTGCGCACCTTCTATTCCGCGTCGCCTGGCGGCATCCCGACCCAAGAGGCATTCAGCCAAGACCGTCGCTTCGATACGCTCGATTTGGATCGAAAAGAGGGCTGCATCCGCGACAAGGCGCACGCCTATTCGCAAGATGGGGGCCTGGCCGTGCTCTACGGCAACCTGGCGGAGAAGGGCTGCATCGTAAAGACCGCGGGCGTCGACGAATCGATCTGGAAATTTTCGGGCAAGGCGCGCGTGTTCGAGAGCCAGGACGAATCGGTCGAGGCCATCCTGGGCGGCAAGGTCGCGGCCGGCGACGTGGTGGTCATTCGCTACGAAGGCCCCAAGGGCGGTCCCGGCATGCAGGAGATGCTCTATCCCACGAGCTATCTCAAGTCGCGCGGGCTCGGCAAGGCTTGCGCCCTACTCACCGACGGGCGTTTCTCGGGCGGCACGGCCGGTCTGTCCATCGGTCACGTCTCGCCCGAGGCAGCCTGTGGCGGCGCCATCGCGCTCATCGAAGAGGGCGACACCATCGACATCGACATTCCCAATCGGCGCATCCACCTGGCCATCGGCGAGCAAGACCTGCAAAGGCGTCGCGCCGCCATGGAGGATCGCAAGGCCATGGCGTGGAAACCCAAGGCCCGCAAGCGCCAGGTTTCAGCCGCCTTGCGCGCCTACGCTGCCATGACCACCAGCGCCGACACCGGAGCGGTCCGGGACATCTCCCAGTTGAAGAGCTAGAGCGGTCGAGAGCTAGCAGGCGGGCGCCGCCGCTTCGTCGGTGCGGAGGGCAGCGTTCATCAAGAGCAGGGCCGTGGGGGCGCCAATCTCGTCGGCGGCGGATGGAAGCTCCTCCTGGGTAAAGGCGAAGTACCCGCTCTCCCAGGACAAGAGCTCGTAGATGGCGGCTCGATTCACGCGACGCGAGCCTTCGATGCGTGCGGAGATGGCCTGACCGCCGCGAAGCCAAACCCGGCCCATCTTGCCGCCAGCCACAATGAGGAGCTGGCCAGAACGCCGCTCGAGGTCCAAGAAGCTCAAGATGGTTGCGAAACCGAACTGCTCGAGACGGCCGCGCAACCCAGCATCATGTCGGGTAGTGGTGGAGGTTTGCCGAAGCCTTGCCCGTGCCATGCGGAGAGTTGACCCTACTCACGCGTCCACCGCAAATTAACGATGCCGCGGCGCATCCCTGCAACGAGCCGCGCGCCCCATGTCGGTGGCGCGCTCGAATCATGGCCGAACGTCCGGCGTAGCCGTGAGCGGCTGCGGAGGCTGGCTGGCCTTGTGCTGCTCTTCACTGTAGGCCCAAGCCGAGGCTGTGCCGGTATCGGGAAGCTCGATCGCGGCAAACGAGAGGGGAGGGAAGGTGAAGGTCGGTGCTGCCGGCGTGCCCGTGACCTGGAACGTGAGCATGGCAGGGACGTCGTTCCAGTTTACGACGATGGCCTGGGTTCCAGTGTCCGTCTGGTTGCGGCTGGCGTAGGCGCGAATCCCATCGGGCATCGAAGTCACCGAAAGCAGCGTGGGCCCGAAGTGGGTCGCATACAGGTCGAGGGCCCAGTAGGAAGGCTGGGGCTGGCCGCCCGAGGACGCGAACAGGCCCAAGGTCCACCCCTCGCGGGTGCTCCAAAACACGGTTGCCCACAGGCCGTTTTGCAGTCCCTCGCCGAAGGTGTCCGCCGCCCACAGCCCCGCCGGGACCGTGCCTGGCGACGCGGGCAACGTGCTCTTGGCCGGGTCGCCATCCCAGGTGATGTTCGCCTCGGTGATGGCGAGTGGTTTGTCGCCCGCTCCGGCAAGCTGCATGATCCCGCGAACGTGGACGATGGTGTCGTTGAGGTTGGTTGCATCCACGGCGGCGTTCGCCACGCTCGTCTGGGTGGGATCGATGGGGTAGCGGTGGATCGTGACGACGTCGAAGAGCGCGCCACAGGTTTGCAGGATCGGCGTGAGCCAGTCGTTGGCGTTCGACTGGTATTTCCAGGAAAGCTCAGGTCCCAGGATCTGAATCGTGGGATCGACCGCTTTCATCGCGGTCACGTAAGCCGACGCCGAGGCACAGAAGGCCGCGGGCGTATACCCCGGGATGCCCTTGGTCGTGCCCGTGGCGTCCGGGTAGAGATCCGGCTCGTTGCCAATCGAGAAGTACTTGATGCCGTACCCCATGGTCACGTTGGCATAGGTCACCATGCCCGCCGCCGTGTCCGCGGATGCCGGGGTGCCAGATTTGTCGGCGGCGAGCAGTGGCACCTGCAGGATCGGTTCCGCCGAGATGGCATGGGCATAGGCCATGGCCAGGTCGATCTGCTTGTCGTCGAAAGTGTCGGGCGTGTTGGCGTCGTTGTTGTAGCCCCCGATGCGCATGACCCGGGGCGCCAGGGCAAGGACCTGCGCCTCGGTCCCGGCCACCAGGTTCCCCCAGGTGGGCGACCACTGCCAGTAGCTCGTGCCAAGCCCGGTGGTTGGTCGAGGCGTCCGCGTCGCAGTGGAGATCACGACGCTGCCTTGCATGGGCGGCGCAGCATCGGGAGCTCCCTCCGCTCTGCTGGCATCGTGAACCGCGGTCGGCGTCGCGGCGCATCCAAGACCGCCAGCGCAGAAGGACAGAAAAAAGGAAAGCTCCAGCAATGAGCGAAACCACAGGGACATTCACCGAGTATGGCCTGCACGGCGTGGACAAATCTTCGCATTTTGTGGGTCAGCCATCGCAAGTCTCGCTTGTCAGTGGCCACGGACGAGCGCCGAGGGCATGCTGCCCATGCTACGCTGGAGACCGTGTCGGGGGCGATCTACCAACCCTTTCCCATGGCGACCGCGGCCCGCGCGCAAATTTGGCGGCATGCCCCAGCGACACGACGCCCGCGCCACTTCCACGCCGAGCCGGAAATGAACCTGGTCGCGGCCGGGAGCGCAAGGTTTGGGGTGGGAGAGATGGTGCTCTCGGTGGTCGAGGGCGACCTGCTGTGGTGGCCGCCAGGACAAGACCACGAGCTGCTCGAAGCCTCGCTCGATTTCGACCTGTTCGTCATCGGTGTCACGGCCGAGTTTTCGCTGCGCGTGCTCGCCAGTGGCAGGGAGGTCGCAACCACTGGTCCGGTGCACTTTCGTCTACCGCAAACCGCGCTCGCCGATTTTTGCGACATTTGCGCCGCACCCGTCAACCCGCTCGATATTCCGAGCATCGAGCGACGCGTCGGGGATCTTTGGCGCGAGGCCCATGTGCTGAGGAGCTCCTCGAACACGATGCACACCCTGACCCGTCGAACGCTCTTGTCGCTCGCCGAACAGCCGGAGCTCGCCCGCGCCGACGTGGCCCACCTGGTTCGTGCCTACCCGAGTGAGATCAGTCGGCACTTCCACAAAGACATGGGCCTCACCCTCTCGGCCTACCGCACCCGACTGCGACTCATGCGCTTCATTCAAACAGTCGACGGCGGAGCCGAGAATCTCCTGGCCGCGGCGCTTGCCGCCGGATACGGCAGTTACTCGCAATGCCACCGGACCTTCCAGCAGAATTTCGGATGCACGCCGCGCGCGTTCTTTGGAACTGCACTGCGCACCCGGATGCAGGAAGCCTTTTCGCCGTGGGTCTCGCCGGAGCCATTGTCGCCAAGCACAGAATGACCCACACGGGTCGCCGTGGAAGGTAAGTCGAATCCGTATTCGGACCTGTTTTGATGTAAATTGCCGGCTTCGGGTCCGAGCTTGGACTATTGCGAGGTCATAGTATGAGAGCCATGGCGGCATTGTTCCTGTTCGCCGGATTGCTCGTGGGGCTGGCCTGGCCGGCGGAAATCGCGCACGCGGCGGATGCCGCCACCGAAGAGGCGCGCCAGCATTTTCTCAAGGGCCAGCAACTCTTCGACGTTGGTCGTTGGGACGAGGCGGCCGAGGAGTTCGAGAAGGCCTATTCGCTGCGAGGCGATCCGTCCTTCATCTACAACATGGCGCAGGCATATCGTCGCAAGGGGGACGCCAAACGCGCTCTGGATCTGTACAAGAACTACCTGATCAAGGCGCCCAAGAGCCCGCAACGCGCGGAAGTCGAGAATCGCGTTCAGGCTCTGCAGAAACAAATCGAGGAGGCCGAGTACCGGGTCGGACCGCCGACTCCGTCAGTCCCCAGCGCCACCTTGCCCACCCAAGCTCCGCCGGCTGCCGCGCCCCCGCCCGCGCCGACCTCCCCTGCGGCGCCGGTCGCCGCGCCCCCACCCGCACCGACCTCCACTATGGCACCGGCCGCCGCGCCCCCACCCGCACCGGTCCCCGCAGTGCCCGTGCCCGCACCGCAGCTGACACCTCAACCCGCCGCAGCCGTGGCACCGGCGCCCGCACCCGAGCGAGCCGTCTACGCACCGGTCGCGCAACCCGTGCAGGGCGGCTATCCGGCGCCCGCGTCAGTGCCGGGGAGCGGGTATTCCTATCCATCGGCTGTCGCGCCCATCGCGCCGCGCGCGCAGCCCGGTTTCGTCCAGGTCGAGGCGACGCCGGTGCCCGAGACCGAAGGTGCTGGTCACGGACTGCGCGTGGGCGGTATCGTTTGCGGCTCCGCAGGCGTGGCCGCGATCGGCGCCGGCATTTTTTTCGGAGCGGAGGCCAGCGCTTACTCCAGGTCCGTCGAAAGCGGGTCCGTCTTCAACCCGAATTTCGACAGTAGGGGCAAGCTCTACGAAACCTTGCAGTGGGTGGGCTACGGCATCGGTGCGGGCCTGATTGCAACGGGCGCCACGCTTTACATCATCGGGGCGGTTTCGGCCAATTCACGGAAGGTCGCGCTCGCGCCCACCGTTTTTCCGGGTGGGGCCGGTCTTGGCGCACGAGGGGAATTCTGATGCGGGTCTGGATTCGAAACGGTCTGTTGGGTTGCGGGATCGTCTGCTCCGCGCTCTACGCGTGCACCTACGGCCCACATCCCAAAGAGGGAGCTGAGCAGTGCTATACCGGCACCAAGCAGTGCCCCGACGGTTACGTGTGTTCGCCGGTCAACAACATGTGCTACACGCCGGCAAACCTTCCGCCCACGAACGGCTACGGCCACGGCGGCGGCGTGGGGACCGGCGGGCCTGGGCAGGGCGGGATCGCCACCCCTGGCGCCGGGGGGCGAACGGGAACCGGTGGTACGATCGGGACCACGCCTGGCGCTGGCGGCCTCGTCGGGACAGGTGGCCCCGGCGGGGGAAGTGCGGGTGCGCCAGGTACCGGAGGCGTGGCGAGCACCGGTGGGGCCACGGCATGCACGCCGACCAAGGCCACCGGTAGCTATCCGCTCATCGACGACATGAGCGACGGTGATGGCGGGATTCCTCCGCAAGATGGGCGCTCAGGCGGTTGGTTCACGTTCAACGATGGTTCCGGGGTGCAGCTGCCATCCGACCCGGGCGCATTGGCGGCCACGCCGGGGTGGATCTGCACGTCAGGCTCCGGCTTCATCACGTGGGGCGCGGGGCTCGGGGTGACCCTCGACTCCGACACCTCCGGCAAGTCGTGCAACTACGACGGCTCCGTCTACAAGGGCGTCACCTTCAAGATTCAGGGCACGGTCACCGGCGGCAGGGTGCGTTTTGGCATCCTGACCTCCGACATCGCTGCGGCGGCAACCACCAACGGGGGCACCTGCGTGTCGTCGAGCACGCTGGCGAACGACTGCGACGATGCCTACGGCGTATGGCTGACGCCTATTTCCTTCGCGAGCACCACCGGATTCTCGTGCTTCAATGGCTCCTCGCAATGGTCCTGCGCCACTGCAACATCGGCTGGCTCGGTGGCAGTGACCATTCCGTTCTCGTCCATGGTGCAGGAGGGATGGGGTAGGAGCATTCCCTTCGATCTCGCCCACATGCTCCACCTCGACTGGCAGGCCAAGGACTATTGTTCGGATCCGGCGACTGGCGTCACCTCGTATCTCGGACCGACCAGTTTCAACTTCTGCATCGGCAACTTGAGCTTCTACTGATCGCGCTTGGTGGGGGACCTGTTCGGTCGTGCGCCTTTCCACCCGACGTCTGCGCCGTTTTCTCTTGTCTACAATGCAAACAGGCATAACCTGCCCCCCGGCGAAAAAATGGCAAGGAAAGCAGGTTAGCAGCTTGAAAACTGCCGCGCGGCTCGGCACCGCGGAGAAGGCATTTTTGTGGAAGTCCGCCTTGTCGAGAAAGCACCTCACTGACACTGACGGCTTCAACGAAGCGTGGTGGTATCAGTCGGCTACATCAGCAGAGAACAGGAGACCAAGGCAATGAGAAGACACAGCAACCAGAGCGGGTTTGTTATCGGAGCGCTATCGCTGGTTTCGGTATACGTGGCATCGTGCATGGCCCATGTCGAGCCGCGACTGGCTCCTGATGTCTTGCAGGAACGCGTACTTGGCCCCGACAGATCACTGAGTCTGTGTGAATTCGAGTTGCTGAATGCGGCCGGAAGCGGCACAGCGGCGCTCCTTGGGATTGCCGGCGCCATCTACGACGCGAACAAGGCGCAGAAGGACGCACCCTATGCCATGGAGCTGTCGGCCGACTTCAACGGGATCTACGAAGGGGCGTTGATGGGAGCCGGCTCCTTCCCCTATGTGCCTAGGGCGAAGCTCGCGCGATCGCAAGATGGCAAGGCGATACCCATGGACGCCTTGGCCAAAGGCAACGGTCTTCATGCATGTCTGAAAGCGAAGTCGAGTCTGTTGGTACTTGTTGGCTGGAACAAGAAGGTTTCGGTTGCAACGACCTGGGAGCTGACGGGACGGTCGGGCTGGAAGATGACCCTCGAAACGGAGGCAATTTCCAAGGAAACCTATGGGATGGGTCCCGACACAGCGGATCCTAAGCTGAAGCCCGTATTTATCGAGCTTGCGCAGGAAGGTGTGCAGATGTTTCTCAAGCAGCTCGCCGGGACGGGCATCCTGCCCACAATGCCAAGTGGAACACCGTCTGGAACGCCGTCGTCTTCTCAGCCAGGGTTTGCAGGGGCCTCGACCTTTGCCATCCATTGCCGCTACCTGGGTGTCTGCGCTTCGCCTGCAGACAGCACGACTGTCACCCTAACCAAGGGGACCGTATCGTCCATCGATGCGAGCTCCAGAATCATCTTCGTGAAGGGGTGCAACGGCAGTACGTGCGAGGAGCCGAAGCCTCTTGTGATTACGGATGCGACGTCCTTCCGTCCCGAGGGCTCTACACTTGCGGATATGCACGCCGCCGATCAGGTTCTCTTTAGTTACAGGACCGAACCAGACAAGACGGTAGCCTTGCTGATCGTGAAGGAAGGTGTCGAGGTTCAGGTGAAGTGACCGAGCACCATCGAGGTCCCGTCGACACACCTCGGGTTAGGAAAACTCTGGCACCACACCTCGGTGCACCACACCTCGGTTCCTCCAGCCTGGCTCAGACGTAGTAACCCTTGATGCACGACCACCCGTGGTACGAGCAGGTACAGGTGTAGAAAATGCCCGGCTCGTTGGCCCAGTCCGAGTAGGTGCAGCTCAAGCCGAACCTGGCCGCGCTACAACCCTCGTGCTGGCTCGGCTTGTCCCTGAGGCAGGTGTAGTCCTGCGGCTTGGTGCTGGACGGAATCGCACACCCCGGCGTGGAAGACGATACCGAGGCGCAGACGGTGCCGGGGCAGCAGGTGCCGGTCGACGTTCCCCCGCAGTCCCCATCCTCAGGCGCTTCCCAGCAGGCATCGCTACGTGCCACGCACTTGCCGCCTGTGCAGTCGAGGCCCGCACAGCAGTCGGTTGTGGCGCCGCAGGCATTCCCGATCGCGGTGCAGGCCGGAACCGCCCGGCACGAATACGTCGAGCCGCCGTTGGCCGACACGCACTCGGTGCCCTGACAGCACGAGGTCGTCGGATCGCTACAGTCTTGGCCCACATCGAGGCAGCTCGCCACCAAATCGGCGGTGCCGTCGTTCGCCCGCGCGTCGCCCGCGTCGACGGTCGCGGTGTCCTTTGCTCCCGAGTCGCCAGCGCCGTCCGTCCCGGCATCGATCGGTTGGCAAGCCCGGCTGGTGTCATTGGCCCCGTCTACGCAGCGGGTGCCCACGGGACACGCGATCTCAGGGCCATCGGAGTTGCAGCTTCCGCCTGAACAGGGCCCGGGACCGCATACATAGTGGCAGTCATGGCTCGTGACCGGCTGGTAGCCGGTGGCAGTGCACCGGTAGGGGTAACTGCAGGGAAAATCGACGTAGCACATTGCGGTGGTGCCGCCGGTGGATACAATCGAGCCCCCGCTTCCGGCACCACCCCCGCTCCCGGCGCCACCCCCGCTCCCGACACCACCCCCGCTCCCGGCGCCACCCGAGGGACCGCCCGTCGTGCCCCCGCTCGGAGCCGCGCCGCCCGAGCCTCCCTTGGAAGGGAGCCCACTACTTTGACACCCGAACCCTACCGGCAGAGCCAGGAGGACCAAATTCAGCACAAAGGTAGACCAGGAGGAGGTGATTCGCATGTCGCGCTTCGCTGCAATGTCCGAGCCAGTGCCAAGTACCGCACGCCCGCGCGCAAGATCGCTGATCTATTGGGTGGGACCCTCGATGTGGCCGCAACCTTCACGACACGCTTCGGACATGAATGTCAGGGCGGGGTGCGGGCAGAAAATTTCGCTGTCGAAGCGGCGGTCACGAAGATGTCGCCTTGCGGGGCGCGCGCCGAGGCCCGAGGGCGCATCGCAGGACTGGGAGTATCGCTGGGTGATCGTACTCGACACGCACACCTGGCTGTGGTGGATACGCGGCGAGGCGCCAGACTCGATCACGGAGATTGATTGCATGTCGACCACATGCAGGTATCCTAAGGTCATGGCCAAGATGATTCAGGTCCGACACGTTCCCGACGACGTGCACCGACGCCTGACGGACCTTGCCAGACAGTCGCGCACGTCGCTGTCCGACTATTTGCTGGCCGAACTGGAGCGGACGAGCCTGCGGCCATCCCCGAAAGAGATTCTCGCGCGGCTGTCGAAATTGCGACCGGTTGCCACACGTGCCTCCATCGTGTCGGCGTTGCGCGAAGAGAGGGATCGGCACTGACCGTCCTTGACGCCTCGGTCGTGGTGGAGCTCTTGCTTGGCGGCAGGCGAGCGGCGGAGATCCATGCCCGCCTGGCAAGCGAAGGACATGCCTGGCACGCGCCGCACTTGATCGAGGTGGAGGTGTGCCATGTCCTCCGGCGGCTGAATCTATCGCGGCAGATGACGGATGTGCGTGGACGGCAAGCGCTGCGAGACCTTTCGGCGCTCGGACTCTCCCTGCACGAGCACGGCCCACTCTTGCCGCGTGCATGGGGTTTGCGGGCCAATCTCTCTGCGTACGACGCAATGTATGTCGCCCTGGCAGAGGGCCTGCGCGCGCCTCTGCTCACACTCGACGCCAAGCTGGCGAAGACGACGGGGCACCTGGCGAGAATCGAAGTCTTGTAGAGACCTTGGAGTATCATCCCGCCCCTGGTGGAGCTTCTCGAATGGAGCAGCGCTTGAGGTGACCCCGAATGTTTCACAGGATAGTCTGGCGCGGGACCTGCTGGCGGCTGCCCACGCGGGTGACGTCGAGCGCATTCGACGACTGCTCGACGCCGGCGTGGATCCCACCTATCTGCCAGCCGACGCCTTTGCGCCGGCCCTCCATCATGCCGTCGAGGCGGCCAGCGTGGAGGTTGTGCAAGAGCTGCTCCGGCGTGGGTGCCCGCCGGAGATCCGCGACCGCGCCAAGCAAACGGCACTGGGCACCGTCGTGCATGAGCTCGGCGAAGGCCGGGACGAGCCTACGGCCGCAAGGCTGAAGTGCATCGGCGAGCTCCTCATGGAGCGAGGAGCTTGTCCGACATGGCCATGCGATTCGGAGCACACCGCTCTCTCGTTGGCCAGGGCGTACGGCAGGCCGGACCTGGAGAGCTGGCTGGAGGCTCACGCCAAGACGCCTTGAGCCGTCGACAGCCGACCTGGTTACCGATTCGCTGACGTTGATGGCGGGGTCGTGGACGGGTCAGGCACCTTGCCGACTCTTTCGAATTCGGCGCCCTCATTCGTTACAGCGCATGTCGGAGCCGAGCAGAGAATCGTACCGCTCGAGCAAAGGGCCGACTTGTGGCTGCAGGGTCGTTTCGGAAAGGAGAAAGAGCAGACTGTGCCCGCGTACCTTCGAGCGGAACATAGTCAAGATGGGCAGGGCGAAGTTTGAGCGACCTGACTTGACGACAGCCCTGTACGCAGCCGCCAATTGCTTGCACTTTGGAAACTCGACCACGAGGAGCCCGACGTGCAGAGGGCCAGCCGAGGTTTGCGCATGCAGATGGGCCTCATCCACGCGATCCGCCAGGCGGAAAACCCGTGCGCCGAAGTCCTTGGCAAGCCATGCCAGCCTTTCCTTCCGCTCGGGGTTGTCCACGAGAATCTGCCAGTCGTTCCAGGAACGCAGAGACAGCGATGCGAAGATCGCCTTGAGAGCGCTGCGAAAGTCAGCGGGTGCATTCTCGACCGAAGCAGGCACCGCAATGGTCGCGACGGGAGCGTCGGCGCTTGGCCGGGCGACCGCTGCCAGTGGCATTGCGGCAGCTTGCGAAGAGGTAGCCTTGCTCGACGATACCGATCCTGCGCAAGAGGCGAGCACCGCCAGGACCAGGGCCGCACTGCAGCCGGCACGACCCCATGTCAGCGAAGCGTAACGGCTGGAAGTGTCGCCGGCAGGTAGGTAATCGTCATGCATGCAGAATCACCGATCTCCTTGAGCTGAAGCGCAAGGGTAGGCGGTTCGGTCCGCCCTTTCTATGGTAATCACCTCGGCCCCTTCCATCGCCGCCTGCAAGGGGCGCCACGACCGACCCGTCGATGTTGATGGCGGGGATGGGCAGCCGGCGGGAGAAGTTGCTCAGCATTGGAGTAACCCTGGGTGGTACCGCCGTAGCGCGTGGCCGCGTGGCGGTGCCAGACCGCGACGCCGTATTTTGGTACCGACAGGCCCGGCCCCTGACGACGGCTCGCCGTTCGGCCTTCAGAATCCTGGTGGCACCCGGTCGCATTTCTTCACTACAATACCCAGATGCACCGCTTGGTCCTTCTGCTCGCTGCCCTCGCAGGTCTCATGGGCTGCCGCGAGCGGAGGACAACCTCGCCAGCGCTGACGGTGCGCTACCTCAAGGGTCAGCTTCACCTGCACTCGTCGCGTTCGGGGGACAGTCGCACCCCACCTGACCAGGTGGTGCGTTGGTATGGCGAGCATGGTTTCGATTTCATCGTGTTCACCGATCACAACCGGGTCGGCCTACCCATGGGTTCGTCGACGCCGCTGGTCTTCTCTGGGGTGGAGCTGACCCAAAACCTACGCACCTGCACGCCGCCGCCCGCTCCTGGGGACCAGTGCCTGCTGCACATCAATGCCCTCTTGGTTCGACCGGGGGTGGATGGTTTGGATCCGTGGCGGCCCGAGGTCATAAGCGACCGCCGCGCTGGCTATGGCCAGGCGATTGCCGCCGCCACGCGAGCCGGCGGCTTGGCGCAACTCAACCATCCCAATTTTCACTATGCGGCCGATGCGGCGTTGCTGACAACGCTGGTGCGCGAGGAAGGGTTGCGCTTCTTTGAAGTGGCCAATGGTTCGTTCGATGCTGGCAACGCGGGCGACGCCAGCCATCCGTCCACCGAGGAGCTTTGGGATCGCGTGCTCAGCGCCGGCGGCTGGCTCTACGGCACCGCGACGGACGACGCCCATCACTACTATGACGCCGACGAGCTGGCGGCGCGCGGCCAGCCCGTCTTCACGGGCGGACGAGGTTTCGTGATGGTCCGCGCGCGACCAGACGTCGACGCCATCCGTGCCGCCCTGGTGCGCGGTGATTTCTACGCTTCCAGCGGCGTGCTCCTTGATCGGGCCGAGCTTGCCCATGGCACCCTCTTCATCGACGTGGCCTCGACCGGCCCACACACCATCACCTTCATCGGCCAAGGCGGAAAGATCCTCGCACGCAGCGAAGGTCGCCACGCCCGCTTCGCCCTCGCCCCCACCGGCTACCTCCGCGCCGTCGTCGAAGACGGGCAGGGGAGCAAAGCATGGATCCAGCCTGTTCGTGTGCGCTAGATCTGGCATCATGTCCAAACACACCGTCGAGAAATGCGGTGTGAAGGCGCGGGTTCAAGCGGGGGTCGCTGTTGGCGCGCTGGATGACCGCGCGGCGGGTGCCAGAGGTCTCCTCCGCGAATGTGCGCTCGAGGAATCAAACGGTGATGCGTCGATGGTCGCCAAGGCCATCGGCGACATCGCTCGAGCAAGAGGGATGAGCCAGGTCGCGAAAGATTCAGGTTTGTCCCGGGAAAGCCTTTACAAGGCCCTGTCGGGCGAGAGAAGCCCCGGGATCGACACGATCCTCAAGGTCATCAACGCTCTGGGCATCAAGCTGCATGCCGAGGCGCGGACGTAGGAGCTGACCCGGTGATCAGCCCACGCGCGCCCAGGCCGCGGCCCGCCTGGGCGGAGCCCTTGCCCACGTCGCCCTAGCCCAGGGACCACCACGACCTTGCCCGCCATCATGACGTCGGTGACGCGCTCGCCGCCGTCGAGGAGCCAGCTGGTTGGGTCAGATTCGCTCGTCAACGTGACGGGTACACCTACGGAAGCGTTTCCGCCACCGCCAGTGGTGCCTCGCCGTGTTGCCTATCTCCATGAAGCTTTTGCACAAAAGCACCACACGGTTATCATGACTTCATGGCGGTGGATCCACTGGTCGAGCTTCCTGAGAAGAGTGAAGGCGGTCCGGTTTCGACGCTGGAACGAAGGGTTGGGGCCACGTGGATATCTCTGGCGCAAGCGCGCCTTCGCGCACGCGAGACGCGCGAAATGCTGGGGCGAGCACTTGAATCGGCGTGCTCGTCCGAACTGAGCATCGTCGTCTACGGCTCGCTGGCGCGCGACGAGTTCACCGAAGGAAGTGACGTCGACTGGACGCTCTTGATCGACGGCCCTGCGAACCGCAGACATCTCGACACCGCTCACGACATCGAAGCCGAGCTAGAGGAACTTGGCATGAAAGAGCCAAGCCGTGACGGTGCGTTCGGCGCGATGACCTTCAGTCATGACTTGGTCCACCAGATCGGCGGCGAGGATGATCGCAACAGCAATACAACCCGCCGCATTCTGCTGCTACTCGAATCCGCGGCCCTTGATCCCTCCGAGGTGAGAAGGGACGTCATCACCAAGGTCCTCAGCCGATATGTCCTCGAGGAGCCAACCTTCGCTCACGGGACCAAGGCCCCACATGTTCCACGGTTTCTCCTCAACGATTTTGCCCGCTACTGGCGAACGATGGCAGTGGACTTCGCCCACAAGGCTAGAACCGGGTTTGGCAAGAAAAGTGCGCTCAGAAACCTCAAGCTAAGGTCTCGCGCGTAAATAAAAGAGCGCATATAGGGACAATTGCGTATATTGTGCACTCAAAGGGAAGAGTGTCGCAATATGGACGAAGTGGAACGGGTTCGAAAGCTCTTTTGTGATCTGACGCCCATTTTGAATGAGCGCCAGATTCGACTGTGGGCCGCAGCGGAAGCAGAATCACTGGGTCGCGGCGGCGTCGCCATCGTCACTCGCGCGACCGGCCTGCGCCACAAGAGAATCGTTGCAGGGAAAAGAGATTTGCAGGTGCAGCGGGAGACGCCGCCATTGGCGGCACCATGCGAACAGAGGGTGCGCCGCCCCGGTGCTGGGCGCAAACGCATTGAGGATCAGGACCCAGAACTGGTCAAAGCCCTTGAGCGTCTGATCGACCCCGCTACACGAGGAGATCCGGAATCGCCGCTTCGTTGGACAAGCAAAGGCACGCGGCGCCTCGCTGAAGAACTGACAGCGCAGGGGCACCCGGTCAGCGCAACCAAGGTGCGAGAGCTACTGGTGGATCTGGACTACAGTCTGCAGGCAAACCACAAGACCAGAGAGGGCAAGCAGGATCCAGACCGAGATGCCCAGTTCGAGTACATCAACCGCCGGGCGAAGGAGTTCCAGTCGAAGGGGCTGCCTGTAATCTCTGTCGACACCAAAAAGAAGGAGAACCTGGGCGATTTCAAGAACGGAGGCCGCGAATGGGAGCCGAAGGGTTCGCCGGTTCCCGTCCGGGTTCATGACTTCATTGACAAGGAACTCGGCAAGGCGATTCCGTATGGCGTGTACGACCTCGCAAGGAACGAGGGTTGGGTGAGCGTGGGGATTGACCACGACACCGCCGAGTTTGCAGTGGAAACCATCCGTCGTTGGTGGAAGAGGATGGGCAAGGCAGTGTATCCGGAAGCGGAGGAGCTGCTCATCACTGCGGACGGAGGTGGCAGCAACGGGGCACGAGTGCGTCTTTGGAAGACAGAACTTCAGGAATTCGCGGACGAGAGCGGATTGCGGATACAAGTAGCGCACTACCCGCCTGGGACGAGCAAGTGGAACAAGATCGAACACCGGATGTTCTGCCACATCACCGCGAACTGGAGGGGGAGGCCGCTTGAGACTCTCGAAACCGTCGTCAATCTGATTGGAGCCACAACGACA
Organism: uncultured delta proteobacterium; assembly: GCA_963796685.1. GTDB lineage: Bacteria > Myxococcota_A > Polyangia > Fen-1088 > Fen-1088 > Fen-1118. The sequence continues at coordinate 734,126 of CAWCMR010000025.1, forward strand.
AAGCGGGGCCTCCACATCCGCGCCGCCGCCGACCGGAACTCGTACAAAAAGGGAATCAAGGTCGCACACGAGGAGATGGAAGCCGTCAATCTTCGCCCCGCCCGTTTCAGAGGTGACTGGAACTACACAGTCACGCCGCAATCAGACTAATGCGATCAGTTATTTTCGCGCGAGACCTAAGGATGTCGCGGAAGCTGATCTTCGTTTCTGGACTCCTGTCGTGCTTCAGCTGCCAGCTCGGTTTGGCGCAAGCCGCTGGCCGCGCCGGCTGTCCAGGTAGAGACGAGGCCTGCGTCGCTTGCTTGAGAGCCTTCATGCATTTGAGGCCACTCGATACCTTCGCTTGCACCGCGCTTGGACTTGCCGACAAGGATCCAGAAAACGAGAAGAAGATCCTGCGGGCAGCTGCTGATGCTTTGACTGCATACGACGAGTTCCTACAGATTCTCTCTGACAAGACGAGTCGAGGCCATCTCGAGGCGCTTGCTCCCGAAGCCGTTGATTCCGATCCCCTTTTCGGGCAAGGCAGGCAGATTTCCCACCGCTTCCAAGCGGCCATCGACTCGTTTTTCTTCGATGGAGACCCGGAACTTGGTAAGCTCACACGCCACTACGGAGTCTTCTAATGCGCCTTGTCGGTTTTTCCACCGGAGCCCTCGCCCTTGCCGATTTTCGGCGAGGCTTGGACATGCTCGCAGGAACCAGCGCGAAGGCCGTCGAGCTTTCGGCGCTAAGATCTGCAGAGCTCGATCCCCTGGTGGACTCGCTCGATGGTTTGGACCTCAGCCGCTTCGCGTATGTCTCGGTCCATGCGCCGGCCGGGATCGATTCAAGCGACGAACCGCACGTCGTCAAGAGATTGCAGGAAGTCGCCGCTCGCGGCTGGCCCATCGTCGTACACCCTGACTCCATTCACGAACCCTCGCTGTGGAAGGGTCTCGGCAAGCTGGTCTGCATCGAGAACATGGACAGGCGCAAGCCAATCGCGCGTACCTGCGACGAGTTGCGCGTCTGGTTTGATCGACTGCCGGACGCCCGCTTGTGCTTTGACCTTGCGCACGCGCGACAGATCGATCCCACGATGACGGAGGCGTACCTCATCCTTCGCGAGCTCGGTGACCGTTTGACCGAAGTGCACCTCAGCGAAGTCAACAGCGCCAGTAAGCACGAGCCTATCTCACACGCTGCCATGCTCGCCTATCGCCAGATCGCCTCGCTGATCCCGACCTCAGTTCCGGTGATTCTCGAATCGATCGTCACGGCCGAGTTCATCGACGACGAGATCGATGCGGCCCACGAATCATTGGCCGTCGACGGTCCCCGCCCGCGCATCCGCGCCCGACGCTCGGGCGCGACTCCCAAACCGATACACGCGTAGAGGAGCGTGAGGCTTGCCCGCTCGAAGTGGCATGAGCCACCGGTAGGCACCTACGAGTACTCTCGTCGCTAGTCTTCGGTGGTCCGGTCGCTTCGGACAGAATGCCAGGCGCGAGTAACGGTCTTCGGCGAGAGAAGGGCACGCAGCTGGTCGATCTTATCTTCCGTGACCACAAGCATCGTGCCCTTCCCAAACATCGCATCATCCGTGAAGGAAGAACGCACACCCCCGTCTCGCCACCTCACAGTTCTCGCAACGATCTCACCGCTTCCATCGTGGATCGCAAGGACGTTGTTCTCGTCGTGCTGCCAGCCCAGACTTCCGGCAACGCGCGGGCACAGGCTCAACGTGTAGGGCTCGCTGGCGCCGAAGTAGTCCGGCTGGAGCATCACGACGGCGCCCGGTGCGGGGCCATCATACAAGGGCACGAAATCGTCTGGGATCAGTACACTGGGAAGGCTGGCGAGCGCTTTTGACATGGAAGTCCAGCTGTCGGTGCCGGAACGAGACGGCCCATAGTACTGCTCGGCAATCCAGGATTCTCCCGTATACCTGCTCTTGCGGCGCGCAACGGACGCAACAACGACATGACCTGGCATCACAGGTACCTTCGCGTCCACCTCGCTGTTGGCTAGCCACGCCGCACGGGCCTCGGCTCGGTAGCGCTCTGGAAGTTCGACCTGCGGCACGCCCTTGGGGCGAGGCTCAAATGGCACCGTGCAAATCCGAAGGGAGAACGCAGCCGCGTGGCAGAGCGCGTACGGGACACCCCCCAGGTCAATTGCATCAGCTGCCACCAGTTCCCCGATGACCTCACGAGTGGCTCTCCACGCTGCGTCCGTCATCAGCCTGCGAAACCTGCACTCCAAAGACAAGCTCCGCAGCCGGTGCTGCTGCCGAAGGTTCGCGTCTCGCCCGAACAACGATGCACCACCCATATCCTGCATTCTCTGAGCAACGCGCATACGGATATTTGCGACACCTAGTCCACTTGCCTTCGCAACAATCCCTATCGCCTCCTCCAAGTGCGACGTCCAATCCTCGACGTCGTCACCAAGTCCGTCGAGGCGGGGAGCCTCGTTCTGCGGCCATCCATCAAACCGGTTCAATCGAGAACCCGACGGTATCTCCAAGTGATAAATTAGGGACAGCTCACCACGCTTCCTTTCAAGCTCCTTTGCCCACCTCGTAGCCAGCATTTCCGCAATTCGGCGGACAGCGAAGTCATCACAATTCCCCATTTCACCAAGGATGGCGATTATCGATTCCCGAATCGCAGCAACTTCACGACACTCCCAGGCGATCTCCGCAGCCTGGATAGCACAGTGGCCACCAGCATGCCAAAGTCGTGGCAATAACGCCGCCACGACACCGACCCCATTCTGCATTCCCGACAGCTCGACTGCGGCGACACGTGCCTGGTAGGCGAGGTCGTGCACCGTTGTTTGAAACGCTCTATAGAGTACGTCCGCGAGAATCGACTCTCCTCTTCCGTCGCTTTCCGTCACATCATCAACCTCCACTGCATCTTTGTACTCTCGGAACTCCCTCAAGAGATCCGCCAGAGACTCCCACGCATCGGCCCAAGTCGGTTTCGGCAGCAGAAGCTCAAGAATCTCGTCGAGAGCAGGGGGAAGATAGTCCATGTATCCTCGCCGCGCAGCGAGATCGTCGACGAAGCTGTCGAATGCCTCGCGGCGAGCATGGTGGCCATTCACCAGCACATTCAGCTTGTGGTAACGAAGCTTCGTGCTACCGAGCCAGCCTCCCCACCCACCTTCGTCTTTCGCCAGTTCTCGCAACCGAGCGACACAGTCTTCAGCATCAGCTCTTCGTCCCGCCCCAAACGCCATCTTTCCGATGGTCTCGGTCGCCCCTGCGTCACCATTGATCCGATTGTACGCATCGAATACTCCCTTGGCTTTGTCGTAGTCACTTCGAACAGCGATCCGCTCAAACGCGTCTGCGGCGCGATAATGGTCCTTGTGCTCTGCGAGCTTGTTGACTAGCTCATCCAATGTCCGCACAAGGAAGAATGGATCCTCGGGGCTGCTTCCGGATCTCGGGGTAGGTAACTCGCTCTGCCACCGGATCAAGGCATCGCGTCCCATCAACAGGCCGCGGTCCGCAGCCGCTTTGACGACCTCTTCGAGAAACAAAATCTTATTGTCCAAGTGCGCGTCGGTCTCAATGCAAAGGATCGCGTGTTGGATAACGGACTTAAGCTGATTGTCCGAAGCACGACCAATAAGCTCGCGATAAATGCTCCCGGTGCGCTCGTTTCCGAAGGGAAGGCCCACCCTCCCGAAGACTACCCCAGCCGCTGCCACCAAATCTTGTCGGTTCGCCACGGCGCCCATCAGTGGTCCTTGAACCAACATATGCCAGTGCACCAGGCCAATCACCTCCACCAGATCGACCGCCCGTATCTCCCAGGCCGGGCCAGCTTTGGCCGCTTGCTCCAAGAACACCCGCGTTAGTCGCAAACCGGCGCCATCCCCGCTGGTCTCTGCCATTCCTACGAGAATTCGGCCCAAGAAGCGTAGGCGTTCCGGCCGATGAGTTGGATCTTCGTCACATGCTCGCTGAAACAGATCCCGCCAGACGACATATTGAGGATCCTTCTTTGGTGCCCTGGCATAGCCCACAGCGTCTGCCTGGACATCGGTGAGAATTGCCCGAGCCCGTTCCTCAAGCCCAAATCCAGCCAGGGCAGACGCAGCACTCGCGGCTTCCGCAAATTCCGCAGGGGGATCTTTCCCCGCGCCCCGTCGGTAAGCGACCCGGGCCTCGGCTTTGGCAGCGTTTTGTTCGTGTTTGAAGGCCGCTGCAGCATAGGCGCGTCGAACGCGCAGTCGCGTGAGCCGGCGCGCTCCTTGAGCCAAGAGATTGTCGGTCGCGCTGGTCACTCGCCCGAAGATGTCGTCGCCGAACAAAGCAGCCGATTTGGTGATTAAGGCGACAACCTCATCCATAGTGTCGTCGATACCCATTCGGACAAGGTCGTGGTCTCGCTCGCCCTCGGCCCGGTCCAGAAACGTGAGTGTAGAGAGGAGTTCTTCCACCACGTCCGTCGACGGTGTTCTTCCTGCTTTACCCTCACCGACAAGACGTCCAACCACCTCAAGACGGGCTTGATACTTCGACAACAGATCAGAGTTCGGCTGTTCCCCGGAGGTGTGAGGCCATCCGAAAAGAGCTGCCATGGCGGCATGGTCCACGACCGCATGTACAGCGTCTCTGAGTTCGCTGCCGCCATAGGCCGACTCGAACCCCCGAAGAGTTGGAGGCGGCAGTCCGTCGAGGAATGAGGTCGCTAGATCTTTCCTGGAGACTCGGAGAGCGAGCCTCGCGAAACTCCGTCTGACCCAAGGCTTCAGACCGTTCAGCGACGCCACTGACTCCAGGTGTCGGATCGCAGTTTCGCGACCATCAGGCACGTTCAACGCGGCCCAGCCTGCACGAAGCAGCAGGTCGTCCCGGTATCCAGGATCCACTCCGAACTGTGCAATCAGAGCGTCAATTGGGGTCGTTGGCGAGCGACGAAGGTGCCCTGCAATCGCTTCAAATCTGAGGAAGCTCCGATAGCGCTCAATGTCGAATTCGGGTTCGTGTTCCGGAGCGGGCGCCCGCAGTCGTCCCAGGGCACTATCAAACGCCACTCGATCGCGAAAGATAAGGACTCGGTTTGCCCACTCAAGAAGAGCCTCGCCCTCGTCGCCCCGAAAAGGTACCGGCTTGTGCCCAAGAAGAATTTCGGTCGGCTCAGTCTCAGCGAATAGGCGGCCTGCTTCATCTAAGTCGCCGGTGGCGACGAGGGCATCGACCAGCATATAGCCCTTGGCTTCGCCGATATTGACGCCCTCTTTACGGGCCGCCCTAAGCAGATCAGACGCCCGGCCGAATTCCCCGATATCGACAGAGAGCCTCGAAGAATTCGTTGCCGTACGCCTCCAGGCGCATGCAGGTCTCATGTCGAGCCATCATCAAATTCAGGACGAGTCGACAATCGCGCAGCCTCTTCGCAGAGAGGAAGGCCAGACAGATGTCCCTGTGTATCTCCGGCACAGATCGTCCCTCAACAAGTTGAGAGCTAAAGTGTGCACGTGTGGCGAGGGCCGCAACCCGCGCATCGTCGTGAGCCCGAGCTCGATAACGAAGCTCCATCCACCGTTGAGGGTCCTGCGGACCGGCGTGGCAGGCCATTTCCGCCAACTCAGCGTATCGGGAGTTGATACCTGCCTCGTCGGTGAGATCGTAGCGTAGGCCGGTCTTCTCTCGGAGGAACAGTCGGAAGCTGTTGTGGAAGATCGACCACGCGTGGTCTTTGTTCCTGTTCATCAGATGGCGTGCTGCGGACCAGGCGGCCTCGGTAGCTTGACGTCCGACCATTCGCTCAAGACTTGCCGTGGTGATGGCTCCTTCGACCAGCGCAAGATAGGCAAGCGCCCGCTGCGCATCAATGTTCGAGTCCAGTTCTCGCCAGGCCCGAGAATAGACTGCTTCAACATCGTCTCCGTATGCAGGCCCGCGACGAAGCCACTCCCGCCGCGCTGTCGAGGTGTTGGCTGCAAGCAAACCTCGGATGATATAGCGCGCGGACAAGGGGTGACCTGCGCAGCGTTCGTACAGCTCAACCCTATCGACGTCAGCTGGGACCCCACATGCTGCTGCCAACGAGTGAATTGCCTCGCGGGATAGGGGCGAAATCGTGACACAACGGTCGGGCCTTGCAGCCTGCACCGCCACCTCTCCCGGCATATCCTCACCCAGGTCTAGCCTTTGCGTACTGAGCAAGAACACCACTCCCTCAGGGACAGCATGCGGCAGCGGCAGTTCACTAAGGAAGGAACGTATTGGGGTCTCCTCGCGAGGCACATGGTCGAGGCCATCTACAAGGATCACAGTTTTGCTGCCATCCTCCTTAAATCGTCTGCTGCATGCACGCAGGGCCCCCTCGAACTGCTCCCGCAATTCCCGCAGTTCAGTCCCAGGGACCATTTCAATCGAGTGGCTCTGTTTCAGCTGCCTGATCACGTCAGAGAGAAAGTCAGATGCCTCCGCCCGCCCCAAGCCGTGCTCCTCGGTGGGCACGAAAGCGAGATACCTCACCAGAATAGTCTGCGGAACCTGAAACACTCCAGCTGCGAGTAGAGTTGACTTGCCGGAGCCCGGCGGCCCAATCAGGCTCGCGTAGCCAGAGGACACCGTCGCAAGTACCTTCTGCAGGACACGTTGAGTGGCGGAGTTCGCCTGAAACAGACCGTCGACTGGAAACTGCCCGCTGTGCCGAAGTACGCTTGGGTCACGCCAACCCAGCTCCCTCAGCAGCTCCGATTTCGTCCAGCGATTCTTTTTGCCAGATTCTGCCACCAGGCGCGGTATGCAATTCGCAATCTCTCGGATGCGCCGGACATCCCCGTCGCTGGGATCAAGAATTCCGAGAGTCCGTCCGTCCTGGCTAGTAACAAAATGCAAGTTGCGCCAGACAATCTCGAACTCACCGTCGGACAAGCCCGCGCCTACGAGCAGTTCATCAACCAGTGCCGCGTAGGGTGAACATCGCCAATCAGCAAGGTTCCACCGGAGCCGCTCGTCCGCAAGCACTTGCAGCAGTTGCGCAGAAGATACCCTCTGCGCGCCCCCGCCCACGTCGTCGTCTTCGCTGGGTGAGTCGTCACAGACGTAGACCGTCTCGATAGGAACGTTCTGGGGGAAGACGCCAAGGTCTCGACGCGAGTCAATGATCTTCCGCCAGAGCCCCTTCGCGCCCAGCAGTACTGTCTTGGCGTTGAACGACCCTGGATCTCGCGTCGTCTTCACCTGGTAGGCAATCACCTTGCCGTGCAGCCCTAGGACCAATGCCAGTCGGTTAAGCATTTGAAGGCCGTTTTCTCGGGAAATTGCTCATTTTGATCTTCACGGCCCGTGGATATCTGCGGGCCGTGCGCCGCTCTGGGAGAACAAGGCTGGTGAAGAGCTCTCGCATGGTCTTGAGGCGAGTAGGCAAAGCGCCGGGCGAGGCGAGCGCACACCATGACCAGGTGTCACAGATGATCCGAAGTGACGTGACGAAGCTGATGCGCGTGGGCTCGACGCCGAAATCGTCGGCAGTCCTTTCCATTTCGAGGCGAATCAAGTTGTACGCGAGAAGAATGCCCCACAATTCCTGCTCGACGCCAGCGACGCTGCGGCAGCGGATGCTTTCGAGACGGTCGAGCATATCGGTCTTGATTTCGCCATAGCCCAGTTCCAGCTCCCAGCGCTCGTGATAAAGGCGGGCGACCTCGGCAGCGGGGAAGGCGTCGGGGTCGAGCATCGAGGTGAGCACGATCTGAGGACGGAATCCCTTCACCTGGTAGGTGATCGCACGTGCCAGATAGGTCGCTGGCAAACTTGGGTCCTGCTTTCGCGCCTCGCGCGAAACCGTCAACTCGACCAGGTCGTCGTTCTTCCCGAGGTGCTCCACGACGCGCCATTTTGTGGTCGACTTGGCGCGAGTCAGCCAATGGCGATTCTTTCCATCGCGGGCCAGCGGCACCAGGATTCCGGCTGCCAGGAAGCCGCGGTCGACCATCACCAGCGCATTGTCCGGCACGGCTCGCCACAGAAACGCGCTCAGCGTGATTTCACTGTCTTCGTAGGGGCCGAATTCGGCGGCCACCAGAATGTGCGAACGCAACGCCATCAACGCGGCGATTCGAACCAGCGGATAGCCACTGTCGCCTCGGTCGCCTCGGGTTCCACCGAAATGAGCGCGATTTTCCGGAGAGTCTGCCACGCGAAGCGTGGACCCATCCACACCGTAGAGCGCCAGGCCTCTCCATGCGTGCTTGCGCGCGCTCTCGTGGCCCCACTTCTGAGCGCTCATCTCGAAGATCCGTTCCAGCGGCTCGGCACCAACGCGCGCCCGAGCCTCAGCGACCGTGCTGGGAACAACCGTTGCTCGTGGTCCAGGCAGAACCAAATTCAGCTTCCCAACCAAGTCCGCAATAGGCCACTTCCGAAACATGGCCATTCCAATCACCAGCCACACCACCTGGTCGGCTGGAAGCCGTCGCTTTCGCACCGTGGCTGTTCCAGTCGCCGCCAGAGCCTCGGCCACCCACGCAGGGTCAATGTGCTGCCTGATGCTCTCGAACTGCTCGGGCGCCGTGAATACGCTTACCGTCTTGAGGGAACTATCCAGATGCATGACCTTCTCCATCGAAGATCGATGCATGGTGACTTCGCTTCTTGCCTAAAGGCAAGAAGCGAAGTTATCCACAGGAATTCCTGATCAATTTCGATCACTTACGCGCTAACCGATCGGCATTGTCCTTAGCCCCGAGGAGCTGGCAGATCTGGAAGACGGCGGCGAGGTCAGCGCGGAAGACATCCTGGCGGCGCAAATGTCGGCGCGCGCGAACGAGTCCGGGATTACCTACGTCGCCTTCACGGCCACGCCCAAGGTGAAGACCATGGAGCTGTTCGGTACGCGCCCAGACCCCACGCGGCCGGCTGGTCCGGGCAACCTGCCCACGCCTTTTCACGTGTACTCGATGAGGCAGGCTATCGAGGAAAAGTTCATCCTCGATGTCCTTCAAAACTACACGCCGTACCGCCTGGCCTTCAGGTTGGCACACGAGGGTAAGGACTACGACGAGACCACGGTCGAGCGCAGCGCTGCCGTGAAGAGCATCATGGGCTGGGTCCGGCTGCATCCGTACAACATCGCGCAGAAGGTGCAGGTCGTGGTCGAGCACTTCCGGACCTTCGTGGCACCGCTGCTGAATGGCAAGGCCAAGGCCATGGTGGTGGTGGGCAGCCGCATCGAGGCCGTGCGCTGGAAGCTGGCCATCGAAAAGTACATCAAGGCGTGCGGGTATACGATTGGCACCCTGGTGGCTTTCTCGGGCGAGGTGAACGACAAGGAATCCGGCCCTGATCCCTTCACGGAAACCAGCCGCGACTTGAACCCCCGCCTGAATGGCCGCGAGATCCGCAAAGCCTTCGAGGGCGACGAATACCAAATCCTGCTGGTGGCGAACAAGTTCCAGACCGGCTTCGACCAGCCCCTGCTGTGTGGCATGTACGTGGACCGGCGTCTGGCCGGCATCCAGGCCGTGCAGACGCTGTCCCGCTTGAATCGCGCCTATCCCGACAAGACAACCTACGTGGTGGATTTCGTGAACGACCCCGAGGAAGTCCTTGCGGCCTTCAAGACCTACCACGCGACGGCGGAGCTGTCGGCGGCCACCGACCCGAACATCGTCTATGACCTGCGCGCCAAGCTGGACGCCGCCGGCCACTACGACGACTTCGAGGTGGATCGCGTGGTGGCGGTGGAGCTGAAGCCGGACGCGACCCAGGGCGAGCTGCTGAAGGCGCTGGAGCCGGTCGTCGACCGACTGATGAAGCGCTACAAGGCCGCGCAAGAGGCGCTACGGGCAGCCAGAGACCGCAAGGACGAATCCGCCGCCAAGGCCGCCCGCGACGAGCAGGCCTCGCTGACCCTGTTCAAGACCGACATGGGAGCGTTCGTGCGTCTGTACACGTTCCTGTCCCAGATTTTCAACTACGGCAACACGGCCATCGAGAAGCGCGCCATCTTCTACAAGCGCCTGATACCCCTGCTGGAATTCGGCCGCGAGCGCGAGGGCATCGACCTATCGAAGGTGGTGCTGACCCACCACCACCTGCGCGATCTCGGCAAGCGCACGCTGCCCTTGCAGGTCGGCGACAAGCCCTTGCTCGACCCCATCAAGGAATCGGGCAGCGGCATGGTGCAAGAACCCCAGAAGGTCTACATGGCCGAGGTCATCGCCAAGCTGAACGAGGTGTTCGGTGATGACACCAGCATCGACGACCAACTGGTCTACGTGAATCACGTGCTCATGGGGAAGCTGATGGAATCGGAAACCCTGCGGCAGCAAGCGACGAGCAACACCAAGGAACAGTTCGGCAATTCCCCGGACCTGAACAGCGAGCTGATGAACGCCGTGATGGACGCGCAGGAAGCGCACACCACCATGAGCACCAAGGTGCTGAATTCGGCAGCGGTGCTGGCGGGAATCAAGGATATCCTGCTCAACCATTCGCGCCTTTGGGAAGCCTTGCGCGGGCAACAGAACCCATGAAGCGCGCTACGGTGGCAGTCGTCGTTGGCTTCCTGCTCGCCCTTTCCGGGCTCTTCCTGCTCGCGTTTTTCCCACTGCGGGATCCCTACGTCTGGGGATATTGGCAGGAGCACGGCCAGGTATTCTCGCAAGAGGTCCTGGTCGAGAAGATCGAAGAGGCGTCTCCGGCTGAAGCGGAGCGCTTCATTTCCGAGGTATGTGACGAGCCCGTGCGGTTTCGCCAGGGCGACGAAACCATCCAGACGATGGTGTGGCCCGACCCAACCCTTGTCCGCCACTTTTTCTTGAGAAGCCCCTTTGCCGGCGTCGTCTGGGTGACGGTCATTTCGCCCCAATACGCATGCTCTGCCCGGTTTCGCGTCACGCTCAAGTGGCACCGCTGCAGCAACAAGGAGTTGGATAGCGAGCACACACTGGCCAGCGAGGGCGAGGACGAACCGACAAACAAGATCATTTGCACGGCGGGCGATCTGCGCATGACGGACATTCGTCTGTTGGCTCGCGAGCGCAGGCGATCCGATGCGCCCCCCGGCATGCAGCCGCTGATGTTGGGTGAGCGCGTGCTCGGGAAACTCTCCTCCGGAGAGTCTGCCAGGTTTCGCGCCATCGCCCCGGATGTGGGGCAGAACGTCGTGATCGATGCGCACGCGGTGGGGTTTACGTATCCGCCACCCGCCGACGAGCTCTCCGACAGGGTCACGTTTTCCGTGGAACGGAACGGCCAACGCATCGATCTGAATGGCCCTCCTGGCAAGGTCGATCCGGCCCTGCTTCCCGGCGCTGCTTTCGCCCAAGGTGGAGGAACGTTCGACATCACCGTGCACGGCCCGAAGCATGGGACCGGCAGCTACTGCCTCGTCGTGACCTGGAATGCGAGCCTGGGGACACCTTCCTGCGCCATCGTGGACTTGAACATGAGGGCGGGCGCGTCCATCCCCGGCATTCCCACGCGATGAGGCTACGACTCGTCGGCCGCCGCCGGTTTCAGCAATTTGGCTTGGCGACGGGCGACGATGCACAGCAGGACGACCGGGACCGGGGCGACCACCAGGGTAATCGGTACGGCCGTCATCAGGACCAAGACAGAAGCTCCTGCGGAATCGGCTCCGCCTTCGGCGATGCTTCCCAGCGCTTCACCGAACCACGCGAACCTGACCGTGACCAGTACCGCCACCGTTAGAACGGACGGCAAGGACAGGACCCAAGCAGCGAGCGTAGCCAGGAATACCAACCATCCCGACCGCCCCCGGGTGCTCGCCACGAGCCCAACCTGCGCCGCGATGGTGAGGACGGCGCTACCCATGCAAGTCACGAGGCCCAGCCACCAACCGGTACGCGCGACCGGCCAATACACCAGGTTGAACACCGGGCATAGTGCCGCGGTGGCCAGGCCGACGTACAGTCCCAGTGTCGCCCTCTGGAGCCTGGTGGATTCTGCACCTGGCTCGGCTGTTCTTGGCTCCCCCGCCGGCGCATCGCTGTCGCCATGAACCTGTGACGTCATGGTCGCGAATGTACCCCACGATGGTACCGTCATCCGTGGCAAACTGGGGGGCGATGTTCCCCGCGCGACCACCCTTTCACCACCTCATCGGCCGTCATGCCACGCTGGAGATCCGGCGCTTCGGCAGCCCGGGCGCCTTTCTCGCCGAGAGGGGCGCCGCCTCGGACGCCGACGTGCTCTTGCTGCTTGGCCCGGAGATCCCGCCCGGTGCGCGCGAGGGCGACGAGGTGGCCGTGTTCGTGACCTTGGACTCCGAGGCGCGCCCGCTGGCCACCACCAAGACGCCCAAGCTGGCGCTGGGCGAGGTCGCCTTTCTCACCGTGACCGCGTGCACGGATTTCGGCGCCTTCGTGGACTGGGGAATGCCCAAGGAATTGCTCGTGCCCTTCGCCCAGCAGACGAAGGATCTGCGGGTGGGGGACGCGCATCCCATTGGCCTGTACCTGGACAACACCAGTCGCCTGGCGGGAACCATGCGCATAAGCGAGCTGCTCGGCGTGGGAAGCCGCGAATTCGCGCGCGGCGAGTGGGTCGAGGGCGAGGTCTGGCGCCAGGATCCCGAGATCGGGCTGTTCGTCATCGTCGAGCGCGGCTTCGTGGGCCTGGTGCCGAAGCACGAACCGCAGACGCTCGCGCGCGGGCAAGCGGCGCGTTTTCGCGTGACCCATGTCCACCCCGACGGCAAGATCGAGCTGTCGCCGCGCGGCCGTGCCCACGAAGAGCTGGAGAGCGACGGCGAGAAGATTCTGCAACTGCTCAAGCGACCGGGCGCACCCAAGCTGGGCGACAAGTCCGACCCCGAGCAGATCCGCGCCCTGTTCGGCCTGAGCAAGAAGGCCTTCAAGCGCGCCGTGGGAAGACTCTTGCGCGAACGCCTGGTCGACGTCGACGAACAGGGTTTCGTGCGCGTGCTGTCCGGTTAGAATATCGAGGCATGTGGAGGAAGCGCATCGCCAGCACCTTGAGCCTGGGCGCCTTGGTGTGGGCCATGACCGTCCTGGTCGCCATCGTGACCACGGTCGGCGCCGCACGCTTGGGGAAGGGGTGGGGGAGCGCAGCGTTCGCCATGGCCCTCGCCGTCGCGTGCACGCTCGTGCCGTGGATGAGGGCCCGGGTGGTGCGCGCGGTGGCGACACGGCGCGATCGCATCGACGGCCGGCTGACCATAGACGGCTGGGGCGTCACCCGCGCGGCGGGGGAGCGCCGCGCGGCGGTGGCCTGGAAGGATCTCGTGTCGGTTCGCATCCGCACCACCAGCGACGGCCCGGCCGCCGAGGACATGTTCTTCGTGCTCGACGGCGCCGACGGCCCGGCCTGCGTCGTTCCCAACCGCCTCGCCGTGGCGTCGCGACTGCTGACGGCGCTGCAAGAGCGCCTGCCCGATCTCGACAACAAGGAAGTCGCCCGTGCCGCCGGGGTTTGCACCGAGGCCTGGTTCACGATTTGGACGCGCCCACCTCGATGCCCACCAGACGCATGAGATCGAGGGCGTTCCGACGCGTGACCACGCCGGGGCGCAGGAGATAGTCGAAGAGCAGGCGGTCGTCTTCCAGGGTGTCTTGGAAGTGTACGTTCCTGCCTGGGCCGCGTTGGCTGTCGGCCAATGCGCTCAGCGCCAGATCGTGCGTGGTGACCAATCCGACGGCGCCACGGTCGAGGAGCTGGCGAATGATGGCCTCGGCTCCCTCGCGGCGATCTTGCGAATTCGTGCCGTTGAGGATTTCGTCGAGCAGGAAGAGCACGGGTGGCGCGTGCGTGGCCAGGGACAGGATCTGGTGCAGGCGTTTGATCTCGGCGAAGAAGCGCGACACGCCCGCTTCCAGGGAATCCTGGGCGCGCAGGGAGGCGCCGAGCTGCAGCGGCGTCAGGGTCATGCCGGCCGCGCACACGGGGGCCCCGGCCTGGGCCAGCACCGCGTTCACCCCCACCGTGCGCAAGAGGGTGCTCTTGCCCGACATGTTGGAACCCGTGACCACCAGCAGCCGGCACCCTACATCGAGGCGCACGTCGTTAGCCACCCGCGCGCTGGCGGGGATGAGCGGATGGCCCAAGGCGGTCGCCGCGAAGGACGGAGGATCGCCCTGCTCGGCAACCTGCGGAAACGGGTAGTCGGGGTGCTCGAACGCGAAGGTGGCCAGCGAGGTCAGCGCCTCCACTTCCGCGAGAGTTGCCAGCCAGCGCATGGCCGCGGCGCCGTGCCGGGCGCGCCACGATTCGATGGCGAAGCTCAATTGCTCGGGCAAGAGCAGAACCGCTGCCGGGATGGCGAACAACTGATTGCGCCGCGACTCCAGCCAGTTCACCAGGCGCTCCAGACGAACGATATGGCGGCTCGCCGGTTTGCCCTCGTCGGACAGGCCGGCCACCAGGGCCGCCAGGCGCGGGTCGGAGAAGCGCTCGCCGCAAAGGCGATCGATCGAGCGGGCGATGACCTTGAGCTCGTAGGCGCGGCGAAAGACCTGGGCTTCCACCGCCTTGGTCAGCCCGCGGTAGCGCGCGGCCCACAGCCGCTGCACGAGCACGATGGCCACCGCGAGGGGGATCGCTTCCGGGTTGGCAAACGCGTAGAGCACGGCCAAGCCGAGCGCGCCGAGCAGGCCGGTGGCCATGCGCTGCCACGCCGGCATCCTGGTGGTCGCCCGTGACAGCCAGTCCTCCAAGGCGTCCTCTCTTACGCGCTCGTTCACCGTGCCTCCGGCCAGCCAGAGATCCTGGCGCAGGGATAGGTGCTTGCTCAGCTCGGCGACCGCCCGTTGACGACCGGCGATGTCTTCGACCGAGGCTGCCTGGATCAACCAATGCGCCAGCTTCGCTTGCCCGCTTCCGGTTCTGGCCATGCACAGATGCGAGAAGATCGACGACGGTCCGAAGATGTCCAGGTCCCCCGTGTACGGATGCGCGGGATCGACGAAACGTTGTCCATCCGGCGCACCCTTGACGGCGCGTCCTTGCACCCGGGCCAGTCCGTCCTCGCAATAGCGAACCCGCGCTTCGTGCCGCTTGCTCCGGTGCTCCACCAGCGCGATCGCGATGGTGAGCGCGACGAACACGACGGCACTGACTATGGCAGCCTGCCCGAAGTACCCGTGCCGCGAGCACGCCTCGCCGGCCAGCACGATCCCGGCCACGAGATCCGCGATACGAACCCGCACCAGCCAGGTCAACCAGCGCCGAAGACGCCCGAGGTGTCCCTGTTCCGCGGCCAAACAGCGCGCGTACGTGGCGCCGGGATCGTCCTCGCTCTTCATGCTGGCCGCAGACTACCAGAGCCTCGGCGAGTCGCGTTCACTCCTTGCGCGTCGAGGGCCGCAAGGACCGTCACGCTTCGTGAACCGTCTTGTCGGCGGCCAGGGCCCCGACCTGCGCGCGGAAGTCGTCCACCCGCTGGCGTGCCCCGCGGAAGTACGCGCCCAGGCTGTCGTAGGTGCCAATCGTTCTGGGGATCACCGTCGACAAGTGGCAGCGGTGGCAGGAGAGCAGATCGCTGTCCTCGGAACAGGGGTGGCGATACACCTCGCCGAAACAAGTGCGGTGGATCGCGACCAGGGCCGGCGTTCCGGTCGCCCGGTTCGGCATCGGGATCCGGTCGTTGCCGCGGGCCGCCCGCAGAAACACCTTCAAGGGCGGCGAGTCCAGCCGGGCTGCTCCCACGGGCAGGACGATCTCCGGGAATCTCCCGGACAGAGACGTTCCTGCCATCTTGGATCCGCGTTCGATACTCATCGCGCCCTCGCTACGAGCTGTTGCCATAGCGATACCACAATTGGGCCGCGAACAACCGGGAAGACTTCGAGCCCGTGTCGCCGGCTGCACCCTGATGTCCAGCAAGACGTCCCACCTCGTTCCGACTGGACGAAATCAAGCCTGCGAAGATAGAAAAGGGGCCCAGGTCATCACGTTGGCAAGACGGCGAAGGACACACCCCCAGGAAGAGCTCAAGACGCAATGACGTCCCGCACGAAATGCGCCCGAGGGAACCGGAGGCGAGCGACGGCTCGACGAGCCGGAGCCGGATGGCGACGAGTGGGTTCTGTGGGGAGGGGAGCTCATGTGGGCTGCGGGCACGACGAGCGGCGGAGCCCCGTATGGTCTGACGTACGCCGAGTGGCGCCAGGCGATGCGTGAAGCAGAAGCCAGCTCCGGATGGGCGCGAGCCCCGCACGTGCTCGAGGGGCTTGCCCACCAGCGCTGCCCGCGGGCCGACCATCGAGAGGTCGGGCGCGTGGTCCACCTCGGGGCTGGCCTGGCGCGCGACGCCTTCGCGGCGGAGCTGACGGTTGCTCCCGATCCAGAGCGGCTCTCCGCTGTTTATGTCGTCCTGCTTCCTTGCGCCGACGCGGAGGGTGATAGCGACCAGCACGTGAGACGGGAAATGGCCGTGCTGAGCACGCTCGCGAGCGCAAGCCTACCGTTCCGCGTGCCGCGCGTTCTCGGGGCCTGGCCCGATCGGCACGGCACCGCCTTGGCTTGCACCTCCGGCATCCCGCTGGACCTGCGGGCCAGTCGTCAACCGAGCGTCCGCCCCTGGGTGGTGGTGGGTGAGATTGCCGCCGCCATCCACCGGATCGATGCGGCGGTGCTTCCGCCGGGACTGGCTGGCCCCCGGACCCGGCAGGACCACGCACGCGCGGCGCTGGCCGCGCTTGCGCCCCTCGACGTGCCGGAGGCGCAGGACGCCCTTGACTGGGCGACCGAGCACCTGCCACCACCCGAGCCTGCTCGACTGCTGCACGGCAATCTTCTCGGCCAGAACATCCTCCTCGACCCCGGCAGCGATCTTCCTCATGGCGTCATCGACTGGGAGCTCACGGCTTGCGGCGACCCCGCCTATGACCTCGCCATCGTCACGCGATGTGCCCGGCAGCCTTTCCAGATACCGGACGGCGCGCGGCGCCTGCTCGATGTCTATCACAGCTCCGGTGGCTCGCCGTCTGTCAGCCTGGACCATGTCCGCATCCACGAGCTCGCCCTCGCCGCTGGCTGGTATCGCGCCGGGCTCGCTGATCCCGAGCGCGGCGTGCACCGTATGACCGAATCCCTCCATGCCCTCCGGCGCGTGCTCCGCGCGGCAGAGATGCCGGGGCGCGGGTCGGCCGGTTGAGACGGGACCTTCGCAGGTCGAGCTTGCATCATCCCCGGCTGGGCCGCCGAGATGACCGACCGGCCTTGCGCGCGGGCCGCCGCGCCGGCTGCGCGCGCCGGACCGGGAGCCCCGGTTGAGCACGACTCACGAGCGGGAATCGCTCCGGGTGCTCGATGGATGCAAGCGCGAGATCGACATCGAGGTCGGGCCAGCGAAGGTGGTGGGGGCTGGGCCTTTCCACGGCCGCGATCTGTCGGATCGTGGCATCTGCAAACCAAGGGAACAGCTTGAACGGAACGAACAGCTCGCGCTCGTCCACGAGCAGGCAGAAACCATCCCGAGCGACCTTACTAACCTCGACGGTAGAAATGGTCTTTCCACGCAGCGCGGACTTCATCTTCGTTCTCCTTGAGCAGCCGAAACGCCACCGAAATCTGGCGGTGGCCGAGACCGTGATTCTGCGCGAGCTCGACTGCCGGTTCCAGCCAGAATTTCGCCTGGCCGGTCGCGTGTTGGACGTGCACATGCGCCCGCGGCTCCTCGCGCGAGAAGAAATAGAACCGGTATCCGCCGATGCGAAGGACCGTGGGGCTCACGCGAAGGTTATCGGGAGCCGATCGGAGAAGTTGCTGGGAGCGACGTCGGACGAGGGTCCATCGCCCGCGCGCTAGGGCCGGATTCGCCGCCGACGATCACCCAGTCGATCCTTCGCAGGTCGAGCTTCGGCGCGCGAGGGCCGCTCCGCACTACCGGCGTTCGCGTTGGCGGGAGGGGCAAGCCATCCTCCGCGTTTCCGCGGAAGGTGCGCCAGGCAAAGCCTGGGCAAGGAGGATGACATGTAGAACCATGATTGAAACCTTGCGAAGGAACCCGGCGGGACAAGCCCGCCCGGCAAAGGCTGGCAACCAGCCGGAACCGAGTGTTGCGTGGTTCGGGGGTAACCCCGACTGCGAAGCGTACACAGGGAGCATGAGGGCCGCGCGATAGAGCCTCGAAATGAAACTGCTTGCGGGAGATGCCGTGGTTTTCTGAGCGGCGTCAGCACCTGCGATGCCGCAATGGCTAGGCGTTGAGGTCCCGCCGGGGTCGAAGAACGTGGCGCGCATGCACAGGGGTTCCACAGGAACCTGGGAGGTCCTGTCGTCTCCACTGACAACAAGGGAAGGGCACCCGGCGGAAGCCAAGAGCCCAGGCCCCATCACGACGCGCTCGACACGATGGGGAGCGAACGAATGAGCGCGCAGTGGTACCGCCAAGCGAAGGAAACGAAGCGCGGCGGGAAGGGCGAAAGGAAGTCGGAGCTTTCTCGTAGTACCGATGAAGCGGGGGAACCGACCCGAGGGACCCCGTGGAGGGAAGGGGGAGCCAAACTACGGAACGGCTGGAGAGAAAGATGAAGGGAACGTCGAGTCCCGAAAACGTCTCAACGAAACTACAGCGGATAGCAAAGCTGGCGAAGGAATCACCGGACATGGTGTTCACGACGCTTGCCCATCACATCGACCTGGAACTATTAGACCAAGCGTTTCGGCTGACCCGAAAGGATGGGGCGACTGGAGTAGACGGCCAGGATGCGACCGGGTACGCGGCGAATCTGCAGGGAAATCTGCGGTTGCTGCTAGACCGGTTCAAGTCGGGCACGTACCAGGCGCCTCCGGTTCGACGGGTGCATATCCCGAAGGGGGATGGTAAGTCGACCCGCCCCATAGGGATACCGACCTTCGAAGACAAAGTGCTTCAAAGGGCGGTCACGATGGTGCTGGAGGCGGTTTATGAGCAGGACTTTCTAGCCTGCTCGTATGGCTTCCGACCGGGCCGGTCGGCGCATCAAGCGCTGGCAACGCTTTGGCAGGGTCTGATGAACATGGGCGGTGGCTGGGTGATTGAGGTAGACATCAAGAGCTACTTCGACACCGTCGACCATGGACATCTCCGAGGCTTTCTCGACAGAAGGGTGCGAGACGGAGTGCTCCGTCGAGCAATCGACAAGTGGCTCAAAGCAGGAGTTCTAGAGGACGGCAGCGTGTACCACCCTGAAGGCGGAACGCCCCAGGGAGGTGTCGTCTCACCGCTACTCGCGAACATCTACCTGCACGAGGTCCTGGATACGTGGTTTGCTCGGGAAGTGAAGCTCAGACTTCGGTCACAGGCATTCATGGTCCGGTACGCAGATGACGTGGCCATCGTCGTTGGAAACGAGGACGATGCCCGCAGAGTGTTGGATGTACTCGGCAAACGGTTTGCCAAGTATGGCCTCGCCCTGCATCCAGAGAAAACCAGGATGCTCGACTTTCGAAGGCCGCGCAGGTCGCAGTCGTCTGCGAACCCGAGTGCGCCTGAGACTTTCGACATGCTGGGCTTCACCTGGTACTGGGGTAAGTCCCGCAAGGGAGCCGCAGTCATCCAGCGCAAAACCTCGTCGAGCCGCTTTTGTCGAGCGCTCTCTCGAATCGCTGACTGGTGTCGGACCCATCGGCACGACGCCGTCGCCGCACAGCACATCGACCTTTCGCGGAAGCTTCGCGGACACTATGCGTATTTCGGAATCACCGGAAACGCACGCTGTCTCAGTCGCTTTCTGCACGAGGTCGAGCGCGTGTGGCGCTACTGGCTCAACCGTCGGTCAGCAAGAGCAAAGATGGTGTGGGAACGCTTCTGTGCTCTGCTGCAGCGGTATCCGCTGCCGCCGATCCGAATCGTCCACAGCGTCTACCGACCCGCAACGAAACCGTAGCTTGAGGAGCCGGATGCGGGAAATCTGCACGTCCGGATCTGTGGGAGCCCTGGGCGGACAACCGCCCAGGGCCACCCGACCGTCCGCCTTCGCCTCTACCCGCGCGATCTCGCGAGCCCGGTCAATCGCGCCTTCGACAAGATCGGCCTCGTCCGGATGCGTGCCACTTTGGGCTTGCGCTGCCACTATTAAGTGACACTATATACCGGTAGTAAGTAACGCTATGTAGACGTCAAGGAGCCGTTCATGGGCAAGCAAATCACGGAAATGCTGAAGGGAATCTTGGAGGGCATCGTCCTCGCGAGCCTGTCCGTGCGGCCCGCGTACGGCTACGAGATCACGGCGCGGCTGCGGGCCCAGGGCTTCTCCGACATCGCAGAGGGCACCGTCTACGCCCTGCTCGTCAGGATCGAGCAGCGCGGCTTCGTCGACGTGGAGAAGGTCCCATCCGACAAAGGGCCGCCGCGGAAGGTGTACTCGCTCAACGCTCAGGGGAGGGAATACCTGGAAGAGTTCTGGAGGACCTGGAGCTTCCTCGCTGAACGGCTCGAACAGCTCCATGAAGGAGGCAGATGACATGTTCATTTCAAAATTCATCGCGAAGGTGATCGGCGAGAAGGGGCAATGGCGGCAGTACAAGGCGCGCGCAAAACAACTTCCCGCGAGCTATCGCACGGCGGTCGATGCGCTGGAGCGGTACCTGATGTACTTCGGGACGGGGGGCGATGGAACTGCGCTTTACGCGGACCTCGTCGACCTATTCGAGCAGAGCGCGGCGAACCGGACCCCGATCCGCCAGATCGTCGGGGAAGACCCGGTGGAGTTCATCGAGACGTTCGTCCGGAACTACCCGAAGGGTGAGTGGATCATCCGGGAGCGGGAACGACTGACCAACGCCATCAAGCGCGCCGCCGAAGAAGAAGCGAGGAAAGTCTGATGACGGGCGATGCAAAATGACTGGCGCGACCAGCGAAACACCGGTGCGGGGACATGTCGAGGCCGGCTGGGGAAAGGTGGCCGATGTCTTCCGGGCGAGTTTCGCAGGGAGCCCCGGCGAGGTCGGCGCAGCGTGCTGTGTCTACGTCGACGGCCGCCCCGTCGTCGACCTGTGGGGCGGCCTCGCCGACCGCGAGGCGAACCGTCCGTGGGACCAGGACACCATCGTCGCCGTCGCATCCACGACCAAAGGCGCTACTGCGATCTGCGCCCATCTGCTGGTCCAGCGCGGCGAGCTCGATCTAGACGCGCCGGTGGTCAAGTACTGGCCGGAGTTCGGCGCTGCCGGCAAGGAACAGATCCCGGTGCGCTGGCTACTCTCGCACCAGGTCGGCCTGCCGATCGTCGATGGACCGCTGACCTTCGAGGAAGCCTGCGCTTGGTATCCGGTCATCCGGGCGCTCGAGGCGCAGAAGCCGCTGTGGCAGCCGGGCACCGAGCACGTCTACCACCAGGAGTCCGACGAGCCGGTTGGGGTGAAGCAGCCCCGGCCAAGTAGCAGGCGTCCGGGCCGAGCGCGGGATCACAGCCGGGCTCGACTTCCGGGCGCCAGGCTCGACTGGGTGCCGGCAATTCTGCGAGAATCGCGGGCGCGAGGGATGACATGACGGGAATCCGAATCTTCCGATGGGCGCGTGCGGTTGGCGCTCTTGCCGTGGTCTTGACGATCGCTGGCTGTAGCCGAAGTGGCCTACAGGCACGCGCGGTCGATGGCGGGTCGTCGTCAGCGAGGCCGGAGGCGAGCCCCGATCGGGCCATCGCGGTCGACCCCGAAGCGGGCCCGGAGAGTGGACTGGAAAGCGGCCCCGAGGTCGCGCGGGAAACGGTCCCCGAGGGACCCGACGTGCCGGTGTTCGCGCTCGAAGGCGGCTCCGAGCCGGCTCGGGAAGCACCGTTCGAGGCGCCCGGTGACCGGCCGGTTGTGCCGGAGATTGGCTGGGAAGGGGGGCTCGAGACCCCGTCCGAGGCCGGCTCCGCCTGTCCAGGCGCGGTGACGGTGGCCAAGACCCTCGCCGAGATCGACGGGCAGGCCCTGCCGTCCGCGCTCGCGGTGCAGGGCGACCGTATCTTCGCGGGCGTGACCAACGGTGGCGCCGGCACGGTAGCCCCCACCGGCGCCATCGTCGCCGTGTCGCTGACCACGGGCGAGAAGACCACCTTTCCGCTCGGCGGCAACCTGCCCAATCAGATCGTCGCCGCTCCCGGCGCGCTCTTCTACATCCAAGGCAAGGTGGAGCCGACCACGGATGGGTGGCGCTTCGACTACACCAACGTGGCTCGTCTGGATCTGGCGACCGGGCAGGTCTCGATCGTCGACAGCGAAGTCGTAGAGGCGGCCGTCTCGATCGAGTCGGTGGTCACCAATCCGAGTGGCGAAGTCTACTGGTCCATGCTGACGGACGTCAGCGGGGCATCGGTCATCAAACGATGGGATCCCGTCGCCCTCACCACGCAAACCGCTCTGAGCTGGGGCAAGGGCCTGCCTCTGTTGATCGATGCGGACCACTTCTACTGGTCCGAGCTCGACACCAACCTGCACACCTTGTTCATGTCGATGCCCAGCCCGAGCGGGTCGATCTTCCAGGTCTACCGGTCGCCCGATGCCTTCCCCGACGCGCCCAGCCTGACAGCCGTCGACGACCAGAGCCTCTACGCCGTCGCCACGGGGAGTGCCGACCCGGGGATCCTGGCCATACCCAAGACCGGCGGCGACAGTCGCATGGTCGTCGCCGGCGCGAATCCCATCCTGTTCGACAGCCATACCATCGACGACAAGCACGTCTACTGGGTCGACCAATCGGACCAATCCAGCGTCCGCCGCGCCCCCAAGGCCGGCGGTGGCCCCACCGAGGCGGTGTGGTCCGGCGCGTCCGGAATCTCGGGCCTCGCCGTCGACGGCTGCAACGTCTACTGGACCGTCAGCGGGCCGACGCGGCTGATGGTGAAGGGAAAGTAGGGGCCGGGAACCCGAGAGGAACCTTGGTTGCCCGGTCGGTGTGGGGAGCCGGGGAGATCACGGCTCGCGTCTCACCGCCAGATAGCTCTCCCCCACCGCGAGCACGGCAGCAGTGCTAGAATCAGACTATGGGCGTCGACGCCATCAATCTCGACCGCAAGCTCGACGAATTGGTTCGTCGACTGCGGGATGCCTACGTCCCCGAGCGCATCTACCTTTTCGGTTCCAAGGCCCGCGGCGATGCCGGCCCGGATAGCGACTACGACATTCTGATCGTCGTCCCCAACAGCGCCACCGCAGAGGCCCGCGGCAGCAAGCTCGGCTACCAGGCTCTACGTGGCACCGGGATCGCCGCCGACGTGGTCGTGTGCTCGCACGCCTATTTCGAGGCCCGTTCGCACCTGCAGGCCTCATTGCCCGGAACCGTGCTGCGCGAGGGTCGCCTGCTCCATGCCGCCTGACCCTGCACGCACGGAGGACACGCGAGCGTGGCTCGACAAAGCGGCAGGCGATCTGCGTGCCGGGGCCCACAGCCTCACCGCGGATCCACCGCTGACATTCGACGTGTCTTTCCACGCGCAACAAGCCTGCGAGAAGGCCCTCAAGGCACTCCTGGCCTGATATCCTGGGGACGCCAACGATCCAACCGACGACGAGGCTGTCGCGGCTTTGGCCGCTGCCCGGGCCGTCTTTCAGGCCGTCATCGATCGCCTTCCGGCCGACGTGCGGCCGGCAGGCCGAGGCTAAGGTCGGGCGCCCCGGCGACCATAGCAGAGCGCCCCGCCACCCGCTCAACCAAACAGCGGGAGCGACTTCGAACGCACCTTGGTATTCGGCCCCGGCTGCGATCTCTCCCGCGGCATCTCGTCCCACGTGCGTCCGTCGAGAAGTCGCCCGGCCTTCTTCTTGTTCGTGCCGCCCCACTGCTTGAAGAAGAACGGCACGCGCGCCCGTCCGCACTGGTCGCGCAGGTCGGTGACCCACCTCGGGTCCATCGCCCGCGCGCCCGGGCCGGATTCGCCCCCGACGATCACCCAGTCGATCCTGCGCAGGTCGAGCTTCGGCAGGGGACCGAGCAACGGTTCGAGCGAGAGGAACTTCACCCGCGCGCCCGTTTCCCGAAGCCGGTCGATGCGATCGATGTAGTCGGCATTCTCCACGCTCACGCCCATCCACACGTTCGGCGGCCAATCGAGCTGGGGGCACAGTTCCGCAAGTCGATCGCCGCGCTTGGTGAGAATCTGAAAGCGATGCCAGTGCGCGCGCAGCATCACCCCGAACAGGCGCTGGATGTACCCGAGCGGCACATCCTTGTGAAACAGGTCGCTCATCGAGTTGACGAAGATGGTCTGCGGCTTCTTCCACTTGAGCGGCAGCTCCAGCATTTGCGGTTGCAGCGTCAGCTCGAACCCATTCCGGTAGTTCGGCTGCCCCATCGCCTGGAGCCGCTCGGCCATGCGCTCGGCATAGCAGTGCTTGCACCCCGGGCTCACCTTGTCGCAACCCGTGATCGGATTCCACGTCGACTCGGTCCACTCGATTCCGGACCCCTGGGCCATCAGCGCACGCCCTTCAGGAGATGGTTCGTCTTCAGCGCCAGCCGGGCCGAACCGTCGAGCAAGTCCTGTGGCGCGGACTCGGCAAGGTCCGGGAAAGGCAGATTCGGTGAGGTCGTCCCCGCTTCCGGTCCCCCCGACCGATACCCGGTTCCCGCGAACGCATCGATGTAGGCCTTCACGAAAGGCCGCGCCGAAGTCGGCTTGTCCTTGAGCGCCTTCGTGTAGGCACCAAGGTACTTGCCGAGGATATCCAGCTTGGTGGAAGTCCAGTCGCCCCCGAAGCTATGGGCCTTGCCGTACGTGGCTGCCCGCTTGCGCGTCACCATGGCCAGCTCCATGCTGCTCGCGGCGACGGCTGGAGTCTACTTTCGCGCATCATGGTTGCGAGAGAGGCCATGGCCGGATTCTCGGCCAGGAGGGGCCGGAGGTTGCGTGTGGCAATAGGTCCCCTGCCTCCACTCGGCAACTTCAGCCAAGAACGTTTGTCATTCCGTTGGAAGTGGCGGAAAATCCGCCTGCCCCAAGGTTTTCCGGCTCTCCTGACATCTTCATGGAAGCGCGGGCACCTTGAAGACGGGATGAAGGACAACGCCTGAGCAGCAGAGGAAGATGAAGCCAATGAGGGCTTGAGCGTTGTGGAAGCCATAGGCCCTGCGGGTGATGACCCTGATCTTGCCATTAAGGCCCTCGGTTCTTCCGTTATTGAGCCCTGTGGCGACAATGGCCACGATGCCGTCCAGGTATTTCTTGATGGTCGCGGCGACCTTCTTGAAGGAAGGTAGTCTGGATCGCCTGGCCCAACTGATCCATTCTTCGAGCTTCTGTTTGACGACGTTGACCTGGCGACGACCGAGGATGTCGCAGATGGCGATCTTGAGCAGGTAGCCGCGATAGAGTCGGGCATTGGTCTTCGGGAGGGTCGAAAGCCTCTCAGACTCGGCCCTGGATAGGTTCCACGGATTCTTGAGCAGAAGGTACTTGGTCTTCTTCAGTTGCCCGCGTTCGTCGGTGTCCTCCAGGAGTCGGACCTCCGCACGCCGGAGCTCGTCGAGTGCTTCCTGCACGAGTCTCTGAACGTGGAAGCGGTCGAAGACGATCTGCGCTTGTGGCGCTCGCGAGGTGACCGCGTCGATGTAGGCCGCGGACATGTCGATGGTGACGGTCTTGAGCTTGCTGGTTCGTTCCGGGCCGAGAGCGTCGAAGAAGCAGCCGAGCGTCGCAGCGTTCTTGCCCTCGTGGGCCCAGACGACCCGCTGCGAGACGTGGTCGACAACGACGGTGACGTACTCATGGTGCCGCCGGTACGACAACTCGTCGACGCCGATGTGTTCGAGGTCCTCGAGGAGAAGGCTAGGATCTCGGTGCCGCGGCACCACCCGCTGGATGATGGCGCCGACGGTGCGCCACGCGATGCGCATGGTTTCGGCCACCATCGTCTGGCTTGCTTGTTGGGCCAGATAGGCCACGTGGTCCTCGAAGTCACGCGTGAAGCCGACCTTCGGCTCGGCCCAAGGGACCATCTCGATGACCACGCCGCACCGAGGACAGTCAACCCTGCGCAGGGTGTAGCGCAGAAGAACCTCCATCCCGCACGCGTCCAGATGCCGCCAGTTCCGAGCCCGAGCATCGAACACGTCATGGACCCGACATCCGCAGCCTGAGCAGTAGGGAACGGTCGTCGTTGGCGCCACGTGCACCAATATGCCAAGCAGATCGAATTCGACCGCCAGGACACGGGTATGTGGAAATTGGAGTAGGTTTCGGAATAGGGTGGTTGCGCGCATGGGCTCCTGGGCTTGTGGGTTCCAGACAAGCCACACGATACCCCAGGTGCCCGTGCGCACTTCGTCTCCACCTCACCCGGAACTCATGCCGCCCACATCTCCGTCGGCGACGTGCGTCGCACCTACGAGATCTCCCTTTACGAAGATGTCAGGAGAGCCGGTTTTCCGACGTGCCACCCAGCTCTTGGTGATCTGTGAACAAGAAAGACCTCACCGAAGCGGACATCCGAACCAAGTTCATCACCCCGGCGCTGGTCGCCAGCGGGTGGGATCTCATGACCCAGCTTCGCGAGGAAGCCTACTTCACCAAGGGCCGGATCATGGTTCGCGGCAGGACCGTGGCGCGCGGCGAGGCCAACAAGGCCGACTATCTTCTCTTCTACAAGCCCAACCTACCCATCGCGGTCATCGAGGCAAAGGACAACAACCACACCATCGCCTCGGGCATGGGCCAGGCCCTGGAATACGCCGACATCCTCGACGTCCCCTTCGCCTTCAGCTCGAACGGTGACGGGTTCCTGGAACATGATCGCAGCAAGACCGCTGGCACGGTCGAGCGCGAGTTGCCCATGGACCGCTTCCCCTCGCCCGCCGACCTGTGGGCCCGCTACTGCGCGGCCAAGGGCCTGACCCCCAAGCAGGAAGCCGTCACCACCCAGGACTATTACGACGATAGCTCGGGCAAGACGCCCCGCTATTACCAGAACATCGCCATCAACCGAACAGTAGAAGCGGTGGCCCGCGGCGAAAAGCGCGTGTTGCTGGTCATGGCCACCGGCACCGGCAAGACCTACACCGCGTTTCAGATCATCTGGCGCCTGTGTCATGTCAAGCGAACAGATCTCAGGCTCCAATCACGAACCGACGCGCGAAGAGCTGGTTGGCGTCGGCAAGAATCCCCGTTTTGACGAGGTCATCGACGATGATGAACAAACGGGCATCGAGGTCGTCTGCCGCCTTGCCGGAAAGGAGATTCCTCTAGCGAAGCCAAGTCGCGCCTTCTACTTCGGCGACCGAGAACTCTATCTTCAAGAGGCGAAGCGCTTCGATCATGGCGAAAGACATCGAATTCTGAATGCCAGCCAATTCCCAGATAACCCGCAGGTTCTGGACGATCTGAAGCGCGCCTGCGTGCGTGGCTTCGTAATCCCATTTGTTGGTGCCGGGATGTCAACGAGTGCGAACTTGCCCGAGTGGAAAGACTACCTGCTCGGCCTGTGCGACAAGGCGAAGCTGTCCAAGGATGATGTTCGTGCACGGCTAGAAGTCGACGGCGACTACGAGGGCGTCATGAACGACATCATCGAAGGCATGAAGTTCAACCTGTTCGAGCGCAACTTTGAAAGGGCCTTCAATATCCACGAAGACATCGAAGGGGCTGTCGCATCATTGCCGCAGCTCTTCGACTGCGCCGTGATAACGACCAACTTCGATCGCGTCCTCGAAAAGGTCTATGAGAACAACTCTACGCGGCTTCTTGCGGCAAGTACTCGCGCGCGAAGGTCGTCTTGCCGGCAGAAGCCGACGAACCCGGCCACGGCGCGACTGCGTCCTCGGCGGAACCCACACGATGCGCGGCAGCCGGCACGTGAAGAGCAACGCGCTCGCTACCCACGCGTATTCGACCACCGGGGGATGGGGCGACTGCACCTGCGAGGCTGCCCGCGCCCCACGGCCTAAAGCCGGACACCTCCAGCATTTGCTTCATCCAGGGGCGTAGGTATGATTAACTCTAAGGATTGTCATGACCACATGGGAAACAATTGCGGAAAGGGCTAGGGATTTGACGCCTGAGAGGCAGCGTGAGGTCCTGGATTTCCTCGAGTTCCTGCGCACCCGCGACAACACAAAGCAACCCCGCCGGAGTGCTGCGGGACTGCTCGCGGACTTGAACGTCGACATCTCAGGCGAAGACATCGACGAGGCGCGCCGGGAGATGTGGTCGGACTTTCCACGCCGGGACGTTTGATGTCCGGACTCGTCGTCGATACACACGCCTTGATTTGGTATCTCACCGCCTCGCCGCGCCTTTCAAGGACGGCCCTGACCGGCATGGAAGACACGATCGCGGCGGGCGATCCGGTCTACGTACCCGCGATTTGTCTCGTGGAAATCACCTACCTCATCGAAAAGGGCCGCTTGCCACCGGTCACTGCGGTCCGCATCGCCGAGCGACTGAGTCAACCTGAATCAGGATTGGTAGTAGCGCCGCTCGACCGGGATGTGGCCGACCAGGTGGGTAAGATTTCCCGCGAGCAGATCCCGGACATGCCCGATCGAATTATCGCGGCCACAGCCTCACTGCTCGGACTGCCGCTGGTCACCAAGGATGGGCGAATACGAAGCGGTGCTATCGCGACGCTTTGGTAGCATTGACGTGCTCCAGGGGTAGTTCCGAAGCAACCTTTTCGAGGGGTGACCGATAGCCTCGGGATGTCACCCAAGGTCTATATCGAGACGAGCGTTGTAAAGACCGATACGATCTCTTTGTCTCGGAGGCGGTCCTCGCCGAGGCGGGCGGTGGGGAGCCTCTGGCTGCGCAACGTCGGCTATCGGCGTGGCGAACCTGCCTGTCTTGACGATCACGGCCGATGTCGGGGACTTGGCTGCCCGCTTTGTGGACGAAGGGGCGCTCCCGCGGAGGGCTTTCGTGGATGCCATTCACGTTGCCGCCGCTGCCATTCACGGAATGGACTTCCTACTGACCTGGAATTGCACCCACATCGCCAACGCACGGATCCGTGGTAGGCTTGAATCACTATGTCGGTCGCGCGGTCTGCAACCCCCGACGATTTGCACCCCGGAGGAGCTCCAGGCGTGACTCCAATGGCCTGCGATCTCATCGTAGACGAGGTTCGTGCCATTCGGCAGGCCTATGCTGATTCCCACGGGAACGATCCGTCGGCGATTGTCGCCGATTTGCGCTCGCGAGAAGCTCAGCACCCGCAGCATCTCGTGACGTTGGCTCCCAGGCCGTTAGAGAAGTAAGGCCAGCACCAGGCGCTGCCAGCCATGAACGCGGTGCTGGTGCAGCCCTACGGGCGGGGCTCACCATGTTCGACTCGCTCAGGAGGAATCAGGCCCGTTTCAGACATGTCGCGCACTCCGAGGTTTTGAGATCACGGACTGTGATCTTCTTGCGGAAAGGCTCCACGGATGGTGCGAGGCGGGGAGGGCCGATCGGGTGGACGGTCTACGAGCGAGCTGCTACTGGGCCTTCAACAACGTTTGGATTGGGATGAGCCAGGTGTTAGTTCCAAGCACTTTCGTTTCCGGAACGCTTACGTAGCCAAGCGCCGCCCCGCCGCACTGCGCGCTAAAGACGTTGAGCATGACTTCGTAGACTTGTGGGCCGCCGGCAGCAGGTGCACCCTCGGCACTTTCCGGCTAAACCATGCTCATGGAATCTCGACAGCTCGGCCGATCAGGGTTCAAGGTCCCAGTGCTTTGCTTGGGGACGGGGACGTTTGGGGGCGGGACGGAGTTCTTCAAGGCTTGGGGGGCGAGCGACGTGGCGGGAGCCACGCGGCTGGTCGATGTGTGTCTCGAGGCGGGGCTCACCATGTTCGACTCGGCGGACATCTACTCGGATGGGCTGGCCGAGGAGATTTTGGGCAAGGCGCTCAAGGGTCGGCGCGAGCGGGTGATCCTGTCGACCAAGGGCGGCCAGCGGGCGGGGGCGGGGCCGAACGACGTGGGCTCTTCTCGCCAGCACCTGATCGAGGCCTGCGAGGGCAGCTTGCGGCGGCTCGGGACGGACACCATCGACCTCTACCAGATCCATGCCTTCGACGCGCTGACGCCGGTGGAGGAGACGCTGCACGCGCTGGATGACCTGGTCCGGGCGGGCAAGGTTCGCTACGTGGGCTGCTCCAATTTCTCGGGCTGGCACCTGATGAAGTCGCTCATGGTCTCGGAGCGCGACCGGCTGTGCCGCTACGTCGCGCACCAGGCTTACTACTCGCTGGTCGGGCGCGAGTACGAGTGGGAGCTGATGCCGCTGGCGCTCGATCAAGGGCTCGGCACGCTCGTCTGGAGCCCGCTCGGCTGGGCGCGGCTGACGGGGAAGATTGGTCGGGGCCGCCCCAGGCCGGCGACGAGCCGCCTTGGCAGCCGGCTGGCGGCGGAGGCCGGACCGCCGGTCGATGACGAGTACCTCTACCGGGTGGTCGATGCGCTCGACGCGGTGGCGGCGGAGACCGGCAAGAGCGTTCCGCAGGTCGCCCTGAATTGGCTCCTGCAACGGCCCACGGTAGCGAGCGTGATCATCGGCGCGCGGGACGAGGCCCAGCTCCGCGACAATCTGGGTGCGGTCGGTTGGAACCTGACCTCCGCGCAGGTTGCCCGCCTCGACGCCGCGAGCGCGACCACGCCCATCTACCCGTACTGGCATCAATGGCAGTTCAAGGAGCGCAACCCGACGCCGGTCGGGTGAGGGCGAAGCTCGCCGAGCCGAAGTCAAAGGACCTGCGGGGTGCGGCTTGGCCTTGCTCGACCCGGCTTGGCCTTGCTCGCCCCCGGCGTGCCCTTGGCGGACGAGCTGTTCTGCTCCACCGCGGCCTTCACCAGCGCCGTGAATGCGCGCCCGTCGACCTTCTCTCCCTCGGGGATGTCGATGGCCCTGCGCGTGTTGCCCCCCAAGCTGGAATTGAAAAGACGCGCCGGATCCGGCGATCTTGGCCCCCTGGGCGAAGGTGAGCTTCACGACCTTCTTGTACGCCTCCCCGGTGCAGACGATTCCGTGGTGCGACCACACCGGATTGCTCCACTTCCACTCCTCGGTCATCTTGGGGGCGGCTTTCAGGATCAGCGCCCGCATGCGAGCCAGGGTCTCCTCGCGCCATCCCCCGAGCTCGCGGATGCGCTGGTCGATGAGCCGGGAGGCGGGTGCCCCGGTCGCTTGCTCACGGCCTGCTCCTTGTTTCGAATCCATCGTCGTCCTCCGCTGGAAATCCCGTTTCTGCCTTTGATGGTGAAGATCAGGCAAAGGGTTCGGGGCCGTGCATGGCCGCACCTACTTCGGCCCGGCTTACGGGCCGTAACAGTTGATGTCCGACGGAAGCGTTTCATTCCCGCAAGGCGGTTCGCCACAACCCCAGAAGAGCTGGCCATCCCGCGTGCCACAGATTTCGTCGCCGATCGCCTTTGCGAAGCACCTTTCGTGGTTGACCAGGATAGCCTGTCTGGTCGCGGCGCTGACCTTGTTGCACGTCGACTGCATCGGTTTGCACGTGCCATCGTAGTAGGCAACGCAGAGCTCGTCGGCGGCGCAGGCGCTGCATGCGGAAGATGCGACTGCGTCTGAGGCTGTGTCGATGATGACAGCGCCCACCTCGTGAATGTCTCCGCCATCCATCGTGATCCACTCCGCCCCTCCCGCGCCCGAGGCGCCCCCGGTGCTCGCGACGCCGCCGCTTGCGGAGATGCCTCCTGTGCCCGAAGAACCGCCAGACACGGTCCCTGCTCCGCCGTCGAAGCACGCCATGACGGTGCATCGGACCAGCGTATCTCCGAGGGCTCCGCAGGAGCACGTGTTGCAGTCGTCTCGGAAGCTCTCCCCGCTGAAGTACGTCTTGCCCTTCCACGTGCATACGCTCGGTCCACTCGCGCCGCCGCTGCCGGAAGCCCCGCCGGTCGCGCCCGAGCTTCCGCCCGCCTGGCCCCCGGTCCCGCTAGAGCCGCAAGCCACGCCAGTCACCACGAAGAGAACGACAAATAGCTGATTGCGCATCGACAAGCTCCTTATTCAACGGCTTACGCCGGCCAAGACGTCGAATCGCTACCGCCTCGGTCGCCCAGCGTTGGCTGCTATGCAAGGACACTGCCGACCTGAAATCCCCTGGATGACGCCCATGTTCATCCCAACCTGCACGACATGACCCGGACGGATTTGTCAGGCCAGGGCGAAGCACGGTGTATCGGACCCCAGAGGCGCTCCGTCTTCGCTGACGTTCGCCGCCCGCCACAATACTTGCATACATGCGCATAATAGCATATAACAAATCCGTGGCCGCCACCGTCACCAGCGCGCACGCTGACCTCTTCCGCCTCCTCGGCGATGAAGATCGCTTGCGTTTGCTCGCCTTGTGCGACGCCGAGGAGCTGACCGTGGGTGAGCTGTCCACGCTGCTGCGGCAGAGTCAGCCGCAGGTCACGCGCAAGACCCAGCCTTTGCGGGATGCCGGCCTGCTGGCCGAGCGGCGGGACGGCACACGCATCCTCTTGCGCGCGGAAGCCAAGGACAATCCCATCGTGCAGGCGGCGCTGCGCGCTGGGAATGACTTGTGCCTGGCCGAAGGACGGCTGGCGCGCATTCCCAAGATCGTGGCCAGGCGGGAGGAGACGGCGCGAAGACTGTTCGCCGATGGCGCCGCTGAACCCTCGCCTGGGCCGAATGTTTCGGTCGAGCCGTTCCTGCCGCTGCTGTCGGCCCTCTTGCCCGGGCACCATCTCGCCGTCGATGTCGGCTGCGGCGATGGACTGCTCTTGCCCCTGCTCTCGCCGCTCTACGATCGCGTGATTGCGGTGGATCGCAGCGCGGCCCGTCTTGCTCGCGCCGCCGCGCGGGTGGAGCAGAGCGGACTTCCCAACGTGCGATTGCGCGAGGCAGAGGTGGACGATAGCAACCTGGCGCAGGAGATCGCGCAAACCGGCGGCACCGATCTCGTCACCCTCGTGCGCGTCCTGCAATTCATCGCCCGCCCCAGCGATGTCATCGCCACCGCCGCGCGTTTCCTGCGGCCGGGGGGCCATCTCGTCGTCGCGGATCACGTGCCCCACAAGGACGAAAGCCTGCGCGAGCAAGGGCACGTCTGGCTGGGCTTCGAACCCGAAAAGCTGCGTGCCTGGCTCGGCGAAGCGGGCCTCGAGGTCGTCGCTTGCGGCCCCCTGCCCGGCGCCTTTGCGCCACCTCTTCAGTTGATTGTTGGAAAAAGAATCGTAAACCCGTAACCCGTTCCCATTCACGTTCGCGAAGGAGCTTTCATGGATATCCGCAATGAATTTCCGGCCTACAAGGTCAAGGACATCTCCCTGGCCGAGCTTGGCCGCAAGAAAATCCGCATGTCGGAAAAGGAAATGCCCGGCCTCATGTCCCTGCGCGAGGAGTTCGGCGCGCAGAAACCCCTCAAGGGCGCGCGCATCGCAGGCTGCCTGCACATGACCATCGAGACCGCGATTCTCATCGAGACGCTGGTCGAGCTGGGCGCCGAGGTCACCTGGACCTCGTGCAACATCTACTCGACCCAGGACGAAGCCGCCGCGGCCATCGCCAAGGCGGGCGTCCCCGTGTTCGCGTGGAAGGGCGAGTCCCTGCCCGAGTACTGGGCCAACATCGAAACCCAGATCTCCGCCTTCAAGGGCGGCCAGGGACCAAACCTCTTGCTCGATGACGGCGGCGATCTCACCCTGCTCGTGCACAAGGGCGCCGAATTCGAAAAGGCCGGCAAGGTGCCCGATCCGTCCACGACCAAGGTGGAAGAGATGAAGGTCATTCTCACTTTGCTCGACAAGTGCCAGAAGGCGGACAAGACGCGCTTCACCAAGATGGCGAAGGAAATCAAGGGCGTGTCCGAGGAGACCACGACGGGCGTGCACCGCCTGTACGAGATGGCCAGGAACAAGCAGCTCCTCATCCCGGCCATCAACGTCAACGACTCGGTCACCAAGTCCAAGTTCGACAACCTATACGGCTGTCGCGAATCACTCTTCGACGGCATCAAGCGCGCCACCGACGTGATGGTGGCAGGCAAAGTCGTGGTGGTCGCTGGCTACGGCGACGTGGGCAAGGGCTGCGCGCACGCCGGCCGCGGCCTGGGCGCGCGCGTGCTCATCACCGAGGTCGATCCCATCTGCGCCCTGCAGGCGGCCATGGAAGGCTACGAGGTCGTCACCATGGAAGAGGCCGCCCCGCAAGGCGACATCTTCGTGACCGCCACCGGCTGCATGGACGTCATCCGCGGCGAGCACATGTCCGTCATGAAGGACGAGGCCATCCTGTGCAACATCGGCCACTTTGACAGCGAGATCATGGTCAGCTGGCTGGAATCGAACCCCGAGATTCGCGAAGAGAACATCAAGCCGCAAGTGGATCAGTTCATCCTCCCCGGCGGCAAGCGCCTGACCCTTCTCGCCCGCGGCCGCCTGGTGAACCTGGGCTGCGCCACCGGCCACCCCAGCTTCGTCATGTCGAACTCGTTCACCAACCAGACCATCGCCCAGATGGCCCTGTGGGAGAACGCCACCAAGGGCAAGGACGCCACCACCGGCATGACCTTCGCAGCCGGCCAAGTCTACGTGTTGCCCAAGAAGCTCGACGAGAAGGTCGCGAGGCTGCACCTCAAGAAGGTGGGCGTGCACCTAAGCGTGCTGAGCAAGGCCCAGGCGGATTACCTCGGGGTGGCGGTCGAGGGGCCGTATAAGCCGGATCATTACCGGTACTAGGAGCAATGCCGATCGGTTAGCGCGTAAGTGATCGAAATTGATCAGGAATTCCTGTGGATAACTTCGCTTCTTGCCTTTAGGCAAGAAGCGAAGTCACCATGCATCGATCTTCGATGGAGAAGGTCATGCATCTGGATAGTTCCCTCAAGACGGTAAGCGTATTCACGGCGCCCGAGCAGTTCGAGAGCATCAGGCAGCACATTGACCCTGCGTGGGTGGCCGAGGCTCTGGCGGCGACTGGAACAGCCACGGTGCGAAAGCGACGGCTTCCGGCCGACCAGGTGGTGTGGCTGGTGATTGGAATGGCCATGTTTCGGAAGTGGCCTATTGCGGACTTGGTTGGGAAGCTGAATTTGGTTCTGCCTGGACCACGAGCAACGGTTGTTCCCAGCACGGTCGCTGAGGCTCGGGCGCGCGTTGGTGCCGAGCCGCTGGAACGGATCTTCGAGATGAGCGCTCAGAAGTGGGGCCACGAGAGCGCGCGCAAGCACGCATGGAGAGGCCTGGCGCTCTACGGTGTGGATGGGTCCACGCTTCGCGTGGCAGACTCTCCGGAAAATCGCGCTCATTTCGGTGGAACCCGAGGCGACCGAGGCGACAGTGGCTATCCGCTGGTTCGAATCGCCGCGTTGATGGCGTTGCGTTCGCACATTCTGGTGGCCGCCGAATTCGGCCCCTACGAAGACAGTGAAATCACGCTGAGCGCGTTTCTGTGGCGAGCCGTGCCGGACAATGCGCTGGTGATGGTCGACCGCGGCTTCCTGGCAGCCGGAATCCTGGTGCCGCTGGCCCGCGATGGAAAGAATCGCCATTGGCTGACTCGCGCCAAGTCGACCACAAAATGGCGCGTCGTGGAGCACCTCGGGAAGAACGACGACCTGGTCGAGTTGACGGTTTCGCGCGAGGCGCGAAAGCAGGACCCAAGTTTGCCAGCGACCTATCTGGCACGTGCGATCACCTACCAGGTGAAGGGATTCCGTCCTCAGATCGTGCTCACCTCGATGCTCGACCCCGACGCCTTCCCCGCTGCCGAGGTCGCCCGCCTTTATCACGAGCGCTGGGAGCTGGAACTGGGCTATGGCGAAATCAAGACCGATATGCTCGACCGTCTCGAAAGCATCCGCTGCCGCAGCGTCGCTGGCGTCGAGCAGGAATTGTGGGGCATTCTTCTCGCGTACAACTTGATTCGCCTCGAAATGGAAAGGACTGCCGACGATTTCGGCGTCGAGCCCACGCGCATCAGCTTCGTCACGTCACTTCGGATCATCTGTGACACCTGGTCATGGTGTGCGCTCGCCTCGCCCGGCGCTTTGCCTACTCGCCTCAAGACCATGCGAGAGCTCTTCACCAGCCTTGTTCTCCCAGAGCGGCGCACGGCCCGCAGATATCCACGGGCCGTGAAGATCAAAATGAGCAATTTCCCGAGAAAACGGCCTTCAAATGCTTAACCGACTGGCATTGGGGCTAAGGACTGCCTTCAGCCTCGCGGCGGCGTCGCCAGCTTGTGAGCTGTGGGCCTCGTCGGCGATGACGGCGAAGCGCTTGCCTTGGGTGGCGGCCAGCTCTCGCACGGCCTCGATGGCAAAGGGAAAGGTCTGGATGGTGCAGACCACGATTTTCTTGTCGCCTGACAGCGCCTCGGCCAGCTTGCTGCTCTTGCTGCCTTCCTTCTTGGTGATGTTGGCCACCACGCCGGTGGTGCGCTGGAAATCGAACAGGGCATCCTGAAGCTGTGAATCGATGACGTTGCGGTCCGACACCACCAGCACGCTGTCGAAGACTTTCTTGTGGTTCGCGTCGTGCAGCTCGGCGAAGAAGTGCGCGGTCCACGCGATGGAGTTGGTCTTGCCCGAGCCGGCCGAGTGCTGGACCAGGTACTTGCTCCCCGGCCCGTTGGCAAACACCGCAGCCTGCAGCTTGCGGGTCACGTCCAGCTGATGAAAGCGGGGAAAGATCAGCTTCTCGATCTGCGACTTCTTGTCGCGTGCTGAGATGACGTAACGACCGAGAATCTCCAGCCAGCTCTCCCGCTGCCACACCTTTTCCCAAAGGTAGGCCGTACGGTGGCCGCCTTGCGGGTTTGGCGGATTGCCGGCGCCGCCGTCGTTACCCTGGTTGAAGGGCAGAAAGTGCGTGGCCGGTCCCGCCAGTTTGGTCACCATGGCCGCTTCGCTGTTGCTGACCGCGAAGTGCACCAGCGTCCCACTGGGAAAGGCGAGCAGTGGCTCGGCGGGGTGGCCCTTGGAACGGGGTAGGCGGTCGAAGCGGTACTGGTCGATGGCGTCGTTCACGCTCTGGGTGAAATCGGTCTTCAGCTCGACGGTGGCGACTGGAAGGCCGTTGAGGAACAGCACCAGATCGATGCAGTTCTCGTTGTGAAGGGAGTACTTAACCTGCCGGACCACGCGCAGCCGGTTGGCTGCGTAGCGGGCCAGAATCTCTGCGTTGATGGCCAGCGCGGGTTTGAATTCCGCCAGCTTGAGCGGCTGCCGCAGACCGAGCAGCTCTATGCCCTTGCGAAGCACGTCGAGGGTGCCACGCTGGTCGAGTTGGTCGCGCAGGCGAGCCAGCAGGGTTTCGCCGGCCTGGGCGCCGTGGTTTTTCTCCAGGGTCTCCCAGGCCTCCGGCTGGGCGGTCTGCACCCACGCCAGCACGTCGGACGGGAAGATCGCCCGTGCCCGGTCGTAGTGGGCGGCATCGCCCTCTTCGTAGAGCCAGCCGTGCCCACCGAGGTACTGGCAAATCTCGACCTCGAAGTTGATTTCCCTATGGAGGTTGGCGGGCATGGCCGGGAACCAGGATACAGCCGAAGGTCAGGCGACAGCCAATTTGGGCAGTGGGTCAGCAAATCAAGTCCAACTGGCTGCGGTTGACAGAAAATAGACCGAAAATTTAGCGAATACGAACAGGAAGCATCGCGCTAACTAGTCAAATATAACACACGTAATATCATATACTTATGCGCATTAACCTGGATTGACATACAAAACCATGCTCGTATATTGATACCGACTATGATTCCCTACCAGAGACCGACCAACTGGATTTGCTACGACGCTGTGGCCATCGCGAATGCATTCGTGGATGCCAAGTCGACGGTTCTGTCTTTGAAGACGATCCCCTATCAGCGCTCGTGGGTAGAAGCCCTTCAGAAGATGGAGCTAAAGCGCGAAGTGGCAGGAACGTCGAAAATCGAAGGCGCGGAATTCACTGATCGTGAGCTCGACGCCGCGCTCAATGAGAGCCCACAGCAACTCCTAACTCGCTCGCAAAGACAAGCCCGCGCGGCCGTTCAGACCTACCGCTGGATCGCTGGCCTTCCAGACGATCAACCGATTGATTCAAACCTGATTTGCGAGATCCATCGACGGGTCGTCACGGACGCTGATGATGACCACTGTGCTCCTGGGCAAATCCGACAGCAGGACATGAACGTGAATTTCGGATCGCCTAGACATCGGGGTGCCGAGGGTGGCCGAGAGTGTGCCGAAAGCTTTGCCGCGTTCACCAACGCCATCCAACACGACTATCGAGGGCACGATCCCATCATCCAGGCACTGGCGGCGCACTATCATTTCGCAGCCATGCACCCGTTTCTTGATGGCAACGGTCGCACCGCCCGCGCCCTAGAGGCCCTGATGCTTCAGCGAGCCGGGCTTCGCGCTACCTGTTTCATTGCGATGTCGAACTACTACTATGATGAAAAATACGAGTACCTGTCAGTGTTGGCGCAGGTACGAGAGAAGAGGCACGATCTAACCCCCTTCCTCATCTTTGGGCTGAAGGGCATTGCGCTTCAAGCGCGCAGATTGCTCACCGAAATACAGCACAACATTACGAGAGAGCTGTTCCGCAATCTTATGCTGGATCTGTTCCATCGGCTTCGCACGCCTCGGAAGAGGGTGATCGGGTTGAGACAAGTTGAAATCCTGAACATTCTTCTCGATTCCGACGGAATGGATCTGGAAACCCTGGCATCCAAGACAGCCACGACTTACAAAGAACTCAAGAGTCCTCGAATGGCTATTATTCGAGATCTGAACGACCTAATTGGGCTTAGGACAATTGGGTTCAAGGAAATGCCCAATGGGGGCTATCACCTCTTTGTCCGGTTGGAGTGGCCAACCGAGATCACAGAAACGGAATTCTTTGGACACCTAAAGAACCTTCCCAAAGGCAAGACCCACACTTTCCTGAAGTAATACCCTACGGCGCGCCCCACCGCGCCTTGGCGGCCTTCTTGGCTACCCCAATTTGTGTACGTCGATCTGGCCTGTGACGGCAGCGGAGATGAGGGCCGTCCGGCGTTCTTGGAGCAGGTCGATGGCCTTCTGGGCTTCGGCGGCGAGGGTGTCGAAGCATTCCGACTCGTCTTCAACGATTCGCGTGATTTCACATTGCTCCTGGAGTGGAGGGACGCAAACGCGCAGCTCACGGACTGTTTCTATTGAGACCTCATTGAAGGTTGAACCCTGCTTGCATAGCTGCCAGTAGCGTGAAACCGCATCGGTCCCCAGAAAGCTCACTAAATAGCGATTGACTATCCGGTCGTTCGGAACGATACGAGCGACCCCCCTCGACAAATTGGCTCCCATCAGAGTTGCCGGGACGACGTGAGCAGCCCCAATGGAAGCACGGATTCCTAGCAGGACTTCTCCTCCAGATAGCCGAGAACGCGGGTAGAGTTTGGCAATCTCAGCCGACGTTCGCTGGAGTTCTTTCAAGTCGAAGTTTCCGGTGGTCATGTTTGTCGTTTGGACAAATGGAACGCCATCATCGACCGGATCACCTGGCTGGACGATGCCATAGGAAACTGAGGTTCCGGAGGCTATCAATCGTTTCAACGGGATAACATCCCAGTGCTCCGGCACGTCGCCGAGCCATTCGATGCCGGAGGGTTTCATGGGGGCGCGGGGGTTCAGGCCTTTGGTGACGGCGTGGGAGATGACGGCCTGGCGCTTTTCTTTCAGCAGTTCCATCAGCCGCTGCTGCTCCGCCACCAACTCGTCAATCTTCCCCGTCTCCCGATCCAGGAACTGGATAATGGCC
Source organism: uncultured delta proteobacterium (assembly GCA_963796685.1). Classification (GTDB taxonomy): domain Bacteria; phylum Myxococcota_A; class Polyangia; order Fen-1088; family Fen-1088; genus Fen-1118. The sequence goes on from CAWCMR010000025.1 coordinate 773,731, forward strand.
CGTTGCTCCGGTAGCGGAGGCGCCGCAGAGACAAGCGAACGGACATCATCCATTCCGATGGTCGCAATCGTGGCCCCCAGCGACAGGTGCTCAAGATGTTGGGACATAGCCTTCAATGAAAGCAGCAGGTATTCCGGTACCAGCTTCGGTCCGCACAGATAGGCGATGAAGTGCTGTGACACGGCCATGGGCTGGGTGGTAATCGCACACAAACCAACTGTCGCATCCCGCGAGAACACAACAGCACGAGCGGGAAGCAGGTGAGCGGATGAGTTGGCCATGCCGAGTTCGCTGATACGGTATGCCGTGTCCGAGATGTAGTCGTTTTGACGAAGGTATAACGAATCATTTAGTGACACCCAAGGGATCGAGCAGTTGAGCCAATATTCCTCCACCGACCTAGACGGTGTGTGTCCGCTTTCGATCTGAGCAAGGTATTTGATTCTACTGACCTCCCAATGCTCCGGCACCTCCCCCAGCCACTCCACGCCGCTGTCCTTGTATTTCGGGTAGCGTGGGAAGCTCATGGCCCGTCTCCCTCCGACCTCTGCGACCTCTCTTCATCCAGCTCGCGCTCGTGGAAGGGCTCTTCCAGGGTCAGGAAATCGAACAGGTAGGGATCTTTCAGCAAGCCGGTGGCCAGGCTCGCGTGAATCTCTGGCAGGGTGGTGGCGAAGTTGGTGACTGCCGTGCCCTGGCGCTCGTGGGCGCGCTGTTTGATCTGGGCGATGAGGGCTTCGCGGCTCCAACCCTGCTCGACGACTTGTCGGGCGTACCAGAGCCGCGTGGGCAGGTCCTTGACCTTCTCGATGAGTACGACGTGGTGGAACCAGGGCACGGCCAACAGACAATCCGAGGGCTGCGCGGTCGCCATGGTCTGCGCGGTCGTGGCCGGGGTGGTCAATTTTGCCGCAGTCTGTGGCAAAATTGCGGTGGGGGCTGCGGGTGACGCGGCTGGCTTGCAGCTTTCAAGTTTTGCCGCAGCCTGCGACAAAATTGGGTAGGCGCGAAAAAAGGCAATCATTCGCGATAGGTTTCGCGGGGAAAAGCCCTTCTGTTCGGGTAGCTCGTTCTTCAAGTCCACGGCCAGGCGCGGAATGACGCCTGTGCCCCAGCCCTCGTCTTGCTGTCGCGCGGTAATCAGCCTGCCGATGTCCCAGTACATCACGACCATCTCGGCATTCGCCGACAGCGCGGCTTTGTGCTGCGCCTGGCGGACGCGTGCTTTGATGTCGGCCAAGAGGCCTTGGTAAAGGGCCAACTCCGAGGTCATTTCGTCAGGCCCTTGATCATCGTCATGATGCGGTCGGTGACACCCTTCAGCTCGGCATCGATTTCGGTCAGCGGACGCGGTGGCTTGAACACGTAAAAGTGGCGGTTGAAGGGGATTTCGTACCCGACCTTGGTCTTCTCGTGGTCAATCCACGCATCGGGCGCGTGGGGCAGGACCTCGCGCTTGAAGTAGGTTTCCACGTCTTCGGAAAGCGGCACGTTCTCGGTATCGCGCAGGTTGGCGTCGGATACCGGCTTGCCCTTACCCTTGCCCTTGGTCCCGAGCACGACCTTGCCCTTGGCATCGCGCTCGGGCCGCTCGACGGTGATGGTGCGGTAGCCGAAATCCTCGTTCTTGAAGATGCGGCTGATGGGGATGCCAGCGCGGGTGACCTTCTTGAGCTGACCGAAGATCTGGGTGATGTCCTCGATGTGGTCCGGGCTCAGCTCCTTGCGCTTGCTGCCCAGGCTCTTGCGCATCTTCTGCCAGAAACCGCTGGCGTCGATGAGCTGCACCTTGCCCTTGCGGCCGGCCGGCTTGCGGTTGCTGACGATCCACACGTAGGTGCTGATGCCGGTGTTGTAGAACATGTCCGTGGGCAGGCCGATGATGGCCTCGACCAGGTCGTTCTCCAGCACGTAGCGCCGGATCTCGCTTTCGCCCGAACCCGCGCCGCCGGTGAAGAGCGGCGAGCCGTTGAGCACGATGCCGAACCGGCTGCCACCGTCCTTGGCAGGGCGCATCTTGGAAATCAGGTGCAGCAGGAACAGCAACGAGCCGTCGCTGACGCGGGGCAGGCCGGGGCCGAAGCGGCCGTTGAAGCCTTGCTCCTCGGCCTCCTTGCGAATCTCCTTCTCGATCTTCTTCCACTCGACGCCGAAGGGCGGATTGGAAAGCACGTAGTCGAAGGTCTTGCCGGACAGGCCGTCGGCGGACAGGGTGTTGCCGAAGATGATGTTGGCGATGTCCTGGCCCTTGATGAGCATGTCCGCCTTGCAGATGGCGTAGGACTCGGCGTTCAGCTCCTGCCCGTACATCACCAGCCGGGCCTTGGGGTTGTGGGCAGCGAGGTGCTCGCCCGCGACGCTCAGCATGCCGCCGGTGCCGGCGGTGGGGTCGTAGATGGAGCGGACCACGCCAGGCTTCGACAGGGCGTCGTCGTCCTCGATGAAGAGTAGGTTCACCATGAGCCGGATGACTTCGCGCGGGGTGAAGTGCTCGCCGGCGGTCTCGTTGGAAAGCTCGGCGAACTTGCGGATCAGCTCCTCGAAGACCGCGCCCATGTGCGGCGTTGCCCACGGTTTCGGGGTGCAGGTCGATGGTCGCGAACTTCTCGGTCACCAGGTAGAGCAGGCCGGCCTTGGCCAGGCGGTCAATCTGGGTGTGAAACTCGAAGCGCTCGAAGATGTCGCGCACGGCGGGCGAGAACGCCTGCATGTAGGCGCGCAGGTTTTCGCCGATGTGGTCCTGGTCGCCCATCAGCTTCTTCAGGTCGAGCGGCGAGGTGTTGTAGAAGAGCTGTCCGGACTTTCGCAGCAAGAACGGCTCGGGGTTGACCCCGGCCCCCTTGCGCTTGGCCAGCTCGGCCAGCACCGCCGACTTGGTCGGTTCCAGCACGCAGTCGAGCCGCCGCAGGACGGTGAACGGCAGGATGACCTTGCCGTACTCGGACTGCTTGTAGTCGCCACGAAGAAGGTCGGCGACCGACCAGATGAAGGACGAAAGGTTGGGTTCGCTCATGTGCTTCGCCGTCCGGGTGACGGCGACCGGTAGTTTCTCGCGAACGGCAGAAAAAGCCAGATTGCGCGCGGCCCCCCATCACCACTGGGGGTACATTTGCGATATGACATCGCAGAGTTATGTCCACGGCTATAGCGAAACCGAGGCCACGCGCCTCGGCGATCAGGCGGGCACGCTGGCGGACTTGCTTCATCATGATACGCAATACCCTGCCGGTGCCCGCGTGCTGGAGGCCGGGTGCGGCGTGGGCGCGCAGACGCGCATCCTGGCGCGGAGAAGCCCGGGGGCACGCTTCGTCAGCGTGGACGTCTCGGCCGAGTCGATGGCCCTGGCGCGCGCGGCGATAAGCGAGGAAGGCTTCACGAACGTGGAATTCCACCAAGCGGATCTGTTCGCACTGCCCTTCGCCGACGGGAGCTTCGATCACCTGTTCGTCTGCTTCGTGCTGGAGCACCTGCGCCGTCCCGAGGATGCCCTGCGCGCGCTCTTGCGCGTGTTGCGCCCCGGCGGCTCGCTGACCGTCATCGAGGGCGATCACGGCTCGGCCTTCTTTCATCCCAAAAGCGAGCGCGCCCAACGCACGATTGAATGCTTGAACCAAGCGCAGGCGGCGGCAGGCGGCGACGCGCTCATCGGGCGTCGCCTCTACCCGCTCTTGCGCGCGGTGGGGCTCGACGACGTGCAGGTCTCACCGCGCTTCGTGTACGCCGACAGCAGCCGACCGGCCTGGGTCGACGGTTTCACGCGCAAGACCTTCATCGCCATGGTCGAGGGCGCGGCCGAGCCCTCCCTGCGCCTGGGCCTCATCGACCGAGCTTCGTGGGATGAAGGTATCGCCGACCTCGAGCGCAGCGCCGAGGCCGACGGCACCTTCTGCTACACCTTCTTCAAGGCCGTCGCGCGCAAGGCTTGAAAGGCCGGGCACCTTGACCGGAACGGACATCGTGCACGGTTTCCCTGTGCGACGAAGCGTTAGCACGTAAGCTTTGCTCACCATGAATGAACCCGTTCGCATCGCGGTCGTGGGCGCCGGCAACGTCGGCGCCACGTTCGCCTATTCCCTCGTGCTGAGCGGCCTGGCCAGCGAGATCGTTCTCATCGACGCGGATCGAGCGCGCGCCGAGGGGCAAGCGATGGATCTGGATCACGCGGTTCCCTTCAACCAGCCTGTGCGGGTGCAAGCCGGTGGCTTCGAGGATTGCAAAGGGGCGCTGGTGACCATGGTGTCGGCGGGCACCAACCAGAAGCCGGGCGAGTCGCGTATGGACCTGCTCAAACGCAACATCGCCGTCTTTCGCGATGTGATTGGCGAGATCGCTGCCGTCAATCCCGAGGGCATCATCCTGGTGGCCACCAATCCGGTGGATATCCTTACTTACGCAGCGTACAAGATCTCCGGGCTCAGCCGCCGTCGCGTGTTCGGATCGGGCACCATCCTGGACACCGCCCGATTTCGCACCCTCTTGGCCAACCATTTCGATGTCGACCCACGCAGTTTGCACGCTCACATCATCGGCGAGCACGGCGATAGCGAGGTCCCGGTTTGGTCGCTCGCCAACATCGCCGGCGTTCGCCTGGCAGATCTCTCCGGCGAGGGCTGGCCCAAGTACGAGGCGCAGGCCATGGAGCAGATCTTCAGCCAGACCCGCGACGCCGCCTACCACATCATCGAGCGCAAGGGCGCCACCTACTATGCCGTCGCCTCGGGGCTGTTGCGCATCGTCGAGGCCATCGTGCGCGACCAAAGCACGGTCCTATCCACCTCCAGCCTGCTCACCGGGCAATATGGTCTGTCCGATGTCTGTCTTAGCCTGCCCACCGTGATCAACCGGCGCGGCGTGGCCAGGGTGCTCGAGCTGGGACTGGACCCGACCGAAGTCGAGAAGCTCACCCGCTCGGCGACGATCTTGTCGGCCAGCATAGAAGAGCTGGGACTCTAGTCTGTCTCTGACGACGCTCGCGGACTGTGGCGGGCTAGGCGTTGCGGAACGCCTCGAAGGTCAAGATCGTGTGCGTCTCGCGGATGTGGGGGATGGGATGGATCTGCTTCTCGATGAGGCGTCCGATATTGTCGACGTCATCGACGTAGAGCTTGACCAAGAGGTCGTACTCGCCGCTGACGCTGAAGGCTTCCGAAAAACTCTCGACCTCGGCGATGCGATTTGCCACGTCGGTCACGTGGCCAAGGTCGGCTTTGACGAACACGAATACCGCGCGCATGTCGCTAGCTTACGCCGAATCTCGAGGCCGGCACCTGGATTTACAAAGCTAGCCGGCCCGACGGAAGGTCAGGTTGATGCGCTGATCGGGCAGGTCAAGCGCTAGCTGCGTCGCCATGACGTCTTCACCGGCGTGCCTCGCGCGCGAGCAGCTCGCGCTTGCGTGCGACGCCCCAGCGATAGCCCGCGAGCTTGCCGTCCGTCCGCACCACGCGATGGCACGGGATGGCCACCGCCAGCGCATTCGCCGCGCACGCCTGCGCGACCGCCCTCACGGCCTTGGGTGCACCGATGGCGCTGGCAACCTGCGAGTAGGTGGTGGTCGCGCCGGCGGGAATCGCACGCAACGCCTGCCAGACGCGCTGCTGGAATGCCGTACCGCGGATGTCGAGCGGAAGCTTCGCGCTCGCTTGCGGCCTGTCCAGGAGGCCGACTACTTGGGCGACCAGACGCTCGAATGTGGCGTCGGCGCCGACGAGGCGGGCGCGCGGGAAGCGGCGTTCGAGCTCGTGCGCCAGCTCTTCGGGATCATCGCCCATGAGGATCGCGCACACCCCCCGCTCGGTCGCTGCCACCAGGAGCGGGCCGAGCCAGCATTCCGCAAAGGCGAACCGTATGTCCATGTCCACGCCTCCCGCGCGATACTGCGAGGGCGTCATGCCCAGCATCTGATTCGACGTCTCGTAGAAGCGCCCATTGGAGTTGTAGCCGGCTCCGAAGATCGCCCGGGCGATCGTGCCGCCTTTGACCAGCTCGGCTCGTACGCGCTTCATGCGGTGGGCCGCCGCATAGGCCCTGGGTGTCACTCCCGTCACCGCCTTGAAGAGGCGTTGCACGTGGAAGAGACTCAGCCGCGCGCGGGCCGCCAGCGCGTCCAGCGTCGGCGTCTCCTCGCTGCTCTCGATGAACCTGCACAGGTCCGCGACCTGCGCCGCCTGGCGTTCGGCCAAGGGCGGCTGGTCCGGCTTGCAGTGCTTGCACGGACGAAAGCCTGCGCGCTCCGCGTCGGCGCGGGTCGGGTGGAAGGCAACATTTTCGGGTCTCGCGCGGCGAGCGGTGCAGGATGGACGGCAGTACACCCCCGTGCTCTTGACCGAGTAGAAGAATGCCCCGTCTGCCCGCGTATCGCGGGCCAGCACGGCCGCCCACCTGGGGTCACTCGTCACGACAGCCGCCTGCGCCTGAGTATGGCCTTGCTTGCGATTCACGATCGTGAGACTACCCCGCCGCAATCCGTCCGGCACTCCGGCTCTTGCTTTGCAATTCACCGGGCCGGGGTGGAGAGGGCTGAGCGTTCGACTCAGATCCGGTCCAAGACTCCGCGCAGCTTCCGGTCGACTTCGTCGGCGATGGGCTTGATGGCCGGATTGCCGACCAGGCCGAACATGACGATGGGCCGCGGGGTCTGGACGTAGACCGCGCCGTCCTCGCCTTCGAAGATATCGACGTTGCAGGGAAGAAAAACCCCGACGGGCGGCTCGGCTTGCAAGGCCTTGTTCGCCAGCGGCGGGTTGCACGCGCCGAGAATGAGGTAGGGCTTGCGCTCGACCCCGAGCTTCTTCTTGAGCGTGGCCTGGATGTCGATCTCGGTCAGGACCCCGAACCCTTCGGTGGCCAATGCGTCGCGCACGCGCGCGGTCGCGTCGGCCATGGATGTTCCATCGAGTCGCTTGGTGTAGATATAGTCTCTCTCGTACATCGCGTCCTCCCTCATCGTTGAAGTTGCATCATGGCACAGCCGGGTCGAGGTGGATGTCGCATAGCGGTCACGCCGTCCGCGCTTGCCACGACTCACCGCTTCGCGTGCCCGCGCACGAGGCGTGTCGCGAGCGGGATGAAGCATGCGATTAGAACCGCGGTAGCCAAGTAGGGGGTGCGGAAGCCGCCCGTGAAAAGGACCGTGCCGACCAGCGGACCGAGGGTTCCGCCGGCATCGCCACAGAGCTGCACCATGCCCACTGCCACGCCCCGCCGTTCGCCCGGAACGATGTCCCCGACGAGCGCGAGCAGCGAGGGACCGAGCGCGCCCCCGGCGATCCCCATGAGGCCGAGTCCCACGAACAACCCGGCCGCCGTCGGCACGAGCGCGGTGAGCACGAGCGCCGGCACAAGGGCGACGATCCCGGCGAGCGCGACGGGCGCGTGCATGCGATGGCGATCGCCCCAGCGCCCCGCAAGTGGCATCACGACGACCGACGAAACCACCATGACCCCCATGAGCAGGCTGGACGTACCCTGATCGCCAAAACCGAGCAGGGAGACGGCACGCGCGTGCACCAGCAGGGTTACGGTGGTCAGCACCATGCCCTGGGTAGCGAAGGTCATGGCGAAAGTGAGCGCTCCGACGGTCAGCAGGCGCCTGTCTGCCATGGTCGCGAGCATCTCGGACCACGCCGAACGCTTGGGCAGGGTCACGCGCAGATCAGGGACCAACCACCATGCAAGCAGTGCGGCGGCCAAGATGCCTGCCAGCGCGCTTTCGAAGGTCGCCGCGTTTCCGAAGCGGTCGGACACCACGCCGCCCGCGACCAGGCCGAGCGGAACGCCGATGCCCATAGCTGCACGCACGGTACCGGCGGTACGTCCGCCGTGGGCCGGCCCACCGGCGTGCAGCGCCAGCGCCTGGGCCGCGACGAAGACACAGGCCGAGCCAGGTCCGTGCAGCAGTCGCCCGAGGAGAAAGAAGGTTCCCGGGTGGCCGGTCGTGATGCCGAGGGTATAGAGGCCCATGACCGCAAGCTGAATCACCAGGCCGACGATGAGCGTGCGCCGACCGCCCAGGCGATCGGTCATGGTGCCGACGAAGGGGCTCGACAGCACGCGCATGGCCCGGTTCGCCGCAAGGATCACGCCGATGAAGGGCAAGGGCAGACCGGCCTGCACCCCGACGATGGGCAAGATGGGGAACGCGATGCCCCCGGCCATGCCCGCGAGCAGCACGCCCGGCGCGATGGCGAGAGACGCTCGCCGCGCCGCGGACAGCTCGGGCGTGTCGCTCAGGGAAGCACCTGCGCGAACGCTTCCGCAATCATCGCCGTGCCCCGGCGCGGGAACACGAAGACGGCCGAGCTCGTCGGATCAATGGATAGGTCTTCCGATCGTTTGTCGCTCACGATTCTTCTCGTCCCTGGGAGTGTAGCTTGAGCCGAGCGGAGCGCCTACGACCTATTGCGAACGCGTTCCTCGCGGCCTATTCCCACGGCTGCTGGCGCCGCCCTCAGTCGCGCCTTCGGCCGCCGAAGATGCGCAGGAGCATGAGGAAGAGATTGATGAAGTCGAGATAGAGGATGAGCGCGCCTTGCAGGGCCAGCTTGGTGGCCGCCTCGCCCTCGCCGGCTTGCGCCCCCAGTGCCTTGAGCTTGGCGGTGTCGTAGGCCGTGAGTCCGGTGAACACGACGACCCCGGCGAACGTCGTCAGCCAGTACAGCATGGGGCTGCCGAGGAAAATGTTGACGATGGAGGCGAGGATGAGTCCCCAAAGGCCCATCATGCAGAAGCTGCCGATGCTGGACAGGTCGCGCTTGGTGGTCGCTCCGTACACCGAGAGTCCGGCGAACATGCCGCCGGTGACGAGGAACGTGCTTCCGATGGATCCAGCGGTGTAGCGCAGGAAAATGAACGAGAAGGTCACCCCGCTAAGTGCCGCGTAGCCGAAGAACATGGCCGCCGCCGTGCCGGCGCTGACCCGCGCCGCCACCCGCGCGAAAGCGAGCACCAACAGCAGCTCGGCGATGAGCAGCGCGGGAAAGACCAGCGCGTTTCCATACACGACGGCCAGCGCACTCGGGCTCGACGCCACGACCAGGGCGACCAAGCCGGTGGCCCCAAGCCCGAGGCTCATGAAGAAGTGAACCCTTTGCAGGAAGGTCCGCGATGCCTCGGCGCTCAGCGTGCCGAAGCTTGTCCTGGCTGCGCCAACTCTTGTCGGATTGGTTCCTACCCATGCCATACCGCTCTCCTTACCACCTCATTGGCCGGAATCCACCTCCTTGGGGGACTACCGGCCGCTGCAAAACCCGTAGCGCCCTACGAGCGCACGAAGGCGTCGTAGATGGCGCGCAGGCCTTTGCCGAGATCGGCGGCATCCACGCCGACGATGATCGAAATCTCGGACGCGCCCTGGTCGATGATGCGCACATTGACGCCGGCGCTGGCGAGCGCGGTGAACAGGCGCGACGACACCCCGATTCGGCGCGACATACCGTGGCCCACGGTGGCGATGAGGGCGAGGTTGCGCTCGACCTCGATGGCGTCCGGCTCGCAGGCGTTGCGGATCTCTTGCAGCACCACGTCCTCGACCGGCTCGAAGTTCTTCTGGTCGATGACCACGCACATCGAATCGATGCCCGAGGGCGACAGCTCGTAGCTGATGCCCTTGGTTTCCAAGATACCGAGCACACGGCGACCGAAGCCGCGCTCTTTGTTCATCAGGGTCTTTTCGATCTGCAGCAGGCAGAAGCCGCTGCGCCCGGCGACGCCGGCGATGGGCCGATCCGCGGCCTGATTTTCAGGGACGATGAGCGTGCCCTTGGCCGCCGGGTCGTTGGTGTTGGCGATGCGAATGGGAATGCCGACCTGCTTGCACGGCAGGATGGCTTCCTCGTGAAAGACATTGGCGCCCGAGTAGGCCAGCTCGCGCAGCTCGCGGTAGGTCACGCGCTCCATGGGCGCGGCGTCGGGCACGATGCGCGGGTCGGTCATCAAAAGCCCAGAAACGTCGGTCCAGTTTTCGTACAAGCTGGCGGACGCGGCGCGAGCCAGGATGGCGCCCGAGATGTCCGACCCGCCACGCGAGAAGGTCTTGACCTTGCCCTGCGGTCCGGTTCCGTAGAAACCGGGCAGCACGTAGAAGCCCTGCGCGGGCAGGCGCGGCGGCAAGTCCTTCCAGGTGCGCTCGTCGACCAAGCCGTTCGAGGTCAGGAACACGGCGCCCTCGGCCTCGACGAAGGTACCGCCGAGAAAGGCCGCCATGATACGGGCCGAAAAGTGCTCGCCGCGCGAGGCGATCCAGTCGCGATCTGCACCCGCGCGCACCGCCTTCTCGAAATCGTCCAGCAGCGGCGCCACGCCGGCGATCACGCCCAAGTCGCTTTCGATTTCCAGGAAGCGCCCGCGCAAGAGAGCCAGCGACGGCCCCGGATCCATATCGCGCGCGACCATCTCGTGGATGGAGAGAAGGATGTCCGTGACCTTGGGATCCTGCTTGTGCCGCTTGCCGGGGGCCGACACCACCACGGCGCGCCGATGGGCGTCGGCCTTGATGATGGACGCCACCTTGCGGAACTGGGCCGCGTCGGCGAGCGAGGTTCCCCCGAATTTGCAGGCAATGGTCATGGTGCTCCTTGAAACGAACGTGTTCCCACTACTTCCCCGATCTGCAAATTCAGATCAAGCACTAAGCAGCCGCGAAAAGGCAAGAGAGCGCCGACCCCTGGCAAGACTCGAACCTTGCGCTAGCCTTCGTGCATGCATTCGTCGAAGCCAACGTCCACCGAATATGCGCCCTACTTCGCCCGCTACATCGACCTGGTGGCCGAGGGCGAATTCACCGCGGCGCTGGCCGGCCAACCAGGAGAGTTTCGTGCGCTCCTGGGCAAGCTTTCGCCCAAGCAGGCGGGTTTCCGCTACGCGCCCGAGAAGTGGAGCATTCGCGAGGTCCTGGGTCACGTGATCGACGCCGAGCGGGTGTTCGGTTATCGGGCGCTTTGCATCGCGCGCGGGGAGACCGCATCCCTGCCCAGCTTCGACGAGAAGGCCTACGCCGCACACGCCGGTCACGACGGCTGCGCATTGCCGGATCTTCTCGAGGAATTCGTACACGTCCGGCGCGGCCACGTTGCCCTGTTCGAGCATCTGACCACGACCGCCTGGGAGCGCGCAGGCACCGTGAACCAAAATCCCATCTCGGTGCGCGGCCTCGCGTACATCATGACCGGGCACGCGCGACACCACGCCGGAATCCTGCGCGAACGCTACGCCGCAAGCGGCTTGTAACGGCCTGGGGGCCGGCCCGGTAGAGTCTCGTTGCCGCCAAACCATCCGTCCAGGCCACCGTGGGCCTACCGCCAACTTGGGACGCGGCCGCGGAACCAGCCCGCGATGCTGTGGCGGGGTTTCTTCGCGACCAGCACCTCGTGCGGAAACTGCTCGCTTAGGAATAGAACCAAGAGGCCTGGCTTGGGCAGAATGGTGGCGATGGCGCTCTGGGTGCCGGCCTGGTAAAGAAGCAGCTCGCCGCCGTCGGCCGGGGCCCATTCGTCGTGGAGGTAGACGACCGTCGACAATACGCGGTTCTTCTGGCCGCTCAGCGTGTCCAGATGCCTATCGTAATGGGCGCCGACACCATAGATCGCGTAGTGGCATTCGTAGTCGAGCAATCCCAGGAAAAGCCGCTGGTTGAGGCCGAGACGCAACTCTTCCATCTCGGTCAGAAACACATGGTCGGCGGTCTTGCCGTCATCGAGCCAGCGGATGACGTCGCCCCGGATGCCGGTGCGGTGCGTTCTCTGCGCGCCCCTTCCCACGCCAGCGGGCGCGAAGGCCGCGCTTTCGCGGCAGCCATCGTCGAGACGGGCGCGCACCGCGGGCGGAAGCCAACCCTCGACAGCCGCAAGGCCTCCGGAGCGAAGCTCACCTGCGATGGCATCGACATCCATGATCCCGCGACTATCCCACGGCCGCGTCCGATGCGCTTGTCAGCATTGGGCGCTACACTGTCACCATGAACGCCATCCAGCCCCTGACCCAAGACCAGCTCGGTGCCTTGCTGAGCGAAGGCGAATTCCCCGAAAGCGTTCGCCTGGCCGCGCCCAAGGTGGTGGTGGTCATGACCCAGGACTGGTGTGGACAATGGGCCAACATGGCGTCCTATCTGCCCGACTTCGTCGACCAGGCCGCGATCTTCACCGTCGAGTACAACCTGCTGCCCGACTTCGAGCGCATCATGAGCTTCAAGGAAACAGTGTTCAACAACGGTCAAGTGCCCTACGTTCGCTTCTATTGCGAGGGAAAGCTGGTGCGCCAATCCAATTGGCTACCGCGCGCGTCGTTTGCGGCCATGCTCGGGCGCGAGTAGTCGCGTCGAGGGAGTCGACGTGCCGGGCGTGCTCGAGCAATCCACGACCGAAGAGCCATCGTGGTAGAAGCCCGTGGAGTGAGCGTTCGACTTCTCGTGTGCCGACGGACCGTTGCTCTCGCCGGGCTGTCTTGCCTCGCGCTCCTGCAGCCTCGCCTGGCGCAGGCGCAGGCAGAGGAGCTTCCTCCCGAGCTGGCGGCCGACCAGGACGTGCCTGCACCGGCACGACCAGCACAGGCATCGAGCCCGGCGACGGTGGCGCCCCGGCCGCCATCCCAGCCGGTGCCCGCTCCCAACCATCGGCCGACAATCTCGTTCGTGCCTTACCAATGAACGGGACTCCAGAGCCCGTCGAGAGACGACTACTGAACGTTCGTCTGGCACCAGGTGCGGTCGTCGCACCAGGGAACGGTGCCGTCCGACGTCTGGCAGGTGGTGGAGGCGGTCAGCGAGCCGATGTAATAGATGAGCTGGCCGTCGCGCATCTTGTCCAGACTGGTGTAGGACTTGTCGGCGCTGTTGATGTCCATATCGAAACGAATGGTACTACCGGCGCTCGGGGCAGCGCCCGGCCAAGGTAGCAGGGCCTCGATGGCATAGCCCGCGCTGGTCGTCGCCTGGGCGTATTGCGTGGTCGGCAGCGCGGTCGGGGTACCCGAGCTGGCTGTGTCCTTTAGCGATGCGGCAGGGCCATTGGCGGGAATGATGATGTGGAGCGCGTTGCTGTCGCTCGAGGTGAGCCCGGTGACGTTGTTGTTGGACGTGACGAAGAGCTCGATGGAATCGCCCAGGTAGGCCTTGCTGAGGGCCTGCGTAGGGTCCGCCATGTTGACGGTTTGCACGCTCGAATCCTGGACGTCGACGAAGACGTGGAGGCCGGCCGAATCCCATGCGATGCGCGCGGTGGCGCTTTCGAATTGGGAGGTGGGCACGTTGTTGTAGTTGAGCACCTTGGCCGCGTTCTGGGCATTGAGCACGAAGTAAGGCAGTCCGCACATCTCGCTGCCGCTGCCATCCAACGTCTGCGTGCCGCTGAACTTGGGAACACCCGACTTACAGGGATCGCTGGTAGTACCGCCACTGCAGGATCCGCCACCACCGTCGCGGACCGAATCCGGCGCGTCGGAGAGGCCGCCGTCGCGGACCGGCACGCCACCGCAACTGGCAACGGCACCGCGGACCGAGCAGGGCTTGCTCGCACTGCAGGTCGTGAAATTGTCGAACCCATCTCCGGTCGCATTGCACGAGGCAACGTTGGTGCCGCTGCATGCGGACTGGGTCGAATCACACACGTCGGGCACGCAGGAGGCCGAGACGCCGGGCTGGCAATACCATGACGCCGGACAGTCAGACGTTGACAGGCACTGCACGCATGCGGAGTTCGAGGTGTCGCAGACCATGCCGAGGGAGCTGCAGTCGCGACTCGATGTGCAGGCGGTCCTGCACACGTTGCGAACGCAGCGCATGTTGCTGGAACCACATTGGCTGTCCACCACGCAGTCGATGCACACGTTGTTCGCGGTATCGCAAAGCCCGGGCGTGCAGTCGCTGTTGTATTTGCAGGTCGCCAAGGCCACGCACTTGTTGTTGTTGCAGGACTGTCCCGTGGGGCAATCCGACGAGGCCACGCATTGAACGCACACCCCGCGCGACGGGTCACAAACCGGATCGCTGGAACAGTCGGCTTTGCTGCTGCAGGGCGTGAAGGTGACGCAGCGGTTGCCGAAGCAATGACCGCCCGACGGACAGTCCCCCGTCTTCACGCATGGAACGCAAAGCTTCGTCGCGGGCTCGCAGACCTGCCCGCTCGCAGCACAATCGGAGTCGGCCGTGCAAGGGAGGTTGGTTGGCATGGACCCACCCGATCCGCTCGTTCCGCCACCCGCCGTGCCACCGCTCGACGAGCCGGCATCCCCGCCTGATCCCACGGGATCTCCGCCGCTGCCTGAGCTGCCGCCACTCTCCGAAACCCCGCCCGATCCTCCAGCGCTGCCCGGGCCTCCGTCCTGCAGCGGGCCGGGGCGGGTGCGCACGCACGAGGCGGCCCCCAGCGCCAGCACGCAAACAAGCCCAAGCAGAAGCTTCTGATCAGGAGAATGGGGATGTCCGTGGATCATGAATCTCGCCGTAACCACCTGGGCGGGAGCGGGACGTATAGTACCTACCTCGCATCGCGCCTGTCGATGGTAATTTCCGTGGCAGGGCAATGTCGGGCGAGGCGAAGGCACCGAATCGCGCATGGAGACGTTGCTGACTCCCATCGCGTGGGCGTCAGGTCACATCTGCGAGGGACCGCGCCTGGGCAGGGACTGGAGACGGCGTGCGGCCATGAAAGTGGCGTACTCTTGGGGGCCGAGCGCGCGGATCTTGTCTATGCACGCGGCGCGGTTGGAATGGAAGAGCAGGCCGAAAAGCTTGGCAATGACATTGTTGAATTTGCGGCAGGCGCGCGGATCGCGAGGTGCTTCGCAGTCGGCGCAGCTTGCATAACCGTGCTCTTGGCAACAGCTGCGCACCTTGCACCAGGCGGCCTTGGCGTTGTGGTGACATCCCGGGCAAGCGCCCTTGAGAAACCTGCGGCACGCCCCACAGTACAGACCACAGCGGGCAATGAGGTCGACCTCGGCACGAATCGCTTCCATGGCGTCTCCTGGTATTGCTACTGCTACGCCAAACCGGACCCGCTCGCAAGACACCTGCTACGGGTCGTCGTGAACCCTCGAATGGTCGTTGGGGAATCGCACCGGCTCCTTGCGCGCCAGCGCCTCGAGGCGGTCGACGATGGCTTGCGCGGCTCGTGGCCGGGCGAGGCCGCGCATGGCCGCGCTCATCGCGGCCCGTTTCGCGCCGTCCTTCGCCAGGTCGGCCACGGCCATCGCCAAATCCTCGGCACGGGTGGTGCTTTGATCGAGAACCAACGCCGCGCCGACGCTGGCGAAGCGGGCGGCATTCCTGCGCTGGTGATCGTCGGCGGCCGTGGGCAATGGGATGAGAATGGCCGGTCTACCCGCGATGGCGAGCTCGGCCAACGTCAACGCCCCGGCGCGCGCGACCACGAGATCGGCGTCGGCATAGGCGGCCGCCATGTCCTCGATGAACGCCTTCGCCACCACGCGATCCGCGAGCCCTGACTGGCGGTAGCGCTCCTCGATGCGCTGGAGATCCGCGGCCCCGGTCTGGTGGACCAGGGAGAAATCCAGAAGCTCCCGTGGACAGGGCGACGGCGGCGGCCGTCACGAGATCGCTCACCGCCCGCGCGCCCTGGCTGCCACCCACCACCAGGATGCGCACCTTGCCCGGCGCCGCTTCCGCCGCGACCGCGCGCTCCAGCGCGGCCACGATCTTGTGGCGCACGGGATTGCCGAGGCGTTCGAGCTTGCGCGCGGGAAAGAAGCGAGCCGCGTCTTCGAAGGCGATGAAGATCGCGCGCACCAGGCGGCCAAGCACGCGGTTGGTGATGCCCGGCACGCTGTTTTGTTCTTGAATCGCCGTCCGGTAGCCGAGCAGCGCGGCGGCGAGCACCATCGGTCCCGAGGCGTAGCCGCCCACGCCCAGCACCACCTCGGGCTTGAACCGACGCAAGATGGCCATCGACCGGACCATCGCAAGCGGCACGCGAACCAGACCGCGGAGGGTGCCGACGACGCCCATGCGCTTGAGCCCGCTGACCTCCAGGGTTTCGAGCGCGTAGCCTGCGGCCGGCACGGCGCGCGTCTCGATGCCGCGGCTCGTGCCCACGAAGAGAATTTCGCCGCCGCGCCGGCTCGCCTCGTCGGCGACGGCGATGCCCGGGAAGAGGTGACCGCCGGTTCCGCCGCCCGCGACGAGCAAGCGCACGCTACCTGACCTCGACCACGACGCGCACGTCGGCGGCGCCGGCACGCCGGTTCCTGGACTTGCTGCGCACCGTGCGCAGCGATTGCCACAAGGTCATGCGCGAGGGCTCGGGCAAGCGGGCTGAAATGTTGGCCAGCACGCCGGCCATGAACAGGCTCATGACCAGCGCTGTGCCGCCGTAGCTGACGAAGGGCAAGGGCAATCCCTTGGTGGGCAAGAGGCCCAGCACCACGCACATGTTGACGATGGTTTGCAGGCCGAAAAGACAGGTGATGCCGAAGGCCAGGTAGCAACCGTACGCGTCGCGCGCGCGCATGGAGGCGCGCAGGCCGCGCCACACCAGCAACGAAAAAGTCGCCAGCACGGCCAGGATGCCGACCAGCCCGAGCTCCTCGCCGACCACCGCAAGGATGAAGTCGGTGTGCGCCTCGGGCAGAAAGAAGAGCTTCTGATGGCCCTGACCGAGACCTTGGCCCCACACCCCGCCCGAGCCCACGCTGATGAGCGATTCGTAGAGCTGGTAGCCGGTGTTGCGGCGGTACTCCCAGGGATAGAGGAAGGCCAAGAGCCGCTTCATGCGCCAGGATTCGCCGGTGATGAACACCTTCCACCCGATGGGCGCGGCGACGAGCACCGAAATCAAGATGTAGCTCGTGCGCGTGCCGGCCACGAACATGACCCCGAGCGCGGTGACGCCCATGATGACGGCGGTGCCGAGGTCGGGTTGCTTGAGCAGAAGCCCGAGGAAGATCCCGGTCATGATCAGGGGCGGCAGAAAGCCGATGGAGAAATCGCGCACCTTCTCGGCCTTGCGCGCGAGCAAGACGGCCAGGTACAGCGCCAGCGCGAACTTGGCCAGCTCGGACGGCTGGAACGACAGCGGCCCCAGGCGGAACCAGCGAACCGCGCCGTTGATGGATGGGCCGAGCTTCAGCACCGCCGCCAGCAGCAGCATGCTGAGGAAGAGCAAGGGATAGGTGATCTTGCGATACACCGAGTAGTCGAGGCGCGCGCCCACGAAGAACGCAAGCAGCCCGGCGGTGGCGTAGACGGCCTCGCGCTTGAGGAAGTAGGTCCAATCGCCGTAGGTCTTGGCCGCGAACACGGCGCCGGCCGAAAACACCATCACGATGCCGAAGCCGGTCAGGGCCAGCACTGCGGCGATCAGCCAGACGTCAGGGCCTTGCGTCGGCTCTGCGCGTTCGCCGTACTCGGCGCGCAGATCGCGCTTGCGTCCCGGCCACCAAGAGGCGATGCGCTCGCGCAGGGTCATCAGTCCAGCTCCGGATCGAGGGGGATCTTGTCCGACGTGCTGCTGATGAGGACCTGCACCGCGGTCCGGTAGACCTCGGCCCGGTGGGCATAGTCGCGGTACATGTCGAAGCTGGAGCAGGCCGGCGAAAGCACCACCGCATCTCCACGCTCGGCCAGGCCAGCGGCCCGTTCCACCGCCTCGTCCATGTCCGAGGCCAGCTCGACCGGCACGACCGGCGCGAGAGCGGCCCTGATTTTGGGCGCGGCCTCGCCGATGAGCACGGCAGCCCGCCCGTATTTCTTCATGACCTCGGCCAGCGGCGCATACGAGCCGCCCTTGTCCTTGCCGCCGGCGATGAGCACCACCTTGCGCGGGAATCCGTCCAGCGCCGCCACCACCGCGCCCACGTTGGTGCCCTTGGAGTCGTCGTAGAACTCGATGTCGTTGAAGTCGCCCACCAGCTCCATGCGATGGGGCAGCGGGCGAAACGACACCAGGGCGTGGCGCGCCTCGCCCGGCAAGGTTCCGATGAGACGCGCGGCCACCAGGGCGGCAAGCGCGTTCTCTTGGTTGTGCCGACCCACGAGACCCGGCAGTTGCGCGGGATAGTATTCGATGGGACCGCCGGGAAGGCGGACGCACAGGGAATCGCCTTCGAGCCAACCGCCGATGCCGAGCGCCCGGTGGGTCGAGATGAGCACGCAGCGGCTCTGGATGTTGCGTGCCGCGCTCTCGACGTTCGGGTCGTCGATGTTGATCACCGCGAAGTCCGACGCGGTCTGCGCACTGAAGATGCGCTGCTTGGCGGCCACGTAACCCGCGAAATCCGGATAGCGATCGAGGTGGTCGGCCGAGATGTTGAGCAGCACCGCCACCTGCGGGCGGAACGTGCGCACGGTTTCGAGCTGGAAGCTGGACACCTCGACCACGCAGGTGCCGCCGAGGCGCGCGGCGTGCGTGCCCACGGCCTCGGACAGCGGCGTGCCCAGGTTGCCGCCCACGAAGGTGGGCCTGCCGTTCGCCCCCAGCATGGTGCCGCACAATGTGGTGGTGGTCGATTTCCCGTTGGTGCCCGTGATGGCCACCATGGTCGATTCCACGAACCACGACGCCAGCTCGAAGCTCGCCGGTCACGAACACGCCCCGGGCCCGCGCGGCGTCGAGCTGGGGCATGGGCGGCACGCCCGGGGAAAGCACGATCATGTCCTGGGCAAGAAGAGCTCGGCGGGATGGCCGCCCAGCTCTTGGCGAACCGACGACGGCAGAAGTGTCAATTCCGAACGCAGCCGGTCGGTGTCCTTGGCGTCGTTCACGGTCACCTGCGCGCCGTGCGTGGCGCACAGGCGCGCCGCCGCGATCCCGGAGCGGCCAAGGCCGACCACCAGGACGCGCTTGCCGATCAAATCGCGCTGGGATGGCTGCATCAGCGAACCTTCAACGTCAGGAGCAACCCTACGATGGCGCAGAAGAAGGAAACGATCCAGAAACGCACCACGATTCGGGATTCCGGCCAGCCCTTCTTCTCGAAGTGGTGGTGGATGGGGGCCATCAAGAAGATGCGCCGCTTGGTCGCCTTGTAGTAGCCGACTTGGATGATGTCCGACAGCGCCTCGACGACGAAAATACCGCCGACCAGGGGCAGGGTCAGCTCGGTCTTGGTGGCCAGGGCCACGAATCCGATGGCGCCGCCCAAGGCCAAGGCGCCCACGTCGCCCATGAACACCTGGGCCGGATGGGTGTTGTACCAAAGGAAGCCGATGCCCGCGCCGCCGATGGCACCGCAAAAGACCGCCAGCTCGCCCGCCCCCGCCACGTGCGCCATGCCGAGGTAGTGCGCGATATTGAAACCGGCCAGGGTCTGCCCGGCGGCGTAACACAGCAACATGTACGCGAAGGTCGAAACGATGACCGGCCCGATGGCTAGGCCGTCGAGACCGTCGGTGAGGTTGACGGCGTTCGAGGTGCCCATGACCACGATGACCAGGCCCAAGGTGGCGTAGAGCAGAAGCGGAATCTGGATGTGGTGATGCTCGAAGTTGAGCAAGGGCACGGCGAGTCGCTGGCGAATGTCGGGTGACAAGCCGCCGCCATAGAACAGCCAGCCCACGGCCACCGCGCCCACCACGAACTGCACCAGCAGCTTGAGCTTGCCGGGGACGCCCCGTTTGTTCTTCTTGGTGATCTTCAGATAGTCGTCGACGAATCCCAAGGCTCCGTAGCCGACGGTCACGAAAAGCGCGGGCCACACCAGGGGGCTGGTGAGGTCGCACCAAAGCACGGTGCCGGTCACCAGGGCCATGATGATGAGCGCGCCGCCCATGGTGGGCGTGCCCTGCTTGCTGGCATGCCCGGCCGGCCCGTCGTCGCGAATCACCTCGCCGAGCTGGCGGGCGCGCGCCCGGCGGATGAACCACGGCGCCACCAGGAACGTGATGAAGAGCGACGTCAGCGTGGCCAGCATGGTACGCGTCGAGACGTAGCGGAAGACGTTGAACGCCCCGAACTCGCCGCGCAGTCGTTGAAAGAGGTGAAAGAGCATGGCTTAGGTTCCCAACTTTCTTTCGAGCGCATCGAGGGCGCGCTCGAGATGCATTCCGCGCGATGCCTTCACCAAAACCCAGTCCCCCGGCTTGGACCACTCGGCCATCGCGGACGCGGCGAGCTCCGGATCCAGCGTCGCCAGCACGCGGTTGCGGTGC
Organism: uncultured delta proteobacterium; assembly: GCA_963796685.1. Classification (GTDB taxonomy): domain Bacteria; phylum Myxococcota_A; class Polyangia; order Fen-1088; family Fen-1088; genus Fen-1118. Next base: position 793,829 of record CAWCMR010000025.1, read on the forward strand.
AATCCGGCCGCACGTGCCCCGGCCGCCAACTGCGCCGCCAGCTCGCCCACGGCGGCCAGCCCGGCGAAGCCAAGGCGCGCGACTTCCCGGCCAAGCTCGTGGTGGGCCTGGCCCGTTTCGGGACCGAGCTCCAGCATGTCGCCCAGAATCGCGAAGGCACGCGCGGAGACGCCCACGGACGCGACCACCGTGCGAAGAGCCGCCAGCATGGACGTGGGATTCGCGTTGTAGCAATCGTCCATCACCCGGCGGCCGGCGAAGACGAGAAGCCTCGACCGGTGTGGTGGCAAGGCGGCGCCTTCCATCGCCTTGGCCGCGGCGAGGATGGGAAGCTTGAACGCCGAGACCACCGCCAGGGCTGCGGCGGCGTTACGCGCGTTGTGCTCGCCCGCGAGCGGTAGGTGTAGAACGACAGGCGTCGAGCCCACCGAAAGTCGCACCACGGATCCGAGCTCGTCCGCCGGAATGCATTCGAGAATGTGCACCTCGGCGCGCGCGGGTCGCGCGTCTTGGGGAGAGAAACGAAGCTTGCGCTCCTCGGGCAGGTGGCTGGCTTCCTGCTCCAGCAGCGGCTCGTCGGCGGGCAAGACCGCCACGCCACCGTCGGCCAGTCCGTGAAAGATCTCGCCCTTGGCGCGGGCCACTTCCGCGATGGAGCCCAGGCGTTCGAGGTGTGCGCCGGCCACGTTGGTCACGACCCCGACGTGGGGCTTGCCGATGTCGGCCAGGTACGCGATCTCGCCGCGCGCCCGCATGGCCATCTCCAGCACCCAGAAGTCTTCCTCTTCGGTCGATTCGAGGACGGTCATGGGCAAGCCGATGTCCGTGTTCAGATTGCCCTGCGTGCGCAGAACCCGGCCCCCGGCCGAGAGCGCGGCGGCGATCAGCTCCTTGGTGGTGGTCTTGCCGTTGGAGCCGGTGACGCCCACCACGCGCCCCTTGAATCGCGCCCGCACCACGCGCGCCAGATCGCCGAGCGCGCGCCGCACGTCGACCACGGCGATGACCGGCACGCCTTCGCACCCCGTCGGCATACCCCGATGAACGGCCACCACCACGGCCGCGGCGCCGGCCTTGACCGCGACCGCACAGAAGTCGAACCCATCCACGCGTTCGCCGGGCAGGGCGAAGAACAGGCGTCCCGGTTCTACCTGTCGGCTGTCGACGGCCACGCCCGTGAAGGTGGCGCCCGCAGGCCCGGGTCCAAGGAGCATGGTCCCGCCCATGGCCGCGCAGGCCCAGTCGAGCGGGCGAACCTTGGGGGCAGAGCCCGCGGCTTCCGTCATGCACCCCTCCGCGCCGCGAAGGCGGCCGCCGCGATCTCGCGGTCGTCGAAGTGCGTCTTCTCGGTGCCGACGATCTGGTAGTCCTCGTGCCCCTTGCCCGCCAAGAGCAGCACGTCCCCCACGCGCGCCAGGGCCACCGCGCGCGAGATCGCGACTCCGCGGTCGGGCTCGACGTGGAAGCCACCCTGCCCTTGCGCGAGCTCGGCTGCGCTGCGCTCGGGCTTTCCCGTCCGGCGCACGCCCTCGACGATCATGTCGATGATCGACTCGGGCCTCTCCGTGCGCGGGTTGTCGGAGGTCACGAGCGCGATGTCGGCCCGCGCGGCCGCGGCCTCGCCCATGCGCGGGCGCTTGCCGCGATCGCGGTCGCCACCGCAGCCAAAGACGCAAATGAGGCGGCCCTTGGTCAGGGGACGCAACACATCGAGGGCGCGTTCGAGGGCATCGGGGGTGTGGGCGTAGTCGACCACGCACAGCACGCCGGCCTCGTTGGCCACGGCCTCGAGCCGGCCCGGCACCCCGCGCAGACGGGTCACGCCCGTGGCGATGGCGCTGGCGGAGATGCCGTGACCAAGCGCGATTCCGACGGCTGTCAGGATGTTGGCCAGGTTGAATTCTCCCACCAGTGGCGAGACGATCTCCAGCGTGCCCACCGGCGTTGCCAGGCGCGCGCGAATGCCGTCGGCGCCGAGCCGGCGCTCTACCACCGCGATGTCGGCCCCGCGCTCATGCCGGGTGAGGGTGAGAGCTTGGCAGGTTGCCTCGTTGCGCATGGCCACGCCCTGTGCGTCGTCGACGAAGAACACGCCCACCCCCTGTCCGGGCAACATCAATTCCCGGAACAGGATGCGCTTGGCGATGAAGTAGCGCTCCATCGTCCCGTGGTAATCGAGGTGGTCTTGGGTGACATTGGTGAGCGCGGCAACGCGGAAGCGACACCCGGCCAAACGGCCTTGTTCGAGCGCGATGGACGACGCCTCCATGACCACGTCGCTCGCGCCGGCTTGCCTCATCTCGGCCAGGTTGCCGTGCAGCTCGATGGCCCCGGGCGTGGTCAGCGACGCCTCCTTCTGTCTGCCACCGAAGCGGTAGCCCACGGTGCCGATGACGCCGGTCTTGCGGCCCGCGGCAGCCAGGATGGATTCGACCAGGTAGGTCGTCGTGGTCTTGCCGTTGGTGCCGGTCACGGCCGTCAGGGTCAGGGATGAAGCCGCCGCGAAGTGGTTGGCCGCCACCCTACCGAGGGCCTGTCGGACCTGGGGCACCAGGATCAGCGTGGCACTGCCTGCCGGCGCGTCGCCCAAAGCACTGCTTGTCTCGGTGAGAATCGCCGCCGCGCCCCTGGCCAGGGCGTCGGCGATGAACTTGCGTCCGTCCTGCTTCGAGCCCGGAATCGCCACGAAGAGATCGCCGGCGCGAACGCGGCGGGAATCGTCGCGGACCTCGCCGATCTCCAACCTGTCGGAACCCGAAACGACGTGCGCGCCGTCGACGTTCTCGAGCAGGTCCTTGAGTCGTGCCATGAAGACCTTCTAGCCTCCCCGACGCTCGAAGGAAACCCGGCACACCGCTGCCGCGGACGCCGGGCCTGGCCCGGGCGACTGGCTGGCCGCCACGCCGCTGCCTGAGGGAACCAACTCCACGCCGGCCTTGTGCGCGGCCCGGATGGCCTCGCCCATGCTCATGCCGGTAAAATCGGGACACGCCACCGGCCCGCCGCCTGACGCCGCGGGGGTGCCGTCGCCCGCTGCCAGCGCGCCGTCGTCGGCATCGACCTGCTCGCTTGCCAGCACGGCCGCCGGGTCGTCGAGCCCAGGGCTGTCGACCTCGGCCACCGGCTCGGGCGCGGGTCTGCCGGAGAGCTTGTGCTGCTTGTCGGGCTTGTCTTGCGCCATGGCGCGCGAAGAAGGCGCCACGCCGAGATAGCGAAGCGCGCTCTCGGCGATGGCTTTGAACGCGGGTGCGGCCACCACGCCGCCATAGTGGATCCCTTGGGGCTCGTCGATCATCACGGCGATCACCAGTCGGGGATTGTCGGCGGGCACGATCCCGACGAAGGACGCGAGAAACTTCGACGGATCGTAGCGTCCGTTGCTGACCTTCTGCGCGGTGCCGGTCTTGCCCGCCACCGGATAGCCAGGAATCGCGGCGGCCTTCGCGGTTCCGTCCTCGGTCACGCCCTGCATGATCGCCAGCAAGGTGCGCGCAGCGTGCTCGGACATCACCCGCGTCGCTCCGCGCGCCTCCGGCGGCCGTTCCACCGGCTCGATTTTGCCGTCGCTACCGATGTAGTGCAGCGCCAGCAGCGGGGGATGGTAGACGCCATAGGCGGCGATGGCGGCGAAGCCCGCAGCGAGCTGAAGCGGCGTCACGGTCAGGCCCTGGCCGAAGGCGTGGGTGGCGAGCTCGATCTCGCCCCAGTGCGATACCGGGCGCAGGATTCCGCGCCGCTCGCCGGGCAGACCGACGTACGTCGGCCGGCCGAAACCGAAGCGGTCGAGCGCGTTATACAAGGCCTCCTTGCCAAGGCGCCTGGCGATCTTCACGGTGCCAATGTTGCTCGAATACTTGAAGACCTCGGCCGCCGTAAGCACCCCCTTGGGGTGGTCGTCGCGGATGTGGAACTTGCCGATCTGGAGCTGCCCCATCTGGCAATCGAACTTGTCCTCGGGCCTGACCTTGCCGGCGTCCAGGGCCGCGGCGAAGGTGAAGGTCTTGAGCGTGGAGCCGGGCTCGAAGGTGTCCGAGATGGTGCGGTTGCGCGCCCCACGCTTGGCCGCATCCGCGGGATCGTTGGGGTTGTAGGTCGGCACGCTGGCCATGGCCAGGATCTCGCCGGTGCGTGGGTCGAGCATCACCGACATGCCGGCCTTGGCGTTGTGCTTGGCCACGGTCTCGCCGAGAATGCGCTCGGTTTCGTAGGTCAGGTAGCGGTCCAGGCTGAGCACCAGATCCTTGCCCGCAGACGACGACGAATCGATGGCTCCGTCCACCAGCAGGTCGCGGCCCAGGCGATCGTGCACGCCCACCATTTCCATCCCCGTGCCCTGCAGGGCTTTGTCGAAGCCCAGCTCCACGCCTTCCTGGCCCTTGCCATCCAGGCCGGCGTGGCCGATCACGGTCGCGGCCAGCGCCCCGTTGGGATAAACGCGCCGCGGCTCCTTGCGCAGCCCCACGCCGGGTATCCCAAGCGCGGTGGCGGCCTTGCTTTCGTCGGGCGTCACCCGCCGCTTGACCCAGGCGAAGTACTGCTCGCGCTTGCCAGCCAGGTTCTTGTCCAGCTCACGCACGTCCATATGCAGAGCGGCGGCCAGCCTGCGACTTCCGTCCGGAACGAAGGCCAACTGGCGCGGGTTGCAGTACACCGAATCCAGATCCGCCGTCGAGGCCAGCTCATTGCCCTTGCGGTCGAGGATGCGGCCCCGGCGCGGCGCGATCTCGATTTCGCGCAAGTAGTTGTTTTCGGCCCACTCGCGCAGCTGGGCCGATTCGCGCACCTGGAGCTGCACCGCGCGCCGGCCTACCAGATAGGCGAGCGCCAGCAGCCCCAGTCCGAACAGGACCACGCGCAATTTGGTCCACCTGGTCGTCACGGACTGCCCCCGTGGGGCCCCTTGGAGGGCGCCCGCTCAGCCTCTGCCAGCGGGACCGCGTGAATGTCCGCAGGCGAGGGCTCGCGCATGCCGAGTTGGTCGCGCGCGATGGCAATGATGCGCGCGGGATCCTTGAGCATGCCGACTTCGATTTCCAGATGTCGGCGCTGCAAGGTCAGCTCGCGAAAGGTCCGTTCTTCCTTGCCGAGCGCGATGGCGACCTCGATGCGCTTGGCATGAACCGCCACGTGCGCGGTCGCCCCCAGGGTCACGCCCAGCACGACCAGGCCGATGAGCCCCAGGCTGAGCCGACGCCCGGCGCCGCCCGAGTCGACCACCGCCTTGGTGTCGGCAACCGGAGGGGTCATGTGGGCAACCTTTCCACCGCGCGCAACTTGGCCGAGCGCGAGCGCGGGTTGTGGGCGCGTTCTTGGTCGCTGGCGGTGACCACGTGTTTGGTGAGGATGCGCAGGCACGGTCCGGCCTCGGCCTCGCGGTCGGCCAGGGCGCGGAAACTGCGCTTGACCATGCGGTCTTCCAACGAATGGAAGCTGATGACGACCAGTCGTCCGCCGGGTTTGAGACACGATGGAGCATCGGCCAGGAGCTTCTCGAGGCTCGCCGAGCTCGTCGTTCAAGGCGATGCGCAGGGCCTGAAAGGTTCGCGTGGCCGGATCCTTGTTGCGCTCGCGCCTGCCGATGGCGTGGGCGACGAGCTTGGACAGGGCACCGGTCGTGGACAAGTCTTCGCTGCCGCGCGACTCGACGATGGTGCGGGCGATCTTGCGGGCAAAGCGTTCCTCGCCAAGATCCCGCAGGATCCGCTCGATCTCGTCTTCGTCCGCTCGGCGCAGGAAATCCGCCGCGGTTTCACCCTGCGACTGGTCCATACGCATGTCCAGCGGTCCGTCGTGGCGGAACGAAAATCCGCGCTCGGAACGGTCGAGTTGCATGGAGGAGACCCCCAGGTCGAGCAGACAACCATCCACCTGGGGGACGCCCACGCTCTCCAGGGTGGAGAGAAGCTCCCCGAAACGCGCGTGCGCGAGGGTCACCCTGCCGCCAAACGGTGCCAAACGGGCGCGTGCCCGTTCGATGGCCTCGAGATCCCGGTCGATACCCACAAGCCGACCATCAGGCGACGAGCGCTCCAGGATCGCGGCGGCGTGCCCACCGAGCCCGACCGTGGCGTCGCAGTAGATGCCACCGGCACACGGCGCAAGCATCGCCATGGCCTCTTCCAGAAGCACGGGCGAGTGGCCGGAGTCTTGAGCGATCTCGGTGATCATAGATGACGGGTCCTGTCGGGCGCTGCCCTGAGACTCGCCGTTCCATGCCGTCGGTGAGAGGGATCTACCCCAACCCCAGCGGAATAGAATGCGAACATGGGCAGTTGATCCCAGGCGCAAGAAGCCTACCCATCATCCAACCCCCACCTGCCAAGTCAATTTTTTGCTTCCTGATTTTTCCCAATAATTGCAAGCATATTGAAGCATTTGCCAGGTTGGCGAAGGATTCTGGCCCAGGCAATACCTAGACTATATTAGTGAGCTAATTCACATATAAACTGAAGCATAATGCCTGTAACCCCGCTTGACTAAAGGCTTCTTTTGAGCGATAACGCGCTTGTCAAGAGACGGTTCAGCCAGGAGAAGGAGTGGACGTCCATGGAAGCGAGGTTGTTCGAGCTTGACGCGAAAATGGGAATGCTGGCCGACAAGGCGAGCGGTTTTCCCGACAAGGTCACGAGTGACTACCAGTACAAGCTGGATATCTCGTGGCTGTTCCACGACAACGCCCTCGACGGGGTCGTGCTTTCCTATTCCGAGCTGAAAGCCGCCATCGACCAGCGGATCATCAGCGACGTTTCGCTGATTCCGACCTACGAGGAGGTCCGCACGCACAAGCAGGCCGCAGACTACCTGCGCGAGCTCGCCCGGGCGAAGAAACCTCCGGCCGTGGACCTGGAATTCATCCGCAAGCTCTACGCCCTGGTCACACCCGACGCGGCGGCCAAGGGCTGCCCGTACCGCAAGGAGAACCCCTTGCACCGGCTCTACTACCACGAGATCTGCCCGCCCGAGAAGATTGTGTACCAGATGCGCAAGCTGGGCGAGTGGCTGGAATCTTCGGAGTATACGTCCCTGCATCCCGTGGTCGCGGGGACCCGCCTTCAGCTCAAGCTGCTGCGCGCCTATCCGTGGACCAAGAACACCGGCAAGGTCGCACGATTGCTCACCAATTATGTGCTCCTACGCGCCAAGTACCTGCCTGCCATCATCCACTCCATCGATCGGCAGCGCTACTACGAGGTGCTTCGCCACGACAACGACGGCTTGCTCGGCTTGGTCGTCGAATCGCTCGAAAACGGCATCGATACCACGACCAGGTTCTTCGACGAGCTTGGCGGCATCAAGGCCCGGCGAGCAAGCTAGCAATCTCGCCCCGCTTTCTTGGGTCTTGCTGCGGTTGGCGTAAGATCGACCCCAGGCCGTTGGCACGCGATGCTGGCGGTGGGGTCGGGTGACTGTCGTCAGCAGTCGCATCCCCGCGCTGGAAGGCGAGTCAGGGCATGAACACACTTGCGGATCAAGTCGTCGAGCTCACCATCGCGCTGGTACGCGCCCTCGGTCGCGTGGCCCAGTACGACCCGGCCAAGCCCAATTTCCCTCGCCTGCGCGCCCGTCTTCTGAAAGAGCTTGGACGCTTGCATAGGACGCAGCCCGAAATCGGCTATATCGTCGGCCCACCCGCGGTGGCCGGCGGCCCGCCCGAAGTCTGGGTCGATGGCACGTCGCCCCAGCGTACGGAGCTGCGCCGCCTCGTCGGACCCTCCATCGGTGGGGCCTTTGTCCTGCAGCTCCTCGAGTACCTGCAGCATCGCGGGATCGTAGCCCTGGGTTTCGCCCGCGGCGTGACCGAGCCCGAGTGGAACGCGTTCTTGGAAATCGCGGCCGTTCCACCGGTGGAGAAATCGCCGGCCGGCGAGGGCCGCCGCCTGGGCCGTGCCCTGCTCGAGAAGAAGGTGGCCCACATCTCCATCGTTTGCGAGAGCGAGCAACCTCCGGTCAAGCCCGACCTGCCCTGGTATGTGCGTCTGGCGCTTGCCCGGTTGGCGCACGACCTGCGCACCGCGATCACGTTGGGCGCCACCACGCCGGATGCCCTGTTTGGTCAGAGCGAACGCCTGGTCGCCGGCATGGCCTATTCGTACTTTCGCAAGTTCGATGTGCTCGAGCAGATGCTCTTTCACTGCAAGACTGTCGACCAGATGGTTCGCGATCTGCCCGCTCTGCGCGACGTCCACGCCGTGGACATCCTTCTGGGCGGCTTGCCCGCCATTTCCTTGCACGGGACGACCAACCTCATCCTCAAGGAGTCGGGCGGCGCCAACGATCTGCCGCCCGAGCCCGCGGCGTCGGTTCTACGCGCCATCTCCGAGCGCATGCTCAGGATGCCGTCCTCGCGCCAGGTGGACGAAACCTTGCGCACGATGTGTCGGCGCAAGATCGTGGCCATTACGCGCCTGCCGATCGAGCTGCAAGAATGGGTCTTGGCCGAAAACTGGGTCGAGGGCCTGCGCACCGACATGGGCAAGGAGCCCCCCAAAGGCAGCGCCGACAGCAACCCCGTGCGCATCCTGCAAAAGGGGGCGCGCTACGCGTTCATCCAGGGCCTGCCGGTCCAGGCCACCGGCATTCTCGAGCGCATCAAGAACGTGGCACCCAAGGCGGTTCCCGAGGTCTTCGACGTTCCCACCGTCGAGGCGGTGCTGACCTCGTTTCCCGACGGCAAGGACGACCGTCGTGCGGTTCTCATGTTGCTCGATCAGGGCGGCGATACCGCCGCCGATTCGGTGGCCTCGGTCATCCTCGGCGGCGAGCCCAAGGTGTGCGAGGCAGCGGCGTGGATCCTGACCGAGATGAAGAACCGCGGCGTGGCGGCGACGCTGCGTGCCCTGAACCAGGACATCGAGAAGGAAGAGACCGCGCGCATGCTCATCGCGTGCGTGACCGGCAAAGCGCCGGAGAGCGCGGCCGATGTGTTCATCCGCCAGCTCAAGCACAAGTCCGCGCGCGTGCGGCGAGATGCCTTGACAGCTCTTGCGTCGGCGTGCCCGCCGGCCGCGGAAACCTACGTGGCGCTGGCCCTGGCCGATCCGGACGAGAGCGTGCGAATCCGCGCCCTGCTCTTGTGTGCCAACACGGGCGTTGGCAGCGAAAAGGTCATCCCGCGTGCCATTCAACTGGTGGCCAAGGATGCCCGCGGGGCTCCGCCCCAGGTCGTGCGCGCCGCTATCGAGGTCGTGGTGCGGCGTCGCGAGGCCGGGGCCCTGCCCATCGCCGAGGCGGAATTCGCGCTGTGCAGGCTGACCACACCCATAGGTTTCTTCGGCCGATTGATGGGCCAGAAGTCTCCGCCGGCCACGGTGATGGTGACCGCGATCGCCGCGCTTGGACGCCTCGGCACCGATCGCGCGAACAAGCTGCTCACGCGCTTGAGCCACAGCAAGGATCCCGACATCGCGCAAGCCTCCCGTCGAGAACTGGATGACAAGGGCGGTCGCGGCCCCATGACCCCCATGCCCATGGTGGACAGCAGCGTCCTCCATATCGCAAGGAAGCCGCCTTCGGCGGGCTGAGAATGTATAGTCCGGCCTACCCTCCCACTTCCAGGCCCATGCCTGCGCCCTGCCTCGCGCCGTGAATCCACGCCTGTGATCTCGGACGGTGGGCTATAATGAAAGAATATCCACGTCGCAGCAAAGGCGGCGCGAAGGTTTCACAGTTCCCAGGTAGCAAAGTCCAAGTGTTCCGTCGGGAAGAGCCCAGTACCACGACGGGGAGGAGCACGATGCGCAGGATTCTCGTTTTCGTCGGCATGATCGGATCCATCGGTGCGTGCGTGGATCTCAGCAAGCCTGAGAAGGTTGCCGAGTGCGCGAAGGACAATACTTGCGTCAATGCCTCCCTCGTGGACAGCGGGAGCACGCGCCCGGATGGCAAGAAGGACGGGAATCCGTACATCGAAGGGTCGATGGACGCGGAGAGCCCAGGCCCCGACGCCGTTGCCCCAACCGATGACACGTCCTCCATCAATCCCGCGATCGACGCCGGGGAGCTTCCCGACCTGTCGATCTCGGACACGATCGTGCCCATCCTCGACGATGGCTCCGTGCCGGACGCACCGGTGATTCTCGGCGATGGCCCGATTCCCGACACCCCCATCATCGCCGACGTGCGGAACGACGTACCTGTCACGCGCGATGTCGCAGCGGGGATCTGTGCTTCAGGTGGTGTGATCCAGCCCGCCGGAACCGTTTGCCGCCCCGCTGCCGGGTTATGCGACGTCGCCGAAACCTGCGACGGCGTGAGCGCCGACTGCCCACCCGACAAGCTCGCGTCCGCCGGGACAGAGTGTCGAGCCGTCGGTGGCGACTGTGACATCCCGGAATCCTGCTCGGGCACCAGCCCGGACTGCCCGGCCGACGGGTTCAAGCAAGCTGGCGCGGTTTGCCGACCGGCGGTGCCAGGCGGGTGCGACGTCGCCGAAAGCTGCACCGGCACCGGCGCGGCCTGCCCGGCCGATTCACTGGCGCCAGCAACCACCGTGTGCCGGGCATCGACGGACAACAACCAGTGCGACCCGGCCGAGCTGTGCACGGGTGCGAGCCCGAGCTGCCCGGTCGATGTGTTGTACAGCCGTCCTGCCGTTCCTGGCAACGTCGCGGCGGCCCCGGGAACGCTTCAGGCCAGCATCTCGTGGAGCGCAGCCACCGGTGCCACAGGCTACAATGTCAAGCAGAGCACCACGACCGGGAGCGGCTATACGACGCTCGGGACCTCACCCACGGCAAGCGCTTCGCCTTACGTCGACACGGGCTTGACAGGGAGCACGACCTATTACTACGTCGTCTCGTCCATCGATACGATCGCGACCTGCGAATCGGCCAACTCAACCGAGGTGTCGGTGGTTCCCGCTGGCGCGTGTACCGCTCCGAGTCCACCCGCCATCAGCGCGACACCTGGTAACGGCGTGATCTCGCTGTCATGGCCAGCGGTGACAGGTGCCGTCTCATACTCGGTTTCGCGCAAGGTTACCCCGGGGACAGCCGACTACGCCATCATCGCCGCGGCCATCACGACCATGAGCTACAACGACAGTGCCGTACAATACGGAACAAACTACTCCTACGTGGTGACGGCCAGCAACGGTACGTGCAGCTCGGGCAACTCGAACGCGGTCGTGTCGTCGCCGCTGTGCACGCCGCCGGCAACCGCTCCCACCGCCTTGTCGGCTGCCATCCCGAGCCTCGGTGGCCAAGTCACACTGAACTGGACCGGGTCCGCTGACGCGCAAACCTACCAAATCCTACGTAAGCTCCACGCCAACACGAGCTACGTCCAGATCGGCCAGGTAAGCGCCGGAACCCTGACCTATTCGGACAGCGGACTGACCAATGGGCAAAGTTACGACTATGTCGTCACCTCGAACAATGGAACCTGTGCGTCGACAACTTCCAACGTGGTCACGGCGGTGCCCCAGTGCTCCGTTTCGGCGCCGGTCTTCCGAACCCCGGCAACAGTCGGCGACAAGGAAGTCGACCTGAGCTGGAGCACATCGGCTGGCGCAATCAATTACACGCTTTCGCGCAAGCTGACTTCGGGTTCAACCTACGCCGTGATCACGACTCCAGCGATCACGGCCACATCCTATGCCGACAAGGATGTGGCCTTGGTCAATGGTACGTCCTATGACTACGTGGTCCGGGCCAGCAATGGCAATTGCGCCTCGGCCAACTCCGCTCCGATCTCCGCGACGCCGATTTGCACGCCACCATCCACACCTGGCACGTTGGTTGGAACGCCCGGCAACGCGACGGCGACACTCACCTGGGGCGCCTCTACGCCAGCGCCAGACTCGTACACTGTCCAGCGCAAGGTCGGCTCGACCGGAACCTATGCCGACCTCGGTACGACGACGAACGGTACGACCACCAGCTACGCGGACAACACCGCTGTCAACGACATCACCTACTTCTACCGCGTCCGCGCCAACAAGGGCTCGTGCAGCTCGGGCTACGACGCCGAGGTTTCGGTCACGCCAACCTTCTGCCCGCAGGGAGCGTCGGGAACGCCGACCCTGACCATCACCAGCAGCACGCAGATCAAAGTGGACTGGACCGCATCCACGCCCGCTCCCGCGAGCTACAACATCGGACGCAGCCCGGACGGCGTTGCCTACACATCGGTTGGCAGTGTCGCCGGAGCGAGCCTGACGTTCACGGATCCCTCGGCGGGCCTGCTCATCGGTGCGACCTACTACTACCAAATCACCGCAGTCGGTGCCTCGTGCTCCACCACCTCGGCCGCTGGCTCCATCGTGCTGGCGTGCCAAACGCCGGGGGTTCCCGTGCCAACCGCCGCGAGCTCGGCCGGGGCAATCTCCATCTCGTGGCCCCCGGTCACCGGCGCGACAGCCTATTCGGTGACCCGCAGTCCGTGTACGGGCGGCACTTGTCCGGTGGTCAGCGCCAACCAGACATCCGCCACGTTCACGGATCCGGCAAGCGGGCTGACCAACGGGACGACGTACTCGTACCAGGTCACCGCGAGCAATGCCGACCATCAATGCGTATCGGACCAGTCGGCCGCGGCCTCGGCAATGTCCTGCACGGTGCCGGTCGTGCCAGTTGGAGTAGGCGCCAGGCGGACCGGCAACAAGCAGGTCACGATTTCATGGACGAATTCGTCAGGTGCGAGCTACTACGACGTACTCCGCAGCACCACGAGCGGCTCGGGTTATGCATCGGTCGGGCACGCGGCGGGCACACCGTTCCTGGACAACACGGCCGCGAACGGGACCGTGTACTACTACGTCGTGGCAGCGAAGAGCGATGCCGCCGGAAATTGCCCTGCTTCCGGCAATTCCGCGCAGGTTACCGCGCCTTCTTGTACGGTGGGCGGCTGCGCCACCGGGACCCAATGCTCCCTGTCCTTCAGCAACGTGGATACGCGAAACGGTTACTGCTGGATCACGTGCGACACGGGGTTGGCAGGAACAGGCAACTGGAACTTCGGCAACAGCGGCACGCTCTACGTCAACAACGCTACACCCGCCAGCGGCACCGCGCTTCCGGCCGCCGTCAACTCTGGGCTTGCGTTTTATTTCTCCCCGAGCACCCACAGCGACAGTTGGTATGGCATGTGGAATGGAACCGGAGCCACCTGCCCCTAGCGCTTACGCGGTCACATACGGCGCGATCTTGGCTGGATCCTTGACCACCAGGTAGTCCTCGACAAAGAGAGCATCGAGGCCGGTGGTCATGAGGCACTTGATGGCCTCGTCCACGGTGTTGATGATGGGCTCGCCGCGGATGTTGAACGAGGTGTTGAGCACGCAGTCGACACCTGTCAGGCGGCCGAATTCCTCGATCAGCCGGTAGTAGCGCGGGTTTTGCCCTTCGTTCACGGTCTGCACGCGGGCGGTGCCGTCGACGTGGGTGATGGCGGGCAGGACCTCGATCATCTCGGGCCGGGTCGGGTAGGCGCGCAACATGTACGGCGAGGGCACGGAGCTTTCGAAGTACTTGCCGCAGGACTCTTCCAGCACCGAGGGTGCGTAGGGCCGGAAGGGCTCGCGGAACTTCACCGTGGCGTTGAGCAAGTCCTTCATGTCCTTGCGGCGCGGGTCGGCCAAGATGGATCGGTTGCCGAGTGCGCGCGGGCCGAATTCGGCGCGGCCCTGGAACCAGGCGATGATGAGCCCGTCGGCGATCATGCGCGCGGCGGTCAGCTCGGGCTGCTTCAGCGTGTGGTAGCGAAGCTGGCCGCGATCGAGCACGGCGCGCACCTGCGCGGGTGTGAACCCGGTGCCGAGGTACTCGCTGGCGACTTCCATCGAGCGTTTCCCACGGTTCAGGATGTGCTCCACGACCAGCGCGGCGCCCACCGACGTGCCGGTGTCGCCCGCCGCCGGATAGAAGAAGAACCTCTCGAAGTCGGTCTCGCGCTGGAGCCGGCCGTTGGCCACGCAGTTGAGGGCCACGCCGCCCGCCACGCACAGGTTCTTGGCGCCGGTCAGGTTTCGCGCCAGCCGCGCCAGGTGCAGCATGGCTTCCTCGGTCACCGCCTGCAGCGCGAACGAGATATCCTCGTACCGCTTGTCGACCGCGCTCTCGGGCAGGCGCGGCGGCCCGAGCAAGGCCACCAGCTTCTCGCTGTAGCGGTGCGGGCGGTCGTGGAAATACTCGAAGAAGGACAGATCGAGCTCGAAGCCGCGCTCGGTGAGGGCGATGAGCTTGCCCAGCTTGCCCACGTACTCGCTGTCGTGCCCGTACGACGCCAGCCCCATGACCTTGCCTTCGCCGCTGTTGGCGCGGAACCCCAGGTAGTCGGTCAGCGCGGCGTAGAGCGAGCCGATGGAGTGGGGAAAATCGATCTCGGCCAACAGGTCGATGGTCGCCCCTTGCCCGCGGTAGATGGTCGTGGACTGGCGTTCGCCGTAGCCGTCGGCGGTGAGGATGGCCGCGTCCTCGAAGGGCGAGGTGAAGAACGCCGCGGCCGCGTGGCACAGATGGTGCGTGATGTAGTGGATGGCCAGCTTGTGCCCCGAAGCCAGGTGGACGGTCTGCTCGACGCTGTTGACCCGTTCGCCCAGCTTGGGGATCAGCCGCGAAGGAACGCCGTAAAGGTACTCCAGGTGGTGGCGCACAGAGCCAACCATCCGGCGCGGAGGCGCCTCGGCGTGGATGCCGGGGTTCCAGAAAAAGCCGATGGCATCGAGGTCGGCGAGCTTCAGCCCATGCGTCTTCAGACAAAAATCGATGGCCTTGTCGGGGAAGCCGGCATCGTGCTTGAGGCGCGTGAAGCGCTCTTCTTGGCTGGCGGCGACGACCCGGCCGTCGACCACCAGGGCTGCGGCCGCGTCGTTGGAATGGTTGATGCCCAGGATCTTCATGGTCGACCTCGCTAGCACCGCCAGCCTCGTGGGACTGGCCTGGCCCAAGGACGGTAGCGTGCCCCACCGTTCCGGTCAAAGAACGACCTGATTGCGGCGCTGTCGTACCGGAGGTGCAGCGCATGGTCCCGGCATGACCCGAGAGCGCGGGGTTCGCAGCTGCCATCGGGATCAGGACATGCTAGGTGTCTGGTTCCGTGCAGTCCCCTCCGGAGCCCGCAGTCGAAACCAGCCGCATCCCCGATGCCGACGCCTTGAATTGGCTCTTACGCGTCGCCATCGTCGTAAGCCTATTCTTGCTGGTTTGGAGCACTATCCGCAGCAACGCTCTCTTGCCGCTCCTTGCCGCCGCCCAGGCCCATCGCTGGGGCGGTCTCGTCGTGCGTCCCAGCGTGCTGTGGGCTCTCTCGGGCACCGTGCTGCTCGTGCTGCGCACCCTGCTTTGGTTTCGCTACCGAGCCGCTCCGTCGGTCGGTCCGGACGAGGCGCCGTTGCTGTCGGTCGTCATTCCCGCCTACAACGAGGGATCCATGGTGCAACAAGCCATCGACTCGGTGGCCGAGGCGAGATACCCGCGCGACCGCGTCGAGATCTTCGTCGTCGACGATGGCAGCACCGACGACACCTGGGAGCATATCCAGGCGGCGGCTGCCCGGCACCCGGGGGTGGTCACTGCCCTTCGTTTGCCCAAGAACCGCGGCAAGCGGGCCGCCCTGGCCGAGGGCTTCGCCAAGGCCCGCGGCGAGATCCTGATCACCATCGACTCGGACAGCACCATCGAGCCCAGTGCGCTGCTCGCCATCGTGGGCCCGTTCCGCAACCCGCGCGTGGGTGCGGTGGCAGGGAAGGTGGCGGTGCTCAATCGCGGGCAGGGGTTGATCCCGCGCATGCTCGCGGTTCGCTTCGTGCTGACCTTCGACCTCTTGCGAGCGGCGCAGTCGAGCTACGGCACGGTCTACTGTTGCCCGGGGGCCTTCACGGCCTACCGGGCCAGCCTGGTGCGAACGTTTCTCGACAAGTGGACGGGGCAAACCTTTCTCGGGGCTCCCTGCACCTTCGGCGAAGACCGGGCGCTGACCAACTATGTTCTCGCCGCCGGCTTCGACACCGTCTATCAACGTAGCGCCGTCGTGCACACGGTGGTTCCCACGACCTTCCGCCGGATGTGCAAGATGTTCCTGCGCTGGGACCGCAGCTACGTGCGCGAGGAGATCCGCTATGTCGCCATCCTGTGGCGCAGACCCGCACACGCCCTGGCCATGTCGCTGCTCGAGACGCTGGTGAACAACCTGCGCTATCCGATTGGTTGGGCAAGCCTGGCGCTGCTTGCCGCCATGGTGCCCTCCCACCCGCTCGTGCTCTTGCGCTTGCTTTCGGCCATCGGCATCTTCGCCGGGTTCAACATGCTCTATTACCTGCACAGCGAGCGCTCGGTGGACTTCGTCTACGGCATTCTCTACGCCTACCTCTCGTTCTTCGGCCTGTTCTGGATCTTCCCCTATGCCATGGTCACCGTGCGGGCTCGCGGATGGCTGACCCGCTGAGGGGACCCGGACCGGGTGCGCGCGCCCCCATCGAACGCCAACACGGAGGTGCGGCCAAAGGAGGACCCTGATAGTCTCCGCCCGATGAGCGACATGGACAAGATCGACAAAGCCGGGTCGGCGCCCAAGGCCGGCGGCCGCGGTGCGCGTTTCGGGGCCGCCATGGACGAGGCGGCGGCGGCGTTGAACGCAAGCGTGGAGTTCGACAAACGCCTGCTGCGCGACGATGTGCGCGGCAGCCAGGCCCATGCCCGCATGCTGGCGGCCGTGGGGCTGATCTCGGCCGACGACGCCAAGCAAATCGTCGCCGGTCTGGATCGCGTGGCGGGCGAATTCGAGCGGGGCGAGCGCACCATGGATCCCGCGCTGGAAGACGTGCACATGAACGTCGAGAGCCGACTCATCGAGCTCATCGGCGATGCCGGCCGGCGCCTGCACACGGCGCGCAGCCGCAACGACCAGGTGGCCACCGACATGCGCCTCTTCGCCCTGTCGTCGGCCAGCGCCATCGTGATCGCCATCGACAAGGCGCGCGTGGCCATCTGCCGGCGCGCGCGCGAGCATGCCGCCACGCTCTTGCCCGGCTATACCCACCTGCAGCGCGCCCAGGCCATCACGCTTGGCCATCACCTGCTCGCCTACGCGGAAATGCTCAGCCGCGATCGCGGGCGCTTTCTCGATGCCGCCCGCCGTGCCTCGGAGTGCCCACTCGGCTCGGGCGCGCTCGCGGCCACGTCGCTGCCCATCGATCGCGAGGCGACCAGCGCGGATCTCGGTTTCGCCGCGCCCACGCGCAACAGCCTGGACGCGGTTTCGGATCGCGATTTCTGCGCCGAGCTGGCCTTTGCCTGCGCGCTGCTGGGCGTGCACCTATCGCGCCTGGGAGAGGAATTGGTGCTGTGGTCGACGACGGAATTCGGATTCGTGCGACTGGGTGAAGGGCATTGCTCGGGCAGCTCGCTCATGCCGCAAAAGCGCAACCCCGACATCGCCGAGCTGATGCGCGCGAAACCCGGTCGGCTCATCGGCGATCTGGTCGCGCTGCTCACCGTGAGCAAAGGCCTGGCCCTGGCCTACAACAAGGATTTGCAAGAAACCCAGGAGCCCTTCTACGATGCCATCGAAACCACGCGGCTCGTGCTGGAGGTCCTGCCTCGCCTCATCGCCGGCCTGGAGTTCCAGCCCGAGCGCATGAGGGAGGCGGCCAGCGATCCGGCCCTTGGCGCGACCGATCTGGCCGAGCACCTGGTTCGCGAGGATGTCCCCTTTCGCAAGGCGCACGAGATTGTGGGCAAGCTGGTGCGCCACGCGGAGCAGCTCGGGGTTTCCCTGCGCGACGTGCCCGAGCACGAGCTGCCGCAGATCGCGCCCGAGTTGCACGCCGCCTCCTTGCAGTCGCTCAGCCCGGCGCGAGCCGTGGCCGGCCGGGCCGTCATCGGCGGACCCGCGCCGGCACAGGTCACGCGTCAAGTGCAACGCCTGACCGCCGAGCTCAAGGGCCTGGGCTACGAAGTGTAGAGGGTGGTTCATCGTGCCGTGGCCGTCGCGACCTTACAAAGGCGGCCCCATGGTTGCGACATGGAACTCTTCGGCTTTAGCCGACTTGTAGAATTCGGCGACCAGCCGCGTTCGGCCTTCATCGTTCAAATGCGACAGCACCTCGCGAAAGGCGGCGTCCTCCACCTCGGTCCATTCTCTACGGCCTCTGGCACCTTCCAGAATCTGCCGACCACGCTCCGCCGCAATCTCGGACTCCTCGAAGGTGGTGCCGGTCGCTCTCGCAGCCAAGCCCGCATCATCCCTCTTGCCGGGAGCCAGCAACGCCATGCCGTCCTTCACGGCACGCTCTACCAGGAGCCCGAGCGCCGCTTGATCCAGAGCTTGCGGTACGCACCCTCCGCCGGTAGGACGCTCGCTCGCCAGACCCTCGAGGCGCTGATTGAGCTCGGCAAGTTCTGCTTTCCATTCAGCTGTCTCGCCTTTGCCGGTTGCTCGCCCCAACCAAAAGGCCACCCCGCACAACCCGGCACACAACAAAAGCACAGGTCCTGTGCCCGATGATTGTCTCAAGACTTACTCACAGTGGCTGTCGGGCGACGATGCCCCAGCACCATTGTCGTCCAAGGCGATCGATCGCGCAGGGGTAGTTTATTCCCGTCCCGATCTGCGTGAACGAGACGCCCGGAGGCGGCGCCGTCTGGCCGAATTCGCTGCTGCCCCAACAGGTAAGGCTACCGTCGCTTACCCTGAGCGCACAGGCGTAGTTGCCACCCGTGCCCACGGATGAGAACGATCCCTCGGGCGGCGTGCTTTGCCCATGGTCGTCGAGCCCCCAGCACACGACGGCGCCGTCGCTCTTCTTGATGGCGCAGGTACTGAACTCGCCCGAGCTGAGCATGTCCCACGTCTCGCCGGAAGGTGCGCTGCTCTGGCCATATTGGTTGTCGCCGAAACAGGCAATCGTTCCATCCGTCTTGATACCGCAGGTGTGATTCAGGCCCGCGCTTACCAAGGTGAACAGCGCCCCGGAAGGTACCGCGGTCTGGCCGTACTGGTTGCTGCCGAAGCAGGCAGCCGTTCCATCGCTCCGGGTGCCGCAGGTGTGCTGGCCGCCCGCGCTGATCGAGGCGAACGGCCCTGCCGGTGGCGAAGCCTGGCCCCGGTCGTTCGCGCCCCAACACGCGATGCTGCCATCGCCTTGCTGGATGCCGCACGTGTGGCTGCCGCCCACGCCGAGTGCGGCAAACCGGCCGGCAGGCGGCGTGCTCTGGCCATCCCCGTCGGCGCCCCAGCAGCTGACCGTCCCGTCGCCTGCAAGGACGCAGGCGTGATTGGCTCCCACGCCGACCGAATCGAGGCCACCAGGAACGGGCGGCGAGCTCTGGCCCTGCAGGTTCTCCCCCCAGCAGACGACCGTTTCTCCAGGAGTAAGGCCACAGGTGTGAATCCCGCCCGCGCTCAACGCGGTGAAGGTCAGCCCTGGCGGTGCCGAAATCGGAGCCGAGCTTTGTGCGAGCAGGACGGCGGGCCAACAAGTGGCGGTTCCTGCGCTGTCGAGGCCGCAGGTGTGCCCGCCGCCCGAGGTCAGCGTGGAGAGGACCACACCGGATGCCGGCCAGCTTTGGCTCGTGGCCTTGTCACCCCAGCAGGTTACCGTGCCATCGTTCCGCTCGAGGCCACAAGTGAAATAGTTGCCCAAGCTGAGCGAGGCAAAGGCAACCCCCGCAGGTGGCGTGCTCTGGCCGAGGTCGTTGCGTCCCCAACACAAGGCCGTTCCGTCGCTTTGCTTGATACCGCACGTGTGCCAAGCGCCCGTCGTGATCGACGCGAACGGCACATTCGCAGGTGGCACGCTCTGTTGGTAGTCGTTCTTGCCCCAGCAAACCGCCGTGGAATCGTCCTGCTTGATACCGCAGGTGTAGCTCTCCCCTGCGCTGACCGAGGCGAACGGCAGATTCGGGAATCCTGTCGACTCGCCATCGCCGTCTTCTCCCCAGCACGCCAAGGTCGCCCCGCTTTGTTGGATGCCACAGACGTGCGTCGCTCCTGCGCTGATCGACCGAAACACGATCCCGGAGGGTGGGTTGCTCTGGCCATAGTAGTTGTCACCCCAGCACGCCACCGTTCCATCGGTGCGTATGGCACAAGTATTGAGTGCGCCCGCGCTCAATTGGACGGGGTGACCAAAGGTCGCCGCGACCGTCTCGTCCGCGTCCATCGCCACCGAACAGGTTCCGGTTCCGCTGCAGGCACCCGACCACCCGGTAAACTTCGAGCCACTCTCGGGACGGGCGGTCAGGGTAACCAGGGCATGGCCAGCGAAGCTCGCACGGCATTGGGTTCCGCAGTCGATGCCGGCTGGTTGTGACGTCACGGTGCCCAGGCCGATGCCCGTCTTGCTGACCTCGAGGCTGTGAACGTTCGGGCCGCTGTCGGCCGGCGTGAACGTTCCAGCGTCGGCCATGGGCCGCATCGAGGGTGGGACGGTTTCGCCGAGCGAAGTTCTGAATCCACACGAAGCGGTGAGCATCAGGACCTGCGTCGCCGCAAGCAGTAGTTCGACTCTTGCCAAGTGCAATCACCTCACGGGGTTAGCCGCCCAATCTTGTTCCCGGTCGACTCCGCGAACCAGATGTTGTCATCGGGGCCATAGGTGATGCCATAGGGGCCGCTGTTCGGTGTCGGCACGGTGTACTCGACAGTCGCCCCGGCGGTCGAGCTGCGGCCGATCTTGCTGGCACGCGATTCCGTGAACCAGAGGTTGCCGTCGCGCCCGGCCGCGATACCCAAGGGACCGCTGTCCGCGGTGGGAATCGGCCATTCGGCGATGGTGCCGGCGATGGTGGCGCGTGCAATCTTGTTTCCGCTTTGTTCCGCGAACCAGAGGTTGCTGTCCGGTCCCCCTGTGATGGCCATGGGGGCGCTCGTGGCGGTCGGGACGTCATACTCCGTGATGGTTCCTGCGGTGGTCATGCGCGCCAGCTTGTTGGCGCCGGATTCCGTGAACCAGAGATTCCCATCGGGGCCGGCCGCGATACCTCGGGCCTGGTTGTTCACGGTCGGAACTGTGAATTCCGCGATCGTACCGCCGGTCGAGATGCGACCGACCTTGCCGGCCGAGTACTCGGTAAACCAAAGGTTGCCGTCGGGCCCAACCGCGATGTCCACCGGCTCGCACGCGCCCTCGGATAGCGCGAATTCGGTGATCGTCCCGACCGTCGTGATACGACCGATCTTCCCGATGCCCGATTCGGCGAACCAAAGATTTCCGTCGGGCCCCAAGGTGATGCCCATGGGTTGGGCAGCGGTGGAAGGGAGGGGAAGCTCGGTGATAACCCCCGAGGGCGTGATGCGGCCGATCTTGCCCCCGCTGTATTCGGTGAACCACAGGTTGCCATCCGATCCGACCGTGATGCCCACCGGGTAACTGGCCGAGGTCGGAATGGGGAATTCGACAATGCCCTGAGGAGCGCCATCAAGACCTCCGCCATCGGGACCGGCATCGAGGCCGGCATCGGGACCCGTGCCGCCCGTGCCGGTGACTCCGCCCGTGCCAGCGCCACCCGTGCTGCGGGTACCTCCGGTGGCGAAGATTCCCCCACTCCCCGAGGTCCCCCCGGTTGCCACCGAGCCATCGCCGGCATCGTTACCCCCGGAGCCTGAGCTGCCTCCCGTTGCGGGTATGTCTTCGGCCGCATCCCCGCCGCTCCCCGCGCTGCCGCCACCGCCTGCCAGGACGTCGCCGGGCGCCCCATCGAGAACCGTGGCGCCACCTCCCCCGCCGTAGGCATCGAAAGCCTCGATGACCACGGCGTCGAACCTGCTGATCCCGACCAGGGTATGATGCGCATCGCACGCGCAAAATGCGAGCAACGCCGCTGCAAGCAAGGGAATTCTGAATTGGGCCATGACGGACTCCTTGGGCTGCTCTTAGTGGGCCCGCAGCCCGCCAACCTGCCCGTCTTTTGCACTTTCCACGGTTTCGAGCCAACGCCGAGCCCACGCGGCGTGCGTTCCATTGGGAAATCGTTCGAGATAGCTCTGCAGATCCCGACTCGCCTCGACTCGCTCCCCCAGCTTGATCTTGCACGCGCCTCGGCCGTAAAGCGCTCGTTCCAGCAGGGCCGCATCCGAGCCTCGGGTCAGGACCGCCGTAAAATCCTGCTCGGCGCTCCCGCAATCGGTACGAGACCGAAGCTCGCCCCGGATGACCTGCAGCTCGGTCGAGCGATGATGCGCGTCCAAGGGCAGGGCCTCGAGCGCGGCCAGGGCATCGCCCGTGCGGTCGAGCGAGAGCAGGGCATCCACGCGCGCGAAACGAGCCTCGCGGCCAAGCTCGCTGGCGGGAAAGTGCTCGATCCAGGCGTCGAGCGCCAGCAGGGCGGCGGCCGGATCGTGCTTCAGGCGCAAGAGCCCAAGTGCCCGATCGAGCGCAAGGGTCTCCTCCGAGGCGGCGGTTGGTGCCGGAGCGGGACTGCCGCCGACCACGGGACGACCGGCAAGGCGAGCCAGGCGGCGCGGGCGCTCGCTCACGGAAGCGGCGGCCATTTCCCTCTCGCCCGGTTCCGCGGCCTCATCGGCCGTGGCGTCGGGTGCAGCGTGTGCATCGATCGAAGCGAGCGAAGCGAGCGCCCCTTGGGCCGGAGGCGGTGCCGGCTCGACCGCCCCCGCAGTCAAGGAATGACCGAACCAGCCGGCCGCGCGCGCCGCCTGATAGGCCTTCACCGTAGCTACGCCCACGAGGAGCGTCATCCCGGCAACCGCCAAGCCGAGCCCGAGCGTGGCGTGGCACCGGTGCCGCCGGTGCGGGTAGCATGCCTGTTCCATCCGCGCCAGCTGAGGCTCGTCCGGCGCGAGCGAGCCACGAATGAACGCGGCGGCCCGATCCTCGGGACCGTCTCCAGGTCGGCGATCACGCCAACGCAGAATCGACTCGCATGGGTTCTGCTTCATGGCCTCTCCTTCGCTTCCCAAGCACGCAGTTGCCGGATGAACTTGCGCCTGGCCCGGCTCAGGCGGGTCCACACCGTGCTTACTCGAGTACCCGTGATCTCCGCGATGCGCTCGCCGGAGATGCCTTCCAGCTCGAACAAGATGAAGGTGGTGCGATACGCCTCGCCCAGCTCGTCCAAGAGCTGGTACAGAATGCGCGTGCGCTCGCGTGCCTCGAAAAGCACCTGTGGATCGGGCGGAGACTCGGGCGATGTCCAAAATTCAAGGCGCATCCGCCCGCGGCTCGGATTCTGCCCTCGCCCGGTCACCCAGGACCACCAGCGCGCCTGTTTGCGCCGGTCCTGTACCACGCGCACGGTGATCTCGTAGAGCCAGGTCGTGATTTCCGCCTCGCCCCGGAATTGGGGCAGCTTGCGCCTCACCACGAGAAATACGTCCTGGACCACATCCTCGAAATCGCCACCCGGGCCGAGCAGGCGCAGCGCCCAGCGCGCCACGGTCTTGAAGTGCGCCCGATACACGGCCTCGAAGGAAATGGTCACCGAGCCCACCTGCGCGCCGGGCAACGATGGCGAGGACACCGCAAGCGGTGCAAGGTGGAGCTCGGAGGCAGCGGGTTCGGGCACAACATCCTGTCTGTGGCCCGAGCCCATGGCAACCTTACCGGGCGGCCTGGATTCGGCCCCATGCCAAGCCGATGCTGGCGAGCCCTTCCAGCCGTTGGATCTCTTGCTCGCGCGTCGCGGGCGAGCCGTACACGACCTCGCTGCGCGTCCAATACAGAGCGCCGAGGTCGAGCCAGGCAGCAAACCGGTCGGTCACCCAGCCGGACAAGCGAATTCCCGCAGTCACAGCCGGCCAGAAGCTGAGGCTCGACCGGTTCTCGGAAAAGCCCGCCCCTCTGACCGCAAGCCACCCGAGCGCCAGACCGCCGTGCAGGTCGAGGAGCGCTCGGCCAGGTTGCCAGCGCCAGTCGATTCTCGGGACCGCCGAACCAGCGTCGCCAGCGAGCCTGACCCACGCCGAGGTCGAGGGTGCGCACGCCCTCGCCCGCCACGAACAGTCGCAGGCCTGGACCCGCGCCGCGCGGGAGCCAAAGAGCGGCGATGGTCCCAGCAACGGCGGGCGTGCCGGCTTGCGAGACGGCGGCGCCGAGGGCGAGGTCCCAGGAGGCTGCAGGAGGTGGAGCCGCCAGTGGAGGAATGACGATGGGCTCGGCATGGGGCCGCGCGAACTCGGGATGCACATCGCTCGTCCAGCTCGCGATCACGACGGCCACCAACTCCACCAGCTCGGCGCACGAGCCCGCTCCGTCGAGCACGCGCTCGGCAATGACGGCCCCCTTGTCATTGGTCAATTCGATGCGCACCTTCTTGCCCACATGTTCCACCTTCGCCAGGTCTTGCCCGACCGTACCGGGCGACGCCGGCAGGATGCTTGCCAGCGCCTGCTCCACCTGCGCGCCCGAGGGACAGCTTTCGCTCTCGACCCGTACGGGCAGCGCCGCGAGGAAAAGCGCAAGGGCGAAGCCGGCGGCAGTCACGCAAAGCTCACTCGGCAAGCGGTCTCTTCGCAGCTGAGCAAGCGAAGCTCGCCCTCGAAAAGCTCAATCAGCTTCTCGCTGCTCTCGACAACCGAGCAGATCTCGGGAGGGCTCGCTGCGCACATGGCGCCGATAGGCGGGGGCTAGTGTACAGCATTCGAGGGGATTGTGGTCAGCACGCCCTCCCTGGGCGACAGGGCCGGCCGCGGCATCATGAAGGTGGCGAGCTGCAGCACCTGACCGCCGAGCCCGAGGGCCTAGACCACGAGGTTCAGCCGACCGTTCGATGCGCTTTGATTTCACGGGGCCGAGTGGTATTGGGTCACGCATGACTCTCGCCCAGACACCCAGGTATTGCCGCCACTTGGCCGCAACGCTCGCTTGCCTGGCGGCCGGCTGCATCGCCCCGGATCGAACGGCGAGAGGGCAAAGCCCGAGCATCGCGGCCTCGTCCCCCGGCGTCGCGCACATCGAGGCCGAAAGCATGAAGCGCAGCGGGGGCAACTCCTTGTCGCGCCCAGGCTGGAGCGGCGCCATTCTCTACGAGAACAAGGACTCGCTGAAGACGTTCTTCACCTTCGGCGCGGCGGGGCGCTGGCGCATCGACGTGCGCGGAGCTTCCAGCGACAAGCATCCGGCCGGGGTCACCGTGTTCGTCGACGGTCAAGCGCGTGCATCGGGCTGGTTCCTGTCCCGCACGCCCCAGGTCCTTCCCCTGGTCGTCGACGTGGACACGGCCGGCACGCACGAGGTGCGCCTGGGCCAGACCACCGACGTGGGCGAGAACGATGCCTACATCGACTGGATCGAAGTGCAGTGGGCGGGCAGTGCCATGAAGGCCCCGACACGGCCGGCGACCGGAGCCGTGGCTTCGGGACATTGGCGCAACCTCTTCGTCGAGCGGGGCTATGCCGAAGCGGAGGTATCGCGCAAGATCGAGAATGCCTGGCAAAGCCTGTTTCACGGCGATCCCGACCGCGAGGCGGTGTATTTCGAAAAGGGACAAAACGCCGACGGACCGCTCGCCTACGTCATGGACGTCGGCAACGGGGACGTCCGCAGCGAGGGCATGTCCTACGGGATGATGATCGCGGTGCAGCTGAACCACAAACACGAGTTCGATGCGCTGTGGAATTGGGCCCACACCTTCATGGCCCACCCGGATCCCAAGGATCCGGTGCACGGCTACTTCTCCTGGCAGATGCATCCCGACGGCAAGATCATGGATCCCATGCCGGCGCCCGACGGCGAAGAGTACTTCGTCACGGCGCTGTACTTCGCGGATGCGCGCTGGGGCAGCGGCAAGGGAATCTACGACTACCACGCCGAGGCCGACCAACTGTTGCGCGCCATGCGCTCACGCGCCGTCATCGGCACGGTGACCTCCGTGTTCAATGCCGAGCGCAAAGAGGTGCGGTTCACCCCCAACATGCAGGATTTCGCCAGCAACGGGGACCACACCGATCCGTCCTACCATCTGCCGGCTTTCTACGAGGTGTGGGCGCGCGTGGGGCCACCCTCCGAGGCGGCTTTCTGGCGCGAGGCCGCTTCGACCAGCCGTGACTTCCTCGAGCGCGCGGCGAACCCGAAGACGGGCCTGGTGCCGGACTACGCCGAGCTCGACGGTCGGCCCAAGCCGCGCAAGAACGATCCGGGAGGAGCCGATTTTCGTTACGACGCCTGGCGAGCCGCCATGAACTGGTCCGTGGACGATGCCTGGTGGGCCGCCGACCCGCGCGCGCGCGCCCGCAGCGACCGGCTGCAGACGTTCTTCGAACAGCAGGGGCTGTGGACCTACGTCAACCTCTACCACCTCGACGGCCGGCCGATTGGGAAGGATCATTCGCCGGGGCTCGTCGCGACCAACGCGGTGGCCAGCCTGGCGGCCACGAACGTGCGCGCCTGGCGATTCGTCGACGAGCTGTGGAGTGCAAGAGTGCCGCACGGGCTGTGGCGCTACTACGACGGCATGCTGTACATGATGGGCCTTCTGCACACGAGCGGGCAGTTTCGCCCGTACTTCCCGCACCCTTAAAGTTGGCGCCGGCCGTGCCGATACTGTCTGTGAAGCACGACAACAGGTGGGAGCATTCCAGTGGCCAGACAACGAGACAATTTGGGCGAGCTCGAGTCATTCCAATCGCGACTTGCATCGCTCGCGCAAGAAACCACGGACTATCCGCTCGAATGCTCCATCGGTAGCTACGAGCTTCTCTTCGAATCGCGCGACGATATCGAGATCGTCCTCGACAATCTCAGCGAGGAGATCTCGATTTCGCGCAAAGCTGCTTGACGCACCGCCGCACCGAGTACCGCTGGCGAACCGTCACCAGGAATGCGCGCGTTCAGGGCTGTGTCGAATGGCGGCCCAGCTCATCAGAAGGGATCGGCAACCTGTGCGAGCTGCCACAGCTCGATGAACTTCGCACGCACCCAGGGGTGAAGGTCGTCCGCCACGCTCGATGGAAGGCGTGCGCTCTTGATGAGCTCCTGGACGTCGACGAGATCCTTCCCTCGGTGGGCAGCGACCATGCCGGAGGCCAGCTTCAGCTCGAGAAACCGTGGCATGGGCAAGAGCGAGAAGCGTTCCCCTCGCAGAGCCACCGTCGCCGGATCGGGAAAGGCGATCGGCTTCGGCTTGTCGTCGCCGGGAAAGCGACCCGTGCTCAGCACATCAATGTTCACGCCGTGCAACGTATCGAGAAGCTTGCCCGTCCCGGGGACTCGTTCCGCGTAGCCGTTGCCGAGATGCCTGCGCTTGAATTCGGCAAGATGCTCGTCGCGCATGACGAGATCAACATCGACCGTGACCCGCTTGTGGCCGTACTCATTGAGTGCGAAGGCGCCGATGATGGCATAGGGAAGGCCATCGTCTTCCAAGATGGAGGCGAGCCGATAGAGCGCGAGTTGCGCGTCTGCTTGTCCCATGAAGAACCTCCCGCAATAGTCCGCTCCCTCGACGAACCGGGCCTCCGCCTGCGCTGAAAGCCGTCCAGCGCCCCATGATACGGAGGAAACGGAGGGTGCGGGAATGTCGGGTCCCGATGGAGGCGCGAGGAGAGTCACCAACAGCAGGATACCACGGCCTTTCGCAGAGAGCCGTGGGCGTTGGAGTCGCGAGGTGGTACCGTGGCTGCATGGTCTTGAGGGTTCGTGCTGCCGGCGCCGTCGCGGTCATGACGCTCGCCGGTGTTGTCGTGTGCGACTGTGGGGGCTCCTCGTCGGAGAATGCCAACCAGACACCGCCGACCATCCCCCAGGACGGGCCGCCCGCCGGCTACCCGGACGGACACGCGGTCATCCCGGCCGAAGGGCAAGCCGAAAACGTGTCCTCGCCGACGACGGTCATTGGAACGGGCACTCCCGAGAGCTGTACCGGCGATGCATTCGTGAACGCGGTCGCGAACGGCGGCATCATCACCTTCGACTGCGGGCCGGATCCGGTGACCATCGTACTCACCAAGACCGCGAAGGTGTTCAACGACAAAGGTACCAAGCTGGTGATTGACGGCGGTAACAAGGTGACCCTGAGCGGTGGCGGCACGACGCGCATCCTGTACATGGCCACTTGCGACAAAGCGCAGGTCTATCCGCCGGGGCCGGGCGACTGCAACACGAACCCGGGCGTCCAGCTCGTCGTGCAGAACCTCACGTTCGTCGACGGCAGCGCGAAAGGCATTCCCGAGGGCTCGAACAACGATGGCGGAGGGGGCGCGATCCACGCGCAGGGCGGAAGCCTCAAGGTGGTGGGCTCGCGCTTCTTCAACAACGTGTGCGACGACCTCGGCTCCGATGTCGGCGGCGGCGCGATTCGCAAGCTCGACTATCTGGTGGCGCCGGGCGCCGGCCCGAGGCGTCCGGTGTGGATCGTGAACAGCACCTTCGGCGGCAAGCCCGGTTTTGGCAACTCGTGCGCGAACGGCGGCGCGCTCAGCAGCATCGGCGTGTCGTGGAACATCCTCAACACCCTGCTGTCGGAGAACACCGCGGTCGGCCACGGCGCGAACAGCGGCCAAGGCGGAAACGGCGGCGCCATCTACAACGACGGCAACGAGATCGTCCTCAACATCACCAGCAGCCTGATCGAGAACAACGCCGCGAACGAAGGAGGCAGCGCGGTCTTCTTCGTCAGCAACGATCAAAGCGGCTCGATCACGATCACGGACTCGATCACCCGCAACAACCCGCGCGGCACGTTCGAGACCCCCGACTTGCCCGGCTTCTACGTCATCGCCAAGAATCCTGCCCAGGTCATCAACTCGCAGATACTCCGCTGAGCACCTCGGCAGCGCTGTGCGGAGCAAGCTCGAGGGACCGGCACGCGTCCGGCGAGCTGAAGCTGGCTTCGGACATGGCCGTCACGCGGGATTTGGGCAGGTGAGCGCGCATCGCTTCTTGACATGCAAGTAATTACTTGCATATTGTCCGTGCTGTGAGCGACGCGGATTTGCTGTTCAAAGCACTGGCCGACCCGGGGCGACGGAAGCTGATGGACCGTCTGCACGCCCACGACGGCCAGACGTTGAGCGAGCTCTGTCGGCACTTGGACATGACTCGGCAGGGTGTGACCCAACACCTCGCCGTGCTCGAGGCGGCGAATCTGGTGGCCGTCGCGTGGCGTGGGCGCGAGAAGCTCCACTTTCTCAACCCGGTGCCGCTGCAAGTAATCTACGACCGCTGGATTTGCAAGTTCGAGCGGCCGCGCCTCAAGGCGCTGCGCGACTTGAAGCGCCGTCTGGAACAGGACGGCGAAGACTGACACCCCCAACATGGAGAACACCATGAACACAACGAACCGAAGCCACTTCGTCTACGTCACCTATATCCGCACCACGCCGGCCAAGCTTTGGGAGGCGCTGACCCAACCGAAGTTCATCCGCCAGTACTGGTTCGACTTCACCATCGAGTGCGACTGGAAGAAGGGCTCGTCCTGGAAAATGGCGAGCCCGGACGGTACCCTGACCGACGCGGGCCAGATCCTGGAAATCGATCCGCCCCGGCGCATGGTCATCCGTTGGCAGCACGAGTGGAAGCCCGAGCTCAAGGCCGAAGGCCCGGGTCGCTGCACCATCGAGCTCGATCCCGTGGACAGCGCGGTGAAGCTCACCATCACCCACGAAATCGAGCGCTCGGATTCCAAGCTCATCGCGGCCGTGTCCGGCGGTTGGCCCAGCATCCTCTCCAATCTGAAGTCGCTGCTCGAAACGGGGCAGGTCGCCCTCACGGCCCATCCTGGGCATTAGCGGGCGGCTAGGCGTAATGCCGTTCAGATAAGCCTTGGAAAGTGCTGTTAGGCGACCCGCCGGCTTCGGCGTGGCGGGTCCTGTCAGCTCGGGTTTGCTCCCCGTCGTGTGCTGCGGTCGATTCAATTCGCAAACTGCACAAAGCGACGATCCCGGAGTGCGCCTGCAGCACAGGCGGCACGCGACCTCCGCGCACGACGGGTCCCCTCCCTCGCAGCCACCCGCCACGCCTGCGCCAGCTCGATGCAGAGCAGTTTCCATCGGATGAGATCATCGCCCCATGCGAAATAGGGTCGGTCGACCACGAGATGAGTATACCCGGAATGCTTGGGGCTTCGAGCTAGTCCTTGGTGCTCGGCCTCAGTCGCACGGGCACGCCGCGCCCGCGCAGGTAGTCGCGCGCTTGGCCGACGGTGTACTCGCCGAAGTGGAAGATCGATGCTGCCAGCACGGCGTCGGCGCCGCCTTGGACCACGCCCTGGTACAGGTGCTCCAGATTGCCGACACCGCCCGAGGCGATGACGGGAATGGGCACGCGGTCGGCCACGGCGCGGGTGAGCTCGAGGTCGAAGCCGTCGCGCGTGCCGTCGCGATCCATGCTGGTGAGCAGGATCTCTCCCGCGCCCAGCTCGGCCATGCGCACGCACCAGGCGATGGCATCGAGCCCGGTGCCCTTGCGTCCGCCATGCGTGAAGACCTCCCATTCACCCGGGCGGTCCGGGCGCCGCCGAGCATCCACCGCAACCACCAGGGCTTGGCTGCCGAAGGCGTCGGCCACGCGGCGGACGAGCTCGGGATCGTGGACGGCGGCGGTGTTGATGCCGGCCTTGTCGGCACCGGCGAGCAAGAGCGCGCGCACGTCCTCCACGCTGCGCACCCCGCCCCCGACGGTGAGCGGCAGGAAGACCTTCTCGGCGGTCATGCGCACGACATCGAACATGGTCGCCCGTCCGTCGGACGAGGCGGTGATGTCGAGGAAGCAGATCTCGTCCGCGCCCTGGCGGTCGTACTCGGCCGCGACCTCGACGGGATCGCCGGCGTCGCGCAGCTCGACGAAGCGCACGCCCTTCTTCACGCGGCCAGCGTCTACGTCCAAACACGGGATGATCCGGCGCGCCAGCATGGGGCCTACCTCCCCCTCGCCGCGGCTGCCACCAGGGCTTCCTCGATGGTGAACAAGCCTTCGTAGAGCGCTTTGCCGATGACGACGGAAGTCGCGCCGGTCTTGCGCACCTGGTGGATGTCGTCGAGCTTCGACATGCCTCCCGAGGCGATCACGGCGCAGGGCTTGATGGTGGCGGCCAGGCGCGTGGTGGCTTCCAGATTGGGTCCGGTTCGCATGCCGTCGCGGCCGATGTCCGTGTACAGCACGGCCGCGGCGCCGGCGTTCGCCACCTGCAGTCCGATGTCCACCGCATCCGAGTCGGTGTCTTCCTTCCAGCCCTCCACCGCGACCTTGCCCGCGCGTGCGTCCACCGCGACCACGATGCGGCTGGGGTAACGCTTGCACGCCTCCTTGACCACCTTGGGCGTCTTGATGGCCGCGGTTCCCATCACCACGAACCTGGCACCGAGCGAGAGGATGCGCGCACAGGCCTCCAGGGTGCGAATGCCACCGCCGATCTCCACCTGCATCTCCCCGGCCGCAGCCAGGATCTTCCGGATGGTGTCGTGGTTGTGCTTGGCCCCGCCCGACAGGGCGGCATCCAAATCGACGACGTGCAAGCGCGACGCACCCGCGGCGGCGAACCTGCGCGCCAATTCCCAGGGCGCGTGCGAGTAGATTTTGGCGCTCTCCGGGCGACCTTGTTCCAGGCGCACCGCTTTTCCGTCAAGCAGATCGATGGCGGGAAATATTTGCATGGGGTTTGGCCCTAAAGGGAGACGAAGCGCGCGAGCAACGACAGCCCCGCGCGCTGGCTTTTTTCGGGGTGAAACTGGCAAGCGAAGAGATTGTCGCGCGCGACCGCCGCGCAGAAACGCTGGCCGTGCTCCGCGACCAGGGCGACGTCGCGCGCGTCGTCGGGCACGGGATAGTAGCTGTGCACGAAGTAGAAATAGGTGTCGTCGGCGGTATCGGCGAGCAAGGGCGAGGTGGCCCCGCCAGGTGGCCTCTGGCAGGCATTCCAGCCCATGTGGGGGACCTTGAGTGGTGGTGCGATCTCTGAATCTCACCACCTTGCCGGGCAGCACGCCGAGGCCCGCGCACCCCGGTTCCTCTTCGCTGCTGGGAAAGAGCAGCTGCAAGCCCATGCAGATACCGAGGTAGTCCTTGCCCGCCCGAATCGCCGAAAGCACGGCGTCGCGCAGTGAGCCCCCGTCGCGCATCAGCCCGGCCATGCACGCGCCGAAGGCGCCCTGGCCCGGCACGACCACCTTGTCTGCGGTCGCCACCCGGTCCGCATCCCGGGTGACGAAGGCATCCCCTCCAGCCAGGGCCAAGGCCTTCTCGACGCTGCGGAGATTGCCGCTACCGGGGTCGACGATTGCGATGCGAGGCTTTGCCATCGGCGAAGTGACAGGGACGGCCGGGTCAGGCCGTCAATGTCCCTTTGGTGGAAGGCACGCTGACCTCGCGCGGATCGATGGCGAGCGCCACGCGCAAGGCGCGGGCGAAGGCCTTGAACAAGGCTTCCAGAATGTGGTGGGCGTTCTCCCCGTAGCGCACTTCCATGTGCAGGTTGCACAGGGCGGCCGAGGCAAAGCCCGAAAAGAACTCGCGCGCCAGCTCGGCGTCGAAGCTGCCCACCCGGCGTCCCTTGAGCGCATCGGCCTGGTACACGAACGCGGCCCGGCCGCCGAAATCGACCGCCACCCGCGCCAGGGACTCGTCCATGGGGACGGTGGCGTCGCCATAGCGAAAGATCCCGCGCCGGTCGCCCAGCGCCTGGCGCACGGCCTGCCCAAGGCAGATGCCGGTGTCCTCGACGGTGTGGTGACCGTCGACCGGAACATCCCCGCGCGCGTCGATCTTCAAGTCGATCAGGCTGTGGCGGCCGAACGCGTCCAGCATGTGGCCGAAGAAGGGCATGGGCGTGGCGATCTCGGTGTCGCCGGTGCCGTCCAGGTTCACCTCGACCTTGATCTGGGTTTCCTTGGTGGTTCGCTCGATCTCTGCCCGACGCATGGCCTCTCCACTATGGCGGTCGTCGGGCCCGAAATCAAACCTTGCGACGCAAGGCCGCAGATTTCACGTCGCGCCGACGGCAATGACAACCGGCCACGGCCGCGGTCACGACCTGCCGCGGCTATCACGGGATTAGGGAGCACACGAACCCTGTAGAGGAATCGTGAGATTGGCTTTAGGCTTGGCCGCGTGCGCAGCCTGCTCTTGCTTGCCGTTGTCACGGGCGTTCTCACGGGCGTTCTCACGGAATTGTCCGGTTGCCGGGTGTTGACCAGCGGCCTGTCCGGCGATGCCGGACCGTCCGAATCCCCGGATATGTCCCCGGTTCTCGACGTGTTCGTGGGTCCGGTGGACGCGCAAACGGCCATCGACGTCGGCGAGCCGCCCGGCGTGGCGGGCGCGCCGGACATCGTCGGCTGCTCCGATGGGACGCGCGAGGGCTTCCGCGATTACCTCGACTGGCCGGAGATCGCGGGATGCGCAGGGGCCTTCGACCAGCCCGGCGTTCTCGGTGGCTCGCCGGATCTCCAACCAACCTGCGACCTATTGGCCGGTGACACCAACAGTAACCGCGAGGGGATAGGCTGCAGCGCCGCGGATCTCTGTGCCGCGAACTGGCACGTTTGCCACAACGGTGTCGACGTCGCTGCCCATTCGCCGAGTGGCGGTTGCGAAGGTTGCGTGCCGGCTGACGAGCCACGGTTTTTCCTGGTTGCCTCGGGCGCATCGGCCATGGGGATTTGCTCGCCGGATCCGCAGGAGAGCAACGACCTACACGGCTGCGGAGGGCTCGGCCAACCCGAAGCCGAGAGCTGCGCGCCACTGGGCCGCCGCATGGGTTTCGCCGACTGTCTGGCGACGGATGGCGTTTGGAGCTGCGGAACCCAGGACGACAGCTTGCAGGAAGCCAGGGTCGTCACCAAGCCGGAGATATCCTTGGGCGGGGTGTTGTGTTGCAAGGACTGACGAAGGCCGGGGTTGACTCAAGGCAGCTACCTTGCCCGAATTTGAGCTATTCTCCCATGCGGGTGAGACTGATGAAGATCTCCAGCTTGGTTCGCGGCGGGAAACTGGTCGCGTTGGCAATGGCGGTTTGGGCGAGCGCCTGCACCATCAGCGATACCGGTCTCGGCCAGCCACCCGACGCGGGCCAGAGCGGGCTGGCCGTTTGTCCAGCGGGACTGACGGATCAGGCCAACTGGCCAGCGGGTACAAGCTACACTTCCTGCGCCAAGCCCTGCGGCCCGGACGACATCGGAATCAGAAGCTGCAGCCAGACCGACAAGTCGACTTGTCTGGCGCCCGGCGGCTGCGTATGCCTGGAATCGCCCTGCGTTGCCTGCGCGAGCTGCGCGTTGCGCAGCAATTCCGACTGTTACCTGCCCACCAATGCCGTATCGGTCCCCGCATGCGCAAAGGAGGTCACCCAGGGTGGGGCGTGCGCCCCGGCATGCGGCAAGATCCTGTGCCTGGAGGCCGATGGTAAGACCGGGTGCCTGTGTAACGCCCAGGGCAAGTACGCCTGTGCGACCTGGGCTGAAACAACCTGGAAATAGCCGTTTCAGCATTGACGAGACCGGGAGGTACTGGGAAACTGCGCCCTCTTCGTAACCCCAAGGGAGATCACCGCATGTCCGAGTTCTTGTTCACTTCCGAGAGCGTCACCGAGGGCCATCCCGACAAGCTGTGCGACCAGGTTTCCGATGCCGTGCTCGACGCCTGCATCCGCGAAGACAAGACCAGCCGCGTGGCCTGCGAGACGCTGACCAAGACCGGCTTCGTCATGGTCGCGGGTGAAATCACCACACGGGCTCACCTGGACTACCCCGCCCTCGTGCGCGATGTGGTCAAGGGCATCGGCTACGAAGACTCATCCATGGGGTTCGATTACAAGACTTGCGGCGTCCTGGTCGCGGTCGAGCAGCAGTCGCCTGACATCGCCCAGGGCGTGGATGGCCATGGCGTCTACACCCAGAACGAGCTCGGCGCCGGCGACCAAGGCATGATGTTCGGCTACGCTTGCAACGACACACCTGAGCTGATGCCTCTACCCATCATGCTGGCGCACCGGCTGGCCGAGCGCCTGGCTTCGGTGCGCAAGGACGGGACCGTGGATTTTTTCCGGCCCGACGGCAAGAGCCAGGTCACGGTTCGCTACGACGAGGATCACCGCGTTCTCGGCATCGACACCATCGTGGTCTCGACCCAGCACAGCGAGAGCGTGAGCTACAAGAAGCTCAAAGAAGCGGTGATGGACGAGGTCGTCAAGCCCGTGGTCTCGGACGACCTGGTCAACCGCAAGACCAAGTACTTCATCAATCCCACCGGCCGTTTCGTGGTGGGCGGCCCCATGGGCGACTCGGGCCTTACCGGCCGCAAGATCATCGTGGACACCTACGGTGGCATGGGCCGACACGGCGGCGGTGCCTTCTCGGGCAAGGATCCCTCGAAGGTCGATCGCTCCGCGTGCTACTACGCGCGCTACATCGCCAAGAACGTCGTGGCGGCCAAGCTCGCACGCCGTTGCGAGGTCCAACTGGCCTATGCCATCGGCGTGGCCAAGCCCGTGTCCCTGCTGGTCGACACCTTCGGCACCGGCGTAATGCCGAACGACCAACTTTCCAAGATCGTGGAAGCCAATTTCGATGCCCGTCCGGGCGCCCTGATTGCCGAGCTCAACCTGCGCCGTCCCATCTTCCGCAAGACCGCCGCCTACGGCCACTTCGGCCGCTCCGACAAGGATTTCACCTGGGAGCGCACCAACAAGGCCGCCGCCCTACGCGCGGCCGCGGGTGGGCGCAAGCCAACCAAGTAGCCTCTGCCCGAGCGCCGTCGGGTCCGCCCCGGGCACAAAAAGAGCCGCGGTCTTCGACCTGCGGCTCTTTTTTTGTGCGTAACAGCCCGGCGCGAGCCGGGCCCATGCCAGGCGTGAGGGCTAGTCGATGCCGCCGTCGAGCTCGCCGCTGTCCATCTCGGTGTCCATGGCGGCTGTATCGATAGCGGGGGCATCCATTGCTTCGTCCATCGCCGCGTCCAAGCTGGGGCCGACGGTGTCGAGTGCCGCGCCATCGAGGAGAGGCGGGGTGTCCAGCTTGGGGCCGCCATCGAGGCCGGGGAGATCTTCATTGATGGGTTTGTCGGTGGGGGCATCCAGCTTGCCGTCGGGGTGTCCGCCGTCGAAGCCAGTGCTACCGCCCGTACCGGGCGCGCCGCCCGTACCGAGCGCGCCGCCCGTGCCGAGCGCGCCGCCCGTACCGAGCGCGCCGCCCGTACCGAGCGCGCCGCCCGTGCCGAGCGCGCCGCCCGTGCCGAGCGCGCCGCCCGTGCCCTTGGCGCCGCCGGTCGAGCCGGAATCGCTCTTGCCGTCACTCGCAGCGTCAAGTTTCTTACCGGTGGTATCGTCGCCACAGCCGACCGCGAAGACGCCAAAGCTCAGCAATACGCCTAAACCAAGCACGAAAATCGAATTACGTTTCATGAGTCCTCTCCTGAAAATAACAAAGAAAGATTGTCGCCATCATAGACGCCTTCGAGGAATTGACAACCCCCAAACAACGGGCACGAACGACACCCCTTCCCCAGTGGGGGCCAGGCCGCAAGTCGTTGGGATTACAGCAATTATGGGCCAAGAGACGGCTATGGATGGGAGTGCTCGGGCTCACTCGGTCCACCCGCCTCCTGGGCCGCGCCTTCGGACTCTTCCGCCTCGCCGCCAGTTTCGAGATCTTCGCCCGGGATGGTTGCCTCGTCCGGAAGTGGACCTTCGGCCTTGCGCGAGAACCTCATCATGGCGTTGACCGCGCTCACCTGGGCGGCACGCACGCTGGGCACTGCACGCCACCTCTGCCCTTCGACCAAGATCGAAAACACCAGGACGTCCGTCCCATCTCCCACGTATCCGGACAGGCACGAGACTCCGGTCAGCGTGCCGGTCTTGGCGCGCACGTGATGGGCCGCCAAGGAACCGCGAAAGCGATTTCGGGTGGTCCCGTCCACGCCGCCCACCGAAAGCGACTGCATCATTTCCGGACCGATGCGCGGGTCGAAATAGATCTGCCGCAAGAGCTCGGCCATGCCCGCAGCCGTCACGCGATTCTGGTGACCCAGGCCCGACCCGTTTGCAGGCACGTACGCGGCAGAGGGCACGCCAAGGTCCGCCAGCGACTCGCGCAGGACACGCACGCCCTTCGCGGTGGTCGGTGTCCCACCCAGGACCTCGGCGCCGACGGTTTCAAGCAGCCGCTCTGCCCATTCGTTGTCCGAGGCCTTGTTGACCCTACGCAGGAGGACAGCGAGGGGATCCGATTCATGAAGGGCCAGAAGCTCGGTCGGGCTTGTCGATATCGGCTCGGCCAACGGCGGCGAGCTGTCACCGCCTGGTGGAGCAAGCGCGACCATCGCGCCTTCGAGACTGGGCCGGCTCGAAACCCGCGAGCGGCCCTGGCCCGAATAGACACCAGCGACGCCGCCCACGTCGATGCCGGCCGCCAGGAGCGCCTGGCGAAACAGAAAGGCGGCGTAAAAGGGCGCGCTGGGTGGCGGCTGGCGAATGACGACCTCGCCCTTGGCGATGGAGATTCTTCCGCCCACCACCACCTGAAATCGGTGTCCCGCCCGCTCGATGTCCACCTTCAGGCGATTCCTGCCCCGGGCACGGGTTTCGGCCTGATTGACGACGACGAAGGCATCCGAGGCAGGGCGAATGGAAACCGAGGGACGGCTACCTACCTTGCCGCCAGGGCGGACATGCACTTCGAAAGCGCTGGAGCCCACGCGCAAAGAGGGACGCCCGCCCTGCCCGAATTCCTCCGCGCCGATACGCCGAGGGTCGCCCAGGATGTCGCCGGAAACTCGGATCACACCCCTGGTGGTGGCCAGCGCTTGGGCCAGGGCATCGATGTCGTGAGCGCGCAAGGACGGATCGCCGCTGCCGCGAATCACCAGATCTCCCGCGATGACCCCGGCGGCGTCGGGCTCGGCCCCGGTCACTTCGGTGCGATAGCGATAGTTGCTGCCCAGGCGCAGAAGGGCGGCGGACGTGCCCAGCACCTTCTGATTGGATGCGGGATCCATCAGCGTGCCGCTGTGCCAGCCGAAAAGCGCGCGACCCGTGAAGAGATCCACGACCCGTATGCCCACGCGCAAACGGCCGAGCACCTTTCCGTGCACGATGCCATCGAGCGCTTCCTGCAAGCGCGTGATGCGCTCGCGATCGGGATCGGTCGCCGCTGGTTTGGCGACCTCGTTGGCGGGGATCGGCGCGGGCCTCTTCGCGGTGCTGGTGGGCTTGCAAGGCAGTGCCTTGGCGGATGGGCGCCTCTTGCTGTCAGTATGTTTACCCTTGCTTTGAACCTTGGTCGCGGGCTTGACTCTGGCCTTGACCGTGGCCTTCTGCGATTTCGCCGTCCCAGCCCAACCCGGTTGGGCGAAAAACAGGGCGAGGGCGAAGCAAAGCTTCTTCATTGGCTCACACAGCGAAAGCCCAGGTCGGCGTCGCGGTAGCCGGGATCCCAGGCGTTGCGATTGGCGGCGCGCGGTTCGACGAAATAGCTGCAGCACGAGCCGCCACGTACGACGCGGCGGGAAGGATCGCGATCGTACCTGTCCGCCACCCACTCCCACACGTTGCCGGCCATGTCGAGCACGCCGAACGGGCTCGCTCCTTGCGGATAGCTGCCGACGGCCACGGGCTTGCCGGGATTCTTGCCCGCGCACGGTCCCTCATTTTCGAAATTGCCCCAGTTGGCGTGGGCGCAATCGAGCTCCTTGCCCCAGGGAAACTCACGGCCGTCGCCGCCGCGGGCGGCCTTTTCCCATTCGTCCTCGGTGGGCAAGCGTCCGCGAGCGAAGGCGCAGAAGGCACGCGCCTCGCTCCAATTGACGTTGGTGACGGGGGAGCTCCGGCTCGGTCGTCAGATCGCCGACCAGCGGCTTGCAGCGACGGGCGGCCACGCAGCGCCCGTACATGGCGCGCGTGACCTCGGTGCGGTCGATGTGAAAGGCCCGCAGCCTGATCACCTTCACCGGCCGCTCGTCGTACGCGCCCTGGGTCGAGCCGCGCGCAAAGGGGCCGGCGGGGACAAGGACGCGATCGGTTTTGTCGCCTGCAGCACGCGAGCCATCGGGCCGCGCCATGGACAACAGAAGAACCCCGACCACCAGCCACGGGCGACTCATGCACACCCCCCGGCCAGCGCCAGTTTTTTCGCGCGCGGCAGTCTCTTGATGGCGGCTTCCCGACGCAGCGCCGCCGTTTGGCTCGACTTGCGCTCGCTGTGTACGAGGGCAACGGGCCCGCGGCCCCGGGTGTAACGCGCGCCCTTGCCCTGGTTGTGCTTGGCCAGACGAGCGGCCACGTCACGGCTGACACCCGTGTACAGTGTGCCGTCGCGACAGCGCACGACGTAGACGAACCAGATGGCCATACCTCGGAGTCACTATGACCAGCCCGGGTCGGCCTGGCAAATTCCGTGAGTACAGAGGGCACAGAGGGGGAGGAGAGCGCGCGGAGGAAGGCAGATGAGCCGGGGCGATTGCCCGCGACCACGGGGTCGCTTCTAGCTCGGCTGGCGTCGTTGTATGGTGCTGGACCATGAGACCGCGAACCGTCGCTGCCCTCTTCGTTGCCGTCTCCGTTTTGTCCGGCGACGCCGTGCTCGCGCAGAAGGCGCCCGTGACTTCGCTGCCGTACCGCGATCCCAAGCTGGCAGTCGACGCGCGGGTGGCCGACCTGCTCGGGCGCATGACGGTGGCGGAAAAGGTCGCCCAGCTGCAATCGCTCAACTGGGAGCACAGCTACGTCTACGACGCCAAGTCGCGGCTCTTCTCGCCCGAACGGGCGCGCGCGCTCATGCCGCACGGGATGGGCGAGATCACCCGCCCGGGCGACAGGCACGATGCGCGCGAAGCGACGGAGATGGCCAACGCCGTGCAGAAGTTCCTGGTCGAACGGACGCGCCTCGGGATCCCGGCGATCTTGCACGAGGAAGGCTTGCACGGCTTCGTCGCGCCAGGGGCCACCAGCTTTCCGCAAGCCATTGCCCTGGCGGCCACCTTCGATCCGGCGCTGCTCGAGGAGGTGTTCACCGTGGACGCACGCCAGATGCGGGCGCGCGGCGTGCAACAGGTGCTGGCCCCGGTGGTCGACGTGGCCCGCGATCCGCGCTGGGGACGCATCGAGGAGACCTACGGCGAAGATCCCTATCTCGTCACACGCATGGGCGTCGCGGCCGTGAACGGTTTGCAGGGCCGGCGCGCATCGGCCGACGCGCCCATCGACGGGACGCACGTCATGGCTACCCTCAAGCACATGACCGGACACGGCTACCCGGAGGGCGGACGCAACACCGCGCCTGCCATCGCCTCGCCGCGCATGCTGCGCGAGGTGTTCTTCCCACCTTTCGAGATGGCGCTTCGCGAGGCCCACGCGCTCTCGGTGATGGCCAGCTACAATGAAATCGACGGCGTCCCCTCGCACGAGAACCGCTGGCTTCTGACCGACCTCCTGCGCGGCGAATGGGGCTTCCGCGGCGTGGTCGTCTCGGACTACTTCGGCATCGCCGAGCTCGAGCGCAGGCACCACGTGGTCCCGGATCTGCCGAGCGCCGGGCGCACTGCGCTCGCAGCCGGCGTCGACGTCGAGTTGCCCGAGCCCGAAGGCTACGCATCGCTCGCGACTGACCTCGCGGCCGGGCGCATCCCGCGGGCCCAGCTCGACCAGGCGACCTCCCGCGTGCTGCGCGCGAAGTTCTTGCTCGGCCTGTTCGAGCAGCCCTATGTCGTGAACACCACGCTCGAGCCCGAACGGCACTCGGACCGGGCGCTCGCCCGGCGCGCCGCCGAAGAAGCCATCGTGCTGCTCAAGAACGAGGGCGGCCTGCTACCCCTCGATGCCAAGCGCCTGAAGTCGATCGCAGTCATTGGTCCCAACGCGGAGGTGTGCCGGCTGGGCGGCTACAGCGGAAAACCTGACAAGACGGTCAGCATTCTCGATGGCCTCCGCGCCCGTCTCGGTGAGCATGTCAAGGTCCTTGCGGCGAAGGGTTGCGACCTGACCACGGGTCAGCGCGGCTGGCACGACGACCAGGTGACCCTGGCCGATCCAGCCGACGACGCGCGCCTGGTCGCCGAGGCCGCCCGGCTGGCCAAGTCAACCGACGTCACGGTGCTGGTCATCGGTGAGAACGAGCAGCTCTCGCGCGAAGGCTGGACCGACAACCACCTCGGCGACCGCATGAGCCTGGAGCTCGTGGGCGCGCAGATGGCTCTGGCCGGCGCCGTGCTGGCCAGTGGCCATCCCAGCGTCGTGGTGCTCATCCACGGCGGCCCGCTCGCCATTCCCGAGCTCGCGCGGAAGGCGCCCGCCATCCTGGACGGCTTTTACCTCGGCGAGGAGACCGGGACGGCCGTCGCGAGCGTGCTCTTCGGCGATGCGAACCCAGCCGGCCGTCTGCCCTGGACCGTGCCACGGGCTACTGGCACGGTGCCCGTCTACTACGACCACAAGCCGTCGGCCGAGCGCCCCTACCTGTTCGAGACGCCCGGTCCGCTGTGGGCCTTCGGCCACGGGCAGAGCTACACCACCTTCCGCTACGATCCCGTCAAGGTGCGTCCGGCGCGCAT
This sequence comes from uncultured delta proteobacterium, assembly GCA_963796685.1. Classification (GTDB taxonomy): domain Bacteria; phylum Myxococcota_A; class Polyangia; order Fen-1088; family Fen-1088; genus Fen-1118. The sequence goes on from CAWCMR010000025.1 coordinate 835,200, forward strand.
CGCGCCCGACGGCCAAACCACCGTGTCCGTGAACGTGACCAACACCAGCAAGCGTGCCGGCGACGAAGTGGTGCAGCTGTACGTCCACGACGTCGTCGCCTCGATCACTCGCCCGGTCAAGGAGCTGCGCGGCTTCGCGCGCATCCATCTCGAAGCGGGCGAGACGAAACGCGTGGACTTCAAGCTCGGCCCGGCGGACCTGGGTCTGTGGAATCTCGACATGAAGCGCGTGGTGGAACCCGGCAAGTTCGACCTCATGGTCGGCGCCAGCTCCGCTGACATCCGCCAGCGCGCCACCTTGGAAGTGGGGAGATTCTAGCGCGCGCACACGCCCACTCCATCGGGGCGGCGCGCGCAGAAACCCGCGGAACAGTCCGTGGGCAGTGCGCAGAACGGATGGCGCGCGCCGGGCCCAAGGCAAAGAGGCAGGCCATCGCCGCGGTCGGCGCAGTGTTGACCAAACGGGCAAGCAGCGTCGGACTGGCACAAGGACGCGAGCGGAAAATCGATGACCACGCCGTAGACCTGAGGTGGCCCATAGCGCAGCCAGCGGATGACGGCGCGCCTTGGAATGGGCGGCGGCGCCACCGCTGCCACCGCCGCCTGCTCTTCCCGCTGTTGTCGTGCCGCCTTCTCCTCGCGTTCGCTCGCCTCGCGCTTGCTGGCCGCGTGCGCGGCCGCGATCGAGATCGGCCGCCAAAGCGAGATCGAGGCGCCCGTCCGAGCCGATGCTGATTGCGGTGGAGTGCCTTTCCAGGAACGCGACCAGCGCAGGTAGCTCGGACTCGGCAAGCCACCCATCCACCGCAACGTGGACGAGCAAGGTCTCGCTGTCGGCCAGCAATTCGATTTCGGTTCCCGCCGGGCAGGAGGTCTTGAGTGTCAGGGTTCGGGTGGACCCGGCGCCGGACTTGACCAGGGTCATGTGGCGAATCTCGGGCTTGATGGTGAAGCTGCGATAGAGCCCCCAGGCAAGATCGACCCCCAAGGGCACGAGGAACCACGGGCTGCGGAATGCCTTGTTGCCGATAGCCACGGCGGGAACGAAGATGACGCCTTCGAGTCCCGTCGCGATCCACATCATGGGCGCGATACCGTTGGGGAAGACCGTCTCCATTTCCACCGAGGAGCCGCGTACCCGCGGAGAATCCCGGTACGAACAGACGAGTCCGTGTTCACGGTCAAGCTTTACCTCGCGCGAGGACTCGCCCGGGCCGACCGGAAGCGCGGTGCCGGACAAGGTGGGACTTTCACCGGGGCCAACCGCCAGATAAATCAGATCGGACGAGATGGCGCAGCCCGAGGCGGAAAGCAGCGCCAGTGCGACGCCCATCGTGGCGCATCTCATGGCGTCCTCCGGGCGCCCGCCGGAGCGACCGAGACCACGCGAGGGATCTCGGGCAGGTCGCCGCCCCCGATGGCAAGGGCAATGGCGAAAGCCTCCTCGCGGGCAATGGCTGGGGGGATCTTGACGGTAACGTTCGGCCGCTGCTGGTCGGGACATTTCAGGTTGTCGGCGCGGCGTTCGGACTCGACGTCTGGTGTGACCACCGCCGAGTCCCTGTATGAAATAGTCCAGGTGACCTTCAGGTTCACGCCGTGCGATGCCGAGCCTGGACCGCGGGTGATGTTCGCGCCGCCAGTTCCGAGCTGACAAGCCACCGAGGGATCCAGATGCAGCCGCAGCTGGGCCGAGCACTCGCAGCCCTGGGTGCCGGGCAGCCATTCGGAGATGAATCCACTGCCGAGGCTGGAGGCGCCTATGCGCCAGCCCCCCGGATCGGTCAGCACGGAAACCAGCGTGGCGAATTCCTGCGGGGTCACGCCATAGATGTCGAACACCGCGCGCGTATCGTCGTACACGATGCGCGCCGTGATGCCCAGGATGGACAGGCGGTGCCACCAAGCGGTCTCGAATTCCTCCGTCCGTTCGGGCAGCGACGAGGCAAAGAGGACGATGCGACCGGCGTAGGGGATGTTCCAAGCCGGCGGCGGTCCGGACGGATTGGGCTCGGTAACCACGGTCGCGCAGCCGAGGGCGACGAAGACCAAAACCGTGACCAGCCGATTCATCCCCCAAAAGCTACACGAGCGCGGCCCCGAGCGGCAATTTGGTTGACCTATCGGTTTCGATCGTGGCCAGGAATTCGAGCCAATGAGCTTGCAGTGTCTTGTACAGCAGCGTCGTTTCTGGCTGCCGGCGCGCGTACGCCCCTGCGCCGTGCGCCGGCGCGTGACAGACCGTGGTTGCGCCTTGCGACTGCATCCACGGGTGCTATCGGTCTGTCCGAGCTTCCCCAGATCAGGGAGCCGAAGGTCCCCGAAGCTACGCGGCCGCGCTCTCGGCGCTCGCAACCGGCGCCGGCGCGCCGAGCCTCGCATTCTCCGCCTTGCGCAGGGCGACCAGTTTGTCGCGGAGCTCGGCCGCCAGCTCTGGATGCTCGGCGAGGTACTGGCAGGCCTTGTCGCGTCCTTGGGCGATGCGCTCGCCGTTCCAGGCGTAGTAGGCGCCGGACTTCTCGATGAGGCCGGCCTCGCTGGCCAGGTCCACGATCTCGCCGACGGCGGAAATGCCGGTGCCATAGGTGATCTCGAATTCGCACTCGCGGAAAGGCGGAGCGACCTTGTTCTTCACCACCTTTACGCGCGTCTTGTTGCCGACCACTTGCTCGCCGTTCTTGACCGTGCCGGTCTTGCGGATGTCGAGGCGGACGCTGGCGTAAAACTTCAGCGCGTTGCCGCCCGTGGTGGTTTCGGGGTTGCCGTAGACCACGCCGATCTTCTGCCGGAGCTGGTTGATGAACACCACGCAGGTGTTGTTGCGGCAGGTGGCTGCGGTCAGCTTGCGCAGGGCTTGGCTCATGAGGCGGGCTTGCAAGCCCATGTGGGAATCGCCCATCTCGCCTTCGATCTCGGCCTTGGGCACGAGCGCGGCCACCGAATCGACGACGATGAGATCGACGGCGCCGGTGCCGACCAGCTTGTCGGCGATCTCCAGGGCCTGCTCGCCGTGATCGGGTTGCGAGACCAACAAATCCTCGATGCGGACGCCGAGCTTGCGCGCGTAGGTGACGTCCAGGGCGTGTTCGGCGTCGATGAAGGCGCACACGCCGCCCGCCTTCTGCGCCTGCGCGATGGCGTGCAAGGTCAGCGTGGTCTTGCCCGAGGACTCGGGGCCGAAGATCTCGACCACGCGTCCGCGCGGCAGGCCGCCCACGCCCAGGGCCAGGTCGAGGCCGACCGAGCCCGTGGGAATGACGTCGATGTCCTCGGCCTCGCCACCGAGGGACATGATGGCGCCCTTGCCGAATTGCTTCTCGATGGCCGCGAGCGCGCTGGAAATGGCTTTCAGTTTCTCTTTGATGGTGGACATTTCTAATCTCCTTCGTTAGTTGGGTGAACCACAGAGGACACAGAGGACACAGAGGACACAGAGGACACAGAGGACACAGAGACGGACTTCGGAGGTTTCAAACGACGAACTCCGTGTTTGAGCAGGCCGACGTTGAAGTTGATGAGGAGGCCAAGCGGAAGCCCGGAGAGCTTCAGATAGGACAGGAGCTGCGCACTGTGGAGAGCCACCAGTTGGTCGACCGCCTTGACCTCGACGATCAGCACATCGTCGATGACCAGATCGAGACGATATCCACAGTCCAGTCGCGAACCTCGATAGACAACGGGGAGTTTGCGCTGGCGCTCGACCCGATGTCCCTGAGAGACAAGCTCATGGGCTAGGCAAATCTCGTACGCCGATTCCAAAAGTCCCGGGCCCAGAAACCGGTGAACTTCAATGGCACTTCCGATTACCGCCTCCGAGATCCGGTTCAACCCGTCCTTTCCGACCTCTGTGTCCTCTGTGTCCTCTGTGGTGAACATCAAGCAGTCTCCCTATCTAGAAACCGGTACTGCAACGCCTCGGCCACGTGCGGGCCACGGACACTGGTGGAGGCCTCCATGTCGGCGATGGTGCGCGCCAGCCTGCGCACGCGTTCGATGGCCCTCGCGGACAGAGCCAGACGCTCGACCGCGCGTTCGAGGAGGCGGTGGCCGTCGCCGTCGAGCACCGCAACTTTTGCCAGGTCGGGCGTGCTCAGGCGCGCGTTCGGCCGCGGGCCGCGGTCCAGCTGTCGGCGGCGCGTATTTTCCACCCTGGCGCGGACGTCCACGGTGGCCTCGCCCGTTTTGCTCGACGACAGCTCGCGGTAGGCCAGGGCAGGCACCTCGACGTGCATGTCGATGCGGTCGAGGAGCGGTCCGGACAGTTTCGCCCGGTAGGCGTTGATGGCGGACTGCGAGCAGGTGCAGGTGCGCAAGCGGTTGCCGAAGTGGCCGCATGGACACGGATTGAGCGCGGCCACCAGCATGAAGTCCGCCGGAAAGAGCACCGTGCGCCGCGCGCGCACCACGGCGATCTCGCGCTCTTCGAGAGGCTGGCGAAGCGCCTCCAGGGCCGGCCGACTGAATTCGAGCAGCTCGTCGAGGAAGAGCACGCCGTTGTGGGCCAGCGAGATCTCGCCCGGCCGCACCGACGGTCCGCCGCCGGCCAGGCCCGCCACGCTGACCGTGTGGTGGGGCGCGCGAAAAGGCCGCTCGGTGACCAGGGATCGTCCCGCCAGCATGCCGGCGACGGAGTACACCATGGTGGTTTCCAGCGACTCGTCGAAGGTCAGGGCGGGCAGAAGGCCCGGCAAGCGTCGCGCCAGCATGGTCTTTCCCGACCCGGGCGGCCCGACGAAGAGGATGTTGTGACCTCCCGAGGCCGCGATCTCGAGAGCCCGGCGCGCGATCTCTTGGCCGCGGACGTCGGCCAGGTCGGCGCCCGAGGTGGGCAGAAAAGCAGGCGGCGTCGCCGGCTCGATTCCGGTCGCTGTTCCCTGCAAGGCCTCGATGAGCTCGCCGAGATGTCCGACAGGGATGACCGAGCAACCACCCACCACCGCGGCCTCGGAAGCGTTTTCCCTGGGCACGAACAAGCGCGGGATGGCGCGCGCCCGGGCGTAGGCGGCCATGGGCAGCACGCCGCGTACGGGACGCACGCGCCCGTCGAGGGCCAACTCGCCCACGAACATCGCGCTCTCGTTCACCTCGGGCGGGATGGCGCCCGCAGCGGCCAGGATACCCACGGCGATGGGAACGTCGAAGGCGGCCCCGTCCTTGCGCAAATCGGCTGGCGCCAGGTTCACGGTGATGCGACGGAGCGGGTACTTGAAGCCACTGTTCTCGATGGCGCCGCGAATGCGGACGCGGCCTTCCTTCACGCCGGCATCCGGCAGGCCCACGATGCGGCAGCCGGGCAGGCCGTTGGCCACGTCCACCTCGACGTGGATGGGCGCGGCCTCGATGCCGACGACGGTTGCGGAGAGAACGTGAGTAAGCACGTGGCGGAGTAAAGCGAGAACGGTGCCAAGGCTTGCCCGCGCCGTTCATCGCCGGTTTCGTGCGACCTTCGTCGGCGTGAAACGCCGGCGCGACCGGGCTCCGTCCGGGTGCTGTCCACCTTTCGTCCGGTTCCCGGCCGCCGCCGTCCGACTGTCGTCAGGCTGGCCCCGGTCCAGACCACGGGCTGCTAGGTATCGCAGGTACCGCCAGCCCACACGAAGATGTCGGGCTCGCGGGTGCGCGCGCAGCGCAAGCCACACAGCCCGGCCGCGAATCCGAGGGTTTTCTCGGCAAAGAAGTTGAGGTGGGTCGCGTCGCGCGCGTACCACCACGACGCCACCTCGGCCACGGACGGATAGCATTGCGTGCGCACCACGACGCGCCCGTCGGGCTCGAGGCAATGCTTGAGCCTCCGCATCTCGCCGCGCAGATCGCGCAGGTGCTCGATGACCTCGCATACGACGACGATGTCGTAGCGGCGGTCGAGCGCGGAAAGACCCTTGCCGTACAGCGGATCGTAGGCAGCGCAGTCGAATCCACGCCGGCGCAGAAGGTCCGCGAGCACGGCGTTTTCTCCGCTGCCAAAATCGAGCACGCGTGGTGCCGCGATTCCGATCTCCGTCACCACGTCGGCGACCTGCCCCAGGAAATTGACGTAGCCTTCGTTCGAGGGCGAGTTGTCGTGGTGGGCGTAGCGTGCCCGCTCCTCGTCCTCGCTCGGCCAGAATTCGCCGGGCACGAACACCAAGCCGCAATTCGGACAATGGACGAACGCCCTGTGCTTGTTCCGTCCCGCCGGTACGCAAGCCGAAGCCACGCACAGCTTGCAAGCACCGGGGGTCGAGAGCCCGCCTGTCACCAGCCGCATGTCGTGACGACGTCGCTCGGCCCTGCACCCCTGCCGCAACCGTTCGTCCCGCACAGTCCGCTGGTGCATTCCTCGTCAAAAGTACAATCCTGGCCGTCGGCTGTCTGGGCCACACACTTGCTGCCGTTGCAACCGGCCCCGGCCACGCACTCCGAGCGGCCGCCAGGGTTGGTGTCGCAAGCCTCGCCGATACTGGCTGGCGCCGAGCACACGTGCATGGCAGACGGACAAACATTGGGCACCCTGCACTCGGCGTGTTGCGAGCAGGATTGGCCGAGCTCGGACTGGCCCACCACGCAGTGCTGGGTGCTGTCGCAGTAGGCGGGATCTTCGCAGCCACCCGTGTCCGAGCCGCAAGACTCGCCGACCTTGGCTATCGGCAGGCAGACGATGTTGGTCAGACTGATGTCGGTGGCCGTGCAGCGCGTGCCCGGCCGGCACACGGGCGAGAAGTTGCCGGTGGTGGAGCAGTCCTCGCCTGCTTCGAGATCGGCCACGCACAGAGGCTGCTCGCTCTGATCCGTGCAGCGGCACTCGACCACCTTGCCGGCCACGGCCTGGCAGTCATTGAAGGCCGTGCACACGCCGCCGAGTTGCACCGAGCCCGGTACCACGCCCGCTTTCTTGGCGGCGGAGTCGCAGGTCGTCAAAGTGACCACGCCCACGGCAGCAGCCCCCAGGCATAGCAGGGGAACGATCTTGGCAAGGAGTGTGGTCATGGTGCGGTCGCTGGTGATTCGCCTGTTAGACCACGGCCGCGCTGATTCTATTCACCCCCGGTCCCGGCTCACCCATGCGCCGGCTTCGCACAGGGCTCTTGCTGTGATCGCTGTCGCTTCAATTCGTCCCGGGGCAAGGGTACTCTTGCAGGCAAAGGATCGGAGCCGATCATGAAAGAGCGCGATATCAGAGACCACATCAATGCCTTTCTCCGAACCAGGCTCCAGAGTTTGGTGGTGCCTGCTTCGATGGGGATCGGGCTTGCCCTGGGGGCATGTGACACCTCGGCGCTGACATCCAACCAGGATGGCTCCGGGGACGTTTCAGCCATCCAGCCCAGCTCCGGCGGTGCTGGTGGCGGCCTGACCGGGGCGGGCGGATCGCTCTATGGGCTCGGAGGATCCACGAACCCCGGCCATGGCGGGTCTGGGGGTGGCTCCGGTGGCTCCGCGGGTGCCGGCGGCTCCGCGGGTGCGGGTGGTGGCTCGGGGGGGGCTGGCGGTGGCGGTTTGACCGGGGTGGGCGGAATGGTGTACGGAACCGGAGGATTCCCCTACTCTAGCTCGGGTGGTGCCGGTGGTGGCTTGGCCGGGGCGGACGGAACGGTGTATGGAATGCCGGGATTCAAAGACGCCGGCCCGTCAGGTAGCGGCGGCGCGATCGATTCCGGGGTCATTCCCGAAGCAGGCAAGGGCGATGCGGGGCACAAGGCAGACGCCCTGGTTTCGGAAGCCGGGGTTGCCTCGCCACCCGACGGTTCTATGAATGAGTAGACCATGCTCGCCGCTCGAAGATGACTTTGGCAGGCCCGCGGCCGCGGCTCGTAATCGAGAAGAACCGTGATCGAAGTCTTGGCGCAGGTCGGATTCTTTCCCCACACTTGCGTGTGGGAGCTGACGCTGGCGTGCAACATGCGGTGCAAGCACTGCGGCTCCGTCGCCGGCAAGCGGCGTGCGGACGAGCTATCGCTCGACGAGTGTTTGCGCGTGGCTGGCGAATTGGTGGCGCTGGGATGCCAACGCATCACCCTGATCGGCGGCGAGCCAATCCTCTACCCGGGCTGGCACGAGGTGGCCAAGCGTCTGGTCGAGCTGGGAGCCCAGGTCAACATGATTTCGAACGGCCTGACCTGGTCGCCCAAACACCTCGAGCAGGCGAAGGCGGCTGGGCTGTGCGCGGTGGGCTTCAGCCTCGACGGTTTCGAGAAGGAGCACGACGCGTTCCGGGTGCCTGGCTCGTTCGCGCGGGTGGTGCGCGCCATCGACGATTGCGTGGCGGCCGGCATGCGCACGGCGGTGAACACGACCATCAACCGGCTCAATCAAGGTCTCCTCGCGGAGATGCGCACCTTCTTGATGGAGCACGGGGTTTTCGCCTGGCAACCGCAGCTGGCCACCGCCGCGGGGAACATGGGAGAGCACCGCGAGCTGCTCGTGCGTCCGGAAGATCTGTTGTGGCTGGTGCCAAAAATCGCGGAGCTGTGCCTGATCGACTGCCCGGAATTCGAGATCTGCGTCGGCCACAACATCGGCTACTTCGGCAATCCCGAATCGGCCCTGCGCGCCGCGGATGTCGCCCTACCCTTTTGGCTCGGGTGCCGAGCCGGTTGCCAAGTGATCGGGATCGAGAGTGGCGGAGATGTGAAGGGCTGCCTCTCCTTGCCTTCGTCGGTGCACGGCGAACGTCGCTTCGTCGAGGGCAACGTGCGGGAGATGGGTCTAAGCGACCTTTGGAATCGCGCGGACGCTTTCGCGTACAACCGGTGCTTCCAAGAACGGCAGCTGTGCGGCTTCTGCCGCGTTTGCCGCTTTCGCGACGTGTGTCGCGGCGGCTGCAGTTGGGCTTCCTATGCCCAGGGCGGCCGCGGCAACGAGCAGTGCTTCTATCACCAGGCGGTCAAGCACGGGCGCCTCGATCTGCTCGCCGAAGCGCCGACCGCGGAAGAAAAGAGTTACTTCGAGGGCGGCGTCCCGGTGCGCTGAGCTTCGGTTACCGCCGCACGAACAGCTTCAACTTCCCGATGCCGACGCCCGGGAGGTAGTGGGCAAGCAGAAACTGGTGCAGCTCGGGAAAGCCGGTCAACGACTGGGCACTGTCCAATCTGTCTCCGGTCACGAAGGGGAAGACGTCATTCTCCTCGACCACGACGACCGAAGGCGGGTGGCTGGTCAAGTCCGCCATCAAGCGCGGGCGATACCGGCCGCCCCATGCAACCCGTTGTGGGACGTCGTAGATGTAGGGCGTCGAGGATGCCCGTCCGGCCAAGTCGTAGATGACGGGTTCGAACCCCCAGACGTAGATCGGCTGGTCGGGAGGTGTATTGCGCACAATCCAGCTCGCGATCCTGCGGTTGTCGCCCGCGCTCACGTTTGACGCCGAATGAAGACGGTCCATCAGGTCTTGGCGCCGCTCGGCGTTTGCGAAGACGGACTGTGAACGTACGCGGTTGCGCGCCCAAAACGAGGCGCGATACGGCGGAAGAATCCTTTCGTCCTTGAGCAACAAGAGAACGCCGACCAGCGCGAGCACCGGCAGAAGGTGCGTCCGCAGGCGTGTCCACAACTTCCACAATCCCCACCCGGCGGGCAACCCGAGCAAGAGAACGATGGCTGCGTAGTGATACGGGAAGAACTTGGCTTGGAGTGCGACACCGATGATGGGAAAGAAGGCGACGGCAAGGACATGCAGAAGACCCAGGCGCTCGCGCGCGGCCAAGATGGGCAGGGAGAGCGCGAACAGAATACCGAAGGCATCGTGGCGGGAAAACCCGAACAGCGACTCGGTCCACGCGCGCGTGAAGAGCGCGAGGGCATCGTGTTTCCGATATCCCAGCTTGGTGTAGCTGGGCACGAACCGGAACAGCGTGTCGACCATCGCGGGCATGGCTCCCTTCGCGGCGATGTAGGACCCGACACATGCCAGCGGAAGCGCTGCCCCGAGGGCGATGAAGAAGAGCGGCCCCGCGCTGGCTCGCAGTCGGGCGAGGCGCCCGCTCGATCCGGCTGCGCGCGCATGGCCGAGCAAGAACGGGGTCAGCACCACGGCCCCGGCCAGTCTGCGGCTTGAGCACCCCAGCCATCCCGTAGCCCACGCCTACCAGCAGCCAGAGCGCCTTCTGCGCGGCCCCACCACGGTTCGGCAAGGTGGCGCGCTCGCTGGAACATAAGACCAGCGCCCAGATCAGGAAGAGGCCCGCAAAGCCTTCGGGCTGTGCCGTGCTCCAGAATTCGAGCTGGACGTAGGCCATGACCGACAGGGCAACGGCGGGCAAGGCCGGGCGCCACGAACCGACCCAACGTTTGCAAAGCACGAGGAACGCGGGAAAAAGGGATAGAAGCCCGATCGCCTCCACGATACGAATGCCGACCATGCCTCGGCCGAACAGAAGGCGAGCGACGGCGTAGACGAAGAAGATCCCCGGTGGCTTGAAATCCCAAGCGTCTCGGTAGGGCGCTCCACCCTCGAGCATGGTTCGCGCCACGACGGCGTAGATTCCCTGATCGCGGCCATACTGAAAGAGCAAAAGGTGAGCGACGAGATAGAGGGATAGCAAGACGCAGGCGACCAGCCCCGCCGCCTCCACCCGCGCTGCGACAGCGTGCGGGAGCGGGATCAACCATCGGCCAAGCCGCCGCACGCGCTCGGCAAAGACTCTCATGGATGCTTCACCCGCCAGCATGACCACCCAGACCACGCTCAGCAACGCGGCACCCGCGAACACGTAGGAGGCAGTCAGAAGCGCCGCTGCATGCCGCAAGCCGCGGACCTCGAAATAGCTGGCCATGAGAACGGCCGAAAGGGCAAGGGTGCGCGCGACCGTGCTCCCTGTTTCCCCGATGGTGGGCGGCAGGTCCGCGAGTCGCTGGCAAAGCAACGCCAGGCAAAGGATCGCGGGGGCGAACTGGTGCTCCCACGCGATGGGCGCCGCCAGGGTCGCGGCCAGCCAGGCCAGACCCATGACATCCGCGCGCAGGCTCGCGTCGCGAGGCAAGGCCCGAATGCGGAGCGCAAGGTAGAGGAGACTCAGGCCGCCGAGGCAGAGCGAAACCATACGCGCGGCGCTGCTCAACGGCGCGACCACGAGATGGGCCGCCAATTCCGGGTGAAGCAAACGGGCCACCACCCCATTCCACGATTGGTTCGAGTAGTAGGCGTAGCCGGACGAGAGCGCCGGTAACACCCGAGTCAGGTAGTCCACGTTCGCGGACCAGCCTGCGTAGGCGACCGACACCAGGGCAAGCCCGAGACCCGACAGCAAGGTGCTGACCAGCGTTCGGCGCGCGTGCCAATAGAGCAGCGGCACCATGAGCACCAGGGTGGGATGGAGCGCGACCGCCAAGGCCACGGCGACCCCGGCGACGACCTCCTTTCCCCTTTGCATGGCCACCAGGCTGGCGCCGAGCAGGACGGTGATGAGCATCGTGGTCTGGTTGTGCTCGAGGGCGCGCATGAGCGGCTGCCAGAGCAGCAACGCGAGCGCGAGGACGCCAGCGCGCCAAGCCGATGCCATGGTCGAGGCGCGGGTGGGCCGCACCAGCAGCGCCAGCAGGACAAAGATCGCCGCGAACAGACAGCGATTGGCCATGAACAGCCAAGCAACGGCGTCATAAGGTGAGAGCCCGGCGAGCGGCCGGTAGAGCAAGGCGGAAAGCGGCGCGGAGGTGAAGGACGCCCCCTCGGCGGGGATCGTCGCGTACATCGGCTGCCCCCGGGAAGCACGCAGGGCGGCCTCGGCAGCGGGCCACACGTCGCTGATGTCCGTGCCTTCGATCCGCCAAAGGCTGGTCACGGCGTCCCATCCCGCGTTGCTTTCACTGCTGACGCGGGTCTGGATGAATCCCAACAGAACGCCCAGCAGACCGAGCAGAAGCGCTTGGCGCGCGAAGGTACGCTGACCCAACCAAGAGAGCTTCATCATCGACGCCTGAGCCGTGAGAGCGCCCGCCTGAACTGTCCGAGATCGATGGCCGAGTCCGGTCTCACCCACATCCCGGCAAGGGTGGGCTCGTACCCGAGGCTGCTCAGCTCCGAGCGCCCCGCTACGCCCTGGTCCACGGTGAGGAACCACGGCGTCTGGACCAGGTCCGGTCTGAGCCTGCCCACGCTGTACGCGTAGTCCCACTTCGTGTGCCCAGGATAAAAGGGTAGGTGCGACGGGAGATGCGCGATCACCGGGTCGTTCTTGCCGAGCAAGTCGACCGACTGCGCGCGCGAAAAATAGGGGATCGCTCCGGCCGCGACGACGGCCACCGAGGCGTGCGGAGCGAGCGCTTCCCTCAGCGCCAGTCCCGTGCGCGTCAGCGTCGCATCCTCGCCGACGCCAGGGGCGTTCTCGGACAGCCACCCCGAGACAGGCGTGCCGTCGAGGGCAACCAGCAAACCAAGCGACAAGAGGACAGGGAGCAGTCCACCGCGCAGATGTCCCGTCTCCGGGAACCGCCTGAACAGATAGGAGCCCAACAGCCAAAGAGCGATGATTTCCACCGCACCGAGCGGCACCGGCGCTTGTACCAGACCGGCGTGCGGGGCGCCGCCGACAGGCTCGACCTTGACGACCGTCGCCAGGCCGACGGCAGCGGCGCAGGCGAGCAGGCTTGCCACCGCGGCGCTCGCGCCGATCGTCCACCGCGCGATGTTGACCAGGCCAGCGGACGCGAGAATCAAGAGCAGCGGAACCATCGGGGTGATGTACCGGTTGCTGTAGAGCATCCACTCCCACGCATCCCCGCCGACGAACACCGAGTACATCGCCGCGGTCGCCACGAGGAGCGCCAACAACAGCGGCTCGCGCGCCGGCCCCCGACGCGGCAGAAACACGAACGCGGCGGCGACCGTGGGCGCGAGCAGGTGAGCGAGCTCCAATTCCGCAAGGGCTTTCAGCCCGCGGCCGAGGCGCGCCCCCGGCGCGATCCCCGTCATCTTGAGGTAGTAGGTGTTCGGGAGCAGCGCGTGGTAGTAGCCTTCGCGAAAGACGGCCAGGGCAACGAGAGGAATCGCGATCGCCGCAGCCACGGGAAGGCCGACGCGGCGCCATTCCGCGCGTGGCAGAGCAGCCGCCAGCCAAAGCGCGATCACCACCACCGGCAGGGTCGCATCATCGCGGGTGAGCTCCGCGGCGGCGAACAGCACACACAGGACGGCGATGTCGCGCGGCCGGCGATGTCGCCGGATCTCGAGCGCCGCGAGGGTCGCGGACGAGACCAGGAAGGTCAGCACTCCGACCTCCATCCCCCGCAGCGTCCAGAAGACGAGCGGGTAGTAGAGCGCTGTCAACGACATCGCCAGAAGCATTGAAAGACGGCTTCCTGTCAGCAACCGCGCCAGCTTGCCCACGACAAGAACGTTCGCGAGCAACAGCACGGCGCCGGTGCTCATCACGGCGAGCGAAATCGTCGGCTCGGGCAGACGGAGAAGATGGAGCACCGTCATCCACAACGTCCACAAGAGGTTGGAATACCCCTCCACCGGCGCCCCATGGGGGTTCCACATCAGGCCGAGACCCTCGGCAAGGTTGCGTGCGTAGCGCATGGAGATCATCGCGTCGTCGAACAACGAGAAGTACGTCCGGCCATCCACCTCGAACGCCGATCGCGCGATGAAGACCACCGACACGGCGGCGCTCGCCAGGAGGACCAGCGCGGTCGCCAAGTTGACGCCGCGAGAACGAGTCGACTCCTCGGACATTGAATGGCCTGGTCCCTTGCCTGGATCCATCCGATGGTACCCAGGCTAGCGCGCGGGAAGCGGACGCGGTGGCGGCGGGGGCGGCGGCAGTGGCGGCGGAGGTGGCGGCGGGGGCGGGGGCGGCGGGGGCGGGGGTGGCGGCGGCGGCGGCGGCGGCAAGCGAGGCGGGGGGATCGGCATGCCGGCGTTGGACGTTGGTCGGAATAGCTGCGGCGGTCGCCCGTTTTCCGTCCGAGGCTGCACGCTCGCCTCCGACTTCGGGGCGCGCGTAACCGACGGCCACAGCCACAGGACAATGCCCACGATCGCCAGGCCCAGGGACAACCCGGCGACCTTGCCCGCCGCGGGCCATCGCATGAACAGCCTGGAAACGGCGGCAACGGTCAACCCGAGACCACCGAGCACGACGAGCATGATGCCGGGGGATTGCATGGCCGTGAATAGTAACCCAAACGCGAACCCCTTGCCGGACCGCCCCGAGGAAACGCGTGGGTTAGCGGCAAGTATCCTGGGCGTATCCCTGCCACGAAGGGCGGGCAAATTGTGCAGCCGCCAAGGCCCGTTCGTCTCATGAGTCGTTGCTGGCCTTGCGCCACGCGGACAGACTTGGATCGGTTCGGCGATGAGCAACAGCAACCCAGAGGCCTTCGAGATCGAGATAGCGGCGTTGAGCGATGCCGGCACCGAACGGGGCCACAACGAAGACCACTGTGGCAAGTACATCAAGAGCAAGAGCAGCGGCTTGGTCGCGGTGGCGGACGGCATGGCCACCCTCGAAGGTGGAGACCTCGCCAGCCAACGGGCCATCCTGGCGCTCATGCGCTCGTTCCGCGAGCTTGCCCCGGGCATGACCCAGGCGCAGCGACTGGTGCGCGCGGCCCGCAACGCCAACTACGAAGTCTACGACATGGCCTTGGTCGTTCCCCAGTTGCGCGGCATGAGCACGACCCTGACCGCGGTGGCGGTCAACGAAGGCGACCTGACCGCCGCGCACGTGGGCAACAGCCGCATGTATTTGATCCGCGATGGCTACATCAACCAATTGAGCAAGGACCACACCGTCGGCGCCGAGGCAGCGGCGGCGGAAGGCCACTATGCGCTCAAGGACAGCCACGTGCTCACGCGAACCCTGGGGCGCGAGCTGATCCTCCCCATCGATTTGTTCGAGCTCGATCTCGTGCAGGGCGACGTGGTGCTCCTTTGCACCGACGGCCTATACCGCGTGTTCGAGGATCTGGAGATTGCGGAGCTCGTCAAGGGCCTCGATGCCGCCACCGCGTGCCGCAAGCTCATCGACGAGGCCAACGTCGTCGGCACCATCGACAACGTCACCGTCGCGGTCGTGCGCGTGATCGGCGAAACGCCCGGAACCCGACGCTGACCTGAAACGTGTTCAGTGTTTGAACGCACTCCAGATGCCAAGGGCGCCACAGACAACCATTCCGATTATGAGAATCCCGCGCGCGCTTTTCATCAGGTGGGTGCCCGCCACCGGTTTGCCTCCCTTCGGCGTCCGGTGACTGAGAACCACGGCGACCACGAAGAAGACCGTTAGACCAAGCCAAACGAGCGAGCTCATGCAGAAAGCCTAGGGCTCTTCGCCGACAAGGCGACCTTTTCTTGCCTAAGTCCCCAGGACTTTCAGGTCCGCACGGAGTTCTTGCCGCTCCTACCGAGCCCGCCGCGATAGAATCAGCCTGCAAACCGGCCACTCATGAAGATCGTCAACCCTCGCATCGTCCACGTCCTCAAGAACCCGGTCGCCTTCGCGCTCCAGGTCCTGAAGGCCTTCCAAGCGAACCAGGGCCTGCTTCTCGCCGGCGCGGTCGCTTACTACGCGCTGCTCTCCATCGTGCCGCTGCTCATCCTGATGGTGATCGCGCTATCGCAGGTGATCGACCAGGACGTGCTCTTGGCGACGTTGCGCCAGGCGCTGGAATACGTGGTGCCGGGCGAGGGCAAGGCGGTGGTGGCGGAGTTGCGGACGTTCCTCGCTCACCGCGAGGTAATCGGCTGGGTACTGCTCATCACGATGCTGTTCTTCAGCTCGCTCGGCTTCAAGGTGCTGGAGAGTGCAATCTCGGTAATCTTCCTGCACCGCGTGACCAAGCGCAAGCGGCACTTCCTCGTATCCCTGCTGCTGCTGCCCTTTGGCTACATCTTCTTCATCGGCGCAGCGCTGTTCGTGGGCACGTTCGTGCTCGCCGACCTGGTGACGATAGGCGGCGCGAATCTTGCCATTCTGGGGCATAGCTGGTCGCTGAGCGGCTTCTCGCGCTTGCTCATCTACGTCGCCGGCGTGACCGTGGAGATTCTGCTCATCTCGGCGATCTACTACTTCATGCCGGTAGGCAGGCTGTCGGCGCAGCACGCGCTGATCGGCGGCGCCACGGCGGGTCTGCTCTGGGAATTCATCCGCCGTGGGTTGCGCTGGTATTTCGGCACGCTGTCGCAAGTGAGCGTGGTGTATGGCTCGCTCACCACGGGCATCGTCCTGCTGCTTAGCCTAGAAATGGCCGCCACGCTGCTGTTGCTGGGCGCGCAGGTGATTGCGGAATACGAAAGGATCGAGACCGGCGAAGCGGAGAAGCCGCGGGGGCCGATGTCGGCCGATGGCCTCTGAATCAGACGACCCTGGACATCCATTGTCTCCAGGCATTCCAGACCGTGATGTGCGACGACTACTGGAGTTGGAGCTTCTGGGCGGTGAGCACCCCGGCCATAGACGCGCCGATCGATGCCGCCAGCGACTGGTAGCACCTTTCCGCCTTGGCCATTCCTTCTCTTTCTCGCCCCCCAACCAGACCGCCGGATCTAGCCAGCGTTTGGAGGGTTTGACCGACGGTCCGCCGGGGCGGTCACGGTCGACCATCGCCGGGATACCGCGACGTCAAGCGCCGGGGCCCGTCCGGGCCACACCCGCCGGGCGTCGACCTCGCGACCGCTGCCATTAGGGGCCTGGAAAAAATTGTCTGGAGGCGAACGCCTCGAACGTTTAGGTGGCAAGGAGGCAGCGGAGACCCTCAACCAAGCCGCTCCTCCAAGGAGGAAGATCCATGGATATCATCATCGGCATCGAGATCGAAACCACCGCGCAAAAGCTCTTCGAAGCGCTCACGACAGCCTCGGGCATCGCCGCCTGGTGGACCAAGGCCAAGACGCAGGCCGCCGTTGGCGCCATCAACGAGTACGCCTTCGGACAGGGAACGGTCACGTTCCGCGTGGACAAGTTGGAACCCAACAAGGCGGTCGGTTGGTCCGCACAGGACGTCCCGCCCGACTGGAAGGGCACGCGGGTGCTCTTCGAGCTGAGCGACGGCGCACGGGCGGGGGCCGTCACCCTGCGGTTCAGTCACGCGGGCTTTCCGGCCATGACCCCAGTGGTCGCGTTCACCAACTACGCGTGGGCGCAGTTCCTGCGCAGCCTCAAGCTCTTCCTCGAGACCGGCATCGGCGAACCATTCGGATCGCCTGCGTCCATCGCCGCGGGGACCACGCCTCGTCGGTAGTTCGCAACCACGCCCATCCCATTCGCATCCATTTACGAAAGCAGAGACAAGAGGTAGCGCCAATGGCAAAAGTCATCTTTGGAAACCATATGTCGGTCATCGTTCCACGCGCAGACCGGGACGCCGTTAAGAAATTCTATTGCGAGGCCCTGGGTGCCGTCATCACCAAGGCCGAGGACGACAGGGACTGCATTCGCCTGGGTGATGATTTCTACATCGTCCTCTATGGGGATGTGCCCGACGCGAGCGAGTTCCTCCGCAGCGCGAGAGCGGTCTGGCTCGAGCTCAAATCGGACGATGTCGATGCGCTTGCGCGCAGAATCCTCGATGCTGGCGCCAGGAAGTTGGAGGTTCCGGATCCTCACCTCTATTTCCAGGCGCCCGGTGGTCAATGCCTCCGGCTGGTCGGGATCGATGAAGATCTCTCTTCCTATGAAGGGTCTGGGAAAGGCCCAGACGTCAAGGCTCACCTCGCCGCGCGCTCCGCCGCCAGCGGAGCGTCCGAGAAGGGTGCCTCGAAACCAGCGCAGCGACCCAAGACCGCCAACCTAAGCGCAGCCGATGCCGCTCGCGCAATCACCGACAACGAGATCGTGCTCGCGACCGTAGAGGTTCCCGTGGCACCCGAACGTGCGCTGCGCGCGTTGATGACGAACGAGTGCGAAACGTGGTGGGGAGCAGCCGGCGTGTACACGATCGAGGCATTTCGCGCTGATCTCCGCCAGGGAGGACACTGGAGCCTGGTCATCCGCCTTCCCGACGGAACAGCCCTGCCTTCGAGCGGCGAATTCGCGGAAGTCGCGCCCAACAAGATCGTCCAAACACGGCGCTACGACTTCGATCACCCTACCCTCGGTCGGCGCGTGACCAAGGTGACGACGCACTTCCTGCCCGTCGACCGAGGGACGCGAATCGTCGTCCGGCACGAAGACTTTGGCGGCAGCGAACCCGCGGTCGAGCACGCAGGCGGCTGGGAGAGAATGCTCGATTGGTTGGGGGCCTATCTACGATTGGAGCCGGGCGCGTGATGGCAAAACAAGGAGTAAGAGCATGAATGAGTATGTGTTTCTTTACCGTCGGCCGGCCAAGGACCGGACGGTGCAACAAATGCAAGAGTCGATGGTGAAGTGGCAGGCGTGGTTCAAGCAGATGGGAGACAGCGGCCACCTCGCCAACTACGGCCAACCCCTCGACACCAAGGGTGGCCGCGTGGTGAAGGACAAAAAGGGTAGCTACACCGACGGCCCGTACGCCGAGACCAAGGACCTCGTCGTGGGATTCTCCGTCATCCGGGCCAGGGACTACGACGAGGCCGTGGCGCTCACCAACGGGCATCCCATCTTCGATCAGGACGGCATGATCGAGATCCGCCCTGTGTTCAAGATGGAAGCGTGAAGCTCGACAGCGCATTCTTCCGGCAGGAGGCGGCGCGACTGCTCGCGGCGCTGACCCGCGCGTTCGGCATGGAGAACCTCGCCCTTGCAGAGGACGTCGTGCAGGAGACGCTGGCCAGCGCGTTCGAGGCTTGGAGCTACCAAGGCGTGCCACCCCACTACAGCGCCCTGCTCATGACAGCGGCCAAGAACCGTGCGCTGGACGTCTTTCGACGGCAGCGCACGGCTAGGAAGTTCGGCCCCGCGCTGCAGTGGCACATCGAGAGTGCGTGGGCGCTCGAGCCCGCACTGGACGCGATGTTCTTGCCTGATGCCCTCAAGGATGACGAGCTGAGGATGATGTTCACCTGTTGCCATCCCGGGCTCGACGAGGACGTGCAGGTCGCGCTCGTGCTTCACTTGCTCTGCGCGCTTGGCGTCGACGAGATCGCGAGCGCATTCCTCGTGTCGCCTGCGGCGATGCAAAAGCGCATTTTCAGAGGCAAGAAGGTGCTGGCAGAGGCCGGGAACCTGTTCGAGCTCGGCCGCGCGGACTTCTTGCCCCGCCTCTCTGCTGTCCATCGTGCGCTCTATTTGCTCTTCAACGAGGGGTATCACGGCGCATCCGCGCTCGCGGTCGTGCGTGAGGATCTATGCAAGGACGCCATGCGCCTGGTCCGGCTCCTGGTCGACCACGCGCCGTCGGCGACACCGACCACCCACGCGCTTGCTGCGCTCATGTGGCTCCTGGCCGCTCGCCTGCCGGCGCGAATTGATGAGGCAGGGAACCTCAGGGATCTATTCCAGCAGGACAGATCCTTGTGGGACACGCAGCTGCTTGCCGAGGGGATGCGCCTGCTCGAGCTGAGCGCGAGCGGCGCCGAGGTAACGGCGTATCACATCGAGGCCGGCATCGCCGGCATGCACGCCACAGCCGGCGACGCCAGCGAAACGCCCTGGGGGAAGATCGTCGAGCTCTACGACGTGCTCATCAAGATTTGGCCATCTCCCGTGGTTGCTCTGAATCGAGCCATGGCGATCGCGCAACACCAGGGGGCGAAGAAGGGTCTCGCGGCTGTGCAAGCCATCGAGAACAAGGGCCGACTTTTCGCCTACCCGTTCTACGCCGCCGCGCTTGGCGAGCTCCAGCTCCGATGCGGACAGGCCAAGGTGGCAGCCGAACACTTGCGCCAAGCGCACCGACTCGCGCGAAATGAAGGCGAGCGCCGGTTTCTGGAAGCTCGCATCGCGGAATGTGATCGAAAGTCGCTGTCGTGACCCCCGCCCGCGTGTCACTTCCCAGCTCTCCGTCAAGATCACGCCGGCCGGGACGCGCAGGTAGGGCCTTTCACCGTGGCCACGGCAGCAGCGCGGGCGTCTTCTTCATGTGCTCGGCCCAGGCGGGGTGGCGGGAAAGCATGCGGCGGTCCATCCAGGGCACGCTGACGAGCACGAAGAGCAGCGTGATGGAGAGGGGACCGACGATCGACCAGGCCCAGCCGGGCTGGGCAGCCACGCCGAAGAGAAACAGTCCCCACCAGAACAGGATTTCCCCGAGGTAGTTCGGGTGGCGGCACGCTGCCCACAAGCCCTGGTCGAGAATTCCGCCCTCGTCGTGCGGCGAGCGCAGGAAGCGGCGCAGTTGACGGTCGGCGACGGTCTCGATGGCGATGGCCAGGCCCGCGATGAGCGCGGCGGCGAGATCGACGATGCCGAACCCGGGCCGCGTGAGGGCCGGAAAGATGGGAATCACCCCCAGGAAGACCCAGGCCGTCGGCAGGACGTGAATCGAGGCCAAGCTGGCCGGCCAGTACGCCTTGCCGGTCTTGGCGCGGATCTCGACGTAACGAAAATCCTCGTCGGCCGGGCCGCGCCAGCGCAGGGCCCAATTGGCGGTAAGGCGCGCGCCCCACATGGCCAGCAGCGCGAGAACCACGAGCTGGCGCAAGCCGTGGTTGGCGCCCGCCGCGACGGTCCAATAGAGAGCGATCGGCAAGGGCGCCACGCTCCAGTACGGATCGTAGACGCTGGAGTTGTCGAGCGCGACGCTGAAGGCGAACACGACCAGCGTGGCGGCAAGGTCGGCGACGGCGGCGATCCAGATCGGGTGCAGGCCCGCTGCCGCGCGCCCGACGGCGAGGGCCACCACCAGAGCGACGACATACGCCACCGCGACGAAGGCTTGTCCGGCAGGTTTGGATCGCACGACACGCACGGGGTTATCCTTGGGACTCGCCGTACAACTTGCGCGTCGCCCGGCCCATGATTCGAATGGCCGTCCGGCGCGGCAGCAGGCGCTCCATGATGAAGGCCGAACATCGGTAGAACGCGCCCGGAACCACGCTCGGGCCGCGGCCCAGGCACGCGAGGGTCTTCTCGGCGACGTGGTTGGGATCGAGCAGGGGAACTCGGCTCGGGCGCGGCTTGGAGGCGGCATATCCGGGCGTGCGCGTGGCCCCGGCGCGACAGGCGACCACGTGTACGCCGCTGCCCGCAAGCTCGTCCCACAGGGCTTCGGCCAAGATCGAGTTGAAGGCCTTGGACGCGGCATAGGCGGCGATCCACGGTCCGCCCTGCGAGCCGGCCGTGGAGGTCATGAGCACGATGCCCCCGCGCCGTCGCGCGGTCATGGCGCGTCCGAAATGGTGCGAAAGAACGAGCGGCGCGCGGCAATTCACGTCGATCACGCGCAGGTGCTCCTCGACGGGATGGTCGAGAAAGGGGCCGATGGTCGAGAAAGCGGCGTTGTAGACCAGCATGCCGACTTCGAGCTCTGCGGTGAGGTCCTGGACCTGGGCCAGCCCATCCGGCCGCGCCAGATCCATGGCCAGGGTGCGCACCTCGATGCCGTGGGCGCGGCGCAGGTCGGTGGCCAAAGTGTCCAGGGCGGCCTGGCCGCGCGCGATGAGCACCAGGTCGAGACCACGCCGCGCGAGCTGCCTGGCGAACGCCTCGCCCAGCCCGACCGAGGCGCCGGCGATCATGGCCCACGGGCCGTACTGCTCGCGAAAGGTGCTCATTCCGTGGGCATCACCAAATCTTCGCTGAACGGGTGCTCTTGGCATGCCATCCGCCAGAGCACGATCATGGGAACGACGATCCAGGAGGCGTTCGCCGCCGACACGACAAGGGGACGCGGCGAGGCGTGCGCGCCCAGCCATTCGTCGAAAAGGATGATGGTCACGTTGGCCAACATCATCCCGGACCACAGCACCGACGGAAGGCGAATCCACTCGCGCCCGCGGACAAAGGCATAGGTGGCCGCAGCGTAGAAGGGCCCGAAGAGCAAGACGTCGATCCAGATGGTCGCGCGATACCAGGCCGGGCGCGCCCACAGCAAGGGATCGTAGGTCTTCTCCCACCAGTGAATCAACGCGAGGGCGCTGCGTGGGGGCCAGATAGGACGAACGAAGGAAGCCGGATTGCCGATGACGATCTGCTCGAGGCTGATCACGTAGCTGACGAACACCAGATTGACGATGAAGAAGCCCAGAAGCCCGATGTCGAGTGGCCGGCGTTTGAGGGGAATGGGCAGCCGCATGGTGCGAAGACTACTCCAAGCGCTGGCGCAAGTCGCATTCTGGTGAGGTGTTTGGCATCCTACGGTGATCATGACGACCTTACTCGTGCTGCAGCTCCTTCTGGCCACGGAGCTCCCCGACCTCCGTGCAATGGACCAAGATCGAGACCCCCTTGCCCAAGGCGAGCGGCTTCGTCTCGCTCGACTATTTCGCCGCCGAGCGAGGCGCCGGCCGGGTTTGGATACCGGCGGGCAACACCGGCTGCGTCGACGTGCTGGACGTGGCCACCCGAAAAGTCACCTGCATCGAGGGCTTTGCCGTGGCAGAGCGCGAGCGACATGGAAAGGTTCGACAGCTCGGTCCGAGCGCGGTCAGTCTGGGCGATGGCCGCGCCTTCGTCGGCAATCGCGCCAGCGCGGAGCTGTGCGCGGTCGACACGCACAAGCTGGTCAAGACCGGGTGTACCACCTTGAGCGCCCCCAGCGACGGCGTTCAGTATGTCGCGGCCACCAAGGAGGTCTGGGTGACGACCCCCAGCGACGCATCCATCACCATCGTGGACGTCAGCGATGGCGACCGGCCGAAACAGAAGGCCCGCATCGCCCTTCCCGGCGAGCCCGAGGGCTACGCCGTGGACGCCGCGCGCGGCCTCTTCTTCACCAACCTGGAGGACAAGGACAAGACGCTCGTCATCGATGTCAAGTCGCGCAAGATCGCGCACACGTGGAGCCCACGCTGCGGGCCCAACGGTCCGCGCGGCTTGGCGTACGACCGACGCCGCCGATTTCTGTTCGTCGCCTGCACGGATCGTGCCTTGGTCTTGGATGCGGCCCACGGTGGCGCCCTGCTCTCCACGCTGGAAACCGGCGCAGGGGTCGACAACATCGACTACCTCGATACCCGGCAGACCCTGTACGTGGCGGCCGGAAAGTCCGCCCGCTTGACGATCGCCCACGTGAATGATTGGGGCGCGCTCCAGGCGATGGCCACCTTGCCCACGGTAGAAGGCGGCCGGGTCGTGGTGGTGGCCGGGGACGGGACCGCCATCGTCGGCGACCCCGAGCACGGCGGCGTTCTCATGGTCGCGCCGCCCCACTGATACACAATCTCCGAGGGAATTGAATCGAGTCCACCTGGGGAACGTCTAGAAGTACAATAACCAGACTTAGGGAGGTTCGCATGCACGCTACACGTTCACGGCAGAGTCGCTTGGCAGGAATCTTCGGCATACTTACGCTGTTCGGCGCCGGGTGTGGCGGTGGCGGGGGACATTCCGGGGGACCTGGGACGGGAAGCTCGTACGCCAGCTTCGCGTGGAGCATCTACGATATCGAGGACACCACCTATGTCTCTCCCTTAAGCTGCGCCGCAGTCGGAGCCTCAAGTGTCGTCGTGACCCTCACGGACCAGCAAACCGGGGCCGTCTATACTCAAGATCCGGTCAGCCTGCGCCGGTGCGAACATGGAGATGTCGACCGCCTACGTTCCTGCTGGGGACTATTCGGTGGGGTTCGATCTGTACGGCGATCCTGCGATCTACGGCGACGCGACAACCCTGCTCGACAGCTTCGATGCAACCGGCGTCTTTCATCTCTACCCGGGTTTGAACGACTTCAGAGGCACTCTTGCTTCGTTCATTACCCAGTCTTTCGTTGTCGGCTGGAGCATCTACGCCCAGGGAATCCCCACATCCTGCTCCTACGTCGGAGCCAACTCCGTTGATTTCGATTTCGAGACGGATCTCAGCAGCGCCCGCATCACCTCGACCTTCGATTGCAACCAGGGTTCGGGGATCAGCTTCTCCATCCCTTTTGAGGCAACCTCGGCACAGTGGCAAATGTACGCCGTCGATATCCATGGACAGGACATCGCAAGCCTGGCCGGGGGAGCGGTGCCCGTGCCCGGCAACGTAGATATCCACCTGGGCACGCAGCCTCTCAGTTTCTAGAAGACCCGGCGCTACCCCGTTGGTAAGTCCTCTGTGGCGCCTTTCGAGTCCCCGTCCCGCGACTCGTGTTAGCGTGATCTTTCACCATGAACCTGGGCCAGCATCTCGTTGACCTGACCGAGGCCGGTCCCTTCACCGGGGCCGGCATGAGCCTGGTCACCGCGCTGGGTGCCCTGGTCGTTCTGCTGTTTCTGCGCCGGCTGCTCCCGCCTGAGAACCGCGACCACGGCGGCGTGCTCAAGATCTTTCTCGCCGTGGGCGCGCTGCTGGCGTTCGTGCGCCTGGGCTTGCTCACTCTCGGAGTCGGTCTTCCGGCCATGGGCCGCCTGCTCACCATGTTGTCCACCTTCTTCGTGGCCATGGGGGTCATCGGCACCGCGGTGATGGGCGTGTTCGAGATCCTGCCCCGTCGGGCCAATATTCGTTTCCCGGTGCTCTTGCGCGATCTCGTCCTGGTGCTCGGGTTCGTGGTGGTGATCGCGGGCGTCCTCGGGCAAAGCGGCGTGGACGTGGCGTCGATGGTGACCACCTCCGCGG
This sequence comes from uncultured delta proteobacterium, assembly GCA_963796685.1. Lineage (GTDB taxonomy): Bacteria > Myxococcota_A > Polyangia > Fen-1088 > Fen-1088 > Fen-1118. The sequence continues at coordinate 859,739 of CAWCMR010000025.1, forward strand.
TGCTGACCGCCATCCTCGGCTTGGCCCTGCAGAGCACCCTGACCAACCTCTTGGCCGGCATCCTTTTGCACGTGGACCGCTCGCTCGGCGTGGGCGATTGGGTCCAATTCGGCGAACGCAAGGGGTGCATCATGGAGATCCGTTGGCGCGCGACGGTGTTGCGCACCACCGACGGCGATACGGTCATCATTCCCAACGGGCACATCACCGCGCAGGAGGTTTACAATTACTCGCGACCGTTGCCGCGCCACCGCGCGCAGGTTCGCATCGGCTTCCACTACCGCCATCCACCCAATGAAGTCCGCCGCGCGCTCGTCGAGGCCGCGCGCGCGACGCCCGAGGTGCTCTCGGACCCGGCGCCAGACTGTTTCCCCGTCGAATTCGGCGACTCGGCCGTCGTCTACGCGCTTCGTTACTGGATCGATCGCCTCGACCGCGACGTGGATATTAAGGGCGAGGTGTTGGCTCGCGTCTGGTATGCCGCCCAGCGCTGCGGGCTCGAGATTCCGTTCCCCATCCGCACCCTTCATCAAGAGAGCAAGGTTGCGGAAGAGGCAAGGGTTTTGCCCACGCCCGCGCTTCGCCAGCGCATTGCGGTCTTGGAACGGGTCGATCTGTTCTCGACCCTGGAGCCCACCGAGCGCGAATTGCTGGCTAGGGGTCTGCACGAAAAGCGCTTCGCGGCGGGCGAGGCGCTCATCCGGCAAGGTGCGGCCGGCGACTCCATGTTCGTCATCGCCGAGGGGCGTGTGCACGTGACGCTTGGCCAAGACAACATCAGTACGACCCTGGCCTCGCTGGCGGCGGGTGATTTCGTCGGCGAGATGTCCCTGATGACGGGCGAGCCGCGCGCCGCGACCTGCCTGGCGGCCACGGACGTCCTGTGCTACGAGCTCGACCACGCGACCTTGCAGAAGGTGCTGACCACCCGGCCCGCCATCGCGGATCAGATGTCGACGCTGCTGGCCGCGCGCCAGGAGGGGCTGGCCCGCAAAGGTGGCGAGATCTCCGCAAAAGCTGCGTCGAGAACACCCGAGCACCACCGCGCCCTCGGCGAGAAGATCCGGCGCCTGTTCAATCTGTCGTGATTCGGCGCCCCGAATTTCATGGCCGGCACGCGGTCAGGTGTCCGCACCGTGGCTGGCGGCCCGCGTGAGCGAAGGAATGGGGCGAGGGTGTGAGCGCTGCGCGGGCCGCGCACGCTCGCGCGAGCCGCCCGCACAGGCCGGGACACGCTGGTCGCTACCGCACCGCTCACGGGCTCGCCGGCCGACCTGCGCTGACCCTCGCAAATAGTCGTCGTACGGGTGAAGACATGAGCACCGCGGATGTGGAGGTGCCGGTTGCGGAAGGTCTGATCGACATCGAGGGAACCTCGAACGCGAGCAGGGTGAAGAACATCGCCTTCCAAGGCATCACCTCTCCGCCTCCACATGCTCGGCCAAGGCGCGCTCGATGCGGCGGTCGGGGATGAGCCACAGAACGGCCACGGCGAGGTAGAGGGCGTTGGCGAGCCAGGTGCTGACGAAGGCGAGGGCGATGGCGGCGAGGTAGGTCACGGGCGAGAGCTTGCCTTTGAGGTCGCGGCCGACGGCTGTGGCGAGCAGGGAGGAGGGGCCGTGGCGGGCGATGATGGCGCGTTGGAGGATGTAATACGCGATGGCGGCCATGAACAGGACGAACCCGTAGACGGCGGCCGGGGTGGCGTCGAGGTGGTGCTCGCCCATCCAGCCGGTGGTGAACGGAAACAGGGAGAGCCAGAACAGGAGATGCAGGTTGGCCCACAGGATGCCGCCGCTGACGTGGCGAACGGAATGAAACAGGTGGTGATGGTTGTTCCAGTAGATGCCCACGTAGAGGAAGCTGAGCACGTAGCTGGCGAAGATCGGCAATAGGGGCCGCAGCGCTGCCAGGCCCGTGCCCCGCGGGACTTTCAGCTCCAGCACCATGATGGTGATGATGATGGCCAGCACGCCATCGCTGAAGGCCTCGACACGGTTGCGCTTCATCCGCAACGAACGCTAGCATACGCGGGTTCCCGAGCCACGACTGGGGCCCGGACGCGGGAGCACGTAACGGACCATTTGGCCGTCGCCTTCCATCGACGGGGATCGTCTCAAGCGCGGTCTCGATCGTCTACGACACGACGGCCGGGCTGGTCTTGGGCGCAACCTCGGTAGCGGCGGCGACCGCCAGGTCGGCGTGGCCGTAGGTCGAGCTGCCGATGGAGTAGCCTTCCTCGCCGTGCAGATTGATGTCGAGGCCTTCGCGCTCTTCATCGGCGGTGACGCGTAGGCCGACAGTGGCGTCCACGACCTTCAGGATGACCAGCGTACCGGCGACCGAGAACGCGACGGTGACGGCGACCGCCAAGAGCTGCTTGCCCAGGAACGTGGCATCGCCGGTGATGAGCCCATCCGCGCCGCTGGCGTTCCAGGCCTTGGTCGCGAACACGCCGAGCAGGATGGTGCCGACCGCGCCGCCCACGCCATGAACGCCGAAGGCATCCAAGGTGTCGTCGTAGTTGAGCTTGCTCTTGAGCATGACGGCGCCGTAGCAGGCGAGTCCTGCGGCCGTGCCGATGGCGATGGCACCCATGGGGCCGACGAAGCCCGAGGCCGGGGTCACGGTGGCAAGACCGGCGACGAGGCCCGAGGCGAAGCCGAGCGCCGACGCCTTGCCGTAGCGGATCACGTCGATGAGCATCCACGCCGTGCCGCCCGCGGCCGCCGCCAGCTGGGAATTGACCAAGGCCAGGGTGGCGATGCCCGAGGCGCCGAGCGCGCTGCCGCCGTTGAAGCCGAACCAGCCGAACCAGAGAATGCCCGCGCCGAGCAGCACCATGGTCAGGTTGTGGGGAAGGCTGCGCTCGCGCGGATAGCCGATGCGCTTGCCCACCACCAGAGCCACGACCAGGGCCGACACGCCCGAGCTGACGTGGACCACGATGCCGCCCGCGAAGTCGAGCACTCCCATCTTGGCCATCCAGCCGCCGCTGCCCCAGACCCAGTGGGCCAGGGGATCATAGACCAGGGTCGCCCACAGGATGGTAAACAGGGCGTAGGCCGAGAACTTGAGACGCTCGGCGTAGGCGCCCGAGATGAGCGCGGGGGTGATGATGGCGAACATCATCTGGTAGGCGAAGAACAGCATGTGCGGGATGGTGTCGCCCTGGCGCGGCGCCAGATCCACGCCGCGCATGAACGCAAAGGACAGCCCCCCGATGAGACCGCCATGATCGGGCCCGTAGGCCAGCGAATACCCGAAGAGCGTCCATTGCAAGGTCAGAAGGCCCAGCACCACGAAGCTGTGCATGAAGGTGGAGAGGACGTTCTTGGTGCGGACCAGGCCGCCGTAGAAGAGCGCCAAGCCGGGCATCATGAGCAACACGAGCCCTGTCGAAATGAGCATCCATGCGGTGTCGCCGGTATTGATCATGTCGAGCAGGTTGCATCCAGGAAAAAACCGAGAAAAGTGCAGGTTTCATACGACTTGCATAATTTGCCTTGGCGACACTCGGAAGTAACCGCGATTTATTCATTCAGATACTTGAAAGAAACAATAGCCTTCGTCACGGCGTGTTTCCGTCCGTTCTTGGTTGTATTCGCGGGTGGCGCGCATGGTTTTGACACGTTATAGACAGTCGCGGTGAACCAGCAGGGTGACACGCCGGCCGTTGCTTGTCGGGGCTTGCGCAAAGTCTTCGACGGCCGGCATGGGCTCTTTCGCAAGCCCTCGCCCGCCGTGGTCGCCGTCGATGGCCTGGACCTGCGCATCGAGCGTGGGGAGTGCTTTGGCTTGCTGGGGCCGAATGGCTCAGGCAAGACCACGACGGTCGAAATGCTGGAAGGCCTGCTTGCGCCCAGCGCGGGGGAGGTGGAGTTGCTGGGCCTGCGCTGGCAAAGCCATGAGGACAGATTGCGCGAACGCGTGGGCGTGGCCTTGCAAGAGACCCACTTGCCCGAGAAGCTGATGGTCGAAGAGCTGCTCACGCTCTTTCGCAGCTTCTATCGCAGGCCGCGCCCGCTGGCGGAGCTCCTGGCAGAGGTCGAGCTCGAGGAGAAACGGCGCTCGTGGGTGGGCAAGCTGTCGGGCGGGCAGCGCCAGCGATTGGCCATCGCATGCGCCATGGTGGGCGAGCCCGAAGTGCTCTTCCTCGACGAGCCGACCACAGGGCTGGATCCGCAGTCGCGACGCCAGGTGTGGGGGCTCGTCTCCGCCTACCGCGCGCGCGGCGGCACCGTGGTGTTGACCACGCACTACATGGAAGAGGCCGAACGTCTTTGCGACCGCGTGGCCATCGTCGATCAGGGCAAGCTGGTCCGGCTGGGCACGCCAGCCGACCTGATCGCCGCGCTGCCGGGCGGCCACGTCGTGGAGCTCGAGCTCGAAAAGGCCACCGCCGCCGGATTGGAGGCCGTGGAGCTGTGCGGCCTACCGTCGGTCGCGGGGGCGCACCTGACCGCCGAGGGCGTGTGGTCGCTGGCGGTGCGCGAACCCGAGCACGCGGTGGCCGCGGTGCTGGCCCTGGTCGAGCGCAAGGGCTGCACGCTGGCTCGCCTGGGCACGCGCAAGGCCTCGCTCGAGGATGTCTTCGTGGCGCTCACGGGGAGGCATTTGCGTGACGGCTGATTCGCGGCAAGGACGGTCGAATCCATCCGATTTCCCCGATTCGCCCGATTCCCCCAATCCGATCATGCAGCTCACGCTGATGCGGCTGCGCGAGATCGGTCGCGAGCCGGGGGTCCTATTCTGGGCCTTCGGCTTTCCCGTGGTGTTGTCCCTGGCGCTGGGGATCGCCTTTCGCGCGCGCGGGCCCGAGCCGGTGGTGGTGGCGGCCTTGCCCGGGCTCTCCGCGCAGGTCGCGCGCGTTCTGACCGACGCCAAGGTCAAGGTCAAGGCGCTCGACGCCCCCGCGGCCGAAGCCGAGCTGCGTGCCGGACGCGTGAGCTTGATTCTGGCGCCACCGGCAACGCCCGGCCTTGCGCTGGTCTATCGCTTCGATCCGTCGCGCGCCGAGGGCCGCACCGCGCGCTCGGCGGTGAACCAGATCCTCCAGCGCGCGGCCGGACAGACCGAGCCACGCCTGGTGCGCGACGAGGAGGTGCGCGCGCCCGGCTCGCGCTACATCGATTTTCTGATCCCCGGCCTCATCGCCATGAACCTCATGTCGGGGTCGATGTGGGGCGTGGCCTGGGTGGTGGTGCACATGCGCGTGCGCAAGCTGCTCAAACGCCTGCTGGCCGCGCCCATGCGGCGGCGCCACTTGATGTACTCGCTCGGCCTGGCCCGCCTGGTGATCATCCCCCTCGAGCTGCTCGTGATCCTGGTCTTTTCGCGCATCTTCTTTTCCGTGCAGGTGGCGGGATCGTATCTCGCGCTCCTGGCCGTGGCGTTCGGCGGCAGCGCATGCTTTGCCGCCATGGCCATCGCGGTCGCCAGCCGGGCGCAGAACACCGAAACCGTCAGCGGCCTCATGAACCTGATCATGATGCCCATGTTCATCGCCTCGGGCGTGTTCTTCGCCTCCAGCAATTTTCCCGAGTCCATCCAGCCGGTCATTCGCCTGCTGCCGCTCACCGCCATGTGCGACGGCCTGCGCGCGGTCATGATCGACGGCGCCGGGCTCGGCGGCGTGCTGCCTTCGCTGCTCATCCTCGCGCTGTGGGGCGTGCCCTCGTTCGCGGTGGGGCTGCGCTACTTCCGCTGGAATTGAGCCTCGTTTTTCGAGTGACACGCGGCGGCCGTTCCCGCAAGATCGCCCGAGCTTCCAAAGGCAAATCAACATGACCACCAAGCTGGGCACTTCCTTTCTCGGGACCTTGTTGCTTCTTTCCGCCGCCCTCACGTCCGCGGCCAGCGCAAAGAGCGCCGCGGCCCCGGCCGCCGTCCCGGAGGAAGAGACACCAGGCGCGGCGGACGACCGGTCCGCGGCCCAAGAGAGCGAGGCCTCCAAGTTTCTGAACAGCCTGGAGTGGACCGTGGGCCCGGGCAAAGGGAAGGTCGGCAACCTGGCCGAGATCGACGTACCCGAGGGAACGCGCTTCACCGGCGCTGCCGGCACACGCAAGATGCTCGAGATGATGCACAACCCGACGGGCGGCGGCGAGCTCGGTCTTCTCACCAACAACGAGCTCGACTGGTTCGTCATTTTCGAGTTCGAGGACATCGGCTACGTCAAGGACGCGGACAAGGACAAGCTGGACGGTCAGGCGATCCTCACATCCCTGCGCGAGGGCAACGAGGCGAGCAACGAAGAGCGCAAGAAGCGCGGCTGGGCCCCCATCACCATCGTCGGCTGGCACACGGCCCCCTTCTACAACAAGGACACCCACAACCTCGAATGGTGCATCAAGGGCGCGTCCGAGGGCCACGAAATCGTGAACTACAACACGCGCATCCTGGGCCGCGGCGGCGTGATGAGCGCGAACCTGCTGGTGGCCCCGGAGCAGCTCGACACCACCTTGCCGAGCATCAAGACCATCCTCAAGGGCTTCGCCTACATCGAGGGACAGAAGTACTCGGAGTGGAAGTCGGGCGACAAGATCGCCAAGTACGGCCTGTCGGCCCTAGTCGTAGGCGGCGCCGTCGGCGTGGCCGCCAAGCTCGGCTTCCTGGGCAAGCTGGCGGGCGTGCTGGGCAAGCTGTGGAAGCTCGTCATCGTCGGTATTGCCGCCCTGGGCGCCGGCCTCAAGGGCCTGCTCTTCGGCAAGAAGAAAGAGAAGGCGCCACCGGTCGAGCCGGCCGGCAAAGAAGAGTAACCGGGCATCCCCGCGGCGATCGTGATGGCGATAGGTAGGGCCGACGATTGAGCGAGCTCACCGAGCTTTACGTCCTTTTCGTGGTCCTGTACCTCTTCGAGTGCTTGGCCTGGGTTCCACGCCGAACCGTGGGATTCTTCGCGCTCGGGAGAATCTGGCGGGGACGGTCCGCTTTCCGTCCCAACGCCGGCTGGTCCACGTCGGTGGTGTTCGGCATGCCTTGGCCTCCGCTCTCCCCTCCCTGGCTGGCCGAGCCTCTGCCCGTGGCCATCAATCCTTCCGGGATTGCGCTCATCGAATCGGACGGACGTCGGCTGGCCTGGGAAGAGCTCGGCCGGGTGTCGGCGCACGGACATCGGGTGGAAAGCGGCGAGCTGTCGCTTGCCACGATGGCCTCGCGCAAGGGCGCGTCTGCCCTGGCCGAGGCTCTCGAAAAGGCGCGGACCTTGCACCCGAAGCAGCGTGAGACCCATCTGCGCAAGCTCCTCGATGCCCGTTTCGACGTGGCGGCTCCCCTTGACCGGTTGAAGGAGTTTCGCGCGAACGTCCGCGTCCTGCGCGTGTGCTCCAACGCGCTTTGGCTTTCCCTGTTCGGTGGACTGGGCGTGGCGGTGTTCACGCGTAGCACCCTGGTGCTGTTGGCCGCGGCCGCCGCGTCCTTGCTGCTCTGGCCGGTGAGCTCCGTCGTCTTCTTCCTGACCCTGCGCAAGTCGTCCTGGCTGGCACGCGAGCACAGGCCCGATCTGTCCAAGCGCCTGGTGGCCTTGCTCTCCCCCATTTCCGGGGTGCGCGGCGTGGACATGTTGGCCCGCGAGGTGTGGGCCAATCTGGATCCCATGACGGTGGCCGCCGCCTTGCTTTCGTCAGACGCTCTGCCGAGGTTCGCGCGCCCGTTCCTGGTGGCGATGCGCGCTCGCGAGAACGACCGACTTTCTTGGTGGCACGCGGAAACCCGCCAGCGCATGGAGCGCGTGCTCGCCCACAGGAACGTCGACCTGGAGGCTTTGCTGGCCCCGCCCGCTCGCGAGAGCACGCGCGCGACAGCCTATTGCCCCTCGTGCCTGGCCCAATTCGAGACCGGGAAAGGACCCGGCGAGAGCTGCCCCAACGAGAGTTGCAGCGATGTTCCCTTACGCGCCTTTGACCTGAAAACACCCCACCCCGCGCAGCAGGGAGAGGTCCCGTGACCGACCCAGAGACCCCGTCAGTGAATCCTCCACCGAAACGCGGCAACGGCTCGCTATTCGCGGCCTTCGGGGCCGTGGTCGTGGCCATCTTGGCCAAGTCGAAGGGCCTCCTGCTGGCGCTCAAGGGGCTGAGCGCGGGCAAGCTGCTGCTGACCGTCGGATCCATGCTGGCCATGGTCGCCTTCGAAGCGCAGCGATCGGGCTGGCTCTTCGGTCTCGGCTTCGTGGCGATGATCCTCATCCACGAGCTGGGCCATGGGTATGCCATCAAACGCGAGGGGCTTTCGGCCGGCTATCCGATCTTCATTCCCTTCATTGGCGCCATGATCGCCCTGCGCGGCCAGCCGCGCAATTCCCTGGTGGAGGCGCGCATCGCCATCGCCGGGCCCATGGCAGGGACCCTGGCCGCACTCGGGGCCACCACCTTGTTCTTGACGACGGACGGGCGGATGTACCTGGCCGTCGCCTACGCCGGATTCTTCCTGAACCTCTTCAACCTGGTGCCCATGTCGCCTCTCGACGGCGGGCGTGTGGCCCGGATGTTTTCCCGCCGCATGTGGATCCTCGGGTTGCTCCTGTTGGCCGGCCTCTTCGCCCTGCACCCGAGCCCGCAACTCGGCATCATCGGGGTCTTCGCCCTCATTCACTCCTTGTCCAGGCGAGCGGCCCCGGCCGGTCCCGACGAGTCCCAGGTGACCCCGAGGGATCGCGCTCGCATGGCCATGAGCTACTTCGGCCTCGCGGCCTTTCTGACCATGGGCATGCTGTTTGCCGGGAAGCTACTGGGCCAGGGCTAGCGTGAGTCGACCCAGCAACCTCGCGCTCGATAAATTGGCCCTCCGTACTCAGCAGGCTCTCTTCCGTGGACCAAACGGATGCCAAGTACGGAGGGCCCCCCACTTCCACCTAGTTACTGCTTACAGGAGAAACCCCTTTCGAATCGTCGCAATCGAGACAAAGAAACCTCAGCCAAGACCAAGAAGACCTTCGACATATTGACTTGCCGAGAACCCCCAAGGGTCGTTGGGATTGATTCGCGCAAGCTTTCCGCGGAAATCTTCGACGTTCTTGTAGCCGTGGGTGTCCATCCAGCCGCCAAGATCGGTCAGCATCTTGCCGATGACGGCGGGCCTTTCACGAATGATGACGCCCACGACCTGGGTGGCGCGAGCCCCCGCGAGAAGCATCTTGGCCACGTCGCGCCCGCTGCTGATGCCGGTGCTGGCCGCGATGCCCGAGCGGATGCGATTGGCGAGCAAGGCTACCCAGCGCAGCGGCAGAAGAGAATCGCGCGACTCGGTTTCCTGGTAGCGCGCCCTCTTGGTCTCGGCGTCCACGTCGATGTCGGGCTGGAACAATCGGTTGAACATCACGAAGCCGTCGGCGCCCGCCTCCTCGAACCTGGACACGACATTGAGCAGGTTGGTGTAGAACGGATGCAGCTTCACGCCGATGGGGACGCGGACGGCATTGCGAACCTGGTTCAGGATCTCCAGCTCGCGACTTTCGATGTCGGCCGCGGTCGTGGCAAGATCGTTGACCGGCGAGTAGAGGTTGAGCTCGATGCCGTCGATGCCCGCGCCCTCCAAGGCCTTGGCGTACTCGGCCCACTGGATCTTGGTCACGCAATTGATGCTCGCGATGAGCGGAATCTTGACCGCCTTGCGCGCCTCCGAAACCCAGTACACGTGCGTACGCGTCCCTGCGTGCTCCAAGTGGGGAAACATCGAGGTCGCTTCCGCCGAGGTGTCATCGTGCTCGGCCAAGTCGCGCTCGAAGGCCTCGGCATCGATGCGAACCTGCTCTTCGAACAGGGACTTGAGCACCACCGCGGAAGCCCCGGCGGCCTCCATGGCCTTGATGGCGTCCACGCGAGTCGAGAGCGGAGAGGAGCCGACGATGATGGGATTCCGAAGCGGAATTCCCATGTAGCTCGTTCGTAGATCGGACATGCTGACCTCCCTTTTTTAATGGGACCAACTCGGTCCCATTTGGTCCGGGAAAAGGATCCCAGCTAAGCTTGCCTATGGGATGCTGCACGACCGGAAGGGGTGACAAAAAAAGATGAGAGAGTCGCAGCCCTTCGAGGGGTTCTGGCGGAACCGTGTCATCGATACTAGGATGGTCGTCCTTGTCCTCCCCGCCATCTCGACCTTCGTCGCTACACCGCCATTCGGTGCAGATTGTCGCTACCGCGGGGATCTCGGCCGTGTGCTCGATGGGGGCCATAGGCCTGCTACGCCCTTGCGCCTTGCCGGCGACGCTCTCGCTGCTCTTGTGGTTGGCCAGCGGGCTTTGCGTGGGCATTCTGGAGGTTCTCTTCATCGTGGTGGCGCGCAAGGCCGCGGCGTGGCCGACGCGCCTTTTGCGGCCACGCTTTCCACGCCTGGCGGATTGGGCGCTCCCGGCGGTCGTCGGTCTCGCCGCGCTGCCAGCCTTCCTGGCCCTGGGGCGGGCGATGTTTTCCGGCCCTGGCGTCCGGCAGTGGTGGCTGGCCCCGGCCGGCCCGAGCTTGGTGACGGTCTTGGGCACCGCGGCGGTCTTGGTTGCCGCGCGGCTGCTCATCGCCTTCCGGTCGAGAACCCCTCGGACGCGCGTAGTCGGCGCCGGTGTGGGACTGCTCGTGGCTATCTCGGCTCTCGGCGCCGGCGCGCGGATCATCCCGCTCAACTACGGCTATCTTTGGGATGCGGCGATAGGGGTGTCGTTCGTGTCCTTCCAGGTCGCGATCCACCTGGCGTGGCCGCGACCGCGGTTCCTCGATGGCAGCGCCCTCGCAGCCGCGACGCTGCTGGCGGTGACCGCTGCGGCTGTCCTGGGAGCGCTGCGCTGGCCGGTGCCGTCGGGCGCGACGGCGGCCTTGCACGACGACGATCACCCCACCGGTCGCTTGGCGTCGCACTGGAGGTGGGCCATCGACATGGACGGCGACGGCGCCTCTCCCATCCTTGGCGGGGGTGACTGCAACGACTTCGACGACAAGATCAACCCTCTGGCCATCGAGATCCCGGCCGACGGAATCGATCAGGACTGCGATGGATCGGACTTGACCATCGCCCAGGCGCAAGATCGCTACGCTTACTGGAGCAAGCGCCCTTGGGCCCGCCAAGCCGCGGCTGACGGGGCTGCCGACGCTGCCACCTCCCGTGCCTCGATCGTGCTGCTGACCGTCGACGCCTTACGGGCGGACTATGCACGTCCGACGACCGCCGAGCTGGAGGGCCTCTGGCGAGACAGCGTGAGATTCTCGCACGCCTACGCACCCGCTTCTTCCACGCGGCTGTCCTTGCCGATCATGGCTACCTCGCGATTGGAGCCGAGCGGGAAACATTTCGCGCCGACCCTCGCGGCGCGGCTGCGCGCCAAAGGGTACCGCACCGACTTCGCCGCGGTGGCCTCGCCCGTCGAGTTCATGGCAGAGAGCCGTCTCGAATTTCATCCGCCTTTCAATCTTCAACAAGGCTTCGACCGCGTGCAGCTGTCACGGCGGCAGGGCAAGGTGGCCGACTGGCCGGCCCTTGACGCCGAGACGGTGGACCATGCGCTCGCCATGGTTCGCGACCTATCGAGCGCGCCCGAGCCCTTCTTCCTCTGGGTCCACCTCTTCGCTCCCCACCAGTGGGAGCGCGCCGTCGAGCCGCGTGAAGGGGAATCGGCCGAGTCGCGCTACCGCCGCACGGTCACACAGACCCTGGACGAAGCGAGCCGGTTGCTCGCCGGGGTGGACGCGGTATCGCAGGCGCGGCCGGTGATTGTGTTGTTCAGCGCCGATCATGGCGAAGCCCTCGGCGAGCGCGGGCTGCTCCACCACACTCGTTTTCTCTACGACTTCTTGGTCCGCATCCCGTTGCTCATCCGGGCGCGGGGCGTGGCCCCGATGGTCATCGACGTGCCGGTCTCCCTGCTCGATGTGGTCCCCACGCTGCTCGAGCTGTCGGGGAACGGGCTGTGCACCGATTGCTCGGGCGACTCGCTGGTCCCGCTTTGGGCGTCCAAGGCACCGGTTGCCAGCCGGGCGTTGCTTCTACGCGACAACGATCAAGTGGCGTTGATTCGCGACGGTTGGAAGTTGCTCTTTATGCCCCGTGCCAACCTGGTCGAGCTCTACCCGCTCGATGAGGAGCAGCCCCAAGCTGAGGCTGCCGCTGCCCATCCCGAGGTTGCACGGGAGATGCTGGGGCTGCTTCGCGCCTCGCCGCTACGCCGATTTCATCCCCTGCTCCCGAACTGACTCCCCATCCGACACGTCTTCAGACCTCGGCACCGGTCAGGGACTGCAGGCGGGTCTGCGCCGCTTGCGACCAAGGGCTCTCGGCGGATTCCAGGCCGAGATAGCGGCGCAAGTGGTCGGCGGCCTGGCGCTTGCCGCCGAGCTTTTCGAGCACGGTGGCCAGGTTGTAGTGGGCGTCGGCGAACCAAGGGCTTTGCTGCACGACCCGGCGCAGCTCCGAGGCGGCGCGATCCATCTCGCCTTGTTGGTAGAGAATACCGGCCAGGTTGTAGCGAGCCTCGGCTTGTTCGGGATCGAGGGAGAGCGCGGCTTCGAATTCGATACGAGCCAACGAGATGTCGCCCTTGCGATACGCCAAGCCGCCCAGGTTGGTGTGGGCGGCGGCAAGCCCCGGATCGCTTTCCAGCGCTTTGCGATAGCAGGCCTCGGCCGCGTCGGCCGCATCCGGCAGGGCTTCCTTGTCGAGGCCGCGCGAGAACCAGTCGTAGGCACCCGTAGGGGGAGAGGGCTCGGCCGCCGCTTCATCGGACGTGACGGACGCACCCGACAGCGCCCAAACCTCGGCTGCGCGATCCGCCAGATCGGACAATCCGAAATCGAAACGCCGCTGACCGGAGATCTCGAAGGTGACGCCGTCTTCGACCAGGGCCAACACGTTTCCGTCCCAGGCCACGCGCAGCTTGTCGAGTGGGCGATTCACCGAGGGCAACTTGCTGCGCACCTGCTCCAGCGCCTTGCGAATGGTAGCCGGCTGGAAACCGCGTTCGACCAGCTCCTTGGCCGCCCGCACGCTGACCAAGTCTTGAAACGAGTAGACCTGCCGGCCGCCTCGCCGCAGCGACGGGCCGACGAAGCCCGACTGCGACCAGTAGCGCAGCTTGGGCTCGGCCACGCCTAGGATCCTCGCAGCCGCGCTGAAGGTGTATTCGCGTTCGACGGCGGTGGTCATGTCAGGACGGCCTCCACGTCGATGTCCAGGTAGACGCGCGTGCCGCGCGCGCGGATCCGGGTTTCGCCCCGGACCGACTTGGGCTTTTCGTGCGTGAGGCGCTCGACCTCGCGACGGACGATGAGCTGCGCCCTGGCGTCAAGGGTGGGCTCGTCGGCCAGCAAGGCCGCCATGCGCCTCGCCGTATCCTCGTCGGCGGGCTCGCGCAGGATTTCACCCAGGGACGAGACGTCGAACGTCAACATGGTCGAGCCGACGAAGGCCACCTTGCCCAGGGCAGCGCTGCGCTCCCCCTCGGAGATGACCTCCGAGCGGGCGAAGACCGCGTCGAGAGCGGCTTGTGAAAGGTACTCGCGCACCTCGCGCTCGATGAGGGCGATGCGCCGAACTTGAACCATGGGCCGCATCTCATAGGGCGCGGCCACGCGCCTCTCGACCGCCGGGATGGTGGGAGCGGGCTCGATGGCGGGTTCGTCAGGCATGATGATTCTCAGGCGACAATGTGATCCCATGTGATGAGATGTAGGATATCAAGACCTGACGGCTTGGCAAGAAAGCGAGGTGTTGCGGTGGCGGGCCGACTCGTTTTCCCGCCTGGTGATAGGGTTCACCCGACGGCCATCTTGCCATGCCAAGACTCCTCTGGAATCTCTACGCCCGCTGCTACGACCGGATCACCGGGCTCTTGCCCTATCAGGAGATGTTGGATGAGGTGGTGGGCGCGCTCGAGGTGTCGCCTGGGATGCGCGTGCTCGACGCCGGCTGCGGAACCGGAGCCCTCGCCGACCGCCTGGCCGAAAGGCACCCGGACATCGAGCTCGTGGCAGTGGATTGGTCGCCCGCCATGCTCGAGCGAGCCCGAACGCGGCGTGCCTGGCCGGCCACGTTCACCTTCGTCGAGGGCAGCATCGACGACGTGCTGGCCGACGACGAACGCGGATTCGATCGCATCGCCAGCGTGAATGTCATCTGGACGCTGCCCGACCCGCAGCGCACCTTCGCGCAAATGACCCGGCGACTGCGCGACGGGGGGCGCATGGTCCACGCCACGCCGACCTGGCGCCTGCGCGCCCACGCCATCGTGTGGCGCCACCTGCGTGGGCAAAAAGGCAGTGACCTGCCGCGCGCCTTGCTCGGTTTGCCGGTGCTCGCCCTCGCCGGTCTGCTCAACCTGCTCCTGCTGGTGCAGGGCAAGCTGTTCGCCCGCACCCCCCGCGCGGGCAAGCGATGGCACGCCGATGGGCTGGCAGAGCTGTTTCGCGCCACTGGCGCGCCTTCGTCCAAGATCCGGCCGTGCTACGCGGGGCAGGACGTCCTGCTGGTGTGCGAGAAGGAAGAATCAGGGACGCGCGCTACGCGGTTGCCAGCGCCGGCAGAGCACCTGTAGACTTGCCGCCTTATGGAAGCGCCACTCGAAATCCGCTACGCAGGTGTGGTCATCGGCCGAGCGCAGGAGTTGCGGGGGGCCGAGGGGGATTCTCCATCGTTCTTCATTCCGGTGCGCGACCCCATGCCCGTGGGCACGGTCCTGCACTTGCGCTCAGGGGATCGCGAAACCCCGGTGCGCGTGATCCGGGCGGTCGAGACGACCGACGCCGCCGCGTGCGGCATGCAAGTGCGAACCATGGGCGAGGCCGAGGAGGTGGTGCGGGACTTCATCCCGCCCCCCGCCGTCGCCGCGGAGAAGAGCAAGCCTGCCACGCCCACCCCCGTGGTCGAGGTCGACGTCGCCAAGATGGGGGCCGAGAACGCGGGTCGCCGAGCCACCGACTCCTCGTCGACCACCGCCGAGGCCCCGGTCGGCGAGCCCGAGGCAAAGGCCGCCGACGTCACGCCCGAGGTGATCATCACCGTCGAAGCCACCCCTGCGGCCGAGCCCGAGGTAGCGGCCCCCGAGGCAGAGGCGAAGGTCGCCGATGCCGTCCCGGCGGTCCCGTCCGGCGGCTCATCTGATGAAGCCGCCGCGGTTCCCGAGGCCGTTCCCGTGGCCATCGGATCGTCCATGACCGGGGCCCTGAAGAGCGCGACCGAGTCGGTCGCGGTCGGCGAGCCCGGGCCCGCTGCTTCTTCTCGACCGGAAAGCGGTGTGGTGACCGAGGCCGCGCCCGTGGCCGAGAGCTCCAGCGCCGAGCCAAGCAGTGCATCTGCTGCCACGGAGTTGCCTCCCGCGCGTCCCATCGCCGGACCGAGCGGACGGCGCAAGACCAAACGGCGCAGGTAGGGTCGCATGATTCGGAATCCGATTCGTCCACCCCGTCTCCGGCCGGGCGATGTAGTCCGCGTGATCGCACCATCGGGCCCGCTGTTTACCGATGCCTTCGCGGCCGGCGCGGCGGTTCTGTCCGCCCGCTACCAGGTGCGCCACGATCCGGCGACGTTGTTTGCCCGCGATGGATTCCTGGCCGGGCCGGACGACCAGCGACTGGCGAGCCTGATCGACGCCGTACGCGATCCAGAGGCCCGTGCCGTGTTCCTGGGTCGCGGCGGATATGGCCTCTTGCGCATCGCCAACCGGATCGATTCGCACCTGTTGCGCGATCACGCCAAGCCCATCGTGGGATGCTCCGACGGAACGGTCCTGCTGGCGCTGGCGGCGCGGGCCGGGGTTGCGGCCATCCATGGGCCGGTGGTCACCCAGCTCGGGCGCTTGCCCGACGCCGACCGGTCGGCGCTGTTCTCGCTCCTGGAATCCGGCGAGCCGGGACCCCTGCTCGTCGGGCTTGAAACCCTGTGCGCGGGCAGCGCCCAGGGACCCTTGCTGGGTGGCAATCTGGAGGTATTCTCGCGACTGCTCGGAACCCCGTATCTGCCCGACCTCGACGGCGCCATTTTGTTCTTCGAGGAGGTGGGCGAGCGTCCTTACCGAATCGATCGCCTGCTCACCCACTTGGAGCTGGCCGGGGTCTTCACGGCGGTGGCCGGCGTGGTGGTGGGCGATTCTCGTCGCCTGCGAGGAGCCGCCCGACTCACGCGTGCGCTCACCCTCGGCCATCGAGGTCGTGCGCGAGCGTCTCGGCCGCCTGAGCATCCCCGTGGCGCTGGGCGCGCGCTTCGGTCACGGCGAACGCAATCTGCCCCTGCCCTACGGCGTTCGCGTCAGCCTCGACGCGCAGGCCGGGACCCTGGTCGCGCTCGAAGGGGTGGTTGGCTAGGAGGCTGGTGTCAAACGGCTCCCGTCGCTTGGCGGGCTGCGGGCCCCGCCCGCTTCGTTGCTCGTCGGTTAAATACGTCCAGTATTCGCCCTCCTCGCGCCTCGCGGCCGGGGCTCCTCGCCTCGCCAGAGCTCGCGGTCCGCCATTTAACACCAGCCTCCTAGAACGCGAAGTACGGACCGGGACCAGCGGGCGTGGACTGGCCTTCGATGGCGGTGTAGACCGAGCGGCCAAAATAGAAGGGTAGCCCCCAATCGAAGCCGGGCACGGTGGTGTCCGTGGGGAATCCCGGCATGGGCCCGGCCAGGTTGCTGAAGGCGAACGCCGAGGCCTTCAGGGTCGCGGCGCTGGCAACGCTGAACGCGACCGTGGCGCCGGCCCCGCCGGTCGAGGACAACACGGCGCTCAAGCTGGTCGTCGAGGCGGGGCAGTAGAACGAGTTGAGGTTGCCGGTGCACTGCTTGAGTTTCGTCGTCGTGCTGTCGAGGAAGAACAAACCGTTCGAGCCGCTGTCGAGATAGCTCGTGTAGGTCGCGCCCCCCACCGGGAAGGTGGTACTGACGAATCCCTGCACATCGAGAGGGAGCACGGTGGCGCTGCCGAGACCGTTGTTGGCCTGCGTGCCGATCCCGAAGGTCAGCACCCCAGGCACCGACGGCGCGCCTCCGGCGGGAATGCTGGGTAATTGGATGATCGTACCGTTGTTGTCGAAGGGAAACGCCGCCACGGGATGGGCGACCTGCTGGGCCAGGGGAACCGCGGTGATGGCGCAAGACTGCGAGGTGCTGCAAGCATAGTAAAGGCCCGGATTCACACGGGACGATGCAGGCTGGGCACAGGCCGCGCCGCAGTCCTGCAGGTAGACCCCGACGCCCAGAATGCCGTTGGCAGCCAAGGTCTTGAAATCTGTGATGGCGCTGCCGGTGCAAGAGGTGGGCATGGTGTAGGTCTTTTCGCCGATGAGCTGGACGGGCAGCCTTGCGGCCGACTCCGTGCCCAGCGTGATGTCCGCCAACCTCAGCGGACCCCACGCGGTTCCGTCTACGAAAGGCGTGCACTCGGCCAACTGCACGTTGCTCGCGTTCGTGACTGCGGGCAAGGGCAGGGTCAATTCCGATTCGAGCACGCGCACGCCCACCGAGCCCGTGTCGACGAGCAGATGATCGAAGGTCTGGCAGGTGGCGGTTCCCGGCATGCAAAGCGTGACCGTGGCGAAGAGTCCATTGGTGTAGCCGATGTTCTGCGGCCCCGGATCCACCGTGACGGCGAGCGTGTTCGGGTCGGTGGCGCTCACGGCTCCACCCGCGCCGCCGCCCCCGCCGCTCTGCCCTATCCCGTTGCCCATTCCACCACCGGGATTGAGGACCGGCCCGTTGCCCCCGCTGCAGCTGGCGAGCACGGCCAGGGCGGTCGCCGTGACCACGATCCTAGTCATGGCTGTCCGGGCCGACATGCTCGGGAACGAACCCGGCCGGGGCCAGGTCCGTCAAATACACTTGGCCGAAGAAGGCGCGCTGGTGTCCGCCCATGACCACCACCATGCCCGGCAGCTCGATGCGAGCCACCCCACGCGCGATGCGCTTGCCCCGCGTGGCCGCGATGAGCTCGTCGTAATGAACGCCCATGATGTCGCGCAAGTTCGGCCGCCATCCTCCCGACCAGGACACGGCGAACACCTTGCCGCTGTCCCCGACGAAGTGGCGCACCTTGGTGCCGGTGGGCAAAACCAGCTCGTGAATCGTGTAGTTGTCCTTGCGCCAGACTTGCAGGCTGGCCTGCATACGCGCCTGATACGCGGCCACCGCGGACACGTCGTCGCCCAAGGCCGCACGGGCCGGTGAAGAGAGGTGAAGAAGCAGGGCCAGCGCCAGAACGGCAGACGGCCAATGACGCAAGCGACGAATGGCGCAACAAAGGGGCTTCATGGCGAGGTGGGAAACTATAGCAGCTGGTCCCGCCTGCCGCCGACACAGACGTGCAACGACGATCACAGGTTGATTGAGATGGGAACCCTCGAAGGGTTCCCAAACCCTCCCGCGCTCTGGCGGACCCGGGCAAAGCCCGGCTTCGCCTACGCGATTGAGATGGGAACCCTCGAAGGGTTCCCAAACCCTCCCGCGCTCTGGCGGACCCGGGCAAAGCCCGGCTTCGCCTACGCGATTGAGATGGGAACCCTCGAAGGGTTCCCAAACCCTCCCGCGCTCTGGCGGACCCGGGCAAAGCCCGGCTTCGCCTACGCGATTGAGATGGGAACCCTCGAAGGCTGCTACGCCGACGCGGCTAGCATGCTCTCGGGGATCTGAACTGCGACCACGGTGCCCTCGGCGCAAAGCTCGCCGTTCGCGGTAAGCTTTATGGCCACGACGACCTTGCGCCCCTTGTGCTCGGCCACGCGTCCGCGCAGCAGCAGGGGCACGCCCATGGGCGTGGGTCTGCGATAGTCGACGTGAAGCGACGCGGTCACGAAGCGGAAGGCCGGCAAGGAATCCTGGGGCCGGTTCTCGGCGCGGTACGCGGCGGCAGCAGCCGTGCCCGTGCCGTGGCAATCGATCAGCGAGGCGATGAGGCCGCCGTAGACGAATCCGGCCACCGCGGTGTGCTCGGCACGCGGCTCGAACCGGCACACGGATTCCTCGCCCTCCCAAAAGCTGCGGATGTGCAGGCCCAGGGGGTTGATCCGGCCGCATCCGTAGCAGACGGCGTGGTCATCCGGGTAGAAGTCTTGGAAAGCGCGTTCGTCCATGATGGTCCTCGGTGGTCCTCGAGCAAAAATCCTGAGCCCCACAGTATCCATGGCGAGGTACCATGCCAACCCGAAACGGTCCAGGCATGAACCTCGAACCTCGATTGGTCGTGGAATGGCAAACCCCGGGCGACCGGCTGCGCGCGTTCGAGCCCACGCGCGAGGAGATCGCGCGCTTTGCGCCCTCGCTCGCCGCCTTCTACAACGACCCCTACAATCGTTCCATGATGGCCAACACGGTGGCCATGACCACAGACGAGGTGGTCGAACACTTCGAGGGCCTGCGGCGCAAGGGCGGCCGACCGTTCTTGCTCGAGCGCGACGGGGTGCTTTTGGGCGACGCGGATCTGCGTCACATCACGGCTCAGACCGCCGAGTTCGCCATCTTGGTCGGCCGGCGGCCCGAGCAAGGCAAGGGCATCGGCACGCGCTTCGCTGTTCTCCTGCACACCCTGGCCTACCGGGGCCTTGGCCTCGAGCGCATGTTCGTCTCCATCATCCCGGCCAACCTTCCCTCGCAGCGCTTGTTCGCCAAGATCGGCTACGCGCGCGACGACAGCCCCGCGGCGCGCGCGTTCGCCGACGACCCGACCGACCTCACCCTGTCCATGATCCGCGCGACCTTCGAAGCTGCCCACGCGGCGGCGCTGGACGAGATCCGCTGGTCCTTGCGTTAGCACACGTCAAACCCGACCCGCCAGGCCGGAATTCGTGTGCCTTGCCGTGCGGCCGGGCAAAGGCGTGCTAGACCCATGGCGCGATGAAGAGCACCGACGTGAACCGATACAAGACTGAAACGGTCTGCGTTCAGGCGGGAACGCGCAAGGACACCACCTTCAATGCCGTCGCGGTTCCCATCTACGCGACCTCGACCTTTGCCTTCGAGGCGCCGGGCAAGACCAAGGGCTACGACTACAGCCGCACCGCCAATCCCACGCGCTCGGCGCTGGAGGAATGCCTGGCCGCGCTCGAGGGCGGCGCTGGCGCCACGGCCACCGCGACCGGCATGGCCGCAGAGACCTCGGTCATGGCGCTCTTCCCGGCAGGCAGCCACATCATCGCGGGCCACGACATCTACGGCGGCACCTACCGCCTCTTCGCCTCGATCCTGTCCGCACGCGGACTGACCTTCTCGTTCGTCGACATGTCCGACCCGCGCAACGTGCGCGAAGCCATCCGCCCCGAGACCCGCGCCATCTGGATCGAGACCCCGTCCAATCCCCTGCTCGGTCTGGTCGACATCGCCGCTATTTGTGCCATCGCGCGCAAGCACGGACAGCTCACCATTGTCGACAACACCTTCATGTCCCCGATATTCCAAAAGCCGCTGGCCTTGGGCGCCGACATCGTCGTGCACTCCACGACCAAGTACCTGAACGGCCACAGCGACATGGTGGGCGGCGCCATCATCTCGCGCACGCAAGAGCAGGCCGGTGCCGTGGCCGCCATGGTGAACGCGCTCGGAACCTGCTCGTCGCCTTTCGACGCGTGGCTGGTGATGCGCGGGATCCGCACCCTGCCCATCCGCATGGTCGCGCACGAGCGCAACGCCATGGCCCTGGCCGAGTTCCTGGCCAAGCATAAGTCCGTCGAGCACGTCTACTACCCCGGCCTGCGCTCGCACCCGCAGCACCGTCTGGCCCGCAAGCAAATGCGCGGCTTCGGTGGCATGCTTTCGTTCGACATTCGCGGCGGCAAGAAGGCCGCATTCCGCTTCATCCAGGCGCTCGAGATCTTCGCCTTCGCCGAATCCCTGGGGGGGGTCGAGTCCCTGGTCGAGCACCCCGAGACCATGAGCCACGCATCGATGACCGCGGAGGCACGGCGCGCCGCCGGGATCACCGGCGCCAATGTCCGCGTCTCCGCCGGCATCGAAAACGCCGACGATCTGGTCGCCGACGTGGCCCAGGCGCTCAAGGCGGTCGGCTAGCGGATTTCTTACCACGGAGAGCGCAAAGGGCGCAGAGACAGAAGAAGTAGTAGCTCGGATCTAGCTCCGGGAACCCTTCCTTCTCCGACCTCTGTGCTCTCTGTGCCTCTGTGGTGAAAATCCGCCCCCCCCCGCACCGGCCGTGAATCCAGGGCTTGCGGGGAAGGGCCGGTGCCCTTAGTTTATCGCTTCCCGCGCTTGGCGCGGGGCGGAAGGATCCCTTGATCAGCACTATCGCCAAGAAAATCTTCGGCACCAAGAACGCGCGTGTCCTCAAGAGCATGCGCCCCATCGTGGCTCGCATCGGAGAGCTCGAAGCCGAGCTCAAGGGCAAGAGCGACGACGACCTGCGCGCCAAGACCGTCGCTTTCAAGCAGCGCGTGGCCAACGGCGAAAGCCTGGACAGCATCTTGCCCGAGGCCTTCGCCGTGTGTCGCGAGGCCGGCCGGCGCGTGGTGAACATGCGCCACTTCGATGTGCAGCTCATCGGCGGCATGGTCCTGCACCGCGGCAGCATTGCGGAAATGAAGACCGGCGAAGGCAAGACCCTGGTCGCCACCCTGCCCATCTACCTGAACGCTCTCACCGGCAAGGGTGTCCACCTGGTCACCGTGAACGACTACCTGGCCCGCCGCGATGCCGAGTGGATGGGACGCATCTACAAGTTCCTCGGGCTGTCCGTCGGCGTGATCGTCCATGGTCTCTCCGATGCCGAGCGCCAGCACAACTACCGCTGCGACATCAGCTACGGCACCAACTCGGAGTTCGGGTTCGACTACCTGCGCGACAACATGAAGGAGTCCATCGAGCGCTACGTGCAGCGCGACCTCAACTTCGCCATCGTCGACGAAGTGGACTCCATCCTCATCGACGAGGCGCGTACGCCGCTCATCATTTCGGGCTCGGGCGAGGCCTCGGCGGATCTGTACGGCAAGGTCGACGGTATCATCCCCACCCTGCGCAAGGACATCGACTACAACGTCGACGAGAAGGCCCACTCGGCCATGCTGACCGACTCGGGCGTGGACCGGGTCGAGCGCAGGCTGAACGTGGGCAACCTCTACAATCCCGAGAACATCGCGTGGCTGCACCACGTGACCCAGGCCCTGCGCGCCCACACCCTGTACAAGCGCGACGTCAACTACCTCATCGAAGAGGGCGAGGTCATCATCGTCGACGAGTTCACCGGCCGCAAGATGCCGGGCCGGCGCTGGTCGGACGGCCTCCACCAGGCCATCGAGGCCAAGGAAGGCGTCGAGATCCAGGAAGAGAACCAGACCCTGGCCACCATCAGCTACCAGAACTACTTCCGCCTCTACAAGAAGCTCGCCGGCATGACCGGAACCGCCGACACCGAAGCGGAAGAGTTCCAGAAGATCTACAAGCTCGACGTGACGGTGATTCCCACCAACAAGCCCCTCTTGCGCAAGGATCACCACGACCTCGTGTACAAGAACGAACGCGGCAAGTTCCGCGCCGTGCTGGCCGAGATCGAGGAGTGCCACAAACGCGGACAGCCCGTGCTCGTCGGCACGGTCAGCGTCGAGAAGTCCGAGGTCGTGGCGTCGCTGCTGCGCAAGAAGGGCATCCCCCACAGCGTGCTCAATGCGAAGCAGCACGAACGCGAGGCCCACGTGGTCGCGCAAGCGGGCCGCAAGGGCGCGGTCACCATCTCGACCAACATGGCAGGCCGAGGGACCGACATCATCCTCGGCGGCAACGCGGAATTCATGGCCCGCGCCGAGGTCGACCCCGAAGCCGCGGGGCAGCCCGGGGCCGAGGTCGATGCCGAGAAGTTCGCGGTCGCCTTCGCCAAATTCAAGCCCCAGTGCGATGCTGAACGCGAGGAGGTCCTGAGCGCGGGCGGGCTGCACATTCTCGGCACCGAACGCCACGAGTCCCGGCGCATCGACAACCAGCCTGCGCGGCCGCGCCGGTCGCCAGGGCGACCCCGGCAGCTCGCACTTCTTCCTGTCCCTGGAAGACGACCTGATGCGCATCTTCGGGGCCGAGCGCATCTCGGGCCTGATGGAACGACTGGGGATGGAGGAAGACGTCCCGATCGAGCACCCGCTCATCAACCGTTCCATCGAGAAGGCCCAGAAACAGGTCGAGGGTCACAACTTCGACATCCGCAAGAGCCTGCTCGAATACGACGATGTCATGAGCCAGCAGCGCAAGACCATCTATGCCTTGCGCCGGCAAGTGCTGGAGGGCCGCTACGCGCCCATGCTCAGCGAGGAGGATGCCAAGGCGGGCAAGCCGCAGCCCGAGGCCGCGCAGTCGTCGGGCAAGCACACCGTGGCATCGCTGACCGAGATTGTGCGCCCGACCCTGGCGCGCATCCTCGATGCCTTGACCCAGTCCGAGCCGGGCCAGCCGGGTGAAGACGCCGCCAAGGCGCCGGTCCCGGTTCCCCTCGACCCTGTGAAATTCCGCTCGGCCATCTACCGCCAGTTTGGCGCCTATCCCGAGGTCGAGGGGGTCCTGGAGAACCGCACGCAAGCCCTCGACCACTTGTCCGAGGAAATCGCCAGGCTGCTCGTTCAACAGCGCGAGCGCATCCTGGACCTGTCGGAAGAAGTCCTGGCCGAGCTTCTCGACACGACCTGTCCCGAAGGCACGCATGCGGAGAGCTGGGATCTCGATGCCCTGCGCGCCGGCATGAAAGAGCGATTCGGCTTCGAGCCCACCGTCAACACCAAGGGGCTGATGGAGCGCCCGGCGCTGGCCGATGCCATGTGGCAGGAGCTCGAGAAGGTCATCGAAGCGCGCGAGCAGGAGCTGTCCCTGCCCTTCTTCCTCTATTTCAGCCGGCACTTCATGCTGGAAGAAATCGACCAGCGCTGGATCGAGCACCTGCGCAACATGGAGGCGCTCCGCGAGGGCATCCACCTGCGCGGCTACGGCCAAATCGATCCCAAACAGGCCTACAAGAAGGAAGGCTTCGAGATCTTCGGCGTGATGATGACCAACATCAGCCGCAACGTGTGCGAAAAGCTGTTCCACATTCAAGTCCGACGCGAGGAGAGCGAAAGCACGGCCCAGTCCCTGGCCGAGGCCAAGAAGAAGCCCCGTCGCGTGATCGAATCGGGCGGCGGCACGGCCCAGCCGGACAAGGGGCAGGCGCCCGAGGAGCCCAAGCCCGTTCGCCGGACCGAGCCCAAAGTCGGGCGGAACGATCCTTGCCCCTGCGGCAGCGGCAAGAAATACAAGAAGTGCCACGGGGCGTAGCGGATTGGCCAGCCACGTAATCGGCTGCTTGGCGGAAACGGACTTACCCTCTAAGCTCCACGTATGACCAAGACGTACCGTCTGGGGATACTGTGCGCGGTTGGACTTTTCGGGTGTAATTCGGATTCACCGCCAGGTGCGATTGCGGCCCTGGACGTGACCTTGCCGGACTCGGCCCTCACGCGAATGCCGAGCCTCTCGCTCATGCGCGCCGGAGACAGCTTCACCCTGGCCGGCTACGATGGCGCGCAAGTCCGCTGGGGCCGGCTCTCGCTCGACGGCACGACCTTGACCGAACAAGCGGGTTTCCCGCTGGCCCAGCCGCCGCTCGTCGGCCCGGTCTTCGCCACGACGACCAAGACCACCCCCGGCGACCAACTGGTCGCCATCGCGCTGGTGAACAGCGCAACGCCGGGGGGCGGATACGACCTCTTGGCAACCGTCCAAACCGCCGGTGACGCCACCTCCGCAGCGCCGGTGCTGCTTGCCAACTACCAGGTCGGCACCGATCCGAGCACGGTGCAGCTTGCCGCCGGAGGGGCCACCGCGGGCAACACCGGGTTCGTAGCCTGGGGCATTCCCGGTACGGGCATTTCCCCCAAGTACCTTCTGCTGTCCGCCGACGCGGCCCCCACGGGTGCGGCATCCAGTATGGACGTCTCGTCCCCGAATTGGAGCTGCCTGGCCGCGATCGGGAGCACGACCGGCCTTGGCTTCAGCGTCGTGACCCCCGATACTCAGGGAACCTCCGATCTGGTGACCGCAGATATTGGCGTCTCGTCCACCCTGACCAACCAGTTCACCCGCGAGGTGGCGGACTGTCGCGTGGTGGGCTCGCCCGGACCCTCGGGTACCTTCGTCATGGCCCTGGAAACGAGCAATGCCATCGACTTCGCCATCTACTACCCGCCGCCCGATCTTTCGAGTCTCACTGGATCGGTGACGACCTATGACCCGGTGTTGTCCGCGTCCAGCTTCGGCGATCCGCTGAGCATGCCGCACCCGGCATGGGTCGCGCCCGCGGGGGGTGGGGACATCTCCATCGGGCTCGAGCGCAACGGTGGCCCCCAGATCTTCCGTTACACCTACGACGCCATTCCCCATGGATCCCCGCTGACCTTGCGCAGCGAAAAGGGCCAGACCGGCCCTGTCGCCGCGTGGGTCGGGTCGGACGCCGCCTATGTGACGTACACCGACCAGACCAAGAGCGGAACTCCGCCGCTCAAACGTTATTTCATGCGCGTCGAGAGTCCTGTCCTCCCCTAGGAGTTGAAGAGCCGGGAATAGCGCAGGATGCCCGGTGGTTGTTTAGATACAGAAGATGTTTTTCCAACGCCGCACCGTGCGAGTCGATTTCGAGCGAGAGGTGATGCCTCACCTGCAGGCGCTCTATGGCGTTGCTCTTCGGATGACCAAATCGGAAGGCGACGCCGAGGATCTGGTGCAGGACGCCATCTTGCGCGCCTACCGTTTTTGGGACGGGTTCGAAGCCGGGTCCAATTGCCGGGCCTGGCTCATGCGCATCATGACCAACGTGTTCCGCAACCGCTACCGTGAGCGAGCGCGCGAGCAAGAAATCTTGAGCGAGGCCGAGAGCACCACCGCCAACCTGGGACAGTTCCAAGGTTCGGCGCCACGCGACGCGGAGAGCGCCCTGTTCGGCCGCATGCTCTCGCGCGACGTGGAAAGGGCCCTGGACACCTTGCCTCCCGAATTTCGGCTGCCCGTCATCCTGGCCGACCTGGAAGACCTTTCCTACAAGGAGATCGCGGACATCATGGAGTGTCCGGCGGGAACCGTGATGAGCCGGCTCTACCGCGGGCGCAAATTGTTGCAGAAGCAGCTCGCCGACTACGCATCCGTCCCGGAAAGCGAGCAGACGACACCAGCTTCGGATAGCGAAAGCAAGTTGGTTGATTTCGAGGCCTTCCGACGCAAGAAGCAAGAAGGAGGGGCGGCATGACCCTCTCCTGCTCCGATGCCGACACCGCGCTGCATGCCTATGTCGACGGCGAATTGACCGGCGCGGATCGGGCAGCCTACGAGGCCCACCTGTGTACCTGCGAGGCCTGTACCCATGCCAGCCGTTTGCAGGCTCGCTTCAAGGCGGCTATCCGCGGCCACCTACCCCGCCCGGCGCTACCTGTCGGGCTGCGTTCGCGTATCGAGACCGCGCTCGCCAGCGCGCCGGCGCCCAGCCGCCGCTGGCCATGGCGCAGCCATCCGCGTGCCTTCACCGTAGGCATGGCCGCGGCCGCCGCTCTTGTGCTGCTATTTGCCAACACACACCGAACAGTGCGCTCGGCGGTTCTGGAGCAGGCGGTCTCGACCTTCCACCACGATCTGCCGCTCGACGTGCTCTCCGAGAGCTGCGCCAAGGTTTCCGACTGGTTCCGCGGCAAGGTAGACTTCGCGATGCAACCGACCGGCCACGCCGGGGTGCACTGCCAGGGCGGGCGTCTGGTCAATGTGCGCGACCGTTTCGGGGCCTACGTCGTGTACCGGGTGCCGGCCGGGCATCGCCTTGGGGTCATGGTGGTTCCGTCCGACAATGAGCCCTTGGCCGGCGACCATCTGCGCTTTCTACATGGCAGGCGTGCCTTCCTCGACACCCGCCGCGGAGTTTCCACGGTGACCTTCCGAGAGCCAGGCGGGCTCGATTACGTCTTCACGGCAGACCTGGACGAAAACGCCTTGGCCAACTGGGTTGAGACGGTCTATCTGGCGCGCTAGCGACTCGACGCGCTAGAGACATCCTGCGAAGCCCACACCTCGATGCAGGCTCGCTTGGTCCTGGACGCCTATCCGTAGTAACGTCCCCCATCCTCATGCCGACGAGAACGCTTCTGTGTGTCGAGCCCGACGAAGCCGTACTGGCCACGATTGCCGCGACCCTGGAACCGTACGGTTTCGAGATCAGGAACATCACCAACGGCGACCTGGTCGTCGACTGGGCCAAGAAGAACCGGCCCGCGTTGATGATGGTTTCGGTCGAGCCCAAAAAGATTGGCTACGCAATCTGCAACAAGATCAAACGCAACGTCGAGCTCAAAGACGTTCCACTCATCCTCACGTCCGGGGAGGAGGCACCCGAGAAATTCGAGCAGCACAAGACCTTCAAGCTGCGCGCCGACGACTACATGTTCAAGCCCCTGGATCGCCACGAGCTGATGCGGAAGGTGAACGTGCTGATCGGTCTGGACGAGCCCGAGTCTGCCGAAGCACCGAGCCCCTCGGCCGAGATCTTCCTCGGCACCGACGTGGTGTCCTCGGAGATCGCCATCGACGCCGACGACATCGTCGACGAGGCCAAGATCGCCACGCCGCCGCCTCGGTCCATCGCGGGCGCCGGGGCCCCGACCGGCAACGATCCCTTGGGCGGCGTCAACCCCGTCTTGGACGCCATGTTCGACAAAGAGGCAGAGGCCGCCTTCGACGCCCTAGAGCTGCCGACGCCCGAGCCGACCCATGCCAGCCCGGACCCGAGCAAGGACGGCCCTGCCACGAGCTACCTGGACGTGGCCACGCCTCCGCCCGTGGAAGGCATGACCGAGGCCGAGCCACCGCCGCCACCGCCTCCCGCCCCCGATCCCGACGGCTGGAGCGAAGAAGGGGCGACCCGCGTGGTGCCTTCCTCCTTCAACGCCGAGGACCTCCCGAGCATGCTGCCGCCCCCGGAGGCGCCGGTGGACTTGGATGGCGTGCCCATGGCCGTGGCGGCGAGCGAGCCCGCGACCGCGGAGGTGGCGGCGCCGTCCGTCGAGATCGAAGGCGATCCGGAGCTTCTGCGTCGCGCGGCCCCGCCCGAAGACGTGCCGCCGCTGCCGGACGAGGTCCGCAACACCTCGGTCATCGCCTACGCAACCGCCACCGCCAACGACGCCGCCTTCAGCGATCTGCAGAAGCGCGTGCACGAGCTCGAGGACGAGAAGCGCGAGCTCGGCGCGGTCATCGACGATCTGCGCGGGCATCTGCAATCGCAGCCGCTGCACAAGGAGAAAGATCTTCTCGGATTGCGCGAGACCATCAACCGCAAGGAAAAGGACATCCTCGACCTGCGCGATGCCGTGGACGCCAAGGATCGGTTGATTCTCGACCACAAGGATCGCATGCGCGAGCACGAGCGCGCGCGACGCGACCTCGAAGAGAAGATGCTCACCTTCGAAAAGAACCTGATGCACGCCAACGAAAAGGTGATGGCGTTGTCGCAGGACAAAGAAAAGGGCATCGAGCGCGAGCGTGGGCTCAAGGATCAGGCTCGAAGACGCCCACACCGAGATCGGCAAGACGCACGACGAGCTGGACCTGGTCAAGAAGCGCCTCGCCACGGTTGAGGATCGGGCGCGGCTGGAGCTCGATCGCGTTCGCCACGACCTGGAGGAGCGCCTCGTCGAGGATGAGCAAGCGCACAAGAACGAGCTGGCACGCTTGCGCGAAGACCGGGAAGCGGAGAAGGCCGCGCGCGAAACCGAGGTGCAGGCGGAGATCGCGCGCCTCAACGGAAGCCACGCGGCCGAAATCGAGATGCTGGGCAAGCGGCACGCCGAGGAAAAGGCGAGCCTCGAGGACGCCCGCGAGATCGAGTTGGCGCGCGTGCGCCGCGAGCACGAGAAGGCCCTGCTGGCCCTGCGCGAAGAGCACGCGGCGGCGGTCGAAAACGAGAAGCAGGCCCACCAGGCCGCGCTCGAAACCAAGGATCGCGACTCCAAGAACGAGCTCGCCGAGCTGCGCCGCGCTCACGACGGTGAGCTGGCGGCGGCCGAGGACCGGCGACGCCGCGAAATGGAGGAGGCGGAAGTACGCCGCGTGGCGGATCTCGACGCGGCCGATGCACGACGACGCGCGGAATTGCAGGCGCGCGACGAGCAGCACCACACCGCCACCGCCGAGCTGGAACGGCGCAACCTGGCCGAGAAAGCCGAGGCCGCCGAACGCCACCGCGCCGAGTTGGAACAGGCCCTTGGGCGAAGCATCGAGATCGAGGCCGAGCTGGCGGCGCGCAACGAGGAGCTGGCCGAGACCCACCGCCGCCTCTTGCGCATCGATGGCGAGCTCGACACCGCGCGAACCGATATCCGAGACCGCGAGGTCAAGCTTGGCCAGGCCCGAGACCGCATCACCGAGCTGGAAAGCAAGGTGGCGGATTCTCGAAGACCAGGCCTTGCGCGCCTACCGCCGCATCAAGGACGACGAAAAGACCATCGACAAAGCCAAGCGCGCGGTCAGCGTGGCGCTCACCCTTCTCGACGAGCGCAGCACGACAGGTACGCCTGCGGCGCCTCGACCCGGCGAAGAGCCGCAGAGCTAGCGTCCCTTCGAGAACCGTCGGTTGCGCGCACCTGGAATTCCATGCATGAGGTGACGGGAAATCGCGCGGGCCTCAAGCCCTCGGAGATTTCGGCCCTCGAACGCGTGTACCGCCGGCGGGTCGGGGCGCGCGAGATCGTCTCGGCCGAGCTTGGTGCCTATCTGTGCGAGATCTCCCGCGCCATCGGTCGCCAGGTCGGCGTGCTCATCTCGCGCCAGGGTGCCGTCGAGCACGTCATCGTGGGCGATGCCTCGGGCCTGGTCTTGCCCGAGGTTGGCCGTCTGCGCGCCGGCCACGGCCGCTTCCGCGGTTTGCGCCTGGTGCACACCCACCTGCGCAACGAGGCCCTGTCGCGCGACGACCTCGTCGACCTGGCCCTGCTGCGCCTGGATCTGGTGGCCGCGGTGGGCGTGAACCACGAGGGCCGGCCCGCCGATCTGCACGTGGCCCACCTGGTGCCGCCGCACGAGGGAAAATCCCCGTGGATCCTGCTGCCGCCCGCCCCTTTCCACCGCACGTCCACCGATTTCGTCGACCTCATCGAGTCCCTCGAGGAGGAGTTCAACCGCGTGTTGCCCAGCGGCCGCGCGACCCGAGGCTCCGAGCGCGCCTTGCTGGTGGTGGCCGAGCTCGGCAAACAGCGCGGGCAGAGCGGAAGCCGCGTGCGGAGCCTGCCGGCCCTCGGGACCCACCTGCCCACCCTGCCACACCCTCGGGCTTCGCCCTCGCCCTCGCCGGCAGCGGAGCAACCCTCCCAGGGTTCCCAAGACAATAGCCGCGTCCATGAGCTGCGCGAGCTGTGCCGGACCGCGGGTATCCAGGTGGTCGACGTGGCGATCCAGCGGCGACCCGAGCCCGATCCGCGCTACCTCATCGGCCGCGGCAAGCTCGAGGACGTGCTCGTGCGGGCCATGCAATACGACGCCAGTGCGCTCGTCTTCGATCCCGATCTGTCGCCGGGCCAGGCCCACGCCATCGCCTCGTTCACCGATCTCAAGGTCATCGATCGCACGATTCTGATTCTGGACATCTTTGCCCAGCGCGCGCGCAGCCGCGACGCCAAGCTACAAGTCGAGCTGGCGCAATTGCGCTACCGCCTGCCGCGCCTGCAGGAAGAGAACACCATGATGAGCCGCCTGGTAGGTGGCATCGGTGGGCGGGGACCGGGCGAAACCAAGCTGGAGATTGGCCGTCGCCGCGCGCGTGAACGCCTGCACCGTCTGGAAAAGGACATCGAGGAGACCCGCCGCCAGCGCGCCGGTCGCCGAGCCGCGCGCAAGGATCGCGGCCTGCCCGTGGTGGCCATCGTCGGCTACACCAACGCGGGCAAGTCGACGCTGCTCAACGGCCTGACCGGCAGCGAGGTCCTGGTCGAGGACAAGCTCTTCGCCACCCTCGATCCGACCACGCGCCGCCTGCGTTTCCCACGCGAGCGGGAATTGATCCTGGCCGATACCGTCGGCTTCATTCGCGACCTACCCAAGGATCTGGCGCAGGCCTTTCACGCCACCCTGGAGGAGCTGGACGACGCCGATCTGCTGCTACACGTGGTGGATGCCGCGGATCCCGATCGCGACGCCCACATCACCGCCGTCGAACGCATCCTGGGCGATTTGGAGCTGGCCGAGACGCCCCGCTTGCTCGTGTACAACAAGGCCGATCGCCTGCTGCCCGAGGAGAAGTCCGTGCTCGAGGCGGGTGGCCGCAACCTGACCATCAGTGCTCTCGACCGAACGACCATCCTGCCCCTGCTCGCGGCCATGGAAGGCGCCCTGTGGCGCGAAGGCCATAGCGTGGGTGGCTACACGGGCTAGAGCACCACCTCGACGCCAGCGTGCTCGCGCGCGAGACCGGCGACGAGAGCGAACAGCTCCACGCCCTGACCTCGATCGTCGAGCCAACGCCCACTCGAGCTGTCCAAGTCGAAGTGCCAGGCGCGGTCGCGAAAGGCGGCCCAAATCTGCCGAAGCGGCGTCTGGGGCGACAGGATGAGCTTGTGCGACTGCTTGAACGCGATGACCAGGGTGCCTTGGGAAAAGTCGGACTCGGCCAGGTCGGGGTCGACATCCTCGAAGACCTTGTCGAGCCGCCCCAGCGCCTCGTCCACGCGCTTGCGGTAAGCGCCCTCGTCCCCTGCGGGGACCGCAGAGCCGGGCATCACTCCTTCTCCAGGTGATGCCCGATGATTCCGCGTAGCGCCTTGCGATCCTTGGCCGGCAATTCCTCGAGCGGTGGTTTCTCGGATTCCTCCGCAGAGCTCGTGCCATGGGCGCCCGACTGGCCGGGGCCGTGCTTGACCACGTCCTGAACGACCTCTTCCGATGCACGATCCACGAGATCGCCCACCTTCTGCTTCGTCCCGCGCAAGAGATCCTGCGACTCGTGGGTCCTCCAGATGGCCTGCATGTGCTCGAACAGGGTCCGATCGCCGAGGCGCACGGTCGTGCCGAAATAGACGATGGCCCCCAGGCCACCCAGCACGAAGATCAGCCGAAGTAGGCGAAACACGTCTCTTCTGTTACCACTCCCGGCCCGGCCCCGCCAGTTTCGCTGGCGATCCGCGCGGGATCCGGCGCGTCTGACGCCTACCGCCGCGGGTCGCCGACGCGGAAGTGATCGGCGCGCAGGAGCAACTTGGTGAGCCGCTCGCGATTGTCGTCGTCCACGGGATCGATGGTTGCGCCGAACCCCGGCGGGCGCTTGCCGGGATTGCCGGCGTCGACGCGGATGATGCGCGCGTGGCAATTGATGTTGAAATCAGGATCGTCGCCCAGGCCGTCCTCGGAGCCGAAGATGACGAGCCCGAGATCCCGTCCCGGCACGAGGTCTGGGTACTGCTGGGGCGTGCCCACGAGGTAGATACCGCCGGCCGACACGTTGCGCACCTCCATGATTTGGACCTCGCGGATCTTGACCTCGGCCTGGGCAAAAACCTCGATACGCTGGCTGGTGCGGCGGTTGGCTGTGGATTCCAGAGTCACGCCTGCATTGTAGCTGGCAAGCTCCGCGTCACTTAACAAAATTGTAGCTGGCCAGCCCCGCGTCACTTAACAAAAACGCCCGGCAGGTTGCTCCCGCCGGGCGTTTGGATGTGAGTCAGACTGTGCTGGTGGTCGACTTAGTAGTCATCCCCGCCCATGCCGCCCATGCCGCCCATGCCACCGCCGCCACCGCCGTGAGCCGGTTCTTCCTTCTTCTTCGGCTTCTCGGAGATGAGCGCCTCGGTGGTCAGCATCAGGCCGGCCACGGAAGCGGCATTCTGCAACGCCGCGCGCACCACCTTGGTGGGATCGATGACGCCGGCCTTGACCAGGTCTTCGTACTGCTCGGTGGCGGCGTTGAAGCCGAACGAGCCTTTGCCGTTCTTGACCTTCTCGACGACGATAGAACCATCGACCCCTGCGTTGGCCGAGATCTGGCGCAGCGGCTCTTCGATGGCGCGACGGACGATGTTGACGCCGAAGCGGCGGTCGTCATCGAACTTCAGGTTCTCGATGGCCGACAAGGCGCGGATCAGCGCCACGCCCCCACCGGGGACGATGCCCTCCTCCACGGCGGCGCGGGTCGCGTGCAGAGCGTCCTCGACGCGCGCCTTCTTCTCCTTCATTTCGCTCTCGGTGGCGGCACCCACCTTGACCACGGCCACGCCGCCAACGATCTTGGCCAGCCGCTCTTGCAGCTTCTCGCAATCGTAGTCCGAGGTGGTGTCCTCGATCTGGGTGCGGATCTGCTTGACGCGGCCCTCGATGTCCGCCTTCTTGCCCCCGCCCTCGACGATGGTGGTGTTGTCCTTGTCCACGGTCACGCGCTTGGCACGGCCGAGATCCTTGAGGGTCACGCCTTCGAGCTTGATACCGAGATCCTCGGTGATGGCCTGGCCGCCGGTGAGCACCGCGATGTCCTTGAGCATCTCCTTGCGCCGATCGCCGAAGCCCGGGGCCTTGACGGCGGCCACGTGGAGAGTGCCTCGCAACTTGTTCACGACCAACGTGGCCAGCGCCTCGCCGTCGACGTCCTCGGCCACGATGAGCAGGGGCTTGCCCGCCTTGGCAACTTGTTCGAGCACGGGCAGAAGGTCCTTCATGTTCGAGATCTTCTTCTCGTTGATGAGGATGTACGCGTCCTCCATGACGACTTCCATGCGCTCGGCGTCGGTCACGAAGTACGGCGAGAGATACCCGCGGTCGAACTGCATGCCCTCCACCACGTCCAAGGTCGTCTCCATCGACTTGGCTTCCTCGATGGTGATGACGCCTTCCTTGCCCACCTTCTCCATGGCCTCGGCCAGGATCTCGCCGATCATCGTGTCGCCGTTGGCGCTGATGGTGCCGACCTGGGTGATCTCGGTCTTGCCCTTGGTGGGTTTGGACTGCTCTTTCAGGTTGTCGACCACCTTGGCCACCGCCGCGTCGATGCCGCGCTTGATGTCCATGGGGTTGTTGCCGGCCGCGACCAGGCGCGCACCCTCGTTGAAGATGGCCTGGGCGAGCACGGTGGCGGTGGTGGTGCCGTCGCCCGCCACGTCCGAGGTCTTGGAAGCGACTTCCTTGACCATCTGCGCGCCCATGTTGGACATCTTGTCAGAAAGCTCGACTTCCTTGGCCACGGTCACGCCGTCCTTGGTCACCGTGGGCGAGCCCCACGACTTCTCGATGATGACGTTGCGCCCGCGCGGGCCGAGCGTCACCTTGACGGTGTTGGCGAGAAGATTGAGTCCTTGTGCGATGGCCTGGCGAGCAGGCTGCGAGAAGAGAATTTCCTTGGCTGCCATGTTGGTCTCCTTGTGTGCCTACTCGAGGATCGCGAGGACATCGTCCTCGCGCATAATCAAATGCTCGACGCCATCCATCTTGATCTCGTTGCCCGAATACTTCGAGAACAGGATCTTGTCGCCTTCCTTGACGTCCAGCTTGCGAATGGAGCCGTCTTCCTGAACTTTGCCGCTGCCGACGGCAACGACCTGGCCCTTTTGGGGCTTTTCCTTGGCGGTGTCGGGAATGAAGAGCCCGCCTGCGGTCTTGGTTTCTTCTTCGACGCGCTTGACGAGAATTCGGTCATACAGGGGTCTTACTTTCATGGTGGTCTTCTCCTTGATTGCAAAAACGACCCACCGGTTGGTACCGGAGGGTGGTGCCGGGCGCGGGCGGTGAGCTGCTAGGCCGCCTTGGAGGCGCCCTTCTTGCCTTTGCCCTTGCTTTCGCTGGTCGTGGGTGTCGAGCTCGAGGTGTCGCCTCCAGCCTTCGCCCCGCCGGCCGAGGATTCGGATTTCGCGGTGGCTACGGATTCGGACTTCCCGCTGGGCGATTCGGCGGAACCGGTCGCGGGCTTCTGGCTGGCGTAGAGATCGCTGTACCAACCGCCTCCCTTGAGCTGAAACGAGGTGTGGCTGATCAGCTTTTCGACCTTGCGCGCCTTGCACTTCGGACAAACCTTGACCGGTTTGTCGGACATCTTTTGCCATTCTTCGAAGCGATGGCCGCAGCTCTGACATTCGTATTCGTAAATTGGCATCTGTCGCTCAGCGTCTTGTTTTGCCGGCACTCTGCAGAACGCCGGGCAGACGAAGATTAAGCACGCTTTGGCCTCTGTCAAGCAGCCTTGGTGAGTGCCAGAAAAGTATAACAAAGCCTTTATATTTCATATGGTTACATTTCACGGAACCTACAATCTGCCAAAGCGGTCGCTCGGCCTATGGCGTGCGGCCGCCGCGGGGGCGTCCCCGGCGCTAGCCCGCAGAAGCCGAGCGCCGCTCTCCCGGATGAATGGCCGCCGTGCTCGCCAGCAATCGCCCCTATAGGGGCTCGAAGATTGGGACGAGGGGGATCGCCACCTCGGGAAAGGACGGCGAGGTCAGGGTGGCGGAGCGGTCGAAGAGAACGCCTTGGTCGTAGCCGGTCTCTTTGAGGCGAAAGACCTCGACGTGGCCGAGGTCGGGGTCGACGATCCAATACTCCTGGATGCCAGCCCGGGCGTACGCGGCCTTTTTCAAGAACACGTCGTTGCCGCGCGTGGAGGTCGAAAGAATCTCGACGGCCACGTCGGGCGCCCCTTCGAGCCCCCGCTTCGAAATGCTGTCCCGGCGGCTCTTGCGAATGATGGCGAGGTCGGGCTCGACCACCGAGGTCTCGGCCAGGATGACGTCATACGGGGCGTCGAAAATGTACGCGATCCCGGGCAGCTCGAGTTGGCCCATGAGCGCGTACTGCAGGCGACGGGAAACGGTCTGGTGCATGGAAGAAGGCGCTGGTGTCACGTAGAGCTCCCCCTCGATGATCTCGTAGCGACGGCCATCGTTCGGCAGATAGCAGTACTCCTGGTAGGTGTACGGCACGTTCGCGCGCACCCCGGGATTGGGCATGGGGATAGTATACGCCGCGCACGGAGAAGGTCGACGTGACAAGTGTGAGCGGGGTGCTCGGCGGCAAGGAGCCGCGAAAAGATAACTTGTGCAAAGAGCGCGGCCGAGGCGCCCGGATGGCAAGGAGCGAGAAGCGAGCATACCCGTCGGTATGTGAGCGACGAGCGACGCAGCCAGCCGGGATGAATCGGCCGCGAGCCTGCTAAAGTTATCTTTGAGCGGCGACTAACCCTCGCCGAGGTACTTGCCGAGCTCGCCCACCAGCTTTTCGAAGCGAGCGATGGCGGCCTCGACAGGCGCCGGGCTCGACATGTCGACGCCGGCGAGCTTCAGCGATTCGATGGGGTAGCGCGAACCGCCGGAGCGCAGGAAGGTGAAGTAGTCTTCGCGCTCTTGGGGACCGCCACCCAGCACGCGGTCGGCCAGGGCGATGGCGGCGGAGATGCCGGTCGAGTAGGTGTAGACGTAGAAGGCGCGGTAGAAGTGCGGAATGCGTAGCCCTTCGAGATCGCTGACCGCCTCCAGCTTCACGCCGGGGCCGAAGAAGCATTCGAGCAGCTTGCGGTATTCCGCGCGCAGGACGTCCACGGTCAGCGGCGTGCCGGATTCCACCAGGGCGTGCGTCTTGGCCTCGAACTCGGCGAACATCGTCTGGCGAAAGAGCGAGCCGATGATGGAGTCGACTTCTTTGTTGACGAGGTAGGCGCGGACCTCGTTCGAGGCGGCCTTGCCCGCAAGGTAGCGGCCGAGGAGCTGTTCGTTGAAGGTGCTCGCGACCTCCGCCTCGAAGGTCGTGTAGTGCCAGTGCAAGAAGGCGTTGCTGCGCGCGCTGTAGTACGAGTGCATCGAATGGCCCGCCTCGTGCGCCAGCGTGAAGACGTCGTCGAGCAGCTCTTCCTTGAAGTTCATCAGGATGTACGGCTCGGCGCCGTAACTGCCGTAGGAAAAGGCGCCCGAGGCCTTGCCCTTGTTCTCGTAGCGATCGACCCAGCCGCTGCGCAAGCCTCGGCCGAGCTCGGCGCCGTACTCCCTGCCGAGAGGCGCGAGGGCTTCTTGCACCACATCGACCGCCTGGTCGTAGGTGTGCCGCCAAGTCGCGGTGGGCACCAGCGGAACGCGAACATCGTAGTGGCAAAGTGTGTCGAGCTTGAGCGCCTTTCGGCGTAGCTCGTAGTAGCGGTGCAGGGCGGGCAGTCCCGCGTGCACCGTCGCCACCAGATTGTCGTAGACCGACTCGGGCATGGCGTCTGGGAACAGGGCCATGGCCCGCGACGAAGCGTGGTTACGTACCCTCGCGGCGTAGCGGTCGAGCTGCACCGATCCTTCGTAGAGCACACCCAGCGTCGTCTTGTGCTGGTCGTACTGCGCGTAGTAGCGCTCGTAGGCCAGGCGGCGGAGCTCGCGATCCTGGCTTTGCTGGTAGCTCGAAAACGTCGAATGGCTGAGCGGCCTTTTGCCGTCCTTGGTGTCGAGGGTTCCGAAATCGAAATCCACGTCGGTCAGCACGCTGAACGCATTCGACACCGCCTGGTTGGCCTCGATCTGCATGGCCAGCAGACGTTCTTCCTTCTCGCTCAGCACATGGGGCTTGAAGCGCAAGAGCTTGCGCAGCCAGATCGCGAATTCGGCCAGGGCCGGATGCGCCAGGTAGCCGGCCATGCGGTCGTCGGGAATGGCGTGGATCTCGGGGTCGAAGTAGCTCCACGCGGTCTGCGCCTCGGCCTGGCTCATCATGAAGCGCGCGGTGCGATCGCGCGAGGCCGACAGCCCCTGATCCTCCGATTCGCGCAGGGCCGCGTAGCAAGCCAGGCGCTCTTCGAGAAGGCCGAGGTCGCGCAGAAAAACCAACGCCGCCGCGAGCGCTTCGGGTCCTCCCCCCAGCGTACCCTTGAAGATGGGGATCGTGGCCGCCAGGGCACGGTAGCGTTCGAGCTCCTTGTCCCAGGCCGCTTCGTCGGCGTAGAGCTTGGTCAGATCCCATTGGTCCGCGGCGGGAACGTCCTTGCGCGGCCGGAGGGTCGGTCGAGAATCCTGTTCGTGGGCGAAAAGCGGGAAGCTGGGCATAGGGGAAGGTTTCCCGGCAAACCCCGTCTCGTCAACTACCTGAAGAAATTAACCACAGAGGACACGGAGAACACGGAGACGGAGGAGAGGGAAGGAGTTTGGACCTGAGATCCGGAAACCCCTTCCCTTCCGGCCTCTGTGTCCTCTGTGCTCTCTGTGGTGAAAAATCCGGCTAGGATGCCTTGGGATCGTCCCCTCGTAGCGCTTCGGCCTGGAAGTGGGCGCGCAGGCTGCTGATGATGTCTTCCAGATCGCCGTCCATGATCGCCGGCAGGTTGTGCGTGGTGTAGCCGATGCGGTGATCGGTCAGGCGATCCTGGGGAAAGTTGTAGGTGCGGATCTTCTCCGAGCGGTCGCCGCTGCCGATCTGGCTGCGCCGCTGCTCGCGCTCGGCCGTCTCCTGCTTTTCCAGCTCGATTTCGTACAGCTTCGAACGCAGAATCTTCATGGCCATGGCCTTGTTCTTGTGCTGGCTCTTTTCCTGCTGGCAGTGAACGTAAAGGCCGGTGGGGATGTGGTGGATGCGCACGGCGGAATCGGTGGTGTTCACCGACTGTCCGCCCGGGCCGCCCGAGCGCATGACCTCGATCTTGAGATCCTTGGGGTCGATGTTGATGTCCACGTCCTCGAGCTCGGGCATGATGGCCACCGTTGCCGTGGACGTGTGGATGCGGCCCTGGGCCTCGGTGGTGGGCACGCGCTGCACGCGGTGCACGCCCGATTCGTACTTGAGGTGCGCATAGGCGCCCTTGCCCTCGACCGCAGCCACCACTTCCTTCAGACCGCCCGCCGAGGCGCTGGACATGGACAAGATCTCGACCTTCCAGCGCCGGCGCTCCGCGAACCGCGTGTACATGCGAAACAGGTCGGAGGCAAAGAGCGCGGCCTCCTCGCCACCCGTGCCGCCGCGAATCTCGAGCAGGATGTTCTTGTCGTCGTTGGGATCCTTGGGCAGCAGCAGAAACTTCAGCCGCTCTTCCAAGCGCAGCTGCTCGGCACAAAGCTCGGTTTCCTCTTGCCGTGCCAGATCCCGCATCTCGGGATCCTTTTGCATTTCGCGCGCTTCCTCGATGTGCGCCAGGGTCTGCCGATGGACGCGCAGGGTGTCAACCAGCTCGCGGATGTCCGCGTGCTCCTTGGCCAGCTTCTGCATGACTGGCGGGCGCGAAAGGATCTCCGGGTCCGACAGCTTGGCGGATAGCTCCTCGGAACGGCTCTCTACGGCGGCAAGCTTGCCGAGCAGCAGATCGTCG
The DNA here is from genome assembly GCA_963796685.1 of uncultured delta proteobacterium. Taxonomy (GTDB): domain Bacteria; phylum Myxococcota_A; class Polyangia; order Fen-1088; family Fen-1088; genus Fen-1118. Next base: position 898,909 of record CAWCMR010000025.1, read on the forward strand.
AGCATGGAGAGACCAGGCGCGCGGGCACTGCCGCGCTGCCGATTCCTTTACGTCTCGGTCGGCGGCGTGGAGGGACGGCCGTACTTCTTGTTGAAACGCTCGATGCGGCCGCCGGTGTCCAAGAATTTCTGCTTGCCCGTGTAGAACGGGTGGCAGTTCGAGCAGATGTCCACCATGAACGACGCGCGTGTCGAATAGGTCTCGACCTTGTGCCCGCAGGCACATGAGATCGTGGTGGGCTTGTAGGCTGGATGAATCCCCTTCTTGGGCATGACGCGAAACCTCGTGTGAAGAGGGGTTTTATAATCGGACTTGGGCCGAAGGGCAAGCGGCAGTGCGCGAATTTTTGATTTGGCTGCGCTTGATGCACGAGGCTGGCACGTCTCAGCCCGCGCTTCGCCGACTCTTATTGTATAGTGCGGCGCCAATGGCCGACCAATCCAATTCGAATAGCGGAATTCGCCGCTCGGCCGTGTACAGCTATCTGCGTCCGCTGCTCGACGGGCGGCGCGTACTCGAGGTCGGCTGTGGCACGGGCGAGGCCACCTCGCACCTGGTTCGTTTGGGCGCCAGAAGCGCCGTCGGTGCGGGCAGTGCGCGCGAGGTCGCCGAGGCACGCGCACGCCAGCGCGTGGGTGCCCTGGGCTTCGTGACCATGACCGCCGGCGCGATCGACTCGGCCGGGGCCTTCGACCTGGTGCTCGTGCCCGACGCCGCGGAGATCCTGCGTGGACACGGCCCAATCCAGCTCTCCACGCTGCTGGCCCTGATCGCTCCTGGAGGGCGCCTGGCTTGCATCGTCGCCAACGGCGATCTCGGCGAGGGCCTTGCCTACTACGACGTGGTGGACGCCCTGACTCCGCACTTCCCCAAGGTGCGCATGTTCGGCCAAACCCCGTTTCTGGCCTACGGCATCGCGGAATTCGACGAGGCCGCGGTGGACCTGCGCGTGGACGCGGACCTTGCCGAGCGCGAATCCGAGGAGCCCACCCACTACATCGCCCTGGCGGGGCCCGACGAGCCCGTGAGCCTGGGCTACGCCCTGGTGCAAATTCCTTCCAACGAATGGGATGCTCGCACGCAGGGCGAGCGCGCACCCGCCGGCACGGGCATCAAGGCGCCCGACACGGCCCTCGGCGAGCTTCGCCAAAGGCTTACGGAAAGCGAAGGCAAGAGCGAGGGTCTCTTGCGCGTGTCGCGCGCCCAGAGCGAGGAGATCGAAGAGCTGCGTGCGCGCTTGCGCCGCACCGCCGAGGCACGCGCGGAGCTCGACGAGGAGGTGCGCCGCTTGCGCCGGTCGCTCATGGAGGCCGACGAATCGGTGGTCAGCCTCACGCGCAAGACCACCGAGGAATTGACCGCGCTGGCCCAGCGCCTGACCGCGGGGCTGCGCACCGACCAGCCTGCGCCCGGTCCGGTGTCCGGCGAGGAGCTGCAACGACGCGAGCAAGAGCTTGCAGAGCGCGAGTCGGCCCTGTCGGAGCGCGACGATCGCATCGCCGCGCTCGAGGCCGCCAAGCAAGAAGCCGCGTGGCGCGCCGATGCCGCCGACGATGAGCTCGGGCGCGCGCGCGCCGAGCTGGCCAGCCTGCGCGACGAACGCGATCGCGCGCTGGCGCGTGCACCCGAACCCGACCTGCAGGCAACGCTGCGTGCGCAAGAGGCGACCATCGAGGACTTCCGTCGGGCCGCGACCGCGCACCTCGAAGAGGTGAACCGTCTACGCGATGCCGCCAACGAGCAGGCCAGCCTGGTGACCGAGCTCGAGGAAGCCTTGGCCGAGAGCGAGAAGCAACTGGCCGGCCACACCGCCGAAATCGCTCGTTTGCAGCGGGCGCTGTCGGAAATCGAAGACGCCGATCGTGTGCGCCGCTCCCGCCTGGCCGAGCTGGAAGGGTTGATGCTGCGGGCAGAGCACGACTCCGCCCGACAGAACGAATCGCGAAAGCGGGATTTGGCCGAGCTCGAGAGCCTGCGCGCCCGTGCGGCCGCAAGCCAGGGCGAGATCGAAGCCCTGCGTGCGCGTTTGGTCCAAGCGGAAGAGGCCCTGATGGTGGCCAGGACGGCCGCAACCGGCGCTGATGCCGGGCGGATGGCCGAGCTGGAGGTGCGGGTGCGCGAAGGCGAGGAGCGCGAGCGCCGGCTGGTCGAGCTGGAAGCTCGGGTGCGCGAGAACGAAAATCGCGAACGCCGGCTGGCCGAGCTGCGCGCAGAGGCCCCGGATCCCGAGGAAGTCTACGAGCGCCTCTTCGACCTCGAAACGCAGTACCAGGCCGCGACCATGGCGGCGGCGCGGGTGCCGTCGCTGGAAGCCAAGCTGGCGGAGCTGGAAGCGCAGCGCGCGCAGTAACCACCGGACGCGCAAGAATACACCCAAGCCGGATCTTGCGCCCGGCCATTCCTCTCGGTTTAGTGTGAAACCTTGCCGCGAGAAAGCCCGTGCCGGGGCCGTGGGCGGTGGTATCTTTCCATTCGACACATGCGTGGTTCGGCTGATCTCTTGCTGTTCGCACATCTCCTCGCGAGGACGGACGACAAGCTGGAAGTGGAACACCTGGCCCTGCTGCTGGCGGAGCCGGAGCATCCCGGACTCGACATCCAAGCCTACCTCAACAAGCTGAACGTGATGGGCGAGCTGGCCCGCATCAAGCTTCGAGGCTGTCGCGGCTTGGCGCCGGCGGATCGCATCGTCCCCATCCTGCGCTTGTTGTTCGGCGAGCTCGGGTATCGCGGCAACGTCGTGGATTTCTACGATCCGCAGAACAGCTTTCTCAACCACGTCATCGATCGTCGCACGGGCAACCCGCTTTCGCTGGCGGTGGTCCTGCTGGCGGTGTGCCGCCGCGCGGGGGTTGCCGCCGAGGGCGTGTCGTTTCCCGGCCACTTTCTCGTGCGCGCGGCCAAGACCTCTGGCGAAATGGCCACCATCGATCCCTTCGACGGCCGCATGATCTCGCCTTCGGTTTTGCGCTCGATCTACGAATCGGCCACCGGGGATCCCGGCGACATCGACGAGCAGTTCCTCGCGCCCGCTTCGCACCGCCAGATCGTCCTGCGCATGCTCAACAACCTGCGCGCCATCTACGAACTGCGCGGCGACCAAGACCGACTGCGCTTCGTCCTCGAACGCATGGCCCTGCTCAACCCGTCCGAGGAAGTGCAGCGCCGTCTCGATTCGGTGGTCCACGCCGTGGCCCTGGCCCCGCGCCTCAGCATCAATTAGCGGCTGGGCGCAGGCCAATTCGCCAAGAGTGGAGAACCACGTGGCGAGCGGCGAAAAGAGGCTAACCACAGAGGCACGGAGAGCACAGAGGGCACAAAGGCAGAAGGGTTCGGATCCAAAATCCGGAAAACCCCATCCGTCTCCGTGCTCTCTGTGTCTCTGTGGTGAATATCCGTATCCGTTTCGCGGTTGGGGAAATCACCGCTAGAATCGCAAGGGTCCATGCGCCTAGCCCTTGCTTTCATCGTGCTCACGGTTGGCAGCCCAGCGCTTGCGGCCGGTGACGAACCGTCAACCGCCGCGGCACCGGGGGACACAGCGGACGCGCAGGCGCTACCGGAATTTCCACGCGATCCGACCTTCGAGCCCAGCTATGTCCTGGAGGGCGTCGAGGTACGCGGCAACCGCAAAACGCAGACCGCGCTCATCTTGCGCGAGGTCGGCCTGCACGCCGGCGATGTGGTCAGCGCCAACGACGCGCGCGTGGGCCTGGCCCGGCTCCGCTTGCTCGCGCTCGGTTTCTTTCTCGACGTGCACCTGTCCCTGGTCAAGGGCACCAAGCGCGGCCACGCCAGCCTGGTGGTCGAGGTCGAGGAGCGCGGGACCATCATCCTCGACGCGCTTTACCTCGGCACGAGCCAAGCCACGGCGGTGTGGGGCGGGCTGGCGGTCACCGAACGCAATCTGCTCGGACGCGGTCTCGCACTCGGGGGCGGTTTCGTCGGCTCCACCCGCCCAAGGGTCGAGGGCGCCGAGCCCGGCTTCGCCGGAGCGCTGCACGTGGCCGGACCGCCGGCCTTCTTTTCCGGCCGACTGGCCTTGCAAGCCAGTTTCAATGTCTCGCGCGGCAGCGAGTTCATGCGCACCGGCGGGGACGCGTCCAGCGCCGATCCCGCGAACTTCATCGCCGCCAACGTGCGGCGCACCGGCGGGACCTTCGGCGCCGGACGCGCGCTTTCGCGCACCTTCTTCCTGACCGGCGAGGCGCGGTTCGAATCCATCCGCGCGGAGGTGCCCTTGCTGAAACTGCCGGCCGGGACGACGCCACCCATCCCGCTCGCCATCCACGACGGTGATAGCCATCTCGGCTCGCTCAGCCTGATCCTCGACATCGACTCGCGCACCGATCCGATCCTGCCCAGGGGCGGCCATCACGTTTCGTTTTCCGTCGAGGCGACCACCACCGCCCTCGCGTCGAGCTACGGCTTCGTCAAGGGCGTGGTCCAGGCTTCCAACTACTTTCCCTTGCGCTGGGGACACGTCCTTGGCATCCACGGCTACCTCGGCGGCATCTGGGGCGATGCCCCCTACTTCGACCGTTTCTTCATCGGCGACCTGAATCAACTGCTGCCACCGCGCGCCCTCGGCCTCAATTTCTCGACCCAGCCGTCGCGGGATTTTCTCGGTACCGGCATCGCAGCCCATCGCTACGACAATCTCGCCGGCCGCGCCCTCGTCGAATACGCCATTCCGATCTGGAGCCGACACGGTCTGCTGTACCGGGGCGATGCCTTCGCGGCGTTCGGCGTGCTGGCGGTTTCGAATCCGGACGATCTGAGGCGTGGCGCTCTGCCCCTGTCACGCGCCATCGCCAGCGATCTCACCGCCGACCTCGGCATCCGTCTCGACACCACCATCGGCATCTTCACGCTTTCGGTGGCCAACGCCATCGGCCGGATCCCGTTCTGATGACCCGCGGGGCGCGCATCTTCGGCTTGGGTCTCGTCGCGCTGCTCGGCGCGACGCCGGCGCAGGCCGAGCCCACAGCGGTTCGCACCGTCGGAATCGCGCGCCAGGCGGACAGGCTGGTGGTCAGCGTCGGGTTGCAAGATCTCTTCGGAGCGCGCGACGTCGAGCGTCTGCTGTCCGGATTCTCCACCCGTGTGCTGATTCGCGTGGCCCTACTGCGCGAAGGCGGCGACGAACCGGTGGCGCAGGCCATGCGTCTGGCGGAGATCGTCTACGATCTGTGGGACGAGAAGCTGAGGGTGCGCATCTCGACCGGCAAGCCCGGCGCGACCGAAACCCAGGTGGTGGCCACGCCCAAGGCCGCCGCAGACCTGGCCACCTCGCTGGTGGCGTTTCCCGTGGCCGAGATCGGCCGGCTGGACCCCAGGGCGACCTACCACGTAAGCCTGCGCGCGGATCTCAATCCGATCTCCGAGGAATTGGTCGGCAATGTGCGTCGCTGGCTGTCGCACCCGAGTGGCCGCGGTCGCTCCGGATCGGGCGACAGCTTCTTCGGCTCCTTCGTCAGCGTCTTCGTCAATCCGCGGATCGACGACAGCGAGCGCCTGCTGCAGGTCGTGTCGCAGTCCTTCGTCCCGCCCGGGGAGCCAAGGCCATGAGGTGGCCGGGCCGCTTCGCGCTCAAGATGCTCGCCGAGATGCTCCTGGTGGCGCTGCTGTCGGCGCTGCTGTCGGCCTACGCGTTCTATTTCGTCGTACACCGCTTCGCCGATTTCTCCATCGCGCAGTCGGGGCGCGTCGCCATGGCGTCGCAACGAGCGGCAGAGGTCTTTCGCTCCTACTTCGCCGACCGCAAGGAGGAATTCCGGCGCCGCGCCCACGTCATCGCGGCGGCCGGCGTCACCGACATGGCCAGCCTGGCGGGGACCGAGAGCCTGCTGCGCGCCCGCCTGCTCGACGGCGACGAGGAAATCGACGCTTGGGAAGCCGACGGCGCGACGTTGGCGCACTCGCGCGAGGCCCCGCCCATCGTCGTGGCCGTGCCCGCGAAGAACAGCAACGAGGGCACGCGGGTGCTGGAGCTGACGTTCGGAATTCCCCTCGACATGTACGAGAACTTCCTATCGCTGCGCGATGCCATCGACAAGGAGCAGCAGCTCGACCGCGTGTACGACCTCATCATTCCGCGCTTCTTGCGCCAGTACGTCTTGATGGTGTTGGTCATGCTGGCCGCGGCGCCACTCATCGGTTGGCTGTTCGCCCGCCAGGTCACCCGCCGGGTGGCGCGCTTGCACGATGCCGCCCGGCGCGTGGGCGCCGGCGATCTTCATGTGCGCGTCGCCCCCAAGGGCAAGGACGAGCTGGACGAGCTCGGCCGCGCCTTCGACGGCATGGTGGCCGAGCTCGGCCAGGCCCGTTCCCGCCTCGAGTATTTGCAGAAGGTGTCGGCCTGGCAGGAAGTCGCGCGCCGGCTGGCCCACGAGATCAAGAACCCGCTCACACCCATCCAATTGGCCGTGCAAGAGCTGGCCAGCAAGTACCACGGGGACGACGCCTCCTATCGCAGCTTGCTCGATACCGCCAGCGAGATCCTGCGCGAGGAGATCACCGGGCTGCGCCGCCTGGTCGACGATTTCTCGGCCTTTGCCAAGCTACCCAAGGTCGAGCCGGCGGCCATCGATCTCAATCTGCTCTTGGCGGAGATCTTGCGCTCGCAGCCCGAGTGGCAGACCGCCGTACACGTGATCGCGAGCCCTGCCCCGGTGTACGCCATGTGCGACCGCACGCTGTTTCGTCGGGTGATGGCCAATCTGGTCGAAAATGCCATGCAAGCCACGCAGGGCGCCGGCCGCGCGCCCGAGATCCTCATTCGGGCCGAGCCACGCGGCGAGCGCGCCGCCATCCTGGTCGACGACAACGGGGCGGGCGTGCCGGAGAGCCACCGACAGCACATCTTCGACCCCTATGTGACCCACCGCGAAGGCGGCACCGGACTGGGTCTGGCCATCGTACGCAAGATCGTCATCGACCACGGTGGGGACGTCACCGTGGGCCAGTCGCCCCTGGGCGGCGCCCGCTTCACCGTGGAGCTGCCGTCCGGCGGTGCCGTGCCCAATCCTTACGCCTAGAACGACGGAGCCCGAAAGCAAATCGGATTTCCGCGGTTCTATTTAGGACTCGTCCGTCCGCAATTCTTCCACGTTGGCCTTGAGACAATCGGCCGTGCGTACTATATTCCGCCGAGTTCATTGACCGACGGCGCTGTCGACCATGGGAATCAGCGGTAGGAAAATTCCGACTCGAATGGGCATCATTTTGGTGCCGTTGTTCTTCACGGCAGCCGCGCGGGCCGATGCGCCCACGCCCCCGGACGCCGCCGCGGAACCGTCACCGTCCAACGACGAGTGCCTGGGTTGCCACAACAGCGAGGTCGATCGCAGCAAGGGGCGCCCCATTCCGCCGATCGGCGATGCCTTCGCCGAGTCGATCCACGGTCAGATGAACCTGGCCTGCGTCGACTGCCACGTCGATCTGCAGGGCAAGGATCTTCCCCACCCCGACAAGCTGGCCAGACCGGTCTGTTCGCAATGTCACGAGGATGCCGTCAAGGCCTACGACGAGAGCGTCCATGCCAGCTCGCGGCGCCAGTCCAGCACCAGCCTGGCCGCGTGGTGCACCGACTGCCACGGCGTCCATGACATCCGCAGCTCGACCGATCCGAAATCGAGAACCTACTATTTCAACATCCTCGCCACGTGCAGCCGTTGCCACGCCAACGAAACCGTCATCGTCAAGGCGCACATCGGGGCGGGCAACGTCCCGGCCCGCTTCGAGGACAGCATTCATGGGCGGGCCTTGATCAAGAGCGGCCTCGTCGTGGCGCCCACCTGTGCCACCTGCCACGGCCACCACGACATCCGCCGCGCCTCCGACGAGAAGAGCCGGGTCAACCGCTACAACATCCCCAAGACCTGCGGGTCCTGCCACGAAGGCATCAAGACCGTCTACGAGACCAGCGTGCACGCCGCGGCCTTGCGCCAGGGCAATCCGCGGTCGGCGGTGTGCAGCGACTGCCACACCGCCCACGAAACCCAAGAGGTGAGCCCCGCCTGGAAGGTCGGGCTGGTCAAGGAATGCGGCACTTGCCACAAGGAATCCATCCGAACCTTCCGCGACACCTTCCACGGCAAGGTGACTGCGCTTGGCTTCACGCGCGCCGCAACCTGCTCGGATTGTCACGGCACCCACGCGATCCTGGCCCCAAGCGATCCCCGCTCCACGGTTTCCGATGCCCGGCGCCTCCAGACCTGCCGCAAGTGCCATGCCGGAGCCAGCGAGAAGTTTTCGCGTTACGATCCCCACGCCGATGCGCACAGCCGGAAACGCAACCCGGTGCTGTACTTCATCACCTTGGGGATGAAGCTGCTGCTCATCAGCGTCTTCGCCTTCTTCGGGCTTCACACGATCCTGTGGCTGGGACGCTCGCTCGTGCTGGTCCGCAAGCTGCAAGCCGAGGGAAAGATCGATGACGAAAAGTGATCCGGGTCCGGCGGACGCGCCCCCGCCGCCAGCAGCGCCCCCGCCGTCCGCGAGCGCGGGTTTCGTTCTGCGCTTCCACCGCTACGACCGCATGCTGCACGGCTTCTTGATGGCCAGCTTCCTGACCCTCGCGCTGACGGGCATGCCCCTGCTCTTCCCGCTGGCACCCTGGGCGACATCCTTGGCCAATCTGCTTGGCGGCTACGGTGTGACGGGTGTCCTTCATCGCATCGCGGCCGTCACCCTGATGACGGTCTTCACGACCCATCTCGTCCGGCTCGCGCACCGCCTGTTCGTGCGCAAGGACTACGGCATGCTGTGGGGCCCGCGCTCCCTCGTGCCCCAACCCATCGACTTGATTCAGCTCCTGCAGCATTTCCGCTGGTTCGTCGGCCTCGGGCCGCGCCCGCGTTTCGATCGCTACTCGTATTGGGAGAAATTCGACTACTGGGCGGTCTTCTGGGGCATGGGGATCATTGGAACTTCGGGGCTCATGTTGTGGTTCCCGGCCTTCTTCGCGCGCTTTGTGCCGGGCGGGGTCTTCAACATCGCGCTCGTCGTCCACGGCGAAGAGGCGCTCATGGCCATGGTCTTCATCTTCACCGTGCACTTCTTCAACGGCCATCTACGCCCCGACAAGTTCCCCATGGACATGGTCATCTTCACCGGCCGCGTCTCGGTCGAAGAGCTCAAGCACGAGCGTCCCGCCGAATACGATCGTCTGGTGACCGAGGATGCCTTGGCGAAGGTGATGACCAGTCCTCCCTCGCGGCGTCTGACCACCGCGGGACGCATCATCGGCACCACCGCCGTGTGCATCGGACTGACGGTCGCCGGCCTCGCCATCTATGCCTTGTTGCGCTGACTTGCTTGCCAAGGGAACCGCGCGGTCGGCGGCGTCGGGGACACCATCATTCACGCGGCTCATCCGGCTTGTCGGCGTGGGTCTTGGCCGGCTTCTTCTCACCTTCTTTACCGGCGAAGTAGGCTTCGCCCGGGCGCCACGTCGGCGTCACGACGAAGAGGAGTCCGCGGGCCCCGCGTCGCGCACCCGATACCATGAGACGGCCGAGGTGTTGGAAGACCAAGGCGAAGCCGATGAACGGCATGAACACCACGAAGAGCCCCCCCAGCATGGGTGCCAGCAGCAGCATGGCCAGGACGGGAACGCGCAAGTAGCGCTGCCCGTCAACGCCTGGCAGCGTCCCTTCCTTCCCGCTCACCGTGACGAGATCCAGCTTGTCGCGATTGAAATAGAAACCACCTTTGACCCTTGTTCCTGCAGTCAGCATGACGAGCTCCTTTCCAGTCCTGAATTCCGTTATTGCGTCCTGAATACAGGCTAAGCCAGGAAGGCAGGTTCGCCAATGCGGGAGATCCCCGGTTTCCTTGGGGAAAAGTCCGGAGACGACTAGGGAAAACGCCCTAGAGCGGACGCGAAGGGGGCGTAAAACCGACCCAATCGTGACAAAAGGGACGATGGGCATCCCTTTTTGACCGGAACGACGGTCTTGGGTGCAAATAAGACTACCGTGCCGGCGGCAAGGCGGGATAATTTCCACCGGCAGTTTTTGTGACGATCCGACGATAAACGGGATGGTTTCGATGTATGTGCGCCCAACCAAGCCGACCTTCGCGCTGAGTCTCGTCCTGCTCTCGCTGTCCTGGGTCCTGCCCGCGGCCGCCCAGGAAACGGCCGCCGACGCAAACGAGGAATGCCTGACCTGCCACGGCGACGAGAGCCTGAGCATGACGCTGGAAAGCGGCGAAGAGGCGTCTCTTTTCATGAAGCGCGAGCTTCTCGAGGGTTCGGTGCACAAGAATCTGCGCTGTACGGACTGTCACGCCGGTCTCGACCAGGTGCCGCACCCCGAGCGCCACTACAAGAACCTGCAGCAATTTCGCACGAGCTTCGGCGAGGCCTGCAAGAACTGCCATTTCGAGAACTACACCAAGACCTTGGACAGCGTTCACTATCGCTTGCAGGCGCGTGGTGACGTGTTTGCCCCGACCTGCGTGAAGTGCCACGGCTCGCACGACATCACCCATCCAGCCCAGCCCCGTTCGCGCATCTCGCAGACCTGCGCCACCTGCCATCGAACCATCTCGGAGGCCTATGCCAAGAGCGTGCACGGTCGGGCTTTGTTCGAGGAGCAGAACAAGGATGTCCCGGTCTGTACCGACTGCCATCGTTCGCACGACATCACCGGCCCCGAAGACCGCGCCTGGCTCATGAACACACCCCTCTTGTGCGGCAAGTGCCACGCCAACGCGAAATTGATGAACAAATACGGACTGTCCACCGCCGTCCTCTCGACCTATCTGTCCGACTTTCACGGCACCACAGCCGCCTTCGGGGCCAAGGACGACAAGACGCCTGACGGACCCGTGGTCGCCTTGTGCACGGACTGCCATGGCATTCACGACATCGGCAAGGTCACAGGAAAGAGCGCGTCCGCTTTCCGCGCCAACCTGGTCAAGACCTGCCGGAAGTGCCACGCGGGCGCCTCCGCCAACTTTCCCGCCGCGTGGCTCTCGCACTACGAGCCATCGCTCAAGCACGCGCCGCTCGTGTACATGGTCAAGCTCTTCTACAAGATCATCATTCCCTTCATCGTGGGAGGACTCTTGCTGCAAATTCTTCTGCACCTGTGGCGAACCGTGGTGAATCGATGAGCCGCAAGGCCGACGACGAGGTCGTCCGCTTCGGGCCGCGTGATCGCATCGAGCACACTATCGTCCTGGTGCTCTTCTTCGCCCTGGCCCTGACCGGTCTGCCGCAGAAATTCCACGACGCCGCGCTCTCGAAGACCATCGTCCATGCCTTGGGGGGAATCGCGCAGGTCCGCTACATTCACCGCGCGTCCGGCGTGCTCTTCGCGGTCATGACCCTTGTCCACTTGGTCAGCGTCCTGGCGGCGGTCGTCGCGGGTCGCTCCTCTCTGTCCATGGTTCCCGGCGTCAAGGACTTTCGCGACGTGGTGACGACCCTGCGCTACTACCTGCGCATTTCCGACGTACGGGCGCAATTCGATCGCTTCGACTACAAAGAGAAGTTCGAGTACTGGGGCATCCTGTTCGGCGGGCTCATCATGATCACCACGGGCTTCGCCTTGCTCTTTCCGGTCGAGGCCACCCGCTTCCTTCCCGGCGAGATCATCCCCGCCGCCAAGGTCGCGCACGGCAACGAGGGCCTGATGGCCTTCCTGGTGGTCATCCTCTGGCACATCTACAACGTGGTCTTCGCGCCCGAGGTCTTCCCCGGCAGCAAGACCATCTTCACCGGCAAGATCTCGCGCGAGCGCATGCGCCACGAGCACCCGCTCGAGTACGCGCGCATGTTTCCGGAAGAGGCCGACGCGGTGCTCGGTCAAGACCATCCCGCGCAAGAGCACGTGGCGGAGCCGACGCACGAGCCGGCACAGAAAAAGGATGGGTAGCCGAGCGGCCGAGTGCATCCTCCACGGCATCGTGGCCGCCCTCGTGGTCGCGGTGCTCCTGCGCACGCAGCGTATCCGCGCGCCCGACACCCGCCTTCGTTACTGGTGGCTCGCCGCCGGTCTCCCGGCGATCGCGACCCCGCTTTTCTGGTGGCTCGCGCCCTGGCGCCACGGAGAGCGCTTTCGCGATGCGTGGTCGCTGTTTTCGGCCAGCCACCTTTCGCCATGGACCTTCCATGGCGTGGCCCTGACCAGCGCCGTCGGCCTGGTGCTGGGGCTGGCCGGTACGGCGCTCTTTCTGCGCGACGCGATCCCCTTCGGCCTGGATCTGGTACGCGGTCGAGCGACGACCCGCGAGGGCATCGCCCCCCCCTCGCTCTTGGTCGACGCCGCGAATCGCACGGCCGCCGCCCTGGGCATCGCCGTTCCCGGGCTGACGGTGCTGCCTTCGCAGCAGCCCCTCCTGATGTGCCGAGGCTTGCGCAGGCCGGTCATCGTCGTATCCGTCGGACTCTGCCAGGGCCTCGCGCCCGAGGAGCTCGAGGCATCCATCGCGCACGAGATGGCACACGCGAAGCACCACGATCCCGTGCTTGGCTGGGGCCTCATGGCCATACGCGGGCTGTGCTTCTTCAATCCGGCCGTGCAACTGGCCGCGCGAGCCGCCGCCCTGGAGATCGAGCGCAGGGCCGACCTTTCCGCGGCCCGCATCGCGGCCAGCGCGGACGCCGTCGTGCGAAGCCTGCGCAAGCTGACCGGCATCGACGGGGCTCGCCCACTGCCAACCGAGGCGCGCACCTGGCGAAGGTATCGTCTGGCGGCCATCGAAGCGCGCTGCCAGGCGCTGCTCCACGCGGAGCGAGCGCCCAGCGACACGCAGCCGGCCTGGATCCTTCCAGCCACGGCCATCGGGCTCGGTGTCATACTCTTTCTGACCGTCGCGTGAGCACCCATGGCGCCTCCTCTTCCCCAGAAACCATCGTCCAAGAAGACCACGCGCGCAGCCTTGACGACCTTGGCGGTGCTCGCGGGGACGGCGCTTGCCCTGCGGGCCGGGGACGCGGCGGCGACGTGGATCGCCGGCGTACCACGCGGGGTCCATCTGTGCGCCAGCGTGCACGAGGCCGAGACACGCACCGGACTCGACGTGCGCGCCGTTCGCCGCATTCTCGGCGGCTACCCGATCGCCGCAGACGGCATCCGTGTCACGGCAAGGCCCGTCCCGGCGCTCGCGATCGCCATGCACGGTGATGAAGGTGCGAACGATCTCACGCTTTTCCGCAGCCGTGGCGCCATTCCGGCCACGTTGCGCGCGCCCCTGGGGGCGTTTCACGAGATCACGGTTCCCCTCGCGCCCGGCCGCGCGGGTTTGCTCAAGGCCGAAAGGCAATCCGACGGCTCGGTCTGGCAGGACTTGGAGTGGTCCGATGACACGGGGAGGACCGCCCTGCGGTTCGACGGCCACACCGTGGAGTTGCTCCGGGTGGCGCGACTTCTCGCCGAGGATGGGCGATGATTTCGAGAAAGGATCGCGCCCACAGCATTCGCCGCCGCGTGGCCTTGCTCGTGGGTGTCGGCGTGCTCGCACCCACGCTGCTTGCGCTGTGGACCCTGCATTCGGCCTTCGAAGAAGCTTCGCAACACCTCGTCGCGCAATATCAGGTCTTGGCCCGCAGTCTGGCCCTGCACTTCGATTACGAGCTGCGCGATCGCCTGGCCAGTCTCTCGGCGGCGACCGGCACACCCGAGGATTGGCTGACCGGCAATGCCCAACGCTCGCTGCACACCGCCCTTTTGCGTTCGTCCGTGCTCGATGCCATCGTGGTCGTCGGCAAGGAGCCGGACGGCGGCAAGAAGGTGTTGTGGCAGGAGCTGCGCCACCAGGGGCTGGCCCGCGCCACGTTGCTGGCCCTGCCCGAGCTGGACGCGACGCTCGCTCTCGGCCGCGAAAGCGTCGCACACCTTCTCGAGCCGCAGCGAAGCCGACTGGTGTTCCTCGTCCCCGTGCGCGACTGGAACGGACAGGTGACCAGCGCGGTGTGCGCGGTGGCCAACCCGTCTTCGCCGACATGGCAGGCCATGCTCAGGCAGGGCGCGATCGGCAGTGGCAGCGCGAGTCTCGTGGACGACCAGGGGCGCGTGGTAGCCAGCGTCGGCCCGGCCGCGCCGCCGCAGGGCAAGGAAGACTTCACCGCCACGGGTACCTTGTCCGTCGCCCCCTGGCAGATTGTCCTGCGTCAGGTTCGCGACGAGGCGCTCGGCCCCTTCTTGGTTCAGCGCAGCCGCGTCCTGGTCCTCTCGCCGCTTCTGCTGGTGCTGGCCCTGCTCTTCTCGTGGGGCGCCACCCACAGCGTGACCGAGCCGCTCAAAGCCCTCAACGTGGCCGCGGGACGCATCGCCGAGGGCAACCTCGAAACCGCCGTGCCCGCGCAGGCCGACGACGAGGTCGGCCAGCTCGGCCAATCGCTGGAGGCGATGCGCGTGGCGCTCAAGAAGTCGCTCGACGACCTCACCGCGAGCCACGATGTCCTCGAACAGCGCGTGCAAGCGCGCACGCAAGAGCTGCGGCAGCTCCTCACCAAGATCGTCTCGGTCCAGGAGGACGAGCGCCGGCGAATCGCGCGCGAGCTGCACGACGAGACCTGCCAGACCCTGGCCGCGCTCGGCATGAAGCTCGACGCCGCCCTCTCGGCGCCCACGCCGGAAATCGTGCGCGAACGTCTGACCGAGGCGCGAGCCTTCGCGGGACGGACCTTGGCCGACATCCATGCCCTCATCTACGAGCTGCGTCCGTCGGTGCTCGACGACCTCGGCCTGTATCCGGCCATTCGCTGGCTGGCCGAGCACAACCTCGCCCCGGCGGGCATCGCCTACCGCTGCGAAGTGGCGCTGCCCGATCGCACCCTCAGCTCGGAGCGCGAGACCACCTTGTTCCGGGCCGTCCAGGAAGCCGTCCGCAACGTGGCCCGCCACTCCGGAGCCACCCAGGTGCTCATCCAGGTCGAGGAGCAAAAGAACGATCTGCTGGTCGAGATCGAGGACGACGGCCATGGTTTCGATCCCGCGAGCGTGGCGGTGCCCGGACCGTCGGGGCGAGGTCTGGGGCTGCTCGGCATGCGCGAACGCCTGTCCATGGTGGGCGGGACGGTGGAGGTGATCTCGTCGGCCGACGCCGGCACGCGTGTCATCCTGCGCGTGCCCTTCGAGGAGGAAAATCACCATGGCTAAGATCCGCATTCTCATCGCCGACGATCACGCCCTGGTTCGCGAAGGGATCCGCGCCCTGCTCTCCCTGTGCGACGATCTCGAGGTCGTGGGCGAGGCCGCCGACGGCAGCGAAGCCATCGCGGCGGCGCAGAAGCTCGACCCGGACGTGGTCTTGATGGACATCAACATGCCCGGCCTGGGCGGCCTGGAAGCGACGCCCGCGATAAGGCGCAACAATCCGCGCGCGAAGATCCTGGTGCTGACCCAGTACGACGACCGCGAATACGTGACCCGCTTCCTCAAGAACGGCGCCTCGGGCTACGTGCTCAAACGGGCGGCGGGCTCGGAGCTGGCCTCCGCAGTGCGCGCGGTCCACCGCGGCGGCCTGGTGCTCGATCCATCGCTGGCGCGCGAGGCCCTCATGCCCGCAACCCAACCTGCCGGCCGCGGCGAAGGGGAAGAGCGCTATCTCAGTCTCACTGACCGCGAGAAACAGGTACTGAAGCTCGTCGCCGAGGGCAATTCCAACAAGGAAGTGGCCCAGCTCCTCGGCATCAGCGTCAAGACCGCCATGTCCCACCGCGAACGGGTGATGCAAAAGCTCGACATCCACAACCGCACCGAGCTCGTGAAATTCGCGCTCAGGCAAGGTGTGATCAAGCTGTAAGGGGAGAGCCAATCAAAGCCGCGACGGCTCGCCTCCCGCTTGCAGGTGCACGGAAGCCGGTTTCACGCTACGGTGATCGTGATGAAGCGCTTCGAGAAAACGAAAGGTAGCTCGGCGATGCAGATCGCCATCTGGTTGAGCACGGCGCTGGTGTTCGTGGCCGACGCGATGTCCCCGCTCGGCGTGGTGACCTGGATCTTCTACCTCGTGCCACTCATCCTGAGCCTTTACGAGTGGCAGCCGCGGACGCCCCTGCTGGTCGCGTCGCTGGCCACGCTCTTCATCGGGGCCACCTTCTTGAACCGGCCGCTGCCCGGGTTCCCGGCCTGGGCCGCGGAGCTGAACCGTGCTTTCGGTGTGCTCACGATCTGGTGCTCGGCCGTCGTGGTCCGCCAGTTCATCGTGGCGAAGGTCAACCTTCGAGAGCAGGACTGGCTTCGCTCAGGTCAGCGCGAGCTCGGCGCGCGGGTTCAAGGAGAGCAGAGTGTCGCGCAGCTCGGTGACAACATCCTCCGGTTCTTGTGCGAGTACCTCGAGGTCCCGGTGGGCGCTCTCTATGTCGCCGAGCATGGGAGCTTCCGCCGCCGCGCCGCCTACGCCTTGGGCTCATCACAGACCGCCGCACCGGAGATTCTCACCCCCGGCGATACGCTCCTCGGCCAGGCCATCAAGGATCGGCGACTGCTTCGCTTCGACGACGTCCCGGCGGACTATCTGCCGATGTCTTCGGCGCTGGGAAAGACGACCCCCAGGCACTTGGTGGTGGTTCCAAGCGAGGTCGATGGCACCGTCAAGAGCGCGGTCGAGCTGGGTTTCCTGCACCCGGTCGGGCGTTCGGACATGGACCTGCTGCAGACGGTGGCCGAGCCCATCGCGATCGCCGTCCGATCGGCGGAGTACCGGAATCGGCAGGCCGAGCTCCTGGCCGAGACCCAGCGGCAGGCGGCGGAGCTACAGGCGCAGCAGGAAGAGCTGCGGGTCACGAACGAGGAGCTCGAGGAGCAGAGCCGCGCGCTCAAGGAGTCGCAGACACGGCTCGAGGCGCAGCAGTCCGAGCTCGAGCAGACCAACTCGCAGCTCGAGGAACAAGCGCGGACGCTCGAGGAGCAACGCGACGGACTGTCCCGCGCCCAAGCGGAGCTCGTGGAGAAGGCGGAAGCACTCGAGCGCACCAACCAGTACAAGTCGGAGTTCCTGGCCAACATGAGCCACGAGCTGCGCACGCCCCTCAACAGCGCCCTCATCCTGGCCAAGCTCCTCGCCAGTAACCCCGAGGGAAACCTCACGACCGAGCAGGTGAAGTTCGCCTCGACGATCCACTCTTCCGGCAACGACCTGCTCGCCCTCATCAACGACATTCTGGATCTGTCTCGTCTCGAAGCAGGGCATGTGGACATCCACCCCGAAGAGGTCGCGGTGTCCTCGGTCTTGGGCTCGCTGAAGAAGACGTTCCAACCGATCGCCGACCAGAAGAGCCTGGCGCTCGACCTCGCTGCCGACCCGGACGTGCCCGCGACGCTCCAGACCGACCCGCTCCGACTGCAACAAATCCTGCGCAACCTGCTCTCGAACGCTCTCAAGTTCACGGAGGAGGGCCAGGTCACCTTGCGGATCGCCAGGACCCCCGGCGAGCGACTGGCCTTCGTGGTCCAGGACACGGGGGTCGGGATCCCCTCGGAGCAGCACGAGATCATCTTCGAGGCTTTCCGCCAGGCGGACGGCAGCACGAACCGCAAGTATGGCGGCTCCGGTCTCGGCTTGACCATCTCCCGCGAGCTCGCCCGCCGGATGGGCGGAACCCTGACGCTCGCGAGCGAGGTCGGCAAGGGGAGCATCTTCACGCTCGTGCTTCCCGTGGCCATCGAGGCGGCGCACGAGGAGGCGGCTCCGAGCAAGCCCGCGCCCGGGCCCAAGCCCAGCCCCGCGGTGCCGGCGGAAAAACCGTCCATTCCCGCGCTGGCTCGCCCGGCCACACCGAAGACGACAAAGGCTTCGAGCATCCCCGACGATCGCGACACCGTGATCCCGGGAGAGCGGACGCTCCTCGTCGTCGAGGACGACGAGCGCTTCGCCAGCATCCTGAGGGATCTCGCCCGGGAGCTGAAGTTCCGCTGCCTGGTGGCGACCCAAGGCGCCGAGGGGCTCGAAGCTCGCCAAGCACTTCGTCCCGAGCGCCATCCTTCTCGACATCCACCTCCCGGACCAGTCCGGGCTCTCGCTCCTCGAGCAGCTCAAGCGCGACAGTGCCACGCGCCACATCCCGGTTCACGTTCTCTCGGTCGCCGACTGTACGCAGCAGGCGCTGGAGCTCGGCGCCGTCGGCTACGCGCTCAAGCCGGTCAAACGGGAACAGATCGTCGGGGCGATCGAACGGCTCGAGCGAAGACTGGCCCAGCAGATAAGCCACATCCTCGTCGTCGAGGACGCACAGGCACAGCGCGAGGGCATCGAGGCCCTTCTCCGGCAAGAGAAGGTCGAGATCGTTTCCGTTGGCAAAGGCCAGGAAGCCTTGAACCTGCTCCGTGAGGCAACTTTCGATTGCATGGTGCTCGACCTCACGTTGCCGGACATGTCGGGCTACGACGTGCTCGAAGAAGATGGCGAGCGGCGAGGCGTTCTCGTTCCCGCCAGTGATCGTCTACACCGGACGTGCCCTGACCCGCGACGAAGAGCAGCGCCTGCGTCGATTCACGAGCACCATCATCATCAAGGGCGCTCACTCGCCCGAGCGTCTGCTCGACGAGGTCTCCCTCTTCCTGCACCAAGTCGAAGCCAAGCTCCCGCCGGAGCAACAGCGGATCCTGCGCCTCGTTCGGCAGCGCGAGGTGGCCTTCGAAGGACGCACCATCCTGGTGGTCGAGGATGATTCGAGGAACATCTTCGCGCTCTCGAGCATCCTCGAGCCCAAGGGCGCCAAGCTGCTCATCGCGCGCAATGGACGCGAAGCGCTCGAGGCGCTCGACCGGGTGCCCAAGACGCCGGCCGAGACGGTCGACCTCGTGCTCATGGACATCATGATGCCGGTGATGGATGGGCTTGCCGCCACCCGCGAAATTCGCCGGCGGCCCCCGTGGAAGAACCTGCCCATCATCGCGCTCACCGCCAAGGCGATGTCGGACGACCGTCAGAAGTGCATCGAGGCTGGCGCCAACGACTACATCGCCAAGCCGCTCGACGTGGACAAGCTCATCTCGCTCATGAAGGTCTGGCTGCCGAAGTAGGAGTTTTGTGACGTGCAGAGTGACTTCGACATCGAGCTGCGGTTGCTGATGGAGGCCATCTATGCCAGGTACCAGCATGACTTCCGCCATTACTCGATGGCGTCGCTCAAACGCCGACTCGGGCAGGCCATTGCGCACTTCGGGGTGCGAACACTCTCGGGGCTTCAGGAGCGGGTTTTGCGGGAGCCCGAGGTCTTTCGCGACTTGCTTCCCTACCTCACGGTCCAGGTGAGCGAGATGTTCCGGGACCCGGCGTTTTTCCGCACGCTGCGTGCGCAGCTCATTCCGACGCTGCAGACGTATCCCTCGGTAAAGGTCTGGGTGGCCGGGTGCAGTACGGGCGAGGAGGTGTACTCGCTCGCCATCGTCTTCCGGGAAGAGGGGCTGCTCGACAAGACCCTCATCTACGCCACCGACATCAATGCCACCGCGCTCGAAGCCGCCGAGCTGGGCATCTACCCGCAAGACCGCATCGCGGGCTTCAGCAAGGCGTACCACGCGGCGGGTGGCAAGGGCTCGCTGTCCGACTACTACACGCTCGCGTACGGCTCGGCGAAGTTCGACAAGACGCTCGCACGCGAGGTCCTCTTCTCGGACCACAGCCTCGCGACCGACAACGTCTTCAGCGAGGTGCAGCTCGTGACCTGTCGCAACGTGCTCATCTACTTCGACCCGGAGCTGCAGGACCGTGCCGTCGGCCTCTTCAAGGATTCCCTCACGCGCAAGGGCTTCCTCGGGCTGGGGGCGAAGGAAACCCTACGATTCACCACGCATGCGGGTGCTTTCACCGAGCTTGTGCGCGGGCAAAGGATCTACCAGAAGCAATGACTGCCGAGGCACCTCAAGCGGATCGAATGCTCGACCTCGGTGCCGTGGTCATCGGCGGCTCCGCGGGCGCCCTCGACGCGCTCCTGAGCCTTCTCGAGCGGCTCCCGCAGCACTTTGCGCCGCCTATCGCGGTCGTCCTGCACACGCCGAAGGAGCTTCCGAGTGTATTGGTCACGGCGCTTTCTCACCGCTGCCCGCTTCCGGTACGCGAGCCGGAGGACAAGGAACCGCTTCAGGCTGGGACCGTCTTCGTCGCGGCTCCCGGTTACCATCTACTCGTCGAGCCCGGGCCTTGCTTCGGCTTCTCGGTTGACGCCCCCGAGAACTACTCGCGTCCATCGATTGACGTCCTCTTCGACTCGGCCGTGGACGTCTACGGGGATCGCCTGGTTGGCGTAATCCTCTCCGGCGCGAACAACGATGGCGCGAACGGGCTCGCCTCCGTCTGCAAGGCCGGCGGGCTCGCCCTCGTGCAGGCGCCGGCCGAAGCGGCCAGCCCCGAGATGCCGAGTGCGGCGCTGGCAGCTTGTCCGGCCGCGCAGGTTCTGCCGGCGGCTCGCATCGCCGAGCGGCTCATCTCCGTTTCCCAAGCTAGGGCCCTGAAATGAGGACCGCATGAGCGCACAACCCAAGGTTCTGTTGGTCGACGATCGTCCGGACAACTTGCTCGCGATCGAGGCGCAGCTTCGCCCGCTCGACGCCCAGTTCCTCAAGGCTGGCTCGGGGCGGGAGGCGCTCGATCTTCTTCTCGAGCACGAGGTGGCGGTGGCCATCGTGGACGTCCAGATGCCGGAGATGGACGGGTTCGAGCTGGCGGAGCTCATGCGCGGCTCGCTGCGAACGAGGAGGATCCCGATCATTTTCGTCACCGCGGGAATCCACAATCTGTCCCGGGTCTTCAAGGGATACGAGGCTGGCGCCGTCGATTTCCTCGTCAAGCCCATCGAGACCCGCGTGCTCGTCAACAAGGTTGGCATCTTCCTCGAGCTCGAGCAGCAGCGTCGCTCCCTCGCCCTGCGCATCGAACAGCTCGAGGCCGCGGAGATGGCGAAGCACGACAGCGAACACCGCTTCCAGACGATGGCCGACAACATCGCGCCGCTCGCCTGGATGGCGCGACCCGATGGCGACGTCTTCTGGTACAACCGCCGGTGGTACGAGTACACAGGCACGACCCCCGCGCAGATGAAGGGCTGGGGTTGGAAATCCGTCCACGACCCCGACCTCCTTCCCGAAGTCGTGAAACGCTGGACCGCGGCCATCGCCGCAGGTCGCGAGTTCGAGATGGAGTTCCCGCTGCGCAGCGCCGACGGCAAGTATCGGCGTTTCCTGACGCGTGCATTTCCGCGCAAGGGCGAGGACGGACAGGTGCTCGAGTGGTTTGGCACCAACACGGACGTGACCTCCCTGCTCGAGACGCAACGAGCGCTGCGCGATAGCGAGCAGCGTTTCCGCGAGCTGGCCGAGACCCTTCCGCAGATGGTATTCGAGCTTCCGCTCTGACGAGCCCGGAGGCTACTTCAACCACCGCTGGATGGAGTACACGGGGCAACCGTTGGGCGATTTCTCGACGAGGCTGGAGCTTGTCCATCCGGAAGACCGCGAGCGCACGCAGGCAACGTGGGCCGAAGCCCTCGCGACCGGCACGCCGTACGAATGCGAGTACCGTTTCCGACGGCACGACGGCCAGTACCGCTGGGTCCTGTCGCGAGCGCTCCCCTTCGCGGACGAGAGCGGCGCGGTCAAACGCTGGTTCGGCACCGCGACGGACGTCCACGACTTGAAGGCCGCGCAAGAGGCCCTGGGTGAGGCCGATCGGCGCAAGACCGAGTTCCTGGCCGTCCTCTCGCACGAGCTGCGCAACCCGCTCGCGCCGATCAAGAACAGTCTCTACATCCTCGATCGCGCCGCTCCGGGGGGCGAGCAGGCGACCCGCGCCAAGGAGACCATCAGCCGGCAGGTCGACCAACTCACCAATCTGGTGAACGATCTCCTCGACGTCACCCGCATCACGCGGAACAAGGTTCGGCTACAAAAGGAGCCCCTCGAGCTCAATGAGATTGTCCGCCGGACCGCCGAGGACAACCGCTCGCTCTTCGAGAAGAACCGGGTCGAGCTGCAGGTCGAGCTCACTTCGATCCCCATCGCGATCAGCGCCGACCGCACCCGACTCGCCCAGCTCATCAGCAATCTGCTGCAGAACGCGGCGAAGTTCACGCCGGCGGGGGGAACCACGCGCATCTCCGTGGAAGCCACTGGTGGCACAGCGACCGTGCACGTCGCCGACAATGGCGTCGGAATGGCGGCGCCAACGCTGCAAAGGCTATTCCAGCCGTTCGCGCAGGCGGCCCAGTCCATCGACCGCAGCGGCGGTGGGCTCGGCCTTGGCCTGGCCTTGGTGAAGGGATTGGCCGAGCTGCATGGCGGGCGAATCACCGCGCGCAGCGACGGGCTGGACAAGGGCTCGGAATTCGTCCTCGAGCTTCCCTGCGAGGCGGCGATGAGCGAGCGGCCCGTGCCCGCTTTCGCCCAGGTCGACCGCGCGCCCCGGCGCATCCTCATCATCGAGGATAACCTGGACGCGGCGGAGAGTCTGCGCGAGGTCCTTGAGCTTCAGGAGCATGAGGTCGCCGTGGCCCACAACGGTACGCAGGGACTCCGGCGAGCGCTGGAGTTCCGGCCGGACGTGATCCTGTGCGACATCGGTCTACCAGGCATGGACGGTTACGAGGTCGCGCGCGCTTTACGAGCGGACGAGCGGATGCGATCGGTCCACCTGGTGGCGCTGAGCGGGTATGCGCTGCCCGAGGATGTGATTCGGGCAAAGGAGGCCGGGTTCGAGGAGCACCTTGCCAAGCCGCCCAGCATCGAACGGCTGACCGAGATTCTGTCTCATACTTTTGCGCGGTGATGTAACCAGCAGGCCGCACCGGCGCGAGCGTTGCTCGGTCGTGTAGCAGCGTCGCCTTGGCCTCGATTTGCCATGCCGACCGCTCCTATGCCCCTCACACCCCGGCTCCCAGTACCGCCAGAAACGCTCGTGGTTGCATGATGCGAATCCCCTCATAGTCGCCCAGGGTTAAGAGATGCTTGTCGCCACTCACGATGACCGACGCGCGGCCGGATACGGCGGCGTAGAGGTATTTGTCGTCGTCGGGATCTTGCGAGACTTGGGATGAGAACACGCCATCCTCGACGAGATCTGCAAGCAGGAGGATGCTGTCGAGCCACTGGATGGCATCAATGGGAGCGCGCAAGCATCTGCGCACCGCCGGGTAGGCAAGCGCGGTCGCGATTTCGGTGACCATCGCGGGGGACATGACCAACTCGAACGCCTCATCGCGTAGGAAGAGACGCAGGATCTGGCCGGGAGGCCCCTCCGGGCGAATCGCCGCACTGACGAATACGTTTGCGTCGACAACCGCGCGAAGCACGGGTCACTTTCGCGGGGGTTTGACTGGATCTTGGTGGAGACGCAAATCTGCCACTGTGGGACGGCACGCGGCCCGACTACGACTGGGCGGTGGCGGCGTTGTTTCAAGCCTCCACGCGCTGACAGGCCTTTGGCGTCACGGAAGTCCCTGCATTTTCCAGTGGCCCTGCGCCTTCCCACGGCACTATCTTTTGCCCATGTCCATGATGAAGGCCGATCCGCGGCGGCGTCGCCAACTTCCGGTGAAGGGACCGTTGGTCTTCTGGCGGTTAGGCCAGGATGGCATTTCGCACGTGGGTTTGGTGGTGGTGGTCAATGCCTGTGTGAACCCGGGTTGTCCCTGCCGCGAGGTCACCTTGATGGTGCACAGGGTGGAGGACCAGATTGTCGGCGTCGAACTGAAGGGCAGCACGATCCGGTTCTTCTTCCACAAGGACGATGGGATTGGTGGAAGCGAATTCGAAAGTGCCCGCGTCCTGCTTGCGGATCTGGATCTTGATGCAGGTCACGTGGAGATCGGCAAGAATGCCGCCGCAGACGCGCGCGACGAATCCGCGCTGGCCTGGCTGCGCGAGGAATTGGACGGCCCGGTTCTCGACCATATTGCCAATCAGGCGCTGCGCCTCAAGGGGCTTCGCCCGCTCGCTCGCGTGGAGGTCATGAGCTTCAAGCGGAATGTGCTCGTGGCATTCGGCGAGGCCTATCTGCACGGGCGCGTCGATGTCTATGTCATCGACGGCTTTCGTGTCGAGGTCTTGGATGTCTATTGCGTGGAGCCCGGCTGTTCTTGCACGGAAATGCGCTTCATCGTGGGTGGTGGTGACCGCGATATGGGATCCATCATCGTGGATCTGGGCAAGCCGGAACGACCACGATTCGACGGCCATCCTGTGCTGCCTCGACTGTGGCAAGCCATCCGGGGGCGTTACCCGAGCATGGATGTATTTCAAAAGCGCGCTGTCAAGATGAAGGAGGCTGGGCCCGACATCATCGCCCAGGCCCAAGCGCGACACCGTGCTGCAAAACCGGCCATCAGTCGCAACCAGCCCTGCCCTTGCGGCTCGGGCAAGAAGTACAAGCGCTGCTGCATCCGCAAAACCGTGGCGCCCCCCGCAATTTGATCTTCGTGTGACAGTCCCTGTCAACATGGCGGTCGTACCTTGGCAGCATGGGCCAGACCATGTCTCTGCTTGTCTATGAATCCCAAGGATTGCCTGACGCTGCCGAGGCCGCTGTGGTGCTCTACTGATCGGTCTTGGGTGCTTCGGCCGGCGGTTGCAGCAGCGTCAGCTTGCTCAGATCCGGCTCGGTCGGACTGCCGTCGATGAGAATGTCGTGGCAGGTATCGCAGTCGTTGGGGATGACCTCGCCGCTCTTGGCGTTCTTCATGTTGCCGTCGTGGCAGCGAAAGCAGCCGGGAAAATCGTCGTGTCCGATGTTGTTCGGATGGGTCTTGGAGTTGGTGTTCATCTCCGGGAACACCGTACGGTCGTAAATCTGCGCGGCCTCCTCGGAGCCGCGCGCGACCAGGGCGCCCTGCTTGGCCACGATCTCGGGATAGGTGGTCGCGTAGAACTGGGCCATGGCGTTGCGTACGCCCGCGACGCCCAGCTCGTGGGTGGGATAGGAGGCCGAGACCGCTTTCACCACCTCGCGCTTGTAGAAGGGTAGCGCGCGCAGGTCGGCCTGCCGCTGCAAGACCGCATCCGTTGCCTTGGGCGGGGTTTCGAAGAGGTGGGTCGGGCGGTTGTGGCAATCGATGCAGTCCATCAGCCGGGCGCCGGACGCAATGCGATCCGCGGTGGGTGGCTGCGTGTCCTCGCGCACGAACTCTTTGCGCTTGCCGTCCGGCGTGGTGAGCTTCGACCCACGCCATCTCCTGCCGGCGCTTGTCGGTGGCGAGGTAACGAATCTTGTTGTCGGCGTAGATGTGCCACCAGTGGATACCACCGTGCTGCTGGTTGGCGTTCGCCGCGCCGCCGCCGGTCTTGAGCAGCAGAGCGGTGAAGCTGGGGGTGTTCTTCTCGTCGTCGGCGAACCGGCCGATGAGCTTGAGCTTGTCGCCGTAGTGCTTGGCCGGCCAGTGGCAGCCTTCGCACGTGTCGCGCGCCGGGCGCAGGGTGTGCACCGGCGAGGCGATGGGGTGCGCGTAGGTACCGGTCAAGACTTTGTAGACCTGGCGCAGGCCATCGAACTTGGAACGAACCATGAACGACGCGCCCGGGCCGATGTGGCACTGGACGCACCGGACCCGCGAGTGTGGCGAGTTCTGGTAGGCGGTGTATTCGGGCTGCATGACCTTGTGGCAAACCGCGCCGCAGAACTTCGGGGTGTCCATGAAGTTGACCGCGACCGCCGTGCTGGTGGCGAGCAAGATCCCGTTGACCACCGTCAGCCCGACGACGAGAAAGGTCGCGCGCCGGACGTGCGCGTCGTTGAAATCCAGGCGGGGATAGGACGGAACCTCTCCGGGCAAGTCGCCCTGCCTTCTCAGCTTGCGCCGGCGGAGCACGATGCCGACGGGCATGGCGACGAGGCCGGTGACGAAGACGGCGGGAAGGAATGCCAAGCCCACGAGGCCAAGGTAGGGGTTCTCGATCACGCCGGAGGCCTCGAGGATCAAGAATGCGAGCAGGGTAATGCCCGACATGGTGGTGAGGCCGAACCCGAGCAAGGTCAGGGTGTTCTTCGCGTAGGTGGCCAGACGGGCCAGCGAAGGAGAAGGCGACTTGGACGAGCTCGTCATGGTCGAGTATCCGATCGTTTTGCGACCACGGGTCGGGACCAGTTTCCCGAAGCGGGCCGGGGTTTGGAGGGTTGTA
The DNA here is from genome assembly GCA_963796685.1 of uncultured delta proteobacterium. Classification (GTDB taxonomy): domain Bacteria; phylum Myxococcota_A; class Polyangia; order Fen-1088; family Fen-1088; genus Fen-1118. Next base: position 924,978 of record CAWCMR010000025.1, read on the forward strand.
GGTGGGGGGCAGTACCGGCCGCATGCGCCAGGCAATAAAGGAATTAAGGAGTCCTTTAGTCTTGATTATTGATAGCACAAGCACCGCATACGGCAACCCACGATCTGCACCCGACCTTCCCGGCCGGAAAAGAGGCGCTACGGTCGCGCGGCCAGAGCCGCCGCGGTGCGCTTGTAGATGTCTTCCGGCGAGCCTTCGGCCGGAATGGACACGAGCAGACCGCGCTGGCGATAGTAGTCGGCCAGCGGCGCGGTGCTCTTTTCGTAGGCTTCCATGCGCACGCGGATGGCCTCGGGTCGGTCGTCCTCGCGCAGCATGAGCTGCCCGCCGCACAGGTCGCACACGTCCGCCACCTTGGGCGGCTTGGTGGTCACGTGGTACACGGCCTTACAACCCGAGCAGGTCCGGCGGCCCGAAAGCCTCGACACGATCTGGTCGATGGGGAGATCGTAGCTGAGCACGGCGTCCAGCTTCATGGCGAGCACGCCCAGGATGGAGGCCAGGGCCTCGGCCTGGTGCACGGTGCGCGGGAAACCGTCGAGCAGGAAACCGCCGGGGCAGCGCAGACAGTTCGGCCGCTCACGCACGATGCCGATGACCGTCTCGTCGGGAACCAGCTCGCCCCGCTTCATGTACTCGAGCGCTTGGTTCAGCGCGGGTGTGCGCTCGCTCGGGTCCAAGGTCTTGGCGGCGCGAAAGACATCGCCCGTCGACAAGTGGCAGGGTCCGAGCCGTTCGCTGATGAGCTCGGCCTGGGTTCCCTTGCCCACCCCCGGTGCGCCCAGCAATACCAAGCGGTACGCGCGAGCGCCGGGGGCCAGCGTCACCTGGCAATTGGCGATTCCACCTTTGAACCATGCAGTACGGTCGTGCTTTGTTGCAGTCATCTTGGCCGCGCAGCTTAGCAGCATCCGATGGTTGAGCGTGCTGTTTTCCGAGCTCGGAGAACCCGCGAATCCCGCTTCTGATGAGCCGCTTGGGATGAGAGAATCGGGCCGCTTCTTCTCGGACCCGCTCATCGACACCGCTCGCCTCGCGACCGAGGACAAGCTGACGATCTTCTACCCGCAGAAGAGCTCGGCCAACATTTACGTTCTCGATGAGTCGATCGAGTAGGCGGCGAAGAAGTTACGCGGCCTTCTGAAATTTGCCGCCAGCCAAGCCGCAGACGGGGCATTTGTCGGGTGCGGCCCCGAGCTCCAGGTGGCCGCACACCGGGCACACGTAGATTTCCATGGCCGAGAGATCCTGGCCGGCTTGCAAGGCTTGCAGGGCCTGCTGATACAGATCGGCGTGCACCTTCTCGACGGCGTTTGCCCACTTGAGCATGGTCTTGCCGCGATGGCCTTCCTGCTCGGCCTGCGCGACCATGGGCGGGTACATGGTGGTGAACTCGTGGGTCTCGCCCGCGATAGCGTCCTTCAAGTTGTCCAGCGTCGAGCCCACGCCGCCCAGGTTTTGCAGGTGGGCAAGGGCGTGGATGGTCTCGGCCTCGGCGGCGGCACGAAAGAGCTTGCCGATTTGCGGGTAACCTTCCTTCTCGGCCTTGCTCGCATAGGCTAGGTACTTGCGGTTGGCCTGGCTTTCGCCGGCAAAGGCGGTCTTGAGGTTTTCGGCGGTGGTCGGCATGGTTGCTCCTTGGCGTAAGGTGGAGCGAAGGAGCTTCGACGCGTAGGAGGCGACAAGCAAGATTCAAAGGTATCGACTATGATGAGAGCCTGCGATGAGACTCGACGCCTATCCCCTTGAAGCGCTCGCGGCCCGCGTGGGCACGCCATTCTACCTCTACGACGCCGGCATCCTGCGCGCGGCCCTGCGACGCCTGACCGCCATGGCCAGCGGCCCGAACCTGGTCGTACGCTACGCGATGAAGGCGAACTCGGCGCGCGCCGTGCTGCACATCGTGCGCGAGGCGGGCCTGTGGATCGACGCCGTCAGCGGCAACGAGGTGCTGCGCGCGGCCCGCGCCGGCTTTCCCCTCGGCGCCAACCCGCCGGTCATCATGCTGACCTCGGATGTCTACCGCGACAACTCGCTCGACGTCATTCTTCGCGAAGGCGTGCTGCCCAATGTGGGTTCCCCCGGCCAAATCGGGCAACTGGTGGCGGCCGGGTACCGCGGCCCCATCGCCATGCGTGCCAACCCCGGCTTCGGCCATGGCCACGTGCAATCGTGCGACACCGGCGGCCCGTCGTCCAAGCACGGCATCTGGTATGAGGATCCGATCTTCTCCGATGCGCGCAAACAGGCCGCCGCGGCGGGGCTCAAGATCGTGGCCTTGCACACCCACATCGGCACCGGGCCCAACCCGCGGGAATTCGATCGCAATGCGCGCAAGCTGGTGGATTTCTTCGCCGGCATCTTGCCCAGCTTTCCCGACGTCGAGGCCGTCAACTTCGGCGGCGGCATCCCGCACCCCTATCGCCCGGGTCAGAAGCCCTACGATCTCGACTGGCTGGGGCCCGTGCTCACCGATGCGGTCGCCCGTTTCGCGGCGGTACGCGGACGGCCGGTGCGGGTCGAGATCGAGCCCGGCCGCTATCCCGTCGCGGGCATGGGGCTCCTCGTGTGCCGCGTGCACGACGTGAAGAGCACGCACGACAACGACAAGGGGAAGGGCCATCGCTTCGTCATGGTCGACGGCGGCTTCTGCGACCTCGTGCGGCCCGCCATGTACGGCGCCTACCACCACATCTCGATCCTGGGCAAGGGCGAGAGCCGCGCCCCGGAGCCGCTGGTGGTGGCCGGCCCCCTGTGCGAGAGCGGGGACGTGTTCACGCGTGACGAGCACGAGCTGCTCGACCCGCGGCTTTTGCCGCGTCCCGAGCCGGGCGACCTGCTCGTGCTCCACGACGCCGGCGCGTACGGCGCGGCCATGAGCTCCAACTACGTTTCCCAAGGGCGGGTTCCGCAAATCCTGTGGGACGAGGGGCGGGCGACCCTCATCGCGCGCCGGGAAACCGTCGAGGATTTGGTCCGCACCGAATGTGAGGAGCGTCTGCTTTAGGGTCCAATCCCAGGGGAGGCTTGCGTGCTCGACCTTCATCAACTCATCGCCAAGGCCCACGACCTCGAACCCATCCCGATGAGCGGGACCAAGCTGGCGAACCTCGTCGTCGATCCCGAGTCGACCCTGGAGAGCATCACCGAGGTGGTCAGCCTGGACCAGGCCCTGACTGGCCGGGCCCTGCGCGCCGCCAACTCCGCCGCCAGCGCCGCGCGTTCGACCATCACCACGGTCAAAGACGCCGTCGTTCGCCTCGGGCGCAGCACCATGCTCACCCTCGCCTTTGGAACCAAAGTCCGCCAGCAACTACAGCAGGCCATCCCCGAATTCGGGCTGGCCGAAAACATGCTATGGCGCCACTCCGTCGCTGCGGCGCTTGCCGCCGAAGCCATGGGGTCGCTGTGCCAGGTGCCAATTCCTCCTGAGTCCTATGCGGCGGCGCTGTTGCACGACATCGGCAAGCTGGTGCTCGCGCGCTTCCTCGACCCCGAGTTGCTCTCGTACCTCGAGCGCGCGCAGCGCGAAGGTCGCGACAGCCCCCTCGAAGCCGAGATGGAGATCCTGGAGGTCAACCACGCCGAGCTCGGCGGGCTGATCGCGCGCCACTGGGGTCTGCCGAGCACCATCGCACTCGGCATCCAATACCATCACACGCCCACCGACGATCACCCGCTGGTCTGCCACGTGGTCTGCGTCGCCAACGTGCTGGCCAAGACCATCGTGCCCGAGACCGAGGCGCCACCGCCCTACCCCGAAGATCATACGGCTTCGTTCCGCAAGCTCGGCATCGATGGCGAGCTCGAAAAGCGCATCTGCCAGGCCGTCGGCGCCCGCTTCGCCAAAGTCCTCGAGCTCTTCGGCCTGTGAAGGCTCGGCCCCTCACAGAACCTCCGAGGCTTCCCATGATCGCGTTGGCGTAGCCGGGCTTTGCCCGGCGAAGCCAGAGCGCGGGAAGGAATGGAAACCCTTCGAGGGTTTCCATATCAGTCGCGTTGGCGTAGCCGGGCTTTGCCCGGCGAAGCCAGAGCGCGGGAAGGAATGGAAACCCTTCGAGGGTTTCCATATCAGTCGCGTTGGCGTAGCCGGGCTTTGCCCACCGACTGCGTCGGTGCTTCGGGACCTCCACCTCCCCGCCCTCCCCCTCGCGTCCTTCGGACGCACCCCTCGCGGCTTCGCCAGAGCGCGGGAAGGAATGGAAAACCTTCGAGGGTTTCCATATCAGTCGCGTTGGCGTAGCCGGGCTTTGCCCACCGACTGCGTCGGTGCTTCGGGACCTCCACCTCCCCGCCCTCCCCCTCGCGTCCTTCGGACGCACCCCTCGCGGCTCCGCCAGAGCGCGGGAGGGTTTGGGAACCCTCCAGTACCGCCGCCGGGCCCAAGGCCCGGATCCTTCGGTCATGACACGTGGCAGCCCCTCACCCTCCTCGCTTGCGCTCGGCGACCTCTCCCCGCTCCGCTCCGCTGCGCGGGGCGAGGTGGTTTCAGGTCAGGGTTCCCATGATCGCGTTGGCGTAGCCGGGCTTTGCCCGGCGAAGCCAGAGCGCGGGAGGGTTTGGGAACCCTCCCAGGGTTCCCATTTAACTAGTACAGAGATTCTTGTCCCGGGCGATCTTCTGGATGGCGCGCAAGCGCTCCCTGACCTGATGCGCGCGCGGCGACTTGGGATAGCGTCTTGCCAGATCCTCGTACATGGCCTTGGCGTCGCTGCAGAACTTGAGCACCACGAACGACTCGGCGAGCTGCCACATGGCCTCGGGCACCTCGGACGCGCGGGGGAATCGCTGGATGAGGTTGGAAAACTCGGCCGCGGCGTTGCTGTACTTGAGCTCCTGGACGAAGGAGATGCCGACCTGAAGCTGGGCCTGCGGGGCACGCGGGTCGTCGGGAAAACGCTGGACAAAGGAACGCAGGAAGCGCCGGGCCTCTTCACGCTGGCCATCGCTCAGGCGTTTTTGCGCTTCCTTCCACAACGCCTCCTTGTCCTCGGGCATGGTGGGCGCCACGCGCTCCACGATGCGCTGCTGGTTCGACTGGAGCTGCTGTTGGGTCTGCTCGACGGCGGCCACCTTGGTGGTGAGCTGCGCGACCATGTACTTGGCCTCTTCGATCTTCCCGCTCACGGCCGCGATGTCGGTTTCGTTCTTGGCCACCCGGGCGCCGAGGTCGGCCGAATTGCGCCCGAGCAGATCGGTGGCCTGGTCGAGCACGGTACGGAGCTTGGCGACCTTCTCGTTGATGTCGCGATCGCGCACGTCGAGGACGTCCAGCCGCTGGCGCAGCTGGGCGATGTCGGCGTTCATCTTGTCACCCTGGCCGGTCGTTACACAACCGACCAGGGCAAATCCGAGCAGTGCGCATGCTAAGCCGGAGCGCACGGTGAGTTCCCTTCTGAATCGAAGCAGCGAGGCGCCTACTTCCATTCCGAATCGACGCGACGATCCTTGGCCCAGCTGGCTTCATCGGTGCCGGTGGCATCGAGATTGCCGCGCGGAACGGGCTTGAGGCGCGAGCTTTCGATCCCGGCCTGGCGCAGGTAGTCCCGCACCGCCTGGGCGCGACGATCCGACAGGGCCATGTTGTACTCGGTGGTGCCGCGCGGATCGGCGTGGCCGATGAGGTCGACGCTGCGCCCGGTCTTCTTGAGGCAAGACGCGTTCTTGGACAACGTGCTCCGCGCATCTTGGGTCAGCGAGGACACGTTGAAGCCGAAGTACACGGTATCGAGCGGGCAAGGTGGCCCCTCGACGGCCTTGGTCTTCCCGCCCACGCAGCGGCCGCGCTGGCAGTCCATGTCCTGCGGGCAGTCGTCTTCCTTCATGCACTGGGCCTTGCCGCACAGGCCGCCGTTGCAGATCGACCCGGCGGGACACTGCATGTCCGACTGGCACGGGCCGCAGCGATTGGCCGAGCAGACTTGACCTGCGGGACACTGCGAGTTGTCCTTGCAGAACCCGGCGATGAGGTTGCACTTGCCGTTGTTGCACTCGCGTCCCTCGCCGCAATCATTGCTGTTGCGGCACTGCTGGCACTTGCGGGCAACGCAGAATTCCTTGGACTTGCAATCCTTGTCGGTGTCGCAAGCCGGGTACTCGGGCTTGCATGCCGTCGAGGCCACGAGGAGGGTGGCCACAATAAATCCTAGCTTCCATTGGTAGTTTTTCATGTGCATGGCTCTCTGAGGGGCTTCTAAAGCGTCCTTGACTCGCTGTCAACGTCGAGTCGCGGGGCGGAGAATATCACGTGATCTCCTCGCGCGACCTGAATCCGTGCTATGGGATTCGCCACAAGTCGGTCCGATGGAGTGGCTGCTCAGTCAACTTACCTCCCATGTATACGCCAAGTTGGCGGGAATTTTGCTGCTCTGTGGCCTTGGTATACCCATTCCCGAGGACATTTCGCTCATCTCCGCGGGGTACCTTGCGCACCTGGGAACCGTCGACCTTCACGCCGTATTCCTGGTCTGCTTTGCCGCGGTGCTCGGCGGCGACTCCCTGGCCTTCGTCATGGGCCGCACCTTCGGCACGAAGATCCTGGCCAGCCGGTTCGGCCATCGCTACTTCAACCCCAAACGGCAACGCCGCGTGCGCGCCTACTTCCGCACCTACGGCAGCAAGGTCGTCTTCATCGCGAGGTTCTTGCCCGGGCTGCGCTTCTCGATCTTTCTGTCGGCGGGCATGCTGCACGTCCGTCCCTACGTGTTCATCGTCTACGACGCGCTGGCCGCCCTGCTTTCGGTCCCGTTCCTGGTCTACACGTCCTACTACTTCGGTGACAAGATCGACCACGTCGTCAAGTGGGCCCGGCGCTCGGAGTACGGCATCCTGGTACTGGTCGGCGTGGCCGGCTTGTTCGTCGCCTTCAAGGTGATCCGCAAGCGTCGCGCCCGCCCCGCCATCGCCGAACAGCCGTAGCACCTCGCGTGTCGTTCCCAGATGGATCCGTAGGGGCGGTTTTCAAACCCGCCCTCGGGTGGCTGGATGCCCTCGAAACCAATCCTTATGGGAACCTGATCTGCGCGCCCAGCCCGACATCGAGATCGATGCGGAACCAGCGTGCGAACCCGATGGTTTCGCCGAACTGGACAAAGAATCCCGCGTTGCGGATGGGGTCGTACATCAGCCCGTTGGCGTTGCGCATGCCATAGTCGCTGCTGCTGATGCCCTCGCGGCTCGCCGAAAAGTCGGTGTAGTCGTACATGAATTGCAGGGTGGTGTAGAATTTGAGCGCGACATCTTCATCCAGCCAGAAGCGAACGCCGGGCGCTAACGCAAGCTGATGACTGCCGGCAATAGCCGGATCGCTCTGCAGGCCGAAGCGGATGTCGGCGATGATGTCCGCGCGCGCGGCCACGCCGAAGGAAAGCTGGAAATCGAGGAAGAAGGGAACGCTGTGCGCACACACCCGCTTGCTCTGGATGCCCGATGAGTCACCGCAGTATTGGCCGTCCTTATAGGGCACGACCAGGCGATAGCCCGAGCCCGGCATGATGGACAGGCCGGTCTGGTACTTGTGGTTCGACTGGGCGGGCCCGCCGAAGAACTTGGGCGGCTCCGCGGCCTCCTCGGGGGCCGCCTGCTGGACGGGCTTGGCCTTGTGCTTGGGCCTTGGAGCCTGCTCCTCGGCCCCGGTGACGGGCGCCGTCTCGGGCGCGGAGCTCGCGGTATCTTGCCCCGCGGCCGGCGCGCTGCTCGGGCTATCCTCGGCGTTCGCCGAGTTGGGCGAGACAGCGGGAACGACTACCATCATACTCAGGGCAATGACCCACAGGTTCCTCATGGCGGGCGCTAGTATCGAATGAGTGGGCGTGGTTTGCCAGAGCCGCGATCGCTCGAGGAACGTTCGCAGTCGTCCGGGTGCGCCATGACCGGCTTGTCCCGGCGACGGTTCCTGGCCGGCCTGACTGCCGCCGGCCTGCTTCTTTCCGGACGCGGGGCCCGCGCCCTCGGGGATCTGTCCAAGCTCCGCTTCCTGCGCCTGCGCTTCCCGGATTTGCCCGATCCGCGGCCGAGCGCCCTTCGCCGCCTGGCCTGGGAGCTGGAGCGACGAACCAGCCTGGTGACGATCCCCGACCCCATCGAGCTGCCCCTGTCCAGCCCCGAGCTCTTCCGCTACCCCCTGTGCGTGCTTTCCGGCGACCGCGCGTTCGCCATGCCGTCCGACGGCGACATCGTTCGCCTGCGCCGCTATCTGACCTTCGGCGGCTGCATGCTCGTCGATTCGGCCGAGGACCACGCGGGCGGCGTCTTCGACCAATCCGTGCGCAAGCTGCTGGCGCGCGCGCTGCCGGGGGATCTGCCCAAGCCGGTTCCCGACGACCACGTGCTGTGGAAGTCCTTCTACATCCTGCACGGGGTTCCCGGGCGCGTGCTGGCCTCGCCCATCGTGGAGGCGATCGAGCGCGACCGCCGCCTGGCCGTCATCTACACCCAGAACGACCTCGGCGGAGCCATGGCGCGCGACGGCTTCGGGCGCTGGGAGCACGACGTGGTCCCGGGTGGCGACGATCAGCGCGAGCGCACGTTCCGCTTTGCCGTGAACGTGGTCATGTACGCGCTTTGCCTGGACTACAAGACCGAGCAGGCGCACATCGACTTCATCATGCGTACGCGGAGAGCCCGCCCGTGAACCGCCTCGGGCTCATCGCCGACTGGCGGCTGACCTTCGGCACCCAGCTTGCGCGCGGCACCCTGGTCTTGCTCATGGTGGCCGCCGCGCTCACGGTGGCCATCTCGGCCCTCTCGCTGTGGCGCGAGCGCCGTCGCGGGAGGAACCTCATCGTGTTCACCCTGCGCCTGTTGGCCGTGGCCATCTGTTTGCTGGTCTGCATGCAACCGCGGCTCGAGTTCGGTCAAGTGAGCGTGGTGCCCAATACCATCGCCGTGTTGGTGGACGCCTCGCGCTCGATGAGCGTCGCGCCGCCCGATCGCGGTCCCACGCGTTCGGAGCGCGTGGCCGGCATCTTGGCCAGCGCCGCGCCCACCTTCTCCGCGTGGGAGAAGAGCGGCCACAAGATCGAGGTGTACGGCTTCGGCGAAGGCCTCACACCTGCATCGCTGCTCTCGCTGCCCGCGCCCAAGGCCGAGGCCACGCGCATCGGTGAAGCCCTGTCCGAGCTGCGCACGCGCTTGGCGGGCCGCGATCTCGGCGCCGTGGTGCTGCATTTCCGACGGCATCGACACCGGCCGCATCGGCCGCGGCCCGCTCGACGCCGACACGCGCAAGACCTTGGAGGCGCTGGCCGCGCCGGTGCACACGGTCTTCATCGGGGAGAAAGAGCTGCGCGACCTGTCGGTGGCAGCCGTGTTGGCCGACGACTTCGCCTTCGTACGCACGCCGGTGAAGCTGGAGGCGGTGCTTCGCCACAGCGGGCTGGGCGGGCGCATGGTCGAGGTGTCGCTGCTGCGCGACGGACGCTTGATCGACGCCAAGGCGGTGGTCCTGCGCAAGGATGCGCCGGAAGCGCGCGTGGTCTTCGATTACACCCCCGACCAGCCGGGCAACCACGTGTTCGAGATCAAAACGCCCGTGCTGGCCGGCGAGGCGCTGGACAGCAACAACAGCCAGGCCTTCACCCTCAAGGTCATCCGCGACCGCATCCGCATCCTGCACGTATGCGGCCGGCCGTCATGGAACGAACGTTTTCTGCGCTCGATGTTGCGCCTCGACCCCAACGTCGATCTGGTTTCGTTCTTCATCCTGCGCACCGACAACGACGACATGACCATGGGTCCGGACGAGATGTCCCTCATCCCGTTTCCCTACAAGGAGATCTTCGACGAGCAGCTCAAGTCGTTCGACCTGCTCATCTTCGACAATTTCAACTTCAAGCCCTATTGGGTCGAGCCCTACTTGCCCGGCGTGCGCGCCTACATCGAGGCGGGTGGCGCCTTGGCCATGGTGGGCGGCGATCTTTCCTTTGCCAGCGGAGGGTATGGCGACAGCGCCCTTCACGATGTTCTGCCCGTGGAGCTTGCCGGCATTCCCCGCGACGGCCCCCTGTCCTTTACGACCGACACCTTCCGACCGCGCCTGACCCCGGAGGGTCGCACCCATCCGGTGACCTCGCTCAACCTCGACGAGAAAATCAACGAATCGCGCTGGGCGGCCTTGCCCCCTCTCGTGGGCATCAACCGCGTCGCCGGGCTGCGGCCGGGGGCGCGCGCGCTGCTGGTCCATCCCTCGCAAAAGAGCGGCGACGGCAAACCGGCCCCGGTGCTCGCCGTCGCCGAGGTCGGCAAGGGGCGCACCCTGGCGCTCATGACCGACAGCGCTTGGGGCTGGGGATTCCAGGCCGCCGGCGCGGGCGACGATGGACGCGCCTTCCAGCGCTTCTGGGAGGGCGCCATCCGATGGCTGGTGCGCGACCCGGCGCTGACCCATTTGCGCATCGACCTCGACAAGGTCGAATACCGGCGCGGCCAGACGGTGTCCTTGCGCGTGCGCGCCTTGCGCGCCGACTACAGTCCCGCCGCCAACGTCGATGTCGCGCTGGAATTGCGGCCGGCCACGGCGGGCGATACCGTCGTCCCGCTGCGCACCCTCAAGGTCACCACCAGCGGCGACGAGGGCGAGGCCGAGGTCGAGCTCGACGCGCTCGACCCGGGGGCCTACCGACTGGTCGGCAGAGCGGTCATCGATGGACGATCCGTGGAGGAACAGACCACCTTCGTCATTCGCCCCGAGGGCCACGAGCTGGACGACGTCATCGCGCGCGATTCCGTGCTGCGCGAGATCGCCGAGGCCAGCGGGGGCGAGCTCTACGACGGCACCCTCGGCGATCCCAGCGTGCGCCCGCCACGCAAGGTGCGCGTGGGCAGCCTGCGCACCGTCGAGGTCTGGTCGAATCCGCTGCTGCTCCTGCTGGCCATCGGCCTGCTGGTGGCCGAATGGACCCTCCGAAGACGCACGGGACACGCGTGACGGAGTCACCACAGAGACGCAGAGAGCACAGAGCCGGAGGGGAAGGCATGCGATCCGGACAAGCCCTTCTTTCCTATCCGCCTCCGAGCTCTCCGTGCCTCTGTGGTGAAAAACTCCCAGGTGGTAGTAGTTGCGTCTGATGTCGCTCGCCGTCGTCGTGCTGGCCATCGCCTTGCGGGTCGCGTGGGTGCTGGCCGTGCCCAGCAAGCCCGTGGGCGATTTCGCCATGTATGTCGAGTCGGCCGCGCACCTGGTCGAGCACGGCGGCTTCGACTCCGAATACGTGTTCATGCCGGGCTACATTTTTCTGATTGCGCCGGTGCAAGCCCTAGGTGGGGGCTGGCTGGCCACCAAGCTCTTGGGCGCGGTGCTGGGCGGGCTGGGCGCCGGGGCGGTGCTGGGCCTCGCGCGCAGAATGGCGGGCGGATCCGCGCGGGTGGCCCTGATGGCGGGCCTGCTCTACGCCTGCTGGCCGGCCGGGATCGCCATGGCCAGCGTGACCGGAACCGACATGCCCGCCGCGGTGCTGCTGATCGTCGCCGCGTATTTCCTCGTGCGCTTCGCCGACAGCCGGCCGACCGCGGCCGCCATCTTGTTCGGCGTGTTCACGGGATTCGCCGCCACCATTCGCGCCATCGTCGTGCCCCTGGCCGCGCTGGCGGTGCTGGTCTTCCGCGCGCAGGGAAAATCCTGGCGTACTTCGGTCGAGTCTACGGCCATCGCGTGCCTGGTCGCGTTCCTGATGCTGGTCCCGTGGGCCGTGCGCAATCGCCTGCGCTATGGTGAAACCTTCTTCACCGACAGCCACGGCGGCCTGACCGCGCTGGTAGGAGCCAACCCCGACACCGACGGCTGCTACTCGCGCTCGCTCAATCGCATGTTCCACGACGTGACCGGGTTCGCACTTTTGGCCGAGCCCCATCGCGCTGCCGATCGCGCCGCCATGGCCATCGCCGAAGACTGGACCCGATTCGATCCGCTGTTTACCCTCGGGCTGCTGGCCGACAAGGCCGAGCGTCTGCTCGTGCACGAACGCGCCCTGCTCTACTGGCCGCTCTTTCGTGCCGGCGTGTTGCCGCCCGCTTACCAAGCCTTCTTCGCGCTCCACCGCAGCACGCTCGAGGCCGTTGCCGACGACTTCTGGCTGGCGGTGCTGGCGCTTGCTCTCATGGGTTGCGCGGTGGCCTATGCGCGCAAGCAATGGCTCGCGCTTTCGCTGCTGCCCCAGGCGATCGCCCTGGCCCTGCTCTACACCGCCATCTTCGCCGAGCCGAGGTACCGCCTGCCCATCTTCATGTTGCTGCTTCCTCTATCCGCCCTCGCCCTCGACTGGCTATGGCAAACGGGACGCGGCCTCGTCCGTCGCTCCGCGCCGCCGGCATGGAAACGCGAGGCCGCACTGGCCGTCGGCCTGGCCACGCTGGTCTTTGCCCTCGCGCCTGCGCTGGCCTGGGCCGGCGGCAAACTGCGCGAGCACCACCGCTGGGCCGTGGACGAGTGCGCACTGGCGGGAAAGCCGCGGTTCTGCAAGTGGCGCATGCTCGGCAGCGAAGGCGAGCTACGATGGACGTCCGACCATCAAGGGCGTGTGGAACGGGGTCGGCCTCGCGCTGCCCGAAGCGACGCCGGGCGCGACGCCGGAAAAGAAGGCCTCGATCACGGCGGAATCCGAATTGGCTTTGGCCCCTGGCGACTACACCCTCTCCGTGGCCCTCGACCTGGCGCCGCGGGTTCGGTATCCGCGGCGCAAGACACGAGCGGTTCGGTCCTGTTTTCCAGCGACGGACAGGCGCTCTCGCCCATGGTTCCGCTCGCCGAGGTGGCCCGCGCCTCACGCGAAGGCCGCACCCTCACGTGGCGTTCGCCCCTTCACCACGCCGGGGGACCGCTGCGTCTGACGGTGCGGGCCGAGGTGCCGCACGCGCCGGAGCGCCCCTCGCCCACCCGCCTCTGGTTAGGCGAGCTGCGCGTCGAGCAAGGGCTCAACGCGCCTTATGGCCCCGATGCTTCGTCGCCGGGCCCGACTCGCTGATTTCTGGACGAATCTTTGCGCCCCCCTTGCCGGCGGCAGCGTGTTTCTTGCCTTTGCCCTTGTCCGACTCGTGCTGGAGCTTGAGCGCCGCCTTCGAGATCCGTTTGGGCGCCAGCGCCGGCGTGAGCAGGAGCTCGATGCGACGGTTCTTGGCCCGCCCCGCCGCGGTCCGGTTGTTGGCAATGGGCTGGTATTCGCCATAGCCGCTGGCCACCAGGCGATCGGGGGGCACACCGGCCTTTTCCTGTAGAAAACGCACGACGTTGGTGGCGCGCGCCACCGACAGCTCCCAGTTGGTGGGGTACAGTTGCCTGAGCTTGTCGGAGATGGGCGTGTTGTCCGTATGGCCGGAGACCTGGATCTGTCGGTCGTCGATATTGGCCAGCACCGCGCCCAAGCGCGCCAGCACGCCTTCCCCGCGTTTGGAAATCGACGCCTCCCCAGAATCGAACAGGATCTTGTCGACCAAGCCAACCCGCAGCTTGCCTCCGCTTTCGGTCAGTTGGATGTCGCCCTTGGCGATCTCGTCCTTCATCTTGTCGCGCAGCTCGTCGGTCGTGCCCTTCAGGGTGGCCAGCTCGCTCGACTTTTCCTCCACGCTCTTGGCCAGATAGTCCCGCGCGGTGATGAGCGCCTCCTTGTCGCTCTCCAGCGCGTCCTTCACCCCCTGCAAGGTCGCTAGCTGACGGTGCATGGACTCACCGGCCGCCTCGGCCTCGTGCACCTTCCCCTCGGCAGCCTCGGCCTTGGCCTTCCACTTTGCCCGTTCGCCAAAGCCCCAGTAGGCGCCGTACCCGGCCGCGGCCATCATCGCGACGGCCACCACCCACGGCATGCGCGACGGCGTGCGAAAACTGATGGGCGGGGGCGGCGGAAACGGCGGGGGCTGGTTTGGCTGCGGGAGAGTCGGATCTCCTGGGTACGGTGGGTACGGCATGCGATCTCCTTCCAGGTGCGGTAGCCGCACGCAGTCTACCTCATCTCGCCGGGACACACCGACGCCCTTGTTCCCATCCCCCGGCCGTGTTATCAGCGTGGATTCGATTCCTCCCCATGCGGGGCTCTGAAAGGGCGACCATGAAATCGTACAACATCGCGCTGATTCCTGGAGACGGCACCGGACCCGAGGTTCTTGCCGAGGGCGTGAAGGTCATCGACGCGGCTTGCGCCAAGCACGGCGTGAAGCTGAATTACACCAGCTTCGATTTCGGCGGCGAGCGCTACAAGCGTACCGGCGAGATCCTGCCCGACAGCGCGCTCGAAGAGTTCAAGAAGTTCGATGCCATGTTCCTCGGCGCCATCGGTCACCCCGACGTCAAGCCCGGCATCCTCGAGGTCGGCATCCTGCTCAAGACCCGCTTCGCCCTCGACCAGTACATCAACCTGCGCCCGGTCAAGCTGTACCCCAACGTCGAGACGCCCCTCAAGGACAAGGGCCCCGAGCACATCGACTTCGTGGTCGTGCGCGAAAACACCGGCGGCATCTACACCGGCATCGGCGGCGTCACCCACAAGGGCACCCCGCTGGAGAACACCGTCCAGGTCATGACCTACTCGCGCCCCGTGGTCGAGCGCTGCGTGAAGTACGCCTACGAGCTGACCCGCAAGCGCAACAGCAAGAAGAAGATGCTGACCCTCGTCCACAAGTGCAACGTCCTGACCCACGCCGGCGACTTGTGGGTGCGCGTGCACAAGGAGATCGGCGACAAGCTCTATCCCGAGATCAAGCAGGACTACAACCACGTCGACGCCTGCACCATGTGGTTCGTCAAGCAGCCCGAGTACTACGACGTCATCGTCACCGAAAACCTCTTCGGCGACATCATCACCGACCTCGCCGCCATCATCCAAGGCGGCCTCGGCATCGCCGCCGGCGGCAACATCAATCCCGAGGGCGTCTCCATGTTCGAGCCCATGGGCGGCAGCGCCCCCAAGTACACCGGCAAGAACGTCATCAACCCGCTCGCCACCATCTGCGCCGGCGGCATGATGATGGACACCCTCGGCGAGCCCGCCATCGCCAAGGCCGTCGACCAAGCCGTCCACGACGCCCTGGCCTCGGGCAAGATCAAGAGCCTCTCCGCCGGCAAGATGGGCATGGGCACCCGCGAGGTCGGGGATTTCATCGCCAAGCTGGTGAGCTAGCAGGCCAAGCAACTTTCCTGAGCCGCGTGCCGACAACGCCACCATGTGGAGGCAGCAGCACCCGCACAGCCCGCAAGACGGCCAGCGAATTCCACGCTGCTCTCAAACAGAAGGCCAAGCGGCGTGGGCTGGTTCAGAACGCAAGCCGGACTCTGTTCTTCACCTGCAGGTCTTGTGTTAGCCAGCCGGACGTTTGCATCTGGGTCACGATTTCGTCGTAGACGGGTGCGGTTCCCTCTGGGTCAGCGATCGTGATAATGAGCGCCATCCGCTGCGGATTCCTGGTCTGGAAGCCACTTCGATGCTGCAGGGAAATATGGAGCCTCCACGTGTCGCCTTGGATCCCTCTCTTGATCGATCTCCGGTAGACCTTTACGGGCGACCACTTGAATCCGTGCTCGAGTAAGTGATGTTCAAAGAGCATGTTCACGTCTTCCGGCTCCGGCGGTATCTGCCGCTTATGGTGGCGCTTGCCATCCTTACCGAGATCGTAGGTCCCGAGCGAGACCTCGACATTGGACCGACAGTATTCAGCGCCGGCAGCACCTTCGCAGGGTGGGTCATACGCGAGGGTCATCGAGAACTCTCCGCGAACCTTGCCCTTCTTGTCCCGCAGGCTCGCCGGAATGGGAAACCCTACCTTCTCGAACTCAAGACCTGAAAGCAGGTCGGGTTCGAAGATGAGGGTGGCGGCGGATCTCACGCACGAGAGGACTTCGGCGACGCCACCAGGCACGCCGAAACCGCGATACTTCATGTCGACCGCAGTCAGCGTACCCTTGGACACCAGTGCGGAATGGATCAGGAGCGCCTTGACCAGATTCGGCGAAGGTGCGGCTCTTCCGGTTAGTTCGGCGTCGACGGTCGCGTACAGGGACGTCACCAGCGGCGTTGCGAAGCTTGTCCCGATGCTCTCGGCTACATCGCCGTTCGCATCGAGTGAGAGAACGCCGGTCTGCACACAGCCGAGTCCCGCATCGCAATTCCCGCCATAGTGGGACAGATCCGGTTTTGGCAGGTACACCGGACCTGGGCCGCGGCGGGAAAAGGGAGACGGTTCCCCGGATCGTACCTTGGAATTCGGGCGGTCGATGTGTGCGACCGAAGCAACGGTGATGGCGTGAACCGAATCGGCGGGAGCGCAAATGCGGTCGGCCTCTCCGAGATCCTCCGCAGGCCACCCTCGGAGGGGCGGGGTCACATAGTTTCCCGCGGAGACGACAAATCGCACGCCATGCTTCGACTGGATCTCGTCGAGCGCCATCGCGAAGTCCGAAAAGGAGTCGTTCTGGCACAACCCCGCCACGCTGTTCACGGACAGGTTCCAAACCCGCACCTGCGGGTACTTCGGCACGACCTCTTCTATGATCGTCAGGAGCTGGTCTTCCGAAATGCCGCCCTTCGGAACGGCCACCACGTCGACGATCCGACAAGATCCGTCGGGGAAGCCTGGGTCACTCTGATTCAGCAGACGACCATGCACGAGCAGCCCAGCAACGAAACTTCCGTGCTCGAGATCCTGCTCGGATGGATGCACCTCGATCTCATGCGACACAATCCAAGGTGCAAGGAGAGGATCGTGAGCGTTCACCCCGCTGTCAATCAGCCCAACGACCGGATAGTCTCTTCCCGGCTCGGGGGCGGGGAAGTCGGATGTGCGAGCAGCGCGGACCCGAGTAGCCGAAGTACGAACCGATTTGTAGATCGGAAATGTGGAGACGCTTTGCGTGCCTACGAACCGGGCAAGCCTTCGGATGGCGTCAGGTCCCGCTGGGCCGATGCGGTAGATACGCAGCCCCTCTGCGTAGCGGACCGGTTCAGGCGAGGCGAGCTGGAGATCCTCCACTTCGGCAAGGAACGCCTTTTCGATTCTTTCGTCGATAGCAGGACTGCTATGCCGAAAGAGCCTCAGCTTGAGAGGCGAGGGGGTGCGGACCACACGAGCGGTAAGCTCGTCGACGGTTTCGGGCGCCGTGGCCGTGTCCGCTTCATGAGGCAAGATTTGCGCGATTGTGGAGATGTCTGCCTGACCCGCCTTCGTGCTGTCCGCACCTATCCTCGCAATCAGTTCATCGATCCGACCGGGACGAAGGCTGATGAGCAACTCCCCGAGATGACCAACTCCTATGACTGGGCAGGTGTTGTGGAAAAGCTTGGCGGGACGATGGGATTTCGCCAGCGCCTCCCGTTTGAGGACCACCCGACCGACGGCGGGCAGACTTGTCTTGTCGGCTACGTGCAATCGGCTGGCAGCATCAGCCAGTTGTCCCGATAGCCTTGCTCGAACTTCTGAAGTGACGGGTCCGAACATCTTGCGTCCGCCACCGCCTCCCTCGGGACGGAACCAGTCTTCGTTCCTACTCAGGACGACTTTGATGGGTAGTCTCCGTTCGGTCGTAGGCATTCTCTATTCCTCCCGCAGAAGCTTTGATAGCCGACCCAGGGAAACGCCGAAAACCTCCGATAGACGGCGGTAGGTGAAGAAGTCGGGCGCGAGGCGCCTGGCGGCGGCGACTCTTGCCTCAAGCGAAACCGAATCCTTCATAAGATCTGGCAATCGATGATTCAAGATCCGGCGAAGCACTTCGGCGGTATCGACGCGAGTCAAGTCGGACAAGATCGCACGACGTTTGCTGTCTTCGGCGACCTGTCGGATGTCAGATCCGCTCAGCGTCTCGGAGACGGCCGCAAAGACTCGAATCTCATCGTCCTGTGCGAAGTCTCCGCAGAAGCGCTGGAACATTGCACGCCGAGCTTCCGGCCCCGGAAGACCGATCTGCAGGCGGAAAGCGAATCTGCGCCAGATCGCCGGATCCAAGAGGTGTTCGTGGTTGGTGGCCGCCAGAAGAACGGTTTTCGATTCGAGCGCATCGATATTCTGAAGAAGGCTGACCACGACCCGTTTCAGCTCCCCCAACTCGTTCTTGTCGTCGCGCGCCTTCGCCAGCGCATCGAACTCATCGAGGAACAGTACGCACGGCCGCGCGGTTGCGTGATCGAAAAGAGTGCGGAGGTTCTTGGCGGTGCTGCCCAGGAAGGAAGAAATCAGTGAGTCCGACCGTGCCGTAAGCAGCGGCAAACCCAGTTGCGACGCCACGTACTTTGCTAGTTCGGTCTTGCCACAGCCGGGCGGGCCGAAGAGAAGCATCGAAGGTGACACGCCGACACCCTGGCTAACCAGGCGATCGGCCCCGAGGACAAACCGAACGAACTCATGAACGGCTGCCGTGACCTCCGGCGCTACGAATACCACCGCGTCTCCCGATGCGAAAAGTTGCTCATCCGCTAGCGCGAGCCGCGACTCCTGATCGACGGGGATTCCCGGTGCTGCGATCGAACGGCTGAGCTCAAGCATTCTCGTCTTCGAGCTTTGGAGGGTCCTCTGAAGACGATCGGCGATGGTCTTGTGACCCTCGGCTGCGAGCTTGGAGGCCAGCAACTCCGTGTAAGATGCCACCTTCTCCCGATCGGCGTTGACCGCACCTTCAACGATCTTGAGCAGTTCGAGAACGTGAGGAAGCTCCTTATGAACAACTGAAGGCATGATGTGAACATTATGCCTATGTACGTGAACGCTATCAAGATATCGTGAACGAATGCCGCACAGCTGAGCCTCCACGCGTCGTGAAAGTCGAGAACCCGAGCGCGTCGACCCTCGTCGTTCGAGGCCGATCCCTTCGGCCGGGGTGAGCGAGCGATTTGGTGACGCCGACCGATCCGTTCGCTCACCCTGACCGATAGGTTCGGTTGCATTTACCGATAGGTTCGTTCGTCCCGACCGATCGGTTCGCCCACCCCGACCGATCGGTTCGGTGCCGCTAACCGATGGTTTCGGTGGCGCCAACCGCTCGATTCGGTCCTGGGAACCTATCCTCAAGGTCACCGTCACCGGTCCCAGTGCTTGCCCCACTCCGAAGGTCGACCCAGGGTGATCGATCCACATCGCCCTGGGGACCTCGTGCGAGGCACCTGCGGTTTGACTGTCCGGCTATCTCGCCGCAGCTGCCTGGGGCGCGGGGGCCGGGGCGGGGGGCCTCGGGCCGCGCGCGAAGAAGTCGAGCAGCGGCTTGAACATGACCAGGATTTCCGGGTCGTGCTTGCCCTGCGCCTTCACCTGATCGTTGGTCTTGCGAATCTGTTCCCACGCCTCGGCGTCGAAGAGCAGATTGGCTTGCTTGAGCTTGTTCAAGACGACGTCGAGATCGAGGATCACCTGGTCGATACCCTCGGCGCGTTTCCCCAAGGCTCGCAGCGACGCCGGCGTTACGCCAGCCGCCGGTGCGAACCTTGCGCCCGACTTCTCGATCGCGTCGGCCGTCGCATCACAGATGAGCCCAATTCCCCGCGGCGTCTTGGCGATGCGACGAACCTCATCGGGGCTCATATTTCCAGCCTCGGGTGGCGGCGCGAATTCGTCCGCAATTGAAACCGTTACTGTTCCATGTCGAAGATCAACCATTGGTCCCTCCATCTATGTCCTGGTTTCGCTTGGTCCGCGGGCCACCACATCTCCCGGCGGGCGGCATGAACGCGAGGTCACACGACGCACCCGGTTCGGGTTATCCTGCGACGGCAATGCCCGCCGAGGTTCGTCTGTCGCCAAAGGATCGCCGTACTGTCCTTGAGCAGCTTTCGCGAGAGCGCCTCGGCGAGCTGAGCACGCGCTTCGAGCTGGACGTCGCGGACCGTCGGTCGACCGACTCTCACATTGATGCGATCGTGCGCAAGCGCTCGCTGGACTTCCGCGCCGTCCTGGAAGTTCTGCGGCGCGAGGAGCTGCAGGCCGCCTGCGAGGCGCTGGGGCTTGACCGGGGCGGGCGGGAGAAGGCCGCGCTGATTGGGCGGATTCTCGGCGAAGGGGCCGCGCCAACGGAGGCGACGCCTTCCCCGTCGAGCAGCGAGCCTTCGCCAGTCAGCGCGCAGAACGAGCGAGGGTTGAAGTCGGCGCTGCGCCGGTTCGTGCTCGACCTGGCCGGTGGGCTGCGCGGGCGGGACGCTGCCACGACGTTCACCTCGCGCTTGCTTCGCTGCTTCGGCTGGCCCGAGGGGGCACCGCCCGAGGTCACCCTACCGACGTCGCTCGCGGTGGTGGAGAATGGACGGCGCTCGACGCGCGAGGTGGCGCTGTTCTGGAAGGACCGGCGCGTCCTGGTCGAGGTGGTCAAGCACGACGTGATGCTCGACTTTGCCTGGAAGGACTTGCTGCGCGTCTGCCTGCAGGTCGATCCGGTGCCCGCAGTATGTGGTGCTGACCAACCAGCGCGACCTCCAGCTCTATGACCTGGGCCGCGACCGCGAGGAGCCCAGGCTTTCGATCGCGCTCGAAGATCTGCCCAAGTACAGCGAGGCCTTTCCGTTCCTCTCGCCCACCTGGCACCCCGGAACCACGCCGAGGATCATCAACGTCTCGAAGGTGTCGCGCGAGGTCGCCGAGCTGGTCGCGCGCCTGTACCGCAGCCTGAAAGAGCAGCACCCCAAGCAAGAGCGCGAGGTCGTGCAGTTCACGCTCCAGTGCATCCTGACCATGTTCGCCGAGGACATTCGCCTGCTGCCCCAGGAGTACTTCACCTCGCTGCTTTACGATGGCGCGCGCAGCGGCGACGTCGAGAAGCGGTTGCGCGACCTGTTCCGGCTGATGGGCACGCGCGACGTGCCCGGCCAGCGCGCGGTGCCCTTCTTCAACGGGGGGCTGTTCACGCGTCCCGTGACCCTCCCGCTCGGCGAGGCGCAGCTGGCGGCGCTGATCAAGGCCTCGGAGGCCAACTGGACCTACGTCGACCCGCACATCTTCGGCAGCGTCTTCCAGGGCATCATGAGCGACGCCGAACGCCACCAGAGCGGCGCGCACTACACCGCCCACGAGGACATCATGCGCGTGGTGGGGCCCACCATCGTCGAGCCGTGGCGCCAGCGCATTCGCGAGGCCAAGTCGCTCGAGCCGAGCTGCTGGAGGTGCGCACGGCTCTGCTCAAGTTTCGCGTGCTGGACCCCGCGTGCGGCAGCGGCAACTTCCTGTACGTTGCCTTCCGCGAGCTGTACCGCCTGGACACCGAGCTGCTGGCCCGCATCCGCGAGTTCCCGTCCACCCAGGCCGAGGGCCGGGCGAAGGTGACCTGGGGAGTGGGGATCCAGACCATCGAACTTCTTCGGCATCGACATCAACCCCTTCGCCGTCGAGCTGGCCAAGGTGACGCTGAACATCGCGAAGAAGATCGCCTTCGACGAGCGCAGCGAGCTGGCGGCGCGATCTCGTCGGCCAGATGGAGATGGACGTCGATCCGTCGCTGCCGCTCGACAACCTCGACAAGAACATCGTCTGCGCGGACGCGCTGTTCACGGACTGGCCGGAGGTGGAGGCGATTGTCGGCAATCCGCCGAATCCTGGGAGACCGTAAAATTCGTGGCGAGCTAGGCGCGGACTACATTCGCCGGCTTCAGGAGACGTCGGGATTGGATGGCGTCGTCGATCTCTCTTGCTACTGGTTTCGCCGTGCGCACGATCGCCTGCCAGACGGGCGCCAGGGCGGGGCTCGTCGGCACCAGTGGAATCCGCGTAGGGAAGGCGCGCGAGGCCTCGCTCGACTACATCGTCGCAAACAGCGGTACCATCACGAATGCGGTGTCATCGCGCCCCTGGCCCGGTGAGGCCGCCCTCGACGTCTCGATGGTCAACTGGGTGAATGGATTCGCCGATGGTCCGCATCAGCTCATCATCGAGGACGAGGTCTTCCTGGTCGCGCGCATTCCAACGCATCTTCAGCTCCACGCCGACGTCAGCGGGACCAGGGACCTTGCGGCCAATGTCACCGGTGCAATGGTCGGCATAACATTTGCGACCGATGAGTTCACGATCCCACCCACGTCGGATCTTCTTCGTAACGGGGACTTGAAAAGGCGTGGTGTGGTGAAGCCCCTCGCGACGGGTGGTGGCATGCTCAAAGGCAGCCTCGCGGTCAACCCGGAATACGTCGTTTACCTTGGCGCTTGCAAGACACAGCCCGAAGCCGCGCAGGTCGGTGGCCCTGCATATGCCTATCTCGACAAACACCTGCGGCCACACGTGCTGTCAGTGGCTGGGCAGTATGAAGGATGGGATGCACGCTGGTGGCAGCCTTGGCGTCCACGCCCAGAATTCCTCAGCGTTGCGTCGAAGCTGAATCGGCTGATCATGTGTTCCAAGGTGCTTGGCCGCCCTGTCTTTGCTTTTCTGTCTTCCACGTTCGCGCCAAACGATACGATGCAAGTCTTTGCCTTCGACGACGACTACAGCTTCGGCATCGTTCAGTCATCGTTGCATTGGGAGTGGATCAAGGCTAAGGGCGGCAAGGTTCGGGCCGACAAGCGCTACACCAATGAGGTCTGGACTACCTTTCCCTGGCCACAGGAGCCAACCGAAGCCGAAGTCGCGGCCATCGCCACCGCCGCGCGAAACCTTCGCCGGGCCCGCGACACGCTCATGAAGGAAAACTCCTGGTCACTGCGCGCGCTCTATCAAGCCGCCGAGATCCCTGGCCCGCATCCGCTCAAGGACGCGCAAGCAGCTCTCGATGAAGCCGTTCAGCGGGCCTACGGGATGCCGGCAGACCAGGAGGCGACGGCGTTCCTGCTCGAGCTGAACCAGCTCGTGGCCGAGGACGAGGCGGAGGGCAGGAAGGTCCAAGGCCCCGGGGTGCCGAAGGGGCTCGATGCGCGCGACCCGCGCTGGACCAGCGACGATTGCATCGAGCCGCCCGGCTCGTGACGGGAGAAACGTGGCCGAGTCAATCGATGTCCATCCGCTGCTGAGCAAGCTTTGGGACGACAAGAGGAACGGCGCCGCGGCGGCTGTCCAGGTGCGGAGCTTCCGCCCTGCGTGGTGGCGTTGCGAGCACGGGCATTCGTTCCAGCGCTCGCCGCGCAGCATGCTGAGCGACCCTGCATGCCCGGGCTGCCAGCGCGGTCCGGGCACAAGCTCGATCGCCAAGGCGCGACCCGGCCTGGTGCCGCTGTGGCATGCCGAAAAGAACGGAAGCCTGTCGCCCAGCACCACCGATGTGGCATGCGCGCGGGGCCATCTGGTGGCGCTGCCCGCAGGGGCACGAGTTCCAGCGCTCGCCCCTGCTGATGTTGCGGGATGCAAGCTGCGCCGTCTGCACGGTCGCCACGACATCCCTGGCGGTGACCAACCCCGCCGTGGCGGCCGAGTGGCACCCGTCCCAGCAACGGCGAGGTCACGCCCGACCAGGTTGCCCGCCGACCACGTCATGAACGCCTGGTGGCTGTGCCCCAAGGGCCACGAGTATCAGGCGACTGTCCGGTCGCGCGCCCGGGGCAACCGTAGCTGCCCGACCTGCTACGGCGGCTGGTCGCTTGAGAACCTCCGAGCCTTCGTCAAGTCGCTCGCTTTCGCATGCCGGCGCGTTCAACCCGAGCGAGCGATTCGCCCTGGCGATGCAAGCGGGCGTGTTCGCGGACAAGGACTCGCGCCCCTTCGTCATGGCCATCTCCACGGGGCGCTTCCCGCGCGAGGAGCTGGAGAAGTTCGCCGAGGGCAAGCCGTCCCTGGTCGATGAATTTGCCGCTGACAAGGCGCTGACCCTCGAAATCGTCGACGGGCGGCAGCCCGCGAAAACCGCCACGCCGGTCGATCCCTACGCCCTGCCGGCAGCGCCCGAGCCCCTCGACGAAGGTGAGCGCGTCGATGTGGACGTCAGCCGCGAGGTTGACTCTGCGGCCGTCGCCACCGCCGCAGCGCGGCGCCGATGATGACATGCCGCTGGTCAAGACAGCGGACGCGCTCGGCGGCGCTCGACAGCGTCCTGGTGGCCAACGCCGATGCCGAGACGGTGAAGTTCCTGCTCGACAGCGCGAAGGCCAAGCTGTGGCGTCACGCCTACGTCGATGCCAAGGAGGCCCGCGAGCAAGCCGCTGGCTTCAAGGGCGACGTCTATTCGGGCCTCGTGCGCGACAGGTTTCTTGCCGAGTTCGACGAGGCCGACGCGCTGGCGCCGCCCGCGGGCTATGCCTTCCGTCCCACGCCCGACGCCCCGGTGACGCCACCGAATCTGATGCAGCGGCGGGTGGCGGTGTGCGTGCGCGCCGAACGCCGGTTCGGCAACTGGTCCGGGATGGGGGCGGGCAAGACCCTCAGCGCCATCATCGGCACGCGCGTCGTCGATGCCAGGCTGACGGTGATCTGCTGTCCCAATGCCGTGGTCGACAACTGGGAGCGCGAGATTGCGGGGGCATTTCCCGCCTCGGACGTGGCCAAGAAGACCTGGCACCCCGAGTGGAAGGATCCGCTCGGGACCACGCCGCGCTACCTGGTGCTCAACTACGAGCAGTTCCAGCAACCCAACTCAGAGGCGGAGCTGGTCGGGTTTCTCGATCGCAACGTCATCGACTTCGTCGTCGTCGACGAGATCCACTTCGCCAAGCAGCGCGAGGCCGGCGCGGAGATGTGCAAGCGCAAGCGACTGGTGCAGGGTCTTATCCTGGAGGCGGGCAAGAAGAACGGCGGATCTGTGCGTGCTCGGGATGTCGGGAACGCCGGTCATCAACACCCTGCAAGAGGGCAAGAGCCTGGTCGAGATGATCACCGGCCATCGCCACGACGATCTGGAAACGCGTGCCACGGTTCAGAACTGCATGCGGCTCTATCAGCGCCTGGTCACGCTCGGGACGCGCTGGAAGCCCGACTACAAGATCCAGCTCGACGGTCGACAAGAAGGAGATCGACTGCGAGCACGCCCTGGACGAGATCCGGGTCGTGGGTCGGGGGACGGTGCTTGAGCTAGAGCAGGTGCTGACCCGGCTGCGCCTACCGACCATCCTCGCGAACCTTTCGCCCGGCGAGAAGGTCGTCATCTACACCCACTACGTGGACGGCATCGCGGGCACGCTGCGCGACGCGCATCCACACCGCAGGCTATCGTGTCGGGCATGCTGACCGGCGGGACCGACGACGTCGATCTCAAGGAGTTCCTGAAGCCCGACGGCAACATTGATGTCCTCATCGCCTCGAGTCGCATCGGCACGGGCGTCAACGGCCTGCAATACGTCTGCAACAAGCTGATCATCAACTCGCTGCCGTGGACGAACGCCGAGTACGAGCAGCTCATCGGGCGGCTGTACCGGCAGGGCAGCCGCTTTGACCAGGTGCGGGTCATCATCCCGGTGACCTTCGCGATGGTGAACGGTGAACGCTGGTCCTACTGCGAGTCGCAAGCTGCACCGGCTCGAGTACAAGAAATCGATCGCCGACGCCGCCGTCGACGGGGTCGTGCCCGAGGGCAACCTGCGCACGCCCGCGCAGGCGCAGCAGGACATCATGGATTGGCTGGCGCGGCTGGAGAGCGGCAAGATGAGCCGAGGTCGCAGCGGCCGGTCATCAAGATCCCGCTCTCGGGCGAGCCCAACGAAGTCGAGCGGCGGGTCGCGCGCTACGGCGACTTCTCGAAGATGAACAACCGTTGGTACGCGTCGGGCAGCGAGTCGACCCACGCCAGGCTGGCCAGCAACCCCGAGGAGTGGGCCCACTACCACACGATGTACCGGCAGATTCGAGAGTCCTGGCCTGTGGTGCCCTACAAGGAGGAGATCCGCTGGCTGTCCGAGCGGGAGGGGCACGTCATCGGCGACTTCGGGTGTGGCGAGGCGCTGATCGCGCGAAGCCGGCCAAAGACCGCCATCAGGTCCACAGCTTCGACCACGTGGCGGTGGGCGGCAGCGTGGTCGCCTGCGACATCGCGCACGTGCCGCTCGAAGACGAGCTCCCTGGACGTCGCGATCTTTTGCCTCTCGCTCATGGGCGCGAACTTCACGGACTACGTGCGCGAGGCGCATCGCTGCCTTCGCCTCGACGGCTGGCTACACATCTGGGAGCCTGCCAGCTACTTCGACGACGTCACGAAGTTCTGCTCGCAGCTCGGTCGCCTGGGCTTCGACGTGGTGGAACCGCAGACCGAGGGTGCCTTTGTCCGGATCTACGCTGCGCGGAATGCCAAGAAGGTGGATCCGACAATCGTCCTGCCATTCCGAGGGCATGGTTAGTTACCTCGCGCGGTCCGGTCTGCACTGCCTTCCACGCTGCCGTCCCGGAAGGTGCAAAGCGCGAACTGGATCGCATCTTGGATGCGAAGCTGGTGCTCCACGGCCCATCGCATGAGGGCCTCGAACAGCTTGCGATCGAGGTGCAGGCCGTCGAGCACGACGAAGCGGCCACACGAGGAGACCTTGGCGGGCATCATGTCGGGATCTATCGGCAAAGCCCCTGCGATTGTTGCTTGGAATCGAAGATTGATGCCCGCCAGCCGCCCAGGTGATCACCTACTCGCGCCCCGTCATCGAATCGCGTGGGGAGCCGCCGAGCTTCGCTCGGCGCGTACCGTCGTGGGAAGGTTTGGAAACCCTCCCAGTTCCGCCACCGGGCCGAAGGCCCGGATCCTTCAGTCATGAAACGTGGCAGCCCCTCACCCGCCTCGCTGCGCTCGGCGACCTCTCCCCGCTTCGCGGGGCGAGGTGGTTTCAGGTCAGGGTTTCCATCTCCATGTCGCGTGAAGTACGCCTACGAGCTGACCCGCAAGCGCAACAGCAAGAAGAAGATGCTGACCCTCGTCCACAAGTGCAACGTCCTGACCCACGCCGGCGACTTGTGGGTGCGCGTGCACAAGGAGATCGGCGACAAGCTCTATCCCGAGATCAAGCAGGACTACAACCACGTCGACGCCTGCACCATGTGGTTCGTCAAGCAGCCCGAGTACTACGACGTCATCGTCACCGAGAACCTCTTCGGCGACATCATCACCGACCTCGCCGCCATCATCCAAGGCGGCCTTGGCATCGCCGCCGGCGGCAACATCAACCCCGAAGGCGTCTCCATGTTCGAGCCCATGGGCGGCAGCGCCCCCAAGTACACCGGCAAGAACGTCATCAACCCGCTCGCCACCATCTGCGCCGGCGGCATGATGATGGACACCCTCGGCGAGCCCGCCATCGCCAAGGCCGTCGACCAAGCCGTCCACGACGCCCTCGCCTCAGGCAAAATCAAGAGCCTCTCCGCCGGCAAGATGGGCATGGGCACCCGCGAGGTCGGGGACATGATCGCGAAGTTGGTGAGTTAGCCTTTCGCCACGCTCCGCGCGGCCGCAGCAGCGGCCCAATTGCCTCGCCCCGCGAAGCGGGGAGAGCCCGACGCGCGAAGCGCGGCCGGTGAGGGGCAACTTGCACACACCGCCGACACACAACCCGCGTTCACTGGGCCGGTCTGTTCGTGTCTGCCAGAAATGCAAGGCCCTGCTCCGCCTGATTGCGCTCATCAATCCGGTTGACGTCCCTCAGCTGCGCCCCGCGCGCCCACCGCCCCAGAAGGCGGGTGGCAGCGATGACTGGCTGAACTGAACGCGACCTTAGCGGGGCTGTGATGGGGCAGACTACGCCTTGTGGTCGAGACAGGCTCTTCGGCATGCGAATCGCGCGATCAAACCCGCTCCGTAGGGCACGCCAGGCACGCACGAGGGTTCGGCGGCACATGGAGGCATGGGTTCTCGGACCGGAAATAGGGGCAGCCTCCTGCTGGACGCCGGCGTGTTCGCCGCTTCCGCGAACGCCGCCGCGAGGGTCAACCTCGCCGGGCCCGCCGCCACGGTCGCGGGCACGATGGTCACGCTGGACGCGGGCGGCAAGGTGGTGGTGAACGCGGGTGGCGTGGAGGCCACCGGCAACGGCTGAGGTGGATTGTCGACGGAACCCTAGGCGGTGGTCAGGCGCCACAGCTCGGCCAGGCGCTCGGGCGCGGTGGCCGCGCGGATGATCGCCGGGCCGCCCGTCATCTGGTACTCGCGCAGGTCGACGATGCGGGCGTAGTCCGAGTGGGCGTCCACCTGGAACTTGCGTTCGCGCAAGACTTGCTGTGCCTCGTGCGCGAGCGCGTGCCCGCAGCCGCCGTCACGGGCGAGGTAGAGGCAAGTCCATAACGCCATGCGGTTGGTCGTCCAGCCCATGGATTCCGGGTGGCGCCCCCACGAGACAAGCAAGATGCGCGACATGTCGTGCGGGTCGTAGAGCGCCCAGCAGACGTTGGCGATGAACGCGAGGTCCTCGCCGGTCGACAAGGAAAGCGTGCCGAGCAGTCGGCGCTGCAGATGGTCCTCCCACCAGCGCGACGCGAATCCTGTCGCCCCTCGCTTGAGGGTAAGCCCGAGCTGATGGGCCACCGCCACGAGCCCAGCATCGATGAGCCGGCGCTCGCGACGGAAGAAGCGGAAGACGAGGGCGACGAGACCGATGAAGCCGCCGACCTGCGCGATGAGGTTCCACGGCCGGTAATGCCGGGACAGCATCCAATGGCTCCACGGCGATCGCTTGGGCCAGCTCAGCGCCCAATGTCCGCTGCTCACGCCGTAGGCGGTCCACTCCAGCCCCACCCAGAGCACGATGAAGATGATGACGGCGTAGATGAACGCCGACTGGACCTCGAAGGCGCCCTCCACCACGCTGCCGACCGCCGACAGCCAGGACGGCATGCGCTTGACGGGATGGCGCCTGACGTGGACCACCCACGCGGTGAAGGCGATAGCGAAGCCCACCATGATGAGCACGCCGACAAGGAGCTGGATCTGGCTGCTGGTCATGGGTCTTCGTTGGCGGGGGGAACCACGCCGTCCACCGCGAGACTCGCATCCCCGGTTTGGTCGCGTCGCGGAACCAGCGACGGCATGATGGTCGAGACGAGCTCGGCGGCCAGCTCGCGCTGCATCCAGGGCGGGACCTGGTCCGGGTTGTCGCAGTTGAGGCGAATCTGCTCGCCCATGAGACGTACCCGATCGTTGGCTTCGATCTTCACGTCACCGCTTCGCGCCTCGATGCTCGTCGCTGCGCCGACCAGGCGCACCTCCTCGGTGGCCTTGACCTCGAAGCTCTGACATTGCACGGCGAGCTGCTTGGGCGTGACGATCTGGATGTCGGCACTCTCGAACACCAGCTTGGGGCCGGCTTCGGTGAGAATGACGGTCAACTCCGCCTTCCCACTAGGGCTGACGATGTCGATTCGCTCCTGACCCAGCGACAGGGAAAGCCGCACGGTCCGTCCGCTGCGGGGCGCGGTCAACGCCGAGCTGCTTGCGGCCATCGGCAGCGATCCCGTCGCGCTCACCGCCCTGCCCTTGTCATCTTCACCGTCTGCCAAGGCTCCTCCCATCTATCCCGGCCACCGCACGGAATGCCGGACCTTCTCTTGCTGGGCTTCCGTCAGCGGACGGTCGGCCGCCCAGGTACCCGACCACAGCATGACCAGGCGGCTCTCGTCGGTGTTGACGAGGACGGTCTTGAGCGCCGGCTCGAGCTCCTTCGCGGCGCCGTAGGTTTTTGAGGAAGGGCACGAGCGGATCGGGATGGGTCTCTTCCGCCCAGATGTCCCGGCCGCCGTAGGCGCGATCGTAGGTCAGATCCATCGAGACGAACGGCTCGGGAGCGGTGAAACGAAGCTGCCCGTTGGCGAGGAGCTCGACCATGCGGTCGCCGATCACGCGGATCCGGCAAGCGCGCTTGCGCGCATCCTCGGCGGTGGTGATGGCGGTCAGGACCGCGACGCTGACCTCGGTCATGGGGCGCGGGCCGCCCGTCACGTAGGCCTTGCCCTGCACGACGACGTCGGTGCCCGGCTTGCCGTTGCACATGAGGTCCGATTCGGCGCGCGGGGGCGCGCCGCCCCCCTGCCCCTTCTTGTCGTAGTAGAGCTCGTCGAACTGGAGCGGAACCTGCATCGACGCAATCTTGCAGTAGCCGGTGGGCAGGATGTCGTAGGTGCGCTTGGCCAGGATGTGAAGGACGTCGGCACCGGCGCCGTCATCGGTCCCGACCAGCATCGAAAGTAAGGGCTCTAGCTCGGCCATCGTAGATTCCTACTCCGAACGAGACGCGCCGCCGCCACGGGGTGGGGTCGACCCGCTGCTGCCTCGTGGTTCGGCGTTCCCCTTTCCACCCTCCCCGCCCTCTCCTTCCCCGCCTTCACCCTCTTCACCTTCCTCGCCAAACTTCTCTTCGACCCAGTCGGTCCCCTTCTCGCCGCCCTCACCGGCCAGATCCACCGCCGGTTCCGTCAAGGGCGACGCCAGCTTCTCGATTCCCCGGTCGACGCCCTTGGCCGCAAGCCGCTCGACGCTCTTTTCGACCTGATGCTCGACGATGTCTTCCACCTTCTTCTCGACCTGCTTCGACATCTCCATCCCGACTTCGTTCGCCAGGCGATCCTCGACCGCATGGAGCGCCTTCTCCGTCAGTTTCTGCGTCAGACGACGGGTCAGCGGCTTGAGCGCCACACTGAGGATCTTCTCGGCGAGCTTCTCGAGCTTCTCCTTGGCCCACTTGAAACCGGGCACGTATTTGAAGAGGGACTCGAGCAGCTTGGACGCGACGGCATCGGCGATCGCGGCGACCAGGTTGCCGATGATGGCGGCGAACGTCATGCCCGCGAAGACCGTGCTCGGGACCTGGACGTTGAAGACGTTCGGCAGGATCTGAACACCCTTGACGTTCATCTTGGGCATGGGCTCGGAGCACATCGAGAAATTCGCGGCACCGACGCACATGCCTGGCGCGATGAAGAGGACCGCCGGGTTGGCGGCACCGTCCGGGAACTCCGCCTTGATCGAATACGGTCCCCAGACCGCCTTGGCTTGCCCGAATCCGATGACGATCGCCATCAGCCCGAGGTCGAGCGGCGGCGGCACCGCCGAGGGCAAGGGCGGCAGTCCCGTGGAAAGATGCGGGCGCAGGAACTTGCTGTCGTGGCCGCGCTTGATCAAGTTCCCGGTATGCGCGCTCACCGAAGGCGAGGGCTGGTCACCCAAGGGGATGTAGATGGGGCCGATCGAGATGCAGATCTCGTTGGGATTGGGCGCCGGCACTCCGAGGGGAGTCAGCCCGAGACAGATGTGCTTCTCCGTGCCCATGATCAGGCACAGTGGCTTCATCAACTGACATGGAATGGGCATGCTGAACGTCCTGGTCGTTACACGGCGGCAAGCTCGAGCACGGCCGAGCGCTTCTCCTTCGGCCGCAGTCCGTATTTGAAGCGTGCAATCCAAGTCATGACCACCAGCCGTTTGGGTACAATCACCCAGAGCCCGGCCACCTTCATCGGATACGTCCCACGACGACGGCCGACCTGGGTGCGGACGCTGGCCACGAGCGACGGCACCCGGAAGCGGAACGACTCGACGCCCAGGTCGATCTGCACCGGGTCGCCGGGCCTGATCTCCGGCAGCAGCAAGGGTGGCGGGGCGGCCGACTGGTGGACCTCGCGGCTCTTCTGACTGATCTCCTTCTCGTCGAGGGGCTGGCGCGAGCTGCGTGTCCGTTCGGCCACCCACTCGGCCAGTTGCCAGGCCTGGGCGTTGGTGACCGGGCCCCAGGTGGCGATGGGGGGCTGGTCGTTCCACTTGCGGATCAACCAGTCGGGCCGTTCCAGGTTGGGCAGCGGCT
Source organism: uncultured delta proteobacterium (assembly GCA_963796685.1). Taxonomy (GTDB): domain Bacteria; phylum Myxococcota_A; class Polyangia; order Fen-1088; family Fen-1088; genus Fen-1118. The sequence continues at coordinate 956,543 of CAWCMR010000025.1, forward strand.
GCTCGGCGGCTTGCGCAGCCGAGAGATAGAAACCTTTGCCGGCGGGGTTCAAGGGATGCGGAAAGGCCATGCCCTCGTAGTCCGCGGTTCCCCCGAACGAGCGGGCAAGGCCGAGATCGAGCTCGCCGAGCAGCGCGGGTTGGCTGGCCACGAGCTCGTTGCCGCGCTTGACCCACCGACGGTCGCCGAAGACGAGCATGCGGTTCGTGAAGGATCCGACGGACAGCCTGACCTCGAGGTGGGGCACGGGCCGGCGGGATTTCGCCGTTCCCACCACGACCAGCTCGGCCTGCGGGCGCAGTGGGTAGTCGTCCGCAGGAAACCGCCCCACCTCCGTCGTGAGGGCCTCGCCAAAGACGGGCCATTGCTCCGCATGCAGCGGCAGCTCGCCCTGGTTCCCGTCGAGCAGAGCGTAAGTCTTGCGCGCCACCACCCACCCGCCGTTCAGGTCTTCGTGCAGGGCTCCGGTGAACAGCCGGGCCTGCAGGTCCGTATGGTTGGCAAGCTTCATGCCGCCGTGCCTTTGCCGGCAGACGACCGCGTGGCACTCGGGAGGAGGGTTAGGACAGACTTCATCTTGGTGTTGCGCTAAGCGAGAAGGTTAGCCCGATGTTGCCGCAGCCTCGCTGCTTTGCCAAGGCGATTCCCCTGGAGCTGCCCGGCTTCCGTCCGGCCATGATCGCAGGTTGTGTCGCACCATGGTGGTGCTCGTCAGCGACCGTGCGCGCCGGACCGCACTTTCTACGGGCTCGCTGCTCGCTGCTCTACTCGGCCAGGTACGGTGCCCGAGCTGCATGGGCTCATGTCGTGCGGAATCTTGGGTCGAGGCTTCGCGCACCTTTTCTGTAAGACCTGCCGCGAGCACCATGCTCTGCTCAGACTCCGCCCCGGGACAGCACCTCTCCCTCGAGTCTCACCATCAACGTCGGCGCGGCCTTTACTACCGCCTTTACCACCCCGCGCAAACCGCTAGTAGTACAGCTTGAAGTTGCCACTCACATGCAGCAACGAGAGCATGTACAGAACTCCGTTCCAGTAATCGTGGCTCGGAACGTTTGCCGACCAGATCTTATCGACGAAGGCTTTGCCGTCAGAAGCAGGCAAACCAAAGCCCAGGGTGGCATCACAGTAGGATGAGGGTGGGCCCGCGTTCTTCTCGTGTGCGGCAAACTTTGGCGCGTAGGTTTGGCTTTGCCAGGTATCCGCCTTGAAGAAGTTCCAGTCCATCATGATGTTCACGACGCAGCGAACCGAGTCAGAGTTGGCCCCCGCTGTCTGCCCCCCAGTCCAATTAGCCTGGTAGGGACATACGCCGTTGCCGTCAACGTCCTTGGGAAAGAACGCGCGACCATCCGTCACAGCGGTGTTCCAGAAAGCGGCATTGGCGGTGTCGAAACAAGCCCAAACCTGGTAGAACGCCGGCAAAACGTACGACGGATCAGTGACGCCGGAGTTCGAGCCAAACTTCACGATGTTCGGGCTCGTGTGAAAGTACTTGGTCCGGATCACGTCGAGCACCCATTGTGCTTCGGTGGCGTACTTGATTTTGCCGGTATCGCCCCAACGAGTGTGCGCGAAAATGAGGGCCGTGGCGAAGTATTCCTCGCCGTCTGGTGCACCGCCGTTGTTACAGTTCCCTGACGTCGGGCAAGACCAGGCGATTTCACCGGTGCATTTGTCGACTGTACAACCCTTGGCCATGTGATTCCTTACCCAAGTCCAGATGCGGTCGAACTCTGTTTGATGGCCGAGCTGTACGGCGATCGTCATGCCGTACGACATGCCTTCGGTGCGCACGTCTCCATTGTAGATGTCCTTGACGTAAGACTCGTCCGAACCCGGGCCATCATAGTAGATAGTGCCCGAGCCCGACGGGTTGAAGAGGGTGGACCAGGCAGTGCTGACCTTCTGGTCGCTATCTGCCTGCGTGTGCCCGGAGACAGTGACGAAGAGGTTGGCATAGCTCGTGGGTGCCGCGCAGGTTCCGGCGGTGCCGCCGCCGCCGCCGTCAACCGGCGGATTGACGACCGAGCCGCCCGCTGCGCTGCCGCCCGAGCCGCCCGCTGCGCTGCCGCCCGTGGCAAGACCCGCGGTCCCGCCCGCGCCGCGATCCACACCGCCGTCGGTCGGGCGCCCGCCCGTGGCCTCACCCCCGTCTTCCTTCCCCGAGCCCCCGGTCCCGGGGGTCACCGTCGATCCGCCTTGGCCCGACGAGCCGCCAGAGCCGGCTCCACCAGTCCCGGCTTTCGTGCCACCGGTGCTCGTGCCACCGGTGCCAGTGCTACCGCCCGTTCCTGGGGTTGAGGTCGACGCGTCAGCCCCGCCTGAGCCTGTGTCGTGCGAGCTCTTTCCCCCCTGTCCTCCCGACCCGCTTGGGTTCTTGGTGCCCCCGTCGGTTGAGCTGCATGCGACCAGAAGGGCGGCCACCGAAAGAACGGACAGGTGAAATGAGATGTTGCGCAAGACGAACTCCTTTCAAGTACGACAGACTGCCTTGAACCTGTGCGGCTTGCTCATAGTTTGTTCTATTTCTGCATGCCAAGGCTAGGTGAAAACCGTGCTCGACGCGTCGCAAGACAGCGAAAGGGGCGCTGACGAGAGCAGGAAGGCAGGAAGAACCGGGTAGGTGCGGCGGTGTAAGCTTGTTAGCAGCGGAGCAACTGGGCGATGCGCTCGTCGATCCAGCGGACTATGGGCGGGTCTCATGGTGGGCGTGGGCCTCACAAAATCCTGAGCCGTTTTCGCGCGAACCAGGCATAGGATCAAGATCCAGCACGTCGAACAATCGAAGGCTGCACCGATGCGTACAAGGCTCGTTTTTCTTATTCTGACAATGATGGCCGCGTGTCGGGGGACCAGGGGGCGGGTGCTCCGCCCGCAAGACGCCGGTGGCGCAGCCGGTCCTCGACAGCCACCTATGTGGCGAACGGCCTTCTGATCGGCAGCACGCTCAAGTAGAGCGTGGGGTGGACAACTGCCCCAAGGAGATCGGCGACAAGCTCTATCCCGAGATCAAGCAGGACTACAACCACGTCGATGCCTGCACCATGTGGTTCGTCAAGCAGCCCGAATACTACGACGTCATCGTCACCGAGAACCTCTTCGGCGACATCATCACCGACCTCGCCGCCATCATCCAGGGCGGTGTTGCAACGGCACATGCACCAAGTGCATGGGCCCACCGCGCCTCATCGCGCTCTCTGGCTGTCCCTGAGGCGGCTGTGCGGCCGATCTCATTCCCTGCCCGAGGAGAAGCACCTCGCCGGATCGTGGCGCGAGTCTACTGGTATCATACTGATGATGCGCGTTGCGGTTGACTCTGTCTGGGTTCTGGCCCTGCTCTGCGGAGCGGGACTTGGTTGCGGGAGCAGTGCAGGTGGCTCCCTCGGGGATGCAGCTCAGCTCCTCGATGGCCCAACCTGGTCGGGCGGTTCTGGAGGCATGGGTGGCACGGGTGACGCAGCCAAGGGCGGCGCCGGTGGCATGGGTGGCACGGGTGACGCAGCCAAGGGCGGCGCCGGTGGCGCGGATGCCTCGGTCCGCGACTCCTTCGGCGATGTGGCGGATGTAGCGATCATGGGCACGCGCGACGGCGCCGACCTCGGCGGCGGTGCTGGCGACACGACCTGGGACGGTCCCCCGCCGGGCGGCCCCTTGTGCGGCGTCGAAACCGACAACGGCGTGCTCACGTCATCAACACTCTGCAAGGTCGCGCCACTCGATGCGATCCCGGTGTGCCAGGGCGCCGGTCCGTGTCCATTCGGCACCACCGCCTACAAGCTCACCTGCGGCGGGTACGGGCCTTGGCTCGTTCCGGCCGGCACCGACGGCGCCTCGATCATGTTCTCCGACGCTAACGGCCCCACCCACCTGTTCAGCCTCGCGCCGGGCGGGGCGAAGGTTGAAGACGTGCCGGCGTTGACCTCTGCCGCGAACGCGCTCGCGGTCGATCCCACGACCGGCAACCGCACCATCTTCGCAGGGGAGATGCCAGGGATCTGGCGCGTACGCGAGACCGCCGCTGGCTGGCGGCGCGAGTCCGTCGTCGAGGGTAACGGGCCCGACCTCACTCTCGTCTCCGCCAAAGTCCTCGCCTCCGCCGCGCGGGTGCTAGACGCGGACCGGGCCATCGTCGCGTACTTCGCTCTCTCCGACTACCAGCCGCGCCTCGCGGTCCGCGAGGCTGGTTGCTGGCGGACAACGCCGCTCTCGGAGGGACAGACCCCGACCGACATCAGCCTCGATCTCGATGCGACGAATCGGCCGTGGACCACCTGGTACGAACGCGATACGAGCGGGATGATGGTCCGCATGGCCGGTCCTGACGGCACGACCTACCTGGCGTGGAAGTCGGCTTTGTACTCCCCGCTCGGGTGGTCGGATCCGCCGATCTTGCTGGCGGGCGGCTTGGCGGGGACGGCAGCGTACCCCGCGATCGTGATCCAGCGCGACGACGGTGTCCACGTGCTGGTCCCCGATGCGACCGCCGTGAGCTGGACGGACCGCATCCTCGACGGGACCGCCATCGCCCAGACGCCCGGTTGCCTGGCGCCGATCAGCATTGCCCCGGCCACGGGCTGCGACACGACGGTCCACTGCACGACGCAGACCGCGGGCTCCATCAGGGGCTTCGCGGCAGCGCGCGTCGCCTCGGGGCGCACGTACGTCGCCTGGGTCGCGATCGCAGGGCAGACGACCTTCGGCTACATGCCGCAGGACCCGCTTTTCTGCGAGACCCCGACCCACCCGGCCAAGTGCGGCTGCGACGTCACCAGCACGACCAGCAATACCATGTCGCTCGTGCTCACCCGCGCCGATACCGGCGCGGAGGCGATGCGCTTCGCGCTCGACAGTGGTCGCGCGGGTATCTATACGCCGCTCGGGCTCGCGGCGCGCAGCGACACCCTGCTGCTCGCCGTGTCCCCGCCCAACGCCACCACCGCCGAGTACCGCTACCTGGAGATCGACACGACCCGCCTGCCGTAATGAGCCGCGCGCACAACCGGTCTCGTAAGGCCCCACCGAGGTTGAGTCCGTAGCAAGTGCCAAGCAATCGACAGCTATCGGAGAAACACTGCGCCGGAGGACGCCGGGAGCGAGAGCGACGTGACGGTTGCCGTGCCGAGGCTGCCGGTCGTCGTGCCGTCGCTCCCGACCGCGCCGCCGTTCCTCGGCGTCACCTGCTGCATGGCCGCTTCCAGCGTCACCGAGACCGCACTCGCGCAGGGATTGAGCAGGACCATGCCGCGGACGAAGTCGCGTCGGTAGATCCCCTGCCAGGCGAGTGCATCGACGGTCGTGGGCGGTGCTACCGGCGGGCCGAGGTCGAGAGTCCACTCGGGGTACCACTCGAGGGTGCTGGCGGCGAAGTAGAAGAGATAGCTGCGGCTGCCCTTGGTGAGGAGGTAGTTGGCGCGATAGTAGAGGCGCCGCTGCACGTCGCCCGGGCTACCGAGGTAGTTCTGCAGGATCACGATCTTCCCAGCGCCCGCGATGGCGCTGATCTGGTTGGTCGAGGTGCCCTAGGATAGTCGAGGAGAGCGGGGAATGCTCTGACGACTGCTGGTCCCGGGAAACTGTTCCCGTCACCATGTGTACAGCAGGCGGGCGACGGCCGCGCCGCAGAACCATGCCTGTCGAGAGCCTCCGTGTCCGAAGTGGCGTCCACAGCGTGGCACGGGCCTGCGCACGTGTCGCATGTCTCCGCAGTCGCCGCTACCTCGCCAAAGGGACGCTGATTGGCCGGGTAGGCCGACAGGTGAATTGGCATCTTCGAGGGCGCCTGTGGAACCTCGGACCCGCAAAGCCTGGACGCTCGCGACACAGATGTCGCGAGCCCGTCGGGGATCGATGCATCGATGGGGGGGGGCCGGGGATGGCGGACTGGGCAGCGAGCGTCCACGTGTGGGCACAATCCCCTGCGACCAGCAGCCGACGGAGGGCGAGGCCTGCGAGCCACTGCCGGTGGGCTTCCACTGCCGACAAGGGTCTTGTTCCGGTGGCTGTTCTTCCGACTGCCGTTGTACCGAGGGGGCGTGGCATTGCGCTGTCCGGTGTGTTGACAACTCCTCACCTGTCCCCTTGGAGTGCGGCACGCCCCCGCTCTGTCGCGACCAGTGCCTCGAGGTAGCGATTCTCCCGGATGGAGGCATCGGCTCGGCGGATGGACCGATCACGATCGGCTATCGCTATTCGCTGCGCTTCACACCCCCGGACTCGACGACGCTTTGGGGAGACCAACCTCTTGCGGTGGTGATCGACAGCGGCCCCCAGCTCGACGAAACCTGGCTGTCCGACCTTGCCGCGCGGACGACGCTGCGCACGTGGCCCGAGTTGGACCTGGTAGCGGCCGACATCGTGCCACAAATGGTGCAGGATGCGTCTTACGCAAACGGAGCCAGGATCTCCGTCACGCCCCGTGCCCGGTTGGAGGATCGCTGGTATGCCATGCACATCACCGCGCTTCCATTCTGGGTCACGGCCACGACATCCATTGCACCCGACGGGCCCGTCGTCTCCAGGTTCCGAACCGGGTCGGCACCGCAGGTGGCCTCGGTGATCTTCGCAGGAGGCGCCACCAAGCACCGGCTCTATATCACGCCATCGGAATCGGTTGCGGCCAATGCCAGCCCGGCGCAGCTCATCCAGGTTCGGCAGGGTGGAGAGCTCGTCACCTGCTCGGATGTCGAGTTCACCTCTGGCCGGGCGTTGACCATCATCTCCCTCGACTGCCCCGGTCTGTCCGAGTTTCCCGACGAGATCTCGATCGCTGCGGGTTTCGCTTCCAGCACCGGGGCCGAGCTTCTGCCGATCGTGGTGGAGAAGGCCGGGCTGACCCTGACGTCGTGTGGACCATCGTGCGAGCAGGCGAACCTCTAAAGCCCATTCGCGCGTAGCAGTTGCCAGGGCCCAGCCCGGCTCCGCCCCCCGAGACACCCCAAGGTCTAGCGGTCTACACTATGATGGCCGAGCATCCCTCGTGACCTTCCCCTTCGTCGAGCTCGCGCTCGTCCGACTCGCGTGAGATTGTAGCTCCCGGCGTCCACCAAGTGGTGGAGCATGGAGAAAAGTGGGCTTGTTCTTCCTTCGCTCCCGTCTACCGTGAACCCTTTGGGCACGAATGGCATCCCAACAACAACCCGTGGTCGGGGCGCTCCCCGACCAGGAGCGCCTGTCTCTGACAAATCCTCGATTCAGAATTTGCATTCGGGATGACTTAACTTGCTCTTCTCCAGAAGGAAACTGATGATTTCAGCATGCAAGGTTGCGTCGGGCTTCATTGGTTTCGTTGTGTTGGTGACGGTCGGATGCGGTAACGGCTCCTCGGGCGGTGGGACAGGCGGTGGCCCCGGCAGCGGTGGCGTGGGTGGGAGCGGAACATCGATGGATGCTGCTGTCGCGAGCACTGGCGGGTTGGGAGCCGGTGGGGGCGGTACCGCTGGAACGACGGGTGGACCAGACGGCGGCGAAAGCGTCGACTCCGGGTGCCCCGTGAGCCCAACGGTCCTTGCGTCCGGCCAATCTTCTCCCACGTCGATCGTGTCCGACGGCGCCAACGTGTACTGGACCAACACCGGCACGGTGCGCGGCGTGATGAAAGTCCCCGTGACCGGCGGCACACCCGTGGCGGTTGCGACCGGTCTCCGCCAACCCGGCTATCTGGCGATCGACGCCACCAACGCGTACTGGACCGACGCCGCCAGCACTTTCCCGAACGGTACGATCCTCATGTCGTCCCCACTTGACGGGAGCGCTGCCGTCGACGGCGGAGCGCCGGCCGTCCTCGTGTCGAGCAATATCGCGCTCCAGCAGTTCGTCGTCGCCGGCGGAAACATTTATTACTTCAATGGTTCGACGCTGACCGTCATTACGACGGCCGGCGCCGCTGTAAAAACGCTGACCCCCTCCTCCACGAACGCGGTCAACGCCACCGCCGATGCGGCGAACCTCTACTGGACCAACAACATGCAACAGGTCCTCATGATGCCCTTTTCGGGGACGACGGCGACCGTACTGACGACGCTCGTCGCTCCGGGGGATTTTCTCGGTGGCTCGCAACCAATCTCCGTCGACGCGACCGGCGTCTACGTGCCCGCCAACCCAGGCGCGGGCGTCGACGCCGTGTTGAGCGTCCCCCTGGCGGGCGGAGCACCCACCACCGTGGCAACCTTCGCCTCGGCGTACAACGGAGTTCCAGGCATCGTATCCGACGGGAAGAACGTCTACTGGGCGAACAACTTCGGGTTCGCGGTGATGCGCGCTCCCGTCACGGGCGGAAAGGCCGTCACCATTTCGTGTGACGTCGAGAAGCCAGAGGGCATCGCGCAGGACGCTACCCACGTCTATTGGACCACCGAGGGCGGGTCGGTGAAGGCGCTGTCAAAATGACTGTTGCTATTCTGCCGCCGGGGATGCGGTCGCCGAGCTTGACCATCTGGCTGCGCTCTCTCTTGAGGGCGAGCCGAGCCAGTACTGCGAGTGCCTGACATGGACGCCGTCGCTGAGAATTGTCGGCAGCGCACGGCGTGAGCGAGATCCCAATCAGTGTCTCCTTTCCGCAGCTCGAGCGCGAAGTGATCGAGCGCTGGACCCGCGAGCACACCTTCGAGCGCTCAATCGAAAAGCGTGCCAGCGGTCCCACCTACCGTGTTCTACAACGGCCCGCCGTTCGCCATCGCTCTCCGCCGAGCGACGTAGCAAGGTACCCTCGTAGGCCGACGCGGCCATCGACAAGCCGAATGGCAGCGGGGGCGCTGGTGGCAACGCGGACGGCGGTCGCAGCGGCACCGGCGGGAGCAGCAATCCCTCGACCTGCGGACACCCGGGCTCATCTTGTTGTCCCGGCAACAAGTGCTCCGGCAACGGCTGTTGCTACGACACCAAGTGCGTTGCCGAGAGCAGTGCCTGCACCAGCGCCACGGGCGGTAGTACGGGCAGCCCGGCCGGGATGTGCACGGCCGGGACGTGCTCGGGGTGCGGAGCCATGGGGCAGCCGTGCTGCGGGTCCTCGCAGACCTGCAACAACGGAATGCTCTGCTCGTCGGGCACCTGCACCACCTGCGGCGGGCTGGCCCAGCCGTGCTGTCCGTCGGCTACCGGCAGCAACGACGATCGGTGCGCGGCCGGGGCCAAGTGCAACGCGAGCACGGCCACCTCGAGCGGCTACTGCCAGGCTTGCGGCGGACCGAGCGAACCGTGTTGTCCGGGCAGCACGTGCAGCAACGGCGGCTGCTGCTTCGGCGGCACCTGCGTCGCCGACGGCGCGGGTTGCCTGGCGGGCACCAGCTCCTCGCTCAACTACGGAATCTGCACGGACGGGCAGTGCGCGTGCGGCCAGACCTCGCCAGGTTGAGCCCCACCATGCCATTCCCTGCCATACCGGCGGCACCACGAGTTAGTCCGCGGCCTTCATCGGTCGACTTGAAGTCGACGATGGCGACCTCACCGGTGTCGACGCGGCGAATGAGGTCGATCCGACCGCGGTGCTGGCCTGGTCCGGGCTGGCTTCTCGACCACGGGAGGCTTTGACGGGGCCTTGAGCCCGTACGCCAGGCGAGCGGCATTCCCGGTGACCAAAGCCTTGAACGCCTGCGACTGAGCGCGCGCCACCCACGGGCTGGGTAGCGCCTCGATGGCCAGCCTCAGGCGTGAGGGCAGGTGGTCGAGCGTGCGACGGATGACGACGTCGGGGATGTTGAGGTACTTGCCGAGAGCTTCGAAGTCGCGCCGTTCGAGGCGGTTTTTCCTGCCATTGATGGGCAATGCGAGCTCTTCCGAGTCATCCACGAGCAAGCGGACAGGCAAAAGGTCGTAGGCGGGCGAGAGGACGACGCGCCCGGCATCTCGCACCAGCGTCCAGTTCTTGAGGTGCATGTCGGAGTTGCCGACCAGGAAGGCGAAGACGGTCACCTCCAGCAGGCGCAAAGCATCGTCTCCCGGGGCCGTCGCGAGATCGCGTACGAGCTTTCCGGCCTTCTCCATGCTCGAGCGATACTTGTGCAAGGTGGGGAGGCCGGAGAGCTGGCACAGATCTTCGACGTGAATGCGACGAGCGCCATCACGATCAAAGCGCCGCGTGATAAACGCCGGCTGCCCGGAGGACAGCGGGATCAAGCCGGCCTCCGCCGTGCGTAGGCCCGAAGCTCGAGCGAGCACCATGGTCCAGTGTTCGAGCTCTGGCATGCCTGGATACTCGGGTGCGGGTGGCTTGAGGATGTGCGAGCCGCCCAAGGCTCCGACGATGGTCAATCGTCGATCAGAGTCGTTTCCCATGAAGGACAGCGACAGCTTGCGCTGGACACCGGTCAGCGCCCATCGCCGGTTCACCGTCTCGATGGCCAGTCTCTCGACGTCAGCCAAGCCCACGTCCAGCCTGGGGGGAGAGGCCGAGCCGTACAGCGCCTGCGAACAGGCTGCGTGCACGTTTCCACCCTTGCCATGGGGATCGTGGGAGGGCTTCGAGGACTTGCTGCGTGCGGGCTGAGCCGGACTGAGACCAGCTTCGCCATCGGTCGGCGGACGCAGGCAGATGGGGCAGGCGGGCTTCACCATGGCAGCACGCGCACGGCTCCAATGCACTCAGAGCAGAGGTTGAGGAGCAACCCCACACGGTCGCGCGGGTCGAGCTTCCAGTTGCGTGTGGCGATGTCGAGTAGCCAGCCTTCAGGCACAAGCCCGTCGAAAAACGGGTGAAGCCCGATTGTCTCCACGGGCTCGACAGACAGGGGCAAGGTCAGCGAAACCGGCTCGGCACCCGGGCGTGCCAGGTACTCCGGCAGGTAGCGGAACACCACCGTGCCGTCAGGCTGCTCTTCGATCTCGCCGGCCGGGATGTCGCCGAACATCACCCGGCCGCGCCGCTCGACGACTGCCGGGGCGTGGTCCCCGCTTCGTCTTTTGTCAGTCCTCTTGCGGGTCGTGCGGGCCATCACCGTTCCCCCTTGGGACGCGCCACAACGCCTAGCCTGAGCCCGAAGTACGCCAGTACTTGTTCGACCCGATCCACCCGCAGGGTAGGCTTACCTCGCTCGAGCTCGCGCAGAAACCGAAGCCCCACACCCACGCGCGCCGCGAGCTCGGCCTGTGTGTACCCGAGCTGACGCCGGTGCTCCCGCACCGTCCAGGCGATTTCGCCCACCTCAGATTTCAGCTGTTTCAGGCTGCGCCGCATTGAAGTACCCGTACGGGTATTATGCCAGGCATATGAAGGTAAGTCACCCCGATAGGGTATCAAAAGTGACACGCATGCTATTAGCTAACCGATCGGGTAGCAAAGACTGTGGCTCGCGCCGCGACCCGGGTGCCCCGCGCGGTCGGCATCCTGCTCGAGATGCTGACCCTCGTGCACAAGCTCCAACGACCGTCCACCCGACACCGGCAGGGCAAGTCACATGGCAAGCAGATTCACCGCCGGAACAAATCCGTGCGCGCCGTCTCCGTAATGGCGACAATCGCCGGGTGCTTCAGACGCCGTTCCACGGAGATAGCGTAGTAGCGCTCCCGAACGCCTTCGGCCAGTCCCAATGACACCACTCCGTACTGCCGGCTGACTTCCTTCTCGATGACCGAGGGAGCGGGGAAAAGTCCGACTCCGTCGTGCCCAAAGACGTTTAGCAGCGCGCCGTCCTCGAATTCGGCCACCACACGAGGTTTGATACCCATCCTGGAACGCCTCGTCCACCTCAACGTCCGCCCGGAAACCTTGGCCGCGCTGGCCTTGGTTCCGCTCATCGAGGTCGTGTGGGCGGATGGCGAAGTGGACGACAAGGAGCGCGCCACAGTGCTTGAGCATGCCGGGAGCCAGGGCATCGCTCGTGACAGTGTTGAATACGAACTTCTAGTGCGGTGGCTCGCCCACCGGCCGGAGGACTCATTGCTGGCTGCCTGGCAGCACTACGTGCGGGGACTATGCTAACGCATCTCGGCGGAGGAGCGAGAGGCGCTCAAGCAGGAGCTGTTGCGGGATGTGCGCGAGGCCGCGAGAGCTTCCGGTGGATTCCTCGGCATGGGGAAGATCTCCAGCCAGGAGAAACAAGTTCTCGCCAAACTCGAATCCAGCTTCGGTATGGAGTAGACTGGCGCTGAGAGCTCAAGCGGACAGCACCATGGCAAAATCAATGCGCAGCTTCCCTGCCGTCTTCGTGTTTGCCGTGCTCGTGTCCGTGATCGCATCCGCCGCAACGCCAACACCGGATCGTTTCTGTCATCATGAGGCCACGGAGCTTGCTGGCATCAACCAGGAAGACGCGGCCTTGAGCAACGATGTGCCCGCTGGAACCCTGCAATTGCGGCCGCGCCTTCAAGGCGTCGCAGGAAGAATTCACCGGGCAACGGGCATGCACCCCGCGGTGATGGGCGATCCCGCACCGACGATACAGGTTCCTCCGCCCCGACCAATCTCCGTATGCGCCAGCGGTCGGTTTTGGATTGATGATCCGAAAGCCCTGACCCAGGCATCGCCACGCGGACCTCCATCCGTCTAGTCGGCGCGCCACCGCCAGACAAAGCGCCGGGCCACACTGTGGCACCGGCACGGCGGGGGCGTGTGGCCTGGACGGTTCGTACACCGCTGGAAGCGGGAGCACCCGGGGATGATGCGAAGGCGGGACCCGGCTGGTGGTGGAATGCCGCAGCCCGTGCACGCCTCAAGCCGGGATTTTAGTGCATTCAGTTACGACACAGACACGGAGGTATTCATCATGGAACGAATCAACCCCAAGCAAATGGGGACAGCTCGAGAAGCGGGTTGGTTGCTCGGGCCTGTAGTGGTTTCGTACTGTCCTGAGGAGAGCATCGACGAAATGCTCGCCCAGGCTCGCGATGTGGCTACGGCAGCCATGGTCGAAGTGAGATCCTGCAATGGTGCCGACAGCCCTTCGGGCGACATTTCAGCCCTTGCCGCGGCAACCGGGGCGGGTCTCGTGGTCTTGCCTGGCTCACTGATGAACACTGTAGAAGGACCACGCCATCTGCGCGCAGCCATGGCAACCGCACGCCCGGTGCTCCTGGCGCGAGCCAGCCCGGGTGGCCCGGTGATAACAGTAGCGGGCGCGCCGCGGGCAGGCCTGGGGGTTATGGCCGTGGCTGCCGATGAAGCGCGCCGGCTCGACCGCCCGTTTCTCGTGGTCCACGCAGCCGAGGGAACAGTCGGAGGCCACGAACGACGACTTGGGGCCGGTGAGTGCCATGAGCCTGAGGGCTTGCCTTGGAACAATCCGGCTGCGTTGGGGTGTGACGGCCGAGGCTCGGCCAATCCAAGGTCCGTGGGTCCCGTCGCTGTCGTCCTTGGCCAGGGCATGCAAGGCCCGCCTGATAGTCCTGGGGGCCTACGAAGGTGCCCGCACCGACGCTGCCAGCAGAACGCAAAGGATGCTGGAAATAGCCGGCGTGGCGCCATGCTCGGTCCTGCTGCTGCCCCACCTGCCGGAACAGGGGCAGTGGTTCGCGGAACCCACCAAGCCACCTGAGGCGTGGCCTCGCCCACGAATTGCTAACAACCCACTCACTCTAGCCCCCGGAGAAATCCAATGACACCTGAGACACACGATGCAGACGAGACGGAAGCGCCGGCGACCCAACATCAACCGACCCTGCCAAACCACAAGTTGACCATCGCTCTGATCGGGCTGGCCGTCGGATTCATCGTCCTCGTTGCCCTCAACATGAAGTAGGGCCCTGGCACCGAGCGACGGCACCAGCACGACCGCGCGGTTCGCGGCCTTGCCGGCTAACCTGGTCTTCGTGACGTCGAGCCTGTTCGCCGGCAACCTCGGCAGTGCCGCCGCCTATCAGACCCAGTGCAACCAGCTCGCGACGGCGGCGGGGATCAACAATGGGACGGGCGACGCCTCCCCGGGCCCAGGAGACGATGCACTCGTCGAATCCGACATCCTCGGGCCGAGTGAATCGTTGCGCGCGCGACTCGACTACTTCGCGCACGGGCGTGACCAACGAGCACAAGTCGAGCGTCTAGCTGCCACCGCCCCTCGCGTTCTCGCGTGCATGCACGGTCACGCCTGGGCGGGCGATGGTGCGGCCTTGCTACGAGAGCTCGCCTCGTTGATCTGATGACCTTTCCAGCTGCTCCGCCGTCGCCTGGCAGAACCGGGCGAACGGAAATGCTGACTTGGTCCCACCCGCCACCCCCCACCCCGCTCGCTCCGCTCGGCATCGCATGATGGACCCGGATAGTTTGGTCAGATGTTGAAACCGAAATTCAACAATGGAAAGCCAAGGGGCAACACCTGGTAGAAATCGCCGCAGCCACCTTTGCAAATGGGGGCGGCGAACCCGATGTCGCCCCAAATGCTTTCCCCCTTGATGCGCAAGCCGTACAGCAAGAATTCGATCTCACCGAAGTACGATTTCTTGCTGTCAAACACCCCTGGCGCGACGAATTCGACGCCGAAGGAAGCCCTTTTCCCAATGGGAAAGGAGACACCTCCATAGGGCAGCACCAGTCCCACGCTCTCGTGGTCAACGAAGAGCCCGTACACCTCGGTGCCGAGGTTGAAGACAACATCCTTGCCGAGCGACAATGTCGGACCGCCGCCAAGGATAAGCAGGCTCCAGTTGGCGTTGCCCACGATAGGAGCGAAGAAGCCGCCCAGGCCGTGAAAGGCGATAGCGCCACCCTCGAAGGGCATGGAGACCTTGAGTTGCGGCATCACGGCGAACAATCCGACAGGAGGACCGGTGCGCAGCCCGATCTCGGCGTTGTCGCTGAGGCCGTAGTTGATGTCCCAGTAGCCCAAATCCGTGGTCGAAAAGCTGACCTTGCCCTTTTCCGTGGTGTACGCGGTAGGGAATAGGATGATCCTGCCGCGGCCGGGATCGCGATGCTCTGGGGCCTCGGCGCTCACTTGTTCTATCGGCGGCTGCGCACCGCCGGACCGGCTGGGACGCGGCGGCGCCGGCACCCCATACAGTCGAACGATGGCACGGGCGGCGTGATCGTACGTAGCCGGATCTGCCGCCATCCGGTACAGCGTCGGGCGCGCTCGGCCCTCCGGGTCGCCGTTCTCGGCCAGCACGTCGATGCAGTAGAGACGGGGCTGAAGATCCCGACTGGCGCACAGGGTGAGCACCCGGTCGATGGCCGCGTCAGACGCCGCACTCGTCGGCGGCCCGCCCTGTGCATGCGCGCCGATCGGCCACGTCACGACAGCAAGTACAAGAGCCAAACCAACTGCTGAGCCTTTTGCCATCATGACCTCTGAGCGGACGTGTCAGCCTTGAACGAACAAGGCGGCTTCTCCATATTGGCACGAAGTGTCTATTTTCGACAGAATATTGAGCGCGGCGCGAGAAGTGTTCTTCTACCCTTGCCGCTTGGGCCGCAGTGATACACGGCAGAGCGATGCGACATCATGAAATCTAGCTTGCGGCACTTGCAAGGCCCAAGCCGGCGGCAAAGAGCCAGCATTCCCGACCAGAGCAGCCCCAACGCACGACGAAACCGGGACAATCCGATCGCGGTGCTACGGGACGACCTTTGGGTCTCGGGCGCAACACGGCATACCCGATTGACCTGGGCGCCTAGCCTAGGATAGGTACAGCAGCACGTCTGCCCAAGTTTCATCGGGAACGGAAACCTTCGACTTGTAGGACATCGGCCACTTCTTCTGCGGTTGAAAACCCAGCTTGTTGGTTTGCAGGAATCGGTTGGCCACAGCGCCGTTCTGAAAGAACGATGCCTTCGGCCACGCGGTTTGATGGGTGTTCAGGGTGGTCGTCAGACTGGATCCGCGCACCTGGTCGACGGAATCGCGCTGTTCCTGGGGTGGCGTTGCGTACAGCCGGTCGCCAGCGACATTGAAGGCGCTGTGAAAGTAGCCGATGGGCAGGGTCTCGATGGGCCTTTTCGCCACGTCTTCTTCGGACGTCATGTAGTCGACGCCGACGATATTCTTGCAGAACCAGCAATACGCGTAGTTGTAGTCCCATATCCGGAACTTCTTGTCCACGCACGTCGACCGTCGCGCATCCGGGTCGTCCTTGTGTTTGTACGTGACGACCTTGACGCCCTTATCGTTCAGCTCGTAATAGCCGATGTCGATCAACAGCTCTTCGTATTTTGCCTTGTGAAAGTACGAGATCTGGCCCTGAGTGTTTCTGGATATTTGGCCGTGGACATAGGCTTCCATGCACCGGTCGTAGTCCTTGGCAGGCCAATTGTGGTTTCTGAACCACATCCAGCATCCGTTGGTGTTGTGCAAACCGTGGATGTAGTTCTCGTGCATCAAGTTCTGGCCGCCTTTGTCCGACAACGCGTGCCAAATCGAGTAGTGGGCCGCGTCCGCCATGGGACAGACCGAGAGCACGCACTTCTTTTCTTCACATTGGTCGAGCGACGCATTCGGCGCAAGGCGCTTCGGCTTGACCTTTGGCCAGTTGTCATCCGTGACCCAGAACCGCTGGGTGTACGCGACGAGCATGGCTTTCTCATTCGGCCGACACCAGAACACGGCGCATTCGGCATTCGACCTGACGCCCTTGGCGTCCTGCGTTCCAATCGCCCCTCCCATGCTGCCCTGAAGCCCATCACTTGTCTTCTGGATGAAGACGACCAGTCGGCCATCGGCTCCGAAAGCGTTGCTGCTCCGGTAGGAACGCAAAACGCCCACCTGTTGGGGCGTGAGGCGAGCGATGAACGCGGTGAGAGCATCGAGGTTGAGGTCGTAGTTGCTCAGCTGGTAGTTGCCACTGGACTTGGGCTTCGGGAACTCATGGATCATCACCTCGTGGAGGCCCCGGTCCGAGGTGACGACGATGTCGGCCGTGCCGACCGCGGGTATGGATTTTCCGTTTGCCATCTTGTTCGTTCCGTTCGGGTCGACTAGACCGGCCGGGTGGCGACGCAGTCCTTGTCCTTGAAGATCTTGTTGAGCTCGGCCTTGGTGTCCTGATTGCTCGCCAACTTGTAGTCGGACCGGAAGGCCGACTCGGCCTCGGCATAGGTCATGTCCTTTTCGTCATAGCCGAGGTCGTGCAGTCGCTGCGTCGCGACCGCGTCCGAGGTGGTCGCGGTTGCATCGTCGATCTCCGACGCTCCACAGTCGATGTGAAGCTCGCGCGAGTATAGGTAGACGTCCTGTCCCGCCAGGCTGCCGAGTGTCTCCCATTCGACTTCGATGGTTGCAGGGCAAACCGACGGCTCGGGAACCTGCGCCCACCCGTCAGCGTCCGCTTGGTACGCGTCCGACCATTGCGCATCGCCGGGAAAGCGATAGCGGTAGAAAGTCTCGGGCATGAGCTTGCCCGCGTGATCGTGCAGCCGAACACGGACGAGGTTGGTCCCGGCCGGGAAGGGAGCCGATGGATCGAGGGGAAGGTTTTTGCGTTTGAATTTGGCCGTATCGAACAGCTCGCAGCCGGCTGAAGCGCAGGTGCCGCTGTCGAGGCAGGGAATGGCGGGCTTCTCGTCGGGGTCCAGGAACATCACTTCGACGCGACGGTTGGTCTGGCTACGGTAGTTGTTTCTGCCCACCTCATCGATGGGCTTGCTCTCGCCGCACGCCACCAGGTGCTGCGCCGAATCGAAATACACGACTTGTTCCCGCGCGGTCTCGAGGCCTTGCTCGTCGGTTCCCAGCTTGGTCATCAAGTCGCGGCAGTAGCAGTCGTAGACCGCGCCCCAAGTCTCCTCGTTGAACGTCCCGTTTTCCCCGATCTTGGGATTGCTGCCACGCAGATCGCTGAGATTGTAGCTCTTCTGGAATTTCACCGTGGCGTTCCACAGCGTGGGATTTCCAGTGGGATATCCGCAAGGCCAGACGAAGGTGGTCTGCGCCCAGTTGAGGATATCCTGATAGTCGTCCCACAGCACACCCTTCTTCTTGCCGCTGCCGCCGTCGGGATAGCGCTGCTCCGCGGTCAGATGGGGTCCGAAGCAGGCATGGGCGAATTGCTGCCGGTCGCCGGCGAGCATGCCGTGCACGGCCTCGGCACGAAGGCGGGACAGCGTGACGTTGTACTCGTCGCTGCCAGAGGTGTCGGTGTGACCGGCAACAAGGATGGTCTTTCCTGTGCGGGTCTTCGCGTACTGCAAGCAGGCTCGTATCACGTCGAGCCCGGGACGCGATTCTCCGTCTGCCGAGGGCGCCGTCTCTCCGGGCAGCAGGACCGCGCTGTTGAAGCGAATCAGCGTGTCGCCGACTTCGAGGAATTCTATCTCGGGGTCGCAAACCATGATTCGGTAGGCGTGACCACTCTCCAAGCTCTGGGTCAGCCCTTGCCCAGAGAGCTGTTTTCGCTTCACGCGGATGACCACGTCGTCTGCCATTGGAATCTCCGGTCCAGAATGGGCCTAACGGTCCACGAGCATGCTACACGTTGCCGATTGGCAAGGCCAGGCGATCTGCCGACATCACGAGGCTTCCCGTCGCTTGCCGAGGGTGTATAGTCGGCCGTCTATCGAAGCGCGAACACGTCGGCATCCTGGGCAAGCATGAGCGAAGATCCGTACCGCACCCTGAAGGACGGGCAATCGGTGGAAAGCATCGCCGCCGCCATTGGCTTGCCGATCGAGACCATCTGGAACGCCCCGGAAAACCGAGCCCTGCGCGAGCTGCGCGGGGATCCACACGTGGTGAACCCGGGGGACAAGCTCTTCGTGCCACCGACCGCCCCGAAGACGTATACGTTCGAGACCGGCAAGCGCCACCAGGTCGTCATCCCGACTGTCAAGTCGAAGCTGCAACTTCAGTTCAAGCATGAGGGAAAGCCCCGTGCATTTCAGCCCTACGTGTTGAAGATCGACGGGGGCAAGGAAAAGACCGACAAGACCGATGACCAGGGCAAGATGGAAACGGAGATTTCGGCCCTGGCCAAGACGGCAACCATCAGCGTGGGCCAAGGCAAGGACCAGGTGTCTTACACCCTGGAGCTTCGCGGTCTGCACCCGACAAGCGTGACCACGGGTTGGCAGGCGAGGCTGCACAACCTCGGGTATTCGGTGGGCAAGGTCGACGGCCAGCCCGGCCGGCGGAGCGAAGCTGCGCTCTGTGCTTTTCAAGAGGATCAGAAGAAGCAGCCCACCGGTAAGCCGGATCAAGACACCCAAGACAAATTGAAGGAGCTCCGTGGCTGCTGACCGTCCGGCGTTGACTGCCGAGGAGCGTGACGCCCTGGCCAGCGCGGACGGCTGGCGGCAGGCCACCCGGGACCAGCACTTTTGTCTGACCAACCGCCTGGTCGCCGATCTCGACATCGTCGGTATCGATATGGAGAATGCCGACTTCGTCGATGTCGTGTTCCGCAATGTCCGCTTCCGCGATACGCGCTTCCGGCGAACACGATTCGCCGACGTGACCTTCGACTGGTGCGGCTTGACGAACACCGGCTTTCACGGCTGCGAGATGACGAAATGGGTGTTCACCGACAGCGAAGCCAAGCACCTCGAGCTTCGCGACTGCTCCGTCCGTGGTTGGTCGTCGCAGGGCTGCACCTTCGCATGCTGCGTCTGGCAGGACGTGCAAATCCATGGGTTCGTCGACCACATGGGCCTTTTCGAGGATGCGACGTGGACCAACGTTGTCATCGACCAACCGCACTGGAGGCGAACGCTGCTGCGCCGGCCACGGCTCAATCGAGTCACGCTCGTCCAGGGCAGCCTGATCGGCGTTTCGATGGTGAACGGCGAGGCCCAGGGACTTGCGCTGCGCGAAATCGATCTGGATGGTCTCGAGATCATGCTCGGCTCGTACCAGGGGCTCGCGTTCGAGCAGATGACGGGTGTCGGCTTGCGCTTGGCGGAACTGCAGTGCCAAGGCATCGGGCTGGTGGGCAGCGGGCGACTCACGGGTGTAAGCGCGACTGGCATCGACTGTACCGGGATGGTTGTCCACGGCAACCTGGACCTGTCGCTATTCGGCATCGGCTACTCCAACATTCGCGATCTCCTGATCGCTGAATCACGGATATGCGGGTTGGCCATCCGTGACACGCGCGTCTCCGGTGAAAGCCTGGTCCAGTCCTCTTGGCTGGACGGCGTGGATTTCGAAAGCAGTCAAGTCGACGGCCTCGCCGTCGAGAATGCCACCATGACCACCGTGCTGCGGGTACCTGGCGCGCATTTCCGGCGATTGCGACTGGCGGCCGTCACCTATCAGGCGCCCTTCGAAATCGAGGGGCATAGCGTGACCTACCAGGAGGGCGATGCCTTTCAGCGGTAGCTGGCGGCTGGACCAACACCATGGCAAGGAAGCCCACTTCGTTCACTCTCTTCTGGCGCGCCGAGCACGCCGCGCCCCGGACCTTGCGAACCGGGCGCGTGGCCTTGCACCACCTCAATGTGCTCGACGACCTGCCACCGCTGCCCGCGATCGTGCTTTACCCCGCGTTTCTTACCCCTGCCGTCCACGTCGCCGGCGCGCACGAGGGCATGTTCGAGATCTTGATCTTCGCGCGCAAAGCTCCGGCGCTGACCGCATCGGATGTCAATTGGCATCTCAAGATCGCCCCGGGCATGGATCCGCAGAAGCATGCGTCGGACCAGCCCCTGTTCGCGAACCCCAAGGACAACATCCTTGTCGAGGTCGTCGTGCCGGATGGCAACGGCACGCTTTCCACCAAGAATGTTTTCCACGGACAGCTCCACCCCACGGTACGCAACCGATTGGCGACCGACCCGAGCACGACTCCGCTTGGGACGTACTATGCGGTTCGCATCAAGGAAGGTTGTCTCACCGATCCCCTGGTGACGGGGGGAGGCGGGCGCACGCCGACGCGCGAGCTGCAGGACGAGCTCATCCAGGCGGTCTTGATGCGCCTCAATGGTCCCGCGCTCCGCGGTCGAGACGGACGCGGCACCCATTGTTTCGCGACCGCCGACGGCATCGTCGATCTGTCCCAGGTCGAGCGCAAGAAGCCCATCTGCGCTCTCCATCCCCTGTTTTTCTACCCTGCGGGCGGCCTGGCCCCCGCCAGCTTCGGACACGTCTCCGACGTTCATGTCAGCGCCCGCCAGGACGTATTGCGGCGCTCGCAGGCGCGCGTGATCGACGATGAACGGGCGCTTGCCGACTCGCCACCCATCGGCGATCTCACGAATGTATGTTCGCACAGCCTGACGGCCATCCTCCAGGCGCTCGGCAAGAGTGACCGCTGGGACATTCTTTTGGCCGGCGGCGACTACGTGGACCACAGTCGCAATGTCTATCCCCACGCGGCCGGCAGCCCCGCCCTGGACCCGAACCGCCTGAGCCCGCTCGCGGTCTGGAACCTCATGGATCTGCGGCCAGATCACGGCTACAACGACCACTACCAGGCCTTCGTGGATCTCGTGAGCTTCTTCACCCAGATGACCTGGTTTGGCGAAACCTTCGGCAAACCCATCTTCAGCGTCACCGGAAACCACGATTGTTACGATGGCGCGTTCGGCATTTCTCCACGCAAGCTCCGCGTTCGCGCCAACGAGGGCATCCCTGCCGACCACAACCTGACCTTCTACGAAGCCATTCTGGCCTTCGGGGAAACCTGGGATATCCTGCAGCGCAACAGCTCGCCGTTCACCGCCGCTCTATTCGAGTGGTACTACGCGGTCTTTACTCCCTTCAGCGATTACGCCGTCGAGCTTGTGAACCAGCGCGTGGTAGGGCTGGCCTGGGGGGAGGACGAGGAGATCGTCAGTGGACCTGGCTCCTACGGTCAGGGGCTCACGCACTTGCCCAGGGCCAAAGAAGCCGTCACCGATGCGCAGCTCGCGGTCTTCAACCAGGGCTTTTCGGCCGAGAAGAAGACCGTGCTTTTCACCCACTTCACCTACCTCAGCTATAAAGAGGAAGTGAGTGAATTGCCCGCGCCCGTCGGCGATACGCGCGAAATCGACGTCGCCGGTCCCGGCGTCATGCGCAAAGGCGATCCCTTCTCGCACTTCGACATGGGCACCTTCGAGAGAAACCGACGAGCACTCTATGCCTCGGTGGCGGACGCTCAACGCACGCAATTCGCGATCACGGGCCACTCCCATCGCAAGGGGCTCTACTTCCTCGCGGCGCCCAACGGCGATCACTACCCCGCGGAGATGCATGGTTTCCGCCAGCCCCTCGCCATCGCCAGCCTGCCCAACAGCGCGAATCGAACTCCGATCGTGGTGTCCGACTCGGCGGGGCCCTTGCCTCGCCGGAACGTGAGAGGTGAGTTCGTCGAGTGGGGCAGCGATCGGCCAGGAGGAAGCCTGGTCGTGGTCGGGAACGACGGGCGCGTGGCGAGCGTGGAGGCTGTCTCGGTCCCTGACGACGCCCCGAACGTTCGCCGTGCCAAGCCGCGCCTGGCAGTCGTGCTCGAGTACCTCCACGTGACCAAGAACCACATTTTCGACGCGATCGAGAGCCTGCCGTTTCCCGCCAATCGGCCAACCCAACCCCGGTACGGACATGGCCTCGACATCAAATTCAGCAGGGGCTGCCCTGCGCAGCGCTGCCGTCTGGTGTCCGTCGTACTCTACTGTCGCGCTTCCGCAACCGCTCCATGGCGGCAAATTCCACTCACGGTGGGCCAATGGAAGGGGACCGCCAATCCAGTCACAGTGCGCTGCCAGGCCAACCCGGCCGATGTAGCGCTCTTCCTGGAGTGGCTCACCATGACCCCCAAGTCTGGCCGCTTCATGTCCATGCGTTGGCAAACCACCGATCCCGAGATAGATGGCGTGTACGAATCCAATAGTGCTTGGAACATCGAGGTCGATGCCCGGCCGTCGCGCACGAACTTCATGCACCAGGACCAATCCACATACGTCATCATTCCCACCGCCGCTTCGGACGGCACCAATCCTCGGCCCGTGGTCGAGGCGCCAAGCTTCGAGTGGCGTCGTCGTTTTCCACAATACCAATGAGACCGCAAACGACAAGAGGG
Source organism: uncultured delta proteobacterium (assembly GCA_963796685.1). GTDB lineage: Bacteria > Myxococcota_A > Polyangia > Fen-1088 > Fen-1088 > Fen-1118. The sequence continues at coordinate 979,397 of CAWCMR010000025.1, forward strand.
CACACCAGTGTATTCGTGGGGGTGGCAATCATGGCTTTGACAGTGGATGCGCAGGCACGTCAGAACCTGTGGCTGTACCGCATGGATGCGAAACTACAGCAGATAGGTGCGAAAAGCTGGGCCGTGCCGGAGGGCGCGGTGCTGGCACCGCTTTTCGTCATGCCAGGGGGAGAGATCGTGGCGCTGGTGCAGCCGCCAACCCCGGCCCCTCTTCTACTCATCCGCTGGAGCACAGAAGGCAAGGAACTGCTACGGCGACCGCTCCCGGCGCGCGAGGCGTTCGACGTGACGGCAACGGCCGATCGGAACCTGGTCATCGTGACAGGCTCCGAGCTGTTGCGCGTCTCGACTGCGGATGGGGAGGCCGTCGCACGCCGGTCGCTGCCTTTTCCGGCCAAGCCGGCCTCCACCGTGAAGGCCTCTGTGGGCGGCGCCTGGTTTGCCTTTTCCGATCGTCTCGTCCACGTGCGCTTCGACGCCCAGGACACGACCCTGACGTTTCCGCTCACCAAGTTGCCCGGAGGCGAGCTGCGCGCAAGGCGGCCTCTGCCAGAAGGTCGAGGCCGAGCACGGGATCCTTGCCCTCACAGACGACGGATGTCTCGTGACCGAGTACGTGACTCACGAATTCAAGGTGAAGGGGACATACTCGCCCGACACCGCGACCGTGACGGTCCTGACATCGGTGGCAGCCACGGGCAAGCCACAGGCGCAGATCCAGATCGGAAAAGTGACCAGTAGCCTCGAGTGGTTCTGGTCGGAGAAAGGAGGCCCGAGCAACCCATCTTTCATACCAAGCGACATGGGCCTCGCGCGAACCAGATATGACAGCGATAACAGTGTTGTCAGTGCCGCCCCTCTCGCTGATGGCGGGGTTCTTCTATTAACGCGGCGTGATAGGGCGCTTGTTCGACTCGATCGCTCGCTTCGAAGAGTCTGGCTGCAGAAGGTCGACAGCCAATTCGGCACCGACTTCTCGCCACCTTGGACGAGCGGCATTCTCTTTCTCCCCGGAGGAAGCACGTTTTGCGAGATATCCCCCGACGGGCGCCGGCACCGCGACGGCTACTACTACGATGAAGTTCCCAAGTCCCGCACTGAACGGACACCGATCCGGGTCGCAGTTGGTCAAAACCAGGCGGATGAATGGCTGATCGTCAATTACTGAGCTCGCGCGCTCCCAGAATCTACGCAAGCATATGGATCGGGGTTGCAATCATGGCATTGACGGTGGATGCGCAGGCACATCAAAACCTATGGGTGTACCGCCTTGATGCGAAGCTACAGCAAATCGGTTTGAAAAGCTGGGCCGCGCCGGAGGGCGCTGTGCTGGCACCGCTTTTCGTCATGCCAGGGGGAGAGATCGTGGCGCTGGTGCAGCCGCCAACCCCGGCCCCTCTTCTACTCATGCGCTGGAGCACAGAAGGCAAGGAACTGCTACGGCGACCGCTCCCGGCGCGCGAGGCGTTCGACGTGACGGCAACGACCGATCGGAACCTGGTCATCGTGACAGGCTCCGAGCTGTTGCGCGTCTCGACTGCGGATGGGGAGGCCGTTGCGCGCCACCCGCTGCCTTTTCCGGCCAAGTCGGCCTCCGCCGTGAAGGCCTCTGTGGGCGGCGCCTGGTTTGCCTTTTCCGATCGTCTCGTCCACGTGCGCTTCGACGCCCAGGACACGACCCTGACGTTTCCGCTCACCAAGTTGCCCGGAGGCAGACTGCGCGCAAGGCGGCCTATGTCAGAAGGTCGAGGCCGAGCACGGGATTCTTGCCCTCACAGATGATGGATGTCTCGTGACCGAATACGCAACCCACGAATTCAAGGTCAAAGGGAAATACACGCCCGATACAGCGACCGTGACGGTCCTGACATCGATCACAGCCACGGGCAAATCACAGGCGCAGATCCAGATTGGAAAAGTGACCAGTAGCCTCGAGTGGTTCTGGTCAGAGAAAGGCGGCCCGAGCAACCCATCTTTCATACCAAGTAACATGGGCCTCGCGCGAAGCCGATATGACAGCGATGATAGTGTTGTCAGTCCCGCCCCTCTCGCCGATGGCGGGGTTCTCCTCCTAACGCGTCAGGACAGGGCGCTTGTTCGACTCGATCGCTCGCTTCGAAGAGTCTGGCTACACAAGGTCGATGATGAGTTCGGAACCGACTTCTCGCCACCTTGGACAAGCAGCATTCTCTTCCTTCCCGGAGGGGGAACCTTTATTGAGATATCCCCCGATGGGCGCCGGCACCGCGAGGGCTACTACTACGATGAAGTTCCCAAGTCCCGCACTGAACGGACACCGATCCGGGTCGCAGCTGGTCAAGACCAGGCGGGCGAATGGCTGATCGTCAATTACTGAAGGCCAAGTATCCCGGATCAGGCTGCGCTTGCAGTGGCGTTCCGAAGCGACAAGGTGCAGGGGCCTTTCGGCGCCTCCTCGATGCGTAGCTGGTTCTTGTCCGTCGTGCCTTCCTGCTGGCTTCCATCGTTGAACTTGAGCTCGTAGTGCAGCCCCTCCACAGACTTGCCTTGCTCGTCGACGAAGACAAGCGACAGCAAAGCCGTTTGCACCTCGGGCGGACCAGCCGGGGCTGCAGGCGAAGGTGGCTCGTCGGGGACATCATCGTCGGGGGAGGACGGCGCGGCGCCGGATCCCACTGGCTCGTGCACGTCGAGCAGTCGGAGCTTGCACTGGCCAGGATCGATGTCGTGGTTCGCCCACAGCCCGCCGCCATCGCCGAAGTCGCCCGTCACGACGGTACCATCGGGCAGCTCGATCTCGTAGCGACCCGCGCACGCATGGCCTGCCTCGTTCACCGCCTCGATCTCGATCCACTCCGGCTTCCTCAGCATCGCCTTCATCCGCGACGGCGTGATGGGGTCGTCCGGCACCGAGCTCGAGAACGATGGAGCGTTGCTGCGGCGAAGAAGAACCACGCCATTCGGAAACAAGGGTGGCCGCCAATCCGAGGCAAGCACGTCGCCAGCCCTGCGCAGCAGACTGGACAGGTCCTTATCGGCGCCGGAGCTCTTGGCCAGCTCATCCAGAACCTGGACGGCGCTGGCATGGGGGACCACCTCGTAGCTATTTCGGTCGGGTAGGCGGGTCAGATCTTGGTCCGCGACCAGCTTGTAGTGTCGTCCGGCGTTGCTCAACCGACGGTGGGTTCTGCGCTCGATTTCCCGCACCAACTGGCGCTGCTCGGCGGTGCTGTCTTGCGCCACTGCCGAACCATCCGCCCTGGAAAGGACAACCAGGCTGCAGTTCCGAATGGCGTCACCGATCATGGCCAGAAGCGCCTGATCCGTGATCGACGAAAGCGGAAAGCTCGTCAGCCGAACTTCGCGTGCGAAGGTGCGGACGCTTACCAGATCTTGCCGCCTGATCTGAGCGACCAAGGGATATCCCCGCCTTGGGGACAAGGATTGAAAGGCGTCCCCTCGACACAAGCGTATGGCGTCGGTAGCTCGCACCAAGACGAGCTGCTCCGTGTGCCAAGATGGCGACAGCAAGAGCGATGGACACTCGAGAGCCATGGCTGCATTCTACGCAATCTCCGGGCCGCTGGGTAGGGCTTGTGTAGGTGTCTCGAACACCGTCACAAGGGTGTGCTATCAGACAGATGGAATTGAGCGCCCCTCGCCACTCGTCCGGTACCACCCAGCACGCCTCGCTAACTGCGCTGGCTTCATCCTGTCTGTTCGCCACCATGGCCATGGTGGTACGCCTGGCATCGCACAACATTCCCGGTCCCGAGGTCGCGTTGGTGCGCTTCGCGGCTGGCATCGCCGCAGTCGTCGTTGCGCTCGCCGTTCTCCGCGTCGAGCTGAGGCCACAGCGTTGGGGATGGCTCATTTCACGGGGCGTGTTCGGCGGCACGGCGGCCCTGCTCTACTTCGCCTGCATCGCGAGGATTGGCGTGGGCATGGCCACCCTGCTCAACTACACGGCGCCGGTGTGGTCCATGATGTTCGCCTGGTTGTTCCTGCACGAACGCCCAGGTAGACAGGCCTTTGTTGCGCTTCCCATGACCCTGGTCGGAGTCGCGCTCGTGACCAGCGCCCGCGCCGGCACGTGGCACCTCGGGATTTGGGAAAGCGTGGCCGTGCTTTCCGCCATTCTATCGGGCATGGCCATCACCTCGATTCGTGCCACGCGCAGGGAAGGCACCGACGGGACCCCGCGCGAGAGCAGTTGGACCGTCTTCGCGTCGTTCACCACACTGGGTTTCTTCGCCGCGCTGCCGACGGTGTTTTCGCCGCTGGGTAGCTGGGTCTCCCCCACGGCACGCGAGTGGTTGCTCCTTCTGATGTGCGGCGGACTGAGCGTTACGGCCCAGCTTCTGATGACCAAGGCCCTGGGCAAGCTGACTGCAGTCGGCCTGGGCATCATCCAGCAAGCGACGGTCGTGCTGACCATGGTCGGGGGCATCGCCTTCTTCGGCGAAACCCTCACTCTACGCTCAGCCGCGGGCAGCATCGTCACGCTGACCGGCGTGGTGTGGTCCGTGCGTTCGAAGCGTTGAAACGCCCTTGGCGGGGCCGTGATGGGATAGACTGCGCCTTGTGGTATTCGCGAGGACCGCCGCCATTACCGAACACGAAGGCGGGCGAGAGACGCCAAACCGCTCGAAGAAGGAGATCACCATGAACAACGCACAGCCACCGTTCGCCACGAACGCCTCCTATCCGATCAGGCTGACCAATGACCTGGAGTTCTTTGTCGATGGCGAGGAGTCCTTCGCTGCGATCGCGGCGGCCGTCGAACAGGCGCAGAGGTATGTCTACATCACCTGTTGCTACACGAGCCTCAATTTCCGAATGCGGCCCCCTGCCCAGGAACAGCTGCTGGATCTCTGCCACCGAACGGCGACGCGCGGCGTCCGCGTGGCCCTGCTCTTTTGGCAGCCGGTGACCCTGACTGGTCAGCCCGACACGGGGGTTGGGGGAACCGTCCCCTACACGCTGCTAGGCACGATCAAGGAGTATGCGCCGGGTGTGCTTGCCCGCTGGGACCAAGCCAAGGGAATGGGAATTTACCCGGACAAAGCCAGCTGTCACCACCAGAAGACCTTCGTGATTGACGGCCAAGTAGCCTTCGTTGGTGGCATCAACATGACCCAGGAGTACTGGGACACTCCCGCCCACAAGCCCAACGACGAGCGGCGTATATCCTACGATCTCGTCGATCAGCAGCAGCGCCAGACGCGGGCCCAAAGTCCACAGGTGCTCCCCCTACACGACATGTTCTGTCGCTTTGCCGGGCCGGCCGTGGGAGATGTCGAGGCCAACTTCGTCGAACGGTGGAACGGTGCCACCCGGAAAGAGGATGCACCCGACCTGTCCGACATTCCTGGTGGCGCACAGCCCCCGTCCGGGACCCAAATCCAGGTCCTTCGTACCATCGCTCCGCACACCTACCCCCATACCGCAGCCGGGGAGCAAAGCATCGAAGAAGCGATCGTCAATGCCCTGAGAGGCGCAAAGAGCTCGGTCTACTTCGAGAATCAGTACTTCTTCGACCCCGACGTCGTTGGCGCGCTTCGGTCAGCAGCGATGCGTGGCGTTCGCATCGTGGGGCTTCTTACTCGAGCTCCCGACGCAGGCCAACTCATGGGTCGGGTGGAACACGTGCTCGAGTTGCCAGCAGTCCAAACCTTCCAATGGACCTTGGGCGATCCCCATATCAAGGAACAAGTGCAACTCTATTCGCCCTATACCGAGGGCTCGGCCCCCAACAAAGACATCTACGTTCACGCCAAAGTGATGATCGTCGACGACCGCTACGTGATTGTCGGCAGCGCCAATATCAGCTTCACCAGCATGGATTTTCACTCCGAGATGTGCGTATTGGTCGACGACGCGCGGCGGGCTCTTGCACTCCGACGACGCTTGTTTGCTGAGCACCTCTGTCTTTCGGAGAGCCAAATTCCCGAGGAATTTGGACAAGGCGCAGACGTCTGGCACCAACACGGCGCGGCGAATGCTGTGGCTCTCCAGTCGGGCCAAGTACTCCGCAGTCGAGTCGTCCCTCTTGAGGCGTCCCTGTGAGGCTCACGACTCCATTCCTACCAGGTCATGCAGAAGTGCATGTGTGATGCGTGTTGCACGATGGACTGGCATGTTCCGGCCGTGCAGTGCGTGCTCTCACAATCCGAATCGGCACTGCAATCGGACCCCACCGGCAAGTCATAGGTCCCGGCTCCTGGCGCGCACACGTAACCGGCATCGGGGGAGCAGGTATGGGAGGCGCACTCTTCACCGCGGTAACACCGCTCTCCATCGGCCAACAGGCGTACGCAGGCGTGCGGCGCGGACGAGAGATCCATGGGCCGGCAGACCAGGCCGTCGGCAACGGAGCAGTAGTGGCCGGTAGGGTTCGGGGAAAGGTAGTCGGAAAAGGATTCACCGAGGGTGGCCGAGCACGAGTCGCCCTCTTTGCCCGGCAGCATCTGGTAGCAGGCGGCCCCGATTCCCGGTTTGCAATCCGTGGTCGCCTGGGGAATGCTCGCGCAATCAGCGGTGGCCTGGCAGGTGGCCCCTGGGGCGAGCACACCGTCGGGCTCGGACCACAGCCGGGAGCAGGCCGAGGTCGGGTCTGGGGGCCAGAACTCCGGCATGCAGGATGACGTGCTCGCGGATTGAGATAGTTCCGCGAGACAGGCGGACCGCAGACCAGGATCGTGGGAGAAGCCGTGCCCAAGCAGGTTCGATGTACAGACCGACTTGTGCTCCGCGGCGGTGTGCTGTGGCTCGGTGGCGTTGCGAATACGCCTGCAGCAGTCGGCCGCCTGAGCGCAGGCTTGGTCGACGAAATCCTGATCGGCTGCGGTCGGCTGCCAGCAACCACCATCGCATGCCACCGTGTTTCCAGGTTTTGTCGCGCTCGAGCCTCCACATCCGGCCAAGGCTCCCAGAGCGAATATCGCGGTCGACGCTGCCGAGAACGCTCTCATGGCAACCATTGTAGGCGAAAACGACCGCTGGTCCAAGACGCCTCGATGACTGGAAGTCTTTGCAGCGGGCGTTCCTGATCCGCGGAAAGCCCTCCCAAGACGAGTCGAGGTAGCGGCGGGTCGGCTCGGATGGATAGAGCAGACAAAGTCTATATAGGTCTAGAATACTAACTGCATTCCCGGTACATTACCGTCGGGCCAGCACCTCCGCCCACGCAAAGGAAAATGTAATGACAATGCTCCGTGCAGTGCTTGCCGCCGCCATCCTCAACGTTTCGGCTTGTGCATCTGTCCCTATGGCCCCTGACAATTGGGACTCCACGGCCAAGGCATTTGCTCCCCCGCCTCCTGATCGGGCCCACGTCTATGTCTATCGAAACGAGTCGTTTGGCGGCGCCGTGAAGATGGATCTTTTCATGGACGGGTTGCCGGCCGGCACCACGGTATCGAAAACCTTTGCGCTCGTGCCGGTTCGGCCCGGACCGCACAAATTCGTGTCGAAGGCGGAAAATGACTCCGAGCTTCCTCTCATTGCCCAACCTGGACAGAACATCTTCATCTGGCAAGAGGTGAAGATGGGGTTTCTCTACGCGCGAAACAAGCTGCAACTGGTATCGCCGCAGCAGGGGCAAGCAGGCGTACTCGAGTGCAAGCTCATCGCCGCGCCACCGCCGCAGCTCCCACCGTTGCTGCCGGCGGCCCCCCCTCCCGCGGCACCGCCGCAGCCGCCCGCCATGCCGCCACCGCCTTCGGCAGCGGTGATTCCTGCCGCGCCAAATTCCTAGCGTGGAGATCCCCCGGCTCCCCTTCTGACGCAACAACGGGTCCCTCCTCAGGAGCGAAACCTGCTTCCGAAAGGGACATGCACATGCATCGAGAACGCAATTACGTCTTCGCCATCGCATCGACCTTCGTTGGATTCCTCGCCGCTGCGCCTGTGCATGCCGGGACGGGCACGTATGGCAAGATCAACCAAAGCGACTGGCAGCAGGAGCGCAACCCCGACAGGAACCGATCAGAACACGCCCTCGAGCGGAACCACGCACCAGTCCTGGAAGAACAGTTGCTATACGGTCTATGAAACCTTCGCGTTGTCCGGTGTCGGCCACGCGGTGTCGGTGGATGGAGCCACGCTTGCCGCCTACTTCGGCATCGGCAAGGCCGGCAACCAGGATCGAGAAACGGCGGCTTGTCCCGGTGCCGTTCCCGGCGGCGGCAGCGGCGGTGGCACGGGTGGTTCGACGGGAACGGGCGGTTCGACCGGCGCAGGGGGGGACGACCGGAGCTGGCGGGGCCAGCGACGGCGGGGCCGGCGGAACAGATGGTGGGCGTGACGCCAGCGCGCAAGGTAGCGGCGGCACGCAAGGGACCGGTGGCACCAGCTCGGACGGCGGGAGCACCGGAAGCGGTGGCGCCAGCTCTGGCGGTGGTGGCGTCCAGGGGACCGGCGGCACCAGCCCTGGCGGCGGAAGCACCGGAAGCGGTGGCGCACAAGGTGGAACCGGCGGGAGCGGCGGCAGCGGCGGCAATGGCGGCCGCACCGGCAGCAGTGGCGCATCTGAATCTGGCGGCAGCATGGGCAACAGCGGCGCATCCGCCAAGGGAGGAGGCAGCGGCGCGGGTGGAACCGGCGCGCAAGGTGGAGCCCCAGGAACCGGCGGCGGTTCGGTCGCCGAGGGAGCGACCAACAGCGGATGCAGTTGCACGGTCGGCGGCCGAGCCGAGTCCTCGGTTGTCCAGATGGCGTCGCTCCTGATCGCGCTCGGCCTACTTTACCGACGGCGCCGCGGGTAGATTGTCGCGGGTTGTGCTTCGCCCGTCGAGGGGCTTGGCGGGGAGCCAAGTTCGGCGGACAATGGACGCGTCCACTCTAATGAATCGGCCGGAGAACCTCATGGGCAAGGCGAAGATCGTGAGCTTCATCCTACTCGGCGCTCTCCTCGGCGCGGGATGCAGCAGTGGCAGCGACAACCGGCAAGGCAGCGGCGGCACCACCGCCGTGGGCGGCGCGCTGTCCTCTGGCGGAATCCTCGGCCAGGGCGCGTCCGGCGGCGCATCCAGCACCGGCGGTACATCAGAGCGTGGAGGCTCATCGAGCTCAAACGGTGGCGCGCCGGGCACGGGTGGCTCGAAGGGATCAGGGGGGACTGCGGCAGGTGGCGTTTCTGGGAGCGCCACGGCAGCGTGGTCCATGGGCTACTACGCCAGCTGGGCACCCGACCAATACCCCATCTCGGAGATCGAATGGTCCGGGCTGACCCATATTGCGATGGCGTTCTACCTGCCCAACCAAGACGGCTCCATGACCCTTGCTGGAGGCAACGCCAAGCTCGCGACCGATCTCATCGCGGCGGCCCATGTCCACGGCGTGAAGGCCATCGCCTCCATCGGCGGCTCCGATTCTCAGACCGCCTTCAAGCAGGCCACGGCGAGCGGAACCGCCGCCACGTTCGCGGCCAACCTCGTTTCATTGTTGACGACCGCCGGCTACGACGGCATCGACATCGACTGGGAGCCCATGGACAAAACCGACGAGCCGGCGGTGATCGACCTTGCCAATCGCCTCCGCAAGGCCCAGCCCGGCGCGCTTCTGACCATTCCCATCGGCGAGATCAACGTCAACTTGGGTGCCGACTTGTCGGGCTTCGCCGCCATCGCTGCCGTCTACGACCAACTCAACATCATGTCCTACGGCCAGGCCGGGGCGTGGCAGGGCTGGAAGAGCTGGCACTCGAGCGCGCTCTACCAGACCGACTCGGCCACGCCCACGTCGATCGATTCGACGGTGAAGCTCTATCTCGCGGCATCCGTCCCGGCCGCCAAGCTCGGCATCGGTATCGGCTTCTACGGCCTGTGCTATTCGTCGCCCGTGACCGGTCCCGACCAGACCCTCGACGGTTCCACGCTGGTCGCCGGCGACGGAACCATTTCCTATGCCAATATCGTGACCGAGTACTACGGCGCCGACGCCCGCCAGTGGGATTCCCTGGCCCGGGTTCCCTACCTGTCTTTCACGTCGGCGCACGCGCCGGACGGCTGCACCTACATTTCCTACGACGACGAGCAGTCCATCGCCGAGAAGGGCGCCTACGTCAAGGCCCAGGGGCTGGGCGGCGTCATCCAGTGGGAGCTTAACGAGGGCTACCTCTCGTCGGCACCGGCCGGGCAACGCAATCCCTTGCTCAAAGCCGTCTCGGCAAGCGTCCTTCACTGAGAAGCGGGCACACGCCTGCGAGCAACCGGACCGCTCGTTCCTGCTGCGCCTCCCAGACCTTGGCCGTCGTCCGCGCGCGTTGTTTGCATTTCTTGGGATTCCGCGAGGCCCCCACGCGAAGGCCGTAGGCAAACCATCTGAGCTCGTGTGTTCTTTCACCAAAAACCAAGGAGACGAACGCATGATCCGCAGAGGAACGATTCTCGCACTGTTGGGCTTGTCCACGATCATTTCCGCGCGCGCGATGGGCATGGCCAGTGCCGAGCTGTACGCCACGCAGTCCTACACATACGGGCGTTTCGAGGCTCGTATCCAGCACGCGCCGGGTGACGGCGTCGTCAGCTCCTTCTTCTTGTGGAAAGACGGATCCGAGGTCGCGGGGGCGTACTGGAACGAGCTCGATTTCGAGAAGGTCGGGGCCGACTGCAGCATGACCACCAACGCCCGATACGGCACCGCTGCTTCGAATCACTCGAAGACCAACGCCATGCCAGGCAACAGCTGCGCGGAATATCACACCTACGGAATCGACTGGACGCCAAGCTACATCGCGTGGTCGGTCGACGGCAGCGAATTCCGTCGCGACACGGGCGACACGGCCACGGCCTTCAGCGAGAACGCGTCGGCCGGTATGACGATTCACTTCAACATCTGGCCCGGCAACTCCAGCTTCGGGGGAAATATCGACAACACGACCTTGCCGGTGCGCGAGTACATCGAGCTGGGTGCAGTACTCGTCGTACGACAACGGCGCGTTCCAAGTGCAGTGGCGCCAGGAGTTCCAGGATCCGGGGATCCCGACGGGCTGGGCAGTCGGTAACTGGGCCTCTGCGTACAACCTTTCGACCCACAATCCGCAGAACGTTGGCCTCGTCGATGGCATCGCGGTATTGTCTCTGACCGCAGACGGTGCGACGGGTGACCCAGGAACCCCGCCAGCCGACGACGGCACCACCTCCATCGGCGGCACGGGCGGGTCCACGAGCTCGACGGGAGGTTCTTCGGGCGCCGGCAACGGTGGTAGCTCCGGTGGCTGCAGCGTGGAACCCGGTTCGAGAAGAGTCGGGCTTGGACCGCTTTCACTCCTTATGCTTGCGGTTTGGCCGTGGCTGCGAGTCCGGCCGAGACGGAGGCGATCCTGACCCGGGCAGACCTTGATCGTCTTCGTCGCCGTGTGCTTCGGCATCCGTCGGAGGGGCAAGCGTCGTCTGACCGCGCACAACCAGCGCCACCCATGCGCGCGGCCATCCTATCCCGAACCCTCCGCCTGCGCCGCACAAGCCCGAGCACGCCGAGAATATACAGCGGGACGCCGATCGACGCAGGTCCGGAGTATCCGCCGAGGCTGCACGAGCAACCGGGAACCTGCGGTGCAAAGCCACAACTGGAATCGGCATCGAGGCCGCTGGACCCACCACTCCCCAATCCGCCGTCGATCGATGAAGTGAAGCGGATCCAGTTCAGCCTGAAAAGGTTCCCCGTTCCGCCTTTGAAGACGAGGAAGACATCGTGAATGCCCGCGACGGCACCACTCAGTCCGGTAGCAACGGTCGTCCACGTCTCGTCGCCAGCGGCGACATCACACGTCCCGACCAGGTTGCCGTTGACGCTGTCCATTCGGATCTCGATGCTACTTCCGCCTGAGCTTGCGGATACCCGCACCTGAAACGAATCGGCTCCGGTCCCCAGATCGACCTGCTGGAACTTCAGCCAACTATCGCTCGTGATGGTGGTGACGTCGAAGCCGTTCCCCGCATCGGTGCAGTCTTCGTAAGAGATGCCGGGCGATTTGTCGAAGTAGTTCTCGGCCTCGATCTGCTTGTTTCCATCGTAGCGCCCCACACCGTAGTCGGTCGGATACACCCTGGGAATGTCGCCGTCGTCCGTGTAGTGAATGAGCTCGAGTTTCGTCTTACGATAGAAGTCGGTAGGGTAAAGATCGTGGTAAGCGACGTACCACTGTCCGTTGAATTGAAACACGCTACCGTGCTCGTTGCCGAACTTGCAGTGCCCGATGATTGTCCCCCTATACGTATAGGGCCCCTTGAGCGAGCTGGCGACGCCATAATCAAGAGTGTCACGACAGGTGGAGCCGCATCTCGAATACAGCAGGTAGTATTTACTGCCGTACTTCCAGGCAAATGGCCCCTCCATGTATCCTTCTGACCCCGAGATCGTAATCTTCTGGGGTGAGGTCTTGAACGACTTCATGTCATCGTTCAGTTGGGCAATGTAGCAGCCGCCATTGCCCCAGATGAGATAGCGCGAGCCATCGCTGTCCTGGATCGCCATCGGATCGATGTTGTAGATCGGTGCCGTGGAGCTGTCGACCAGCGCCTTTCCGAGGATGTCGGTGAACGGGCCCGCCGCCGAGGCACCTGAGGCCACGCCAATGGTGCCGTCGCCGAGCGGGAAGTAGAAGTAGTACTGGCCGTTGTAGAAAATGGCATCTGGCGCAAAGTCCCTATCGGTCACGCCGCGCCAAGGGAGTGCGTTGTCATCGAGCACGACGCCATGGTCTGTCCAGGTCACGAGATCGGCGCTGGAAAACACCTTCCAGTCCTTCATGACCCAGGTCGTGTTGCTGGGGGAAAAGTCGTGCGAGCCATAGATATACGCCCGACCGCCGAAAACTTTCACCGACGGATCGGCGGAACCCTGATCGATAATCGGGTTTTGCGCCCGGGCGTCCATCGGCGTGACGAGGACGATTCCCAGCGTGGCGGTCACCAACCACTCTCTACGACTATCGTGCATCGATCAGGACACAAATTGCATTTTGTACGACATGCGCATTTTCCTTGACTGCGAATTGAACGGCAACAAGGAAATCGAGGAGACTTCCCGAGGAAGCAAGACTACAGGTAGCGACCGGTGATTCTTAGACCAGGCACTCGCTCGAAGTGCTCCGTGTTGCGGGTCAGGAGCACACCGCCGTTGGCCAAACAGACGCCGGCGATGAGGTAGTCCGCCGTCCCGATGCCCTGTCCTTCCCTTTCGAGCGCACGCCGCGCTTCTGCCGCCCGTTCGCTCGCCGCCGCGGAAACAGCGAGCACCGTTAGTGCCGCGAGCAGGCGCGATACCTTCTCCTGCTCCGCAGCGCCCTTCGCGCCGCTCAGCAGCTCGAAACTGTTGATGGCAGTCGTGGCCAGGTGACCGGTTTCGATCTCCAGCCTGATTCGCCCAGCCCAGGGTGCGTGGCCACGCAGATAGTCGATGAGGACATCAGAATCGGCAACCATCATCGCCAAGTGCTCCGGATGCGCACCACCGACGCGAGCAACTCGTCCGCCTCCTTGGCCCCCATGGACCCCTCAAGCGCGAGCGCCGCCTTCGTGCGAACCTCCCGCGAATCGTCCTCGGCCAACAACCGGTCAACGGCCTCCTGAACCAAACGAGAAAACCCCTTCTCTCCGCGCCGGGCGGCGAGCTCGAGCAAACGCGCCCGCTGCACATCGGGGATTTCTACCGTCGTTCTCATGCTCTTGAGCATTCCATACATGCATGTGCATGTCTATAGAAAACAGCAATACTTACAGCATATTATGTCAATGTAGCGCCGATTCCTGGAGCGACAGGTCAATACCAAGTGCTGTACCGCCTGCGAACCGCGACCTCTCGACGGCGGCACGGGTTGCGCGCCGTCGGTATGCACCTCGGTGGCCCCCTCGAGCGCTAGGACCGGCGTCTGTCCGCAAACCGGCGAGCGCGGCAAGGCATCGAATTGCGGGGGCTGCGATTCCTATCGGCTTCCGCCGTCCAGGCTGACGCTGCCGCCCGCGCCGCCGCCCTCCGGCGCGCTTCCGCCGGCCCCGCCGCTCGAGGCCACGATGGCGGAATGGCAGTTGATGTCGCAGATCTGGCCCGCCAGCCCGTTGGCCGCGCCCAGGTCACAGGTCTCGCCGAGCGATGGGTCCACGAAACCATCCCCGCAGAAGTGCGGTTTCAGGCAGCCGAGGGTGCATCCGTCGGTTCCCAGGATGGTGTCGCCGTTGAGCTTGCCAAGGTCGCACTGTTCGCTTGGGTCTTTGCGGCCGTCGCCGCAGTAAGGCCCAAAAGTGCATAGGGTGTTGCAGCCGCCGTAGGTGGCATCGTTGTTGGGACCAAGACACCCGGCCGGAAGCGGCCCCGTTCCGTCGCCGCAGTCGCATTGCTCGTTCACGGCGACGAGACCATCGCCGCAGCGAGGTCGGCAGTCGGATCGCTTGGCGATCGGCCCGGTGAGCGTGATCTGGAGGTCCGACACCGGCGGATGCCGGTTGGCGCCGAAGATGGCAAGCTCATAGACCTTACCCGTGGTAAGGCCGAGCGGAACGGTGCGCACCCGGAAATCGTCAGGCGTCGCGGCACCTGGGCTCGTCGTACTGGCAGGCGCGCATGCCTTCGACCCCACGGTGGTGCCCGAGATGTTTCCAGCCGTATCGAGACAGCCGCCTTCGGTGACCTGGGCATCGCCTGGGTTGCCGCTGACCGTGACTTTGCCGGGCAACAAGGTGTGGGTGCCGCCCAAGTCGAGGACCAGGATTCCGTTGATGAAAACAAAGAGATCGTCGCCGCCGAGAACACCGAGGCTCATGCCGGCGGCCCCGTCGTACACGAAGTTGTGGCGGGCTTCCTCGGTAAAATAGAAGTCGTGCTTGATACCAGGCACCGCCGTGACCCAACAGCCGTCGGCCACTGCATCCCCGGCAACACAGTCGGACTGGGTCACGCGGGGCGAATAGAGATATTGATCTCCCGTGCAAGTGCTCCAGATCGGATTTCCATCGTAGCGATTCCAGTAGGGGGTCAAATTGCACAGCGTGGCCTGGCTGGCATCGAGCGTGTCGAGGGGAAAGAAACCGCCGGCGGCGAGGTGAGACTTGCTGGCATATTGGTAAAGGTTGGTGCCGATCGCGGGCAATTCGAGAGCGGCGGGGAAGGTCTTGTTGACCGTGCTGTCGTCATTGAACCATTGGTCGAAGCTGGCGGCGTTCTTGTACGCGGGCACGGTTCCATTCCAGAGCGGAATGGAAGGGCTGCCGGCGGACAGAATGGCATCGCTCCTGAAGCCGCCATTGCCATCAGACAAAGGGCTGTCATTGGCGGCCTCGGTGTAGCCACCTTGAATGCGGCTGGAATTGCCGATGTTCCAGTCGCTGAGCTGGCACGCGCAGGTCATCGTCGAGCCGGGTTGCGGTTTGCCATTCGAGAGGGTCGGTCCCACGATACCCCAGCAGCGCGCGGTCGAATCGCCGCCCTTGGCCGGCCCGCCGGATTCGGGAACACACCAAGTCGTGGGGGCCCTGGCGCCACCTGCCCTGGTGCCGAGAAAGAAGAAATCCGGGTGTCCGCCCGATGCCGCATTTTCGGGCTGGAAGTCTCGGTAGATGACGGGCAACTCGAGACATTGGCCCGAACCCGATTGGCACGTCGAGAAAACCAGTGAGGTTGTCACCGAACAGGTGAAGCCATCCTCCACCTTACACGTCGACGAACAGCCATCGCCGTCCACCAAGTTCCCGTCGTCGCAGTCTTCCCCTGGATCCAGATTGTCGTCGCCACAGGCCGTGGTGCAAGCCTGGGTCTTGCCGCTGCCATCCTTGCACACCGGCTCCTGCGTGCAGGTCCTGGAGCAGCCTTTGCCATCGCCGTAGAACAAGCCATTGATGGATTTGCAGCCACTCGGAAGGTTCATCGGGTCGAGCCCACAGTCACACTGTTCACCGGTTTCGAGCTTGCCATTGCCGCAGAGTGACATGGTGCAGTCCTTGCCCGGCGTGAGGCATTGGTCCCCGGGCTCCACATGGCAGGTGCTGGAACACCCATCTCCGCTGGTCGAGTTGCCATCGTCGCAGGCTTCCGAGCCGATCACCTTGCCATCCCCACAAAGCGGCGAGCAGCTTCTCCCCGGCACGCGACACTCATAGCCGGCTTCAATGGCCTGGCAACCGGCGGAGCAGCCGTCGCCAGAGACGGTGTTGCCGTCATCGCAAGTCTCCGGCCAGACCAACACGCCATCACCACACCCGAGGAGGTGGAGGCACCTTTCTCCAAGCACCGGACATGCCCATCCGTCCTCGACCTGACAGCTCGAAGTGCAACCGTCGCCCGAAACCCTGTTGGCATCGTCACATGCTTCGCCTGGATCGAGCCGCCCGTTTCCACACAACGCCGGGTCCAGCTTGGCGTCGAACCTGGGGCCAGCATCGGCCTGCGTCGTTCCGCCGCCTGCACCGTCGGCCTTGACGCCGCCCGAGCCACCCGTGCCGGTCGCAGCCCCGTCCATACGTGTGCCGCCCGAGCCAAGTCCGCCCACATCGGGGTTTCCATCGACCCTAGCATCGAGATGACTTCCGCCTGCTCCCCCGTTACCGGCGGTGTTTGTTCCGGCGGCTCCAGCGTCGCCGCTGCCGCCAGCACCTCCCGCACCGCCAGACCCGGTCGTGGCCGCGGGAGAGCCGCCTGTGCCCCCTGTGGCGGAGCCGGCGCTGCCAAGGTCAGCCCGTCCGTCCGTGGAAGATCCCCCGGTCGTCCCGGAGTCGCTCATGGTGGGCCCATGTGGGAGGCCTTTGCTGGACGAGCAAGCCACCCCGGCCAAGACGACAAAGCCGGCAAGGACGAGTGTGGCGAGCCTGGGCAGACGATGGCGCAGGCTGCGTGCGCGGTGGTCGAGTGAGAGCATCAGGGCGGTAGCGATGGACTGGGCGCACATTGTCGTATTGGACCCGCAATCGGGCCCAATCGCAATGGTTTCTAGGCTGTGCGCTCGATCGCAGCGCGGGCTCGACTTCGTCGCGATCGTGGCGGACAATGGAAGGCGGGTGAAAGGATGAACGTCATGACCAGACGTGGGGTTGCGTTTGCCATGTTGCTCGGGCTGTTCTTGCCGTCATCGGCGTGGGCCGTTTTCCAGGGTGGCGCGTGTCGGACTGGCGCCCACCCTCACAAGCACAGCGCGGGCATCACGCTGCTGTGCTGGGGTTCCCAAGACCCGCGGCAAGACTGCGGCGAGGATCCCTGGCAGCTCGATTCCCGGGTTTCGTCCAGCGACGCATTCTCGGATCCCTGGCAGGACAGCGCGGATCCTTGGCAGCCCTTTGCGGCTGCACCCAGTGCCAGACCACCGGCCCGAGCGCGGCCAGCCAGCGCTCCAGACCCGTGGCAGACGATGCAGGTGCGGGTGGTGAGGACATCCAGGGTTGCCGCTGTCCGCGATTCCGGCGAGGATCCCTGGCAGCCGGTATTCGCGGATCCTTGGCAGGACAGCCTCGAAGAGCCCCGGCCGTAGCAACAGTCTACACGCTGCATCCGACCATGGCGTCGCCGTGGGCACGCCCGAAGGAGCGGCCCGTCGTAAATCTCCGCGCTATGGGACCTTGTTCGAAGCCATAGACAGCGTAGCTTTTCACGATGCGCCCTCCGCCGCGGGCCGCCCGCACCTGCGCGTTCCTCTTTCGCCACGCGAGCGGGATAGTCATCGCCAGCCTCGTGCTCGGGCTCGTCGCGTCGGCGTTCGCGTCGCGCCTCGAGCTCAAGACCGACTTCGCCGAGCTTCTGCCCAGCAACGACCCGGGGGTGATCGCGCTCGAGAAGACCCAGCGGCGAATGGGAGACATCGCGCTGCTGTTCATCGGTGTCCATTCGCAGGATGCCAAGGCGAATCTGCGCTACGCGCGCATGCTGACCGATGCCCTGCGGCGCCTTCCCGCGGACCTCGTGTCGTTGGCCACGGACAATGTACGGGACATCGAGGGTTTCTTCAGCAAACACAAGTGGCTCTACGCCGGGATGGGCGACCTCGAGACCTTGCGCGACCGCTTGCGCAAGGAAGTCGCACGGCATGAGAACCCCTTCTTGCTCGACCTCTCCCAGGCGCCCGAGGAATCGCTCGAAGCCTTGCGCAAACACCTGACGGAAGGGCACGATCCCGTGGACCAGCGGTTCCCGAACGGTGTCCTGGGCAGCACAGACGGACACTACGTCTGGGTGGCGGCCCTATCGCCGGCGGGAGTTTTCGCCGAGCATGGGGGTGAGCGTCTGTACGCCGCCGCCCAACACCTGATCGAAGATCATCCCCCCCGTGACTACGACCCGGCCATGACGGCCTACGTGGGTGGCCCGCTGGCAACCGCCATCGCGAGCCGCCGGGCTATCGAGCACGACATCGTCTGGGTGGCGGTCGTGTGCCTGGTAATCGTCGGACTCTCCGTCTGGGCCTTCTTCGGCAGGCTCCGCGCGCTGCCGCTGATTGCGACCCCGGCGGTCATCGGCACGGTGATGGCGTTTGCCGTGGCCGACCTGGTCTTCGGCTACCTGAGCTCCTCCACGGCCTTTCTCGGCAGCATCATTCTCGGCAACGGGATCAACCACGCCATCATCTTGATGGCGCGCTACCAGGAGCGACTGGCCGCAGGCGACACCCCCTCGACGGCGATGGAAGAGGCCATCGCCGGCACCGCCCGCGGAACCGGCGTGGCCGCGATTTGTGCCTCGGCGGCCTATGGCACGCTGATGGTGACCACCTTCCGGGGCTTCTACCAGTTCGGCGTGATGGCCGCCGTCGGAGTGCTGTTTTGCTGGCTCCTCACCTTCACCCTCCTGCCGGCCCTCTTCTTCCTCATGGACCGCGGCAGGACCGGGAAATCGCGAGCATCCGTGCGCCCGCCGCTCCGGTTATCGTTTCTCGGCCGCTGGCTCGGCCGACACGCTGGCGCCGGCGCGAGCGGGGCGGCGCTGCTCACCGTGCTTGCCGTCGTGGGCACGCTCCACTTCGCCCACGCTCCCTTCGAGTACGACTTCCGCAAGCTCAATGCAAACCTGCAAAGCACCGCGAGTGCGCAGGCGTTCAACCGAAGCATGGAAGACCTCTTCGACCGCTGGCCCTCCCCCATCTTCGTGCTGGCCGACCGCCGCGACGAAGTCGAAGACATCCGTGACGCCATCTGGAGGCAAGATCGGACCGAGCATGTCATCGGTCGCGTCGTCACCATCAACGACGTGCTGCCGGGCACCCCTGCCGAGCAGGCGCACAAGCTCGTCCTGCTACGCGAGATCCGCCATTTGACCCATCTCTCGGTGGTGAAGGCGCTGGGCGGCCATGAGCGCGACGCAATCGCCCAGATCGACATTCCCGAGCACCTGCGCGTGCTCACGCCCGAGGACTTGCCACCGTTGGCGCGACGCCCCTTCACCGAAGTGAACGGAGCCATCGGCCGCGTCGTGCTCGTGTACCCCACGACCAAGAACCTCTCGGTCTGGAACGGACGCGATCTCCTTCGCATCGCCGCCGTCCTTGAATATCTGCACCTCCCTAGCGAGCACGGGACCATCGTGACCTCGGGCGGAGCGGTGGTCTTCGCGGCAATGATTCGCTCGATTCTGCACGATGGTCCACGGGCCACGGGAGCATCCCTCGCCGCCGTCCTGTTGCTTTCCGTTCTGCTCATGCGACCGCGCGCTGCCGCGCTGTCCGCCATCGGCACGCTCATCCTGGGCGTGCTGTGGATGGTGGGCATCGCCGGCCTGATCGGGGTGAAGATCACCTTCATCAACTTCATCGCCCTGCCCATCACCTTCGGGATCGGCGCCGAGTACGGGCTCAACCTCGCGCAACGCTACCGGTGGTCGGACGACATGGCGCAGGCCATCGGAGCGACCGGAGCCGCGGTCGCGCTGTGCTCGTGGACCACCATCGTCGGCTACGCGTCCCTGCTGGCGGCGAGCAACCGGGCCTTGCGCGGCTTCGGGATGATGGCCGTCCTGGGCGAGATCTGCTGTCTCGCCGCCGCTCTGCTCGCCTGGCCCGCAGTCATCCTCTACTGGAAACGAAAGCGCAGGCCACCGTAGGCGTACTTCATTTAGGCCGACGCGGACGAGGTTCGGCTGTCTCGTCCCCTCCATTTTCGATGAGGGGCACGAAGCGAACGCCACCCAGAGAATCGTGCCGGAAATCGTCCTGCCCTTCTCGCGTCACCCGGATCAGCTCCTGGGAGGTTTCGTCAGGACCGACAGGGATGACCAGCCTCCCTCCCAGTCGGAGCTGGTCAAGAAGTGCCCGCGGGATCTGCCTCCCGCCGGCCGCAACCGCGATGGCGTCGTAGGGCGCATGCTCCCCCCAGCCGAGCGTTCCGTCGGACCAGCCCTATGGGGCGGGCGCCCATGTCATCGGACGGGTCGGCCTCAACAGTTGCCTTGCCGACGGGAGAGGTTGCTCGCGACTTCCTGCCAGAGCTCGTCCTCGGCGCTATCCATCTCGATGGGGGAGTCTTCCAGGTCGCCAGCGCGAAACAGACCGTCCTGCGCCAGGAGCGACTTGGCCGCGGCGATCACGCGGCCGCGCACCCCGGGCAGAAGCGGCAGCAGCGCTTCCTGACAAAAGATCGCATCCAGCGGCCCGGTCATCGGGAATGGCGGCTGGGCGATATTGAGACGGCGGAACACCACGCGCGACCTCACCTCCTTACGAATCGCCGAGCCCTCGCTTGTCTCGGTGAAGAAGCGCGCGAGCAGGTCCTCGGACACACTCGATAGTTGAGCCTCGTCGAACACGCCCTTCCTGCCTCTGTCCAGGGAGCGCGGGGAAGAATCGCTGGCCAGCACCTTCCAGTCCACCAGCGCGTGTGACAGTCGTGCATCCTCGATGGCTTGGAGGATCGTGAGGGCCATGGCGTACGGCTCCTCGCCCGAACCGCAGCCCGCGGACCACAATCGAAATCGCCGACGGCCAGCCGCCAGCCAGAGGCCAAGCCGTGCGCGAAGAAGGGCGAAATCGGCCTGATGTGCAAAAAGACGCGCTGGCCTAGGACGCATGACCTCGAGGAAGTCGGCGATCTCCTCGCAGCTTTGGTCTTCCTCCAGGCGACTCAGGTAGGCCTCCAACGGTAGTTGGAGAACCTTGAGTCGTTTGGCGACCCTACCCGCGACCAATGCCTGCACTCTGGCATCCATGCCGACCCCAAGACGACGAGTCGCGATGTGGCAGAAATGCCGCACGACTTCTACGGGAACAGCTTCATCGAGCATCAACAACCTCGGGAAAAGGGTACGGGTCTCTTCTCCCCCACGCGATGACATCTGACAAGGGCGGATTGCATTTGCCCATCGCAAGCATGACCTTCGGCTGGGGGCCGTGGTCGCGGGTCGCCCTGAACAAGGTCGACCAAGACGAGCCGGCAGTGCCCAAGCGCGCAAAGGTGACTTGCGCGCAATATCGAAAGACGTGAAGAAATAGCATCGGGGACTCCCGGTCGTTACCGGACTGTTGCACAATAGGGGTAAGGGAGCTCCGCAATGAAGCCATGCCAGTCCGCACGTCCGCGCAGCACGCCCTCTTGTTTGGAGAAGGGGTGTCGGGCATTTCTGCTGTTTGCGCCGGTCCTGCTTCTGGGCGCGTGCTCAGTCGACCTTGGCAGGCTACGGACACCTGCGTCGCCGTCGCCTGACGGAGCCGCAGATATCCCCGTCGTGCCCGATGGTGCTCGGCCCGGTGGGGACACGGACGCTGCGGGGGTAGGGCCAGGCGTGGATGGCACGTCGACTTCTCCCGACTCGCGCACACCGAACGAGGTCTTGCCGCCCGACGGCGAAGCTTCCAAGCCGGACGTCCCGATGGCTGCCGAGGACGCGCGCAACGACGCAAGCCAGGTTCCTGGCGACACCGGCGGTCGCGACGATGTCCTTGGCGATGGCGCCGGGAGCGGCGGCGCGGGCGGCGGCGGTGGAACGGGGGGTGTGGATGCAGACGGCGCCGGCGGCAGCGGCGGGGCTGGCGGTGCGGATGCGGATGGAAATGGCGGGGCTGGCGGTGCGGATGCGGATGGAAATGGCGGGGCTGGCGGTGCAGACATGGGCAACGGCGGATCCGCGGGAACCGACGCCGAGGTCGATTTACCCTTCGGCGCCGACGGTACCGGCGGTGCGGATCCGGATCTGGTCCTTTGGTACAAGTTCGACGAGAGCTCGGGAACCGTGGCGTCGGATTCGTCCTCCCTGGGTGGCCACGACGGCACGGTGAGCACGGCCGGCACGAGCGGCAGCGCGACGTTCTCCACCGACTGCCAGGTGGGCACGCACGCGCTCAGCCTGGCACCGTCGACCTACTCGCCTTCCTCATCGGGCGGTTATGTGTCGCTGCCTGCTCCGGAGGCGTTGGCACCCGAGGCCGTCACCATCGCGATCTGGGTCAGGCTTGCGTCCGTCTCGTCCAGCCAGAACTGGGCGCGCATCTACGACTTCGGTAGTGGCACCACCGCGAAGACATTCTTCTACTTGACCTCACGGGCCAGCGACTCTCCCAACACACCCGTGCGCTTCGGCATCTCCAACACGGGACACACCTCCGCCGCCGAGGAGCGACTCGAAGGCTCGACCACCCTCAGCGCCAACGTGTGGCACCACATCGCAGTCGTGCTGCCTGCCGGCGCAGCCTACACGGGGACGCTCTACATCGACGGTCATGCCGTGGACACCAACAACGCCATGACCCTGCACCTCTCGGACATCGAAACCACCACCCAGAACTGGCTCGGACGTTCGCCGTTCACGAGTGATCCCTACCTGAACGGTTCGCTCGACGACTTCCGCATCTACAAACGAGCCTTGTCGGCGGCCGAGATCCTCGCCCTCGCATTACTCTAGTTGTCGCGGTGCTGCCGGAACGGTGGGCGTTGACTTGGGGAACATTCCAAGACAACCTGAGTGTGGCGCGGCGGTGCGAAGAGAACATTCCACCTCCCAAACGCTGTACCCAGGACACTCCACGTAGCGACGAAGCGGAGGGCATGCAATGACTCGAACATTCAAGCTGATGACCCTGATGGCGCTGGGGGCTTGGCTTCTGACCAGCGCCGGCTGCGAAGACAAGGTCTGCAAGGAACAGCTGCAGACCTGCAAGAAGGACTCGGATGAGCAGCGCAAGGAATGCTCCTCCAACCTGAGCAAGCTCCAAGAGCTGAAGGGAGAGCTGGCCGAGGCCCAGGCGAAGGTCGACACCCTTACCACGGAGAACGAGGAGCTCAAGAAGAGCGCCGAGGCTTCAACGAAGGGCAAGGGCAAAACTGCGAAGGGCAAGTCCGCGAAGGGCAAGCACAAGAAGAGGGGCAAGCGGTAGCGACCTTCCCCGCCTCCGACCGGGGCGTGCGCGTGCAGGAAGGGCAAGCGTTGGTCGCCGCTCGAAGATGACTTAAGCAGGCCCGCGGCCGCTTCATCCCGGCTGGCTGCGTTGCTCACCTACCGACGGGTATGCTCGCTCCTCGCTCCTTGCCATCCGGGCGCCTCGGCCGCGCTCTTTGCACAAGTTATCTTTTCGCGGCTCCTTAGGGACAGCAGAAGGTGTTGGTGACATCGCCAATGCTGAGGGTCGCGCATGGGGCCGCGAGCATGGTGAGCGTGCAGATATAATAGTGCGCGGGCCGGCTGCCTCCGCAGTTGGTGGCATCGCCGCCAGGTTGCGCGGTGCAACCGTTGGAATCCACGCCCGGCCCGGCATCCCCGCCTTCCTGGATGCACCCGTATCCGACCGGCGCGCACAGACTGGTCGCGGGGTTGCAGCAGTATTCGCCTGCGCCGCAGGTCGCGCTTCCACAGGCCACATTGCTGTCTGGCCCGGCATCCGCCACGGTTCCGCTGCTTGCACAGCCGATCTTGGTCGAGAAGCACTCCCCCTGAGGACACGAGCAGGTGGCGACCGTGTGACTGTTGCCGGGCGAGCAGCCGCAGGCGCCGGTCTGGCAGGAATCAGGAAAATCGCCGACGCTCGCGCAGCAGAGCCCACTATCAACTAGCCCGCCGGTCGAGGTGCACAGCGCGGCCAGGTCCTGCGCGTCGGGGCTCACCTGGACGTCAGGACCTCTCACGTCGTCGCTCTTGCTGTCGCCCGTGCCACTCGTGCCGCCCGTACCCGGCCCCGGGACACACGAGACGGGACATCCTTGGGCATCCGTGACATAGCCATAGGGGCAATACAGGTTGGTGAGCACGCATTGGGCCCCATCGAGGGCGGCATCGCGACTGCCTTGCCCGCCCGAGCCCGCCGCACCGCCTGCCGCCGATCCGCCGGTTGAGCTCGCCTTTCCTCCTGCGCCGGAGCCGCCCGTCGCGGTTTGCATGCCGCCGACACCCGAAACACCTGCGCCCCCGCCAGAGGCTACGCTGCCGCCGGCACCCGAACCGCCCGCGCCGCCGGAACCGCCCAGGCTACCGCCCGAGCCCGCATTTCCGCCGTCGGTCAGCCTGCCGATCGAGTCGGAGTTGCTGCACGAGGCAAAAGGCAACACGGCAAGCAGCGACGTGACAGGAACCATGCGAAGGATGGCGGTGAGGCAACTGTGGTTGTTCATTGCGGATCTCCCATGAAGTGTTTCCCTCTTGCTTCCTGGTGACGGATGCGCCGCCAACCTTTCAGGGGCAGCTCGCCATGGCGCGAGCGGCCCGCTTGCCGAGGTCGTCGTCGCCGCCACCGCCAAGCACGCGGGCCAAATCTGCGCGTGCCTCCTGACAACGTCCAGCGCGTGCACGCAGCTCGCCGCGGATGGTTTCGAGCTCGCGGGCACGCGGAAGCTTCGCCAAGCCGAGTGAGTCGAGCACCAGCAGCGCCTGATCGCGGCGCTCCAGCGCCAGCAAGATCTCCGCCCGCGCGACCTTCGCTTCGACGGAAAGTGCTCCCCCTGCAAAGCGACGTTCGTGCGCGCTGAGCATATCCAAGGCGGCCTCGGCCTTGCCGTCGCGTCGCCAACAAGCCAAGGCCTCGGCCAGGGATCGCGCCTCGATCGACAACGCACCTTCGGCTTGCGGAAGCTCGCCGGGGGAATGCAGCGAGGCCGGCGAGTTGTCGGCACGGGCTATCCGCCTGAGCGCAGCTTGCGGACGGGGGGCGGGATCTTTGCCGGGTACCTGGGGCGCGGAATACTCGGCGTTGCCGCGCGGAACAGCGGGCGGCTCGACGCGAATCTCCGCGTGCGCCTTGGGCTTCGCTTGCCGCGAAGGCGCGGGGGCGCGTTCCATGAAGGGCAGGCGAGGACGCCAACCGCCAACCACGGCCAACCCGCTGCCAGCGACGAGCGTGACCGCGAGCGCCGCGAAGACGGGCAAGAGGCGAATCCGTCGCCGGGCGCGTGCCCCTCCGAGCAGCGCCCCTTCGATGCTGGCGATGTCGGTTTCACGCAGCCCGGTTGTCGGGCGCGCTTGGTGCAAGAAGGCGCCTGCCCGCGCCTGCAACGATGATGGGGGTTCGCCCCCCTCGCCGAGTCGATCCAGTTTCATTTCATCAGCCTGCATGGCCGCACCTCCCGTCGCCGGCTCGGCGTGGCGCCTCCGCGTCGCCGAGCATGGGTTCGATGTCTTGGAACGCCTTGAGGAATCGCCCGCGCGCCCGATGCATGCGCACCCACACGTTCGCCACCTTGATGCCGAGCAAACGCGCGATCGTCTCGCCCGGTAGCTCCTCCAGCTCGAACAGAATCAGAATTTCCCGATCGCGCTCCGATAGCCGATCGAGCACGCGGTAGATGAGCGCGACACGCTCCTTCTGTTCGAGGCATTCATGTGGCCCAGGTCCCGGCGCCGGCACGTGTCTTGCCGCATCGCTGGCCGAGCCCGAAAGCCAATGGCGCAGACGATCCTTGCGCCGCCGGTGGCGTACGACCTTCTCCGTGATACCGAACAGCCAGGTCGCCAGGGTGGAATCGCCGCGGAACGCGGGCAGCTGTCGCTGCACGATTTCGAACACTTCGTGAACCATGTCGGGAAGGTCGAACCCCGGCCCCGCCAAGCGCTCGGCCCAGCGGGCGACGTCGCGGACGTGGGTCCGATAGATGTCGGCCAGGGTGGGGATATGCGCGGACACGGGCATGCCTATCAGCTCTGGTGACGGATCAGCGCCCAACCTTTCACGACCATGCTCTTCAGGGGCCCAAGGACCACAGCAGACCCGCACCCACCTGGACGTCCCAGCGGGGCAGCTCGGCCATGGGCGCGGCGCCCTCGATGGTCAACGTCTCCTTGGTCGACCAGTAGGTTCCGCCGAGGGCAACGAGCGGCGAGAGGTGTCTCCCGGTGAAGAGCAAGCGCAGGTTTGCGGCGATGCCGGTTGCGGTGCGGGTCTTGACGTAGGCGACCGGCAGCTCCTTGCCGCGCAGGACGAGCAGGCCCGCCAGACCGGCGACTCCGAGCTTCTCCGCGGATCCGGCCGTGCCCGACCACCAGCGCCGCCCCCAACTCCAATGCCGGGCGCGTGTAGCCGGCGCGCCACGAACCGACGTCCTTGTCGCGTTCGGCGGTCGCGGTCAGACCAACCACCCCGCGCAAGGGACCGCTCAGGGCCAATCTGGTCTCGATGGTCGCGCCCGGGCTGAAATCGTTGCCGTCGTAGACGCCGGCCAGGACCAATCCGATCTCCGTGCGCGACGGACCGGGTTTCTGCGCCTGTAGGGTCGGTTCGGGCTCGACCCTCGCCGGTGGGGACGGCAAGGCGGGCCTGGGAGCTTCCGGCCAGATCCCCATCCACGTCGCCACCAGCACCGCCGCCACGGTCGCGCGTTCGTGGCAGCTTGCAGGCGCCTCGACCTCCCGGCTGCCGACGGTGGCTCCATCGGGGCCGCGCAAGATCACACGCATGGTGTCGCCTTCGATGCTGATCTCCGGACGCTCGCTTCGCGTGGCTCCGAGTCGAGCAAGCTCGGCATCGACGTCGCGTTCCTCCGGACAGCGCGGTCCGCTGGCAGGCACCGGACGCCCCGCCACCTCGGCAGCCATCACCAGAGCAAGAGCCATCCCGGCCAGCATGCTGGCGACGATACAGGGGCAAGGTGGCTTGGGCAATGACTGCAACCCGTGGCTGCTTCGACTGCTTCATGGATGCGCTTGACACGCCAGGCGTCCGGCGCGACAGTAGCCCCGGAGGGCGTACGTCATGCGTTTGCCAAAGACAAGCTTGTTCGGCCTCGTAGTGTCCATCGCTCTTGCTTGCTCCCCCACGAGCACGGAAAATCAAAGACGCATCGGTGCCGATGAGTGCCCGTGCACGTCGAGCAGCGGGTGCGACCCGGGGTTGAGCTGCACCGCCGGTGTATGCAACAACGAAGACGGCGGCTCGACGTATGGACCCCAGGCTCGCCTCAAATCGACGGCGGCGAATCCACAATGGGTACAGACCAACTGGTTGGCGAACAATAGCTTCTTCAATCTCTTCAGCAGCCAAGACCGGGCCTTTGCCCGGACTTGGGACGCTCTCAATGGCGGTCGTGTGTTTCTTACCGCCGATGACGGAACGACTTGGACCCAGATCAGCTCCGCCGACAGCGACATCGACATCCTGTCCATGGTTATGTCGAACGGCAACATACTCGCCGGCACCTGGAACGGTTTCTATCTATCCACCTCGGGGGGCGCGACCTGGAGTGCCGTATCCCCCACGGGAATCCCTGTCGATGCCGCTATCCGGTCAATCGCCGCGATGGATACCACCCTCTTTGCCGCGACAGCGGGACATATTTACAGATCCTCCAACAGCGGCAGTACCTGGGTCGAAGCGAGCTCGGGCATACCTGCGAACGCCACGGTGACCTCGATGGTCGCAAATGGAAACGTCATTCTTGCAGGGAGCGACAGCGCCGGTGTCTTCGTGACGACGAACAGCGGAACAAGCTGGACCGCGGTCAATTCCGGGCTTACCGACATGCACGTGTCCCAGCTCGCGGCCGTGGGTACCAGGTTGTTTGCAGCCACCTTGAACGGTGTCTTCGTATCCGGCAACAATGGCACGAGCTGGGCAGCGGACAGCTCCGGCATCAGAAACGTCAATTGCTTTCTCGTCGCAAGCCCCCAACTGTTTGCTGGAACCGATGACAGCGGGGTCTACCTCTCCCTCGACAGCGGCGCGACCTGGACATCGTTCAACTCCGGGCTGCCCGATGGCACCCGCGTTTGGTCCCTGGCGGCAAACAGCGACAGCATCTTTGCCGGGACGGATTCCGGCGTCTGGCGCACACCTTCGACGACCACGCCGAATGCCGCGCCAACCGTGGCGACAGCCGCGGCCGCGAGCTCCAATCCGGTGGCCGGCAAGACCACGAACCTGAGCGTGCTTGGAGACGATGATGGGGGCGAGGCAAACCTGACCTACACGTGGGCCGCGACCGGGACGCCGCCGGCCTCGGTCATTTTCAGCGCAAACGGCACCAACGCGGCCAAGAACACCACCGCGACCTTCGGCGCGGCCGGCAGCTACTCGCTCCAGGTGACCGTGCGCGACCAGCCGGGGCTCACCATCACCAGCACCGTCGCGGTTACGGTCAATCAGACCCTGACCGGCATCTCCGTGGCGCCCGCCAGCTCGACCCTTCTGCCCCTGGCGACTCAGCAGTTCGTCGCGACGGCATGGGATCAGTTCGCCGCTGCCCTGGCCCCCCTGCCGACCTTGGCCTGGAGCGTGACTGGCGGCGGAACCATCGACGCCAACGGTCTGTTCACGGCGGAGACCGCCGTGGGTGGGCCCTACACGGTCGTCGCCCAAAGTGGCGCGGTCAGCGGCACAGCAACGGTTTCCGTGGCGATCCCCAATCTTGGGCCAACCATCGACTCCCCGGCCGCGGCCGGCCCCAATCCCGTCGCGGGAAATACCACCTCGCTGTCGGTGCTGGGCAATGACGATGCTGGCGAGGCGGGCTTGATTTACACCTGGTCCACCATCGGCGCGCCTCCGGCTGCGGTCTCCTTCAGCGCCAACGGCAGCAATTTCGCCAAGAACACGACCGCCACCTTCACCAAGGCCGGGAGCTACACCTTCCGGGTCACCGTGGCGGACCAGCCAGGGTTGACCACGACCAGCTCGGTCACCGTGACGGTCAATCCGACATTGACGGGCATCGTGGTCTCGCCAACCAGCGCCGCGCTCGGCGCCTCCGCCAGCCAGCAGTTCAGCGCCACGGCCCGGGACCAGTTCGGCACCAACCTGGCCACGCAACCCGCCTTCGCCTGGACGGTGAGCGGCGGCGGAACCATGGCCGCCAGCGGTTTGTTCACCGCGGCTGCGGTTGCGGGCGGCCCCTACACGGTGACCGCCACCAGCGGTGGGATCAGCGGCACCGCCAGCGTGACCGTGTCCTCGACTCCGAGCACGGTCTACCGAATCAACTGCGGCAGCAGCAGCGCGGCCTCGCCCTTCACGGCCGACCAATACGCGAGTGGCGGCACCCAGCACACCGTCACCAACACCATCACCACCAGCGGCGTCACGAATCCGGCGCCCATGGCCGTGTACCAGAGCGAGCGCTACGGCAGCAGCACCTACACCCTGCCCAACCTGACCCCCGGCAGCCAGTACACCGTTCGCCTACACTTCGCCGAGCTGTATCAGACCGCCAGCGGCAAGCGCGTGTTCGACGTCGTGCTCAACGGCACCACGGTATTGCCGAAGTTCGACATCTACGCAGCGGCCGGCGGCAACTACAAGGCAGTCGTACGCGAGCTCACCGCGACTGCGAGCGCGTCGGGCCAGATCGTCATCAAATTCAATACCGTCACCGACAATGCCAGCATCGAAGGCATCGAGATCGTCACCTTGACGCCCAACAGTCCGCCCGGCATCGTGGCAGCAGCAGCCGCCGCGCCCAGTCCCGTGTCGGGCAGCACGACCTCGATGTCCGCGCTCGGTGCGGACGACGGCGGCGAGGCGAGCCTGACCTACACCTGGAATACCCTCGGCACACCGCCTGCCGCGGTCGCCTTCGGCGCGAACGGCACCAACGCCGCCAAGAACACCACCGCGACCTTCAGCAAGGCCGGCAGC
The DNA here is from genome assembly GCA_963796685.1 of uncultured delta proteobacterium. Taxonomy (GTDB): domain Bacteria; phylum Myxococcota_A; class Polyangia; order Fen-1088; family Fen-1088; genus Fen-1118. The sequence goes on from CAWCMR010000025.1 coordinate 1,009,329, forward strand.
TACTCGCTGCAGGTGACCGTGAAGGACCAGCCTGGCCTCACCGCTACCAGCACCGTCGTGGTCACGGTCAATCAGACCCTGACCAGCATCGTGGTGACGCCCGCCAGCGCGACCCTTGCGCCGCTCGGGACCCAGCAGCTCGTCGCGACGGCACAGGACCAATTCGCCGCTGCCCTCGCGGTCCAGCCAACCTTTGCCTGGAGCGTGACCGGCGGTGGAGCCATCGATACCAACGGCCTGTTCACGGCCACCGCTTCCGCTGGTGGTCCCTACCTGGTCACCGCATCCGCGGGCGCCGTCAGTGGCACGGCGACCGTCTCCGTGGTGGTCCCCAACGCCGCGCCAACCATTGCCCGTGCGGCCGCCGCAGGCCCCAATCCTGTCGTCGGCACCACGACCGCTCTATCCGCGCTCGGCGCCGATGACGGTCCCGAAGCGAGCTTGACCTACACCTGGGCCACCATCGCCACGCCACCGGCCTCGGTCGCTTTCAGCGCCAACGGCACCAACGCAGCCAAGAGCACGACGGCCACCTTTACCAAGGCGGGAAGCTACACGTTCCAGGTGACGGTCAAGGATCAGGGCAACTTGACGGCCACCAGCTCGGTCGTGGTGACGGTCAATCCAACCCCGACGAGCATCGTCGTTTCTCCGAGCAGCGCCACGGCCAACACCTCGGCAACGCAGCAGTTCGGCGCCGTCGCCAGAGATCAGTTCGCGGCGAGCCTGGCCGCCCAGCCGATCTTCACCTGGAGCGTGAGCGGCGGGGGCACGATTTCGTCGAACGGTCTGTTCACGGCAAGCTCGAGCCCGGGCGGGCCCTACACGGTAACCGCACAGAGCGGCGGCCTGAGCGGCACCGCGAGCGTCACGGTGGCCCAGGCCATGGTCTATCAGATCGACTGTGGCGGCAGTGCGGCCACCCCGTATGCTGCGGACAAGTACTACAGCGGCGGAACAGCGCGAACGGTCACAAGCAGCATCGGCACGACCGGCGTGACGAATCCCGCTCCGCAGGCGGTGTACCAGGCCGAACGATACGGCGCGGTCACCTATACCTTCCCGAGCCTGACCGCCGGCGCCTCGTACACCGTACGCCTGCACTTCGCCGAGCTGTACTGGACCGCAACGGGCAAGCGCAAATTCAATGTCGCGATCAACGGAACGACGGTCCTGTCGAACTACGATATCTATTCGGTGACCCGCGCGAGGTATGCGGCGGTGGTGAGGGAGTTCACCGCAACCGCGAACACCTCCGGACAGATCGTGATCAAGTCGACCAACGTCACCGACAATGCCACCATCGAGGGCATTCAGATCCTCGGGCAATGAGCATGGTAGCGAGATTCGATAGCCCGCCAACAAAGGATACCATTCATGCGTAACTCGAACGGAAGAGAGATGGGCCCTTCATCCATGGGCAGACGCGAGTTTCTGCGTGCCCTTGGCGCAACGACAGTCGGGGCGGCAACGCTCACCGGCACGATGGGTCCCTTCGGTTTCGCCAGGGCCGCGATATCCCCGGGCGAAAAGGGCATCTACATCACCGATCTGTGCACGGCGACCATCACCGGATTGAACAGCAATTGCACGATTATCCGGCTCGATACGAACAAGGGAATTTCGGGATACGGCGAATGCCGCTGCGAGGACACCAACTCTCTCAGCGAGCTGAGGGCCCTCAAGCCGACCATCCTGGGAATGAACCCGACTCAGGTTGACAAGGTCTTCAACGCAATCAAGACCTACGGCGACCCCTTCAGTCACCGGACGGATACGCCTCGACATACCGGCGCCATGAGCGCCATCGAGTGCGCTTGCTGGGACATCACCGGAAAGGTCTACAATGTCCCGGTGTGGAAGCTCATCGGTCCCAAGCTCAGAGACAGCGTTCGGATGTATTGCGATACTCCGCAACAAAGCAGCGTGTCCGGTTTGCAATCCCTCATCCGCTCCCGTTTGAATGAGGGGTTCACCTGGTTCAAGATCGATCTTCAACGGACGTACCTGACAAGCGGCACCGATTACGTCGTGCAAAACCTGGCCGGTTACCCCTACCAGTGCATCACCATCAACCAGTCGGGCTATAACAAGTGGGCCCAATACGTGGCCGCGTGCCGAAGCATGATCGGAACCGCTCCTCTTTCGACCGACCATTACCAAAACTGGGCCAGTGCCGCGAACCTCGATGTCCCCTCGGCCATCAAGCTCGCCAATCTCATGTCGGGCTCGAGCTATCAGGGCACCTACGGAGGTTGGATGGAGGATATCATCGCCTGGTACTATCCCGACCAGCTCAAGCAGGTCAATGACGGCACCGACATGCCGATCCTGACCGGCGAAGACATGTATTGCATGGATGAGCTGCAGCCACTGGTCAACGCGGGGGCGATCAACTATTTCCACCCGGACCAGTCCACGTTCGGAGGGATCCACCAGACCAGGCTTGCCGCCGAGTGGGCCCACACCAAGGGCGTTCGCACGGCGCTGCACATGTCGGGGTCACCGTTCACGTTCGTGTGCAGCCTTCACATCGCGGCCGGCATCCCGGATTTCCTCGCCATGGAGCACCACTACAGCGATCTGTCCTGGTACGATTCCTTGATCGACGGCATTCCCAAGCCGCTGCTTCAGAACGGGTACGCGGCTTTGCCGGAGGGACCCGGGCTGGGCATAACCCCGAACGAGACCGCAATCAGGGCGCATCTCACCGGCAGCTACTTTGCCTCCCTGACTTGATTTGCGTATTCCTCCGTAACGACGCCACGCCCGCCGTCATGGCTGGTTTGAGGTAACCTCGGAGGACCATGGTGCTTCGCAAGCGCGGAATCCTGCTTCTCCTCCTGGCCACGAGCTGTGGGGCCCCGCGTGGGCGCGCTCCGGATGGCGGGATGGTCTTCGATTTCGGCGCCCTGGATCCCGGAATTCTGAGCGCGCCGGGAACCCCGGGCAGCAGCGATGCCGCCGTCAGTCGCACGGCCGCGTTGCTGGGGACGCTCAACCCGGAAGACAAGATCCAGCTCGTGCACGGGATCGACGGAGCCTACGTCGGCAACGTGGCCGCCGTGGCGGGACTTTCCGCCCTGACCCTGCAGGACGGTCCCGCCGGGGTTGCGCGTTTTGGCGACGTCACCGCATTCCCGGCGCCCATCACGCTGGCCGCCAGCTGGGATCGCGACCTGGTGGAGCGCTGGGGCGCCGCCATGGCCGCCGAGGAGCGCGGCAAGGGCGTCATGATTCAGCTTGGACCCATGATGAACCTGGTGCGCTCGCCGGCGGCCGGGCGGAACTTCGAGAGCTTCGGCGAAGACCCTTTCCTGTCGGCGGAGCTGTCGGCCGCGGACGTGGTCGGAATGCAGAGCCAAAAAGTCGTCGCCACGGCCAAGCACTTCGTCGGCAACGAGCAAGAGACCAATCGTATGGGCGTGGATTCGCGGATCGACGAGCGCACCCTGCACGAGCTCTACTACGCCCCCTTCGAGGCGGCCGTGGGCGCGGGCACGGGCGCCGTGATGTGCTCGTACAACAGGCTCAACGGCAGCTACGCGTGCGAGAACGCCGCGCTGGCAGACCTCAAGGAGGGCATGGGTTTCACGGGCTGGGTGATGTCGGACTGGGGTGCCACGCACACGACCGTCGAGGCGGCGAACCGGGGCCTCGATATGGAGATGCCGGCCGGTGACTTCTTCGCATCGCCGCTGGCCGCGGCCATCGACGCGGGCAGCGTGGCACAAACGCGCCTTGACGACATGGTCGCGCGCCTGCTCGGCGCCCTGGTGCGCATCGGCGTGCTCGACGATCCGCCGAGCGGCAATCCGAATGCGATCGTGACGTCCCCCGAGCACGATGCCCTGGCCAAGGAAGCCGCCAGCGCGGGGATCACGCTGCTGCAGAACAAGGGTGCGGCGCTGCCCCTCGACGCGAGCGTCAAGTCCATTGCCGTGATTGGCTCGGCCGGTGGGGACAGCCCCTTTGCCACGGGCGGCGGCTCGGCCCAAGTCAACACGCGCTACGTAATCTCACCCTTCTCGGCCATTCAAGCGCAGGCACCGACTTCGACCAGCGTCTCCTACGCGCGTGGCGACAGCGGCGGGGATCGGGGCTTGGCGGTCGCCGCCGCCGCCGCCGCGGACGCGGCCGTCGTCTTTGCGGCGGTGGACTCTGGCGAGGGCTATGATCGAGACTCGCTGGCGCTGGCGCCCGACGTGGACGACCTTATCGCCGCCGTCGCGGCAGTCAACTCTCGCACCATCGTGGTCCTGCACGTTCCCGGCGCGGTGCTGATGCCGTGGCTCGAAGACGTGAGCACTGTGCTGGTGGCCTGGTATCCGGGAGAGCAGAACGGCAGCGCCATCGCCCCGATTCTGTTCGGGACCGCCAATCCAGGCGGCAAGCTCCCCGTCACCTTTCCCCGCAGCGCCGGCGATCTGCCGCAGGTGTCCACCGACATGGAAGTGCCTTACGGCGAAGGACTGGCCATCGGTTATCGCACCCTCGATGCGCGCGGGATCGCGCCGCTGTTTCCCTTTGGCCATGGACTCTCGTACACGACCTTCGCGTACTCGGGGCTCGGGTTGCGCCCGGGCGCCGCGTCCGGTTCCATCGACGTCGTCTTCACCCTGAGCAACACGGGAACGCGCACCGGCAGCGAGGTGGCGCAGCTCTACCTCGGCTTTCCAAAGGCCGCGGGCGAACCGCCGCGCCTGTTGCGCGGTTTCGAGCGCGTCTCCCTGTCCCCCGGCGAAAGTCGCCAGGTCACCCTCACCCTCGACCCGCGCAAGCTCGCCTGCTGGAATCCCACCGTCCACGCCCGCTACGTTCCGAGCGGCACCTACACCATCGCGGTCGGCGGCTCTTCCCGCGACCTGCCTTTGCAGACCTCACTGCAAGTGGTGGGATTCGGCCCGCAGGACTGACAGGTGAGACGATGGTTACCGGCGGTGCTCTGCACGGTGGTGGCGGCGCATCGTTGTCCGTGGCAGAGGACTCGCGTCCTCTTCACTCCACGCGCTCGGTCCAGGTGGTGCGGGTGTAGCGTTCGATGCCGTTGCCGTTCAGCGCCTGTTGCGAGGTGCTGAAGCTCTCACCGAGGTTGATCGACCCTGGTATCTGGTCAGAGGTCACCCCGATGCCGTCGATGAACAGGCCGGTGCCGACGAACGTACCGCCGGTCAGTACGGCGTCGTTGATCGTGACGCCTCGTAGCTGGTAGTACGCCCCGTCGGAGCGGAACTCGTGCACCGTGATGTAGCTCGTGCCGTAGCCGAACCCGCTCGGATTTCCACCCGGACACGCGTTCACGATCTGGCTGGCATCGTACCAACCCGTGATGACCTGGAAGCCGAGGCCGTCCGACCGCAAGATTACCGTCGGCGTTCCCACCGGCCGCGCCCCCTTCGGCAAATTCGCGCCACCGGACGCGGCGCACCCCTGCGTGGATAGCTTGGCGCCGCCGTTGAAATCGCTCACCACGGTGCCGGCCACATCTTGAACGCAGATGCAGTCGCTGCCGGTCTCGGTGTCGTCACACATCTTGAGGATGATCTGCCCAGGGGAGCTGCCTGACGAGTTGAACGTGGTGTCGAGAATCGGCGAGCTCGAGCTCGCGTCGACCCTGGTCACCACCAACTCGGATCCAGGGTAGGTGGTCGAATACGTTTGAGTTGCCGGGTCCAGGTTCGAATTCGTCACCTGGGCCAGGTAGATCTTGTTCTTCGAGGAGGGATCCGACGTGGGCAAGCGGTCGAGCTGCACCACGGCCGGCGAGAAATAGATGGGCTGGCCACAGTGGAGCGAATAGAGCAATCCGACTGTCGACGCCGAGGGCACATACTGGTAGGCGTTGCCCCAGGTATCACCGGTATAGGCCGCCTTCGCGTATTGCGTGCTCGTCGCGGACGAATAGTCATGGGCAAGCGCGATGTCCGCCATGATCGTCCGCGTCTGCGGGCATGAAGAGTCAGACGTCTGGCTAGTCATATCGTTGGCAGGTAATTTGATTGCGCCACTCGTCGCGTCTGCGTCCACGATCCACAAGCCCTGATGCGACGCCGTACCTGTCGGATAGCCGGAGGCAAAGATCAGGCGATTGTTGGCGCTGCCGCTACTGTACCCGTTGAAGTAGAACGCCGGCACCGAAGTCGTTTCGCCGAGGTCGGCCCAAGCGCCACCGACAAAGCCCGCGCTCCATTTGAGGCTCAGGTTTCCCGGATTGAGGCCAAGCGTCGCGTCGACGACGTTGGTGATGTCGAGCGCGAAGGGCTTGTTGCCACCCGGGCCTTCCGTCATCACCAAGATCGTCCGCCAGTTGCTGCCGGTCTGGTCCGTATCGCAAGTCGACCCGATGCACATGTCCTTGACCTTGGGCGATCCGGCCAGACCAAAGATGTGCTGGCCCTTGGCAGGGGACAGCGGTTGCCCGCCCTGGGCGTAGAGCTTCGTGATCACGGGCAGCATGTCGTTGGGAATGAAAGCGAAAGCCTCCTCGCCGCCCTGGTAGATCTGTCCTGCCAGGGTCAGGCTGCCATCCTGGGCAAAGAAGGCGTGCAACATACCGTCATCGTCCCCCACGTAGACGAGTGGTGGCCGCTTCCAGGTGCTCGCCGAGTATTGCTTGCCGCCAACGAGGCCGTTGTCGGGTGACTGGCCGACCACGATGGGCGTGGACGAGCTGACCGGTCCCATGAGCGGCGCGGGGTTGCCCAGCTCGGGCTTGCCCAAGAGCCACTGCATGATGCGCTCGGCTTCATCGGCCGTGGCGCCTAGGCCAGCGGAATTGAGGGCTCCCTTGTTGGTGACGGAGCCCGTGTCGCCGATTTGGACTTGCGTGATGCCAGCGCTCTCGTTGCCGAACCAGATTCGGCGCTTGGTCCAGTCGGCCGGGTGGCCGTTGGCCGCGACGGTCGCGGCATCCCACAAAAGCTGGGCCCCCCCCGACGCCGTGTCGTACGCGCGCACGGTGCCCTTCCACGACGGGTAGCTGCTGCTGGTGTCGTAGAGGTAGGTGCTGTTGCTCACCACCAAGGTGGTCGGATCCTGGATATTCGCCCCCGGCACCGGCGCCGTGGTCGTGTACGACGGCAGAGGATAGGCCGCCAGGGCGATCTTGTCCGAGATACCCTTGTAGACCTCGTCTTCCGTGGCGCCGAAGGTGGGCAGGCCGTCGAAGTGCGGGCTGCCCGCCACGGCCAGGTTCCACAGGAACGCATAGGTGTAGGGGTAGCGAACGCTCCACCTCGACCCGGGCACGCTGACCACGACATGGGTCTGGATGGGCGCACCCGCAGCCGGGTGAGCCAGGTTATAGGCCTTGGTGATCGCCCCGCACTGGCAACCTGCCAGGGTTGGATTCGAATCCGGGTTGTAGGCGCACGCGGTGGAGGCACAATCGACCGCCGGGCCCATGTCGCCGGGACCGTCGGAGTGGCCATCGACCACCAGCACGATGTTGTTGCTCCAGCACGGGGTCTTGTTGCTGTTGTTGGTGGTGTCGTTGGCCTGTACGGCCGACATGTAGCCCGCGGCACCGTGGTAACTGTCCGGCACGACGTCGTTGTTGAGTGCGCAGGCGATGGGGGAAGTATCACCGGTCGCAGTGACGCCACCGAACGAGGCCTTTTCGAGGCGGGCCGCGATCATCAGGGCTCTGTCTGTCGGCGAGATGGTCTTGCCGCCGAAGGTGGAGACGTTCATCATCGGAACCACGTTCTGGTTCCAGGTAGCGCCAGTCGTGGCCCCACACGAGGCACCCGCGCTGGCGCCGGCCCAAGGCGGGGCGACCGTCGATTCCTTGCTCGCGTCAGGTGCCACGACCGTGGTCGTGGTCACCCCGGTGGACGTACCGGCCGCGGTGACGATGGACCTCGTAACGGCGGTATAGGGTGAGGAAGGATTGGCGAGACTGACGGGAGTGTAGGCGGGCCGGCCGTAAATGCCGTCGTTGATGAAGTCCGTCCGCTCGGCGTCGATGGCGTTGTACAAGATGCCGCCGATGGTGGGCGACTTGCCCTTGTAGGTCGTGAAGTATTCCGGCTGGGCCATGCTGCCCAGGCCGGAGGTGTTGGGAATGGGAGCTCCCCGGGTGTACTGGAAGGTGTAGTAGGTGCCTTCGTAGACGCCCGTGCCCTGACCCGAGAAGGCGCACAAGGGCAGAATCGACGGCGCCGTCGAACAAGAGGACCAGGAGGCCTTGATCTGGTTGTACTTGCCGCTGCCGTCGCCGCGGCGGATGCTCCACAAACTGTCACTCCCGCCCACCTCGGTGTAGGTGACCCTGTTCAGCGTGGCGTCCGTGTTGATGGCGCCATTGCCACCGTAGTCGATCGTGCAGGGAGAAACCGGACCGGTGACCGGGTCGAAGCACCCGGCGTTCTTGAGCTCGCCCTGGGTGAGAAGCTTGGTCTCGGTCGCGGTCGTGCCGTTCGTCACCCTCACGTAGGGGAAGACCGCCGTGCTGGCGTCGGTACCGGTCGAAGGGATGCCCCGGCCCTGGTATGTGCTCATGAACCCGAAGCTCACCTGGTTCGCGTAGTCGGAGACGGCACGGCGCAGGGCGCGCTTGACCGTCATCATCTTGGACGTGGCCGGCACGCAGGACTCGGCCAGCATCTGGTACGAGCAAGTCCCTCCGCTGGGACAGTCCGCGTCCTCGGTGCACAGATTCCCGTTGTTGCTGCACCTGGATGAAAGGCAGTCAGCATCGCTGGCGCACCAGATCCCGCTCTCCGAGCACATCTTGGCCGGCTTGCCCTCAGCACAGAAGTCGCCGTACAGACTAGCCTGGCACACGCCAGTGGTGTAGCCGCAAGCCGTGTTCGAGGTGGCAAGGCCACGCTTGCAGGTGCCCCAACTGGTACTGGTCGCGGTGGAGGTGACGGTGCTGGTGCCCCCGATACACTGCTCGGATTGCTCGCGTCCCGAATAGTCGAGCTCGGAGATGTAGCGACAGAAATCGCCCTTGGTTCTGCTGGTGCAGGGCTCCTCCGAGGAACAGGGCACGTAGGCCGTTGGCAAGGTGGCGGTGTTGGTGCTCGTGGAAGTAGCGGAGTAGGTCGAATAGTTGCAATAGCCGCGGTTGGTGGCTTCGCCGCCGATCGAGAGGCAGTCGCCGGGATCGGGAGCCCCCGGGAAGGCGCAGGCCCCGTCCGTCTCCGTACCGGTGGCGGTGATGGTGGTCGTGTCTTCGAACGATTGGGTGTCGATCAGGGTCATCGTCTGGGTGAAGGTGCTCGTATCGTAGCTGGTCACGGATGCGGTCCCCGTGCCGGTCTGGGTCGACGTGGAGGTCACCGAGCCGTAGGCCGTCGAGGTACTGGTGCCATAGGCCGTGAAGGTCGAGGTGCCGAGGGCGGTGCTGGAGTTGGTCACCGTGTTCGAGTTGGTTAGCGTATTCGAGTTCGTCACCGTGTTCGAGCTCGTCACCGTGTTCGATCTCGTCACCGTGTTCGAGTTCGTCACAGTGTTCGAATTCGTCACCGTGTTCGATCTCGTCACCGTGTTCGAGTTGGTCACCGTGTTCGAATGCGTCACCGTGTTCGAGTTCGTCACCGTGTTCGAGTTGGTCAGCGTGTTCGAGTTCGTCACCGTGTTCGAATGCGTCACCGTGTTCGAATTCGTAAGCACGTTCGAGCTGGTCACGGTGTTCGAGTTCGTCACCGTGTTCGACTTCGTCACCGTACCCGAGGCGGTGAGCGTGTTGTGCCAGGTGACAGATAATGCGTTGCCATAGGCATTGGTGAGGGTGGCGGTCGAGGTCTGGGTTGTGCTTGCCGCTGGCCCTTGACAATACCAAGGGTTGGCCCCCCACCCTCCGGTCTTCGTCGCAGTCATGGTGGTCGTCGCAGTTAGCGAACCTTGGACAAGCACGGTCCCTGTCACAGTATTGGTTTCGGTGCTAAGCGGGCTTGTAACTGTTGTCATCAGGGTCTTCGTACAGTTGTTGTCCCAACGCTGACTCGTGACGATCCCAGTGGTTATGGACGAATTACTGACGGTCCACTGAGGGCTGTCATTCCACGCTGTGCTCGTTACCGTGGTGTTCCCTGTGAATGTTACATTCACGGTCTGCAGAAACGTACTGGTGGCCAGATAGGTGGCCGTCGTTGTCCCTAGGGCAGTAAAGGTGGTTGATGCATATGCCGTCGACGTGCTCGTCCCATACGCCGTGTACGTGTTCGTTCCGTACCCTGTCGACGAGGTCGTTCCGAGCGCGGTCGAGGTGACCGTGCCGTAGGCCGTGTTAGTGACCGTGCCGTAATTCGTATGGGTCACCGTCCCAAGCGCTGTCGTGGTGGTCGTTCCATACGCCGTGGTCGAGGTTGTTCCGAGCGCCGTGGTCGTCACCGTTCCATACGCCGTGGTCGAATTGGTTCCGAGCGCCGTGGTCGTATTGGTGCCGAGCGCCGTGGTCGTCACCGTGCCGAGCGCCGTCGACGTCACCGTCCCGACTGCCGTGGTCGTCACCGTGCCGACCGACGTCCCCGTATTCGTGCCGAGCGAGGTGGTGGTCACGGTTCCGTAGGCCGTCGCCGTGTTGGTGACGGTGTTCGACTTGGTGACGGTGTTCGAGTTGGTGACGGTATTCGAATTGGTCACCGTGTTGGTATTCGTCACGACGGTCGAGCCCGTCAGGGTGTTCGAGCTGGTGACCGTGGCGCTCGGGTTCAGCCACGTCTGCGTGTTGGAGAACGTCTCGGTATCGCTGACCGTGTCCGTGTACGTGTTGGTGCAGGTGCTCGCCGCGGTACCGAAGTACATGCCCTTCGACCCCATGCCCGAGAAGTCCCAGCGGCCCCTCTGCCCGACCAACCGGCAGCTCGAGCTGCCCTCCTCGCAATCGGCGCCGACGGCGTTGTAGCGGGCCGTGTTTTCGCCTGGAAGCCCCTGCATCGACTCGGCGGACTCCAGGACGATGAGCACGTTCGGCTTCAGCGTGTCCACGATGGTCTTGACTTCTTGCAGCGGGTTCGCGTCCGCATACGTCCGGCCCGGAAGCGCCCAGGTCACAGCCAGGAGCGCCAAGGCTAGGCACTGACGGCGGAATGCGGCAGACGGGGCGGACCTCATGGTGTGGCTTTCCTGGTTTCGCATGTAGCAAGCCGGCGGCCATCTCCGGGAACCCGGAAATGGTCAGTCATTTCATGGCTAACCAGGCACATGGCTGGTGGGGATCTGTCGGTGCCTATGCTGCATTGGACCACCTCCACGTGCGCACGCATTGCGGACCACGCAACTTTTTCAGGCCTTTCGGCCCGAGCGACGGCGCCGCGTTTGGGTCATCCAAATACTCGCGAGCACCACCCCCCCAAGGCCGAACAGCACCAGCCCCTGGTAGAAGCTGGACGGTTGATAGGTGAATTTCAGGATCCACGAGCCCTCGGGAACCACGACCCCGCGCAGGGCATGGTCGGCGCGCAGGATGGGCACGGGCTCGCCGTTCAGGCGGGCGCGCCAGCCCTTGTTCCACCCGTCCGTGAGCACGACCAACCCCGGCGTTTCCATGGCCAGCGAAAGCGTGACGTCCGAGGGCGTCTCCGCGATGACGGTTGCCCGCCCGCGCGCGTCCTCGGGCAGGGCCACGGGCGTCTCGACATAGGCCACCGCGCGCGGGTCGAAGTCGGGCGACCCCAGTTTTTCCAGCCGCTCCTTGGCGTCGGGGACACTCTCGACGTGGCGAGGAACGAAAGCGCGCGGAAGTGCCGACGGATTTCTCAAGGCCCAGTAGTCGGGCGCGACCAGGGGCGGCTTGAAGGCCCCTTGCACGGCGCCGCGGATGATCTGGTACTCCACACCGAGCAGGTCGAGGATGGGGGAGAGCTTCACGGTCGAGAGCGTGGGATAGCTGACCTTCGGCTTCAGCCATTCGGTCCGGCCGTAGACGAAATCGTTCTCCTTGGGCTCGCCAGCGAGCAACAGAAGCTGCACGTAGCGCATCGGATCGACCCCGTCGTAGCCGCGGACGTCGCGCAGCCCGGCCACTTGCGCGAGGGTCGCGGGTAGGCACTGGAACGCGATGATCCGCCCGGTCGAGGTCTTGGCGATCTTTTCCAGGAGCGGAACCGGGGGGTAGTAGAAAGCCGGGTCGCCCTGGGCGCTGCGGTCGTGCGCGAACCACAGCATGTCGATGAACATGACCGTGCCCACGAACACGGTCGCCCACGAGCGCCAGGTACGAAGCCGCGCCAGCAGCAGCCAGCTCGCGCACGCCGCCAGGCCGAGCAGACCACCCACGACATAGAGGTGCGCAAACGTCGACTGAACCCGGCCCACGCCAGAAGCTTCGTGGATCCAGCGCGCGGCCTTGCCCTCCGTGAACAGGGTCACGATTTCCGTGGCGATGGGCTCGGGCAGATGGCCGGCGCGGTAGAACCACCACATCGAAAGGGCCCCCACGAGCGCGGCGGGCACGTAGAACCAGCCACGGCGGCCGCCATCGTCGGGCTCGGCGAGCGAGTCCAATCCCGCGGCGGCCATGGCCAGGATGGCGAAGGAAGCGGCGAACACCATCCGGTTGTGCGACAGCAGGTTGAGGCCCGGCAGCCTGAGGATCATCACGATGCCCCCGATGTCGAGGCACCACGCGAGCGCGACGAAGGTGAGGCTCGTGGCGAACACGGCAAAAGACCGGTAGCGACGGTTGCGCCAAGCCAGAGGCGCCAGGAAAAGCGTCGCGAGGAGGCCGGCGTAGGCGGCGGACATGCTCTCGATCTCGTAGGGGCCGGGCAAGGGATAGCTGTCCTTGCGCGTACCCCCGTTGGCATCCGGCAACACGAGCAGCGGCAGGGCCGAAAAATCTCCCGGCACGCGCTCTTCGAACCCGGCGGCGCGCTCCGCGGTTCGCGCGCCGGTCCTCGCATACTCGGCGACGGGCAGCACGTAGGGAGCGGCCAGTGAAAAGCCGAGCAACCAGCCTGCGATGACGAGCAGCCCCGCCTTGCGCGCCGGCCGGGTCAAGCACTGCTTGCCGTAGGTCTCGTAGGCCCGCCACAGCCCATAGAGCCCGCAGACCATGAGCACTTGCGCGGCGATGTCGAGCTGCCGGCTGCACAGCACCGCGCACGTCGCCAAGGCGAGCCCGGCCATTCCCCGCCAGCCGGGCTTACGAACCACCCCATCGACCGCGAGCACGAGCCAAGGCAGATAGTAGACTGGGGCGCTGGTGGGGAAGCCCAGCCAGAAGACGAAGAACCCCGTCATGGGATAGCTCCACGCCGTGATGACCGCGGGCCAGAATCGCACCCCGAGGGCCCGGCGACAGAACAAGTAGAAACCGAGGCCCGCGATGAGCGCGGCCACGAGCTGGTGCCAGGCCAGAACCACCGGCGAAGGGATCGCGGCCAGCAGGATCGACAGGGGCGACAACCACGGCCATTGCAGCACCGGCTTGCCCGCGTACTGGCCGGGAACCCACAATGGCCACCGGCCGGCCCGAAGCTCCGAAGCCACGAACATGCGCTCGGGCTCGATGACATACGCCAGATCGGACTGGATGGCGTCGTGGGGAATCAGGTTCACCGTCTCGGGCGTCACCGGGATGTAGACGTCGGACTGGGCGAGCAGGTCTATGGGCAGCAGGATCTTCGTCCCGATCAGGGACGGCCCGTAGAGGATGACCTGCGACGCGAGGATCCCCGCCAGCAAGATCGCCATTCGCGTGCTCTTCGAGGTTTCGATTCTGTCGCGGATGGCGTCAGCGGCTGTCGACAACGGGGCGTCTCCTGTTCGAGCCGGGTATCGTATCACCATCGCCCCGCGGCGTCCCGAACACCCCCTCGCCCCGCGCAGCGAAGCGGGAAGAGGGTTGGGGTGAGGGGCAGCCCTTTCAAGGTGTTCGCTGGGGCCCAGATCCTCGCCTCTCCCCGACGGTCCCCGACGGGGAGAGGCCGACGACGTCTGCGTCGGCGGGTGAGGGGGCACTCGCGAAAGGGCGACTTCTTCTGCCCCTCACCCGCCGCGCTTCGCGCGGCGCCCTCTCCCCGCGTGACCGCGGGGCGAGGGGATGTGGCCGCTGCGCGACCTCGGAGCTCCCCCGCGTGCCGCTCGCAGGCCGGGCACACGGCTGGCGGCTCGCGCGAGCCACCCACGCCAACCACGACACGTGCTCCCGCACGACCGTCGCTGCGGCTTGCCCAACTCTTCCATGATAGAGTCCGCCCCCGAAATGACCGCTGCCTCGCCGAGAGAGAAGACCTTCTGGACCCCTCAGAACATCGTTCTGGTTCTCCTGCCGGTGCTGTCGCTCACCCTGCTCCTCGGTAACGGCAAGTACGTCGAGCCGATGTTCATTCACGCGACGTATTACCTGATGCTGCTCTTGGTGGCTTCCTGGGCGACGGTCTACCTGCTCTCGGCGCGTAACCTGACCAAGGCCACGGCCTGGGAATGGGTGAAGGAGAACCGGGCCGGCATCCTCACCGCGGCGGTGGTCACCGTCATCACCGCGCTCGCGGTGCACCCGGCCTTGCGCATCCTCGCCGACGAAACCAACCTGCTCGGGACCTCGAAGAACTTCTTCCATCAGAAGACGGCGACCTTCACCGTGTCGGGCAAGTACTACTACGACGCCTTCTGGGACGCCGGCGTGGTCATCGACCGCCGTCCCTCGCTCTTCCCCTTCCTGGTCAGCCTGATCCACGTCGTGCGCGGCTACAGCTACACCAACGTCTTCCTTTTCAATCTGCTGGTGCTGCCGTTCTTCGTGCTCGTCTCCTATCGCCTGGCCAAGTCGCTGGGCGGTGAGACCTTCGGCGTGGCCGCTGCCCTGCTGGTCTCGGCCCATCCCATCACCCTCATCTGCGTGCGCTCGGGCGGTTTCGATTTCTTCACGGCGTTCTTCTCCGTCCTCGTGGTCAAGAGCTTCCTCGACCACTGCCGCGCCCCCTCCGCCGACCGCCTGGCCGTGTTGTGGATGAACCTGTGCATGTTCGCGGAGATCCGCTACGAGACGGGGCTATTCATCGCACCGGTGGTCTTCTTTCTCCTGGTCTTCCGCCTGGCAAAGCTTTCGTATCTGCGCCCCTACCGCGTGATCTACGCGCTCACGCCCGCCTTTCTCTTGCCCCGGATCTGGCAGGCCATCCTGCGCGGGAACGTGCCCGAGCAGGATCCCGGCGCCGTCCCATTCAGCGTCGGCCATCTCATCACCAACACGGTCGTGTACTTCAAGACCATCGCCACACCGTTCGACAACCGTACCTCGCACGCCGCGTTCGTCATCGCCCTCGGGGTCATCGGCCTCATCCTCGCCACGCGCTGGATGGTCAAGCGCCTGCTGCCGCCCGATCGTCCGGTTCCCGAGCTCCAGTTCTCCGCCCTGGTGGTGGGCTGGATGGTCCTCCAGCTCATCATCGTCTTCACCTATGTCTGGGGAAGGCCCGAGCATCCGGCTTCCGCGCGGCTCATCATCGTCATCGACACCTTCTTCTCCTTTCTTGCCGCATGGGCGGTGGCGGGGACCCTGGGGCGCCTCAAGCCGGTCTTGTCCACCATCGTTTGCGTGGCGCTTTTCGCCATGTACGTTCCCATCGCGGCCCAGAGCCGCCTCATCAACGAGCTGACCCTCACCCGGGAGGCCGCCACGACCTGGCGATTCTTCGAAAGCCTGCACGAGAACCGCATTCTCATTGTCACGGAGCGGCCGGGGCTGTTCACGGTCATGAACTACGGCTCCGTCGATTTCGAGGAGGCCAAGCGCGACCCCAGCGTGCTCGAGGGTCTGGCGCGCCACCTCTACTACGACATCTACCTCGTGCAGCAGGTCGACCTTGCCACGAACAAGGTCATGCCCCAATACGAGATCTGGCCCGGGCGAGCGAGCATCCCCATGCTCGAGTTCCAGAACGACGCCAACGCCACCGTGCGCATCTCACGCCTGGTGCACTGAGACTAAGGGCTCGAACGCCCGCGGTTCATTCGACCGGGTCAGTTTCGACTGGCGTCGGGGTTGTTGACGGCGAGCCACGCGATGACGTTTTCCCAGAATGCCGCAGCCTGGTAGGGAGGCGGCGAAGCGCAGGTGGCGGGCTGGGGAATGTCGTAGGTGTCCGGTGTCGAGGTACTCCACAGCGTGTTGTAGGTCAGCCATTCATCACCCCACGCGACCACACGGCCACCGAGGGCGCCCCCAATGTCCTCTGCCGTGTAGCCGACGTATTGCCAATTCGTCGGCGTCGCAATACTGCTCCAGTTGCACGCGGCCGGTGGGCCGGCGTTGCACCGGTTGCTGGTTTGAATCGGTCGCGGGCATTGCACGTTCGCACTGACCTTCGGGGGCGGCGGACTCGGAGACATCAAGGGGATCACCGTCACTATCGGAACGGCACCTCGGATTTCCAGGCGGTTCACCGGCGTCACGAAGCCAAACGGAGGGCTGCTGGTCGAAAAGTCGTCCCCACCCGGGCAAGGGATGCCGGCCACGTTCGCGCACAAGTCGACACCGTTGGGATTTTCGAGCGACTTGACTACGGTCCCGGTATCCAAGCCGTTGGTGGTTTCGTAGGCAAGGCCGATTTGCCTGAGAATCGCGTTGGCGTTTTTCACCTGCGGGGCGTCGTAGTAGTAGCCCATGGTCGTCACGAGCCCGTTGCCTTTCTGCAGCCAGTCGGTGATGACCGCGACCTCGGCCGCGGTCAGAGCCGGCTGGTTCCCCACCATGTAGGAGGTGCTGCCCGTGGGGCACTTGGTGCAATCCCCCCCAGGGCACGCCTGGGGAAACCCAGCGGCGTTGCCGTAGCACCAGTGTCCGCCCCCGTTGCTACAGCCAGTGGTGAAGTGGCTGACACAGCCCCAGCGATCGACGTTGGAGTGATAGATGTCGAGCACGATGAGCACGTTGTAGGGATCGAGGTCTTCCTTCTTGAGTTGACCGTTACCGAAGTTGATGATGCTCCCGATGGGCTGGCAACCTCCGAAGTTCTGATCCAACCACGCACGGAACATGGCCGAGCCGCTGTCGTTCGTGCTGGGAGATACGTAGGAGTTCCAGACGCCCCATACACCCATGGTGGCGACTCTCGCGCCATGGAAATTCTTACAGCCGCTGGTGCCGCCCGTGCCGCCGCCCCCCGTGCCACCACCACCCGTGCCACCACCCGCGCCGCCAACGCCACCGGCCGCGCCCGTGCCAGGCATGGTACCGAATACGCCCCCATTGCCGTCCCCGCCGGCGCCGCCGACCGCGCCACCGGCCCCGCTGCCCGAGGCACCACCGTTCGACGAAGGCCCAGGGCTGGTGACCACGAGGCCATTCTGAACCGAGGAGTTGTCGTCGCAACCATTGGCCCCGGAAGCGCACAGGGCCGACAGGGGGGCCCCGGTGCCAAGGCCCGCGCCGCGGCTGGGGGACATGGTCACTTCCAGGACGACGCGTGTCCTGCCATCCGAGGCCACGCCCTCCGACCGGACGACGACCACATTGTTGGGCGGCACCCCCGCGGGCGGAGGCGTCGCGCAGGACTCCACGCCAACCACCACGCCACCGTCCACGCCGCCGCCAGGCGCGGTGTCGCAGGTGAAATTGCCCATGCGGCAGTCCCTCATGTCCTGCCGGATGTACACCGTGTACTTTCCCATGGTCGAGCTGACGAACGCGGCCCCGCCCGTGCCAGGCAGATCGCCGCTGCGATTCAACGCCGGGTAGTCGATGTCGACCAGGGGCGTTCCATTCTCCCGGAGGATGGCGCCACGGCGCTCGCCCTCGCACTGATCGGTGTTCTGAATGGGATCGTCGGCCGGATTGCTGACCGTGGGAGCAAGCAGGGCGGGCATGTTCGGCGTCAGAGCCGGATTGTTGAGAATGGCCCGCCCGCGCTCGATGCCCGCCTCGGCGACCACCAGGGCCTGGTTGCGCAGATTGATGTTGGAATTCATCTGGATGCTGCCGCCGGTGAGAAACAAGCCGGTCATCCCCAATCCGAGGAGTGCGATCATGACGATGAGGACGACCATGAGGATCGCGCCTCGATCCCTGTTGCGCTGGCGACTGCTGTTGTCTGCGATGGCGGTGTTCATGGTGACTCTCCTCGAATCCAGGGCGGATCACTGAGGCTTGTTGTTGCGCGGGTAGACGGTCGTGCTGAGCACGCGACGGCGGAAGGCGTCCGTGGGCCGCGGCGAGGCCTGACGGTGGTCCTCGATATCGATGGGCCCGTTGCCCGAGATGGAGGCGATCAAGTCATCGGGGGCAAGGGAGCGAGCGACCATGGTGAGGCGGACCCCGGTGGGCAAATTGCAGAAGCCGTCGGTCCCCGCGGCTGGCAAGACGTCCCCGGGCACGTTGTTCCACCATTCGTCGGTCGTGCGAGCTGCGTCGTTGGTGTGGCCGGCGTTGTCGACACCCTCGTTCAAGGTTCCGTCCATGGCGGTCAGGTCGTGCGCCGCGAGGGTGCCGGTGTCGCAGGCGAAGGACACCTGCAGATCCTCGATGCCCTCGGCGAGAGGCTGCGGTGTAGCGGCATCGCCGGCGAACTGCCGCTGCATCATCATCAACTTCGGGATGCCGTTCGCGCCCTCCTGCTGGATGAAGAAGCTGACCCACGTGAGCGCGCCGAAGTTGCGCGCGCCCGCCACTCCCGAATCGTAGGCGGTGCTTAGGGAGGATCCGGTCGCTGGGTCGACGGGAAGGAACAAGGGTTTGATATCGCCGGTCGGGTTCCAGATGCTGCCGGAGCTACCGCTCAGATGAGGCAGGGCTGCAGCCTGCACGGTGGGCGTGACTTGGAACAAGGCGCAGCCGCGGTCGGCCGTCGGATTGGCCCCATAGCCCCAATCGTTGAGCGTGAGCAGGAGCACGAATTCCCACGGGCGGAACATGCTCCCCGTGCTGACGCCGGCCAACGGGATGGGAACGCCCGGGTCGGTCGTGGTCAGGCCGGCGAGCTCGATGTCGTAGTCGGTGCCCGACGTGCGGTTGCCGAACGCGACGGTGATGATGTCGGTACCGGCGAGAACGTGCAGAGCGGCGTCGGTCGTGGAGGTGGCGGGGTCGTTGTTGACGATCCACAGCGGCGGGATCCACTGCACGCCGCTGGTGGCGGGATCGAACGCGCGCACCCCGGTTTGCGGCCGCGTGTCCAGATTGTTGGTCAAGGGCCCGGGGCTGGGGTACGTGCTCTTGATCCGCGATCCATTCGCAGCCGCCGCATCGGCGTAGCTTGCGGGCCTCACGCATCCGTACATGCCGGTTCCCGCCCCGCGGGTGTAGCGGGCCAAGACTTCCATGGCGGCCCACAGGTTCTGCTGGATGTTGAGCACCTTGGTCTGGGTCTCGTAGATGCGCTGCTGGCCGGCGAAGAACATGAAGGTGGAGGCCGCGATGATCGAGGAGATGATCAGGGTGATCATGATCTCGACCAGGGTCATGCCTCTGTCCGGCCTCCATCTGGCGATCACCACGACTTCCTCCGCTCGAGATCCAGGCGGGTCGTCTTGGTTACCCCGACATCGTTGTTGTAGCTCACGATGACCGACACGACGTAGGGCAAGGTCGCACCAAGATCCACGACCTTCCACTGCCGGCGCCAGCGGTAGGCCGAGAGGTCGGCGGCCACGGGAGTCTTGGGCGTGCCGTCGACCTCGCACAGACAGGCACCCTCGGCATCGACGTACTCGGGAAGCGGCGTGGTCCCGTCGGCGCCCTTGGGCCACCAATTGTTGAACAGGGAAAGTGGTTTCAGCCCCATCGCCGTGTCAACAGGCTCCGTCACGGTGTTCCGGCTGGACAGCTCATCGAGCTTCTGCGAGGCCAGGCGCATGGCGACGGCGGCGTCGTTGGCGCTCTTCGAGGCGCTGATGATGGACTGCTGAACCGCGAGCGTGCCCATCAGGCCGATGGTGCCGATGAGCATGGCGATCATGACCTCGAGCAGCGTGAAACCCGATTCGCGCTTCATGTCTGTGTCCACAGCTTGGCGTGGATGACCACCCCGAGTCCGGTCAGGGTGAGATGCGCGATGCTATGACGGACGGTCGCCATGGTCCTCCGGGATGTATGCCTGCAAACGTGCGGCCAGCCGAGATCACTGGAATTTCTGCCCTGATCATAGAGCATGCACCGGCAGCACTAGGAAAACATTTCATGGGGCCATTTCATGGCGCGCAAATGGGTGCGTGCTCCGAGGTAGGAGAAGACCCACAAAGTGAGCGCATTCCGCAGGAGGGGAGGCAGCTTCAATCCGCCTCCACTTCGGCCAGGCCGCCTCCTGTCTTGAAGTAGGAGAGCACCTCGATGCGCAGGTGGGTCACGCAATCCGCGCGCAAGTCGAAATCGAGGGGGGATCGCCCGGCCACGATCCCGGCAAAGCGCCCCTCCGCCGAGGCAGCGGCCTGATACTGGCAATACAAAGTGACCCGCACGCGCTCGCAGCCACGATCCTGGTAGTAGACGTTGTGCGCATTCAGGAGGCGAACGTGGCGGACCGTGCGCGGCGAGGGAAAGTGGACTTCCAGCCAACCGGGCGTGCCATCGGGCAAAAGCCATTCGGTGGCCTCCGAACCGTCGATGGCGTTGGCAGCGGCGTGCTTCGATGAATAGACGGCCGAGGCCGTGGCAAAGGGCCGCCCCCACAGGCACCACATGACCACCGCCATCGACACGAGCGCGGCGCCGGCCGCCACGGCCGCCAGCAAGCGAACCCGTGGCCGCGCGAACGGCGGGTCCAGATGCCAAACCGTGAAGCGATAGAGGCGTTCGATCTCTCCCCAAGTTGCTTCGGCTGCGACGGGTGCTCCCGGTCGCGCCGCGAGCACGGCGCGAAGGCGCTCGACGCGCGGATAGCCGGCGCGTTCGAGGGCCGTGAAGGCACCCGCATCTTGGTCCCCCGACTCGTCGTCGGCAAGGGCATCTGCACCGCGCTCGGGAACCCAGGCCGCGAGAAGAACCTCCAGCGCCTTGGTGAAATACGCATGACATTCGGGCAAGAGGTCTTCGCGAAAGAGCGCACGACCGCAGTCGAGCGCGCGCCGCGCCTCCTTGGTGGCCCGGGCCAAGGCCAAGCTCATGGAACGCTCCCGACGGGCATTTTGACCGGGAACCGCCAGGACCAAGGACCGTAACCGTGTAGCAGGGCCAACCCGAGCCCGAGCGCGGAGAGCATGCTGAGGAGCGTTCCGACCGAAGCCGCGGCCGGCACGCCGAACCAAAGCCGCAGTCGGTACAGGCCAGGGGCGGGCAAGTGCAGACGCAGCAGCCCCCGGCCATCCGTCTCGAGCTCGGCGTGCGCATCCCCCGGTCCCGTATCGGTGGTCACGGCCCAACCCGGGAAGGCGTGCAGGGCCAGCCCCACGCTCGCTCCGTCATGCTCGGCGCGAAGGGCGAGGATGTGATGGCTGCCTTGGCTGCTCGTGTGCTCCACGGTCGCGCCGTCCGTGGATGCGACCAGAGCGCCAGAAGCCTGCTTGGGCGCGACCGCGGCTCGCTGGGGGAGGAATTCATCCGCTTCGGTTGTCGAGAGCACCCATTGACGGATGTTTTCCGCGTCCAATGGCACCTGGTCGGTGGACATTTCTCTTGCAGAAGCATAGGGCCACGCAACCACGAACAACAACGCGCCGACGCCGACCACGGCGATGCGGCTCTTCAGCGACTCGCTCAACCGCTCGCCAGCCGCCGCACTGCCGATGCCCAGCGCCACGCTGGCAAGCAACGCCACGGGGCCAAGGAGCCGCCACGGGAACTGGATGAACGGCGCAAACGGCACGCGATGAGGCGCCCAAAAGGGCCTGCCTTGTGGCAACACCAAGAATACCAGCAGCGCCGCGAAGCCCATCCACGCGAGCGCCGGCCAGGCCCGCCGTGGGCGCCACGCCAACCCGAGCAGCACGACGACGAGCACGCCAAGCAGCATGGGACCCATGCGCAGAAAGTTGCGGGAGAACTCGGGCGTCCTGCTCGCGAAGAGCATGGCCAGGCTGATCCAGTTCTCCTGCGGGTCGTAGACGCTCGTGACCATCCCCGGTGTGTTCACGATGCCCCGGTAGGCCATCGCGGGCACGAGGTACACGGCGGCGAGCCCGAGTGCGCTGATCATGGCACCCACCAGCAGCAGCGCTCGGCGGATGGCCCGTCGAGCAGCGAAGCGGACCACGGAAGCCAGCACGATGAGCCCGACCACGAGCGTGCCCCACAGGCCCATAATCGCGTGCGTCATGATCATGACGGCGTGGGCGACCGCGGCCGCGACCGCGAGCCGCTGCGCCCGCCGGGGTAGCGCCTCGCGGGCAGCCGCGCGGTAAAGCGCGACGACCACGGGCAAAAGCGCGAGGCAGGCGAGCTCCGCGAGATCGCCCCGCTCGTAGAGGTCGCCGAGCCGGTAAGGCGCCGCCAGATAGGCCACCGAGCCGAGCAGCGCTGCATCGCGATCGCGGGTCTCGCCAAAAACGAGCGCATAGGCACCAGCGCCCGCGAGAATCGAGGCCAGCAACATGACAACCTTCAGCGACCAGAAGGCGTCGAGCACGGTGGCATGAAGAAGACCGGCGATGCCGTAGACCACCGGGCCGTGGAAGATGAAGAAGGGCGAGCCGTAGCCCCCGTAGAAGTCGGGGCACCAGCGCGGGTACAGCGCACCGGCACGCAACTCCACCGCCCACTCGACCGTCCGCACCGCATACGACACCATCTCGTGGCTCGAAGAACCAGTCGAGCCGGGCGAGCGGGACCCAGAGGCCGATGGCCACTCCGAGCACGAGGAGAAACCTGATGTCGCGTAGCATGCTTTGAGTGCGCCGGGAATCTACGGCGACGTCGGGACTGAAAGGTCCAGCGGTTCGACTTCCGAGAGAGTCTTCGAGCGTGCCTGGCCGTCCATGGTGTAGTCGATGCGCAATTGTTTGCTCGTGTGGCTGGCCGGATCGCCAAAGGTGGCATTGTAGTTGTCCGCGGACAGGCTGTTGTCCTTGACCATATCGGCCAGCCTCAAGGTAAGGTCGATGGTCCGCCCGCCCACGAAATCGCCGTACTCGGCCTTGGTCACGACGAGGCGAAGCGGCGCAGGCTTCTCGTCGTAGCCGACCGTCAGGGTTCCGCTTTCCCCGACCAGCTTCTTCGCCAGCACGCCGCCCTTCCGGTACACCACCCTCAGATACTTGATCTTGCCCTCGGCCGGATCGCCGAGCAGGGCGGTCGTCGCGGTCACGCTCAGAGCGTCCTTCTTGACCAAGCCGCGGACGAGCTCGGTTACGTCCGTGGTCAGGCCCTGGTAGAGCGCGCCCCACAGCGCGTTCACGACGACCAACTTGTGTGGATCGACGGTGGGCGCGGCGGGCTGCTTGCTCTTGCAGGCAGCCCCGCCAGCGACAATCGCGGCGGCAAGAACCACGGTGGCGGGAACGCGACGGATCATCCGTCCAGTATAGCGCTCCTTGCCGACCGTTGAGAGGAGTCGCCACGCGCCGCCGTGTGCGGTGCAGTCAAGACGAGGCAGGAGAAGCTAGCCCCTCACCCTGTCCCTCTCCCCGGCTGACGCCGGGGCGAGGGGACTTGCTTGTTGGATCGCTTCCTTGCCCTCCCACCGTTGGGCGCCACAACGGCTGGCGCCGAGGCGCCGAACGCCCCCTCGCCCCGCGCAGCGAAGCGAAGCGGGGAGAGGGTTGGGGTGAGGGGTCTGTCCTGGTGGCTCTCCGCGCCCGGCGCTACCAGGTCGCGAAGGCGGTGTAGCTGGGCGTCCCGGCCGTCACCTGGATGCAGTAGCCGCCGTTCACCTTGGCGGGCAGAGCCCAATTGCTGCAGCTCATGGTCGTGTTATTGACTTTCAACGCACGACTTCCGATGTTGCTGCAGTTGCCGCCCATGAGGCTGGCCGTGGTCTGATGGCAGGTGGCGCCGGTGCCGAGATTCCCGGATTGGTAGCTCTGGCTCGTGAACACCACCGGATTGGAACAGAGTCCGGCGCAAGGCGTGCTGCCGCCCGCCACCGTGACGCTGGCGGTTCCGCTCTTGCCGCTGCTCTGGGCGGTCACCGTGTAGGGACCGCCAGCGGTCGCGCCCGCGGTGAAAAGGCCGCCCGTGCTGATGCTCCCGCCGCCGCTCACGGTCCAGGTAAACGTTGGCTGGGTGGTCAGGTTCGTGGCGAACTGGTCGCGCGCCGTGACGGTGAACTGCTGGGTTGCCGAGGTGTTCACCGTCGCGCTCGACGGAGAGACCACGATGCTGGTCACCGTCTGGTTCACGGTGACCGCGACCGAGCTGGTGACCGTCAGGCCGGGCTGATCCCTTACCGTGACCTGGAAGGCGTAGCTGCCGGCCTTGGTGAAGGTCGCCGTGGTGGCCTTGGCCGCGTTGGTGCCGTTGGCGCTGAAGGTGACCGCGGCCGGCGGCGTGCCGGTGGTGGCCCAGGTGTAGGTCAGGCTCGCCTCGCCGCCGTCGTCGGCGCCGAGCACGGAGAGCGCGGCGCTGGTGCCGGTGACCGGGCTCGGATTCGAGGAAGCCGCGGTGGCGATGGTCGGTGCGGCGTTGGTCTGGGTCACGGTGACGCTTGCCGTACCGGTGATGCTGCCACTTTGAGCAGTCACCGTGTAGGGACCGCCGGCGCTCGCTCCGGCGGTGAACAGGCCGCTGCCGCTGATGCTGCCGCCGCCGCTGACCGTCCAGGTGAAGGTCGGCTGCGGTGACAGGCTGGTCGCGAACTGGTCGCGTGCCGTGGCGCTGAACTGCTGGGTTGCCGAGGTGTTGACCGAGGCGCTCGCCGGAGAGACCGCGATGCTGGTCAGGGTTTGATTGACGGTCACCGCCACGGTGCTGGTGGCGGACAGGCCGCCCTGGTCCCTGACCGTGACCTGGAAGGTGTAGTTGCCAGCCTTGGTGAAGGTGGCCGTGGTGGCCTTGGCCGCGTTGGTGCCATTGGCGCTGAACGCGACGGAGGCCGGCGGCGTGCCGGTGGTGGCCCAGGTATAGGTCAGGTTCGCCTCGCCGCCGTCATCGGCACCCAGGGCCGTGAGGGTGGTCGCGGAGCCGACGACCGGGCTGGGACTGGCGGCGGCCGGGGTCGCGATCGTCGGTGCGGCGTTGGGGATGGCCACCGAGACCGTCGCAGTGCCGGTGACGCCACCGCTCTGGGCGCTGACGGTGTAAGGACCGCCCGCGGAAGTGGCGCCCGTGAACAGACCGGTGGCGTCGATGGTGCCGCCGCCGCTCACGCTCCAAGCGAAGGACGGCTGGTTGGTAAAGTCCGCGGCGAACTGGTCATGCGCGGTGGCGACGAATTGCTGGGTTGCCAGGGGCTCGACGGTGGAGCTGGTAGGAACCACCACGATGCTGGTCAGCGTCTGAGCGACCGTGACCGAGACGGTGCTGGTGGCGGTGAGCCCCGCCTGGTCGCTCACCGTCGCCTGCAGCGTGTAGTTGCCGGCCTTGCCGAAGGTCGCGGTGGTGCTCTTGGCCGCGTTGGTGCCGTTGGCGCTGAAGGTGACCGCAGCCGGAGGGGTGCCGACGGTGGCCCAGGTGTAGGTCAGGTTCGCCTCGCCGCCATCGTCGGCGCCGAGCACGGAAAGCGACGCGGTGGAGCCCGACACCGGATTGGGCGACGCAACCGCCGCTGTCACGACACTGGGCGGATTGTTGGGGGTCAAGGTGACGACCTCGATGCCCTCGATGGTGGCGTTGTCGGTGACGGTGGTGAAGGCGATCACGATCTGCCCCGAGGCGCTCGCAGTGGCAGTGAATTCGCGCACCACGGCCTTGTAGTTGCCGCCGGCCGCCGCGTAGATGTCGAAGCTCGACAGCGCCGTGGTGCCGTTGATCGCCACGTTGAAAACCCGCTTGCCCGTCGCGGTCTGGTACAGCTCGGCGAAGTGCAGACGGACCGTGTACTGACTGCCGGGGGTGAGGCCGGGCAGGGTATAGGTGCTGTTGCCATAGCGCTCGCTCTGGTACACGGCCATGGGCGCCGGGCCCGTGACACCAGTGAGGCTGATGGTGTTGGTGACGGTGCGCTGGGTACCGCCGCTGGCGTACTGGTCGGCGGCAAAGGGCGAGGCGGCGCTGCTGCTGCCGGTGTCGATCTGGTAGACCGTGGTCGGCGTCGAGGACACCGTCACGCTGGCCGTGCCGCTGAAGTCACCACTGGTGGCAGTCACGGTGTAGGGACCGCCCGCGCTCGAGCCCGCCGTGAACAACCCGCTCGAATCGATGCTTCCGCCACCGCTCACGCTCCAGGCGAAGGCAGGTTGCGTGGCCAGGGTGGTGCCGAACTGATCGCGCGCGCTCGCGGTGAGCTGCTGAGTCGTGAAGGTGTTCACCGTGGCGCTGGACGGGGAAACCACGATGCTCGTGGGGGTCTGGTTCACGGTCACGGCAACCGAGCTGGTCGTGGTAAGGCCCGGCTGATCCGTCACGGTGACCTGGAAGGTATAGCTGCCCGCCTTGGCAAAGGTGGCCGTGGTGTTCTTGGCCGCGTTGGTGCCGTTGGCGCTGAAGGTGACCGCGGCCGGTGGCGAGCCGGTGGTAGCCCAGGTGTAGGTCAAGCCCGCTTCGCCAGCATCGTCGTCGCCGAGCACCGACAAAGCGGCGGTGTTGGCCGTGACGGGATTGGGGTCGGCGAAGGCCGCGGTGGCAATCGTCGGGGCGGCGTTGGGGATCACCACCGAAACCGTCGCGGTCCCGCTGACGTCGCCACTCTGGGCGGTGACCGTGTAAGGGCCACCGGCGGTCGTCTGTGCCGTGAACAGCCCGTTGGCGTCGAGGGTGCCTCCGCCGTTCGCGGTCCAGGTGAAGCCCGGCTGGCTGGCCAGGGGCGTGGCGAACTGGTCGCGGGCCGTGGCCACGAACTGCTGGCTCGCCAAGGGCGCAAGCGTGGAGGTCGCGGGCGCGACCACGATGCTGGTCAGGGTTTGATCGACCGTGACCGCGACAGAGCTGGTGGTGGTGAGCCCCGCCTGGTCGCTCACGGTCGCCTGCAGCGTGTAGTTGCCGGCCTTGCTGAAGGTCGCAGTCGTGTTCTTGGCCGCATTGGTACCGTTCGCGGCGAAGGCGACCGCGGCCGGCGGGGTTCCGAGGGTGGCCCAGGTGTAGGTCAGGGTCGCTTCGCCTGCGTCGTCGTCGCCGAGCACGGACACCGACGTCGTGGCGCCCGACACCGGATTGGACGAGGTGGCCGCCGCCGTCACGATGGTGGGGGGATTCTTGGGGGCGGCGGCGACGATTTCGATGCCCTCGATGGTGGCGTTGTCGGTGACGGTGGTGAAGGCGATCACGATCTGGCCCGAGGTATTGGCGTTGGCGGTGAATTCGCGCACCACCGCCTTGTAGTTACCGCCGGCTGCCGCATAGATGTCGAAGCTCGACAACACGGTGGTGCCGTTGATCGCCACGTTGAACACGCGTTTGCCGGTGGCGGTCTGGTACAGCTCGGCGAAGTGCAGGCGAACCGTGTACTGACCCCCGGGGGTGAGCCCAGGCAGGGTGTAGGTGCTGTTGCCGTAGCGCTCGGTCTGGTACACGGCCATGGGCGCCGGGTTAGTCACCCCGCTGGTCGTGATGGTGTTCGTGACGCTGCGCTGAGTGCCGCCGCTTCCGTACTGATCGGCTGCGAAGGGCGACACGGCGCTGCTGCTGCCGGTGTCGATCTGATAGACCGTGGTCAGGGTCGCGGACACCGTCACGCTGGCCGTGCCGCCGATGCCGCCGCTCGTGGCGGTGACGGTATAGGGTCCCCCCGCGGTGGTGCCGGCGGTGAAGAGTCCGCTGGCGCCGATGGTTCCGCCGCCGCTCACGCTCCACGTGAAGGTGGGTTGCGGCGCGAGCTGGGCGCCATTTTGATCGTAGGCTATGGCAGTGAGCTGCCGGGTCTGCCCGACGTTCACCGACGTGCTGGAGGGCGAGACCGTGATGGTGGTCAGAACCCCACCGACCTGGAAATTCGCGGCGATGTTCTTATTCCCGTTCATCGTCACGCTGAGCGGGTTCACGTTTCCGGCAGCGTCGCCGCTCCAGCCGGTAAAGACGTACCCCGGGCTCGGCACCGCGGTCAGCGTGACCACCATGTTGGCGCTGTAGGACGTCTGGTCCGGACTCTTGGTCAGCGAGCCATTGGTCGCGGACGTGGTCAGCGTGTACATGGGGGTCGCATAGAGGCCGCCCGGCGGATCGACGTACGACATGCCGGTCTTGATCGGGTTGCTTTCGATGTCGCTGTCCGTCGCATTGTTCCAGATGAGCTTGTGGTCGACGGTGGTGGGATTGTTGTCCGCATCGTTCACGGCAACGTTGAGGCCCAGCTGCCGATACTCGGTGTAACCTGCGGCCAGAGGAGTCGGGCTCAGCGTGGGGCTACCGAAATTGCTCCAAGGGATCTTGGCTTCGATGATGTAGCCGTCGCTGGTGTCGACCTTGCTGATGACCGCGCCGGTGATCGCCTGGTTGTGCGAGAGCATGTAGGCCTGCGGCGTCGCCGAGTAGCTGATGGCCAGATGGTAATCGTATTGCGAACCGTAGGATGCGCTGCGCCCGGTGTTGTACTGCTCGGGGTAGGTGCTGAGATAGAGCTCGACACCGTCGCCATTGACAATCGCCGAGCCGGTGTTGGTGTTGGCCAGCTTGGTGTTGTCCTTCACGATCATCGCCAGGTAGAGGTTCTGGTTGTCGTACAGGGTCTGCGCGGTGACGCTGCTGTCCGCGGCTCCGCCCCAGCCCGAGCTGGACCCTTTCACCTGATAGCTGGCGTCGACCATCATCGGGTTGGCGTATCCCCATTCGCTCAGATCGCCATCGATGGTCATGGTCGCCGGGGCGGTCCGGATGACCGTCGTGGCACGGTAGGGGATCACGCCAGGCTCGATAGGCGCCTGAGGGGCGCCCGGGGTTGCCCGCACGAACGTGTGGATCGCCGAGGCGGCCGCCAAGGTGATGTTGCCGGTCGTGGTGATGTTGTTGAGGTCGATGACGCCGATGTTTTCATTGGCGGCGAACACCAAGTGGGTGATGAGAGCGGGGGGAATGCCCATGATGGTGGCCGCCACGGCATCGACCGCGACCGGATCCTTGCTGGCCAGCACCAGGTTCATGGTGACGGCGGTACCACTCCCTGGTCCCTGGCCTTCCATGGCCTGGAGCGCGTCCATGATGGTCAAGTCCGGCACCCGGCACGCGATGTGGTCCACGATCTCGGAGCGGATATCATGGTGCAGTCCGAACTTGGAGGTGCCGCCCGCGCCGAAGTTCCCTCCCGAGCTCCACACCGGCAATGGGCCGGTTCCGATGCCCAGGTTCTTGACCGCACCGGTCATGCCGGCATGGTAGTGCGTCTTCATCTTGGGCATATCGATGTAGACATCCGCGTCGGTAATGAGCGCCGGGATCTGCTCGGCAGCCCCCGTCCTGCTGTCCGCAAGCACGTAGGTATTGGTCGGATTTGCGGTGGTATCGTTGAAGTTCGCGAAGGTGACTCCGCTGCCGAAGTTCGCGGCAGTGAATCCCTGAGCGGTCATGACGGCGATGGTGTCCACAGAGGCGCTGCCATCGGCAATGGTGATATTGGCTCCGCCATTCGCCACCTTGATCAAATCCACGAGCGCTTTGACGACGTGCCAGTCGGTGACTGCGAGAGCCTTGCTCGTCACCATATTCGGCTTGATGAGCACGGTGTCGCCGTTATGGACGACGTTGGAGATGCCGCCCGGGCCGAGCGCAGCCGTGAGCGCCTGCGAAACCATCGAGCTGTAATTGAGGCTGTTGTCCTGGATGATGGCAACCGTGGCCGGCGGCTGCGGCGAACGAGCCGGGACATTGATGGTCTGCCCGCCCGCGGCCTTGATGTGCGACTGAATGGCCAACGGATGTCGAGGATCCACGGAGTCTGGCGTGCCTGGGCACCCGTACGCGAACAGTATCGCCCCCGCCATACCCCAGAAGGCTGCAACTCTCGTTCGGCTCATTTTCATTTTCTTCTTCTCCAGTTTAGGTTTACGGCGGGATGGTAGAGCATTCTTCGCCGGGCACAAGCATGAAGGTATTTCAGTACCTTAATCCAGAGCCGGATGCCAACCACAGAGGACAAAGGGGAACACAGAGACGGATGAGAGATGAAGGGTTCGGAGCGAGATCCGGAGAACCCTTCATTCTCCGGACCTCCGTGTCCCGTGCGTTTTCTGTTGTGGATCTCTGTTGTGGAAAAGAGGCTTGTGCGCGCTCTGCATGGATAAAGTTGAGGTGCGGCGGCCTGCAGATATACCGCAATGAGCCATGACTTGAGCCGCCTTCAAGGCTGATGGACACTACCCACCATGAATCGCTATCCAAATCCCCTTCTGGCCATCGCGTCGATCGCACTGGGACTGCTCGTGACCGTACCAGCCCGCGCGGCGGCGCTGACCCAGGTCACGCCCACCTCCACCTGGTCAGGCGGTGTGACCGTGCCGAGCTACATCCAGATGTGGATCTATGTCCCGACGGCGGTAGCGGCCAAGCCGCCCATCGTGGTTTCTGCCCACTCGTGCGGGTCGACTGCGAGCGGACAAATGGGCAACATCACGCATTTCCAGGCAGCGGCGGACAAGCTTGGCTTCATCCTCGTCCTCCCGGACAACCCTGGGCAAAACTGCTGGGACGTAGGGTCGAGCCAAGCCCTCACGCACAACGGTGGAAGCGACACGCAGGCCGTCGCCCAGATGGTGAAGTACGCGCTGACCAAGTACAACGGCGATGCCTCCCGGGTCTACATCTTTGGCGGCTCGTCAGGGGGCATCCTGACGCAAGGCATGCTCGCGGTGTACCCAGACATCTTCAGGGCCGGCTCGGCGAGAGCGGGGGTTCCGGCTGGATGCTGGGCCGTGCAGTACGATCAGGGCGGCACCGCCCAGTGGAGCGCGCCGTGCGCGAGCGGACAAGTAACGCATACCGCCCAAGAATGGGGCGACTTGGTTCGCGCCATGTATCCCGACTACACCGGGCACCGGCCGCGGGTTCAGCTCATCCAGGGCGGGGCGGATACGACGATTGCCTCCGCGAACATGCCTGAGGCAATCAAGGAATGGACGAACGTCCTCGGGTTGAGCACCACCCCGACTTCGAGCGACAAGGGGTACAAGGGCCAAGTCGCCTCGTACGACCGCCAGTTCTGGAGCAACGCCTGCGGCTATACGGTTCTCGAGTCCTGGGTGGCGCCAGGCCAGAACCACTCCATGGGGTACGAGGAAGACGCCATGTTGAAGTTCTTCGGCCTCGATACGGCCACCACCTCGGATCCGGAGCCGGATTGTTCGGGCGACGGTGGCGTCGCCGCCACAGGCGGCGCGAGCGGCACGGGCGGAACGACCGGGGCCGGCGGCGCCAGCGGGGCCAAGGACGGCGGGCCCGGCGGAAAGGACGGCGGGAACGAGGTGGCACCCCCTGGCAGCGGTGGCGCGCAGGGCAGCGGTGGCAGCGCGGGCAGTGGCGGCAGCCTTGGAAGCGGTGGCACCAGCGCCAAAGGCGGCACCAGCGGCAGTGGTGGTGCGGTCGGAAGTGGCGGCTCGGGCAGCGGTGGCACGACCGCAAGCGGTGGCAACGTGGGAAGCGGCGGCACCTCCGCCAAGGGCGGCAACGGCGGCGAGAGCGCTGGGGGAACGCAGGGCAACGGTGGGTCCTCCGCACAAGGCGGAAGCTCCGGCACCGGTGGTTCGACGACTGCGGGTGGCACCTCCTCCAGTGGGTGCGGCTGTGTCCTCGGCAACCATGCCAGGGGCCCGGCTTCCCATCTGACGGTATTGCTAGTCGCCGCTCTTGGGCTCATTTTCCGTCGCCAGCGACGAACGCGCCGCTGACGGCCAGTCCGTGGCCTTGGTTTGCGCGAAGACCGAGGCCGCGCGCGGCCCTATTTCACCCGGGACAGGATCTCCATCGAGTCCTGTCTCGAGCTGCCGCTCTCCCGGACCACGAGCTTGTAGAACTCGCAATCCATGCAGTTGGCCAGCTTCGACGAGTAGGTGCCTTGCACCTTGCCGCCGCAGAACGTGCCGGCAATGACCCAGCAGCATCGCCCCCCGTTCTTGCCCCCATGGATGCCGTTCACACTGCCCGTCGTGCTCGCGGGACAGATCCCAAGCTCCTTGACCTTTGCCCCGTTGGGCTCGCGTCCACACTTCTTGTGTTCCCAACAATTCGTAGTCTTCATCCCTGCCTCCCTGTCATTCATCGGAAGGCGAGACACAAAGCTGGAGCGGAACGGACACCCAAGGCGGCCATGGGATGCCGGATCGGTTATGGTTCGTGTATGGCTACAAAGTCTCAGACATTCCGCGCACAGCAACAGCGCAATGCAAAGCCGCCCAGGGCCAAACAGCCATCTCGACCTCCAAGAGATACACCCGTCGACATGGCACTGCCGGGCGTCAGCGCCAGCGATCGGAAAGCAGGCGGCGCGCGAAACAAATCCACCAAGGCGCAGAGAAAGGGCGGCGCAAAGCTGGAAACCTCGGCGACAGGCAAGCCGTCACGCAAGTCCACCCGCAAGAGCGTCGGCCGAATCAAACGAACGTCCAACCTACGACTGAGGGCCATCCGCAAGGCGACGGCACCCAAGACCAGGGGGTAGCGGGCGGCCGGTCGCTACTGGATCGTCGAATTGGTGACGGTGATGGGCGTATCGTCGTGGTTCGAGATCTGCGGATAGGTCGGGTACCATGAACCGCCGATGTTGTTGGTGATGACCGAGCTGTCGATCACGACGTTGCCGGTGTGGTCGTTGGTGACGAAGAAGATCGCGCTGCCGTAGGCGTTGACCTTGTTGTACTCCATGCGTGTTCCACACAGGGTAAGCGTCATGGTGTTCCCATCGTTGTAGATACCGCCGCCGCTGCCGCCGCCCGGCGTCCCCGACTCCGCCGGGTTCCCGCCGTTGCCGATGGCCTGATTGTAACTGATGAGCGTATTGATGACGGTCCACGACACGCCGATGCTGCTCAAGGCACCGCCATTCGAGCCGACGTTGCCCGACCCGTCGGCACCGCCGAAGGTGCTGTTCACGACGTAGACGGGCAGCCCGTTGTATTGCTCGAAGGCGCGGATGGCGCCACCGCCGACATCGGGGCCCGTGTCGGCGCACACGTTGTTGGTGAAGCGCGAATTGATGACCTTCAGTCGGCCGCCGCTGGCGAAGATGGCGCCACCCCCGGCGTCGCTCGTATCGGTCTGGTTCTTCGAGTTGCCATCGATGAAGGTCAGGTTCTGCACCGCCAATTGCGGCGTTTCTTGATTGTCGCAGTGGCTGCTGGTCCAGACCTGGTTCTCGTCGCAGGTGTTCATATAGAGAATGCGCGTGGTGCCGCCGCCGCTCAGCGTGATCTTGCCGCCCCCGTCGATCACGATCTTGGGGCCCTTGTCGTTGAACACCTTGGCCGGCTTGGTGAGCGTGATGGTCACCGGATCGGCGCCGCAGTTGAAGGTGATCACACCGCTCTTGGCGACGGCGTTGACGAACGCGTCGGCGGTGCAGCTCGCAGCCGTGCCCGTGCCGATGACGGTCGTCGGATTCGACACATCTTCCAGCTGGCCATCCGCGGGGACCGCGCAATGCCCGTCGGGATTGCCAGGCGCCCCGGGCGGGATCGTCGTGGCCGTCGTCCCGCCGGTGCCAGGCGCACCGCCGCCACCATCCACACCCGGCGAGCCACCTCCGCTGGCAACGCCACCGGTCCCGGGCAAGCCACCATCGACACCGGGCGAACCGCCTCCGCTGGCATGGCCGCCGGTCCCTGGTGCCCCGCCGCTCGCCACCTTGCCGCCCGAGCCGGGTGCCCCGCCGCTGCCCGATCGTCCCCCCGTGGTCTGCACGCCGCCGCCACCCGACAGGCCACCCAATCCCGGTGCGCCCCCGCTGCCCGGCTTTCCGCCGGTGCCCGGCGCGACCACGGTGCCACCACCCGAGCCAGGGTTGCCTCCGGTGCCAGGGCTCCCGCTTGCTCCGCCGTTCCCGGCCACCGAGGCTGAATCGGGGATGTTCGCATCCAGCTCGTCGTGGCTTCCGCCACATCCTGCCATGATGGCCAGGGCACACCCAAGGCTGGCGAGTGCGGTCGAGCCGAGCCTTCCGAACAGAGCTCCGTCCTTGCTTCCGGTCATGAGGCTGCCTCCCTACACAGGGTAACAGAGAAGGGGCCGCCCCGCGAGCTGACCCCGCGGCGAACAGCCGGCGGGATCGAGAGCTCCTGAGCGCCGCCCGGCGCCAAACCAATAAAAGCCTGCGACTGGAGGCCGGACTTCCAATCCGACCTACAGCCAACCTCTGCTGCCCGCGGGCGATGGCCCGCGCTCTACCAGCCGCCGCCGCCGCCGCCACCGCGACGACCGCCACGACCATGGCCTTCGCCATGATCGCGACCGCCGCGGCCGCCGCCGAACCCGCCACCGCCACCGCCACCGCCACCGCCGCTGCGTGGGGCGCGTTCGCGCGCTTCACTGACGTTGATGGGACGGCCCTGGATCTCGCGCCCATTGAGGGTCTCGATGGCCTGGGAAGCTTCCGCGTCGGTGGTCATTTCGACGAACGCAAAACCGCGCGGGCGCCCCGTGTCGCGATCGAGCACGACCTTCACCTCTTTGACATTTCGTCCGTTCTCGCCGAACACATCCTTCAGTTCGGGCTCGGTTACGTTGTACGACAGATTGCCTACATAGAGCCTCGTTCCCATTACTTTCTCCTCTTGCGTCTCACGTCTCTCTCTTCGTTCCCTGGACCGTGGGCGTGCGAACCGGCCAGGACGGACCGTGTGTCCTCATGGTTGCCTAACTCAGAATGAAGCCGCTCCTCGACAGCATGCGGACGGTGAGCGAGAAACAGCATGCTTCACCCTACCGAGCCCTGGGTTTTCGGTCGGAAACAAGTGGCTCAAAGACTGAGCACGAAGAAGTGCACGAAGAAGAGATAGACGGCCGGAACACACCTGAGGGACTCGCTACTTGCTGTGAGCCTAGCAGATTCGGGCGATGGTTGTCCAATTCCGCGTCGAAGCAAACCGGGCGATCGGCCGGGCGGCCGGCACGTCTCGGCGCAGCCCCGGGAGAGTCGATCCCGCGAAAGCTAGAAAGCCTGGCGAAATCCACAGGATATGCGTCCCGGCCAGCCCGCCGGCACCAGGACGTCGGTCCGGGCGGCGCGCAGGGGAAAGGCCCAATCGCAGCGCAAGACCTCGGCGTTGAGCTGCGGAACGAGCAGGCGCAGGCCCGCGCCCGCGTCGCCGAAGAGCATGAGCGCCTGGGCCGTGTCCGCGGCGTGACCGGCGTCCACGAAGACGAGCCCACCCAGGCGCAGAGAGGACAGGGGCAGCGCCATGGAGCGCAGCTCGAGGTGCGCCAGGTACCAGTCGTAGCCCTGGAACGTATTGACCGGATAGCCGCGCAGACCTTCCAGCCCGCCCACGTAGACCCGCAGACGGTGGACGTTGTCGGCCACGAATCCGGCCGTGCCCGAGACAACCACGCGCAAGCTTCGCCCGAGAACCGGCGTGGCCGCGTAGAGCTGCGCCTTGAAGAGTTGGTCGCGCAAGCCATCGCTGTAGTCGCGGCCTTCCCAGGACGCGCCGACGGTCTGAAAACCGTCGAAGAATGCCAGGTTGACGTGCGCCTCGGCCTTGAAGCGGTAGAAGTCGGCTTCGGAGCCAAGCAAGGTCGTGGCGCGGCCGAAGCGGAGCGTGACCGATGGACCGAGCCGCTGATCCTCGCCGAGATCGTAGGTGTCGAGATCGTGGTAGGTGCGGTAGCGTGGCGTGAAAGCATCGTACTGCGCGTAGAGCCCGGAGGTTCGCTCGGAGCTGCGAAAGTAGGTTCGTGTAAAGGCGTCGCGCAGGTCGAGGTCGGCGGGGAAGTCGGGAAGAAACGACGACCGAACCAGGCCGACTTCGTTACCCACCGTGACCCGCTGGATGAGCCACGCGCGCTGAAACGAGCGCGTGAGGCCCGTGGTGAAGGCGCCCACGCGGTAGCGGTAGTCGCAATCGCCGGTCAGGGTCGAGCCCGGATCGCTCGGCCCGCCCGGGATCACGCATTGACCGGTATTCGGATTGAATCGCTCCAGCACGGCTGGTGTGCCGCCGGACCCGGCAATGTTGCGCGTCACGCTGGTGGTGTAGCTGCCGTCGACGAAGCCGCCCCAGTGTTGCGACAACGAATAGAACGGATATTCCAGGCGCTGCCAATCGGAGAACCCCTCGTGCGATCCCGCCGCGATCTCGCCGATCTTGCGCGACCAATCTTCGTAAAACGCCGTCGTGAACCGCAGGTGCGTGCCGAGCACGTTGGGATCGAGGTACGTCGGACCCAGCCACATGTCGCCCTGGCGCATGATGAATTCCACCGAGACCTGTTTGCGCCAGCCGAGGAAGTTGTTCTCGGCCAGCGAGGCGTTGAGGGTGATGAGGTACCCCGGCTGGTAGTTGTAGTCGCTGTTGAGGCGCAGGCTCCACACGTCGCGTGTGACGATGAGAACGTCGACGGTCCCGGGCGCCGCGGCCTTCACGGGCACCACGGCCACGATGCTCGACCAGGTCGGATCGTACTGGCTGTAGGTGTTCCGATTGCGCAGGTTGCGCATGGTCTCGTCGGCCAACGCGGGATCGTAGGCCATGCCGGGCACGAGCAACGACTCGCGGCGGATGTGCTCCTCGCGCGTGGTGCGGTGAAAATGGTTGAACCATTCGAGCAGCCGGCCGTCGCGGGGCTGGAACACGTCCAGGTTCACGACATAGATGGATCCCACGGTCTTGCCCGCGGGCGCCGGATCGATGGCAAGACCGCGCGCCGCCAGCGCACCCGCGACCGCGTCGCGTTCGAGCGTGCCGAGCTGCGTCATAATCCGCGGCCCGAGCCTGTGGCGCGAGAAGCGAAGCCATGGGCGCGACAAAGAGCAAGGCGCGGAGCGCACGCATCGTCGGTCATCTTACATCTGAAGCACCCCCCTCGCCCCGCGAAGCGAATCGCAGCGGGCGAGGGGGGCCGTTCGGGGGAGTCCAGAAGATCCCTTGCCTGCGCGGAGATCCAACAGCCAGGTCCCCTCGCCCCGGCGCAAGCCGGGGAGAGGGACAGGGTGAGGGGTCCGAGGTAG
Organism: uncultured delta proteobacterium; assembly: GCA_963796685.1. Taxonomy (GTDB): domain Bacteria; phylum Myxococcota_A; class Polyangia; order Fen-1088; family Fen-1088; genus Fen-1118. The sequence goes on from CAWCMR010000025.1 coordinate 1,046,330, forward strand.
GCGCAGCTTCTCTTCCCCTCACCGGCCGCGCTTCGCGCGTCGGCCTCTCCCCGCGTGCCCGCGGGGCGAGGCGATAGGGCCGCTGCGCGGCCCCTACAAAACAGCGCCTGGGCTCAGAGGCGGGCTTTCAGGACTGCTTTCAGGACCTTGAAAGGGCTGGGCCTCAGAGCGCGGCCACCACGGCCTGGCCGGCTTCGACGGTCGTCGCGGCCTTGCTGCCGGCGGAGGCGATGTCGGCGGGCCAGACGCCGCGATCGACGACGGCGTAGACCGCCTTCTCGACGGCCACGGCCTCGGCCTCCAGACCGAGCGAGTGGCGCAGCAGCATGGCCGCGCTGAGGATGGTCGCATAGGGATTGGCGATGCCCTTGCCCGCGATGTCCGGTGCGCTGCCGTGGATGGGCTCGTAAAGCCCGCGCTTGCCCACGCCCAGCGAGGCCGAGGGCAAAAGCCCCATCGAGCCCGCCAGCACCGACGCCTCGTCGGTGAGGATGTCGCCGAACATGTTCTCGGTCACGATGACATCGAAATAGGCCGGCTTGCGCACGAGGAACATGGCGCACGAGTCGACGAGAACGTGCTCCAGCGCGACGTCGGGAAACTCGTTGTGCACGATCTCCTCGGTCACCCGCCGCCATAGGCGCGAGGTTTCGAGCACGTTGGCCTTGTCGACCGAGGTCAGCTTCTTGCGGCGGCTTCGCGCGAACTCGGCCGCGCGCCGAACCACGCGGCGGATCTCGTCGCCGGTATACTCGAGCAGGTCGCTGGCGCTGTCCGCCCCGCGCTTCTTCTCGCCGAAATAGAGGCCGCCCGTCAGCTCGCGCACCACGAGCAGATCCACGTTCTTGATGACCTCGGGCCGCAGGGTCGACGCATTCGCCAGCCTGGGATGGCAGGTCACCGGCCGCAGGTTGGCGAACAGGCCCATCGCCTTGCGAATCGCGAACAGGCCCTGCTCGGGTCGCACCGAGGCGTTCGGATCGTCCCACTTGGGACCGCCCACCGCGCCCAGCAGCACCGCATCGGCGGCCTGGCACAAGGCCGACGTCTCCGCCGGCAACGCCGTGCCCGTCTTGTCGATGGCGCACCCACCGATGAGCCCCTCGCGGAATTCGAAATCGTGCCCGAACTTGCGCGCCACCGCCTGCAAGGCCTTCACGCCTTCGGCCGTGACCTCGGGTCCAATGCCGTCACCTGGGAGAACTGCAATCGTGGCTTTCATGGCCGGTGTCTTTAGCACACGGTTCGGCCTTGTAGGGGCGGGTTTCAAACCCGCCCCTACACCTTCACCCGCGGAATCCCTGCGCCACCGGGTAACGGCGGCCGGTGCCGAAGGCCTTGCCGGTGATCTTCAGGCCGGGCGGGAGTTGGCGGCGCTTGTATTCGGACGTGCGCACCAGGCGTAGGACCTTCTCGACCACCGTGCGCTCGAAGCCCTTGTCGACCAGAGCCTGGGTGTCGAGGCCGTCTTCCACATGCGCGGCCAAAATGGCGTCGAGGACGTCGTAAGGGGGCAGGCTGTCCTGATCGACCTGGTCCGGCCGCAGCTCCGCCGACGGCGGCTTGGTCAAGGTCGACTCGGGAATGACCGATCGCTTGGCGTTGATCTCGCGGGCGATCCTGTAGACCCAGGTCTTGGGCACATCCGAAATGACCGCCAACCCGCCGTTGGTGTCGCCGTAGAGCGTACAGTACCCGGTGGCGATCTCGCTCTTGTTTCCCGTCGACAAGAGCAGCTTGCCGAGCTTGTTGGACAGGGCCATGAGCAAGCCACCGCGGATGCGCGCCTGCAAGTTCTCCTCGGTCACGTCGGGCTCGCGGCCGGCGAAGGCCGGCGCCAGTGCGTCGAGGTACGCGGCGAACATGGGCTCGATGGCGATCTCGCGAAACCCAATGCCCAGGTTCCTGGCCACCTCGGCGGCGTCGCGGCGCGAGTGATCCGACGAATAGCGCGACGGCATGGCCACGCCCAGCACCTCGGCCGGATCGAAGGCGCGGCTGGCGATGCACGCCACCACCGCCGAATCGATACCGCCCGATAGCCCGATGAGCGCACCCGAGAAACCGCAGCGGCGGGCGTAGTCGCGCGTGCCCAGGACCAGCGCGTCCAGCGCCGAACGGGCGTCCGATTCGGTGAAGGCTCGCAGGTCGCCGTGGCCGGCGTCGAGGTCGACGAGCACCAGATCGGGCGCGTGCTCGGCGGCGCGGCAGATGATCTCGCCCTTGGCGTTCGCGGCCAGGGACGAACCGTCGAAGACCAGATCGTCCTGACCGCCGACCTGGTTCACGAATACGAGCGGGCGCTGCCAGTGCCGCGCCACGGACGAAAGCATGCGCGGGCGCAGGTGCCGCTTTTCGATGGTGAAAGGCGACGCCGCGATGTTGATGAGAAGATCGGCGCCAGCCTGCACCAGTTTCTCGATGGGATCCTCGCGGTACAGCCGGCGCGGCCAGAAGTCGCCGTCGTTCCAGATGTCCTCGCAGATGGAGATGCCCAGGTTGCGGCCGCGGAACGAAACCGGCGCCACGGTGGCGGCGGGCTCGAAGTAGCGCCATTCGTCGAACACGTCGTAGGTGGGCAGAAGCGACTTGCGCCGGATGGCGACGATCTTGCCGCCCTCGATCAAGGCGGCCGAGTTGGCGATGTGGCGGCCCGCCGCTATTTCCGGCAGCACTTCCGGGAAGCCCACCAGCACGGCCAGCGAGCCACGCACGCTGCCGCACAGATCGGCAAGGGCGCGATCGCTCGCCTGCAGGAAGGCATCGCGTTCCAAAAGATCGCGCGGCGGATAGCCGCACACCATGAGCTCGGGCAAGACCAAGAGATCGGCTCCCGCCGCGCCGGCGTCGGACATGGCCTGGCGAATCAGGCGCAGATTCCCCTCGAAATCGCCGATGGTGGGGTCGAGCTGTCCGAGTGCGATCTTCACCGTGTTACCTCCTGGCTCCGGTCCCCTCGCCCCGCGCAGCGGAGAGAGGGTTAGGGTGAGGGGCGAACTTTACCCTGCCTGGTAACCGACGGCCTGCAAAGCCGCATCGTGAAGCACGGGGCGAAGCACGCGAAAGCGCGGATCGTCCCGCACCTCGGGATGGATGCGGTTGGTGAGCACGACCACGCAGGTCTCTTGCTCGGGATCGATCCACAGCGAACAGCCGGTAAAGGAAAGGTGCCCGACCGCGCGCCGGGAAATCAGGTTGCCGGCCAGCGACCCCGCCACGGACGGACCGTCCCAGCCCAGCCGCCAGGTCGAGCCCGGGATACCGGCCGGTTGCCAGAACGCGCGCAGGACTTCGGGGCGCACGAAGGGCGCGCCGCCGCCCACGCCCCTGCCATGGTAGGCCGCACAAAGGACGAAGGAGAGCCGAAGCAGATCCTGGATGCCGCCGAACAGTCCGGCATGCCCCGCGATGCCGCCCATGGCAAAGGCGTTCAAGTCATGGACCTCGCCGACAATGAGGCGGCCGCGCACCGGGCAGCGCTCGGTGGGCGCGACATCGTGGCCGCGAAATCGGGCCGCCGGCCCGCCCGCCAGCAGATCCACGAAGCCCAGGCCGGCAAGGCCCAGGGGCTGAAAGATCAGCCGATCCGCCAGGACATCCAGGCGTGCGGACATGACCCGCTCGACCAGAGCGCCCAGCACCATGAAGCCCAGATCCGAATAGACCGACTTGCTGCCCGGTTGGTAGGCCAGCGTCTCGGCAGAGGCCCGCTCGACGATGGATGTGCGGCTCGCCTGGCTGGGCAGGACCTTGGACGCGGTGCTCTCATAGAATCTACGATGGGCCGGAAAGCCGCCGGCATGGGCCAAAACCCGCCGCAATGTCACCTCGGGCCGGTCTTCGAGCATCCCAAAATTGTCTGCCAGCGGCCGATCGAGATGAAAACGCCCCTCCTCCACGCCTTTCATGACAAGCAAGCTCGTGACCAAGGCCTTGGTCAGCGAGGCCAGGTCGTAGACGGTGCCCACCGTGGCCGGGGCGGGCGCGGGCTCGACCTGGCGATGCCCGAAGGCCTCCACGAACCGGACCTGACCTGCCTGTCCGACCGCAACCACCAACCCCGGAATAACGCGGTCGTCGATGGCCGCGCGGGCGAAGCGTCGTAGGCTATTGAAATCGGGAGCCATCGGACGCAAGTTACCAGGTTTCGGTGCCTCAAGAGGGCAACGAGAGACAGCGGCAGTAGACGGCAACGATGACAGCAGGAAAGATGGCGACGAAGGTCGAAGGACAGAGGCGACGATGAGCGGCACCACGCCCGCCATGGGAACGTCCGTGTTCGCCGCTGCCACGCGCAGGCGCCTCGGCCACTATGAGCTGTTCGATCGTTTTGCCGTGGGCGCCATGGCCGAGCTGTACCTCGGGCGCGCGCGCGGCGAAGAGGGCTTCGAGAAGATGGTCGTCATCAAGCGCGTGCTGCCCCGCCTGGCCGACGACATGCGTTTCGTGCAGATGCTGCAGATCGAGGCGCGCATCCACTCCTCGCTGTCGCACAAGAACATCGTGCAGATTCACGATCTGGGCATTTCCGCCGAAGGCGAATACTTCATCGTCCTCGAATACGTGGACGGCCGCGACCTCGGCACCTTGCTGGACACCAGCCCCAGAGCGATGCGATCGGTGCCCACCAGACGCATTGACGACGCGGTCGGCCTGTACATCATGGGCGAGCTCGCCGAGGGCGTGCACTTCGCACACGAAGTGCGCGGCGGCGACGGCAACCCGCTTGGCCTCGTGCATCGCGACATCTCGCCCTCGAACATCCTGCTGTCCTACGCCGGCGAGGTCAAGCTGTCCGACTTCGGCGTCGCCAAACGCAGCAACGACAGCTCGGTGGTGACGTCGCTCAAGGGCGAGCTTGGATACATCTCGCCCGAGCAGGCGCGCGGCGCCCCGACCGACCGGCGCAGCGACATCTTCTCGCTCGGCGCCGTGGCCTTCGAAATCTTCACCGGCAGTCCGCTGCGCACCCTGAGCGGCAGCCCCGACGACTACCTGAAGGCGGCGTCGGGCATCATGAACGCGCCCCAGCGCTACCGGCCGGACATTCCGCCTGCCATCGAGCGCGTGCTCGCGGGCGCGCTGTCGCCGGATCCGCGCGACCGGTTCGCCGACGCGCGCAAGTTCGTCGACGCCTGCCGCGAGGCCCTGGCCAGCATCCCCAGGCCGAAGAACGGCGAGGCGGGCGAGCTGAAGAATCTGCTCGCTTCGCTGCTACCGCCGGGCGCCAAGTCGCAAAGCAAGCTACCTTCCAAGGTCATCAGCCTGATGCCGAGCCTGTGGGAGGACGTCACCGTCCCCGACTCGCCCATGCCTCCTCTGCTGGCCGGCCAGCCCTTGCCGTCCATGCCCGCCATGCGACCGAGCCCGTCGCCCAGGCCCACCAGCCAATCCCCTCCGCTGGCGGCACGTCCGCCGTCCGGTGAAAGAAAGATCCCGCCCAGGCTCGCGACCCCCGCGCAGACGCGGCGCACAGCCGACAGACCAGGCGCCGCGGGTGCCGTGCGCCGGCACCACAACGTGGCCTGGGCCTTCCTCATCCTGGGAGCCCTGATCGCGAGCACGCTGTTCTCCATCCACATCTACGTGATGCCCCTGTCGGTGGCCATGGCGTATTTCCGCCCGGCCTTCATCGACGTCACCTCCGAACCGCACGGAGCCGACGTGTACGTCGACGGCAAGAAGGTTCTCGGCAACACGCCCGCCGTGGTCGAGGTCCACCGCGATCACCAGCAGCACGTGGTCGAAGTCCACAAGGATGGCTTCGAGACCATTCGTCAAAACCTTCGCTACGACCGCGAGGTCCGCCTGGAAGTTTCGGTTCGCCTCATGCCCGCGCGCGCGCCCGTCCACCCATAACGGCGAACATGACCGACGAGAACCCGCGGCCCAGGCCGCTCGCCCCCCCGGCCGTGCCGACAAGCGGCGACCAGAATCTTCGAGCGTTTCCTCGACTACGTGGCAGGGCTTGGGTTGTCGCTCTATCCCGCGCAGGAGGAAGCCCTGTTCGAGATCCTGGCCGGCAAGCACGTGGTGCTGGCCACCCCCACGGGCTCGGGCAAGTCGCTGGTGGCCACCGCGTTCCTGTACAAGGCCCTGTGCGAGGGCAAGACCGGGTTCTACAGCTGCCCGGTCAAGGCGCTGGTGAACGAAAAGTTCTTCGACCTATGCAACGCCTTCGGCCCCGAGCACGTGGGGCTTGTCACCGGCGACGCCTCGGTGAACAGCGACGCCCCCATCCTGGTCGGCACCGCCGAGATCCTGTCGAACATGGCCTTGCGCCGCTCGCGCGGCATTCCCGCCGACTTCGTGGTCATGGACGAGTTCCACTACTACGGCGACCGCGAGCGTGGCATCGCCTGGCAGATCCCCTTGTGCGTGCTCGAGCGGGCCACGTTCCTGCTGATGTCGGCGACCCTCGGCGACACCACGGCCATCGAGAAGAAGCTGGCCGCGCGCACCGGCCGCGAGGTGGCCAGCGTGCGCGGCGCCATCCGCCCGGTGCCGCTCGACTTCGAGTACCGCGAAACGCCACTGCACGAGACCATCGCCGAGCTGATCAAGCTTGGTCGCGCGCCCATCTACCTGGTGAGCTTCACCCAACGCGCCGCCGCCGAGGAAGTCCAGAACCTGATGTCCGTCGAGGTCCTTGGCAAGCCCGACAAGGAAGCCATCAAGAAGGCCCTGACCGGCGAGCGCTTCGACAGCCCCTACGGCAAGGAATTGCAACGCTTCTTGCGCCACGGGATCGGCCTGCACCACGCCGGGCTTCTGCCCCGTTACCGCCGCATCGTCGAGCGCCTGAGCCAGCAGGGCTTGCTGAAGGTCATCAGCGGCACCGACACGTTGGGCGTGGGCGTGAACATTCCCATTCGCACGGTCTTGTTCTCGCAGCTTTGCAAGTACGACGGGCAGAAGGACGCCATCCTGGGCGTGCGCGAGTTCAAACAGATCGCGGGCCGCGCGGGGCGCAAGGGCTTCGACGATCGCGGCTGGGTGGTGGCGCAGGCCCCCGCCCACATCGTCGAGAACCTGCGCCTCAAGGCCAAGGCGGCGGGCGGCAAGAAAGTTCACATGCAGAAGCCGCCACAGAAGGGCTACGTGCACTTCGACCGCGGCACCTTCGAGCGCCTAATGAATGGGACGCCCGAGCCGCTGGAATCGCGCTTCGCCGTCAGCCACGGCCTTCTGCTCGGGCTGCTCCAGGGCGAAAACGGCGATCCCTCGCGCGGCGCCGGCTATCGCAAGCTGCTCGAGCTCATCGCCGCGTGCCATGACAGCGACGTCTTGAAACGTCGGCACCGCCGAACCGCCGCCGCCTGCTTCCGCGTTCTGCGCAAGGCCGGCCTGGTCGATGTGGTGGTCGACGAATTCGCGGCCTGTCCGCACCCGGTGCCGAGCCCGAGCCTGCAGGACGACTTCTCGTTACACCACACGCTGTCGCTGTACCTGGTCGACACGCTGGCGCTGCTCGATCCGACGTCCGAAAGCTACGCCCTCGATGTGCTCTCGCTGGTCGAGGCGATTCTGGAGAATCCACGGCCCGTCCTGTTCGCCCAGCTCGACAAGCTGAAGGGCGAAACCATCGAGGCGCTCAAGGCGCAGGGCATGGAATACGAGCCGCGCATGGAAGAGCTGGACAAGCTCGAATGGCCCAAGCCCAATCGCGATTTCATCTACGACACCTTCAACGCGTTTTCGGACAAGCACCCCTGGGTGGGCGAGGAGAACATCGCGCCCAAGTCGGTGGCGCGCGAAATCCTGGAGCGCTTCTGCAGCTTCCACGACTACGTCCGCGACCTGGGCTTGCAACGCTTCGAGGGCGTGCTGCTGCGCTACTTATCCGAGGCCTACCGGGCCTTGAGCAAGTCGGTGCCCGTGCACTTCCGCAGCGAGGCCGTCGAGGAGCTGGTGGCAAGCCTGGGCGCCCTGGTGCGCACCGTGGACTCGAGCCTGCTCGAGGAATGGGAAGAAATGCGCGCCCCGTCGGTCCAGGCCGGCGCGCTCCCGCCGGTGCTCGAAGCAAAGAAGCCGCGCGACCCGGCGGCCGATCCGCGCGCCTTCACCGCCCGCGTCCGGGCCGAGCTACACCGTCTGCTCGGCGCGCTCGCCCGCCGCGACCTCGACGAAGCCCGCGCCGCCCTCCGCGACGACGAGACGTCCACGTGGACCAGCGAGCGCCTGGCCGCCGAGATCGCGCCCTACTTCGACGAGCACAAGCAGATCGTCGTCACGCCGCTGGCGCGCAGCCCGCGCAACACCACGCTGGCAGAGGTCGCCCCGCGCGTCTGGGAGGCGCAGCAGACCATCGTCGATCCCGAAGGCGACGAGGACTTTGCCATTCACGCGCGCGTCGATCTGAGCGAGCCGTTTCTGCCCGGCCAGGAAAACGCGCCCCTCATCGAGCTGGTGCGCATCGGACGGTAAAGGCACCTCCCCTCACCCTGTCCCTCTCCCCGGCTGCCGCCGGGGCGAGGGGACCTGCCTGTTGGCTCCTCTCTCGATCAGGGTCTTTGCGAGCTCGTCCGCCTGCACCCCTCGCCCACCCGTCCTCCTCGGGTCCCCTCGCCCCGCGCAGCGGGGAGAGGGACAGGGTGAGGGGCTTTCCCCCCCTTGCCCACCCGTCCTCCTTGGATCCCCATCGCCCACCCGTCGTCCTCGGGTCCCCTCGCCCCGCGCAGCGGGGAGAGGGACCGGGCGAGGGGTTTCCCCCCCTCGCCCACCCGTCCTCCTTGGATCACCCTCGCCCACCCGTCGTCCTCGGGTCCCCTCGCCCCGCGCAGCGGGGAGAGGGACAGGGTGAGCATCTGTGTTCCTAGTCAAGGTCAAATCTCCGTGGTTTGCCAGCGCGAGTTAGAGCGCAACATGGCGTTGAGGATGGTGAGCAGCTTGTGCATACAGGCGACGATGGCGACCTTCTTGAGCTTTCCTGCGGCGACTAGCCGAGCGTGGAATCTGGCGATGACTGGGTTGAAGCGTATGGCAGCTAGGGTGGCCATGTAGAGGACGTTGCGGACTTCGGTGCGGCCGCCCCAGATGATGCGGCGGCCGCGCAGGGTGCCGCTGTCCCGGTTGAGTGGAGCAACACCGATGAGGGCTGCGATCTGCTTGCGGTTGAGGGTTCCAGTCTCAGGGGCATGGGACAGGATGGTGCGAGAGAGGACGGGGCCAGCTCCTGGAACGCTTTGGATGATGTCGTCCTTGGCTTTCCAGACCGAGGAATTGCCGATGGCCGTGTCGATGTCGTTGTCCACCTCGTCGAGCTGCTTTTCGAGGTAGGAGATGGTCCTGCGGATGGCCCTCTGCACGCGCTTGGAGGGAGGGTCAGCGCTGAGACGGTTTTTCTCGGCAGTGATCATGTCGACCACCTGCCTGCGCCTGGCGAGAAGGGCGGCAAGCTCCTGGGTCTCTGCGTCGACAGGCGGGCGGACGGGTGGCCGTATTCGTTCGGCGAAAAGAGCGATCATGGCGGCGTCCAGGGCATCGGTCTTCGCGAGACAGCCGTTGGCCTTGGCGAAGTCGCGAACGCGTCTGGGGTTGACGACGACAGCGGGCAGGTTGGCAGCGAGGAGCGCCGCAAGCACGCGTCGTTCGAGTCCACCGGTGGCCTCAAGAACGATGAGGGTGACGTTCAGGGCGGCCAACTCTTTGCAAAGAGCGCGCACCGTGTTGTCTTGATTGGGGGTGGACCAGGCTCTTTTGGCCGGCAAGACATGGACGTCGAGCGTGGCCTTGGAGACGTCGATACCTACGAATGTGTCAGCTGTTGGTGTCACGGGCTCCTTTCGCGAAGGACTTCTGCTCTTGGTATGCCCAGCCTTGCGGAGTATGCGGGCTCGAGGCCCTCTCATCTGTTCGGGCTGCTTGTGAAAGTCGACACGACGACCCTCGCTCACCCACGGTCTTTGTGACCTGAGGGGCATCGGTCTGTCGTGCCGTTGAATCTCGTCGTGCTCCTTCGCCTTTGGGGGCGAGCGTAGCCCAGCTTTGCTGGGCGAAGCGAGGGGGGACCGGGGGACTGCGAGCGAGAGCGAGCCAGTCCCCCGTAAGATACAAGGGGCTTTCCCCCCTTGCCCACCCGTCCTCCTTGGATCACCCTCGCCCACCCGTCGTCCTCGGGTCCCCTCGCCCCGCGCAGCGGGGAGAGGGACAGGGTGAGGGGCTTCCCCCCCTTGCCCACCCGTCCTCCTTGGATCACCCTCGCCCACCCGTCGTCCTCGGGTCCCCTCGCCCCGCGCAGCGGGGAGAGGGACAGGGTGAGGGGCTTTCCCCCCCTTGCCCACCCGTCCTCCTTGGGCCTGTTCAATCCACGTCGAAGAAGAGCGAGTCGCGCTGCTTGAGGAAGGCCTTGATGGCGTCCTTCGCCTGGAGCGAAAGCTGCAGGAACTGAAGCCCCATGCCCGCCTCGCCGCCACCGCCGGGCAGCGCGGTCGAGCGCACCCAGCGCACCTCCGTGAGGGCGTCGATGGGCTCGCGAGAGGTGGGCAGGGTGAGGCGCAACTGGATGCGTTCGCCCACCGGCCGAATCAGGTGGGTGGCCACGAAGAGACCGCCGCCGCTCAGATCCGAGGTCAGCCCGGTGTAGAAGTTGTGCTCGCTCTCGAGGGTGACCGCCACGGCGACGGCGTAGCGAGGCTCCTGGCGTCGATCGGCGGGGGAAGTCATGACGACCTTCAGTCTAGCCCGAAATCGCAACACAAGACGAATCGGGCCATCGCACACCCTGCGGCACCCTGGTTTCTGCTAGATTTGCGTGTGCAATGGCATCCACGCGGCCTCAGGCACGGGCAGCGACCTATGAAGATCTCTGTCGGCTCCCGGAGAACGTCATCGGCGAGATTGTCGACGGCGACCTGGTGGTCTCACCGCGTCCGGCACCCCGCCACGCCATCGCGACCTCGTACCTTGCCGGCGAGCTGACCGGCCCCTACGGCCGCGGTCGCGGCGGCCCCGGCGGTTGGCTGATTCTCTTCGGGCCCGAATTGCACCTTGGCGGCCATGTGTTGGTCCCGGACCTGGCCGGGTGGCTGCGCGAACGCATGCCCACCGCGCCCGAGACCGCGTGGTTCGCCGTACGACCGAACTGGGTTTGCGAGGTGCTGTCGCCCTCGACGGCCATCTTGGACCGCACGCGCAAGCAGGACATCTACCGCGAACAAGAAGTACCGTGGCAGTGGTTCGTGGATCCAAGCTCCCGCACCATCGAGGTGCTCAAGCTCACGGGCAAGGATCTGGTCGTGGCCGGCACCTTCGGCGGCGACGGAGAGATGCGCATCCCGCCCTTCAACGCCGTGGCCATCGACGTCGGCGCCCTGTGGGACAGTCCCGTATCGCGAGCCGAGAATCCGTGAAGCTCATCTCCTGGAACGTCAACGGTCTGCGCTCGATCTTGCGCAAGGGATTTCTCGACTACCTCGACAAGGAAAAGCCCGACATCCTGTGCCTGCAGGAGATCAAGTGTCGCCCCGAGGACGTGGAGAAGACCATGCCCGCGGGCTACACCGTGTACTTTCATCCCGCCAAGAAGCCCGGGTACGCCGGCACGGCCATCTTGTGCAAGGAGCCCCCGCTGGCCGTCGCGCCCCACGCGGAGGTCGTGAGCAAGAACCCCGACAACGAAGGTCGCGTCCTGACCGCCGAGCTCGACGACTTCTTCGTGGTCAACGTGTACGTCCCCAATTCCAAGCGCGACCTCAGCCGACTCGACTTTCGCCAGGAATGGGATCGCGGTTTCCTCAAGTACCTCAAGCGGCTCGAGAAGAAGAAGCCCGTCATCTTCTGCGGCGACCTCAACGTGGCCCACACCGAGATCGATCTGGCCAATCCCAAGGCCAACACCAAGAACCACGGCTTCACGCCCGAGGAGCGCCGAGGCTTCGATGCCTTGGTGAAGGCCGACCTCGTCGACACCTTCCGCGTATTCGAGAAAGCCGGCGGTCACTACACCTGGTGGAGCCCCATGGGCTCTGCCCGCGCGCGCAACATCGGCTGGCGCCTCGACTACTTCCTGATCAGCGCCGCGCTCCGCCCCCGTCTCGCCAAGGCGTTCATCCGCCCCGCGGTGCGCGGCTCGGACCACTGCCCGGTGGGCATCGAGATCGAGTGAAGCCTGGCCAAACGCCCGCGCTCGTGCCTTGCCGAGCAAACAGCCCGACACGCCGACATGCCGACCCGAACGACGCGATGCCCGTTGCCTCGACACGCGAGGCCAGCTCGGGTATGCTTTTCGCCCTTCATGCGTGAGCTCTCGCGGATCCAAGGCGTCATCGTGCGCCACGCTCGTCGTGGCTTGCCGGCGCTTGTCTTGTTTGCCGCTACCTTGGGGTGTGCCAGCAGGCCCCCGCCGCCCAGTGGTTCCATCCAGGCCGTGGAGCTTGCCCCGGAGGAGCGGTTGGGTATCGACGACGTGTTCGAGGTGCGCGTGCTCGGCGAGCAGGATCTCTCCGGCCCCTACCGCATCGCCGCCGACGGCACCATCGACTATCCCTTCATCGGCCGCATCGCAGTCATCGGCATGCGTAGCGGCGACGTGCAAGAGCTCATCGCCTCCAAGCTGGCCGACGGCTACCTCAAGAAGCCGCAAGTCTCGGTGATGGTCAAAGAGTGGAACAGCCGCAAGGTATCGGTGATCGGCCAAGTGCAGAAGCCTGGCTCGGTGACCTATTTCACCAACATGACCATCGTGGACGCCATCGCCGCCGCGGGCGGCTTCACCGGCATCGCCTCGAAGAACTCGGTGACCTTGCGTCGCGAAATCAAGGGCTCCGTGCAGAGCAAGAACTACCCCGTGGCCGACATCAGCGAGGGCCGCGCCCCCAACGTGGTGCTGCGCCCCGGCGACATCCTGGTCGTCGAAGAGCGGCTGTTCTAGCGCACCGGTTCCCCGAGGATCAGCCGAAGCATTTCCAAGACTCCGTCGGTGTTCTCGAATAGAATCGCGGTTGGTGAACCTGACGACGCGGACCCCGCGCGAGGCAAGGTATTCGGTCCTCCGCCGGTCGTAGGCCAGGCCTTCAAGGGTGAAGTGTTGGCCGCCGTCCAGCTCAACGGCCAGCCGCTGGTCCGTACAATAGAAGTCGACAATGTACGGCCCGACCGGATGCTGGCGGCGGAACTTCAGACCGAAGAACTGTCGCCTGCGCAGCAAGCGCCACAAAAGTCGCTCGGCGTCGGTCGAGCATGCCCGAAGCGCGCGCCGGCGTGTCCGTGCTACGTCCATGACTGGATTCTCGGATGCAGCGGCGGCGGAGTTGCTTGTGATTGTCCCTCGCATCATTGCGCCACCCTTGGTTTCCGGCTAGCGTCGGGAGCCCATGCTTGGCGCCACCGCGGCCCCTCACCCCAACCCTCTCCCCGCTGCGCGGGGCGAGGGGGTAGCTAGAGGTGGTCCCCTCCCCGCCGCCTCCTCCTTGGGTCCCCTCGCCCCGCGCAGCGGGGAGAGGGACAGGGTGAGAGGCAACTTCCCCCTCCCCCACCGCCTCCTCCTCGGGTCCCCTCGCCCCGCGCAGCGGGGAGAGGGACAGGGTGAGGGGCAACTTCCCCCTCCCCGCCGCCTCCTCCTTGGGTCCCCTCGCCCCGCGCAGCGGGGAGAGGGACAGGGTGAGGGGCAACTTCCCCCTCCCCGCCGCCTCCTCCTTGGGTCCCCTCGCCCCGCGCAGCGGGGAGAGGGACAGGGTGAGGGGCAACTTCCCCTTCCCCACCGCCTCCTCCTTGGGTCCCCTCGCCCCGCGCAGCGGGGAGAGGGACAGGGTGAGGGGCAACTTCCCCTTCCCCACCGCCTCCTCCTCGGGTCCCCTCGCCCCGCGCAGCGGGGAGAGGGACAGGGTGAGGGGCAACTTCCCCCTCCCCACCGCCTCCTCCTCGGGTCCCCTCGCCCCGCGCAGCGGGGAGAGGGACAGGGTGAGGGGCAACTTCCCCCTCCCCACCGCCTCCTCCTTGGACAGGGTGAGGGGCAACTTCCCCCTCCCCGCCGCCTCCTCCTCGGGTCCCCTCGCCCCGCGCAGCGGGGAGAGGGACAGGGTGAGGGGCAACTTCCCCCTCCCCACCGCCTCCTCCTTGGGTCCCCTCGCCCCGCGCAGCGGGGAGAGGGACAGGGTGAGGGGCAACTTCCCCCTCCCCGCCGCCTCCTCCTTGGGTCCCCTCGCCCCGCGCAGCGGGGAGAGGGACAGGGTGAGGGGCAACTTCCCCCTCCCCGCCGCCTCCTCCTCGGGTCCCCTCGCCCCGCGCAGCGGGGAGAGGGACAGGGTGTGGGCAACTTCCCCCTCCCCCACCGCCTCCTCCTTGGGTCCCCTCGCCCCGCGCAGCGGGGAGAGGGACAGGGTGTGGGGCAACTTCCCCCTCCCCACCGCCTCCTCCTTGGGTCCCCTCGCCCCGCGCAGCGGGGAGAGGGACAGGGTGTGGGGCAACTTCCCCCTCCCCACCGCCTCCTCCTTGGGTCCCCTCGCCCCGCGCAGCGGGGAGAGGGACAGGGTGTGGGGCAACTTCCCCCTCCCCACCGCCTCCTCCTTGGGTCCCCTCGCCCCGCGCAGCGGGGAGAGGGACAGGGTGAGGAGCGACCTTTGAACATGCCCGCGGATCTCCCAGCCAGGGTGCCCCCTAAAAGGCGAGGCCGGGACCGCAGAAGGGACCGCGGCTCCCGCAGCGCCGCGCCCACCTTCGCGACCGCGGCCCTCCTCGGCATCCTGCTCGTCGGCGCCCCCCTCGCCCTCGGCGACGTTCACCGCCTGACCTTTCTCATCACACTCGTCGTCGCCGCGTTCCTCTCCCTTGCCACCGCCTGGCTGGCCACCCGCTGCACCAGCAAGCTCGCCACCGTCGCGCTGGCCTTTCCTCTCTTCTTTCTCGTGGTGGCCGCCGCCCAAGTCATCCCCCTTCCCCCCGGGCTGCACGCGCTCCTCGACCCCAAGGGCTCGGCCCTGCTCGCCCTGGCCGGCCTCAAAGGAGCACAGCCGCTCAGCCTGGATCCCCCCGAAACCTACGCCGAGCTCGCCAAAGCCGCCGCGGCCTTCTGCGTGACCCTGGCCGCGCTGGTGCTTGCAAGCGGTCGTCGCCTCCACTTCGTCGCGCCGGGTTTGGTCGCCAGCGCCGGCCTTCTCGCCTTGGCCGTGGGACTCGGCCACCGCGCGGCTGCCGAGTCCATGATCTACGGCCACTTCCCAACCGGCGGCGGCCTTCCCGTCGGCCCCTTCATCAACCCCAACCACACCTCCGAATTCCTCGAGCTTCTCCGCCTTCGCCGCCCTGGCCTTCGCCTTCTCTCGCCCCAGCCGCGACGGACAGCGCATCTGGAAGCTGCTCGCCGCGGTCCTGGCCGCCGGCGCGATCTCCACCTTGTCGCGTGGCTCCGTGCTGGCCCTGGGTGCCGGCGCCTTCGCCTGGTTCATGCTCGCCCCTCGATCGGACGAAGGCGAGCCCTTTCACCGCAGCAAATTCGTGGCCGTCCTGCTCGCCCTGGTGGTCGTGGTGGGCCTGACCATCGGCCTCGGTGGCGACAAGATCATCGACGAGTTCCGCGGCACCGTCAGCGACAACCTATCCAAGTTCGCCCTGTCGAAAGACGCCTTGTCCATCGTGTCCGCCCATCCCGCCGGCATCGGCCTGGGCGCCTTCGCCCGCGTCTACCCCGTCTACCAAACCCTGCCGGCGACCGCCTGGTTCCAGTTCGTCGAAGACCAACCCCTCGGCATCCTGATCGAAGCCGGCATCGCGGGCATGGCCGTTCTGCTCGGCCTATGGCTCTGGGTCGCGCGCAGGTTCTGGAAGCAGGCGCGCCGGGATCGGGTCGAAGCCTCGCTGGTGGCCGGCATGGTCGCCGTGCTCGCCCACAACATCGTCGACTTCGGGCTCGAAACCGCGGGCGTGCTGCTGCCCTTCTGCGCCCTGCTCGGCACCGTCTTCGGCAGGCAAGCCGGCGGCGCCGACGACATGGCTGCCCGCAACCGACGCCCCACCTTCTTCGCCATCGTCGGACTTTTCTCCGCCCTCGCCGGCATCCTCTTGCTGCGCAACCCTGCCGCGCGCGACTTCGACGCGCGGCTCAAGCCACCCCTGACCGCGGCCAGCCGCGCCCTCGCCCACGCCGCCTCCCTCGCCCACCCGACGGACTACGCCTATGCGCTCGCCGAGGCGCGGCTCGAGCCGAAGGCTCCACCGCCGCCAGCACCCAGACCCGCCTGCGCATGCTCAACCGGGCCATGCTGCTGTGTCCCCGCTGCGTGGGCGCGCACGAGGAAGCCGCCCGTGCGCTGTGGGGCCTCGGCCGCCGAAAGCAGTCCTTGCTGGAATGGAAAACCGTGGTCACCGAGTCGCGCCCAAGCCTGGGCCCTGTCCTCGACGGCCTCCTCGCCAGCGGCGCCAAGCCCGACGAGCTGGCCACCCTGGCCGACAACGAGAATCGATTCGCCGTCAGCCGCTACCTGCTCGCGCACGGAGCAATCGAAGCCGCCAAGAGCACCCTGAGCCAAACCCCGAACGAAGGGGCCGAGCTGTACCTCGTCAAGGCGCAGATCGCCCTTGCCGCCAAGGACACCCAGGGGGCGCGCAAGGCCATCGAGCGTGCCCAGACCATCGAGCCGCGCGGCGCACGCGTGGCGCTGATGGCCGCGGACATCGCGCTGCTCGATCCGGAGCGCACCGACGAGGCCATGACCATCCTGCGGGCGGGCCTTCGCTTCGCGCCCACCGACGTGGAGCTGAATCGCAGGGTGCTTGCCCTGCTCATGCAGACCGACAAGTGGCAGGCCATCGATCAGGCCCTGGCCGGATTCCGCGCGGCGCTGGCCGAGGCCGGCGCACCTAGCACCGACGCGAACCTTGCCGCCGCGCGCATCTTCGAGCAGCGCGGTCAGTTCCGTCGCGCCATGTCCGAATACCAGGCCGCCCTGGCGCAGCTTCCCGACAACATCGGCATTCGACTGGCGCTGGCCCACGACGCCGAGGAAATCGGTGGCATCACCTCGGCCGTCGACGCGTACGACGAAGTCCTGCGGCGCGATCCGACGAATCAGCAAGCCCGCGCCGCGCTGGCCAGAATCCAGGTCGACAAGAAGCAGCTTGAAGTCGACAGCATCCTGCACGCGCACACCGGCCAGGACAACAAGTAGCCGGCCGATCGGCGCGACGTCATTCGATTCCTGCCCGGCGCCCGCGGTTCGGTCCCCTCGCCCCGGCGGCAGCCGGGGAGAGGGACAGGGTGAGGGGCTCGATGTGAAACATGTTATCGCCCATGGTACCCTTGCCCCATGACCTCGATGACGGTGCGTGACATACGACTGCACTGGCCCAAGGCCGAGAAGGCTCTGGCTGAGGGCGAGGAGATCCTCATCACCCGCGATTCCAAGCCGGTGGCTCGACTGCTGCCCCTGGTGCCGGGCGCGGGACAGAAGCGGCAACGATTCGACCCCATCGCCCACGCGCGACGAATGCAACGATTCTGGAAGAACCGGCCCTCCCAGCCCTCGACCGATGTGCTCCTGGCCAAGGACCGCGAGCAGTAGGACGCCGAGGAAATGGATCTGTACCTCGACACGAGCTGTCTTCTGAAGCTGTTCTTTCCCGAGCCCGAGAGCACCACCGTGGCCTCGCAAGTCGCCGCAGAAGAGCATGTCGTCGTTTCCACGTTGCCTGGGCCTGCGGCGTCTGCTCACCAACGACGAGATCCAAGGCCTGGCGGCGAAAGCCCGCGGTTTCGAGGTACTACTGCCTCGTTGACTCCACGGCCAATAGCGCCCCCGGCCGGAATCCGAGGCGGATCAGGAGGCACGATGATGCGCGGACCGTGTTTGGCAGCCAGCCGCTCGAAATCCGCGGGGTTCAGCGTGACGAGAGCCTCCGACCGCGACGCCTCGGCTGCGACCAGATGAAGCGCATCGAAGATGGCCCCAGAGCGCTCACCGCGCTCGGCGCAGCGACGCATGGCCTGTCGGTACAGAGCCGCGGTCATAGCCAGTGGCCGGATATGTTCGGTCAACCGCTCGACCATCAGCTCGGCCGCGCGCGCTCCGACGAGGGGAGTGACTGGAAGGCGCGTAAGGACCGACCAGGTCTCGGCCACTGCGTGCCAGGCCATGACCCCCTGGATCTCGCCATTAGCGGCTGCCTGCACCCAGTGCAAGGCCCGGGCGTGGGCCGGATGGGGCGACACGAGCGCGGGAACGAGAACGGACGTGTCGAAGCAAACCTTCACGAGCGTGCCAGGCTCTCGAGTCTGTCGTGGCGAACGTGGCGATGGTCTGGCACGGTGCCGTCGAGTCGGCCACCAACTACCAGGATCCCGCCCTTCTCCTCGATCCGCGCCTCCTCGTGTTCGGGTTCAAGAAGAATGCTCTGGGGCCCCTCGGTGATCCGCAACCGACTGCCGGCGACCAGATGCAGACGGCGGCGCACAGGTAGGGGCACCACCAGCCGGCCCGCGGCATCAATGGTAATTGTTGATGGCATAATGGTAATGATAGCTGGCGGCCTGGGGTAGGGGCAAGCCTTATCTCGATGGGAGCGCACCCGGTTGCGGCTGGTTTTCCCAAAGCCCGCGAATAGGCACTGCGAAAAGGTCGTCACCGAACCTGACGACGTTCTCGCCGTCGTACAAGACCACGCCCGCGGCGAAGCGCGTGCCTGTCGCGGCCTTCAGCTTTCGTATCCCAAAGCACCCCTTCTCCTCGGTCCGCCGAGGAGAAGCTCCCAGACCGTGTAGGGGCGGGTTTCAAACCCGCCCCTACTTCGATCCCGACCAAACTGTGCCTCGGACCCAACACCGCCCAGGCGTTCAGCGGCGAAGCGCGATGCCCCGTGCCAGAATGGTATGTTGCGTACAATGACGTGCGCCAGCGCAATCCCCGCCAGAATCCTGAGAACCTTCTTGAAGTAAATAGTATCCTACCTGCCCATACTCGTGAGGAAGACCGGTAGACAGAATTAGCCGAATCTCGAATCATCCATGCGAACCGCTGGCGTTGCATTCGTCGTAGCTTGCCTGGTGTCAGGCCTCCTGACCCCTCTGGTGCGGCGCTTTGCCCTCAGGCACCGTCTGTTCGACGACCATGTCTCGGCGCGCAAGATCCACGGCAGGCCCATCCCCCGCCTGGGTGGCCTGGCCATCGCCGCCGGCTTCTACGCCCCCTTGCTGGCCCTGTTGATCGAGGCCAGCGGCGTGGGCGGGCAGTTTTACGCAAGCTGGCACAAGGCCATCGCCTTCTTGCTCGGCGGAGCCGCGATCTGCGCGCTTGGCCTCTTCGACGACATCCGCGGCTCGGGCGCGGGCAGGAAGTTCCTGGTCCAGTTCGCCATCGCCGGCGCGCTGTATTACGCCGGGTTCAAGATCGACGTGCTGTCCCTGCCCTTCCTCGGCGGGGTCCATCTGGGCGCGCTCAGCCTGGTGTTCACCCTGCTGTGGATCGTCGGCGTGATCAACGCCATGAACCTCATCGACGGGCTCGATGGCTTGGCCGCCGGCGTGGGTCTGTTCGGGGTCGCCACCACGTTCGTGATGGCAGCCTCGCGCGGCGACGCCATCATGATGCTGTTCATGGCCTGCCTGGGCGGCTCGCTGCTCGGCTTCCTGGTCTACAACTTCAACCCCGCGTCGATCTTCATGGGCGACACCGGCTCGATGTTCATCGGTTACGTCCTTGCCATCGGGTCGATCCAGACCAGCCAAAAGTCGTCCACCGCCGTGGCCATCCTGATCCCCATCGTGGCCCTGGGCCTGCCCATCGCCGACACCCTGCTGGCCATGATCCGTCGCGCTGTCCGCCGCCGGCCCCTCTTCAGCGCCGACCGCTCGCACATCCATCACAAGTTGATCGACCTGGGTTTGACCCAGAAGCAAGCCGTGCTGATCCTGTACGGCGCCAGCATCCTGCTCGGCGGAACCGCCCTGCTGTTGACCGTCGCCAGCAGCCTGCAATCCGCGGCGATCCTGACGACCATGGCCGCGCTCGGCTTCGTGGCCATCCGAAAGCTGGGCTACGGCCAGCTCCGGCGCGCCGCCGCCTCGCAGGCCGACATCGATGCTCGCCGGCAGCTCGACCGCCTGGCCGGCGCCACCGACGAAGAGCGCATGTGGCTCGAAGCTCAAGGGTCTGGCCCAGGTCTTCGCGATGGCCGCGATCCGCCTCTCCCTCGTCTACCGCAACGAAAGCGACTCGGTCGCCATCCAGCGCGCGCACGGAAACTGGGATGAGCCGGGGTGCCGTCCGGGAGCCTTCGATTTCGTGGCGGACTCGACCTCGGTCAGGGTCGAGCTCCTCTCCACCAGCGAGCCGAGCCCGGCAACCATCGAAAACATGCGACAAGCCACCCACAGCGCTTGCACCAGAATCTTCGGCCGGGAGCAGGAAGCCCGGGTCGCCCGTAGCAAAGAACCCGCCGCCGTGTAGCCCACAACCTGCATTGGTCCGGCGTAGCGGGCACCTGACCATCCAGCCTGCTACCCTGGCATACGTACGAATATTGCGCTAGTGTACGTACATGGCCAAGCTGACTCTCAATGTGGACGCAAAGGTCGCGGCGCAGGCCAAGCGCTACGCAGCTCGTTGCAATACCTCGGTCTCGCGCATGGTCGAGCGCTATCTCGACCTGGTTGGCGAGCCGGTAAGGGCGCAAGAGGATGATCCTCCGGTGCTGCGCATGTTGCGTGGAGCAGCCAAGGGTCTCTCCCAGGACGAATACGGGCGTCATCTGCGAAAGAAATATCGGTGAAGCGACTGCTGCTCGACTTGAACATCCTGCTCGACGTGGTTCTGGATCGAGCCGAATCGGCCAGCGCGGCGAGCTTGTGGGCAGCCTTAGAACGGGGCAAAGGTCGGGGCTACGTTCCGGCGCATGGAGTAACGACCATCTACTATTTGGTTGCCCGCGCCCAAGGCGCCGCTTTCGCTCGACGCGCGACCGACGGAATCTTGCGGACCTTCTCGGTAGCACCTGTTGACGAGAAAGTTCTGCGACGAGCATTGGCCCTCGGTTTTCCCGATTTCGAGGACGCTGTCTGCGCGTCCGCCGCGGAATTCTGCCGTTGCGACGCCATCGTCACGCGCGACCCCAAGGGATTTGCGGAATCACCGGTTCGGGTCGTGGATTGCCCGGCCGCGCTCGCCTGGCTGACCGAAGTCTAAGGGCGGACCATCGCCTTTTGGGTCATACAGAGATGCAAGCTTGAGAGTCTTGTGGCGTCATTCCCTGTCGTCGTGGTCAGCGGGGCAAGGCAGGTGGGCAAGACCACGCTGCTTAGGCACGTGTTTCCCGATCTCGACTATGTCGTCTTCGATGCGAGCCTCGATGTCGAGAACGCCCGTGCCGAGCCCGAGCTGTTTCTGGTGTGTCCTCGAAGCCCAAGGGCTATCTGGCCGACTCCGGCTTCGCGTGCTACCACGCGCACCTCGGAAGCCCCGGCGCGCTCGGTGGCCATCCCTTGGCAGGAGCCTTGTTCGAAACCGCCATGGTGAACGAGATCCGCAAGCGCGCATCGCTGCTGGCCGGCAGCACGGCATTCTGGCACTGGCGGTCGGCAGGCGGCGCGGAGGTCAATCTGCTGCTCGACCGAGACGGCATCCTCTACCCCTTTGAAATCAAGCTGACCGCCAACCCCTCCCGCCACGACACCTCGGACCTGGCCGCATTCCGCCGGTCCTATCCCGAGGTGCGAATCGGCAAGGGCGCCATTCTCTGCAGTGTCGAGCGCCCCTTCTGGGTGACCGAGGACGTGGCCGCGCTGCCCTGGAACCTCATCTGAGCTGTGGATCGTCGGCGCGTAGGGGCGGGCTTCAAACCCGCGCCCCTACATTCTCCAAGGCTCGAAGTTATCGGCGAAGGGCCGGTGTGAAACATGTTATCGCCCATGGTACGCTTGCCCGATGACCTCGATGACGGTGCGTGACATACGACTGCACTGGCCCAAGGCCGAGAAGGCTCTGGCTGAGGGCGAGGAGATCCTCATCACCCGCGATTCCAAGCCGGTGGCTCGGCTGCTGCCCCTGGTGCCGGGCGCGGGACAGAAGCGGCAACGATTCGACCCCATCGCCCACGCGCGACGAATGCAACGATTCTGGAAGAACCGGCCCTCCCAGCCCTCGACCGATGTGCTCCTGGCCAAGGACCGCGACGAGTAGGACGCCGAGGAAATGGGTCTGTACCTCGACACGAGCTGCCTTCTGAAGCTGTTCTTTCCCGAGCCCGAAAGCACCACCGTGGCCTCGCAGGTCGCCGCGGAAGAGCATGTCGTCGTTTCCACGTTGGCGCGCCTCGAGTTGCGGGTGCAGATCCAAGGTCGGGTCGCCGGTGGCACGCTCTCGGCCAAGTCCGCGACCGCGCTCTTGTCCGTAGTCGACCGAACGCTTGCGGAGTCTCCCTACGAAATCGCGGAGACACCCAGCAATGTCTACTCGGTCGCAGCCGCGCAACTCCTGCCCCTGGGCCGCTCCGTGCATTGCAGGACCCTGGATCGGCTGCACCTAGCAGCCATGGAAGCCCTGGGCCTGCGGCGTCTGCTCACCAACGATGAGATCCAAGGCCGGGCGGCGAAAGCCCGCGGATTCGAGGTACTACTGCCTCGTTGACTCCACGGCCTGCCATCCAGTTCCGAATGGAGCAGGCGGGGCTGACCCTAAACGACCTTACCGATATCATCGGAACCCGAGCGCGCGTCTCCGAAGTGCTCCATCGCCGCACGCCCCGGACCATCGCCATGATCCCCGCCCAGCACGTGCGTGCGGTGAGAGGCACACGAGAGCTTCTCCACCTTCCGTCGCTTCCTTGGGTTGCTCGCCGACCCGCGCGGGACAAGTACTCAACAAGACGGACCGTGAGGGCCCCAAGTTGGTCCTTCGGCTACGGGCTCGGCGCTGCGGGAGCGTCCCACAAGGCACCGATATCAATGGCCACGGCCTCGAATGGCGGCACCCGCTTTTCGCCCTCACCGCCGAAGGTTCCGGCAACCACCAAGTCCTGCCCTGATAGCTTCAGGACCTCGATGGTGCGCGAGGCAGGGTCCACGAACCACAGCCAGGGGACACCGTGATCGCGATAGATGTCCTGCTTGCTTGTGCGATCAAGGACGGCGGTGGACGGTGAAAGGACCTCGCAAATCCAGTCCGGGCGAAGCTCGAACCACGCCGTGCTCGGGGCCTGCGGCATACGTTCGCGCAGCCAGCCGGCCAAGTCCGGGACGAGGATCTGTTCGCCCAGATGCAGCTCGGACTCGTCGATGATGAGCCAGCCACCCGGCCCGCCGCGACGACGACCGAACGCCCCACCTATCTCGACACCGAGATACGACGTCGCGATGGCGTGCGGCGGCCCGGGTCGCGGCGAAACGACCAAGTCTCCGTCGATGATTTGGCCGATCACGTTGACCGGCAACTCGAACAAATCCGCGTAAGTTGCCGGCCGCTTCTTGGGCAGTGCGAATGCCATCGCACCCTAGAGCACCGAACGGGTTGAAAGTGCAGAGAATTCAAGAAGTTGCTACGCACGTGCCCCCTCCAATCCCCTCGCCCCGCGCAGCGGGGAGAGGGTTAGGGTGAGGGGCCAGCGCACCCTCTCGCATGGCCGAACCCCTCACCCGACGCGCTTCGCGCGTCGACCTCTCCCCGCTTCGCGGGGCGAGGTGAATTTTCCGAGCACTCGCAAGCTCTCGATTCTGCGCAGCATTCAACCCGTTCGGTGCTCTAGGGTAGCACGCCTTGTGCCCCCGGCGCCTTCCGCCACCCCTCCATCATGAGGAGTCCGGCGAGGCACAGTCTTACGCTGCCTTGCGTTCGACTTGTCCCTATCCTCCGAGCCATTTCCGAAATTGAGACGTGACCCTGCGCGGCTCCGAAGTGCTCAATCGCCGCAGGCCCCTGACCATCGCCATGATCGTCCGGTTGCGCCAGCAGCTGGGCATCTCGGCAGTAGCAAAGAACCCGCCGCCGTGTAGCCCACAACCTGTATTGGCCCGGTGTACCCGCCCACTTCTCGCGGATTCCCTTGCCATGCCCGCGCCGCAGACTGACGCGACGAGATGTGCGGCTTCCAAAAGTCGCGGGCAAGGCCAAGGCGGTCATCGGTCCCCGGCGAGGCGGCAAGACAACCTTTCTGTGGCAGGTGTTGGCCGAACGCGTGGCCGCGGGCGTACCGCGTTCTCACCTCCTCTACTTCAACTTCACCGACCACGGTCGCCAAGCGATGGACGAAGGGGGAGCGACCGGTTCTGGACAAGGCCCTGCACGCCTATCTGACGGGCGGCGGCTTTCCCGAAGCACAGAGCATCGATGCTCGTGATCGCTTCGAGCTCCTGCGTGGCCACATGGACACCGCTCTCTTTCGCGATGTGGTCGAACGGCACGCGGTCTCGCACCCGGCCGCTTTACGCTGGCTGGTTCGGCACCAAGAACACCTTGCACGCCTACCTCGCACATCTTGAAGATGCGTTCCTGGTTCGCGCTGTCCCTATCGCGACCGATTCGGAACGTCGGCGCATGGTCAACCCACGCAAGGCCTACCCGATCGATCCGGGCCTGATTCCCGCCCCTATCGAGTATCCAAGGGCGAGCCGGACCATCATCACGCTCGCAAGCGAAACGGTGCACGACAGGCCGGCGGGCATCCAAATCCTCCCGGCCGCTGACTGGCTCCTGACGGTCGAGTAGCCCGGCCCACCCAGCGGCCACATCGCCTCGCCCCGCGACGTGGAGCAGCCCTGCCCATCGCCGACACCTTGCCGGACATGCTTCGTCGCGCCGTCCGCCGCCGGCCCAGGGCTAGCGCGCCATTCCCTACGGAGCCACCTCTCCGATCCCTTCGTCGCCTGCGTTTCCAGAACGCGGGCCCACTCGCGAAAGCGCATAGCGCACGGTCGCCGCAGCGGCCAGCACGAACACTGCGATAATCAGTGCGCTTTCTAGTCGCTTCTTGTGCCTCCGTAACCGACTGCGTGAAAAGCGGAGGCCGCGCCAACCGCATTGCGTCGTGCAACGGTACCCGCGCAGAAAAAGCAGGCGGGTCAGGGCGCCGGCAATTCCGGAATGCTCGTCGCAAGCCAGGAGCGAACCGCAGAGCGGACACACGTGACGCCTATGGACTGACGGTTGTGCCATTCGAGGCAAAAGCTAGCACCAATCCTTGCCCAGGCGAAGTCCGCCCCATCATTGCGTGTGTGCCGTTTTAAGGCTAGCGTCGACCCTGCATGGAGTCCGCACCCGTCCCACCATCCAAGATCTCAGGGCCTGCCCGGGAGCTGCAACACTATCTCGACGTTCTGCGCAAGAGGTGGCGGGTCGTGACCACGGTCATCGTCGTCAGCTTGGCCGTGGCCTTCGTCCTCACCATCCGTATGCCCAAGACCTACGAGGCCACTTGCTCGCTGGTTATCGAATCCACCGCGCCGCAGGTGCTTGAGGGTGTCAAAGAGGTCATCGAGATGGCCGCCGCTACGCGCGAGTTCTACACCACCCAGTACCGTATCATCCGTTCGCACGAGGTCGCCCAACAGGTCATCGATCGATTAGGTCTGGCAAGCGATGCCAGCTATTTCGGTTCCGTCGACCCCTCCAAACCGGCCAACCGTGACTTCATGGTGGAGCAGCTGCTAAAGAAAGTGAAGGTCTTGGGCGTGCGAGAATCACACATCGCCAACATTCAGGTTAGCGACGTGGATCCCGAACGCGCCACGCGCATCGCCAATGCCTTTGCCGACACCTATATCGAACAGAACCTCGATTTCAAGCTCGAGGGAGCCCGCTCGGCAGGAACTTGGCTGGGCGAACAGACCGTGGACCTGCGCAAGAAGCTCGAGAGCTCCGAAATGGAACTGTACAAGTTCCGCAAGGAGCGCAACCTGCTGGACGTTGGCCTGGACGACAAAATGGGAATGACCCGCCAGAACCTGCAAAGCCTCAACAGCAAGATCACGGACGTCAAGGCCAAGCGCATCGAGCTTGAATCCATTCGCAAGCTGATCCTTGCCGCGAAGAACAACATCAAGGAGCAGGAGAGTCTGCCAGAGATCCGCGACAATCCGGTGGTACAGAAGCTGCGAGAGAACTATCTGGACCTGCTGAAGACCAAGGCGGACTTGGAATCCCGTTACGGCGAAAGGCACCCCAAGATCGAGACCGTCGAGCACGAGCTGGCCGCGACCCAGCACGACTACGCCACCGAGCTGGACAATGTTCTGCGCGCCTTCGACAAGCGCTACCAGGCCTTGGTCGAGACCGAAGATTCCCTACTGAAGTGGATGGCTCACGAGAAGCAACAGGCGCTAGAGCTTGCCAAGCTGGAAACCGAATACCGCCCCTTGGCTCGAGATGCCGAGAACGACGCCAAAGTCTATTCGCAGATCAACCAGCGCCAAAAAGAGATCAACTTGACGGGGATGCTCAAGGCCAACAATGTCCGCATTCTGGATCGCGCCACCCCACCCCGCACTCCGGTCTTTCCACTCTTGCGTGTAAACCTGCCGGTGGGCGCGGTCGCGGGACTAATCTTCGGTCTTCTGCTCGCGTTCACCATCGAGGCCCTGGACAACACGATCAAGAGCCCCGAGGCCGCCGAGGAAATGGTGGGCGCACCTCTTTTGGGCGTCGTTCCCATGCTCTCGCAATCGCGGCAGCACTTGCCGACCGACGCCCCCGAGCGGGACCTGGCTGTTTTCAAGGATCCCTCGTCGTTGGCCGCCGAAGCCTGTCGGTCCATTCGAACGAACATGCTATTCATCGCGGCGCAGAAGGAGTTCTCGCTTTTCTCGGTCACCAGTCCTGGCCCCCAAGACGGTAAGACCACGGTGGCCATCAACCTGGCGGTCACCATGGCCCAGGCCGGAGGGAAAATCCTGCTCATCGACACGGACATGCGCAGACCGCGCATCCACAGATCCTTCGGTCTAAAATCCGACAAGGGAATATCCAGTGTTATCGCTGGCGACACTCCATTGAAGGACGCTATTTCCAAATCGGAGGTCCCCAGCCTCGATGTCCTGCCCTGCGGTCCCATGCCCCCGAATCCGGCAGAGCTCCTGCACACAGAGCGTTTTCGGCAGATTCTTGCCGAGTGCCGCAGCAGCTACGATCGAGTTATTCTGGATTCTCCCCCCATCGGACCAGTCACCGACCCGGCCATCATCGGCGGCGTAACCGACGGTGTGGTGTTGGTCCTACGCGCTGGCCACACCACGCGTGAGGCTACCCAGTTCGCGCGTCGTCAACTCGGGGACGCGGGCGCACGCATCTTGGGTCTGGTGATCAACCAGACCGACCGTAAAGGCGGCAGGTATGGCTATGGGTACTCGTACTACTCCCAGTATGGACGTTACTACCGGACGGCCACGTAGCAATGTGCGGGATCGCGGGTATCGTACAACTGGGTGATCCCAGCGACGTGGATCCGTCCGCACTGAACAAGATGCGGGGGGCGCTGAAGCACCGCGGGCCGGACGCCGATGGGATTTGGTTCTCACCGAATCGGCGGGCGGGCTTCGCACACACCCGGCTAAGCATCGTGGACCTGACGGCAACCGGAGCACAGCCGATGTCCACACCCGACGGGCTGTATACCATCGCGTTCAACGGCGAAATCTACAACCACGAAGAGCTTCGCCAGCGCTTGGTTACTTCGGGCGTCGCCTTTCGTGGACGGTCGGATACGGAGGTGCTGCTTCAACTATTCGTAGAGCTGGGGAGCCGGTGCCTCGATGAGCTCGACGGGATGTTCGCGTTCGCTGTCTGGAACGAAAAGGAACAGACGTTGTTCTGCGCTCGCGATCATCTGGGCGAGAAGCCCCTCTATTACGCACACAATCGTGGTTGCTTCGCGTTCTCTAGCGAGGTGCGCGCCCTGGTCAAATCGGGCGTGGTCAAGGGAAGCCCTGACTTGCAGGGCATCGGGTACTTGATGAGCCAGGGATCAATTCCACCTCCATACACGCATGTGGAGGGCGTTCACTTTCTCGAACCGGCCTCCAAGCTGGAGCTGCACGTTGAGACAGGGAGCTTGGAGAAAAGGCGGTATTGGTTCATTCCGATGGTGCAGGAAGCGCAGGCTATTCAAGATCCGCAGCTCGGCACAGAGATGGTTCACGAAGCCCTTCGTCAGTCCGTTCGCCTCCGGCTTCGTGCGGACGTTCCTGTTGGTGCATTCCTGTCAGGTGGCATCGACTCGAGCCTGGTGGTCGCCTTGATGAGGGAACAGGGCGCAAGCGATCTGCGTACCTTCACAGTCTCCCTGCCCGGCCAGCCTGGCGACGAAGCCGCTCTGGCGCGGAACACCGCGAGGCTCCTCGGCACCGATCATCACGAAATCCTCTTGCATCCGGACTCCGAGGCGGGCTGGCTGGAGCAGGCCATGAACGACATGGACGTGCCGAGTGTGGACGGGCCGAATACCTGGCTGGTTAGCCGAGCCACTCGGGCCACCGGAATAAAGGTTGCCTGTTCCGGCCTGGGTGGGGACGAGCTCTTCCATGGTTACCCGACCTTCAAATTGATCCCATGTCTTGCCCGGCTGCGCCTGAGTCGCGTGTTGCCCTACATACCCCTATCCATCAGACTGCGCCTAGAACACCGTATTCCCCCTGTGGCGCGCTGGTCACGCATGGCCGAGGCGCTCCTAGCAGGAGGGAGCATAGCTGCTCTTTGGTATGCCTATAGGAGCCTCATGAGTGATCGCGAGGTTGCCGACTTGCTCGTCGAAAGCGCGCTTGCTGCGCGACCCTGGCACCACCTTCGCCGTATTGAGGATTTGGCCTGCCCAGAAGGACTGTCCGTTGAAAGACAGGTCAGCTTCTACGAACTCAGCGTCTACATGCACGATCAGCTGCTGCGCGACACCGACCAAATGAGCATGGCACACGCCTTGGAGGTACGAGTTCCGCTCATCGGCAGAAGGGTCGTGGAGACGGTTGCGAGCTTGGGACAGGGAGCGTTAGCCGGTAACGAGTCCAAGGCAGTGTTGAGACGAATCCTCGCGCGATACATGCCAAGCGATCAGTTTCGAAGGCCAAAGCAAACCTTTGCGCTGAACTGGGACCGTCTTCTCAGCGCGTACTCGGAACAATCGAAGCCACCTGCTTCGACCTTCTTCCGCCAGGTATCAATAGACCGACTCCAACGGCAGTTCCGAAAACGCAAGTCCAGCTTTGGACCCATATTTGCAATGCGGGCCCTTGAAGCCTGCTGCCGTGGCCCTTGTTGATTGACTACATTCGGCGTCTGGCCAAGCAACACCCACCCTCGGGGTTCGCTGCGGGCGGGTTCATCTCTGCGAGACGACCATGCACCTCCAGGATGAGTACAATACCGTACGAGAAGGGCATAGTCAACGGATATCGCGCAGACATTGATGGCCTGCGTGCGGTGGCCGTATTGTCCGTAATCTTGTACCACTTGAACCATGTTTGGCTCCCTGGCGGATTTGTCGGCGTAGACATCTTTTTCGTAGTTTCTGGGTATGTCGTAAGCTTGAGCCTTGCGCAGCTTGATGGGAGTCGAGGTCTACTTGCGTTCCTGGTAACATTCTACTCTCGACGTCTGAAGCGGTTGTTACCAGCAGTTGCGGTGTGTATATCAACCACGGTAATACTGGTTGCGCTCTTACTCGTGCCGTTTCCGCAGTTCACTGTAACAAGCTTCTATCGTACTGCGATTGCGTCGATGGTTGGGCTTTCCAATGTGTACCTGATACGCGCAGGCACTCAGTACTTCAACATTGGCTCCGCTCCAAACCCATTCCTGCACACCTGGTCCCTAGGTGTTGAAGAGCAGTTCTACGTGACCTTTCCGGCGTTACTGTTCCTCGCGGGTTGCAAAGCCACTGCGCGAGCAGCAGATTGTCGACGCTTGGGATTAGTTCTGTTACTGTGTCTGCTCTCCCTGCTTCTCTCATGGCACTGGTGTTTGGCATCGCCAAACGTTGCGTACTTCGCAATGCCCAGCCGTCTTTGGGAGCTTGGATGCGGAGCGGCTCTCGCGTATGCGCAACGTCTCGGGTATCTTGAAGTCTTGTCGAGGCACCACCTAGTCAACACGGGGTTGCGATGGATGGGTATTGGATTGCTCGCAAGCGCCTTCGCCACGACCGTGGAAAGCGGATTTCCCTTTCCCGGGGCGCTCCCATCTGTGCTCGGTACGGCTCTTGTTATCGCCACCGGCCTCACCGGTAATTCTATGTTCGTGCAGGTGCTACAGTCGAAGCTTCCCGTCTTCGTTGGCAAACTGTCCTACTCTCTATACCTTTGGCACTGGCCAACGATATGCGTGCTGTATCGCCTCGTTGGCGTCCACCGTCCAATTATAATTCTTGCCGCCCTGCCCATTACTGCGGGCTTTTCACTCGTATCTTACTACACGGTGGAGCGCCCTCTAAGATACCGTCTGACAATCACCCCGCGGCTTGTGTTCCTGTTCGCAGCTGCGGTCGTCGCTCTCGTAGTCGCAGGCACCGAGGTTGTTAGCAGCGAGAGATTTGCAATTTATCTTGGAACCCAATCAAACTGGAACGAAGACTGGCAGCAAGAACCCGAAGTCCTCCGCTTTGAGACTGGCTCGATTGCTGCTGCCGAATGCGATTTGACTGGCCGAGCGAAACTAGACGGCCGATGGGCACAGCATTGTCTTGTCCGATGGGACGACAGCCGGCGATATCCGAGGCTGTATTTGCTTGGTGATAGCCATGCACTTGCCGACCTGCATATGGTGCGGGTTGGTGTCGATCGGCGGACTTATGAGCTATTTGCGTTCATGTTTAGCGGCTGCGACATCCAACTGTCGGCTGCACCCCACGAGGCAAGCGATCTCTGTCAATCATATTGGAGCAGCATGCGCGACTTCATTGTAGGTGACGTCCGCTCTGGCGACTTGGTCATGTTAGCCACCTACTTGCGCAGTTACAAGAGTTTAGACGATGACCTTGCCTCAGGAATACTCGGTTTTGCACGTTCGCTGCGCGAACGAGGCGCAACCCTGATCATCCAGTCGCCCTTACCGGTGTATGACTCCCATCCTTATGATTGCCTGCCGACGTGGTTCAAGGTCACACCCGAAGGTTGCACGAAGGATAGGCGGGTTGA
Organism: uncultured delta proteobacterium; assembly: GCA_963796685.1. Taxonomy (GTDB): domain Bacteria; phylum Myxococcota_A; class Polyangia; order Fen-1088; family Fen-1088; genus Fen-1118. The sequence continues at coordinate 1,077,363 of CAWCMR010000025.1, forward strand.
CGATTACCAGCGACGCCCTGCAGTGGCATTTCTCAAACGCCTTGTTGCCCAAGACGGAGCTATCAAGATATGGAATCCCTATGACATCCTATGCCCAGGGATGAGGTGCTTCCCGTTTCGCGATGGTAAGCCTCTGTATCGGGATAGCAACCATCTTGCATTATACGGCGCCGCCTATCTTGGGCCACACTTCCTGAAATTTCTGCGCAATTCTGGTCTACTCACTCCTCGTATTTCCCCGACGGTCGATGACAGCCGTAGCCAGCCTAGAGCACCGAACGGGTTGAAAGTGCAATAATCACGCGGCCCTCTGCTGCGGCAGGGCTGCGACAATGCGGCGGTCGAGTACCTCTAGGTTCAACACGGCGGCTGCCCGCCTGACGTCGAAGAGGTTCTTGCGCGTGCCGCGGTAACGAGCGCGTCGCCCTTGCCGACGCCCGAGGTGGGCCAGACGATGTTCAATGGCGACTCGTTCGCGCAGGCGTTCACGCCCGCTTGGAGTCGACATGAGCTTGCGCAGCTTGTGCTGAAGCAGCCTCCAACTCCGCCTGAAAGGCGTCATCGAAAAGCTGCTGCCGATGGTCACGCAGAAATGCGAACAGCTTTCGCGTGCGCCGCAGTCTGTGCAGAAGACGCTCCTCCTGCTTCGTGTGGTCCTGTCGTGGTGTCCAGCGCTCGAATGCCATGTGTTCCTCCGCCAGCGCAATCAATCGCGCCGCCGGCACTGATCAAGATCATGGCCTGATTGGCAGAGCCAATTTTCCACCATTCGCAATGTGAACCGGCGTAGGGCTCACTTCACCGAGCGCGCTGTGGCCGTGTTGATGGACAGACGGCCGTTGTGTGCGCTCGGCGAAGTGAGCCCTCTCGGCCCCACGCAAGTCCTCGATTTGACTCGGCTTTCATCCCGTTCGGTGCTCTAGCGCTGGCGATGGGCGTGTCGGTCCAGTCGTGCTGCCTGGGTCGAACGCGATGTGACCGTCAGATCAGGTCCGAGGTGGTTAGTTTAGTAGGCTTGCACGGGCCTTTGCACGGTTGCGCGTACCATGTGCGCATGCGTCAGCCGCACTATTGCTCCCTAGTGAGGATGGTGACTGTAATCTTCGTATGGTTCATATTCGCTTCAGCTTAGCCTTTTCGCTCGATCCAGCGATCGTGAGACGAATGACCTTATGTTTTCCGGCAGATGCCTTCCGACTTGCTGCCGGACCAGGGGTGCAGCTAGAACTGTGGCGACCAGAACCGACGCGGCACTAGCTAGCAGATACACGAATGAGGCCAGTAGCCCCGGGCTCTTCGGGACCATATATCGGCAAAGAAAGGCTGTGGTCCCCGCGGCGGCGATGGGAAGCGCCACGTCCTGACAGTACCATCGCCATTTTTCATCGGGAAGCAGGCGTCGGTGCATGAAATGAATATGGAAGATTAGATAGCCAACATTCAGCAAGACCCAGACTGACGCCGCACCGATGGCACCGAACCTCACCACGGCCAGCCAGAGGCCAGGCAGCAGAACAATGACGGCCACTATGTTCACCTTGATGGACAACGCCGTCCATCCGTAGGCCAACTGGAGGTGAAATGGTATCCACATAAGCCCGTGTATCATCGTGCCCGTCACCAGAACCACCATCAAGGATTCCACGTGGATCGTCAGTCCCTCATCTCGTGTCCATAGTCGTAGGACGGTGTGACTGAATGCTATCAATACGAATGCCACAGCGCCGATCAGAACCGTCACCATCTGGGCGCTCTGGTGATATGCAGCGCCCAGCTTCTTGGTGTCCCCCAGCGCGGCCAGTTCAGAGAAGCGCGGGTAGTAGGCAACGCTGATTGGGCCAGTGAGTATGTAAAGAGCGTTGGCGACCGTCCCAGCCAAGACGTAGTGTCCGAATGCCGTGAGTGACAGGAATCGTGATAAGAGAACCTTGTCGATCTGCGTAAGCAGAAGCGACAGTATTGTGATGGCTAGCATCCCCGACGCGAATCGCCATATCTTCACTAACTCCGTCGGTGAGAACCTAACGCGACGTGGAGCGAGCGGTATTGTCGAGTAGACAATGTAACCATAGACGATGACATTGGCGAGCGAGATTGCGCCCTGCCACAGGAAAAACGCGGTGATGGTGGGGGACACCCAGGCCAATAGGAGGAACGCGCCGAGACTTCGCACCGTGCTCGCAATACTAGCCACGACGTTCTGAAGGACCTGACGCTGCAATCCCGTGATGGCGCTGAGGTAGATATTCTCTATAAAGGACAGCGCGGTGACGCCCCCCATTGCCGAGAAGGCCTTGGCCACGGTCGCGACCGGAAGTTTTTCGGACCTGAGCCAATCAGTCGCCAACCAGCCCGAGACAGCCCACACGCCGACCGCAATAGCCACTGCGGTGGCGATTCCGATCATCTCGGCCGTCCGCAAGAGATCGCGGATCGACTGAGAGTCGCGCGCGCCAGCGGTGAAGCGGGCCATTTCGCGTCCGAGGGTGGGCCGCATTCCCATGTCCAGGATGCCCAGCCACGCCTGGAGGATGGCGAAGAGACCGATGAGCCCGTAGGCCTCGATACCGATGTACTTGATGTATAAAGGGACAAACGCCAGGCCCATCAGTGCCCGCCAGCCTTGCCCGAAGTAGTTGGCTACAACATTCTTTCTGACCGACATGAGTGCACGAGTTTCGAAGTGCTGGGCTATTCCTGATGCCTGGTTCTATTTGACACGACAACATGGCCAGCGATCAGCCTATATTATCGCATGAGAACGGTATCGAATTGGAGAATGCGAATCCTGCAAAGCTGGAAACCGAGGGCATTCAGGCGCGCCAACATTGTTTCACAGGTCTGGGCACCGCTGTAGGGGCGAACCACGGAGAGCTCAATCTGTATGCCTACGGCGTGTGTCAGCTTCCGTGGACCACCGTCGAGCACCGCATCTTCGAATCCTTGGACATCGAGTTTGAGGCGGCGTCTTTCACCGCCAACGGCGAATCCCGTCACTTCCAAGCCGAAACCCTTGCGCTAAGCCGCGCTCTTGCCTAGGGTTCAGGGCTGCCCTACCTGGGCAAGAAAGCCACGCGCATCGAAGAAAACGACCCGTTCGGAGATCAACCCATGAAAGTCGTGATTCTGGCAGGCGGACTGGGAACTAGGCTGGCCGAGGAAACGGAGATGCGACCGAAGCCGATGGTTGAGATCGGCGGAAGGCCGATCCTCTGGCACATCATGCGCCACTACGCGCATCACGGATTCCGCGAGTTCGTCGTCGCCCTCGGGTACAAGGGTGACGATGTCAAGAGATTCTTTCTCGACTACCGGACGCTGACCGGTGACATGACGATCGATGTCGCGGCCGGTACGATTGTCTCGAATGACAGGAGGTGCGAGGATTGGCGCGTACACCTCATCGAGACGGGCTTGAAGACGAACACGGGTGGCCGCCTGCGCCGCTTACGCGAGATCCTCGGCCAGGAAACCTTCATGCTCACCTACGGCGACGGGGTCAGCGACGTCGACCTGACCGAGCTCTTGAGCTTTCACCGCGCGCAGAAGCGCATCGCCACGCTCACCGCCGTGCGACCGCCAGCGCGATTCGGAGGTCTCATCTTCGACGGAGATCTGGTCACTCAGTTTTCCGAGAAAGCACAGATCGGCGAGGGTTGGATCAACGGCGGCTTCATGGTCCTCGAACCAGCCATCTTCGACTACTTGCCCGGCGATGACGCCAGCCTGGAGGCAGACGCGCTCGAACAAGTCGCCTCCGGCCGCAACCTGGCGGCCTTCCGCCATGATAGGTTCTGGCAGTGCATGGATACGCTGCGCGAAAAGCACTACCTTGAAGCCCTTTGGAACTCGGGCGAAGCACCCTGGCGATACTAGGCATGACGAATTTTTGGCGAGATCGCCCGACCTTTGTGACCGGTGGTACGGGCCTGGTTGGTTCTTGGCTCCTCAAACGTCTTGCCGACGAAGGCGCCGAGGTCATTGTCCTCGTGCGCGATTGGGTGCCTCAATCCGAAGTGGTGCGTGCGGGGCTCTTCGACCGCGTGAAGGTCGTGCGCGGCGATGTGTGCGATCGGCAGGTTCTGGAACGCGCGCTTGGGGAATACGAAATCGCAACGGTCTTTCACCTGGCTGCGCAGACGACCGTGCCAGTGGCCAACCGCAACCCGGTTTCCACCTTTGAGACCAACGTGGGTGGCACCTGGAATGTGCTGGAGGCTTGCCGGCGCAGCCCCAAGGTCGAGCAGATCGTGCTGGCGTCGTCGGACAAGGCCTACGGCTCGCATGATCGACTTCCCTATGTCGAGGACACGCCGCTCGTTGGCCGCACGCCCTACGACGTCAGCAAGTCTGCTGCGGATCTGATCGCGCAGGCCTACGCCGCGACCTATGGCACCCCCGTGGTCATCACCCGCTGTGGAAATTTCTACGGCGGCGGCGACCTCAACTGGAACCGCATCGTGCCCGGCACCATTCGCTCGGTCCTGCGCTCGGAGCCGCCCCTGATTCGTTCCGACGGACAATTCATTCGCGACTACTTCTACGTCGAGGACGGAGCGGCCGCCTACATGCTGCTGGCCGAAAAGCTGGCCTCGAATCCGTCGCTAGCCGGTCAGGCCTTCAACTTCTCGAACGAAGAGGCCATCACCGTGCTAGATCTGGCAGGATACATTCTCAAGACCATGGGCTCCGATCTTGCGCCCAAGGTGCTGAATCAGGCCAATAGCGAAATCCGCGAACAGCGGTTGTCGTCGGTCAAGGCGCGCAAGGTTCTGGGGTGGAAGCCTCTCTTCGATCTCGATCGCGGTCTAGCGAACACCATCGCCTGGTATCGCCAGTTCTTTTCCGAGGCCAAACCGTGAGTGGCGTCGGATGCCGCTCCTGCGGCGCCAGCCGCATCGAGACGGTCCTGGATCTCGGGCAGATCCCGCTGGTCAATTCTTTGCCGGCCCAGAATGAGCTTGGGCGGCCCGATCCGCGCTATCCGCTGGTGCTCGCGTTTTGCCCAGCCTGCGCCCTAGTTCAGATCACGCACACCGTTCCGCCGAAAGAACTCTTTCGTGACTACCTCTATTTCTCTTCCTACTCCGACACCATGCTGGCCCACGCGCGAACGCTCGTCGACCGTATCGTCGCCGAGAGAAACCTGGGCGCGAAGCACTTGGCCCTCGAGATCGCCAGCAACGACGGGTACCTGCTTTGCAACTACCAGCGCCTGGGAGTTCCCGTGCTCGGTGTCGAACCCGCGCGCAACATCGCACGGGTCGCCGAGGCCAAAGGAATTCCAACCCTGGCCGAGTTCTTTGGCCGAGAGTTTGGACAACAGCTTGCGCGCGAAGGCCGGCGCGCCGACGTCATCCACGCCCACAACGTCTTCGCGCACGTGCCGGATGTGAATGGATTCGTGGCCGGCATGGCGGCCGTGCTGGCCACCGGCGGGGTCGCGGTCATCGAAGCGCCCTACGTGCGCGACATGATCGAGCGGATCGAGTTCGACACCATCTACCACGAGCACCTCTTCTATTTTTCCGCCACGGCCGTACAGCCTCTGTTCCAGCGGCATGGTTTGGAATTGGTCGATGTCGAGCACGTGGCCATCCACGGCGGTTCGCTCAGACTTTGGGTCGCGCACACTGGCGCGGCAGTGAAGCCTTCGGTGGCCGCGTTGCTGGCCGAAGAGCGCGCGCTCGGCATGAACCGGCGGGACTACTACCGCGACTTCGCAACTCGCGCGTCCAACCTGCGTGAAGAGCTTCGTGGCCAGCTCCGCGGACTCAAGAGCCGGGGGCTAAGCATCGCCGGCTACGGCGCGGCCGCCAAGGGCGCGGTGCTGCTGAACTTTGCCAGCATCGGTACGGAGCTGATCGACTTCGTCGCGGATCGAAGTCCGCACAAACAGGGCCGGTACGTGCCAGGCGTCCACATCCCCGTGCTGAGCCCCGCCGCGTTGCTGGAAAAGCAACCCGACTACGTGCTGCTGCTTGTCTGGAATTTCGAAGACGAGATTCGTACACAGCAGGCGGAGTATCTGCGCCGGGGCGGGCGATTAATCGTCCCGGTTCCCAAGGTTCGCATCGACTAGCAGCATGCGATTCTCGAACACCAAGATCCCTGGCGTGATTCTTATCGAGCCCGAGCTTCGCGCGGATCCACGAGGTTTCTTCACACGGGTCTTCTGCCGAGAGGAGTTTCGGGCCCAGGGTCTGGTCGATCACATCGAGCAGAGCAGTCTCTCATTCAATCATCGGCGGGGCACCGTGCGCGGAATGCACTTCCAGGCCGCACCCCACGAAGAAACCAAAGTGGTTGCATGCGTGGAGGGTCAGATCTTCGACGTCGCCATCGATCTACGGCCTACCTCCCCCACCTTCGGCAAGTGGTTTGGTATCGAGTTGTCGTCGAAAAACCGCCGCCAGCTCTATCTGCCCGCCAGCATCGCACACGGTTTCCAAACCCTTGAAGACCGCAGCACGGTCCTCTACCAGATTTCCACGCCGTTCCACCCCGAGTCGGCGCGGGGGATCCGCTGGAACGATCCGAAGCTGGCTATCGTCTGGCCGATTTCCGAGGGCGTTATCGTCTCGGACAAGGATCGCGGGTGGCCGGAGTGGCCTGCCGGAATCGAGAGCGCGACATGAGCAGGGTGCTGGTCACAGGCGCGCCAGGCTTCGTAGGAGCAGCCGCCGTGCGCGCACTCTCGGACCAAGGGGACGAAGTTATTGCCATTGTGCAACCTGGGACCTCGGCAAGGCGCCTCGACGGACGGCCGGTCCCTTCCGTGACTCTCGATCTCGATGATGGCGGAGCTGTCGAGCGCACTCTCAGGGAGGTTCGACCAGAGACCATTCTTCACGCTGCCTGGTATGCGAATCCCCAGGACTACCTGACCTCGTCCATGGCGCTGGCGTCACTTCACACCACCACGACGCTCTTCCAGGTTGCCGCGCGGCAGGGATGCCGTCGGTTCGTGGGTGTAGGGACCTGTCTCGAATACGGACGCAGTGACCATCCCCGTCGCGAAGGCGACGCATGCGAACCGCGAACGCTCTATGCCGCGTGCAAGTTGTCCGCATGGCTGGTTTGTCGAGCTCTGGCCGCGCAGGCCGGAATGTCCACCGCTTGGGCGCGGCTGTTCTATCTCTATGGTCCTGACGAAAATCCAGGCCGCGTGCTTCCTGCATTGGTTACGGCGCTTCGAGACGGCAGGGCCTTCCCGATGACAGACGGTACGCAGATCCGGGACTACCTTCACATCGATGACGCCGGACGCGCGCTAGCCTTGCTTTGCCGGAAGGAAACCGAGGGGGTAGTCAATGTCGCATCGGGGCAGCCCACGGCCTTGCGGGACTTTGCCCTGACGGCGGGATCCATCCTCGGTGCCGAATCACACATTCGGATGGGCGAGATCCCCATGCGCCGCGATGAGGAAATGTTCGTGGTTGCGGACATTGCCCGACTGCGTGGGCTAGGGTTTACACCGAAACACCTGACCCTGCGCGAAGGGCTCGACCACGCGCTCAAGAACTGGAGAACCACATGAAGCTCACACTGGACACGTCGGCCGGATCGTTGCAGGTGTCGGAGGACGGTAGGAACAAGCAACTTTCCCTCTACTCACCCGAGGCCTTCGCGGCCCTGTCGCGAGCTTGGGTCAAGGTCGGGTGGTCGCTCAAGCAAACCTATTCCTTCACGTGGATGGGCCGGCCAATCATTCAGCTGCCCGAGGACATGGTTCGTATCCAGGAGGTGCTCTATGCCGTCAAGCCCGACGTGGTCATTGAAACGGGCGTTGCCCATGGTGGATCGCTCATCTTCTATGCCAGCCTATTCAAAGCCATGGGGCACGGGCGCGTCGTCGGTGTCGACGTGGAGATTCGCCCCCACAATCGCAAGGCCATCAAGGAACATCCGATGTCCTCCCTCATCACGCTGGTTGAGGGTGATTCGGTCGCTCAGGACACCCTTGCCCGCGTGCGTTCGCACGTTGGCGCTGGCGACCGCATACTCGTACTCCTTGATTCGAATCACAGCAAGGCCCACGTTCTCGCCGAACTGGAAGCCTACGCGCCTCTAGTGACGCCCGGGTCCTACATCGTGGCTACCGATGGCCTCATGGAATTCCTCGACGACGTTCCGCGCGGGCAACCGTCATGGAAGACCGACAACCCCAAGGCAGCCGCCGAGGAGTTCGCAAGCAAGCATCCTGAGTTCGTGCCGGGCCATCCACCCTTCGTCTTCAATGAAGGCCCAATCCATGAGCCCGTCACGCACTGGCCTGGGGCCTACTTGAAGCGACGCTAACGCGGAAGCGCCAGGTCAAAGCGACCGTGGATGGCAGCGCGCGTCCGCGAAGACGGCCGCGATGCCTAGCGCTCTGCACTTGTCACGAATTTCGTTCAGATAGTTCGGGTGTATGACGAAATGAGGATTTCGCTGGCCAATCCTCGGAGCGCCTCCGGAGGCTGGATGAGGTGGGCCGAGCCGGGGGCTGACTTTCCCTGCTTGTTCGAATTCACATCAATGCAGTGTTCCCTGGTGGATGGTTCCAGGCCGTCCCCGGCAGTTGACCATCCGCTCCGGGCGACCTGCGCTTGCATGTCAGATGCCGAGCGAAGCAAGAAGAGACTTGGCGGGCCAGCTCGGACAGAGGTATTAAACATCGATGGCCTGTCTCGAAAGTTCCGCTCTGTTGATTTCTAGTGCCCCTTCGCATTCGTGGCGTGAATGCGCAGGTCGTGTGGTCAGAAGCGGCTGGTGATGGCGTGGAACGAGGAATCGTAACCGTCATCATTCCGACGCACAACCGTGCCCGGATGCTTGCTCGTGCCGTGCAGAGCGTGCTTCGGCAGACATATCCGCACCTGCGCGTACTCATTCTCGACAACGCGTCCGATGATGACACGCAAGCGGTCGCCAGAGAGCTCGTCGCGGCCGACTCTCGTTTACGCTATCACCGCCATGATCGAAACATCGGCATGATTGAGAACTTCAATTTCGGTCTTCAAAGGATCGACACAGAGTTCTTCACATTGCTCCCTGATGACGACGTTTTCCTTCCGGAGTTCTTCGAGCTGGCGATGGAAGGATTTCGTAACAACCCAGAGGTCGCATTCTCCGCTGGAATCCGAGTTGAGGTGACGCCGTTCGGTCGCGTTCTGGCGGCTCCCCTGGCTGGAGTTCGTGTTGGGCGTTTCGACCCACCGGAAGGAGTAGATCTCATTTTGCGTACCAGTCTTCCAGGCATTACGGAGAGTATCTTCCGACGAGATGTTCTGGACCGAACGGAAATCTCCGCCCATGTCCTTGCCAGCGACCTCGGGTTCGTGCTTCAGGTAGCCTTGAGGCGCCCTTACGTCGTGGCTACCGACCGGCCTTGTGCGTTTTTCGTGAGCCACAGCGGTCCCCGGGGCGGGCTGGGTGAGGAAGCTCTGCTTGACGAGCTCGTTCCGGCCTACGACTCCATGTGCGCCCACGTTCTCCGCATGCAGGACGTACCCTCGGCATTGCGCTCTCGCGTCGTTACTTGGCTCGAAGGACAGTTGCGCACGCGCTTGGCCGTGACGGCGGTAGGCTACGTTCGCAGACAACATTACGAGCTGGCTGCGTTAGCGCGCTCGATTCTTGCGGCCCGCGAAGGACAAACTATTCGCGTCAGATGCCTCGCGGGATTGGAGTCAGTTGCGGATCGGCTGCCCCAGTCGATGGCTGCTCTGAACGCCTGTAATGCGGCACGCGTTGCGCTGGCGCGGTGGCGAGCCGATCACAGACTCAGGGCGTGCTGGTCTGCGGGGCTAACGGAAGTGGCCTCCAACGTGAACCTGTTGGCTCTATGCTAGCGAGATGGTCTCCACATAACGCGCCGTGCTCCAGTCGCCAAAGGCATCTTCCACGATATTGACCACTACCAGATCTTTGTGATCTCATATCCTTCTCTTTGTGCTCCACCGGCCGCCCTTTTCGACCAACGCCCGTTTGATTCCCGAAACCGACGCCTCAAGCCCGTATTGGGATATCAGGTTCTTTGCCTTCTCTCCCATCTCGGAAATCTTCTCCGGTTGCGTAAGCATTCGGTCAAAGACTTCCGCGAGCATGTCGGAGGATCCGGTTGGAAAGGTGTATCCGGTTTCATCGTCATGAACAAGATCGTAGGAACACCCCACGCGGTCGCTCACGATCACGGGCAGGCCGAAATTCATCGCTTCGTTCACAACCAACCCCCAGGTTTCTCCGAACGCCGAAGGCAGGACCATGAAATCCGCAGCCTTATAGTAGCGGGGTAGTTCGCTCTGATTCTGGAACCCTGCGAACAGGAAACCGCCGATCCCACTGCGACCAACGCTCTCTTCCATCTCCTTCCTCAACATGCCGTCTCCGACCACCAGGAGAGAAAGTCTGTCCTTGTGCTGCACCTTGTGTAGTGCCTCCGCGAGAAGGAGAGGCGCCTTCTTTGCAATTAGTTTTCCGCAGAAGAGCGCCACAATCTGATCTTCTTTGAACCCAAGCCCCTTCTTCAACTCGGCCTTGGAGGGGAGCTTCGTGGCCAGGGAACGGAAAAAGTCGTTGTCCACGCAAAAGGGCGACCAGAAGATATTTTCGGGTCGGCCTGCGTGGTTGAGGTAGTGGTCCTTCGAAAGCGCACCGACTGCCAGGTAGGCGCTAATGCGTCGGTAAAGGAACCTGAGCATGCGATCCCTCACCACTTCCTTGAACTTTCCGCGGTCATGGACGCGGTCATTGCTATCGGCCCGGATCAGGATAGGGATCTTGCAAGCCAGCGCTGTGAAGATGGCCTGACAGTCCAGGAGTGCGGCGCCGTAGCTCATCAGCAACACCGCGTCGAAGTTTCCCTTCGGCAGTTTCCAAAGGAGTGAGGGGCAATTGTATTTAAGAAAAGTTCGGTTGCCAACGCTTACGCCCCAATTCTTCAAGAAGGTGTACTTGTACCCTTCCAGCAGCGGGATGTCCCACGACACTGGTACTCCAAAATCAGGATCAATCCCTCCTTTCACGCTTTCGTCAGAGGCGAAAAACACCGTGAGGTCGATCTCCGGATCCTTGGCTAGCTCCTGGAAGACCGGCGTCTGATATTGGATGGGATGACTAATCACAACCGCCAGGTGGCAAGTCATATTTGTCCCTTTAGTTATCTTCCCCTCCATTCTTGGTCCTTTGAGCGGTCATCAGAAACGTGCTTCTACCTTCGTTGGACTGGACGGAGTTGATTGTGATGTTCGATCCTGTCGCCCTCTGCCATCCCGACGACCATGCCGACGTTTAGCCAGATCATGAAGATCGAAAAATAGAGCCAGATCATCGAGTGTGAAAAGAGAAACGACACCAAAGAACCGAGCAGAAAACCGAAGATGGAGTAGTACAATGACAGCTTCAGCTGGCCGTGGAGGTAGCGGCGCGCCTGCAACATCATAGTGATGCCTCCGGCCATCACTACCACCACTGCCAACAGGCCTGGCACACCCAGTTCCCAGTAGAGGGCGCCCAGACCTCCCTCCGGAACCTCGCCGGATTCATCGGACAGGAACTGGGCGCCGACGGCACCGTAACCAATCCCCGCGCCCAAGGGCCCGACGCTGCTGGCGGCGTCCTGCAGGCCGATTACGGTCATATCTTCGAACCTCGAAGATGACTCCTCCGAGGTGTCCATGACAAACCGATTGAAGAAGTCGTCAAAGGTTCCAGGCGCGCGCTGGTGGAAAATGAAACCGCCGACCACCGAAACCGCGACCAGGAGCACCAGCGCGCCAACCGCCTTCTTGACCAAGATCTTGCGCTGAGAGAAGACCAGGCCCATCTGGAACAACAGCACTCCACCAAACAAGAGTAGGCCCTTTCTCCGTATGCCAAGCAGGCTGGTCACGAAGAAGGCCAGAGCCAAGATGACGTTGTGCCGTCGGCGGTCTCCGTGAATAGCCAGGGTGATGCTGTACATAAAGGCCAGCGCCAGACAAAATACCATCGGCTCCATTGCCTGGAAGAAGCCACTGTACTGGATGAGGCCCAACCCTCTTTGGACAACATTGAGCTTATCGTCATAGAGGTGGCCAGTGTAACCGATGCCGGACTTGATTTGCTCGCCGTAAACAAATTCCATCCACACCCCTACGATCTGGATGGAGGACATCAAGACATAGTTCCTCATGAACTCAATGATCGCCTCTTCGGAGCGGAGACAATCCTGTGTTAGAAGGAAAACCGGTGCAAAGAACAGATAAGTGAAGAAGCCGAGGGTGGTGACGAGAATGTTGAGCTCGTGGGCGTGACCAGCCGTGCTCAAGACAAGGACGAGCACCAAGGGCATAGCCGAAAGGAGAAACGGCCAAGCCCATTGTGGATAATTGCCGACGAGGCCTCTCCAGCGGTATAGAATATAGAGGATTGCAACCATGCTGGTAAAAAGCAGCTGCAGGTAGGGCGGCGAGCCGGGTAGTATCTTCCTAAGTGGGTCCTGGACGAAATAGAATGAGACCACACACAGCAGATACTTCACTTCTACATGCTTGGCACGGAACGGGATGGCAAGCCACAGGGCAATAGCAATGATGGTAACGACTATCAACCTTCAACCGCCTCTGCGTCTCTTCTCCGCAACGATATGACTAGGTGCGATGTCTGACAAAGCCTTGCCCCGCGGATGGTCGTAGTCTCGTAGTTTTGTCTAATCAAAGCGTCCCAAACACCGCGAGCCTGCTTTTCGCCGTGCAACCCAATCAGCCAGACCGGTGGACGGTCACGCTCGAAGAGCTTCATGCGGCCGAGGATTGCGTCGAGGTCCGCGCCTTCCACGTCCATCTTGATAATGTGCGGTGCACGATGATCCTTGGTTCCTCGCTGTTTGAAATGGATTGATTGAGCGCTGAAATGCCTTGGACTTCTCGGTGCCAGCGCCGGGCAACGGTGGCAAGGCCAAGCGGCCTGCGGCCGTCGCTTCGCGAGCCTTGACACCATCGTCCCGTCGCTGGCGGAGCGCATTTATGCGTGCATGCCGCGGGCATGCCCGCGTGAACGGCAGGCCAAGGCGTACAGCAGATGGGGGCGCAGGTGGTCATTTGTTCAGTGGTCGCTGTCCATTTGCAACAGCGAGGAGCCTGATCCTTTAAGAAATCATCGAGCGTGGCAACCCGCACAGCAATGCACCTTTCGATTCTTGAACTGAACGTGCCCATCGTCCTTTCACCTTTCCCATGATACCAGCACCCTCCCCCGCGGGTGTCAAATCCACCGCGTTTGTCCGCTGGTCTGCCCGGGGCGATAATCCCCCACGCTACTGTAAGTGCCACGAATCCGATTGCGATGGGCGCTTCTTAGCGCTTCCTCCTTAGTCATTCCCCCGTGCGTAGACGCCTTGCAGCCAGGATACCCTGACAGGAACGTCGTGACAGAAGAACACGTCGCGGTTTTCTTGCCCATTGAGTCGTCCTACGATTGCCTCCAGGATCTTGAGTAGGAGTGCCTGGAGATCGCTAAGTTGCCGCGCGTCGCTCTCCCCACTGCATCCGATGTCGTGGTCACGGCGTCTGCCTGGCCGGCGTCACCACAGCCTTCGCACCTGGCCGTTCAAGGCCACTTCGATAGCGGGCCCCTCCCCGCGCCGACACTCGTCGGGGCTGGTGACGACCTGAAAGGTTACTTGGTGCCGCCATCCCCAATGCATTCTTCCCGCCAGACCGCAGTTCGACGCGATTCCGGGCGGCGCTTCATAGACCGAGTAGCCGAACCTCCCAGAGGGCTGCTCGCAAACCGCACAGATGTGGTCGGGCACGTCACGACCGATGATGTCCGCGACCTTGCTTCCTACCACGGCGGATAACCTTCCGACCTCCACCATGGCTGCCAGCTTGTGTGCGTTGCCCACCAGGCAGGCGAGTATGGCGAGAAGAGCGACCATGGGGGCCAGCCGGTTCAAGGCCGACGCAACTCGAGCAGAAGAATACTTGTGGCCAATTAGCATGATGGCAAGAACCGCGGCCGGACGTTGCGCATACATCTCGCCGACGTGCCCCATGACGCAGAATGGGGAGACCACGGCGAGACTCACGCAGGCCGCGAGCAGCCATTGGTGAGCTGTCCATGACCTCCTTGCGCGACCCAAGAAGATGACCAGAAGCGGCAGACCTAAGGCCAAAGTCAAAAAGGCCAACCACATCTTGGGTTTCGGAGAGAGGAGCGCGAGCGTGTCTACGGTGCTCAGCGCCATGCCAACGATCATGGCGGCATGTTTGGCGAGGGTGATCGGGTTGAAGCCGACACCGTAGCGTTCACCAGGGACGCCCAGCGAGACGCTGCCCAAAAGCAGAAACCTAGCTGCAAAGTACAACGCGACGCACAATATGCCAATTGCCAGCTCCTCCCCACAGCGCATGTAGACCTGCCGCAGGCTTACTTCAAAGTGGGTACGCGCGAATGCCTTCAGCAACGGCGCGGCCGCGAACCAAGCGATCCCCCCTTCGTTCCACAGCACGGACACCATGGCAAAGATCAACCACCCTGCGTACGAACCCAGCGTAGCCTTGTCGCCACGGATGAGGATGGCGGCAGATGCCAGGCCAAAGACGTTGGACCATACCTGGTTTTCGCTGTCGACGGACCACACGGCTGCTCCCACAGCGGGCGCTAGGGCATAGGCAAGGGCCGCCAGCAGCGAGCTCCTGCGCGAGCCTCCACACTGCCGGGTCAAGATGCTGACTAGGCCTACGGCGGCGAGATGGCCGAGGGCGTTCGTGGCATGCACGAAACCTGGATAGGGAAAGGCAAAGGCCACGACCCTAAAGAGGTGTTGAAACGGCCGCCAGAGCATGAAATCAGGGAGCAGCAGATTCCAAGAGAACGTGGAAATGGGCGCACTGGCCACCCAATCATCCATGGCAGGCATCACCCAAAACGCCGGGATGGTCATGAGTGCCCAAGCGAGGATGACGAGCGCGACCAAGAGGTGATGAGCGCCGTCAGGCGAGTTGCGTGCGGTCTCTCTGGTCGGCATTCGAGGCTGTCCGCAGTCTACAACGATGCGGGCTGGCAGAGCACGCGATTCAACCCAAGACGGGTCGGACTGACCGAACGACACTGGTGCCCAGGTAGTGTTATTGTATGGCCGCTTTGTCAACGGTAGTCGCCCTCGTTACGGATGCCTTTGGTGGATTCGGCGGAATCGCGCAGTACACTCGCGATTTTCTGACAGCGTTGGCCGAATCGCCTCGAGTTCGGCGCGTCGTAGCCATACCGCGCGCTATCCAGGGTCCTGCCGAGGGCGTCCCCGCACTCGTGGACTATCGAGCCGAGGCGGTTGGCGGTCTACGCAATTTTGCGCTCGCCTGCTCGAAGACTATGTTCAACGACCCGCCGGCACTTATCCTGTGCGGGCACGTCAATCTGCTGCCCTTTGCCGTGCCCCTGGCCCTACGCCATCGAACCTCTCTGGCACTCATGGTCTACGGTATTGACGTTTGGCAACCGCCGCGTCTGGCGTCTCGCTTGATGCTAAGGCGAGTCGATCATTACGTGTCCATCAGTCGGCTAACGATCGACAAGATGTTGACCTGGACCGACATGCCGGATCGAGTTCCGCTGACCATCGTGCCCAACGCCGTGGATCTGGATCGATTCGGTGCATCTACAGACAAACCGCGTGAGTTGCTGGACCGATACGGCCTGCACGGCAAGCGTGTCATCATGACCTTGGGCCGCTTCGTGGCGAGGGAACGCTACAAGGGCGTACGAGAGGTCCTCGATGTACTGCCGGAGCTGATCGGTCGGGATCCCGACATTAGATACCTGGTTGTGGGCGACGGAAGCGATATGCCAAGCATCCGCCATCACGCGGAGTTGCTCAAGATAGCGGACCACGTGATTTTCGCAGGTCGTATCAATGAGGCAGAAAAAGTGGCGCACTACCAAGTGGCTGATGCCTACGTCATGCCCGGCCGTGGCGAGGGTTTCGGGTTTGTGTTCCTTGAAGCCATGGCCTGTGGCGTCCCGGTGGTTGCCAGTGTGCTGGATGGAAGCCGTGAGGCGGTTCGTTTCGGCGCCCTGGGCGAGCTTTGTGATCCACGCGACCCGCCAGCCATCATATCCGCGATTTTGAGAGCCTTGGCCAAAGGCAGGGGAGCACCCCCCGAAGGGCTTGACTACTTCGGCATGCCGAACTTCAGGAGCCGCGTTCATCAATTCGCGGATACCGTGATGACCGCGGGGCCCAGGCCTCGCTTGCGCAAACCGCTGCCGCTTCGGGCCCCGCCGGTCTACCGATAATCTGTCATGTGCGCCAACAGCGGTAATTTGCGGCGTCACCTGGGCATCACCAACCATGGGTAGACAATCGGAAAATGTGAGGACGCGGATTCTCCTCCTGATCCTCGGGCTTGGTGGCTTGTGCTTCGTCGTGTGCTGGCCGGCAGCGGAGCGGATGGCTTTCAGCGCGAAGAACCTCGGTTTTTATGTCTACTCGCGCGTTACCCTGGATCTATCGCAGCAAATGATCGAGGCCTGGAATTACGGCTTGTTCAGGCCTTTGGATGTGCTGGCCAGCAGGCTGGGCGATCCGATCGGCAGGTCAGCTCTGGCTTCGCTGCTTTTGCATCTTCCGGCGCTTGCCGCGACTGTCGGCGGTCTCGCCCTCCTTGTTAGGCGCCTCTTCAGCGCTTCCGGAACGGCGTTCTTGACGGCGTTCTTGTCGGCGTTCTCGTGGTGGCTGCTGAACCCTGGGACCACGGTGGCGCTCTGGCAGCCGGACACCGTGAGTCAGAGTTGGAGCGGCGCCGCTGGCCTATGGCTAGTGATCTTCTTGTGGTCGGCGGTGCAACGAATCAATAGCGGCCAGTCCATCAGCCGTTTCCTCGCGGCGGAAGTCTTCATCTGCCTCATCGGCGTGCTGACGAAGGAGACCTTCCTGGGCTGGGCCGCGTCCGGGGGTCTCCTGTTGGCGGTTCTTTGGCTGAAGAGCGCGGTTGAAGGCCGGAAGACCTCAGCGAAGCATTGGCTCGCGTTGTTTACTCCGATTGTTCTTGTCCCGTCGCTCTATCTTGTTGCGCGGTTCTACTGGGGCGGGCTTGGCGTGATGCTTTCCGATCCCGGCGGCAGATATACCCTCCATCTGGGTTTCACTCTGGTCAAGAACACGATCACCGCTGCTGCGGGATTCTTGTGCGTCGGCCCGGTGCATCTGGTCAGCGTTCGGAATGCCAGCCTGCTTTTGCGCAGTCTGCCCTTCATCGGCATACTGCTTACCGTTGGGATCGTATTGCTTCCCTTGGGTGCCCTACGGTTCAGCCCAAAGACCGGGGATGGTGCCGTCCGTTGGTTCGACGCCTATCTGATTGCGATGGCCTGTTTTGCGAGTCTCTCACCCACGTTGCCTTCCGGTGGGTTCTCGGAGCTGTATCTGATGGGGCCCAACGTCGGGGTTGCTTTGCTGGTCGGGATGAGCCTCGCGTCTGCGTTCGCGCACAGAGAAGCCAGGCGGACTCTTTACGTGGTGATTGCCGTTGCATTGTTCTCAACCGGTTGGTTCGGCCTGGTTTCCCGCGCCAAATGCTTTGCCGTGACCTGGAAAGCCAGCAGACATTACAATCAGGAGCTCATGAGTCTTCAGCAGGGGCTTCACAGCGGCGCAGCGCCAACAAGAGTCATGCTGCGGAGGAACTGCGCGGAAGGCCCGGTCCACAGCGTTTACGTACTGCCGCCCGCGGAAGCGTTGAACGTCGGCGCTACGGAGAGGCTGCTCAACCACCTCCATCCGGATAAGAAGCTAGAGATCTTTGTCGAACCGGACAAGCGCTGGCCTTCACCGAGGGTCCTTGAGGTCGACTGTTCTCAATGACCGGGTTGGTATTTGATTTCCTGCTCGTCGGAGACTGTCTATGAGCGAAGAAAAGAACAAGAACGACATAAGCGATTTTTACGAGCGCTACTGGAGCGCGGAGAACCCAGCCCCGCTAACCGACCCGACCACGCCGGAACGCAAGGCACGTCTCAAAACCGCCATCTCTAGCCTGAGTCCAGGCGCGAGCGTGCTCGATCTGGGCTGCGGCCGCGGCATCTTCGCGTCCTACCTCGCATCGCTCGGCTGCGCCGCCAGAGGCGTTGACATTTCGCACACCGCGGTTGCCGCGGCAGCCAAGGAGTTCCCGCAAATCCCCTTCGAGCCACTCCGGCCGGACCTGAGCATCCCAGCGGAAGCGGCCTCGTTCGAAGCGGTGTGGTCAAGTGAGGTCATCGAGCATATCTTCGATGTCCACGCCCACCTCGCGGAGATCAACCGGGTGTTGAAGCCTGGGGGTCTCTACATTCTGACTACTCCCTACCACGGCAGGCTCAAAGACGTCTTGGTGTCACTTCTAAAGTTCGACGCGCACTTCGACCCGCAGGGGGCACACATCAGGTTCTTCGATAGGTGCGGCCTAACCCGTTGCCTTGTCGCCGCAGGGTTTGAGCCAGTGTCCTTCAGCGGCATCGGCAGGCTCTGGAAACTCTACCGAACTTGGTTCGTCGTTGCGAAGAAGGTTTCGCAACCTGGGCCTGGGTAGCCGCACCTTGGGTTGGCGAGGAGGTTTGCAATGACCGAAGTAGCGGACGCATTTACATGAAAGACTATTCACACGTTCAATACGGATGCGGCATGTCCGCGCCTCCAGGCTGGCGAAACTTCGATGCTTCACCAACGCTTCGTATCGAGAAGGTTCCCGTGATAGGCAGGCTGTTCACGAGGAAGAGGGTCCAATTCCCCAAGGAGGCGGAGTATGGGGACATTGTCCGCGGCCTTCCGGTACCACCCGGATCGTGTCAGGGGGTCTATTGCTCGCACGTTCTAGAACACTTGGCCCTGAGTGACTTCAGGGTGGCGTTGCGCAACACGAGCCGAATCCTGAAGAAAGGTGGCACATTCAGGCTAGTGGTGCCGGACCTGGAGTACCTTGCGAGAAAGTATCTGAACGATCAATCGCCGACTAGCGCGTCGACTTTCATGGAGGAGAGTGGCCTCGGTTGCCAAACCCGAAACCGCAATCTCGCGGGCATTGTGGCGTCCTACTGGGGCAATTCCCGGCACCTTTGGATGTGGGATTTCAAGTCAATCCAATCAGGAGCTCACAAACGCGGGTTTCGACCAAATTCGCAAGGCATATCTCAACGACTCTGTAGATCCGCGGTTCCTCGAGGTGGAAGACAAGTCGAGGTGGGAAAACTGTCTTGGCGTCGAATGCAACAAGACGAGCTCGTAGGTGGACCCGCACCTTGGGTGCTGAGACCCATTACTTGGTCCAGTGATAGCGCTGGATCTCCTTCTCATAAACTTGGACCATCTGTCTCGCCACAGTCGGCCAGGTGTATTTCTGCCGCACGAGCTCCCTCCCGGCCTCGCCCGCCCTAGCACGAGCCTCGGGCGATGTGACAAAGGGCGCGATCGCGTCGGCGAGCTGTCTTGGCCCGTTGGCGACCCAGGCCCCACAGCCTAGCTCCCCCAGTTCAGCCCAGGGTGTGCCCAAGCTGGCGACCACGGGTGTTCGCACATTGAGCGCTTCGACGACCACGTTGCTAAAGTTCTCCGAGTGTGACGCCACCACCAGAACGCTACAACGGGCATAGAAGCGTAGCTTGTCCTTCCCGTACAGAGGTCCGCACAACTCGAAGGAGTCAGCCAGCCCCAATCGATTTGCCTGGGCCAGCAGCGAATCACGATAGGCGAGATCTTGAAAGGGGCCAACGAATTGCAGACGTGCTGTCACGCCCTCTCGCCGAAGTAGATGCAGAGCCTCGATCACACAGTCGACGGCCTTGATGGGATGAAGCCGACCGAGCATGCCGATGATGGGGGGATCGCTCGGGCTTTGGCCACGAAGCTCGCCAACCTCGGTATCGGTCAGGGGCTCGGTTCCGTTAGGGATGATGACCAGACCACGGTTCGTCCCAAAGGTGTCTTGGATCGCACACGCTTCGTGCTGGGCGGTCGCGTGAAAAACCCTAACCTCATCGTATAGGCATGAGAATAGCTGCAGCCAAGCCTGCTTCCTGCCTTGCCTGGTCTGCATGGCCACGGGCTGGAGAGCACCCCGCACGGAATAGACGATGGGTCTTCCGGCCGCCCGCGCTGCCAGCAACCCAAACACAGAAGGCACACAGAAGACCGTGTTTATGTGAACCAGATCCGCCCAGCGAGAGGAGTCGACGGCCTCGGGCAGGAGCGAGGGTGCAATGTCTGGCGCGCACCAACGGGGCATGTAGCGAGTCGGCACGCCGTTGCGGATGGTCCAGCCGCGGGGGACATCGAGCGTGCGATCCCAATTCGCGTTCGTGGTGACCACCCTCTGCTCGATGCCCAGGTCCGACAGCGCGGCAACCAGACGTTCGACGCTTTGTATGGGCCCGCCGTAGCCGTAGGCCGGAGCGTACGAAGGTGTCACATGCAGCACTCGCATCCTGGTCCTAGTCCGGCGTAGAAGGTCCACTCTTGGCGATGTCCTGCATTTCCTGTTGCTTGGCCACGGACACGAGCTCGTACCAGGCCAGCAGACTGCACATCACGAATCCGGGATAGCCGTCCATGAACCCGCGCTCGACCAGATAGCTGTAGACAAAGCGCAGCCCCGGACGTCCCGGCAGCTTTCGGCTCATGCTTTTGAGCCATCGGCGACGTTCGATCGCAGAACCGAACAGGTTGGGTTTGACCTCCCCAGCGTCGGCGGCCAGGGCAGCATGAGCCTCCCATGTGCTATAGCGATTGTGCTTCTCGATCCAGGTCGCAAGATCAGGGTAGGCATAGTGCAGGAATTCGTGTTTGAGATGGCCGCAGCGCCCGGTCGAGACCTTCACGTGTTCGTGGACCTCGTTGTCGCCAGACCCCGTGTCGCCGAGATTCCCGATGCGCTCGTAGCGGCCGAGGGCGTGCTTGAAAAGACGCATATTCCACGATGGGTAGTAGCCGCAGCCCTTGATCCAGCGCCCCATGAACATGAAGCGCCGGTTGATCCAGTAACCGTCGTTCGTGCCGGGCGATGCCGCGTTCGGGTCGCCCGAGCGCCCCGAGACGACAGCCTCTATCTCGCGGGCCAACTCGGGCGTCATGTGCTCGTCGGCATCCATGATGAGTACCCATTCATTCTTCCAGGAGACGCTTTCGAGTGCCCAGTTCTTTTTCTTCGGCCATCCCTCACTGGAGTAGTCGAACTGATGGATCTGGGCACTGAAAGCCTGCGCGATGGAGACGGTCGCGTCAGTAGAGTGGCTGTCCACGACCACGATTTCGTTCGCCCAGGTGAGACGACGCAGGCATGCGGGGAGATTCCGCTCCTCGTTCTTGACCGGAACAAGCACCGACAATGCCACTGAATGAGGCGCAGGCCAATCGCCTGGGGGCATCTCGGAGTTGACGGACTTGGTATGGGTGGAAGGTTCTGGATGGTGCTGCACGACGGTTGTCTCAACATATCACCGCGGGAACCCCAATGCCCACGCCAACCCCAGGGGCACCGTGAGAGTGGCACGGAGGAACCAGGTCACGCCGGCGCCGCAGCAAACAATCTTGCGAGCCCACCCTCCCACTCCATCAGCGCCTGCGAACGCTGAAAGCGAGCGCTCCACAGATCGTGGGCGCGTTTGCCCATGTTGGCGACTTGGTCTGGGTGGCCAGCCATCTGGCGAATCTCCGCCGCCAGTTCGGCAAATGCCCCAACCGCAAACGCCCGTCCGCAGTCGGCTTCGTCGAGCCGCTTGGCCATCTCGGACTTGGGATCCCCGATGAAAAGGACCGGTCGGCCAGCGGCCAGCGCCGAATAGAACTTGCTCGGGACGATCAATCCTTCAAGCTCGGGCTTCAAAGACACCAGGTGCACGTCGGGCACGGCCAAGCTTAGCGCCAACCGATCGAGGGGCTGGTAAGGCTGGAACGTGACGTTGCTCAGACCCAGCGCGGCCACGCGCGTTTCCACCCACGCGCGTTGGGCCCCGGCGCCGACGAACAGGAAGTGGACATCAGGCTGGTCGCGCAGCAAGGCCGCGGCATCCAGCACCGTGGCGAAGTCGTGGGAGCGACCGAAGTTGCCCGAGTAGCCCACCACGAGCTTGCGGCCGAGATTCCATTCCGCGCGCAACGGGTTTGCGACAGGCGACCCCATGGATGAGGCGGTTTCGGCCGGCGACCAGTTGTGGATGACTTCGATCTTCTCGGCCGCGATCCCCTCGGCGCGCAGGCGCGCGGCCATGCCTTCGCTGAGCACGACATTGGTGCGCGCGTGCTTGAGCGAGAGGTTGCGCAGGCGACGCAGCACCGGCGAGACAAGCGCGATGCCGGGAACCTTCAGGCTTTCCGCGATCTCGGGAAAGAGATCCTGCGTCCAGTTCACCAGGGTGGATCGCTTCAGCCATGTCACAAGAGCGCAGGGCACTGACAGCAGCGGTGGATCGGTTTCCGCGATGACCACCGTGCCGGAATCCGCGAGGGCCGCGAGCTTCGCGGTCGCGCTCAGGTAGAAGGTCAGGTAGTCGATGGCCCGCGGCACGAGCCGGCCGCGTCCGAAATGTGTGGTCCATACCCGGTACACGCGCACGCCGCGCACGGTCTCGCGTGCGGGCAAGAGCTGCGAGGAATTGTCGTAGAGCTGCCGGCTGGTGAGGACTTGGACGTCGAACCCTGCCTCGGCGAGATGGAAGGCGAGATCGCTCAGGATCTGGCTGGTTGCCGAATGATCGGGGTGGAAGAAGCGATTGACGAAAATCAGGCGAGGCATCGATCAGCTACCCCGCGACGATGGCCAGCCGTGGCTTTGGGCTGCCTTGTACCGGGCTACTCCCTGAGGGCAGTTGTTCGAACATGGCCGCAGCACACCTGTCTATCAGACGAGCTCGCAGAGCGACTCGATGAAGCTCCGCGAGCCGTCGCGATCCCACCCGTCAAGTTGGGCGACTTCCTTGAGCTGCTGCCCGCGCTGGCGTGGAACCAGGAAGAACTCGGTGGTGGCCTCGGGCAGCGATGTCATGTCACCCCAAAGCTTCTCGAACTGGGTGACCGGGAATATGTCCTCCTGCGCGTGACCCCAGCGCCGCTTGACTTCCTTGATGGTGATGTAGGTCGGCAGCCGGGCGGCGAGCGTGCGCACGGCTTCGAGCACGGTCTGTGGATCATTCAGGGTGTGGCGGGAGAGCCCAAACAAGGCCAGCAGGGGATCCAGGGAGATCCAGGTCGTAAGCGAGTTGTAATAGGTCAGCTTGGATTCGTCCTCCTCGCGCGGCAGTGCCAGGCCCTCGACAATCCGCAGGCGGTCAGCCACGCGCGCCAGGCCCCCGCCACGGTCGTCGAAGTGGCGCGCCGTGACCTCGAAGCTGAGCGCGACCCCGCTGGTGATGTGACGCCCGAGCCAGCGTGCATCCAGGCTGGCCCCCAGGGTATCGATATTGTGCAGCAACAGGTATTTCAGCTGAGGACGCTTGGCAAGCAAGTCTCTGAGGGTGCCATTGAGCAGAAGGTTGGGAATCTCATACCAGTGTCCGACAGGATGAACGCATTGTGCTGGCAAGTTCCCGCGATAGTCGCTTGCCTCGCCGGAGCTGGTCGCCCAGTCCAGCAGCGCATTGCGTGCGCTGTCGCGGACCTTCTGCTTTCGCGGTTCAAGTTGCTGCTGTTGCATATGCTCCCAGGCGAATTGCAGATCGACCACGGTCGGGATGAATCGAAGACCGATCGAGCGCCCGGGCGAAAGCAGCAACTCCCCGGGAAACCCATAGCGCTTCTCGCGCTCGAGCAGGTCCGTGACCGCCGAGTCGGTCAGGTGGCTGGTGGTGAACACGTGGGGCGGGATGCAACCGAAGATCGAGCCCGTGCGCCGCGTTTTGGCCAGGTGAACCTCGACAAAAGTTCGGAAGCGCCCCGCCAGCCGCGCGAATGGATGCGCGGCCTTCACGGTGCCCGCGCCCTGGGTCCAGCGGCTTCCCGCGCCGGCCGCGAGGGTGACCACCGCAACCTCGCCGCGCGCGATGGCTGCTTCGCCGGCGTGCTCGGCCGCGCTACCGATGTCGCTGCCGCGCACGACGTCCCCCGGCTGGACGTCCTCTATCAGCACATCAGCCGGCAGTCGGTTCTTGGCAAGACCTATGCGCCCTGCCTTGAGATCGGCGCGAATTCTCTCGTGCTGCGTCCGATCGAATCCGCAGCGTTGCAACAACTCATCCAAGGACTCGGCATGGGATGCCAACTCGCCCCCGCTTGGTGGAAAGAGACGCTTTACCAGGGCCTGGCCGACCTTGTCGGCATGCACGCCGCCCAGGTCACGGCGGGAGAAGGCATCGACCTCTTGACGACGCGCCTCGGAGAACAGGCGCGACCCCTGGTGCAGCCAGCGCGGCAGCATGTACAGGTAATAGTCCGAGGAGAGTATTGCGCTCGGACCACGCCGCAGCTCGCCGCATGTGCCCGTATCATTGATGGAAAATCGATAGACGACCGGATCCATCGCAAAGGGCAGGCCCGACTCCAGACGTCGCTTCTCGCTATGCATGGTCTCGAGCATCCGCGCTTCGGCTTCGCGCTTCACCTTGGGATCGAACACGAAACCCATACCGCCGCCAGACATGCCGCCCAGCATCCAGAAACCCCAGAAACGGTCGCCAAACATGGCTTTGGCCTGCTCGATGAGTCGCTCGGTGTAGTGGTTCGACACCCAGGGGATGATGCTCTGGAGCGGACCCTGGAAGTTCCGCGTGGTCAGACCGCCGAACGCCTTCAAATCGCCCTTGTGAAGAACCTCGATGATGTCGCCGAAGATCTTCAAGAGTTCCTGGCGCGCCTCCCACTCGCGGTTGGTGCCAAGCAGGAACTTCTCGGTCACCATCTCGAGAATCGGGCCAACGTCGGCGGCCATTCCGCCGTGCACCATGACCAATGAATCGGAAAGCAGGTCGCGCACCCGTGGTTCCACGACGTCGGGGCCGAGCAGGGTGTGTTTCGGTAGCAAGCGCCCACGGCTGGAACCGTATTCGACATCGCCGGGTGAAGCCGGCACGCCCTCGATGAGCTTGATTCCGGGCCACAAGCCGCCGCTGTCTTGCCAGCCTCCGCCGGAGCCACCCAGCCACTCGCCGAGAATGGACCGCGCGGCCACGATGCGGCGTTCGGGCTCGGTCAGCGCCCCGGTGAAAGACGCCACCTGTGCGGTGGCGCGCATGCACACGGAGATCAGCGAGCCGAGCAGGTTGGTCGACACGGCCAGACGGCTGCCTTTGGGAATGGCGTTGACCTGGCTGACCAGCTCTAGTCCGAGACCCGGACCCATCATCTGCTCGAAGAAGAAGCGACAGGGGTTGCCCCGAGCCCTCGAGGCCGGGTGGCACCAGGCCCGCGGCGATGACCGCGGCCTTGAGCAGTCCCAGGTAGTCCCGTCCGTAGTCGAATACCTCCGACACCTCGGTCAGCTCGACGGCGGCGCCGAGATCCACACTGACCAGACGCAGGACCGGCTGATCGATGGCGCGCAGAAAGCAGGTGATGGGGGGAGCGGTCCGATCGTCTCGGCCGTACACCGCGAGGTCGATCGAAACATTCAGGACGCGCGCGCCCTCGGGATAGTCCATGCCGAGAAAGAAGATGTCGCTCCAGCCGCTGTGGCTGAGATCCATGCGCACCGGCGTGCGCTCGACCAGCAGCGGGAAGAACCCATCGGCATCCTTGGCCAGAAGCTCGCGGCGCAGCCGCAGCGGTTGGTCCAGCCCGTGGGTGGTGCGGAACATCCATTGATTGCCGGGCAGCGAGCGAACGGAGGTTTGCACCTGCTCGGCCAAGTACTGAAAACCGAGCCCGTGGCAGGCAACCGACAGCGCGCTCGCCAGAGGGTCGCAGAGCTGGTCCGCGTTCGCCGCGGACAAGAACACGCTGACGGCCTCGCGAAAGCGACGCTCGAGCACCAGCCGATACCCCTCGTAAGGAATCCGTCCGGTGCCAGGCAGCTCTGGCCGCGCAGGCAAGACGAAGCGATAGATGGAATGGAGCTGCAACAAGGCCCGCACCCGCTGGTAGGTATTGGTAGTGGCGGCGTCGGCGAACGCGTGCAGCGCCTTGGTCGCATCGAGGATCTCCCCGAAGCTGGACTGCGCGCAATAGCGCTCGAGCATCCCGACCTTGGACTCTTGCGACGGATCGGCGATCGCCGCCACAAGTGGATGGCTTGAAAGGTTGCGCATGGAAATCATCGGGCCGTTCAGCCTGCCTCAGACGCGCTGGGCCTCGGCTACTTCTTCCAGGATCAATCGCAGGATCTCATCTCGGTGGGGACCGTGCATGGCCAGCGCCAATTGCGCGCGCAGGAGCCCGAACCTGCCCTCCAGATCCACGCGGTGGCCATGCACCTCGAGCGCCAGGTACTTTTGACGAGCGGCCAAGAGCGCCAGGGACTCCGAAACTCCGAGCGTGGCGCCCGGCGGGAGCGTGCTCTGGCAGTCGCGCAGCTGATCGAAGATGGCCGGCGTCAGCGCGTGCACGCCAAAGAAGGCGAGGTACTTTCCCCGGCGCACCCCGGGCACCACACAATGCTCCTCGGCCACCGTGGGCGTCGGCTTTTCGAGCACCTTGCTTACCTCGTAGAGGTCGTCGCTGCCCTTCACCCGCCGACCCCCGACCACGCCGAAATAGGGAAGCTCGCTCTCGTTGGTCGCTTGAACCCCCGATACCGAGCAGTTTTCGCGCACGGCGATCTCGAGCAATTGGCGGGTAGAGGAGGGGTTCGGATAGGTGACGAAGATGTGGTCGCAAACCTGCGTGACGAATGGCTCGTGCCCAACCCAGCTTTCCGCGCACAGGATGGCGTGGCCGAATCCCAGGGGCTCGGGCTGTTCGATCAGCACGATCGAAGAGCCGAATCTCGCCAGCAACTGGGCGACCAAGCTGGCTGCCCCGGGCATGGTCACGAGCGCCACCTGCTCGATTCCCGCGCCCAGCAGCTCTTCGATGTGAAGCTCGACCACGTGCTGCGTGCGGCCGCTGCCGGTGGTAATGAGCTGAAGAGGCAGATCGCGGTGCGATGCACCGGCCATGGGGATGACTGCTTTGGTAAACGTCGTTCGTGACAAGGCTCTGCTCCGCGGTTCGTACCGCCGACGCGGCGCGAGCTTACTACAGGAGCCCCCCTACGGGATGATCTTCCGGAAAGAAGGACCACGTCATCTGCATTGTGGCTTCAACGAAAAGCGTCCTACGCTGGCCTTCTCGGCACGGGGTCGTGGCGCGCGGCTCGTCCGTGTAGTCGGGGCGGAACTGTCCGGGCGCCCGGACAGTTCGAGTGCCGTCGAATCGACGTATGGGACGTGCTTGACCGTCACGTTGTACAGGGTCAAGACCAAGTACCGGATGGCCGCTAGAAAGTCATGCCGTGCACCCGGGTGCTGGCGCTGGGGGGCCAAGGAGAATCCGACTTCTTGGGCGCCGAGCTTGAGGGTCGCGGCAACCTTCGCGCGAATCCACCTCCCAGGTGGTGGGAGGGCCGTCCCTACCGGGGCGTAGGTTGCGCGTTTGGTGCGTCCTGGTAGGCTAGACGCAGAGGCAGGCGGACAAGGCAAGGAGCGAGATGATGGCTAGCGACAAAGCCGAGAAGATACGAGGGCTCGAACGGGAGCTCTATCTCCAAAAGAGCGGGTGCGCTTCTCGTGAGATGGACGTGCCACGCATCCTTCCGGCCGGTTCGGCTGACCTGGCGGCATGGCGGCAGCTCATTGATGCGATCGGCAAGGCGTCTACCGGCGGGCACGCTGTCGCTGACGTTCGCGCCGAGAGACGGAGATGAAGCTCGTCGTCGACAGCAACATCTTCATCGGTGGACTGGACCCCAAGGACGCTCTACACCAGGAATGCCTACCGGTCGTCGAACGCATCGTGACCGGCGAGATCGAGGCGCTCTGTCCAGTCCTTGTCCTGGCCGAGACCACTTGTGCTTTTCGTCGCCGGACGACGGTCGACTTGGCCTTCAACGTCAAGGAGGCACTGGCGCGGCTGCCCTCCATTCTCTGGCTCGATATCAACACGGACGTGGCCGAACGGGCCTGCGTTCTCGGAATTCAGACAAGGTTGCGCGGCGCAGACGCGCTGGTGCTGCAGGTAGCGGAGCAGTACGGTGTTCCGCTGGTCACCATGGATCGAGAGATCCACGACAAGGCACCCGGCGGCATCTTCGTACTCGAGCCGCGAGACGTTCTGGCACGGCTGTCTTGAACCGAGGCAGGTCAACAACGTCGCTACGCGGGGCGAGGGGGCCGTTCGGAGATCCAACAGTCGAGGCCTTCTGACCCAGTCTAAGTTGGAGGACAATCCCCAGTTGCTCGCCAGGGGAAAGTCTTGCATCCTGAATTCGTGAAGGCTGCTGGCTCTGAGCTCGTGAACAAGCTGGCCGGGGTACTGGCCGGCCGGGCGGAGATCTTGGAAGCTTATCTCTTCGGCTCGCAGGCACGGGGGACGGCGCAGGCCCACAGCGACGTCGACGTGGCAGTGTACGTCGACCCCGCGACCGACATGGACCGAGGATTCGGGATAGATGCAGAGATTTCGGCCGACCTGATGAGTGTCCTCGGCCGCAACGATGTCGACGTCGTGATGCTCAACCGCGCCGATCCTGTGCTGTACCACAGGGTTCTTCGCGATGGTGTCCGCCTACTCGTTCGGGATCCGAAAGGCACCGCTGGCCGCGAGGGGTACGCCCTGTCTCGCTACTTCGACTTCTTGCCACAGCTCGAAAAGATTCGCGTAGCCACGGACGGCCGGGCGGCGCGAGGACAGTTCGGCCGATGACGCCAGCGCGGCGAGACGAGCAGCTCGTCAGGAGGCACTTGGAAGCGTTGGACGGCGCTCTCGCCCAGCTCCGCCGGCACGCGGGCCATCCGCTTGCTCTGCTCAACACCAGCCTCGACGAGCAATGGGCAGTCGAACGCGGCCTGCAGGTTTGCGCCCAAAATTGCATAGACATCGCCACCCACCTCGCGGCCAGCGCGGGTCATAGCCCGACCGACTACGCTTCGGCAATCGACTCCTTGGTTCCCATGAAGATCCTCGATCCGGCTTTCTCCGCCCGATTCCGCACAGTCGCCGGCTTCCGCAATCTCCTCGTTCACGGCTACCTCGAAGTCGATCTGTCCCGCCTACACAGACTGCTGAATGAGCGCCTGGAGGATTTCGCCGAGTTCGCCGCGCGCATTCGCGATGCCCTGCGTGAAGAGTAGCCGTGAGCGGGCGATGGGCAGCCACGTCCCCGCGACCGGCGGCGTCAGCGTCGGCTCGCCGCGCCCCTTGGAGCCATCTTCTTTGCGGTGATGTGCAGCTAGGAAACTGTTCGGTCACATCTTCTTGAGCTTGCTGACCAGATCCTTCAGCTTCTCGATAAGCTCCTCGGCGGATTCCAGGGCGTCCTTCCTCTGCTCGTCATCCAGTTCCTCGACCTGGGCCTTGGTAAAGGATCTCCTTCCCGCTTCCAGCGTGAAAAGCCTGAGCGAGCGGCCCAAGGTCTTGACGATAAGCGGCATCGCCGGCCGTCCTCCCCGCGAATCATCCTTCGGCATCTTCGCGCGCTCCTCGGCCACCGCCTGCCGCAGCTCGCGGAAAGACAGGTCCTTGGCCACCGCGTGTTTCGCGACCTTCTCGACCTTGGTCGGATCCATCAGCGGCAAGAGCGTTTCCTGGTACGAAGGGGGAAGCTCGCGGAAGGCTGTGGCGCCATCGGGAAGTTGCCGGAGGATCAAGGCGACACCCACGGCGTTGTTCAGCCAGGTTTTGGAGACCGGAAGCTCTGGAGTTCCGCATCTTTCGGCGAGGGCCCGAAACGACGCATCCTTGTTGGGATTCTTCGATTTGGCGAGAGCGGGGTCGCCACGGAAGAATGTGCCGAGCACGTACTCTCCGACTTCTTGAGCGCCGAGCTTGAGGGTCGCGGCAACCTTCGCGCTGATCCACTTCGCTGCCTGATCGACGAGCTCTTCGTCCACGACTCCCCGAAGCGCCGGCACAGGTTTAGAGCTGTCCGGCACAAGCTCGCGGGGTTCCCTGTTCTTCACTTGGTTGCTTTTGCTGGCCGATTCCATGTTGGCTAACCTAACCATACTTTACCGCAAACCTCATCGCCAATTGGGCCGATCCGCGAGCTCGGAGGGCGGGTTTCAAACCCGCCCCTACCCCCCCGCCTCGAGGACGCCGAGAGCGCGTCGAATTTCCCGCCGAAGGATTTCGCGCTGGCGTTTCCGAGGCCCTCGACTTCCCACGCCCGCCCGGACGCGGGGCGAGGGGACTGGAGCGCGAGACATCGGGGCGGGAACGGTCGCAGATGCCGGGCTTCGCCTGCTGGACTGGTCTGCCCCGCTGGCTGGCACGCCCAGAATCAGCGACGTTGCCCCCAGTAGGCCGGCCTACGGCTGTGGGCAAGGCGAGGAGGGACGGGCTCAAACGGGCAACGCCGCGCAGCCAGGGTTTCTGCCGAGCAATCAACCCGGGAACCAGCGCTCTGGGTCGGTGAGAAGGAAGTCTTCCAGATCGATGCCGCCTCCACCCACGAGCAACCGGCGGACGGCGGGGTGATGGCGCGCGAATAGGTCCAATCCGGGCAGGGCATCGCGCCTCCTGCCGCTCTTGACCTCGATGGCGACCAGGCTACGGCCCTTGCGCATCACGAAGTCCACCTCACAGTTGGCCTCGCGCCACCAAGACACCTCGAAGCCCGAGGCCTGGGCACCACGCAAGAGGTGGGCGCCAACCGCCGTCTCGACCAAGCGGCCGCGCACCTCGGGTTCTTCGGCATCGTCCGGTCGCAGAGCCGTGATGAGGGCGTTGTCGAGAGCGAGCAACTTGGGGCTGGATCCGCGCCGACTTACCCGGCTGCCGGAGTAGCGGTCAAGTCCCGTCAGAAGTCCCGCGCCGCCGAGAAGCTCGAGGTAGTGGGCAAGCGTGACCACGTTACCGCGTTGTTGCATTTGGCCAAGCATCTTCTGATAGGTCAGAACCTGCCCCGAATAGAGACACCCCAGCTCGAAAAGGCGGCGCAAGAGTGCCGGCTTGTCCACGCGCACGAGATAGAGAATGTCGCGCGAGACGGTCGTCTCGATGAGCGAGTCGCGAACGTAGGCCAAGAAGCGCGGGCGATCGTTGACCAGAGGTGCTGCGCCAGGATACCCGCCCCATTGAACGAACTCGTCGAGCGTGAAGCCAAAGGCCTCGCGCATCTCTGAAAACGACCAGTGGGGCACGGGGATCATTTCGAAACGGCCCGCCAAGCTCTCGGTGATGCCGGACATCAAGAGGAGCTGCGACGATCCGAGTAAGACGGTGCGCAAGGGTCGCCGTCGACGCGTGTCCTCGTCCCACAGCTTCTTGACCAAGGCCGACCAATCGGGAATCTTCTGCACCTCATCGAGAAAAAGCACCGCGCCCTTTGGCGATCGACCGGCCAGCGTCCGCGCTTTTTCCCACTCGGTTTCAAGCCAAGACGAAGGGGACGCACCCACGGCATCCGCTGCGGCGTAGTGCGTGGGCATCGTCAGCCTCTCGCTCACCTGCAAGGCCAGCGTGGTCTTCCCTACCTGACGTGGCCCGGCCAGCACCTGCAAGAACCGTCGTTCCTGCTCGAGCCGCTCCCAAAGGACGGAGAACGGCTTTCGTTTGATTACATTCATCCATAGATAATTATCTCAGGTTATCTAGATAAACAACTAGGTTGTGCATGATGGACAAAATCCAAAACGCATTCCAGCCCGTGGGAGGTATCAACGCGGCGTCGACTGAGGCGGCCGTGGCACTTTATGAAGCAGGGCTGGTCTGCATGGTGCCGGTGTCGCACGCGCGCGTGGCGGAGTCGTGCAAGTTGCTCGAGAACATCCTCCGCTCGGTCAACATCGCGCTGGTGAACGTTCGCCGAGTTGCTGGACTGGCCAGCCCACAAGCAGATACCGCTTGATAGCACAGGACGCGAGCTTGCGAGGTACTCGGAAGATTCACCTCGCCCCGCGAAGCGGGGAGAGGTCGCCGCGCGAAGCGGGGAGAGGTCGCCGCGCGAAGCGCGTCGGGTGAGGGGTTCGGCCATGCGAGAGAGTGCGCTGGCCCCTTGTATCTTACGGGGGACTGGCTCGCTCTCGCTCGCAGTCCCCCGGTCCCCCCTCGCTTCGCCCAGCAAAGCTGGGCTACGCTCGCCCCCAAAGGCGAAGGAGCACGACGAGATTCAACGGCACGACAGACCGATGCCCCTCACCCTAGCCCGGGCGTCGGGCTCACCGGTTGGTCAGGGCGTAGAACAAGATGCCGTAGATCTCGCGCAGGGTGCTTTCGGTCTCTTTCAAGGCTTCGGCCCTGGGCAAGAAATCGAGCAAGGTCAGGCGACCTTTCGGGGTGTCCTGAAAGTCGACGGGAAAGGGGACGAAGTCGACGCCGGCCTTGCGAAACAGGCGTGCCGCGCGCGGCATGTGCCAGCCCGACGTCACCAGGATGATCTTGTGCCAGCCCCGCTCGCGCATGAGGCTGGCGATGGCGTGGGCCTCGTCGAGGGTGTTGCCCACTTCGCCCGTGACCAGGATCCGCTCGGCGGGGATCCCGCGCGCGATGGCGACGCGTTTCGAAATCACACCCTCGAGCTCGGCCTGGCGGTCCCAGGGAAGGCGTCCGCCCGTGAACACGAGCCACGGGGCCTTCTTCTTCTGCCAAAGCTCGATGCCCGCCTCCAGCCGCTCGCTGGCTTCGCCCACATTGGGCAGATACCCATCGCGCGTGGGCGGCCCGAAGATCCCACCCAGGGGCACGATGGCGTCTGCGGTTTCCACCTGGTCGATGGGCACCGCCGGGTAGCGCGTCTCAAGCCAGTGGGTCAGCCGCTGTCCGACGATCGGCATGCTGCTGAGGTACAAGATGGCCAGCGCGGCGACAATCGGCCTGCGTTTCTTGCGCCAAAGCCCGACCACGAGCAGCAGCACGACCAAGCCGAGCGGCAGAACGAAGATGGGCAGGAGCTTGTTCAGGAACAGCATGGGCTCCCGATCCCCTCGCCCCGCGAAGCGGGGAGAGGGCTAGCGTGAGGGGCGATCGCAAGCTCTCGATTTCGGTTCTGCACTGGGTTCAAAGATTAGCATGGGCGCCGGGCGCGCCCTCGCCCGCTGCGCGGGGCGAGGCGAGTTAGAGGGCTACGGGGGCGCCGTTGCTTTCCAGGGATTTTTGCGCGGCTTCCAGCACGCGCACCACGCGCAGGGCGGAATGCCCGTCGGTGAGGGGGCGCTTGCCCTGGGTGATGCAGTCGACGAAGTGACGGCACTCGCGCTCGAGGGGCTCGACCATCGGGATCTGCGGTATGTGAATGTCGCCGTTGCGGATGGAAAGGAACTGCGCGTACTCGGTGAACGCGGGCGGGCGATCGACGCCCTTGTCGTAGATGCGGATCTTCTCTACCGGATGAACGTCGTCGAACTCGACCATCTTTTGCGATCCCACGATGGTCAGGCGACGCTCTTTGCGCGGATCGAGCCACGAGACTTGGATCTGCGCGCTGACCCCGCTGCGGAAGCGCAGGTTGACGAACACCACGTCCTCGATGCGGCTTTGCAGATAGGTTCCGCCGCGCGCGCTGACCGATTCGGGTTCGTCCGAGAGCAGGTACTCGATCATCGAGACATCGTGCGGGGCCAGGCTCCACAGGGCGTTTTCATCCTGGCGCACGCGACCCAGGTTCACGCGCAGCGCATAGATGTAGTAGACGCGGCCAAGCTCGCCCTTGTCGATCATGGCCTTCAGCCTCTCCACCGCGGGATGGAACAACATCAGGTGACCCACCATCAAGATGCGCTTGTGGGTTTCGGCGGCCGAGACCACGGCGTGGGCGTCCGCGGCGTCGAGGGCGAGCGGCTTTTCCACCAAGACGTGCTTGCCGGCATTGAGCACCATGCGCGCTTGCTCGGCGTGATCCCTGGCCGGCGTGGCCAGCACCACCGCGTCGACGTCGGTGGCGGCCAGCGCGGACGCCAGGTCATCCTGCAGACGCGCGCCGGGGGCGATGGCATGGGCGCGGTCGAGGGCGGACTCGGCGCCGTCGCACACCATGACCAGCTCGGCGCCCTTGGTGCGGCTCATGGCGCGCACGTGGTTGATACCCCAGGCGCCTGCTCCGACGACGGCGATGCGTACCGTATCAACCATGTCAGCTCCTTGGGCGGTAGAAGGTGGCGATCTGTTCGACGACGAAGGCTTGCTGCGCCTCCGTCAGCTCGGCGTAGATGGGCAGGGCCAGCGTCTCTCGGGTGGCCCGTTCGGCGTGGGGAAAGGCGCCTGGCGCGAGGCCTAGATCGGCGAAGCAAGGCTGAAGGTGCAGCGCCAGCGGGTAGTAGATCTCGGTGCCCACGCCGTTCCGGGTGAGGTGCTCGCGCAAGGCATCCCGGCGTGGGGCCCGAATCACGAACTGGTTGTAGATGTGGCCCGGGGCATCCGAGGGCAACATCAATTCGGCCGGCAGGCCGGGCGTGGCCGCGAACAGGCTTCGGTAGCGCTCGGCGTTCCTGCGCCGGCCAGCCGTCCAGTCGGCGAGCCTGGCCAGCTTCACGCGCAAAACAGCGGCCTGCAAGGCATCAAGGCGGAAGTTGCCGCCGACCTCGTGGTGAACGTATTTCGGCTTGCTGCCGTGGGCGCGCAGGATCGCGACCTTGTCGGCGAACCCGTCGTCGTCGGTCACCAGGGCGCCGCCGTCGCCGAAGGCGCCAAGGTTCTTCGAAGGAAAGAACGACAGGCAACCGGCGATCCCCGCCACCTTGCACGCGCCGATGGCCTGCGCGGCGTCCTCGACGATGGGAACCGAAACCTTGGGCAGAACTGCCGGCCGGCCGAAGAGATGGACCGGGATCAGGGCGCGCGTCTTCGGCCCGCACGCGGCCGCGGCCGCCGCCTCGTCGAGATTGAAGGTTTGCGGGTCGATGTCCGCGAAGACGGGCCGCGCCCCCAGGCGCGCGATGCAACCCACGGTGGCGAAGAACGAATACGGCGTGGTCACCACCTCGTCGCCAGCGCGCACCTCCAGCGCCGTCAGCGCCACCAGCAGGGCATCGGTCCCCGACGACAGCCCGACCGCGCGGCGGGTGCCGAGCGCGGTGGCCAGCTCTTTCTCGAAGGCCTCGACCTCGGGGCCCAGGATGAAGGCGCCGCCGTCCACCACGCGGGCGATGGCGGCCATGAGCGCCTCGCACAGTGGGGCGTTCTGCGCCTTGACGTCGAGCAAGGGCACCTTCACGGGGTGACCTCGGGGATCACAGCTTCGGCGTCGCCCGCGTCTCGACCAAGCACGTACCTTTGGCCGCACGAGGCACAGGCCAGCGAGGGTCCCTTGGGCAAGCGGATCCCGCACCGGCACATCCAGCCAGCCACGCTCCCTGGCACGCCCAGCACCAGCGCGTAGGCCGGAACGTCCTTGGTCACCACGGCGCCGGCGCCGACAAAGGCGTACTCGCCAATCGTGTGCCCGCACACCACGGTGGCATTGGCCCCGATGGAAGCGCCACGCCCCACCACGGTCTTGCGGTATTCATGCTTGCGCTCGATGAAGGCGCGCGGATTGTTCACGTTGGTGAACACGGCCGAGGGCGCGACGAAGACCTCGGCCTCGAGCACCACGTCGTCGTAGAGCGAGACGTTGTTCTGGATCTTGCAGCCATCGCCCAGCACGGCCCGGCTGGCCACGAAGACGTTTTGGCCAAGCACGCAACGGGCGCCGATGCGCGCCCCGGCCATCACATGGCAGAAGTGCCAGATGCGCGTGCCGTCGCCGATGTGAGCCGGCTGATCGACGACCGCCGTTTCGTGGGCCCAGTAGCCGGCGCCTGCCTGCTGGTTCGATGTTGGATCGGCCATCCAGGGCCATAGTACACCAGGGCCGTTCTCCTCGCGCGAGCGAGAGAGCCCCTCACCCTAGCCCTCTCCCCGCTTCGCGGGGCGAGGGGACCGGAGGGGAGAACGCGCGCGCCCAGGGGCGGCGGGACCGGAGGGGAGAACGCGCGCGCCCAGGGGCGACGGGACCGGAGGGGAGAACGCGCGCGCCCAGGGGCGGCGGGACCGGAGGGGAGAACGCGCGCGCCCAGGGGCGACGGGACCGGAGGGGAGAACGCGCGCGCCCAGGGGCGACGGGACCGGAGGGGAGAACGCGCGCGCCCAGGGGCGAGGGGACCGGAGGGGAGAACGCGCGCGCCCAGGAGCGAGGGGACCGGAGGGGAGAATGCGCGCCGGGGGGGCGGGGAAGACGGGAGGCAGACACCTGGTCCCCTCGCCCCGCGAAGCGAAGCGCAGCGGGGAGAGGGACAGGGTGAGGGGGCCGCGCTAGTACATCACGCCGAGGCGGAAGAGCAGGACGTGCTTGGTGTAGTCGAGGCCGAGATCGGGGGGGACGGTCTTTGCGGTCTTCGTGGTGCGGTTGAGATTCAGCGAGTAGCTGGCGCCCATGAGAAGGAACTTGCCGATGACGTAGTCCAGGGCCACCCCACCCATGACATAGTTGTCAATTCTCCCGGTCCCGAAGCGGCGATTCTCGAACCGACCGAAGAGATAGGTCACGACCCTACTGGCGACCATCTGCTGAAAGCTGCCGTAGACGGCGTCCATGTTGTAGTACCCGCCGAGGAACGGCGAATTGACGAAGTCGTGGTGGTAGCCAAGCCCGGCGCGCGAGAGCATGGACACGGAGTAGTTGACCTCGGTGAGGACACCAAGGTTGCCAAGACCAGTGGGATTGCCGCCCGACGAGTAGAAGGCGTTTTGGTAGCCACCCGCGATGTTCACGGACAGCTTCTCGGTCAGAAGACCGCGGAGTCCGAGGAGGGTACGGAGCGGATAGGAGGCGCTGTTACCGGAGCCGGAGTTGAGATAGGTGATCGCCCCTTGCGCCACCTGGGCATAGATCGAGGTTCGCGGCAGCCAGCGCCAGCCGATGTCGAGCACCCCTTCGTTCCCCATGTTGCTGCCGTTGCTGTAGGTGCTGCCTTCGTATTTGTCGATGAGGTTCGAGTAGCGGAGCATGACGTTCAGACGGCCGCCCCCAGGAGCGAAGTGCAGGCTGGCCGAGGCCATGTTGTCGTCGCGGATGATGGGATTGGCACCAGCCGCATAGGGCGCTTGTTGGTAGCGGCTGAAGGTCTCGGAAAGCGTGAAGCTGAGCGCCTGGCCCGAAGAGAACTCGGCCGTTCCGCCGAGGCTGGGATTGGTTGCGCTTTGGTTGTACACATCGTTGTTGCTGCTGAGGTAGCGCAGAAAATCGACTGACCCGACGAGATCGTAATAGGTGCCAGAGGGGATGCTGCCGTCGCGCTCGGCGTTGGTGATCTCCAGCCTGGGCGTCACGTGCAGAACCGCCGAGGTGTCCTGCCCCGACGAGCCGTAGAACACGTTCGAATCGTAGCCGATGTCGGCCAACACCGCCGCGTGCAGAATCGCCTCCTCGCCCAGCTTGAGGCCCGAGGGCAATCCCTTGGTCACGAGCTGGCGGCCCGCGCCCGTGGACATGGACTCCAGCGCCGGTCCCTGCGAGCTCGTCAGCGCCGCCTGCGCCCACGCCATGGGGCTTGCCGCGAAGGCAATGCAGAAGGCAAGTACAAGTGGCCGTAGTCTCATGGAGTTCCGATTAGGTATGGCTGGTTCCGCGCGTCCTTGTCAGATTGAATGACCCTGGGGTTGGTTTATTGAAACGGGCTCGCCACGGGTGGTCTCTCGACGACCGTGACCGGGGGCGCGGGCGGGGCCGGCTGATCGACGGTGGCGTTCAGGCCTTCCGGCGCCTCGACGACCACCTTGGTCGGCCCCACGTAATTGGTCTCGGCCCCGACACAGGCGTCGGCCTCGGTGCGCAGAACCTGGACCTTCTGGTTGATGATGGTGACCCGCGTGTACTCGTGCAGCTCGGTGCCCTCGTCCCGGCGCGCCACGCTTTCCTGCAAGGCCTGCAACGTCTGGTCCATCATGTTGCCGTTGACCTTCACCTGGGTCAGCTTGTCGAGCAGGCAGTTCAGGCGAATCACGTCCTTGTCCGCCTTGGCTTGGTCGACCTGGGCCTGAATCTGCATGGTGGTGGAGCCGATCTGCGTGCGGTACTCGCGCCCCTGGCTCAGCATCTCATCGCCGCTGATCGTCGCGTGTTGGGTGCTCGGCGGGGCAAGCAGCGCCGGTGCCGGCGCCGCTACCGGTGCCGGCGCTGGGGCCGGACCTGGTGCTTCCCCGCCCGCGGTTTGGGCCAGCGCCACCGGCGCGACCAGCAGGAACAACCACATGACTCTGAACGCCCTAAACATGATGCACCTCGCAACTATGGTAGACGCGCACCGTTAATGACGCGCTATGCACTACGCCGTGAAAAACTGGTGAAATATATGGCTCGGATAAACGACGTGTCAACCTGACCTCCGCAATTACTGTGATGCCTGGAATAGGAATGGGTAGACGACATCGACCGATCCGCCAGACGGTGCCGGGAAGCGCCAACGGCTGACCAGTCCCTTGATGCATGAGGCCACTTCGTTGTCGCCCATGCTGTCCTCTTCGATTTCGACCGCCGAAACCGTTCCGGCCGCGGTAATCGTCCAACGCACCTTGACCTTGCCGCTGAGGTTGGGATTGCGCTTCAGGGCGCGCTCGTAGCAGGCCTTGATGGCGCCGATTCTCGTCCGCACCTCTTTCGAAACCAGGGACGGATCGAGCTCCCCGTCCACGGCCGGGGCCTCGCTCTTGACGATGCCGGTGATGCGCTTTTCCGTCAGGCCGGCGCCGGTGTTGCCGCCCGCGATGGCTCCTGCGCCGCGCAGGCCCGAGATGTTGGCGACCTTGCCCGAGCCACCGGTTCCCGTCTTCACGCCGCGCAGAGCCGCGTCGCCGGTGGCCACGGTCAGACCGCCCACGCCTTGAAACGCCTTCTCCTGATCCCGATCCACGTCGCCCTTGCCCAGCACGTCCGCGATGGAGCCGGAGCCGTCCGCCTTGGCGCCAAGAAGCTTGAGGATGCCGGTGTTGCGAACCTGCTCGGCCAGCCGGGCCCGGCGCTCGGCATCGAGCCGCGCCTTCTCCTCGGGCGAGATCTCTTTCTTGGGCGCCTTGTTCGCCGAGCTGTTCGACGCGACCTTCTTCTCGGGCTTCTTCTCGTCGGCCTTGTTGTCGTCCTTGTTCGCGGTCTCCTTGGGCGGCTCGGGCGGCTTGGCCTTGACGATCATCTGCACGAAGCGGTCGGGGATCTCTTCGAGGTCCGGCTTGCGCGGCCAATCCACGCTGCGCAGGTAGATGACGAAAATCAGGTGGGCCAGAAAGGATCCCGACGCGATGGCCGTGTACACCCAGTCCATGCCGGTGAAGAACGATCCGCGCACCGAGGCAGGAAGCTGGGGCCGCGGTTGCGGCGGAGGCGGCGTGACGAACTGGAAAAGGATGCTCAGATCCCCGATGGTGACCTTGCCGCGGGAGCGCTCGTCGAGCAGGTAGCGCGAGCTTGGTCCTTGCTTGCGCAGGCGCCCGGCGTGCTTGAGCTGGGCCAGGGAAACGACCTCGTTGCCCAC
Source organism: uncultured delta proteobacterium (assembly GCA_963796685.1). Taxonomy (GTDB): domain Bacteria; phylum Myxococcota_A; class Polyangia; order Fen-1088; family Fen-1088; genus Fen-1118. Next base: position 1,116,864 of record CAWCMR010000025.1, read on the forward strand.
CGCGATGCGCGCATCCATGGCGTCGGCGAAGTGCGCGATGTAGCCGCGCGGATTGGCCTCGAACAGCAGCCATTGCTTGGGCAAGGTCTCGGAGGGAACGGTGAAGGTGGCTTTGGACGACCAGCCTATGCTGATGTTCTCGCGCTTGCGGATCAGACGTTCCTCGACGATGCGGCCACCCTGGACGATACCGATGCGTAGAATGCGGGAAGACTTCGGGGCGGTAGGTCCGACCTTCTTCGGGGGTAAAGCCGCTTTCTGGGTAGCCATGGAATCGTTCCCTTTGGTTAGTCCGCTTAGAACGGCGCTTTCGTCACGCTGTCCAAGATCTTGGGCACGAACTCCTGCTTCAGCTCGTGCCAGTCGTAGTTGATGCTGGATTTCTGAAGCACGTAGAATGCTTCGGGTTTCTGGATTTTGCCCTCGATCACGATCTCGCCCTCGATCTTGTAGATTTTCCTTCCGCCGGCGCCGCGTTCGACCTTGACCTTGGCCGGCTCGGCGTCGGCGGCCTCTTTCGCGGCCGGTGCCGACTCGGCCTTGGTGGGCTCGGCCTTGACCGGAATCTCCTCGGCCTTGACCGGGATTTCCGCGGCCTTGACCGGAGCTTCTGCGGAGGCCTTCTTCTTCCCTTGGGCGTGAGCAACGGGCAAGAAGAACAGTGAGACGAGCAAAGAGATGAGCAGGCCCGTGGTGACGGGCAGGAATCGGTGCTTGTGCGAAGAATGGATCGTCATGGCCGCCTCTGGGCTGGGGCTGCCGGCCAGCCCGGTGGTGGCGTCGCACCTGGCGCCGCGGAAGCGGGTGCCGGAGCCGCCGGGTAGCCGGCAGGTGCGGGTGCCGCGGGGTAACCTGGGGCAGCCGGGTATCTGCCGGTTGCGGGCGCGGGCGCCGCCGGATAGCCGGGCGCGGGCGCGGGCGGATAGGCGGGCGCGGGCGCCGCCGGATAGGCGCCTTGGCCAGGAGGCCGCTTGGCGTCGTCGGCGGCCTTCTTGGCCGCGCGCTGGCGCTCGCGCTCTTCCTGCTTCTTCTGCCGTTCGATGCGCTTCTGCTCTTTATTGATCCCTTCTTGCGCCTCGCTGATATAGGCGTCCGCCTCGGGTGGCACCGGCTGTCCTGCGCTGACCAGCATCTGCCGATACTGCTGGAGGTAGGTGATGGCGGTGTTCAGCTTCGCCGTCGTATCCATGTTGGGCATCTTCTCGGCGTCGAGGTACAGGATGCCCAGGTTGAAGACCGCATCGGCGTAGCGCGGGAAGAGCGCCAGGGCCTGCTTGTATTCGGCCAGCGCCTTGTCGTACTGCTTGACGCCCCGGAAGGCGCTGCCCAGGTTGAGGTGCGCCTTGGTGAAGGTGGGTTGCAGTTGGACGGCTCTCTGCAGCACCGGTCCCGCCTCGCGGTAGTTCTTGACCACCAGGTACTCGGCCCCGAGGTTGTTCCACAAGATGGCGTTGTCGGGCCTGGCCTCGGCGGCCTTCCTGAATTGCTCGATGGCGCCGGAGGTGTTCTTCTTGTCGATCTCCATGAAGCCCTGCATCTCGTAGATGTCCGAGCGCTCGGCCTCGCTGGCGCCCGCGTTCTTCATCATGTCGCCCAGGGTCTTGACCCACTCGTTCTTGCCCATCTTGAAATAGGCCTTGGCCATGACCAGCATGGCCGGGGTGTAGCGCTCGTTCTTGTTCAGCGCGGCCTTGGCCTGGATGACGGCGCCCTGGTAGTTGCGCGCCTCGTAGAGCTTCTGCGCGGCCTTGACCTCGGCGGTGGGGATCACCGCCGGCGGGGGCTGGCGCCGCTTGTGCACGCCCGGCGCGGTCGCGTCTTGCGCCCCGGCCAGAACCGGCCACGCCAGGCTGACCGTAAGAGCCAGGGCGGGAAGGGCACGGCGCATGATCGTCATCCTGGTGGCCATCACGGGTACTCCAGCCCGATGCGTTCATCCTTGATGAAGGGGAACTCGTCGGGCAGGTACTTCGACAGGTTCTCCCTCGCCTTCTTCACGTATTCGTTGGTCACGCCGAGATCGGCCGCCCGGTCGAGCGTCGCCTTCCATTGCTTCTTGGCCTCGTCCTCGACGGGCGTGACGAACTGGTAGATGGCGTCCTTGTACTGGCTCTCGGCCACGCCGCACAAATCGGGATCGGCCTTACACGCCTTCTTGGACAGCTTCTTGACTTCCTCGGGCGGATTGTCCGCGGCCTTGATCAGCTTCTGCGCGAACTCGTAGAAGATGTCGCCGCGGCGGAGGAACGAGGCCAAGGTCCAGTTGGCGTCCTTGTAGTCCCAGATCTTGGCGTACTCGTCTTCCAGCTCCTTGGCTTCGGCGGTGAACGCGTCGAACACCTTGCGCACCTGCTTGGGGTCGCTGGTGAAGTGCAGGGTCTTGGCCTGGAAGGCCTTGAACTTGTCTTCGAGGATGAGGTAGTCGGCCTTGGCAGCAGCCGCGGCGGCCGGGGTCGCCGCCGGTAGGTTCCGCGCGATGAACTCGTCGCGCACCTTCTTGTAGGCGGCCAGGACCGCGCGCTTGTCGCGCCCCTGCTCGGCCAGGGTGGCGAGCTGAAGGTAGGCCTTGACCACGTACTCGCCAGCGCCGTCCTGCTTGCCGTAGCGCTTGATGAGCTCGTGCAGACACGACACCTGCTTGGCGGTGTCCATGGCCTTTTCATACGCCGTGCAGGCAAAGGAGAAGGCCTGCGCGGACTCGGTCGGCTTGTCGGAGATGTTGGTGGAGTACTTCTTGTACAAATCCGCCGCGCGTTCGTACTGCTGATCGTTGTCGAGCAGTTGGGCCGCGATCCCCAGGGCCTCTTTGCGATGCTCGTAGTTCGCGAACCTGGGATCCGTGGCTACCTTGAGATAGCCGGTCACGGCCTTCTCGAACTCGAAGAAGCGGTACTCGTTGCGGGCCGCGTTCCACACCGCGTCCTTGGCCAGCGGCGTGTCCGGGTAGTCGTGCGCCAGGCGGTCGTAGCACTTGGTGGCCTCGCCGTACTTGAAGATCTTTTCGTAGATCACGCAGGCGTTGTTGAGGTTGCTCGGCGCATCCTGATCCTTGGGATTGGCGGCGACGAGATCCATCAGGTCCAGGGCCAGGCCTTCGTCGAGCTCGGTTCCCGTCTTGCTGCGCGGCTGCGCCCCGGCGGCGGGCTTGCCGGCCTTCTCGCCTGTGCCGGCCACCTGGGCGAGCGTGGCGGTTCCGGTGACGATGGCGATGCCGCCCGCGCCTTCGCGGCACTGCACGAGCTGTTTGTCGGTGCCATTCGCCTCGTTCTCCAAGGCGATATCGAGACGCTTCTTGATGACCGTGGTCTTGACCGAGGACTTGATCTCCTGGATGCGGGCCAGGTACGGCTTGGCCAGCGGCGACTTGCTGCACGGCGATTCGCCGAACTTGTCGACCACCTGGAGCAACCGACCGAGCGCGCAGTCCTTGGCCTCTTCGTCGTCGATGTTGTAGTCGATGAAGTAGGTGGTCAGGACGGCGTCGTAGGCCTTGAAGCCGATCTCGGGCTTGGTCGCGCAGTAGGCGTCCGAGATCTCGGCCAGGCGAGCACGCGCGTCGGGCCAATCGCGGTGCTTGAGCAGCAGCACGGCCGCGGCGTAGCGCAGATCGGGCACGCGAGGATCGTCGGGTAGATTGGTCACGTACCAGTCGAGCGCCTGCAGGTAGCTCTTGTAAAGCTCGTGCATGGGCAGCGCCGTGACCGGCGGCTTGGTGTTCTTCTCGTCCGGGATGGGCGGATCTTCGATGCGCCTTTCCGCCTTGTACTTGTCGATGAGCTCTTCCAGGGCCTTGATGACCTGCAGGGCCGCGTCCTTCTGGTACTTGTTGTCGACGTTCGAGTCGCGCACGGCGATGTAGGCCGGGATCGATTCCTGCACCTCGCCGCCGTAGTAGAGCGTGTCGGCGTAGAAGGCCGAGAACTCGTAGGCGCGCTTCGAGTTGGGATAGGCGTTGAGGTACTTCTCGTAAAGCTCGGCCGCCGTCCGGTAGGTCTGCTGGCACTCCGCGAGCTTCTTGACGTCGGAGGGGGTCTGCTGCGCCTTCGCCCGGCAGGCTTGCGCCGCAGCGTGCACGTTGGTCGCCGCGGTCAGCAAGGCGTCCTCGGCGAGTTGCGCGGCCACGGCCAGGGCCTCGGGGTTGTTGGTGTTCTGTTGGTACCACGCGCTGCCCTTGCTGTAGTTGCGCCCGAGCATCTCGCGCTCTTTGGCGGCGGCCAGCAGATTGCGGTCGCGCTCGTAGGCCTTCACGATCTTCTCTTGCAGCTTGGGCGCGTCGGCGAAGTACGGCCACATCTGCAGGATGTACTTGTAGACCGCGATGGCGTCGCTGTACTTGGTGGAATCGAAGTAGATGTCGCCCAGGCGCTGGAAGACCTCCTTGACGTGCGGCTCGCCCTCGCGGCCGCGGTAGAAGTCCTGCGCGCGCTGCAGGCCGGTCACGGGATCAGGGAGGTTGTCGCCATCCCAATCGGGCTCGGAGAAGCTGATACCGAGGTACTGGATGGCCTCGGGCCGCAGCTCGGAGCCGAACTTGTCGCCCGCGGCCTTCTTGCTGTCGGCCCAGGTGACCAGACCGTCGAACTCCTTGATGGCGTCGAGGTAGCGATTGTCCCGGTAGTACGACCAGGCCAGCTTGTAGATGGCCTTGTCGTAGTACGACGAGTTCTTGAACTGCAGGACGCGCCCGTAGGCCGAAATGGCGTGCGCCAGCTCGGCGGCATCGAAGTGCATTTCACCGATGCGCGTCCAGGCCTCGGGCAAGAACTTCGAATCCTTCTTGATGGGGGTGCAGTCCTTGTAGTAGTCGACCAGCGGCCCCTTGCTGAGCCCGGTCGACGGCGGCACCTTGCTGGGCGCATCGAGCGGCTTGTACTCGTTCGCGCACACGAGAGCGAGCAGGGCCTGGCGCGCCTCGGGATCCTGTCCCATCTCACCGAGGCAGAACCCGAGCAGATAGTAGGTCGCGTCGAGCAGGCGGTAGTTGGGAAACTCGACCAGCAGTCGGCGGTACAGCGCGACGGTCTGGGTGTAGTCGGCCTTGGGCGATGGCCCGGTGGGCGGATTGGCCGAATCGAGGGCCTTCTGGTAGTCGTCTTGCGCGGTCAGGAATTCGTCGGACGACTTCTCGTAGTAGAGCTCGGCCAAGCGGAACATGACATCCGGGGTCCACTTCCTGTCCGTCGGGTACTTGCGCAGGAAGCCCTCGAGCACGGCGATGGCGTCCATGCGCCGCTGCTTCTCCTCCTTCTCGTTGAAGGAGATCATCGGCTCGTACTTGTCGTGGATGGCCTTCATCTTCTCGAAGTAGGTCTGCTTGATGATGCCGCTGGCGGCCCTGCGAAAGCCGCTCACCTCCTCCGCGTAGCGCGTGAGATCGGCGGCCATTTCGTCGACGGCCTTGGGATCGACGGGCCCTTCCCTGAACCTGGCCGGAGCGGCGCGCAGGCTCGCGGATACAAAAAGGACGCACGCAAACGCGAGGGTGCGAGAAGCCCGTCGGAATATTGGGGGTTGCCCGGCCACGCCTACTTCTCCTCCTCGAGCAGGGGGCGGAAGTCCTCCTCGACCGTCTTGAGCTCCAGCTTTTGTTGGTTGATGAGCTTGGACACCGCCGAGGTCCGTGCGTCCTTGAGCCCCCACGCCACGTCGACCAAACCGACATCGGACTGCACGAGGAGATCGTAGAACCGGTCGGTGACCTTGGAGAGCATGGCGAACGCCAGGCCGCCGCCAAGGCTCTGCGATTCGTTGATGATGCCGCCCAGCTTGACGTTGGCGGACTGCAAATCGCCCCTTTCGGCCAGGAGCTGCTGCTTGAGCGCGACCAGGCGCCTTTGCGCCGCGGCCTCGATCTTGGCGTCGAGATCCGCCAGGTGGGCTTGCACCGCGTCGGCACGTTCGAGCACCGAAACGATGGCGTCGAAATCGCGCTGCTGACCCGGGGAAAGCCTGGACCGCGCGTCTTGGTAAACCGCGCGCTCTTTCTTCATGCTGTCCACCAGATCGGCGATGGCGCCGCGATCCTCGTCGCCGGTAGCCGCCTCCACCGTGGCCTCGCGCGCCGCCTCGGCGATGTTGTTGCGGATGCGATCGTTCGAGGCGCGCAGCTCGGCGATCGCCTCGCGCATGCCGGCCACGGGTTGGATCAGCTCCTCGGGCTTGATCTTCTGATCCGCCCGCGACTTGATGAAGTACTGCTCGATGGCGACCAGCTCGGCCTCCATGCCTTGCACCATGACGTTCAGCTCGGAGGCTTCAGCGTCGAGCTTCTCCAGCGCCGCCCGCGCGCGCTTCTCGCGATCCTGCAGCCCGGCCGCGGTCAGCGGTAAACCCGCCAGCTCTTTCTCGGCGGTCATGCGCTCGACACCGATCCGCTCGAGCTTGCCCTTGTCCTCTGCGCTCACCGCACCGGCGGTCAGGACGCCGAGCTTGGCCACGAAGCGCTGGCGCAGCTCGACCATTTGGTTGAGCACCGCGGAGGTGCGGGTGCGCACCGCCGCGAGGTCGGGGAAAATGCCAACCTTGAGCTGTCCGTTAACCGCCATCTCGAGCCTGGAAAGCGTCTGCTCGGAATCCTTGATCCCGCGTTGCAGGTCGCCCACGTCCTCGGTCAGGCTCACCAACCTGGCCACCGATGGGTCCGTCTTCACCCACTTGACCGCGAGCTTGGGGATGAGCACGCTGATATCGAACTTCTCCATGCCCTTGCCCACCAAGGAATCGAAGTACTTGGGATCGGCTTTGCACTTGGCCAGGCTTTCTTCGAGCTCGTGATAGATGGGCTGGAACTGGTCGCGCGCCTGCATGAACGCGTCGTTGGCCAACGAGAAATTGCCCAGGCGAACGTGCAGGTTCCCCATCAGCAGGCGATGCTCGGGGGCCTCGGGGCTGTCCGGGTTCTGCAGCAGCATCAAATCCAGCGCCCGGTACGCGGCCTGGTAGTCCCTGGCCTTGATGGACGTCCAGGCCAGCTCGTTCATGGCTTCCTCGAAGTGAAGCGATTGGCGCGGAATGGTGCTGTAGGCCTCGCGAGCCAGGTCGAACTGGTCGCGCTCGTAGTACAGCCGCCCGATGGCCAGGCGGGCCAGCTCCTGGATTTCCTTCTCGGTGTCGTTGCGCGGCTGCGCGCGCGCCACACCGTCGAACATGGCCAGCGCGGCGGCCAGATCGCCCTTCTGGACCTCGGCGGTGGCCGAGAAGTAGCGCGCCTGCAGGTAGTAAGGGCTGGCGGCCGGGATGCCCGCGAACGTCGCCAGCGCCTCGTCGGTGCGGCCGCGGAAAAACGCGTACTTGCCGCGCACGTAGGGCACCGACGGCTCGAGCTGATCGACGGGGATGGACGCCAGCCGCTTCAGATAGTCGTCGACGTGCTCGAAGTCCTGGGTATGCAGGCCGATCTCGATGAGTTTCTGCAACGCCTGCTGTTCGAGGCGCGAGCCCGTGTTCTTCTGCACCGCCAGCTCGAGGTAGTGGCGGGCCGAATTGTAGTCCTTCTCCTGGAACAGCGCCTGGCCGAGCAGAACCAGGGCGTCTTCGTAGCCCTGGGCGTTGGGATACTTCTCGACGACGTCGAGCAGAATGGTCGCGGCCTCGTTGTAGTTCTTGAGCTTGAAGAGCATCTCGGCGTCGACCACCCGCCGCATGGCGATGGCCGGATCCACCGGGGCGACGTCCCGGAACTCGCTGGAGATGGCGCGCACCCGGTCCTCCATGTCCGAGAGCTTGGCGTTCGCGTCCTCGAATTCGCCGGCCCGGACGCGTGCCGCCGGCAACAAGGAGGCCAACGCGAAGACGCAGGGAAGAACGCGGGAACGCAGGCGAGGCGCCTGCCCCGCCCTCACGCGAAGATCGGTCCCTGTCGGCTGGTTCATCGGATGATCCTCAACAGCGTACCGATGCTACTTCTTCGCCGCCGGTGAAACGGTGCCCTCGGGCGCCACCAGGTTGACCTTGAACTCGACCGCGGGCTTGTCTTCCATGTTGGTGGTGAGCCCGCCCTTTTCGTAGCCCACCACGGTCACCACGGTGGCCTTGCCGTCCGCGGCCAGGAAGGTGTTGCTGGAGCTGGCCTTGAACTTGTAGCCCTTGAGGTAGCTGAACACGCCGAACCCGCTGCCCTGGTAGACGAGCTGCACGGACAGGGTGTGGTTGCCCGGCTGGATGGCGCCGTTGTACACGTCGAACTCGGGCATGTCGGCCAGGCGGCCGGTATCGTCGACCTTGTTCATGATCTGGACGCCGTCGAGAGCGTACACGACCTTGATCAGGCGGAAGGTCGCGCCCATCTCGTTTTTGTGCTTGATGACACATCGCGATGCGCCAATGACGCCGCCGAGCACGGTCTCCTTGAGCAGGTTGAGGCGCGCGCGGGTGCGGAAGACCTGCTCCTTGAGATCGTTGACGTTGCGCTCGAGCGCTTTGAGGCGAACCGCCGAGGCGCTGCTATCGCCAGGTGCGGCGGCGGGGTCAGGGGCGGGGGCGGCGATCGGCGTGGCGTCCGCGGCTTCGGCGCGCGGAAGGCAGACGCTGCCAGCGAGCAAAAAGCCCAGGACCCCCCAAATTCGTCGAGTCTTCATCTCAAAGCTCCTTCTGAGCATCCGGTCGCTGAGTGCCGGGCCTGGCCCGCCCCCTGGAATCGAGATGGGGCGGCTGCCCCAAGCTCGCACCGGAGGGAAGTAGTCTATAGCAGGCGGCTCCGAGTCTAGTCAAAAGCACCTCGCTCCTCGGATCGCGCACACTCACGCTTCTCCGATGGCAGGCGCATCCTATCAGAAGTTCTTCGAGACCGCCCGCGACTAGTTTGTGTCCGGTGTCGTAGGATTTTGGTCTCTCTGAAAACACCTCGCCCCGCGCAGCGGGCGAGGGCGCGGCGAAGCCGCGGGGGCAGGTGTAGGGCGTGCAGGACCCGAAGTGCCCGCAGGGCTGAGAGGTCGCCGAGCGCAGCGAGGCGGGTGAGGGGCTCTACGTTTCGTGAAGAATCCGGGCCTTCGGGTCGACGGCTTTACTGGGGCTAACTTTGCTTTTGCCTGGCCTTGGCCAGCGCCTTCCAGGCCGCCTCGAGGACCTCGGGAAGCCCCTCGCCCGTGGCCGCGCTGATGCCGTAAAGCTTCAGACCACGACGCAAGAATAGCTTCTTGATGGCAGGCAACCGCTTGCGCGTGGCGGGCAGGTCGACCTTGTTGAGCACCACGATCTCGTCCCGCGCCGCCATCTTGGCGTCGTACAGCTCGAAGCTCGCGGCGAAGCGCCAGGTAGTCGCGCAAGGGCGTGCGGCCGGGAATTGCGTTGAGCTCGAGGATGTGGACCAGCACCCGCGTGCGTTCGAGGTGGCGCAGAAACTGGTGCCCGAGCCCGGCGCCGGCATGGGCGCCCTCGATGAGCCCGGGTACGTCCGCGAGCACCAGCGAACGTTCGCCCGGAAGTTGCACCACGCCGAGATTCGGGATGAGCGTGGTGAAGGGATAGTCCGCGATCTTGGGCCGCGCGGCCGAGACGCGGGTGATGAAGGACGACTTGCCCACGTTGGGGAAACCGACCAAGCCCACGTCGGCGAGCAGCTTGAGCTCGAGCCGGATGACCCGTTCCTGGCCGGGTCGCCCGCGCTCGAAGTGCCTGGGTGCGCGGTCGGTGGGGGTGGCGAAGTGGATGTTGCCCCGGCCGCCCTGCCCCCCCCTGGCCGCGTAGAAACGTTGGCCGTGCGTGCGCAGATCTCCCAGCAGCACCGAGGTGGTGTCGTCGTACACCATGGTGCCGGCGGGGACGCGCAGGATCATGTCTTGCCCGCCCTTGCCGTACTTGTCCTTGTTGCCGCCGCGCTCGCCCGACTCCGCGTGGTGCTCGTGGCGAAAGCGGAAGTCGAGCAGGGTCGACATCCCCTCGTCCACTTCGAGGATGACGCTGCCGCCGTTGCCGCCGTCGCCGCCCGCAGGACCGCCCTTAGGCACGAACTTCTCCCGGCGCCAGGCCACGGCCCCATCGCCACCATTTCCCCCCCGCACGCTGATGCGCGCTCGATCGATGAAGGCCGTCATTTAAATGGGAACCCTGGAAGGGTTCCCATACCCTCCCGCGATGGTCCGCGCCGAGCCAAGCTCGGCGGCTCCCCACGCGTCCAAAATAGAAACCCTGCCCTGAACACACCTCGCCCCGCGTAGCGTAGCGTAGCGGGGAGAGGTCGCCGAGCGCAGCGAGGCGGGTGAGGGGCTGTCACGTCTCATGCCTGAAGGATCCGGCTTTCTGCCAGCGGCGGTACTGGAAGAGTTCCCATACCCTGCCCTGAACACACCTCGCCCCGCGTAGCGGAGCGTAGCGGGGAGAGGTCGCCGAGCGCAGCGAGGCGGGTGAGGGGCTGTCACGTCTCATGCCTGAAGGATCCGGCTTTCCGCCGGGCGGTGTTACTGGGAGGGTTCCCTTACCCTCCCGCGCTCTGGCGGAGCCGGGCTGGCCCCTCACCCTAACCCTCTCCCCGCTGCGCGGGGCGAGGGGATCGGAGGGTACTCGCGGGTGCCAACTTCTTGAGCTCTCGTTCAATCCGTTCGGCGCTCTAGCCCGCCTCGATGCTGACGAGCTTGCGGTTGCCGGACTGGCTGTACTTCACCTTGCCGGTCTTGAGGGCGAAGAGCGTGAAGTCACGCCCCATGCCCACGTTGTGGCCGGGGTGAAAGAGCGTACCGACCTGGCGAACCAGGATGTTGCCGGCCAGAACCTGCTCGCCGGCGAAGCGCTTCACGCCCCGTCGTTGCGACTGCGAATCACGACCGTTGCGCGAGCTGCCTTGACCCTTTTTGTGTGCCATGGCGTCTACGCTCCTGCCTTGATGGAGACGATCTTCAGCGCGGTGAACGGCTGACGATGCCCCGTCTTGCGCCGGTACGACTTACGCCGCTTGTACTTGTAGATGATGATCTTGTCACCGAGATCCTGACCGAGAACCTCCGCCTCGACTTGGATGCCCGAGACGTTGGGCTTGCCGATTTGGACGTTTCCGCCATCGTCGGCGAAGAGCAAAGGCGAGAAAGAAAGCTTATCTCCGGTGTTCGCGGAAAGCTTTTCGACGCGCAGAGTTTCCCCCTCGGCGACGCGATATTGCTTTCCTCCGGTTTGAATGACGGCGTACATGGCTTGGGCTCCAGAGCGAGGCGCGTAATTTAGAGGAGATTGGCGCGCTGTCAAGGGAGATGTGTCCAGAAGCTGGTAATCTCGACTTCAGGTTACTTGGCACGCAGCAGAACCGAGCGGGCGTGCCCGGACAAACCCTCCACCTCCGCCAGACAGGCAACGGCCTCGGCCTGCCTGCGCACGGCAGCCGCATCGTATTCGATGAACGAGGTGCGCTTGAGAAAATCGCCTACCCCGAGCGGTGACGAGAAGCGCGCGCTGCCACTGGTGGGCAGCACGTGGCTCGGGCCCGCGAAATAGTCGCCCAGCGCCTCGCACGCGTCGTGACCGACGAACACGGCCCCGGCCGCGGTGACCTTGTCCGCCCAGGCACGCGCATCGGCGAGGGCGATCCCGGCGTGCTCGGGGGCGAGCTGATTGACGATGGCGATGGCGGTCGCGGCGTCGCCGACGACAATCGCCACGCCCTGGCCGGCGACGGCCTTCGCGGCGATGGCTTGGCGCGGAAGCTCGGCGAGTTGGCGATCGACCTCTTGGGCCACGCGGTCGGCCACGTCCTTGCCGACCGCGACCAGAATGGGCACGGCCAGGGCATCGTGCTCGGCCTGGGCGAGCAGATCGGCGGCCACCCACGCCGGGTTGGCCGTCCCGTCGGCGGCGATCACGACCTCGGTCGGTCCGGCGATCATTTCGATGCCGACGTCGCCGAACACCAGGCGCTTGGCTGCGGCGACGTAGGCGTTGCCAGGTCCCACGATCTTGTCCACGCGGGGAATGCTCTCGGTGCCGTAGGCCAAGGCGGCGATGGCCTGCGCGCCGCCGACCAGAAAGATCCGATCCACGCCGGCTTCGAGCGCGGCGGCCAGGGTTTCGGGCGAGGGCCCGGGGGTGGTCATGAAGACCTCGCGCACCCCGGCCACCTTGGCGGGCACCGCGGTCATGAGCACGGTGGAAGGATAGAGCGCGGTTCCACCGGGCACGTAGATGCCGACCCGAGCAAGCGGCGAGTACCGGCAATTCAGCCTGACCCCGGCCTCGACGGTCTGGTACGACTGGTAACGCTCGTGCTCGTGGTACCGGCGAATGCGCCCGGCGGCCTCGGCCAGGGCCGCGCGCACGGGCGCCGACGCCCGCGCCGCCTGGGACTGCCAATCGGCGCGCGACAGCTCAATGGCGGTAAGCGCGCGCGACTCGAACTTCTGGGTGAGCTCGCGCAGGGCCACATCGCCGCGCGCGCGCACCTCGGCCACGATGGCGCGCGCACCGGTTTCGATGGACTCTGGCAACGCCGCTGAACGCTCGGCCAGGGCTTTCAGCCGGGACTGAAAGTCCGGCTCGCCCTCGATGATGGTGCGCAACATGCGAGTGACACTACCGCTCGAGCGCCGGGCGCGCCAGCCGGGCCACAGGCCGGGCACACGGACGCACGGCGAAGGGCCCGATGGGAAAGGTTCTATTTCTTGCCGGACTTGGCGGCCTTGCGCTGGGCGCGGTATTCCTTGATCTTCGACTTGGGCATGTCCTTGTGCTTCGCACAGACCATTCCGAAGACCGGAGCCGCGACGCCCGTGCAACCGGGCACCGGACAGAGCTGCCTGGGGCGGCGCTTGATGGGGGCGGCAACCGCGGGCGCGGAAGCAACCACGGCGCGAGTCGCACGGCCGCGACGGCCCGCGGGCGAGGCAGCGCCCGTGAAGGCAGCGGTAACGGCCTGCTGAACGCGGCGGACGCTGTCGGCCTCGATCGCGGCCACAATCTGATTCACGAATCCTTCAACCAATGAACGAATGTTTGATTCCATTTGACTGTTCTCTGTTGGAAATGGCGGCCAATGATGCCCCGATATCGGCAAAAGTAAAGTACCTTTTTCCACCTCGACTTGATTATTGAAGCTATTGACCGGCGAGCCCGCAATAGCAGTGCCCCTCTGAATGCACTTGACCCAATTTCCGTCTCGCGCAAATGATGGACGCGTCATGGCGAAGCGGGTGCGCTCGAAAGCGGGTGGCATTGTCTCCTCGTTGTTCTCCGGAGACACGCGGGCTTTCTTCTCACGCTATTCCGATCTCGGACTGGCGGCCCTCGTTGTGCTGATCGTGGGCATGATGATCGTGCCCCTGCCGAATTTTCTGCTCGACCTTCTCATTTCACTGAATATAGGTGTTGGGGTCATTCTGCTGCTGGTCGCAATCTATGTGGGCGACGCACTGAAGATTGCGACCTTTCCGAGTCTTTTGCTGCTGACCACCTTGTTCCGACTTGCCATCGAAGTATCGGCCACGCGCCTGATCCTACTCAAAGCCAATGCCGGCCAAGTCATTCATGCCTTCGGCAGCTTCGTGGTGTCGGGCAATCTCGTCGTCGGTGTTGTCGTGTTTCTCATTCTCACGACGATTCAGTTCATCGTGATTGCGAAAGGCGCGGAACGTGTGGCAGAGGTCGGGGCGCGTTTCACCTTGGACGCCATGCCGGGTAAGCAACTGTCCATCGACGCCGAATTGCGCACCGGCCACATCGATACCGGCGAGGCGCGCCGACGACGCGCATTGCTGACCCGCGAATCGCAATTCTTCGGCGCCATGGACGGGGCCATGAAGTTCGTCAAGGGCGATGCCATTGCGGGCATCGTCGTGCTCGTCACCAACATCGTCGGCGGCCTGGCCATCGGGGTGCTGATGAAGGGCATGAACTTGTTCGCGGCTTTGCATACGTACACCCTACTGACCATCGGCGAAGGTCTGGTGGCACAAATTCCCGCCCTGGTCATTTCCACTGCAGCCGGCATTCTCGTCACGCGCGTCTCCTCCGAAGAAGAAGGCGGCCATCTCGGCGGCGATATCGGCCGCCAGATTCTCGCCCAGCCCAAGGCACTTGCGGCATCCGCGACGCTGCTCTTCGGTTTGGCATTGGTTCCGGGTCTTCCCGCGGTGCCATTTCTCGTGCTCGGGGTGCTGCTCGGCTCGCTCGCCTACCGATTGATGAGAACCCGGCCCGCGCGCTCGGAAGCTCGCCGCCCTGGTCGGGGTGCAGAACGACCCGGGCAAGGCCGAACAGTCGCCGCGTGTTGCTTCGCCATTGCTGGTCCCTATTGCCATCGATCTTTCCGCGGAGCTTTCCCGGTCGATACTGCGACAACAAGCATCCGGATTGATGTCCGGACGGTTGGTGTCCTTGCGCGAGACCTTCTTCGCGGAAACCGGGATTTCCCTGCCAACCATCTGCGTGCGCGAAAACGCCGACGTTCTTGCGCCGGATGCCTACGTCATCCGGCTGCACGAGATCCCCACCGCGCACGGACGTGCACTGGCCGATGGGGGGACGCTGCAAGCATCGTCACCCGCCCCCGACGAGATCATCGCCCAGCACTTGCTGCGGATTCTGCGCCGGCACGGCCACTTGTTCGTCGGGATTCAGGAAACCCAGGCCTTGCTCGAAGGCTTGCAAGGCACGCACCCCCATCTCGTTCGCGAGGTCGTTCCCAAACTGATCAGCCCCGTCTTGCTGGCCGATGTGCTGCAACGCCTGGCCAGGGAAGGAATCTCCTTACGCAACCTGAGCGAAATCCTGGGCGCGCTTGCCCTGAGCACGAACGACGGCCGCGACGCCGCCTCGCTCGCCGAGGTGGCTCGCGGCGCCCTGTGCCGGCAGATTACTTTCAAGCACAGCCGTTCCGATGGCAGCGTGGCTGTCTTCTACCTCGATTCCATGATCGAAGAGACCCTGCGCGAGGCGATTCGCAAAAGCGGCACCGCAGCTCGCCTGGCCCTCGAGCCGGAAGCTCGCGGGCGACATCGTTTGCGCCGTGAAACGTGCCGTGACGGCGGTGGCCGCGCCGGTCATCCTGACCACGGGCGACATTCGCCGCCACGTGCGTGAGCTGATCGAATCGGAGCAGCCGGAAGTCGCCGTGCTCGCCTATCAGGAGCTGACGCCCGAGACGAAGCTGCAAGAGCTCGGCCGCATCTCGGTCTGAAACAAGACCCTCAATCGACCGGGAGATCTTTGTGGATGTAGTGCCGACCGTCGGGACCGTAGTCGGTCGTGCACTGTCCGTGTCCGTACAATAGCCAACGGTAGGTGAGCAACCCCTCGACCCCCACCGGACCGCGGGCGTGCAGCTTGTCGGTGCTGATACCGACCTCGGCGCCCAGTCCGAAACGATAGCCGTCGGAAAAGCGCGTACTGGCGTTGTGGAACACGCACGCGGAATCCACCTCGTCGAGAAAGCGGGCTGCCGCCACGGCATCCTGGGCCAGGATGGTGTCGGTGTGGCGCGAGCCGTGCTCGGCAATGTGGGCCAGGGCTTCGTCGATGCCGGCCACCTGCCGGATCGATAGCACCAGGTCGCCGTACTCGGTGTCCCAGTCTTCGTCGCTGGCCGGTTTCAATTGCGGGTGGCGTTTGCGGGTCTCGGCGCAGCCGCGCAGCTCGACCTTGCATTCTTGCAGAGCTTTCACGCAAGCGTCCAGGGCCTCGCCCGCGCCACTGTCCCAAAGCAGGGTTTCGACCGCGTTGCACGCGGCTGGATAGCTGCACTTGGAATCGACCAGAACCCTTGCCGAGATGGCCGGATCCGCCGAGACGTGCAAGTAGGCGTGGCAAATGCCGTCGGCGTGGGCCATCACCGGAATCCGCGTGTGGCTGCGCACGTGGCGAATGAACTGCGACGAGCCGCGCGCGATGACCATCTCGACCACGTCGTGCATGCCGAGCAGGCTGTCCACCTCGGCCCGATCCTCGAGCAGCACCATGGCGGTCGGATCGATGTCGTGCTTGCGCAGCACCTGATGCGCCACGGCGGTCAGCGCGCGATTGCTTTGGACCGCTTCGCGTCCGCCCTTGAGCGCCACCGCGTTGCCGCTCTTCCAGGCGAGACTGGTGATCTGCACCAAGGCATCGGGGCGCGCCTCGAACACCACGCCCAACACGCCCAGCGGCGCGCTGGTGCGCTTGAGGATGAGACCGTGGTCGAGAATGCGGTGACTCAGCGTGCGCCCGACCAGCTCGGGCATGGCCGCGAGCTGCCTGATGCCGTCGATGGTGGTGACCAGCTTCTTTTCGTCGAGCGACAGGCGCTTCACCAAGGCGCCATGAAGCCGGCCGGCCTTTTCTTCCTCGCGGGCCACCGCGGTGTCCGCGGCGTTGGCGGCGAGAATCGCTTGCTGGGCCTGGGGGTCGGACAAGGCCGCGGCGAAATCCGAAAGCAGGGCACTGCGCTCGGGTCCGGAAAGCAGCGCCAACCGCCGAGCCGCGACGCGCGCCGCCTGAAGAGTTTCGCGAAGGTTCATGGCGGAATTGTACCCCATCGGCGCACGTGCCGGATCCTGTTGGGGCGGGTTTCGAACCTGCCCCTACGATTCCTCATTCTGCCCTGCCGAGACCCGAGAAATCGGCTAACGTCTGGCCTGTGGCGACCGGCGACCCAGAAATCAAACGCGTCCTCATCGCGGACGACGAGATCAACATCCGTCGTGTGCTCGAGGCCATCCTCAGGCGCGACGGCTGCGAAGTGGTCACTGCCGCCAACGGCGAGGAAGCCTTGGCCGGCATGAGCCGCGGGGTGAGCACCGTGATCACCGACCTCAAGATGCCGATCCTCGATGGCATGGAGTTGCTCAAGCGGCTGTCCGTCGACTACCCCGACGTACCGGTCATCATGATCACCGCCCACGGCTCGGTGGAAAGCGCGGTCGAGGCCGTGAAGCTGGGCGCTTTCGACTACGTCGAAAAGCCGTTCGACCAGGAGCAGATTCGCCAAATCGTCGCCAAGGCCCTGCGCACCCACATGCTTTCGCGTCGCGACGCCAGGCCCGAGGCGGCCCAGTCGCGCGGACGCTTCCGTCTGGTAGGCGAATCATCCGCCATCCGGCAGGTCTATCAAGTCGTCGAGAAGGTGGCCGACACTCCGTCTACCGTGCTCATCACCGGCGAATCCGGCACCGGCAAGGAGCTGGTGGCCCGCGCCCTGCACGACAACTCCTCGCGCCGCGCCGGCCCCTTCATCAAGATCAACTGCGCCGCGATTCCCAAGACCCTGATGGAATCGGAGCTGTTCGGCTACGAGAAGGGCGCCTTCACCGGCGCGGTGGGCTCCAAGCCCGGCCGTTTCGAGTTGGCCCACGGGGGCAGCCTGTTTCTCGACGAGATCGGCGAAATCCCGGTGGAGATGCAGGTCAAGCTCTTGCGCGTGCTGCAGGAATCGGAGTTCGAGCGCGTGGGCGGAATCAAGACCATCAAGGTCGACGTTCGCCTGATCACCGCCACCAACCGCGACCTGGCGGCGGAGATCACCACCGGCGGTTTCCGCGACGACCTCTACTACCGCCTCAACGTCGTGCCCATTCACCTGCCTCCGCTGCGCGAACGGCGGGAAGACATTCCTCTGCTCGTCGACCACTTCCTCGCGCGTTTCAACGAACGCCTGAAAAAGCAGGTCACCAGCGTCGAGCCCGAGGCCATCGACCGCTTCGTCTCGCACGGGTGGCCGGGCAACATCCGCGAGCTGGAAAACGTCATCGAGCGAACCGTCCTGTTTTGCGAAGGACCGCTCATCCGCCTCGCGGATCTACCGGGCGAGCTCGGCGGCACGCCCAACCAAGCGATGTCCCCGCCCACCGCGTCCGCGATGGAAGAGCGAGGGTCCGCGGCGTCCGTCTCCAGTGGTGCCCTGCCCGCCCAGGGCCCGTCCCCGTCTCAAGCGATGGCACAACCGGCGCAGCCCACGTCCCAGCCGACATCGCAGCCGACATCCCAGCCAAGCTCGGCTCCGCCCGTGGGCGAGGAAGTCGGCTCGCTCAAGGAGGCCGTGCGCGCCGAAACCGAACGCGTCGAGCGTGAGCTCATCCAGCGCGCCCTCGACGAGACCGCGGGCAACGTCACCCAGGCGGCGCGCAAGCTCCAGATCTCGCGCAAGAGCCTACAAACCAAGATGAAAGAGCTGGGCCTGCGCGACAAAGAGCAGGGGTAGCGCACATCGAAAGAGGCCTGTTGGGGTGAGGGGCTTGGCATCGGGGGATCTCCGGCTGGACGACTGTGGTATCGTGACCTTCGTACCGTGATTGGAACCCGCACGCCCATCGCATTGTTGGCCGGTTTCTGGTTGCTCATGCCGGCCCTGACGGCAGACGCCGCCGAGGTCACGCGGGTGCTCACGGCACGCAGCTTGAAGGACTTCGATGTCGACGTCTCGGTCGACTGGCAGCACGACAGCAGCAGGGCGTCCATCAAGCGCGAGCTCGTCCAAGCGACAGGGACCTCCGTGGTCAACGATATCATTCATCACGAGACCCGAGACTCGATGCAGCTGCGTGCCGAAGCCGGCGTCTTCCGCGACCTCAGCTTCGTCCTCACGGGCTCGTTCGTGCTCGCCGATCAGCGCGGCCTCGACTTCGACCGCAGCGATTGCGCGGCCGCACCCTGTCTCGAAACCCTGCTTCGCGACGGCTTTCTGCCAGGCACCCAAAACACGACCTGGGGTCTCGACGCCGAGCACGGCGGCGCCGCCTTCGCGCCTCCATCCGGGCAGGTCTTCCGCGGTCCGGATCGCAGCGGTTTCGAGTACCTCGGTCTGGGACTGCGCTGGGCCGCCATGAACCAGGCCCGCGATCCGACCAAGCCCACGTGGATCGTGGGCCTCGAAACGCGGCTATCGGTGGCCGACGACCAGCGGTTCGATCCCGGCAAGCCCACCGCCAACCGCAGCGTGGGCCTCGGCTACCACCAGTTCATCGTGACCACCATGTTTTCGCGCAAGCTCGGCAATGTCGAGCCCTACATGGGCGGCTTCTTCATGCAGCCTGCGCTGACCTCGACCAGCGTGTACAAGAACCTGGGCACCGGTTCCTTCGCAGAGCCGCAGCGCCGGACGGGTGGCGAGCTCGGCATCGAAGGCACGGTTTGGGAGGATCCCGCGCTGCACGCGCGCATCGCCCTGGAGGCCTCCGGGCGCTTCGAGTACCGCTTCGAGGGCCTGGCGCAGAGCGAGCTGTGGGAGGTTCTCTCGGGCGACTCGCGCTGCGCGACCGACACCAGCCATTGCCGGCCCGGCATCGACGTGGACAGCCAGGGCCATCTCGCGCCCAACCCGGGCGTCGTGCGCAGCCCGGCCTACGGCCTGGTCGCCGGCAACGCAGGACTTTCGGCGCACATCGGCCGCCACGCTCGCCTGCGCTCCCTATTCGGCATGTCCTTCGAAGAGGCCCACTTCCTTACCGACGCCACCTCGGGCAACAGCGTCTACGACATCCCCGGCCGCCGTTTTCGCGTCGAGGGTCAGTACGCCTGGCACATCCTGATGGACGCCGCGGCTACCTTCTGACGGCCAGCACGACCTGGTAGATGTCGCGGCGGGACCGCTTGCTCTCGCTGGCCAAGGCATCGGCCACGTCCCGCGCGGACATGCCCGTGGCCAGCAGCGTCCGAGCGCGCTCGACGAGAGCGTCCTCGTCTTCCTCACCCTCCGGTGCCCCCTCGCTGGCGCCGCCCACCACCAAGGTGATTTCGCCGAGCGGTCGCGTGGAGGCGTAGCGCTCGGCCAATTCACCGAGGGTGCCGCGCACCAGCTCTTCGTGGGTCTTGGTCAGCTCGCGGGCCAGGCACGCCGGGCGCGACGGGCCCAGCACGGCGGACAGCTCGGCCAGGGTTGGCCCGACTCGATGCGGAGATTCGTAGAAGATCAACGTCGCGCCAAGCTGGCCCAGGCGCGTAAAGAGAAGGCGGCGCGCGCCCGTCTTGCGCGGCGGAAAACCCGCGAAATAGAAATTCGCCGTGGGGAGTCCCGAGGCGACCAGCGCGGCCAGCAGCGCCGACGGCCCCGGGATGGGCACGACCTGCGCGCCCAGGGCGACGGCGGCCCGGACCACGCGATACCCCGGATCCGACACCGCGGGGGTTCCCGCCTCGGAAAGCAGCGCCACGCTCTGACCCGCGCGCAAGAAGGCGCATGCCTCCTGCGCACGCTCGGGCTCGTTGGCGTCGAAACAGGATTGCGTGCGGCGGTCGATGCCGTGCGAGGACAAGAGCTTGCGCGCCGAGCGCGTGTCCTCGGCCAGCACAACGTCCACCCGGCGCAAGGTTTCAATCGCACGAGGCGAGAAATCATCGGGGTTGCCGATGGACGATGCGACAACGTAGAGCGTGCCGAGTAAACCCACGAGGCAGTGGATCGCACGGATCATGCCCTGCCCGCAAGTGTGGATCTAAGTAAGAACCCTGGGAGGGCCCTCCCAGGGTTCCCATCATCCGCGTTCGCGGAGGCCGGCTTTGCCGGCCGCAGCCAGAGCGCGCGAGGGTTTGGGAACCCTCCCAGGGTTCCCATCATCCGCGTTGGCGGAGGCCGGCTTTGCCGGCCGTAGCCAGAGCGCGCGAGGCCGAGCGCAGCGAGCGGGGTGGCGGGTGGCGGGTAGGGGCCGAGGGTTTGGGAACCCTTTGAGGGTTCCCATCACATCAAACGCGTTGGCGGAGGCCGGCTTTGCCGGCCGTAGCCAGAGCGCGCGAGGCCGAGCGCAGCGAGCGGGGTGGCGGGTGGCGGGTAGGGGCCGAGGGTTTGGGAACCCTTTGAGGGTTCCCATCACATCAAACGCGTTGGCGGAGGCCGGCTTTGCCGGCCGTAGCCAGAGCGCGCGAGGCCGAGCGCAGCGAGCGGGGTGGCGGGTGGCGGGTAGGGGCCGAGGGTTTGGGAACCCTTTGAGGGTTCCCATCACTATGTCCTGTTGACCACCAGATCCACGGGAGAGCCCTTGGGCGCCTGCTGATTGGCTGCGGGAGTCTGTTCCAAAATCAAGCCGTCCGAGTGATCCTCGTCGGAGCGCGAATGCAGGTTGCCCACTGTGAAACCGGCCTTCTGCAACTCCTCCTTGGCCTTGGACAGCGAGCGGCCGACCACGCTCGGCACCGGGATTGCGGCCACGCCCTTGGAGACCACGAGATCGATCGCCGTGCCCACCTTGGCTTCATTGCCCTCGGGCACGCTCTGCGAGACGACGTTCCCCTCCTTCACCTCGGCGCTGTTCTCCTCGGCGATCTTGCCCAAGGCCAGCTTGGCCATCTCGATGCGCAGTTTGGCCTCGCCCAAGGGCAGTCCTACCAGCGCCGGTGCCTTGCCCAGAGTAGGGGCCTTGGCCACGGTGACATCCACCGCCTGCCCGCGTTCGATGCGCGAGCCATCGAGTGGCCGCTGGGCGATGATGTTCCCGGCGGGCACCTTGCCATCCTCGCGTTCCGCGCCCACGACGAACATCAGCCCGCGGCTTTCGATCAGCTCGCGGGCGCTTTGGGTCGGTAACCCGAGCACCGAGGGAACTTCCACCGCCTCGCGGGAAAGCCCCGTGCGCTGAAGAACGAAGGTCGTTCCGGCGGCCACGACGGCCGCAACCACTGCGGAAACTGCCACGTCTCGAAATGCCATAGGTCTGGATGGTAGCACCCTGCGGAAAATCCGCAGCTTTTCAGACACCCTGGGTCGTGGGAGTGACGGGCTCGGGTGTGGTCTCGGCCTCGTAAACCGAGTCCGGGGTGAACACGGCGCCGGCATGCTTGCCGCTGGCTGTCGCCCCCGGCCATACCACGCTGCGAGCGATCTCCGCGCCCGCGACGACGCGCCCTCCGCCGCAGACCACCGTCAGTGGCCCGACCACGGCACCGGCCTCGACGACTGCACCGGCCGCAACGCGGACCGGCCCGCGAATCTCGGCGCTCTTGTCCACCTGGGCGCCTTTGTCCACACCCACCAGCGGCCCGGGCGCCTGTGGCAGGAAGGCCGGGTTTTGCAGAAGGTCCAGGTTTCCCGCCAGGTAGCGCTCGGGCGTCGAGTGCTCGGCGAAGTACCCGGTCATGGTGATGGTTCCGATGCGGTTTCCGGCCAGCAGCGCGGGGATGTAGGCGTCGCCGATGACGTCCGACACCCCTTCGGGCAGCCGATCGAGCAATCCCGGTTCGACGACATGAATCCCGGCGAACATGCGCGGCAACACGGGTCCGAAGGAGGTACGATCGGCGCGCTTCCCTCGAATGCTGAGCACGGCCCCGGTGGCATCCACCCCGATGGGCGCCCACAGCTCGGGATTGGGATCGGCGCGCACGACCATGGTGGCCACGGTACCAGGGGCGGCAGCGCGATGCGCAGACACCACTGCCTCGAGGTCGATATCCGCGGCGATCTTGCCATTCATGACCAGCACGGGGCCCGGCGAGAACATGTACCGTGCCTTCCACAACGCCCCGCCCGTGCCGAACAGCTCTTCCTCCGCCGAGTAGCGCAGGCGCACGCCAAAGCGCGAGCCGTCGCCCAGGGTCTGACCAATCTTGTCGCCATGGTGATGCAGGTTGATCACGATGTCGCAGAACCCTGCTCGACGGCAGAGCTCGATACCGTAAGTGATGACAGGGTATCCGCACACCGGCAAGAGTGGCTTGGGCAGCGCCAGCCCCATGAAACCGAGGCGCGTCGAACGCCCGGCAGCGAGAATCATCGCTTGCATGGTCGCCATTATCCCCCACTCGCCAGGCGATGAACACTTTGCCGGGCGGAATCGCCGGATGCCTGCGGCAAAAAGATCCCGAATAGCCCCGCGGCGAAAGTCCTCTTTTTGTGCGAAAATGGTCTTTATGCTGGGTACCATCGGGCTGTTTCTCCGCTCCAACGACAACGACTACCAGCAGCGGCTCAAGGAGGTCGGCCTTCGCGAGGCCAAGCGGCAAGGGTTCGACATCGTCCTCGAATCGGCGCAAAACGACCCGGCCAGGCAAGTCGAGCAGATCCGCGCGGCCATCGCCAAAGCCTCTACGACCAAGCTGGCTGCGATCTTGGTCAGCACCGTGCGCGACGAGGTTCTGCCCGATTTGGTGCGTGAGGCCGCCGAGGCTGGCATCGATTGGGCGCTGCTCAACGAAGGCACGTTCATCGATGCGATTCGCGATCAATACCCGTCCCGCGCGATCTTCGTCATGACGCCGGACCAGCTCGAGATCGGCCGCATTCATGGCCGCCAGGTTCGTGCCTTGGTCGGCAGCACGGGCAAGGTCCTGTGCGTGACGGGCCCGCTCAGCACCGAGACGGCGCAACAGCGCCTGGATGGCCTGAAGGAGATCCTCGCTGGCGACTTCAACCTCATCGAGCTGAACGCGGACTGGACCAGCGAACGAGCGCGCATGGTCGTCGAACGCTGGGCGGTAGACCTCGGTGCGGATACGGACCTACCGGGCATGTTCGTGGCCCATAACGACGAAATGGCGCTGGGGGTACGCCAGGCTCTGCGCGACGTTGCTTCTCAAAAGGATCTTCCGCTGGCCACCTTGCCCATTACGGGCTGCGACGGGTCGCAGACCTTCGGGCAGCGACTGGTGCGCGAAGGCCGCATCAAGGCCACGGTCATCATGCCCCCAGCTTCGGGCGCGGCCATCGAGTGGATCGCTCGCTCACGCACGCGCGGCGAGCGCCCCCCCGTGCGCGTGGTGCAACCGGTGACCTCCTTCCCCAATGTTTCAGCCCTGAAACGCTGAGCTCAGCCGGGTCATTTGACATGTATCCCTCTGTGGTTTAATATCCTACATTAAACCACCTGGAGATCGTCATGACTCAATCTCTCTTCGACAACCGTCGATTCGACTCGCGCATCCCGCTCGAGATGTATGTCAGCGCCTACGTGCTCGATCAGCCCCAGCGCGCGGTCACCATGGACATCAGCGAGAGCGGGCTCTATCTCAACGCTCTCATCCAACACCCCTATCCGCCGCGCACGCCGGTGGGCCTGGAATTCGAGCTACCGGCCCTGGGCGAAACCATCTGGGCCGCGGGCGAAACCTGCCGAGAATCCCTGGACGACTACTTCTATGGCCTCGGGGTTCGCTTCACCAGGATGGCAAACCTGCACCAGCGCATGCTGCGCGAATATTGCTGGCGCGCCCGAGGAGGAAGGCCGGCGCGGAAACCGGCGCAGCAGCCCCGCCGTTCGTTCAAGTTTTGGTCAACTCTAAGGCTGCCTTGATGGCGTGGAGCATGCTGGTTTCGTCGGCCTTGCCCTTGCCGGCAATGTCGTAGCCCGAGCCGTGGTCGACGGAGGTGCGCACCACGGGCAACCCCAAGGTGACGTTGACCGAGACCCGCGGAAAGGCCGGCTTGACGGCCACCAATCCCTGGTCGTGGTACATGGCCAGGATCAGCTTGTAGCGTTTCACCCGCGCGATGAAGAAGGAGTCGGCGGGGAAGGGCCCGTCGCAGGTCCAGCCTTGCTCGCGCGCCCTCTCCATGGCGGGCAGGATGAGTCTATCTTCTTCGAGACCGAGAAGGCCGTGCTCGCCCGCGTGCGGGTTGAGCCCGAGCACGGCGACCGGCAACTTTCGACCGTAGTACTTGCGCCCGGCGGCGGCGAGCATCGCGATGGTGGTGGCGATGCCCTGTTGGGATAGGTTCTTGGCGACGTCGACGAGCGGGACATGCGTCGTTTGCAGGGCCAAGATGTACTCGGGGGTCAGAAAGGCCATGCGCTCATCGTGGACGCCGAGCTCTTCGGCCAGGTAGCCGGTGTGGCCGACGAAACCAGGTTCGACCTTGGCCACGGCCTCCTTGGTCATGGGGGCGGTCACGATGGCGGCCACGGCCCCCCGTCGCGCCTTGTCGATGGCGAAATCGAGGTAATTGAGCTGCTGCCGGCCGTACGCGGGTACGCCGAAGCGAAAGTCCGCCTTGGCGAGCTTGCTCAGCTCGAACAGGCGAATGCGGGTGGGCGCTTGCAAGGTGGCGGAGAAAGCATCGACGACTTCGACGGGAATGCTTGCGCGCACGATGCGCTTGGCGTACCCGAGCACGTTGCCATCCCCCGCGACGTACAGATTCGCCGGGCGCGCGGCGAGCAGCGCGCCTATGCTCTTGGCAAGGGTCGACCTTGGCCGCGCGAGAGCCGCCAGAGCGCTGACGATGACCTCGCCGGAGATGCCCGCGGGGTCGCCCAGGGTGATGAGGATGTTCTTGACCGGCTTCATCGGCAGCTTCATCGGGAGGCGCCGATTATCCTCGCCGTCGCGGGTCATTTCACGCGAATTCCGCCGCCCGTGACTCCTCCGCGTTGGTATAAGATGGCCAGAGGAGATCACGATGGAACTTGCGGACCTCAACGAAGATGAACAACTGGCGCTGGCTGGACTGCTCGAATTCGTGGTCATGGCCAGTGGGCACGTGACCGATGACGAAGAGCAGGAAATCGCGGCCATCGTCGAGGCCATCGGCGACGAGCCCTACCGCAAGGCCGTGGAGGAGGTGGACAAGCGCTTCCCCGACGAACAGGCGTTGCGGGTCTTTCTCTCGTCCATCGGGCGCCAGGAGGCGCGCGAAGTCATTTATGGCACGGTGATCGAAGCCGCCATGACCGACACGGTAGAGGGAAGGGAATCGGCCCTGCTCGACTGGCTGGCCAAGGAATGGAAGGTGGAGGTCACGTACGAAGAGCCGCCGGCCGGCGAAGAAGCCACCTGATCCGCAGTTGCAGCTTCGTCACAGCCGCCTCACGGTCGCATCGGGCTTGCACCGGTCGAGTGACTCGCCGCTGACCGGGTGACGCAGCTCCGGGAGCGCCACGTCGGCAAGAGGGATGCGCACGAAGGGACGCGACAAAAGGGCGGGATGGGGAACGCGCAGTCCCGGCTCGTCGATCACCGCTGCGCCGTAGAGAAGCAGGTCGATGTCGATGGTGCGCGGGGCCTTGGCCGGATGCCCGGGACGCATGCGTCCCTGCGCGCGTTCGATGCCGAGACACCCGTGCAGGAGCGCACGCGCGGAAAGCGCGGTTTCGAGCCTCACCGCTGCGTTCAAGTACATCGGCTGGTCTGCCCCACCCTCGGGAAGGGTTTCGTACAGAGCGCTGCTCGCCGCCACCTGGCCGAGTGTGGACAGCGCCCGGACGGCCCGTGCGATTTCGGATCGCCGGTCGCCGAGGTTCGAGCCCAAACCGAGGTAGGCAACCATGGCGCGGGCAGCTTACGCGAACGCTCGCGCCCCGGCATGGTAAGAACGTCGCTCGCATGCTCGAAGCCCTTACCGCTGCTGGGTTGACCGGCTTGGCCACCGGCCTCGGGGCCTTCCCTTTCTTCTTCCTGCGCCGCCTTCCGCGGCGCGCCTACGACGGCATCCTGGGAGTTGGTGCCGGCCTCATGCTGGCCGCCGCGACCCTCGGTCTTTTGGCCGAGGCGCTCGCGGGCGTGCACGGCTCCACCG
The DNA here is from genome assembly GCA_963796685.1 of uncultured delta proteobacterium. Lineage (GTDB taxonomy): Bacteria > Myxococcota_A > Polyangia > Fen-1088 > Fen-1088 > Fen-1118. The sequence continues at coordinate 1,143,187 of CAWCMR010000025.1, forward strand.
GGTTCGATAGAGTCGTCCTCGGTAAGGTGGTGCTGGGCTTCCTCCTCGGGGTGGTGGTCGCCGCGCTCATGGATCGCTTCATCCCCCACCGGCACGCGGGCGGGCACCACGGTCACATCGGGCTCGAAGGCCACGACGATCACAAATCATCCGACGAGCTCCGGCGCAGCTACGCCATCGTCGGAGCGCTCAGCATCCACCGCATCCCCGAGGGCCTCGCCATCGGGGCCGGTTTCGCCTCGGGTCACGGCTCCCGCCTGGGTTGGTTGCTCGTCATCTCGGTCGGCATTCAGAACATCTGCGAGGGCGTGGTCATGGGCGCGCCTCTGCGGCTATCCGGGGTCCCGCCATGGCGCGCCCTGCTCGTGATTGCCGCGAGCGGCCTGGCGGTTCCGCTCGGCGCCGTCCTGGGCAACGCGCTTTCCACCTCTGCCGTGGCCACCCTGCCCATTGTCCTGGCCCTGGCAGGTGGCATTCTCATCTACGTGACCTCGAACGAGGTCATCCCCGAGTCGCACAGCCATGGCCACGAAGGCACCGCCTCCACGGGTGTCGTTCTCGGATTCTTGCTCACCATGGTCCTTGGGGCAGTCCTTCGTTGATTCTTGGGTCGGTTATGGCAAATACTCCGCCCGTGCCTAGGTTTGCTCCGTTCTTCCTCGCCCTCGCGCTGCTGGTCCCTGCCTGCGGCTCGAAGATTGGCGATTCCTGCAGCACCAACGTGGACTGCGCCCAGGACGGGACCCGCGATTGCGACCTCTCGCAACCGGGCGGCTACTGCACCGTCAACGGCTGCGACGAGCTGTCCTGTCCATCCGAGGCTGTCTGCATCCGCATCTTTCCCTACGAGGCGCCGGGAGCGGCCTGCACGATTGACTCGGATTGCGCAAGCGCCGACCTCCTGTGCCTGCCCGAGGGATTTTGCGTTCCCCGCGCCGCCGAGCGCCGCTACTGCGAGCTCCGCTGCGGCAGCGACGGCGACTGCCGAGGGGGCTACGTTTGCCGTGAAGCCGGCGTCGAAGGCAACACCCCGACTACCAACACCTACGGCAGCATCGCCCTGGTGGCCAATGCCAACCAGAGCACGGTCGTAAAATTCTGCGCTCCTGGGCCGTAGTAATGGGAACCCTGGAAGGGTTCCCAAACCCTCCCGCGCTCGGGCGAAGCCGGGCGAAGCCCGTCTTCGCCTACGCGTGTGTAATGGGAACCCTCGAAGGGTTCCCAAACCCTCCCGCGCTCGGGCGAAGCCGGGCGAAGCCCGTCTTCGCCTACGCGTGTGTAATGGGAACCCTCGAAGGGTTCCCAAACCCTCCCGCGCTCGGGCGAAGCCGGGCGAAGCCCGCCTTCGCCAACGCGTGTAGTAATGGGAACCCTCGAAGGGTTCCCAAACCCTCCCGCGCTCGGGCGAAGCCGGGCGAAGCCCGCCTTCGCCAACGCGTGTGTAATGGGAACCCTCGAAGGGTTCCCAAACCCTCCCGCGCTCGGGCGAAGCCGGGCGAAGCCCGCCTTCGCCAACGCGTGTAGTAATGGGAGCGCGGTCCGTTATCGGCGGAAGCCGAGCAGCAGATCGGTCGTGGCCTGATCTGCGGCTGGAAAGGGGTACTTCTCGAACTCGCTCGACCGCACCCAGCGCACCTCGGCCACGCGCAAGGCAAGAGGCTCGTGCCCAGGTTGGATCGCGGTCTGGTAGAGATTCAGATCCACCGAGTACCCTTGGTAGTGGTGAACTCGATGCGCCATGCGCGTCTTGACCTCGACGTCGGTGCCAAGGCGTTCGCGAAGCTCCCGTCGCAGAGCCTCTTCGTCGGTCTCGCCTTCTTCCACCCGGCCGCCTGGGAATTCCCAGAGCCCGGGGAGCACGGCCGTGGAGCGTCGCTGGGTAATCAGGTAGCTGCCGTCACGTTCGATCACGGCGGCTACAAGTCGAATCAGCGGCTGAGCCTCGTTCGCCATGGGGGGCAGTACTGTACCACGGATCGCCCCCCATGGGCGAAGTCCCTAGTCCCGCGACAAGAAGAGTGACAGCGCGGAGGGTAGCAGAAAGAGACACCTTTCCACGATGGATGAACGCACCCAATCGGAGCGATGACGGGTGGTCGTGGACGTAGACGGCTTACCGTGGCCGTGGCCGTGGCCGACGAAGCCCTGGTCGGGATTTCCGTCTCCTCTAGAAGCTGATCCCGCTCTTCTGGCAAGCCGACTTCACGTACAGCTTGTTGCGCTCGTCCAGCCGCTCGAAGGCCTTGGCCGCCGAACCGGCATCGTGCAAGGCGCACGAGCAGACCGCGATGATTTGATAGGCGTTGGTCAGGTTGGGCTTCACGCGAAGAGCCCTGCGGGCAGAGTCGATGGCGGCCGCATACTGACCGCGGAACCATGCTTGCTGAGCATCCTTGATGAGCTTGTCCGGATCGGCGACAGGGGCGGGCTCGGGCCCGGAAGGCTCGACCTCGGATCTGGGTTTGGACGCACGCGCAACGACCGGCGCCGCTGCGGGATGGTGATGTGTGGGCCTGGGTGCTTCGGCGACCGGCGCGAGCGCGGGTTGTTTCGCCATGGCCTCGCACCGCTTGACCACGGCCGCGGCCTTCTTGTTCTTGGCCTCCACGCCCAGGACCGCTTCAGCCTCGCGGCGAGCCTCGTCGCAATCGTTGGCCGCGAGCTTGGCCCTGGCTGCTTCGAGATGCGTCGCCACGAATCGAGCTTGCGCGCTCTTGTGCAGCTCGACCGCGCGCGGTTTGTACATGCTCTCGTCGGGAAACTCGGAGGTCCCTTGCAGCACGGTTTCCAAGTCGTTGTTGGCCATGGCTGCCTTCAAGGCTGCGAGCTTCTCGCTGTATTGCTTCTCCGCCTCGATGGCCTTGCGCAGGTTGGTCGCATCGGTCGAGCCCGGTTCTTGTGCGATGGCCTTGCCGACGAGAGCCAAAGCCTCTTCCCACTTTTCGGCCTGCGCGTCCTTTTTTGCCTCGGCAAGCAGATCGGCCACGGACACCGCCGGCTCGGCAGGCTTGGGCTCCTCGGCGATGGGCTGGGCGGGCGACTGCGCGGGCGCCTGGGCGGGCGGCGGCGTGGGTAGTGGCGCAGGGGGCGCAGGGGGCGTGGGCTGCGCCGGTTGCCCCACGGGAGCAACCGGGACGTTGTTCGCCACTGCTGGCGGGGCCGGCGGCGCTGGCGGCGGCGCACTCTTGGCGATCTTGCCGCCCGGTGTGCCCGAGAAAGCGAAGACCAGCAACAGCCCTACCCCGACGGCTCCCACGCCCACGGCCAACCCGAGAAGGCGTTTGTTATGGTACCAGGCGCGCGGCTCGTCGTAGAGCGCGCTGTCGCCGGACAGAAAGCGCAGCCGAACCTCGCCAAGCTCGATGACATCGCCCGAGTGCAGCTCGATCCGATCGCCTTCCGCCCCACCCACGCGAACGCCGTTTGCGCTCTCCAGATCCCAAATGACGTAGCGGCTTCCCTCGCGCACGATCCTGGCGTGGTGCCGCGAGATCGACTTGTGGTTGATGATGATGTCGTTCTCCCCCGTGCGGCCAACGACGTGCGATGGCCGATCGAGAATGAACTCGGTCCCGGACATGAAACGACTGGTGACCACGAGCCGCCCCGGAGGCTCGGAGAAGGCGGTCGGCGCCGCCATGGCGGCCTGCGCGAGCATCGTGCCGATGGGGATGGTTGGTTGGCCATCCATGGCTTCTTCGACGGGCGGGGCCGCGGCAGCACCCTCCGGCGACGTCGACGCAACGGCGCCCTGGCTGGTACGATCCTCCTGGATACCGAGGCGATAGTCGCCGATGAGAATGACGTCGCCGTCCTTGAGGCTCGCCACCCCGGACAGCGCGCTGCCGTTCAGGCTGGTGCCGTTGTAGCTGCCCAGATCCTCGATTCTGAGCACGCCGTTGCGCAAGGTCAGGCGAGCATGTCTGCGCGACACGTTTTGCTCGGTCAGACGAATGGTGTTGCCATCCGAGCGACCGATGGTGATTTCCTCGCGGATGAGCGGTACGGCGACCGTCTTCCCTTCATCGTCCTCGATGAGCAGCTTATGCATCGTACCCGGCACTCTCGCTCCTCGACAATGTATCCGCACCCCTCGTGCGGATCAAGACAAGGGCACTCTTCGTGAAATCCTCTGGCTTCGGTTCGGCATTATGCGCCAAGGCGGTGCGTGCGCAAGCGGTTGCATTCACACGCTCCGCAGCTCGGGATAGGTCGTCATGAGATCGGTTTCGGTCAGCGAATCCTCCGGGTCGGCGGGGGTCCAGATGACCTCGAGCCCAAGCAAGGCGCTCGACGGCACGCCACCAAGCTCGGACAGGACCGCTTCGAGGGCCGCGCGATCCTCGATCTTCTTCATTCCGTCGAGCGAAACCCGCGTGGCCACCAAGAGGGTGATGACCAGGAATTCGAGCGCCTCGCTGCCCACCGTGGCCGCCGCCTCGGAGTGCCGCACCTGACCCTCGGCACCCCGCACGCGTTCGATCTGGAAGCGCGAGCGCTCGGTCGTGGCGGCGCCGGTCATCTTGGCCTCGCCGTTGGTGAGACTGAAGGGACCACTCGGTTCGACCAGGCCATAGCGAATGGCGTCCTTTTCGCGCATGAGCTCCAGCGCCGTCTGGTGCAGGAGCTCGGCAAGACCGGCCTCGGAAGAGGTGTCGCCCGTGCTGGCGAATTCCTCGAGCCGCTTCTGAACCCCGCGGCCCGAGCGCCCGAGGCCGAGTTGGACCTTATAGACGTACGCACGCTCCATGGAAGCGTCCACGTCGTCGTACTCGTCGTTGCCGGTTCCGTAGCCGAGGACGCCGCGGCGGGCCGCGCGCCGGACGGACCGAACCACCATGACCGCGCCGAAGCAGACGATGCCTACCAGCATGAGACTGCCCACCATGCCGAGGCCGCCACCAAAGCCCCAACCCCCGTACCCCCAGCCGAAGCTGGGCAGAAAGACGAAGCTCGAGCCGCCGCCGTAGTTACCCGAGCTTCGCGAAAGGCCGCGCGAAACACCGCCCGAGCTCGAGTGGAAGCCGCGCAGCCCGCCGAAGCTGCCGCCGGACCTGGGCCCGGCGTAGGCCAAGCCGGAGGCAGCGAGCAGACACACAAGGCAGAACAACCGAAGCAAGCGCATCATGAGAGCCTCACGACAGGAGAGCTTAGCGGTCCGGCCAAGCAAAGGCAAAGCCTCGTGAGCGCCGGGGTGCTCAACGGAAAGAGAGGCCTCTAAGGAAGCCAGGAAGCCAAGAAGCCAAGAAGTCAGGAATGGGTGGCATGGCCGCTGGGGTACCCTGAGCGCGGCGTGTGGGACCGTCGCGCCGTGATGGCTCGCACGGAAACGGTCAAACATGGCTGGATGCCCAGTCCTATTGGTGCGAAAGATCGTGGTGGCGGAGATGCCTTGACGATTCCCAGCCCCAAACAAGCCTGCCCACGCCGAAATCGCCCCGGCTCCACGCTGTCGCTCGCCGTCGCCGCGGCCTTGCTCTCCGCGCTCGCGTGCGCCTCGTCGAGCACGATCGCCCCTACCGGGGCCGGTGGTGGCGGCGGCACTTCGTTCTCGGCCGCGGGTGGCGCCATGAGCGGTACCGGCGGCAGCATCGTGATTTCGACCAACGCGGTTCCGTGCAACGGGTCGGGCTATTCGTGCCTTGTCCCCAAGTGCGGCAACGTGGACACCGGCACCACGGTGAGCGGCACGGTCTTCGATCCGTCCGGGAAGAATCCCGTCTACGGAGCGGTCGTGTACATCCCGGACCAACCCGACCAGATCGGCGACATCTCCCAGGGGCCCGGCAACCTGTGTGGGCGGTGCGTGCAACCCACCGGCAGCCCCATCACGGGCGCGGTGACCGGCCCCGACGGCTCCTTCGTCATCACGCGAACGCCCGTGGGCCGGCAGATCCCCATCGTGGTTCAGCTCGGCAAATGGCGCCGCATGAGCTTCATCGATATCGACAACGCCTGCGCAGACAATCCCGTGGACGATCCGGAGCTGACCCGCTTGCCGCGCAGCCGCGGCGACGGCAAGAAGGTCTCGTTGCCCAAAATCGCCATTGCCACCGGGGCCGCGGATCGGCTGCAATGCCTGCTCCTGCGCATGGGCGTGGATGCCAGCGAGTTCACCAATCCCGACGGGCCAGGCTCCGTCAATCTCTACAACCAGCCACCCGCCCTGGGCTCCGATCCCAGCGGCCGCTACGACCCCGGGATGAGCGGCGGGGCCGCCTTCCCGGACGCCGCTGCCTTCTGGTCGGACATCAATCAGCTCGCGAAGTACGACCTGGTCCTGCTGGCTTGCGCAGGCAACCAGGCCGCCACGGATCCGACGCGAACCAATCCCAACCCCATCACCGACGCCGCCAAGGCCAGCCTGATCAAGTACCTGGCAAGCGGCGGGCGCGTGCTCGGCGAACACTTCAATTGGGCCTGGATCCGGTCCTACCCTCCGAAGAGCGACGGCCAGTCCAGCCTCCCGGTCCCGTCGCCTCTCGGCTCCGATGTGGCCACCTGGTTTCCCTACCTGGATACCACGGATGCGGCGAGCTCGGCCGTGCCGGCGGGGACGACCGCGCAGGCGCTGGTCGATACCTCTTTCCCCAAGGGCCGGGACTTCGCGCAGTGGCTGGTGGCGGCCAAGGCCACCCAAACCCTCGGCACCTTCCCCCTGGTGGGCGACCTCAAGCGTACCGCCATCGACGAGCTGACCGTGTTGCCGTCCGCGCAGCGCTGGCTCTACCAGCCGGCCTCCCCTGGCGACCCCACGGGCGCCGCCGCGTACGCCCATTACCTGAGCTTCAACCTCACGAGCAGCGGCCAAGTGGTGGACCGCGGCTCGACGGACGCGACCAACCTGTGCGGCCGCTTCGCGTACACCGGCCTGCACGTGGATTCGGGGGATACCACCACGCATGCCAGCGACCTGGCCGACGACAAGGCCAGGACGGCGCCTTTTCCGAGCTGTTGCGCCGCCGGCAATCTGAACCCGTCCGAGAAGGCCATGGAGTTCATGGTGCTCGACCTGTCGGCCTGCCTATCGCTCGACGCCGACACGACCGCAGATCGAATCATCTTCTAACCCTCGCCGGCACGATTCTCGATGGCCTCCCGCTGGGACCGCGCTGGAACCTCGATGAGAGTCCGATGCATCGGCGATGTATGCCGGCTTAACGTGCCATCCTCGGCCTGATCCGCCCTTGTGCGAACCGCGATGCAACCTCGACCAAGTACGATGGAACCCCGATTGTCCAGTCTGCGCTAACTCCGATACAAGCCCGATGCAAGTTGGTGGAAATTTTACGGCGAAGCGGGTCAGGCGTAGGGTTTTCGCTGATGACACCCACAGCGCCGCGACGAAGCAAATGTCTGCAATCACCCGCCGGCTGCGAGGGCTACCTGAGCCGCAAGCAAGCGGCCCATGCCCTCGGTTTCGCGAGCGAGTTCAAGATCCGCGAGCTCGAGCGCAAGGGAATGCTGCGCTCCGTGCGCGGTCCGATGCGCGCGGCCTTTTACGCCCGGCCCGAGATCCTAGCCCTCAAAGCCCAACTGGCCTTGCGCGAGCCCGGCCAGGTCCCGGCGGACGCGTGGACCGACGCCGAATTGCTGGCCCTGCTCGGTCACCCCAAGCGAAGCGGAGAGGCGCGCACGGCGCTGGATCTGGTCCTGGAAACCCAGATCAGCATCGAGCGCGCCGAGCGGGTGTTCGAGTTTTGGCGGCGCTGCGAGCCTGGCTCGCGCTCCGCCGGCGCCGCCGCTGGGCCGGCGAGTCTTCCACCGCGCGACACCGCGCCGGCCCCTTCGGTGCCCACAACCCGCGAGCGCCGGGGCGAGCAAAGGATCTCGCGCGACAGTCTGATCCGCGACCTGCGCGATCCGGACCCGCGCGTGCGCGAACGAGCCTTCGCCCGACTCAAGGAGAACGAAAGAATCTGACGGATCAAATGGGAACGACGTCGCTGAGATCGACCTCGAATTCCTCGCTCGGCACCGCGCCGCGATCGGTGCGCAAGGTGTTGTCGCGCGCGCGGTTGAGCGCGAGCTGCTCGAAATAGGCCTGCACCTCCGGCACCGCCTCGGCCAGGCGCTCGACGTATTCGCGCGCCAGGAAGAGCACGGTGGTCGGCGTCGCCGCGCGCACCGTCGCGGAGGTCGGCTGATCCGTGACCAGCGACATCTCGCCGAACATGTCCCCGGCGTGCAATCGCGCCAGCTTGACCGCATCCGCGCTGGTGGCGCGCGCAACGACGTCCACCTCGCCCGACAGAATGAGGAAAAGGCCCTGGCCGCGCTCGCCTTCGCGGATGATGTCCACACCGGCTTCCATCTCGTGGCCCTCGAAGCGACGCAGAAGCTCGCCCTGTTGCGACTTGGTGAAGGGCACGAACAGCGGCGAGGTCTGCAAGAGGTTCTTGATGAGGCGCTCGCGCGAGAATCGGTCCAGCGCCTCGCGCACCGATGGAACCTCGACCATGACCTGTCGCAGGGCGGCCTTGCTGACCTGGATGACGTCGGCCTCGCCCACCACGGCCACCGAAGCCGTGCGCGACTGCCCGGTGATGAGGGCCATCTCGCCGAACAAGGTGTTCTCGAACAAGCGGGCGACGTCCTTGGTACCGCCAGGCGTGTCCACGAAGACGCGCAGCTCGCCGCTGGCCACGAGAAAGAGCGAGTCGCCCACGTCGCCTTGGCGCATGACGATGTCGCCGTCCTTGAGGCGCAAAATGGTCAGCGAGCGCGCCACCGCGATGAACGATTCCTGGGTCAGCTCGGACAGAAAGGGCAGCGGATGGTACTGCTCCTGGTAGCCCACGAAGACGGAGAGATCGAGGGCCGCGCGCAAGGCTTGCTCGGCCGCGTGTTGCAACGACTTGGGATGGCCGGCGCTGCCGGTTTCGAGCTTGGTGTTGGGATCGACCGGCGCCGGGCGAATCGCGAAACGCGCCAGCTGGGGCGATCCGGAGGCGTAGATTCTGACCAGCAGGGTCTCGATGTCATCGATCGGCTGCCCAAGCTTGCTCAGGGCCTGGCCAGCCACCAGCGCCGGCAGGGGATGGCCGGCACGGATATCGTGCATGGCGACCGTACGATATACCTGGGCGGCGACGTCCACGGCACCGGCCTCCACGAGGATGTCCGCGATGAGCGTCCGCACCTCGTAGTCGAGCGGAACCGACGCCAAAATCCGCTCGTAGACCGACAGAGCGCCCGCGAAATCGCCTCGTTGGCGCAGGAGTCGAGCCTCGGCTCGGGCTTCACGCAAGGTGGTGATCATGGCCATTAGAGTCGGTCAAGGTCGGGGACGTGGCAAGAGCAGAAAGGAACCCCTGAACCCGCGACAAGCTCAGCGACGGTTTCAGGTCAGTTGACACGGAAGATAGCGCACAGCATCTCGCTGGCGAAGTAGGCCGTGTCGGCTGGATCCTCGATGCGTTTGGGGCGCAGGAAGGTGTTCATGATTCTTCCCCGGGTGTCGCGTCGCAGGTAGGGATCGCGCGGGGTCACGTAGCTGTGCCGGGTGCTGGCGTCGCGCCACTCGCGGAACCCGATGCGTCCGCTTGGCTCGGCGGTCTCGACCAGGCCAACGTGCGTGCCGCACCCGGCCCCAAGATCGAAGAAGAGCACGTCGCCGCCGCGGGCCTGGTCGGCGTGGACCTGGGCAAACTGCCCGCGCATGAAAGCGAAGAGCGCAGGCACGCTGCCGTCGGTTCCGAAGCGAACGCCACGCGCATGGAGCGATTCCTCCACCAAGGAGGCGGCACTTCGTTTCGGGTGGTGCTGCCCCGACTTGTGCGCTCCGAGCACATTGGATTCCGAGCGGAACTGCGCCGACGGAACATAGAGGCTTTGCGAAGAGACCGTCGAACAACCGGCCACCGCGGTTAGGGCGATTAGAAACCCGAGCCTGGATAACGATGCCTGCATGGACTACATTGTAGCACTATGTAATTTCTAGACCTACATTTTGCTACCATTCGTCACCCAAGCCTGCTTGGCAACGCGTCAAGTCACAACGCTGCCAGAATCTGCTGCTTCGCGTCCTCGATTGGAATGTCGACCAGCACGGCCTCACCGGGTCGGGGCACGAAGACGAAGCGCACGGCATCGGATCGTCGCTTCTTGTCGACCTCGATGCGGTCGAGCACCTTGGCGGTGAGGCGGGCGCGCACGTCGACCGGAAGCGAAAGCCGAACGAGCAGGGTTTGGGTGCGCGCGCGCAGACCGGGCACGGTCACGCCGCGCGCCTCGCCAAGCGCCAAGGCCGCGACCATGCCCAGGGAAACCGCCTCGCCATGCAAGAGCTCGTAGCCCGAGGCGGCCTCCACGGCGTGACCCACGGTGTGACCGAAGTTCAAGATGGCGCGGCGGCCGCGCTCGCGCTCGTCCTCGCTGACCACGTCGATCTTCACCTGCACCGCAGACGCAATGGCGGCGGCCAGCGAGGCCGGGGAAAGCCCTTGGCCCGCCTCTGCCTCGAGCCTGGCGAGGAGGCCGGCGTCCGCAATTAGGGCCGCCTTGACGACTTCGGCCAAGCCGGCCGCAACCTCGCGTCGCGGAAGGGTGTCGAGAAAGCCCAAATCCGCCACCACCACGCGCGGCTGGTAAAAGGCACCCACCAGGTTCTTTCCCGCAGGAATGTCCACGCCGGTCTTGCCTCCGACAGACGCGTCCACCGCCGCAAGCAGCGTGGTCGGACACAGGGCGAAGGCCACGCCTCGCAAATAGATGGAGGCGACGAACCCGGCGTGATCCGTGGCTGCGCCGCCGCCGATCCCGATGAGGGCACATCCGCGATCGTAGCCGTGCGCGGCCAGCCACTCGCAGGTGCGCTCGACAGCGGCCAGGTTCTTGGCCGATTCCCCCCTCGGCAGCAGAAAGCTCTGCACGCGCGGTAGGCGGGCGCCAAGCGCGGCCAGGAGCGGCGGCACGCGCGGAGAGACCCGTGCCACCTGCTCGTCGACGAGCACGGCCACGCCGCTCGGCGTGCCTAGCGCAGCGGCGATTCGCTCCGCCACTTCCTCGGGTGTGTGGGGTGCGACGTGAACGTCGTAGCTGCGATCGGCCAGGGGTACGCGTAACGTGGTCACGCTCCTCGGACTACAACGACAGCCCGCGATGGGCAAGTCCTTGTCATGGCGACTACGGGGGCGGCAGACACGCGTTGCCTGCGCTGCGAACGGAGAGGGCATGGGCGGGCTCGCCGCGACGGAGATGGGGGCGAAGGAGTTGCACGGGCAACGCTGGCCGCGGAGGCGGGTGCGTCGCCTTGACCGCCAAGGAGGCCGGCAGTTGCGCTGGCCCCACCTCGGGCGAATCGGGGCGCACCACCCTTTGGGCCGTCGAGGGGCCACCCACGGCCAGGTGCATGCGCCATCGACGCACGGTCTTGCGCCCGATGCCCTTGATGCGCGCCAAATCGTCCACGATGCGAAAGGGATGGGCGCGCCGGTAGGCCAGGATGTTGCGCACACGCGCCGGTCCCACGCCAGGGATCAGGCGCAATTCCTCCGGCGTGGCCGTGTTCAGGTTCACCACCCCTTCCAGCATGGTCTTGTCCGCCCACGCCGACGACGTGGTTGCGAAAGACGCGACCATGACCACAGCGACAACAAACCATCGCAGCATGCTGTCTTCTCGGCAACGGCACCGAAAAAGTTGCGTGCGACGTCGTTCAGGCCCTGGGCTCTCTTCTCCCTCTGCGCCCTCAAGAGGTGTCCAGAAATCGGGCTGGGAGTGAGGTCGATTTTTCCGTGGTCGTTGCTGCTGGCTGCACACCTGGTTCCTCGTCCCTATTCCTTTCCGTGGGCAGCACTTCTCAGACACGCGCTAAGGAAGCCAGGAAGCCAGGAATGGAAATCAAGCGCGTCTTTGCCTCCCAACGCCGACGACGCTGCCGGCTTTGTTCTCTTTCCCCCTGCTTTCCTGGCTTCCTCAGACGTTTATTCCGGCTCCCTCTCCGTCCCGGCCCGACGGGAGAGGGGCCGGGGGTGAGGAGTCGTTCCTCCAACGCGGCACTGGCCATTGTCTCGCGGCTACCGGTTGTCACCCGTTCGACCCGAGCCCTGATCACCAATTTCTGGACACATCTTCAGTCTCTTAGAAAAAACTGTCGTGAAGAACCTCGGACAGCAGGTTGCACAAGGCATGGAAGATCGCGCCCGGCGCAACCGACCCGGAGCGGCTGCGCATCCACCCGAAGGCCAGGGCGGGAAAGAAGACCGCCAAGCGGGCAGGCTGAAAATCGACCAGGAAGTGACCCAGGGCAAACAGGACGCTGGTGATCAGCAAGGGCCATCCCACCGCTGCCCCCCACAGGCGGCGTTGCGAGGGGAACCGCTCCTCGAAGCGCGACATCAGGTAGCCGCGAAAGAAGACCTCCTCGGGAACGGCGACGACCAGAATCTGTGAGAGCGCCAGAACCAAGAATCCCTCGGGCAGCCGCAGGTGCATTCCCGCGACGCCGCGCCAGTGCGAACAGATGGGAGCCACGACGCGTGCGATGTCGAACCTTGGACAAAGCGCGCCGTAGTAGATGAAGAAACCAAGAATGAACACGGGCCAGGTGACAAGCAGGGCGAGGCCCAGGACGCGCAAGCCGGGGCCGACGGGAGCAAGCGTGATGCCCGCTGCCCGATCATCGAAAGCCTGCCCCGACAACCTGGCCGCCAGCTGCGGACCCACCAGAAACACGCACGCGATCGCCCCGTTCATGACCTGCTGGACGAAACCGACCGAGCGACCGATCCAGTAGAGGCTCGCCGCAACGACGATGGCGACGGTGAAAGCAAGGAGCGGCTCGGCGAGGCTGGTGGGTGCTTGCTCTCGACGCTCCGGCACGACCGCTTGCTCCGTGACCGGCAGCGTCGCTATCCGAAGAGCCCACCCAGGTCGTTCAAGCTGGCCATGGCGGAAGCCGCCTCGGCCTTGGCGCTGGCCAGACGATCGGGTGCGGCATGATCGATGGGTGCGCCGGGTGCGCGCAGGCAGGTCAGAAGATCGCCAAGCTGGCTGTCGAGCGCGACCAGGGCTTCCCGGCTGCGCCGGAGCGCGGCGACTGTCTTCCCCATGGTGAGGCGCGAGCGCTCGGGGAGCACCTGTCTCCCCGTAACCTTGATTGCCCGGCGCGCGAGTCTCATGGATCGAGTCTCGACAACACGGCGATTCTGTCAACTTTCTCGATCGAGTTTTGAGACGGCGATCAACTATTGCCGCGGATCTTCTCTTCGTCGTCGCTGAGATAGGCGAAGGTGCGGACCAGGCCCAGAATTCGGTCGCGTTGCGCGGGGGTCAGATCCACGAACTGCACGCCCATGCCGGGATTGATGCTGTCCGCGCCGTGCGGCTGATTGACCCAGATGACCCTGCCGTCCACGTCCAGCCGCGAGCCATCCTGGGTGCGAAAACGCAGGTTCAGCAAGGTGCCGGGCGGCCGCGGGCTGGTGGTCTGGATGAAGATCCCCATGGCCGACATGTCGGTGATATAGGCGAACAGAAAGGTGTCGTCGCAGCGATAGTCCACCTCCAGGCACACCGCCACGCGCTCGTGCACGCGACGCTCGCGCCCGCGCCGCCGATCCTGAGGCACCTCGGTCTTGCGCTTGCGGCGTTCCTTGGCTGTCATGGCTACTTGATCTCGATGAATCCGATCTGGGTTCGATCGCCGCCATCGTTGCTGCCGGCCGTGATCTTGAGCCGCTTGCCCTCCCCGCCTGGCCAGAAGCCCATGAGGACCGTGTATTTGCCCGCGGGGGTGGTCATGAGGGGAACGTCCACGTCATACCGATCGCGAATGTATTCGCCCGGCAACCAATAGTCTGTAGGGAAAGTGCCGTTGAGCAAGGGGTGGTCGCCCAGAAGGCGCGGCTCGCCCGGGGCGTCGAAGTGCACGAAGACGCGGAAGCCCGGCTTGGGCTTCTTGTACACGCGGAAATAGAGGGTGAGTGGGATCGTGCCTGGCCGGCGAATGCTGGGCGGAAAATCCGCCCCCACGAGCTCGATGGCATCCTCGAACATGGTGTGCATCGGGATGCGCCACTTCCACGGTGCCGGCTGATCCGGCCATTCCATTTTGACCGCGCCTTCGGGTTTGACCGCGCCTTCGGGTTTGACCGCGCCTTCGGGCTTGGCGGTGCCCTCGGCCAGGTTGGGCCCGCTCGCCACGATCTTGGGCAGCACGGGCGCCATCCACACGTCCTTCTTGAGCGGATTCTCGTCCTTCTCGCCGTCCAGCTGGTTGGAGACCAGCAGGAAACGCGACGAGGATCCGTCGACCACGAAATAGCCGACATGCGCGGTCTTCAAGGCGACATCGAGCGGAGCAAGCTCGGTGGCCGACACCAGGGCGAACACGCGGTCCTTGCTGCGTAGGAATTCGGCCACGCGCTCGGTGGTGGGCAGGTCGACCATCTCCTTGTGGCTGTAGAAGCCCGCGCCCTGCGCCTCGACCTTGAAGCGGCCGATCCTCTCGCCGTGCGTGGCGAAGCGCCTATAGGACTCGAGCAGCGGCTTGAACGAGAGATGTTTCGAAAGCGATGGAACCAGGTATTGACCCAAGGTGAACGCGAAGATCAGGGCCACCGCCATCGCCGCCTGGATACCGTAGCGGCCGACTTCGACCACGGCCTTTTCGATCCGCCGGCGCCAAGGACCGGCGGCGCCCAGCTCGCGCATGGCCACGCGGCCGAGGGCGCGGCCGCGCGTGGCCAGCCCGGTGTACACGCCGCCCGCGAAGAGAACGCCGATGGCGAGGAAGAACGGCCCCATTTTCAACGTCGGTGGCCAATGGACCTTGGCCAGCGTGTGGACCGACACCAGCTCCTCGGGGCCGATGTCGAAGTCCCGCGCGACCACCATGGTCCCGGTGGCGATGAGCAAGCCGAGCACCGGTTCGGCGCGGTCGCCCTCCAGCGCTTCATCCAAGAGCACGCCGATGGCCAGGGCGATGGGCGCCAGGGCCACGAATCGCGCTTCCCCGGTCATGTGAACGAAAAAGCTCGACAGCGCGAAGCCGAAAGCCGCGAAGACGAGCAGGTAGAGCTGAACGAAGGCGTAGCGATCGCCGTCGGGCTCGTTTCCCCCGCCAAGACGGATGAGCGGCCGCCCGAGCGCGAAGACCGCGAGGGCGCTCCAGGGAAAGAGGCCAAACCCAAGCTGCCTGATGAGGTACTCGAAGGTGGTGGACGGCGCGCCGGCCCGAGGCACGCCCCCGAGCAGGAGGGAGAATTTGCCGGCCACGTTCCCGGTGGCGAGCGTGACGATGAAGAGAAGGATGCCCGCCACGACCACCGCGACGATGGCCGTGCGACCACGCGCGCCTTGCACAAGGAGCCCGCGGCCGAAGCTGACGTCCGCGGGGACATCCGGCCCCACGCCACGCGCGCAAATTTCCGCTCCGCCCTCCCCTCCGTCCCGCCGTGGCCGCAACCCGAATCCGACCAGCAGGCTGCCGGCCAAAGCGAGGCAAGGCAGCGCCACGCCGAGCAGGGCCCCGCCGGCAAGCAGCCCCATGCCAAGCCCCACGCAGGCGATGAGCAGATGGCGCACCCGCCGCGTGCCATCCCCGGGCCAAGCGTAACGGCCGAATCCACCCAGGGCCAAGGCCAGGGCCGCCACCAGCGGCATATCGGATACGATCTGGCGCGCCTCCAGGACGAACAGCGGCAGGGAGCCGAGAGCGAGGGCCGCGAGGATCGCAGCCCTCCGCCTGAAAAGCCCCAGTCCTGCCCAGTACACGGCGAGAATCGCGAGAATAGCGCACAGGCCGTTGCCAATGCGCCCGCCGAATTCACCCACCGAGAACACGCGCATGCCGACGGCGCTCAAGACCAGGTCGAGCGGTGGCTCGGCGGTGAACCTCTTGTCCACCGTGACGTCGAAGACAGACGAGCTGTCGGCCATGTCGCGCGCGTGCTCGGCGATCTTCAGCTTCCAGGGATCCCAGAAGCCGAACGATCCCAGCCGCGGCAGGATCAGCACGACCGCGAAAAGCGCGATCCACCAAACGGACGGTATCCGCCGCAATCTGTCGATGAAGCTCATGCGTGCACTCTGGCTGTCCTTTGCAGGGCCGGCACTCTAGCAGCGTGCTTGTGCAAAGGAAACACGATCACGGGCGTCCGGGCGCGAACGCGACCTCCGGGGACCGGCCGTGCACATGGCAGGTTTCCCCCGGCCTGAGCACGACCAGTCGTTCCGCGAGCCCACGTTCCCGACACAACCTTGCCAGCCAGGTCAGGGGTTCGTCGAGAGGCTCGTAGCCGAGCGGGAACTCCCCGTACGCGACGGGGACGAGCAGCTTGGCCCCGAGATCCTGGAAAGCCTGCAGTGCATCGAGCGGCGACATGTGGTCTGCCCGCTGGCTGGGCGGCTCGTAGCCGGCAATGGGCAGCAGGGCCACGTCCGGGTGCAAACGTCGGCCGATCTCCTCGAAACCCGAAAAATAAGCCGTGTCCCCCGCGTAGTACACCGAAGCCTGCCCGCACTTCACGATGTAGCCCACGGCGGAGCGCCAGGAACGATCGATAGGGCCACGGCGACCGTCGTGACGAGCGGCCACGGCCGTGATCTCCAAATCCCGGTGCTCCAGCGATTGCCCCGGTGCCAGCTCGACCTGGCGGTCGAAACCCAAACCACGCACCAGCGATATGCATCGCGGTGGAACCACGATCACGGCGCGCCGAGAGAGCTTGCGTAGGGTGGGTGGGTGCAATCGATCTTGGTGGGCGTGAGAAATGAGGACCAGGTCCGCTTCGGCCGCATCCGCGCTGTGCAGGCAAGCCGCCTCTTGGCGTCGCACGCCGAGAAGGAACTCGCCGAGAAATGGATCGATGAGCAGCCGCGAGCGCTGGCTGGTCAGCATGACCGAGGCATGGCCCACGAAGGTCACGGCGAGGTGGCCTTGCGGCGGGTGCGCCACGGCCCTCGCCTGCTCGCGCGCTGGCCGCGCCAGAAGCCGGCGCATCACCGTGCGCAGCATCCGCAGCGAGAGCACCCGCACCAGGCTGCTCTCGGAGGCCGGGCGCGCCCGGCGACGATGCTCGTGA
Source organism: uncultured delta proteobacterium (assembly GCA_963796685.1). GTDB lineage: Bacteria > Myxococcota_A > Polyangia > Fen-1088 > Fen-1088 > Fen-1118. The sequence continues at coordinate 1,160,217 of CAWCMR010000025.1, forward strand.
TCGAGCTTCCTTGGCCCGTTCGATCACTTTCCGCTGCCAATCGTCGTCGCCCTGCAAGACCATTCCCGCCTACAGTAGCGAGTCTGCGCGTGATGGTCGACCCGAACCCTTTCGATCCATGCTCGCGTGCTATGCTGGCCTGCATGCGCACGACGTCTTTTTTTCTGCTTTCCCTTTCGGCTCTCTTCGTGCTGTCCGCCGGTTGCAAGAGATCGGCAGAAGGCGCCCCTGCGGCTGCGGCCAAGGCCGCGGCGGTCAAACCCTCGCTCGACAAACCCCAGACCTTGAATGAGCGTGCCAGCGACGTCTATCGGGCCAAGTTTGCCACGTCGAAGGGCGACTTCGTCATCGAGGTCCACCGCGATTGGGCGCCGGTCGGTGCCGATCGCTTCTTCAACCTGGTGAAATACGGCTACTACAACGACACGCGCTTCTTCCGCGTGGTCAAGGGGTTCATGGCCCAGATTGGCATCAGCGGCCGGCCCGAGCTCAACACCATCTGGCGCGAGCAGCGCATCGCCGACGATCCGCCGAAGAAGTCGAACCTGCGCGGTTTCGTGTCCTTCGCCACCGCCGGGCCCGGCACGCGCACCACCCAATTCTTCATCAACTACGCCGACAGCAACAGCCGCCTCGATACCATGGGCTTCGCGCCCTTCGGCCAGGTTGTGAGCGGCATGGAGGTCGTCGACGCCCTGTATGGCGACTACGGTGAAGGGGCGCCGCAGGGCCGCGGTCCCAACCAAGGCCGCATCCAGAACGAAGGGAATGCCTACCTTCTGCGCGACTTCCCACAGCTCGACTACGTGAAGGAAGCGACGATTCTGCCGTGATGCCGGCTTTTCGCCGGCTGTCCACTTGCGGGCGGGGTGGGGCCTTGGTACCGTCGTGCCATGTTGGTTCGGTCCAAGCTCGCTGGCCCGGTTGCCGCCCTCGCCTTCGGTGCGGCCTTGTTCTTATCCGGTTGCTCGTCCAGCAAGCCGCGCGATCTCCAATACGGAACCGATGCCGACCTGTTCTACGTGCCCCAGGACGCGCCTCCCGCGACCACTGCGACTGACGCCCAAGCCATAGACGCCGAGCCCGCGGTCGACTCGGGGAATGCACTCGACTCCGACCAAGCCGTCGACGGCGGGGCGGTGCTCGACGCGTCCATCGATGGAGACGACTAGGAAGGCGACAGGTCGCTGGAATGGCCGGACCATCTGCCGATCGCATCACCGAGTGGGAAGGCGGCTCCCTGAGCGAGCTCGTGTCCATGCTCCAGTCCGCGGCCCTGCCGGTTCGCATCGAGGTCATCGCGCCGGGGACGACCGGGAGCAACGCGGGCGAGGTTCATTTGCTGGCGGGGGGCCTCGCCGATGCGTTCGCAGGTAGCTTGCGCCGCGACGATGCGATGGCGGCCCTGCAGCGCCTGGAAGGGGCTCGCTACGTGGTCGAGTGCCGGCTCCCCAATCCGGAGTCCGGATCCCTGAGCGAGCCCGGCCCGCACGACGGGAGCCTGAAAGATCGCCCTCTCGCGTCGCTGATGCGCTACTGCGAGGACTATGTCCTGACCTGCAGACTGGAAGTCTGGCGAGGCCAGGATCGGGCCGTGATCAGCTATCGGCGCGGGGAAATCATCGGTACCACCGTGGGTGGAAGCGAAGGCTCGGACCGCCTACCCGAAGTGCTGGCGTGGACCGACGGTTCCTATGAGATCATCTTGCCCGCGCCCGTTCTGCCCCAGATGCCGTCGCGTGGCCGCGATGCTGCGGGGGCGCGAGCGGAGCGGAAGCGCCACACGACCCTGCCCATGATGCCCGGCCCGGACGGGAGGCTCGACCCTGAAAGCCCAAAGGGCGCGCCTGCCGGAGCGGGCGCGGCGGCTGGCGCCGCAACCAACCTGCGCCCGGCTACACCCCCACCCGTGCGGCCGTCCCTTTCCCAGGCCCCTGTGCAACATGTCAGCACCGCACCGTCGAGTGCCGCCGCGCAGAAGGCTCCGGCCCGACAGCCCGCGCCCGCCGCGGTCGCGCCAAGGCCGATCGCCGTTTCCTTTGCGTCGCCTTTGCAACCTGAGATGACCACGCGGGGAACGCCTCCTGTTCCTGCTGTGCCGCTGGTGCCTTCCCCGGCGCCGCAACCCGCCGCGAATCCCACTGTGTCAGGCAAGGCAGTGCCGTTGGTCTCGCCCAAGGCGGCCTCGCCAGCCCAGGTCAAAGCCCCCGCACCAGCGGCCCAACCCGCGCGCAAGCCTGCGGCTCAGCAACCCGCGGCCCAACCGCTGCAGAAGCCGGCCGTCGCCCAGCCCGCCCCTTCGCCTCTCCAGAAGCAGAAGCCGGCCGCCGTCCAGCCCGCCCCTTCGCCTCTCCAGAAGCCGGCCGCCGCCCAGCCCGCCCCTTTGCCTCTCCAGAAGCCGGCCGCCGCCCAGCCCGCCCCTTTGCCTCTCCAGAAGCCGGCCGCCGCCCAGCCCGCCCCTTCACCTCTCCAGAAGCCGGCCGCCGCCCAGCCCGCCCCTTTGCATCTCCAGAAGCCGGCCGCCGCCCAGCCCGCCCCTTCGCCTCTCCAGAAGCCGGCCGCCGCCCAGCCCGCCCCTTCGCCTCTCCAGAAGCCGGCCACCGTCGCCCAGCCCGCCCCTTCGCCTCTCCAGAAGCCGGTCGTCGCCCAGCCTGAGCGAAAGCCAACTCCTCTGTCGGTTCAACCTTCCGTCCAACCTTCGCAAAGGCCCACCCCGCTGGTGGCCCAACCCGGGCCCCAAGCCCCCCTCAAGCCCGGCGCCCCTGTCCAGGCCACCGCCCAACATCCCGAGCAACCCGCACCCCACGAGGACAAGCCTCTGGCTGCCCCCGCGCGTCCATCCAAGCCAGGCTCTTCACCGGCGACTTCCAACGATCTGCTGCCCGCCTCGGGAACCATCGAGGCGAAACCCAAGCATGCGAACTACCTTCCCCCGACCACGCCCCCCATCCAGATCGCGGATGAGCCGCAGATAGCCTCGACCGTGCAGCCAGCGACCCCGGTCTTCGTGCAAAGCCGGCAGCCCAAGCCTCGGCGCGCGCGCGCGGCCCCCAGGAAAGGGATGGGCGAGCGCCCGGTGCGGGTCTACGTCCTGCTGGGCCTTGCCATCGGCGCGGCCGTCGTGCTGGGTTACTGGGCCTACTGGTATTTGCTGCTCGGCCGCCACTAGTGCACCGAACGGGTTGAATGCTGTGCAGAATCGAGAGCTTGCGAAGTACTCGGAAGGTTCACCTCGCCCCGCGAAGCGGGGAGAGGTCGACGCGCGAAGCGCGTCGGGTGAGGGGTTCGGCCATGCGAGAGAGTGCGCTGACCCCTCACCCTAGCCCTCTCCCCGCTGCGCGGGGCGAGGGGATTGGAGCGCGCACGTGCGTAGCAACTTCTTGAATTCCCGGCACTTTCGAACCGTTCGGTGCTCTAGGCTTGGCAGGGTGGAAAGACCGTGAGCTTTTTCGCTGACATCGCTGACGTCTATCGCAAGACGAAGAAGCCGAAGGACATCCTGTGGAATCGCTTCGTGGCCCGGCCCCTGGCGGCGACCCTGCTGGTCCCCCTGGCCAAGAGCCGAATCACGCCCAATCAGATCACGTTCGTGTCGCTTTTGACCTTCGTGGTCGCCATGGTCATGCTGGCGCTCGCTCGCGGGCACCTTGGGCTCGTGGGCGCGGTCCTGATCCTGGAGCTCTCCTACATCCTCGACTGCACCGATGGTCAGCTTGCCCGTCTCAAGCACAAGGCTTCGCCGGTGGGAGCACACCTGGACTTTCTGATGGACGAGCTCAAGGCCTTCCTGCTCGTGGCCGCCACCGGCATTCGGTTGTGGCAAGCGGACGGCCATGAATTCTGGCTGGTCGAGGCCTTGCTTGGGCTGGCGGTGGTGGCCAGCGCCATCAGCCTGACCACGTTCATCCGCCGGCCCGAGTACCTGTCGGCCACGGGCGCGGCCAGACCGCAATCGGCGGGCGACTACGGAGACGGATTTGCGGCCGCACAGAAGCCGGCGCGCCCGACCTCGCTGTTCGGTCTCGTCGAAGAGCTGGGCCGTTTCCTCATCCACTACCCGAGCTACCTCGTGTTCGTGGCCATCGCGGATCAGCTCGACGTGTTCCTGCACGTGTACCTCGCCATCAACGCCGCCTACGCCGCGCGCTCGCTGCTCGGCGTGGTGCTGAAGCTGGGACGGCCGTGAATTCCCCTCGCGCCAAGGCCATCATCGTCGCTGCCGGGCGGGGTCGCCGTCTGGGGGAGAACACGGCCGAGATCCCCAAGTGCATGGTGCGCGTAAACGGCCAGCCCATCTTGCACTGGCAACTGCACGCCTTCGCTGCGGCCGGGATTCGCGACATCGTCATCGTGCGCGGCTACCTGGGCGACCGCATCGATGCGGGCGCCTTTCCGGTGCGCTTCGTCGACAACCCGGAATGGGCGAGCAACAACATCTTGACCTCGTTGATGTACGCCGCGGCCGAGCTGGCCGGCGGCTTCTATTTTTCCTACTGCGACATCGTGTACGCACCGAGCGTGGTCGCCCGACTCGCGGCGACCGCGCGCGAGCCGGCGTCGGCCACGCTGGTCATCGACCGACGCTGGGCCGACGCTTACCAGGGGCGTACCCTGCACCCCGTGTCCGAGGCCGAGCTGACGGCGATCGAATCGACGGGGCCAGCCGGACCAAGCCGCGTGGTCCAAGTCGGCAAGGGCGCGGTCCCGGCCGAGCTGGCCGTGGGCGAATTCATCGGCCTTGCCCACTTTTCGCACGCAGGGGCGGCGGCCCTGGCCAAGACCTGGCAGGAGGCGCTCGGCGCGGGCGGCCTCGACGCTCCCTTCGGCCGGGCAAAGACCCTGCGCCAGGCCTACCTAACCGATGCGCTCAACGCCATGGCCGGGGTGGGCGAGCGGCTGGCTCCGGTTTTCATCGACGGCGAGTGGCGCGAGATCGACACCCAGCAGGATCTGGCGGCGGCCGAGCGCTCCGCCAAGCTGTGGACTGGCTGATCGCTGGCAACCCGAGCTGCCGCGGGGCAGGCGCGGCTGCTATCATGAACGATGGTGGCAGCGGAAGTCCCGACCGAAGCCGTTGTGCGTGCCTCTCCCGACCGTGGACAGGCCGAGTCCTGGACCTTGGTCCTGGAGGCGATGGCCATTCCGCATCGTGTGGTTCCGACCGACATCGGCTTCGCCGTCATGGTGCCACCGAAGATGGTGGCACCCGCCATAGCGGCGCTCGATGCCCAGGACAAGGAGGCCGAAGAGGGACCGGTGGTCGAGGTCGCACCCCCGGACCATGGGCCGTCCTTCGTGGGCACGGGCATTGCCGTCACGCTGATAGCGTTCTTCGTGGTGACCGGGCCGCTTTCGGGTCCCGACCTCGCGGGCTGGTTCCGCAACGGCAGCGCGGTCTCGCATGCCATCGTCAGCAACCACGAGGTGTGGCGCGCGGTTACCGCGCTCACCTTGCACGTGGATACCATGCACGTCGCGGGCAACGCCATCGCAAGCCTGCTCTTCGTCAGCGCGCTCGGGCGCTGGCTGGGAGGTGGGCTGGCCGTCCTCGTCACCCTGCTGGCCGGGATCGCGGGAAACCTGCTGACAGCCTGCATCTACTACAAGACGTCGCACGACGTGGTCGGGGCATCGACCGCGACCTTCGGTGCCCTGGGAGTGCTGGGCGGGCTGCAGCTCGTGCGGCGCTTTCGCCCGCGCGGCGTGGGGCGCTTCCGACGGGCCCTGCTCGGCATCGCGGCGGCCCTGGGACTGCTGGCCATGCTGGGCATGGGCGAGCGCGCGGACGTGGTGGCCCACGCCACGGGCACGGGTTTCGGCGTCCTCTTCGGCGCGCTGCTTGGCTTTCGCCTCAAGCAGCCCGTGCGAGCCCTCGGCCAGGCCTTGGCGCTGCTGAGCGCCGTCGCCATCATCGCCGGCGCATGGCTCTTGGCATTCCACCCCCTGTGAGATCTGCTGCTACTATTCGGCCGTGAAGAACCGTTCGCCAGCCGAGAACCAGGTCAGCAACACCCAACTGCACCGGACCATCGCCAATCTGCGCGAGGAGTTCGCGGACAAGCTTTCCGCGCTGGTCGGCGTCCCCTCGGTCAGCATGGAGCCCGATCGCCACACCGAGGTTCGCCGCTGCGCCGAGCTCGCCTGCGCCTACCTGCGCGCAAGCGGCGCCGAGGCCCAGGTCATCGAGACCAAGGGTCTGCCCCTGGTCCTCGGACGCGTCATCCAGAATCCCGCTTTCCCGACGGTGACGATCTACAACCACCTCGACGTGCAGCCGGCCGACAGCGAGGGTTGGCGAACCAACCCGTTCGTGCTCGAAGCCATCGACGAGCGCTACCACGGCCGCGGCGCCACCGACGACAAGGGACCGGCGCTGACCGCGCTCTTCGCCGTCCGCTTGGCCCTGGCGGCGTCGGTGAAGCTCAATTTCCAGTTCTTGTGGGAGTGCGAGGAGGAGATCGGTAGCCCGAGCTTCGCGACCGCCCTGGCTGCCCTGGTCAAGGCGCAACCCGGTCTGGGCACGGATTCGATCGTGGTTTCGGACACCATCTGGCCCTCTGCCAACCAGCCCGCCATCCCGGTCGGTCTGCGCGGGCTGCTTGCCTTCCTGGTGCGCCTGCAGACCGGCGACAAGGCCGTTCACTCGGGCACGACGGGCGGGGCGGCCCGCAATCCCGTGGGCGAGCTGTGCGCGCTCATCGCCGCGTGCTACGACGCCCGGACAGGCAAGGTTCGCATTCCGGGCTTCTACGGGGGCATCCGCAAGCCGTCGGCAAGCGAGCGCCGGGAGCTCGCGCGCGCGGGCTTCGCGCGCAAGGATTTCCAAAAGGCGCACGGCCTGCGCAGCCTGCGCTTTGCCGACGATGCTCGCCTGCGCCAGGCCATCATGACCGAGCCCACCTTCGAGGTGCACGGCCTGACAGGCGGCTACGTGGGTCCAGGCGTCAAGACCATCGTGCCCCACAAGGCCGAGGCCAAGCTCTCGTGTCGCCTGGTACCGGGCCAGGAGCCGAGGGAGGTCTTCCGCCGTATCAAGCGCTTCATCGGTCGGGAGTGCCCGGACGCCGAGGTCGTGTTCGACGCGGCCCTTGAGCCCTACCTTGCGGACTCCAAAGGTCCTTTTTTGCAAGCCGCGCTGCGCGCTACCAAGGAAACCTTCGGCAAGGAAGCCGCGCTCACCCGCGAGGGCGGCTCGATTGGCGCGGTGGTCACCATGGCCAGGCTCCTGCGCAAGGAGGTCGTGCTCCTCGGCCTTTCCTTGCCCGAGGACGGGTACCACGCCATCAACGAGAGCTTCTCGTGGCGACAGGCCGAAAACGGCATGGCCATGTTCTATCGCTACTTCCACAACCTGGCCGCCATCGATCCACGCCGCCGGCAAAGCCGGGTTGCACGACGGCAATAGCCGGGTACATTCTGTACATGACGGCGGCTACGGGAAAATCGGCCAGCGCGCCCAATCGGCGCACGGCGTGGAAGATTCTTCTTACCGTGTTGGTTTCGGCGGTCGCCGTATCGGGCCTCCTGTGGGCGTCGCTGGGCGAGGGTGCCGAGTATTACAAGCACGTGGACGAAGCGCTGGCGAGCCAGTCGCACCTTTTCGGCAAGCGGTTGCGCGTGCACGGCAACGTCGTGGATGGCTCGCTGGTGCACCAGGCCGGCACCCTCGACTACCGTTTCGTGATGGAGAGCAAGGCGCCGCGCAATCACGCCACGCTGCCCGTGGACTTCCACGGCATTCCGCCCGATTTGTTCAAGCCTGGCGCCGAGGTCATTGCGGCCGGTGTGCTGGGCAAGGACGGCATGCTGCGCTCGGATCGCATCGAGACCAAGTGCCCGTCGAAGTACGAGACCCAGGCCACGAAATAGCCCTCCCACGCCCGCTACGCGGGGCGGAGTGGTTTCAGATACATGCTGGGTGCATTCCGGGCGGTGAGAATGTAGAAATCGGCGAGATTCGCCATGCCAGTGGATAGCCAGGCAAAACCGCGCACCGCGCCCGCCGACAAGCGCCACAACCATGCCCTGGATGGCTTGCGCTTCCTCGCCTTTCTCTTGGTCTTCTTCTTCCACGCCTTGCAGCGAAGTCCCTGGGGAAATTGGCCGATCATCCGCTTCGGCTATCTCGGCGTGCCCATTTTCTTCGTGCTGTCGGGGTTCCTGATTGGCGGAATTCTGCTCGACCTCAAGGACAAGACAGGACCGGGGTTCGGGCTCGGTGCCAAGCTCAAGACCTTCTACATCCGGCGGGCTTTGCGCATCTTCCCGGTCTACTACCTCTTCATCGCGATCCTTGCCGTGTTCTTCCTGCTATCGGGCCGCCCGGATCCTGTCGCCAGCGACAGCTTTTTCTGGCACCTCGCGTACCTGACCAATTTCCGCTCCTTCTTCGTAGGCATGGATCGCATCCGCGAAGGCCACTTCTGGAGCCTGGCCGTGGAGGAGCACTTCTACCTGATCGCCCCCTTGGTGGTGCTCCTGGTCAAGCCGCGCACGCTGGTGCGCCTGCTCGCCGGGATCATCGTGGCCGTGGCGGTGGCCCGCGCGCTCATCGACCATTCCGGCTCCAGCCGCGATTTCTGGGTGCTCTCGCCCATGCAATTCGACCTGCTCGGGCTCGGCATCGCCACCGCCATCATCGAGCGCAAGGGCCGGTTCGCCGGCATCGGCGCCCGCGGACTGCGCTGGATGGGCATGGCTGGCGCCATCTTCTTCGCCCTCTTCATCGCGCATTTCTATTGGCCCGTGCACGGCACCGGTGGTCTCTTCGCCACGTTCGGTCCCATTTCCCTTGGTCTGGCCACGGCGGCGCTGGTGCTGACCTTGTGGCAGCGGCCGGGCTGGTTTCCGTCGCGCGTCCTGGGCGTGCGCCCCTTCGCCTACTTCGGCCAGATAAGCTACGGTCTCTATCTTTTCCATCCCAATTGCCTGGGTTGGTCCAGCCGCTACTACGGTACCTACAATCTGCCCAACGCGTGCGCCGGGCTCGCCATCACCCTTGCCGTCGCCATGCTGTCCTGGCATCTGTTCGAAAAGCCCATCAACAACCTCAAGAACCGCTTCACGTACGTTGAAAAGCGGGCGAGCAGGCGGCCGGCGGCCGAGCCCGCCGCCGCCCGATCCATGCCCCTGCCCGAATCGTAGTTAGACGTACTTGAGGCCGTCGACCACCTGCTGGCGCGAGGCCCGCTTGGCCGGATAGAGCGTGGCCAAAAGACAGATGATCTGGGTGGCGCCGGCGACCAACAGGATTTCGTGCGCCGACACCTCGACGGGCAAGCGCGCGATCAAGTACACCTTGGGATCCAAGGGATAGCCGTAGAGCGCGGCCAGGCCGCACATGGCTAGCCCGTAGGCGATCCCGAGCCCGGTTCCCACGAAGCCCACGATGCTGCCCGACACCAGGAAGAGGCGCAGCAGCGAGCCCCGGCGCGCGCCCATGGCCGCGAGGATGGAGACCTCGCGCACCTTGGATAGAACGACCAGCGTCAGCGAAGCCAGAATGTTGAACGCCGCCACCACGGTGATGAGCACGAGCAGGAGCGAGATGATGACCTTCTGCATGGTGAGGGCCATGAAGAGGTTCTTGTTCAGGGTCTTCCAGTCGATGACCCGGCGGTCCGGTCCAAGTCGCGCCTCCACCGCATCCTCGAGCCGCAAAGCCTGCATCGGGTCGGAGAAGCGCAGCTCCACGCCGAAGATGGACTCGCGGGCGTTGCCCAGGCGCTTGGCGTCCTCGATGGGAATGAAGCCCAGGCGTGCGTCGTACTCTTGAAAACCGAAGGAGGAGATGCCGACGACGCGAAAAGTATACGCGCTGGGTCCGGACTCGAAGCCGCCGGAGAAGGGCACCAGCACCTGGATGCAATCGCCGACCGTGGCGTGGACCTTGTGGGCCAGCTCGCTGCCCAGGATGAGGCGCCCGACCATTCCCTTGCGGCCGCCCGATCCTTCGCTGCCCGGGCACGTGGCCGGGTTGTCGAGATCGTCGACCGAGCCCGCGACCAGCGCCCGCCGGAGCTCGGGCACACCCTCGGAGACTTCCACGCCCTTGAGGTTGGCGCCGATTTTGCCAATCATCACCTCGCCGGCCGTGAAGCTGAACCGCGAGGTGCGGACCAGACCCGGAAAACCGACCATCTCGGCGCGGATTTTTTGCGCGTCTCGCTCGGCCTCATCGACATCGCGCTCGAGCCCATAGGAGGTCACGATGAGATGGGCGTTCACCGCCTGGACCTTCTCCTGGAATTCGCGCTCGAACCCGCTGGTCACGGACAGCACCACCACCAGCGAGGCCACGCCGAGCATCACGCCCACGGTGGAGACCGTCGTGAAGACCGAGAACAGGCGAAGAAGCACGAACAGAATCGTGGCCAGCAGGGCCACCAACGCGACGATCACGCTGAAGGTTTCGAGGGTGCGGTGATGGCTGCGCGTGGCCAGGACCATGGCGAAATCCACCATCGTGATCGCCAGGGCGACGAAGGGACCGAACCGCACGACGCGCGACTTGGACTGCCGGCGCAGGTAGCGGGTGCCCACGAATCGTTCGAAGCCAAACCCGAGGAGCAGGGAAAGGCTGGCGACGAGGGCCAGTAGCCCGGCGGCAAGGATCCCCGTGATGACAGCAGCCATGGTGCGTGCAAGCTACGGGACGAGGTCGCATCGGTCAAACACGTCCTTCGTCAAGGACGCATACTTGCCTAAGGTTCCTTGACAGGCCTTGCCGCCGCCACATACCGTTCTACCTGGATGAACGCGCTCAAAACCCTCCGTTCACTGGCGATTGGGATTGTGCTTGTCTCCATGACCGTTGCGGGCAAGGCTTCGGCCGGCAGGAACGACCTCAAGCTGCTGAACTTGTGCCCGCAGGCTTCCTCGACGCTCGGCACCCAGGAGTGCCGCTGGGTCCAGCGCGACGCCAACGGCCGCGTCACGGGCGTCAATATCGACAGCGAGGGGAGAAGCAACTTCCGCAGCTTGATGTCCGAGCTGGGTGTGGTGATGGCGCCGCGGATCCCCATGCCCGCGGACACCATCGGTTTTGCCGGTTTTCAGGTCAGCGGCGAGCTGAGCGTCACCCAAATCGCAAACAACAGGAGCTACTGGAACGGCGTCGAAGCCGTGTCGCCGCAATCGCCCGATGCCGCCCGACCCGACAGCACGCTGTCCACCGTGGGCGTCTTCCTGCGCAAGGGGATCTGGTTCCCGGCACCATCGTTCGAGCTGGGCGGAGGCGTGGTCAATCTCCTCGATTCGCAGATGCTGTCTTGGCAGGGTTACGCCAAGTTTGCTCTGAACGAAGGTTTCCATGACCTGCCCTTCCCGTCCTTGGCGGTTCGCGCGGCCATCTCCCATCTGACCGGGACCGACCAGGTCGACCTCACGACCACCAGCCTCGACGTGCTGGTCTCCAAGGGTTTCGGCGTGCTCAAGACCCTGCGCATCGAGCCCTTTGGCGGCTGGAGCTTGCTCATGATCAAGGCCAGCAGCAAGTGCATCGACTTCGCCCCGATATATGATGCCAGCGTAGTGGCCCAGGCGGCCCCTGGCCAGGCCATCGCTGGCAATTGCGCTGCCACCCAAGGGGGAACCACGAGCTACCTCCTGGCCGACGCGGCCTTTCCAAGCCAGGACCTCATCACACGCTACCGCGTGTTCGGCGGGGCCAAGCTCAAGTTCGGAATCCTGGCCGTGATCGCCCAGTACGAGCTCTACTTGGTGGGGCACAGCCGCGACGAGAACGTCATCTCGGCCGTCGATCAAAGCAGCCAGCAGAGCTCGTTCTCGCTCAGCACCGGCCTCGAGTTCTAGACGGCACGCTAGATCCTCGCCTCTCCCCGACGGGGAAAGGCCGACGACGTCTGCGTCGGCGGGTGAGGGGGCACTCGCGAAAAGGCGACTTCTTCCGCCCCTCACCAGCCGCGCTTCGCGCGGCGCCCTCTCAGCCCTGCGGGCACTTCGGGTCCTGCACGCCCTACCCCTGCCCCCGCGGCTTCGCCGCGCCCTCGCCCGCTGCGCGGGGCGAGGGGATGTGGCCGCTGCGCGGCCTCCGGAAAGCAAATTCCGGTTTCAGGTGCGAGATTCTCAACACTCGCCGGCTCCCCACGCGGCTGTCGCGAACGAAGGCCTAGTGGGCCGGCAATCCGCTGCGGATGATGCGGCGAAGACCCTCGACCGGCAACCTTGGACCCCGTTTCTCCTCTTCGAAGATGATCTGGGCCATGGTGGCGGCGGTGAGATCCTGCTGCGTCGTCTTATCGATGACTCGGATTTCGTCGCCATTGCGAATCAAACCAGCAATTTGCTGGAGAGTCACATAGTGCGAATCCTGGGTGTCGTAGAGCTTCCGGTTCGAGTAGCGCTTGATCGTGCGTGTCGTCATGCCGCTATCATGCATCGTCACCTGGACGCGTCAAGGGCGATCTTGTACGAACGCGCAAACACAGATGTTTTTCGTCCTTTTTGTGGTGCACGCTCAAGGCAGATCGCTCATCGCCGAGCGGCACGCGAAGAGCGACCGGAAACGCTACGAGGCCTTGTCGGCCGGCTTGGCGGGCTCCGGCTTCTGGGCCTGGGCCTCCCCGTCGATCTCGGGCTTCTTGGGCGACACCTCGATCTCGTTCGAGCTGTTCACGGCGCGCTTGAAGTTCTTGATGGCGCGCCCCAGCCCGTCGCCCAGCTGGGGCAGCTTGCTGGCGCCGAATACGACCATGACCACGAGAAAGATGAGGATGATTTCGCCAGTGCCGAGTCCCATTTGGATTGCCTCAGCTAAGTCTATAGCACCCGCGAAGTGCATGGGCAAACCCGCCCACTCCAAAGCCTCCCGGTGCCCGTGTGACTTCACGAGACTTCACGGTTTCTTGGTGACCACCGCCTCTTCCGCTACGATCCCATCCCATGCGGCCCCTATTTCCTTACGGACCGATCTTGCTCTTGGCCTTCGCGGCCGAAGGGAAAGCCGTTGCCCGCGATACGCTGTCCCCGAGCGAGGGTGCCCGGCCCGCGCTCAAGGCGCGCACGCCACCCACCAGTGAAAGCCTCGCCGCGCGCAGAGCCGTGCGCGGCATCGCCCTCGAAGGCGCCGAAACCTCCGAGACACCGGAATTGCGCGCCATGCGTCACTTCGAGGAGGAGGCCTTTCCGCGCCAGGGCGCCGCGGTCCCGGGCGAGCCCAAGCCCGACGACAGCCCGCAGGACTTGCCCCCTGGTCTCGAAGGACAATGGGGCGGCACCGGGGATATCCCGCGCGAGCTGCGCAGCCCCGAGCGCGTCGCCGCGCCGGTACCACCCAAGCCAAATCTAGAGTGGCTTCAGCAGCTGTCGCTGCCCGAGCTGCCCGTGCGCTGGGAGCCGCAGGTCATCCGCTTCCTGGAATTCTTCAAGGACGACCCCAGGGGCCGCGCCATCATGTCGGTGTGGCTGCGCAAGATGGGACGCTACCGCGCCGTCATCGAGCGCAAGCTCGACGAGCAGGGACTGCCGAGAGATCTCATCTATCTGGCCATGGTCGAGAGCGGGTTCGATCCGGGGGCGACCTCGCAGAGGAGCGCGGGCGGCGTGTGGCAGTTCATTCCCGGCGCCGCGCGCGCCTACGGCCTCGAGGTCAGCCACTGGGTCGACGCGCGTCGCGATCCCGAGCGCGCCGCCGAGGCCGCAGCCCGTCTGCTCAAGGATCTCTACGTCCGTTTCGGTTCCTGGCCGCTGGCCTTCGCCGCCTACAACGCCGGCTACGGCGCCATCCTACGTTCCATCGCCCGTTTCAACACCAACGACTTTTGGGAGCTGGCGCGCCACGAGGCGGGTCTGCCCTGGGAAACTTCGCTCTACGTGCCCAAGATCCTGGCCGCGTCCATCGTCGGCCACAACCTGAAGGCCTTCGGCTTCGATGCCATCGCCCAGGATCCGCCCTGGGCATTCGATCGCGTGGAGGTGTCCTCGGGAACCTCATTCGCGTCTCTGGCCCGGGCCGCGGGCACCAAGCCGGATGTCATCGAGGATCTGAATCCCGAGTACATCAGCGGTCGGGCTCCGCCCGATCGCCCGACCGTGGTGCTGCGCGTGCCCTTGGGCTCGGCCAGCCTGTTCGCGAGGGCGGCCGGAGAAGCACGGACGGGCGAGCACGTGCAACCCGTGGTGTTGCGCTTCGGCGAAACGCTCGACGACGTAGCCAAGGCGCGGGGGTGCTCGCTGCGCGAGCTCAAGCGCATCAATGGGGTGACCGACAGCGCGGAATTGCGCGGCGGCACGACCATCCTGGTCCCCGCGCGTGCGGCGCCGGCAATAGCCGCCGCACCCGCCACCGCGGGCGACAACGCCGACGACACGGTCTTGGTGGCGGTTCCCGATCGCGCCTTCAGCTACCCGGGCCGGGAGCGTGTCTTCTATCGAACCCGCGACGGCGACACCTTGGTCGACATCGCGGCCATCTTCGATGTCACCACCAACAACATCGTCGAGTGGAACAACATCGATCCCGACGCCAAGCTGCAGCCCAAGCTCATCCTTCAGCTTTACGTGCGCGAGGGCTTCGACCGGTCCGGTGTCGTGCTGCTCGACCCCGACAAGCTTCGCGTGGTGACCCTGGGCTCGGAGGAGTTCTCCGAGCTCGAAACCGCGCGGCGGGGAAAGACACGCCTTTTCTATTCGGCCCGTGCCGGCGACAACCTGGCCAAGATCGCCAAGCGCTACGGGCTCGCCCCGGGCGATCTGGCGCGCGTGAACCGACTGTCCGCCACGTCCGAGCTGACCGAGGGTCAGAAGGTGGTCGTCTATTCGCCCACACCGGAGTTGCCCAAGGAGATCACGGCCAAGGTCACGGGCACGTCCAGAAAACAGGCCCTGGCCATGAAAGAGATCGCGTCCAAGACTGGCAAGGCGAGCGGCAAGTCCAGCTCGGCCAAGAGCACGTCGGGAAACCACGCAGGCGCGCCGTCGAAATCGTCGGCCGGCAAGACGCCCGCGAAGGCGAGCGGCAAGACCGCGAAGGCGCAGCCAAGCGCCGGCAAGAAGTCGACGAGCCGCAAGCGGTAGCAAGCGGTGCCAAGCGGACCAAGCGGACCAAGCGGACAACGATGAGCCCGGACGAGAACGTGGACGGCGGCGCCACCAGGATGGTGGTGGAAGCGGACGAAGTCGGCGCGCGCCTCGACGGCTTCTTGGCCCGCCGGCAGGCCGTACCCAGCACGTCGGCCGCCAGGCGCGCGCTGGCCTCGGGCATCGTGCGGGTCAACGGTCATGCCGCCAAGAAGGGCACGCACCTGCAGGTCGGCGATGTCGTCGAGCTGAGCGAGGGACCGAACCAAGGCGTCGTGCTGGTACCGACCCCCGATGTGGAGCTGACCGTGCTCTACCAGGACGATGACCTGGTGGCGGTCGACAAGCCCGCGGGCATCCCCTCGCACCCGTTGCACGCGGGCGAGGGTGCCACGGTGGCCGGCGCCCTGGTGGCTCGCTTTCCCGAGTGCGCCGCCGCCTCGCCCGACGCGCGCGAGGGCGGTCTTGGTCACCGCCTGGATGTGGGGACCTCGGGCGTGCTCCTGACTGCGCGCAACCGCGAGGCCTGGTATCGCCTGCGCGAGTCCCTGGCCGCCGCGGCCTGCGAGAAGATCTATCTCGCCGAGGTTCGCGGCGAATTTCCGACTGCCGAGGTGCGCGACTTCGTCCTTCCCGGTCCGCGCCCCTCGAGCCTGGTGGTCACGGCGCCCATTGGACGCCAAGGCCGGCGGGGCAACAAGGTGCGGCTTGCAGCGGGTCGGCAGCCGCTCGCTGCGCGCACCGAAGTCACGCTGCTCGAATCCCGCGCCGGCACCGCGCTGGTCGAGGCCCGCCTCGCGCGCGGCAGGGCCCACCAGGTGCGCGCCCATCTCGCCTTTCTCGGCATTCCCGTGGTCGGCGACGCCACCTATGGCCAGGTCGACGAAGGCGCCAATCCAGGGCTGCATCTCCATGCCTGGGCGGTTTCCATCGTGCACCCAACCACCGGGACCCCCCTGCACATCGAAGCCGCGCTTCCCGCCTGGGCGCGCCGCCGGAGCCAGCGCGAAACGCGACCCTAGCGATGTGTCTGACGCCTCCGGGCGTTTCCTTCTCCGCGCAACGGCTGCATACTGGGCACACAAGCTGGATGGAAAGCACGAGCTGCTGACATCCTGAGCTCGCGCTCCGGAACAGGTTAGTGAGGGAATCAATGAGGTATGCGAATACGATCCTGCCCGTGGGAACCTTGGCAATCTGGCTCGGCTGCTCGAGCGCGAACAAGGGACCGAGTGATGCTGCGCCGGGAGTGGACGCCAGCGGAGGGGTGCTGGGGGTGGGCGGCTCGATGGGAACGGGTGGTGTCCAAGGGACAGGCAGCGTTTCCGACGGCGGCCCCACGGGGAGCGGCGGAATCCAAGGCACCGGCGGTGCGCCCAAGGGGGGATCGACCGGGACCGGCGGGATCCAAGGCACCGGCGGTGCGCCCAAGGGGGGATCGACCGGGACCGGCGGTCTGCCAGGAACCGGCGGTCTGCCAGGGACCGGCGGTCTGCCAGGAACCGGCGGTCTGCCAGGAACCGGCGGTCTGCCAGGGACCGGCGGTCTGCCAGGGACCGGCGGCGCTACCACTGTGGGAGCACCACCCACCGTCGGCAGTTGCCAGATCTTCCCAGCGGATGACGCGTGGAACACCGACGTGTCCGGCTATCCCCTGAACGCGAACAGTGCCACGTATCTTGCGAACATGTCGGCGAGCACCGCTTTTCATCCCGACTGGGGCACGATGTCCGATGGCTACGGCATTCCCTACTCGTCCGGGACCGGGGCGACTCCCCAGCCGCTAACCTGGACTGCATCCTGGGGAGATACCGAGAGTGACGTTTTGCCCTGCCCGTCGGGGAGCGGCCAGTTCTGCTACCCCATCCCGCATTCCGCGCCCATCGAAGGCGGGCCGAGTGCCGCCGCAGATGCCGACCGTCACCTTCTCTACGTGGACACCAGCGGTGCACCGGACAACTGCACCCTCTACGAGCTCTACAACGCCCAGAACCCGACCGGCAGCTCCGGGTGGACAGCGGCCAACGGCGCCATCTTCCACCTGGGATCGAATACCCTTCGTACCGCCGGTTGGACGTCGACCGATGCAGCCGGCTTACCCGTTCTTGCCGGGCTCGTGCGTTTCGACGAGGTGATGGCGGGTGAGATCCGGCACGCCATTCGGTTCACCATCGTCCACTCCTCGCAGGGCTACATTCACCCCGCCACCCATGCGGCGGGGAGCTCCAACACATCGTTGCCTCCGATGGGACTGCGCCTCCGTCTGAAAGCCTCGTTCGATACGAGCAAGGTTACCGGCCCGACGCTGGTCATCCTCACCGCGTTCAAGAGATACGGCATCATCCTGGCCGACAACGGCAGCAACTGGTACATCACCGGCGAGTCGAACGAAGGGTGGGCACCTTACATGGACGATCTCGTTTCAGGTCTACGAGGTGTCCACGGCAGCGATTTCGAGGTCGTGGACACGGGCCCCGTGTCCACGGATGGACTGTAGCGGTCCGCGTGGTTCCTCGCTCGCGCCACGCTCTATCTCCCCTGAATCGGAAGGACTAGCGAGCCCCCTCGCCTACCATGTGACCCTCTGCCTGCCCGCGACGAATCGCCACAACCCGACCACGGCGGCGGCGTTGAGCACTACGAACGTTCGCGCCAAAGTCCCCGCGCGGCCGGCACGGCCTCCCAGCGCTGCCAACGCGTAGAACGCGATTTGGCCCACCAGAAGCCCGCACAGAACATTCCTTTCCGCGCCTTGCGTCCCCAACCCCGCAGCAGCCATGGAGCACGTGAGCAACAACGTCAGAAGAAACCAGGGACAGAACAGCCGCGCGACCTTGTGAGAGATCGTCTCGAACCATGACGGATTCGCGAACGGCAGCAACAGACGCGGCATACGCGAGAAGAGCTGGTAGTTGCCAGCAAGCGTCCTGACCTTCCGGCCGAACTCGCGCTCGTCGGAGAAGGCTTCATCGTGAGCGACCGCATCCTCGGCGAAAAGAACACGCGCCCTACGGAGACGCAGCGTCATCGGAATCCATACATCGTCAAGAATCAGATCGAAGGGCAACGACCCCAGGTCGTTCCTGCGCAGAGCAGACAGAGCTCCGGTCATTCCTACCACGCTACCAAGCCGAGACTCTTGTCTGCGGATCCACTTCTCGTAGCGCCAGTAGGCGCCGCCACCTGTACTACCTTCGAGCACGAGGTTGCCTGTCACGCAACCGACCTGAGGAGCCGCGAGAAGCCCCAGCAGCGCGCGCACCGCACCTGGTTCTAGGGATTGACGTACATCGGTGAGTATCAGGACCTCGCCCGTGGCCCGCTCTCGCATACGATTGAGCGCCGTGGGCTTGCCCATGCGAGTATCTCCCCGAACGAGCTGCACACGCGGATTCCTCAGCGCCCAATCCGAGACGATCGCGTCGGTGCCGTCACTGCTAGCGTCGGAGTAGACGAGGATATCCATCTTTCCGGCCGGATAGTCCAGGGCCAGGAGGCTGCGTAACTTGGCATCAATGTATGCCTGGCAGTTATGGGCGGCCATGCAGACACTGACCGTCGGCTCCCAGCCGGCGTTCGGGCGTGGTTGCCAAGGCCACAAACGGGCAAGCAGCGCGAGCAGCAGCGGGTAGCCGAAGTACGTGTAGGTCAGGCAGACCAGAGCTACTACGGCCGCGAGGAAGGTGGGGCTCAGCGTCCCGTCCTCTTGAGCACGGCCAGCGGGGTTTGCACGAGAATCCAGATCTCCATTCGGAGGAAGGAAGGGAAGTCCTCGACAGCGGCACCATAGGCGAAGTCGTAGAGCGCCTTGATGCGCATGTCGTCCGCCAGGGCGCCCTCGGCGCCGTCGACCTTGAACGGGTTGGTCAATGAGCCGACCATGGATTCTATCTTGCTGCCGGGAAGGGGGCCTCCCGTGTAGCTCAGCGATACCTGCGCCAAGCCGGTTAGCCCAGGCTTGACGCCGCGCATTCTCTCCTCGAAGAAGGGAATGGCCAACGCCAAGTTCGAGATAAGCTCTGGTCGCTCCGGCCGCGGGCCCACGAGGCTCATGTCTCCGCGCAGCACGTTCCAAAGCTGCGGAAGCTCGTCGAGGCGAGTGCGGCGAAGAAAACGCCCCACGCGAGTAACGCGATCATCATCTTTAGCGGCGACAACCGCTCCGGTGGTGGCTTCGGCGTTGGGCCGCATCGTGCGGAACTTGAGGATGTCGAACTCTTCGAATCGGTAACGAAGGTTCGCGCCTGGGTCGCGACCTAGCAAACGGCCGGCACGGCGCTGCCTGAATAGCACGGGCCCGGGAGAGTTGAGGTAGATTGCCGCGCCGATGATCGGGTATAATGGGGCGGTCAAGGCTAGCCCAACACCCGCAGCAAAGACATCGAATGCCCGTTTAGCTATACGAACCGAGGTTCTCACAGCCGCGCCGCCTCAGGGCAAAGACGCCCCAGGATTCTTGAAGCGATGATTAAATTTACGCGTGCCAACGGCTGCAACGTCATCTGTCTCGAGGTACCTGGGATCATCGAGTGCAGGGATATGACACTTCGCACCGTTGCGGCCGCCTGCAAACTAGTCATGCCAGACTCCCGCGTGCGGGAGGTGCATCACGCTGAGCTCATCACGCATATTGTGTCCGCCGTGGGTGAAGCATACAACAACATCGTCCTGCACGGATACGCCGGGCGCGAGCCAGGCACGGTCCACATGCGGATCGAGAACTGTTGTGAATGGATGCGGGTCATGATGAAGGACACTGGGATAAGCTTCGACCCGCGCCAAGTGCTCCCTCCTGATTTGGAGGCTCTTCCCGAGTCGGGTATGGGGATCTTTATCATGCGATCGTTTGTCGACGAAATTACCTATGAGGCGGGTCCCCCCAACACTCTGATGCTCTTCAAACGTCTTGACGGAGACAAGGAGAGCGGTATCACTAGGCTCCGCGTGCCCGTTCCAAGTCGGGGCTAGCGGGTCTTGATCAACCATTACTACTGACATAGCGTATGACATTCAAACTCAGCACAGAGTCTGGCGTCTCCACCCTTCGTATCGAAGGCGAGCTGGATGCAAACTCGGTCGTCGAGCTCAGGCCGATCATAAGCAAGATCGGCGAAGAACGCCCTTCCCAAGTGCTCGTCGATCTTGCGGCCCTTCGCTTGATCGACAGCTCGGGCGTGGGTGCCATCGTCGCTTTGTTCAAAGTGGTCCGCGCCTATGGAGGCACCCTGGACGTCGTAGGTGTTCGCGATCAGCCTCTGGCCATACTTCGCCTTCTACACCTCGACCGTGTCCTGGTCCGTAAGGTGGCGTAAAGAACGAAGAGAGGAACTTAACGCATCGAGAGCAAGAGCGAGACTTGAAGCGGCTGAACGTCTTGTCCGCCGCATCGCATCGCGTAGCCCAGCGAAGGACTGTCGAGGTTCCCGCGGAGATTCGGCACCGCGTGCCGACGCCAGCGAATCTCTCGGGTTCCAGTATGCTGCTGCCGCATTGCCTCTTCGTGCTATCTTCGGTACCTCGCAATGTTGGGACGCCATCCATGCCTATCCTGCGCGACCTTCGTCGTCGTCGTCCTTGGAATCGGACGACCTGCTCAGGCCAATGTAGAATATGGGCTCTCGGCCACCAGCCTGACCGGGGTGAGTGACAACCCGGGGGCACAGCCGGATGGGACAGCAAGGCAGCTCGATGGGTTCGAGACCGTTCAAGGTAACGTCCATCTCTCCCTGCCTGGGGCGCGGTCACAGAACCAGGCTAGCTACGGACTCACGGCCATGACTTGGTTCCGGGGCGCGCAAGGGTCCACGCTCGCCCACACGCTTGCTTTGTCCAGCTCGATCCAAGCAACGCCTGCGACACGAATTGCACTCGGCGCGGGAGCATCGTACGCGCAACTCTACATGCTCGATACGACGGCGTCAGCCGACCCACAAACGGCTGGCCCTCGTCCTGCGGGAAGCCAGCAATTCGTGACCATCCAAGCAAACCAAGGCCTGTCCTTGCAGCTCGGAAGCTCCTGGCAAGCGACCCAGTCGCTACTGGGACAGATGTACCTCCCGATCCACGGCGCTGTGGCTTCGAGCACGAACAAAAATCTCGCGCTTACTGTTGACGTCGCCCACGAGTGGCAGCGTGACCAGGCCAGCCTAAATGGCCGTTTGGGTGTGATGCAATCGACCGCCCAGACAGAGCCCGAACTGACGACGACCTTGAACAGCGAGTTTGTTCAGCCCGGACTGGGTTGGACACACGAGTGGACGCCCGAGCTCTCACACGCTCTGACCAGTGGTGTCGTCTTCATGCGGGTATTGGGCCAGACAAGCACGTCGTTCGCGGTCTCCGCAAGTGCGGCTTGGCACAGCCTTGGGCGACAGATCGCGCTACACGCCGGACAGTCCGCCGACGTTAATGTTTACGTGGGGAGCGCCTACGAACGTCGTTTCGTCACGCTGAGCCTCGGTCTGCCGGCCAACCGTTCCGAGACGCTTCAGATGTCCGCCGACGCAAACCTTGAGCACGACACGACCGCGGCGACTTCCAACGCAGGAGTAGGAAGTGCCGATGTGTTCTTCGGGCACGGGGGCCTGCACTGGAATCCAGGCGGTGCGTTCGTTTATGGGCTCGAATACATTTTCCGGGACCAGCGCGCCTCTTCCGGGGACTCTGGCCTTTCGCCTCTTGCCTCGTTTCGTTCCCAGACGGCGATGCTCACGATCGCGGCGCACTATCCTAGCAGATCCTAGCAGCCTCTAGCGGCTGGTCGATCTATCGCCAGGGCATCTGAACCGGCCCAGAAATGCCGTCGCCGACGCCGCTGTGACCGTGATTCGCCAGGTCAGTGGGCGCAGCATAGCCGGGACACTTGGAGCCCACCTCGGAGAAAACGTCCAGCAGGAGAGCCCTACCCGAGGCGTCTTGCTGGAGCGGTGCTACGTCGCAACCCTCAAGAACCAAGACGGCTTCTGACACATGCGCCCCTTATGAAACCAGTGTCGTTGCAACCACGCCCGCCTAACGATCCGAGTCGTCCCGAGCCTCCGAACCTGGTTTGCGATTCGGTCACGCAGACTGCCGCGCCGCGATGCACAGCCCAGCACCCCAACAGCCCAGCGCCGCCCTTGTCTAACTGCAGCGCTCTGCATAGACTCCGCACCAGGCGTAACGAAAATGACCAGGCCTGCTGCCCCCAACGCCTTACGCCCAAACCGGTACAGGAGCGACGCACGCACGGCCGGTTGGATCGGCGCCAAGCCGGTGATCGCTCGGCGAATTGTGTCCTTGTGCGCATTCGCTTACCCGTTGGCGCTGGTCGGGGTGGTAGTAGCATTTCGTCTCGTTGGAGAGCGCTGGTGGTTGACGACGACAGCGCTCTACCTGCCGCGCGTCGGATGGGCGTTGCCGCTCCCCTTCGTGACCGTCGCGCTGCTGATTACCCGCAGCTACCGGCTGCTCCTCACGCAGCTCGCGGCGCTCTTGCTACTGCTCTTTCCGCTCATGGGGCTGTACCTTTCCGGTCCGCGGCCAGAAACACCGGGCGCGCTAAACTTTCGGATCTTCACGTTCAACATCGGCCTAGGAATGAACGGCGTCGCCGATGTGCTTGCCCGCATCCGCGATGCGCGCGCTGACGTGGTCGTGCTCGAGGAGGTCAGCGACGAGAACGTCGCCTTCCTGCGCGCCGGCCTCTCTGGCTTCGCGTTTCAGCACCTCGATCAGTTCGTGATCGCCAGCCGATTTCCGATCGACAAAGCGTTCGTGCCTCCAGAGATCGAGGTCGACGGCGCCCCGCATTCTCGCCACTACGCGCGCTGCCGCCTGCGAACGCCCGCGGGCCCCATCCGACTCTACGTGACCCACCCGATTTCGCCCCACGGCGTGCTCGACCGGATCCGGGGGGACGGACTCCGCGACGAGATCCTGAGCGGCCGTACTTTTATGGCCCGTACGCGTGAAGGCGTGGCGGCAAACGCGCGTCAGCGCGTGGCACAGGTCCGTGCCCTCGCGGAGGACGCCGCCCACTCGCCCGATCCGGTGCTCATCGCGGGAGACACCAACCTGCCTGGGCTGAGCTGGGCCTTCGCGCGCTGGTTGGGTGGCTATCAGGACGCCTTCGCGGAGGTCGGACGCGGTTTTGGGTACACCTACCCGGCGCACAAGCGGGTCTGGATGCGGATCGATCGAATCCTGGGTGGTCCGGGGATCACGTTTTTGAACGCGGGGCCGATCGGGCCCCGCTCTTACACCCATCTAGGCCTGGTGGCCGAAGCAGAAATCTATCCAGCCACGCGATGACTCTGAGACCTAGGACTGACACCAAAGGGCAGGTGCTTTAACATCCATGGAAATCGTTGCATCGGCGAACCGGCATTCCACGCGGGGCTGGCGCAGGCGCAGCAAGACACGTATCCTGCACCATCATGTGGTCTCATACTCTCGCCGTGAGTGTCTGGGCCGTCATGGCTGCGGGCTGCGCCACGCAGGCAGTCTGCGACTATTCGAAGGAGCCCGATCCGCGCCGTACGGAATACGCGGTGGGGCCAGGCGACGTGCTACGAGTCAGGCGTGAGCAGGGACATCTAGCCTGAGGGGTGCGGGCGGAGTTTTGATCGCGTTTGTTGAGGGACAAAAGAACGAGCCCCCTCAAGAAACTTGCGAAAAGTGTCCGAGGGGGCTCGCCTCCGGGTTGCTCAGACTCGGAGGAGACCATGATGCACGTTCAGCGGCTGGCAGTGGAATTCTTTGCCATGCTCGAGAAGCTCGATGAGAAGATTGCGGCCAAGGTGGCGGCGGGTAGGTGCCGGCACTGTGATGGGCCGCTACACCAGGGGAATTACCGGCGCAAGCCCCGGGGTGGCATGATCGGGGCGACAGGGGAGGAATTCACGCGACGGCACTCTCTGTGCTGCGGTCGTCGAGGGTGTCGCAAGCGGGCGTTGCCACCGTCGCTGCGTTTTCTGGGGCGGCGGGTGTATCTGGAGGTGGTTGTGGTGTTGGCCAGCGTGATGGTGCAGGTCATGGCCACGGTACGCGCGGCCGAGGAGGCGAGCGGGGTGCCGCTGCGAACGCTACGCCGGTGGGGCAGCTGGTGGC
The DNA here is from genome assembly GCA_963796685.1 of uncultured delta proteobacterium. Lineage (GTDB taxonomy): Bacteria > Myxococcota_A > Polyangia > Fen-1088 > Fen-1088 > Fen-1118. Next base: position 1,184,346 of record CAWCMR010000025.1, read on the forward strand.
GCGAGGTGTTTCCGATGCTGCCGACGTGGGCGGAGCTGCGGGCGCGCTTCGTGCCTCCACCGCCGGACGAGGCCCAGCTTACTTGGTCGCTGCTCGCGCGCCTCGGTGGTCAGGAATATCGCCCCGACCACAATGACGACAGGGTTGCGGACGTGAGCTCATTGCTTCTGTGCGCACGCTACCTGGCACCGGCGACGAGCGATTCCGTAGTGGCTCGCGCCAGCTCCTCTGTGTCGTCCTCGCCGGTGATGCACGTTTGGTCGAGCGTCTTCGCACCACCGAGCTGATGCCTCTCGGCAGCCGCATCCGCCGCCGCCTCGTCCTCGAATATGCATCCCGCGATGAGCTCCTCGCCTGCCTCGACCACCTCCTCGAAACCGCTGGTAATCCCACCCTCATGACCACCGAGCTCAAAGCCACCCTCGCCGATCATGCTGCCGGCAACTACCGCGTCCTCATGAATCTTGGCGATGAGCTGCTCGCACTCGCCGCCGACAAAGACCTGCCCCGCCTCGACGAAAAGCTTTTCCTGGAAGCCTTCAACCAGCAGCCACGCCCCACTGCCAAGGCGCCTGCGAAACGTCGATGATCATCGTCATTCCCCCGGACGACGATCTCTGTGTCGCCCCCGAGCTGGCTATCCTCGCCGCCCTCGAGGCCGGACTCGCCATCGCCGTCCAAGTCCTGAACATCACCCACACCGAGATCTTTGCCCCGGGCGACGACCGTCACCCGGCCAACCTCGACACCCGCGTTGCCGCAGAGATCATGGCCCAGGCCACCAGCATGATCGCCACCATCAACCGTTACCGCCGCGCTCTTCTCGACCCCGATGCCGACCCGCCCTGACCGGGACTCGCCGCATTCATGTCCTCGTGCGCCCCGCCAATAGATTGCTCCGCGTCCCCTCAGAAAACGTGCGCACGCTCACCGCAGAGCGCGAATTCTTCGAAGAGGGACTCCAGGGCCTCCTTCGCACTCGAGCCATGGCCCGTGGTAGGGCGGGACGGCGCCCTCCTTGCCGTCGAAGCTAGGGCACAATAATGATATCGCCAGGAAGGACGACGATATTCTGCTCAAGTTGCTTTCCGGTCCGGAGTTTTTCGACATCTACCGGAATCTGGCGTGGATTGCCCGATGCCGAGTCGCGGATGATGAAAGTCTTCTCAGGGCTGGCAAAACGGTTGGGACCGCCGGCCATGGTGATCGCCTCCAGCACGGTGACGTAGTTCGTCGGCGTGAAGTTGCCACTCTTTTCGACATTGCCTGTGATGGTAAACTGGTAGCTACTGCCCGAAACCAGTGCGATGGTGACTTGCAGATTTTCGGGTTTCACAAAGCTCGCCAGGCCGGTGGCGATCTGGGCGCGGATTTTGGATAGTGGCAGGCCAGCTGCCTTGATGTCGCCGACGAGCGGCATCGTGATATTGCCATCCGGACGCACCCGAGCCTCGATGCTCAGTTCTGGCTCACGCCAGACGTTGACCCGCAGTACGTCAGCCGGTCCCACGGTATACTCCGAGCGGCGTGGATCGGGTTCCTTCGAATAGTCGTAGGCTACCTGCGTGGCACAGCCTGCGGCAGTGATCATCCAGGCACAGACGGCTAAGGTACGGGGCCACATGGCGGATCAGAGTACTTGTCTTGTCGCGTGTTCGCCAGATTGATTTCGAATCCGCGTCACCGACAACCACCCGCAACACCCTTGCAACCCATGGGACGCGTAGTATCATGACTCTGCTTGGATTGTCGAAAAACATGAGTGATCGTTCTGTCTTCTCTCCGCATTTGACTACGGCCTGGTTTCTCCTTGTCTTCTGGATGGCCAGCCCCGCCAGCTGCTCGCACAGTGCCGCGTCAAACGGCGGCCAGCTAGGTGGCGGCGGAAGCGGATCTGGCAGCGCCAACGGCGGCAGCGGTGGTGCAGGAGGATCGCTGGGGAACCCAACGGATCTGTGCGCAGGTTACGCCGTCCGCTCGACCGAGCTTGTCCCCTACTCTGCGCTCCCGAAGCCGGTCCTTCTCCAGGGGGTTCAGGATCCCGACTTCCCGCTCTCGGTCATTCGTCGCATCACCGACCAGTCTGAATGGCCGGGCAACACGACCACGGTTCCGGCTTACCCGACGATCCCAGTCTGGAACGCCGACGAGTCTTTGATGGTTCTCTACGTGCAGGGCTTTGGTCACGTACTGCTCGATGGCAAGACCTATCAGTTCAAGCACCAACTCGAGATCAATCCGCCCGACTTGGAGCACTACTATTGGGACACCCACGATCCGGACGTTCTGTATTTCGTCGCCGATCAGGCGCCGCACGTCCTCAACAAGTACCACGTGTCGACTAGCACATCCGAGGTGCTGCACAACTTTGATCCCGACCTTGCTTCGGGCGGTCAGTTGGCATCGGCCTGCGCAGGACACGATACGTCCGCGACGATCAGCGGCGGCGAAGATCCGTTCTTCATTAGTTACGACAACGACCTGTTCGGCCTGGGGTGCCGGCTGAATAGCAGCGGACCCAACGGTGCTTCCAATTTCGTTGGGTTCAGCTATCGCGTATCGACGAACCAGATCGGTAAGACCCTCCCCAACGAGGGTACTGTCCCGCAGGCGAGCCCGTCGGGACAATACGTCTACTTCTATGCCGACGAGAAGGTGACGCAGGTCCTCGATCCCATGACCCACGGGCTAATCCGCACGCTTCCGTGGGACGGCACTTCACACAGCGATCTCCTACTCAATGCCAAAGGCGAGGACATCGTAGCGGGCGTGCAGTTCGACGGGCCGTCCGGAAGTGGCACGCTGCTCGCTGGCAACCTAGTGACTGGCAAGGTCACGACCATCATCGGACCGACGAAGACGGGCACGGGGGATTCCTATTCGTATCCGCCGAGCGGCACGCTGGTGAGCGGAAAGGCGCTCAAGAACCCTGGATGGGTGGTCGTCGGTGTCACCGGCGATATCCAGCTGACCAAGACCTACCTCGATCAGGAGATCGTCCTTGCGGACGTCGACACAGGGGACTTCTGCCGCGTTGCGCACCACCGCAGCATCGGCAAGTGGGCGGACGGCTCGGTGGACAACTACTGGGCGCAGCCGAACGTGGTCTTCAGCCCATCGGGGACGCGAGTCGCCTTCCCGAGTGACTGGGGGGCTGCCAAGCCGGGCTCAAGCCTGAAGCCCGACGCGAACGCCCCAGTCGACGTCTACGTCCTCGAGCTTCCCAGTTACCGGCCGTAGCTACTGGCTCCATCAAACAAGGACAATAAGAGTTGGGCCGAAGACCGTTTCGCTTCGGCAGCACTATCTGGCCGCATAGCGATGTAACCCGCCAACAAAGTGCCAGCGTAATTTGCCTCGATTGCGACGTACAGGGGTACTCGAGTGAGCACCGCATTACGCCAGCACATTTCAGACAATGCGCGGAGGATCCGATGACGTACAATTAGCAGCGTGGTCTGTCGAGGCTACGACAGAGTCAGGTACCCAAGCAGTGAATGTAGAGTGAAAGGGCGCTGCGACAACCCAAGGAGGATTCTTTCAATGAAGTACTATTGGCTGGCATACGCCGTTTTGAGTGTAGTGTTGCCTTCGAGCTTCGGTTGTTCGAGCGGTAGTGCCAAGACCGCGCTTTCGCCTGACAGTGGTGCTGCAGGGAGAGACAGCAGTGGGGTCGGAGGCCCTGGCACCGGCGGAAGTGGAGGTATTGGCAATACCGGCAGCGGGGGGGCAGGCGATGTTCGCGCCAGCACTGGCGAGGGCGGTGCTGGTGGGACGGGCGATGGCGGTCTTGGGGTGGTTGGTACGGGCGGGGTGGTTGGCACCGGTGGCGCGGGTGGAAGGGTTGGGACACGCGACGGCGGAATCGACGTTGGTGGCAGGGGAGGAAATGCCAGAACGGGCGATGCGGCGGGTTCCGGTGGTGCCACGGGCGGATCGGGTGGCAGCAGCCTGAGTGACGCAGGCCGGGATGGCGCGGTCGACGCGGCTTCCGGTGGATCGCTTGGTGGACAGGGAGGCCCAGTAGATTCTGCCAACGGCGGGAGCGGTGGTGCAGGAGGATCGCTGGGGAACCCAACGGATCTGTGCGCAGGTTACGCCGTCCGCTCGACCGAGCTTGTCCCCTACTCTGCGCTCCCGAAGCCGGTCCTTCTCCAGGGGGTTCAGGATCCCGACTTCCCGCTCTCGGTCATTCGTCGCATCACCGACCAGTCTGAATGGCCGGGCAACACGACCACGGTTCCGGCTTACCCGACGATCCCAGTCTGGAACGCCGACGAGTCTTTGATGGTTCTCTACGTGCAGGGCTTTGGTCACGTACTGCTCGATGGCAAGACCTATCAGTTCAAGCACCAACTCGAGATCAATCCGCCCGACTTGGAGCACTACTATTGGGACACCCACGATCCGGACGTTCTGTATTTCGTCGCCGATCAGGCGCCGCACGTCCTCAACAAGTACCACGTGTCGACTAGCACATCCGAGGTGCTGCACAACTTTGATCCCGACCTTGCTTCGGGCGGTCAGTTGGCATCGGCCTGCGCAGGACACGATACGTCCGCGACGATCAGCGGCGGCGAAGATCCGTTCTTCATTAGTTACGACAACGACCTGTTCGGCCTGGGGTGCCGGCTGAATAGCAGCGGACCCAACGGTGCTTCCAATTTCGTTGGGTTCAGCTATCGCGTATCGACGAACCAGATCGGTAAGACCCTCCCCAACGAGGGTACTGTCCCGCAGGCGAGCCCGTCGGGACAATACGTCTACTTCTATGCCGACGAGAAGGTGACGCAGGTCCTCGATCCCATGACCCACGGGCTAATCCGCACGCTTCCGTGGGACGGCACTTCACACAGCGATCTCCTACTCAATGCCAAAGGCGAGGACATCGTAGCGGGCGTGCAGTTCGACGGGCCGTCCGGAAGTGGCACGCTGCTCGCTGGCAACCTAGTGACTGGCAAGGTCACGACCATCATCGGACCGACGAAGACGGGCACGGGGGATTCCTATTCGTATCCGCCGAGCGGCACGCTGGTGAGCGGAAAGGCGCTCAAGAACCCTGGATGGGTGGTCGTCGGTGTTACCGGCGATATCCAGCTGACCAAGACCTACCTCGATCAGGAGATCGTCCTTGCGGACGTCGACACAGGGGACTTCTGCCGCGTTGCGCACCACCGCAGCATCGGCAAGTGGGCGGACGGCTCGGTGGACAACTACTGGGCGCAGCCGAACGTGGTCTTCAGCCCATCGGGGACGCGAGTCGCCTTCCCGAGTGACTGGGGGGCTGCCAAGCCGGGCTCAAGCCTGAAGCCCGACGCGAACGCCCCGGTCGACGTCTACGTCCTCGAGCTTCCCAGTTACCGGCCGTAGTCCGCAGCCGCGTCTCAAGCTGAGTCGAGTCGCCCTCCAGCCTTACGGGCTGGAGCGAGCCTGCGCGGGGGGCAGGAGCAATTCTGGGTAGGCCCGCGACGTCTGTCGTGACATCCAAACCAAACGCACAACAACGTGCACGCTGCACGGAAGGTCGATGTTCATCGATCCGGAGCGACAGGTTCATCTACTTTGAGAGGGGAGTTAGAAAACAACGGGCTTGCGAAATAGACTGGAGAGCCGCCGAGGCAGCAGCAGCTTGGCCGCGGTCCTCACGGTGGTTCGGTCTGCGATGCCGTAGCGGAGGCTCTGCACCAAGTGGCGCGCGCCCCGAAGTCTCTGGTCATCGGCCATCGCACTGGCTGCGGCGAGGTGGGAGTAGCCGAGACGTTTCCGGAATTCCGCGTCGCTTACGAGCGACAGATCGAGTGTCTTCAGGCTTTCAAGTACCAGTAGACGCGACTCAGCTATGTCCGCCGAATATTTGTCCGACGACATCTGGTCGGGCGAATAGCGATACCGCATCAGTGGATGGTTGATAAACGCCACATCGCCCTCGCGGCTCAGGCGCAGCAGATACTCCCAGTCACTGTCCCGGCGAAACTTCTTGTCTAGCATCCCAGCACGCTGGGCCGCTTCCCGCCGGTACAATACGGTGGGCGGGTGCAGGACGTTGCCACCGACAAGTTGGCGATAGATCGCCCCGTAGTGAATGCTAACCAGTTCGGGCAAAGCGCCCATGTGCGGCAAGCCAGTGGTCCGGAACAGCTGATGGCGGGGGAAGAAACCCGCCAATCCCCCGGGCGTCCGGCCGATAGCGCCATAGCACGACGACATGTGCGAGCGATCGAAGTAGCCACTCTCGTCGAAGGCCGAGAAATCAGATGCTATCAGCGCGCACACGGGATGTTGTTGCATAAAGGCGACCTGCAGTGCCACCTTTTCGGCATTCCACAGATCGTCAGAGTCGAGCCACGCCACGAATTCCCCAGTACTTCTGGCCATGCCCGCGTTACGGGCGGCGGCCAGACCCTGGTTTTGCTGGCGAACGTAAATGATACGATCGCGGTACGGCTCGACAGCGCGTTCCGTGCCGTCGGTGGATCCATCGTCGACGACAATGAGCTCGATTTGCGGATAGGTCTGCGCCAAAGCACTGTCCAGGGTCTGGGCAATGACGTTCCCACGATTGTAACTAGGCACGACGACGCTCACGATCGGATTCACAATATGTATCGATAGCATGAAGCGTGGATTGTGTCAGTTTCGATCTCGCTTTTTGAGGGGACACCGAGTAGGGAAAATGAGGGGATTCCCGATACCCGTTCCCACACGCTGTAGGGGTCAGCGGGTAGCGGAATCGGGAATCAGCTACCCTGAGGCGAGGAGGTAGCCGGCGGCACTCTTGCGGACGCGGCCCTCAGCGACGAGGGTGGCGAGGGCATCGCAGGCGCTCTTGTTGCGGATGCGGCAGGCGGTGCGGAGGGCGGCAAGCGACAGCGGGGTGGCGGTGTCGGCGAGTGCGCGCTCGATCTTCTCGACGGGGGATGTGGCGGGCGGAGCTTCGGTGATGGCGCGAGCTTCGATCACCCGCAGGGCGAGAGCGTCGCCATCGTTCTTGAGAGCGACGTGCAAGCCGCCGAAGGACGGTGCGGCGCGATGCTCGACGGTGAGTACGAGGTCGTCGCCGGTGCGGCGGAGATAGAGGTTGGAGTCGCCCCAGGCGTGAAATTCGGACGAGCCGCGCAGGGCCTGGCCCGCCCTGGCCTTGGCGGCGCCTTTGCGCGCATGGTGGACCAGGACCACCGCGACGGCGAGGCGACGCTGCAGCTCGCGCAGAAAGGCGAGCAGCGGGGCGACCTCGCCGGAGACGTTCTCGTCGATGCGGTGCAGGCGCACGAAAGGGTCAAGGATGAGCAGGCGGGGATGCAGGTGCTCGACGGTCTGGGCGAGGCGATCGCGATCGTCGGCTAGGTCGAGGCGGAGGACGGGTGCGGTGATGACCTGGATGTCGAGGGCATCGAGGCTGGTGCCGGCGGCAAGGGCGATGCCTTCGAGACGGCGGCGCACGATGTGCAGGGCATCCTCGGCGGCGAAGAGCAGGACCCGGCCGGACGCGGCGGGCGGGAAACGGCCGAGGCAGGGCACAGAGGCGGCGACGGCCACCGCCATGTCGAGAGCGAGGAAGGACTTGCAGCACTTGGGCTCGCCGCCGACGATGCCGACGGCCTGTGTGTTGCCACGCAAACAGGCTGATGGGTTTGCGGTTCAGATAGCAGATGGGCATCACGGAAGTGACAGGGTGGCTGTCACGTCGGTGATGCCCATCATCGGGTCGGCTCAGAAGCAGTCGTCGTGAGGGCCGTCGGGGACAGATTCCCAGACGGCGTCAGGGGGCCTGGGGGTTTCGATTCCGCGTGCAGCCTGGAGGTCGGCCATGGCATCGCCGTGTGCACGCCAGATGGCGGCGATGACCCGCTCGAACACATCGACGAGGATCAGGGCGCAAGATGTGTCGATGGGCGGCAGGTGGATCTGAGCGTGCGGTGGCGGCGGGCGCCTCATGCTGCCTCCCTGGGTTCGGTATCGACGACACGGGTGATGGCATCGCGCTCGACGAGTTTTCGCTTTCTGCGGGCGGCGTCGCGAAGGGCGGCGGTGGCGAGCCGGTCGAGGTCGCGCAAAGATCCTGCGGCGGCTTCGTGGAGCATGGCCAGGGCGTCAGCCGTGACAAGCTCGCGGTCGCAGCCTGATTGCTTGAGTCTGGAGCGAATGTAGTCGGCGGTGTCGTCCGGGGTCAGGGGCGTGACGTTGAGCCGCGTGTAAATGCGCGAGTACAAGGATCGATTGCGACGGAGGACAAGCCTGTCGGAAAGCTCTGGCAGGCCGACGAGGACGAGGGACAGGAGCGCCCTGCTGTCCCACTGGTAGTTCAGCAAAATGTGTAGGTGGTCCAGCATGTCCTGATGGAGCAGGTGCGCCTCGTCGAGGAGGAAGACCGGATGAACACGCTCGCGGCCAAGATCTTCGACGTGGGAGGAGACGGCGAAAAAGAGAGCCGCTGCGGCGGCGGAAGGCGCGAGCCCCAAGGCGAGGCAAAGCTGGCGATAAAAATCGCGGCGTCCGAGGGTGGCGTTGTGGCAGTAGGTGAGTCGGAAACCAGTTTGCGGCAGCCTGTGGCGCAGGGCACGCAGAACGCAGGTTTTACCGGCGCCGGGATCGCCGGTGAGGACGATGGAAGCACGCTCGTGGAGGGCTTCGCACAGCTCGTGTACCAGGGCCTCCTTGGAAGGCGGCATCCACAGATCGACGTCTGCTATTTCCTTGGAGAATGGGGCGCGTTCGAGGGCGAAGTGGCCGAGATAGGCGGGCGTCATCGGTCACCTCCTTGTGGCGAAGGGTTTCGTCCGACAGCTCGGTCGAGCAGCACGGAAGGCGGATCGAAGGGCACCGGTCGCGAGGCTTTTGTCGCATGTCCCCCGCCACGATTTGGACGTTTTCGCTGGGCGTTCTTGCCAGGGTCGACGGGATGCAGAGGCAACGCCTTTCCCTCGTGCTCGACCCACGGAGCTTCGCTCATGTCGACGAGGCAACGGGCCACCATGACCAGGCGCCCTGCGAGAAAGCCCTGATCGAGCTCCCAGTCCGTACCCTCCAGTGGCAGCGTGGTGTCTCGGCGGACGCGGCGGCGCACGCGCACGGTGAGCGCCTCGCGCAGCTTGCGCTCGTCGAAGCGATCGGTGGGACGCTCGGCTGCCTCGTACACGCGCGCGGGCGAGCGGCCAAGCAGCGAAGCGTGCGGCGCCTTGTGGTAGTGCTCGTCGAGGAAGGCCCACAGCCGCACGTTGATGTCGTGTAGCGACGATACCTGGCCGAGAAAGTCGATACACCCCTGGCGCAGGGTGCGCCAGAAGCGCTCCATCTTTCCACGCGCCTGCGGGTCGTAGGGACGCGCGTGCAACAGGGAGACGCCCATGCGCGCGCAAGCCGTGGACAAGATGTCGCCGCGATAGGTACTGCCATTGTCGAGGTACAAGGCATCCGGTGGCCCATGTCTGCGCAGGGCACGCACAAACATCCCCAGCATGTCCACCTCGCGCTCGGTGTGGTGCGCTTCCAGCGCGATGATGAAGCGGGAGGCATCGTCGAGCAGTCCGTGAATTCGCACCGGCATGTTTTTACCGCCGACCGAAATCGCCGGGCCATAACAGACATCGCCGTGCCAGAGCGCCCCAGGCCGCTCTGCTTCCCAGCGCAGCCTGGTCTTCGGCCCCTTGCCATCGCGCATGGGAATGCGGTCCAGCCCCTCGTCGGCGAAAAGTCGCCGCACCGTCGAGGCCGACACCGCGTCCTTGCTCAATCGCCCGTCGACGGTCAGGGTGCGAAGGATCAAAGGCACCGAAGCCGAGGGATGCTCACGCCGGATGTCGCACAGAAGCGTGCGCTGCTCCGCTGTCAGCTCCTGCGCGCGTCCACTGTCGCTGCGGGGCTCGGGGCGCAGGGCATCTAGGCTTCCGGCCTTGTAGGCGTAATACCAGCGCTCCAGCGTCGGAACCGAGAATCTGCGCGTGCTGTCCGCTCCCGGCGGCCGGTAGCGCTCGGCGGCCAGATCTTTCAGCGTCGCCGCCAACTCTCCGTGGTCGAGATCTCGTCGGGTGAGTGCGCCGACGATTTCGCTGCGGAAGATGGCTACCTCCTCGGCATGGTCCTTGGGCTTCAGGCTTTGTAGGTCGGTCATGGTGTTGTCATGGTGTCCCTTCTGCAACCGCGGTGTGCGATGCACGTAAAGCCATGCTTCATTCCGGCCGTGCCTGGCAGGGATCTTCGCGGGTGGGCGAAGTCCCAGCGACGGGAAAAGTCTGATGGTCATCGCATAGCGAGCGCTGCTCCTTGGAAAGCCCGCGTTGCCACAGACGCCTCGCCCGAAGGCGGCGGCCCGAGTGAAGCCAGTCCCAGCGCCGCCCGCTCAGCCGCCTGCCGTGCGGTGAAATCCGAAGGCGCAGCACGTAGTCCGGACAGCAGCGTGCGCGCACGAATGGCCCGAATCCACCGTCGCAACGTGGCCCAGCCGGTGATGGCGGTCTGGCCGATGATCGTCCGCGGGCTCGTCTGTCGCCGCACTTCCGCAATGGACAATTTCTGCACCCCGAACAAGGCCAACGCCCACCCGACCGCAGACGATGAGTAAAGCCGCCCAGGAATCGTCTCGCAAGGAACCACGGTGAGCACGGCGCCACACCGGCAAAGAAAGCGACGGACGAGCAGCAAGACCATCTTGGGCACTTGCCCCGGTCCTGGCGGTCCCAAGAACTGTCTCTCGCGCAGCCCATGCCCGATGATCCCAAGCCTCGCTCCCGGCGGACAGCCAGCTCGTCCACATACAGGGCAGGTACTCGGTCTCAGCATGTCCACACCCGGCATTGCCACCAACCACAGCTTGACCCCGACCTTGCCGTGCACGATTGTCTGAAGCGCTCCGTTCCTCTCGTTTCCTTTCACGTCGGGTGCGGAGCACGACCAGGCAGGGCGGTGGCTACGCCCTCCTGGTCACCTACATAGCTGCGGCCAGCGACATGCCGATGCTCCTCCTTTCCCTGCCGCCACTACCCTGATTCCCTGCCCGTGGCCATGGCCATCTCCACGCCGGGAATGATGGCGATTGTCCAAGCCATGCCATCACCGATACCGCGCGATCTCCCGCCGCTCAGCAGCACTCACACCGCCTCGGAACAGCCACGGGCCGCGTACAGCCAGCGCTCCAGTGTCGAGAAACCGAATTGCACGGGCGCGTCCGTGATCGGGTGCCGCCACGGCTTGCTCGCCAATCGTTTCAGCTCTTCGCAAAGCTCGCCCCGCGAAGGCGGCGCCGCCAAGAGCGGCCCGATGATGGAAAAGCGCAGGTATGCCCAGCGCGCGTGTCGGCTTCCTTCGTCCTTGCCATTGGCCATCGTCTCCAACTCCTCTTTCCCGGATTTACCGGGGTGATGGGCATGGATACCGCGCCAGGTCGCGATGGTTTGGACATCTTCTGCGGGCCGGCTTCACCCCTCGAAAAGCCAGTTTGCCGTCGCCGTCTTGGTCGTGACCGGCGCGAGAAAGCGCAGGGCCGCGACCAGTTGCTTCTCCTCGTCGCCAGCAAAGCGGGCCCAAAGCGAGCCAGGCAGCGTCGACGCCACCGGCGCAGGCGGCGCCAGCAGTCCCTGCGCCGCCTTCCAGAACCGGCTCCCGGCGAAGTCCCCCCGCCACCACGCCTCCCACCGTTTCAGCGTCCGCAGGCTCACCCCGACCTGCTCGCGCAACCGCCTCCATTGCAACACCGAGAGCGCGCCTCGCAGCCCGCTGGTCACCACGAACACCGGCGCAAGAAAGACCCGGCGTCCGAAGAACCGCACCGACGGCGGCGTCACCCTCCGCCGGCAGCCCTCCCGCGCGCAACAGAAGCTATGCCGCGACCTGAACGCCGCGCCGATCTCACCGGGACCTCCGCGCGGCTTGCGCGGGTAGCGCGCGCTGTGCAGGCGCCCCCCGCAGCGGCACCCCGCCGCACGGGCATCGGCAGCCAGCTGATCATCGATTTGCTGGAGTCGGATGTAGAAACGAACCTCTTGCAACAGGGCCACAATCCGTGGCACACGGGTCTCCTCTCGTCTTCTTGGTCGAAAACGAGAGGAGAGACCCTCTCGGGGCGGCTTTCAAGCTCTCCGAGGGGGTCTTGCTTTTTCCCTCACGTACCGTGACCGCGGAACCCGGACTAACCCCCTACGCTACGTGCTTAGGAACCGCTCGAAGATAACGCTTGAAGGTGGGTGAGCAAGTTTTTCGCTTCTTCCTTCGATTTCTGCTCTTTGATGGAGGATGGCGAGAAGCGATGACGTCGCACGTCTCCGGACGAAATACGAAATGTTGCGTGGCGTACTGAACGAGCGCACACGAAGGCTCTGGGCTGCCACAGAAGCAGACGCAATCGGCTTCGGCGGCATCAGCCGGGTGGTCGAGGCCACGGGATTGAGCTGGCCCACGGTCGTGAAGGGACTTGGCGAGTTGACCGAGCAGCGCGACAGTGGCACGGTTCTGCCGCCCGATCGGATTCGTCGCCCCGGCGGTGGCGATAGGCAGCTCAAGGACAAAGACCCAACGCTGCTTCCGGATCTCGACGCACTGGTGGAGCCAGCCACGAGGGGTGACCCGGAATCGCCGCTTCGATGGACGTGCAAGAGCACGAGGAAGCTCGCCGAGGAATTGGCGAAGCGGGGACACAAGATCAGTCCGCAGACTGTGGCCGAATTGCTCAAGGAGCAGGGGTACAGTCTCCAGGCCAACCGCAAGACGAGGGAGGGCAAGTCGCAGCATCCCGACCGCAATGCACAGTTCGAGCACATCAACAGCCAAGCCAAGCTTTTCGAGAAACGTGGACAGCCCGTGATCTCCGTCGACACCAAGAAGAAGGAGTTGGTCGGCGACTACAAGATGGCCGGCCGGGAGTGGTGGCCGGAAGGCCAGCCCGAGATAGTGCAGATGCACGACTTTCCGGACCCGCGCGTGGGCAAAGCCATCCCCTACGGTGTCTACGATGTAAACAGCAATGAGGGCTGGGTCAACGTCGGTATCGACCACGACACCCCCGACTTCGCGGTCGCGGCGATCCGGGCCTGGTGGAAACACATGGGGGCGCAGCGCTACCCGTACGCAAGCGAATTGATGATCACGGCCGACAGCGGCGGCAGCAATGCCGCTCGTTCTCGGGGCTGGAAAATGGCCTTGCAGAAACTCGCTGACGAAATTGGGCTCCGCATCACCGTCTCGCACTTTCCGCCCGGCACGAGCAAGTGGAACAAGATCGAGCACCGGATGTTCTGTCATATCTCGAAGAATTGGCGAGGACGTCCGCTGCTCACGCACGACGTGGTGGTGAACCTTATCGCGAACACGACTACACACACCGGACTGACCATCAAGGCGAAGCTCGACAAGCGCTCGTACCCTACAGGCAACGTAGTCACTGACGCCGATTTTGACGCCCTCAACATCAAGCTCGCCGAATTCCACGGCGACTGGAACTACGTCCTGGCGCCAAGTGTCTCAACTTAGAAAATCTATCTTCGAGCGGTTCCTTAGGCTCATCGGCGGCCCTGAGGTCCAGCCCGCAACGTGCAGCCCGGCTCATCGCAGCAGGGCAACGTCGCCAGCGGGGACGACCATGTCCTGCTCAAGCCGCTTGCGGGATCAGAGCTCTCCGATCATGGAGAGCTGGCGTGGTGCAGCCCCGTCAAGCTGCTGACCGTGGCTGCATTGCGGTCACGAGCAGGAGTTCGCCGAAATCGCGCAGAAAGGGTAGCCGCTCGCAAATACGGGAGATGGGAGCTTGCGGTAGCCGGAGCCGCCGAACAAACGGAGGTATGATCTGTATCGGCTGAATCCGAACATCAGCGAAGTACCGCGAGAGTTCTTCACGGACCTCATCGCTGGTTTGAAACTCGCGGAAAAGATTGGAGCCCGCATAATCTCCAACCTTTGCGATTCCGTCCAATCGAGCCCTGCGGCTGTAGAAGTGCGCGCTGAAGGCGAACCGGCCGTTGCTACGTAGCGCGTGGGCCGCGGCCGCATACACTGTAAGGCGAGCGCTCGCGTTCGGAAGATTCGATATCAGGGTGCATAGGATGCGGTCCGCGCACTGTGGCGCAAGCGCGAGTTTCGTCACGTCGGCACGTACAAGAGCCGCGGAGGGCGCCACTCCCCGAGCAACCCTCTCCAGCCCCACCATCGAGAAGTCGACCGCCAAGAGTCGCGTGGCGGCGTGCTGCAAGTGGCTCGTCATTCGTCCGGCACCGCACCCCAGCTCTAGCACCGTCTGATTCGGCTTCAGTGCCATCGCGTGCAGGTGGGATCGAACTTCTGCCTGCTGCATCCCCGTCAAGTGGATCTTCTCTGCGCCCCATTCAAGTTCGCGATGCGCGAGCTCGCTCCGAGCAGTTGAGTCGAGCCCCCGTAGATCGAGGAGATCGAGCACGCCGTTGACGATCTGCGCCTCCCATCCGCACGCACACACAACACTGCTCGTTGCAGTGGTGACGACAGCCCCGTCACGTGGACAGCGAAGCAACAACGTCGCCCACGTCGGGAACCCGACTTTCGTACTCATAGCCCTGCGAATTAGCATGAATTCGCTGAATCGCAAACTGCTTGCCTAGAAGGGCCCTTCGTCCAGATGAAGCAACGCGTCCTGTTGAATCACTTAGTATAGCAAAGATATTGCGCGTCTGTGTTACGTGTCAATGGGACGGGGATCTGGATTCCGGTTCTTGCCTGGCCAACGTGGACAGCGTCATGTGGCGGTTCTCCGTCATTCAAACTGAACGAGACAGGTTACCCATCTTGTTCGCGCTTTTGAGCGCGACCCTGGTGGGTTGCAGTTCTTCCCCCACCGAGAGCTCCGTTCTGTTCTCGTCGCAAAAGAGTGCGCTAACCGCATCGACGATTGGAGAAACGAACGTCCTCTCGATACCTGACTCGGGCAACGCCAATTATCTCCTGGCGCAGAGCGCGACGCTTTCCCAGGCGGCTGAGATCCAATCGATCTCATTCTACGTCTCGCGAGCAGCTGGGAGCTTGCGTCTTGGGATCTACGACGCTTCCGGCCCGGGTGAACATCCTGGCTCGAAGAAAGCGGCGACCAACTCCTTCAAGCCGAGCGTCGGCTGGAACACGGTGAACGTCATCGTCCCGGTGTCGCTCGCGCCTGGCAATTATTGGCTCGCGTATCTTCACAACAACAACCACCTTAACTTTGGGTGTTGATCTTACCCTGACGTGAAAACTCGAAGAAACACAAAGGGAGGGAATGTCCGCGAAACGAAAGAGGTTTTAGACATACCATGCACCTGAATGTTGTTGCCAGGAACGAAGCACACACCCAAGGACAGAAGGCCCCAATGTCGGTCGCCAAACTGCGAGCAATCTTGGAAGATGCGGGGATGCGAAAGAAGGGGCCCAAGGAGACCTTCGAGACATTCGAGAAGCGTCTCCACCAGCAGCTACAGGAGGTCGAGCGCGATTTGTTGGCCGAAGAGTTGGAGCGTGCCGACGTGGACGCGGATGCCATCGTGGTCGAGGGGACCGGATACCGGCGAGTCTTGCGCGCGGCTCAAACGTACATGACCGCCGCCGGGCCAGTAACCGTCGAGCGAGCGCTCTTCAAGGACCGAAGCAACGACCACGAACCCTGCATCGTGCCGCTGGACTTGAAGGTGGGGGTGGTCGATGGCTTCTGGACGCCGATGGCGGCCCAGCAGGCGACCTGGGTGGTATCGCAAATGACTCCGCAGACCGGCGAGGAGCTTTTCAAGAGGGTGGGCAACATGACGCCCTCGAAAAGCAGCTTGGACCGGCTGCCGAAGCGATTGGCCGAGCGGTGGAATGACGACCGGAAGGAGTTCGAGAAGGTTTTGCGCGAAGGGATGACCATCCCCGAGGAGGCGGTCACGGTGATGGCGAGTCTCGACGGAGTGCTGGCGCCCATGAAGGATGGAGGCGCGGCGGATAAGCGTGCGGAGACCGCCGCACGCGGGCATATCGCGAAGGGCCCCGCTGGCTATCGCGAGGTTGGATGCGCGACGCTTGGTTTTTGCGACCGAAATGGAAGACTTCTGGCGGCGGTGCGCATGGCAAAAATGCCCGAGCCACACAAGGCGTCGCTCAAGGAAGCCTTGAAGGCGGAATTGGACATGGCGTTGTCGCTGCGTCCCGACCTGCAACTGATGAAGGCCGCCGACGGGGCAAACGACAATTGGACGTACTTGCACAAGGAATTGCCCAAGGGGTCGGAGGTGGTGGATTTCTTCCACGCAGCGGAACACCTGAACACGGCCTTGGCCTCTGCCTACGGCGATGGCACGGTCGAAACGCAACGGCGATTCAACGACCTACGGCACGTGCTGCTGGAAGAGGAAGGCGGGGTCAAGAAGGTGATTCGGTCACTGATCTACCTTCGGGAAAAGCACCCGCACAGCAAACACATTCCAACCGAATTGGCGTATTTCCGAAAATACCAGAAGCGCATGCGTTACGCGGAAATGAAGGCACAAGGTCTGCCCATCGGGACCGGGGTCATGGAAGCCGCATGCAAGACCTTGGTAACGCAGAGAATGAAACAAAGTGGAATGCGCTGGGGCAAGCAAGGTGGCCAAGCCATCTTGAATCTACGGGGCTGGGCGCAAAGCGAACGATTCGACCAAGCCTGGGCTCTGCTCGCCGCCACCTACCGAGTCGCGATTACCGTCCTCAATGACGTCGTTTCAATTCGCTCGGCCCGCCTTTGAAACCCACGGATTTTCACGCCAGCATGAGAGCTACACCGTTAACTTTGTGGGCCCCTTAACAGAATCTGTGGGTAACACAGGCGGGCTCGGGTAGATGGCCCATCTCGTGATACAGGGCAGTTTCCAGCACTTTGTAGGTGCGAAAGCCTCGGGCTTTTCTGAGCGCGAGTTTGGCGTTGGCGTTCATGCCCTCGACGGCGGCGGCGGAAATCTCCTTTTTGGCCCGAAACCAGTTGAGAATCAGCTCACGATGGCTGCGCAGAGTGCGCGCCACCTTCTTCATGGGTTCAAGGCGCGAGCGCATGGCACGGGTGCACCAGCGGTCAAGAAACCAGCCCGCCCAGTGGGGGACGTGTAGCACCAGAACAAGCGCAGGCTCTGCTTGAGCAGGTAGGCGCGGATTGAGCGCAGGTCGTAGCGCAAGACGTCGGTGAGCTTGAGGCACTGCTTGCCGGTGAGGTTCTCAGGGTTCTTGAGAAGGCACCAGCGGGCATGCTTGAGCACCGGCTCGTAGCCCTGGCGGACAAGCTCGCGGGCTTCCCCGGCGCGCACCTCGTCGACGGCCTTGTTGACCTTGGCCACGATGTGGAATCGGTCGAGGACGTTGATGGCCTGGCTGGCCAACTCGGCGATCACATCGAGGTACGGCTTCCACATGTCGCTGGCCACGAAACGCAAAGCCTTTGAACGGACCTTTCCGAACATGGCGAAGAAGCCGCGAAAACTCTGTTCGGTGCGTTCTTTGCCCACCCAGAGTAGTCGGCGCGCGCCTTCGTCGATCTGGTAGACGACGGTGAGGTACTTGTGTCCGGTCCAGACCGCGATCTCGTCGACGCCAATGGCTTGGACGCCGTCAAGGCAGCGATGGGCCAGGCCGTAGTCGACCACCCAGCGGATGGCGCGATAGACGACACCCCAGTTGGTGCCGAAAATGGCGGCGACCTCGCTCCACGATAGACGGCGCGCCCATCGCGCGAGAAACAGCCGGTAGGCGTTGCAGGATGAGTGCTTGCCCTCGGCCCACGGGACCTTCTCAACGGTGACACCGCAGGTCTCACAATCCACCCGCCGCATGCAGTACCACAGCAACACGGCAAATCCCCACAGCGGGACGAAGGCGAATCCGCGTGGTGTCTTGGACGTGTCGTAGGTCGGCCCGGGTTGTTCGCAGCCTGAACAAATCGCCTTCGACCCCTTGCGCGCCATCATGGCTACGTGGATCGTCCCGCCATCGTCCCCGAAATAGGTCGTTCCGTAGACAAAGCCTTTGAACCGGTGACACCGGTTTAGAATCGTCTTAAGTTGCACCTCGGGTCCTCGGAGTTCATTTGCACCCGAGACGATACTCGTTTCGGGGAACATCGCAGGACCCACTTTTCCATGTGCAGCGAGGGCTGCGGCGCTCGCGGAGTCACCCGATCAGCGCCGCCCCAAAAGCGGCGCCGGGCGACGCAGCCGTCGTCTTCGAGCAGTTGTCGCCTCGCCGCTGCCCGTCCGCCAACCCGGTCAAATCACGCACTGATTCTGTTAGGGAGCCATCACGTCCCGATATCATGAAGCATGGGCTCTGTCAGTCCTGACGGCCTGAGATCCCGCGCACAGCCTGCCGCTCGGCTCATGGCAGCAGGGGATTGCTCCAGGAAGGACGACGATGTTCTACTTGAGCCGCTTGCCGGTTCAGAGGTCTCCAATCTCCATGGGGATCTGACACGCAGAGACATGATCCAAGTTGAGTAGGACTATGTCCTTGCAAGTCCCCGGGCGTCGGCGTAACAATCGGCTCGTTCATCAGGAACGGATACTTCTTCATGTATGTGGCTTGGTCGACGATGGCGGTGAAGGCTCACGAGTACGCGAGCGGAGGAGGTGTGCCCTGAGGTCAAACACCATGTCCGCGACGGTGCTGGTCTCGAGCGATGGGCTGGTAGCTCAGACCGCAGCTCCCAAGGGCAGACGCGAGTATCTGCCGTTCATGCACAGCCTGCGAGGACTCGCCATCACCTGGGTGGTGTCGGTGCATGTCCTGGACTGCATCGCCCGTCGAACGCCTCGCGAGCTCTCCTGGCAACTCCTTGTGTATCTGTTCGTTTCGAACGCCACTGTCCCCTTCATCTTCGTCTCAGGGTTCCTGTTTCAGCACCTGTCCGACCGCTACCGCGCCAGCGCGTACCTGTGGCGCCGATTTGCCACGGTGATCTTGCCCTACCTGGTCATCTCCATGCCAGCTATCCTTCACCAGTACGCAACGCACACGGGGATCTACCTTCACCAGGACGGGCGACAGCCCTGGGCCATTGCCCTGGCGGCGTACCTGACTGGGGCGCATCTGACGGTTCCTCTTTGGTACATCCCAGTCATCGCTATGTATTACCTGGCGTCCCCGATCTTCATTCGTTTTGTGCGGCAGCCATGGCTGTATTGGTCCATCGCTCCGCTGCTCGTACTGGCCACGTTCCTGCACCGGTCATATGGCCATCGGGTGGTCTGGCAATCGGCTCTCTATTTCCTACCCGTGTTCTTGATCGGTATGGCCGTCAGCCAATATCGACAGCAGGTGCTGGCCTGGGTGGCGCCACGGCGATGGCTTTTCCTGACCTGCGTGCTCACCGTGCTCGTGGCGGCCGTGACGTTGAACGGTCATCACGGGCCGATCTTCTCGCGTCATCCGTTCTCCACGGAGAATGGTGTGCTGGATCTGGACCTGGTTGGCAAAGTGGGGCTAACTATCTTCTGTCTCGATTTCCTGCGCCGTCATGATGCTCCCATCCGTAGCGGGCTCGCGATCCTGGCTGACACCAGCTTTGGCATCTTCTTCCTACACGGCTTCTTACTACAGCGGATGGTCGCCAAGCCGGCCTGGCAACAGATCTCCGGCTCGGCTTGGGCTCCACTTGTGTTTCTTCTCGGGGTCGCTGGCGTTGTAGCCATTTGCGTTGTCACCGTCCTGGCGATCCAGAAGCTACTAGGAAAGCGCAGTCGCTACCTGATCGGCTGCTGACCCCCTCGGCCCCGGCTGGATCGTGCAAGCCCGAATCTCTCACTCGGATGCTTCAGAGGTGGATGGGGTGGGCGTGCGAGTGGCCGCTGTCGCAGATGACAAATCCTCTGGAGGGCGCACGATGGTCAGGCGTGCAACCTTCCCTTGAGGAAGTGAACCAGCTTCTTGAGATCGACTCCCAGTCGATCGGGGACGCAGGATAAGAGTAGGATTTCCCACGGACGCAAATGGAATGGCTCGCGCAGAAGTCCCTTGAGCACGAACGGTCGCGCCTTGTCGAGCTCGCCCAGGTCCAGGTAGGCTTGGCCAATCCGGAAATAGGAAGAGGCAAGCCTAGCGTTGATCACTTTATCCGGAAGCCGTATGCGAGCCCTGTCGGCTGCCAATACGGGAAGAATCGTACGCAGATTGTTCAGCGCCAGGTGAACCATGTATTCAGGTCGGGTCAAAGCATCGCCCATCCCAATTTGGTAGCGAATGCTCGACGCATCGAGAAAAGCCACTGGTCCTTCCCGGCATGTCCTCAAATGGAAATCGTAGTCTTCCCCCGTAAACTTCAGGTCGGGCCTGAACCCCTTCACGCGCTCCAAACGATCTCGCCTGAGGAGCACAGTCGAAGTGTGCACGAGGTTCCCGAGCACCATTTCTGAAAAGATGTCGCCGGTAAACAACCGAACCCCGCGAAGCTCTACTGGCCCATCGGGCATGATGTCGCCGAGATCCCACTGCCTGTCGAAGATTGCTCGACTGCCGAGCCTCTGATACGCGCCATACATGGACTTCAGGTATTTCTGCTTGAACATTGTACCGTCAGGACCAACGGCATCCATGTCGGTCCAAATCATTCCGGCGTCGGGAACGAATCCCAGGCAGGCGAGCTGGGCAGCCAACTTCCACGGAAGCCACTCGTCGTCGGAGTCGAGAAGCGAAATGAATTCGCCCGTGGCCAGTGCAAACCCATGATTGCGGGCAGCAGACACACCAGCATTTTCCTGATGCACGTATCTAACCCTACCTTCCGTCGAATAGGTTGATCGAACCAATTCCCGGGTCTTGTCCGTCGACCCGTCATCAACAACGATGACTTCGACGTTGTGATGAGTCTGATTCAAAGTGCTGTCTATTGCGCGCCGCAGACAATAAGCGCGATTGAATGTCGGAATAACGACGCTAACCAGTGGCGATGACATGAGAACCCTCCGTCTGTACGCTTGCAGCGCGCAAGAAACCGGGTGTGACGGTGCAGGAGATCTTCAGCCCCCATCAGGTGATTTGGGGATTTCCTGCCTCTTTCGTCGTTGGCGTTTTCAATCCAGCCGCTGCGAAGGGCTGAATGAGCGTGCTTGCCACGCTTGGGCGACGTGCGCGCGTGTCGCGAGGACACGGCAGAATGATTACGCGTGACGTACGGGAGGGGATGTCTTGGGGGCGATGAGGATGACTTTGGCGACTCGCACCATCCCCTCGCTGGCGACCTGGTTAGCCCGTTCTTCGAGCGGAATCGCTGTGGTGGAGAACGAAAGCTCAGCCGACGAAAACTGGACCAAGAGGTTTGATAGAAGGCACGCTGAACGCGAATCTTCGTCATGAAGAACAACATCGGCCGACGTGCCCTGGTCCTTCGCACTCCGCGTCAGAGTGGAGGACCTGGCATGGGTTGGCATGCGGTCGCGGTCCTCGATCCGGTTGTGTTCAAGACAGAATACGTGTGCGTGGGATGCGACGGCCTGGTGCAGCTGGGTCGCGACGGGCGCGAACGCAATCCACACGCTGCACCAGAGCGCGATCAGAAGCGTACCAAAATGTAAGGTTTTCTTCCTCATCACCACCCAAACTTGGCCAACTGTACGATTGACTTCCGCAACAACTACCCGCCAGACAAACTTACCCCTGAGTCCTACACCGGAGAGTTCCGAAATTCCAGGTCCTTTCTGTTCCGGGTGGATGTGCCTCGCGTTCGACAATGACCCCATCCACCACGCGACAGCCGCAGGCGATAGAGTATGCTATCTTGCCGCATTCATGCAATATCAGCAGCCACGGGCGGCCATTGCGGTGTCTCTACCGAGCGCGTCGACGATGATGATGGTGCCATGCGCGTAATAATTCATCTTGGGGCTTGCTTTAGCGCGATAGGTCACGGACTGCGTGCATGATTGAATCGACGTCGATGAACGCGGTTCGTGTGATTCAATCGGATGCCGAGTTTGCTTCCCTGGCCAACGAATGGGAGGCTCTGCAGAAAGACGCACGATCAACCAGCGTGTTTCAGACCTTCGATTGGCAGTCCCTCTGGTGGAAGACCTATGGACCAGGCCGGCTGTTGCGCCTGCTCTTGGCGACCGAAGGCGAGCGATTGGTGGGCATCTTGCCGCTCTATATCCAGACGGTGCCCACGATGCGGTTTTCGGTGCGCATTTTGCGCCCCATCGGCATCGGGGCGGACACATCGCCCGACGATCTGGGGCCGGTGCTCGCCGCTTCGTGCGAGGAACGAGTCGCGCAGGCGCTTGCCAGAGCAGTCATACAGCTCCCGGGCTGGGACGTACTGCAGCTCAGTGACATGCTTCCCGATTGCCCTTTCATGGCGGCCATTCGGGCGGAGATTGGGCGCCAGGGTCTGCCGCTCCTGACCGGCCGATCCGAGCGCATCGCCTATCTCGACCTTCCGTCGACCTGGGAAGGGTGGCTCGAAAAGTTGAGTCGTGACCGCCGCTGGCGCATTCGAAGCCTGCGCAAGAAACTCTACGCCGCGCATCCCACCCGGTTCCTGGTCTGGAGCGATCCGAACACCCTTGATGCGGTCATCGACCGCCTGGTGTTTCTGCACAACAAACGGTGGAATGCGGTAGGCGAGGTTCACGGCTTCGCGACGCCGGAGTACGTCGAATTTCATCGAGCGGTCATGCACGCCTGTCTCCGTCACGACCGTTTGCGTTTGTATTGCCTTGAGGTGGCTGGTCAAATCGTCGCCATGTACTACTTTTACCAGTTTCGAAACCGCGTCTACCTCATGCAGAGCGGCTTCGATCCGGATTTCTCGAAGCTGAAGCCGGGCCAGGTGCTGCTTCACCACATCGTCGAGCACGCCATTGGCGAGGGACGCAGCGTGCTCGACTTCCTGAGGGGAGACCACCGCTACAAAGACGAGCTGGCAACGGGCGAACGCGAAACGGTGTACGTGACCGCCTTCCGCTGGACCAGGGGCGCGCTGGCCCACCATGCTCGGAGAATCGTGATGCCTGCAGTAAGGACCCGCCTCATGGAGGTCCTTCGGAGGCTTCGCCCTTTACCGTCGAAAACGGAATGAATATGGAGCTCTTTGCGCTCAAGCGCCAGGCCGCCCCAATATACCCACTCGGATAGCGTCACATCTCAATAAGAGTAGCTCGGTAGCTCGAGTACGTACGTATCCACGGTTGCCCCGTTGCCCCAGTCGCTGGCGAATGCAGCTCGCGTTCCGCTGGGACTGGGAACGGCATGTGGTTCAGCCCAGTACGACTCCCCCAACTTGGTGTTGTTCTTGCCCCAACTGCGATGCCTTCCCAGACGGCAAACCTTGCCGGTGTTGGTGTCGGCATAGAGCAACTCTTGATCGAGCAGGCCCTGTGGTCCCGATGTATTGTCGCTAATTGTGGAAACGAGGACCCAACCAGGCATCCGGTAGGCGAGGGCCGATACGTGTCCGCTAGGCGGATAGGGGTACCCTGTTTGAGGGCCGATGACAACGCCGCCGCTACCATTGGTAAGATCCCACGTCACCAGGATTCCGACGTCATCTTTGGCGTCGTCGTAGACGTTGCCATTCCAAGTATCGTGGCCGTTGGCGAGGCGACCCAGGGACGCGTGGCTATCGGGCTCCTGGAGGTTCAGCGAACGCGTTAGGGTCAGGCTGGTATCCATCACCTGGCCCGTGCCCGCCTCAAGGTATGCCAGGGTACCGCCGGGGGCCACTTGAGCCGGAGGCGTTCCGGCGACAGTCTTCGATGCTAGTATGGAATTCGTCGAGATGTCGTAGATGAACATTTTGGTGCCACAGGTGAGCCCAATTCGATGGGAATCCCAGGACGTAAACATGGGATCGGATCCATTGCTCACTGAGGCATTTCCGCACGCGCTGCCGAAGTTGGTCAGCGTATCACGTTTCCCGGCTCGGACGTGGTAGCGAATGAAGTCCTGGTTGTCGACGTAGTATAGAACATCTGGATCCGAGGTATCCCAATACACCTGCTCGATGTCGGCGGGCGAGATGTCCAAAGAGCGTATCAAGGCGTAGCTCTTGCCATCGTAGAGTTGATGACCACTCCCGATACTGTACAGGATGAGCAACGACTCATCGGCGTTCCAGGCCGACACGGTGGAGTACATCGGTGCGATGACGGCGTCACCGCCCCCACTCGCGGCGACCGCCGTGACGCGCCGAAATACCGTACCAAACTCGGCGTCGACCACGGTTTGGCCAGGCGCGGGCTTGGTCAACGCCGTCTGCGTGTGGGGCAGCTTGTCCTGCACGAGTCCCGCACACAGATCCGTAACAGGGCCCGTAGGGATCCCACCCATCCCGCCCCCTATTCCTGTGGTCTTCGAGCCGCCTGTCCCAGAGCCCGAGCCACCCGTTCCAAAGCCCGGATCAACGGATCCACCCGAGCCCACGACGGCTCCTCCGGTTCCGGATCCCGCGGTTGAACCGCTCCCGCTGCCATGGTCCGCGGAGCCCGATCCACTGCAGTCCAACAGGATCACGCCAGCCACCAGCGCAAAACTACCCAAGATCCATCTATGCCATCGCTTCACGTCGATCATTTTATGATTTCTCGTCGGATGCGAAAGAAACTTGTGTGCTGGCCGTGTTGAATTGGGTTCATTGGTGGCGCGGTGCGCACAACGATGTCGGTCGAGATGACTGGTGGCGAAGAGGCGGGCATCAAGGCGCCTTGCCCAGCCGGGCCAGGAGCTGGCGTGCAATTTCGCGACGTGCGATCCGCCAAGCAGCCGCATCGTGACTCCAGTCCCCCGGCAGCTCCCAACGCGGGTGTCGCCAAGGAGGGTCAACGCCCGGTTCATTGAGTGCAGATCGGACGACTCCCCGAACCACACTATCAGGATCACCGCCAGCTTCGCGGAGGAGTGTGAAGTACTCGTAGTCGAACATCCCTCGCCTGAGCGCTTTCATGCGAAATGAAGAGATGGGACCATCGACCGCCGGGAAACCGATCGTCGGAAGCAAATGGCCTGGGTAGAAAAGGATCCCGTTGCCCAGTAGCTCGTCGTTCCAATTCATGGCCTGGTGATAGGGATCTTCACCCCAGAAGTTTCCAACCCAGAGGAAGATCCCATCGACACGATAGCGCCAAGCAATCCACGGCCACGTCGTCATGGCAAGCCCATCATTGTTGATGCAGTTTCCCCCTACGAACGGCTCGTGGTGTTGATAGAACCAGGTCCGATTCCCAGCTCGTTGGCGCTGAGCCATTTGCGAGGGAACGTAACCGCCACCCCAGGTGGCCCAGATGTCGACGCTACCAAACCATTCGGGCCTGGGCGCCACGGTGACCAAGTGGTCGACTGAGGCGCCCGAATCGTGCAGAGCTCGCCCGTAGTCAGCCACGAGACTCAGCAAATTCGGATAAGTCGTAAGATCGGGTTCGTCGACCATGTAGGCAAACAAAGATGGGTGACTCCATCCTTTCTCGTTGAAGTGCGTCCGAAAGGCCTGCATGTACTTCCGGATGGCTGTCCGATGAGCTGGGGTTAGGGCGGCATCACGCTGATAGTTGCCGCCGAAGTTTGGAGGATCTCCGGGGCGTGCTCCCCACCATACAAATCCGCCGACCTTCCATTGGGGTGGTGGCTCTCTGTCTTGGAAGAGGCTGCCGTCCAGAACGGGTCCATTGACAGCATCATACCGAGTCCAGTCGATTTTCTGGGGAGTTCCGCTCGACTCATCCCAGCTCACCTGCGGCTGGTCATCAATCACCTGGGTCCAGAACCGGTGGGCGTGCGCCATCCTATGATAGGAGTGCAGGAGTTTCGCGTACCCGGCGATCGCGGGCTCGTCACCGAGCCCCTCCCGTCGAAGCAGGCGTGTTGCGTACAGAGGAACCCACGCGAACAGGTGCCGACGCGCAGGTATTGCGAACGGCATCACTTCCAGCTGCAAGTTGACTAGCCGCTCGGCGCCGTCGCGTGGCACGATCCGAAGGACGCCTTGATAGGCTCCCGGGCGCGTGGTCTCGGGCACCAATAGGTCGACCCAAAGAGGCTGGTTCCGACGCGCTGACAATTGGACGGGACTGGCGACCGCGCGACCGCTGGTCGGGTCGCGTAGAGGAATTAGCGGATCGGGGTATTGTCCCGGCGCAAGGCCCACCACGGTGGGGTCCGTGGCCGGCGTGTCGAGGAAGGCTTCAAAGAAGACCTCTATGGCAGAGGATTCCAATTTGCCTGCCGACCCATTCAGGTCCCCCGGAACCACATCAAGAGCCAGCGGCGATGGAGACGCCAGCACGAGTTGGAATGAGACGGTTTCGCCTCTGGCGGCTTGCAGGTCTACCGATGTCGGCCAGGTCGAAACGGGTTCGTCAAGGGGATCCCCCGGACGGACCTTGACGGCTTCGTCCACAATCCACACCGATAGTCCCTCAGGCGTATTCTTGCGTTCGCGGGGCTGGGGCGTGTCCAACCCCAGCGCAGATCGCTCGACCCTGCGTGCGATCCTTCGACCGAAATTGAGAACCTTTGAAGGAATGAAAGTTAGGGACACGCCTATGAGAAGGATGGCGACGCCGAAGACTGCATGGCGGCGCTTCATCTCTCAACTCCGGCACGGACCCGCGGACCGGGATCCAGGGGTCTTCCAGCAACGCGGCTACGGGTGTGGTATGGCAAAATTGACCTCCAAATCCTGTGGGCGGCCAGGCATGACCGGCCGCTCTTCGCTTGACTCAGCCCTGGGTTAGCACGGTCGCGGACGCCCCACCGATTCACGGCAGGGGCCTACGGCACCCGTCCGAAGCCTCCTCCGGATCGCGCAGGTCCACCAAATATTCGTTGATCGCCCTCGTTCTCCGACTTCTTCCCGACCATGGCGTAGTAGCGCCCTTTCGCGTCCAGGTTGCCTTCCAGCTTTCCCCTGGCGGCAGTGTATTCCGAGAAGGAGCGCAGGTGCTTCTTGCCCTCGCCAGCGATGTCGCATCTGAATATTGTTCGTACCTCTCCGGTTCCGTCCATGTCGAGGTGGTAAAAGACGTTGGGGTCGGTGGGATGCCACGACACCTCGGCATCGCTAGTGCCGATATGGAGATCGCGAATTGGCTTCCAGGACTTGGTGTCGTACAGCAGATAGGTGCCGTCGCTGCCCCACAATATGGCGCGGCTGTTGTCGGAGTTGAACGGATTCGCCTTGGAGTAGTAGTGGCGAATGCGTTTCAATCCGGGCCATTGGGAGGCATCACCAATTCGGGTGATACACGTGCCGAAAACTGGGTCCTTGAACGGGCGATGCAGAGCAGGAAGCGCCGCGTGCGGCGGGACATGGCGATCATGGCCAGTCATAAGACGCTCAAACGCCTTGGGCGGTCGGCTGGGTGACGACGATTTCGGAGTAGCCGCCGGAGACCTGGCGCCGCGCTCACTCGCGACAGCGACTATTGCTAGGACCATGCCGAGCAGAATGAGCGAAAGGGATCTCATGGCATTATCCGCTATGATGCTGCCGTTGCCACAAGGAATAGACCACCGTCGTGAGGTTCTCCCCGCTCGGGATGCGAGGAACCGCCAGCCAGTCCGTATCCGCGTTTGCCACGCCGGGCGATGTTGAGAACGCGACTGTGAAGCCGTGCTCGCGCAAGAGAGCTTGGGTCTGGGAGGTGTAGTCGGCCGGACTGCCATTGGGATAGGCGAATAGCCAGGGGTGTTGCCCCGTCTCGGCGGCGATACGCTCGCGGCAGGTGCGGATCTCCATGGAGGCTTGGTCTGAGGTAATCCGCGACAGGATGGGGTGATTGTGGGTGTGGCCGCCGAATCGGGTCAGGTCCAAGGTGCGGCGAACCTCGTCCCAGTTGAGGAACTCCCGCTTCGGGGGCGAGGGCTCGCCCAACTCGTCCAGCAGCCGCGCCAGGACGGTGTGACGTCCATCATCTGGAAGCCCCTTCAGATGCGCGCGCGCCTGTCGGCCAAAGGCCGCCCGCGCGGCCGCATCAGGAAGGGGGACGAGCGGTCCATCCGGGGACAGTTGCATCGTCGTCCGTCGGGTGGCGAGGGCTGCCCGCTGCACGCGATCGGTCCACAGCGTCCCGCCCTCGTCGACCAACGAGGTGGCCAGGAACACTATCGCCGGGATCTGGAGATCGCGCAGAATAGGATAGGCGAGGTCGTGGTAATCGCGGTAGCCGTCATCGAAGGTGATTAGCACTGCGGGCTTGAGGCGGCTGGGATGGCGGGCACGGTCCACCAGGGCCTCGGGCGCAATGGGATCGCAGTGCCTGCGGATCCATTGCATCTGGGACGCGAAGCGATCGACGGGGGTGCCCTCCTCCACCGAGCCGGGCGCTAGCACTCGGTGATACATCAAGACAAGCACCCCCGGCGGACGCGCGAGAGGACCTACGAGCCGCCAGGCCAAAGTCGAACCAATGATCCGTTTCAAGGCCAAGCGGAACTTCGCTGGTATCATGACGGAACTGTCCCTCCTTTCAATCGGCGCAGCCGATCCATCCCCTTCTTCATAATGGCGCGCGCATCGCGATCAATCAGAACCATTATGACGAGGTAAATCGCCACGCCCATGACGGCCCGCACGCCTACGGTAGCCAGGCGATGGCCGGAATAGATAAATCGGACTGCTAGGAACATCGACACTGAGCCGAAGGCGGTGCGTAGCATGGTCGTCCAAGGAATCGCCACGGGCAACAGCCGCCGGCCGACTAGGCCGAAGCCCAGGGCTGTGACACTGTAGCTGATCAGGGTGGCAACAGCGGCTGCCAGGATCCCCATGCGGGGAATGAGCACTATATTGAGCACGAGATTGAGCAGCGCCCCGCCAATCACGATGGACATGACGACACGCGTCTTGCGATGGATGAAGAGGCCCGCTCCCAGCATCGAATTCGTGCCGTCCACCACCATGCCAGCGATCACCCAGGGCAGTATCCCCACCGAGCTGGCGTACTTGTTGGACGCCAAGGCGGGCAGCAACTCGGGACCGACTGCGGCCAGCCCTGCGATGACTGGGCCACCCAGGACCACGTACGTGCGTAGCGACCGGGCGATGAAGGCTGCGGTTTCATCTTGGCCCTTGCGGTCCCACAGCTGCATGTACAGCGGCATGATGGCCTGGCTCACCGAAGCGATGAATACGGCTTGCACGTACTGGCACAGGTTGTACGCAGCCGAGTAGAGGCCCAGCGGCTCCTCTCCCATGAAGCCCTCAATGACGTACCGATCTCCCACCGACAGGATGATTCCCGACAGCTCGTAGCCGATGAGCATGGGCACACCGAAGCGGAGTAACTCACCATAGAGGGGACGGGAGAATTGCGACAGGGAAGGTCCGGGGCGGTTGCGGAACATGCTGCGCGCCAAGATGACCATGGCCAGGACTTCGATGATTGCCGTGGCCACGTAGAAGGAAGTCAGGCTGCATGCCACCAGTAGGACAGCCACTAGAATCAAGGCGAGGCCCACATACTTCTTCGTGACCTGGTAGATCAGCAAGGTCGAAGTCTTCTGCTCGGCACGCAGGAAGTTCACCAGGGCGCTCTCCAGAACCTGGGCCACCACCACCACCGACACGATCCCCAGTAGGTGCGGCATGCGGACGTTGCCCAGCCAGCGGGCCGGAACGAGTTGCGCACCGATGCCGAGCAGCAGGGCGACCAAGAGGGAAGTGCCCAGCATGCCCAGCAGCGTGGACGAGGTCAGCCTGGGCCAGCGTGAACTGTCCTTTGCCCGACGAAATTTCACTTTGGTACCGGATAATGGAGTGCTGCACACCCACCTTCCCCAGTGCCACCGAGATGGTGAGGGTAGCCGCAACCAGGTTCATCACGCCATAGTCGGCGACCGAGAAGACGCGGGTCAGGATGGGAAAAGTGATCAGGCCGGCCAACATGGTCAGCAGACCGATGAATGAGTAGTGCGAGGTGTGGACGAGAAGGCGTTTGAGGGGAGAGTTTGTCATGCGGTGCGCACATTCACCCATCGTGCTCGAAGGACAGAGACCAGACCGCAGGCGGCGGACCGAGGCTCTCCCTTCCGGTTCTCGGGGACGTCACGTTGGTCCTCGGGACCTGGATGTGCCTGGGATGGGCGGCTCATGGGCGCCAAACTATAACAGACCCACCTACAGGAACCGACCTAGGGCCGGCAAGACTCTCATGGCGCGTAGTGTCAGGAAGGCGGGTCGTTGCTCTTGGTCAGGGAAACTATTACACTACGAGACTACCTTCCCAACCAGTATCTTGCACCTCAAACGGACCTAGCAATGTCTCGAAATGAGTAGTCCCGGACCCGGCTTCGGAAGCCTCTTGCCCTCCCTCATTCGGGAAGCAAAGCGTCGCATTTTGTCTTTGACCATGCTTTTCGCAGTGGTCGCCATTGGAGGCTTGGTCGTCGGGTTGCTTCTGCCCAAGACCTGGGAATGCTCTGCGTTGCTGGTCCCGGACGCCACTACCATCAAGCGCCTGATGGAAGGTGGCGGCAACGCCGAAAACCATTTGGCCACCACGATTCAAGCGGTACAGACCCGCAAAATCATGAATGAAGTCCTTACGTTCGGCGGGTGGCTGAACGGGAAACCATCGCCGCAGGAGGAGGAACGCCTGCTTGCCCGGCTGCGGTCGCGCCTACGCATCGAAAACAACACACGCGAGAACACGATCCGAATCAGCTACCGCGACAACGATCCCAAACGGACGTTCCTGATCACAAACAAGATGGTTGAGATCATGATCCGCGAGGCTGCGAGCGCCAAGGAAACATCCAGCCGCGAGACCTACGAATTCGTCGAGGGACAGGTGAAGGCGTACGGCGGCGAGCTCACCGTCGCGCACGAGAAACTACTCGCCTACTACCGCAACCAGGACGCACCGGCAACTGCCCCCGAATCCGACGGTCCGGCGGGAGAAACATCGCCCGGGCACGGCGACAGTCGCCATTCTGCCCGGATCTCCATAGAGGAGCTTGCCAAATTGCGTGCCGAGGAGGCAACCCTGGCCGCCCAACTTGCACGCGCCCGTTCTGGGCCGTCTTCTTCAG
Source organism: uncultured delta proteobacterium (assembly GCA_963796685.1). Lineage (GTDB taxonomy): Bacteria > Myxococcota_A > Polyangia > Fen-1088 > Fen-1088 > Fen-1118. The sequence goes on from CAWCMR010000025.1 coordinate 1,215,285, forward strand.
GGGAGTCGCGTCGCGCAGAAGAACAGCTCCGCGCCCGCGTGGAACAATTGCGATTCGAGTACGAGCGCCTTGCTAGCAGCTACACCGAGCGCCATCCAGACGTGGTGCGCAAGGCAAACGATCTGGAGGCAGCTCGTCAGGAGCTACGGCGAATGGAGGCCGCGCGAGTCGAGAACGATAGAGCCGTAGTCGCGACCGCGGCGCTTGACGAGCAGGTCGCCAGCGCTGCCCGCGTTCGCCTGGAGGAGCTTCGCGCCCGAATTGAGGCCGGGTCGCCGAACACGTTTGGACGCTCGTCGCGCCACCGTCCATCGACCATGGCGCGACCGTCTGCCGTCACCGATACAAACCTAGTTGATCCTGACATGCGCCACGTGGGTCAGGATTCGAAGCTTTCGGAGCTGTTGAGCAGGTATGAGACGACCCGCGACGTATACCAGGATCTACTGAAGAAGCGCGAAACCGCGCGCCTTTCCATGAACCTCGATCTCGAGCGCGGAAGCGTCACACTGAGAGTGCAGGAACCAGCCAGGATGCCGGTTATTGCGAGCGGTCTGCGGGTCATGTACAAGAGCCTCATCGGGCTGGTACTGGCCGCGGCAGTGCCGCTGGGCCTGCTCGTGGCGCTGGTCTCGTTTGATGGTCGCGTACGCAGCCCGGACCTGATCGAGCGTTTGGCGCGGGTGCCGATTCTGGTCACAATCCCTTACGCTCCTTCGTCCAAGGAACGCAGTCGCGCGCGGCTGCGAAGAGTATTTTCCGTGATTTTTGTAGCTGGCGTGTTCGCCGCCTATGTTGTTGCATTCCTGCTCAATCAGACCAAGGTTCGCCCATGAGCGGATCGACGGGGGAAAATCGAGGCCGCATGCCTCCGGGTCATCCCGCGGGAGATCCAGTCGAGACACCCGTTGGTGGTAACGAAATCCGACCCACCGTCGAGATTTCGGCTATTCCCCGTGGCAGCATCCTCCTGCCCTCTGACATTAGCTCGGCCAGCTTGGATTTGTTGGGTATGGTCGTTGACGATCAACTCGACGCATTCCGCGAGCTGCGCACTCGGCTTTTGGCCATGGGGACTGGCATTGGACTGCCACGATTCTCCGTGCTGGTGGTCCCTGTCTCGAGCAGCTCGGGCGCCAGCTTCATTGCCCGCAACCTAGCAGTGGCGTTCACCCTGCAGGAGCAGCGGAGTGCGGTCCTCGTCGACTGCAACCTGCGAAATCCTACCCAGCATGTCGCGTTCGACCTCCAGGGTGATAGGGACGGACTGTTCGACCACATCGAGAATCCGCACCGCCCCGAGCTGCTGCTCTGTCGCACCAGACTCGACGGACTGTATCTGATTCCTGCTGGTCACCCGTCGTCTTCGGCCCGTGAGTATTTCTCGTCGTCCGCGATGCGCTCTCTGATGGCCTGGTTGCGCAGGACCCCCTACTTCCTGGTCCTGGACGGTCCTCCGGCAAAGGGCTCGCCCGACGCGCGCATCCTGTCCGAACTGGCCGATTTCGTGGTCCTGGTCGCGGGATACGGTCGCGATACCGTGGGCGGGATCAAACAGGCTGCGGCCCTGTTCGACCCGGCCAAGTTCGCCGGGGTTGTGTTCAACGATCAGGATTGAGTCAGCGACCTCGACCGCACGACCCGCGCTCGACCAAAATGAATCCGATCTCCACCAACACGACCATCGCGCTCATGTACCACGCCGTCGGTGTGGAGGGTGGGCCGGGTGTCGATCCACACTATGCCGTGGCCCTGTCCCTTTTCACCGCGCACCTGCAAGCGTGTGTGCATCAGGGCGGGGCAGTGGTGTGTGCCCAAGACTGGTTGGACGGTCGTGGTGGCGTGATCGTCACCTTTGACGACGGACACGAAAGCAACCACCGCGTGGCGTGGCCGGCGCTGGCCGCGATCGGAGCGCAGGCCGATTTCTTTGTCAACCCAGCCCAGGTGGGAACCGCAGGTTTTGCGACCTGGGCCGCGCTGCGCGAGATGGCGGATGGGGGTATGTCCATCCAGTCGCACGGCCTCGACCACAGGCACTATCTCACCGAGCTGTCCGTAGGCCGCCTGCGCGAGGAGTTGCGGCAGGCGCGGCTTGAGATTGAGCACCACACTGGGCATTCCGTGACGTTGCTGGCGCCGCCCGGGGGGCGCTGCCCAGTCGACCTTGCGCGGATCGCGCGTGAGGTCGGTTACACCCACGTTCTAGACTCTCGACCGGCGTCCATCCGTCGCGATGGCAGGTACACGCTTGGCCGTTTCGCAGTGACGGCCCGACTCGATGTTCCGACGCTCGAAGCGTGGCTGCGCGGCGGCTCCGCGCGCCTCAGGATGCAGGCGCGCTATATGGCGCTCGGTGCAGCCAAACGCATCTTGGGAGACAGAGCCTACGAACGGGTCCGGCAGGGACTTCTGGGAAAAGCAATCCCATGAACCAGCCCCGCTCGTTGTCCGTGTTTTCGCTGTTCTCTTGCTGAAAGAGAACATTCATCGTCCGCGAAATCGACTCCGCTCAGTTCGGATTCCGGTTCCACGCTAGGTACACTTGCTCGTCGCCTTCCACCCAGGAGCGCCGCGAAAACAAGCATTCCACTCGCTCACGCGCTGCCCGTCCCATTGCCAGATGTTGTCCGTCGACCAGGATTTGGCGCATCTGATCTCGCAGCTGGGAGACGTTCCTGACCTCGAACAGGTACCCCGTCACGCCCTCGTCGACGACCTCGGGACATCCACCAATCCGGGGCGCGATGACGGGCTTGCCCGCCGCCATTGCTTCGCGCGCCGCCAGCGGGAAAGACTCCCGCGTGGAAGCCAGCACGAACACATCAAGAAGTGCGAGGTGCTCGGGCATGTTTCGTTGCATGCCTGTGAAGATAACCACTCCGGCCAAGCCCAGCGCTTGCGCTTGTGCGCGCACCGGTTCGAGTAGTGGTCCGTCACCAATCACCATCAGCCGCGTTTCGGGTGCATCGCGATGAACCTCCGCGAAGGCGCGCAAGAGTAGATCGTGCCCTTTCTCTTCCGATAGGCGAGCCACGATGCCGAAGACACGGTGATGTTGCGGATCCAAACCATAGTGCGCGGCCAGCGCTGGATCCAGGGGCCGCGGAACAAATCTCCCGGTGTCGATTCCGCTATGGATCACCGTTGACTTCGCGCGACTGAGTCCACCCGCAAGCACCCGATCGCGTTCGTAGTTGGACTCGAAGATCACGTGGTCGGAGCACCGCTCGAGGATGTGCCCGGCATAGCGAAAGTGGCTCGGGTTGTGGATATTGTGGATGGTCGTGACGATGGGCAAGCGCCTTCCCGTGGACGCAACCCGGTAGTCGAATGGCATCAAGCGCGTCGCCGCATAGGTTGCAATCGTCGAGCGCAGGGATTGCGGCGCCAGCATCTCGATGCCGTGCTGCCGAATTTCACGGCGAATTCTCTGCGCGACTCGCCAGAGCTCGCCGAGGCCAGTAAAACGAGAGTCGAGCTCCAAGTAATGCGCCCCCTTGCGTTGGAGCTCTTCCAGCAGCACACCTGGAGTCGTTCCCACGAAGACGTCGTGTCCGTTCCGTCGCAGGTCTTCGGTCAGCGTCAGGATGTCGGATTGGACACCCCCGATACCGAATGGCTCGGTCATGAGATACAGGATTCTCATGCTGCGCTCCCGGTCCCAACGGCGGCCATCGCTTCCGCACGCGCGCGCTTGAAAGCCCGCTCGCGACGCCGGTGTAGTAGTCCGTGCACGAGATCGAAAGCTCCGAGAAGTTTCAAGCGCAGCTCCTCCGGACCGTCGCGATCTGTGATTTCCGTACGTCGCAGTGCATAGCGCTCGCTGATGTCTCGGTTTACCCCGGGACAAACGCTGACCGCACCTCTATACCCAGCGGTGGCGACCAGGGCACGCTCGCGCCCCGTGAAATCGCCGGATGGGTAGCAAAAGAACTCGACCTCGGTGCCGAGCCGCTGGGCGATCTCCTGTCGGCTGCCGGCAATCTCGCGCACAACCTCGGCTTCATCCACGCGGGTGAGGAACGGATGCGTCAGAGTATGTGACCCAAAAGTTATTCCAGGTTCAGCAGCCATGGCCACGGCTTCGCTCCAGTCCAAATGCAGCTGCCCAGGTTCATCCGGATACCGCGGATGGCGAAGTGTCCCATCCGCAAAACGGGCGGTCAAGAATATCGTCGCTGGCAGGCCATGTCGCCTCAGTACCGGGAGCGCATGGACCAGATTGTCGCGATAGCCATCATCGAAGGTCAGCACGGCGGCCGGGGTTCTCGGCCCACCCGCGCCAAGTTCCGCTAGCGCCTGAGCCAGGCTGATGACGCGGCACCGAGACACCAGCGTGGCCATCTGTTCCTCGAAATGCTCGGGCGTCACCGTGAGCTGGTCGTAGGCCGGCAAGCGCGTCACCCGGTGGTACATCAGAATGCGGATGGCTGGGCGCAAGCGGTAGCTGGGGAACACCAGCGGCAAGCAAGCATATGGAACCGTCCTGCGAAGTGGTGCGAGCCAACGGGGAATCATCGTATGCTCGAGGAGTGCGATTCCGGAGGCAAGCCAAGAGCAGCAGCGTAAAGTCCTTCGTATGCCCTGGCCGTTCGTGAGACGTCGTAGCGTTCACGCAGCGTTTCGAGGGCGCGTCGTCCCAGTCTTTCGCGCAGCTCTGGGTCTGTCAGCACCCTACGCAGAGCCCGGGCCAGTGCTGCCGGGTCTGCCGGGGGAACCAAGAGGCCGTTATCCTCGTCCTGGAGGACTTCAGGGATGCCACTAACCCGGGTCGCAACGATGGGACGTGACATCGCCATGGCTTCAAGCAACGCGATGGGGAGGCCTTCCCATCGCGAGGGCATTGCCAGAATATCGAGGCCTGCCAAGAGTCTAGGCACGTCCGACCGCTGCCCAGTAAATACGACGTAGTCGGCGAGCCCAAGCCGTTTGGACTCCTCTTCAAGCTCACTTCGCGAGTTGCCCGATCCGATGACCAAGCAGGTTGGCCTTAGGCCCCCGTCACGCAACTGTGCAATGGCGGCAAAGAGGTCGCTATGCCCTTTGGCTGGGTGCAAACGGCCGATGACACCAATCAGGAGCGAGTCGTCGGGGACGGCAAATTCGGCGCGAACCCCATCGCCGCGGGCACCCGCTAGCCGGTCGATGTTGATCCCATTGGGGATGACGACCAGGCGGCTCGACCGCAAGTGGTCCTGTTCGCGCATTACTCTCCCCACTTCTTCCGAGCAAGCGATCACCCGCGTGGAAACCCAGGAGAGCGCCCAGTGAACCGCTCGTCGAACGGCACCCTCGCAGACCACCGTGTTGTGCGCGGTCGAGAACACCGCCCGAACACCTGCCAAGCGCGCGGCCACGCGCCCAAAGCTGTCCGCAGTGAACAGATGGGTGTGCACGACGTCGACGTGCTCTTGCCGGAACCACCTTGCGATCCTCGTGACGAATCCGAGATCGACCTTGCCACGTCGGCCAAGCACTGTAACCGGAACTCCCATTTCTCGGATTTCTTGCTCCAGGGCTCCGCCCCGCATCAGGCAGAGCACACTGAATCGAAACCGATTCGATCGGTGCCGCAACATGTCTGCCAGCAGGCGTTCCGCACCGTCCGGCGGCAGTTCGTCAATCACGTGCACCACATGGGGTGTCAGGACATCCATCAAATACTCTCTCTTGGTTGCTGTGCGTCGATTTCCATCGAGAGTCGGGCGACCACCGCCAGCGTAACCCAGAAGTAGACTGTCACGCATATGTCGACCATCCGCGACCCAAACATGGTGACCAGGAAGGTCCCGGCCGCCAGAGCGGCTGCACTCATGCCGATGGTACGCGTGAACCGCCCGCGGCTTCCTCGGTAGACGTATACGCCCAACCGGTACATGCGCCACAGGATAAACCCATACAACAACACTGCAGGAATACCCATCTGCGAGCTCAGATACAAGTACATATTATGGTTGTCGGATTCGTCCACCTGTGTTTCCGTGTACTGCCCCTTGAGCTTGGGGAAGGACTTGAATCCCCATCCGAACACCGGGCTCTCGGATGTCATCTTCAGAGCCGCATTCCAGAGGATGAGCCGCGACTCCGAGCTCTTGTCCAGCTTCTCCTCACCGGACGACTGGGTCGCGGTCTGGGCCATGCGTTCGCGCAGCGAAAGTGGAACGATTTCTGGCACCGCCATCACGAGTGTCATGCCGAGTACGGCGACCCCTACGAGGGACAGCTTTCCGCGTACGTACACGGCTACGACGGCCGCAAGCCCCATGCCCAAATACGCCCCACGCGAAAATGTGGCCAGCAGAAGCCTGGCCGTTATTCCGAGATAGGGCACGGCCACAAACCAGGCGCGCCAGCTGCGAAGGTTGCTCAACAGTAGTGCGAGAAAGGGCGCCGATGCATAGGCGAGAAATGCGCCGAAGTCGTTCGGCTGCATCTGGGGTCCCAAGAGGCGGGCTTTCTCGATCGAACTGGCCCCGCGCTTTTCCAGCCATTCCTGGAAGCCCAGTAGCAACACCACGATTGATCCCAGCATCATGTAGACCATCATGCGGCGCGCTATCTTTCCGTTGCGGATCAGGCCTACAAAGGTGAAGAACACGATGAATTGGTCGAGCCAGCCTTTGACGTCGAGCACACGGTCCAGCACAAAATCCAGCCCGAGAGTCACCATAGCCGTCGGCACCGAGATCAGCGTTACCACGGCGTAGGCACGTACCACCGCGGTCGCCGGAGTCCGCAAGACCTGGCCATCCTCCGTGACTGGTGGCTCCCCTCTTCCATGGCGGAACCACGAGAAAAGTAGCAACAAAAGCAGAATATTGGTTCCGTTCATTCCGAAGCCAATCGGCAGGACGAACATCATGTTGAGCGGCAGATAGATGATCGCGATCGCCATCAGCCACTCTGGGTCTCTCAGGGTATGGAAAAACAAGACCACACCGATGACCCCGCCGATGCCGTGCAACGCCCATGCGGGTAGCTTCAGGCCGAATAGAATGATCATTATCGCCAGTGCCGCCGGCAGCGCCAAGAACCGCAGCGTCGACCTGAGCTCCGTTCCTGCCCAGTTCGGCCTTGCTTTTCCCTCTCCGGCCGGAGGCACCGGCGGTTCGGTCCATGATACACTCATTGGGCGAACGATACCATGAGTGGCCGTCGAACAGCCTAGGCGGTTGTCGGTGCCGCGCTACGGTCAACCGCCATCAAGCGCCTGCTTTCGCCACTTCCTTGGGAGGCGGGTCAGGTCGGGCTACCGGAAACGGTCGGCGGCCGGAAATGACGTGCCGCCCGCACCGCAGGTCGTGCCAAGGAGGTCCACCAGGTAATCGCTAATCGTGCCGCCCCAATTGCTCGCGAAAAGAATCAACGCTCCGTCGCGGTTGCTGACTGCGTGCTGCTCAGCGAAGTAGCCTCCGGACTCCCGGTCGCTGTGGTGGTGCGCCACCCGCCGCACTTCGCCTGAGCGGTCCAACTTGAGCCAGAAAATCTCGAAGTCGTGGTTGGGGTAGCGGTCGTCCGGGCCCTGGGTGGAGATGAGCGCCCAGCCGGGCAGGTCGAGGTTGCGGCACGAGACGTGGGGCGTGGTTTTCCAGCCGATCCGCGTCCCGATCGAGACCTTTCCCGTCTCCAGATCGGCGATGTTGATGTTTCGGTCAGCGTTCAACTGGTGGTCCGCGCCGTCATAGACCATGAGATCCCGCCCATCGGGTCCGAAGCAAAGATCAGCGTGACCGAAGCTGCCCTCGGGCAGCTCGCGAACAAGCTTGAGGTTGATGTCGTACACGCGTGAGCGGTCCTTCCCCATCATCACGACATGCTTGCCGCTGGGCGTGACGCTGATCCAGTCGTCGACATTGCGGAGCGGGACGCTCAGGCGCGCTGTGATCTTCTTCTGTTGCAGGTCGCAAACGAAGGCGTCCACGTCGACCTTTTCGTTGTCCGACTTGGTCCCAACCATCGCGTGGTATCGGCCCGTTGTGTTCAAGTTCCCCTCCATCCTGCCTCGGGCCCTCAGGTACTCAGAGAAGTCGCGCAGTAGCTTCTTGTCGTCGGTCGTGACGTCGTACCGGAACATGGAGCGCATCTCGTTGTTGACCAGATCTAGGTGATAGAAGATGTTCGGATCCGTGGGATGCTACGACACCTCGGCATCGCCGGACCCAATGCACAGGTTTCGAATCGGTTCCCAGGACTTCGTGTCGTAGAGGAGGTAAGCGCCGTCGCTCCCCCACAGAATCGCGCGGGTGTTGTCGGCGTTGAATGGATTGGATTTGGAGTAGTAGTGGCGGATTCGAGTCTCGTGCTGCCATTGGGACGGGTCGGTCACGCGCATGATGCATGTGCCATACACAGGGTCCTTGAAGGGGCGGTGCAGGGCGGGTAGTGGCAACTCGGGCGGAGGGTACAGCTCGTGTCCGGTCATGAGGCTCGTGAGCGGTGATAGCGGGGCGGATGGGCGGGGTCCAGCGCCGGCCCCCACGCCGCTGCCTCTTCGCGCCTTCACGCCGGCAGAACTAGTCAAGCAGACGAGCGCGAATGTCACGCCGAAGATGAGGCTCGCCTTCATCTAGTTGAGTCCGCCTGATCGAATTTCGCCCAGACCCTGAGATTCGTGCCCAGCCTCGCCAGCGAAGTCCCGGTGTCGAGCAAATCCAACCCGGCCAGCGTCATCTTCGGCGCGAATGCGAGCGCGTTTGGAAATCGTCGCACCACTAGGCCGCCGCCGATACCGTCCCGCACCCGGATCACCTTGCCGCCCCGTTTGGCTATGATACCGCCGATGGTCTCGCGCGAGAAGAAGTGCATGTGCCCCGCGTCAGCCTCGGGAGAGCCCGAGAACGCGCCAAGACGCAGCCGAAGGCGAACCTCCAGTGACCCGCAATTCGGGACGGTCAAGTAGAGGATACCGTCGGGCGCGAGGAGGCGGATCGCGTCGCCGATCACCGCCGATGGGTCAGGGATGTGTTCGAGGACATAGGACATTGTGATGATGTCGAACCGAGCCTCCCCGAAGTCGACCGCCGCCAACACACCTGCGTGGACGCGCAGGCCATAGCGCGAACGGGCGAATTCGACGCAGGCTTGAGTCGGCTCCACGCCCCACACGTCCCAACCCCGATCGCGAGCCACGCAGAGGAAGTTGCCGCTGGCACACCCTACTTCCAACATCCGCCGCCCGGAGGTCATGCTCTCGAGGCGAGCCAATTCGAGCTCGAAAGCACTTTTCCGCTGTGCCGCTCCCTCGTCCATTGATGCGGCATTGTCCAACTGGCGGTAGTGCTCCGTTGCAACCCCAATTGTGCGTCGCGGATTCTGCGACATTAGCCCGCACTGTGTACACCTAGCGATCCGCATCGGCCGCCTACCATTGTGGTCCATCCCCACGTACACCGCCCGCCACTCGTCGCAACCGCACAGGTCACACTTGAGTTCCTCCATAGGAGGAAGAACAGAAAACGATTCGCCTGTTGTAGCTTGAATATTATTCGGAGTTGTCATTAACGATATTCCTCCTGGTTTCCCGTGCTCACCGGCCCCTGGCCCCGGCATGTTGAAGCTTGCCGCGGTAGGCCTGCTCCAACTTGCGCACTACGGCACGAAGCCCAAACCGCTCCTCTGCCATCTCGCGAGAGCGTTGTCCCATCCGAGCGGCGAGGGACGGGTCGGCCGCTAGTCTTCGCAAAGCCGCTGCCAGCGCCTCGGGATCACTGGCCGGTACCAGCAGACCATTCTCCTCGTGCACCACGACGTCCTCATTTCCGCTGACCCGTGTAGCCACGATCGGCAGTCCCATGGCCATGGCTTCGAGGACCGCGTTCGGTAGGCCCTCCTGCAAGGACGGCTGGACGTAGATGTCCGTCTTGGCCAAGACAGCAGGCACGTCAGTGACCTCGCCCAAAAATTCTATGCTGTCGGCCAGCCCGGCTTCCCGGGCCTTCTTTGTCAGCGCCTCTCGCTCCCAGCCGTCGCCCGCAATCGTCAGCCGTGCGTTGGCGGCAGAGGCTACTCGGGACCAGGCATCCACCAGAACCGAGACTCCTTTGACCGGTCGGATGCGGCCAACATAGGTGACGCGGGTTGGCGTTCCTGGTGTGCGGACCTCTAGGGCGCGCGGAGAGAATCGAGTGAGATCCACCGCATTCGGCACCATCAGGAGTTGCTCCTCGTTATAGCCTGCGTTCTTGACCATGGAGCGGGTGAATTCGCTGACACACTGCATGTTGTCGACGCGCCTGATGCACCAGTTGTATAGGCGTTGCACCGGGCGCGCGCGCAGCTCGGGGTCGAGAAGTCCGCCACTGAACTCCCACGCGCCGGATATTTTCACGGTTACAGTGGCCGCGAGCAGCGGCCGAAGCAACCCGGACACGGCAGCCAGATTCTTCGCCATGGTCACGTGGATGGCATCGAACTCGCCACGTCGGGTCCACAGCCAGACGCCGTAGTGCACGCATAGCATGGCTGCTCCCAACATCTTGATGCGCGGGTAGGCAAGACGCTGCACCGGGATGCCATCGACTTGATCCGTTCGAGGCAAGGTCCGGTCGAGCCACGGCGCCACGATGCGGACGGAGTGACCCGCTTCCGCAAAAGCTCGAGCGAGCGTCCGCACCTGTTTCTCGGCACCACCGGTCGCGGGATAGTAGCCGTCCACGACGAACAGGATTCGCAGCGGCGGCGCGGATTTCGGTTCCGCAGCATCGCTATCTAGAGATTCTGAGGCCATCGGTTCTCGGTGCCATTCGTTCTGCAGCTGGCATCCCTGCAGTCAAGGGCAGGGGGCGGTCGGGATGCTCAATTCACTCCCGAACCTAACAGGGAGTGAGCCTCGCCGCCACGGCAACTCGCCCGGGTGGCGTAATGAGCCCCGGCCTCAGCCCGATTGGCTCGTCAGCCTTGGCAACCCGGGAGGTTCGGCCACCCCGTGGCGGTTAGTACTAGGTCACCGATCCTCGTGAAACGCACGTTCACGGGTTGGCCTTGATCGATCCAAGGCGACAGTCGACGGAGGCAGGTGAAGCGAAGGTGTCCGGCCGCCGGGTCCACCTCGGAAAGCTCTATCTCCGTAGGTTCGATGAACTCCTTCACTAGTGGGTTGAGGCACTTGAAGATGCTCTCCTTGGCCGAGAAGAGCAGAGTGGTGCGCCAAGCGACGTCGCCTTTGTCTCTCCAGCCCTCGAATCGGCGCTCGCCAGAAGTGAGCGCCACGCTGTGCACAGCTTCGACGGCATCGTCATTGAGGAGGTGCTCGAGGTCGATTCCCAGGGAGTTGAAGTCACTGCTCCGGGCCACCACGGCCCAGGCGATGCCAGCCGCGTGCGAGAGAGAGCCGGCCCAGCCATCAGGCCAGATGGGGGCGCGCCCCTGGTTGGCGCCCACCTGATCCGAGCCAGCTCCTGCTTGCTGCAGTGCCAGTTGCGCGCAAGCCCGCCCCACGAGTAGGTCCTGGACGCGGGCACGAGCGCGAGCTTGGGTCAGCGGGTCCGGGACCGCCACATCGATCAGTCTGGTGGCGGGCAAGATGGTGCCCCCGTTGTCTACTTCGGTCCGAGCCGCAACCTGGATCACGCGGGCGTCAGTGATCAAAGGAAGGCGGGCCAAGGGTGTCACAAGCACGGGCCGCCACAGATCCTCGCTGGCCTCTTGCCCCGCCCGACGGACCAGCCAACGTTCAGCAGTTTCTCCGTTTTGATAGTCCATGCTGTCCACGGTGGCGAGCTTTGCTGGAAAGCACAATCTATCCCCCTCTCTTGCGCGCACCGACCCGGCTGGCTGCCTTGCGCGCGAGGCTGCGCGCGTCTCGGTCGAGCAGAATGATCAACAGGCTGTAGAGGACAGCGCCCGTCCCCGTGCGCAGGCCGATGGTGGCGAAGTGATGCCCAGGGTAGAGGTTTCGCAGGGCCAGCCACATCAGCACCGAGGCGCCGCCCGCGCGCAGGATCGTCGCCCAGGGAATTTGTACTCGCAACAGGTGGCGCGCAATGACGGCAAGCGCCACAGCGTTGACTACATAGCTGACGAGAGTGGCGATAGCAGCGCCCAGAATCCCAATGCGAGGCACCAGCACGATGTTCAGCACGAGATTCAAGAGCGCGATGGAGACGACGATGCCCATGATGGTGCGGGTTCGGCGATGGATGAACAGGCCGGCCCCTAGCATGCTGTTGGCGCCTTCCACGATCAGGCCAGCGATGACCCAGGGCAAAACGCCAGAGGCGCTCACGTACTTCTCCGAGGCCAACGCGGGCAAGAGCTCGGGCCCCACTGCTGTCAGACCGGCAATGACAGGCGCGGCCAGCAGCGTATATGTGCGCAGCGAGCGGCTGATGAAGTCGACAGTCTGGTCGTGGCCTTGCTGGTCCCACATCTGCATGTACAGCGGCTGGATGGCCTGGCAGACGGGAGAGACAACCATCGACTGGACATAGAGGCACAGATTGTAGGCTGCGGCGTAGAGGCCCAACTCCGTCGCTCCGATGGTACCCTCGATGACGTAGCGATCCCCTACGGACAGGACGATGTTCGATAGCTCCTGGCCGATCATCATCGGAACGCCGAACTTCAAAAGCTCGAGGTAGAGGGGCCGTGAAAACTGCGCCGGTGAAGGTAGTGGGCGAAGGCCGCGCCGAAACATGACCAGCGCCAAGGTGCCGATCGCCAAGGCCTCTGTCATCGCTGTGGCGGTATAAAATGCCGTCAGGCTGCGCGCGATGGCCAACACTGCGACCAGGATCAAGCCGAGTCCGAGGCACTTCTTGAGCACCTGATAGATCATCAGTTGGGAGGTGCGCTGCTCGGCGCGCATGAAATTGATCAGGGCGCTTTCGAGCACCTGCACGACAACGACGACCGACATGATCACCATCAACCCAGGTACCCGGGGGTCGCCCAGCCAACGCGCCGGAAGTAGATGGAATCCAACCGCCACCAAAAGCGCAACCGCCAGCCCAGTGCCCACCATACCAAGCAAGGTCGTTGCGCTGAGCTGGGCCAGCGAATAGCGACCCCGATCCGCCACGATCTCGCTGTGATAGCGGATGATGGAGTGCTGCACCCCGACCTTGCCCACAGCTGCGGCCACTGTGACTGTGGCACCGATCAGACTCATGACGCCATAGTCGGCCAACGAGAACAGCCGGGTGAGAAGCGGAAAGGTCACCAGACCGGCCACTGTCGCGATCAGGCTGATCACCGAGAAGTGCGACGTCTGGACGGCCAGGCGCTTGAACGCGGAGCTCGCCATCTTTACTGTACCCAGCGGGGCTCTGCTACAGTCATGACGATTCGCCGGCGTGCGCAGGGCAGATCGCGTACCAGGGCGGCAAGTGCGGCGCTCGAGTGGGAAGCGCAGCGCCAAAGGAGAGCGGACGTCGTCGGCCTAAGGGCGCGTTGAGGACTCCTACCAGTGATTAAGCTGCCCTCGGGTGCTGGGGGGACTGAAAGCATGTCTATCTATTGGATCCCGGTTTTTGCTCAATGTCAATCGCATGTGCTAGGCGTCAATGCGATTGACGCCTGGCGCTCAGTCGCAGTGTCCGGAATCCGGACTAGTTGGTATGATTTCAATACGCGCCAGGCGGCGGTTCGACCTTGCGCCGGCGATAGCGCGCTCCGCCAATCACATGTCCCAACGGTGCCTTGAGCGCATCCATCCATGGCGAGATACCTGGCAGTCTCGGCGAGACACCGAAGCGTCGGAGGACCTCGTTGAACTGGTGCACTTGAGCGTGCCTGCGCGTGAGATGCGTGTAGAAGGTCACGCCAATCGACATCGAAACACCGTCACCAGGCTTGGTCCAGCTTCGATCGGCACGCGTCATGTGTGGCGTGGTGCTGGGGAAATAGATGCCGTCGCCCGGGCCAACATCGAACTCCTTGCTGCGGGGTGTAAACTCTTCCTTCAGACGAATTCGAGCGAGTGAGCGATGGATGATGAAGTCCTCGATATCTCTTGCGGGCACCACGAGACGGTCGGTGTGGTCCCACACGTTGATCGTCTTTCGGCCATGGATTTGCATCCAGAAGTTATTTTCGCGATCGATGTGAAAGGGTGTGACCGAGGGCGGGGCCGAGATGAAGATGAACCCGTTGATGAAGAAGATGGAAGACTGTTCACGCTCGACATAGGGCCGAACTGTTTCAATCACCTCGGTCAGGAGCGCCTGATACCGCGGAACCCTCTCGACATTGTAGAGGGCGATCCACGAACCCGGCTCCTCAATCCGACGGAAGACTTCCTCGATGGTCCTGCCGTCGGGGCTCGTGGGGTCATGCTGAAAATTTGAGCCCTGCGTCGTTCCGGGCCGAATGAACCGGCAGCCATCCATCGGCATCATTTCCTTTGCAAGCACTTCGACCTGTGAGAGCTGGAACAGCGGGTGGTCGCTGTAGTTGTGATGAAGTCTGCCGATCTTAAGCGTGGAGAAAGTCGAGGCGTCTTCTACCTGCACTCGATAGCGCCCTTGGGATGGCGCTACGTCCATGGGTGCGTTCTGCATGGTCTCCTCTTGGTTCTGATCGGGCGGTTGTTGGTTAAATTCGTCACGGTCAGGATATCAGCCTGTGGCGCGGACGGGACCTGGAGATCCCTAGCAAGGTATCCTCGATCCGAAAGCGGATATTTTGACTCCTATATCATGACTATCAAAGAGAAATTCGACACGTCTCAGAGTGCGACTTCGACAAGATTTGGGAGAATTCCGTCTTGCAACACGACCGACTCACCCTTGTAGACCGTTGCATAGACCGCCAACGCGTGCGACTCCACGGCAGGGTTCGGCATCCTAATGGGAAATTATGTCCATGAGCACAGCCGTCCGAGGGGTTAAAGGCAGGTTATTGCGAACGCCACTTCTTAACACGGCGCTGCGCCTTATGGCTGCGACGTTCGCGAGCCAGCGGTTTCTGCGCGCCGGGCACGCCTTTCGCGGCGTGTACCCGACCTTCGATGCCGCGCGGCTGGCGCTGCCTCCAGATCGGGCCCAGGGGTATGACAACTCGGCGGCCGCGAGCTACTACCGCGACCGGCTAGAGCGTGTCTATCCCGGAGACTATCCCGTGCTATTTTGGCTTTCCCGATGCCTGCCACTGACGCGCGTGTTCGACCTCGGCGGGCATGTTGGTATCGCCTTCCGCGCCTACCGTCGCTACCTGCCCGTCGAGTCCACGGCGGAGTGGCTGGTCTGTGACGTCCCGGCTGTTTGTGACGCTGGGCGGGAGCTGGCCAAAGAATGGCAGACTCCCAATCTCAACTTCACGAGTGATCGAGTCGCTGGAAGTGGGTCGGAGCTTCTCTTTGCGTCCGGTTCACTTCAGTACCTCGAAGTCGGCCTTCCCGAAGTCCTCTCCAGCTACTCGGCACGGCCACGCCATGTCCTCCTCAACCTGCTGCCAGTAAGTGAGCTCCCCACCTACTACACCACCCAGACCATCGGCGTCGCTTTCTGTCCCTACCGAATACAGTCTGGTCCGGATCTCCTCGCAGACATGGCGTCGCTCGGTTACGAGCTCGTAGACCGCTGGAAAAACGTGGAGAAGCGCTGTTGGATCCCGCTCTATCCCGAGCACAGCTTGGAGCACTACGAAGGGTTCTATTTTCGGCTGACGGAAGCGAGCAAGAGCGCGCACGTTGCTATCCGATGACCGAGCCCCGTCTAGCGGACTGGAACCGAATGGTGCAGTCTAGTTCGCGAAGTGTTCCTCGTGGTCGTGGACGCCGCGCAAGAAGTCGAGCGACCATCTAAGACTGTGTGTGTCATGGATTGCGCTTTTCGATTGCTGTTGTGCCCTTGCGGGTTCACGATCTCGTCATCTTGTCTCGAGGTCTTGATTGCACCGGTTTGGCGTTAATGCTCTTCGCCGTCCTTCTCGTCGGAAACTGCCGGAGTAGCACCCAGATCTCGAAATCCATGAGCCCACCAGATGGAAGCGGTTGGATGGGGACAGGCGCGCAAGCCACAGGAATCTCGTCGCCAACGGGTGGAAGCGCGACAAGCACCTCGGAGGGCGGCACTGGTGGCACGGCCGTTTCAGGGGCGGGAGGCGGCCCGGGGACAGACGCGGCCAGCGCGCAAGGCACAGGAGGCTTGTCGGCAATGGGTGGTAGCATGACAAGCACCACACGCCCACCGAATGGAAGCGGTGGCTCGGGGACAGACGCGGCCAGCGCGCAAGGCACTGGAGGCTTGTCGTCAACGGGTGGCAGGGTGACAAGCACCACACGCCCACCGAATGGAAGTGGCGGGGCGGGGACAGGCACGGCCGGCGCGCAAGGCACTGGAGGCTTGTCGTCAACGGGTGGAAGCATGACAAGCACCTCACGCCCACCGAATGGAAGCGGCGGGGTGGGGACAGGCACGGCCGGCACGCAAGGCACTGGGGGCTTGTCTTCAGCGGGTGGCAGCGTGACAAGCACCTCGAGGGTCGGCGCTGGTGGCGCCGCCGGATCAGCGGCTGGCGGTACTTCCGGAGGATCCGGCGGAACCATGCTGGGCTGCTCAATGACGGGACAAGCCACGGGCGATCTTCATTTCTCGACCAAGGACGGACGCGGCAAGGCGCGCGACTACGAAGTTCTCGTGCCTGCGACCTATGCGCCCGGTGTCCCGCTCGCCGTCACGTTCCATTTCCATGGCGCGGGCGGGACCGCGTCGGGGGCTAAGAACGACGGGCTGCAAGACGCGACCGGCGCTTCCGCCAGCTCGATCTTCGTGTTCCCACAGGGCGTTCAATTCGGCAGCTACGGCGTTGGCTGGGACGACTCCTGCTCTGGCTATGACGTCGTGTTCTTCGACAACATGGTGGCGGATCTGCAGGGCAAGTACTGTGTCGATCCTAACCGACTCTACGTGTCTGGATTTTCATGGGGCTGCGATTTCGTGACGGCCTTGGTGTGTTGTCGCGGCAACCGGCTGCGCGGAGTCGCGGCCGCGTCGTGCAGCGACGAATTCAGCGACTCTGCCAACTACCAAACCTATGCGAACTATCCTTGCCCAGCTGCCAGTGCCGCCGCGATTCGTTTCACGCACGACGTGAATAGCGATGGCGCGTATACCGCCCAGCAATTCGCGTCGACGAGTCAGCTCTACCGATCGCTCAACTCCTGCTCGGCGACATCATCGCCCACAGCACCTTCGCCCTGCGTCTCCTATCAAAGCTGCAAGAATCCCGTGGTTGAATGCGGGTACTCCGGAATTGGGCATGCCTTGCCTTCCAATTGGGCCAGCGATACCTGGAGTTTTTTGAGCCAACTTCGCTGAACGCCGCTCAACCGCGTGGCAGGCGTGCGAAACGCCTTGGGATCCACGCATTCGGAGGGCATCAGGACGCCGACAATTTCGAGATGGTCAGCGTCGTCCCGCAGTGGGACGGCATCAGGTCCGCAATTGCAGAACTCAAGTGTCACCAGACTGTGACGGCGCTAACGGCCCCATCAGGCGGACTGTCTCACCTGGCGCGTTATCCTCAGTACCACAGGAGCCGTTGCTCCTCGCTGCGGCCCTGGGCGAGGCTGCGTACGCGTCGCGCTGCGGCCAGTGTGCGTACCTTCACAGAGTCACGCAGCCGACTTTCGCCCACCGGAGTTGGCGACAGCCCGAGCTTACGCATGACGTGGTTGACCCGGTAGGCCTCTACTTGATCGTACGAACTCCGTGTGTTCATCAGGATGCTGAAGGTGACCGGGATATCGCTCCCGGTCGACACCGCGTGCGGTGACCCCATCGGCATGTAGACGCAGTCCCCCGACGCCAGCTCGATGACCTTTGCCTTGGCCTGCATAGCCTCCTGATAGACCACGTTGCGGAGCCCGCCTTCGCGATAGAAGACCTCGAGAGCGGGCTCGCTGACCACGCTCCTATCGCGGTGGTCCCATACGTAGAACGACTTCTTGCCGCGAATGTGGCAGAGGAAGTTCTGCTCGTGATCGAGGTGAAAGGGCGTTACGGAACCAGGTGATGCCAGGAATGCGGCTGCGTCACGGTTGAGGAGCTGGCGGTCGCGAGCAAGAACGCCGACACCTCGTTGAACACGTCATCGAGCAGCGCGCGATATGCCGGATCACTGCGCACGTTGATAATCTGTACAAAGGCCTTCGCCTTGTGCAGATTGTCAATCGCCTTGCCAAGGCCCTGTCGGGTTGGGTCGGTGCGCATCAGCGTGCCCATGGCGGTACCAATGCTGCGTTCGCCATCGTGAAATTTCACGTAGTCGGGATCGATCCGCAACGCGAACTCAGACAGGCTCTGCGTCGTCATGAGCGGATGACTCGTAAGGTGATGACGGAGACGCGTTAACTGGAACTGATCGAATGAACTGTCGATATCGATGAAGCTCAGCGTTGTAGTCGGCACGCTCTGATTGGATGCTGGGAGTGGAAAAACGTGGCTCCTCGCTATTTGGAATGGATTGAATTGGGAAATGCACAGGGAAGTCTGAAGTCCAGTTTTGACAGCAGCAGATAAATCACAGTCTTCATTTTGCGCGCGGAGCGAAAGCCACGCGCCCGCGCCTTGGCCGCCTGGATGAGGCTGTTGAGTCCTTCCAAGAGACCATTCGTCAGGCCTGACATGAACCATCTCATCACGCCTGCCTGGTGCGCCTTGAGGGTCTTGGCGGCCCTGATGACGGGTTCCAATCGGCTATGGGTGGCCCAGAAATACCAGCGCTGAAACCACGCCTCCGCTTCATCCGCACTCAGGCTATACAACTCCTGTAGCATGAGCTTGATGTGGTAGGCCCGCGCAGTGGCCAATTTGGAGGAGCGCAAGACCGCGAAGTGCTCCCTGTTCTCGGATTTGATGTTGGCCTCGTTCCTCAGCCAGTCGTGGCGCGTGCCCTTCAACTCCGGAGAGGACTTCTGCTCCTGCCTTCGCACCTCATCGATTGCGTCGTTCATGAGTTGGATGACATGGAACCTGTCGAAGGTTAGGTGCGCCGCCGGAAACGTCTCCAAGATGCCCTTGATGAATGCCTGCGACATGTCGAGACTGAAGTCCGTCACCTTCTTCACGTCTCCACCGTGAGCGAGCAGATCGTCCTTGAAACAAGCCACCGTGCCGTGATCTTTCCCCTCCGTGACGAACAAGACTTTCGCCGCAACCATGTCGGCAAAGACCGTGACATAGACGTGGTTCTTCTGCCGCGAAGTCTCGTCGACGCCAACCTCGGCGACCTGGCTGTAGTCGGCTCGCTCACGGGCCTCGTCCACGTAGTGTTCCAGGATGCGCCACAGGAGCGTGTCATGCTCGCCGACGATGCGACCGACCGCCGCCACCGTGAGGCCGTTGCGTGCCAGTTCCACCACCATCGCCTCGAAGAGAAGGGTGAAGTTCGACCCGCCACGAGCCCATGGCACATCGACCGTCAAGACGCCGTGCTTGTCACACTTGGTTCGAGGTTGTCTTGCCTCGACATAGGTGAGGTACTGGAAGAAGTTCAGGTGTCGCCATGTCTGCGGCGAGGCATCGTGTACCTTGCAAGCATCGCCACACGTAGGGCAAGGGAAGGTGCTCCCCGGCTTGAAGTCGACTTTGATGTCGAGGCGCTTCTTCTCGGCGTCAAGGTTCAGCTCTACGACCTCCCATGGATTGACCATGCCGAGAGCCACTGTAAAAAGCGCATTGACGTCAAGACCAGAACTTGGATTTTGCACCACGGAAGATTAGCGGAACAACCAACCTCGCGTCCATTTTAGACAGCGAGGAGCCAAAAACGTCACCACCGAAATTCGACCCGCTTGGCCAGTTACGAGATTCTTCTCGACCGACCGCTCTTGCCGCGCGAATAGAGATGCTACGAATAATCTTCATAGGCCCCTCCGCTTTGCGAGCAAGGTTCACCGCAGGGCGCAAGGCCAATCGCCCCACAGTGTTGGCTAGTTTGGTCGGCTCCTCGCGCGAAGGCATAGGCCCATAATCCCGCGACAAGCGCAGCGACGTCGCGGGGCGCCTGGCTGAAGGCCCCCTTCCAAGGCCAAGTTTCTGGCCTGGCAGGGCGACGAAGGGTCGTCGTGGTCGTAGACGTCCCCGTGCCCGTAGGCGTCCGCGCCGACGTGGCCGGACATTTTGGACGCTCCGGCCATTGGAAATCAGCCTGCCGCTAGCGGGAAGCTGACCAGGGGCATAGGAGCGCCTTGCGACCTGCTAGCAGGGATGATGTTCGCGTTCAGGTCGCGCAGGTGGCGCGCAAGCGCGCCCGGCCGAGCAGCAAGTCGGCGCGTTCGAGAAGGCACTTTGCGACGCGGGCCAAGAGCTTGCGCGCGTGGCAAACCAGGCGGGCCGGGAGATTGAAGACGGCGAAACGCAAGCGCTTGGGTCGCGCGTCTTCGAAAGGCGGCGGAAGTGCGAGTACCTTCATGGCGGACAGCAGGTTGTAGGTCAGAAGGCACAGCCTGAACCAAGCGGCGTTGGCGCCGAAGGCTGCACAGGGCAACACGGGCGCATTCCAAGGCCGAACCCCGGGCAATGGCGTAGAACCGCCGTGCTTCGCGGTCCTCCATCGTGCCCTTGCCGCTCCTTCGGCGATGTTGAGCGGAACCGAGAGCGCGGCCCGACGAAGCTGGTCAGCCAGAGCGCTGTGGCCGCAGGGAACCTGCTCGGCCAGCGTCGAAGCCACACCCAAGAACGTCACCGCGCAACGATACACATCGAGTTTCTGAAAGCCGAACATGCATGACTATCGGCAACGCGACAGAAAAGTTGCTCGGCCACGGCCACGGCCACGGCATCCATCTTCACCCAATGGGTGACGGCTTTGTCGCACCAAAGGTCAAGCACCACGGCTGGTTAGCCCCTGATCCCGCGCCTTGGCGCGGGATCAGGGTTAGGCCATGCACCAGAATTAACTCGTCAACTTCGCCAAAGTGTGACTATATTGCCGGGTGCTTCGCAACGAGGGACTGGAGGCCGCAGTCGTAAGCAAGTATTCGGCAATCGCGGCTGTGCTTGACGAGCGAGCGCGTCGGCTTTGGGCAGCCGCCGAGTCGCGTGCGATCGGATATGGTGGGGATGCACTTGTGTCCGCGGCGACTGGCCTGGCACGAGACACGGTTCGTCGCGGTCGATTGGAGATCGAGGAGGGAGTCTCCGCTACAGGCCGAGTTCGTCGCGTTGGAGCCGGGCGGCCAAGCTTCAAGAAGACGCAACAAGGTCTGGAAGTGGCGCTGGAGAGACTGGTGGACCCGCTCACACGCGGCGATCCCATGTCGCCACTGCGATGGACGTGCAAGAGCCGAGCGAAGCTGGCCGCGGCGCTCTCGGCGGATGGCTGGACGGTGAGTTCAACGACCGTGGGGCGGCTTCTGCACGGCCTTGGCTATCGCCTGCAGGCTGTGCAGAAGAGCCGTGAAGGAACCTCGCATCCGGACCGCAACGAGCAGTTCGAGTACATCAACGCGACCGCAGAGAGGTATCTGCGACGCAAACAGCCTGTCGTATCGGTCGACACCAAGAAGAAGGAACTCGTCGGTGATTTCAAGAATGGCGGACGGGAATGGCAACCGAAGGGCACGCCGGACAAGGTGCTGGTACACGATTTCCCTGGCGACTCGGTGGGCAAGGCCATCCCGTATGGCGTCTACGATATGGCTCGCAACGAGGCGTGGGTCAGTGTCGGCCGAGATCACGACACACCCAAGTTCGCGGTTGCTTCGATTCGGCAGTGGTGGAAAACGATGGGTCAGCAGGCGTACCCCGAGGCAAAGAACCTGTTCATCACTGCTGACGCCGGAGGAAGCAACGGGTATCGGGCACGCGCCTGGAAGGTCGAATTGCAGAAGTTCGCCGACGACAGCGGATTGCGGATCCGAGTCAGCCACTTTCCCCCTGGTACGAGCAAGTGGAACAAGATCGAGCATCGGCTCTTCTGCCACATCACGCAGAACTGGCGTGGCAAGCCATTGCGCACCTTCGAAACGATCGTGGATTTGATCGGCAATACGCGAACGGAAGCAGGCTTGCGGGTCAAGGCCAAGCTCGACCTGCGCAAGTACAGTACTGGCGTGGAAGTTTCAGAGACTGAGATGCACAGGCTCTCATTGCGACCGCACACGTTCCATGGCGAGTGGAACTACGAGCTGCAACCCCGCGAGTTGACTAGGTAATTAGGATCAAAGGCCTAAGCAGCCCGTTGAAAAAGTCCTGGTTCAGAAGGGAGAAGGGTGAGGCGTGGCGGCGGGGTTATCCACACCTGAACGCCTGATCAAGATCGACATGCGGATCGAGACATGATCAAATGGAGACCATGTCGATGGGCAATCGAGAGGGCGAGCAGAAAGAACTGTTCGTGACCCACCAGCAAATGCGAGGCCCCAGCCATCCCTTCTACACGGTGCTGAACCAGGAGCTGGCGAAACACGGGTTCGACAGATATGTGGAGGGGCTCTGTGCGAAGTTCTACGCGAAGAAGATGGGGCGTCCGAGCCTTCCGCCCGGAGTGTACTTTCGCTGCTTGATGCTGGGCTATTTCGAGGGCATCGACAGCGAGCGAGGCATTGTGTGGCGCGCGGCGGACTCGTTGAGTCTGCGGGACTTTCTCGGCATCCCTCTGGGACAAGCGACGCCTGACCATTCGACGCTGTCAAAGACGCGAACTCGCATTGACGTGGAAACGCACCGAGAAGTATTCACGTGGATGCTCGGAGTGCTGGCGGAGCACGGATTGCTGACGGGAAAGACGGTGGGCATCGACGGAACGACGTTGGAGGCGAACGCGGCGATGCGGTCGATTGTCCGACGGGACGATGGGCGAAGCTATCAGCAATTTCTCGAAGACCTGGCGCGCGCGTCCGGTGTGGCGACGCCGACACGCGATGATTTGGCGCGAATGGATCGGAAGCGCAAGGGGAAGAAGACCTCGAACAAGGACTGGTACAACCCGCACGATCCGGACGCGCAAGTGACGAAGATGAAGGACGGGCGTACGCACATGGGTCACAAGCAAGAGCATGCTGTGGACATGGAGTCGGGCGCCATCGTGGCAGTGACAGTAACCGGTGGGACTGTGGGCGACACGACTTCGGTCGAAGAAACCATCGAGGAAGCCGCAAAGAATCTCCATGCAGCGGCCGAGAAGAGCAGCGCGAAGGCACGCGCGAATATCGCCGATGGCATCGCCGAAGCGGTGATGGACAAGGGATACCACAGCAATGGAACAGTGGGATTGATGAGCGCGGCGCTCATTCGCAGCTATATCGCCGAGCCGAAGCGCAAGCGGCGGCAATGGGAGGGAGACCTCGACACGCGAGACGAGGTGTACGCCAATCGCCGTCGGATACGTGGGAAGCGCGGGCGACGACTGATGCGACTACGGGGCGAACTCATCGAACGAAGTTTCGCGCACACCCTTGAAACCGGCGGCATGAGACGAACGCACCTTCGTCACCACGAGAACATACTGAAGCGCGTCCTGGTCCATGGCGCGGGATTCAACCTCAGTCTCGTGATGCGCGCGCTGCTCGGATTCGGCAAACCAAGGCGCGTCCAGGACGGCTTTGCCGTCGTTTTGGCCAGGTTCTTGTCCTTCTGGCACCTACCTACCGCATGGATAGCCGTCTTGGGCCGGCGTTCTCGCGGTTCACTCCCCTTGCGGGTCTACAGGGATTTCGTCTACCTCGACGGCGTCGCCACGTGAAATGAGCACTTTTTCAACGGGCTGTTAGGCGCTGCGCCCTTGCCCTCAGCGCAATTTGTATTTGCAGGTGGCAGGTCGCCGAAATACCCTTGCACGCATCATCCGGTTATGCTGCTGGCGAACGGGCAGGTGCTGGTAGCGGGCGCCGCGCGGGATCTGAAAAGCTCGGAGTTTTACGGCCCCGAGCACGGAGCCTGGACGGCAACGAAGTAGTCTTGGTGCCTGGGCTCGGTCGGCGGGATGGCGCTCTGACCAGGCCGCTGCCCTCCAAGCGCACCGGACGCCGACGTCTGGTCATACCGTCTCGAAGAAGACCGACGAGAAACTGCCAGAACTTCTCCACCGAGCTCGCGCTCACTTGCTCGTCGGGCGAATGGGCGTTCTTCATGGTCGGGCCGAACGTGCGCGAGGACGCGAATGGCGTTGCCCCTCCCCTTGTGGCGGCAACGCGTTTCACTGGGCGAGTGACCAACGAGTCGAGCCCGCCGGCGCAACCGATGGTGAGCACATCCTCCTCCTCGCTGTCGAGGTTCAGCAGGATTTCGCCACGCAGCCAGCCAGGAGCGAGGCCCTCGGCGCCGGTCAAGCCGGTCTCTTCGTCCGCGGTGAGCAGAACCTCGAGCGGACCGTGGTCGACGTCAGTTGCCTCAAGCACAGCCATAGCTGCGGCAACGCCAATTCCGTTGTCAGCACCCAGCGTGGTTCCGTCGGCGTGTACAATGTTCCCGACGCGCACCAAGCGGAGCGGAGCGGTCATGAAGTCGTGCGCTGTCACTTGATTTGCGAAAAGAAGCTCCAGGTATCGTTCGCCCAATTGGAAGGCAGGGTGTGGCCGAGCCCAGGATAGCTGCACTCGACGAACGGATGGGAGCAGTTCGCGTAGGAGACGCAAGGCGAGGGCGAGGTGGCCGACGAGCTCGATGAGCAGACATTAGCGGTCCGGAATAGCTGACTAGTCGTCGCGAACATTTGGGCAGTGTACGCACCGTCGTCATGAGCATCGTGGGTAAATCGGATGGAGGCAGCGCTTTGGGTTGGGCAGGGGTAGTTAGCGTAGGTCTTGTAGTCAGCGGGGTTCGAGAATTCATCTGAACAAGAGGCCGCCGAAACACCTCGGATCTGATTGCCGCGACAGCACGTCAATGCGGTCACGAAATCACCGCCCCAAGAAAAGCCCGCGACAAAGACTCGTTTAGGATCCACGCAGTAGGTTGTCTTGATAGCCGACAACATGTTGTCGAAGAAAACCATGTCGTAGCCTCCGCAGAGATCATTCCATCCGACGCCGTAACCTTGATAGGCTATACCCTGCGGAAATACGAAAATGGAACTGCTGCTGGCACCGGCAGCACTCTGCAGGCCCATGGACTTGGCATCTTTCTCTGATCCTCCTGCGCCGTGGAACACGAACGTCACAGACAGTGGAGATCCGGCTGGGTAGCTGGTCGGAACTAGGACTTCGAAATTGCGCATCGTTCCGCTCCCATCCTTGGTGGAGAGGTGTCTGTCGCCCGTGGCCTGACCTGTGCTCGTGCACCCGGAGCTACCTGCACTGGCCCCGCCCGACGATGACGGGAGACTGCCGCCAGAGCCACCCCCGGTCGTCGTGCCTAGGCCCCCGCTGCCGCCTTGTACGCTGGTGGCGGTCGACGATGTGCCACCAGTACCGCTGCCGGAGCTGCCTCCCGCGCGACCCGAGCTACCACCCAAAGCTGTCGTTGCACCGCCAGAATGGCCACTGCCTCCGGTTCCCGTCCCGGGGCCGCCGCCGGACGCTGATGTTGTGCCCCCGGCACTGTTGGCGCCGCCGGTTCCGCGTCTCCAGCCACGTCTCAATTTCAAGATCGCGCCGACAGCGCTCTCGGTGGCATCAGTCTCCACCCACACGCTACCATCGGCTACGGAAGTCGCGCTAGCAACACTCGTGCCGCTGCCAATCACTTCGCCAGTGCTGCCACCGCCTGCAGATGGGCTGGCAGACATTGATCCTGACTGCTCACTCCAGCAATTTGCGCCCATACCAAGGATTGCAACCATAAGGGAGGCGCTAGCAATAATGCCGAGTTGTGAAGGTCCTGTTCCAAACGATTTCATTCTTACCTCCAATTCAGTGCGCGTGGGAATTTTGCTGACCGTCGAAGTCAACTATCGGGACAGCTACGATGTTCTCGGAAGAAAGTTGCAGATATGAACTCGGTCTCATTAGGATGGCTGCTGTACCCCGTCGACCAAGTGAACTGGTGGGCGACGAACCGTACATGCAAGGAACGAGCCGAATATGCAAAGGCTGATTCAGCCTCAAAAATCGCCATCATGGGGTACTATGAGACGATTTTTCGAACCAAAGGTTAGTCAACATGATTTGAGCGGGCCATCAATATGAGTGGATCGCCTTGGCCAGACGGCGCGGGCAAGACCTAGGAAATGAGGCACGCGGCTGCAGCATTTACCGGAGTGTGGGCGCGTTAGCACTTGAAGATCTTGCGGATTTTTCCTGTTCCCGGTAGCCCGGCAGCCATCAAGCCCCTCCGGTCACATCCAAGCTGACACGGTCAAGGCAGCAATGGGGCGCAGGGAAAGACGCATCGGGAATGCTAACGTAGCCACGTCCATCGAGCAGCCCGGCGCAGCTCTTGGACGGGAGGCCATGGTGAGCTCAGCGAGCGCAGCGGAAGCCCAGGTCGCTCATTCGAGTGCTTGGCAGCTGCCGATCGCGCAGGGTGGCCTGGACTCGAGCTGGCAGGAAGTTGCCCCAGCCACCGCCACGGCACACGCGAGGCGCCGCATCTGTCGAGGGTGGACGGGGATCGGTCGCCGAGGCGGAGGTGTAGCGCGTATAGCTATCAGCGGTCCACTCCCGGACGTTTCCTGCCATGTCCAGGATGCCAAACGGACTGGCCCCCTGGGGAAAGCTGCCGACTGGCGCTGTGGTCGGCCAGCCGTCATCACCCTTGTAGGTCCCGACCCACACCTCACCAAGTTGTTGCTTAGCCATTGCCACACATTCGCGTCCGCAGGCATTCACCCGAGCTGGATCTGGATCCTGGTCACCCCAGGGGTACTTGCGACCGTCATCGCCGCGGGCGGCGAATTCCCATTCGGCCTCAGTCGGCAGGCGGCCACCCGACCACGCGCAGTAGGTTGCCCCTTGTTGCCAATTCACGCAGTTCATGGGGTGTTGATCCATGTCGGCCTTTCCCCAGTGACAAAAGAGGCTCCATTGGGGCCAGCGCTCGGAGGAGTAGCGCGCCCACTGCGCGGTCGTGTTTCCGGGTGGGCAGGCTCCCGCCTGCACGCAGGCGCGATAGGCTGCGACTGTGACCTCGGTCTTGTCGATGCAGTATTCAGATAGAGTCACCCGATGTTCGGGCCCTTCGTCCTCATCACCCTCATGTGAACCCATCAGGAAGCTTCCGCCCGGGATGAATGTCTGGTTGGCAGCGCAATCCAGAATTGGCGAGGTTTGCGTGGGGACCGCCTCGCGCAAGGTGGCATTGTCCGCCGCTGCCTTGTCCGCCGCTACCTTGTCCGCCGCTATCTGGGGCAGCCGAACCGATGCGGCGGCTTTGGACGAAGTAGGGCTGGACTGTGGCGGCTCTGGGACTTCCCAGGAAGTAGCTTCGAGAACCCATGCGACCCCCAGGCCAACCCAAAGGAGCACCTGGAGTGACCGCAGGTTGATTCCTTTGGTTGACGCGGAATGTTGCGATGGGGCTGGCCCACTCATGGCCCTGCAGAGTACTACAGCCCGGACTGAATTTCAGAGAGCCCGAACCGAGAATTGCCCCGAAGATTGGGGTATTCCTGGGACAGGTCCATCTCGACTTGTTGCCGGTGAGCGAGTTCCTCTCGTATGCTGCATAATCGTCGCTGTTTGCGAAATCGCTGTGTCTCGACGGGCGAAATGATCTAAAATACGCCCCGGCGGTCGTTGCCCACCATCGTACTGACGCGCGGCGGGGGGCGACCAGAAGTTCTTCGAGTTTAGGCAATCTATGCGGGGGCTGACACGTTGAGCCGACTATCCATACCTTCCCTTTTCGCTCGAGTTGCCAGCGACAATCCCGGTGCTACTGCCCAATGCAGCTACGCAGCTGACACCTGGCATCGGATTGACTACGCGACCCTTCTCCGGCAAGCCCGGCAGGTTTCTTCGGCGCTGAAGTCCGCTGGCCACAAGCCGGGAGATGCGGTGGTCCTCCCGTCGGTGCGCACGTCGCACCTTTGCGGACACCTGCTGGGCATTCTGTGGGCGGGCGGCCATTACGTGTTCATCGACCCTCGCTACCCACGCGAACATCAGGCATTCGTTGCACAAGAATGCGGATCACGGCTCGGACTGCTTGAGGAAGGCAGCCCTTCCCTGGATGTCGCGGTGCACTGGCTGGGCGTCGATTGGAATAGAGAGCCCCCGGATGATAGCGACCCCAGTCCCGATTCCGAACTACCCGCCTACGTCGTCTTCACGTCTGGCTCGACCGGAAAACCCAAGGGGGTCGTGGTCCCGCATCGAGGCGTGGTTCGGTTGGTCCGGGACACCAGCTATATCGAATTTTCCCCCCGCCAGGTTTACCTCCAACTGTCCGCCTTGAGCTTTGATGCGTCAACGCTCGAGCTCTGGGGTCCGCTGCTCAACGGCGGCACGTGTGTCTTGCACCCAGACTCCGGGGCCACGACCGCTGCATCCATCAAAGACAGTCTTGAGTCCCAGGGGGTCACCACGCTGTGGCTCACGTCGTCTCTCTACAACACCATCATCTCAGAGCATCCCGAGGCCATCCGGTCTGTGCGACAGTTGTTGGTAGGTGGGGAGGCGCTGTCGGTCACACACATTCGGCGTGGCCTGGAGTTGCTGCCCGAAACCCAGATGTTCAACGGGTATGGCCCGACTGAGAACACGACCTTCACAACAGTCTATCGAATTCCACGCACCCTGCCCGGTGACACCAAGCGTATTCCCATCGGTTTTCCGATCGATGGAACGCACTGCGAGATCTTCAACGAGAAACTGGAACCCGAGCTCGACCAAGCCAAGCCCGGTGAGCTCATCGTCTTTGGTGATGGGCTGGCCTTGGGCTATCTGCAGCGCCCTGAGCTCACCTCCGAGAAATTCGTGGACGTCCACTGTGCCGACGGGCTGAAGCGTCGAGGGTACCGAACGGGCGATCTGGTTCTTCGCAATCCCGACGGAAGCTATGATTTCGTCGCCCGCAACGACAAGCAAGTCAAAATTGATGGCCATCGCATCGAGCCGGGAGAAATCGAACTGTATCTGAACCAACTGCCCGCCATTGCAGAAGCGAGGGTTATGCTGCGGGTGGGGCCCGAGGGACAGAAGCGGTTAGCCGCCTATTTCGTCACGAAAGCGCCACTGGATCGCTCAGTTCTGAGGCAGCAGTTGGAGCAACATTTCCCAGCGCACATGGTTCCTCACTTCTTGCTTCCCATGCAAGCATTGCCCAAGAATCAAAATGGCAAGCTGGACGAATCGAAGCTACCAGACCCGTTCGCGGAGACCACGAAGCGACAACACGACCATGCCGCCGTTGCGCAGTGTTGGCGAGAGATTCTTGGGCGTTCAGTCGAGACCAGCGATAACTTCCTAGACGCGGGGGGAACCTCGCTCGAAGCCTTGCGGCTCGCGGAGAGGCTGGGAACCCGATTCGGCGTGGCACTTCCGGCGACCTTCGTTTTCGAGTACCCGACCATCGACAGCCAGAACCGGTATTTTGCCCCGCAGGCGCCCAAAGATACTCTTGTGCATGCCGTCGGAGGATCCCGGATCCAGTTGGCGATCGTGGGTATGGCTGCACGCTTGCCAGGGGCTCGGGATGTCGAGGAGTACTGGCGCAATCTCCTGACCGGTCAAGAGAGCATCACGTTCTTCTCCGCCGACGAGTTGGATGCGGCCGTGGACGACCAGGAAAAGTCTCAGCCCACCTACGTCCGCGCCAAGGGGTTGGTCGCGGATTGCGACAAGTTCGACGCGCCCTTCTTCGGCGTGTCTCCGATTGAAGCCGACCTGATGGATCCCCAGCATCGGATGCTGCTTGAGCTCGCCTGGCACGCATTGGAGGATGCGGGCATTCTTCCCGGTGACGATGGTCGCCGCACGGGTGTATTCGTCGGGGCGAACTGGGCCCGGTACTACCAGCAGAACATCCTGCCCAACGCCGCCGTCATCAAGCGGGTCGGGGTCCTCGGCGCCGCCCTGGGGAATGAAACGGACTTTCTCTGCACGCGGGTCTCCTACAAGCTCAACCTGAAGGGACCCAGCGTCAACGTATACACCGCTTGTTCCACCGGTCTGGTTGCCATAGCGCAGGCTTGCGCCGCGATCGAGCAGGGCCAGTGTGAACAAGCCATCGCTGGGGGAGTATCGCTGATAACCCCCGTCAAAAGCGGCTATCTCTACCAGGAAGCGGGCATGCTTTCGAAGGACGGGCACTGCCGTCCATTTGACAAGGCCTCGAACGGCACCACCTTCAACGATGGTGCTGCGGTCGTGGTGATCAAACGCCTTGACCTCGCCGAGCGTGACCGAGACCGAATCTATGCGGTCATCAAGGGCTACGCCGTCAACAACGATGGCGTCGAGAGGGCCAGCTTCACGGCACCAAGCGTGGCCGGACAAGTGGCGGTATACCGCCAGGCGCTTCGCAACGCCTCGGTACCCGCGAGTTCTATCGGATTCGTCGAGACCCATGGAACCGCAACCCCGCTGGGAGATCCCATCGAAGTTGAATCGCTTCGACAAGCCTTCGATATGCAGGGTGTCCCAGAGAAGTCCTGTGCACTGGGCTCGGCAAAATCGAACATCGGGCATGTGATCCACGCCGCGGGTGCAGCGGGGTTCATCAAGGCTGTCCTCGCGGTGAAACACAATCAGATTCCCGCCACCCTGTTCTTCACTGAGCCCAACCCCAAGCTGCAGCTCGACAAGACACCCTTCTTTGTCAACAACATGACCACCTCATGGGCCATCTCGGGCCCCCGCCGGGCGGCCGTGAACTCCCTGGGCGTCGGAGGAACCAACGCCCAGGTGATTGTCGAGGAGTATTCGGTCGAACCCGAGTGCCAGTCGGTGAGTGGGTCGCGTTCGTTTCCGCTGACACTCTCCGCAACGACCGCGGAAGCCCTCGAACGACAGGTAAATTCATATCGAGAATTTCTGGCGAAGGAAAAAGCAGTATCCTTGGTCAACGTGGCGTTCACCGCAGCCACTGCCCGCAAGGCCTTGCCATGGCGGCACTCGGTGTCCGGTTCCACCTCAGAAGGCTGGATCGAGGGTCTGCAGCAGTTCAAGCGCAGCCTCGGGATCAAAGCGCGGCCCATGGCAGATCCCAAGATTGGGTTTCTCTTTTCCGGGCAGGGATCCCAGCGCTTGGGGATGGGCCGTTGGCTGTATGACAACGAGCCATCCTACCGTCGCGTTATCGATCAAGGTGCGGAGCTCCTCCAGCGCTCGTCCGGAACCGATCTCAGAACGATCCTGTTTGCCCCGACATCCCAGGCCGCAGCGGACGTCGTACAACAAACGGCGGTGGCCCAACCTGCATTGTTTCTGATGGAGTATGGGCTTGCGCGGCTCTTCACCGAGCGTGGCATAAATCCTGACTTCCTGATTGGACACAGCATCGGCGAATTCGCGGCGGCGTGTTTGGCTGGCGTATTCAGCTTCGAGGACGCGCTGGCCTTGGTCGGACGCCGCGGTGCCCTGATGCAATCGATGGCACCTGGAACCATGATGGTAGTGAAGGCCTCGCTCGATTCCGCGCGCCCCTTCATACAAGAGCCCATCTCACTGGCCGCTATCAATGGGCCCAAGCTCCTCGTGCTCTCTGGCCCCACCCAAGCGGTCGAAGAACTGCAGGATCGGCTGAAGTCGGAGAAGATAGGCTCCAGCATTTTGCGCACGAGCCACGCCTTTCATTCTTCGATGATGCAGGCAGCGGCGGACGCCTTCATGCAGGACATGGCCAACAGCCATCCCGGCCGGGCGCGAATCCCAATCATCTCCACCCATACCGGGCGACAACTGACGGACATCGAGCTCGCCTCGCCGGAGTACTGGGCATCCCAGCTCCGTCAGCCCGTGCTCTTCTCAGCGGCGGTGACGGCTGCCGCGGAAGGTTACGGCGACGCCAACCTGGCCCTGGTCGAGGTCGGTCCGGGAAACACGCTATGCACCCTGGCAGCATCGCACGAAACCCTCGACAAGAGCCTCAAACTTGCCAGTCAACCCTCGTCAGGCATCACTGACAATGCCAGTCACGAACTGACAGACTGTTTGGGAGCCCTGTGGTCTTCCGGTTTTCCAGTGAACTGGCAACAGCATTTCGCCGGAACGGGCGCTCGCAAGGTCCGGCTACCCGGGTATGCCTTCGCACGTGACCGCCATTGGCTCGATCTTCCCCGTCCGGAACCTTCACACCTTCCCCCAACCCCCCCCGTCCACGCGCTGGTGGAAACCATCCAGGAAATTCCCATGTCTCAATCAGAACATACGCAAAGCATACAACTCCAGCTCAAATCCATCCTCGAAGAGGTGAGCGGCTATGACCTGGCGGAGATGGACCCTACGGCACAGTTCAGCGAAGTGGGGTTGGATTCCTTGCTTCTCACCCAGGCCGCGACGGCCATCGAGCGGAAATACGCTGTCGGGCTGACCTTCCGTCATATGGTCGAGGAATACACGAGTCTGGGTGATCTGGCCGCGTTCGTGGCCACCAAGGTGCCTGTCGCCACCAAGACCGCGGCAGTTCCGCAGACAGCGGCCGTGCCCTCCGTCCCGGCTCAGCCCATTGCGGCCGCCACCTTGCCCGCCTTACCCGCCTTGCCCGCCTTGCCCGCCTACGCGGGGGTGCCGGTCGCGACAGGCAATCCGTTGCAAGATCTGATCAATACTCAGCTACAGGTCATGCTTCAGCTGGCGACGCTGTCGAGCGCCAACTTGCTTGCGTCCACGCTGAGGAGTTCCGGCGTCATGCCGGCTCAGACTGCCGCTCCCCAAGGTCCAGCGGCGGTGGCGACCACGCCTATGGCGACCACGTCGGTGGCAGCCGCCCCAATTGCTGCGTCCCCCACCCAGGCCGAAGCCGAAGCGCCAGCCAAACCACGGCATACACCCGGCACACGCATCGCGCGCGAAGCGTCCGGTGTCCGGTTTACCTCTGCGCAGAAGCAATGGGTCGATGACTTCCTCAATAGATACCAGAAGCGATTCGCCCAGTCGAAGGTGATGACCCAACGCTACCGGAAGCGTCTTGCAGACCCTCGAACGGTGTCCGGTTTCAATCCGGAGTGGAAAGAGATCGTGTTTCCCATCGTGGTGAAGGGATCCAAGGGTTCGAAGCTGTGGGACATCGACGGCAACGAGCTGATTGACCTATCCAACGGTTTCGGACCGATATTCTTTGGTCACTCTCCAGAATTCGTCACGAAGGCAGTCAAGGAACAACTCGACATTGGGATCGAAACGGGCCCTCAGTCGCCCATGGCTGGCGAAGTCGCGGAGTTGTTCTGTGAGTTGACGGGCCACGACCGCTGCTGCTTCGCCAACACCGGTTCAGAAACGGTCATTGGGGCCGTTCGGCTGGCGCGCACGGTCACCGGCCGTCCCAAGGTGGTCATGTTCGAGGGAGACTACCACGGAATCTTCGATGAAGTCGTGGTTCGCCCAGGGCGGGACCAGCAGGCACTGCCAGCCGCGCCCGGCATCAACCGAGAGGCAACCGCCAACATGTTGATCCTGCCGTGGGGGGATCCCAAGAGCATCGACATGATTCGGAAAATCGGCAAAGACCTGGCAGCGGTCTTGTGCGAGCCAGTGCAAAGTCGCAAGCCGGAGTTTCACAGCGCGGAGTACATCCAGCAACTCCGTCGGGTGACAGAAGAGATCGGCGCAGCGTTGATTCTCGATGAAGTCGTTACGGGCTTCCGGGTTCACGCCGGAGGCATCCGCAAACGGTTCGACATTGACGCCGACATGTGCTGCTACGGCAAGGTGGTCGGAGGCGGATACCCGATTGGCATCATTGGCGGCAAAGCCAAGTTCATGGACGCTCTGGACGGTGGACAGTGGCAATTCGGGGACACTTCGATTCCCGAGGTGGGGGTCACGTTCTTCGCTGGAACCTTCGTAAGACATCCTGCGGCCTTGGCCGCAGCCAGGGCGGTGCTGCTGAAGATCAAGGAGGGCGGAACGGGTCTCTACGACCAGATGGAGAAGAAGACCGCGGGCCTGGCTGCCGAGGCAAAGCGCTTCATCACCGAGATGAAGACCGAGGTGAAGCTGGAAGAGTTTTCATCGCTATTCTATCTCGCGGTACCTGCCAGCGCGCACTGGGGCCATCTGCTGTTTCTCATGATGACCTATGAGGGGATTCACATTCAGCAGTACCGTCCAAGCTTCCTGACCACCGAACATGGTCCCGAGGATGTTCAGAAGATCCTCAAGGCGTTCAAGAATTCCTTGGCGCAGTTGATCCTTCAGGGGCTGATCGAAGGCGACGCAGCCGCCGCCAAAAAGTACCTCACCGGAAGCGGCGACATTCCCGCTGGCGCTCGACTGGGGAAGAACGCGCAGGGAGTGCCCGCGTACTTCATCGAAGACCCGAGCAACAAGGGGCAGTACATCGAGGTAGGCCGGCCATGAGTGGCGAATTCAACCCCTTTGCCGCAGGCGAGATTCTTCGCCTGTGTCCGACCACGGCCCCGCAGCAGGAGATCATTGCATCGGCGCAGTTCGGTGACGAAGCGAATACCGCCTTCAACGAAGCCGTGTCTATTCGCATTGATGGTCCGCTGGATGTGGAGCTCTTGGGCCGATGCCTGGACGTCTTGGTGGATCGTCACGAGATGCTTCGGGCGACGTTCTCGCGCAACGGGCGAGAGATCTGTCTGCAGTCTCTCCTGCGTCCCAAGCTGCAGGTAGAGGACTGGCGCGATCGCTCGGCGGAGCAGAAGACACAGGCGCTGGACGACTTGTGGCGCAACATCGCCGTTTCCCCGATGAACATCGAGGAAGGGCCGCTGCTGTTTGCCTGGCTGTTGCAAATGGAAGAGCAGCGCCATGAACTGGTCATTGCCGGTCATCACTTGGTTTGCGACGGTTGGTCATTCGGACTGCTGCTGAACGAACTGGCCAAGCTCTACCAGACCCAGGCGGATCTTACGCGCCTGCCTCCAAGTCAGTCCTTCTTCGAGTTTGCCGAGCAGAATGACCTGCAGCAGGTTCGCAATGCCGACATCGACTTCTGGCGCGAGCAGTTCCGTCAGCAATCCCCCGCGCTGGACTTGCCTCTGGATTTTCCGCGCCCGAAACAGCGAACCTTCGCGGCCCGCCGCCACGACTTTCGGATGAACGTCGACCTGGTGGCGGCTCTGCCAAAGGCGGCGGCGAAACTTAAAGCCAGCCTGGTTCACACGGTGTTGGCAGGGTACTTCGTCCTGCTCTCGCGGCTCACGAGGGCGCAAGACCTGGTGGTGGGCCTGCCCGTCGCTGGTCAAGTGGCCATGAAGCGGCCCAATCAATTGGGTCACATGGTACAGTTGTTGCCCATCCGCGTGCAGTTGGATGAAGACACGCCCTTCTCCGATGTCGTTGCGCAGGTGAAAAGCCAGGTCTTGACAGCCAGCGAGCATCCGAACTTCACCTTCGGGAAGCTTATCGAAGGAATGCGGTTGGACCGGTCACGGGTTCCGCTCATCGCGACCCTTTTCAACATCGATCAGCCGATGGGGCAGATGGACTTCGGCGCCTGCAAGGGTCATCTGCGCACCATCCCGCGGGCGGCGGAGAACTTCGAGTTGTTCCTGAACATTCTTCAGGACTCCGGCCAATTGACTATCGAGGCCACCTACTCAACGGCGCTGTTTGCCGAGGAAAGCGTTGTCAGCTGGTTGCATAGCTTGGAGAGCATCCTCGCGTGCGCCATCAATGCACCGACGACGAAGGTGGGGGACTTTGCCCTCTGTCGTCAGCTGAATGCAATCCAGATCCAGACCAACGAGACAAGGGTCGCCACCACGCATCCCGACCTTGTGCGAGCCTTCGCCGCACAGGTGCACGCAACGCCCGACGCCATGGCAGTCTGCACGTCCGAGACGGAACTGACCTATCGCCAGCTCGACGAGAGAAGCAACGCTTTGGCTGCGGCGCTGGCCAAACGCAACATTGGCCAGGGCTCCATCGTTGGCGTTTGTTGCGAGCGCAGCGAGCGGATGCTGACGGCCGTCATCGCGGTGATGAAGTGTGGCGCGGCCTACTTGCCGCTGGACCCTGACTTCCCATCCGAGCGATTGGTTTACATGCTCCAAGATTCCGGAGCACAGGCCGTGCTTGAGGATGACGTGGTGCCCGCGGCGGTCCGCGAGGTTCCGGTGGAGCACTTGCATTTGAAAATGCTCGACGAGCTGGCCCCGCTGGCCGAACACTCGTTGCCCCCTGCTGACCCGGACCGGCTGGCGTACATCATCTACACCTCCGGATCGACCGGCAAGCCGAAGGGGGTACGAATCCAGAATCGCGCCATGGCCAACTTCCTGGAAAGCATGGTCCGAGAACCCGGCCTCAAGCCAGAGGACTGCTTGCTAGCGGTCACGACGCTGTCCTTCGACATCTCCGTGCTCGAGCTGTTTGGCCCGCTCGTTTCAGGTGCACGGGTGCTGATTGCCACGCGAGCCCAAGCGAAGGATGGCGAGCAGCTGGCCACGTTGCTGAGCCGTCATCGTGTGAGCATCCTGCAGGCGACGCCCGCAACGTGGCGAGTTCTGTTGGCAAGCACCTGGGCCAGCACGGTCGCAACCAAGCCCCTGCTTGCGCTGTGCGGAGGGGAGCCCTTGCCTCCCGATTTGATCGTCGAGCTGCTGCCACGGGTCCGGGAACTGTGGAACATGTTCGGACCCACCGAGACGACCGTTTGGTCCACCTGCAAGCGCATCACAAGCGCGACGACCTTGGTGACGGTGGGGAAGCCCATTGCGAACACGCAAGTCTACGTGTTGGACCGCAACAACCAGCCACTGCCCGTCTCCGTGCCCGGTGAGTTGTGCATCGGTGGCGATGGCGTGACCCTCGGATACCACAATCGTCCCGAGCTGACAGCGCTGCGCTTTGTCGAGCTGGCCGGGATGGGTCGAATCTACAAGACGGGAGACTGGGCAAAGCAGCTTCCCAACGGCGAGATTCAACATCTGGGACGCCTGGACGATCAGGTGAAGGTGCGCGGCTACCGCATCGAGCTGGGAGAAATCGAAGCAGCGCTTAAAGGATGCGCATCCGTGCTATCCGCAGCCGTTTACCTGTGGGAAGTAGGCGCCCAGGATGTGCGGCTGGTGGCCTGCTGCGTGCCCGCCGACAGCGAGCTGGACACCTCGACAATCCGCAAGCAATTGCGGGCAGTTCTGCCCGCTTACATGGTGCCCCAGTACCTGTTGGCAGTTGGGACGATTCCCCTTACCCCCAACGGCAAGGTCGACCGACGCGCCTTGCCCAGACCCGAACTAGCGGAATCCAAGATTCTGGGCCGGTCCGAGCTTCGGGGCCCTGCGGAATCCCTGATCGCCGAGGTTTGGACAGGCCTGCTTCGTCCCACGAACCCCATCGGCAGGGACGACAACTTCTTCGAGGTTGGCGGTCATTCGTTGCTGGCCCTGGAGGCCATTCGCCAGATCGAGAGCCAGAGCGGAACGCGGCTGACACCCGCCGAGATCGTTTCCGAGAGACTGAGCTCGCTCGCCGAGAAGCTGGATTCAAGCAAGCAACAGTTGGCGCAAGATGGCCCCGTGGCACTGTCTGGCGGCGAACAGCGTCAGCTGTCACCCGAGCAACTGCGCATCCTGAAACGCCAGCTGGATTACCCGCACGCCGTCTGCAACAACCTGCCCGCGGCGTGGTTCATTACCGGGGATCTGGACGTCAAGATGTTCAGTCGAAGCCTCCAGAAGGTGATGGAACGGCAAACGGCGTTGCGGACCATGTTTCAAGGAAGC
Organism: uncultured delta proteobacterium; assembly: GCA_963796685.1. Classification (GTDB taxonomy): domain Bacteria; phylum Myxococcota_A; class Polyangia; order Fen-1088; family Fen-1088; genus Fen-1118. The sequence goes on from CAWCMR010000025.1 coordinate 1,252,911, forward strand.
GAGGGGGCCTACCGGCAGGTACTGGTTCATCACCAGGACCTGAACCTGCCTGACTATGTCGACTGCAGGAACGAGGCGGACCCTTCGGCGGCGGCCCAAGAGGATGCCCGAAAACTTGCCGCCCAGCCTTTCCACGTTCTCAATCAGATACTCTTCCGGGCTCGGCTCTATCATGTGACCGACAAGGAATACCTGTTCTTGGTCGTCCCCCACCAACTGGTCTTCGATGGGTGGTCGTTCGATTTGCTGCTCGGAGAACTGCGAGACACCTACACGGCGATGCGCCAGGGCAAGATGCCGACCCTGTCGGCTCTGCCTTTCGAGTACCGCGACTACGCCCACTGGCAGGCGAAACGAACACCCGAAGCCAAGAACCTGGCGTTTCACCGCCGGGCGCTGCCCCTGATGGTGGACACGCCGGTGGAACGTGGGAGCGCCGGGCGTAAGACATGGAAACTCGACCTGGACGCCTTGACACGGATCGAGCAGTTTTGCGAGCAGAACCGTTTGCGCCTGCACGAGTACTTCTTCTCCGCCGTCGTGGCGGTGTTTTCCAGCTGGCGTCGCCAGGGCAAGGTGAGTGTGGGGCTCCCGGTGACCGGGCGCTACAGCCCAGAAGTGATCGGTCAGATCGGATCTTTCGTATCGTTGTTGCCTTGCGAGCTCACGCCGGCTGGCGCGACCTTCGCAAACCAAGCCAGCCACCTGTCCGGCCAGATCAAGACTTTCCTCGAACACCAGGACCTGACCTTGGGTGACTTGCTCGCGGGCAATCCGCTGTCTCGCCATGCCTTCCTTGACTTCATGGAAGTCAGCCTAGGCTTCCAGGACATCCGCAATCGACCCACCCAACTCGCCGGGCTGGGACTTCGCCAGATCGATATGCCCCGCGAGCAAACCGAGCTGCCTTGCGAGTTTTGGGTCCGGGTTCAACCCGACGGATTTGTTGCTGTCATGGACTACGACAGTTCCCGCCATGATGAGGTGAGTTTGGGACAACTCGACAGCATCCTCGCGCCCTACCTGGCGGGACATCCCGAACAGGTGCCAATGCGTACGGAAACATCGACCGAGCGAACCAATTCGCCAGACGATAGAAGGAAACCGCTGTGGCGTCGCTTGTTTAGCTAGCTCTAGTGCAGCATGTTTGAAGCCAACTTCTTCGACAACGGTCGACTGTTCGACATGTACCATCCGGGCGGAAGACGCGGAAGTGATCGCTTGCTGAGGTTTGGGCAAGGGACCAGCTGTCGCAATCTAGTTCCGGCGGAAAGTCCGCCTGAAGCATCGCGATGAGACGGCGATTCTGGTACGTTCTGGCCAGCGGGGCGGTCGTGGTGGCGGCCGCCGTGTGCTCGAGAAGCTTGGTGCGGGCGGCGAAGGATCTGACGCTGGGCTGGTGGACGGGGATTGGACGCAACTCGCGCATTAGAATCCAAATGCGCGACGGCGTACGCTTGGGCGCGACGTTGTACCTGCCCAAGTCCTTCGAAAAGCCCCTGCCCGCGATCTTGATCCGGACCACCTACGGCGACATGGACTTCGCAACTATCCAGTCCTTCGTTTCGCACGGCTATGCCGTTCTTCTGGAGGACGTTCGCGGGCGCTATCGTTCCGAGGGCGAGTACCGTTCGCCCTACCACCGAACCAAAGAGGACGGGTACGACACGATTGACTGGATTGTGCGCCAGCCCTGGTCCAACCAGCGGGTCGGGACGTTCGGTTGTTCCTATCTCGGCGAGAACCAGATCATGCTTGCCAGTGCCCGTCACCCAAATCATGTCGCCATGATTGCCTCGGGTTCGGGCGGCGCGGCAGGCAAGGCGAGAAAGAGCTACGGGTATTTCGGGGTGTTCGAGAACGGGGTCCTGAATCAAGCCTCCGCGCTCGGTTGGTTCACAGCTCAGGGGCGACCTGATCAGCGAATTCCACGCCGCCCGGCAGACTACCCCGAGCGAACGCGACAAAGCATGAGCGCACTTCCCGTGACCGACTTGGGTCGTCTTCTGGTGGGGGTCAAGACTGGCTTCGACGATTTCACGCGGCACCCACTGACCGATACCTGGTGGGACGAGCAGGGCTACATCGGGCCACAGGATCGATTTTCCGCTGCCACGCTCCATGTGAACAGTTGGTATGATCAGACGGTGCAGGGGACTTTCGACCTCGCGGATACCATGCGTGAGAATGCGGAAGGAACCGGCGCGCTATCGCAACACGTTCTGATCGACCCGGGACTACATTGCCGCATGGACGACAACCCCAGCGGGCGCCTGACAGTCGGGGAGATGGCGTTTGATTATCAGACGCTGGACTTCCGGAAGATCTATCTCGATTGGTTCGACCACTGGCTAAAGCAAGAGGCCAAACCGCTGCCTCCGAACTACCAATTCTTTCTCATCCATGGCAACCAGTGGCGCACCAGCGAAACCTGGCCCCCACCAGGAACCCAACGTCACGGTCTTTACTTCGGCCCCGGCACGCTGCAGGCTCGACCTGACCAGGCCTCTTCCACGCAAGAGTACGACTACGACCCGCGCAATCCGGTTCCCTCCATGGGTGGTGCGCTCTGCTGCACGTACACCGGAAACGAGCTGGCGGGGGCCGTGGATCAGTCAGCTCTCGCCGGACGTCCCGACATCTTGACCTACGCAAGCGATCCGGTCGGGCGTGACCTCGACATCATCGGAAACCCATCCGTCGACCTGTATGTATCGACGGACGGTTCGGACACGGATTTTACCGTCAAGCTGCTGGACATCGACCCTGTCGGGAAGGCATTCAACATTCAAGACGGCGTAAGCCGCTTGCGCTATCGCAATGGTGTAGACCACCCTGAGCTTGCGCAGCCCGGTGAAATCTACAAGATCACAATCAATCTTCGGCCAGTAGCCTTTCGCGTGCAGCAGGGCCATCGGGTGGGCCTTCATGTTTCGAGCAGCAATTTTCCTCGCCTGGCAAGGAATCTGAACACCGGCGAAGACGAGTATAGGGACGCCCGGATAAGGGTCGCTCACAATCGGGTCTTTGTAGGGCATGACCACCCCTCGGTGGTATGGATTCCCACCGCCTCGGCAGAGGCATTGGCTCCTCTTCACGATCCTCCTCGGCACGAGAGTACGTCAGGATCGCGGTAGGACAGTCCTTGCTCGACTATGACTCGGATAGACCCTGGGCGGTCGCACACGACTCCGCACCGATCCTGTGTATCCGCTGCTACAACCCCGAGAAGTACCTTCAAGGCTTGCCGCTGTACCGACTCGAAGACCGCTACGGCCGCGAAGGCGCGCCCATCGATCGAGGCACCATGTGCCGCTGGCTTGAAGATGTTGGCGTCATGGCGGGTGTCACCGCAGGTTGATCCCCTTGGTTGACGCGGATTGTTGCGGAAGGACGGGCCCACTCATGATTCTGCAGAGTACTGCGGCCGCGACCGATTTCAGCGAGCCCGAACCGAGAATTGCCCCCTACGATCGGGCCATTCCTAGAGATAAGTGATGGAACGCTGTGCGATGTCGCCAGTGAGCTGGTGACAACCCAAGGCCGACGCCAGCATCGACCGGACCTGACACGAGAACGTCCACCATAGGGAACACAAATCTTTCCGAATTGGCGTTCAGACAAACACACGCCCAACAGTGGGTGCGTAAGAGAGAACGCTTTTCGATTGCCCTTGCGCCCTCGAGGAGCCACGATCTCACAAGGTGTTATGCGTTAGGTGCAATTCAAGGAGTGGTGGGTGCTGATCGTCATTCAACTAGCAGGCAGGCAAGGGGAGGAAATAGCAATGAGGATTGCTAGGTTCATTTTGTCGCGAGGTCTAGTTTTCGCTGGTTTTGGGCTGATGCTTCTCGCGGTCCTACTTGGCGGAAGCTGCCGGACAAGTTCCCCAGTTTCGAAGTTCACGAGCCCACCGGATGGAAGCGGCGGGGGAGGGACAGGCACGTCCGATGCGCAAGGCACCGGGGGTTTGGCGTCGACAGGTGGCAGCGTGACAAGCACTTCGGTAGCCATGTCCGGCTGCTCGGCGACAGGACAAGCCACTGGTGATCTGCATTTCTCGACCAAGGACGGACGCGGCAGGGCCCGCGACTATGAAGTTCTCGTTCCGGTGACCTATTCGTCCGGTGTTCCGCTCGCCGTTACGTTCCATTTCCATGGCGCAGGAGGAACCGAGGCAGGGGCCAAAAACGATGGGCTGCAAAACGCGACTGGAGCAGCTGCCAACTCAATTTTCGTGTTTCCGCAGGGCGTTCAGTTCGGCAGCTACGGCGTTGGTTGGGACGACTCCTGCTCGGGCTACGACGTCGTGTTCTTCGACAACATGGTGGCGGATCTGCAGGGCAAATACTGTGTCGATCCTAACCGACTCTACGTGTCGGGATTTTCATGGGGCTGCGATTTCGTGACGGCTTTGGTGTGTTGTCGCGGCAACCGGCTACGCGGGGTCGCGGCCGCGTCGTGCAGCGACGAATTCAGCGACTCTGCCAACTACCAAACCTACGCGAATTATCCTTGCCCGGCTGCCAATGCCGCCGCGATTCGTTTCACGCACGACGTGAGTAGCGATGGTGCGTATACCGCCCAGCAATTCGCGTCGACGGGTCAGCTTTACCGATCGCTCAGCTCTTGCTCGGCAACATCATCGCCCACGTCACCTTCGCCCTGCGTCTCCTATCAAAGCTGCAAGAATCCCGTGGTTGAATGTGGATACTCCGGAATTGGACATGCCTTGCCGCCCAATTGGGCCAGCGATACCTGGAATTTCTTCAGCCAGCTTCGCTGAGTGGATGCAGCGGCACAAAGTTACGCGCCCTTGCTTGTCGATGGTGTCGAATCGAGTGGCGCCAACCCTTAGGCCATGCACCAGAATTAACTCGTCAACTTCGCCAAAGTGTGACTATATTGCCGGGTGCTTCGCAACGAGGGACTGGAGGCCGCAGTCGTAAGCAAGTATTCGGCAATCGCGGCTGTGCTTGACGAGCGAGCGCGTCGGCTTTGGGCAGCCGCCGAGTCGCGTGCGATCGGATATGGTGGGGATGCACTTGTGTCCGCGGCGACTGGCCTGGCACGAGACACGGTTCGTCGCGGTCGATTGGAGATCGAGGAGGGAGTCTCCGCTACAGGCCGAGTTCGTCGCGTTGGAGCCGGGCGGCCAAGCTTCAAGAAGACGCAACAAGGTCTGGAAGTGGCGCTGGAGAGACTGGTGGACCCGCTCACACGCGGCGATCCCATGTCGCCACTGCGATGGACGTGCAAGAGCCGAGCGAAGCTGGCTGCGGCGCTCTCGGCGGATGGCTGGACGGTGAGTTCTACGACCGTGGGACGGCTTCTGCACGGCCTTGGCTATCGCCTGCAGGCCGTGCAGAAGAGCCGTGAAGGAACCTCGCATCCGGACCGCAACGAGCAGTTTGAGTACATCAACGCGACCGCAGAGAGGTATCTGCGACGCAAACAGCCTGTCGTATCGGTCGACACCAAGAAGAAGGAACTCGTCGGTGATTTCAAGAATGGCGGACGGGAATGGCAACCGAAGGGCACGCCGGACAAGGTGCTGGTACACGATTTCCCTGGCGACTCGGTGGGCAAGGCCATTCCGTATGGCGTCTACGACATGGCTCGCAACGAGGCGTGGGTCAGTGTCGGCCGAGATCACGACACACCCAAGTTCGCGGTCGCTTCGATTCGGCAGTGGTGGAAAACGATGGGTCAGCAGGCGTACCCCGAGGCCAAGAACCTGTTCATCACTGCCGACGCAGGAGGAAGCAACGGGTATCGGGCACGCGCCTGGAAGGTCGAATTGCAGAAGTTCGCAGACGACAGCGGATTGCGGATCCGAGTCAGCCACTTTCCCCCTGGTACGAGCAAGTGGAACAAGATCGAGCATCGGCTCTTCTGCCACATCACGCAGAACTGGCGTGGCAAGCCATTGCGCACCTTCGAAACGATCGTGGATTTGATCGGCAATACGCGAACGGAAGCAGGCTTGCGGGTCAAGGCCAAGCTCGACCTGCGCAAGTACAGTACTGGCGTGGAAGTTTCAGAGACTGAGATGCACAGGCTCTCATTGCGACCGCACACGTTCCATGGCGAGTGGAACTACGAGCTGCAACCCCGCGAGTTGACTAGGTAATTAGGATCAAAGGCCTAAGGACCCGCTCAGGAACAACTTGATTAGGGCATGACGATTGGGGATCGACAGAAGGTCGAGAACGTGACTTATGGTGGGGATGGCAGACGAGGCAGAGATTCGGAGAAAGTACGAGGCGCTTGAGTGCGTAATGGACGAGCGCCTGCGCCGGTTGTGGGCAGGCGTGGAGGCCGAATGCAGCGCTGGGGGCATTGCCGCCGTGGAACGCGCGACTGGGCTGTCACGCACCACGATTCGGGTGGGACGAGATGAGCTGCGCAACGGCATCGAGCCTGCTGACGTGGTCAATGTGCGCCGCCCCGGTGGCGGGCGCATCTCGCTTGAGGAACAGCATCCGGAATTGCTGACGACGCTGGAGAGTCTCGTGGATCCAGTCACGCGTGGCGACCCGGAGTCGCCCTTGCGCTGGACGTCGAAGAGCACACGCAAGCTGGCGGAAGAATTGGCGGCGCGGGGCTATCAACTCAGTCCGCAGAAGGTCGGGCAGTTGCTCAATGCCAGCGGCTACAGCCTGCAAGCGAACCACAAGACCACCGAAGGCTCCGCGCACGTCGATCGCGATGCACAGTTCGAGTTCATCAACGACCGCGTCGATGCGATGCAAGGACGTGGCGCACCGGTCATCTCGGTAGACACCAAGAAGAAGGAACTCGTGGGGGACTTCAAAAACGGAGGGCGCGAGTGACAACCGCAGGGCGCGCCAGTCCCCGTGCGCGTGCATGACTTCATCGACAAGGACCTGGGCAAGGCGATTCCGTATGGCGTCTACGACATCGGCTTGAACACCGCCTGGGTCAGCGTAGGCGTAGACCACGACACCGCGGAGTTTGCAGTGGAATCCATCGGCCAGTGGTGGCGCAACATGGGAAAGAAGGCCTATCCCGAAGCAACGGAGTTGCTTATCACCGCGGACGGTGGCGGGAGCAATGGCTACCGTTCGCGCCTATGGAAGCTCGAACTGCAGCGGCTCGCGGACCGAACCGGGCTCACCATCGGTGTCTCGCATTTTCCTCCAGGCACCTCGAAATGGAACAAGATCGAACACCGCCTGTTTTGCCACATCACGGAGAACTGGCGCGGACGCCCTCTCGTTGATCACGAGACCATCGTGCAACTCATTGGCAGCGTCCGCACATCGACTGGACTCTCGGTCAAATCGAAGCTCGACGTCCGAACCTACCAAACCGGCATTACCGTTTCCGACGCACAGATGGACCAACTCAATATCGTCGCCGCCACGTTTCACGGCGAGTGGAACTACACAATCAAGCCCACTCGCCCACAATGCCGGTGATCAAGTTGTTCCTGATCGAGTCCTAACCAGGAGCCTAGACCGGACACGGCCTCCATAATCAGCGCGGCTACGCGCGTGGTATCGTTGGCCGACTTGCCGTAGGGGTCCTCGATATCAAGTTGAGGAACCAACTGGAATATCCCGAGTGGAAGACAACGTTCCATTGCATCCGGGAAGCATCGCTCCATGGCCGCGAGGTTCTCGCTGTCCATGACGAGAATGAGCTGGGCCTCGCTCACCATTTTGGTATCAATCAGTTTGGACGAATGCGAAGTCAAGTCTACCCCCAGCTGTCGAGCAGCCTCAAGCACGTTTGTGGGCGACTTGCGGCCGGTTTTCCGGTGAAAACCAGCCGACGTGACCGTCATGTCCGGCATCAGCTTTCTGACGATCTGTTCGGCCAAAGGACTGCGACAAATGTTTCCATAGCAAACGAGAAGGATCTTCCTTATCTGACCTTTCTCTCGGGACAGTTGCTTGAGCTTTGATTGTGCCCGGTTGAGCAACCAGCGATCTTTGGCCTTGCGGCGAGCGAACCGAAACATCCGCTCGCCCCACCGTCGGCCAATGTTTTTGGTGATCGCCCAGGTAACGCCGAGATCGCCCAAGTCAAAATGATCCCAGCTTTCCTTGCCGTATACAGGGCGCAACAGCTCAAGCAGCGTCCCGGTTCGCGACCGTGTGAAAAGTAACGGGTCGGAGCGGTTGGCCCTCAGGTTTTCCTTCTGCCACTCCAGGTCCGTCAGGAGATCCCGGGTGTAATAGCCCGTCTGGTACTTGGCCTGCTGAGAAGGTGGCTGACCTGTGGCGACTTGGAGAAGCCCAAGCGGAAAGTCGACACCGGCGTCGATGGATAACGCGAGCGATCCCCACAGGCGGGGATTGATCTCCATGAGACAAGGCGTATTCTGACCATCCCACTTGAATTCTACCATCGCGACGCCGTGCCATCGCAGCGCAGACATCAACTTGAGCGCAGGCTGCAACAGGGCATCGAAGGGTGGCACCGACCGACGGTAGGAGCTGCCACCGCCCGTCAGCGGATACTCGTGAACCCGCTCGTGCACAAACTTCCAGAGCGGATTTCCTTTCGAGTACAGCACATCGACCCCGAATCCGATGCCGCCCACGTACTCCTGCTGCTGTATCGCCGTGTATGGAAGCAGCCGTCCCAGATACTTGCTCCTTTCTTGAGCCGAACTGGCGATGCAGGGAGCCTCGGTCACCATGTCGCCGTCGATGTCGAACTTGCTCCGCACCGGTTTGAGCACGATGGGATAGACGTGCCAATCTCGGATTTCGCCGTGTTGTGGGATCAGCGAAGTGGCAGGGGTCACGATACCAAGACCAGTGGCGAATTTTTGCGTTGCCTCCTTGTCAAGCGCCACATCGAGCGATTGATTGGCAGCGATAACTGCGCGTATCCGACGAGGATCTGATTCGTCGAGTTGACGCATGGCGTCCAGAGAGAGCTCGGTCGAGGGCACGATGAGGTCATACGCGTCAGGCTCAAGAGCAGAGAGCCACGCGACCAATTGGCCGGGACTTGTCGGCTGTGTCAGTCTGTGCTGTGCGTAGCGCGAACGAAACGCAAGACAGTCTGGCCGGGAACTGGCGATGTCGGCTTTCACGCCATGCCTCCCGAGCGACTGCAGGGTCTCCAGGCCCGCGCGGCTGTGGGCATCTAGGATGAGCGCTGTGGGCATGGCTAGGATCGTGGCTACGTTGACCGCGTTTGCGACTACTTCAAGTCTCCACGAAAATGCGTGAGTTGCTCGGCTGCCCAGCTTTCAATCGCGTTGAGCAGGCGCTGGCGGTGAGACTCCACGGGATACAGGTGCTGAGCGTCGGGCCAGTAGTATTCCCGACAAATCTTTTCTAACCCGGGGATCCCCAAGGATTTTGCAAATTGGCCCTCAAGGTTGTAGCAGTCGTAAACATCGCCTGTGAAGACCATGAGGAGCCGACCATCGGTTTCGACAAGGCTCATGACGCATCGCTTTAGGTCATCAGGACGAGGAAGATCGCGCAAGCCAAGATCGGGGCTGGTTCCGGCCGGGGTTGCTGCGCCAAGGCCGAGGCGCCGAATCAACCTCCCGGCCACGCGGGCCCACCGGCGCCGGTCCCACACTCTCGACTTCAGGTAGCGGTATAGGAAGCCGCGGTCGCGCGGCGAGCGGACATCAAACAGCATCAGGCCACGAATACGCAAGTCAGACGCCGACAACTTGATGCCGTTGTCCGCACCCGAACAAAGACCCATGATCACCAACGGCCGCGGACCAAACTGACGCTCCAGAGCTTCACAAAGGTATTTCCAGTCGAGCGCCACGGACTCGCGATTGCTCAGGCCCTCCCGCGGTGGTGTGTCGCCCTTGCCCGAGAGATCCATGCGAACGCACAGGTACCCTAATGCCGCCAATCTGCGCGCGGCTAGTACGTTGAGCCGGTAGGGCTCGGCTCGATGGAGCACGCCCGGATTCAGCATGACCACGATGGGGGCAGTCTCGGGCTTCTCGGGCAGGGTGACCATCGCAAATCCGCGGCCACCCTCTCCGTATCGGAGAGGCTTCTCTTGGATAGTCATTTGAGCCTCCGCGCAATGGCCTCAAGGACAGCCTTGGGCGCGAGGTGCCCGGTGTGGAGCGGCGGCCACGTGTAAGGGTAGCCAGAATACTCAGCGCCATCGACTGCTTGTGCTTCTTGAGAAACGATCTGATGGACCCGTGTGCTCTTTCTGAGCGCTGTGAGGTCCACGCGCAGGTCGCCGATGCCTCCACGCAAATCGGGTGTTAGGTGAAACATCTCGAATGAGGCTGTTTCGGGTACGATGTTAGCGTTGCGGGCAGTTTCCAGGTGCGTCCGTGTCAAATGCGCATCGGACTGTGCAAGGAAGTTGACATATTCGGCCCCGCTCGTGGCGACGTCCCAGAAGACATACTCGGCGATGGCCGGATGGCGCACCTGAGCGGCTAGAGTGGCGCCGAACCGTACGCCGCAGAGGTAGACCTGGCTGGCTCCGGATAGTGCTATTCCCTCCTCGATGGCGTCGCGCACATCCTCCAGCCAGGTCTGCACGGTGGCTTCTTCCAGAAGCCCCCAAGACTCTCCGGTTCCGAAGTAGTCAAAGCGAAAAACGTGAGTTCCCGCTGCTGCGCAGCCCCTAGCCAGGTCGCCCAGCGCCTTGTAGCAGCGTCGGTACTCGTCGAACAAGGGTGAGCAGATAACGAGAAGGCGATCGGAGGCAATATCGTGAGCGGGGTGGTAGCACCCGAACAATCGGCCCTTGCTAAAAAACGCGGCTTCCAGCATGGATAGCCTTCTATCCGAAAAGCCCGCGCCACAAGGGCTTTCTCTCGGTATCAGGCGGGCTCGGTTGAGCGAAAGTGTCCGCCGGAATCGGTGCCTCTTCGGGAGTCCCGCGAAGATAGGGTTGAAGCAGCTTCCCGATGTTTCTCCACAGCTCGCTCAACGCCTGGGTTTGTTGCTCGAAGGTCAGCGAGGTCCAATCTTCGACCTGAAGCCGAGGACGCAAGAGCGACTGCAGGCAGACCTCTCGGCGGTTGCGGACAAAGCTTGAGCGCAGCATCTCGTGACACTCGACCAGGGCATCCAAGTATCGGCTCAGAAAGGGCGCATCCAAGGGTTCCTCGATCCGAACGGAGATTGCCTCATTGAACGCCGTGTTGGCCTCGTCACCGAACCACTCTGACGCAAGGATCTCGCGCTGAGGTGCGGTGGTGGGACACAGACGGAGAATCTCGCCCGCCGCGAAGGGATTGAATTCTTCACTCATGGCCTACCCATTTGCAGGTATCTGCGTTGGCTGTTGTGATTGTCCCGGTCGGCATGATGAGAACCACCTTGCTGTAGTCCTTTGTGAGAATGACCCGTTCGGTCAATGGCACCCGCCTGCCGGACTGTGAACCGCAACCTACGCCTTGACTAGACGCCTCAGGCTGCCGCCCTGACCTTTCATCAGGGGTGCGATCATGTTGCGCGAATCGACGACCAGCTTCACACCTCGATACAGCGCGGGATCCTTGAACTCGTCATGGGCGGTCGCCACGACCACGGCATCGAACTCGGCGAAAGCCTCAGCCGTGCATGGAATCGACCGCAGCGCGAAGTCGTACTTGCGCATGTGAGGCATCTCGGGAAAGTACGGATCGCAGTACTGCACGAGCGCACCCGCTTCCGTTAGCTGTTCCATCAGCTCGAACGAGGGCGATTCGCGAGGGTCATCGATGTTTGCCTTGTAAGAAAGACCGAGCAGCAGCACGCGAGAGCCCTTGAGTGCCTTGCCGTCCTCGTTCAGCGCGGCTGCGACCCGCGAGACCACGAAGCGCGGCATCTGCGTGTTGATCTCGCCCGCAAGCTCGATGAACCGCGTCCATATTCCGTGCTCCGCCGCTTTCCAAGACAGATAGAAGGGGTCGAGCGGGATGCAGTGTCCACCCAATCCTGGGCCGGGATAGAACGGCATGTAGCCGAAGGGCTTCGTGCTCGCCGCTGCGATCACCTCCCAAACGTCGATGCCCATGGTCAAGAACGTCATCTTGAGCTCGTTCACCAGTGCGATGTTGACCGAGCGGAAAATATTCTCGAGCAGCTTGGTCGATTCCGCGACCCGCGAGTGGGAAACCTGCACGACGCGGTCTAGGCCCGCACGGTACAGGGCGACCGCCACCTCGGTCGATTCGGCATTGATGCCACCCACGACTTTGGGAATGGTTCGCGTCGAGAAGTTTTGGTTCCCGGGATCCTCCCGCTCGGGCGAGAAGGCAAGGAAGAAGTCTGCTGGCGACTTGAGACCACTCTCTTCGAGGATGGGCAACACTTCCTCGTCCGTCGTGCCTGGATAGGTCGTGGACTCTAGCACCACCAGCTGTCCGCGCCGCAGGCGTCGCGCGATGTCCCGCGCGGTGGCGTGAATGTATGAGTTGTCCGGCTCGCGATGCTTTCCCAGCGGCGTCGGGACGCAGATCAGAATGGCATCACACTCGCTCAACCGACCGAAGTCCGAGGTCGCAGAAAAGCCCCCGCTGCGGACAGCAGCCGCGACTCTTTGGGGACCGACATGCTTGATGTAGGACTCACCTTTGCCCAAGGCCTCGATCTTCTTGCTGTCGACATCGAACCCGATGACCTTGAACCCAGCCTCCCAGAACACAAGCGCGAGGGGCAGCCCCACATAGCCTTGACCAATGACACCAACTACAGCCGACTTCGCAACGATCTTATCCATCAAGGGAATCATGTCTTCTCCAACCTATAGGAAATGCCAACGTACACAGACGTACGGGACATCAAGATATCATGGGGTCATACCTTGAAGTAGTCTCGGTACCAAGAAATGAACCGGCCTATGCCATCGATGATCGAGGTCGAGGGGCGGTAGCCGAACTGCTCGACGAGGTCGTCGACATTGGCAAAGGTATCGGGAACATCTCCCGCCTGCAGGGGAAGCAATTCCATCTTCGCCTTTTTGCCCAGGGCGTTCTCGATCGCAGCGATGTAGTCGGTAAGCTGGACCGGGTTGTTGTTGCCGATGTTGTAGACCCGCCAGGGTGCCCGACTGGTCCCGGGGTCGGGCGAGTCACCGTTCCATTGCGGGTTGGGCGGCGCGGGTCGGTCGAGAACGCGAACGATCCCCTCGACGATGTCGTCGATATAGGTGAAGTCACGTCGATGCTTGCCAAAATTGAAGACCTGAATAGGCTCGTCCGCGAGAATGGCCTTGGTGAACTTGAAGAGTGCCATGTCGGGGCGCCCCCAAGGGCCGTACACGGTGAAAAAGCGCAATCCGGTGGTGGGCAGGCCATAGAGGTGACTGTACGTATGGGCCATCAGCTCGTTGGCCTTTTTGCTCGCTGCGTAGAGGCTGAGCGGATGGTCAACATTCTGGTGGATCGAGAAGGGCATCGCGGTGTTTGCCCCGTAGACACTCGAGCTGCTGGCGTACACGAGGTGCTCGACACCGTGGTGTCTGCAGCCCTCGAGAATATGCGTGAAACCGACGATGTTGCTATTGATGTAGGCCAGCGGGTTGTCGATGGAGTATCTCACCCCAGCCTGAGCAGCGAGATTGACCACCCGCTGCGGTTTGACCTTGGCGAAGGCCTCCATGATGGCAGTTTTGTCCGCTAGGTCGAGCCGCAGGTGCGCGTAATTCGGATGCGCTAGGAATCTGGCAACGCGCGCTTCCTTGATCGCCGGGTCATAGTAGTTGTTATGGTTGTCAATGCCGACGACCCTGTCCCCGCGCGCAAGGAGACGCATTGCGAGCGCCGAACCAATAAAACCTGCTGTTCCTGTGACACAAACTATCATGCGTTTTCCTGCTGGGGAATTTGGCCCGTAAGATATCCGCTTCTTGACTCACTGTCAGTAGATTCCGCGCGGTGAATGCGGCCACGACAAAACCCGCAGGGAGGTCTGTTTCGTCCGGCAGTGCAAGAAGCCGTGGTTCTAGGCCTCATGCCGCGCTAGTCTCGCTGCTCTTGTTTACTTGAATACACGCAACCCACACGGCCCTGGTACCGATAACCTCTAAGGAAGCCAGGAAAGCAGGAAGAAGGAGGACAAGCTGTGAGTCCAGTACTCCCGACAGGACAAGCAGATGGGACTCGAGCATGGGGAACTAACCGGCAGTGTCATCAGCGCTGCGATCGAGGTCCACAAGGCACTTGGCCCGGGATTCCTGGAGTCGGTCTACGAGAACGCCCTCGCCTTCGAGCTTGCGGCGCGTGGTATTCCGCTTCGGTCGGCAGCTAGCCGTGCCGATCTTGTATCGCGGCAGTGAGATTGGGCTTCATCGGCTGGACCTGCTCGTGGCCAGGTCGTACCCATTCCTGCCTTCCTGCCTTCCTTAGCGATCCCTTCTCCCGGCTTGACATTGCTAGCCGGTCGCCTGGAATATCCTCGCTCCGAGCGATCGATTGAGAACTTGGTTTGGACGGAGGAGCTGACCATGGAACCATCTGAGAGGGGTGCCCTGACGAAAGGCAAGCAGTCGCGGGGATTCGTGGCCCCCATCGTTCGGCCGCCCGAACTGTCCGAGCGCTCGGACAGCTCGAAGATCGCGAAGCATGGACCTGCCGACGGTGACCCTGCTCCTGGCAAAGACCCGCGGAAGACCGTGGATCGGAAGCAGGTGGAGGAGGCTGCGACGTGGATCAGCGCAAAGATAGCCGCCACCCTCAAGCGCGGCGCCCACGAGGTGGGAGAGTACCTGCTCGACAGATTTTTCCGTGATGACCCCGAGCTTGCAAAATCGAGAAACCCCCACAAGAACGCATCTTTCCGCGCCCTGGCCGAGAAGTGCGGAACCCCGGAGCTACCGGTCTCGAAGACCTGGCTGAACAATGCGGTCGGTCTCGCTGCCCTGGTCCGGCAGCTTCCCGACACGGCCAAGGCCTTCAAGGAGCTTCCGCCGTCGTTCCAGGAGAGCCTTCTGCCCCTCCGAGATCCAGCGAAAGTCGAGAAGATGGCGAGGCACGCGATCGCGAAGCAGCTGTCGTTCCGAATGCTGCGGCAGGCGGTCGCCGAGGAGCGTTCCAAGCTGCCCAAGGGCGAGCCGAGGGGCCGCCACGCGATGCCCGTCGTTCTCAGGACCCTCAGCGGTTCTCTCAGGCTCCTCGCCTTCGCGGGAGGCAAGCGGTTGTTCACCAAGGCCGACCTTGACGAGCTGGACGAGGAGCAACGGAAGGAAGCGCTCGCCTCCGCCGAGCACATGATCGAGAGACTCGAGGACCTGGTTGGTCAGCTCAAAGAGGCGTGAAGACTGCCGCCTCCTGTTGGCTCCCCTCCCAATGTCGCTCCGCGTTCTAAGAAATGATACACTGCGTCTAAGCGAATACGCCGACTACTCCGATAGCAAGGCCGGCCTTCACGAACGCGCGACGATCGCTCTTGCGCATGTCTTCTTGTAGCCCGCTCCGCCCGTCTCGTCTTTATAGCACACTATGGCAACATTGTTACTAAATTGATGTGGGTCACCGGTGCGGAGGCGGATTCGTGTTTTCTGTCTTTTCTTCCACGGCTGGCCCCAGAAGTGATAGCGTTCAATCATCGGGATATGTCGCTTTGACAAACCGAAACCAAGAGCCAGGTCGCGTGAGGAGCGCCGAGGTGAAACCAGCGGTCGTGGTGAGACCAAGTTGGGTTTCATTCGTTGGGCCTGACAGTTGGCTGGGCAAGCTGTGGTGTCGCATTCGACTGGGCATCGTTCAAGACGTTCCAGCGAACCTTGATGAGTGCGAGCGCTGCAAAGAGGTGAACTGCACACAAGAGCGCTGGGAGACCTGTGCCAGGCGACTGCAGGGAATGAAGGATCGGGCCGCTCGCTTCGAATAGCGCACTCGGTTGTACCCACAAGATGCCCTCAGAGGCTAGGCGACCGTGGTGCTTGGTCTTTGGTGCGACAAAGCCGTCACCCGTTTCCAATGGCCCGAGCGTCCAAAATGTCCGGCCACGGCCACGGCCACGGTGACGTCTACGGCCACGACCACCTTTCGTCGCCCTGCCAGGCGAGAGGCTTAGCCTTGGAATGGGTCCTTTAGCCTGGCGCCTCGCGACGTCGCTCAGCTTGTCGCGGAATTACGGAGACACTTTTGCGCCCTTGTGATCGGTCGCCACTTTCGGCAGTATGCGCATGCCGGCTCTGCCGGCTCGGGATTGGGCAATGCCATGAGTGAGACGCATAGCGTTTTTTTGGAGGTTATCGGCGGAGACGGAGAAGGACGCCCGCCCATGCGCGTGCGCCTGAGGTCATGCACCAGTGTCGGCCGCGACGAGGACAACGACATCAGTTTCGGGGACACGATGTTGTCCCGTCGCCATGCCGAGTTTCGCCAGCGCAGCGGTCTGTTCTACGTCGTGGATCTGGATAGCTCGAACGGTACCTACGTCAACAGCGTCCGTGTTCACGGCGAGCGTGGCCTCGCCGACGGGGATGTGGTCACCGTGGGGGGAACTCCGCTCGTCTTTCGCGAGGCCGAGCTTCCCGCCCCGAGCGAGACGGCCAACCGTGGTGTCGTAAGGGCGGGCTCATGGACGATCTTACTCCATGCGCTGTGCGGAGGGTCATCGACGTCGCGGACCTGGCGCGCGAAGATCGTGGGCTGGGCGTGGTCTGCCAGGCGACCAATGCCTTGGTCGCGAATTATCCTCTGCCCGAGCTCTTGGACCGGGTTTTGGAGGCAATTCTCGATGCGATTCCCGCCCAGCGTGCGGCCATCATGCTTCTCGAGGGTCGGCCCCCCGCGCCCACCCTGAAAGCCATGCGTACGCGTGACGGGGCGGATATGGGGGCGATCAGGCAGGATATCGTCAACCGCGCACTCGAGGGTCGTGAAGCCTTTCTGGACCGCGATGTATTCGAGAAGACTGCCGTGCGCAACCTCGGCGCCACCCCGATTCGTTCCGTCATGTGCGCCCCTCTGCGGTCGACCTCGAACGGAAAAGACCACGGTCGGGTTTTGGGAATGATCTATGTGGACAACCAAAGTGACCGTCCGCCGCTGACCGATCGGGATCTTCACATCTTCATCATGATGGCGAACATCACGGCGACGAAGATTGAAAACGCGCGGCTGCTCGAAGAAAACCTGCACAAGCAACGTATCGAAGAGGACATGCGACTGGCGGCGCAGATCCAGTCGGATTTGCTACCACGCAGCTCGCCCGTGGTTGCGGGATACCGGGTGTACGGGACGACCGAGCCCTGCCGCATGGTGGGCGGTGATTATTTCGACTTCGCACAAGATGGCCAAAGCCTGCACATGGCACTGGCCGATGTTTCCGGCAAGGGCACCGGCGCGGCCATGCTGATGGTCGCACTGCGGGCCACGGTCCGCGCACACTGGCGCGACGGCACCCTGACCGAAGCCACCTCGCGAATCAACCGGACGTTTCATCAGACCGTGCCGGCGGACAAGTACGCGACCTGCTTCCTGGCCCGACTGGATACGCCCAGCGGTTGCCTGGACTACGTCAATGCGGGCCACAATCGGCCGTTGCTGATACGACCGAACGGCCAATGGTGCCGTCTCGAAGCAGGGGGAACCGTCCTTGGTGCCTTTCCCGAGACGACCTACGAGCAGGGCACGGTCGTGTTGGAGCCGGGAGGTTGCCTGCTTGTGTTCTCGGACGGCGTAAGTGACGCATGGAGCGATCACGACGAGGCCGATCGCCAGCTAGTGAGCCTCGTGTTGGCACGCAAGCAGGGAGAGGCGGCTGCACTTCGCACCGAGATCTTCCGCGCTGGGGATCGGGCCAACGATGACCGGACCTTGATCATTTTGGAACGGGTTTCCGGTGACGCTCCCCAGTCGCCAGTTTGACCCACGGCTGATTCGCAACGAACAGTAGGCTGATGGCACGGCTGCTCTCCAATGACACACCGCATGTGTGACCGATTGCTGGATATAAGCGTGATTGAATTTCCCCGCTCAAACGGCTGCAACGTCATCTGCATGGAAGTGCCCGGCAGAATCGAGTGTAGGAATATGCTGCTGCGCACGGTGTCCGCCGCTTGCAAGTTGGTCTTGCCAAGCGTCCGCACGCGGAATTCGCCTAGCTTCGAGCTCACGGATCATGTCGTGTCCGCCGTGGGTGAAGCCTACAACAACATCGTCTTGCATGGATACGCAGGGCGTGAACCTGACTCGATTCACATGCAGATCGAGAGTTGCTCTGAGTGGATGCGAGTCACCATCAAAGACCTGGGAACGAGCTTCGACCCATTCCAAGTGGCATCTCCCGACTTGGACGCGCTTCCAGAGTCGGGCCTGGGCATCTTCATCATGCGCTCGTTCGTTGACGAGGTTACCTACCTGGCCGGACGGCCCAACACCTTGACCCTCTTGAAACGCCTTGACAAAGGCGGCGGGATGGGCTCATATGATGCTCCGCAATTATTGTCCAAGGCAGGGTAATGTATTCCCCTGTTCACTATTAGTGAAAAAACCATGCTCTTCAATCTCGACAAGCAGAATGGCACCTCAGTCCTTCGCATTGAAGGTGAGCTTGATGCTCTCTCGGTCGTCGACCTGAGACCGACCATAAGCGGGATTGGCGAAGAACAACCTCCCCGCGTACTCGTCGACCTTTCCCCTCTCCGTCTGATTGACAGCTCAGGAGTGGGGGCGGTCGTTGCTCTATTCAAAGTCGTCCGAGGCTACGGAGGCGACCTTTCCGTAGTCGGCGTTCGCGATCAGCCATTGGCCATACTCCGCCTTCTGCACCTCGACCGAGTCCTCATCCGAGACGCGGCTCCCTGACCCGCAGAATCGATCCGCCCTGACCTGGTGCCAACCCCTCGGCGCCTGGTCGCAAACGTTCGTGGTTGATAACGCGTGGGACAATGCCTGGTCGGGGGTTAGGGATGCCGGCATCAGCGATGGCTGGTGGGTGGCGGAACCTCCGAATGTCCGGTAACCTTACTCCGCTAGTGCCTAGCCTGACCTGGTGAACCAGACGGGGAATCGAGGATGAAATCGGAACAAACTGCTATTGCTATCGTCGTGGCGGTTCTGGGCGCTCTCCTCCAGACACCTGCCCACGCCGCGCCAAGGAGCGCGGTCGGCCGTAAGCACGCGGCCAAAGCCAACCATCTCGCGGGGCAGAACCGCTGCAAGGCTGCCGTGCTCGAGTTCACCAAGGCATACCGGTTGCTCAAGGATCCCGTGTTGCTCTTCAACCGCGCCGAGTGCTACCGAACGATTGGCAAGGACACGCAGGCGATCGAGGATTATGTGCACTTTCTTGCCGAGATGCCCCAGGCGCCCAATCGGTCGACCGTCGAGTCTCGAATCGCGTCGTTAAGAACAAGAGCACCTGCCAAGGCAGCAGAGGCGCAAGCACCTCCCGGCGACACCAACGCCGAGAGGTGGGGGGATTTGGACACCACGCCTGCGGGCGAGGAGGGCCAGGCACCGGGCGCACGCTCCGTGGCGATTGGGACAGCCGCACGCGCAGTGCCCGAGCCTCAGGGTGCGGCGAGCTTGACCTCGCAGCCGCTTGTCCCAGAGCCGAAACAGGCCGGTGGAAATCATGCTTGGATATGGATCGGCACGGCGGTGGTGTTGGCCGGTGCGGGAGCCTTCGCGGCGTATCGGTACTGGCCGCGGCCCAAGACCGACGTCCCCCAGACGCCACTTGGCAACTATGCCTTCTAGTCACCACGAGGCAACCAAGGGGAACACGATGCGAAGGTCACTTCTCGTCTTGGCTCTGATGATTTCTGGAGTTGGGTGCGGAAGCACCGACAGCGTGCTGCAAGTCAACCTGGATCCCTCGACCGTCAGCTCTGTGACCTTGTTGGCATCACAGGCCACGATCGGTGGCGAATCGCGCACCATGGATATTGCATCGCCTGATGGCCAGCCAATCTCTCTATCGGATGGAACCAGCTACACCATCGAGATCCCGCACCAGTACTCGGGCGCGGTGCAGGTGTTCGTGGCGGGCCTCGACGCCAACAACACCGTAGTTCTCAATGGCACCGGCGGTTTGGACTCGCTCGATCAGAGCCAAGTGAACAGCGTGCAAGTTTCTTGGCAACCGACCCCATAGCCACCGTGGTGGCCGCCTGGGTTCTCGAGCATCCGCTCGATGGCTTCATCTGCCTCCCTGCGGTCTACGTCCGTTCACCCTCATCACCTTCGCACCTTCGCCATCATGTTCCGCCGCAACTCACCAAGACGGATCCGCAAACGCTTGAACCGACCAGGTCTGGGGTAATTGAAGTAGATTTCCCACGGATGACGATAGTCTTCGTGAACTCGATTGAAGAAAGCTTTCACGCCCTCGCCGCGCCGGAACAGGTCGCGCGTCATCAAGAGTCGGTCATCCCACTGCTGAACGTGAAACACGCGCCAGTCGAGACTGTCGTAGCGGCGGATGCCGAACAGATTCCTCTTCCGGAGCTTCTCCTCGACTGCCCACTCGGAGTGATAGCGGTAGGCCCCCGTGCTGACTAGCCCATCCGCTGGGTTGCAGACGAGCGCATCTTCCCAGAATTTTTTCGCAATGAGGGCACAATTGTTACTAAAGCGCTGTGTCCGTAGATACCTGCCTGCGACGAGCTCCTGGTCGGCCCGAAACCTGAGACCGCAGGCGCTGAAGAAGACACACCCATCCTGCCCCATGTAACTGAAGACGTCCTCGAACCACCTATCTTCGCCTGGTCCAGAGCGAAAAGGCAGCGTATCGAGATGGGCGAAAAAGAGGAACTCTCCCTTCGTGCGCCCGACCATCCGTTTCAAGATCGCGGTTTCGTTGTTGCGAAGGTCGTCCCCTTCCTCGGGGAATATCGGGGTAAAGGGAACCCCGAAACTGGCCGCCACCTTGGCGACCTCTTCTTTGATCTTCTGGTCGTCACGAATATAGACGACAAGCTCCAGCGGCAAAACCGTCATGAACTCGAGCCAATCGCGGAGGATGATTGAGTGATGCGGCTCGAGGACATTGGTCAGGTACGTGTAAGATATGCTCACTTCGAAAGATCTAGCGGGATTACACGAGTTGTCAAGCCGGGCTGGTCGTCTGAGCATCTTTCCATTACGCCTGCGTGCAGAGCGAAAGTACTTTAGACTTGCGGCCGATGACTGCGTCGACGGAACGGAAGATTGCCCTGGCAGCGATTGGCCGCAACGAGGGGGCGCGGCTAAAGGCCTGCCTGCGCGCAGCTTCCGGGCAATTTTCTGTGATGGTGTACGTCGACTCGGGGTCGAGCGATGGCAGCCCGGACGTAGCCCGCGCCGCTGGCTGCGTGGTCGTAGAGCTAGACCGCTCAATGCCGTTCTCGGCTGCGCGGGGACGCAACGAGGCTTTTGCCGAGTTGATGCGCGTGGCTCCGGATGTAGACCTGATTCAATTCCTGGACGGCGACTGCGAGCTCGAGCCGGGATGGATTGCCGCGGGCTGCGCTCTGCTCGACGTCAGGCCAGATGTGGGCATCGTTTGCGGGCAGGTGCGTGAGCTGCACCCGGACGAGACGCGCTATAACAAATTGTGCGACCTCGAGTGGCGCATGCCCGCGGGTGAGGCGAAGTCCTCCGGTGGGCGCTTTCTGATTCGCACCCAGGCGTTTCAGGCTTCTGGCGGATTTCGCGAAGATGTCATCGGCGCCGAGGACGATGAGTTCTGCATCCGCGTGCGTCGCGCGGGTTGGAAGGTGTGGGTGCTCGATGCCCCAATGGCCGCGCACGACGCGGCGATGACGAAGTTCGCGCAATGGTGGGCCAGGATGCGGCGCGCTGGCCACGCCTACGCACAGGTGTCCGAGCTGCACGGTGGGCCGCCCGAGTTCTACTTCGTACGCGAGCGCAGGCGCGTCTTCGTGTGGGGACTGGCTATTCCGCTTGCGGCGATCGCGCTGTCCTGGGGAACCTCGGGCCTGTCGCTGGGTGCGTGGCTCGCTCTGATCGCATGGCAGTATCTGCGGATCGTGAAATACGGCCGACGTCGTGGGTGGAGCGGCGCGGACGCTCGTCTTTATGCGCGGTTCACGGTGCTGGCAAAGTTCGCTGAGATGCACGGGATGCTGTCGTACTATTGGCGTCGGCTCCGCGGGGTGCGCATCACCATCATCGAGTACAAGAGGGGCGAATGAACGAAACCGTTGCGGCGCTTCGGCCCGCGAGAACAAGGCGTGTGGCGCTTTTGGGGGCTGGATATATCGCCGACTGGCATGCGCAGGCTTTGAAGTCGGTTGCCGGCGTGGAGCTGGTTGCTGTCTGTGATCAAGCGCAAAGCAAGGCCGAGGCGTTGGCGACACGGTTTGGTGTGCCCAGCGTTTATGGCTCGCTTGCCACGATGCTGGAGGGGGAGAAACTCGACGCTGTGCATGTGTTGACGCCGCCAGACCGGCACCATCAGACAGCGCGTGCGGTCATTGATGCCGGCGTCGGCGTGTTTCTCGAGAAACCGATGTGCACGCGAGTCGAAGACTGTAACGACCTATTGCAGCATGCTAACGCATGCGGCGTGCGCCTTGGCATCGGGCACAACTTCCTTTTTGCCCCGATCTATGAGCAACTGCGCCAAGCGGTGCGTTCAGGGCGTTTGGGTCGCATCGACCAGGTGACGGTCAGTTGGCGCAGGCCGCTGCCGCAGGCGCTCTTCGGCCCTTTCGACATTTGGATGCTGCGCGATCCACGCAACATCCTGCTTGAAATCGGCTCGCATCCCCTGTCCTGTGTCCTGGACCTTGTCGGCGAGCCCGCCTGGCGCAGGGCCAATGCTTTCAACGCAATCACCCTGCCGACAGGACGCAGATTCTATCGACATTGGGCAATGGATGGCGAGGTTGGCGCTACTGCCGTCGATGTGCGGTTATCGTTCGCGCCCGGCTTCAGTGAGTTCGCCATCGACGTTCGCGGCTCGATTGCCGCGGCGGCTGTCGATTTCGATCGCAACACCTTTGTGCTTCGCGAACCGAAGCCCAAGGATCCCGACTTTGAGATCTATTCGATCGTGACGGGACAGGCGCGTGCCATGCGCGCGCAGGCTCGCGCCACACTCGGAGCCTACATTCGGTCGAAGGTCGGACTGACCCGGCGTGGTAATCCCTACGGCCAGAGCATTGCGCGCGCTTTGGACGCCTACTATGGCGACAAAGCATTGGACCCGCGCCTAGAAGGCACGCTCGGCGCCCGAATCATTACTATTGGCCAACAGCTGGGGGCGCTCGCGCAATTGCCCTCCGCGGAGCTTGGCGAGCCGCCATCGGTTGCGTTTCCAGGGCCTGCGTCGCCGCGAATTCTCGTGCTCGGCGGGTCCGGCTTCATCGGGCGCGAGTTGCTACGGCAGTTGATCCTTTCTGGACATGAAGTGCGCGCGCTGGTCCGCAGCGCGGCCGCTATTCCGCTAGAATTGAAGCAGTCGGGAAAGCTCGAGCTGGTCCGCGGGGACATCGCCAATAGACAGGATTTGCTGCGTGCGTTGGCGGGAATCGAGACTGTCTTCCACCTGGCTCGCGCAAATGTAAAAAGCTGGGCCGATTACCAGCGACTCGAAATTGCCGCAACCGAGCGTGTCGCCGAGGTTGCGCTGGAAGCAAACATCAAGCGATTCATCTACACCGGCACCATTGATTCGTACTACGCAGGCGCGCGGGCCGGCGTCATCACCGAGGCCACTCCGCTGGATCCCGGGATCGAGCGACGCAATCTCTATGCGCGGGCCAAGGCCGCATCGGAAGTCTTGCTCATGCGCATGCACAAGGAACGGGGGTTGCCACTCGTGATCGTGCGTCCTGGCGTGGTGATCGGCCGCGGCGGCAGTCCCTATCACTGGGGCGTGGGAATGTGGCGACACGATGGCGTATGCGAGGTGTGGGGCGAAGGCAGCAACCCGCTGGCGCTGACGCTCGTGCAGGATGTGGCTGCCGGGCTCATTTTGTGCATGTCAACCCAGAACATCGAAGGCCGCAGCTTCAATCTCATTGGCGATGCGACGTTGACCGCGCGCGAGTATCTGGACGAGCTCGATCGCGCCGCTGGCATTCGCATCGAGCAGCGCTACACGTCCATCGCCCATTTCTACGGCGGCGATCTGGTGAAGTGGATCGTCAAAACGCTGGTTCGCCATCCCGAGCGCCGCGTTCCTTCGTGGCGCGACTGGGAAGGGCGCACGCAGAAGGCTCGATTCGACTGCACGGCCGCAAAAACCGTGCTCGGGTGGAAACCATGTGCCGATCGCACCGAGTTGATTCATCTCGGTATCGATGAACCGGTAAGGGAGTTCGTATTGTGATGGCGGAAGTAAGCGCGACGCCCGGGTGAACGACGCCCCTTTCGGGACGTCGCCTCCAGGAGACCCAAACTAGGACTGAACGCAGCCGCGTCAGTTCGTCAGCGGTTTGGCGCCCTTGAATCCATTGGATGATCCCGTCACATATGCCTGACAGGTTCCTCCCGAGAGGGGGCATTCGACGCTCCCGTCCTTCCATGACCACCACAGCCAACTCATGCCATCCGCTGCTGCCTGATCGATCTCCGCCTGGTAATCACCGGCCGTGTCGCCCGGATAGTTGTCGATGCCGATCTCGATGGGGAACGACTGGGTTGCGGCAAATTGATGGATAGCTTGCGCTCCCGTGAGAGCTTCCGCTTTTGCCGAGGAGCAAGTCACCTTGCCACGCATTGTAATATCCATCGCTCGTGCCCCAGTACGCTTGCCATCCGAACATCGTCTGGGGGTTGCCATTCACCTTCACGCTGTCCACGGCGCGAATGGCATTCCCGTATTCGGTGATACAGTACAGGTCGCGGCCTGAATAGTTGGCCATGATCTCGAGTGGATTCGTGTAACCTTGCGTTCGGAAGAACTGGATGTTGGTCTTGGCGGCACCAGCCCAGACCGCGCGCACGGCCTCGGTACTGGCATCCCCAGTGCTGATGAACTCCTGTCCCGCGTCTATGATCACATTGCTGCGGTACTTGTTCATCAAGTCTTTGAGCCACTGGCGGCTCCACACGGCCAGGTAGCAAGACGATGGAGTATCGGTGGAGCAGGTGTCCCCAACGGGGGACGTCAGAGAGTAGAAATTCCCTCCACCCAGCGCGCTGGAGATAAGGTGGTTTTGGGACGAATCCCAAGTAAAGAGAGATACCCAAACCAGCATGTGATTGGCAACGGCCTTGGCGAGAAGCGTATCGAATCCGGCCGGCGTCATGCCGTTCGCCGCATCGAGTGTCAACAGCATACGCATGGCATTTGCCCCCAGCGCGGTCATTGTGTCGATCTCCCCGGTCTGGTCCGCGCCAGCCATGACATCCTCGGGACCGCGCGCAACGATGACCTTTCCGGCCGCATCGTAGATCTCGTTGCCGATCAGTTGGATGCTCCCGCTGTGGGTGCTGGTGGAGGAGCCGCCCGTGCCGACGGAGCCGCCCGTGCCGACGGAGCCGCCCGTGCCGACGGAGCCGCCCGTGCCAACGGAGCCGCCCGTGCCGACGGAGTTGCCCGTGCCGACGGAGTTGCCCGTGCCGACGGAGTTGCCCGTGCCGACGGAGTTGCCCGTGCCGACGGAGCCACCCGTGCCAACAGAGCCACCTGTACCGGATGAGCTGCAAGCAGCCTGCATATACAGACGCTTAGCCGTGCCCTGACACGGGTCACCAAACGATGAGTTGTTTGCGCTCACGTTGCAGCTGGCCTTTCCCATGCAGGCCTTCGAAGCCACCGACATGGAGGTCGAAGCGTCACAACTACCTTTGGCGAAAGTTCCGCAGGAGCCCGATGGCGTCCCATAGCTGGCGAACCCAATAGCCGAGATGGTCTGCCCGGACGGACAGGCCAGCGCCATGCTCGTGTCCTCATTGACTGTGCCGCAGATGGATGCGCTGCAGGTCACTTGCGCGTAGAGTCGCTTGGCCGTCCCTTGGCATGGATCGGTAAACGTGGCGTTGCTTGCGCTCACGCTACAGCTGGACTTGCCGATGCAGGCGTGCGAAAGCACCGACATGGAGGTCGAAGCGTCGCAGCTACCTTTGGCGAAGGCTCCGCAGGAGCCTGATGGTGTGCCATAGCTTGCAAACCCGACAGCCGTGATGGTCTGCCCGGACGGACAGGCCAGCGCCATGTTCGCGTCCTCGTTGACTGTCCCGCAGACGGACGGTGTGGCGGCCGCATACAACTGGGCCTGCGGCTCGCCGGTAGAATCGCCAGGGCCCACACATGACGACTGGGTCAGGGCTGCAATGGATACGGTGAAGAGTGCACAGATCAATCCCGTAACATGAACTCGTTTGCGCGTCATCGGCGCCTCCTTGAAGGTGGGCAGTTGATAATTGCGAGGCGCCCAACAAGGGCATCTCGAAGAGCGGCATAGGAGCAAGGGTAATGACTCGCAGCCGAACTACGCGATTACGTAGAGCAGCGCAACTCCGAGTCTCTCGATATGTCCAGCCATAACGGGTAACTATCTACTTTAATACCTAAATATGGCCAGAGCGCGGTGTGGGGGGCAGTGGTACACTGAAGTCGTTCGAGACCACGCATCTCTCCTGTCAAATTGGAGACCCACTTCGGAGAGCCGCCATGGCCCATCCGCGCTAGCCAGCAAATCCAAATTGGCAGTAAGTTCCGAAGCCGAAGCTCCGTGGCGCTAAGTAGTCCTCCATCCCGAGCAACGGACCCCGCAGCGCCTCTATTGGATACGGCAGATCAGCCCGCCACTATAGTAGGCAAGGAGCCGATGTTCCTGTCGGACGGTCATACCCGCAGCGTAGTCCTGCCTCCTACAGCGCAGGGCCAGCGGCACTTGGGGCCAATACGAGTGAAACTGCGCTTCCCCCGGGACATCACACTGCTCGGGCCGGAGAGCGGACCGATCCCACTATTACAGCTTATAGGCGGGAGCTCTCAATCCTTAGGGACGCGGTCGTTGTTACGTTCTCCAGTTCTACCTGTACGCACCCAAAGTCGTGGTGCTCGGTGAAAGAGATGGGCCGCGTAAAGCGGTACCTTCCACGTCAAATACAGGGGCAGCCCCGCAAGGGTTCGCAAGGGCAATGTCTTGCGCGCAAATCGATACCAAGCTATCCCGACAGCCACGACGAGACAGATGGTCCCGCCGCCCAAGGCAAACAGGGGAGCTGTCCATCCACCCAGTACCGCACAGAGTGCGCTGATCGCCCCTGCTCCGATCAGAAGCATTACCAATAGCGCCAGGGGCGGGACCATCAAATCCAGCGCCATGGAGATCAAGTCGAGGCGCGCTCGTCTCAATCCAGTCCAGAGTAACCTTGGTCCGTAAGTCCACAGCGTCTGTAGGTGCCCAGACTCCCAACGTCGCCGCTGGGTCATCTGATCCGCTGCCGCTGGGGGTAGTTGACTTCTGACCTGTACGGTAGGGCAGGAAACCGGTGCCGCCCCACGCAGTGCCAGCTCGATGCCGAGCACCATGTCCTCGACAAGATTGCCCTTCAGAGCTGGCGCTTCGTGAAGCAAGCGCCACGGAAAGGCCATCCCACTTCCAGTCAGCGGACATGGTAAGCCGAGCCGGTGCAGTCCGCGAGGGCGAACGCGATTGCGAACGATCAAGGCCAAGGCGCTGATCGCGGTCTTCGTGTCGGGCTGTCCGGCAGGATGAAGAAGATATTCCGCCTGAACCGGCCGGCCTAACCGCACCGCTTCCACGGCAAGCCTTTCGATTCCCCCTTCGGCGACCCGGCAATCCGCGTCGACGACGATGACGACATCTGGAGGATTCCGCGACAGGCTCTCGACACCGTATGCAAGCGCATAGCCTTTGCCGCGGCGCCGTTCGTCGACGCGACAAACGACCTCCGCACCGCTTTGGACCGCCAGTTCGGCCGTACGATCGGTGCAGTTGTCGGCCACCACGAGGAGAGAATCGTGAGGGCCAAGGCCAGCGCGAAGCGCCGCAACCGTATCACCGATGCCAAGCTCTTCGTTGTGGGCGGGGATCAGAACGGCAACGCGTGGTCTATCTCCAACGGTGGGCGTCACGTAGGCGGATACCGGCGAAGCCGCTGCGCATTCTACCAGCATGACCAGACAGGGAATCGCCAACCCAACCGCCAACAGTGCTAACAGCACGTCCAATGCAAGCATGTCAGGTGGATGCTCGATTCATGGCTCGTGAAAGATGCAATCATGAAAAGGCAAACACGGGGCTTTGTCAAGGCAGCCACCGCGACGCGAGCGGACACCGAATTGACAACGCAGGTGGGAACTGTCAGCCTCCAGTCGCTGTGGCCCCCAGTGGCAAGGTCGAATTGCCGCTCGCAGGGGAGCGCCAACGAGACTACGATGTCACAATAACCCAGGAACGTCCGTCAGCCCCGCACATCAATGCATCGCATCGGCTATTTCATTCCTGAGTTCCCCGGTCAGACGCACATCTTTTTCTGGCGTGAATATCAAGCGCTCAAGCGGCTTGGGATCCAACCTGAGCTCGTCAGCACGAGGCGCCCTCCGCCCGGGATCGTGTCGCACAATTGGTCCGACGACGCCATAAGGCATACGACTTATCTCTTTCCCCCAAGTCTTTCCCGCATCGGTGAAGCTGTCGTCGGCACCGGCCGTGCCGGTTCGCGTCGCTGGTTGCGCTGCCTGTCGTCCATAGCCCGTGCACATGGCTTTGCAAGCTCGGCCAGTCTGCAACAGCGGGCGCGCCTGCTCGGACTTGCCGTGATGGGGGCATCCCTTGCCGAGATTGCCCGGCGAAACGGATGGACGCATGTCCATTGCCACTCTTGTGCCGATGCTGCGCACATCGCACTGTTTGCACATCTGCTCTCGGGGCTCTCGTACAGTTTGACGTTGCACGGGCCTCTCGTCACGTATGGACCCAATCAAAGGGAGAAATGGCGCCACGCCACCTTGGGAATTGTGATTACCGAGCGGCTTCGTGCCGAAGTCGGGCGGGACCTCGCGGGAGCGCTGCCGCAACAATTGGCGGTCGCTCCCATGGGCGTCGATACCGAACGCTTTCGCCGGCGACAGGCTCGCGAATTGTGGGGGGGAAAGGGACCGTTCCGCATCTTTTCGTGTGGGCGACTCAATCTATGCAAGGGCCACCGTGATTTGGCCGAAGCCATTGCGCTTCTGCGGGCAGAAGGAATCGATGCCCGACTCGTGATTGCGGGCGAAGACGACGCTGGCGGCATGGGATATAGGAAGACGCTCGAGGCTGAAATCCGCGAGCGAGGAGTGGCGGACTGCGTTGTCTTACTGGGGGCCGTCGATGAGGACCGAATCATTCGGGAATTGCAGCAGGCCCATGTTTTTGCGCTCGCCAGCCACGCGGAACCGCTCGGTGTGGCTATCATGGAAGCGATGGCGATGGAGATCCCCGTTGTCGTCACAACCATGGGAGGTGTCGAAGAGCTCGTGCAGGAGAATGTCGACGGCCTGTTCGTGCCCCCCATGCAGCCGGTCCTGATCGCCAATGCCTTGAAGCGTGTCGCACAAGATCCGGAACTGGCCCTGCGTCTTGGCGATCATGGTCGTTACACAATCCTCGAGAAGTTTCAGGCGAGCCGCAGCGCCGAGGTTCTGGCAAAGCACATCCAGGAACGTGCCGCCTCCTCGTAGAGGCAGGTTGGGGAGAGTGGACCAGTATGCGGACAAGTAAAGGAAACGCGAAGAAAGCGGTGCTGGTTGCGCCGGTCGTTGCCGACTTTGATCCCGGTTACAACCAAAGCATTGCCCGGGTGCTCGAAGCCCATGGCTTTGATGTGAAGAGCTCGACCTTTTTCGTGCCTAGCCCCCCCGGGGTCATCAACCGAATCCGAATCGACCTGGGAACGCGGCTCGGGTTTGCTGCGTACTATCGCAATTACGTTCGCGACTACAACGCCTCGCTGCGTCTATTGCTGGGTGCTCATCGGCCGGATCTCGTCCTTGTCATACGTGGCGGGACGGTATTCCCGGAGACGCTCGATGCGATCCAGGGGGCTGTCAAGGTTCTTTGGTTGCACGACCGGGTGCAACGGTCGGGTCTCACCGAAGCGCAGCTTCGGTGCTACCAACATCGTTTCCTCTTCGAGGGGAATGACGTGGACTGGCTCAAGGAGACCTATGGCCTCGACTCGGAGTTCTTGCCCGTCGGTTTCGACCCGGAAATCTACCACCCGGTGGAGGGTGTTCCTCGGGACGTAGACGTCTTCTTTATCGGAGCCTACTACCCGGCCCGGCGTGCAACACTCGAAAGCTTGGCGCGCGACTTCAAGGGCAAGGTATTCAAGTTCTATGGGCGAAATCTTCGCTATCGCGAGCCGGTAAGTTGGGTCAAAGCACTGGCTCTGTACCCTCTTCACTATCCAGGCACATTCGTAAATCGGAGCCTCCATGCGCCTGCGATCAATCGTTTCTATGCGCGCGCCAAGATTTGTCTGAACATGCATCACCAGCAGAGTGAACAGGGGTGCAATCCGCGCGTGTTCGAGATCATGGGCGCCGGAGCCTTCCAACTCGTGGACGCCATCCCGTTCGTCAAGCAGCATTTTGACGGGCTGGTAGAGACCTACCAGGGATACGACCAGCTCTGTTCGAAGATTGAACGTTGCCTCGCCGCTCACGATCTGCGCGATCGCCTTGCGGCGAGCAGCTACCAGCATGCTCTTCGAGCGACACACCTTCGCCCATCGAATCGTGCGTATTCTCGAAAGAAGCGAGCTCTGCAGCCCACGGGAGGGTCCTCTCTAACCTCGTCGGAGCGCGCCTGGGGAACGCCATGCGATATCTGCCCACATCGGATCGAGACTGCCGTGACTAGCACCTTCGCAGAGATTGTCCTGGGACTCTTCATCCCACTCGCGATTGGCGCATTCTTCTTCATGCGGCCTCTCACGGCCGCGATGGTCGTCGCTTTCGGTGGAGAAATGTTCCTCCCGGTGGGCCCGTCCTTCCATCTGCCATTCTGTCCTCCCTTCAATAAGATCAACCTTCCATACCTGTGCATTTTGGTTGGTTGCCTTCTGAAGAATCCAGTGAGATTCACGAGGCCTCCCAAGGAACGATGGTTTCTGGTCTTGTCGTTCCTCACGCTCGTCAGCGGTACCATGACTGGGCTCACCAACGGCGACCCTTTGTTGTGCCAACCTTCGGTCGGATGCTTAATTCCTGGATTGACGTTCAAAGACGGGATGTTCGTCGCCGTCTCCGAGTTCGTTCCGGCCATTTTGGCATTCTACCTTGGCTACTCGCTTGTGCGCACGGCGAGAGATGTCGAACACCTACTGGTTGGCATTGCAACGGCAGGCCTCCTATACTGTCCATTTGCCATCGTCGAGATGCGCATGAGCCCCCAATTCCACAGGTGGATATTCGGCTACGATCTCGGCGGATTCGAGATGACCATGCGCTGGGGTGGTTATCGCCCCATGGTATTCATGCGTCACGGGTTGGCATTGGCTCGGTTCTTCATGATGACGACGTTGGCGCTCTTTCTGCTGACGCGTATAAGACGCAAACTGGGAGGATTGCCAATACGATTTCTCGCCTGGTTTCAGGCTTTTATCCTCGTCTTGTGTAGGAGTACCGGTGCCATTGTTCTAGGTGCCATCGGCGTTCTGTCCCTCTTATCCCTCAAGCCGAAACGACGACTCCTCTTGGGGACAGTCCTGGCCGCTGCGACGCTGCTCTATCCCTTGCTGCGCGCTGCGGACCTTTTTCCAGTCGCTCAGCTGCTCGACGCCGGTGGGGAATTGGGTGAGGATCGACGAGGTTCTCTTGCCTATCGCTTCGATAACGAGGACGAGCTGCTGGCACATGCACGCGAGCGGATCCTTTTCGGGTGGGGAGAGGCAGGACGCAATCTCGTGTACAACGGGCGCAATGGCTACGGCAGGGTGACGGACGGATACTGGATTATCGTTCTCGGCTTCGCTGGAGCAACGGGTTTCGTCATCAGCTTTGGAATCCTACTGTGGCCGGTATTGCGGTTGCCGGGCAAGCTGAGAGGCCACGCGGACGAATTGGAGAAGGAGACACTGATAGGCATCAGCCTCATCGTCGTTCTTGTGACGACGGACCTCATTCCCAATGGTCTTTGGTCCTACTACGTCTATTTTCTTGCCGGTTCGCTCTCGCGGCGGTCGAGGGAGATCCAAATGAGTCGGCTACCATGAATCGAGTAATCGCAACTCGAAGTCCATAGCGGTTCAGGTTGCGATCCCCTGGCGCTTCTGCTGCAATCGATCCCACCCGTAGACGCAGGCCCAACCAGCCCCGACGCAAACGGTGATGACCAAGCCCTCGATAAGGACGCCCAGCTTGGCCGGGCGAAAAACCACGGAATGCAAGGATGTCGCGATCCAGCGCGCCGCCAGCATTCCCACCAAGCTGGTAACCAGGACCAAGCCCGAGAGCGCCAAATCCTGACCCAGGCAAGCAACCCCTCTGCGCCGAGCGCCGACCACGGATGCCACGTAGCGAAGCAGCTCGGTGCTTGCGAGACCCACGACAGCACCCGGGAATCCCCAACGTGCGTACCCAACCGGAATGAGGACTACCATCCCCGCGAGTTTCACCGCGTTGCCGATGGCAATCCATTTCGGTTGTCCCAGCGCGAGCAGGGCCGTGCCATTGGCGGTTTCGAGCGCGAGCAACCAGATTCCCGAGGCAAGAATCTGGATGATCCAGCCAGCACTCGTGGCCCGCGATTCGTAGAACAAACGGATGAGCGTGGGCCCCCCGCTGATGAAACAGGCCGAGGTGAAACCGCTGAGAAGCAACCACGGCCTACGGGTTCGTCGAAAATCCAAGGAAAAGTCAGTGCCTTCGTAGTGTAGTCGGCTGAGCAAGGGGAAGAGCACGGTACTGAAGATCCGGCTGATGATCGAGAGCGGCATGGCCGCCCAGGTGGTCGCAACGCTGTACACTCCAAGGAGGCCCATTGGAATCAGCTTTCCAAATATCAGGCGGTCAGATTGCATCACTGCAAACGTGAGCATGGTACTCGCAAAAATCCATCGGCCGAAACTCAGCAAGGTTCGCGCGCAGATCGGATCCCATCGGAAACGGTTCTGAATGCCGGGGAGAAACGTATGGCTGAGGACGAGTCGAACGACGTTTGTAACAGCGGCCCCCAGAAGAAGTGCCCAAATGCTCCGGTATGCCCACGCCCAAAGTACCATGGTGATGAGACCAGAGGCCTGCCCTGCGAGATCCAATGCAGTGAGTCTGCCGAGAGAAATCGTCCTCGTGAGCGAGAAAAGCCGCGTTGAGTTGAAGCCGGAGACGAGGGACACGAGCGCCGCAACCGGGAGCAAATGGGCGAGTTGAGGCTGGTGGTAGAAGACAGCAACGGGCTTGGCGAGGATGAAGGCGGCGAGACAGAGCAAGCATTCACGGATGACCTGGATGGTCCAGGCAGTATTTAGGTAGTCGGGATCGCCGCCGCGCTCGTGCTGCACAATGCTGGGCCCGATACCCACATCGGAGAACATGGCAAGCCCCGTTAGGCACACATTGACAACGGCCATCAAGCCGAAAGCCTCTGGATAAAGCAGCCGCCACAGGATCAGGTTGTTGAGCAGACGGAGTCCCTGGCTACTCGCGTAACCCGTTAGGGTCCACGCTGATGCCCTCGCAACCCTGGAAGCTCAGGATCTGGGCGTTCATCGTGTGCTTCTCACCTTCCCCACTGAGGGGTGAATGACTCGAAGCGTTCATGGGAGAGGATGGTACCTGTTCCACGGCCTGGTTGGCGCTCTATAGTTCGCCGGACCGATGGCGCTCGACTGCGTGACGCAGTCCCCGTTCGAAGCGATCGGTGGCCTCATCCCAGGTGTAGCTCCTGGCGGTTTCGTAGGCAGCACTCGACATCGCCTGCCACTCCGGCTCTGTCTTGGAGAATACCTCGATGAGATGGCCAGCCAGACCTTGCGAATCGCCAACCGGAACGAGATAGCCGTTGACGCCATGTCTGATCGAGTCGACCGCACCCCCAACACGAGTCGAAACCACCGGGCAGCGGCAGGCCATGGCCTCGAGAATGGGCAAGTGAAAGCCCTCGGCGTAGCTTCCACACAGCCAGACGTCGCAACGAGCATACAGATCGCGCAATTGATCCTGCGGTGGACGCAGATGGTATTGGGCTTTCGCCGGAAGCGGCAGGGTATCCTCCGGGGGCGAAGCTCCGAACGACACCAATTGAATTTCGGGAATCTTCTCGGTCGCAAGGGAGAGCGCGGCCAGGCTCACCGCGCAGCCTTTCCAGGGCGTTCCCGTATACAGAAGGCCTACGGTTGGCACAGGCTGTCGCCCCCGCGGAGGTGCATGAAACTGCTGCGTATCAACGCTGTTGGGTACCCAGGTGGCCTTGGCATCGCCATACTCATCACGGGCAAGATCGACCAACCACTGGGATATCGTGATCTTGTGCAGAGGAAGGCGCCAGGTCGCTTTCACCCGATCCTTCGGCAAGTAGTCGAAGACCTCGTGGTGTTGGATGAAATAGGCTTTCGCGCCCTTCGCTGGCGACAAACGGGCAACCCATTCTGCAGTCTCCCACCAAGTTGCGACCACCACGTCTGCATCAGGGACATCATTGTCCGTGACCGGCCGATTGCTCTCCAGCACCCTATGCAAAACTGGCACGCCGTCGAGATGCGATGGCGAATCCTTGGGGATCCTCGCAAAGCGACCTCGCCTCAGGAAGAAGCGGGCCTGGTCGTACCAGCTCGCTCGGGCCATGGGCTGGGACACGACAACCACATCGTGTCCGCGTTCGGCGAGGTGCTTGGCATAGATGGCAACGACACGTATGCCACCGTCCAAACTGGCGTGGGGAAGAATGAAGGTAACCCTCATCTACGGACTCTAGCATGCAACCTATACGCCGATCTGACGAGGAGCAAGATCTCGGACAGGTGTCGGGACCTCATCGAAATCGATTGCCTCCATGCCAGCATTCGCATACTTGTAGCTTGGACATGCCGACGGAGGTAGCGACCAGTGAAACCCCATGCCGCGTCGTTGGCACCTCGCGCCTGATGCATGTGATCGAAACCAAATCGCTCGAGGATTGCGGAAACCGTGGCCTGAGATCGCCATGACTGGAAATCATCCCAGAGTACTCCTCATTGCCGAGGCAGCCAATCCCGACTGGGTCAGCGTGCCTCTGGTTGGGTGGCACATAGCGTCCTCCCTGAGGAAGGTTGCGCACGTTCATGTCGTGACCCAGCAGCGGAACACCGAGGCATTGGTGCGGGCGGGCTGGGTGAAGGATGGGGATTTCACTGCGCTCGACAGCGAGGCGGTGGCCGCGCGGATGTGGAAGCTGACGAGTCGACTGCGTGGTTCCTCGGGTGTGGCGTGGACCTTGGCCACCGCGATGTCGGTGCCTTCCTACTATTGGTTCGAGCATCTCTTCTGGACGAGGTTCGCTGCCGAGCTTCGCGGTGGAGCGTGGGACATCGTCCATCGCGTAACCCCGCTTAGCCCCACGGTTCCGAGCCTCGTAGCCAGACGGCTCCGCCGAATCGGAGTTCCGTTCATGATTGGGCCGCTCAACGGCGGAGTTCCATGGCCACGCGAATTCGTCAAAGCCCGGTGGCAAGAGAAGGAATGGCTTTCCTACGTTCGGGACGCGTACCGGCTCCTACCGGGATCGCGGAGCATGCGTGACAGCTCTTCCGCCATCCTGGTGGGGTCTCGAGCAACCCTGCAACAACTGGGCAAGCGATGGAGTGAGAAGGCGGTCTATATCCCGGAGAACGGAATTCTACCGGACCGCTTCAGTGAGCCAGTAGCTCGGCCACCGATGACGCCCCTCCGCATCGTCTTCGTCGGGCGTTTGGTTCCGTACAAGGGGGCCGACATGCTGATCGAGTCCTGCGCAAACCTGGTGAAGGCGGAGAAGGTGCAGTTGGAGATAGTAGGTGACGGTCCGCAAAAGGCATTGCTCGAACGGATGGTCGCCGAGCAAGGGCTCGGCCTGTCTGGTGGCGTCACGTTTGCGGGATGGTTGAGCCAGGCCGAAGTGGCGGAACGTTTCTCGCGTTCTCACGTGTTGGCCTTCCCGAGCGTGCGCGAGTTTGGCGGCGGGGTGGTCTTGGAAGCCATGGCTTCGGGTGTGGTTCCTGTAGTTATCGACTATGCCGGTCCGAGCGAGCTGGTTACTCCAGCGACAGGCTATCTCATCCAGCTCGGGTTCCCGGCACGACATCGTGAGACGGTTGCGCGACCAGTTTGAGAGCTTGGTGCAAGACCCGGAGGCCATCAAGGCGAAGTCATCAAGGGCCCGTTCGCGCGTTGAGCGCTGGTTCACCTGGGAGCGCAAGGCGGAGCAAATCTCGGCCGTGTATGCCTGGGTCCTCCGCCGAGGGCCCAAGCCGGACTTCGGTATGCCCTTTCCGGGCCACTAGACGTGCAGACGTCAGCGCGAGCAGCCGAATCAGTTCGTCAGTGGTTTGGCGCCCTTGAATCCATTGGATGATCCCGTCACATATGCCTGACAAGTTGCTCCCGAAAGGGGGCATTCGACGCTCCCGTTCTTCCACGACCACCAGAGCCAACTCATGCCATCCGCTGCTGCCTGATCGATCTCGGCCTGGTAATCACCGGCCGTGTCGCTCGCGTAGTTGTCGACGCCGATCTCAATGGGGAACGACTGAGTTGCGGCAAATTGATGGATGGCTTGCGCTCCCGTGAGAACTCCGTTCTTGCCCAGGAACAGGCTACCTTGCCACGCATTGTAATATCCATCGCTCGTGCCCCAGTATGCTTGCCATCCGAACATCGTCTGGGGGTTGCCATTCACCTGCACGGTGTCCACGGCGCGAATGGCGTCGCCGTATTCGGCGATACAGTATAAGTCGCGACCTGAATAGTTGGCCATGATCTCGAGTGGATTCGTGTAACCTTGCGATCGGAAGAACTGGATGTTGGTCTTGGCGGCACCAGCCCAGACCACGCGCACGGCCTCCGTGCTGGCATCCCCAGTGCTGATGAACTCCTGTCCCGCGTCTATGATCACATTGCTGCGGTACTTGCTCATCAAGTCTTTGAGCCACTGGCGGCTCCACACGGCCAGGTAGCAAGACGATGGAGTATTGCTGGAGCAGGTGTCTCCAACGGGGGAGGTCAAAGAATAGAAATTGCCTCCACCCAGCGCGCTGGAGATAAGGTGGTTCTGGGACGAATCCCAAGTAAAGAGAGATACCCAAACCAGCATGTGCTTGGCAACGGCCTTGGCGAGAAGCGTATCGAATCCAGCCGGCGTCATGCCGTTCGCCGCATCGAGTGTCAATAGCATACGCATGGCATTTGCGCCCAGCCCGGTTATTGTGTCGATGTCCCCGGTCTGGTCCGCGCCAGCCATGACATCCTCGGGACCGCGCGCAACGATGACTTTTCCAGCCGAATCGTAGATCTCGTTGCCGATCAGTTGGATGCTCGCAGTGCTCGCAGGCTCTCCGCCCGAGCTCACGATGCCACCAGCTCCGGTCACGCCACCCGTGGTTGCCAAGCCACCTTTTCCGCTCGTGCCACCGGCGCTGGTCACGCCACCCGTGGTTGCCAAGCCACCTTTTCCGCTCGTGCCACCAGCGCTGGTCACGCCACCCGTGGTTGCCAAGCCACCTGTCCCGCTCGCGTCGTGAGTGCCGCCGGTTGCGTCGGAACCGCCGGTTCCGCTTCTGTCGCCCGCGACGGTCGAAACACCGCCAGAGCCGCCGCTCGCCCCGCCACTATCAGACTGCGTCGTAAGCTGATTAGCCGCGACGGTAATCTCAGCCAATGCGGATTTCGATGGGTCTGCGTGACTTGTCGCGATAACATGGTAGGTGCCCACAGAGGAAGGGGCCGTGTAGAGGCCAGTAATTGTGACGGAGCCCCCAGAAGTCCCCTCGGCCACGGACCACGCCACTTGGATATCGGAGGATCCTGTGACCAAGCTGGCAAGAGGCACGCTCGCGCCAGGCGCAATCGTTACATCCCTCGGTTGCAAGATGACGGCAATTTCACTGGTCCCAGCTTTGGAGTTGGAGTTTACTTGCGAGCAACTTGCAGTGATCAGCAAGATCGGGAGTAGCCACGCACGCCGTGCAACGACCTTCATTTCGACCTCTCGAAGTCGGATTGGCACAAACGGGATCACGAGTGGCTGAAGTATGAGGCACCCCTTACTGAAAGTCAGGGAAGAAAATGAGATCGACTCTCAGTTGTACACAGCCTTCTGTAGGGATAGGTGGGCGATCGTAATTCAGCGGCGACCACCCTGCACGTTTTCCGGTGCCGAGGTCACCGAAGCAAAGCATCCGACCAGACTTCGCGCAATTGTTTCGACGCTGTGAACCTCTGCAACCTCCTCGCGCCCTCGCATGCCCATCTCGGTGAGTCGCTCGAAGGGAGTATCGAGAATGCACCGCAGGCCCTCGACGAGAGCGTCCGACGAACCCGCCGGGATAAGCCAGCCGTTCCATCCAGGGTGAACCAACTCCGGAATGCCCGCAACGAACGTGCCGAGCACGGGTCGAGCGCGGGCCAAGGCTTCCATGATGACAACAGGGAGTCCCTCGGCCAGGCTGGGCAGGACGAACGCGCAGCTCTGGTCGAGATTGCTTCTGATGGTCGCGCCATCGGCCCAGCCGAGGATACGCACTGTGTTCTGCAGTTGGTTACGCGCAATGGCGTTTTCGATGTCCGCGCGCAGTTCCCCGTCACCGATCAGAATTACCTCCATAGGA
Organism: uncultured delta proteobacterium; assembly: GCA_963796685.1. Classification (GTDB taxonomy): domain Bacteria; phylum Myxococcota_A; class Polyangia; order Fen-1088; family Fen-1088; genus Fen-1118. The sequence goes on from CAWCMR010000025.1 coordinate 1,291,534, forward strand.
CGTCCCTGGCGATGCAGCTCGGCCACCGCTTCGATCAGAAACAGCTGGCCCTTTTCCGCGGAAAGGCGACCAATCGAAAGCAGTCGGTGTACCCTGGGTAAGGGAACCAGTGCAGCGTCCAAGAATGCTTCGTCCACTCCGCAACGAATCAGCTTGATCTTGGACCATTCCCGCGATGCACAACGTCTATACAGCTGGCTGCGCCCGTAACTACTGATCGCGGCTACGAACGCCGCGCGTGCGATCTTCTCAAAGAGACCGAGCGAAAAGACGTCCTCGAACTCTTCCGGACCATGGGCCGTAAAGCTATAGCTTGGACCTCCAAGCTCGCGGCACAGCATAGCGACCGTCGTCGAGTTGGTGCCAAAATGGGCGTGTACATGCTGGATGTTCTCCCGTCTGAACCATCGAAGGAGCACGCACGCTTCAGCAAGATAGATGAGGTTACGGAGAAGTCCGCGTTGCGACCGATTTCCCATCCGAACAGCAAGCCAAAGGGCTCGGCAGGATGCAGCCGGTCGCGAGACGGCGGTAGCTAGAAGCGCCAGCAGCAGTCCTCTGGCTCCGCGATCGAGCACGATGCGAGTCTTCGTAGCCTCTTCTATGTCGACAGGATCGATCAGCTTGTCCGCCGAGCGTCGAATACTGCATCGCAGCACCTCGCATCCCTGTCGTTCGACAGCAAGAATCTCCCGCCTGATGAAAGCGTGGCTGATCTTCGGATATTGGTTGACGAGGTAAGCGATTTTCATCGCCCGTACGCTAGCATGCCGCCGCTACTGACCATGGCGCGCGACAAGATCCGCCCGGTCCACGACCATCCGCGTTGGTCAGTCGTCCTTCGAGAGGTAGCAAATCGCAAAAAGACCGGTATTCTACGCACCATTCACTACACGATTCTTCATTAGGGATCAGGAATCGCCGATGGATGTCAACCCAGCTCCACCTGTCCTCAGCGAAGATCTAGCGGCGGCATCGGCCGAGGTCGTGCTTGCGGCCACCTTCACGGTGGACCCTCTGGTCGAGTCGCTCTCCTTCCTGCTGCACGAAGCTGGACTGTCCCTACCCATCGAAGTGGCTCCCTACGGTCAGGTGTTCCAGCAACTGCTCGATCCTGCGAGCCGCTTCGCGCTCAATCGTGCCGGAGTAAACGTTCTTCTGATTCGCTTCGAAGACTGGTGGCGCGACGCGCATGGCATCGTCGACAAGGATGTGCTCGAGCGGAACGCGACCGATTTGATATCGGGCTTGAGGGAGGCAGCCAGGGTCGGTCCGACCCCCATCGTGCTCTGCGTCTGCCCACCGTCCGCGGCGGTCGCGGCCGACGAAGAAACAAAGGCTCTCCTCTGCAAGCTCGCGGACAGGCTGCATGATGCAATCGACCAAACGCCGGGTGTACGGGTTCTGTCCATGGATTGGGCCCAAGCATGGGATCCCTCGGTGCTCCACGATCCAGAAGGGGATAGTCTCGGGCACGTGCCGTATACGCGGCGGTTCTTTGCCGCTTTGGGAAGGGAGATCGGCCGTGAGGTTCACGCCCTCAAGACCTCGCCGGTCAAGGTCCTCGTGCTTGATTGCGACAACACCCTATGGGGTGGCGTGGTGGGAGAAGACGGTCCGGCGGGCATCGAGCTGACGCCTCGCTATCTCAACCTCCAGAGGCTCGTGCTCGAAAAGAAGCAGAAAGGCATGCTGCTTTGCCTTGCCAGCAAGAACAACGAGGCCGACGTCCTGGAGGTTTTCGAGCAGCGCAAGGACATGCTGCTGCGCCAGGAAGACATTGTCGCCATGCGCGTGAACTGGCTGCCCAAGTCAAAGAACCTCCAGGCTCTTGCCGACGAGCTGAACCTCGGGCTCGACAGCTTCGCCTTCATCGACGACAACCCTCTCGAATGCGTGGAAGTCGAAGCCAGTTGTCCGGGAGTGCTTGTCTTGTCGCTGGCCGATGCCCAAGATCCGGCTGGATACCTCGGCAACGTCTGGCCGCTCGATGTTCTGTACGTCACCGATGAGGATCGTCGCCGCAGCGAGATGGTTCGCGATAACCTCTCACGCGACCGCTTGGCCAAGTCTGTTGGGGATCTGGCCAGTTTCCTGGCCGCCCTTGACCTGCGCGTTGACTTTGCCGAACCCCAAACGGGGCAGTTGGCCCGGGTCGCGCAGCTTACCCAACGTACCAACCAGTTCAACTTCACCACACGGCGGCGCAGCGAGCTGGAGATCGAGCAACTCGCGAAGCAGGGCCTCGAATGCCGCGTGGTCGAGGTTCGAGATCGCTTTGGCGACTACGGCTTGGTCGGAGTGGTCATCTTTTCACGGACCCAGGATGCGCTGGTCTTGGATACCTTCTTGCTAAGCTGCCGTGTGCTCGGTCGCGGCGTCGAGCACGCGATCATGCGTGAGTTGGGAACGCTGGCTCGGGGGCGAGGCCTGGGGCGCATCGAGATTCCGTTCGTTGCCAGCAAGAAGAACATGCCGGCCCGGCGGTTCTTGGACAGCCTCGAGGCGCAGGAGCGGGATGTACCTGGCGGAGGAGCTCTGTTCACGCTCTCAGTCGAGCGGGCCTGCGAGCTCGCCTATGCGCCGGAAGGCGAGCCCGTCCAGAATACTGAGGACACTACGCAAAGACCGAGCTTGCCGCCGGAGGAAGGTGTCTCTCGGTCCAAGCGCTGGAACCGGCTGGCCCGGACCCTCGAGAGCGAGGAGAAGCTCCTGGCAAGCCTGGAAAGGAATAGCCACCGTGCGCGCCTAAGCGGCGAACGTCCGGTCTTGCCCAAGAGCGAAACCGAACGCAAGCTCGCAGCGATCTGGTGCGAAGTGCTGGGTCTCGATGAGGTTGGTATCCACGACGACTATGTCTCCGATCTCGGAGGTACGTCCCTTCTGGCCGTTACGATCTTCGCGCGTATCGAGCGCGAATTGGGCGCGCACCTACCCTTGTCCGCGTTGGTGGAAACACCCACCATTGCCGGCATCGCCCTGCTCATCGATCGGCCACGCGATCGGCGATCGGTGGTGTTGCTCCACGCAGGGGGCCCTGCGGTTCCGCTTTTTCTCGTTCACGACGCCGATGGCGAGACCTTGCTGTACCGCAACTTGGCGCAACGGCTTGGCGATCGATCAGTCTACGGGATCCAACCTCATGCCCGGCCCGAGATCCCCATCACGCACACCAGCATCAGCGACATGGCCGCTCACTATGTTGGGGAGATGCGCAAGGTTCGCCCACAGGGACCCTACCTTCTCGGCGGCTTATGTGCCGGCGGGGTCATCGCCTACGAGATGGCGTTGCAGTTCGAAGATATGGGCGAGACCGCCAAGCTCGTCGCCGTTTTCGATGCAGCCGCCCCAGAAGCCAAACGTAGACCCAGCCTCGAAAACCACCGGCGCCTAGAACGCATTCGCCTGGTCTTGGGTGAGGATTCGCCCGGCAGGGTGGTCCGGACTGTGGCGGGGAAGGTGGGCAACTATGCTGCCTTTCAAGTGCACAATGGGATCAAGCACGTCTGGGACCGCGCGGCGGTGGCCAGCTTGCGCTTCTGTCTGGATCGGGGTCTTCCGCTTCCGCCTTGGGCACGCAGCCTCGACGTGCGCAGCGTCTACAACGTCGCGGAGGCCGAGTACCGTCCGCGGCGGCCCTTGCGCGAAGAAATCCTCCTATTCCGTGCCAGCGAAGGCGAAGGGACTGAAGAGCCCTACGTTCGTCTCTATGTGGATCCCTTGCTCGGCTGGGGGCAATCCAGCCAGCGCGGCGCACGCGCCTTCGATGTCCCGGGCGGGCACGGGAGCATGCTTCAGGAACCAAACGTGGCCGTGCTTGCGGAGATTTTGCGTTCCTATCTCGGGCCCGCCCCCATCGTGACCTGAGGCGGGGCCCGCGTGAACGACAAGCACCCGCGAGCGCCGCGGAATCCGACTCGTGATATGTAGGAGCTCCTGCTCATGTCCGAGCTCGCCACGACAGCTCCGGTGACGGACCCCATCCCGATGGCTTCGCTGATGGGACTTCGCCTGGCGTGTATCGACTGCCGCAGTTTGGTTGACCATATCTTCGCGTCGCTGGGCAAGGGGCGCGGCGGGTGGCTCATCACGGCGAATCTCGACTTCTTGCGCCGCTATGTTGGCGATCCGGAAGCGCGCAGGCTCTACGACGCCGCAGACATTCGCGTGGCCGATGGCATGCCACTGGTGTGGGCTTGCTCGGTTCAAGGCGACAAGCTTCCCGAGCGCGTGGCGGGCTCGTCTCTGGTTTGGCCGGTGATCGAGCGAGCCGCTCGAGAAGGGCGTTCTTTGTACCTGCTGGGCGGAGCTCCGGGCGCGAGTGCGCGCGCGGCCAAGGTGCTGGTCGACAAGCATCCCTCCCTCAATGTCTGTGGCGCCACCAGTCCCACGCTCGGAAGCCCGCCGTCGTCCAGGGACATCGAGCTTGTCGTGGCCGAGCTCGAGAAGGCAAAGCCGGATATCTTGTTCGTGGGCTTGGGATCTCCCAAACAGGAACAGCTGATTCGCGTTTTGCGTCAGCACCTACCGTCCACGTGGATGGTAGGCGTCGGCATCAGCTTCAGTTTCATCGCCGGGGACTTGAAGCGCGCGCCGGCTTGGATGCGAAAGATGGGAATCGAATGGGTCCACCGTCTGATTCAGGATCCCCGACGGCTGACCAAGCGTTACCTGGTCGAGGACTTGCCGTTTGTCCTGCGGCTGTTTCCCCATGCATTGGGGGTTCGGCTGCAACGCGCCCACAAGCGTGATTAGAACCAGCCCGACTTAGGCGCGCGAAGGCTCTGCAATCTTCACGAGCTGTTTGCCCTGGTTTTCGCCTGTGAAGAGGCGATTGAGGGCTGCGGGAGCGTTCTCGAAGCCATCGACGATGTCGACACGATCCTTGAGTCTACCTTCGCACAGCCAGCCGGAGAGAGCGGTGGTTGCCTCAGCAGTCCGATGGGCATAGTCGAGGAAATTGAAGCCCTCCATCCGACCGCGCTGCACCAGCAGCCGAAGGTAGTTCTTGGGTCCCGGCGGTAGCATCTCGTCGTTGTAGCCAGAGATTGCGCCGCAGATCACGACGCGCCCCCTGAGCGCCAGAAAAACCAGAGCCGCGTCAAGAATGACTCCGCCGACATTGTCGAAGAATACGTCGATCCCGCGCGGACACTGTGCCCGCAGTGCGGTTATGAGGTTCTCGCTCTTGTAGTCGATGGTACCGTTGAACCCAGCTCCTGGGTGAGGTAGCGGCATTTCTCCGATCCCCCTGCGATGCCGACGACTCGGCAACCGATGAGCTTCGCGATCTGCCCCACGACAGAGCCCGTGGCTCCCGCGGCGCCTGACACCACGACGGTCTCGCCAGCCTTGGCGCCTCCCACGTCGAGCAAGCCGAAGTAGGCCGTGAGTCCCGTCAGGCCGAGTGCGCTCATCCCAGTTGGGATGGAGAATTCGTCTGGGATGGTCAGGATGGGGAGACTTTCAGATTGCTTCGCCACCGCGTAGTCCTGCCAACCAAACAGGCCCTGCACGCGCTGACCAGGCGCAAATCGTGGATCGCGGGACCGCACCACCTCGCCGCCAGCGAACGAGCGCACGACCCCGCCAAGGGGAATCATTGGCATGTAAGTATCGCGAGCCATCCAGCCTCGCTGGGTTGGATCGCACGACAGGAAGACGTTGTGCACGAGGATCTCGCCCTCGCCCGGCTCGGGAACATCGGTCTCGTTCAAGCGAAGATCCTCGACGCCGACCGCCCCCTTGGGGCGGCGAGCAAGGAGCCATTGCCTATTTATTCCATGCGTCATCCTGCTTCCTCTGGGCCACATTCTATCTACACAACCACCATCCCGCTACGCTCGCTAGGATTTACCAAGACCCATCGCACCGAGCCAATCCAACGTATTGGCATTTGTTCAACGCGATGTCTATGTTTGACGGACTAGGAAATCATGAGCCACAGCTTGCCAAACCTAGCTTCGGATCTCCTCCTACTCCATGCTCCTGCATTTTTCGATTTCCGAAATCGGCGCGATATCTATTTTCCATACCTCAGCACGTCTGGGGACGTGCCCATTACGCCGCTCTACGAGTACTTTCCACTGGGATGGAAGACCCTTCAGCGCTTCTTGTCTGAACGCGACCACAGCGTCCGGATCGTCAACCTGAGTGGCCTGCTGCTTCGCTATCCTTCATTGTCTGCAAACGCCGTGTTCTCCGCCTTCGATGTGAGGCTACTCGGCATCGACCTACACTGGATGGTCCACGTGCAGGGTTCCCTGGACGTCGCCAGCAGGTTCAAGCGCGTGCAGCCCGATGTGCCGGTCATGGCGGAAATGGAGGCCTGGATCGACCGCGCCCTTTCCCTCGGTATCCACAACGTCGACGTCTGGTTCTTCATCGGCATGCCCGAACAAGACGAGAATGCCGTGAAGGCCGAGGTAGATTATTGTGCACGTCTCCTGGATAAGTTTTCCGGCCGACGAGTGACGCCCTTGCTGTGCCCCATGATGCCCTTCCTCGATCCCGCCTCGACTTTCTTCGAGAATCCCGAAGAGAACGGCTACCACGTTTTCTACCGCACCGTGGAAGAACACCGATGTGGCATGCAGCGCGCCTCGGTCATCAATCGCATCAACTACGAGACGCGCTGGCTTAGCCGCGCCGACCTGGTGCATGTGGGGTATCGCGCGGTTGCCGAAGTGATGCATTTGAGAGCGAAAACGCGACAACTGCCGACGAACGTGGCGAAAGCAGTGAGCCACGCCGTGAACGATGCACTCGCGTTCATCGACGTTGTTCACGAGGCAGACTGCCTGAGCAACCCGGCGGATCGCACCCGCGCCATGGAAGAGCTTGGCGACGGTATCGTCGAGCGCAACCAAGCGATCTTTTCTTCCGAGGTTGCCAATCAAGCCTTCCCGATCAATCGCCAAATTGGCGGACGCTGGTTTGATGAGATGGGCTGGACGCCGGCTCAACTCGACTGCGTTCTCCAAGCAGGCAAGTCGTGAGTACGACTTTTCCTATTTCATAACGCAACGGTCCTGTCCCGTGTCGCGGACCGTCGCCGATCATCAAAAAATCGCCTGGACGGCGACAGCCTGTCCGTTCAACCTTAGACCACAAAGCCTCTGCAGCCCCCTAACATGCTGTCTTCGTTGAAATTGGATCTTTCCCCGTCGCAAAGCGAACGCGTTGAAGCGGTTCTGCGTTTCGCACGAACGCGTCTTTCCCCGGGCGCCAGAAAGCGAGAAGCCTCAGGCGCCTTCGATCGCAAGTTGTGGGACGAATGCTCCGAGTTCGGATTGGCCGGGCTACCCATTCCCGAAGCATGGGGTGGCGGCGGACTTGATGCCGTGGACACCATGCTGGTCGTCGAGACCCTGGGTAAGGGCTGCGAAGACGGTGGGCTCGTGTTTTCATTGTGCGCGCACATGTTCGCCTCGGCGGTCCCCATCTGGCGTTCTGGGGCAAAAGAGATTCACGAGCGCTACTTGCGCGACATCGCCAGCGGGAAGCTCCTGTGCGCCAATGGCACGACCGAGCCGGAGGCCGGCTCCGATATCTACGCCATGAAGGCCACGGCCCGTCGCGACGGCAACGACTACGTCCTCGACGGTACCAAGTGCTTCATCACCAACGCCCCGGTGGCCGATCTCTTCCTCGTCTACGCCAAGACGAATCCCTCGGCTGGCTTCATGGGCGTCTCCGCATTCCTGTTTCCGAGCGCGACCCCTGGCGTTCGGGTCGTGCCCGAACACAGCAAGACCGGACTCAAGACCTCGCCGTGGGGGACCATCTATCTCGAAGAATGCCGCGTCCCTGTCGAATCGCGTGTGGGTCCCGAGGGCTCGGGCGCCGCCCTGTTCGGCGAATCGATGATTTGGGAGCGCTGCTGCCTGTTCGCCTATTACGTTGGGGCCATGGATCGAACCCTCGAACGATGCGTCGAACATGCGCGCTCGCGCAGCCAGTTTGGCCATCACATTGCGTCGTACCAGGCCGTTCAGAATCGCATCGTGGGCATGAGGCTGCGCCTGGAAACCAGTCGCCTGCTGCTCTACCGTACGGGCGAGCTGCATCGGCAAGGCAAGCGCTGCGACGATGCTGTTGCCATGTGCAAACTGTGGATCTCCGAGGCGGCGGTACAATCGGGGCTTGATGCCATCCAGATTTTCGGAGGTACCGGCGTGGTTACCGAAACCGGCGTTGATGCATTGTTGCGCGACGCGATTCCAGCGCAAATTTTTTCCGGCACATCGGAAATGCAACGGATGATCATCGCTCGCACGATGGGACTTTCCTGATGCGAATCGATCAACTGGTTACGTCCTGGGCCAAGCAATCGCCCGACCATGTCGCGGTGGACAGCGCGATGGAGGCTATGTCCTACGTAGAGCTCGAGGCATTGGCCAATCGCTTCGCCAATCTTTTCAGAGCCACCGGGGTCGTTTTCGGCGACCGGGTGGGTGTGCACATGCCCCGTTCTGGTCGCACCATTGCAGCCATGCTCGGTGCAGCCCGCGCCGGTGCAGTCTACGTGCCGCTCGATCCCAGCTCGCCGCCTGCGCGCATGAAGACCATCATCGCCGATTGTGGCCTGCGCCACGTGGTTATTGCGCCAACGCTGCTAGCCAATTGGATTGCGGGCTCGGCGCATACCGGGGTCCAGCATTTCTTCCTCTCTGCGGAGGCGCCCCCGCCAGTCATATCAGCGCAAGTGCACACCTGGTCCGAGGTACAGACTGCTAGCGCCAAGCCGCTTGCATTGGTCAACCCATCGCCGGATGACCTCGCCTACCTCCTCTACACGTCGGGCTCCACCGGAATCCCCAAAGGTGTGATGATCTCGCATCGCAATGCCCTTGCTTTCTCGGAGTGGGCTGCCGACTTGATCGCGCTCAATCCCGAGGACCGCGTGGCCAGCGTAGCGCCTTTCCACTTCGATCTGTCGGTGTTCGACATCTGGGCCACCCTGTCGCGCGGTGCCACCCTGGTCATCGTCGACGAAGCCACCGTGCTCTCGGGACGGCGCATGGTCGACACCATCGTCGCAAAGTCCATCACGGTTTGGTATTCGGTACCGTCCGCGCTCATCCTGATGCTCGACCATGGCGGGCTGGCCGAACGGGGCGCACCATCACTGCGCGTCATCTTCTTCGCGGGCGAAGTGTTCCCCATCAAGTACTTGCGCCGGACAATGGTTGCCCTACCGCGGGTGCGCTTCTTCAACCTGTTCGGTCCCACCGAGACCAACGTATGCCTAGCGTACGAGGTCCCTGAGCCGCCACCGTTGGAAGCCACAGCCATTCCCATCGGCCTCCCGAGCTGCGGTGACGCGATCGCGGTCCTCGATGAACGCGGTCGCACCGTTCCCGATGACGAGATCGGCGAGCTCTTCGTCGAAGGGCCCACGGTGATGATCGGCTACTGGAACGGCGGACAGCCCGCCCTCGTCCGCGGCCCCTACCCTACGGGCGATTTCGTGTCTCGCCGTCCGGGGGGCGAAATCATGTACCACGGGCGGCGCGATCACATGGTCAAGATCCGTGGCTTCCGCATCGAGCTGGCCGAGGTCGAGGCAGCATTGATGCAACACCCGGGTATTCGCGAGGCCATCGCCTTTGCCGTCGAACAGCGCCTAGTGGCTGCCATCCTACCTTCGGATCCCGATCTGTCCGTTCTGGCGATCAAGCACCATTGCGCCAACCGCCTTCCCCCCTACATGATTCCTTCCGACGTGAGGCTGCTCGCCGAGATGCCGCGTACGTCGAGCGGCAAGATCGATCGAGTCCGCCTGAGAGCGGACTTAACGGGTGGTGCAGCACAACCTGCCGCCGTCTATCAGGAAGAATCGAGGTCGCTCTAATGCAAGAACGAATTCGCGCATCCGTCCATCAGTACATCGTCAGCACCTGGCTGAGCGGAGATGAGCGGGGCTTCGACGACAATACCGATCTCCTGCAGGCCGGCATCCTCGATTCCTTCACTACGTTATCCATCACAGGCTACCTGGATGAAAGTTTTCACATCCAGCTCGATCCAGCAGAAATCAATCCCGAGAATCTGCGCAGCGTCAATGCTCTCGTCAAGATCGTGCTCGCCAAGCTGGCAACGAGAGGCGAGAGGCCTGACAAGACTTAAGTCACGGCTACCGACAAAAGTGCCCCCCAAACCCGTTCGAGGACCCCATGGAACAAACCCTGCGAAATATCGTCGCCAAGATTGCAGAAATCCCGCCGGACTTTGCCCCCGACGCGTCCCTGCGCGACGACCTCAAGGTCGATTCGGTGCGCGCCCTCGAAATCCTTTTCGAGGTGGAAAAGGAATTGGCGATACCGGTTCCCGAGGCTCGCTACGGCGAGATACGTACTTTTCAGGACCTCGTGAAACTGGTCAGTTCGCTCAAGAGCGCTTAGCGCCCATCGTCGGACCGCATCCTGCAAGCGAGTTTGCACGTGCAACGACGGGTCGTCATCACTGGGTGTGGGATTCTGAGCTTCCGCAGGCAACGACCTCGACACATTCTGGCGTTCGCTGACGAGTGGCAAGAGCTTCATCAGCCCCCTGACGAGCTTCACGTGTCCCGCGCAAGACGCCCCGGTCGGGGCCGAGCTGCAGATACCTGCCGAAGACGCGCTTTCGGCAGGTATCGACGAGAATTCCTACCGAGCACGCTGTGCGCACTTGGCCATGGCAGCGTCCCGCCGTGCGGTCGCGCATGCGGGCCTCGAGCCAGGTGACGAGTGCCTTTTCCGGGCCGGTGTCGTACTTGGCACGACCATGGGCGAGGAACGACAAATCGGCGACCTCAGCGAACGCTGGGCAAACCTGGCGGCCGACAGCGTGGATGCCGGTTTTTGTGCACGCGCTGACAATCACAAGCTCGCGGCAAACATCGCGTCCAGGTACGGCCTCGGCGGGCCCGTCCTACTTAGCGCGACGGCTTGCAGCTCGGGCAATGCCTCCGTGGCCTTGGCCTATGACCTAATCGCCGACGGCACGGCTGACCTCATGATCGCGGGCGGCGCCGACACCTTTACCCGTCTCACCTATTGCGGATTTGCCCGCATGAGCGCGTTATCCAAGACCGCGTGCAAACCCTTCGACAAGAATCGCGACGGCGTTTCCTTCGGCGAGGGCGCAGGCATTCTGGTCATTGAAGAGCTCGAACACGCCCGCGAGCGCGGTGCAAACATCCTCGCCGAAGTCCTGGGCTACGGCTTCAGCAACGACGCGCACCACGTGACCGCCCCCGAACCCAATGGCGCCGGTTTCATTCGCGCGATCGAGCAGGCCCTGACGACAACCAGCACCCCACCGGACCAGATTGGCTACGTATGCGCGCATGGCACGGGAACCCAGTACAACGACCAGGGCGAAGTTCGTGCCATGAAAACCGTGTTCGGGGAGCGTGCGAGCCGAATCCCCATGAGCTCGATCAAGGCGGCTATCGGACACACCAACGGAGCAGCCGGTGCCATTGCGACCATCGCATGTACCCTCGCCCTGCTCCATCAGATGGTGCCCCCCACCGCCACCCTGGTCGAACCCGATCCGGAGTTCGCCATGGACTTTGTCATGGGCCGAGGCCGCAAGGCTTCGTTTTCGACCTGCCTCAACTTGTCCGCTGGCTTTGGCGGGTCCAACGCCTGCGTGTTGCTTGCGAGGGCGCCGTGACCGGCCAAGCTGAACACGCCGTGGCCATCACCGGCGTCGGGATCCTGACTCCACTCGGCGATTCCATGGCCGGCGTCGTGGAGGCGCTGTGCGCCGGCCGCTCGTCGGTTGCTCCCATACAAAAGCCCGCGTCAGCCAATGGCTCCAGCTTCGCGGACTTCGAGGCTACCCGCTACGCCAACGTGCGCGGGATGCGCATCTACAATCGGACCACGCGGCTCGGGATCTGCGCCACGCGGCTGGCCATGGTCGATGCTGGACTGGAAAATGCCGGCTTTCCCGGCGAGCAACTCGGCGTAGTCATGGCCTCGACCTTTGGCCATTTCGACACCCTCATCGAATACGATCGTGGCCTTTTCACCCAGGGTCCGGCAAGCACCAATCCAGCGCTCATGCCCCTGGCCATCCCGAGTGCGCCCGGCGCCCTGATCGCCCTCTCCTTCGGTGCCAAGGCCTGTTCCATTACTCTCGCTGACGGCGGTGCCGGTGCACTCGATGCCCTGGGTCTGGCTGCGCGGCTCGCACGAGCGGGTCGGGTCGGCGCCTGCATCGTGGTCGCCGCGCTCGGCCTCTTCGACGAGCTGATTATGTCTGCGGCCCGCGCGGGCCAGCTCGCGCCACCGGATGCGTTTCGCGTATTCGACCAGCGCAGCGGCGGCAGTGCCTTCGGCGAGGCCGGGGTCGCGGTGATCGTGGAGACAATGGCACATGCCCGCGCGCGAGGCGCCACGCCCAAGGGCTTCGTGGCCGGACAGGCCTCCACCTTCGCCGCAGACTCCGAGCGTTTGGAAGGGTCCCTAGCTCGCGCGTGCTCACAAGCCCTGCACAAAGCCGGGGTGGAACCTCACGGCCTCGGACTGGTGAGCAGCGGCGCCAATGGCTCGCCGGCAGTCGACCGGGCCGAAGCGCGCGCGCTGCTCTCTGTCCTGGGCCAATCGTCCGAACGGCCGGCAGTCACCGCGATCAAGTCCGCGCTCGGCGACATGCTCGACGCCAGTGGGCTGCTTCAGACAGTCGTCGCAATGTCTGCCTTGGCCGGAACACCAGCACCGCCCATCGCGAGGCTGGGCGAGGCCGCCTTCCCAGGTCTGCGCTACCTGGCCGAACCATCACCCATCGAGCAAGGTCATGCGCTGATCACAGGCACATCCCAAACCGGTGCATGCTCCGCGCTCGTGCTTTCGAGGGAACCTCGTGCCGGCTGATGCTTCAAGGAAGGTGGCGGTCGTCACCGGAGGTTCGCGCGGCATTGGTCGCGCCGTGGTCGAGCACCTTGCACGCAAGGGCGTGGACGTCACCTTCACCTTCGTCGCCAACGAAGCCGCTGCGCAGAAAGTCGCGACCGATCTTTCCGCCGACGGGTTCGCCGCGCGAGGCCGGCGTGTGGATGCCCGCGATGTGGCAGCCTGCAAGGCCCTGGTACAATCCGTTATCGCCGAACGTGGCCGCATCGACCTGCTGGTCAACAATGCCGCCGTCCTCGCGGACAAGCTCTTGGCGCTGATGGCTCAAGAGGACTGGGACCATGTGGTGAATACCAGCCTGAACGGCCTCTTCGGAACCACCCAGCCGACGGCGAGGCAGATGATGCGCCAGCGTGCTGGACGAATCGTGAACCTGACTTCGGTCTCGGGAATCGTCGGCGTTGCCGGACAGACCAACTATTCAGCCGCCAAGGCTGCCATCATCGGTTTCACGCGCTCTCTGGCCAAAGAGCTTGCGCCCCTTGGCATCTGCGTGAACGCGGTGGCTCCCGGATTCGTCGACACGGAGATGCTGGCTATGTTCTCGCCCGAACAGCGCAAGGACGCGATTGCCCGCGTTCCCATGCACCGGTTCGCCCAGGCGGACGAAATCGCGGAGCTGGTTTGCTACCTGGCCCTCGAGGCGCCCTCGTACCTCACGGGCCAGACCCTTGTGATAGACGGGGGGCTCACGGCATAGAGGCCGGAAGGTCGACGCGAAACGTAACGGCGCTCAACACTACTTCGGCGCGCCGCCGGTGCCGAGCGCGGCTCCCGCCAGCTCGGCCGCACTGACGAAACGCATTGGGATGCCGAGGACCACTGAGTTCTCCGGGATATCCCTGGCCACGACGGTATTTGCGGCGATGTACGAGCCATCCCCAACCCGGATTCCCCCTACAATGCAGGCCCCGGGACCGATCTCCACGCGATTCCCAATCTTGGGGATCTCGGTATCGTTCCGACGCGAAAGGCCCATGGTCACCGAGTGCTGCATGATGACGTCATCGCCGATTTCGCTTGCACCGAGGACCATGCACCCATGGTGCCCCAGGCGAACCCTCCTGCCCACCTTGACGTTGTAAGGCAGGTCGATCCCCCAGAGGGCGACCGTGGCTCGGTATGCCGTACGGTACGCAGCGCTCATCGGAGCGCGCAACAACTTGCTCTTGAAAGACATGCGCCAGTTGCCAAATCGGTGCACGGAGAGTGTCCAGAAACCTGGCGAAAGCAAGCTCCCGCCGTGGGTACGAAAATCCTCTGCCAAGAGGGACAGCAAACTCATCCCGGCCGGGTTCGAATTGGTGTCGCCGACCGCGATATTGACCGGACAACGTACGGGGTTCACACGCGGCACGCGCGGCGGCTGGCCGCGTTCGTGGCTGTCGGTCATCGAAGTCATTGGGGAATGATTCTGGCGGGGACACCGAACACGACCACGCCCGGTGGAACCTGCTGCGTGACCACGCTGTTGGCGCCCACAAAAGCTCCCTTGCCCACGTGAACATCCCCAACGACACAGGCGCCCGAGCCAATATCCACGCCGTCCTCAATAACGGGCAGACACTCGGGCCGGCCAGCATCGGCCTGTCGCACCGGCCCGAAAGTCGTGTCTTGACGAATATGCACGTCATCACCAATCGACCGCGCGTTGAGCAGGATCGATCCGTGATGCCAGATACGAAACCGGCGGCCGACGCGAGTCGTATTCGGTAGACAAATCCCCCATACCCAATCAATGGCCGTGGTCAAGACCTTGTGAGCAGAAAGCAACGGACGTCGCAGCGCCGCGGGACTCACCCGGCTGGCGCGTGTCCCCAAGCGATGCGCGGCAACGGCCCAGAAACCCGGCTCCAGCCAAAGCCGGTCGTGGGTGGTGAAGTCCTCAGCCAGGAGCTCGCGTAGCGACAGTTCCTCTGCGCTGCGTTTGTCCAAGCCGCGGGCCGAATTTTCATTGGGCGACTGTCGCGGTGGGTCGGTCATGATGGTGGGTTCGCCTGGGTTCGATCAACCAGGCAAAGGCCGTGCTTCAAATGTACGAGTACGCTCCCCGGCTAGCAAGTCTCGAAAACAGTGTCCTTCCGGTGAGCATGCGTGAAATCGGCGGCCAACCGAGCGTAGACCATGGGCTGGCTCGGTTGAGCCTGAAGGACAAGGCATGGCACGCCCGAACGAGACGCGAGCGACGCAAGGATTGCAGCAGGTGCGCAGAAGGCTCGACTTCTGGCAGTGCTGACACAACGTAGCGCCTGCCACCTGGCACGGTGCGTGTGTCAAGTCTTGCCGGCAGAGCGCACGTCGAGGCGGGTCTCGTGCGGGTAGAGAATCTGCAGATCATTCACACCTCGCGTCCGCATGGCCAGCTTTCGGATGACCGTGACCAACCGCACCACGACGGCTTCGCTGCTCCACTTGCCTCGCGAGGTGTAGTCCTCGTGGGCGGCGATGTGCACAACCACGATGGTGCTGCGCCGGACCCTGGTGAACATCGCGACTCCGACGAGTCGTTCCTGTGCCTCCGTCGCGTCGAATGCGTACAGGGTCTGCAATATTCCCAAAGTAGTCGCGCGGAAGCGGAGTCGATCATCCTCTTCGACGATCTCAGGGACGCCGTAGCGATGGACGAGATCGACCAGGCGTCCGGTGATCAAGCTTTGCTCGGGATTGAAGAAAACGATCCGCTCCAACTCCTTGCGGAACGAGCCACGAAGCTCGGATGAGATACGGATGTTGCGCATGAGCGGACTTTGCAGGTGCTCTTTCCATCGGATGCCGCTGCGATTCCAAAGTTGCTGCCAACGGATTCCAGCGCGCTGGTGATCCGTATTGTCGAGTTGCTTGTCAATCTGGCACACATCTTGCGCAAGGTTGTCCGATCTTCGCGTTCGCGATGACCCGAAATTCGCAGACCGCACATCCTGAAGGCATGCGTTCGGCCAACCGAGGGTTACTCTGAATCACGCGTCGGCCGCCACTCTCGGGCAGGTTCAATCGTCCGGTTGGCTTTGCGAAGCACGCTGTACCGCAAGACATCGCGGGCAAAGTACGGGACGCTTGTTCGACCATGTCCTTTCAGCATCTCCTTCGTCTCGCCAACCACGTGAGCCAAGAGGAGGACAACATCCGTGGCCATGGCATAGGGCACGCCGTGGTTCTTGGCAAAGTACCTGCGCCGCGACTCGAACCAGTAACCGGGCAGCCGCTTGTTTCCCTCCTGCTTGCCCGTAACCCCCGTGCTTTGCCCTGCAATATGCATGACCCTGCTTTGCGGGACGTACCAGATGGTCCAACCCGCGGCCTTGATTTTGCGGCAGAAGTCGGTTTCCTCGTAGTACAGGAAGTAGTTTTCATCCATGCCTCCGATGTTCTCGATGACCTGGCGCCGAACCATCATGGAAGCGCCTGGAAACCAGTCCACTTGCTCGGGAACGTTGCCCATGGTCCTCGCTACGATGTGCCTGTGGAGAAGCTTGCTGACCAGGCCGAATCGCAACCCGTGGTCTAGCTCACCAAGCAGGCTGGGATAGCGAAAGGCATAGGGCCAGAGTCGGCCATCCTGAGACTCGAAACTGCTGCCCACGATTCCCGCATCGTCGTGCCGATCGAGAAAGTCCACCAGTGCGCTGATGGCCCCACTGCGCACCTCGGTATCCGGGTTGAGCATGAGAAAGAAATCGGGCACCGTGGCCGATTCGAAGCCGTGGCGAAAACCGAGGTTGTTGCCGTAGGCGAATCCGCCATTCCGAGCCGCGGATACAACCATGATCCACTCCTGGTAGCCGGAATCCATCACCATGCGCTGGATCGGCTCGGCATCCCCAGACGCATTGTCAATAACCACAACCCGAAGCACGATATTGCGAGCGGCCTCGGCCGATCTCTCGCCGGCTAGCGAGGTAAGGAGGTTCTTCACCAAGATCGGGGTCTTATAGGTGACGATCACGGCTAGAACGGTACGCTGGGGTACGGCGCGAGGTGCATTCATGAAAGTCACACGATATCCTTAGCGCAATTCAGCTTGTTGGTCGCGCTGCGCTCGAGCGGTACAACCCCTCCGCCATACGTGCTCGCTGCGAACCCTGCTCAGGAAACAAGAAGGAAACCCTGGCGCCTGATTTGGGAAATTATAGTGAGTGCCCATAGCATAAGTGATACGTGCGCTAATCAGTTGCGCAAGGCGGGAGATAGCGCGTTCGCAAAGGCCAAGCAAGAGCGTGGTTTGCAAGGGCTTCCCCTTGCCCAGGACCGGCTGTCGGGGCACCATATCCCTCCTAGAACCAAAGACAGGACGCAGCAAGCCATGGGCCGCGAAAGCGACGACGACGAAAAACCTACGCACGAGACGCTTAGCTTTGCTGAGTTCGCCACGCGTGGCAACGTTCAGCAGCCTGGCTCCGACAGCGCGGCGTTGATGATTGCGGAAAAGGACGGGGGGCAGCAAGTGCACGTCCTGACGCGAAATCCCACAGTCATCGGTCGTTCAAGCAAAGCGGACTTGGTTCTGTCCGACCCTGGCGTCTCCGACTTCCATGCGCGGATTTTCAAGCACAGCTTCGGCTACACGGTCGAGGACATGGGCTCCGCAGAGGGCACTTTTCTTGGCGACAGGCGCGTCAGCCATGCGCGTTTGGTCAGTGGTGACGTGCTTCGATTGGGCGCGACGATCCTCACGTTTCTGGACGAACGGGTCAACGCGACAAGGGACAGGAGCTCGTCGCTTGTGCCTGTGCGCGCCACGGTCGCCGGCATGGCACTACGCTCGACCATCGTTCGCGATTCATACTCCCAATCGTCCCAGAGAGCACAGCAGCCACGGATCAAGCCTATTCAAGAGCGCATGCGGCGGCCCTCTGATAGCGACGAAGCCGCTCCTTCACTTGAGGATATCCTACTCAAGATCCTCCGTGCTTGGCGCTACTTCAAACGCCACGCCTGGCTGATCAGTAGTCTGGCCATGCTCGGGCTTACCCTGGGTGCCGCGAGCTTCAAGTTCTATCCACCGGTGCGAGCCGCCATCTGCGTGGTCACTCTGCATCCGGCGCCCAGGGCCAACCCCATCGAGCCGCAATTTCGACCGGACCCGTCAGAATCGACCCAGTTCTTTGCCGGCGCCCAGCAGGCCTTCAAGAGCAACGAAAATATCATGGCCGCACTCAAGCGGATCGGCGTTCCCAATCCAACCATCCCACAGGCTATGAGCATCGCCAAGCGCCTGAAGGTCGAGAACGACGGCAACAATACTTATGCTGCCACGCTCACACCTCCCCTCTTCGGCCGTGGGGGGGATGAGCTCGTGGGAATGCTTGACGCCCTCGTCAAGACCTACGTTGAGACCGAGATCGAGAAGATGCTGCAAACCATCGTCGCTGAGGTCACCTTCCTGCGTTCCCAAACCGAGATTTCAGAGAAGCGCTTGGACCAGATCATGCAGGACACCGTGAAATTCCGCGAAGCCAATTCGGATCAGATCCTCGCGCAAGGCACGCTCGCGAGTTCACCAGGAGAGCTCGAGTCCAAGCGACTCGAAGTGTCCAGCCGGATCGAGCGTTTGACGGGCGAGCTGGAAGGCGTACGTAGCCAACTCGCGCGAGGGAGCGTTCTCAGTCAGGCCAAGACGCAGGCGGCGCAGTCCGATCGCGAAGCCCTGAACAATATAAGCCGCAAATTGGCTGAGCTGCGTGCGCAAGGTTTCGCCGATGGGCATCCCGACGTGCAACGGCTGCTCACCGAGCAGAAGAACCTGCAGAAGCTCGTCGACGACCATCTTCACTCCAATGTGACTCAGTTCGAGAAGCGCTCGAACGTCGCCTACGATAGTCTGCAGAGTCAGGCCGACCAACTGGAGGCACAGCTCAGGGCTGCACGCGCTGAGCTAGGCACCGTCGGAGCCAGCTTGCACACGCTTCGCACCGTCAGCAGCGAGTCGCCCAAGGTCAATGCACGTCTGGAGGAGCTCGTGCGCATGAAGGAGGAAGTCGAGAAACAGCATGGCTTGCTTTTCGACCGCTTGAAGCAGGCCGAAGTTCAGCTCCAGCTCGAACGCGTGTCGGCAACCTCACGCTACGAGATTGTCGTGCCTACGCGCCTGGAACCGCCGCCGGGCCGCAAAGCCTTCGCCTTGCGCATGGCCATGGGGCTCGGCCTTGGACTGCTTCTCGCAGCCATCGTGCTCGGCATCGGTGAGCTGCGCAGGGGGTTCGCCCGACTTGCCGAGAAGGGCATGGTGGCAGGTCTGCTCGTTCTTCTATTCCTGCCGCCGCTGGGTTGCGCGCATGAGGAACGATTCATTTGGGCATCCGACTTGCCACCCAAGGATTCATCGGCTGAACCCGCGGTTCGGGCGCGCGACTCCATTCTCGTGGAAGTCGAGAAGCAGCCGAGCCTCTCCGGCGAATTCGTGGTGCGAGACGATGGACACTACACCCAACCCACGGTGGGCAGCGTCCGTGTGGCCGGCTTGACCGCCCGGCAAGCCGCGGCCCAAATCGCCCTTGCGCTGAAGGATGTCGTCGTCACGCCCGTGGTTTCAGTGTGGATCACCAAGTCCCCCCCCATCCATGTCAGCGTCGTCGGCGAGGTCAAGTCACCCGGCATCTACGAAATGACCCGCGACCGCAGCTTGCTCACCGTTCTGGCTCAAGCGGGCTGGCTGACGGAGTTTGCCCACGCCGATCGTGTCTTCGTCGTACGCGCTGGCTCCAACGAGAGAATCCGTTTCCGGGTTCGCGACATCACCGCTGCCGAGCCCTTCGTCGCCCAGTTCGTGCTTGCAGACGCGGATACGGTGGTCGTGGAGTAGCGGGATGTTCGCCAGCGGACTCACCATCTTGTCCGCGCTATTCGTTCTCCAGGCCGAGGTGCAGTTCGAGGCCGGCACACGAATCGAAAGCAGTATTGGGGAAGCGCCCACGGGAACGACGCAGGTAACGTCCTCGAGCGCGGCGGGTTCGCCCGTCACAACGTCCGTGCCGGCTGAGCAACCCCAGGTTGTGGTGGCGGCAACGCCGCTCCTCAGCCTGCGCTGGCTGGATGGGGTCGACGACCTTCGTGTAGAATCCGCCAGCAGGATTCTCTGGCGTCCGGAGCCTCTCCCCGACTCTCGTCCACTTTTTCTCGAAACACTCGAGGCAACTCACACCAGACATCCGAGTAGGCGAAGTCGACTGCGGCTCAACTTCCTGGCCAGCTACGGAGAACAGGACTACACGTCCCTCCAGCAGCAACTCTCCAATCAGCCCGCCTTGCCACTCGCCACGACCATGCTCATGCTCGATGCGACAGGTGGCGCATCATGGCGCAGCTCGCGGCGAACAACGCTGGATATCCAGCTAGGGGCGATGTATCGCCGCGCCTTCGACACTTCTACCCTCGTGAACGGGACAGCAGGCTCCTCCGCGTCGACCGTCCCAACGCTCCCCACCCAATATACGCTCACGGCCGCTCCCGGACTGGCCTTCGCACTCACCCGGCGCTCGAGCGTGGATGCCGTCGTTTCCGTCATCGACACGGACAGCCAAGAAGTCGAGCTCGCATCCGGGCAGCCCGGCGACTTGAATGTACTCTTGATCCAGCCTCAGGTGGGCATTCGCGAAGAGCTCACCGGCCGGCAACAATTGCACCTGGCTGCCGGATTCAGCTATGCGGTGACACTCCGTCGAACGGACATTGCCAACCTGACCTGGTATCCCGCGCCACTCCTTCAGATCGATCTCATCTCGGTCTTGCAGCGAACGCGCACGGCTGTCGTACGATCGACCCTGGGTGCGGGAACGACAGAGTTCGTTGACCCCGTGCTTGGCGCAGTGGTCTCGCGTGGTCTCGCCCAGGCGGGTGTAGACGCCCAACTGGGGCTGTGGAGCGTGGGGGCACGCTGCGCGTTTGCGACCGATCTCTCCAGGACTCTGCCTACCATCGGGAATGTCTTCCCTGACGAAACCGCCGTGTCGGCCGAGATCCCGGTTCGCTATCGCACGTCGAGACACCTGGTTGTCGAGCTCGGGGGGCGATACACCGAGCGCGCTCCCCACC
Organism: uncultured delta proteobacterium; assembly: GCA_963796685.1. GTDB lineage: Bacteria > Myxococcota_A > Polyangia > Fen-1088 > Fen-1088 > Fen-1118. Next base: position 1,312,473 of record CAWCMR010000025.1, read on the forward strand.
TGGGCGCGCCGGGGTTCGCCTGGCACAACCGAGAGCTGTGGCTGTACCTCAATCTGACTGCCTCTTCGCGGCCCTCGTCCACGCGCTCCTAGCACTCTTGGCATCGCGCGCCTGGGTCGGTGGCCGCGCGGAGTACCGGCCACGTCGCGCGTGACCGACTTCGATGTCATCGTATGATTGGTGCCATGACCAACGTCGCAGCGGATAGGTCCGACCCGAGCACCCTGGTGCTGTCCGGGGAAACTCAGGAGGCATTGGAAGCCGCCACGCTGAGGCTGGCGACCTGGATGGCTGAGGGCTGCCGCGACGGAACCGTGGGTTGGCCGCTGCCGGAGCTCGCGGCCGCCTTGCGCAACCGCTGCAAGCCGCTACCCTGGCGTCGGGCAGTGCGCGTCGATAGCTGGCGAGACGCGATCGCCGCCCTTGCGAACAAGAGCCGCCAGGTGACAGCGACGGCGATGGCGAGTCCGCCCAAACTGTTTCTATCGTTTCCCGGCCAGGGCTCGCTGCGGCCGGGGGTGCTGTCACGACTGTCGACCGGCGCGCCAGCCTGGGCCGCGCACCTCGCGCGCTATTCCAACCTGGGCCGCGAGCTTTCCGGCTTCGACAGCGCCGTGTGGCTCGGCGATGCCGGGGCCGACGCCGATCCCGTGCTCAAGGACAACGCCAAGACCCAGCTCGCCATCTTCTGCGCGGGCGCATCGCTTGGCCGCTGGCTGCTTGACCTCGGCTTGCGCCCCGACGGGTACATCGGCCATTCGCTCGGGGAATGGATTGGCGCCAATCTCGCGTCTGCGCTCAGCGACCAGGACGCCATACGGGCGGTCCACCACCGCGGGCGGTTGATGCAGGCCACCGGAGCCGGCGCGGCGCTCATCGTGCGGTTGGCGCCGGATGTCCTGGCGCCGCAATTGCCCGATGAGATCTCGCTGGCCTGCGTGAACGCGCCCGACGTGTGCCTGATTAGCGGTCGCCCCGACGCGATCGCGGCCTGCGGCCAAAAGCTCTCCGCTGCGCATATCATCACACGCTCGGCCCCTATCCACGTCGCTGTGCACTCGCCCGCGATGGACGAAGTGGTCGAGCCATTCCTGCGCGAGCTCGCGCCGCTCGACTTCGCCGCGCCCGCGACACCGCTGTTGTCGACCGTGACCGGTGAATGGATGACCGATGTGCAAGCGCGCGACCGCGAGTACTGGGCCCGGCAGCTGCGCCGCCCTGTGCGCTTCGACAAGGCTGCGAAGACGCTGCTGGCCGAGCCGTGCGCCGTCGTGCTCGAGGTGGGCATGGGCGCTGCGCTCACCAGCCTGGTGACCATGCAGGCACGCGGCCGCGCCAACCTGCGTGCCCTGCCCCTGCTGGGCCGTGACGAGCCGCCCGCCGAGGGCTACGACCCTGTCAGGGTCCACCAAGCCCTGGCCGAGCTGTGGGCCGCCGGTATCGCCATCGATCTGACGGGCGAGGTAGAACCGACGCGCCCCGCGCCCAAATTGCCGATCTAAGTCCAAGCTAGACCGAAGTCCCGGGGTCACTTGCCATAGCGATCGAAGCCCCCAGAGGCCAGGCGCATCCCGGTCGCGACCATCTCGCGATCGATGACCAGGTGGCCCATGAGGCGTTCCTGGGGCAGGCCGAGGGTCCGGGCCGAGGCGATCAGCTCGGAGAAGAAGATGCCTTGTTGCGGTACGAGCTCGACATGAGCGTCGGAGAATTCAAGGTATCGCTTGAAGGTTGGGAAGAGCGCCTTGTAGGTCGTTTCCTTGGCCGAAAAGACCATGCGCGCATGGACCCCCGGGTCGGCGGCACGGTTGGCTTCGCGCAGCTCTTCTCGGTCGAGCACCAGGGACCACACCTCGGCGGGAAGAGGCAAGCGCGGCTCGGCGTCGAGGCCCAGACCCAAAGCCGTGCTTCGATGGGCAACCGCGACGGCACAGAACCCGCCCGGAAAGCCGTCGGTGTGGGTGATGGAGCCGACCACCGATGGCGGCCAGATGGGAGTACGGTCAGCCCTCGCGAGCAAGGGAAAGTCGATGATGCCAATTTCAGCCAAAGCCTTGCGTGCACAGCTTCGCCCAGCCCTGAGCTCCTTCCGTCGCTTCTCTACCGAGTTGGCAACGAGGACGGCTTCTTCGGGGCGAAGCGGCTCGTGTTCCCCATCAAGAGTTGTCTCCCTCACAACCACGCCTGGCAGGCCGAAGAAGTCAGCAAGACGCACTAGCATCGCTCGGGGGAATGGCTCGCAGGCGTTACCAGGCGTTGCGACCCTTCACCGCGCTGAAAATGGTCATGAAGATGATCTTCAGGTCGAGCAGCAAATTCCAATTACGAATGTACTCCAGATCGTGTTCAACGCGCTGTTGCATCTGTTGGAGGTCGGCTGTTTCCCCTCGTAGGCCATTGATCTGAGCCCATCCGGTGATGCCTGGCTTGACGATGTGACGGAGCATGTACCCATGGATGAGGCCACGGTACTGCTCGTTGTGAGCCACCGCGTGCGGCCTCGGCCCGACCAGGGATAGCTCACCCGTGATGACCTGCAGGAACTGCGGGAACTCGTCGAGGGAGGTCCGCCGCAAGAAGCGCCCTACCCTGGTAATACGCGGGTCGTTCTTGGAGGCTTGAACGATGTTTGGCCCGTCCTCGCAAACGCTCATGGTGCGGAACTTGAGGATGCGAATCTTCTTGCCGGATAGACCGTAGCGCCATTGGCGGAAAATGATCGGACCAGGCGAGCTGACCTTGACGGCAACAGCGATGCAGATCATCGGAATCGCCGTGAGCAGCACGATAACGCTGCCCAAAACCAGGTCTTCCAGGCGCTTGACCACACCCACGATTCCGTCGAAGGGAGAGTCGTGCAGGGCCACGACAGGCAGGTCGCCAACCTGGGACCACTGCGCGGCAAGCAAGCTATACGAGAACAAATCGGCCACCAGATAGACGGCAGCTGTGGTGTCCGCGAGCAGCGAGATGAGCCCCGCCGTACGCAGATCGGCACGCAATGGAAGGGCGACATAGACGACATCGACCACTCCCTCGCGGCACGCGCGAAGTAGGTCTTGCGAATTTCCCATGAACCGCAGGTGAGGATGCTTGGGAACGCCGCGACGCTTCTCTGAACGATCGTCGTACACCCCGTGCAACTTCAGCCCAAGCCATGGAAGCTTGTCAAACGACTCGGCAAGGCGTTCGGCATCCGCAGTGCAGCCGAGTATCGCAACGCGACGTTCGTTGTGCCCATGGGCGCGAAAAATGCGCAGTCCAACACGAACGCCGACGCGAAGCATACAAATCATGAGTGGCGCGAAGACGAACCAAGCAAGCGCCGTGACACGTGAGTAGTGGGTTGAGGTCTTGGTGAAAAACCAGAACCCGAGAAGCACCAGCGGGACCGGCAGCCACGCAACCAGGGTATGCCTGATCTCGCGAAGAATGCTCTCCATCCGCCAAGTGCGATAGAGGCCCTTCACCTCCGCTGAAAAGCCGTAGACCAGCAAGCCGATGACGGTAACGGTCATCGCATCCTGCCGCCAATGCTCCCGATAGACGGCGTAAGCCAAAGTCTGAGCGAGAATGATCATCGCCGCGTCGGCTAAGCGCTGCACAGAGCTAACCCACGTTGCATGCCTCCGAAGTGGACCGCTTGTTGATCCCATGTTGGTCTATCCTCCCCTAAGCTTGTTTAAACTTGTCCGTATTGTAGCGAGCGAGATTGAGTCAAGCACGCCACTTCAAGTCAAAGGAAAATGGCCTATCGAGCGCGTTATCGTCCCCACGACCTCTAACGTTCAGTCGGTGTCACCACGGCACTGACGCAAAGATGATCGGAAGCGAGGGTTTCGCCCACGCGAAATTCGACAGCACGCAGGCCGGGACCCGTGAAGATGCGGTCGATGCGCAACCACGGCAACTTGCTCGGGTAGGTGTAGCCAAAGCCGCGGCCGACGCTGGCGAACGCGTCGTCGAGGTCGCCCAGATTATCGGGCACCATGCGGCTCAAAGCCGGAAGGTTGAAGTCGCCGGCCGCGATCACCGGGTGCACGCTGGCCCGCACCGCCGCAGCCAGCGCCTCCACCTGGCGGCGGCGGCGGTAAGCGTTGAAGGTCAGCGTGTCGGCGTGGTGGCCAAGCAGCACGTGGCCGTGCCGCAGCTCATACAGGAAGCCCCGCCCGCGCATGTCTTCGAGGCCCTCGCGCGGCGAGGTGGTGTGGACGCTGAAGACGTCGATCGGACCGAGATCGGTGGCAATCGTATAGGCCAGAAAGTGCGCCCCACCCTCGCGGTCCTTTTGGCCGCCACCCTCACCTGCCCCGTAGTGCAGCCGGGCAGGCTGTCTGACCTCGAGGATGGGAAAGCGCGAGGCGATGAAGAACTGGTCGCGTTGATCGACGTGCCAGCCGGCAAAAGCCTGTCGCAGCTGGAGAACCAGGCCGTCTTGAGCCTCCTGCAGCAACACCAGATTAGGCTGTAACTTCATGACCTGGGCCACGATGTTGGGCACACCACGAGCGCCGAGATCGATGTTGTAACTGACCAGTCGGATGGCGCGCGGGTCTTGCGCAGCATCTCCGTCACGCCGCAGGCCGAGCTCGAGACCGAGCAGCGCGAACAACGCGAATAGCACCGCTGCCAACTGAAGCGCGAACCACCTGCGTGTGCCCCACCGCCAGGTCACGGCGAGCGCGACAGGCGCCGGAAAGAGAAAGCCGACGGGCGGCGCGTATTGGCCTACGAGCGGTGGCCACCAGCCCTCGCCCGAGAATCGCAGCAAAAGCCACGCCGTCAGCAGACCAAGTGGATAGCCTGCGCCAACGATCATGGCCACGCGGCGCTTGCTACGCATGGCATCGGAAGATGCTGGCTGGGTCATGTGTTGCAACCGTCGCTAGGGCTAGGTGAGGCGGGTGGCCGCCATCCACCTCCTCCATGGCCATGGCAAGATCCCCGTCCGTAACGGGCCCGTGCGGCCTGGAATGAGCGATCCTGCGAGGCGAGCCTGCAGCGCACTCGGGAAGGCGTACGTGATCTGCTTCATGAGGCTGCGGCGTCTTAGCTTTGCTTCCAGCGGGGGCTGTCAATGGTGGCGCGCCAGAAGCGGGCGGGTTCCTGGTCTTTGAAGAAGCGCTGGATATAGTCGTGGCCGGCGCGCGAGAGTCGCTCGCGAAGCGTTCCATCTTCCAGCGCCCGTAGGGACTGGGCCGCCTTGTCGGGCGTATCGGCAACCAGCGCGGTTTCGCCGTCCCGCATGCAAAAATTGGCACTATTGGCGTTGCGCCCGACGACCACCATGCCGGCCGACATGGCCTCTTGCGGGGGCAAGGCGCAGCCCTCGACCAGCGCAGAAGCGAGGAACACTTGGGGAGTTCGAAAACGTTGGGCCAGCTCGGCCAACGGAAGGCCATCGACCATGGTCAGCTTCCAATAGTTGCCGCCGGTCTGCTGATACGCATGCATGGTTTCTTGAATGAACTCAGGACCCTTGCGCGGAAAGGCCATCAGTTCACCCGCGCGTCTCTCGGATTGGGGAATGAAAGGAAAGGCCGAGGCGTCGACGATATTGGGGACGATGGGAATGTCTTTGCCGGAATACTCGCGCTTGCAAATGGCAAGCATGTGCGGCGAGTCGGTCCAGATGAGCACGCGCTCGCGCCGGTAATCGAAGTCGTGGTGAACGAAGATCGGGCTTTGTTCGTAGGCCACCGCCCAGCCGTCAATGCCGTCGATAAGTTGGGTATAGATATCGGGCAGGATACAGATATCGTCGGGACGCCTATCAGCCCAACGGACGAAAGGAAGCTTGTCGATTCCCCAGATGGGTCCATAGGTATCCGTCCCAGACTCCGTTGCCAGCACTGCCTCGGCACCTTGGTCGCGAGCGACGGCACAGTGGCGCATGATATTGAGGGTCCCACCCCAGACCTGATCGGTGCGCATGTGCTTTGACCGACACAGCCGCCGCAGGGGCGAGCCTTCCAGCTTCAGCCGCAGCGCCGACTTTTGGGTTCGGTCGAGGTCGGGGATCAGGAAGAGGAAACGCACGACTCAGCTCCTTGACGCAACGTGGTGCGAACAACCCCGATGATGCGTTCGACCTGTTCGCCGGTGAGATGGGGTGAAAGCGGAATGGACGCCGTGTGCTCACCAACATAGTACGCGTTGGGAAAGTCGTCCGGCTTGAAGCCGAAGCGCTTGCGGTAGTAGGGGTGGATGTGGAGAGATCGATAGTGAACCCCGCAGCCGATCCCGTTCCGATGCAGCGTCTGTAGGAATTGGTCGCGCGTGATTCCCGCCGTGGCTTCGTCGATCAGCAAGGTGTAGAGGTGGCGGGCATGCAAGGTTTCTGCTTCTTCGGGGGCGGGCCTGACACAAGGAAGATCGGCGAAAGCTTCGTCGTAACGAGCCCAGATTTCGCGGCGCCGCTGTAGCCACCCGTCGATCTTGGCAAGCTGGCGAATGCCGATGGCCGCCTGGACGTCGGTCATGTTGTACTTGAAGCCCGTGAAGATCACGTCGTAGTGCTTGTAGCCTTCGTCGCTGAAGCGCGACCAGGCATCGGCGCTCATGCCGTGCAGGGAGAGAACCCGTGCCTTGTTGGCGATGTAATCGTGGTCGGTGCAGAGCATGCCGCCTTCGATCGTCGTCATGTTCTTGGTGACGTAGAAGCTGAAGCAGCTGGCATCGCCAAGGGCGCCGATTTTGCCACTACGGTAGCGGGACTCGACGGCATGGGCGGCGTCCTCGATGAGCATCAGCCCGTGGCGATGGGCGATCTTTCGTAGGGAATCCATTTCACAAGGGCGACCGGCCAAGTGCACGGGAAGGATGGCCCGGGTTCGGGGGCAAACGCGCTCTTCGACCTGATCCGGGTCGATGTTCATGCTGTCACGCCGAATGTCCGCAAAAATGGGTGTGGCGCCCGAATGAACGATGGCATTGCTCGTCGCCGCGAACGTGAGCGGCGTGGTGATCACCTCGTCGCCTTCGCCTAGCCCGGCGGCGACGAGTGCCAAGTGGAGGGCCGCGGTACAGGATCCGACGGCGACCGCATGGCGCGTTCCGATGTAGCTCGCAAAGGCGCGCTGAAATTCTTGGACCCGTGGGCCGGTGCCTGCCCACCCGCTGCGTAGCGTGGCGGCGACCGCCTCAATTTCCTCATCGGTGAAGCTTGGCTTGCCAAATACGATATAGTCCTTATTCGCCATGGCTTTCTATCTGCCTTCGCCAACGCAAGAGAGCATAGCAGTGGCCGGCCAGCCGGCGAGGGAAAAGCGGGCTTCGAAGCGCTAGCTGCGTACCGCTGGGCGGTTGAATCCATATTCGGAGCACTCGATGGTGCCAATCGGCGTCCGTCCACGAGGAGCCAAGCCAATATCGCGAACTCCAAGCTTGCCGAGGCGCTCCACGTTCTCTCTGCTATACAACCACCACGGTCGTAGGCGTAGGCACGCACGAATCCGCCGCCAAGTACCTGGGATCCCCCCGCGTGGTCAAGGCATAGAATCGACGCTAGCCGCTGGTCGACTTGTCGACGGGGTGGTCACCGAAGCGTCGCTTGATGAAATCGAGGAACAGCTCGGCGCGCTTCTTCTGAAGGTCGTTGCCGAGCTCGCCTGCCACGCGCTCGAAGACCTGCTTGGCCCGCGCGGGATTGCCGAGATCGAGGTTGGTTTCGCCGAGCGCGAGCATGAGCTCGCCCTCTTGGCCTGAATCCGGGTAGCGGCGCAAAGCGCCTTCGATGCGCAGGACGGCGGCCTTGGGATGACCCCGGTCGAGATAGAAGCGGGCCACGTAGACCTCGTGCTCGATGAGTCGACGCAGGACCTCGCGACGATAGACCGTGGCTTGTTTGAGGTACGGCGATTGGGGATATTTCTCCCGCGCGCTGTCGATCTCGCGGAGGGCGTCGCGCACGGACGATTGATCCTTCTCGTAGGCAGGGGGCAGGATGAACCAGTCGTCGGGCATCTCCTTGACGTAGCACTCGGCGATGCGAAAGGCGGCATAGCCGTCCTCTACTTTTTCGTGCGTGGGGTGCAGACGCGCGAAGCTCTTGTAGGAATCGATGGCCTCCTGATAATTGCCGCGAGCAAATTCCGTGTCTGCGAGGGCCAACTCGGCTAGGCCGGCGTACTTCGAGAAGGGAAACTTCTGTTTGACGTAGGTGAAGTAGTGCGCGGCATCGGCGTAGTTCTCTTTCTTGAGCTCCTCCAGACCGCGCTCGTAGTTCTGTTTCGCGGTCAGAGAATAGGTGACTTGCTTGCCGTCCTCGCTGGAGGCGCAGGCTCCTGCGCCCACGGCCAGGGCGATGGCAAGCGCAAGCACCGGCGCCAAGAAAGGAGCCAAGCACGGCATGGACCGATGGAAGAGAATCTTGTGGGTTGTCTGAAGCACGGGCGTAGTATCCTACGTTCGCGATGGCCGCCCGTCCATGGTATCTCCCACTTGTGCTCGCGCTTCTTGGGTCAGCCTGCTCGACCTGGAAGGTGGACTATCGGCGCAAGCAGACGCAAGGGGTGCACGAACGCGGGCCGGTTCCCCTCCTGGTCGGGAAACGCTGCGCGGATGGGATCTGTCGCTGCCGCAGCCCGCGCGACGGGGCCGAGGATCCGCCGCCCGCGGCGACCCAGAAACGCATCGAGATCCGGTTGTCGGCAACCAATGGAGAGGTGACCTTGGATTCGCCTTCGGCCGGGCATTTCGAGCAAGCCGGCCCGGAAGAGGCTTGTTTCTACGTCGATCTGGAGGCCGGCCTGATTCACGATTTTCACCTGGACAGCCGAGAGGGGCGCGAAGGAGGCGGGGTCACGCCTCACCTCCACCTCGCCGAATATGGTCCCAAGGGCCCGTACTGGTACGATCTCGTCGACATCGCCTGCGGCGAGGGCGCGCGCGGCTGCGACCTCGCGTTGGCCCGCGACTGGGGCCAAAGCTGGGTCGCCAACCGCAGGCGAGGGCGCCTGGACCCTTGCGGCTCCATTGTGGTCACGGGCCTGAAATGGACGACGTCGGGCGGCGAGGATGCGCAAAAAGGTGGCCTATTGCGGGATTTCGAGTCTACCTTCTCCCTTGAAGTGAAGAAGTTCGCGACCCAGTTCCCACCGGGTGCGGCGGAGTGTCAGATCAAGTAGCGAGCGTTCATGAAACTGCATCTGATTGGTATCGCAGGAACCGGCATGGGCTCCCTCGCCGGACTCGTGCGTGCGGCCGGCCACGAGGTACGCGGATCGGACGAGCACGTCTATCCGCCCATGTCGACCCAGCTCGCCGAGCTGGGTATCCCGGTCATGTCCGGTTTTTCCGCCGGCAACCTCGACTGGGCTCCGGATCGCGTGGTGGTCGGGAACGTCTGCCGGCGTGACCACGTCGAGGTGCTCTCGGCGCAGGCGCGCAACATCCCGCTTGTGTCCTTTCCGGCCCTGCTCTCCGAGCTGTTCCTCGTGGACAGCCATTCGATTGTCGTGGCGGGCACGCACGGCAAGACCACGACCTCGTCGCTCATGTCCTTCGTTCTCTCGGAAGCGGGGCGCGATCCATCGTTCCTGGTAGGCGGGGTTCCGGTCAACTTCATGCGCTCGTGGCGGCTTGGCCACGGCGCCGACTTCGTCGTCGAGGGCGACGAGTACGACACCGCCTTCTTCGACAAGAAGTCCAAGTTCCTGCACTACCGGCCCAAGCTGGCGATCCTGACGTCCGTCGAATTCGATCACGCGGACATCTTCGCGGACGAGGCAGCGGTCAAGCGGGCTTTTCGGGAATTCGTCGGGCTCATACCGCCCGACGGCAACCTGGTGGTGTGCGCGGCTTCTCCCGGCGCCCTCGAGGTGGCCTCATCCGCGCGCTGCAAGGTCACCACCTACGGTCGGCCAGGAACGGACGCGCAGTGGACCTTCGAGGTGACGGGCCGCAAGCTTGGCGGGCGTTCGATCTTGCGCCTCGCCTTCGAGGGCAAAGGCATGATCACCCTCGATACCGGGATGGCGGGCATCTTCAACATGGAGAACCTGGCGGGCGTGATCGCCGCGGCCCACTGCCTGGGCATCGAGATGCCGAAGATTGCCCGTGCCTCGCGGCGTTTTCTCGGCGTCAAGCGACGGCAGGAGGTCAGTGGCATCGCCTACGGCGTGACCGTGGTCGACGATTTCGCCCACCATCCGACCGCCATTCGCGAAACCCTGGGGGCCCTCAAGGGTCGCCACGGTCCCGGCAAGCTCATCGCCGCGTTCGAGCCGCGCTCGGCCACCAGCCGACGCTCGATCTTCCAACAGGACTTCGTTCGCGCCCTGGCCGTGGCCGACGAGGTCGTGCTTGCGCCCCTGTACGCTCCCGAGAAGGTGCCCGAGGGCGAGCGCCTGGATGTCGAGAGGCTGGCTTCCGATTTGCGCAGCCAGGAGATCCCGGCGCGCGTGATCGCGGGCACCGAGGCCACTGCGGAGCACCTGGCGCGCCGTTCTGCCCCGGGAGACACCGTCGCCATCATGAGCTCGGGCGACTATGGTGGGTTGCACGACCTGCTCCTGGCCCGACTCGGCGATCCGGTGAGACCGGCGAGACCTTCCGACAAGGCGCAGATTGGTCAGCTCCTCGATCGCGCGGGTATCACCCATGCCGCTCTCGACAAGGTGTGGAGCGAGTTTCTGGTGATGCCGTCCCCGGAGAGAGGCGAGATCGCCGCCTGCGTGGCCGTCGAGCACGTGGAGGACGATGCCCTGTTGCGCATGCTGGCGGTGACGCCCGAGCGGCGAGGCGAAGGGCTCGGCTACCTGCTCATCGATGCGGCGATGAAGAAGGCGCGCATGGACGGCGCGCTTCATCTCTATTTGGTCACCGACGGCGCGCAGGGTTTCGTGGGCCAAAAGATGGGTTTCGACGTCATCGACCAAAAGAGCATCGTTCCAGCCATCGCCGCGACGGTGGAATACCAGATGGCCAGGTCGAAGACATCGACTTGGATGCGCAAAGAGCTGTAGGGGCAGGTTTCAAACCCGCCCCTACCGTCCTATGATGATGCGCCGGACGTGCTTCTTTCCGGCGTGGAGGAGTGTCCCATCGGCGGCGATTTCCTCCGCCCGCACCACGTCGTCGACGGAAGTCACCTTGCGCGAGCCCAGACGAACCCCGCCTTGCTCGACCAGGCGGCGTGCGGCGCTCTTCGAGACCGCGAGCCCGGCCGCAGCCAGTAGATCCACCGCCTTGATGCCAGCGTCCAGATCCGTCGCGCGAACGGCGTGCGTCGGCACGAGATCGCCACCGCCACCGCCAAAAGCCGCCCGCGCCGCATTTTGCGCGACCTCGGCCGCCTCCTTGCCGTGCACGATGGCCGTGACTTCGAAGGCCAAGGTTTGCTTGGCGACTCTCAGCTCCGCGCCTTCCAGCGAGGCCAGGCGGCCGATTTCATCCATGGGCACGAAAGTCAGCAGCTTCAGAAACCTCACCACGTCGCGGTCGTCGACGTTCACGAAATACTGGTAGAAATCGAAGGGACTGGTTCGTTCGGCGGACAACCAGACCGCGCCTGCCGCCGTCTTTCCCATTTTCGCGCCTGCTGCGGTGGTGATGAGGGGAAAGGTCAGCGCGTAGGTTTCCGCTTGGTCCAGGCGGCGAATCAAATCCGTGCCGGCCAAGATATTGCCCCACTGATCGTCGCCGCCAACCTGCAGGGCGCATCCATAGTTGCGATAGAGCACCAGATAGTCGTAGGCCTGCAAGATCTGGTAGTTGAGCTCGATGAAGGACAGGCCCTTTTCCATGCGCTGGCGATAGGCCTCGGCCGCGAGCATGCGATTGACGCTGAAGTGACGGCCGATGTCGCGCAGGAAGCTCAAGTAGTTGAGCGGCGCCAGCCACTCCGCGTTGTCGACCACGATGGCGTCCTGTCCCGCGTCGGCAAGAAAGCGGCGGACCTGGGGCTCGATGGACAGCCGGTTTTGTCGAATGGTCTCGACCGTCATCATCTGGCGCAGCTCGGTCCGGCCGCTCGGATCGCCAACCATCGCCGTGCCCCCGCCCAGGACGGCGACCGGCCGGTGCCCAGCACGTGCCAGGTGCGCCATGGCCATGAGCGGGATCATGCTGCCCACGTGCAAGCTCGAAGCCGTGGGGTCGAAACCCGCGTAGAAAGTGACCGATCCGCTGGCGAGCCGTGCCGTCAAGGCGGCCTCGTCGCTGATTTGCTGGACAAAGCCCCGCTCGCGGAGCGTGAAGAGGACATCGATCGACGCTGACATGGTCGCGAGTATAGACGCTGACCGAGGCTTTCGTCGCTTCCTGTGCGGACGAGGCCTCATCGAGTTGCCTCATTGACGGGGATTTCGAGTACGCTGCGCTTCATGGCGAGTAAGCCCGATGCTCCCGCGAGTTGTTCGTGCGGCAAGCGCCCGGACTGGGCCACGATCGAGGACGATTCCGTGATGCGGTGGCAGGCGATCGACATCGCGGAATGGGAAGAGCTGCGTCAGTGTCCCGATTGCGGCACGACGTGGCTTGCGATCTGGCCCGAAGAAGGCGAATCCCCGCCCATCCTTTGCCGCC
>CAWCMR010000025.1:1330000-2123622 GCA_963796685.1 uncultured delta proteobacterium
GACACGAGCTGACGACAGCCATGCAGCACCTGGACATCCAGTTCTCTTGCGAGCACATCCACATCTCTGCGGACTTCTGGAGGGTTCCAACCCAGGTAAGGTTCTTCGCGTTGCGTCGAATTGAACCACATGCTCCACCGCTTGTGCGGGCCCCCGTCAATTCCTTTGAGTTTTAGCCTTGCGGCCGTACTCCCCAGGCGGGATGCTTAACGCGTTAGCTACGACGCCTCCGGGGTCAATACCAGAAACATCTAGCATCCATCGTTTACGGCGTGGACTACCAGGGTATCTAATCCTGTTTGCTCCCCACGCTTTCGCGCCTCAGCGTCAGTCTCGAACCAGGTCGCCGCCTTCGCCGCCGGTGTTCCTCCCGATATCTACGAATTTCACCTCTACACCGGGAATTCCGCGACCCTCTTTCGTACTCTAGCTAATCAGTCTCGGATGCACTTCCTCAGTTAAGCCAAGGGCTTTCACATCCGACTTAAATAACCGCCTACGCGCGCTTTACGCCCAATAATTCCGAGCAACGTTTGCACCCCATGTATTACCGCGGCTGCTGGCACATGGTTAGCCGGTGCTTGCTAAGGAGGTACCGTCAGGGCCTGCACTTGTTTGGTGCCTGCTTGTTCGTCCCTCCCCACAGAGCTTTACGACCCGAAGGCCTTCATCACTCACGCGGCGTGGCTGGGTCAGGCTTTCGCCCATTGCCCAATATTCCCCACTGCTGCCTCCCGTAGGAGTCTGGGCCGTGTCGCAGTCCCAGTGTGGCTGATCATCCTCTCAGACCAGCTACCCGTCTTAGCCTTGGTGAGCCATTACCTCACCAACTAGCTGATGGGCCGCGGATTCATCTTCCGGTGACAGCTTCCAAGGATTGGCCATCTTTCTCGACAAGGGCCGGAGCCCTCGCCGACGTACGCGGTATTAGCAGTCCTTTCGAACTGTTGTCCCCCGCCGGAAGGTAGATTATCCACGTGTTACGCACCCGTCCGCCACTGTACTAGAGGGATTGCTCCCTCATTCTCGTTCGACTTGCATGTGTTAAGCCCGCCGCTAACGTTCGCTCTGAGCCAGGATCAAACTCTCCAATTAAATTCTCACATGAAGCCGAGGCTCCATGCTCGTTTCGATTTGATCCATCCAGGGGACGAGCCCCTGGGCATTCTCTAAAACTCAAGGATACGGTGCCGAGTCTTCCACCTTCCGAAGAAGGCTTCAGATCTCGTCATTCTTCTCAATTTGCTATTCAGCTTTCAGAGACCGACTCTCCCTGCCCCCGGGTCATCCGCCTTTGCGTTTTTCCCGGCAGCGGGGAGTGGGATATTAGGCATCTGCGACGATTTGTCAACAAACAAAAACGCCACCGACACTCTTTTCTGTGCTGCCGGCTACGAAGCCTTCGAAAGCAGGTCTGCGGCCTCTTTGGCGTGATAAGTCACGATCAAATCGGCGCCTGCTCTACGCACAGAAATTAGAGTTTCCATCATGGCTCGGTCGTAGTCAAGGAAACCTTTCTCGGCCGCGGCTTTCAGCATCAAGTACTCGCCCGAAACGTTGTAGGCAGCGATGGGAACATCGAATTCGCGCCTGATTTCCGCCACCACGTCGAGGTAGGGCAGGGCCGGCTTGACCATGACGATGTCCGCCCCTTCTTCCACGTCGAGCTCCACCTCGCGAATCGCCTCGCGCAAGTTGGCCGGATCCATCTGGTAACCCCGCCGGTCTCCAAAGGCGGGCGCCGAGTCGGCCGCCACGCGAAACGGGCCGTAGTACGCGGAGGCGTACTTTACCGCGTAGGACAGCAAGACCACGCTTTCGTGCCCGGCTTCGTCGAGAGCGTCGCGCAGGAACCCGATGGTGCCGTCCATCATGCCCGACGGTGCGACGATATCCGCGCCGGCGCCAGCCTGGGCCAGGGCCGCGCGGGCCAGGTTTTCCAGCGTGGCATCGTTGTCGACGTTGCCGCTCTTCTTGTCGAGCAGGATTCCGCAGTGGCCGTGCGTGGTGTATTCGCACAGGCAGCAGTCTGCGGCGACCATGAGGTCCGGCGCCGCCTTCTTGAGCGCCCGGATCGCGCGCTGGACAACGCCTTCCGCCTGCCACGCCTCGCTGCCCACATCATCCTTTTTCTCAGGCAACCCGAACAGCATCACCGACGGGATCCCGAGCTTGACGATGGCCTCGGCCTCGCGGTCGAGCTCGTCCACCGATAGGTGGTACTGGCCGGGCAGGGAGGGGATCTCCTTGCGCACCCCCTTGCCCGGGCAAATGAAGAGCGGGTACATCAGGTTACTCGCCGACAGGGTGGTTTCGCGGACCATGCGGCGCAAGGCTTCCGTGCGACGAAGACGACGGGAACGATTCTCGGGGAACGACATCAGGTTTCTCCTTGGTTGGAACGTGATTTTGCGATGGCGAGAATGAGATCCTCCACGCTCGGCGTGTCGGACACGACGGCACGCAGCCCGTTCCTCTCGGCTTCCCTGGCCGTGGTCGGGCCGATGACGGCAGAGGTCCTCTCCGTCAACGCAGAGGTCCCAAGGCCATCGATGAAGGCCTTCAGGGCCGAGGGGCTGGCGAAAACCGCCACATCGAATTCGGGGGGGGCGCGAAATCTCGCTTGGGCTCGGTTCGATACACGGTCACCACATCCACGGTACAGCCGCGCTCCCGAAGGCTTCGCGCGAGCAAGGCTCGCCCGCCCTCCGCGAGCGGAAGGAGCACGCGCGTGGTGGCGGACAAGTCGCGCAGAGCCTCGACCAGACCCTCCTGTCGGGGGTCGGTGGGCACGCGCGCCACCTTGCCGCCCCGGTGCGCGATGGATTGGGCGGTACGTTGGCCGACGGCCGCGATCTTGGCGCGCAAATCGGAGGGGAATCGTCTGGTTTGCAATCGGCTCGCGAAGAATTCCACCGCCGTCTGACTGGTAAAGACCATCCAGTCGTAGGCGTGCAGGTTGGCGATGGCCTCATCCACCGGATGCCACGATGCGGGCGCGAGGATGGCCACGGTCGGATACGCGACGAGAACCGCCCCTGCCCGGGCAAAGGCGGCGCCCCACTCCTCCGCGCGCTCGCCCTCGGGGCGGGTGAGCAAGACGCGAAGACCTGCGAGGATAGGGCGCGACATGGGCGGCCGGATCATAGCAGGCCACTGATATGGGAAGCCTGAAAGGGTTCCCATGCCCTCCCGCGATGGTCCGCGGCCGGCATAGCCGGCCGGCTCCCCACGCGAGCCGCCGCCTACTCGACCAGCTCCGCGTTCCAGTACGACGCGTTGGGCAGGTCGAGAAAGGGCAGCCACTCGCGGTAGCGAATGCAATCCGAGCCCGCCCGGAAGGTGGGGGTCCAGCGCGGGCGGGTGGGGGTCTTGAGCAGGCGAAGGTGGGCCTGTTCGAGCGTGCGGGCGCCCTTCGCGATGTTGCAGTCCACGCAGCAGCAGACCACGTTGTCCCAGGTCGTGCGCCCGCCCCGTGAGCGGGGAATCACGTGATCCAGGTTGAGCTCCGCACGCGGGAGCTGGCGGCCGCAGTACTGGCAGGTGTTGTTGTCGCGCGTGTAGATGTTGTGGCGGGAGAAGCGCACCTTGGCGCGCGGGATGCGGTCGTAGATCTGCAACAAGATCACGCGCGGGACGCGGATGGCGCGATTCACGGTGTGGACGACGTCGTCGCCCATTTCGGCCGAGAGCTCGGCCCAGCTGTCGAAATCGAAGGTGCGAAACTGGCGATCCACGGCCTGCGCAGAACCCGCATAGAGGAGCGCGAAGGCCCGTTTCACGTTGGTGACGTGAATGGGCTGAAAATGCCGGTTCAGCACCAAGACTGCTCCGTCTGTCATCGACCTACCCCGCGACGAAAGACGGCCAGCGGTTCGCGTCGCAGCCTGCGGCGCACGCATTCCACCGCCCCCCTACGCGACCTTCGGCCGCGACGTGAGGGAAGCCGCCAAAGCGGCTCTTGCCAGTCGACCGCACCCATGATTGCATCTGTATGCTAACAGACGGAGGCACGGTGGGCAAAGGCGCTACAATGGAGGGGCCTTGAACACTCAGACGCTTTCGGCCTTGGTCGCCGCCATCGTCGGTCTTGCCGTCGGCGGGGCGGTTCTGCTGCGCGACCCCCGGCGCAGCGTGCACGCCCTCTTCGCCACTTTCGCGTTCAACGTGGCGGTGCAGAGGCTCCTCATGTTCCTCTCCTCGTCGCAGGATGCAAATTCGCTCCTGCGTTGGGGGGCCATGCTGGCCGCGGTATCGTTGCCCGCCACCGCGCAGCGGTTTTTCCGCGCGTTTCTCGGCGACGAGGCCGGGCCGCCGCCCATGTCGCGTATCACCCTGGTCGGCGCCGCCCTGCTCTACCTGGCCTTGCTTTCCAGTCTCTTCCTGGCCACGCCGGTTCACACCTCCAAGTGGTTCCTACTCGGCCTCCTCTCCTACGTCTTCCTCGGGCTCTACCTGTCCGTCTACTACCTGTACCGGCGCTACCGGCGCACGCCGTCGCGGGTCGAGAAGAATCCGCCTGCTCTACCTGCTGGTGGGAGGCCTCGCCACCGTGACTGCGGCGCTCCTGGACCTGGTTCCCTGGGCGCCCTCGGTGGGAAACATCTTCATCACCATCTACCTGTTTTTCCTGTCGCAGACGCTCGTGCGCTACCGCCTGCTCGACCTCAACGAGCTCCTCGGACGCATGGTCGTGTTGGCGGCCCTGGCCAGCATCTCCACCGTCATCTACGGCCTCTTGCTCATCAAGCTGGTCGATCTGAACGAAATCGGCCTGCTCTTCCTCAATGCCCTCATCGCCTCCACCGCCATCATCATCGTGTTCGAGCCGCTGCGCTCGCTGCTCGAACGCGTGGTGAATCGCTGGATGTTCCAGGAGAAATACGAGCTCTTTCGCCGCATCGAGAGCCTGCGCGCCGACCTCATGAACGTCATCGACGTGCGCGATCTGGTGCCGCGCGTGCTCTCCGCGCTCGAGGATTCGCGCCGCGTGACCCACGCCTCGATGTACATCGTCGACCCTGACGGCTCGGCCTACGACCTCATCGGGCATGTGGGCCCGCGCCCGGAAGGCCGCATCGATGCCGTCGCCCATCGCGGGTTCCTGGAGCGCCTGCGCCGGGCCGGGGTGGTCTCCGTCGAAGGTCTCGAGCGTGAGCTGCTGGCCTTACGCAACAAGCAGGGCGAAGAGCGCGAAGCCCTACTGCTCATCGTGCGCGTGCTTGAGCAGCTCAACGGCTCGGTGGTGCTGGCCATCCTCGGCGAAGAGCAGCTGCTCGGCATGTTGGTTCTGCGCGACGAGCGCCTGCGCGAGGCCTATTCCTCCGAGGAAATCGAGCTCTTTCGCGGCGTGGCCGCGTCCATCGGTGTGACCTTGCAGAACTCGCAGATCTACGAGCGCATGAAAGAGCGCGATCGTCTGGCGGCGCTCGGCCAGATGGCGGCGGGGCTCGCCCACGAGATCCGCAATCCGCTCGGATCGATCAAGGGGGCGGCCCAGTACCTGCAGCCGGTGGAAGGGCAAAAGCCGGACGCCAGCACGCGCGAGTTCCTCGACATCATCGTCGAAGAGGTCGACCGTCTGAACAAGATCGTCTCGCAATTCCTCGACTACGCGCGGCCCTACCGCGGCGATCAGAGCCCGCTCGATCTCAACGACGTGGTTCGCAAGACCGTCAATCTGATCGAGAAGGAGCGCAGCGGTTCGCGCGTGGAAATCGTGATGAACCTGCTCGAAGGCCTGCCGCCGGTGCGCGCCGACGCGCAACAGCTTCGCCAGGTGTTCCTGAACCTGGCCATCAATGCCTTCGATGCCATGGCCCAGGGCGGGCGCTTGCAGGTGTCCACCAGCTTGCGTCGTTCGACCCGGCGGGGCGCGTCCGCGGCGTTTCTGGAAATCCGTTTCCGCGACGACGGCATCGGCATCCCGCCCGCCGATCTGCGCAACCTGTTCATCCCCTTCTTCACGACCAAGGAAAAGGGCACCGGCCTCGGCCTGCCCATCAGTCAACGCATCATCGAGAACCATGGCGGCACCATCGAGGTGCGCTCGCAGCCGGGCTCCGGGTCGACCTTCACCGTGCTATTGCCCGTGGAAGCCGATGCCTACGCGTCGTACGCCGAAAACAAGAAAGTGACCGCCTCACGCAAAGTCACGCCCGCATCCACCACCGCGGCGGTGACCGTACGGCCTCCTAGGCCGTTCCCATGACGAGGTTGTCGCGCGTGACCAGGGCGTCGTAGCCGCGATAGCCGAGGATGGTGTCGATTTCGTCGCTTTGCCGGCCGGCCAGCTTGCGGCACGCGTCGGCGTCGTAGTTCACCATGCCGCGGCCCCGCACCCGCCCGCTGCCGTCGCGGATCTCGACCACGTCGCCCTTGTCGAAGCTGCCTTCGACGGTGATGACCCCGACGGGAAGCAACGAGGCCTTGCCCTTCTCCAGCGCCCGCAACGCGCCCTCGTTGAGCACCAGGGCGCCGAATCTTCGACTGGCCACAGCGATGAAGCGCAGGCGCGCGCGCCGGCGATCCGGGGTCGGGATCAGGGTGCCCACGTCGTCACCGGCCAGGATCTTGGCCAGCACCGAGGGCTCCCCGCCATTCGCGATCACGACCGAGGTGCCCTCCGCGGTGGCGAGCCTGGCCGCCTCCAGCTTGCTCAACATCCCGCCCGTACCGCCGCTCGACGATCCGCTGGCACGACCGAGGGCGCTTTCGTCCACGTGGGTCAGCAGCGCGATCCGCTGAGCGCCCGCATCGGTCTTGGGATTGGCCGTGAAGAGCCCGTCCACGTTGGTGAGCAGGACGAGCAAATCGGCGTCGAGGGTCACGGCCACGCGGGCCGCCAGACCGTCGTTGTCGCCGAATGTCTTCTTGGCCGGCCCGCCGCCCGCCCGACTCTGGTACTCGACCAGCTCGCGGATACTGACGCTGTCGTTCTCGTTGAGAACCGGAACGGCGCCGAGCTCGAGCAGGCGCATGAGGGTCGTACGCACGCACAGGGCGCGATCCCGGTCGCCCAGGTCTTCCTGGGTCAGCAGCACCTGCGCCGCGATCACGCCCTGTTTGGCGAAGGCATCGGCGTAGGCCGCCATGAGGTGCCCCTGGCCCACGGCCGCGCATGCCTGGCGCAGTCCGAGCGAGCGTGGCCTCTGATTCAGGCCAAGCAGGCGCATGCCCATGCCCACGGCCCCCGAGGTGACCAAGACGATGTCGCGACCGGCCTTGCGCTGGCTCGCCAACCCTTCGACAAGAGCCGTCACCCGCCCCACGGCCAGCTCGGAGCCTTCATTCGTGACCACCTGGGTTCCGACCTTGACCACCAAGCGGTGTACATCGCGAAGCGTCGCGCGAGGAGTGACGTCTTTGGTCATGCGGGAGCGACTTTACCTTGACCGCGCTTCGTGTGGTAATGCGCGTGTGACTCTCCTCGAAGACGGCAAGACCTTGGGCGTAATCGGCTGCGGCACGATGGGCGAAGCCATCGTGCGCGGCATTCTCCATTCGGGCAACCTGGCACCCGCGCAGATCTTCGCCTGCGACGCACGCGCCGAGGTGGCCCGCGACCTGGCAGCCAAGCACGGTATTCGCACGAGAACCGACAACCTGGCGGTGGCCAAGGCTTGCGACGTGGCGCTGGTCTGCGTGAAACCCTACCAAATGGGCGCCGTCCTCGACAGCGATGCCATGCGCTCGGCCCTGGCGGGCAAGTTGGTGATCAGCATCGCGGCTGGCGTCCGCCTGGAGAAGCTGTGCGGCTTTCTACCCGGCAGCGCCGTGATTCGCGCCATGCCCAACGTGTCCGCCCTCATCGGCGAAGGCATGGCCGGGCTTGCGCGCAGCAAGGGCACGAACGACCAGCAGATGTCCCTGGCGCTGGCGCTCTTCGCCTCGGTTGGCAAGGCCCAGGAGGTCGACGAGGCCCACATGGACATCGTGACCGCCGTGGCGGGCAGCGGGCCGGCTTTCGTGTTCGTGATGATCGACGCCCTGGCCGACGGGGCCGTGCGCCTCGGCTTGCGCCGCGACGCCGCGGTGGCCATGGCCGCCCAGATGGTGCAGGGCGCTGCGCGTATGGTCGTGCAGACCGGCACGCATCCGGCCGTGCTCAAGGATCAAGTGACGACGCCCGGGGGTTGCACCATCGCCGGCCTCGGCGTGATGGAGGACGGCAAGATCCGCTCGGTCCTGGCGCGCACCATCGAGGAAACCGCGCGCGTGGCGGGCAAGCTCGGGTGAGGAGAACCCGAATCCACCGGCGCCTGGAGGCCATCTAATGGATCATGACGCTTCGACCTATCGAGCAGATCATCCGGCCTCAGCCCACGGTTGAAGGAGCGGGCGTACACCTCATCCGCAGCATCGGCACGGGCCAACTGACCAACCTCGATCCGTTTCTGCTGCTCGACCACTTCGAGTCGTCGGCGCCTTCGGACTACCGGGCCGGCTTTCCCTTTCACCCCCACCGCGGCATCGAAACCGTGACCATTCTGCGCACCGGGCAAGTCCGGCACGGCGATTCGCTGGGACACAAGGGCACCATCGACGGCGGCGACATCCAATGGATGACCTCGGGCAGTGGCATCCTTCACGAGGAAATGCCGGTCGTGCGGCCCGAGGGCATTTCGGGCCTGCAGCTGTGGCTCAACCTGCCCGCCCGGGAAAAGATGACCCGGCCGAAGTACCGCGATCTGCGCGCCGACAAGTTGGAAGAACGAGCCACCGACGATGGCGCAAAAATTCGAGTCATCGCGGGCGAGGCCGACGGCGGCCGCAGCAAAGGCCCGGTGGAGGGGCTTTCGGTGGCGCCGAAGTTCATCGACGTGAATCTGCCCGCGGGCGCGGTTTTTCGCGAAGAGGTGCCGGCGGGCCACACCGCGTTCGCCTACCTTGATCGCGGCAAGGTGGATTTCGGCACGGGCGCCGACGTGCAGTCCGTCGAGGGGCCAGCCCTGGTGGTGTTCGGCGAGGGCGATTTCATTCGCGCCCGGGGCGGGTCGAAGGGCGGGCGATTTCTGCTCGCCGCTGCCCGTCCGCTCGGCGAGCCCATCGCGCGCTACGGACCGTTCGTGATGAACACGCGCGAAGAGATCGAGCAAACGCTGGACGAATTGCGTAGCGGAAAGTTCATCCGCGAGGAAGCCACCGACGCGTGAAACGGCCGAGGTGCGGTACGGTAGCGAAACGATGGATTGCCCTGCTCGTGCTCGCGCTCCCAGCATGCAAACCCGGTATATCCCCCTCGCCGGTCCGGGAATCGTCGCCGGCTCGCACTGAAGAGACGGCCGCACCTCTTCACGCGCGGGGAGCATCGGCCGCGATGCGTGACAAGAACGAGATCTTCCCCGAGGCCGCGCCGCCGTACGTGGCCGCGGGGCCCATTCAGCACGGTCCGGGCTACGTGCGTCGCACCTACACCTCAGGCGAAAAGAGGGTGGAGATCACCATCGCGACCACGGGCCGGGAGCCAGGCGCGTTCGAGCGCTGGGTGGCGGGCTCGGCGAGCTACCCACAAGCCCCGCTCGCGCTGCCAGCGTCCCAGGCCAATGGCTTCTTCACCTGCGCCTCCGAGCGCGCCAATGCCCCCTGCGACCTGCACATCCAGCTTCGTTCGGGGTTTCACATCGAAGCCATGGGCAACGGCCGCGTCCCGCGCGCCGACTTGCTCGAGCTTCTCCGCCCATGTCCCCCTGGGCGCCCTGTCGGATGCGACCTTCGCCAAGCTATAGCGTCCCACAAGTCTTCCTTCTTTCTGTTTCCGCGCGCCAGCGTGTCTCTCTTAGCGGAAGGAGAGACCACCATGACACGTTTCGTTGCCTACACTGCCTTGTTCTCTACCCTGACCGTTGGGCTATTCGCCTGCCAACCCAAGGACGAGCCGGGCTCGGAGTTCGCCACCGGGGTACCACGCGCAAGCACGGTGGCCATGGCCGTCCCCGGCTCGGACAACAAGGCCCTGACGGTCGAGGGAAGCAACTACGCCCTCATGGGGCAACTCGCCGACTGGTACGTCACCACCCGCGCCGTCACCGTGACGGTCAATGCCGGCGCCCTGGCGGTGGGCTTGCTGGTCAAGTTGGTGACCAACAACCCGGCAACGAGCGTCACCTTGAATGCGGCAGTGTGGGGTCCCTGGCAATCTCCTCTCGATCCCATCGAATGGAAGGTCACGATCACGCGTACCGCGTCGCACCAGTATGCGTACATGTTCCAAGGACGCGACAAGCACGACCAGACCGCGCCGTTCGTCACCGTGCTCTCGGGAACGCACGCGCCCGGTCTCGATGCGCAGGGCAACGAAATGGAAGGCTTTGGCGCGGGAAGCTTCACGCTCGATTGGGACGCGCGCGCCACGTTGCCCCAACCGGACAGCAACGTGGGTACCGCTAACTACACCTATGACCACATGAGTCCCGACGCCGTGGTCAATATCGCGGCCAAGTTCCGCCAGGTCAAAGACGACAATCAACCTGGCAAGCTGGTCGATGTAGACTATGCCTTCGTTCAGAATCCTGGCGCGGATGGCAGCATGGATTTCCTCTACGACGTTCCCGCGAACGCGACGTCTGCCGGCGGCCTCGGCAAGGTGCACAGCCGGTGGCTGTGGAGCGGCGCCGGACGCTCGGATGTCAGCGTCACCACCACGGACAGCGCGCTGACCTACACCCTGAGCGAGTGCTGGGACACGAATTACCTCAGCGTCTACAAGTCGGTTCCCATTTCGACCAGCGCGACGGACAATTACGGCAGCGTCTCGAGCTGCGTGTTCCAGGACGCGCAATTCTCGAACCTTTGATCATGAGCGGCCGCCAGACCCCGACGTTTCAGATCATCCCGGGCGAAAAGGGCCTGGCGGCCTCGGATGCGCGCGAGCAGCTGCGCGAGCTTTACACACGATACGGCGCCAGTGTTTTCGGGCGCTGTGCCTACATTCTCAAGGATCGCAGCAAGGCCGAGGATGCCATGCAAGACGTATTCGCCAAGGCCCTCACCCACTACGCGGGCTTTCGCTCGGAATCCTCGCCTCTCACCTGGCTTATCAAGATCGCCACCCACCACTGTCTCAACATCCTGCGCGCCGATCGCGCCGCCTGGCACGAACGTTTCGAGCGCGAGACCCGCGCGCGCAACGCCAGCGAGCCCGGCCCGCAGGTTTTCGAGATGCGCGAGCTGGTGGCCAAGATGCTGTCCCTCGTCGACCAAGAGACCCAGGCCGTGGCCATCCACTACCACGTCGACGAAATGACCCTGGAGGAGGTCGCCGCGCTCCTCGGGCGGTCGGTGCCGACGGTGCGCAAGCGCCTGGGCGAGTTTGCCGCGGCCTGCGGCAGGGAGTTTTCGCCATGACCCTGGTCGAGAATCACGAGACGCCGTCGAGTCACCTGGCCGAGCTGGCCCTGCGCTGCTACCGCGCGGGCGAGTTTCCGCCCGAAGCCTGCGCCGAGATGGAGCGTCACCTCGCGAGCTGCCCCGCCTGCCGGGCCAAGATGCGCGTGCTGGTCGAAGAGCAGCGTGCGTTCGAGCGCGAGATCCCGTTCGAGCGCTTCGCCGGCGGTGTGGAGCGCGCCCAGCGCGTGCCGCGGCAGCGTCCGCGACGGGCGTGGGCTTTCGGACTTTCCGGGGTGCTGGCCGCCGCAGCGGTGGCCTTGTTCCTCGTGCGCGTGTCCTCGCCCGGGAACCATCAACACAACCGCAGCAAGGGCAGCGCCGTGGAGGCCACGGCACGCATCGCCTCGACGGGAAATTCATCGCAGCGGATCTCCCCGCCCGGATCGCAAGAGGTGCTGGACCCGGGCGACCGGGTTCGTCTCGGCTACAAGACCGCGGACCCGCGCTACCTGGCGGCCGTCTCCGTCGACGACAGCGGTGAGGTGACCCCGCTCTATCCCGAACGAGGTCCGGCTCTCCCGGTGCCCGCCACTCTAGAAACTGTCTACTTGCCCGACAGCCTGGAGTTCACGGGCGCGGGCCGCGAACGGGTCTTCCTCTTCCTGGCGCGAACGCCCTTCGACCTCGAGGCCGCCGAGCAGGCCGTGCGGTCCGCGCACCAGGCGGCCAAGGGCGATCTCTCGGCCCTGCCGAATCCCGCCTTCGCTGGCGGACAAGACGTCTTCTCCTGGCTGTTTCGCAAGCCATGACCACCCTGCGAGCCATCGCGCGGGCCGGGCCGGTGTTGGCGCTACTGCTTTGCGCGGCGCCGACGCAGGCCGCGGGTCAGCACCGATTCGCGCTCATCGCGGGCAACGACGAAGGCGGCAGCGACACCCGTCCTTTGCGCTTTGCCGCCGAGGACGCGCGCAAGGTGTACGCCGTGCTCACGCAGCTCGGGGGCGTGGCATCGGGCGATGTCACCATGATCCTCAACCAGTCGGCGGGTGAATTTTGGCGCGCCCTTGGCGACCTCGAGGGGCGCATGGCCCAGGCCAAGCAGCGCGGCGAGCGGGCACTTTTCATCCTCTACTATTCGGGCCACGCCAAGGACGGCGAGCTGCGCCTGGGCGACTCGCGCATTCGGCTCGATCAATTGAAGGCGCGCTTGTCGGCGGCGCCGGCCGACATCCGCATCGGCGTGTTCGATTCGTGCCACTCGGGCATGGTGACCCGCACCAAGGGCGCGCGCCACGCGCCGGCGTTCCAGATCGAAGCCGCGGGCTCGGAAGAAACCCGCGGCCTGGTGCTACTGTCCTCGTCCAGCGCCGACGAGGACGCGCAAGAATCGGATGAGATTGGCGGCAGCTACTTTTCCCACTACCTGGTCAGCGGTTTGCGCGGCGATGCCGATCGCTCGCGCGACCGCCGCGTGACCCTGTCCGAGGCCTATGCCTACGCCTACGCGCGCACGGTGGCGGACACGGCTGAAAGCGCCGCTGGCGCCCAACACCCGACCTTCAGCTACGACTTCCAGGGCAACGCCGATCTGGTGCTGACCGATTTCGCCAGCCGGCGCGAGGGCATCTACGTCCCCGGCACGGCGCCCGCGGGGATCTACTACATCGTGGATGGCAATGGCTTCATCGCGGCCGAGATTCAAAAAGCTGCCGACGGCGATCGACAGATCGCCTTGCCCGCCGGCCGCTACCACGTCCGCCGCCGGCTCGCCGATCGCCTGCGCATCGGCGAGATCCAGATCGCCTCGGGTCAGCTCGCCACCCTCGACGAATCCCGGCTGCGCGACGCCCCCTTCTCCGACGACCCGGTGAAGGGCGCGATTCGCGACGAGGGCGCGCATTTGAGCCTCAGCCTGGGCGGCATGATGCAGTCGTTCTTCGATGGACCCACGCGCGACAGTCTCTTCCCACCCACTGGCATGGTGGGCGTGGAGCTCGAGGTGCGCGATTTCTTCCGCCACGGCTTCATCTGGGGACTCGACGTGGCCAGCGGCGGCGCGCACGGCCAGGTCGATCGCTATGGCTCGCTCTTGCCCTTCCGTTTCAGCGAGGTCACGGCGGGAACCACGCTGGCCGCGGAGTGGCGTTTTCACTTCGGCGACGTCGGCGTGTTCGCGGGCCTGCGCCTGGCGGTCGTGCTCATGAGCCGCAAATTCGACGATCCCGCCATTCCCGATCAGTTCTTCGCCACCTTCACGCCGGGCCTGGTCGGAGGTTTCCGCTATCGTCTGTCACGAAGCTTTGCCCTGCTGACACGCGGCCGTGTCCATTACTTGCTTTACAACGTCGACGAAGACCGCTCCCTCGGTTATTGGGAGCTTTCCGCGGGGGTTGCCTATGATTTCTGAACGTCTCGGTCCATGGTCGCTGGTCCTGCTCGCCGCCATTGGCGCGAGCGCCTGCGGAAACTATTCCAACGAGGATCTCGATTTTCAGCTCGCCCTGCCCGAGCAAAGCGACATCGAAGCCAAGATGCAACTATCGGTCACGCGTGCGGACTCGGCCGAGTACTACCTTGCGACCCGCGGCGCGATTGCCACCTTCAACACCATGGTCGCGGATCTGGTCGGCCTCATCGAGGTGGTTCGCGGCACCACGCCGACCTCGCGCCAGGGTGACCAACGCACGTGGGGGCCGTTCCCGAGCGACAAGTATCCCGACTGGGAGATCCGCGTGGTCATGCAGCGGTCGACGGTTTCCTCGACGCTGCTGAAGATGGACTACTGGGTAGAGCTACGACCGGTCGGCCAGGGCGATTCGGCCTGGGTCGATTTTCTGACCGGCACGTACACCTCTGGCGGTAGCGCACGCACGGGCACGGGCGACATCCAATTGCTTGCCAGCACGGCCCGCGCAGCGGGCTACCCCGTCGACGACGATGCCGGGCTCCGCGATCTCGACCACCTCGACGTCACCTACGACAACGTCGCCTATCCGACCAGTGTGATCATGGACATCGTGAATGTGGCAACAGCCACGACGCGAACCAGGCACTATGAGTACTATCAGAATCAGGACGGGTCGGGCCGCATGCTCTTCAACTGGCAGGGCACGACCGACACCGGCGTGTCGATCACCGCGGCCATGACTTCGCAATGGCTGGGCTCGGGAGCAGGCCGCGCCGATCTGACCGCCGCTCTCACGCCCAACCTTCCCAATCAGTCCACCACCCTCGGCACCGACTGCTGGGGCGTCGACACCGTGGCCACCTATTCCTATCGCTTGCAAGGCGACACGACGACCGGCTCGCCCGCATCCTGTTTGTTCTAGCGCGACTGACAATTGGCGCAGAAGAACGTCGAACGCCCGGAATCCACCCTGCGGCGCACGCGACCGGCGCAGACGGTGCACGCCTCGTCTTCCCGTCCATAAACGAGCAAGGCCTCGACGTTCTTTCCCGGCGCGCCTGTGGCATCCACGAAGTCGCGAAACGAGGTGCCGCAATTGGCGATGCCGATTTCCAGGGTTTCGCGAATGGCGCGCAGCAAGACCCCAGCCTTGTCGCGCAGTCGGCGAGCTTGCGTGCGCGGATGGATGCGGGCTCGAAAGAGCGCTTCGCACACGTAGATGTTGCCGAGGCCGGCCAGGCGATGCTGGTCGAGGAGGAACGCCTTGATGGGCGCGCGTGAGGTCGCGAGCATGGCGTGAAGCTCGTCACCATCGAGCTCGGCGAGCGGATCCAGCCCGAGCGCCCGCATTTCCGGAAGGCGGTCGAGATCCGTCGCTGCTTGTACCCAGCCGAAACGGCGCGAATCCACGAAGCGCAATTCGCGGCGTTGCGGAAGCGTCCACACCACGTGCGTGTGCTTGGTCCGTTGCACGCGCTCTTCCGCGACGGTCAACCGTCCGGTCATCCCCAGGTGGACCAGCACCCCACTGTCCGAATCCAGGTCGATGAGGATGTACTTGCCCTTCCGGCGAACAGCGCGGATGGTCGCGCCGACGCTGGCTTTTCGCAGTCTGCTCTTGTCCAGCTCCCGCGCCATGCGCAGCGCTTGACCACTGGTCCACAGCGAGCGGATGGTTTGACCCACGATCTGCGGTCGCAAGGTACGAACCACGGTCTCGACTTCGGGAAGCTCAGGCATGTTCCTCGGCCAAAGCATTCGCCAAACGGGCGAAGTCCGCCACCGCAAGCTCCTCGGCCCGGCGCGTTCCAGCGATGCCGGCGGACGCAAGCGCTGCGGCTGCGCGGGCGCCACCGAAGCCCGGTTCGAGGGCGCGGCGAAGCATCTTGCGCCGGGCGCCGAACGCCTCGCGCACGAGGCGCGCGAAGAGGTCGGCGTCGTCGACAGCAGCCAGCGGCTGTGCGCGTGGCCGCAGGCGTAGCACCGTCGAGGTCACCGCCGGCGGTGGCAGGAACGCACCCGCCCCCACGTGGAACAGGATCTCCGCGTCCGCCGCCTGCTGGACCATCACCGAGAGCCGGCCATAGGTGCGGCTGCCCGGCGGCGCCAGCATTCGCTGTGCGAATTCCTTTTGCACCATGAAGATGGCGCGATCCACCACCCGGCCCGCGGCGGCGGCCTCGATGGTCGCGAAGAGGACCGGCGAGGTGACGACGTAAGGCAAGTTGCCCACCACGACCAGCGGGCGACCCGCCTTGCGCGCGACTTCGCCCAGATCGAGCTCCAACGCATCCCCGAGCACGATCTCGAGGTTGGGTCGGTCCGCCAGCTCGCCACGCAGCACTTCCACGAGGCGGGCGTCGCGGTCGATGGCGATGACCTTGCTCGCGACGTCGGCGAGGCGGGCGGTGAGCGCCCCCAGCCCGGCACCGATCTCGAGCACCACGTCCGCGGTCTGGAGCTGGGCCGCGGCCACGATGCGCTCCTGCACGCGTGGGTCGACGAGGAAATTCTGCCCCAGGGACTTCTTGGGCAAAAGGCCGTGGCGCCCGAGCAGCTCGCGCGCCGTGGCCAGCGGAGAGCGCGCCGCTTTCGAGGCGTCGCTCATGACAACGGCAGTCCGGGATCCACGCTGAGATCCAGGCCGCCTCGTTCGCCGCGCGCAATGGCCCAGGTACCGGCCAGCGCGATCATGGCCGCGTTGTCGGTGCACAGCACGGGCGCCGGAATGTAGAGGGAAAAGCCATCCTCCGCCGCTGCCTCGGCCAGGGCCTGGCGCAAGCCACGATTGGCCGCCACCCCCCCACACACGACGAGATCGTGCAGGCCCTCGCGAGCGAGGGCACGCCTCGCCTTGCGTACCAGCACATCGACCACGGCGGCCTGAAAGCTGGCGCAGAAATCCGGTAGCTCGCTATCTTGCGGCCGCCCCTGGACGGCGAGCCGCGTGGCCACCGCGGTCTTGAGCCCGGAGAAGGAGAAGTCGAGATCCTCGCGACCCGGGAGGGCGCGCGGAAAGTGGATCGCCGTTGCGCTGCCGGTGGCCGCCAGGCGATCGATGACCATGCCGCCGGGATAGCCCAGCCCGAGCAGCTTGGCGACCTTGTCGAAGGCCTCGCCCGCGGCATCGTCGCGCGTGGAGCCGAGCAGCACGGTCTTGGCTTGCCCCTCGACGCGAAAGAGGGTCGTGTGTCCGCCCGATACCAGAAGCCCGACGTGCGGAAAGGACGGCGGAGACGGATTCTTGGCGTGCTCGAGGTAAACCGCAGCCAGATGGCCGCGCAAGTGATTGACCCCCACCACCGGCTTGCCGATGGCGTACGCGAGAGACTTTCCCAGCTCCAATCCCACCAGCAGGGGGCCGACCAGTCCGGGCCCGCAAGTGGCGGCGATCCCGTCGAGCGCAGCGGCCTCGACGCTTGCATCGCGCAGGGCCTGACGTACCACCTTGACCACTGTGGCCAGGTGCTGGCGCGAGGCAACCTCGGGCACCACGCCGCCATACTCGGCATGGACGAGAACCTGGGAGGAGATGATGTTCGAGCGAATGCTCTTGCCGTCCGCCACGACGGCGGCAGCGGTTTCGTCACACGAGGTTTCGATTCCCAGAATCAACATGCGCGGAGCACCGTCGTAGCGCGGCTAGAGATTGCTCAAGATGGAGCGTAACTCGCGGGCAAAGGGGCCCTCGGGTGCCAAGTCGAGATACTTCTGGTAAGCGGCGCGCGCTTCGTCGAGCCGCCCGGCTTCCTGCTCGACGGTGCCGAGGTAGACGTAGGCGTCGAGGCGCTGCGGGTCGGTGGCCAAAGCCTTCTTGGCCAACGACCGCGCCTCCGTGAGATGGCCACGATCGATCTCCGCGCGGGCGAGGATCACCATGAGCTGCACATCCTTGGGGTCGGCTTCCAAGGCCGGCCGACAGGCTATCGAGACCGCTCTGGCCTTGCCCTTGCCCTCGGCGTCGACCTCCAAACACTTCCGCCGCAAGTCCGCCGCCGCGGGTGACGGGCTGGCAAGCCCAAGCCGAGTCGGGGCCCCGGCCGACTTGGACGCGGCGGGCGAGCTCGACGCCGCCGAGGGCACTGCGGGCAACTTGTCCGCCACCTTCGGACGCTCCTCTGGCGCGGGTGCCGCTTGGCGTACGCGTGCCTGCTCGGAGGAAGATGGGACCACGGCCGATGGCATTTCGGGAGACGACGAGTCTTTTCTTCCCAGCGCCAGATACCCGATCACGCCAAGGGCAAAGGCGCCGCCGGCCATGAGCCAGATCTGCTGTGACGGAATCGTCTTGCGTGCGGTCCTGCCGCCGGCCTCGGCTTTCGCCTGAAGCCTTGGGCGCGACGGCGCGGGAACCGCCTCGGCCGTCGCGGACGTGGGAGCCTCGGGATGCTCTTGACCAGGCGAAGCCTGGCGGTCGGCGCCGTCCTCTGCAGGCGAGTTGGGTGGATGGGGCGCAAAAAGGGCCGGCAGCTCCTCTACGGGGGGCGCCTCCGTGTCTGGCGCCCGGACTTCCTCGGGGGGCGCCAGCTCGAGCGACGGTGGGCGTGGCTGGGCTGCTTCTGTCACCGAGCTCGGCGCGCCAGCGATCTGGCGGAGGTTGTCGGTCGCTTCTTCGTTTCGTCTCGGCTCGGTGGCGAGACCGGTGGGCCATGCACCCCAGTCGACATCCTTCGTCGGTCGTCCCGGCTCGTTCGGCACAGGGCTTTCGCGTTTGATGTCGTGGGCCGAGGAGATCACCTCCTGCACCAAAGCCGCGGCGGCTTCGGCGGCCGGATCGCCATACTCGCGCGTGTTGCGATCGGTTGACTGCGGGCCCTCGACCTTGCCGCCACCGCCGCCGATGGCTTCGTGCATGGCCGAGGCGCGCACCGCGGAGTCTTCACTGAGTAGACGTTCCGCGAGACCGAGGGGTTTGGTCGATCGGGCCTCCATAGGGTTGCGGACGACGTTGGAGTCCGGCTTTGGGGGACTCTGGATGGCAAGAGGGGGGACGTCCTTCTTTGGTTCTTGCTTTGGTTCTTGGTCACCACCAAACAAGGTGTCGACGGGAACGCCCTTGAGGGTGTCGGATGGTGGAGCGAATTCGCTGGCGCCTCCACTGGTCGGGTCAGCTCGGGGCGGGAGCACCGCCCCAAGGGATTCTTCCGCGGAGAGTATCGGCGTGGGCACCGTCGGCGAGACGTTTGGCGGAGCAGCCAGGGAGAGGTCGAAGTCCGCGTCTGGAGCCGGGACGACGGCCGGCACGGCAGCCACGAATTCCAGTGTCACCCGCGCGGCGGCGCCAGCGGGCACAGGAGTCCTCTCGGGAACGACCTCACCGTCGGGTGCAAGGTTCTGAGCCGCGGCGAATTCGGAGGAGGCGCTGGCGTCTTCGGCGGCCGCGCCGTCTTCGGCCCCGCCCTCCGACAGCCAATGCGCCAGGCGTTCGCCAGGCTCGGACTCCCCGCCGCGGTCGGGAGCCTGGCGGGCAAAGATGATCTGGTTGGTAAACAGTTTGTCGATGAAGGTGAGCGCCTCGAGGTCGGGATGGTCGCTGTCCTCGACGACTTCTTGCAAGGTTCGTGTGCCGTCGCACAGACGCAGGACGGAGTTCACCTCGTCGGGCAATTCGGCCAGCTCTTCGGCGAGAGCGCGGCAGTCGACCTCTAGCACGCTGCTCGTGGAGGGAAGCGTGTCGAGCAGGCGCGTGCTTTCATCGAGCCGACGCATGCCTTCCATCAACAGCGGCGCCATGGGTGTGTCGATGACGTCGTGGCGGCGGATTTGTTTGAACTCGACGGCGAATTGGCCCTCGGACCACGAAAAGAGACGATAGATGGCGTTCGCACCGGAAAGGCGGCCGACCTCGGCATCGATGACCTTGCCTTCACGGAAGAAGATGGAGCCGCGACGGGTGTCGCGGTTGACGATGTGGATGATGCCGGACTTGCGATTGAGCTCGATGGTCTGTACGAGATCCACGACGCCGACGTCGGAAAGGTCGCCGGCGAAGCGGGTGCGACCTTCGCGGCGTGATTCCATGCGCTCGCGTTCGGCTCGCTGCAAGGCCGTGCGAACGCGGATGCCGATTTCCTTGATGTAGATGGGCTTGGTCAGGTAGTCGTCGACGCCAAGCTCCAGGCCGCGGATCTTGTCCTCAATGGATTTGCGACCCGAGACGAAGAGGAAGGGAATCTTTGCCCATTCTGAGCGGGCCTTGATTTGGCTGCACAGCTCGAAGCCGTCCATCTCGTCGAGATCCGTGTCGGAGATGATCAGATCCGGCAGGCCTGATTCGAGCAAACCAAGCGCTTCGCGGCCGCTTGTGGCGGTCGTGACATCGAATCCGGCTTTCTTGAGGCTGACGTCCAGAACGCGAAGACTCTTGGGATCTCCGTCGACGAGAAGAAGCCGATTCTTTGACTGGGCTGTGTCCATCCCGAGGCGAGGAGAGATTGTATCCTTCATTGGCCTGCACAGCCACGCGTCGGTGGCTTTGCTTTCAAGTTGGGGCACGGATAACGCTGGGCGAGATGCGTGGAAATGCGGCGCGGCTATTCGTAAGGCGCCTTGGGTCGCTCCGATTTCGGTCGGATTTTGGCTGAGCAGCTTTGTTGCACGACCTTCTGCGGCTATCGCGGGACTGCAGAGGTATAGTGCTTGTCGAATGTCGCTGGAAGCTGCAGGTATCTTGTCATTGGCCCGGGACTGGTCTCAGTCTCTGGATGCGGGGGTCGCCGAGCGGGTTGTTGTTTACGTAGGCCGACTTCTCGAGTGGAACCAACGTGTCAACTTGACCGGGGCTCAAACCTTCGCCGATCTGCTACGGGAACACTTGCCCGATAGTTTTGCGATTTCCCGATTGGTTCCTGAGGGATCCACGGTCATCGATGTTGGCGCCGGGGGAGGGTTGCCCGGGATCCCCTTTGCGCTGCTGCGACCCGATTGCCGTATCACTTTACTTGAGCCCAGGGCCAAACGCGTTGCGTTCTTGAATACCGCTGTCAGGGACTGTGCTTGCAGGAATGTGCTCGTCGTTCGTGCCCGACTCGAGGAGGTAGAGTCTCCGCTCTTCGATGTTGCCGTTTCGCGAGCCACCTTTTCTCCTGAGGAGTGGCTGAGGCTTGCCCAAGGTTTGTTGCGTCCATTAGGGCGCGCGCTTGTTCTTGCAACCAACCCTGTGCAACCAGGGGCTGAGAGTGCACGACTCATGGATTCGCTTGCGTATTCGACCGACGGGGGGGCAACGCGCTGGGCCGGATGTTACTGTTTCACGTGAAACATCGCTGCGGCCATCGCGGGACTCGGGATCTTCAAGCAGATTGACAGGTGGCCACCCTCCACCCAAATTGCTACCCGGTGCTACCGTCACTCGCTCAGCAGCTTGCCTCCGACCTCGAGGCGCTCCAATCAAAGGGACGTCTCAGAACCTGTCCGCGCTTGGCCGGAAACTCGAGGGTTCATGTCGACCTGGACGGTCACTCCCTCGTCTCCTTCTGTTCCAACGACTACCTCGGACTTGCCTGCGATCCTCGCTTGCGTATGGCAGCGGCAGATGCGGCTGCCATCCGAGGGTTCGGGGCCAGCGCCTCCCGCCTTGTCTCCGGCAACTTCCCTGAACATCTCGCCTTGGAGAACGAGCTCTCCTCCTTTCTATCCGTCCCGGCCACGCTCCTATTTCCCACCGGATATCAGGCCAACCTCGCGGTTCTCACCGCCCTGGCTGGACCCGACAATCTCCATCGTGGCCGACCGCGCTGTTCACGCCAGCCTCCTGGATGGCTGTCGGCTCTCTCGAGCCAAACTTGCGGTCTATCCCCACCTCGATGTCGAAGTCGCTGACCACCATCTTGCTCGCCTGGGTCCGGATAGGCGCCGACGCTTCTTGGTCACCGAGTCCCTCTTCAGCATGGACGGAGACGTCGCTCCTCTCGAGGCCCTTGCCGCCATCGCCAAAGCCCACGACGCCGCCCTAATCGTCGACGAGGCCCACGCCTTCGGCTGCCTTGGACCCTCCGGGCGAGGACTCTGCTCTCACCTCGGAGTTCGCCCAGACGTTCTCACCGCCACCCTCGGCAAGGCCATGGGAACCGGCGGAGCTTTCGTAGCGGGCACCGAAGGGCTTCGGGCCTACCTCTTGAACCATGCGCGTGGCTTCCTATTCACCACTGCCCCACCCATTCCGGTCGCCGCAGCTGCACGCACCGCCCTCCAAATAGCTGCCTCCCCAGAAGGCGACTCCCTTCGCGACCACCTTCGTGCTCTCGGGTCTCACCTTCGCGTGCTTCTTGGCCTTTCCCCCGATCCCTTCACGACGCCCATCATTCCCATCACCCTCGGAGCCGACCAGGACGCGGTCGCCGCATCCACCCACCTCAAAGGTCTCGGCTTTTTCGTTCAGGCGATCCGCCCTCCAACCGTTCCAGAAGGAAGCTCCAGGCTGCGCATTACCCTCTCCGCTCACCACACCGAGCAGCACATCGCAGGGCTCACACAAGCCATCCTCACCCTCCCCCAAGCATCTACACCCATCCCAACCCATCCCCCATCCGTCTCCTTCACCCACCCCGCTCCGTCGCCCCATGCCTTCCGCCCAACCGGCATCTTCATCCTCGGAACCGACACTTCGGTAGGAAAGACATCGGTAGCCGTCGCTCTCTTGCACATCCTTGCTACTCAGGGCGCCAACCCGGTTCCCTTCAAGCCAGTCGAGACAGGAGCCCGTCCTGTCCCTTCCGACGCCACCAGGTTGCTCCACGCATCGATGCGACAGGACATACCCCTCGATGTCGTCTGTCCACTAGCCTTCCCGGATCCGGTCGCTCCAGCAGCCGCCTCCGACAGCCCGCCCATAACGCTTCCAGCGCTCTTGGCCTTTGCTCGCCACGCAGCCTCTCTTGGCGGCCCACTCATCGTAGAGTCCGCTGGCGGACTGCTCTCTCCCTACGCCAAGGGACTGACCTCAGCCGATTCTCGCGGCCGCCCTAGGATTTCCAGTCCTCCTCGTGGCGCGCAACGCGCTCGGCACCATCAACCACACTTCCCTCGCAGTCGCCGAGCTCCGCCGACGCCGCATCCCCTGCCTTGGCACCGTCCTCGTCACCACCACCCAACATCCGACTGCAGATCAGCACTCCAACGCCGCTCTCATTTCTGCCGCCACCGGCCAGGCAACCCTCGGCACTCTCCCCTTCCTTGGCACCCTCTCACCTCTCAATCTGGCCGCTGCCCTCGCCGCGAACGTCAATCTCGACGCAATCTTGAAGCACCTCGGCATTACCTAGCTTCGAGCTCGCTCCCCTTGGGGAATATCACCACGCGACGAGCGGCCCCCTCTCCCTCGGACTCCGTCCTCACCCCTGGGTGCTCGGCAAGTGTCTTGTGCACGACCTTTCGGTCCTGCGGGCTCATCGGCTCGACCGGAACCGGGCGACCTGACCGCACCACCTTCTCAGCCAGCCGCCTGGCCAAGTCAGCCAGCGAATCTTCTCTACGCCCGCGATATCCCTCAGCATCCACAACGATGGGAGAGGATTCCCCGGGCTTCCGAAACACGATTCGGCTCACCAAATACTGCAACGAGTCCAGCGTGGCGCCCTTCTTCCCAATCACCAAGCCGGATTCGCACCCGTGTGCGTCAAGGATGATCTTCTCGCCATCGTCGAAAGCGCTCACCTCCGCGTCGACGCTCATCTTGTCGAGAATCTCTCGCAAGACCTTCGCCGCCTCTTCTCGCTTTTCGGACAGTGTACTTTGCTCGCTCATCTTCTCTCCCTGCCCAACTATATAGTGAAGCTAGCGATCGGCACTGGAAGGGCCGGAGGAACCCCGCTCCGTTCCCTCGCGTACCCCGAACTACCAGCCTCGAACGGCCAGCCTCTTCCATCAACCGCTATGCGACCTCTCTCTCCACCCAAATCTCCCTTCCCTACCCCGATGGCCGACGTTCTACCATCAAACTCCACTTTGCCCCGCCCATCGGACTCTGCCCCTGACTTACCCTTGGCAGATCCCTCCTTTCCGACCCCTTGCGAAGCCGCACCACGTCTTCTCTTTTCGCTCTTCGCCGCTTTAGCCCGCATAGCCACGTAGGAGAAAACCCTACCTTTCCGTGCCCAACTTTGTCAATATCAACACAGTCCACCCTGTGAATTCCCAAGTACAATCAACTGCAATACGACCACAAAAAAGGGCACCACCTTACCCTCTCTCTTCGCGAATACCCATTGACTTAAGCCAAACCGCAGGGTAGAGTACGCGCGCCTCGGTTACTGAGGTTTTTTCAACAGGACTGATAGGAGAGCACCTAGATGGAGCCCACTTTCCGCGTTGGTGATTTGGCGGTTTACCCGGCGCACGGCGTGGCCCAGATCACCGGCATCGAGACCCGAGAAATCTCGTCAAGCAAACAGACATTCTACATCCTCAAGATCTTGGATAACGGGATGAAGATCATGATCCCCACCAAGAATGCCGGGGCGGTAGGCCTGCGCGAGCTCATCCGCGCGGACGAGGTCGACGAGGTCTTCGAGATTCTCAAGAGTCGCGAGATCTCCGTGGAAGGCCAGACGTGGAATCGGCGCTACCGCGAGTACATGGAGAAGATCAAGACCGGCTCTGTCTTCGAGATCGCCGAGGTCCTTCGCGATCTTCAGCGACTCAAGGGCGACAAGGAGCTTTCCTTCGGCGAGCGCAAGATGCTCGACACTGCCCGCACCTTACTGGTCAAGGAGATTGCGGTCGCCACGAAATCCAACGAAGGCAAGATCGAAGAGAGGCTCAACCGCATCTTCGCCTGCTGACCTTCGCGTGACTCAAGGCCCCTCGGCGAAAGCCTTGGGGCCTTTTCCATTTCCGCACGGCTCTCCCACCCCGGCTCTCGCACCGGCGATCCGGCAAACTCGCGCAGCTACACGTCCAGGTTCCGCACGTTGAGCGCGTTTTGCCCTATGAAGTCACGCCTTGGCTCCACCAAGTCCCCCATCAACGTCGAAAAGAGGCGATCCGCTTCGAAAGCATCCTCTACCCGCACTTGCAACAGGGTGCGCCTAGCCGGATCCATCGTCGTCTCCCAAAGCTGCTCGGGATTCATCTCCCCTAGCCCCTTGTAGCGCTGGATCTGCAATCCCTTCTTCCCCAGCTCGTTCACCCTTTCTGCCAGATCCTCCACCCGCTCGAAGTCCACCGTGTCTTGCCCCGACACCAGCCGATACGGCGACTGTCCCATCACCGACAGCTCCTGATGCAGCGCCGACAGATCGGCGAATTCGGGCGAATCCAGGAAGGGAAAGTCGATCACCGTCGCGCGCCGAATACCTGACGGCCGCACTGGAGCTTCGATCTTGAAGCCCCCGTGCTCGCTGTCCGGAGCCAGTTTCAGAACCACGTCCTTGAGCTCGGGCGCGTAGGCCTCGAAGTACTCTTCCAACCGCGCGAGCGCCTTGGCGATCAGCTTGGGGTCCTTGAGGTCCGCCTTGGACAGACGCGCAGCCTTGACGATGGCGTCCACCAAGCGCGCGTCGAATCTCCGATCCAGCACCCTCAGAAGCCGCCGATAACGCCCAGCCACCCGCGCCAGGTGGCGAAGCGTTTCCCCACCGATCGCCTCCCCACCGCTGCTCGGCTGAAGCAGCAAGTTCTCCGTGGCGCTGTCGAGCAGGAACTCGTCCAAAGCCTGTTCGTTCTTCAGATAGATCTCCCGCTTCCCCTTCTTGACCCGATAGAGCGGAGGTTGCGCGATGAAAAGGTACCCACGCTCCACGATCTCGGGAAAATGACGATAGAAAAAGGTCAAAAGGAGGGTGCGAATGTGGCTGCCATCCACGTCGGCGTCGGTCATTACAATCACCCGGTGGTAGCGGATCTTCTCGATCTCCTTTTCCTTCTCCACCCCGCAGCCCAGCGCCGTGATGAGCGTGACGATCTCCTGCGAGGACAA
Organism: uncultured delta proteobacterium; assembly: GCA_963796685.1. Classification (GTDB taxonomy): domain Bacteria; phylum Myxococcota_A; class Polyangia; order Fen-1088; family Fen-1088; genus Fen-1118. Next base: position 1,355,653 of record CAWCMR010000025.1, read on the forward strand.
CATCTTGTCGAGCCTGGCCTTCTCGACGTTCAGGATCTTTCCGCGCAAGGGCAGAATCGCCTGATCCTTGCGATTGCGGCCTTGCTTGGCCGACCCTCCGGCGCTGTCACCCTCGACGATGTAAAGCTCGGACAGCGCGGGATCTCGTTCTTGGCAGTCGGCGAGCTTCCCGGGCAGTGACGAGATATCCAGCGCACCTTTGCGCTGGACCAGCTCTCGTGCCTTGCGCGCGGCATCCCGCGCCCGTGCTGCCAGCACGGCCTTCTCGATGACTTGCTTGGCCTCGCGCGGGTGCTCCTCGAGAAACCTTCCCAGGCGCTCGTTGACGATGCGCTCGACGATGCCTTTGACCTCCGAGGACACCAGCTTGTCCTTGGGCTGGTTGCTGAACTTCGGATCGGGATGCTTGACCGAGACCACCGCGGTCAGGCCTTCGCTGATGTCATCACCGCCGAGACCGTTCTTGAGGTCCTTGAGCAGACCCGTCGCCTGCGCGTAGGCGTTTACCGTACGGGTCAGCGCCGCGCGAAATCCGGTCAGGTGCGTCCCCCCGTCCTTGTTCTTGATGTTGTTGGTGAAGCAGAAGATCGAGTCTTGGTAGGAATCGTTCCACTGAAGCGCGATCTCGACGACGGTGCCATCTTGCTCACCCTCGACCACGATGGGCTTGTCGTGGGTGACCACCCGGGTCGTGTTCAAGTCGGCGACGAATTGCGCCAGGCCTCCGACGAAATTGAACTCGTGCGACTTCCCATTTCGCTCGTCTTCGAGGGTGATGGTCAAGCCCCGGTTCAGATACGACAGCTCGCGCAGCCGTTGCGACAACACCTCGAAGCTGAATTCCCGTGTCCCCTTGAAGATCGCGGCGTCAGGCTTGAACGTGATCTTCGTTCCGCTCTTTTCCGAGACGCCAATTTCTTCGAGCTTCGTGGCAGGATCGCCCTGCCGGTACTCCTGGTGGTACACCTTCCCGTCTCGCTTGATTTCAAGCTTGAGCCACTCCGACAGCGCATTCACCACCGAGACGCCCACGCCGTGCAGACCGCCCGAGACCTTGTAGTTCGAGTGGTTGAACTTTCCTCCCGCATGCAAGACCGTCATCACGATCTCGGCGGTCGGACGCTTTTCCGTCGGGTGCTCGCCAACCGGAATGCCGCGCCCGTTGTCCTCGACCGAAACCGAGTCGTCGAAATGCACCTGCACGTCGATGCGATTGCAATACCCGGCGAGCGCCTCGTCGACGGAGTTGTCGACGACCTCGTAGACCATATGGTGCAGACCGCTGCCGTCGTCGGTGTCCCCGATGTACATGCCCGGTCGCATGCGCACGGCCTCAAGCCCCTTGAGCACCTGGATGCTCTCTTCGTTGTACTCGCTGGGGCCTTTGGGAAGCTCCTGGCCTGGAGCGTTGTCTGCGTCCGTCGACATGTAAAAAACCTAGGACTTTCAGTTAGATAGCATCAATAACCCGGGGAGTAAAGCAAAACTGCCCGACCCCCTAGGCGGGTTCGATATGCCCACCCGAAACCCGCCAGTCCGATCGCTCGGGCAGCTCAGGCAAGTGCTCCCGCTCCGTCACCGTGATGAGAGTCTGACATGCCATGGCCGAAATGGTCTCGAAAAGACGCGTCCGTCGTTCCTCGTCGAGCTCGCTGGCCACGTCGTCGAGCAAGAGCACCGGCGTTTCGCCATTTTGCGCCTCTGCGTACCGCAACTCCCCAATCTTGAACGCCAGCACCAGCGACCGAATCTGGCCCTGCGAGCCGTGCTCGCGTGCCGGACGCTCCCCGAGCAGCATCTCCATGTCGTCGGTTTGGGGACCGAATCCCGTGAAACCTCGCCTGAGGTCGTTTCCACGCTCCCCCTCGAGTCCCGAGCGCAGGGCTTGCTCGATTTCAGCTTCGCTTTGCGCTGCCTCGACCTGGTCGTGGCTGCGATAGCGAATCTTGGCCGGCAGCTCCCCGTGGATCTGCGCAAAGACGCTGGTCACGACGGGCGCGAGCTCCCCCACCAGACTTCGCCGCCGCACCACGATGCGCGCTCCCGTGCGAGCCAGGGTCTCGTCATAGCTCTCGAGCAGTTCCCGCGAAAACCCTCCTCGGCGAAGCAATCCGTTTCTGGCCTTCAGGGCGCGCTCGAAGTCGAGAGCCTCGCGAAAATAGGTACGCTGGACCGCGAACACGGCCCGGTCGACGGCACGGCGTCGCTCGGCCGCTGGCGCCTTGGGCAGGCGCAAGTCCTCGGGACCGAAAATCACGACCCCGGCACCCTGCAGCGATTCCGAATCGCGACGCACCGTCTTTCCATCCAACGTCGTTCGCTTCTTCCCGACCGCGAGCTCCACGCGCAACGTGCGCTCCAATCCATGCAAGGTGATTCCGGCTTCGATCTCCGATCGCTCCCCGCCCCAAGCAATCACATCGCCCATGCTGCTGGTACGGAAGGAGCGAAACGTAATCGCATAGTATGCAGCCTCGAGAAAGTTGCTCTTCCCCTGACCGTTCTTCCCGAAGAGAACGGTTACCCGCCGGGCGAGGGCAATCCCCTCCGCCGCAAGGTTTCTCCAGCCCCTGACCCGTATGTCCCTAAGGAGCAAGGTCCGTGGCCGCGGGCCTAGTTCCGCCCGTAAGAAGAGCGGCCATGTTTAGGCCGCCGAGGCGCCAGGTCGGCGAGGCGCGACGAGGGCGCATACTGGACGTATGTAACCGAGGAGCAACGAAGCCGGGCGGGATGCATCGACGACCCAAACATGGCTGAAATTCTGACGGGCGGAACTAGAGCCGCATGGGCATGATGACGCCCTGGTAGTCCGTGCCATCGCAGGGCTTGACCAGCGCGGGGTCCAGGTCGCCGCCGAGCTCGATGCTGACCTCTTTGCCGCCCATCTCACCAAGCAGGTCGATGAAATACCTCGCATTGAAGCCAATCTGCAAAGCCGCGCCTTTGTAGTCCACGTCCACTTTTTCCTTGGCGTTCCCAAGATCAGGGTTGTCGGCCTCGATGGACAGACTTCCCTTTTCGAGCGAAAAGCGGATCCCCCACGTCTTGTCCGACGCGATGATCGACACGCGACGAAGCGCCTCCAAGAAGGGCTCGCGTTCGAGCACGACCTTCTTGTCGTTGTCCTTGGGGATCACCTGGTCGTAGGGAGGAAATTGCCCTTCCCCGAGCTTTACGGAAAGCACCATGTCGTCGGACTTGAGCACGAAGAAGCCTTGATCGACCCCTATTTCGCATTGCCCCTGGTTCCCTTCCAGGGCGCGCCGAATCTCGGAAAGGCCCTTTCTCGGCACAAGCCCACCCGCCGCAAGCTTGGGACCTCCCGGCATGGGCCGGGAGATCTTGGACAAGCGATGGCCGTCGGTGGAAACCATGGTCGCTTTCTCGCCGTCGCTTTCGAAGAGCACGCTGGCCAAGTGGGGCCGGGTCTCGTCCTGAGAGACCGAAAGAATGGTCTTGCCGATCATCTCTCCCAGCAAGGTCGCTTCCACCTTGCTGCACGAAATCTCTTCCACGCTCGGCAGCTTGGGGAAGTCCCGGTCGCTCATCCCGACCACCTTGAACTCCGTCCTTCCGCTCTCGATGTACAGCCAGTTCTGCTCCGTTCGCTGGAGTCGAACCTCGTCACCTCCGAGTCCCTTGACGATCTCGTAGAGCTGCCGCGCGCCCACCGTGATTCCACCCTCCTCCGCGATCTTCGCCACGCAGCTCACCAGCATCGCCACCTTCAGATCGGTGGCTGCGAAGACAACCTTGTCCTTGCCACTGGCCCGAACCAGCACGTTGGCGAGGATCGGAATCGTATTTTTCCTATCCGCGATACCGTGGGTCAGGTAGAGGCCACGCAGCAGTTCGTTCTTACCAATCCGAAAGTCCATCCGTTACCCTCTGGCTGGGGTTTTCATCCATCAACACGGTCTTAGAATCTATAGGTTTTTGATCTACTTTGGGAGAAGTATTAGGGCCTGTGGTTTTGTGGATAACCTGGTTTCGCCGTCGGTGAGTCGATGCTTAGGTGTGGGGACAAAAAGCCTGGGACAAGGGGGTGAATTCCGGATAAGTCTGAAGACGCACCCATCAAGGGTGTGACCACATGGTTTCGGGGCGATGTATCCACAGGCTCTTCGAGGTGAGGATCCCCGCTCTTCGGGCGAAGCGGCGCCCGGAACCCGGAGTGGAATCCAAGCCATGGCGAGCACGCAAACCCGTCCAGCGCGCCGCAGGAGTGGACCCAGCTCCCCGACAAGCGGGAGCTAGCGCTGGCGAAGACGGGTGGTCAGCGTCGACACCACGCTACGTAGACTGGCGTCCTCGGCCATCTTCTTTTCGATCTTCTTGACCGCGCTGATGATGGTCGAGTGATCCTTACCACCGAAGCGGCTCCCGATCTCGGGATAGCTCATCGAGGTGAGATGGCGCGAGAGGTACATGGCGATCATGCGAGGATGGGCGACCGCGCGATGCCGCTTCGGACCCTTGAGGTCGTGGACCTTGACCTCGAAATACGACGAAACCTCGCGCTGGATCGATTCGACGCTGAGGCCGGTCGGGCCGGATGAGGCGAGCGTCTTCAAGATCTCCTCGGCGACTTCCTTGGTGATCGCGCAGCCGGAAAGCGAAGCACGCGCCGAAAGCTGAAGCAAGGCGCCTTCCAGCTCGCGCACGTTGGACCGAACGTGACTTGCCACCGTCAACGCGACATCGTCCGGCAGATCGAGATGGTCGATCTCGGCCTTGCGCTTGAGGATGGCAATCCGAGTCTCGAGATCGGGATGGCCGATCTCGGTGATGAGACCCCAGGTGAAGCGGCTGCGCAGGCGCTCTTCGACGCCGGGCAACTCAGCCGGCAGCTTGTCGCAGGTGAGGACGATCTGCTTGTGCGTATGATGGAGCGCGTTGAAGGTATGGAAGAACTCGTCCTGGGAGCTGTCCTTGCCCGAGAGGAATTGAATATCGTCGACCAGGAGCACGTCGGGGGTTTCGCGGTAGCGTTCGCGGAACGCCTCCATCAGGTTCACGCCATTGCCATGACCGTTCCCGGACTGCCGGCGTTGGTTCAGCATCGAGCCGATGAAGCTCGACACGAACTGCTCGCAGGTCACGACCGTGATGTTCCATTCGGGGTGCTGGCGGTGAATCTCGTGTCCGATGGCATGAAGCAAGTGCGTCTTGCCAAGCCCGACCCCACCGTAGATGAACAAGGGGTTGTACTTCGAGGCAGGTGCGTCGGCCACCATGCGCGCCGCCGCGTGGGCGAACTGGTTGGTTTGGCCGACCACGAACTTGTCGAAGGTGTACCTGCGGTCCAGCCCCTTTGGACAGGGCGAAGGCTCTCGCGGCGCGTCCACGGATGGAGGCTCGGCCAATTCTACAGAGCCTTCCGGAGATCTTTCCTGGGCTGCAGTCTCTTCCACCACTTCGATATCCACCGAAAAGGTTGTCTTGGTGCGCTGCTCAAGGTCTGTGAGAATCGCGGGAAGGTAGTGGTCTTCGAACCATTCCTTCTGGTATCGATTGGGCGCACGCAGGCGAATGTGATTGCCTTCGAAGCCCACGACAGTGATGGGCCGCAGCCACTGATCTCGCTGCGTCGGCTTGACTCGCTCCTCGACCGATCGTACGGCTTCTCCCCAGAGTGCTAGCATGTCTTATTCACAGCTATTGAGCGGACAAAAGTACAGCAAATACAGACATTTACACACACCAATCCCCAATTTGCCAACAGCGATACCTAAGCGCAATCCGGTCATCCACGCATGGTCAAAACCGGAAGGCGCTGTCGGCGGGAGGCCTTTACTACCAACCAGGCGTGAGACCGGCAAGGCCAAAATCCACTCTTTGCCGAGGCCAAGGGGATCTGCGGAGATAGCCGATCATGGCTCGCAATGCACGCCCTTGCAGTCTGCCAGACAAGCAGAGGCAAACCGTTCAACTATTTGTGATCATTGGACAAACAACCTGCGATTCCGAACGTATTGACGTCCGCCCCGAATTCCACAGCCAAGCCCCATCCCAGCGCGCGCTAACCGCCATGCCATGGGCTTTGCAGCAGCTCGGTGACAAGAACGTGTCAATTTTCCGTCGGAGGTCTTGCGCGACTGTGACAACAGTCCCTGCAGTGCCGTCGGGCAGAAAGCAATCGATGCGCGCCATCGGTGTCTTCTCCGACGAGAAAACCATGTCGACCCTCGATCTTTCGCCGGAAATTGGGCCCATTGCGACGATCGATCGAGCGCAACTTCTAAAAATCCCCGCGTCCACCCACCTACAAAAAGGCGATGCAAACGCGGACCGGTCGTTGACAGCGCCGATCTGGAATGTTAGTTCTCCCTGCCCACACCGGGGAAAGACCGGAGGATCCAGTGAAGAGGACGTATCAGCCCCACCGAAGGAGCCGGAAACGCACGCACGGTTTCCGCAAGCGCATGAGCACCCCAGCGGGGCGCGAAATCATCAACCGTCGTCGCCGCAAGGGGCGCAAGAAGCTCACTGTCAGCGTTCCCAAGAAATAGGTTGAGGTGACCGATCGGCGCCTGCACCAAGGATTTGGCCGCAGCAAGCGACTCCGAAAACGGTCGGGCTTTCTTGCGGTGCAGCGGCGCGGACAGCGCTTTCCTGGCCGAAACCTCGTTCTCTATGCCATGACGCCGACCGCCGGAAAGTCCGCGAGCGACGCACGTCTTGGTATCACCGTGAGCAAGAAGGTTGGCAACGCGGTGGTACGTAATCGCATCAAGCGCTGGCTGCGCGAGAGTTATCGCCGTCTGTCCGAGCCACCGCCCGGAGGAACCGACCTGGTGGTCATCGCGAAGCCCGGCGTGGCCAAGATCAGCTATGACGCCACCGCGCAAGAGCTGCGTCGGCTCGTACTCTGCATCGCGAGGCCATGCGATCGCCGCTGAATAGTCTCGATGCTCTCGGCAAAGCCCCTCTGACGGCGGCTCTGCGTGTGTATCGATCCGCCATTTCGCCCGCGCTCGGACCAGCCTGCCGGTTCGAGCCCACCTGTTCGGCGTATGCACAAGAGGCCATCGAACGATTCGGCGTGGTGAAGGGCAGCGCCCTGGCCTTGCGCAGGATCCTGCGCTGCCATCCCTTCGCACGAGGGGGACTGGATCCCGTTCCACCGCCTGCGCCGACAGACGTTCGCGCGCACTCGACCTAGGAGAGAACATGGACAAGCGGTTGCTTCTCGCGGTGGTTATCTCGATGGCGATCCTCTTCCTATGGATGAAGATCTTTCCGCCCACAGCCCACGGCCCGCAGCCCACAGCTCCGGTCGTCAGCTCGTCTTCACAAGGGGTGGATTCCGGTGTTCCCGCCGCCAACCCCGGCCCAGCCCAAACTGGATCCACAGCCAAGGCCGCCCCGGCGCCCGCCGAGCGGCCAGCCGAAACCCTGGTCACCCTCGAATCGCCCGAGGCGAACTACGTGTTCTCATCGCGGGGCGCCTCGCTTCGTCAGATCAAGCTCAAGGATCGCCAGTTTCTGCTCGATCCCACGCGGCCCGAGTCGGGCATACAGATCGTCACGACCTCGACGGAAGACACGGCCCCGTTACGCACCACGTTCACCAAAGCGGACTTCGCATGGAACGAGCATATCCCCTGGTCGGTCCAACGACCTGCGGCCGGCGTCGTGGTCTTTCGTGCCGAGACGGACGATGTGGTGGTCGAGAAACGCTTCACCCTCGAAGCCCAGCGCTATCGCCTACAACTCTCGGTGACGGTGCAGAACAAGAGCCACAAGCCGCTCGACCATGGACTCGAGGTTCTTCTCTTCGCCGCCCAAGATCCCGCGAAGAAGGGCGGCGGTCTCTTCAGCTACGCCACGGCGAACCTTGCCGAAATGGTGTGCTATGTGGGCGACAAAGCCAAGCGCGCAACCGTGGATGCCTTGCTCAAGGAGTCGAAGGACTACGTGGGTTCCGTACTCTGGGCGGCTGCCGGAGACAAGTACTTCACCATCGCGGCGGTTCCGTTTCCCGAGACGCCGTCGCGTGATCGCGGCTGCAAGGAACAAGCCATCGACGCGAGCACCGCCGAGGTCGCGCTCTCCTTCGCCACCCGTACCGTGGCGCCGGGCGAGAAGACCGAATACCCCTTCGTCGTCTTTGCAGGACCGAAGTACACGCACGATCTCGACGCGGTCAGGCCGGGCGGCGAGGACGCTCACCTCGCCGACGACGTGGATGTCACCTTCGCCATTCTTTCGCGTCCCATGCTGGGGTTGCTCAAGCAGTTCTACCGTCTGTCCGGCAACTGGGGCATCGCCATCATCCTGCTGACCATCTTCGTCCGCCTAGTCACCTTCTATCCGACCTACAAGACCTTGGTGTCGGCCAAGAAGATGCAGGGACTATCGGGGAAGATCGCGGATTTGCGAAAGAAATACGAGAACGACAAGCAGAAGCTCGGCGTCGAGACCATGAACCTGTACAAGGCGCACGGGGTGTCGCCCTTCGGCGGCTGTCTGCCCAGCCTCATCCAGATGCCTATCTGGATCGCGCTGTTCTCGACCCTCAACTATTCCGTCGAGATCTACCACTCGTCCTTCTTCTGGTACATCACCGACCTGTCGGCCAAGGATCCCTACTACCTGACACCGCTGCTCATGGGCGCGGTCATGTTCCTGCAAATGCGCATGTCGCCGGCGGGAACCGATCCGCAGCAGCAGAAGATGATGTCGGTGATGATGCCGGTCATGTTCACCGGCTTCTCGCTCTTCTTGCCCGCCGGTCTTTCAATCTACACGCTGACCAGCTACTTCATCGGCATCCTGCAGCAGCTTTACGTCAATCGTAAGTTCCGCGCGGGCCGCACACCGGCGCTCGCGGTGAAGACCTAGGCCCGGTCGGGAAGGGGCTCTCGCAACGGAGCCCTCGCCGTGCAATCTTTCGCTCGAGTAAGCCGGTATGCGCATTCGCCAGCACGTCAACCCGCTCCGCTCGGACTATTTGCAGATCCCGCTGGAGCCTCTCGTCCTGCCACCAGATCGCCCGATCGAGGTCGAGCTGGGCTCGGCGGAGGCGTTCTTCCTGATGGAGCGGGCGGCGGAAGAACCGAGCCGCCACTACGTCGGCGTGGAGATCCGCCGCGAGCTCGTGGCCCAGTCGAACGACCAGTGCAAGGGCAAGGGCCTCGATCAGGTGCGCAGCGTGTTCGCCAATGTCTCGGTTGATCTGCCGCGGTTGTTCCCCCCCGCCAGCGTGAGCCGTTTCCACATCAATTTCCCCGATCCCTGGTTCAAGCACCGCCAGCGCAAGCGGCGCGTCGTCGACGAGGACTTGGTCGGCCAGCTGGTGGAGCTGCTCGCGCCGGGTGGCGAAATCCACGTGGCCACCGACATCTTCGACATCGCGCTCGACGCCATGACCATGCTGGAATGGGAGGCGCCCCGGCGCTTCGTCAATCTCCACGAACCGTGGAGCTTTCTGCGCAAGAGCCATTTCGCCGCACGCTCTTTTCGCGAGCGCCTCTGCGAACGCGAAGGCATCCGCATCTGGCGCCTAGGCTATAGATTGAAATGGGAACCCTCGAAGGGTTAGCTGCGCACTCGGCACCTACACCCCCTACCCCTACCCCCTCGCTGCGCTCGGCCTCGCCAAACCCTCCCGCGCTCTGGCGCAGGCGGGCCAAGCCCTCCTGCGCCAACGCGATAATTGAAGCCTCCGACATTCGGATCCCGCATCCGAATGACCTCTTTCTCAGCGTCCTCCGTTTCCTCTGCGCTCTCTCTTCAACCCAGGTCGAGTTGCAGCTCTTCGAGCTGGGCGATGCGATCGCGGATGGCGGCGGCCTTCTCGAATTCGAGCTTCTCGGCCCAATCGAACATCTCCTTCTTGAGCGAGACGATGAGCCCCGGGATCTCGTCGGGGGCGACGGCGCGCTTGCCCTTCTTGGGCAGCACCGCCTTGGCGGGATCCCAGCGGTCGTCTTGGGCCGTTCCCGAAAGCTCGGCGATGGCCTTCTCGATGGTCCTGGGGGTGATGCCGTGCTGGCGGTTGTATTCTTCTTGCAAGGCGCGCCGTCGGCGCGTGACGTCGATGGCCTTCTTCATCGAATCGGTCTCCCGATCCGCGTACATGATGACCTTGCCACGCACGTTGCGGGCGGCGCGGCCGATGGTCTGAATCAGTGAACGCTCGGCGCGTAGGAAGCCCTCCTTGTCGGCGTCGAGGATCGCCACCAGCGAGACCTCGGGCAGATCCAGTCCCTCACGCAGAAGGTTGATGCCTACCAGCACGTCGAATTCGCCCAGGCGCAGGTCGCGCAGGATCTCGATGCGTTCGAGGGTGTCGATGTCCGAGTGCAGGTAACGAACCCGCACGCCGAGCTCGCCGTAGTATTCGGTCAGATCCTCGGCCAGGCGCTTGGTCAGCGTGGTGACCAGCACGCGCTCGCCGGCCTTCACCCGCTCGCGGATCTCGGCCAAAAGGTCGTCGACCTGCGAGCCCACCGGGCGGACCTCGATCTCGGGATCCAGAAGTCCCGTCGGCCGGATGATCTGCTCGACCAGAACCCCCTTGGCGCGCGCCACCTCGTAGTCGCCCGGGGTGGCCGAGACGAAGACGACTTGCTTGGCACGGGCTTCCCACTCCTCGAAGCGCAACGGCCGGTTGTCGAGGGCCGAGGGCAGGCGAAAGCCGTAGTCCACCAGGGTTTGCTTGCGCGAACGATCGCCTTTGTGCATGGCCGAGATCTGCGGGATGGTCTGATGGGACTCGTCGACCATGACGAGAAAGTCGTCGGGAAAATAGTCGATGAGGGTGGGCGGCGGCTCGCCGGCCTTGCGCCCCGAGAGATGACGCGAGTAATTCTCGATACCCTTGCAGCGCCCCATCTGTTCGAGCATCTCCAGGTCGTAGAGCGTCCGTTGCGACAAGCGCTGCTCTTCCACCAGGCGGTTCGTGGTGTGCAGCTCCACGATGCGCTCGCGCAGCTCCTCCTTGATTCCGGTCATCGCGCGCACCAGCTCGTCGGCCGGGGTGACGTAGTGCGAGCCGGGAAAGATCGATACCTCGTCGAGCTTGCGCAGCACCTTTCCGCGCAGTGGATCCACCTCCGAGATGGTTTCGATCTCGTCGCCCCACCACTCGATACGCAGGGCCTTCTCTCGCTCGTAGGCCGGGAAGATCTCCACCACGTCGCCGCGTACCCGGAAGGTGCCGCGGGAAAAGTCCACGTCGTTGCGCTCGTACTGGATTTCCACCAAGCGGCGCAGGACCGCGTCGCGCCGGACCTCGACCCCGGCCGCCAAATCGATCTTCATCCCAAGGTACGCCTCGGCCGCGCCGATGCCGTAGATGCACGAAACCGAGGCCACGATGATGGCGTCGCGCCGGGTGAGCAGGGCATAGGTCGCCGCGTGGCGCATGCGATCGATCTCTTCGTTGATGAGAGAGTCCTTCTCGATGAAGGTGTCCGTCGATGGCACGTAGGCCTCGGGTTGGTAGTAGTCGTAGTAGCTGACGAAGAAGTGGACCGCGTTGTCGGGGAAGAGCCCCTTGAACTCGCCGAACAGTTGGTGGGCCAGGGTCTTGTTGTGCGCCACCACCAGGGTTGGACGCTGCACGCGCTCGATGACTTGGGCCATGGTGAAGGTCTTGCCGCTGCCGGTGATACCGAGCAGAACCTGCGCCGGATCCCCTCGCCCAATGCCCGCCACAAGCTCTTCGATGGCACCCGGCTGATCGCCGGCTGGCTTGAGATCGGTGACGAGCTTGAACGGGGTTGGCATGCTGGAATCCCTGAATCGACGTTTGGCAGCGACTGTGACAGAACCTGGCACTGCCATGACACTGCGGATTCAAGGCTACTACGCAATTTTGGACGTGCCGGGAACTTCGCTCGATTTGCCGCTGGAGATCCGTCACGCAAGCGAGCTTCTGGCGGCCGGGCCATGTTGCTTGCAGCTTCGGGCCAAGCAGCTCGGCCTTGCGGCGCTGTGCGAGCTCGGGCATGCCCTTCGGCCGCTGTGTAACCAGCATGGCGTTCCGCTGTGTGTGAACGATCGCTTGGATGTGGCCCTGGCGGTCGGAGCCGACGTCATCCACCTCGGACAGGGCGACTTGCCTTTGGCAGAAGCCGTGCGGGTGCGAAGCGCGGTGCGCGCGCCCGCACTCGCCATCGGCATCTCGACCCACGACATCGATCAGGCCAGGGCGGCGGTCGCCGGGGGGGCCGATCACATCGGCTTCGGTCCCGTATTCCAGACGCAAACCAAGCCCGACGCGGAGTCCGCGGTGGGGCTTTCCACCTTGCGCGAGGTCGCAGCCGCGATCCACGTTCCGGTGGTGGCCATCGGTGGCATCACGCTCGACAACGTGGCCGCCGTGGCGCGGGCCGGGGCCAGCGCCGCTGCCGCGATTGCCGCCGTCGACGGCGCCCCGGACCGAACAATGGCGGGCCGGCGAATCGCTTTGGCCTTTGCCGCCGCGTAGGCCGAACAGACTCCTAGAGCACCGAACGGGTTGAAACCCGAGCAATTTCCGGATTCTAACCACAGAGGACACAGAGGACACAGAGACGGACGAGAAAGGAAGGGTTCGGATCGAGATCCGGAAACCACTTACTTCTCCGGGCCTCTGTGCCCTCTGTGTTCTCTGTGGTGAAAAAAGGCTTGTGCGCGCTCTGCACAGCGGCCTCGGCGGCGCCAGGCAATCCCTTGGATTCAGGAGGAATTCAACCCGTTCGGTGTTCTAGGCCTTCACCGCGAGCACGAACTTGAGGTAGTTGCCCTCGGGGAAACCGGGGTTGACGGGAAAATCCGCGGGCAGGCCGTGGCGTTCGATGATGCGCAGGTCGTGCCCGAAGGCAGCCGCACCCTCGGCGATGGCGCGGTCGACGTCGGCGGACGAAACCTTCGCCGCGTTGGTGGCGAAGGCGAGAAACCCGCCGGGCACCAGCACCGAAGCGGCTGTGCCGGCCAGCTGGCCAAGATCCGAGGTGGCGGAGAACGGTCGGCCCTGGCCGTGCGAAAAGGTTGGTGGATCGCACACCACCAGGTCGAACGTGCGCTTGCGATCGGCGAAGCGTTCCAGCGTCTTCATGGCGTCCGCGGTGATGAGCCTCTACGTGGCTCGCATCGAGCCCGGACAGCTCGTAGTTGCGGCGGGCGCGCGCGTGGGCTTTGGCCGAGGTGTCGACGGCGACCACTTCCGTGGCGCCCGCCTTGGCTGCGCGCACGGAGAAGGCCCCGGTGTAGGAAAACAGGTTGAGCACCCGGCGCTCGGCGGCCCGGCTGGCGACGGCATCGCGGCCAAGTCGCATGTCCGGGAAGAAGCCGACCCCGAGCGGCGCGGTCACGTCGACCGCGAAGCGGCAGCCGTCCTCCTCGACCAAGATCTCCAGGGGCGCCTCGTCGCCCGATACCTTGACCGCGGGTTCGGGTGCAGGCTGACCCGCGAGCGAACGCACGCGTTTCTGGTCGTAGATACCCCGCGGAGCCACGGAGGCGGTGATGGCCTCATAGAGCTCGTCCCGCCAGGGCAGGGCACCGGCCGAGAGCCACTGCACGACCACGAAGTCGCCGTAGCGGTCGACCGTCACTCCGGGCAGTCCTTCGTTTTCACCCGAGAAGAGCCGCAGGGCGGTCGGGCGCTTGCTGCCCAGGACTTGCCAGCGCATGGTCACTGCGCGCTGGAATCGCGCGGCGATGACACCCGATCCTGGGTGTACCCGCTCGTCCGCATCACGGGTAACGATGCGGACCGCGATGGGGTGCTCTCCATCCACGAAGCCGCGCGCCAGAAACGTCCGGTTGTTGGCGACCAAATCCACCAGGCTTCCCGTAGCCTCGGTGATCTTGCGCGCGCCAAACGCCTCGCGAAAAACCCAGGGATGACCGAGCCTTACGCGTCTTGCCACATCATCGGGCAGGCGGTAGACGCCCTGGCGCAGCGACATTCCAGCGCCGTGGCGCGAATCAGACTGCGATGGCTCCCGCCCTTGACGGCTTGAGGATGAGACACGACGCGTTGGACGGTGAGCTTGATTGGGCATGGGGTTATCGACCTGTAGCGACAGGGGAGCAACCTTAGTACGCGGCCGTCAAGTGTCAAACGTAGTGAGCCGTACGTCAGGGATTGACTTTGTAGCCCTCCGACAAGAAACTTCCCTTCTCCCACCTTGCCTCCACGTTTTCGCGGTGAGGCTGCAGAAAGGAATTACCCAATGTCGACTGGCCCCGGGCCGACACGAAAGGCCGATGGATCCCCTGAGGCATCCGTCGATGACATCGCTGATCTCCTGGTCGAAGATGAATCCCATCAAGGTCGCATCGAGGGGGATCAGTCCCTGGACGACGGTCTTGACGTCATGTTGGAGACGCCTGGGCCTGCATTGGTGAGCACGTTCATGCCGCCGCCGCCCTCGCCGGTTGCTGACGATGTGGAAGAGAGCGAAAGTGTCGAGGAACCTGGCGAGGCGACGAACCTCGCCTACGAGGATCTGTTGGCCAAGCTGGTGCTTCCGGCCAAGGCTCCCGAGCCCGAGCCTGCCATGCCCGCCCTGGCCGCGGCGCTGCCGCCGCCCGAATCCATGATGCCACAGGCGGCTCCCACACCGCCCGCGATGGCGTTTCAGCTCCCGTCTTCGCCCAGCTTCCAGCTTGCCCCGCCCACCGACGAGCGCACGTTGGTGACAGACAACCCGCTCGTCGCCGAAGAGCAGGAAGCCGCGTATCGCGAGGGCCGCACGGCCTCTCGCGAGCATGCGCCCATCATCGTGCAAGAGGAGATGCGGCCAGCGTTCACCGAACCCATGGCTGCGGTGAATGGCGGGGCCAAATCGCGGCTGCTCTACCTGATGCTGGGCGGTCTGTTGGTCCTGGGCGGCATGATCCTCGCGGTGTTGGTGCTCAAGCTGCTCATGCCCACGCCCGCGCCGCCGCCCACCGTGGTTGTAACGCCGCCGCCACCTGCGCCGCCGCCCGCCCACGTCGAGCCACTCCCGCCGAGCGCGCCTATCGCCGTGCCGCCACCGGCGGCCGCCGAACCCGCAGCCGCGGCTGCGGCCCCGGCAGAAGCTCCGGCTCCAGCCATGGCAGAAGGTGCCGCGCTCGAGAACGAGAGGGTGCAGCCCAAGGTCCATAGGGCTGCGGTTCACAAGGCCCCCTCTGCCCACTCCGCTGCGCCCAGGCCCGCCCCGAAGGCGTCAGCCGCCACACCCAAGGTGGCGCCCGCGCCGAAGACCACCAAGGCGAAGAAGGTCAAGAGCAGCGGTTACGCGGATCCGTTCGACAACTGATCAGGCCAGTAGACAGGTGCGCGGGCGCCTGTCGCCGCTCTGTCCGCCATCATCTCCGACATCATGGGGTCCGGCCCGAAGGGCCAACCCGCCTGACGCGTTCTGCGCCTGGTGGTCGATCCGTGAGCGATGATCTTGCCTCGGCGCTGACCCACTGTTACGATCGCTGGCTCAAGCAGCCGTTTCTATCTGCCGACGGTTCTTAGGGGAAACATGAGTCGACTCGGGGAGCTACTGCTCCGGGACCAAATCATCTCGCCCGAGCAGCTTCAGCGTGCTCAGGAGGAGAGCAAGAAGTCAGGCGAGCGCCTGGGGAATACCCTCATCAAGGTGGGTGCCATCCAAGAGGATGATCTCACTCAGTTCCTGTCGAAGCAGTACGGCGTCCCCGCCATCAACCTTTCCGAATTCGAGATCGACCACGACGTCATCACGCTCTTGCCCAAGGAAGTCGTCGAACGGCACCGTGTCATCCCGGTGAACCGCGCCGGCTCGTCGCTGATCATCGCCATCGCCGATCCTTCCAACATCCTCGCCATCGACGATCTCAAGTTCGTCACCGGCTACAACATCGAGGTCGTGGTTGCGTCCGAGGTCAGCATCTCCGAGGCCATCGAGAAGTACTACGAACGCGGCCAGAACGAGCTCGACATCAACCAGGTGATGAACGAGATCCAGGAGCAGGTCGAGGTGGGCGCCTCCTCCGAGGAGGACGTCAACTCGCTGGACCTGGAGAAGGCCGCCGACGATGCCCCGGTGGTCAAGCTGTGCAACCACATCCTGCTCTCCGCCATCCAGAAGGGCGCCTCCGATATCCACGTCGAGCCCTACGAGAAGAGCTACCGAGTGCGTTTCCGTGTCGACGGCGTGCTGCACGAGGAGATGTCGCCACCGCCGAAACTGAAGGCCGCCCTCTCGAGCCGTCTCAAGATCATGTCCCACCTCGACATCGCCGAGCGCCGGTTGCCCCAGGACGGACGCATCAAGCTCAAGGTTGGGGCCAACAAGGAAATGGATTTCCGCGTTTCGGTTCTGCCCACCCTGTTCGGCGAGAAGATCGTCCTCCGTCTACTCGACAAGGGCAACCTGCAGCTCGACATGACCAAGCTTGGCTTCGAAGAGGACCAGCTCGGCGATTTCAAGAAGGCCATCGAAGCGCCCTTCGGCATGGTGCTGGTCACCGGACCAACGGGCTCGGGCAAGACCACCACGCTCTACTCGGCGCTGTCCGAGCTGAACCAGATCAGCGACAACATCTGCACTGCGGAGGATCCCGTCGAGTTCAACCTCTCCGGCATCAACCAGGTGCAGATGCACGAGGACATCGGGCTCAATTTCGCGGCCGCGCTGCGCTCGTTTTTGCGCCAGGACCCCGACATCATCATGATCGGCGAGATCCGCGATTTCGAAACCGCCGAGATCGGCATCAAGGCCGCGCTCACCGGCCACCTCGTGCTCTCCACACTTCACACCAACGACGCGCCCTCGACCATCACGCGCTTGCTCAACATGGGCGTGGAGCCTTTCTTGGTCACCGCGGCCGTGCAGCTGGTGCAGGCGCAGCGTCTCGTGCGCAAACTGTGCGCGAATTGCAAACAACCCATCCCCACGCCCAAGGACGAGCTCAAGCTGCTGGGCGCCTCCGACGCCGAGATCGACACGGCCGCCTGCATGCACGGCGCCGGTTGCCAAACCTGCGGCATGACCGGCTACAAGGGCCGCGTCGCGCTCTACGAGGTCATGCCCTTTACCGATCCGCTCAAGGAACTGGTGTTGCAGGGAGCGGCTGCCGTGGAAATCAAGGCCGAGGCCGTTCGACGCGGGATGCGCTCTTTGCGCATGTCGGGCATTCGCAAGATCTGCCAGGGCGTCACCTCGGTCGAAGAGGTGGCGCGCATCACGGCCGCCGACTAGAGGAGGAGAGTTTTTGGACACGACGCCGGCACCTGCGAGTGGGCTCAACGTCAACCTACAACAGCTGCTGAAGGCGATGGTCGAGCAAGGGGCCTCGGACTTGCACATCACCACCGGCTCGCCGCCGCAGCTGCGTATCGACGGCGTTCTCGTGCCGCTGCGGGTGAATCAGCTCTCGCCGGTGGACACCAAGCAACTGTGCTACTCGGTCTTGACCGACACCCAGAAGCTGCGCTTCGAAGAAGACAAAGAGCTCGATTTTTCCTTTGGCGTGCGCGGGGTCGCGCGCTTTCGTGCCAACCTCTTCATGCAGCGGGGCGCGGTGGGCGGCGCCTTTCGAACGGTCCCGTTCCAGGTGAAAAGCTTCGGCGATCTGGGCTTGCCTCCTGTCATCGAAGAGCTGTGCAACAAGCCGCGCGGAATGGTTCTGGTGACCGGCCCCACGGGCTCGGGCAAGACCACTTCGCTCGCGGCCATGATCGACAAGATCAACTCCGAGCGGCACGAGCACATCATCACCATCGAAGATCCCATCGAGTACCTGCACCCGCACAAGAAGTGCCTGATCAACCAGCGCGAGATCGGCGCCGACACCGATACGTTCAAGAAGGCGCTCAAGTACATCCTGCGCCAGGATCCGGACGTCGTGCTCATCGGCGAGATGCGCGACCTCGAAACCATCGAGGCGGCGCTGGTCACGGCGGAGACCGGACACCTGTGCTTCGCCACCCTGCACACCAATTCGGCGGTGCAAACCATCAACCGCATCATCGACGTGTTTCCGCCGGGCCAGCAGTCGCAGATCCGCGCACAGCTCTCGTTCGTTCTCGAAGGGATCATCAGCCAGGCGCTCTTGCCCCGCGCCTCCGGCCAAGGCCGCGTCCCCGCGTTGGAGGTCATGATCCCCAACGCCGCCATTCGCAACCTGATCCGCGAGGACAAGATCCACCAAATCTATTCCATCATGCAAATCGGACAGGGGAAGTCCGGGATGCAGACCATGAACCAAAGTCTGGCCAGTCTGTATTTGCGTCGGTTGGTCTCGCTGGAGGAGGCGATGAGCCACAGCTCGGAGCCCGATGAGCTGGAGCAGATCATTTCATCTGGCGGTGCATCGCCCGGCAGGCCCGCCGGCAGGCCGCCCATGGGAAGAGGATGAGAGGATAAGGAGCCATGGCAACGCAAATGAAAGCCTTCATTTGGGAGGCGCGCACGCGGACGGGTGACGTCAAGAAGGGCGTCATGGAGGCCGAAACCGCCGAGGCCGTCCACAACAAGCTCAAGATGCAGCAGCTCTCGCCGGTGACGGTGAAGAAGCAGCCCATCCAGCTCACCCTGCCCACCATCGGCACCGGCGTCACCACCAAAGATATCGTGATCTTCACCCGCCTCTTCGCCACCATGATCGACGCGGGCTTGCCCATCGTGCAGTGCCTGGAGATCCTGGCGTCGCAGGCGGAGAACAAACGTTTCGGCAAGATTCTGAGTCAGATTCGCACCAGCGTGGAGGGGGGCCTCACCCTGTCCGATGCCATGCGCCGCTTCCCCAAGATCTTCGACAACCTCTTCGTAAACCTGGTCGCGGCGGGCGAGGCGGGCGGCATCTTGGATACGATTCTGCAACGCCTTTCCCAGTACATGGAAAAGGCTCAGAAACTACGCCGCCGCGTAAAGGGTGCCATGAGTTATCCACTCATCGTCCTTTTCATCGCCGGCATCGTCGTCGTCGTTCTGCTCACCAAGGTCATCCCGGTATTCGAGAAGATGTTCAAGGATTTCGGCGGCGGCAAACTGCCCAAGCCGACCCAATTCGTCATCGATCTCTCCTACGCCATGCGGAACTACCTGCCCTACATCATTGCCGGGCTGATCGCTCTCTACGCGTCTTGGACCGCGATCCTGAGAACGCGCAAAGGTAGGCTGGCCTGGGACGGGATGCTCCTGAAACTCCCCGTCTTGGGGAGTGTTTTGCGCAAGACCGTGGTCGCGCGTTTCACGCGCACGATGGGCACGCTGCTTTCGTCTGGCGTTCCCATTCTCGACGCCATGGAGATCGTGGGCAAGACGGCCGGGAACGTCGTGGTCCAGGACGGCATCATGTTCGTGCGCGCGCGCATCTCGGAAGGCAAGGACATGTCCACGCCGCTCATGGAAACCGGCCTCATGCCGCCCATGGTGGTTCAGATGATCAGCGTCGGCGAGCAGACCGGCGCACTCGACGCAATGCTGACCAAGATCGCCGATTTTTACGAAGAAGAGGTCGATGTCGCAGTGGCGTCCATGACCAGCATGATCGAACCGCTCATGATGGTATTCCTGGGCACCGTTGTGGGCGGTCTGGTCATCGCCATGTACCTGCCGATTTTCGAGATGGCCGGCAACATCAAGAGCTAGCTCGCCGTCGGTAGAAGTGCGGCCAGAGGCAAGTCGACACGATGGATGACGCCACGCGAGGCTCTGCGCACGGACCCGCCCGGCCGACCGCGGATCTTGGGGGGCTTCCCTCGGCCCAGGTCGCTCCGCTCGCTCTCGTAAGCAGCGCCTCCGCGGTGCCCCCACTCGACAAGTCGCGTGCCGAAGGCCTGAGAATCGTCACCTATCTCATGCTCGTGCGCACCGCGCTCGCCACGGTGCTCATGCTGTCTGTGGTGATCCTGGCGTGGACCCTGGGATCGCCGGAAACGCTTTCCAGCCCGTTCGGACGCTTCGTCTTTGGCCTCTTGGCCACCACCTACCTCGCCAGTCTCGCCTACGCCATCAGTCTCAAGCGCATTCAGGATCCGATCCATTTCGCCGACATCCAGATCGGGGTCGATCTGATCCTGGTCACCCTGCTCGTTCACGCCACCGGCGGCGCGCAAAGCGGGTACACCTTTCTCTACCTCATTGACGTCGTCGCGGTGTCTGCGTTGCCCAAAGGGGTCGGCGCGGCCAGCGTCTCCCTGGCCAGCGCCCTGCTCTTCGTCAGCATCTCGCTGCTCGGCTATCTGAAGATCCTTCCCCCGATCACCGGCCAGACGGTCTTTCCCTGGGATCTCACGCGAGAAGACCTGGTCTTTCGCATCGTGATCTTTCTGGCCGGGCTCATCTCGGTTGGCTCTCTCGGTGTCAGTCTGGCGCGGCAGCGACGCAAGGCAGGCGAGCGGCTCGCCAGGCACCAGCAGTTGGTCGGCGATCTTGCGTCGTTGCACCAGGACACCATTCGCTGTCTGTCGTCGGGCCTCGTCACCACCACGCTCGACGGCACCATCACCACCATGAACGATGCTGCTCGCGACATCTTGGGAATCACCAACAGCCCGCCGCTCGGTCAGAAACTGGCTACCCACATTCCTTCACTCGACGTGGTGCTGGCCAAGGCCGGCGCGCTCGGACGCGTTCTGCGTGACGAGGTGGATGCCATCCGAGCCGACGGGGTCGAGCGCCGCCTGGGTCTTTCCGCGACGCCCCTGTCCGACCACTCGGGCCATGTCACCGGACGGGTCATCCACTTCCAGGACCTGACCGATCTGCGCCAAATGGAGCAGGCGGTCGCGCGCGCCGAGCGTCTGGCCGGCATCGGTCGCTTGGCGGCCAATATCGCCCACGAGATTCGCAATCCTTTGGCCAGCATTTCCGGATCGGTCGAGGTGCTCAAACGGCTTTCCGGGGCGGACGCCGAGACCTGCAACCTGGTCGACATTGCCGTGCGCGAGGTCGACCGGGTCAACGCGCTCATCAGCAACCTGCTCGACTACGCACGCCCGCGGACGGAGGACCGGCAGCGTCTCGACCTCGGGGAGATGATCGCCGAGATCGCCAAGATCTTCGAGCAGGAGCGGCGCACGAAAGAGGTGCACCTGCAACTTCACGCCCAACTCGGCGTGTGGGTCGAAGCCGCCTCGGGGCAAATGCAGCAGGTGCTATGGAATCTCCTGCGCAACGCCGTGGACGCGATGCCCGACGGTGGGACGATCTATCTGTCCACGGCCAAGAAGAATGCGATTCGCGCCGAGGCCATTCTCATGGTGCGCGACACAGGCATAGGCATCGCCCGGCAAGACCTCGATCACATCTTCGAACCGTTCTTTTCCAAGAAGGTCGGCGGGACGGGCCTTGGCCTCGCGACCACGGCGCGCATCGTGGAGGATCACGGGGGCACGATAGACGTGCTCAGCCAGCTGGGCAAAGGCACGACCTTCACCATTCGCATGCCCGCGGCGTGCGCGGCGTGATCGAAGAGAGCGGCGCAGAGCCGGCGGAGATCGCAGAGCCAGGTTGGCAAGCCTGCAAACTCCCATTACACTAGACGACTTTGTCGTGAAGAACGAAGTCCACGAACGCAGCGCCGCCCAGACCGCTGCAATGGCCGATACCAGCCCCCCGGCGATTGTCGCCGAAGAGGAAGCCCTTCTTCGCGTGGTGCTGGCCAAAATCGATTCGCCACAGCAGCGCTCGCGTACGCCCGTCGACGACACGGCATCGCTCATCGAGCTGCGCGATGCCCTGGCCGAGGCCAAACCCGAGGATCAGGGGCCGTTGCTGGAGCAGATGCATCGAATCGAGGCGCTGTCGCGCCAGCGCGGCCGCGGCGAAAGCGTTCCCGTGGACCGGCGGTCACCCTATTTCGGACACCTCCGTCTGCTGCAGGACGGACGCCGCCGGGACGTCCTCATCGGTCAGCGCGGATACGTAGAGCCTGGCGGTGGCGTGCAGATCGTCGACTGGCGAAACGCGCCCGTTTCCCGTCTGTACTATCGCTACGACGAGGGTGACTCCTTCGAGGAGAGGCTGGGTGAACGTGAAGTGGCGGGCGAGGTGCTCGCGAGACGAACGGTGACCATCGTGGACGCGGAGCTCCGGCGCGTTGCTTCCGCACGCGGGATCTTTTCCCGCGAGCCCCCGGACACCACTTGGCGCAGCCTGGATCTCGACAAGGTCCGGCTTGGGGTTGCGGCGTGGGCCGGCTCGTCGGTGCCCGGGCCGCGGGCCGAACAGCGATCGCGTCTTGGTTTCGAAAGCCACGGGCAGCGCCGGGCGGATCGCTTTCTGCCCGCCATCGCCGCGCTCATCGACCCTCGGCAGTTCGAGCTGATCTCTCGGCCAAGCTCGGGCGTCATCGTGGTACAGGGCTCGGCGGGCAGTGGCAAGACCACCATCGGTCTGCACCGCATCGCCTACCTGAATTTCACCGAGCCCGGATATTTTCGGGCGGAAAGCATGCTGGTCATCGTCTACCAGCGCGCGCTTGCGACCTATGTCTCGCGGGTCTTGCCCGAGCTGCAGGTGCCGGGCGTGAAGGTTCGGACCTTCGCCCACTGGGCCGAGGAGGTGCGGCGTTCTTCGCTGGCGGGTCTATCCTGCGACATCACAGAGGACACGCCGCCGCTCGTGATGCGCGCGAAATCGCACGGGGCGATGCTGGCCATCTTGGCCGACCGTCAGGAAGAGATGGCGCGCTGGTGCCGGCACACGTTGGAATCGCAGCTCGACGGCGGGCCCGAGGCCCTTGCCCTGCTCGCGATCTGGGATCGGAGTCGCGGGCCGGTGGACGCCCGGGTCACCGAGCTGGCTCGCTGGGTGAAGCAGGCCGCGCTGCCGCCTCTTTTGCGCACGCGTATCGAAGCCAGCGGCGCGCGACTGCGCGAGCGCACGCGCGACGTGATCGGAGAATGGGCCTCGTTGCTCACCGATCGCCAGGCGCTTGCGCGTGGATTCGCCAAACACGCCCCAGGGCTGCTTTCCGACGGCCAGATCGAAAGCCTTCACCGCTGGTGCGTGGATCGCGAACGCTTGCGAACCGGGGCGCCAGGCGCCCAGGATGACGGCGAGTCCTACGCCCTCGATGCCGAGGACGAGGCCCTGCTTCTGCGCATCCACCAGCTTCAGCGCGGACCCTTGCAGGGCTCCCAAGGCCCGCTCGACTATCGCCACCTGATGATTGACGAGGTGCAAGACTTCGCTCCCGTGGAGCTGGCGGTGCTGCTCGACTGCACGACGGCGCGCCGATCGATCACCCTGGCCGGCGACACCAACCAGGGCATCGCACCCGAACATGGTTTCGTGAGCTGGACCGAGATGCTCGAACGTCTGGGCCTACCGCACGCCTGCGTGGAGCCCCTGCGCATCAGCTATCGCTCCACCCGGCAGATCGTCGACTGCGCCCTGCATGTGCTCGGCCCGCTCCTGGGCGACGAGCGGCCGCAAGTTCCGCGTCAGGGCGCCGAGGTCGAGAGCTTTCGTTTCGGCTCTTCGGGCGAGGCATGCGAGCTCCTCGTGCGTGTCCTGCGCGATCTCATGCACCGAGAGCCCTTGGCGTCGGTGGCCCTGATCGCTCGCCATGCCGAGCAGGCGAGTTTGTACTTCGAGGCGCTCTCGGCGGCGGAGGTACCCGGGTTGCGGCTCGTGGCCGATCAGGACTTTTGTTTCCGGCCCGGTATCGACGTGACCGACGTCAAACAGACCAAGGGGCTCGAATTCGACATCGTGATTCTGCTCGATGCGAATGAGGAGTCGTATCCGGACAGCGAGCATGCGCGCAGGCTTTTGCACGTGGCCATGACCCGCGCAGCCCACCAGTTGTGGATCACGTACACGGGATCCCCTTCGCCGCTCTTGCCCGAATCGCTCCGGCGATAGGGGAGGGTTCGCGACTAGCCTTGAAAGAAGCGATTCAGTGCCCAGACTTCGCGGGCGCGTAAACCTTGAAAACGAATGCCCATGCCGCTGGGCTGGCCAGCGCCGCCAGGTTCGACCCAGCGTACCTCGCCGCTGACCATGATCGGCTCGGGCTGGGTCGGGATCTGGAAGCGAACTTGCAGCCGAGTTTGCAGCGGAAAAATCTCGCTGGTCTCCACGAAGAGACCACCCAGAGAAATATTGACCGTGGTAGCCGCGCGTATTTGGTCGCCAGCGATGACCTCGACGTCCAAGCGACGCGCATAGCGGGGATCTGTTCGACGAAAGTTATCTGACACCTAGTTTGCCTCTCGGGTAGCGTGAGCCGATTGCCGCCCGGCCCTTGAGTTTAAGGACTGTTGGCCGGCGAATCAATTGCTTCCAAGGCCTTCGGGGGGTTCCATGGGTTCAACACCCGCGGCGCACCGTGCCTCGCGAGAATGAAGGAGCCAGGCCGCTAGGCAGTGTCTTTCCTTTGAGAATTGGGTAGTATGTGCGACATCCGGCGGCGGCAGTCAGTCGCCAGCCACTTGCCAACCATTTTCTCGCCCCAACACGACCATGGACAAGGACCAAGAGCGCAGTTTCCTGGAAACACTTGCGCGGACCTTGGTTTCGCTGCCCTTCGATCTCAAGGTTCTTCTCGAGGCGGTGTCGGATCCGGACCTCGAGCACGACGCTCGCGAAATCGCGGCCGCCGCAGCGGTGTACATCATCACGCCGCGTGAAGGGAACGTCGAGCCCTATCTGCGTTA
Source organism: uncultured delta proteobacterium (assembly GCA_963796685.1). Lineage (GTDB taxonomy): Bacteria > Myxococcota_A > Polyangia > Fen-1088 > Fen-1088 > Fen-1118. The sequence continues at coordinate 1,380,227 of CAWCMR010000025.1, forward strand.
CGGCGAGGATGCCATCGTGCTCCGCCTCGCGGCGAAACACGTGCTGGCAAGCGGGGGCGAAAGCGCGCCCCTGTTCAAGGAGCGCTTCGAGGAAGAGTTCGGCCGCTTTTCCAGCGAGTTGGCAGTATTCGAGCGCGCATGCGGCCAACCCTTGATGGCTTGGTTCGACGGCCGCTGGGCCACGCTGCGCAAGGCAGCGTATGCACGCAAGAAGATCTCGCAGTTCGTCGACGACCAAGAGGTCGGGACATTCCTTTACGACGAAGGCCTCAAGTTCGGCACCAACTACCCCATTTCGGAAAAAAGCCTGGCCGGTCGTCTCAAGCAGGCCCAACCGACCCTCGACCACTTACGGAAGAAGTGGGACCAAGACAAGAAGAAGATCCCCCAAGCGTAGGGTATTACGGCTGGCGTAGGTTCAAGCGAACGTAGGTTCATTCAGGCTCAGGTTTTGCGAGATCGGGTTTTGATCCATGCGTGAGGACGCAGTGCCGTTCGGCGCCGGCGCGGAGGCGATTCTGGATGTGGCGGTCCACTTGTCGAGCTCTGGCGCGGACGTGGCGCCCGAGGTGACCCAGGCCGCACGACTCGCTGCTAAGGATTTGGCAGCCTTGCCGCCGGCTCGCCAGCGCCAGGCAATCGAGCTCGTCATCATGGGGCCGTTCGTGGCGCAAGCGCTGCAATGGCTCCACGATGCCGGGGTGCTGGCCGCGCTTTTACCCGAGCTCGAAGCCACGGTCGACTTCTCGCAGGAGGCCGGGCGCAGACACAAGGATGTCTGGGAGCACACCAAACAGGTCGTGATGCAGGCGCCCGAGCGACCGCTGGTGCGCTGGGCTGCCTTGCTCCACGACATCGGCAAGGTTTCCACACGCGAGTTCCTGCTCGACGGTCGCGTGACCTTCCACCGTCACGCCGAGCTCGGGGCACGCATGTTCGGCCCCATCGCCCGCCGCCTCGGTTTCGAGCGCGCCGATCGGCAGAAGATTCAGGCGCTCATCCTGCATCACCTGCGCGCCAACGCCTACGAGCCCGAATGGACCGACGCTGCGGTGCGTCGATTCGACCACGAGATGGGAGACCTCCTCGAGGATTTGGTCGGCCTCTCTCGCGCCGATGTTACCTCGGCCCGTCCCGGCCGTCGGCAAGAGGCCGCTCGCAACATCGAGGCTCTCGTGCAAAGGATCTTCGCCGTACGCGAGCTCGACGCGCGCGTGCCGCCCCTGCCACCGGGTGTGGGCAACGCCATCATGCAGGCCTTCAACCTTGCGCCGTCCCGCCGGGTGGGTGAGCTGCGCAAGCTGTGCGAGGATGCCATCGAGCGCGGCGAGCTCAGCGAGCGTCAACCCTCCGAGTACTACGTGGACTATCTGCGCCGACAAGGCATCACCGGATAGAGCGCGTAGGCGGAGGCCGGCTTTGCCGGCCGTAGCCAGAGCGCGGGGCCGAGCGCAGCGAGCGGGGTGGTGGGTGTCGGGTAGGGGCCGAGGGTTTGGCGAGGCCGCGCGAAGCGCGGGGGAGGCAGGGCGGGCTGGCGGGTGCCGAGTGCGCAGGGAACCCTTCCAGGGTTCCCATGATCGATGATTGCGTAGGCGGAGACGGGCTTTGCCCGTCGTAGCCAGAGGTGCGTCCGGCATGGACGCAGAACAAGAGGTGAAGCCATGAAATAGCCAAGTCCTCTGGGGACCCTGACGGAGGGAACCTCCCACCTACGAGACAAGGGCGCCGGTCTGGAGCACCAGGCCAGACGGGCCGCAAGGCCCGTCTCCCGCGAGGAGGTGTCTGGTGGAAGTCTATGGTGCAGCGCCGAACCGAACGAAAGTGAAGCGCCGTAAGGCGTGGGTACCGCTGGGCAAGCTGGCCTTCGGCGGCAAAGCCCAATATTCGTCGGGCGGCCCGCGTAGTGGCGACGGAGTCGGTGCGAAGTTCTGCGTTCTTACCCGGAGAGACCTCTTGGCCTCCGCGGCGAGGAATCGCAAGCGGAATTCATCGAGAACGAAAGGACGAGATGAAGAAGGGACAAGAGGAGTCGGATGGTCGCGTAATACCGGAAGGCCGGCGAAAGCCGGTTCCAACCGCCAGAAGGCGGGGAGGGAAGGCGACCACGGCCAGCAAAGAGGCAAGGCAGCTCGGACTGTTTCCCGAGACAGCCGACAACCCGAAAGGGTCCACCGCCCAAGCGGATCCGGGCCAACCCGTGCCTGCGCGGAGCGAGGTGCCGAAGTCGGGGAACGAGGAAGAGAGGACCTTGCCGCCCATGACGATGGAGGAGGTAGCGAGCGAAGGAAACCTGAAAAGAGCGTTCGAGCAAGTGAAGGCCAACAAAGGCGCACCTGGACCGGACCGGCAAAGCGTGGGGGAAGTGGCGAAGGGGTTGGGGACGCTGATACCGGCGCTGTCGCGGTCGCTGCTCGACGGGACATACCGAGTCGGAGACATCCGGCGGGTATGGATACCGAAGAGCGGTGGCGGGCGGCGGGGCCTTGGCATACCGAACGTGGTGGACCGCGTGGTTCAGCAGGCCGTGCACCAAGTGCTCGGTCCGCATTATGAGCCGACGTTTCACCCGTCGAGCCACGGTTTCCGACCTGGGCGCAGCCTGTCACACGGCCATCGCCGAGGCCAAGCAGTATCTGGAGGAAGGGTACGAATGGGTGGTCGACCTCGACCTGGAAAAGTTCTTTGACTGGGTCCACTGGCAACGGCTGGTGGCGCGGCTAGAACAGAGGGTTAAGGACCGGCGGCTCATCGAGCTCGATCTGGCAGATGCTGAAAGCCAAGGTGGTGATGCCCGACGGAGTGGTGGTGGCGACGGAAGAAGGAGTGCCACAAGGTGGTCCGCTTTCGCCGTTACTGAGCAATATCGTGCTGGACGAGCTCGACCGCGAGCTTGCCCAACGCGGTCACCGCTTCGTGCGCTATGCGGACGACTGCAACATCTACGTCGGAAGCGAGCGCTCGGGTCAGCGTGTGATGGCCAGCGTGGTCAAGTTCATCGAAGGCCGGATGCGGTTGAAGGTGAACTTGGCCAAGAGCGCGGTGGCCCGACCGGAAGAGCGGCACTTTCTGGGATTCCGGCTGCGGCGCGAGCCGCTGACGGGGGAAGCGGAGGTGCTGCTGTCGGCGCGGAGCAAAAGCCGCATTGACGAGAAGGTCCGAGAGCTGACGCCGCGAAACCTTGGGCAGTCCCTCAAGGGCTGCATCAAACAGGTCAACGCGTATTTGCTCGGATGGATCGGCTTCTTCTGTATCTGCACGGCCGCGGAAGAGCGGACGCTGCAGGCACTCGACGCACACATCAGGCGGCGGCTGCGAGCGATAGTGCTACGGCACTGGAAACGCAGACGCTTCATCGCACGACACCTCATCAGCCTGGGGGTGAGACCGAAAACCGCGTGGCAAGGGGTCTACAAGGGGCATCGCTCCTGGTGGGCGCTGAGCCACACATCGGTAGTTGAACGAGGACTGCGCAACGCATATTTTGCCGAACGCGGGCTTGTCAGCCTGGCCGAGCGGTGGAAGGACCATCACGCCTTGGACTTCATGGACCCGGCCCTGGAGCCAGGATAGCTGCGGGCAGCAATGCCGGCGCTGGACTACGGGTCGCTCCCGAACGCCAGCGTCCCGAAGAGCCGGATGTGAGGCCCACAAGTCCGGTTCTGTGAGAGCTGGGGGAGGGTAACCTCCCCTGGCTACTCGACCGCGGGAGGGTTTGGGAACCCTTCCAGGGTTCCCATCTTAGTTGGCTCATTGGCACTGGCGATTCGGCTCCGGTTGTGGGAAAAGGAGGGCGGTCCCGGGCGACGGAACACTTGCGAACCCCGCCAGGCCTGGAAGGGAGCAACGGTAGCTTGTCGACTGGGTGCTCGGGACCGTTCCTTTGTCCTGGCGGCGCTAAAGAGCGCGCGACCGACGGGATGCCCGCCGCACGCGGCGCGGCTACCAGATAGAGACGTGGTGGGCGAAAGACCTGCTAAGATCCTCCCGATGATCGCCATCAAGGAGGGCCGATGCCTCGCCTAGTCAAGTGCGCCAAGTTGGGGCAGGAGCTGCCCGGGATGAGCTACAAGCCCTTCAAGAACGAGCTCGGGCAACGGATTTACGACAACGTCTCGCAACAGGCGTGGATGCAGTGGATTGAGTTCTCCAAGCGCATCGTCAACGAGTTCCGCTTGGACCTCGGCACAGAGGCCGGCCAGAAGCTTCTCTTCGAACAAGCCGAGCAGTTCTTTTTCGGCACGGGCGCGAGCAATCCTCCCGACTTCGTGCCCTAGACGCACCCATTCGGATCCATGGCGGAAGCAAAGGGCAGCAAAGAATCCGGTTCGATTCCGGGGGCTCTGGCGAGTGGCCGGCCATCCAGACCTTACTCGATCTCCGACTCCGGTCCCCTGTCCACCGGAGAGATCCCTCGCGATCGACGTGTGCCTGTCGTCGCGCAGGTGAAGGTTCGCTACAGCAGTATCCTCGACTTTCATGACAGCCAATCGCTGAACATCAGTCGCACCGGGATGTTCCTCGCCTGCGACAACCCCGGCTCCGTGGGCTCCATGGTCGAGTTCGAGCTCGCGCTCGAGGACGGGCTCTCGTTGCTCAAGGGCAAGGGCGACGTGGTGAGGGTCACCCGCAGTCCGTTTCCCGGCATGGGCGTGAGATTCCGCGAGCTCGACAACGACAGCCGCAAGTGCCTGGAAGGAATCGTGGCCACCAACGAGAAGGAAGGTCGGACGCCGAAGGTCCCGCTCGACTTCGTCAGCGACACTCGGCCCGCCGAGGGCAAGCCGGTTACCCCTTCGCCCATGCGCGCGTCGCACCCGCTCCACGGCGCCACGCGGCTTCAGCCGGGACTCTCGGTCGTCGGTAAGGATATGCACGTCCGCCTGACCCCGCTCACGGTCGGCTACTTCACCAACAACCCGCTCATCAATATTCGCTTGGGCGGGTTCGTGATACCCATCGAGGAAGAGGCTTCGCTGGGCGCGGCCTTCGACGTGGCCATCCTCGACAACGACGGAGTTTCGCTCTTTCACGGCAAGGGCAAGGTAGTGGCCAAGGACGGGCACCGCATCGGCATTCGCCTGGCCGACATCGACAAGGGCGTGCTTTCGCGCTTGCAGGCCGAGGTTGCCAAGCTGAGCCCGGGCGGCCGGTAGGGGCGCATCTTCGCCGCGTCTTCGCCGTCGACTGTGGTGGCCAGAGTGGATACACTGGGCGCGTGACTGGAAAGCAAGCGAAAGAGACAGCTGCGAGCGAAGACAAGGCCGACCAGGCGCGCGCGCGCCTGGCCAGCACGGGAAGGAACGATCCCTGTCCTTGCGGTTCGGGCAAGAAATACAAGAAATGCCACCTCGTCGAGGACGAAGGCGCCACGGTGGCCCCGCCGCAAGCGCCCGATCCCGACCAGATGCTCGCCTCGGGCTGGCGACTTTTCGAGCAGCGTCGGCCAGGTGCTGCCGAGAAGCAGTTCCGCGCGGCCCTTGCGTTGCGGCCGGCTTGGGCCGACGCCCTGGCCGGGATCGGGCTGGCCCGCCTGCAGACCGGCGACAACGAAGGTGCGCGCAAGGAGTTTCGCGAGGTCCAGCGCGTGTCCGAGGCCGTTGCGGCCGAATTGCGCGCGTCGGGCGCCAAGGACGCGTTCACGCGCAAGGAAGCCCAGTCCTTCGTTCGCTCGTGCCACGCGCTCGGCTGCCTTGAATTCGACGAGAAGAAATACGACGAGGCCCTCGTAGAGCTCGAGCGGGTCTATGCGGTGGACGAGGGACCCGTCGGCACCGAGGCACGCCTCATCGCCGGTATCGCGCTCATCAAGCTGGACCGCGCCGCCGAGGCGGCCACGGTGCTCGAGATCGCGACCAAGTCCGAGGCCGGCGCCGGTCGGGCCTTGATGAGCCTGGCGCTGGCGTATTTCCTGGCCGGCAACGCCCAGGCTGCCGAAGAGGCTTTGGGCAAGGCCCTGGCCGCCAACAGCAGCCTCGGCAAGGTTCTGCTCGGCCGCATCCCCAAGCACGCCGCCAACCTTAGCGCCGCGACGCCGGGCAGCCGCGAAGAAGCCTTCGGCTACGCGCAAACCTATGGCGATGCGTGGGAGGCGCCGGCCAAGAAGTTCCTGGAAGAGTACATGGACGGCAAGGCATCGCCGCACAAGGCGAGCGACGGCGAACCGGCCGCCGGCTAGCGGAAGACCGGGCGTGGTGAGGTCACCAGGATGAGCCCCAAGGAACCGGTTCCGAGCTCGGCCCGTGAGCGACGATCCTCACGTCGCAACCCGATCCATGTTCGCGTGAATCTGTCCGACACGCAGGGAAGCTTTCTCGGTCGCAGCGTGGACGTCAGTCGCGGCGGACTGTTCGTGCTCAGCAGCGAGACGCGCAGGGTGGGAACGCTGTTGCGCATTCGCGTGCTGGGCGCGCAGGGCGAGGCGGTGTTCGCCGTCGGGGTGGTGGTCCGCTGCTTCTCCGATCTGGAGGGAAGCACCGAGGGAAGCACCTCGCCGGCCATGGCCATCGCGTTGACCTCGACGAGCGAGGCCTGGGATCGCTTCTGGGACGACATCAACGCCAGCGACGACGGCGAGGGCGACGACGAGCCCGCGGGAGGGGCGGGCGAGGGCGGAGGTCTGCCGTGAGCGGCGGCCTGGTCTTTCCCGTTTCGTCGGAGAAGCTCGCGGCGCTGCGCAGCCGCATGCTTGGGCTTGGCATTCGCGAGAAAGACTTGCAGGAGTCTTTCGTGACCTCACAAGGCAAGGGCGGCCAAAACGTGAACAAGGTCGCTACCTGCGTCGTGCTCTTCCACGCCCCGAGCGGCTTGCGCATCAAGTGCCAGCAGGAGCGCTCGCAAGGCCTCAACCGCTACATCGCGCGCAAGTTGCTCGCGGACAAGCTCGAAGAGGCGAAGCTGGGCGCGGAGAGCCAGCGGGTGCAGGAGATCGAACGCATCCGACGGCAAAAACGCCGCCGTTCGCGGCGCGCGAAGAACCGCATGCTCGCCGACAAGCACGCCCGCTCGACCGTGAAGAACCTGCGCGGCAAGGTCGGCCGCAGCGACGGCGAATAAGAGCGGGAACGACACGGAGGACACAGAGAAACGGAGCCCGGAAGGGAAGGGGCTCTCGGATCCTGGATCCGAACTACTTCTCCCTTTGCGTCCTCTGGGTCCTCTGTGTTGTTCTTCTCAGCCGCCGTCGCGCTGCATGCGCACGGCCGCGTAGGCGGGGTGGCCGGGACAGGCGGGCGGGTTGAGCTTGCGCAGCTCGAGGCGGAAGGAGGCCGCCGGAAACTTCATGGCCAAGGCGTCAAGCATGCGACGCCCAAGAGATTCCAGCAGGTGGTGCGTTTCCAGGGTGCCGAGCTCGACGACGATCTCGGCCACGCTTCGATAATCGATCGTGTCGTGGAGATCGTCGCTTTTGCTCGCCTGTTCGAGCGACGCGTCGATCTCCACGTCCACCTCGAACGTACGCAGGCTCCTGCGCTCGCTTTCGGTCGCTCCATGGCGGCCCTCGAAGGTGATACTGGAAAGGATCAGCGTAGGCATGGCGGGTCGAAGCGAAGGCGGGCTAGGTTGCCTCGGCTTCGTCTTCCTTCTCGTTTTCCTTACGCATCTTGCGCTTGATGATCTGACGCTTGACCGGTCCCACCATGTCGACCAGCAGCCGGCCGGTCAGGTGATCGTTCTCGTGTTGCAGGGCGCGCGCGAAGAGCCCCTCGCCCTCGACCTCGAAGCTCTTGCCATCCACGTCCTGGGCGCGCACCCGCGCCCGCTGGCCGCGCTTGACCGGAACGAAGATGCCGGGGAAGGACAGGCAGCCCTCGTCTCCGGTCTGCTCCTCCTCGGAAATCCACACCAGCTCGGGATTGGCCAGCACCAGCGGCGGGTCGTCGTCGTTGCCTCCGGTGACCTCGGGATCGATGATGAACAGGCGCAACGCTTCGCCGATCTGGATGGCCGCCAGCCCGGCGCCCTCGGCCAGATACATGGTGTCCTTCATGTCTGCAACCAACTGGCGCAAGGTCGCGTCGAAGGCCGTCACCGGCTTCGAAATCTGACGCAGGCGCGGGTCGGGGAAACGCAGAATCGGACGAACTGGCATGGAAACTACAGAATGACACCCGACGAGAAAGCAAGCAAGCCGGTCCGATGACTTGTCCATGAATTGGACACGTCTTGAGTCGTGGCGGTTTTCCGTGTGCGTTGACAAGCAGGGATCGGACCCGTACGTTTAGCCGCAGAAGCGGCATTCTCGATGAACCTCGAGCGCTATTCCGAAGCAGATCTACCAACGGTGCACGGGCCGTTCCGGCTCGTCGTGTATCGCGAGCCCCAGGAGAATCCCACCTGCCAAAACTCCGTGTGCGCGCGCGAGCACATGGCGGTGGTGCGTGGTCGCATTCGCGGGAAAGCCAACGTGCTCGCGCGGGTGCACTCGGAATGCTGGACCTCGGAGGTCATGGGCTCGCTCAAGTGCGATTGCCGCGAACAGTTCCATACCGCCATGGAGCGCATCGCGGCCGAGGGATCGGGCGTGGTGGTCTACCTGCGCCAGGAAGGTCGCGGAATCGGGCTCGGCAACAAGGTTCGCGCCTACGCCCTGCAAAATGGCGGTGCAGACACGGTCGAGGCGAACCTGGCCCTGGGATTCGAGGCCGATGCGCGTAACTACGACATCGCTGGCGCCATCCTGCGCGATCTCGGGGTCGAGTCGGTGCGTCTGCTCACCAACAATCCCCTCAAGGTCAAGGGTCTGGAGGATGCGGGCGTCGTGGTCGCGGCGCGCGTCGCGCACTGGGTGGGCGAGAACCAACACAACGCCGGCTACCTCGCCGTCAAGCGGCGCAAGATGGGCCATCACGCCGACCTCGAGGTCGAGCCACCTTCGCTGCTCAAAGCCGCACGCAAGCGCTGAAGTAGGCCAGCGCGCGCGGCCTTGACCGCCCCCGTCGCGCCGACTACAACCCAGACGACATGCCTGCTCAAGAACCTGCGCCGCGCGAAACCATCTTTTCCGGAATCCAGCCCTCGGGTGAGCTCCACCTCGGCAACTACCTCGGGGCCATCCGCAACTGGGTTGCCTTGCAGTCGTCCTACCGCTGCTTCTTCTGCATTGTCGACTACCACGCCATCACCCAGCCCTTCGAACCGGACGCCTTGGGCCGTCGCGTGCGCGAGATGGCGTGCGATCTCATCGCGTGCGGCATCGATCCCGAGAAATCCGCGCTGTTCGTGCAATCGGCCGTGCGCGAGCACACCGAGCTGGCGTGGGTGCTGGCCTCGGTCACGAGCTACGGCGAGCTCGGTCGCATGACCCAGTTCAAGGACAAGGCCGAGAAGAATCCCGACAACATCAACGCGGGGTTGTTCACCTACCCCGTGTTGCAAGCTGCGGACATCTTGGTCTACCACGCGACCAAGGTTCCCGTGGGCGAGGACCAACGCCAGCATCTGGAGCTGGCGCGCGAAATCGTGCGCAAGTGGAACGCGCGCTTCGGCGAGACCTTCCGCGAGCCCGAAGCACTTTACTCGTCCACGCCGAAGATCCTGGGCCTCGACGGCCAGGCCAAGATGTCGAAGAGCCTGGGCAACACCATCTCGCTGCGCGAGGACGACGACTCGGTTTGGAACAAGCTGCGCACCGCCGCCACCGATCCGGCACGCGTGCGGCGCACCGATGTCGGCGATCCCGACAAGTGCAACGTCTTCACGTTGCACAAATTCTTCAGCACCGGGGAGCGCCAGGCCGAGGTTCGCCAGGGTTGCACCACGGCCGGTATCGGCTGCATCGACTGCAAGAAATGGCTGTTCGAAGGGGTCAAGTCGGATCTCGATCGCATCCGTGCCCGGCGTGCCGAGCTTCTGGCCAAGCCTGAGGCCGTCGACGACATCCTGGCCGAGGGAGCTCGGCGCGCGCGCGCGGTCGCTTCGCAAACCATGACCCTGGTTCGCGATCGCCTGGGCGTCGAACGTCTGCCCGGCAATCGACCTTGACCATGCGCACGTGGAGCGTCCTGCTGGCGTTTCTCCTGGTTGCCTGCTCGAGCCAAGAGCGTGCCGACAATCCCGAGGGCGCTGTCCACTTGTTCATCGTGGCGGCGCGCAGCGGGGATCGCGCCTCCGTATACCAACGCCTTGGCCCGCAAACACGCGCCCGCATCGAGTCCATGCTGTCGTCGAGTCGCCACCAGGGCGGCCGACTCATCGCCCGACCCGAGGACTTCTTCTCAGTGGGCTGGGCGCCGCCAGCCTGGGAGCCCGCGGGCATCCGCACGGTCCAGCGCGACCGGGACCACGCCCAGGTCGAGGTCTACTCGGCCGCTGGCGACAGGCAGACGCTTTCCCTCGTACGCGAGGGAAAGGAGTGGAAGATCGAATTGCCCGGAAGCTAGCGCCTCGCCTGCTCGCGCACCAAGGTCTGTTCGACGATCTCGATGTCGGATTCCTGGATCTCGATCTCGATATCCTCGAATTCCGGCATGGTGAATCCGGGATTGGTGTTGTCGCTGGCGCTGGCGCGCGGCGGCCCCCGGCGGTCGCCCACGCGGCGCTCGCGCGGGAAGATGCGGCGCTCTTGCCCGTCTCCTCGCCGATCTTGAGCGCGACGATCGCGCAGCAGCAACTGGCGTAGTCCGTCGATGCTGCTCGGGACCTTGGCGAGCTTGAGGGTGCGCGCGGCGCAGATGTGACAGAAGGTCAAGGAGCGACCGTGGACCTCGATGAGGCGCAGGTTATCGCGACGACGTTCTTCGCAAATGGTGCATGATGCGCCGCGTGGCACAGGCCGCATGTCGGCCCACTTCGAATAGCAGCCCCAGCAGCGGCCGCGACGAAGCTCGGTGACCATGGCACCGCATGAACCACAGGGGATGGTGGCGCGTTGGATTTCGATGCTCATCCCATGTAGGTAACTCGACTACGTGTAAGTAGCAATTTTTCGATCTTCTTTTTTGTCAGGGAAGATGTGTCCAGAAATTGCTGATCAGGGCGCGGGTCGAACGCGTGACGACTGGTAGCGGCGAGTCCCGCCGGCCCGGGACGGAGAGGAGCCGGAATAAACGTCTGAGGAAGCCAGGAAGGGGGGAAGAGAACAAAGCCGGCAGCGTCGTCGGCGTTGGGAGGCAAAGACGCGCTCGATTTCCATTCCTGGCTTCCTGGCTTCCTGGCTTCCTTAGCGCGTGTCTGAGAAGTGCTGCCCACGGAGAGGAATAGGGACGAGGAACCAGGTGTGCAGCCAGCAGCAACGACCACGGGAAGAATCGACCTCACTTCCAGCCCGATTTCTGGATACCTCTTGGGTTCGTCAGGCACCGACCGCGACGACCTTGGGCAGGGGCATGCCGTTGAAATTCGTGCCGCTGGCGATGGTGTACGCGCCGATCTTCTCGCTGTAGAGCCGATCGCCGAGCTGCAGTCCGACGGGCAGATCCTCGGCCACCGAAACCACGTCCAGGGCGTCGCAGGTGGGACCGAAGACGGAGGCTATCTCGGTGGGGCCCTTCTTGAAGGCCTTGAAGTGGTACTGGCAGTGATCGAAGAGCACGCCGGAGAAGGTTCCGTACACGCCGTCGTTGACGTAGTAGCACTGCTTGCCGCTGCGTACGGCCTTGCCAATGATCTCGACCACCAGCGTGGCCGCGGTCGCCACCATGAAACGGCCCGGCTCGGCGATGATCTCGATGTCGGGGCCGAAAAGCCGGTCGAGCTCCGCGTTCAGGGTCTTGGCCAGCTCGGCGAAAGGCTGCACGTGGGGGTCGTAGGGCGCCGGAAAACCGCCGCCGATGTCGAGGATCTTCACCTGCTTGTGGCCGCGCTCCCAGGCCTCCTTGAAGATACCGTCGGCGATGCCAAGGGCCTGCACGTAGTTCTGGTAGTTCGTACATTGACTGCCCACGTGGAAGGACAGCCCCTCGACGACCAGGCCGGCCTTGAAGGCGGCCTCCATCAGGTCTACCGCCTCGCCGGGCGAGGCCCCGAATTTCGACGACAGCTCGACCATGGAGCCGGTGTTGGGCACGTTCACACGCAGAACCAGCCCCGCGTGTGGGGCGAACTTCTTGATCTTGCCCACCTCGGCCAGGTTGTCGTAGGTGACGAGTGGCTTATAGGGGTCGAGCTCGGCCAGGGTGCGATTGTCCTTCACCGGGTTGGCGTAGACGATTTTGTCCCAGATGAAATCTTGCCGCTTTTTCGGCGGCCAGTCCTCGATGTTCTGGTGCACGATGTTGAATTCCGGCATGGACGCCACGTCGAAGCTGGCTCCCGCGCGAAAGAGCGTGTTGACGATGGCCGGATCGGGGTTGGCCTTGACCGCGTAGTAGGCCTGCACGCGCGGCAGGTACTTGCGAAACATGGCGAAGTTGCGCCGGATCTCGCCGTGGTCGACGACGAAGAGCGGCGCGCCGTGCTGATCGGCCAGTTGCTTGAGCTGCCTGGGTGAAACCACGTGCGGACCTCCGGGAATGAAGGCCGAGAGTCTACAACAGAGTGCCGCCAGGCGCGGGTGCCGACTTCAAGTGGAAAGAGCACAGAGAATGCGGAGGGCACGGAAGAAGAAGGAATTCGGATACAAGATCCGGACAGAACCTTTTCCGCTCTGGCCTCTGTGCCCTCTGTGCTCTCTGCGGTGAAAATCCGTCTCAAGACCCTCGTAGTTTCTTGGACGCAGGAATTCGGACGAACCCTCCCAGGGTTCCTTCATAGAGGTGGAGCTACTTCTTGCCCTTCTTGGCGTTTTTGGCCGCCTTGGGCGCTTTGGCGTCTTTGGACGCCTTGACCTCGTCGAGCCACGACTCCATCTTCTTGAAGCGCTTGTCGAGCTCTTTGCGCACTTCGGCCAGTGGCTTGTCGTCGCCCGCCGCAGCGGCGGCCAACGCGGCCGGGTAGTCGTTGGCGAGGAGATTGAGGGTCACGTCGTGATCCGTGCCGATGTTCGAGCTGCCGCCCGTGGGATCCATCTTGCGCAGAACCTTGGCTTGCGCCTCGATGGCCTTGCGCTGCTTGTCCGCGATCTTTTCCATTTGCGCGGCCGCATCGGGCTTGCCCTTCAGGCTCTGGGCCGCGTCGTCGAGTACCTTGCGCGTCTTCTTTTCGAACGCGAGCAAGGCCAGGTGGGTGGCCATCTTGCTCTTGTCGAACTTGCGCAAACGGGCCTCTTCCTCGGAGGCAAGCTCCTTGGCCAGCTTTTCGTCGGCCTCCTTCTTGGCTTTCCAGATGGCGTATTTCTCCATCATGCCAAGGTGCGCGTCGGCGGCACCCGCATCGACGGGCTTGGCGGCTTCGGCCGCCGGCGCGGGCTTGGCGGGTGGCGGCGTGGGCTTGGCCGGCTCTTGGCTGGTGCAGCCAGCGGCGCTAACGACGAATGCGAGTCCGAAAAAGGTGACGATTCGCTTCATGGGTCTACCTATACAACGGAATACCGCATGCGATGAGCGCGAAACCTCGAAAGTTATTGGCATTAACGGTTGTATTTAAACTTACGTCATATTAGTATCAATCTGTTGTACCGCATCGGAAGTACTCGATATGTTGTGTGCCAATCAAACGCGTGACACCCAGCCGCGAGGTGAGCGGCGCTCGACTAGGGGGTAGCGTGTCGGCAAAGGTGAAAGGCGCCAATGGGAACCACGAAGGATCCGTGGCAACCCCGCGAGCGGACCCCGTCCCGAAATCGAATGAGGAGTTGGCCGTCGAGCTCGTCGATGTGGCTGCGGCGCTCGCGGAAGACGACGACGCCTTCAGCGAAATTCCGACGGTCGCCAATCGTGCCAACCCGACGACACAGGCAAGCGAACCGGCAAGCGAAAACGACCAGGCGAATGGCCAGGGCTTGACCGGGGCGGGTGCCTACCGCATGGTCCGGCCCGCCACCTCCGACCGCATCGATGTTCCGGCGCCTGCCACCCACGAGCGGCCAGCTACCGATCGCGCGATCAACCGCGTGATCATCGGCGTGGCTCGCAAGTCCTAGCCGCATCGCCAGCGCAAATCGCCTCCGTCAAGTGGCGATGATCCGTGGTTGAACTCGTACGGCCGAGTCCTCTACTATGCCATTCGGCCAGGACGCTCCGCGATTTCCGACGGGGGTCCTTCATGCCAAAGGATGGACAACATGGACAACGTGAAGATTCAGCTCTCCGAGAACGAGATCCCTCGCAAGTGGTACAACCTCGCCGCGGACTTGCCGACGCCCATGCTGCCACCGCTTGGTCCCGATGGCGGACCGGTCAAGCCCGAGATGCTCGCCCCGGTCTTTCCGATGAACCTCATCGAGCAGGAGGTCAGCACCGAGCGCTGGATCGACATTCCGCCGGAGGTCCTGGACATCCTCTACCGGTGGCGTCCGTCGCCCCTGCGCCGCGCCGTCTACCTCGAACGCTACCTGAACACGCCGGCCAAGATCTACTACAAGGACGAGAGCGTGAGCCCGGCCGGCAGTCACAAGCCGAACACGGCGGTGCCGCAGGCCTGGTACAACAAACAATTCGGGATCAAGCGCTTGACCACCGAGACCGGCGCGGGCCAGTGGGGCAGCGCCCTCGCCTTTTCGTGCAACCTCATCGGCCTCGAGTGCAAGGTCTTCATGGTGCGCATCAGCTTCGACCAGAAGCCCTTCCGCAAGCTGATGATGCAGGTGTGGGGCGCCAACTGCGTGGCCAGCCCGTCGAGCGAAACCCAGGCCGGCCGCACCATCTTGGCCCAGATGCCCGACACGCCGGGGAGCCTCGGCATCGCCATCAGCGAAGCCATCGAGGCCGCGGTGACCGACGGGTCGGGACAGACCCGTTATGCCTTGGGCAGCGTGCTCAACCACGTGATGCTTCACCAGACCATCATCGGGCTCGAAGCCAAGGAGCAGCTCAAGAAAGCCGGCGAACGTCTGCCCGACGTGGTGATCGCCTGCGCCGGCGGCGGCAGCAACTTCGCCGGCCTCGCCTTCCCCTTCGCCTACGACAAGATCCACGGCGCGAAGATCAAAATCATCCCCGTCGAGCCGCAGGCTTGCCCCAAGATGACCAAGGGCAACTTCGTGTACGACCATGGCGATGTCGCCGGCATGACGCCGCTTTTGCCCATGCACTCGCTTGGCCACACCTTCGTACCCAAGCCCATCCACGCCGGCGGACTTCGCTACCACGGCATGGCGCCGCTCGTGTGCCAGGGCATCGTCGAGGGACTGTTCGAGCCCAAGGCCTACGGCCAGCTCAAGTGTTACGAGTCGGCCATGATCTGGGCCAAGACCGAGGGCACGATCTGCGCGCCGGAGACCAGCCACGCCATCGCGGCGACCATCGACGAGGCCATCGCCTGCCGCGAGAGCGGCGAAAAGAAGGTGATCCTCTTCAACTACAGCGGCCACGGCCTGATGGATCTGGCGGGTTACGACGCGTATCTCGGCGGCAGGCTCACGGATTACGTCATGCCCGAGTCCGAGATCCTGGAGAACCTGGCCAAGCTGGCCGGCATGCCCAAGGCCGAGGCGCGCAAGTCCGGCAAATGGTAGCGGGCTAGGCGCCCACGACCAAGATCACGCGGATGTCCTTCGTGCCGAGGCCGTTGCCCACGTCTACGCCCACCAGGGGAATGGCCACGGTTCGCAGGTAGAAACGGAGACCAGCACCAGCCGAGGTGTGGATATCCCGGCTGGCGCGAAATCCCTGCTCCAGGAACGCGGGGGGCAGGAACTGGCGTCCATCTTCGCGCGGGAGATAGGCCGTGCCCGCGCCGAACGAGTATTGCGGCGGTAGCTTGCGAAACCAAATCGCCGCGGCGTCGTTGAAGATGAGCCCGCGAACGTCGATGCTCCACAGACTGAAAAGCGGAAAGTGGTACTCGACCTGGCTGCGCAGGTGGGTATCGCCCTGGAATTGTCGATAGAGGTAACCGCGCAGGTTCGTGCCGCCGGCGGAGTTTTCGGACCACAGTGGCAAGTTCTCTCCCGTGATGCCGCCGACACGGATGATGAGATTGTGTTCGTGGAAGAAACGGACGCCGTGCTCGTAGGAAGTGCTGGCCTTCCAATACCAAAGGCCGGACTGGCTGCCCCAGCGCGGGGCCGCGTATTCGAAGGTGAAGCCGAGTGCATTGCCGTACATGACGGCGCGCTCGCGGGCGCGGAAGTCGAACGTCAGGTTGGCCGTGGCGTTCCCTCGCCGGGCGCTCGTGTCGGCCAGGGGCGGAGGGTTGCCGAGAGTTTGTGCGAGGGTCTGATTACCCAGCGCCGGGAAGACAGTCGGGTTATCGGGATCGGCCAGGCTCGACCACAACACGTCGTTCTGATCCAGATTCCAACCGAACGAGGTGCGGACCTTGCGAAACCACGCTACGCCGACGTTGACCTCGAAGCCATACGAGCGGAGCTTGGTGTTGCGGATGGGTTCGAGCGGCAGACCTGCAAGCTTCGTGTTGCCGTATTCGGGGATGATCTGCGATTGGTATCTTCCTTTGACGGTGAAGAACCCCCACGAGCCGAACACGGCGGGGTCGTCGTAGGCGACGAGGGCCCCCGAATCCACGTTCGAGATACGCCCCCCGATGAGCCCGCGTTTGCCGCGGCCAAAGAGGTTGCCGTGCGCGACCACGCCTCCCGCCGAGATGTTGCCGGGGGCATAGGAGAACGTGGGCACCGGCGCCCAAGGGAACTTCTCGGTGACCACGATGACGACGCGAACGCCTTCGCCGTGCGGCTCCCAGTACACGTTGACGTCCGCGAACATGCCCGAGGTGTGCAGGCGCTCGCGCGCGATATCGAGGGTGTCGGAGAGCAGCGGATCGCCGATGGAGATCCCCGCGATGGAGCGAACGGTTTCCTCGTTGGTGCGTACGGCATTCACGACGCGCACATCGGTGATGATCTCTTGCTGGGCCAGCGCACGCGAGGAAGCGAAGACGCCAAGGAGCACGAAGGCACAAGCGATGCGGCGCATGAGTGGGCGCGAGTCTATCAGGCAGTCGCCTGCGTTTGCACATTCACGTACCAAGGGCGCCCCTGGCTCGGGAGCGTCTATTGCGGCCGGCCACCGAAATCCCTCACCGGACGGCGCGCCGCTGTTCGACGTACTTGCGCGCGGCGGCCAGATCCGCGTCGTCCGCGGAAGCGCGCTCGACGAACTTCTCGTAGGCCACGGCAACCTTCGGGGTGTAGGCGGGATCGGTGCGTGAAAGGATCTCGTAGCCGATGCCCAGATCCTTCCAGACATTCGGTCCGAGATAGATCTGGCGCAGCCCGGGCAAGCCGGAGATACCAAGCCTCTTGTCCCCGCCCGCCTTGGCGACGAGATCCTCGAGCAGGGACACCGCGACGCGCGCCGGAGCCGGTGCGTTGCCCGACTCGTTGCTGTAAACCAGGGCCAGGTGGGCGCGGCCACCCTGGGTCGTCATGACCAACTTGGCGAGCGCGTATTCCCACGACCCCTCGGGCGCGCGCAGCGCGGGCATCACGTCGTAGTGGTCCAGGGCCTTGCCATCGCGCGCGGCCCATTGCTCGAAGGTCGGAAACTGGCTGGCGGGCACCAGGGGATGAACGAGACCGTTGGTGGCGAGCTTGTAGCCGTCCTTCCAGCTTTGATCCCAAGGGTCCAGGCGGTCGATGACCACCAGGGGCCTCGTGGGATTGCCATCGAGCAGCTTCTTGATGTTCCAACCCGTCTTGCCGTATGGGCCGAGGGGCACATGGAGGTCGGGGTAGAGTTTGCGCTTGCGCTCGCCATACCAGGAGGTGCCAAGCAGCTCGCGGTCGAGGTGGATGACGTCGGTGCGCAGCTTCTCGACCTCGCGAAAGTAAAACACCGAGCCGGTCAGGTGATCGCCCATCGTGACCACCATGGCACTGGGTGGAAGCGAGGCAAAGGCCGTGGTCACGAAATCGGCGAAGACCCGGTTGTGGCGCTGGTTGCATTCGCCCGCGTGGGCCGTCGCACCGGCCGCGAACACCAGCAAGGCGATCACGGGCGCCCAGCGCGCGTGACGCTCGCATGCGCTCCAGCGTGCCCGTGCCAAGCGCAAGAGCTCGGCCACACCCAGGCCGGCCGCGACGGCCAGCATGAGATCGGATTGGATACAAAAACGGACAAGAACGGTCAGGTAAAGCCCCTGCGACGTCGACAGGTTGGACAACATGCAGAAGCCGAGCACGTACAAGCCAAGAACGAGGGCGAGAAGCTGCGACTGGTACTTTTCCCGGCGGTCCTTGGCCCCGAGGTAGAGCCCCAGAAAGGCCAGCGGGGGTCCAATCCAAAGAAAGCGTGGAAAGGCGTGCCCAAGCATCTGCCAAAGGGTCGGGAAAAACGTGCCTTCGCTCACGAAAGCGCCGTCCTTGCTGGCTTGCCCCATGCTGAACGTGCCGTAGTTTCGGCGCAGGACGTGGGTCAAGAACCCGCCGAGGGTGGTTTCGTCGCCCCACGACACCGCGGCCGACGAGGCCGAGGCGTGGACGAGGTAGGCGTAGGGCAGAAGCCCGAGAAGACCGAGGGCGCAGGCGAGCACGAGGCCGCGAGTCCGCAGCGCGCGTCTCGCCACCCAGAACGATCGCAACAGGAGGGGCGCCCCCACGAACGCGAAGGTGTGGTGATTGCACATGGCGAGGCCGCAAGCGAGGCAGAGCGCGAAGACATGGCGACGGGCGGCGGTGCGCTCGACGCGAAGCCAGAGCAAGAACGCGAGCCCCACGAACATGGCGTTGAGGCCGAACACCTCGGCCGAGACGGCGTGCAGCCAGACCACGGAATTCGTGCCGAAGAGCGCCGCCGCCGCGAGGCCCGCCGCCCTCTCGCGGGTCCATAGGGCAACCGTGGCGCACACGAGAGCGCCTGCCGCTGCCGTCGAGGTTGCGGAGAGCAGGTTCACCCGCCACGCCGGCGAGTGTCCGAGCGGCAAGGCCGCGAACAGGCGCGCGAGCAGGGCGAAGAGCGGATAGCCGGGAGGATGGGGCACGCCGCCGGTCAACGCCGAGGCCGTCAGCTCGCCGCTGTCGCCGCCCATGATCGAAGGCGCCAGGGTGGCGACATAGAGCGCGAGCAGCGCGACGAAGGCAACAGCGGGTGCGATCCATCCTTGGGGATCCGCTGGCGCCGCTTGCCGATCCGGTGCGGAAACGTTCTTCACGGCCCCACTCTGCCGGGGCTTGCCCCGCTGACCCCTGCGCTGGCCCATGGCTAGTTGGCCGAGAAAAGCCGGCACCCGAGTCGCTCGGCGAGCTCGCGCGGGGTCACGCCCTCGTGATTGGCCAGATCGTCGCGACCGCCGTTTTCCAACAGGAAGCGCGCGATCTCATCGCGGCCAGCGGCCGCGAAGATGGCCCGCCAAAGTGGCGAGTTGCCATCCTCGTCGCGCGCGTTCACGTCCGCGCCCTTGCCCACCAGGATGCGCGCGATCTCGGGCAGATGTTCCTGGGCCGCGAAATGCAAAGGCGTGAAGCCTTGCGTGTCCTTGGCGTCGAGGTCGGCCCCGGCTTCGATGAGTAGGCCGACCAGTCCCACGCTGTTGCCGAGCACAGCCTGGTGTAGCGGCGTGCGCAGGTCCTCGTCGCGCACGTTGGGGTTGGCGCCCTGGGCGAGCAGCTCGCGCACCCGCACGAAGTCGCACACGAAGGCCGCGCGACAAAGTTGCGCATCGAGATCACCGAGCTTGCTGGATTCCACCCGGCTGTTATTAGCAGGAGCCGCGATTCCTCACCACCCGTGATCGTGGAGACCGGTCGATGCCAGGGAAGGATAGGATGTCACGCCTCAATCCGCGCCGGGTAGGCTAGGATGGCCGGCGATGATCATCCTGCTCGCGCTCGTCTTGGCCTTCCTCGTCGGCTCCATTCCGACCGGCGTCATCGTCGCGCGGGCCAAGGGCGTGGATCTGCGCAAGGTAGGCAGCGGAAACATCGGCGCAACCAATGTGAGCCGCGCGCTGGGCGGAAAGTGGGCGGCCGTGGTGCTGGTGGCCGACGCCGCCAAGGGCGCCCTGCCCGTGCTGGTGCTTGGCCGGCTGCTTGAAGATCCATGGTTGCCGGCCTTGGGTGGACTGTTTGCGGTGCTTGGGCAGATCTTTTCCGTCTTCCTGCTCGGGCGCGGCGGCAAGGGTGTCGCCACCTCCCTCGGGGCGGGGCTCGCCTTGGCGCCCCTGCCTGCCCTGGCCTGCGCCCTGGTTTTCGCGGTCTTCTTTCTCTTGTTTCGTATCGCCTCCATCGGATCCCTGGCAGGCATCGCCTGCTACCCGCTTTTCTTGTGGGTGTTTCACCTCGCTACCTGGCCGCGCTTGACCTTCGCCCTCTCCGTCTTCGTGCTCGTCGTCGCCCGCCACAAAGACAACATGCTCCGCCTCGCGCGTGGCGAAGAACACCGCGCGTGAGAGGGCACGGAGACTAGGAGCCTGTTGCACATAGCCTCCAAGCGTCGCAGGACGGGCGGGGCGGGGCCGTCTGCGGCGTCGCCGCTCGCTTGAATACCGCCAGTATTCGGCGCTTCGCTGCTCCTTGCATCCGGCCCCGCCGCGCTCCGTCCCGCTCGGTCCGGCTATGCGCAACAGGCTCCTAGGGAGGGCACAGAAGGCTCCGTGTCCTCCTCGCTCTCTGTGTTCTCTCCGACCGCCGTTGCGCGCAGCCACGAGGAATGGCAGTCTGCCGGCCATGTCGAGCACTTTTCCCACGGAATTCGCCAACGTCACCGCTGTCTGCAAGGCCAACGTCTATTTTGGCGGTAAGGTGGTCAGCCACACCCTGCTATTTGCCGATGGATCCAAGAAGACCCTCGGCCTCATTTACCCGGGCGAGTACCACTTCGGAACCGGCGCCCCCGAGAAGATGGAGATCGTAGCCGGCGCGTGCCGCGTAAAGCTCGATGGAGGCGAGACCTGGCAGGGCTACGCCGCGGGCACGCTGTTTCGGGTTCCGGGGAAGAGCGGCTTCACCATCACCGTCGAAGCCGACATCGTCGAATACATCTGCTCCTTCGAATAAATGCCGAGGGCGCAGAGGCCGTGGAGGCACCGAACGGGTTGAAACCAACGTGATTTCAGGTAGGGGCGGGTTTCAAACCCGCCCCACTAGCCCGATCCGGCAGCGACGACAGCCACCTGAGGGCGGGTTTCAAACCCGCCCCTACAGAATCCGCCATAGGCATCAGCCACCCCCCGGCTCCCCCCGCGCCTCTGTGGTTCAATCACTGCATGGGCGGGGCGGCCCGCATGCCGGCGTCGCGCAGCAGCTTCTGGTCGGCGTCGATGTCGGGGTTGCCGGTGACCAGGAGCTTCTCGCCGAAGAAAAACGAGTTGGCCCCGGCCATGAAACACAGCACCTGGGCCTCGCGCGAAAGCGCGGTGCGGCCGGCCGACAGACGTACCTGCGACCTCGGCATCACGATGCGCGCGGTGGCGATCATGCGCACCATTTCGAGCGGCTCCACGGGGGGCTGGTCCTGCAAGGGCGTGCCCTTGACGGGAACCAACCCGTTGATGGGCACGCTCTCGGGCGGCGGTTCCAGATTGGCCAGCGTGACCAGCATGGCGCAGCGGTCGTCTATGGATTCGCCCATGCCGATGATGCCGCCGCTACACACCTTCATGCCCGCTTTGCGTACGCGCGCGAGGGTGGCCAGGCGATCGTCGTAGGTTCGCGTCTTGATGATGTTTCCGTAGAACTCGCGCGAGGTATCGACGTTGTGGTTGTAGACGGTGAGGCCCGCCTCGGCCAGCCGTCGGGCTTGCTCGTCGCTGAGCATGCCGAGCGTGATGCATGCCTCCAGGCCCAGGCCGCGCACGGCGCGCACCATGGCCAGGATGTTTTCGAAGGCTTCGCCGTCATGTGGGCTTCGCCCTGCGCTGCCCATGCAGAAGCGGGTGGCGCCCGCGGCCTGGGCGCGCGTGGCTGCCGCGACAACATCGGTTACGGACATCTGACGTTCGCGCTGCACGCCGGTGTCGTAGTGGCTCGACTGCGGGCAGTAAGAGCAGTCCTCGGGGCAACCGCCCGTCTTGACCGACAACAGCGAGCACAGGCTGGACCTCGTTCGGGCGATGGTGCTCGCGGTGTACCTGCTGCGCGCGGAAGAGGAGCTCTGGAAGCGGGAGATCGTGGATCGCCCGCACGTCGGAAAGGGTGTATTTGGGCACGGCCCTTGTCTTAGTTGATTTTTCGTAGCACGACCAGGACGCGTAAGGTCAGACCAATGGCCTCGACCACGTCCTTGGCGTCCCTGGGCGTCTTGGCCGAAGCCCGGGCCGGGGTACGGGAGATCGCGCTGTCGCCCTTGACCGGCATGCCGGGATACCACAGTCCGTCCTTGGCCTGGCGCGAGCGCAGGTAGGCCTCGGCCGTGCGCACGCCCGAGTTTTCCTTGCCGAGTCCGATGCTGGTGATGGTGTCGAGGGCGTCGAGGACGTCGGTGTAGAAACGCGGCTCGGTCAGGACTTCCCAGAACGATGGAGCCTTGCGGTCCTCGTAGCGATCAGGCTGCAGGAAGCGCGTGGCGAGAAGCTCGGCGGCCCGACGTGCCTCGCGCGAGCCGCGTCGAATCCTTCGACGAGGCGAAGGCACGCAACACCATGCCCGTGATGAGGTGGCTCGACGGGCGCGCGGCCGAATCGGTGCGCACGCCCCGCCAGGCCCAGCCGCCGTCGTCTTGGCGCAAGGACAGAAGGAAGCGAAATCCCTTTTCGACGCGTGCATCGGCCTCGAAACCCGCGCGACAGAGAGCCGACAGCGCCCAGCCTTGGAAATGCACGGCCACGACCTTGCCGCGCCCCTTGGGGGGTTCGGCCAGGTTCAAATCGCCGATCCCGCCATCGCTGTCCTGCGAGGCCAGGATGAAATCCGCGATCTTGTTCAGCTGCTGGGCGATGGCGCCCTTGCCCTCGACGCGCAGGCCATAGTCGGTCAGGCGATCCAGGGCGCGCAGCGTGGCCAGGCACTTGACGAACTTCGCCCCGCCCAGCTCCTTGTCGCTCGCACGCGGAGCGAAGCTGCCGTCCTTCTCCACTTTGCGCAACAGCGCCTTGACTTCGGGGTAGCCCGCGATCTCGTCGGCGTCCGGGGCTTCGCTGTCATCGATGAGATCCCGACGCACGCGGGCGAGCACGCTGGGCGCACCTTCTCGCAGAAGTCGCGGGATGGGATCGCTGGCCAGCCGGGCACGCCAGCCAGAAAGCGCCCGCGGTGGGGGTTGGGCGGGGGGCGCCGATGGCGCAAACAGACTCGGGCGGTTCATATCAGCTGCCAAGATAGACGCATTATATAGACTCAAATGCCTCGCGTCCGGAGTTCTTCGTTGCCGGATCGCCGAGGCGGCTTGGTCGAAACCGGATTGACTCTGCCGACGAGGCCATATGACGCCAGGCGCTCATGGTAAGTCGGGGCCAACTTGGCCTGGAAAGCCAGAGGGATGGGCGGTACAACAGGGGACCGGCAATTACTTGTCTGGGTGGGGCCGAGCAATGGACGATAGCGAAAGACCGCCAAAGAGAGACACCTTTCTCGCACTTCTTCAAGCAGGATGGGCCTCGTTGCACCTGGATGCTCGATGCTCTGGTGTGGTTGTGCCGGCACCATTTTCTTCGCAGGCTCATTTGGTGCTGCAGTACGGGCGGAACATGCCGATCCCGATAACCGACCTCGAGGTTACCGAGGCAGGCGTCAGCGCCACCCTTTCGTTTTCGCGTGTTTCCCATCGCACCTACATCCCCTGGCACGCGGTTTATGCGGTGACGTGCACCAACGGCTGCGGGGTTCTCTACCGCGAGGACATGCCCGCCGACGTGGCCCTGGCCACGCCCACCGACGTCGGAGCAGAGGAGCTGCAGTCTGCGGGGGCAGGAGCGCAAACAGTCCGCCTACGCCATGTGCGACGATGGGCCCGGGTTGCGGGCCGTGCCCGCGGAAGATGATCTCGCGGCGGGAGAGCTGGCCATCCACCTCCATTCCCGTCGCCGCCGTCCGCAGTTGCGGGTGGTCAAGTAAAGCTCACGGCTCGCTCGTGTTCCGCGCGTCGCTCACCTGCACGGTGATTTCCTGCCGTCCGGTGACTGGGTGCGCCCCCGGGAAGGCCGTGCGTTTGACGACGCGGAAGGAATCCGCGCGGCGGCTCTGGTTCACGGGCCTCAGGGTGTCCAAGGCCGATCCAGGTAGATCGCGAATCAAGTGGCCGCCCAGGGAGGCACCATCGTCACGGGTGGTGAGACTGACCACGAGGCTGGACGCGGGATAGTACACGCGCAGGTTTTCGATGAAGCCGCGCAGATCCTCGGCTCGCGGCAACTCGGGTTTCGTCTGGGCACCACTCGCGACCTCGATCTTCATCGCCTTGCCCGCGAGCGCAGGGGGTACGTCGACCTCCAAGGTCCGGGTGTACTCGGCGCCGGCGTAGGGCCGCAAGGTCACGCGCAAGGGGAGGCGCCCGCCCGCTCGTACCTTGCCGTCCGGCGCCGATAAGGCGACGAGCACGGCCCTGTCGGAACGAAACTCCACGCGCACGTTCACCTCGATCTTCTCAATCACGGCCGGGGCGAACGGGTTGTCGAGCAGACTGGCCGAGAGCGTGCATGCCGTGCGACATCGCCAGGACCTTGGGAGCCAAGGTCTCGTCCGAGAAAAGACAATCGCGAAGCTCGATGGGTGAAAATCCGCGCACGTGAAAACGCGTGGTCACGTCGGCGACCATGTCGGTGACATCGAGAACCGCCTCGGAGAGCGCGGTGGAAACCGCCATGGTGGCGAGCAGTGGCATGAGCCGACGGTGCCGCGCGATGGTCACGGCGAAGGTCGGCTTGCTTACGCCCTGGCTGGTTATCTTTACCAGTACCGGGACCGTGCCCGCGTGCCCACCGACGAACCCCACCACGCCATTCTTGGTATCGTCGGTGATGCTGCCGATTTCGGCGATGGGCGACGACATCTTGAGCGACGATGAAAGACTGGGAATGATGGCGTGAATCTCGCCGAGCACCATGGGCAGGTTCACGGCGCCGATGCCCATCATGGGATGGCCAAATGCGAGCACTTGCTTTCCCTCGGCGAAGGTCAGGGTTCCCATCGCGGTCGCGCTCATGTCCCCTTGCATAAGGGCGACGCCGACCGCGGCGCCCGGAATCAGGGCCTTGGGGGGTGGCGTCCCCGCGGGCTTTCCGCCCGTCCCCCCTGCGCGAACGGGGTGAAGGCCGAAGGGTTGCAATTCCTCCCCCAGGTAGGCGAGCGAGGCGTCCGAGGCCCCGGACACCGACAGAGGAATCGCCACCGCTTGCAAGCGCGTGCTGGTCGCGTCCGCGAGCCCCGGCGGTGCGGGCTCCCAGGACTCGGCCTGATAGGGATCGGACGGCGGACGATCCGGGCGATGGCGCTCGGCGAGCATGTATTCGATGGGCGTGACCCCGGCCAGTGGTTCCTTGGCGAATGACCAGCCGTAGGCGATGGCCCCCAGCAGCTTGCCATCGACGTACACCGGGCTACCACTCATGCCTGCGGCGATGCCGGTGAAAGCCAGGCGCGGATCCTCGGCACGAACCAGAATGAGGTCCTGCTTGGGCAGGAACTTGCGCAGGATGGAGACCACGCGGATCTTGAACGGCTCGGGCGTCGTGCCTTGGAACACGGTGCGCGCCTCGCCGACCATGCCGGCCTTGACCTCGGACAGCGGGAGGATGGCGGATTGCGCGGTCGCTGTGGCTGGCGCGAGCGTGGAAGCGGCCAGCGCCGAAAGGCAGGGCACGAGGAAGGGATGCTTCACGATCGGCCAAGCGTAGGGACACACCCTTGCGCTGTCAAACCCGGTTACGTCACCCTAATCGCGCGATAGCCGCAGAAGGTCGTGGTCGTGGCTCGAGCCATCGACCAGGACCACGACGACGACCACCACCAGGATTCTTCAGGCCGGGGCCAACCTTCTCCTTGACGGGGGGCGACCTGGGGACAAGGATCCCACCGCCTCATGGTCAATGCCGACGTCTTCGTTTCCGAGCTCGAATTCAAGAACCAGGAGTCCTTTCGCGGTCTGGTGGCCTCGGGCTACTTGCCAGCTCTGGCCGGCGACGGCGCCAGCGTGTCGGACATGCTGCGCCTCGAGACCAAATTCGCCATCGAGTTCATCGAGGCCGCCGCCATCTGGATCGCCGATTCCGAATCGCTGGAGATGAAGATCCTGCTCGGCATCCAGTGTGGTGTTCACGCCAGGCAATACCAGAGGTTGCAGGATCGTCTCTCGGCCCTCGGGCTCGCGCCTGGGTCGTACGATCCGCGCCAGGGCGGCTATTCGAAGCTTTTCGCGTTCCTTCGCTCGCTGCAAACCAGCGAGGAGCGAGCGGCCACGGGCCTTCTGACCCTGGGCGGATCCGCGGTGGCCAGGCTGGGCGCGCTTGCCGCGGTTTGCGAAGAGAAGGGCGACGCGGACACCCGGGATCTGCTCGGAAACGAGCTGATCCCGGAGGAGCAACGTCGCACCGACGAGGGCCGAGACCGGTTGGTTCTGCTCGCCACCGCCGAGGACAGCCAGTCGCGTGCGCGCAGGGCCATCTACAAGACCATCGAATTGCTCGGCGAGCTCTACGAGCCAGGAGCGCTCAAACGGGTGCTCGGCCGCGCGGCGCGCAAGTAAGTCGCCGCTCAAAGATAACTTTAGCAGGCTCGCGGCCGATTCATCCCGCGTCGAGGACGTCGCAGACCACGACGGTGATGTTATCGCGGCCGCCGCGCTCGTTGGCCAGCTCGATGAGTCGGTTGGCCACAGCCTCGCGCTCGCCCTTGAGCAGTCCATCGACCTCGCCATCGAGGAGATAGCCGTGCAGCCCGTCGGAGCAGAGCATGAACCGATCGCCGGCTTGGATTTCGAGATCGAGGGTGTCGACCTCGACGTAGTCTTGGTGCCCGACGGCGCGGGTAATGACGTTCTTGCCCGGCGAGTTGGCGGCCTCCTCGGCGGTGATGAGCCCCAGCTTCAGCCGGAAATTGACCAAGGTGTGGTCCTCGGTGAGCTGGGCCGTCTTGCCATCCCGGGTGAGGTACACGCGACTGTCGCCCACTTGCGCGATGTAGGCGGTGCCCGCGCTGATGAGCAAGGACGACAGCGTGCTCGACATGCCCTTTTGCCGCGGGTCGAGCTGACCCATGCCGAAGACCATGTAGCAGGCGGATTGCACGGCGCTTTCCAGCAGACGGCGGACCATCCCGGAATTCTCGGGCGATGGATCCGCCACATGGGCGGCGAGTGTCTTGCGCCAGCGTTTGACCCAGGAGTGCACCAACTCGACGGATTCCGCGCTGGCCACCTCGCCCTTGGCGTTTCCGCCCACGCCGTCCGCGACGATGTAGAGCCTGAGCTCGTCGTCGAATAGCATACTGTCTTCGTTGTGCGGCCGCCGTCGGCCGACATCCGACTTCCCTGACGAGAGAGTTCGCATGCGAATCGATTCATGGTACTACGAAACCTCTGCCCCGGCACCGGGGAACAAGGTTCTTTTGACCCGACAACGTGCTAAAATGAGGATCTGATGCCTGTCGAGGGAAAGGAGGCGGGATTTCCCTCGCAGTTCGGGCGCTATACCTTGGTTCAGCGCCTCGCGACTGGAGGGATGGCCGAGGTCTTCAAAGCGAAGATCCTCTCGACCCACGGGTTCGAGAAGCTGCTCGTCATCAAGCGCATCCTGCCCAATTTGGCGGCTGACAAGACCTTCGTGTCGATGTTCATCGATGAGGCCAAGCTCACCGCGCAGCTCATCCATCCGAAGATCGTCCAGGTCACGGATTTCGGCGAGGAAGGTGGGCAATATTTCATCGCGCTCGAATTCGTGGACGGCTTCGATGGTCTGGCCTTGTTGCGTTCCGCGGCGCAAAAACACGTGCGCCTGCCCATCCCGATTTGCATGTTCGTGGCTTCGGAGGTGCTCGACGCGCTCGACTATGCCCACAACGCCAAGGACAGCGATGGCAAGCCCATGCACCTCGTCCATCGCGACATTTCGCCCTCCAACGTGTTCATCGCCCGGCGCGGAGACGTCAAGCTGGGCGACTTCGGCATCGCGCACGCGCAAGAGCGCGAATCCAAGACCCAGGCCGGGACGCTCAAGGGCAAGTACGGCTACATGTCGCCGGAGCAGGTCACGGGCGGCGATCTCGATGGGCGCAGCGACATCTTCGCGGTGGGCATCGTGCTGGCGGAGATGCTGATGGGCAAGCGACTCTTCAGCGCGCCCAACGACCTCGACGTTCTGCTCATGGTGCGCGACGGGAGGCTCGAACGCTGGGACAAGCACGGCAAGGATGTTCACCCGCGCCTGGATGCCATCGTTCGCAAGGCCTTGGCCAAGAGCCTGGACGAACGCTTCCAAAGCGCGGCGGAGTTCCGCGACGCTCTCGAGGATCTGCAGTTCAAGTTCGGCATGCGCGTCGGGCCCGCGGACGTGGGCCTGCTGGCGTCGGACCTCTTCGACCCCAGCCCGGATGCCGTCGAGCGGCTGAAGGAACACGGAAAGAAATGGGAGATTCGCCCGGAAACTCCCGCGCCTGCCAGCGTCCCACCTCCACTTCCGCACAGGCCCCAAGCGTCGCCCACGCCGACCGCGGATATGGAGGCGCGTCCGCCGAGTCGGGTTGGAATCGCCGACCCGGCTAGCACGGTGGTGGGCGCCGCGCTCGACGACGCCCTGGCCGGTTCGATGGCGCTGGTGGGTCTCGACCAATACGAGTCCCCGCCGTCCGTCTCCGATCCGCGCTGGCCGGGCACCCCCGGCGAGGCGTCGAGTGGGGCCACGTCGCGCGCCCCCGAGGGGTCCGGTGGTTCCGCCGTCCGTCGCCCCGCCTCGCACGCCAGCGGTCTGCGCTCCTTTCCTTCGCACGGCAGCAGGCCGACCCAGGGCTTGGCCAACTTCGATGCGGCGGCGGATGCCGTCACGGCGGACGACGCGACCGAGGACGATTCCGAGCAGCCGATTCCGCCGCCGGTTCCGGGCGCCGTCCCGGACAACAGCGGCGAGCTTTCCCTCATCTCGCCCATGCGCGCCATCGCCGATCTGGCCATCGCCGCCGATACCGGGCTGATTCGATTTCAGAAGGGCGCGCAAATCAAGGACGTGTACCTCGTGCGCGGAGCACCGGAATCGGTCAACTCGAACATGAGCGGGGATCGATTCGGCGAGTATCTCGTCACGCGTGGATTCCTGCGCTCGGGCGATCTGGAGCGCGCCCTGGCCGAGATGCCGCGTTTCGGGGGCAAGTTCGGCGAGGCATTGGTGGGGCTCGGCTTCATGCGCCCGCTCGATGTCTTCCGCCTGCTCTCGCAGCACGTGCGCGAACGCGTGATGGAGCTGTTCACCTGGACCCAGGGCGCGTTCAACTACTACCGTGGCATGCGCAATCCCATGGAGGCCTTTCCGCTCGGGCTTTCCAGCTTCGAAATCCTGGGCGCCGGCGTCGTGGCCCTGAGCTACGACTTTCTTGCCAACCACTTCGAAGCGCTGATGGGATTCCATCCTCGCGCCATGCCCAACCCGCGCGTCAGCCCGGAGGCCTTCCGCCTCGGGCCCACCCCGCGCGAGGTGCTCGGCCTGCTCGACGGCAGTCTCACCCTGCACGCCTGGGCGGAACGCTTCGCCTCCCCCGACGAGCTTCTGACTTTCTACCGCACGCTTTATCTGCTGGTGGAAAGCAGCATGGCCCAGTTCGAGTAGAAGCTACTCGCCGGGCCGTGGCTCGAGGATGGCGATGAGGGACAGGGGTGGAAAAGGTAGACGCGCGTCGACCAGGCGAAAGACCGGCGTGAGGGTGTTGAGCGCGACGATTTGCCCGAGGCCGAAGGTCTTGCGCTTGAGCACCTTGCCGTTGAGCCACCAGGCTGGCCAACCCGCGCGGTTGAAGAGGACGATTTGTTGCACGGCAAACCCCGCTTGCTCGGCGAGCTCTCGCAGCGTTTCCGGCGTGTAGCGGCGGCGATGACCCAGAACCTCGTCGAGCGTGCCGAGCAGCTGCGGTCCGTGCGGAACCAGGACGACGGCGCGGCCGCCGGGCGCGAGCACCCGGCGGATGTTCTCCATGGCCCCGCGATCGTCGTCGACGTGCTCGACGACGTTCAGGCAGACCACGGTGTCGAAGCCGCCCGGCACCTGGGGAAAGGTCTCGCTCTTGGTCACGTCCGTGTGGGACACGTGAAGGTAGGGCCGATCATGGGTCAGGCCCCTTAGCGAATCCAAGTACAGGGGGTTGATGTCCGAGGCGTAGTAAAGCTCGCGCGGGACCAGCTGGCGGGTCAGGTTCCCCGTGCCGCTGCCGATCTCGAGCACGCGCTGCCCGCAGTGCGGCCGCACCACATCTCCCATCCAGGCATTGAAACGCGGGGCGCGCGACAGTCGGTTGAGGGTGTGCGAGCCGTACTCGTCGGCGGTAAAGACGTTGTCGCTGACCCCGAAACGCAAGATGGCCGAAAGCGCCCCCACACCGTCTCGCCAGTTGATCTTCTTGCCTTCTTGATAGGTGCGGCCCGCGTAGCTGATGGGGACCTCGAAGATGCGGGCGCCACGCTTGGCGAGCTTGATGACCAGCTCCGGCTCGAGCCGAAAATCGTCCGAGACGATGGGAATGGAGCGCAAGAGATCGGTCCGCACCGCTTTGTAGCAGGTCTCGATGTCGGTCAGGTTGAGGTCGGTCGCCAAGTTGGTGAGAAAGGTGATCAGCCGATTGCCGAGCTCGTGGCGAAAGTGCAGCGCGCGCCGCACGTCGCCGCCTGCGAAGCGCGACCCGAACACCGCGTCCGCCCCTTCTTCCTGGAACACCCTGACCATGCGATCGAGGTCGCGCGGGTTGTACTCCAGATCGGCGTCGTGGATGACCGTGATGGCACAGCGGGCGTGGGCCAACGCCGTCCGAATCGCGCGGCCCTTGCCGCCGTTCTTCGCGTGCCTCAGGAACACCCAGTCGGTCTTGCTCGCGCGACCCGAGGCGAGGAGGGAGCTTCCGTCGACAGGTGGGGTGTCATCGTTCCAGATCAGCCCGCGCCCTGTCGCGAAGGTGCGCAGCACTTGAGGCGTGTCGTCCTTCGAGCAGTCATCCACGACGATGACCTGGAGGTGCTCGAGGTGGCGCGAGCCTTCGAGGACCTCCAGCCGGGCCAGAGAGGTAGCTACCAGGTGATGCTCATTGAAAACGGGCACAAGGACAGAGAGAGAGGTCATGCCGGGACTCTGTATAGCAGCGAAGGCGCGGTGTGAGAAGGCACGAGGACCGCGGGCCTCTGAGGAAGCCAGGAAGCCAGGAATGGGAGGTAGGGCCGTTGGGGGCCCCGGCTTGACACCTTTGACACGACGAGCGCCGTGCGCGATGAACGACCCCATGCTCGACCGATCGGTTGCCAAGGAACGCCAGCGTAAGGAGATGGCCCGGCTTGTCGCTAGGTTTCTCGTCAGAGGTCTCGAGGGTCCGGAGACCAGCAAGCCGATTGTCTGGAACGTCGTGCGCGCCCTGGCGTTGGTCGGCTTCGTCGTCTTTGCTGCCGTCACCGATCTTACCTGGTTGCACCTCAACATCACCAAGCCCTTCAAGAACGAGATTATCAACTTTTATGGCAGCTACGCCAACTCCCCCGTCGAGCAGGACGCGGCGCTGCTCTTGCGATGGCTGCCCGCGCAAGGCAAGGTCGGCTACCTGTCCGACAAGCAAGGGCTGCCACGTTTCGAGGCGAGTCTGCGTCTTGCCCCCCTACTCCTGGATCCGAGCTGGACCCGGCACGAGTGGGTGCTCGTGGATGGCCCCGTTCGCCAAGGCCTGGCGTTGCTCGAGTCGCCGCGCTACAGGTTGGTGACCGACCTGCGGGATGCGAAGGCCTTTGCCAGGGGCATGCGCATCTACAGGCGGAGACCGTGATGGCGCGCGTCCTTGCAACCTTGCTTGCGTTCGGCCTGGCGTGGCTCGTCGGCTACTTCGTGGTTGCGGCGCTGTGGCGCGATCGTTCCCGCGACCCCGCCGATCGCCTGATTCACGCTGCAGCCGCGGTTGGGCTCGGCGTCGGCATCGTCGCCGCGCTCGATTTCCTCTGCCTCGTTCTCATGGGCAGGGCCTCGCACGCGATCGTCTACGTGGACCTCGCCGTCCTGATCGGGGTATTTCTCGCCCATCGCCTCGGGCGCAAACCGTCTGCAACTCGGCCCGCGCGCACCCCGGGGCGGATCTCCTGCGGGCTGTTCCTGCTCTTCGTCATCATCGCTCTCGGCGTCGTGGGCACCATGCTGTTGCGGGCGCCCGATGGTGCCTGGGATGCCATCGCCATCTGGAACCTGCATGCCAAGTTCATGACGGCCACCTCGCCCGGGGCATGGAAGGGGATGTTCGATCCCATCATGGCGCCTTCCCATCCCGACTACCCGCCCCTGCTTCCCGCTTTCGTCGCCCGGGGGTGGACGTACGTCGGGCAGCCCATCCCACTCGTCCCCATGACCCTCGCGTTCACCTTCACCCTGGGGCTTCTCGTGCTCATCGCGGCGGCCGTGGCCAGTGCGCGCAACGCGATGCTGGGCGCGCTGGCTTGCGCAGTTCTGGCGGCCAGCCCCATCTTCCTCGGCACGGCGCTGTCTCAGTATGCGGACATGCCGCTGGCTTTCTACTTCCTTCTCGCGCTGGCCCTGCTCCATCGCGCCGATCAGGAACCGGAGCTTCATGCCGGGTTGCATGTTCTCGCCGGACTTGCCGCCAGCATGGCCGCGCTGACCAAGAACGAGGGATCCCTGTTCATCGTGGCGCTCGGCGCGGGCCGTCTCCTGCGCATGCTGCTCGTGGGTCATGCCAGGCGCGAGCTCAAGAGCCTGGCCTGGCTTCTCGCAGGCATGGCTCCCATCTTGTGCTGCTTGCTGCTCTACAAATCTTTCACCCCGGCGAACTACCTGGTCTCCGGTCAGGGCAAGGACTTCTGGAGCAAGCTGCTCAGCCGCCCGCGCGCCCGGCTCATCGTCGATCAACTCGCCCTCGAGCTGGAGAGTCCGCACAGCTTCGCGGTGGGGTACGTGCAGAAGGTCCGAACCTGGCACTGGCACCTCCTGGCCGCCGCGTCGTTCATGCTGTTCTTTGGCATCGACCGTCGCCGCCTCGCGCGCCGCCTTTCGCGGTGGGCGCTGGCCCTCGTCGTTTGCGGGCTTGTCGCGGACATTCTGAGCACGCGCCTCGCAACCGGAGCCTTCGGCTGGCACTGGTCGGTGGCGATCGCCGCCGCCCTGGCCACCGTGGCCATGGGCTTCGACCTCGGCCGCCTCAAGCATCCCTCGTTCCTGGCCGCCACGACCACCCTCGTCCTCATGAATGCCGGCTACTTCGTCGTGTACATGCTTACGCCCCTCGATCTGCGGTGGCAGCTCATGTTCTCGATCGAGCGCCTGGTCTTCCACACCATGCCCGTGGCCATCTTCGTCGCCTTTTTGGCCATGGCCTCGTGGGGGCGCGACGGCGTGTCCGTCGTCGGGTCGTGAATGAGGGCCGCCCCGCTTCCTCACCCCCATCACCGCGAGAGACAGCCATCGCGGGATTTCGGTGTTCTCCTCCTCGCCTAGCGGTGGGCGGACATGAGACACTTGCCCCGCGCAATGGCCAAATTCGTTTCCAGTCCCGAAACATTCTTCGTCGAGGAGATCCCCGCCTACTTGCCCTCGGGAGAGGGTGACCACACCTACGTGTGGATCGAGAAACGCAATCTCACGACCCTGGACGCCGTCAACAGGTTGGCGCGCGTGCTCGGCGTGGACAGTCGCGATGTGGGCTACGCGGGCATGAAGGATCGCCGTGCCACCGCCAGACAGTGGCTCAGCCTTCCCGGGGTCGATCCCGCACGGGCCCAGGAAGCCGCGGTCGAGGGCGTGCGTATCCTGGCCACCGCTCGGCACCGAAACAAGTTGCGCGTCGGGCACCTGCACGGCAATCGCTTCGAAATTTGCCTGGACGACGACGTCGACCTTGAAGGCACCGCCCTCGCCAACGCGCTCGACGAGCTGGCCCGCCGGGGCGTGCCCAACCGCTACGGACGCCAGCGCTTCGGTAGCGCCGGCGACAACCTCGAGGTCGGCCTGTCCGTCTTGCGCGGCACGCGTCGAGAGCCGGATGGTCGTCGGCGCAAGCTCCTGCTCTCGGCCGTGCAATCCGCGGTGTTCAATCGCGTTCTCGATCTGCGGTCCCAAGAGAGCGGCCTGCTGACCGTGCTCGGGGGCGACATCCTGGAGAAAGTCGCTTCCGGCGGACAGTTCGCCTCGACCGACGCCGCCGCCGATCAGGCGCGCGTGGATGCCGGCGAAATCGTTCCCACCGCACCGCTGCCCGGGGGGCGCGTTCGCAGCCCGGAACCGGGCAGCGCCGCACGCGCGCTCGAGGATCGGGCGCTGGCGGATCTCGGCATAGGTCTCGACGAGCTCGGCCAAGTGGGGCGTTCGCTGCCGGGCACGCGGCGGCCTGTCGTGGTGAGGGTGACGCTCGACGAGCCGGCCGTGGTCCGCGAGTGGGGGCGCCTGCGCCTGCGCTTTTCGCTGCCGCCTGGGAGCTACGCCACCGTGGTTCTCGAAGCCCTGGGTGTGGAGCAGGGTAGACAGGACGAACCTATGCTAGCTTCGGACGCGGAACCGGCCAGCTGACCGGATACGCGATGGGCACCGGCGGTTTTGCCCGACGGCACCCATCGCAGGAGCCCGAAAGAACCCTCAAAGGGTTTTTTCCCAGGAGACACCATGCGCATCACCGAACATATCCTCGCGTTCACCCTTCTTGGATCGGATTGGGTCCTGTGGCTGCTCGTGCTGCTGTCGATTCTTTCCGTCGCGGTCATGGTCGAGCGGGGCATCGCCATGTCGGGCCGCCTGGCAGATTTCGAGACCCTGAGCGAGAAGCTGCACAAGGCCCTCACGGCGGGCGACGCCAAGGCGGCGCGCGAAGTCCTGGGCGCGCCGCGCTGCCCCGAGGTTCGCGTGGCACTGGTCGGCCTCGACGAGCTTCCCCGCGGCTCGTCCGCCGCGGTCGAGGCCATGGCGAGTGCGCGTTCGCGCGAACGCCTGGCTCTGGAGAAACACCTCGGCATCCTGGGTACGCTCGGCAACAACGCGCCCTTCATCGGCCTGTTCGGCACCGTGCTCGGCATCATCAAGGCCTTCGCGGACTTGTCGAAAAGCCAGGGTGGCGGCGCCACGGTGGTCATGTCCGGCATCGCCGAGGCGCTGGTGGCGACGGCGGTCGGTCTCATGGTCGCGCTGCCCGCGGTGGTGGCGTTCAATATCTTCCAGGGCCGAATCCGCCGCACCATGGGCCGCGTGGATGCGCTGGCGCATATGATCCTGAGCGGGGCACGCGACGAGGCTGCCCAGGGGGCGGACAAGGCCGCAAAGGTCAAGGGAGAGTAGTCGCATGGCGGGCGCGGCAAGCCAGTTCGAAGACGACGACTCGGGACGCATGATCACCGAGATCAACGTGACCCCACTCGTCGACATCACGCTCGTGTTGCTCATCATCTTCATGGTGACCACGACCTACATCGTGAACCCATCCATCAAGGTCGACCTGCCCAAGGCGGTGACCGGCACGGATCAGACGCGCACCACGCTGTCGCTGACCCTGACCAAGGATGGACAGCTCTACCTCAACGGCGAGCGCTCCGACGAGGCCAAGGTCGTCAAGCAGATTGCGACCGAGCTGCCCAAGAATCCCGACTTGCAGGCCGTCATCGCCGCCGACAAGGTCGTACCCCACGGCAGCGTGGTCCACATCATCGACTTCGTGAAACGCGCGGGCGTGCGCAAATTCGCCATCGATGTGGACAGCGCGGCGACAGCGGCACTGCCGGCTGGCTCGCAGGAGACCGGCGCCGCTCCCGCGCGGTAGACTCAGCTCCAGCATTCAAGGAGCGTTCGAGTGACAAGCAGCGCTTCATCGGTTGGTCGGCCCGCGACTCCCAAGGAACCCTGGAAGGGTTCTTTCGCCGAGGACCGTCGGGCAAGTCCCTCTGGCGCTCACGCGTATGTGTGGGGGGCCGCGGTGGCCATCTCGCTGCACGCACTGGTGGCCTTCGGGCTCATGCTCGTTCCCGGGCATAGCCTGCACCTCCGTCGACCGTCCGCGGTCGAGGTCGACATCGTCCGCCCCCGACCTGCGGAGCCGCCGCCCCCACCGGAGGTGCCGATGCCCCCGGAACCGCCCCCGCCGGAACCACCACACCGACCCGTGGTGCGCAAGTTAACGGAACGCATCAAGCCGCCGCCGCCGCCCATGCCCAACCAGGAGGTGAAGCCGGCGCCGGTCACCGAAGAGCCTGCCAGGCCCGTCTTCGGCGTGACCAAGGATTCGGTCGTGGCAGGCGAAAGCCCGGTGGCGGTTCCGGTGGGCAACACCCTGATGACGAAAGATCGGACCCTGGCCAAGACACCGCCGCCGCCCCTGCCCGCGGCACCGCCCCCCCCTGCCTTCGCACCCGTCGACGAGGAGTCCGTGGCGGAATTTCCCGAGGCGTACATCAAACCCAAGCCCGAGTACCCCGAGCTTGCACGGCGCATGGGGATCGGTGGCAAGGTGCTCGTCAAGCTTGGAATCGACCGCAAGGGATTCGTCAAGTCCGTCCGCGTGCTCAAGAAGGCAGGCTACGGCATGGATGAGGAAGCCGTAAAAGCGGCCTGGCATTACCGATTCAAGCCGGCCCGACGCGCCGACGGAGAGCCCGTGGACTTCGTCATTACCTACAGCTTTTCGTTCCAGAACTCTGCTCGATGACCGGGGCTTTGGCCGTCATCCCGCGACAAGAAGAGCAACAGCGCCAAAGGAAAGAGACACCTTTCCAAGACGGATTCAGGCACCCAATCGGAGCGATGACGGGTGGTCGTGGACGTAGACGGCTTACCGTGGCCGTGGCCGTGGCCGAGGGCAATTACGACCGGCCACGGCCACGACCACGGCCACGACCTTCTGCGGCTATCGTGGGATTATGGTTTGGCATCCTGATTAGACAGGAATGGTTTGGCATCCCGAATTAGACAGGATCGGCAAGCGCAGTTATGATCGCTCGGAATCGCCATGCGTGTCGTTCGATGGGTCGGTCTCGTGGTTTTCTTGTCGCTCCTGGGCATCGGGACGGGCGTCCGGGCTCAAACCAACAACGCCGCGCCGGCTCCCCCCAGGATGGATCGGTCCTTCGACCTCCAGCTCTTCCATCCCGCGGTGGGCGGGCACAGCTTCATCACCCTCGACAGTGCCGAGGTGCTCGAACATCGCCTCTGGCACTTCGGCTTGGTCGCGAACTACCAGCACCAACCCCTTTCGTACACGCTTGGGAGCTCCGATACCGGGACCGGCCCGACCACGGTCGTACCCGTGCGCGACCTGACCATGGCGGAATTGGTCGCGGCCGTGGGGATCCGCAATCGTTTCGAGGTCGGTGCGGCCCTGCCCTTGGCGGTAACCTGGGGAGGCTACGGCTTCGATGCCTATGGCCGGACCAACGGCACGTCCGCGGCCACCGTGTTCGGCGTGGGCGACTTGCGCGTGGAGGGCAAGGGCGAGGTGGTTGGCTTCGGCACCGATCGCGCCTTCCTGCTCAGCTTGTCCGCGGGGGCCACCTTGCCCACCGGCGACAAGTCGGCCTTCCTCGGCGAAAAGTCGTTCACCGGCCGCCTGCGCGCGTTGCTCGAATACCAGCGCGGCGAGAACTTGCGCGCGGTCGCCATGGTGGGCGGGTTGTTTCGCGAAGAGTCCGTGTTCTTGGGCACACCCGAATCAAATGCGGCGCTTTACGGCCTGGCTGGCGAAATCAAGCCCACCGATGAAATCGGCGTGCTCGCCGAGGTCACGGGAAGAGTGGCCTCGAAGTACTACGACACCAACCCCGCGGAATTCGACGCCGCCATGCGCTTCTACTTGCCGTCCATGCTCAACCTCATCATGGGTGCCGGCTTCGGGCTCAACCAGGGCATCGGTAGCCCCGTCGTGCGCGCCTTCGTCGGGCTTGGCTGGGCGCCCGATTACCGCGACCGCGACCACGACGGTATTCCCGACGTGTCCGATCGCTGCCCCGATGAGGCCGAGGACCACGACGGGTTCCAGGACGACGACGGCTGCCCCGACCCCGACAACGACGGCGACGGCATTCCCGACGCCCTCGACAAGTGCCCGAACGAGCCCGAGGACTTCGACGGCTTTCAGGACGCCGACGGCTGCCCGGACCTCGATAACGACGGCGACGGCATCCCCAATCTCAACGACGCCTGCCCCAACGAAAAGGAAGACGGCAAGGGCAAACGGCCCACGGACGGCTGCCCCAGCACCTTGGAGGACAGCGACGGCGACGGCATCCCCGACGTGAAGGACAAGTGCCCCGACGAGCCCGAGGACAAGGACGGCTTCCAGGACGACGACGGTTGCCCCGACTACGACAACGACGGCGACGGCATTCCCGACGGCTACGACGCCTGCCCGAACGAGCCCGAGGACTTCGACGGGTTCGAGGACAACGATGGCTGCCCGGATCCGGACAACGATCACGACGGCATTCCCGACGTGAAGGACAAGTGCCCGAACCAGCCCGAGACCCTCAACAACTTCAAGGACGACGACGGCTGTCCCGATGGCCCGCCCCTGGTCTCGCTGGGCGAGAACGACGACAAAGTGTTCATGCTCGAGCACATCAATTTCTTCCCGGGACCTGCAGGCAAGCCCATGCTCACCACCAACAGCCACATGCTGGTTGGATTGGTGGCGCGCCTGCTCAAAGGCCACGTCGAGGTGGCCAAGGTTCGCATCGACGTGCACGGCAAGGACGTCAGCAAAGAGGTCACGCAGGAGCGTGGCGAGGCGGTGCTGAGCGCGCTGGTCAAGAACGGCATCGATGCCGGGCGGCTCAAGGTCGCAGGCCTCGGGCCAGGCCCGAACCGGATCGACTTCGTCATCGAAAGTCGAAGCAAACCGAGACGCTACCTTGCCCCCATCCCGGTGGCCGTGCCCGCCGACGGTTCACCGGACGCCTCCCCGCCACCCTCCGTGGCGCCCAGCGACCCGCCCGCCCCGGCCGCGCCCGCCGAAGAGGCCCGCTAGCGCGGAATCCCGAGACGCGCTAGCGTATAGGCAATGAAGCCTCGCGGCTGGAGCGCGACCGACGTCGGTCTCAAGCGCGATCACAACGAAGACAGCTATCTGTGCAACGACATTCTCGGGCTCTATGCCGTGGCCGACGGCATGGGCGGCCATCTCGGCGGCGAGCGAGCCAGCCGCATGGCCGTGGAGGTGCTCGAAAAGGAAATGGCCGAACGGCTGGCCGCCCCACGGGATGGCGGCAACCCGGGCGTCGTGGTTGCGGCCATGAAGGAGGCGACCTCGCTGGCTTCGCAGGCGATCTACGACAGCGCGCAGGCCTCGCCCGATCTCGCCGGCATGGGTACCACCCTCACCGGGCTGTGCTTTCACGGTCAAAGCCTGACCTTGTGCCACGTGGGCGATTCGCGCGCCTACCTGCTGCGCGACGGCCATGCCCGCCAGCTCACCGAAGATCATTCATGGATTCAGGAGCAGGTACGCGCGGGCTTGCTGTCCCCCGGTGACGCCATGGTGTCCCGCTTTCGCAACATCATCACGCGCTCGGTGGGGTTCGAGCCCACCGTCGCCCCTGACCTCTTCACCATGCCCGTCGAACCGGGGGATTGCTACCTCATCTGTTCGGACGGGCTGTCCAACTACTTTTCGGTCGACGAGATCGGGCGCATCCTGGCCAGCCAGTTCTACAGCGAGGCCGGCCGGGCCCTGGTCGAGATCGCCAACGAACGCGGCGGCGACGACAACATCACCTGCGTGATCGTGTACGTCGCCAACATCCTGAATGGAAAAGCCGGGAGCTTGCTCTAGGAGACTGGTGTTAAACGGCGGACCGAGTCCTGGCGGAGCGAGGAGCCCTGGCCGCAAGGCGCGAGGAGGGCACAATACTGGACGTACCGACGAGCAACGAAGCGGGCGGGGCCCGCAGCCCGCCAAGCGACGGGAGCCGTTTGACACCAGCCTCCTAGAGCCAATGCCGATCGGTTAGCGCGTAAGTGATCGAAATTGATCAGGAATTCCTGTGGATAACTTCGCTTCTTGCCTTTAGGCAAGAAGCGAAGTCACCATGCATCGATCTTCGATGGAGAAGGTCATGCATCTGGATAGTTCCCTCAAGACGGTAAGCGTATTCACGGCGCCCGAGCAGTTCGAGAGCATCAGGCAGCACATTGACCCTGCGTGGGTGGCCGAGGCTCTGGCGGCGACTGGAACAGCCACGGTGCGAAAGCGACGGCTTCCAGCCGACCAGGTGGTGTGGCTGGTGATTGGAATGGCCATGTTTCGGAAGTGGCCTATTGCGGACTTGGTTGGGAAGCTGAATTTGGTTCTGCCTGGACCACGAGCAACGGTTGTTCCCAGCACGGTCGCTGAGGCTCGGGCGCGCGTTGGTGCCGAGCCGCTGGAACGGATCTTCGAGATGAGCGCTCAGAAGTGGGGCCACGAGAGCGCGCGCAAGCACGCATGGAGAGGCCTGGCGCTCTACGGTGTGGATGGGTCCACGCTTCGCGTGGCAGACTCTCCGGAAAATCGCGCTCATTTCGGTGGAACCCGAGGCGACCGAGGCGACAGTGGCTATCCGCTGGTTCGAATCGCCGCGTTGATGGCGTTGCGTTCGCACATTCTGGTGGCCGCCGAATTCGGCCCCTACGAAGACAGTGAAATCACGCTGAGCGCGTTTCTGTGGCGAGCCGTGCCGGACAATGCGCTGGTGATGGTCGACCGCGGCTTCCTGGCAGCCGGAATCCTGGTGCCGCTGGCCCGCGATGGAAAGAATCGCCATTGGCTGACTCGCGCCAAGTCGACCACAAAATGGCGCGTCGTGGAGCACCTCGGGAAGAACGACGACCTGGTCGAGTTGACGGTTTCGCGCGAGGCGCGAAAGCAGGACCCAAGTTTGCCAGCGACCTATCTGGCACGTGCGATCACCTACCAGGTGAAGGGATTCCGTCCTCAGATCGTGCTCACCTCGATGCTCGACCCCGACGCCTTCCCCGCTGCCGAGGTCGCCCGCCTTTATCACGAGCGCTGGGAGCTGGAACTGGGCTATGGCGAAATCAAGACCGATATGCTCGACCGTCTCGAAAGCATCCGCTGCCGCAGCGTCGCTGGCGTCGAGCAGGAATTGTGGGGCATTCTTCTCGCGTACAACTTGATTCGCCTCGAAATGGAAAGGACTGCCGACGATTTCGGCGTCGAGCCCACGCGCATCAGCTTCGTCACGTCACTTCGGATCATCTGTGACACCTGGTCATGGTGTGCGCTCGCCTCGCCCGGCGCTTTGCCTACTCGCCTCAAGACCATGCGAGAGCTCTTCACCAGCCTTGTTCTCCCAGAGCGGCGCACGGCCCGCAGATATCCACGGGCCGTGAAGATCAAAATGAGCAATTTCCCGAGAAAACGGCCTTCAAATGCTTAACCGACTGGCATTGCTCCTAGAGCACCGAACGGGTTGAAACCCGAGCAATTTCCGGATTCTAACCACAGAGGACACAGAGAACACTGAGACGGATGAGAAATGAAGGGTTTGGATCGAGATCCGGACCCCCCCCCCATTCTCCGGGCCTCTGTGCCCTCTGTGTTCTCTGTGGTGAAAAAGAATTCTTTCAATCCACGACCTTCTTGATCAGATCCTCGATGCGCGTGCGCGGCACCGCGCCCACCAGCTGACCCGTGACCTGACCGTTCTTGAAGAGGAGCAAGGTCGGGACGCTGCGAATCTCGAACTGCGTGGGCACGCCGGGATTGTGATCGATGTCGCACTTGCCCACGCGGATCTTGCCGGCATAGGCCTGGGCGATGGCATCGAGATGCGGCGCGATGGCCCGGCACGGACCACACCAAGTCGCCCAGAAGTCCACCAGCACGGGCAACGCCGATTGGGAAACCTCGGTCTGAAAGTTCGCGTCCGTAACATCGAAGGTGTTGGTACTAGCCATGCAAAAGTCTTAGCACGGAATATCCGGGTTTGTGCCACTGGCCGCGCGATGCTAGCCTGTCGGGACACGCGCCAGCTTTTCAGGCGGAAATGTCCGTCAAGGTCTTTATCCCTCAAGATGTCGTCGATTCGTGGATCACGTCCGACAAGGTCGAGTTGTCGGGCGAGGTCATGACTTTTTGCGGTTCTCGCCTGGCGTTGCGCATGGTCCCCGGCTACTACTTCGACCATGTTGCTGGCGGCTCGGACGAAGGACATAACCTGGTCGGCCGGGCCAAGGTCAAGGCCGCCGTCAACGCCATGGGAGCCGAGGCGTACATGAGCTCGGTCATTCTCGGCGAGACGGCCTACGAGGTGGAAGCCGGCTTCGTGGCCAAGCCACTCGACCCAGCTTGCACCCGGAGCGCGCTGGTCGCGGTCATGTCCAAGGCCGGCCATTGAGTGCGATGAAATCCATCGTTGTCGGGACCCGAGGCAGCCTGCTCGCACGCTGGCAGGCGGCGTTCGTGGCGCGATCCTTGCGGGCAGCGCATCCCGGCTTGGTCGTCGAGGAGAAGATCATCGTGACCGAGGGCGATCGTCTGTCCTCCGGTCCCTTGTGGAATGCAGGCGGCAAAGGGCTGTGGGTCAAGGAAATCGAGGCCGCGCTTTTGGCGGACGAGATCGACATCGCGGTTCACAGCATGAAGGACGTTCCCGGCGAGCTGGCCGCCGGGTTGGCCCTGGTGGCGATCCCACCGCGCGCCGATGTGCGCGACGCCGTGGTCAGCTCTTCGGGCCGAGCCCTCGATGCTCTGCCCAAGTCGGCGCGCATCGGCACCACCAGTTTGCGCCGAGCCTGCCAGCTCAAGGCCGTCCGCCCGGACTTCGATATCGAAATCCTGCGCGGCAACCTCGACACCCGCTTGCGCAAGGTCGCGGATGGCGTTGTCGACGCGGCCATCCTGGCTTGCGCCGGACTCGACCGACTGGAATTCGCCGGCCGAATCACCGAGCGCTTGTCCATAGAGCGCATGCTGCCGGCGGTAGGTCAGGGCGCGTTGGCCATCGAAGCGCGTTCCGACGACGCGAGGGTGCGCGGCCTTGCCGAGGTTTTGGACGACGCGGCGACCGCGTTGGCCATTTCCACCGAGCGGAGTTTCCTTGCTCGTCTGGGCGCGACTTGCCGAACGCCGGTTGCCGGCTACGCCCGCATCGAGGGCGGGCAAGTCGTCATGCTCGGGCTCGTTGGCCGCCCGGACGGCTCCGAGCTCATCGCCGATAGGATGAGCGGGCAGCCGAGCCGGGCTGCTGAGCTCGGCGTCAAGCTCGCAGATGCGTTGCTGGCGCGTGGGGCCGGGGCGATCCTCGCCGAATGCACCTAGGGTAGACCGCCCCGTTCACGGCGATTCGCGTCGGGGAATTCACAGTTTTTGCGCTTTCCTGCCGAAGGAGCCTATGATCGATTCTGAGGCACCATG
Organism: uncultured delta proteobacterium; assembly: GCA_963796685.1. GTDB lineage: Bacteria > Myxococcota_A > Polyangia > Fen-1088 > Fen-1088 > Fen-1118. Next base: position 1,423,593 of record CAWCMR010000025.1, read on the forward strand.
CGGCTACTCGTCCGCGCGATAGGAATTCCAAGCATTGCACTGATGGCCTCGTGTGCCCATCGGCAGCCAAACCAGGTCGAGCTCGACCAGCTCCACCGATCCGTCGAGGCCTTGCGCGTGCAGAACGCGGACTATGCCAAGCAGGTGGAAGAGCTCGAGAATCGCGTCTTCATCCTCACCGACCAACTCGACAGCCGCAAGGTGAACGAGGAAAAGGCGGAACCGCCCAGGTTGCCGACAGTGGCCTTGCACCCATCCGCCCCGCCACCCGCCAACCCGATTCCCGCCGGCACCGAGACCGATGCGGAGCCCGAGGTCGAGTACGCGGGTGAGGCGGCCAAGTCCACCGCCCACAGGCCGCTCCTGCGCCTGCGTGGAGATTCCGCCGAGGTGTCCATCGTGCGCGAGTCGCCGGCGGTCTCGCCGGTGGTTCGGGTCGCGCACGAGGGGGCTCCGCGGGCTTCGCGAGAGGAAGGCGCGGAAGTGGTGGCCGTGTATCGCAAGGCCTTCGCGGCGTTGCGCGCCGGCCGGCACGACGAGGCCGCGCAGGGATTCAGGGATCTGTTGCGTGACTTCCCCGACTCGGATCTCGCGGACAACGCCCAGTACTGGCTGGGCGAATGCTACTACGACCGCAAGGATTTCGTCCAAGCGGTGCACGAGTTTCGTCGGGTCATCGAGCGCTACCCGAGCGGCAACAAGGTTCCCGATGCCCTGCTCAAGGTCGGCTTCAGTTACCTTGCCCTGGGCAGCACCGACGCGGGCAGGCAGACCCTGATCCAACTGCAGCGCTCCTACCCACGGCATGAGGCCGCTGTCTTGGCCGGCGCCCGCCTGGCCGAGTTGGATCGCTCCACCCCTGTGCATGCCGCGGGCGGCTCGACCCCTGCGGCGGCTGCAACCGCCAAGACGGCGCAAATGCCCGAGGAGGCCCCGTGAGACCCCACCGTCTCCCTTTCGTGCTCGCAATCGCTTCACTGTCATTGCTGCCCGACGTAGCCAGGTCGGAGAACATGGGGGCCACGCGGATCCCGCCGCAGGTCGAGGCAGCACGGCATGGGCCAGTCGCGGATCCTGGTGCACTGGACCCGGACACGGGCGCCGACGAGCCACCTCCCCCGCCGAGGATTATCGGTTCCAAGACCCTGAACCGCGGCCCCACGGATCCCGGTGATCGCCGGATCCAAAACACGGCTGATGGGCTGAGCACACCGGGCCTCTTGGGTAACGACCAAGGCGCCTCCCCGGTCGAAGGGCAGGACAAGGTTTCGGCCGCGCCTGCCAGTGGGCAGATCCCCGAGCTGCACGTGGTTCAAAAGGGCGACACGTTGTGGTCCTTGTGCTCGAAGTACTTCAACGACCCTTGGCGCTGGCCTCGTCTTTGGGCCGCCAATCCCGTCATCACCAATCCCCACTGGATCTTCCCCGGCGACGTCATTCGCCTGGGCGTCGGAGGTGCTTCCGCCGTCGCTCCCACCCCCAGCGCCCCCCCAACGCCACCTCACCTGGGATTGACCTCCGTGAATCGTATCGGCTCGCTCAATGGCAACGCCGTGTTGCTGCGCGAGCTCGGTTTCATCGAGGCCAAGGATCTCGATCAGGCGGCGACCATCACTGGCTCGCGTGAAGAGAAGATCCTGCTCTCCACGGCCGATCAGGCGTATTTGCGCTACCCCGAGAGGATGAAACTGCGTGCCGGCGATCGCTATTCGGTGTTCACCACGGATACCGACCACCCCGTCGTCGACACCACGACGGGCAAGACCTATGGCTATCTGGTGAGGCTCCAGGGCGACATCGTGGTCAACCAGATCGCGGAAAACGACGTCGCCCGTGGAACCCTGGTCGACACCGTGGTGCCCATCGAGCGCGGTGCGCGCGTCAGTCCCTTCGTCCATCAGTTCAAGCGCATCGAGCCGCGGCCGAGCGACGTCAATCTCGAGGCGCGGGTCATTGCCACCTTCGCCCCGAACATGCTACTAGGCGCGGGCAATTTCGTGGTGCTCAACCGCGGCAGACGCGACGGCGTTCAGGTTGGCAACCGAACTTTCGTCATCCGGCGGGGCGACGGCTACCGTGGCAGGCTCGAAAGCTGGGAGGTCCACGACCCGGACTCGCCCAAGGAAGTCGTCGGGGAGATCCTGGTCGTCGACGTGCGCGACGACGCTTCCGTGGCATGGATCGCTCGCAGCACCAAGGAGCTGAGGGTCGGCGAGCTCACCGAGATGCGGAGAGGCCACTAGGACAAGACGCCCCGCGAATAGTGCGCCAGGTCACCGGAATGGCGCATGGTAGCATGTTGTAAGTCCCTTGGATTACGGGCACTTTTCCACAACTGCTTGATCTTCTTTGGGGCAGGCGCTATCAGCTTGCGACTCCATGCAGTTGGTCGGAAACCCAGAACGAGTTTTGCCGAGAAGGTCAGGGATGGCCTTTCCGCATGCAAGACAGCCTGGTTCGATCCCGAAACAGGTTACCCGACAGACCGTGCCTGGAGACGCGGTGTTCCCAGCGCAACTGCAGAACATGCCGTCGCCACCCAAGTCGTTGTGGTTTGTTGGACGAGTGCCCTCGGCGGGACAAAGGCTGGTGGCCATCGTGGGCGCCCGGGCCGCTACGCGCCAAGGGTGCGATCGCACGCACGCCATCGCCGCCGAGCTCGGGCAGGACGGGGTCGCGATTGTCTCGGGCGGTGCCTTTGGTGTCGACGCGGCCGCTCACGAAGGAGCCCTGGCCAGCGACTCGCCCACCTTTGCGGTTCTCGGCTGCGGCACGGATGTTGTCTACCCCGACCGGCACGCGGACTTGTTCACGCGCATCGCTGCCTCGGGAGGCTTGCTCTCGGAGTATCCGCCTGGGACGAAACCGCGCGCCGGCCAGTTTCCCGCCCGCAATCGCATCATCGCGGGGCTTGCTCAGGCGGTGGTGGTGGTCGAGGCGGCCATGCGTTCGGGGGCACTCATCACGGCCCGCTTGGCGCGCGGGCTCGGCCGGACCTTGTTCGCCGTTCCCGGCAGCCCGGGCACGGACGCCTATCTGCGCGCGGGCCTTGCCCTGCCCGCGACCTCCGCTGCGGACATCGAGCGCGTGCTGGCTGGCGGGCAACCTGCTCCCATGCCGGCGGTCCAGCCTACGCCCGGGCCTCTTGGCGCCGTGCTCGAAGCCATGGCATTCGGGGCGGATACGCCTGCGGCGCTGTGCGATGGCCTGGGCATGAGCCTGTCTTCCATCTTGGCGATTCTGGCCGAAGCCGAGATCGAAGGATTCGTACGGCGAGCGGCTGGCAACACTTATGAGGTCATTGGACGTGCCTGCTGAGAAGAAGTCTCGCACCAAGAGCATCAAGAAGGTCGCTGGCGACGGCGCTTCCGCCAAGCCCGCTGTCGCGAAAAAGGCCACGCAGAAAGACGCGAAGGCGACGCGCGCCTCGAAACGCGATGGCGGAACCTTGGTCATCGTCGAATCGCCGGCCAAGGCCAGCACCATCAAAAAATACCTGGGCCCCGGGTTCGAGGTGAAGGCCTCGGTCGGACACGTCAAGGACTTGCCCAAGGCCTCCATCGGCATCGATATCGAGAACGATTTTCAGCCGCGCTACGTGGTCATCGACAGCAAGAAGAAGATTATCGCGGAGATCAAGACCGCGGCCAAGAAGGCGACGCGGGTTCTGCTGGCGCCCGACCCGGATCGCGAGGGTGAGGCCATCGCGTGGCACATTGCAGACGAGATCCGGGACTCGAACACCAACATTCATCGCGTGATGTTCAACGAGATCACCAAGAAGGCGGTGCTGGAGGCCATCGAGCATCCGCTCGAGCTCGACGCCAGGAAGTACGAATCGCAGCAGGCCAGGCGCGTGCTGGACCGTCTGGTCGGCTATCAAATCAGCCCGATCTTGTGGACCAAGGTTCGGCGCGGGCTTTCGGCCGGCCGCGTGCAGTCGGTGGCCGTGCGCCTGCTCGTCGAGCGCGAGGAGGAAATCAAGGCCTTCCAGACCGAAGAGTACTGGTCCGTCGAGGTCCAGGTCGAGGGCCAAAGCCCGCCGCCGTTCGCCGCCCGGGTAGTCAAGGTGGACGGGGACAAGCCCGTGCTCACGAACGAAGGCCAGGCGACGCAGACGTTGGAGCTCATCCGCCAAGCCGCGCCGAGGGTCGCCTCGGTCGAGCGCAAGGAGCGGCGCAAGAATCCGCCCGCGCCCTTCATCACCTCGCGCCTTCAGCAAGAGGCCTCGAGCAAGCTGCGCTTCTCGCCCAAGCGGACCATGGGACTTGCCCAGCGCCTGTACGAAGGTCTCGAGCTTGGAGCCGAGGGACCCACCGGTCTCATCACGTACATGCGTACCGATTCCACGCGCATTTCCGACGATGCCGTGCGTGACGTGCGTGCGTTGATCGGCAGCCGCTTCGGCGCCGCCCACCTGCCGGCCGAGCCGAACATCTTCAAATCGAAGAAGACCGCGCAGGACGCGCACGAGGCCATTCGCCCCACCCTGCTCGATCACGATCCCGAGCGGGTGCGCGCCCTGCTGACCGATTCCGGTGCCGGCCGCGACGCGCGCGAAACCGCGGATCTGGTCAAGCTCTATACGCTCATCTGGAACCGCTTCGTGGCCTGCCAGATGACGCCCGCGGTGTTCGATCAGACCACCATCGAGATCGAAGCCGGCCGGGTCGGCCTGCGTGCCAGCGGCCAGGTCATGCGTTTCCCGGGCTTTCTGGACGTGTACGCCGAAACCCAAGAGGACGCCGCCTCGGACGACGACGGAGGCGGTGCCTTGCCAGACGTCAAAGAGGGCGAGGTCCTGCGCGTTAACGGCGAAAACCCCGAGCAGCACTTCACCCAGCCGCCGCCGCGCTATTCCGAGGCAACCCTGGTGCGCGAGCTCGAGGAGAAGGGCATCGGAAGGCCATCCACCTATGCGGCGATTCTGTCGACGGTCCAGGATCGCGGCTACGCCGAGAAGAAGGAAGGCCGACTGGCGCCGACCGAGCTTGGCGTGGTGGTGAACGGGCTTCTGGTCAAGAGCTTTCCCGACATCCTCAACACCGACTTCACGGCACAGATGGAGGAGCAGCTCGACGAGGTGGAAGAGGGCGCGGCGGACTGGATCAAGCTGCTGCGCGACTTCTATGTCCCCTTCGAGCGCGACCTCAGCCGCGCCAAGGTGGAAATGCGCGACATCAAGCGCGAGGAAGAGCCCACCGAAGAAGTCTGCGAGAAGTGCGGCAAACCCATGGTCATCAAGTGGGGGCGCAACGGTCATTTCCTGGCCTGTTCGGGTTACCCCGAGTGCCGCAACACCAAGGAATACACACGCAATCCAGATGGCAGCTTGACCGTGCTTCCCACCACGCGGCCGTCCGACCAAACCTGTCCGACCTGCGGCTCGCCCATGGTGGTCCGGCGCGGCCGCTTCGGCGAGTTCCTGGCGTGCTCGCGCTACCCCGACTGCAAGACCACGAGCCCGATCTCTCTTGGCGTGGCCTGCCCCAAGCCCAATTGCGGCGGCTATCTCACCGAGAAGCGTTCCAAGCGCGGCAAGGTCTTCTTCGGCTGCTCGAACTACGCCAAGTCGAAGTGTGATTTCGTGTCCTGGGATCGCCCTATTCCGAAGCCGTGTCCGCAATGTGGCGCGGTCTTCATCGTGCAGAAGGTATCGCGCTCCGGCACACGCCTGCGCTGCATCGCGACCGGCTGCGGCTGGGGCGCCGATGCCGAAGATGGAGAAGCCGTGCCTGTGGTGCAAGCCTCGTAGGACGAATTTTCACCACAGAGGCACGGAGAGCACAGAGGGCTGACCTGAAACACCTCGCCCCGCGTAGCGGGGAGAGGTCGCCGAGCGCAGCGAGGCGGGTGAGGGGCTGTCACGTTTCATGCCTGAAGGATCTGGGCCATCGGCCCGGCGGCGGTACCGGGAAGAAGAAAGGGCTCGGATTTAGGATCCGGAAAACCCTATACCTTCCGATCTCAGTGCCCGCTGGGTCTCTGTGGTGAAAAACACGAGACAAGCGCCGGTTTTTGGCGCTTCTCCATCGCCAAGACTAGGATCAGCGGAGATGGAGCCTCTCGCCCTTCTTTTTCGCCAGCACCTCGAAAGCGAGAAGCGCGCGTCGCCCAACACCGTGCGCGCCTACCTGGCCGACCTTGAAGAGTTGATGGCGCACGTTCATGACGGGCGCAGAGACGGGCCGGACGCTGCCCCGCTGGTGGCCAAGGATCTGGACACGTTGGCCTGCCGATCGTTCCTGGCCAGCCTGCACGGCAAGAACGATCCGGCCAGCGTGGGGCGCAAGCTCTCGTCGCTCAAGACCTTCTTTCGTCTGCTGGTGCGGCGCAAGCTCCTCCCCGCGAGCCCGCTCGCCTCCTTGCGCGGTCCCAGGCGTGCCCATCATCTGCCCGCCTTCCTTGGCAAGGACGAGGCGGCGCGCTTGCTCGACGGCCGGAAGGCACCCCCCCACTCCACCTTCGAGGCCGCGCGCGACCAGGCCCTGTTCGAGGTGCTCTACGGCAGCGGCTTGCGTATCTCCGAGGCCTGCCACCTGGATTTGGGCGACGTGGTTTCCGACGGCGCTGGCGCGAAAATCACCGTGCGGGAGGGCAAGGGCGGCAAGGATCGCATCGTGCCCGCGGGCGGCAAGGCGCGGCAGGCCCTGGCGGACTACCTTCCCCTGCGCGCAAGCCTGCTCGGGCTGCTGGCGGGGCAGAGCAGGCCCGTCGATGCGCAGGCGCTGTTTCTCTCGCGCCGGGGCTTGCGCATGGGCGACCGCGAGGCCCGGCGCAAGCTCGACCGGCGCGAGCTCGAAAACGAGGTAAAACGCGTTTCCCCCCATGCCCTACGCCACAGCTTCGCGACCCACCTGCTCGGCGAGGGGGCGGATCTGCGCTCGATCCAGGAAATGCTCGGCCATGCAAGCCTGCGCACCACGCAGCGCTATGCCCAGGTCGATATCGATCACTTGATGCGGGTTTATGACAAGGCTCACCCTCGCGCGACGCTGCGAACGCGGTAAGCTGCGTCCATGTCATCTTCGAGAACCCGATCCACCACCGTCCTGGTCGTGCGCGCCGGCGGCAAGGTCGTCATGGCCGGCGATGGCCAGGTCACCATGGGCCAGACGGTCGTTAAATCCACCGCGCGCAAGCTGCGCCGCCTGGGCGAGGGCAAGATCGTCGCGGGCTTCGCCGGTTCGGCGGCCGACGGGCTGACCCTGTTCGAGAAGTTCGAGGGCAAGCTCAAGGAAGCGAGCGGCAACCTCATGCGCGCGGCGGTCGAGCTGGCCAAGGACTGGCGAACCGATCGCGTCTTGCGTCGGCTGGAGGCGCTGTTGCTGGTGGCCGATCACGAGCACATCCTCATGCTGTCGGGAACCGGGGACATCATCGAGCCCGATACCGACGTGGCGGCCATCGGCTCGGGCGGCAACTTTGCCCTGGCCGCGGCGCGGGCGCTGTTGGCGGAAACCAAGTTGTCGGCGCGCGAAATCGCCGAGCGCAGCTTGCGCATCGCCGCCGACATCTGCGTGTACACCAATACCAACTTCGTCTTCGAGGAGCTGTAAGACCATGCCTGGTGCTTCGTCATGGAACCCCAAGCGCGCGCTGGCGCTCACCCCTCGCGCCATCGTCGAGGAGCTGGATCGCTACATCGTGGGCCAGCGCGCGGCCAAGCGCGCCGTGGCGGTGGCCTTGCGCAATCGCTGGCGCCGGCAGCAGGTACCGGGCACCATGCGCGACGAGATCTCGCCCAAGAACATCATGCTCATCGGCCCCACCGGCGTGGGCAAGACCGAGATCGCGCGGCGCTTGGCCAAGCTGGCCCACGCGCCCTTCATCAAGGTCGAGGCCTCCAAGTTCACCGAGGTTGGCTACGTGGGGCGCGACGTGGATTCCATGGTGCGCGATCTGGCCGAGACCGCCGTGTCCATGCTGCGCGAGGAAGAGCGTGAACGCGCCAAGCCGCGCGCGCGCGAAAACGCCGAGGAGCGGCTTCTCGACGTTCTCCTGCCGCCCGCGCGCGCGCCGCGAACCGCGTCGGGCGCCATACCCCTGCCTGGCGCCGTCGCCTCGGCCGAGGCGGTGCCGCCCGTCGAGTCCACCACGCGCGAGAACCTGCGCCGCCTGCTGCGCGACGGTAAGCTCGACGACAAGATGGTCGAGATCGACACCAGCGACGGGGGACAGTCCTTCGTCGATGTCTTTTCGGGCACCGGCATGGAAGAGATGGTGCTCAACTTGCAGAACATGTTTCCGCAAAACAAGCGCACCAAGCACCGCCGTCTCAGCGTGCCCGAGGCCCTGGATGCGCTCACCGACGAGGAAGTCGGCAAGCTCATCGACATGGATCGGGTGACCAAGGAGGCGATTCATCGGGCCGAGCAAGATGGCATCATCTTCATCGACGAGCTGGACAAGGTGGCCGGGCGCGAGTCCGGCGGTCACGGCCCCGACGTTTCGCGCGAGGGCGTGCAGCGCGATTCTTTTGCCCATCGTCGAGGGCTCGACGGTTTCGACCAAGTACGGCCCGCTCAAGACCGACCATGTGCTCTTCATCGCCGCAGGCGCTTTCCACGTGGCCAAGCCCAAGGATCTCATCCCCGAGCTGCAAGGACGCTTCCCCATTCGCGTCGAGCTGGAATCGCTGACCGATGCCGACTTCGTGCGCATCCTGACCGAGCCGGAGAACGCGCTCGTCAAGCAATACACGGCCTTGCTGGCGACGGAGAAAGTCCATCTCGATTTCCAGCCCGATGCCGTGGCCGAGCTCGCGCGCTTCGCCGCCGATGTCAACGCGCGCATGGAGAACATCGGCGCGCGCAGGTTGCACACCATCATGGAAAGGCTGCTCGACGAGCTTCTCCTTCGAGGCCCCCGAGCTCGGCGAGCAGACCGTGCCCATCACGGCGACCTACGTGCGTGATCGCCTGCAAGACCTGCTCAAGGACGAAGATCTGTCGCAGTACGTCTTGTAGCCCGATCGCTACAGCGGGTTGCGCACCCTGAGGCCCTTGAAGCGCGAGAAGTCGCGATCCGCGCTCCACAGCTCCCTGACCCGATGGTCGAGGCAAAGCGCGGCGATCCGCGCATCATGAACCACCGGCCCGGCGATTCGTCCGGTCTGGCACAGCTTCTTCAGAGTCGATAAGTGTGCCGGCCCCTCGCCGAGCAGGTGCAGGCTTGGCGAAGCCGCCACCGCGTCGATGAAAGCGAAGGCCTGTTCCTGGGTGCTGGGGGGACGATAAAGCCTCGAGTGGGTGACCACGGCCAGAAACTCGTGAACGACCGGCCAGGGAATCGCCCACGGCGCCGTGCCTTCCGCCAACCCGGTCAGCGTTGCGAGAGCCGCCGCGTGGAAAGGGGCGTCCTCGCGGTGAGCGTAGACCAAGATCTGCGTATCGAGGGCAATCATGCGCCTCGGCCTCGATAGATCGCTTGACCGATGGTCGCCCACCCCCCGTCCTGAGCTTCGACGGCGAGCCCCTTTCCCTTCACGGTCACGGGCCGGAAGCGAAAGGGGGCCTGCCGCTCGTGGCGCTCCAAGCTGGCGTGCAGGCCTTCCTCGACCAGGGTGCGCAGGGTCAGTCCCCGCTCTCGGGCAAGCTTCTTGCTGCGCAGAAACAAGCTGTCAGCAATATCTATGGTTGTCTTCATATGGGTTAGAATACAACCGGCGAGTCCGGTTGTCATGGTGCGCTCCGACCGCTGTCTTCTTCACCCACGGCGGCCAGCACCAGACGTGGGTCGATGCGCCGGCGAAAGCGCACGACGCGCGCGTCGGGCGGCAGGACATCCTCGCCACGGGTCTCGTCCACGCACAGGACGAGGTTGTCGAGGCCCGCCTCGCGCAGGAGCGCGAGCTTGCGCGCAAGGTAGTCCGCCGACCAGAACCCGAGGATCTCGACGAAGAACCGGCGCTCGGGACGAAGCCGGTGGTAGAGCAAGAAATCGGGAAAGATGAGGGTGCGTCCCGCGGGCACCGGTTCGGGCTCGCGCACGAGATCCCAGTCGGGCGCAGCCCGCTTGAGATCGCGGGCGAAACGCTCTTCGAGCTTGCTGTCGTAGGCCTTGGGCTCCTCGGCCGGGAAGATGGGATCCCCGGATTGCACATCGAGGATGGCCTCCTGCCCGCGCAACACGCACTCGGCGCGCAGCTTGAAATGGGCGCAATGGGGAAGAAACTGAACGACTTCACCGAGCGCGCGGCCGTAGAGCAAGGTGTGGCGAAAGACCGTGAAGGGTCCCGACAGGTCGAGCACGGGCGGGGTGCCGTCGGTGACGGTGCAGATGAGACCGCGCAGCTTGGCCTGGCGGACGAGAGGGCGGGCCGCGCCCTCGGCCTTGATGCGGACGCGCCGGGCATGGAAGAGCAGGCTGCGCACGATGAGTTGGTTCGTGCGCAGGGCGAGGTCGCCGAGCGAAGGAACCACGGTCGGGGCACACACCAGCTTCTCGCCGGGGAGATCGGCGAACAGGGTCCGCTCCAGCTCGGCGGGCTCCACGGCAAGCTCCTGCGCGGCGGCTTGCAAGGCAACGGCTCGATCGCTTCCGGCCTGCGCCGCTGCCATACGGAACAAGGTTTCGCGCGCCCTGTCCGGCGGCACCTTGGCGCAAAGCTCGCCCTTCCACAAGCGCAGCACCACGGCCACGGCGGCACGCAGCTTGAAAGGCGGCGTAGCGCAGGGCAAAGGCTGGCGCAGACGATCGCGCAGCTCGCGCACCGGCAGGGAGCAAAAGCGATCGACTTCTTCCACCAAGATGCGCAGCCATGGCAAATCCCGCGCGTCGAGGAATCCGGGCAGGACTTGACCGTCCACGATGCGAAACGGAATGGCGGGCTCAGGCAGCAAGGGCGCTCCTTCGTCTACGCGCCTGTTCGACCTCGGTCGTGCGCCGGACGACCAGCTCGTAGACCAGGGCATGTTTGCCGGGTCGTGGCCGTAGCACGCGACCCACGCGCTGTACGTGCTCGCGCTCGCCTTTGTGGCCGGCCACGATGATGCCGACCTCGGCATCGGGCACGTCGAGCCCCTCGTTGAGCACCTGGGCCGAAACCAGGGCGCGCAGCTTGCCATCCCTGAACAGGTCGAGCGCGCGCTCGCGCTCCTTGCGTTTGATATCGCAGGTGAACGGCATGACGAGGTGCTCGCGGCTGATGGCGTAGGCGGTGGGATTGTCGGCCACGAACACGATGGTGCGGGCGGTGCGATGGCGCGCCAGCAGGACGGCCAGCATGGCGCGTTTGGCCTGCGGGAAGGCGGTGATCCTACGCGCGCGGTGCCAAGCCGCGATGGCCCGGCGCCCCTCGTCGGTCCGAGCCGCGGTCTTGGCGAATTCATCCCACGTGGCGCCGGGGTGGAAGCGCCGGAACCTGTGCATGACATCGCGAAAGACCGCCATCAGGGATTCGTACTGGTCGCGCTCCCGCGCGGTGAGGTCCAGGTGCAGCACCACGGTGTCGAAGGGCGCGAGAAACTCGCCCGTGAGATCGTCGACGTGGAGCTCGTACGTGGTGGGGCCGACCAGCTCGTCGAGCCGCGCCGCTGCCTGGCCGCGTGGCTTGGTGGCGGTAAGGCCGAGGCGCAGCGGCGCCGTGCACATGTCCAGGGCCTCGTCGCGCGCGCCAGCGCCGAAGTGGTGGGCCTCGTCGACCACGAGCAGGCCGAAGCGATTGCCCAAGCGGTGCATGTGGCGCCAGGCGCTCTCGAACGTCGCCACGGTCACGTAGTCGACGCGATACTCGCCGTCGCCCAGCCGCCCGGGCTCGAAGCCGAGAAGCTCGCGCATGGCACGTGCCCACTGGTCGAGCAAGACACGCGTGGGCACGAGGCACAGCGCGGAAACCTGCACGCGCGCCATGGCGGCGATGGCCAAGCGGGTCTTGCCCGAGCCGGTCGGCAGGACTGCGGTGCCTCGATGACCGGCCAGCTCCCATGCCGCGAGAGCAGCTTCCTGATAGGGCCGCAGCTCGACAGCGGCCGGGCCCTGCCATGGTGTGGCCGGCAGGCAGACCACCTCGTCCGTGAACCGGACGCCACGCTGGCGAAGCTCGGCCACCAGCGCTTGATGAAATCGCGCCGGGCACCGCAAGGCCGAGATGCGCGGATCCCACAGCGCGCCCGGCAAATTGGCAAGATCGCCCGGGCTCGCCGCCAGCGGGGTCGGGCCCTCCGGGCCCAGAAGAACGATGGTTCCGCGATCGAATACGAGACGCATGCCTCCTGCATTTGCAGACGACGTGCCACGCGTCGAGAAGCGCCGCGGGCTCGCCCAAATGGAAAGGACCCTCGGAGGGGCTGCCTCAGAGGGTCCTGATTCGGCTATTCCGCGTCAAGCGGGCCGGGCTCGCTGCGACTTGCTATTTCTTGGGCGCAGGCCCGCGGCGCGGTGCCGTGGAGGATGGTCTCGGTTGCACGGGTTGCGGCCCCGGCTTGCCGGCCGAGGGCGCGGCACCTGGCGCGCCGGGCGCAGGTCCGCGGTGTGGCTGGCCGGCACCTTGCGTGGGTTGTGGCTGGTTCATCTGCCCACTGCGCGGCGGGAATGCGCCACCCGACGGCGTCGAGCCGGGGGTAGGTTGCGGTCCGAACCCGGGCCGTCCGGGTTGCGGTCCGAACCCGGGCCGTCCCGGCTGGGGAGCCGGTCCCGGCCCGCCCATCTGCCCGGGATGGTTCATGGGCTGCTGTGGCGGCATGGCTCCCGGATGTCCAGGACCCATCATCGGGCCGGGGCGACCCATGGGCTGCGGTGCCGGGGCACCAGGGCGTCCCGGCGCCATTGGCCCCGGACGACCCGCGGGTTGCGGCGGCGGGGCAAAGCCATGACGGGGTTCGGGTGCGGGCACCGCGCGTCCGAAGCCGCCGTGTTGGGGCGGGGGCGCGGGACGGCGCCAATCCTCGCGCGGCGTCCGGTGCTCGTACGGCCGCACGTACTCGCGGTGTCCATAAGGATCGTTCCAATAGCCGCGCCGGTACTCCCAACGTCCGTTCACGATGACGTAGGTCGGTTCGATGTAGACGTGTCCGGGCGGGGCGTACTCCCAATAGCCGGGCACCCAGTCCCACTGGTACCCGCCCCAGTTCCAGTAGCCCCGAACCCAGTAGTAGTTCGGACCTGGCGCCATCGGGATGTACTCCTGCTGGGGCGGCGGCGGGGCCCCGGGGACGAAGACCGTCGGTTGCTCGTCCACGACAACCGACGGCTCGGGCGGCGGTGGTGACGCGGGCTGGTAATAGACGGGCTGGGGTTCGGGCGGCGGCGGTCCGACGGGGACCGCGGTACGAACCATGCAGCCTGCCAGGGCCAGGGCCAAACCAGATAGCGCAAGGGAAGGAAGCCAAGGTGCGGATCGGGTCATGTTTACCTCTCCGGAGATTGGACGTACCAGGCTAGACCCGTATTCGCCCAATCGCAATCGTTGAAGGGATCCGTCACGGGCGCGACAGAAAACGCGCGAGCACGGTCTTGGCGCCCACGCTGGCGAAGCGCACAGTCACCTTCAGATCCGCACCCGAGGACTGCCAGGCTCGCACCTCCCCGATGCCGAACTGGGCGTGGCGAACCTTCACGCCCACGCGCAAACCGAGCTCGCCTTCGCCCGCGCCGCCCGGCGAGGCGCCTTCGTCGTAGTGGCGCGTGATCTCGCCGCGCGTGTCGGGCTTCGCGGCCGCAGGTCCGAATTGACCGCGGGGCTTGGCCGCGTCGCGGTTCCAGCGCCCCTGCCAAGGGCCGGCGCCCTCGGTGTTCTGCTCTTGATAGTTGCGCTGCGGGGTGACCACGTGCTCGATCCCGTCCGGCGGCAGGTCGCGCAGGAATCGGCTGGGGATACCGCCGAAGGTTTGCCCCGACAGCCGCCGCCAGCGCGCGCGACACAGGTGCAGGCGCTTGCGCGCACGCGTGACCGCGACGTAACACAGGCGTCGCTCTTCCTCCATGGCGCCGTCGTCGTCGATGCTGCGCTGGTGCGGGAACGTGCCCTCTTCCAGCCCGGTCACGAACACGACGTCGAACTCCAGGCCCTTGGCCGTGTGCACGGTCATGAGCGCGACCGCGCCCTTGTCGGGATCGTAGCCGTCGACGTCGGAGGCCAGGGTGATGCGTTCGAGGAAACCCGACAGCGTCGGCTCCTCGGTCTCGCGCTCGTACTCGCGCATCTGGCCGACGAGCTCGAGCAGGTTTTCCAGGCGGCCTTCCGATTCGATGCTGGTGTCGGCGGCGAGGAAATCGCGATAACCCGATTCCTCCAAGACCTTTTCCGCCAACTCGGCGGGCGGCAGCGCCAGCGACGCGCGCAACCTGCCCAGCAAGGCTTGGAATTCGCCCACCTTGCGCCGGGCAGCCTGACCCAAGAAAACCGGATCGTCCGCGGCGATGGCGATGGCCGCGCTCAGGCTGACCTTCTTGTCGTTGGTCAGGGCGATCAAGCGATCCACGGTGGTGTTGCCGATCCCGCGCGTGGGGGTGTTGATGATGCGCAGAAGCGCGATGGCATCCTCGGGATTTTGCAAGACGCGCAGGTAGGACAGCAGATCCTTGACCTCGGCGCGATCGTAGAATCGCGTGCCACCGACGATGACGTAGGGGATGTTGCGTACGCGCAGGGCTTCTTCGAGCACGCGCGACTGGGCGTGGGTGCGGTAGAACACGGCGAAGTCGCGGGGCGCGCAGTCCTTGGCCAGGTCGGCCTCGATGGTACCGGCCACGAATTCGGCTTCCTCGCGCTCGCTGTCGCCCTCGAACACGATGACGGGTGCGCCTGCCCCCTGTTCGGTGATCAGGCGCTTGGGCCGACGCTCCTTGTTGCGTGCGATCACCGCGTTTGCCGTGCGCAGGATGTTGCTGGTCGAGCGGTAGTTCTGCTCCAGCTTGATGACGCCCGCGCCGGGGTGATCGCTTTCGAAATCCAGGATGTTGCGAATGTCGGCGCCGCGCCAGCGGTAGATCGACTGATCTTCGTCGCCCACCACGGTGATGCTGCCCGTGCGATGGGACAGGAAGCGCACGAAGCGGTACTGGACGTTGTTGGTGTCCTGGAATTCGTCGACGAGCACGTGATCGAAGAGCTGGGCCAAGGCCGGAGCCGCGGGACAGTCCGCCTTGCACAGCTCGAGGGCCGAGAGAAGGAGGCCGCCGAAGTCGACGGCGCTGGCGGCGCTGAGGCGTTCTTCGTACAAGCGATAGGCTTTGCCCACCACCTCGTCGAAATAGTCGCCCGACGGGTACTGATCCGCACGCGTGCCCTGGTTCTTCGCACGGTCGATCATCGCGAGCACCTGGCGCACGGGGAAGGTCTTCTCGGGCACCTTCATGTCGGCGAGCACGCGCGCCATGAGCCGGCGCGAATCGTCGTCGTCGTAGATGACGAATTCCTTGCGGATGCCGATGGCCGTGCCGTAGAGGCGCAGGAGTCGCGCGGCGATGCCGTGGAAGGTGCCAAGCCACATGCCGTGGGTGCCATGGCCGCCGAACAGGCGGTCGACGCGCTCCTTGAGCTCGCGCGCGGCCTTGTTGGTGAAGGTCACGGCCAGGATCCTGCGCGCATCGGCTCCCTCGCTGAGAAGGTGCGCCAGGCGATAGGTGATCACGCGCGTCTTGCCCGAGCCCGCGCCGGCGATCACCAGCAAGGGTTGCGGCGGATAGAGCACCGCCTCGACCTGCGGTGGGTTCAGCTCGCGGCCGAGCGCGTGCGCAGAGAAGCGGCCAGCGGGTTCGCTCGCCGCGGTCGAAAACAAGTCCGCCGTGTCCACGCGGACGTTATACAGACTGTGGCCGTGGCAGTCGACAGGATGAACCATAATCCCGCGATGACCGCAGAAGGTCGTAGCCGTGGTCGTGGCCGTGGCCGTGGCCTTGGCCGGTTGTCATTGCCGTCGGCCACGGCCACGGTAAGCCGTCTACGTCCACGACCACCTGTCATCGCTCCGATTGTGCGCGTGCGTCCGTCGTGGAATGGTGTCTCTTTCTGGTACCTTCCGCGCTGTCGCTCTTCTTGTCGCGAGACTTGGATGCAGCGGCTCGTGGCTAGCCATTGGCGGTCGGCTGCAGCAGGCGATCCAAGATGAGGCCGAAGAAGTGGCTGCGTGCTTGGCGGAAATGCCAGCCGAGATGCTGGCCGCACGAGCCGCACATGGCGTAGCGCCACGCGAAGCCGGGGAACCACGGGTACTCCAGGCTGTCCGGACCGATGATGGTGCAGCCCGCGGCGTAAGCGAAGCAACCGATGTGAAACAAGAAGCCGGCAGGGTTCATGAACCTGTGCTCGTGGGCACCCTGGATGGCAATACGGTGGTCGGGGCAGGTGATGGCGATACCGCATGCGGCACAAGCGATGGCGCGCTCGGACCGCGTGCGATCCTCCAGCTCCGAGCCGGGTCCGGGAACGTCGGCAACCTCCGGGCTTCCGCCTTTGCGTAGTGCGAACATGGCAGTCTCGGGCTCCCTATTCTTGCATGGTTCGCCACATGTGATCCCTTGACGTACAGCGAGCACCCACTTGCGGGGCGCAAGCGCCGGCACTACCTTCTTCAGTGGGAATTTCCCTGCACGACGACCATGGCGGAGAAGAGATCAGGCACGCGCTGTCGCGGCCCACGACTGGGGCTGCTTGCGGACGCCTTCGACTACGAGTTCCAGATGCGGGTCTTGGGCGCGGCCGAGCGCGCGGCACGCGAGCACGGCCTGGACTTCGTCGCGGTCTCCGGCGGAGTTCTGGGCGTGGACCTGCGCGATCCCAAGCGCTTCGTCTACGATTTCATCGGACCCGATTGCGTGGATGCGCTGCTCATCTGCACCCACGTCATCGGACATCACTCGACGCTGGCCGAGCTGACCGATTTCGTGGCGCGCTTCGATGGCGTGCCGCGGGTTTGCCTCGGGGTCGCGCTGGCGGGCGTGACGACCATGCTGATGGACAACGAGACCGGCATGTACAGCGCGGTCAAGCACCTGGTGGAGACGCACCACCTGCGTCGGATTGCCTTCGTGGCCGGACCGGAGGGCAGCGAGGAGGCGCAGGCGCGCTACCGCGGCTACCGCCGCGCCCTGGCCGAGGGCAAGCTGGCGCTGGATCGACGCTACGTGGTCGCCGGCAACTTCACGCGCGAGTCCGGCGCGCGCGCGGTCGCGGCCCTGTTCAGCGAGCGCGGCCTCGGGGCCGGCGATATCGATGCCATCGTGTGCGCCGATGATCTCATGGCCTTGGGTGCGCTCGAGGAGCTCGACCGGCGGGGGCTCAACGTCCCCCGTCAGATCGCGCTGACGGGATTCGACGACACGGAATTTGCCCGCTACGCGCGTGTGCCGCTGACCACGGTTCGCCAGCCCGTGGATGAGCAGGTTCGCCACGCGGTGGCGGTTCTGGCCGCGGCGGTGCACGGCTCGGAATCCGGGCAACAGGTGCTCACCTTCGAGACCGAGTTCGTCACGCGCCGCTCTTGCGGCTGTTCCGTGCACCATCGAGAAACCGTCCCCAGCCATGCCACGGCCGCCGAGGGAAAGGAGCTCGGGGTGGCCTTGCGCGCGCGGCGTGCCACCCTGGTGCGCGATCTCGACCACGCCTCGCACGGTGGGTTCGAATACATCGCGGAAGGCTGGGAGGATCGGCTCTTCGACTCGTTTCTCTTGCAGCTCAACGATCCCAGCCAGGAATCGTTCCTGGACTGCGTGGAGGGTATTTGCTACGAGCTGCTCAGGAATGGCAGCGAGGTGGGCGCCGCGCAGGACGTGCTGGTCGCCTTCAGGCGCCACATCATGGCCTGTGCCAGCGACGTGGACGTCCGCGCCCGCATCGAAGACCTGTTGCAAGAGGCGCTTCTGTCTGCCAGCGATCTGGCGGCCATCGCCCAGTCGCGCAGGCGCAGCGCCCTCATGGATCGCATGACCATGCTGGCCGAGACCACCGCGGCTTTGCTGGCCGCGCCCGATGTGAGCACGCTGGCGGAGACGGCCGCGCACCACCTGCCGGGTCTGGGCATCGGCGCGGGCGTGATCGCGCTCTTCACGCAGCCGGGAAAAGTCGGTGACGAGCTCGAAACCGCACTGGTCTTCACCGAGCAAGGCAAGCAACAAGCACCTGTCCGATACCGATCCCGGCTGCTGGCGCCATCGGACTTTCTCGACGGTCGCTCGGTCGTCGTGGAGCCGCTCGGTTTTCGTGGCGAATGCCTCGGCCTGGCCCTGCTCGAGTATGGCGCCGCCGATTCGATGGTCTACGAGGACCTGCGCCTGGTCCTGGGCGCGGCCCTCAAGGGCGCCCAGCTCATTCGGGCGGTCGAGGACGCGCGCAAGGAGGTGGAGGCCCTGGCGGTCACCGATCCGCTCACCGGGCTGTACAATCGTCGTCACCTCATCCGTCGACTGGAGAGCGAGTTCGCACGCGCGCGTCGGCACATGCGCTGCATGAGCCTGATCGTCGTCGACCTGGACGGCTTCAAGCAGGTCAACGATCAGCACGGCCACGACGCCGGTGACCGCGTGCTCTTGCGCGTGGCCGAACGCTTGCGCCGCAGCCTGCGCGAGTTCGATACCGTGGCTCGATACGGAGGCGACGAATTCGTGATCCTGCTGCCCGAGACGGACGGGGCCCAGGCGCGCGCAGCGGCCGAGCGCATTCGCCAGAGCGTGATCGGCGAGCCCATCGACAAGCAAGGCGTGGTGGGCGCCACCTTTGGCGTGGCGACCTTCGATCCCGCGACGATGAGCTTCGATCAGGAGGAGCTTCTGCGCCGGGCCGATCGCGCCCTGCTCATGGGCAAGCGCGCGGGCAAGGGGCGCATCCTGCACTTCGACGACTCGGTCACCCAGACCACTTGGCCATCCATGTAAACACCATCGCCCGCCCTCGACGAGGCGGCGGTTCGTGTCGTAACCTTGGTCCATGCACACGCTTCTTCACATCGCCATCCTGGCCATCACGGTTCTCGCCGTTGCGCGTTTCGTGCCCGACGTGGAGGTCAAAGGCGTCGGAACCGCCGTCGTGGTTTCAATCGTATTCAGCGTGCTCAACTTCTTCCTCGGCTGGGTGATTCACGCCGTGCTCTTCGTGCCGGCCTTGCTGACCCTGGGCTTGCTGTTCCTCTTCATCCCGTTCATCGTCAACACGACGATGCTGTGGCTCACGGACAAGCTCATCCGGGCCTTCGAAATCAAGAGCCTGCGCGCGCTGCTGACGTCGGCCGCCGCTATCACGATCGTGAACTGGCTCTTTCAAGCCGCCGTCCACGGCCGCCATTTGCCCGGGTGGCGCTAACGGTCATGCGAACGGACCTTGGATCCGAACCTCTCTTTCTATTTCTGCGAGACGCTGGGGACGGGGTGCTGGAGCACCATGAGGGTTTGCACCGACTGCACCTCGTTGGCCTCGCGGGCAAAGACCTGGATGAGGTTGCTTCCCGGCCACAGGGGCACGTCGGTCTCGAACGCCAGGCTCGTCTTTCCGCCCCGATTCGGCAGGTAGAAGACCTTCTTGGGCGGTAACTTGGACTCGCGATTCCACACCCGCACGTAGATGTCCTTGACCTCGGTGTTGTCGGTGGCGTTGCCCTTGATGTGGACCACGTTGCCGGTTGCCACGGTGGGGGCGCTGACCGTGAGCACGGGCGGGGTGGCGTCCCATTGTAGGCGGTAAGACGGACTGCCGCCCCCGCCGCGCGAGACATCCGCGGTCGACACGAAGGCCGGGCGGCCACTTTCCAGGTCGACGCGCTCGAAGCCAGTGAGCTTGCCGGTGGCGCGGAACGAGCTCCCTTTGTTGGCGTAACCGAGAAGAAGGGCGTCCGCCGAAGGCGATTCGCGCAAGGCCACGTTCGCCTTGTTGGCCGTCACCATGCCCTCGTCGGGCGTGGGCGCGGGCCCCGGCCCGGCAATCTTGATCTTGATCTTGTCCGAGATGGACTCGCCGAGCACGGTGTCGGCTACCATCAGCTCGAGCTGATAGTCGCTGCCCGCATAGTCGTTGCCGACCTCGTACACGAACGAGAAATCCTTGGTCGCCCCCGGCGCCAAATCCTTGGCCTCGAAACGCCCGGCGCTGATGAGAATGCCTTCCTGTCCGGCGCCGTTGCGCACGATGGCCTCGGTGTGCAGCGCCGTGCCCGCGCCGATGTTCTTGACTCTGACCAGGGTGCGCACGCGCTCGCCCTTCTGGACGCGGCCGTCATGGTTTCCGGCAACATCGTCGATGGTCTGGTACGTGTAGGCGAAAAGTGGGCGCGGCTTGCCCTCGATGTTGAGGGTCATCTCCGTGCCATTCGCGTGCAACTTTCCCTGCCCCATGAACTCCGCCCGGATCATGTCGGTGCGGGTGAGGCTGTTGCGCGGCACCTTCACGGCCAGGTCGTAGGTCTTGCTGGCCCCCGGGGCAATCTTGCCGAACACCATTTCGTTTTCGTCGAAGAGCAGATTGTCGCTGTGAAGGACCGCGCGCACCCGGTACACCGTGGTGGCGCCGGTGTTCTTGACCGTGCCCCGGATCTTGATCGCCTGTCCTGCCCCGACCTTGGCATCGCCACCCAGAAGCGCGAGGGTAGCCTGGACGTCGCCTTCGGACGATGCCGGTCCCTGACTCCAGTCCACGCCCAGCTTTTCGAGGGCGAGTGACAGCTTCTTGTCTTGCTCCGCGCGCGCCTTGTCGATGAACTGCTTGGATTGGACCAACAACTCTTCGCGCCGCGGCGATTTGGCCTGGGCAACCAGATCGCGCGCCAGCTCGATGGGGTAGTCGATGCGCGCGTCATCGTCGGGCTCGTCGGCGTCGTCCTCGTCCGCATCGGCGTCCGGGTCGTCGTCGTCGGCATCGGCATGGTGGCGATCCTTGCCTGGCGGCGGAACGTAGAGGTACGACAGCGTCTCGAACGGCCGACTGCCCTTCTGCGCGTTGGGGTTTTGCAGATGCCACTCGTAGTCCGACTCCTGGCGCCTGCGCGTCGAGGGTTGCAGGCTGATCCATGCCTCGTCGCTCTTCTTCTCGACGCGCATGCGGTCGAGCTCGATGTCCGGGGTCACGCCCACGCCTTGGATCGAAACGTCACCCGGCGTGAGGTACTGCGCGGTGGTGAGCTTGAGGCCGAGCTTGTCGTCCTCGCTGTGCTTGCCGAAGGGTACCGGCGAGGGGATATCGAACAGCATCTGCACCGAGCCCTTGCCGAAGGTCGTCTCACCGATGATGACGCCGCGGTCGAGATTCTTGAGCGCGCCGGCGACGATTTCGGAGGCGCTGGCCGAGGTCTGGCTGACCAGCACCGCGAGCGGCAGCTTGGTGTCTCCGTTGCGGGTGGCGTGCTCGTCCTTGCGTTGCGACCCGCCGGGACCGACCATGGAAACCAGCACGCCCGAATCGATGAAGGCATCGGCCACCTTCTGCGCTTGGTCGTAAAGACCGCCGGGATTGCCGCGCAAATCCATGACCAGGCCCTTGACCTTCTCATGCTCGAAGTAGCTCATGGCCTTGGTCAAGTCGGACTCGGTGTTGGCGGAAAAGCTGACGATGCGGAAGTAGCCGACTTTCGTCGCCGGTTGGTTACCCGCGGCAGGCACCGTCAAGATGCGCGGCGGCGGATCGATGGCCGGCGGACGAATATAGTCGCGAACGATGGTGAATTTCTTGGGCGTCTGCAATCCTGCGCGATCGATGTAGACATCGACGGGCGAGCCCACGTCGCCGCGCAGCCGGTCCACCGCTTCCTGCAAGGTCATGTTCATGGTGGATTCGTTGTTGATGCGGACGATGTGGTCCTTGGCCTTGAGGCCGATGCGCATGGCCGGTGTGTCGGGCATGGGCTTCTTGACCGTGATGCGCCCCTTGCGATCCATCTCGATGACGATGCCGAGACCGCCGAACTTGCCCTGGGTCGTGGTGCGCATGTCCTTGAAGCTGTCGACATCGAGCAACACCGAGTGCGGGTCGAGGGTGTAGAGCATGCCGTTGGTCGCGGTCATTTCGATGTCGACCAGGTGGCGTGCCCGATCCTTGCTCGGCACGGGGCGCAAACGCGGCTCGATGAATGCGAAGATGTCCTTGATCGTGCTGCGCAGGCTCCAGGGCGAGTCCACGCGCTCGATGGAAAACACCTTCTGCTCGCCGTTGACCTTGACCGTCACCTGTTTGGGGTCGCGTTCGGGAAAGCGGTCGACCAGAATCTCCGGGACATCGCGCTGCAAGAAATCCAGCGCGCCCACCAGCATGCGCTTGGGGTCGGGGCGGGTGCGATCGAAGTACTGACTGTTCACATAGTACAGGGTCTTGCTGAAGATCTGAGCTTGCGCGAGATCGTACCCCCCCTCGTCGGAGTGCACCGCCGCGCTCAGCGACGGTTCGGCGGCCAGGCGGATGTCCTGACCGCGGTGCTCGATAGTCAGGATCAGGGCGAGGGCAGAGACACCCACCAATACAATCAGCTTGCGGAAGCGGTGCATGAACGACTCCGAGTTCTCCGGGGCGTGCGGCTTTGGGCCGTCGATGAGATCCATTGTGGAATGGCGGATGATAGCAAGAGGTAGCCCCCGCGTCGCTGGATTGTGATGAGAACCCTCGGGAAGGTTTGCTCCAGGAGGGTTCGTTTCGGCCTCGGCAACGCCAGTCCGCCCTGCCCCCCCGCGCCACAGCGACGAAGTCGGCGGGCGAAGCCGGCTTCGCCCATGCGGTCGTTAGCTCGAACGTGTGGAGCTCGGGCGGAGAGGTACCTTGGGCAACTCCGGATCCGACCCTGCCACCACCAGGTTCCGCCCGCCGCGCTTGGCCGCGTACAGGGCCATGTCGGCACTGGCCAGCAGCATTTCCCCCGTGGCGGTGGATCCAGGTTGCAAGGTGGCGTGGCCGGCGGACGTGGTCACGCGCAGGACCGAGCCCCCGCCAATCTCATGGACCGCCTCGGCCACCCGGCGGCGCAGGCGCTCGGCCACGATGGCCGCCCCCGGTGCGTCGGTGCTTGGCAGAAGCAGGACGAACTCTTCCCCGCCATAGCGGGCGGTGATGTCGGTGGGGCGCATGCGGCCGCCCAGGACCTTGGCAACCCCGGTAAGCACCTTGTCGCCCGCTTGGTGGCCGTAGGTGTCGTTCACGTTCTTGAAGTGATCGATGTCGAAGAGAATGAGGCTCAGCGGCGCGCGCTCGACCGACGCCTGCGCGACTTTCTGGACGAGGGCATGGTCGAAATAGCCCCGGTTGTAGAGTCCGGTCATGCCATCGCGGTGCGCCTCGTGCTCGAGGGACTTGGCCTTGGCTTCCAGCGAACCCATGGCTTCCCTGGCGTCGTGGACTTGGCGATTGGCCGCGAGCGCCAGGATGAGCAGGGTTTCCTTGGCCTGGTCCAGGATGCCCGAGAGCTCCTCGGGCGAGCCGATCTCCATGTCGAAGTAGTCGGCCACCTCCTCACTTCGTATCGCCACTTGGCACAAGGTCGCGTCCAACCTGAGGTCGTCGATCTGCAACAGGCGCGAGGAGGTGGTCCGGAGGGCCTTCATCGCCTCCGCGGCGTCGGCCTCGATCCACACGTCGGCCACCTCGCCCGAGATGGCTACCAGGCGCACCAGGTGGGCGATGTCCGCGTGCGTGCCTTCGGGCAGGTTCTCGGGGGCGTGGCTGCCCGCGATGGCCGCGCACAGGCTCTCCGGCAGTTTCCAGCGCTCGGCCAACCAGGCGCCGACGGACGCGTGATCTTCGCCGAAAAGCGCCCGTTCGCCGTCGGCCAGGGCAGTATGGCGGATCCCGGGGCGCGCCAAGGTCGTGTACTCGGTGCCCGCCAGTTGGCGCATGGCCAAGATGCCGATGTCCTGCAAGAGCGCCCCCAGAAAGGCTTCCTCGCCCAGGCGATAGTTGGAGGCGGCGGCCAGCTCGCGGGCGGCCACGGCCGACAACAAGGAGCGCTTCCAGAACCAGGTAAGCGCCTTCCTGTCGCGGCTCTGCAATCCCTTGACCAGGGAGAAGGACAAGGCCAGCGGACGAACTGCCGACAGGCCGAGAAGGCAGATGGCGTGAGAAACCGTGCGCACTTGGCACTTGAGGCCGTACATGGGCGAGTTGGTCAGCCGCAGAATCTTGGCCGACAGGGCCGGATCGCTGCCGATGAGCTTCGCGATCTCGCCCATGTCGGGCTCGTCGCGCTGGCACAGGTCCAGGATTTGGATCGCGACCGCCGGCATGCTCGGCAGGTCGGCGCATTTCGCAAGCTTTTCCCGGACACCCATGCCCATGGTCTGAAGTGAATACTCGACAGGCTGTCGGGGCTTCTGTAGGCGAGTTCGCAGACGGCTGGGCGTGCCGGCACAAGCAGGCTATGCTCGGCCGCGATGACCGAGCCACAGAAGACCACCGAGCACGTCCACTTCATGCGACAGTTGCGGCTATTTCTCGAAGAGATCTGCTGCGAGATATGCCGTTTCCAGGTGGTCGGGCATCATGACCTCGGCGCCGAGGGCGTGCGCATCTCGCGCGAGGTCGACCTGGGCGTGCCGGGAGCCTTCGCCGACGTGGTGGTGCGCGCGCCGGGCCGCCCGCCTTTCTTCGTCGAGGTAAAATACGGGTACGCAGGCGACCGCATGGTCGAGCACTTCATCCGCAAGTACCAGCAGCCTTCGCCGCTGGTGCCGGACGCCGATCGCATCATCGTGGTGGTCGACCGGGCGGAGCGTTCGGACTGGACGCAACTCGAGTCGCGCTTGCGTCAGGTGACGCACCCGGCGCTCAGGTTGGAGTTCTGGGACGAAGGCCGCCTGCAAGAGCTGGTGGCCGAGTGCTTCGGCGTGAAGCTGGGGGAGGTGAGCAACGACGGACTCAACGAGCTACGCAACGCCATCGACGACATCAAATGGCGCTGGGCCTTCGGCGAACGCCACGTCGAAAGCCCACTCAAGACCTCGCTGCTGTGGCATTTCGGTTACTCGCGCCTGCTTCAGCTGCACAAGGTGCACAAGTTCGCGCCCGAGCAAATCCTGCCGGCGCGCCGGTTCCGCAACGCCGTGGTCTTGCTGGCCGACCTCTCGTCGTTCTCCAGCTTCGTGCGCGACACGCGCGACGACGAGGTCATGCGCAACGCCTTAACCACGTTCTACTCGAACTCGCGCTACGCCGTGATCAACACGGGCGGCATGATGGTCCAGTTCGTGGGCGACGAGGTGCTGGCCCTGTTCGGCGTTCCCGACGTGCAGGACGGGTACGTCCAACGCGCCCTCGAATGCGCGCGCTCGCTGCTCCAGATCGGCAGCTCGGTGTCCAACCGGTGGCAGCGCGAGATCGATCGCATCCAACCCTCGGGCGGCGTGCACATCGGCATGGCCATGGGCGACATCCAGTCCGTGCTGTACCGTCCGTTCTGCCGCAGCCACGTCGGCATCGTGGGCGACGCCGTCAACCTTGCCGCGCGCCTTCTGGCCCAGGCCGCGACCGACGAGATCGTCGTGTCCAACACCTACTTCCAGACCATGCCCGACCGCGACCAGCTCGGCTTCCAGGAAATGGAGCCTCTCGAGGCCAAGAACGTCGGTCTCATCAAGGCGTGGAAGCTCGAACAGCGGTCGAGCTACTCGACGCGCGGGGCGTGACGGCGGAGCATCGTTACTTCTCAATCACCCCGCAGGCGATACGGGCGCCCGCGTTTCCCGCCGGATCGCTCTTCATGTCGTCGGCCTTGGCGTGGATGACGATGGCGGTGCCGCCATTGCCGTAAAGAGAGTTTGCGCCACTGCCGAGATCGACGCTCTTGTTGGCGATGGTGGCCTTGGCGTTGCCCTTGGCGTCGGCGGTGAAGTTGAGCATGTCGCCGGCGTGGTGGCCTTTGGGATTCTCGAGACCGTGCTCTTTGCCATCGGGATTGAAGTGGCCCCCGGCCGACTTGAAATCCGGGGGATCGCATTTCGCGGTTTGATGGAAGTGAATGGCGTGCTCGCCGGGAGGCAGTCCGTGGAGATCCAGCTTGAGGATGACGCCCGAACCGGCGGACTTGATATGGACGGCTCCAACATCTTTGCCGTCTGTGTTCTTGAGCTTGACCGTGACCCCGTTTGCCTTGGCGCTGGCTGTGGACGACACCAACGTAAACAGGAAGAGAAAGACGATGGGAGTGCGCATGGTGGGCTAGCCTAGCGCGGATAGGGTGCTCGTCCAGGCCGGCGATTTTCGACCCCGGCCGAGCTACTCCAACACCAGGGCATCGAACGCCGACAGCAGTCGGCGGGTGGCATCGAGCGCGGCGAACTCGCCGGGCCTCTTGCCACGGGCGAGCGCGAGGACGCCCTCGGCGGACTGCAGGAAATCCGTGCCCCCGGTGATGCGGGCCATCTCTGGGCCGGCCCCTTGCGCATAGTCGAGAAGGGCCTGGTGGACTTCGCGTAACTTGGTCGTGCGCTCCTCGCTGACCGATCCTGGCGCCTTGAGCGCGCGCAACCAGGCCTGCGCCGCTAGCGCGACCCGGCGCATGTGCCAGGCCGCCCTTGGTCCCTCGTCCTTGCCCAGGCGGGAGAGCTCCTCGCGCTGCCAGGAGGCGCGCGCGGCGAGGAGCTCGGCGTGAAAGGTCGTGGCCAGCCGGCCAAGCGCGTCCAGCTTCTGCCCGCCTTGCGATGCGGACAAATAGCCCTCGGCCGCGGTCTGCAGCTCGGGCAGGGCCGGTTCGGCAGCGTTGGCCTCGGCGATCAAACGCTGGCAAAGGGCCAGCTCCTCTCCGCGCAGGCGTGCCCGCGCCCCTGCCTTCCTTCCCTCCTTGACCCCTCCACCCGCTTCGTCGGCCAGGGCCAGGCAGTCTGCGTAGCGGTCGAGCTTGGCGAAGGCGCGTTCGACGTCGACCTGGGGGCGCGGATCGTCGGGATAGTCCGCGGCCAGCTCGGCAGGCAAAGGCGGCGGGTCGGTCGGAGACGGCAAGGGCAAGCTGTGGCCGAGGTGTACGGAAAGCTCGAGACCCGGCTTGGCGTCGAAGGCAAATCGCTTGGTCACCCGTCCAGGCGCCGCGGCGTTGAGAACGTGCGGCGCGCCCGAATCCAAGGATAGCTCGCGCTGGGTGGTAGGTACGTGGTCGATCTGCACGCTGGCCTGGCTCGGCTCGACCATTAGCCGAACTTTGTACATCGCACCGTGGCGTACGCTCGGAACGTCGCCGTCGGTGTGGCGCAGGTAGCTGTACGCGACGCGCGCGACCACGGCCACGGCGAGCAGGGAAAGGGCCTTGACCAGGCGCGATCGAGCGCGCGACGAGAGCAGTCGCTCGGGCGCCATGGTCTGCCTGCCCCGCGCCGCCCGGCGCGGTCGTGCGGAATCTTCCACCACGATCTCGCGCGGTCTTTCGTGTGGCTCGCTTGGAGGCGGCCGGCGACCTTTTGTCTGGCGGAGAGCCAAGGGTCGATCGAGATCATCGGCCAGAAGGGGCGGGGACTCGCTGCCAGGAGGCGGTGCGAAGGGATCGGCGATGCCGGTGGGGCGACGTTGGACCGACGGAACTGGCGAGGCGGGTTCTTCGAGCAAAGCGAGGGAGACCGAGCCTGGGGCGGGTGCATCCCCGAGGGGATCGAGCGAGACATGCAGCGGATCGCCCACCGAGGCGGCGAGCATGATCGGACCTGGCGTGGCCTCGGCCGAACCGCCCGCGATGGCGTCGCGCATGGACGCAGCGCTGGGAAAGCGCTTGCCGATATCGCGATCGAGGGCGCGCACGATGGCGGCTTCCAGGGACGGCGATATCTCGGGCCGCAGGCCGCGCGGCGGCGGGTACCTTCCTTCGAGCAGGCTGCCCAGAATCTGGGCGTAGCCCTCGCCGGTGAAGGGCGTTTGCCCGCACAACATTTCGTACAGAACCACGCCCGCCGAATAGATGTCGGCCCGGTGGTCGATGGCCGCCACCTGGCCGATGGCCTGTTCGGGCGACATGTAAAGCGGCGTGCCCAGAATCGATCCCACCATGGTGCCCGACCCCTTGGCCGTGACCGCAGCACCGGGGCCGTGCGGAAGGAGCACCTTGGAGATGCCGAAGTCGACGATCTTGACGAAGCTCGGCCTCTCCTCGCCCCGGAGGACGAAGATGTTGTCCGGCTTGAGATCGCGGTGCACGATGCCGTGCTTGTGCGCCGCCGAGAGCCCACTCAGCACTTGAACCATGAGGTGGGTGGCCAGCGGAATAGGGAGTCGCGGAGTCTTCTTGAGCATGTCGCCCAGCGACTCGCCGTCGAGCAGCTCCATGACCATGAACAAAAGGCCGTCCTGCGTGCGGCCCAGGTCGAAAACGTCGATGATGTGCGGGTGGCCGATGGCGCTTGCCGCACGCGCCTCCTGTTCGAAGCGCTCGCCGAGCTGCACGTTGGCGCTCATTTCCTCGAGCAGCGTCTTGACCGCAACGCGTCGGCCCAACGCCGCGTGCACGGCTTCGTAGACCACGCCCATCGCACCGCGCCCGATCTCGCGGGTGATTCGGTACTTTCCATCCAAGAGCTCACCCGACGTCAGCCCGGCGGCCGGCTTGGCTGCAATCGCTAGTCCCGTCACCGGGCAGAGCTTGGCCTCCTGGGGATGGGGACTACCGCAGTGCGGACATGCCACGCCGTCAGAATATCAGCAGCCCATGCGCCTGTCAGGAAGCCCCCTCACCACCAAGCGTTCAAAGCCCACCACATCGGGTGGTGAAATTCTAACACCTACCAGTTCATACATCTGGCAGTTATAGTTATTTCCAGTAGTTACGCTTCACGCCACGCTGGAGCGTACATTGCTTGAGAGTGTCTTCGCCATGGAATCGATCGTCACCTCACGCCAGACAAACAGGACATTCCCGCCCAGCAAGTCGCGCGCCGCGTCGGCCTTGGCTCTGCCCAAGGTGCTTCTGTGCGACCTCGATGGCACCCTGATCGACACCATGCCCATTCTGGCTGACCTGGCCACGGAAGTCATGATCGGCATGTATGGGGTTCCCAAGACGTTGGCGCGCGAGCTCTACTTGGCGACTTGCGGCCTGCCCTTCATTGCGCAGCTCGAGGACATCTTTCCGGGCGACGCACGCAACCAGGCAGCCTCGGATCTGTTCGAGAGTGGCAAGCCCCCCCGTTGCAATGCTGCCCGTATGCCGGCGGACACCCGCGCGGCCCTCATGGAGCTGCGCCGCCGGGGCGTGCGTATCGCGGTTTCCTCGAACAACGGCCGCGACAACGTCGAGGCTTTTGCCCGCAGCGCCGATTTCTCCTTCGACCTCGTCATGGGCTACGGCAACGGGCTGTCCAAGGGTCGGCCGCACGTGCAGATGGTCGAGCGCGTGTTCGGCGTGGGTCGCGGCCAGATGCTCTTCATCGGCGACTCGCTTCACGACGGCGAGATCGCGCATGCCGAGGGTCTGTCCTTCGTCGGCGTGGCGGGAACTTTCTCCAAAGAGAGCTTCTTGCTCCGCTTTCCCGGGCAGCCGGTGGTGCACCGCTTTGACGAGCTGCTCGGTCTCTTCGAGGCTCCGGCCGCGGCCGTGGCTGCCGGGTACTAGGATCGGCCATGAACGTGGTGCTGCTGGCAGCCGGGCTGGGAAGCCGACTCGGCCCGCTCACCCGGGATCTGCCCAAGGCGCTGATTCCCGTCGCCGGCAAGCCGCTCTTGCTTCACGCCGTGTCCTTTGCCGCAAGTTTGCGCCCCACGCGCATCATCGTGGTGGGCGGATTCTGCTTCTCGCGAGTGAAGGACGTCCTGGGGAGCGCTCCCCACGCGGAAGCTGCTGCGCTGCCCATCGACTTGGTCGAGAACACGCAGTTTCGTGACGGCAACTTGGTGTCGCTGCTCACCGCCAAGCCGCTTGTCACCGAGGGCTTTCTGGTCATGAACGTGGACCACATCTATCGGCCCAGCATCGCGGAAGTGGTTGCGCCCGAGGTGAGCGCGGTGACCGCGTTCATCGACACCGACCGCAAGCTCGGCCACGACGACATGAAGGTCGAACGCGGTACCGATGGCCGTATCGTCGCCATCGCCAAAACATTGACGAAATTCGACTGCGGCTACGTGGGCATGACCCGCGTACCGACGGCATTGCTCGGCCGCTATTTCGAGGAGGCCGATCGCGCCCTCGCCGAGGAAGGCCGCGCCATCCATGTCGAGCGCATCCTGGGCCGACTGGCCCGAACCGGCTTCGCCCCCACCTGCCGGGACATCAGCGGCCATGGCTGGTTGGAGGTCGACACCCCCGACGAGCGCGCGGCGGCCGAGGCGACGCTGGCCGCCGGCGCGGGCCGCTGGGCTTGACCCTCGCATGAGCGGAGCCGGCCAGACCCTCTGGTTTCCCTACGCCCAGATGCAGGGGCTGGAGATCCAGAACGAGGTGGTGCGTGCCGAGGGCGTTCGTCTGCACCTGCGCGACGGACGCACCCTGATCGATGCTATCGCCAGTTGGTGGTGCGTGATTCACGGGTACAACCATCCCGAGCTGAATGCGGCCCTGCGTGCGCAGGCAGAGGATTTCGCGCACGTCATGCTGGGCGGTCTCACGCACGCGCCGGCGCAGCGCCTGGCGGATCGTCTGGTGGCGTTGGCGCCCCCCGGCCTCGCGCACGTGTTCTTCGCGGACTCGGGCTCGGTGGGCATGGAAGTGGCCATGAAGATGGCCGTGCAGTACTGGAAGAACCTCGGGGTGCCGGGTAAGCACGCGTTTCTGTCTTTGCGCCACGCCTACCACGGCGACACCACGGGCGTGATGAGCCTCGGCGATCCGGAAGACGGCATGCACCGCTTGTTCGCGGGCTATCTGCCCAAGCAGCACTTCGTGCCCCCGCCCGAGGGCATGGGGGGCGGGCGCGGCGCGATCCGGCGCTCGGTCGACGAGGCGTTGTCCGCGCTGGCAGAGACCCTGCGCCTTTGCGCGCACGAGATCGCCGCCTTTGCCTGCGAGCCGCTTCTGCAGGGCGCGGGCGGTTTCAACTTCTATCCGCCCACCTATCTCGCCGAGGCGCGTCGCTTGTGCGACGAGCACGGCGTGCTGCTCATCTGCGACGAGGTGGCCACGGGTTTCGGTCGCACCGGAACCCTGTTCGCGTGCGAGCAGGCCGGCATCACCCCGGACGTCATGGTGCTGGCCAAGGGGCTCACCGCCGGGTACCTGGGACTGTCCGCGACCCTGGCCACCGATCGCGTGTTCGCAGCCTTTCTCGGCGACGGTCAGGACAAGGCGTTCATGCACGGGCCGACCTTCATGGGCAACGCCCTGGCCTGCGCCGTGGCCCTGGCGAGCCTGCACCTCTTCGAGCGCGATGGGTACCTCGACAAGATCCGGCGTATCGAGGACATCCTGCGCGAGGAGTTGCTCGGCCTGCGCGCGGATGCCGTCGCCGAAACGCGCGTGTTCGGAGCCTGCGGCGTCATCGAGGTTCACGAGGCCAAGGCGTGGCAAGGCATTCAGGCCTTCGCCAGCCAGCGCGGGGTGTGGTTGCGGCCCTTCGACAAGGTCGTTTACACCATGCCGGCCTACGTGATCGACGAGGCAAGTCTGCGCCAAGTGTGCCGGACCATGCGGGCCTGGTTCGGGTCAAGCTAGGGCTCCATGGCCATCGCCGACGCCTCCTCCGTTTTGCAGAGCCGAAACGTCATTCTCTTCCTGGCAGCCCGCTTCTGCTCGGCCATGGCGCGCATGATGGTCAGCGTGGCCGTGGGCTGGCAGGTCTACGCGCTCACTCACAGCGCCTTCGCGCTCGGCATGGTGGGCCTGGCGCAATTTCTGCCGGCGTTTCTTCTCACCTTGCCCGGGGGACTGGCGGCGGATCGGTTCGATCGGCGCACCATGCTGCTGGCCTCCCTCACGCTGGAGATCCTGGTCGGAGCGGCCTTGCTCGCGCTGTCCTTGCGCCCGTCCCCGAGCGCGACGTGGATTTTCGGCGTGATTGCCTTCATCGGCGTGGGGCGTGCCTTCATGGCCCCGGCCAACAGCGCGCTGCTGCCCTTGCTCGTCCCGCCCGAGCTCTTTCCGCGCGCGGTGGCCTGGAATTCCACCGCGTTTCAAGTCGCCACCATCGCGGGCCCGGCCCTCGGCGGAATTCTCTACACCCTCGGTCCGTGGCTGGTCTACGGCACCTCGACCGGGCTCCTTATCACGGGTTTCGCCCTCATCGCCAGCATGCGCGGCCGCTACCGGGCGCATAGCGGCTCGGCCGGTTGGCACGGATTGCTCGAGGGCGTGCGCTACGTGTTCGCCAAGAAGGCCATCCTGGGCGCCATCTCGCTCGATCTGTTCGCAGTGCTGTTCGGTGGGGCCACCGCGCTTCTGCCCATCTTCGCCCGCGACATCCTGCGCACGGGGCCGTGGGGCCTGGGCCTTCTGCGCAGCTCGCCCGCCATCGGAGCGGCCATCATGGCCTTGTGGATGGCGCACAATCCCATCCGCGGGGGTGCCGGCCGGCGCATGTTCGTCGGGGTCGCCCTGTTCGGGGTTTCCACCATCGTCTTCGCGCTCTCGCGCAGCTTCTGGCTCTCCGCCGTCGCGCTCGTCGTCCTGGGCGGCGCGGACATGGTCAGCGTCATCGTACGCGGTACCCTGGTGCAGGTCTCCACGCCCAATGCCATGCGTGGCCGGGTCAGCGCGGTCAACATGCTCTTCATCGGCGCCTCCAACGAGCTCGGCGAGTTCGAGTCCGGTGTCACCGCGGCCTGGTTCGGCACGGTCCCGGCCACGGTGCTGGGCGGCGTGGGAACCTTGATCGTCGTGCTCTTCTGGCTGCGCCTCTTCCCGACCTTGCGCAAGGCCGATCGACTGGAAAACGCAGTGGAATAGGCCTACTCCACAAATTGCTCCAGCAGCACCTGCTGACCTTCGAGGAGATCTCCTGTTGGTTCAGGCACGGATCCTGTCCAGAGTGACTCGCTCCCGCGCCGCCTGGGCCTCCTCGAGTGTGCGGAAACGGAAGACGCCGCGCGGGTAGTCCCGCGGTGCGACGGCGAAGTAGCGCGCGCAATGGCGTGCGAAGCGCTCGAAGCCGTCTCCCGGCGGCACGATGATCGCGGCGCGGCCCATCTCCTCGAGCGAATGGAATCTTTGCACGCGGTTCATGACGGTTCATCTTCGATGCCGAACGCCTGGCGCAGCATCGCCGCGTCCTGGTGGTCGAGCGGTCGGATGGTGCCCCGCTTCAGGCGATAGAGGGCGCCAGGGGTGGCCACACGGATGCGCACGCCTGCTACCGTCTTCGTCTCCGCTTCCACGGTCTCGTAGCTGGCGGCCGATCCCAGGCGAGTCAGGATGTCGAAGTAGAGATCACCGCTGGGTGGGTAGTAGCGCACCGCCGGGTACTCGCCGAGCAGGTCCTCGGCTTTGATGTCGTCGATATTCGGATCGTCGCCATAGACCGCCCGAAAAGCACGGCGCAGGCGTTCGATGTTCTCGTATGTGCCCCGGATGAAGATGTCGAGGTCCTCCGTGGCACGCACCACGCCGTGCACGCCCATGGCCGCCGCCCCGACGAGAACATATTCCACCATCTCCCGGTCGAAGGCAGCGAGCGCCCGAAGCATTTCGTCTCGATCCACTCCGCAAGCGTACCCCGTCCCGCGCCAATCCCCAAGCCGAAGGCGGACCAGGGCGCGGGCAACGCTCAGGCAAGGCCGACCGACTGGAAAACGCCGTCGAATAGCGGGAAGCTGACCGCCATGCCTCGCCGTGTATTTCTGCTTTCGTTGCTGTTCGTTCTTCTCGGTGCCTCGGCCTTCGATCCGGGAACGCGCCCGCGCGAGCGCAACGCCATCCTCATCTCGTGGGATGGGGCCCTGCGCGAGCACGTGCACGGCGATATCGCGCGCGGCAAGCTCCCCAACCTGGCCAAGCTCGCCCGCATGGGCGCACTCGTGGATATGGATGTCACCGGTCACCAGACCGACACCAAGGCCGGGCACGCGGAGATGCTCACCGGGTACGGTCCCGCGCTCACGGGCGTGTACTCGGATGGCAAGTTCGACCCGATCCCGCGCGGCTACTCGATCTTCGAGCGGCTGACCCAAGCCTTCGGCAAGCAGGGCATCACCACCATCATGCTGACCGGCAAGGATCACAACCTCGGCTCGCGCGGTCCCGGCCTGCTCAGCCACGGCGAGCCCTTCTACCTGGTTCGCCCGGACATCACGGTGTGGGACGGCGACGAGATGCGGCCGGCCTCTGTGGTCGGCGAGAAGGCCGTGCGCTACATCCGCGAGTACGCCAAGAAGGGGCGATTCTTCCTCTTCATCCACTTCGCCGACATCGATCTGAGCGGCCACGGCCACGGCGAGGCCTCGCAGGCGTACGACAGCGCCATGGTCGAATGCGATGGTTGGCTGGGCAGGATCATGACCGAGCTCGAAACCCAAGGCATCGACCGCCGCACCTTGCTCTATGTCAGCGCCGATCACGGGTTCGAGGTCGGAGCCAAGAACCACGCAAACGCGCCCCACATCTTCCTTGCCGCGAACGATCCATCCGTGGCCACGGCTGGCCAGCAGCGCGACATCGCGCCGACCATCCTGCGCGCCATGGGCGTGGAGCTGAACAAGATCGTTCCAGCACTTCCCGGCAGACCACTCGGAAATAGGGCAGCTAGAGCACCGAATGGGTTGAAACCCGAGCAATTCCCGGATTCTAACCACAGAGAACACTGAGACGGATGCTAGGGTGCGCTTCGGCGACCGCTTACCAGCAGGACAACCCGACCCCGATGAGGTTGCGTTCCCCGGGCTTGCAGTAGCCGCGCGTCGCCCCCGGCGTGGGACAGGCGGCGACGTCCTGGCAGACCGCCCCTTGCGGGCAGTCTTCGTCGATGGCGCAGGAGGCGGTGCAGCCTTGCAGGATGCATCCCTGCTCGGCAGCCACGTTCTCGAAGACACCCAAACCACCGCTGCAGCTGAGATCCGAAACGGCCCCATAAGCCCCTGCGGTGAGCTGGCTCATGACCTTCGGGTCGCAGCGACCGAGCCAGTCTTTCACCACGAGCGCTGGTGGCACCTCAGCCGCGGCTTGCCTCGCAATATAGGCGGCGGCTTCGCTCACGGCTCTGCTTGGCGCGATTCTTCCTAGGCGAGTCGAGCGCTCTATTTCGGCCTTGCTCGTGGCGTGCTGGGGGGCATGCTGGATGGGTGATTCCGTTCTCTGTGCTGGATCTGGCGCCGATCGTTCAAGGCGGTGATGCTGGGCAGGCGCTTCGCAACGCCGCCGATCTCGCGAGGAGGGCCGAGGCGCTCGGCTATGCGCGCTACTGGCTGGCCGAGCATCACAACATGCCGGGCATCGCCAGCGCTGCCACCTCGGTCGTGATCGGCCACGTCGCTGCCGCCACCACGAAGATCCGAGTGGGCGCAGGCGGCATCATGCTGCCCAATCACGCGCCGCTGATCATCGCCGAGCAGTTCGGCACCCTGGATGCCCTTTACCCGGGGCGCATCGACCTGGGGCTGGGCCGCGCGCCCGGCACCGATCAGCTGACGGCGCACGCCTTGCGGCGAACGCTGTCTGGTGACGTCGACGCGTTCCCCGACGACGTGCAAGAGCTGATCGGCTATTTCGACGCCGATCAGACCGGCCGGCGCGTGCGCGCATTCCCGGGAGCGGGCGCCGCCGTCGAGATGTGGATCCTCGGTTCCAGCCTGTTTGGCGCACAGCTTGCGAGCTCGCTGGGCTTGCCCTACGCGTTCGCGTCGCACTTCGCGCCCGCGCTGCTGATGCCGGCCATCGATCTGTACCGGCGGACCTTCGTCCCCTCGGCGCGCCTGCGAAAGCCTCACCTGATGCTGGGCGTGAACGTCGTCGCCGCTGAGACGGACGACGAGGCCCACCACCTGCTGACGTCACTGCAGCAGGCGTTCGTGAATCTACGCAGCGGTCGCCCCACCCCGCTACCCCCGCCCGAGCAGAATTTTGCGTCCCGCCTGACGCCCCAGCAGGCCGGCATGCTGGAAGACGTCTTGGCCTGCGCGGCCATCGGCTCACCCGGGACCGTACGCGCACGCCTGACTTCGCTCATCGCCCGCACCGGCGCCGACGAGCTGATCCTGACCTCGCAGATCTACGATCACGCCGCCCGCGTGCGCTCGTTCGAGATCGCCGCCGCCTCGCGAGAAGGCTTAGGACAAGGGTAACGCCATTACGAACCGTCTCCCCCAGCATCCGGAAGGCCGGCAGGGTCGTGAACGCGCCGGTCATCTCGATGACCAGCACGATGCCTGTGATCGGTGCGCGCACGACCCCGGTGAAGAACGCGGCCATGCCGGCGACTGCGAACGCCCGACATGTCACCAGAGGCCGCTGCAGTAACGTGAAACAGCGGCGCATCGCCGAGGAACACGCGTGCCACGAGGATCGCGCTGGACGATGCACCCAGCGCCGCCAGGGCGAGCTGGCTCTCGAAGCGACGGTGCAACTCCTCGAGCACGAATAGCGCGCCTGCGATAGGCGCATTGAAGGCCACGGCGAGTCCGGTGCCGACGTTCTTCTCCCTGGCGACGACGGTCCGGGGCAACATCGTGCTGGCCGTTGCCAAGCTGTCGATGTCCCCGAGGCCCAAATGCTCTACATCGAGCTCGACAGCTCCCGGCTCCCTTGATCTCGCTGACAGGTACTACTTCTGGCAGACGTGGACGTAGTCGATCACCATCTTCTGCGGGAAGACCGTGGTGGAGTCGGGGTTGCCCGGCCAGTCACCGCCAACCGCCAGGTTCAAGATGAAGAAGAATCCATGATCGAAGACCCAGGTGTTGCCCTGGATGTCGGCAGGGGTCTTGGTCGAGTAGAGGTTGCCGTCGACGTACCAGCGAATGGCATTGGCTTCCCACTCGATTGCGAAAACGTGAAAGTCGTCGGAGAACTTGGCGTCACTCGGGAGGGTGTAAGACGCCGTGGGCCCGGCCGAGCCGGAATAGCCGGGGCCATGCATGGTTCCGTGGGCGATCGACGGCTCGCGCCCGAGGTTTTCCATGATGTCGATCTCGCCGGTGTTCGGCCACGAGTTTCCGCCCAGCATCCAGAAAGCCGGCCACATGCCCTGGCCGTACGGCAGCTTCATGCGCCCCTCGAAGCGTCCATAGGTAAAGGTCTTCTTGCCCTCGGTCTTGAGGCGCGCGGAGGTGTACTGCCTGCCTTCGCGAGCCTCCTTGCGCGCCTCGATGACCAGGTTGCCGTCGCCGTCCAGCGAGGCGTTGGTCGTGCCGGAGGTGTAGTCTTGAAGCTCGCCGTTGTACCAGTTGGGGCCAGTGTCATACGTCCACTTGCTGGCGTCAGCGGCCGCGCCAGCGGCGCCCTCGAAGTCGTCGCTCCAAACCAGCTTCCACGTGGTGTCCGGACACTTGGCGGACGTAACCGCCCCGCCCGTTCCGTTCCCCGTCGCACCGCCCGCTGCCGCTCCACCGGTACTCTGAACACCGCCGGTGCCGCTCCCACCCCCCGAGCCTTGCCTGCCGCCGCTCGCGACCGAGCCTCCCGACGAGGCCGAGCCTCCCGCACCGCTATCGGCGACGGTGCCCCCAGTTGCTGACGAGCCGCCGGCACCAACCTTGCCACCCGCGCCGGCGCTGGTCCCGCCCCTCCCCGTGACGCCACCGGTGGGAAGCGCGCCGCCGGTGCCTCTGTCGACGCTGGTGCCGCCGGTGGGCAACGCGCCACCGGCGCCGCTGTCGCCGCTGGTGCCGCCCGTGGACAACGCGCCGCCGGCACCGCTGCCGCCGGTTCCTACGATCCCGCCGGTTTCTGGTTGCCCACCCGATCCCGAACCTCCCTTCCCGGTCGCGCCGGATCCACCCGACGTGCAAGCCGCGAGTGCAGCGGACGCCAGTACGAAGAACAGACTGGACACACGTCTTCGCATGAGGAGCTCCTTGCATCGAGCATACTGGTCTTCCCGGACCGCATCCTGGAAAGTCGAGCCGTGCTCTGCCTTTTCCCAAGAAAGGCGATGGCGAGGGCAATCGTGACGAGCGTGGTGAACCAAGGACGACGGTGTCGCCGGTTGGGCCTGGCGCCGTGCTGTCGAAGCGCTGATGTGCATGGCTGGGGCGCTTGAAGGCCGTCACCTACGCCGAATTGGGAAGAATCGGATGCCATCGGCGATCGGCACACTTTCCGCTATCCTTCTGGACATGCCAGGCAAAAGGAAGCGGAGCATCACGCCCCTGATGGTTGGACATCGTCTGGACGAGCAAGACGCCTTCGACCGCACGACGGAGCACTTCTTGACCGAAGGCGAAGAGCATGAGGCGCGCGGGTGGGAAGATGTCCTGCCGCTGGATGACGAGCCTGGGATGAGGCCCCGACGTGGATCCGTCGACAAGGTCCCTCGCCGACGGGGCGCCGTCGTTGCTGTTGTCGCGCTCTGCGTTTGTCTGGTCTTGGCGGCCGCGGCCGGCGGCTTTGCGCTTTTCGCGAAGGGGCGTGTTGGAGAACCCATGGCGACCATCCGCGCGTGGTTGTCGGTGACGTCTCGCGAATCGACCGCGGTGCGTCCGCCGAATCCAAAATCGCCACAGACACCACGACAGACCAACACACCGTCGCTCGGGCCGGCGCTTGCGCCAAGCCCGGCGATGCCACAGGTCCCTGCCGCCGCGCCGCCGGCTAGCGAGGCGGTCGCGATTCCCGCAAAAGGTCTACGCCCCGAGGACAAGACCGAACATGGGACGACGCCTTTGCCGGATCTCGAGGGCCAGGAGAGACTGAGAAAAGACGCACTCGCCACGCGCAGACGACGCCATCGCGGCCAGGCGCAAGACGATTACGTCTGGTCTGCGGAGCTGAACGCGTTGGTTCACGCCTCGTCGCTGCCGAGCGTAGCGCAACCGTCGGCGCAATCGGACGCAGCAACGGGTCGCCATCCTGCTTCCCAGAGCCCGCGTTGAGAACGCGGGCGCCTCGTCGTACACCCGTTCGCTGGCTCAGGATTTCGCGACCTCATCCAACCTGCAGCTACTCGCGGCGAAAGGACGTGGCGAACGCGGGCTTGGTAATCTCGTGACCCACGACCAGCCGACCCGGGCCGGCCCAAAACACTTGCATCGAAGGATCTGTTGCATCGGGTGGTAGCGGCCAGACGTTGTCACCATGGGGATTGTCGAACTCGACCAACACCACCAGCTTCGGCTGGGCTCCGCCTTCGATGAGGGCCAGGCTCCTGCCGTCCGAGGACCACGCCGGCGTGCCCTGGATTCTGGTGACGCCGGTCCGCGGGTAAACCTGGGCCCCGTCGGCGCCGAGCCATTCCCGACCGGGAGCGCCACCCACCCAGGCGACGTGAGCCCCGGTGGGCGAGAAGGCGAAGCTGCGGCCCTCGCAAACCATGGGTGCGGCGATCGGCGTGAGCGGCTGGATCACATAGACCACGGCGGGGGCAGGCGGCGTCTTCTTCTTGCCGTGCCGTCTCGGCCCGGTCGCGTGCTTGTCGAGAGCAGGCGTCGGCGGCGTAATCCGGTAGACCAGACGAGATTCGTCAAGAAGGCGTAGATCCTCGACCACGCCGGGGCGTGCGGCGGCGACCTCGGCGCTCGGCTCGCCCGAGGCACGGAAGACCGTGAGTCGATAGGGGGCGCCGTTTCCCGCCCCCTCCTTGGGCGAGATGGCCACCGCGTAGCTGGTTCGACCTGGGCTCCACTTGAGCTGAGCGAGCTCGACGCCCAGCCTCGCAGCCACGGCCTCCGGCGATTCCACGACCTTCGTCTCTCGCCTGGGCGGAGGTGCCTTGGGCGGCCTGGTGGCGGGGAGTGGTGAGCGCAGGTTGTCGTGGGACCGGTTGTCGGGATTGGACGCGCACGCCAGCGTGGCGGTGACGACCGCCGTCACCAACGCGATCTCGGCATGGTGCAAGGACGGCCTCCGGCTCTGGTACTTCATCGGAAGATGCTCCCGGCGCGAACGCCGAAAGTCAACCTGCGCGCGCGTCGCCGCGCGAGGGCTGGTTACTTGGCGACCGCGTGCACCGGCGGCGGCGTGATGCGATCCGCTCGGTAGACGCCGGTGCTGGGAGCGCACAGCGGATCCTTGCACTCCGGCAGGGGCGCGCGCAGACTGCCGCCGTTGAGCAAGGCCACATCGCCGGGGCGGGCCGCGCGCATCAGATCGGCAAGCAGGTTGCCGAGAGCATTTTCCTGATTGCGCCGGTTCGGAAGTGGTCGCAGCACCTCGACGTTCAAGGACTCCGCGCCCTTGCTCTCCACGGCCGCGAAGGCGGCAGCGTTCAGTCGCGCCAACTCGTCGCTCGCGTGGACCGGGCTTCCCTCGTAGTCGCCTGGACGGCACGATTCGCCCCGGCCCACCTGACAGAGGTCGTGCGGCTTGTCGATGTGAGAAGCCACGAGCTTGCCCGACTTGCGCTCGACGGTCAGATCCACGCGGCCGAAAGCGCGGCCGTTGGCGTAGGACTCGATGATGGGCACCCCGGCCACCCGCTGCGTGATGGCCTGGTGGGTGTGTCCGGCCACGATGGCGTCCACGCTGCCTTTGGGCAACTCCCGCGCAACGGCGAAGATCGCGCTCTTGGCGTCGCAGGAATCGAGTCTCGCCGGATCCGAGAAATCGCCGCACGCGCCGCCTTCGTGAACCACGGCGATGACGATCTTGGCGCCTCGGGCGCGCAGGCCGCGCGCCTCGCGGGCGAGGGTCTTGGCCAGGGGCAGGAATTCCAGCCCTGCCACGTTGGCCGGCAGGGTCGTGCGGGGCGTGGCGAGGGTGACCGCGCCGACGAGCCCGATCTTGACACCCGCGGCATCGACGATGGCGGAAGGCTCGACGCCCGGCCAGGCCACCGGCTTGCCCGTCTTCGCGTCGATGACGTTCGCCGCCAGCAAAGGAAAACGGGCCTCGGCGGCGCGGGCCTTGAGCGCGCCACGGGGATCGTCGCCGGGCTTCACCGGCGCGGGCGCGGGTCCGACCGGCCCGAAGTCGAATTCGTGGTTGCCGATGGCGGCAGCGGTGTACCCCAGGGCATTGTAGTCGCGCACGACAGGCGCGCCCTCCGCCAGGTTCGATTCGAGGGTGCCCTGAAACATGTCGCCCGCGTCGAGCAAGGCCACCGCGCCGCCATCGCGTTCGCGCGTCCTGCGGCGCGTGTTCTCAGGGCGCGCGCAATGAGCGACATGCTTTCCCACTGGCGACCGTGAGCGCACCCCAGCCTGGAGGCACAACCTTCGCCGCGCGTTTTTCGCTCAAACCCGGCCTTGAGGCCGAGCCACCCAATGTGGATAGGGGCGCGCGAGCGCTTCGTCTCTGCCAACGACAGCAACATCGGCGCCATCAGGCAGCTGTTCCCGCGCGACCGCGCCCACCAAGACCTGCACTTCGATGAAATCTCCACCAGCCACGCGGCGAACAACGGCGGAGGAGGGGACACACCAACCCCACCCACGCCCGCCACCGACACCACCAAAGTGGAAAGGGGAGATGGGCGGACCCAGGAGGCATTTCCCGCGCGGGAAGGGACCGGGCGTGTCGGGCGTGTGGTGGTGGACCAATTGCTGGCCGCGGGTGTGCCGGTGCGCGCGCTTACGCGCCGACCGACCGAGGCAGGGCTGCCGCCAGCGGTCGAGGTCGTGTCGGGCGACCTGACCGTGCCCGAATCGCTAGAAGTTGTGCTGGAAGGCGTAGGTGCGGTGTTCCTGGTCTGGACCGCTCCGACGACGACTGCCGAGGGGTGGCGCAGCTCGCGCGCCTGCCGGTATGGAGGAAAAATCCCATCTCGGTGACCGATAGGGGCGCGGTGATCTGGACGCCGGGATGACCGCGCAGGGGAACCGGGCGACGGCGCAACTCGGGGCCGGCGGGCGCCAGGCCGGCGACAGAGGCGGCGGCCAGTTGGGCGAGCGCGGGTTCGCGCTCGGCGAAGCCGTCTTCGAGTACGGTCAGTTCAGAGCCGGCCTCGATGCCCCCGCGACCATGGCGCGACCACCGTCCCCGACAACGCCGCGGGCGGGGTCGACTTGCTGTCGACCCCGTCCCCGCACGCCATGAAGGCTCCGGACATCAGCACCACCCAGACGGCAAACACACTTCGGACATTCCTGTTCATGAGCGTTGGCCTTTCGTGAATCGAGACGACGAGCGCTTCGTTGGGCTCTCGACTAGGTGGATGCGCTCGCGTCAAAACCATCCGCATCTCGCGACGCTGGACGTCAGCGGGCCCGCGATGCCTTCACGCGGTCTTCGCTCCGAACCCTGGCTGGCACCGCCTCGCCAGCCTTGCGAAGATCGGCGAGAAGGGTCTCTACCAATCCGACGCGCCGCTGTCTGCGATTCCCCCTGAGCGTCGGCGCGCTGCCGGCGGTGGGTTGCGGCTCGTCGGCGCCGGCGCCGCTGATGGGGTCAGCGCCATCAGCGCCAGGGCCCGGCGCAAGGCCGCGCCGAAGCGCTGGAACCCCAGCTCGGCGACCGCGGCCAGCAGCGCGGTCTTGTCGGCGAAGTGCCGGTAGGGCGCGCGCGGCGAGACGCCGACGGCGCGCGCCACCGCGCGCAGGCTGAGCGCCGCCGGCCCGCGCCGGGCCACCGCTCGCGCCCCTTCGTCCAGGCAGGCCCGCCGGAGATCGCCATGGTGGTAGGCGCGGCGAGCTCGCTTCGGCACCCAAAGAGTATACACTGTATGCACTTCGGAGCTCGAATCGAGGGGAGGCCTTCCATGTACCACTTCTTCGTCCGCCGCCGGGTCGCCGCCATCCTCCGGCACATTAACGGGGGCGACTTCGACTTCGTGGTCCGCCAGTTCGCCCCCGACGCCGAGCACTGGTTCTCGGGGCGGCACGCCCTGGGCGGCCGGCGCACGCGGCCCGAAGAGATCGCGGCCTGGTACCGGCGGCTGGCGGCGGTCTTTCCCACCATCCGCTTCCAGCCGATCGCGATCATCGTCAGCGGCCCGCCGTGGCGCACCCGGGTCGTGATCGAGTGGACCGACACCTTCCCGGCCGGGGTCGACCTCGGCGTGAATCAGGGCGTCTTCGTGCTGACGCTGCGCTGGGGGCGCGCCGTGGCGCTGCACGTCTATTGCGACACCGACGAGCTCAAGCAGAACCTGGGGCGCCTGGCCGCCCGCGGCCTCGCCGACGCCGCCGCCCCGCCCATCGGGATCGCCCCCGGGTGAAGATCGCGCGCCGGTCGATCGCCGGCGGTCCGGGCGGTCGGCGCGCACTTTAGGGCAGATTCCTCATACCCGCGGGCGAGCCCGGCCCAACCATCAGACGGGTGGGGACGAGCGAGGATCGGCCGTGAAGATGCTGCTCTGCCATCCGAGCGGCCTGGTGTACACGGAGATCT
The DNA here is from genome assembly GCA_963796685.1 of uncultured delta proteobacterium. Classification (GTDB taxonomy): domain Bacteria; phylum Myxococcota_A; class Polyangia; order Fen-1088; family Fen-1088; genus Fen-1118. The sequence goes on from CAWCMR010000025.1 coordinate 1,466,750, forward strand.
TTCTCCGTCTCGAGCCGCTGGGGCTGGAGCTGGTGGCCGAGGCCACGCGCCGCGCCGGGCACTAGGTGCGGATCCTCGATCTGCACGCGTGCAGGGCCTACAAGGCCCGAAATCCCGCCGCGTCAAATGTCCCAGTCTGAGTGTTCCGTCAACTCCCCGCGCTCCTCGGCGCCCCGTTCGCCCCCGTTTTCACGGCCAGTCGATCCCGAAAGCACGCCGGGGTGAGTTGCGTTGCCACCTGCCGATTGGCTTCGTCTACGACGGAGGCGGGCACGTCGTAATCGACCCGGACAAGCAAGTGCAAGAAAGTGTGCGACTGCAGCGGGTCCATGTCGACGGCATAGGTGCCATCACGATAGGGTTTGCGCAGCTCGATGCGGACCAGGCCAACGGGCAGGCCGCTCGGGAAGTGAGGCAGCCCGCGGCTACTGGCCGCACCGGATCGGCACTTCGCCAGGTAAGGTGAAGCGTGGGTGCGCGGGATCGAACAGCGCACGATCGTCCGGGTCCAGCACGCCGCCACGCCGGCGCAAGCCTTCGGCCATGGCGTCGCGAACCGGCGGCCCAATCTCGTAGTCGATCTTGGCGCCGGCGAAGAATCCGTCGCCGCCGGTGGCCAGGAAATCCGTCGTGGTGACGGCCAGGACTTCCTCGTCCCGTACCCTCGAGCCGTCCGCTCGCACGAGCGTCACCTCCACCTCGCCGTGCTCGCATCGAGCAAGCACGTGCAGGCCAGAAAGCGCGACCAGCGAGCCGGAGTGGCCGAGGCTGCGGGCGAGCAGACGGCGGAACTCGTTGGCCGGCATGTGCAGCGACGCGAAGGCGTTGTCGAAGGGGAAGGTCTCGTAGAGCCGGCCGTAGGTGAGCGGCCCGGCCGGCAGGGGCGCGCGCAAACTGCCGCCGTTGAGCAAGGCCACATCGCCGGGGCAGGCCGCGCGCATCAGATCGGCAAGCAGGTTGCCGAGAGCATTTTCCTGATTGCGCCGGTTCGGAAGTGGTCGCAGCACCTCGACGTTCAAGGACTCCGCGCCCTTGCTCTCCACGGCCGCGAAGGCGGCAGCGTTCAGTCGCGCCAACTCGTCGCTCGCGTGGACCGGGCTTCCCTCGTAGTCGCCTGGACGGCACGATTCGCCCCGGCCCACCTGACAGAGGTCGTGCGGCTTGTCGATGTGAGAAGACACGAGCTTGCCCGACTTGCGCTCGACGGTCAGATCCACGCGGCCGAAAGCGCGGCCGTTGGCGTAGGACTCGATGATGGGCACCCCGGCCACCCGCTGCGCGATGGCCTGGTGGGTGTGTCCGGCCACGATGGCGTCCACGCTGCCTTTGGGTAACTCCCGCGCAACGGCGAAGATCGCGCTCTTGGCGTCGCAGGAATCGAGTCTCGCCGGATCCGAGAAATCGCCGCACGCGCCGCCTTCGTGAACCACGGCGATGACGATCTTGGCGCCTCGGGCGCGCAGGCCGCGCGCCTCGCGGGCGAGGGTCTTGGCCAGGGGCAGGAATTCCAGCCCTGCCACGTTGGCCGGCAGGGTCGTGCGGGGCGTGGCGAGGGTGACCGCGCCGACGAGCCCGATCTTGACACCCGCGGCATCGACGATGGCGGAAGGCTCGACGCCCGGCCAGGCCACCGGCTTGCCCGTCTTCGCGTCGATGACGTTCGCCGCCAGCAAAGGAAAACGGGCCTCGGCGGCGCGGGCCTTGAGCGCGCCGCGGGGATCGTCGCCGGGCTTCACCGGCGCGGGCGCGGGTCCGACCGGCCCGAAGTCGAATTCGTGGTTGCCAATGGCGGCGGCGGTGTAACCCAGGGCATTGTAGTCACGCACGACGGGCGCGCCCTCCGCCAGGTTCGATTCGAGGGTGCCCTGAAACATGTCGCCCGCGTCGAGCAAGACCACCGCGCCGCCGTCGTGTACGCGCGCCTTGCGCAGGTTTTCCAGGTAGCCCCCGAGCCACGGCAAAGCAGCAATGTGCCCGTGCAAGTCGCTCGTGCCCACCACCGAGATGGTCACCTGCGACGGCGGCGCCGCATGCGCGGACGAGGCCACCGCCAGCAAAGCGAAGATCGAAACGAGGGCGCGCATGCGAGGCGAAGTATGACGCTTCGGCTACGCTGGATCCTGAATTTCACTCTGTGGTGAACCTCCCCATCCCTCGCCGCTGAAATCGGCGAATTCCAGCCGAGTCGTGCTAGGTTTGCCCAACTATGTTCAAAGGAGTCATTACCGCGCTGGTCACGCCCTTGCGCAACGATCGCGTGGACGAAGAGGCCTTGCGCCGCTTGGTCGACGAGCAGATCCGCGCCGGCATCGACGGATTGGTTCCCGTGGGAACCACCGGCGAATCCCCCACCTTGAGCAACGAGGAGCACATCCGAGTCATCGAGGTGGTGGTGCAAGAGGCGAAGAAGCGCGTGCCCGTGCTCGCCGGTACCGGCGCCAACGCGACCCGCGAGGCCATCGAGCTGACCGCTGCTGCCAAGGCGGTGGGTGCCGACGGCACCTTGCAGGTCACGCCCTACTACAACAAGCCTACGCAGGACGGGCTCTTTCGCCACTTCAAGGCCGTGATCGACGCCGTGGGCTTGCCCACGGTGGTGTACAACGTGCCCGGCCGCACGGGCTGCGATCTCCTGCCCGAGACCATCGCCCGGCTGTGCGAGCTGCCGCTCATGGTCGGCGTGAAAGAGGCCACCGGCAACTTGCAGCGCGCGGCGCAGATCATCGCCCGCGTGGGCGATCGCCTGACCATGCTGTCGGGCGACGACGCCACGGCCATGCCCTTTTTCGCCCTCGGGGGCCACGGCTGCATTTCGGTCGTGTCCAACGTGGCGCCGGCCGATTTTTCGGCCATGTGGGACGCGGCCGCTGCCGGAAATTGGAACAAGGCGCGCGAGCTGCACTACAAGCTCTTTCCGCTTTCCGAGGGTCTGTTCATCGAGGCCAACCCGATCCCGGTCAAGGCCGCGCTGGCCATGATGGGCAAGATCACCGACGAGATCCGGCCTCCGCTCTATCCCATGACGGGCGCCAATCGCGAAAAAGTGCGCAAGATCCTCGCCGACCTCAAGCTCGTCTAGGGTTCACCATGGCCGTACGAATCGCCGTCTTCGGAGCTGGTGGAAAAATGGGGCACGCCATCGTGCGCGCCATGGCCGAGGCCGAGGGCGCTGTCCTGGCGGCGGCGGTTGAGCGCTCGGACTATCCCTACCTCGCGGGCGATGCCTCGCAATTGGCGGGCTTGGCCGCCTCCGGCGTGCGCGTGGTCGACCAGCGACCGGGCAAGGGCGCGGCAGAGGTGTGGATCGATTTTTCGACCCGTCCGCGGCCGTGCCCAACGCCCAGGCCGCCGCTGCCGCGGGCGCCGCCATCGTGATCGGCACGACCGGTGTTTCCGCCGCCGACAAAGAGACCATCGCCGCCATCGCCAAGACCATCCCGATCGTGCTCACCCCCAACATGTCGATGGGCGTGAACGTGATGCTCAGGCTGGTGGCCGATGCCGCGCGCATGCTCGGCCAGGCCTACGACGTCGAGATCGTCGAGACCCACCACCGCGCCAAGCGGGATGCTCCCTCGGGCACGGCCCTGCGCCTCGGCGAGGCGGTGGCCGAGGCGACGGGGCGGGAATTGGCCAAGGTGGCGCGCTACCATCGCCATGGCGACGTCGGTCCGCGCACCCAGGCGGAAATCGGCATGCAAACCCTGCGCGGTGGCGACGTGTTCGGCGATCACACCGTGTTCTTTTTCGGCCAGGGCGACCGCCTAGAGATCACCCACCGGGCCTCTTCGCGCGACACCTTCGCCCGGGGCGCGGTTCGCGCGGCTCTGTGGCTGGCGGGAAAACCGGCCGGACTTTTCGACATGCGCGACGTGCTCGGACTAAAGTAGTCGGCAGCGAGGAACCATGGACCGAAACGGCCCAGCTGCCGCTTCCGCACCCGGCGATGTCGAGCATCCCCGGTCCGCCATGCTCGACACCTATCCCGCGGAAGAAGTGGTCCGCCTTTGCCTCGACGAGGAAAACGCGGCCATCAAGGCGGCCAAGGCCTGCGCCGCGGAGATCGCCCAGGCCTCGCGCCTCCTCGCCGAACGCCTGGCCGCCGGCAGCCGGCTGGTCTACGTCGGCGCGGGCACCGCGGGCAGGGTGGCCGCGTTCGAGGCGGCCGAGTGCGTGCCGCTGTTCGGCCTGCCGCCATCGCTGGTGGTGTCCGTTCTGGCCGGTGGCCCGCACGCCCTGGCGCGCACGGTGGAAATCGCGCAGGACAACCGGCGCGAGGCCGAGCAGCGCATGCGCAAGGTCGCGGTGGGGCCGGGCGATGTCGTGTGCGCGGTCTCGGACCACGACGTCTCGCTCTTCTTGCGCGCGGCCATCGAATACGCCCGCTTTCGACGCGCCCACGTCGTGCTGGTGACCTGCACGTCGCCTCCCGTCGCCGACGACGGCGGAGCCCTGGCCGACGTCTTGATTCGGCTCGACCCCGGTCCCGAGGTCATCGCGGGTGCGACTCGCCTCAAGGCGGCCACGGCTATCAAATTGGCGCTCTCCGCCTTCTCGAGCGCCGCGTTCGTTCAACTTGGCAAGACCTACGGCGGTCTGATGGTCGACGTGCGTCCCACCACGCCGCGCACCTGGAAGCGCGCCATCTTGCTCGTGAGCCGTCTGTGCCGCCTGAGCGAGCCCGAGGCCGAAAAGCTGATCAAGAAAGCGGGCGGCAGAGCCAAAGTCGCCATCGTGATTCACCACGCCAGGGTCAACGCGGCGCGTGCAAAAGAGCTTCTGGTGCAGCACCGTGGCTCTTTGCGCGCTATCGTGGGCGATATCGATCTGACCGGCTAGACTTGACCGTTGCTTGTAGAGCGCACTATCTTGCAGGCATCTGGCGCAGTACCCCAAACCAAATGGCGCCCTAGCGCGCTTCCATGAAACAAACGCAAAGGAGAATAGATAACCGATGAAGAAGTCCGATCTCGTGGATCTCGTGGCCCAGAAGCTCAACTTCCCCAGGCCGCAGGTCGAGCAAACCATTGAGTCGTTGCTAGACGCCGTCGCTGACGGGCTAGCCAAGGGAGAACGCGTCGACATCCGCGGGTTCGGGGCCTTCCAGATTCGGGAGTCTGCCGCGCGCAGTGGTCGCAACCCACGCACGGGTGAAACCATCCAAATCGCGGCTCGCAAGACGCCCACATTCAAGGTCGGCAAGGAATTGCGCGACAAAGTCAACGGCGTGGCCACCACTTAGGGAACAGCGGGAAAGCAGGAGCGAGGGAAGTAGTTCATGGGAACGCGCCTTTTCGTAGGGAACCTCTCCTACAACGTCAACGAGCAAGAGCTGAAGGAGGTTTTTCAGTCCGAGAAAATCGAGGTACGCAGCGTTCGGGTCGCGATGGATCGCGAGACCGGCCGCCCGCGTGGGTTCGCTTTCGTCGAAACCGAAACCGAGGATGGTGCCAAGCAGTCCATCGAAAAGCTGGGCGGAAGGCTCGTGCAAGGGCGGCCCCTCATCATCGAGGAAGCCCAGGCCAGGCCTGCCCCCGGTGCTCCGCGTCCCGGCGGCGGGCCAGGTGGACCTCCACGCGTGGGTGGTCCTCCGCGCCCCGGCGGCCCCGCTGGGCCACGCCCGGCCGGTGGCCCACCGTCCATGGGCGGCCCTCCGCGGCCCTTCGGCCCGCCCCGGCCCCCAGGCCCAGGTGGGTTCGATGCGCGTGGACCCGACCGCCCACCCGGCAAGATCGAAGGGCGGCGCGAGCGGCCCGAAAAGAAGAAGTCGACCCGGCCCAAGCCCGAGGAGCGCGAGCGCGGCAACTGGCACTGGAGCGGAATCATCGACGACGACTAGCACGGGCTCGGGTACCGTCAGGCGTGGGGAAGTAGCGTGAGCGCAAAAGGAATCCGAGTGCTGGTCGCCGATGACGATCCCTGGTCGCAGCAGCTCATCTCGTCCCAGCTGGTCGAATCCGGGTTCCGCGTCGACTGCGCCGCGGATGGCTGGGAGGCCCTGATCCTGGCCGGCCGGGCCCGTCCGGATTTGATCGTGATGGAGGTTCACCTCCCGACCACCGATGCCTGGACCCTGGCCGAGGATCTGCGTCGGCAGAGCAGCAACGCCCTTGTGCCCTTCATTTTCATGGCCGACGAATCGCCAGGGCTCAAGCCCGGCAAGAGCTTCCGGCAGGGCGTGGACCAGCTTCTGACCAAGCCCTTCTCGCTCATCGACTTGCACCAGGCGATCGACAAGGCCTTCGGCGGTCCCGCCAGCGATTCGAGCTACTCGGGCTCGACCAAGATCATCGTCGAGGTTCCCTCGGGACCGCACAACGTGGCCAAGTTCGCCACCCACATCATGCCGCCGCCGAGCGAGTCGTGGGAGATGGAGGGGCTCGAGCCGGCCCTCAAGGGCTCGCTGGCCAGCTTCGGACTTTCGAGCCTGCTCATGGTCATCGAGCTGGAACGCATGTCGGGCATGGTGGCTCTGCACGGCCCCATCGGCATCGGCCGCCTCGCCATCCGCCAGGGGCGCGTGATCCGCGCGCGCATCGACGGTGCGCAGGGGGCGCGCGGCGCCTATGCCATCTACGAAATGCTCCAATGGGCCAAGGGCACCTTCGAGCTCGAGGCTGGTGAGGTGAGCGGCGAGGACCAGATCGAACGGTCGACGTCCTTCTTGCTGATGGAAGGCGCACGTCTGGCCGACGAGCGCGCGTACTCGGGCAAGAAGCACTGACCCGTGGTGCCGGAGGTGGAAAGCTCGGAGCTTGCAGCCGCCGTGGCCGCCGAAGCGGACGAGCCGCGCGAGATCATGCCGCTTGCGCTGCGGGTTCCACCCGAGTGCGACGGCTGGCGCCTCGACCACTTTCTCAAGCAGCGCATTCGCCGCCTGTCGCGTACCAAGATTCGCACTATCATCGAATCGCAGGTGTGGCTGCCCGACGGGCGGCAACCGCGACCTGCCATGCCCGTGCGCACCGGCGACACCATCCACATCGATCGCCCGGCCCCCATCGAGCCCGAGGTGCCGCGCGAGTTTCCCATTCTCGCCTCGGATGCGTGCTTCATGGCCATCGACAAGCCGGCGGGCTTGCCCATGCACACCACGGCCAAGTTCTGGAAAAACACCCTGGTGGCCATCCTGCGCGAGCGCTATCCCGACGAGGGTTTGCAGATTTGCCATCGCATCGATCGCGAGACCTCGGGCGTGCTGCTCATCGCGCGCACGCGCGAGGCCGCCTCGTTTCTCAAGCGCGCCTTCGCCTCGCGCGCGGTGAAGAAGACCTACCTGGCGCTGGTACACGGGATCCCGGCGCCATCCTCGGGCGTGATCGATGCGCCCATGCGCCTTGTCGAAAGCCGGTCGCATCTCATGATGGGCGTGGAGGAGGACGGCCTGCCCGCGGTCACGCGCTATGCCGTGCGCGAGACCTTTGCGCGACACGCGCTCATCGAGGCGGCGCCCGAGACGGGCAGGCAACACCAGATCCGCGTGCACCTGGCACACCTTGGTCATCCCATCGTGGGCGACAAGCTCTATGGGGCCGGCGAGCAGGCCTTCATGGACTACTGCGACTCGGGCATGACCCCCGAGCTGCTGGACCTCTTCGACGGTCTGCCCCGCCACGCCCTGCACGCCGCGCGGCTCATCTTCCCGCACCCCGAGACGCGGGAAATGATCACGGTGGAAAGCCCCCTGCCCGGCGATCTCTGCGATTACATGAAGGGTCTGTGAGGGTGGCTCCGCGCTTGGTCGCGAACGATGTCCTTTGGCATTTGCAGATCTGTCATGTACAGTTTGTACATGTCACGACAGATGGCTATCAGCGAAGTCAGGAGAGTCCTGCCCTCTCTTTTGAAGGAGATTCAGAGGGATGGTACAACCGTGGAAATTACGAATCGTGGCGTCAGTGTTGCGCGTTTGATTGGGCCACTGACTGACGAGGCCGGAACGGCAAGGGCACTTCTCTCCCTGCGACAGACGTTGCACCGCCGTCGTGGACGGCGCGGAGACGTGTCGGCGCACAAGACCGACTACCTGACCAGACGCCACGACTAATGCCCCTCCCGAAGGAATTGTTCATCGACACGTCGTTCTGGTTCGCGGCAATGGTAGCCACCGACGTGAATCATGAACGGGCGGGGGAATTACTCGAAGAGGCGGCCGTTGCGGCCAGTCGGTTCCACACCACACGCGAGGTGATCAGCGAAACTCTCACCCTTTTACGCTATCGAGACGGGGCGCGTTCGGCTCTGCTGTTCGCCAGAGATATCCTGCCGACCATCGAAATGGTTGTTGCCGACTTGACTGACCACGCGGCCGCTTTGGAGGTCTTTCGACGTATGGCCCCTCAACGACGCCTCTCCTACTGCGATGCGCTCTCGTTCGTAATCGTGAGGCAACGGCTTGGTGACATGGCCTGCCTGGCATTCGACCGCGACTTTCGCGCGCTCGGTCTCACAGTTCTGGGCTGACACCACCCACAACGCGGGAAATGATCACGGTGGAAAGCCCGCTGCCCGGCGATCTTCGCGACTACATGAAAGGGCTGTGAGGGTGGCATCGCTCTTGGTCGGCATCGCCGGCGGATCGGGGAGCGGCAAGACAACACTGGCCAGAGGCGTGGCCGCCGCCCTGCCGGCGGGGCATGCGGTGGTGATTCCACACGATGCCTACTACCGCGATCTCGCCCACCTGCCGTTCGAGGGCCGAATGGACTGCAACTTCGACGAGCCGGCCGCGCTCGACAACGAGCTTCTGGTCGAGGCTCTGCGCAGCCTGCGCGCGGGCCGGGCCATCGCGAGGCCGAGCTACGACTTTACGACTCACACTCGCCTGGCTGAAACCACGCGGGTCGAGGCAAGTCCCGTGGCGATCGTGGAGGGAATCTTGGTGCTGGCTTTCCCTGCCCTGTGCGAGGTCTTGGACCTGAGGGTGTTCGTCGAGGCCGCGGAAGCAACCCGGCTGGCGCGCCGGGTTGACCGCGACGTCGCGGAGCGTGGCCGAACGCGAGAAGGCGCTGAAATCCAGCCCGGCGCACCACCCGGCCCATGCATATCCTGCACGTGGAGCCGAGCCGAGCGCGGGCGGATTTGGTGGTCTCCGGCGAGGACGGAGCCGAGCGGGCAGTGAAAAGCGTGACGATGGCCATCCGTCGCCTCCCCAAACCTGGAATTCGAGCCTAGACGACTTTTTATGCAATAATACGGCGTTTCGTGAAAAAAGAAGACGCAATTAGTCCGACAATGAAGGAGAAGCGATGCGCACATTCGGTACTTTCCTGGGAGTAGGAATTTTGGCAATGACCGTTGGCTGCGGAGGCAGCAGTAGTTCCAGCCTCGATGGCGGCGGCGCCACCCAAGGACCATCTGGCGACGCCGGCGGTGCACTCGGCGGCACCGGCGGCGTGATGGGCGGCAACGGCGGCGCTGGCGGAGGTGGCGGGGGAAGCGCCGGATCCTGCAACTATCCGAGCTGTCTGGCGAGCCTGGCCACGTCTTGCCAGCCGTCCGGAACTTGCGTCGAGCAGACGGACACGACGACGTTTGCGATTAACACCTGTTACTCGAATGGAGTGAAGGTGATCACCGCAGTCGATCTCACCTCGGGATCCGGGACCGTGACGTTCAAGAACGGCAGCACGGTATGCTACACCTTCGCAGCAGGTGCCAGTGCGACCGGGGCCGAGACCCTTACCATCAAGAATGCGGCCGGTACTACCATCGCGACCGGTACCAGCGACACCGCCGGCAATACGACCATCACCTGCACCGGCGGTTCCCCCGTCACGCTCAATTCTAGCTGTCAAGATTCGACGGGCAGCGGCTCTTCGACGGCGGGCTGTACGACTGGAACCTGTACGCCTTAGGCGGAACCATCTTCGAGCGAAGCCGGCGAAGCGGGGCAACCTGCTTCGCCGTCTTCATGTGCGTGACGAAGAAGTGCCCTTGCCCGAAAAAAAACCGTAGATTCACCGGCCCATGAAAGCCGAGCTGACCCGCGGCGGGCGCAAGCTGGAAGCAGCCGTCGCGCATTTTGGCGTCGCGACCCGCGTGCGCGGCGCGAACGCCATCGACGTGGGCGCGTCCACGGGCGGCTTCGTCTCCGTCCTGCTCGCCTGCGGGGCCACCCACGTTAGCGCCATCGATGCCGGACATGGACAGCTCGTGCCCGAGCTGGCGCGCGATCCACGTGTGACGAACCTCGAGCGCACGGACTTCAAGACGGCTTCGCTCGGCGTCGCGCCGGGCCCCTTCGATTTCTTCACCGTGGACGTCAGCTTCGTCGCTGCGCGCAGCATGCTGCGCGGCCTGGCCTTTCGCTTGCGCAATGGCGCCGAAGGCGTGGTGCTGGTGAAGCCGCAATTCGAGCTGCCGAGCCACCTGGTGAAGGGCGGCAAGGTGGACGCGCCGGAGCTGCGCCAGCGCGCCCTCGATACCTTCCGCGCCAAGGCCGAGCGCCTTGGCTTCACTTTGCTGTCGTCTTTCGATTCACCCGTGGCGGGCGGCAGCGGCACGGTCGAGATCCTGACCCATCTGCGTTTTGCCGGCCGGCCCGAAAGCATGCCGAGAATGGGCGAGCGCAAGCCCGCGCGTCCCACTGCCGCGAAGAAGGCCCCGAAGAACGCACTGAAGAACGCCAACGCCAAGCTGCGCTGGTTTGCCGTCGCCTCGCCCGGTCTCGAGGCGGTTCTTTGCGCCGAGCTGACGACCATCGCCCAAGTCGAGGACGCGCGCGTGGTCGACGGGGGCGTCGAGCTCTCGGGCAGCACGGAGGCGGGCATGGCCGCGAATCTGCACAGCCGCATCGCCACGCGGATCCTCTTGCGTCTGGGAGAGGTGAAGGCGCGCGACTTCGCCCCGTTGCGACGGGGCCTGGCCAGGTTGCCATGGACGAGCTTCGTCCCGCGCGACCGTGCCCTGCGCATCGATGTTTCGACCAGCCACTGCCGCCTGTATCACACGGGTGCGTTGGCCGAGACGGTGGAGCTGGCGGTCGCGGACTGCGTGGGCGTGTTGCCCAAGCGAGAGAAGCAGCCGGAAGCGCAGGAAGACGAAGACAGCACGCGCATCCTCCTGCGCGGCCAGGACGACCGCTTCACGGCCAGCGTCGATTCCTCGGGCGCGCTCTTGCACCGGCGCGGCTGGCGCTTGGAGGCCGGGCGCGCCCCTTTACGAGAGACCCTGGCCGCGGGCGTGCTCGCGCTGTGCGAATACGATCCGGCGCTGCCGCTCGTGGATCCCATGTGCGGCGCCGGCACCATCGCCATCGAGGCCGCCGCCATGGCACGCAGGATCCCGCCCGGTCTCGGTCGCGCCTTCGCCTTCGAACGCTGGCCCGCCGTCGATTTGCAAGCGTGGCAGCGCCTGCGCGAATCGGTCCTTGCCAGCTCGGCGGCACGCGCGCCCATCGTCGCCTCGGATCGAGATGCGCAGGCGGTGGAGATCGCCCGCCGCAACGCCGTTCGCGCCCTGGTCGCAGACGATGTCCGTTTCGCGGTGGCCGACTTCGGGCACGCCGAGATCCCATCGCCTGCCGGGCTGCTCGTCGTCAATCCACCCTACGGTCATCGACTTGGCCAGCGTGCACAGGCGCTGCGCCTCGCCCGCGGGCTTGGACAGACCCTGCTTGCGCGCTACCGAGGCTGGCGCGCCGGAATCCTGTGCCCGGATCCGCAGTTCGTGGCGGCCGTGGCATCCGGCGCCCGGCGGGCGCCAGTGCAAACCCACGTGCTCCGCAACGGCGGGCTGCGCGTACATCTTGCCGTGTGGGCGGCGTGAAGGAGCCCCCGGGGACGGGTTTGAAACCCCGGGGCGGGTTTGAAACCCCGGGGGCGGGTTTGAAACCCGCCCCTACGACTTTTGATAGGTGCCCAACCATTCGGCGTGGGCCAGGATGTGGCCGTGCATGGCCTTCTCCAGGGCGGCCTTGGTGGGCTTGTGCAGATCGGGCAGAACCTCGTCCAGGGCATAGAGCTTGAAGAAATAGCGATGGCGGCCGACGGGAGGGCAAGGACCGCGGTAGCCGGTGCGCTTCCAGTCGTTGAGACCCTCGAGTGTCCCGGACGGCAGCTCGCGCGAGGCGATCGCCTCTGCAAGCCCCGTGGTTTTGGGCGGCAGGTTGTAGAGCACCCAGTGCACCCACGTCATCCTGGGCGCCGCCGGGTCGGGCGCGTCGGGATCGTCGACGATGAGGGCCAGGCTCTTGGCACCGGCCGGGATTTCGGCAAAGGCAAGGGGCGGAGAACGGTCGGCTCCTTCACAGGTGAACTGCGAGGGGATCGAGGCGTTGGCGGCAAAGGCGGACGATGAGATGCGCATGGCAGACGACTCCTTGGCGGCGCTGCGGCTGGCGGCGCCGCAGACGAGAGCGAGCGTGATGGCCCCGAGGGGGCGAAGTCGTTGGGCGAAATTCACGCTTTAAGCAGAATCCCAAGATCGACCAAAGTCAAACCAGGCAGGATCACCGTCCTTTCGCCAGGCCAAGCCGACGGACCAGGCGATGGAAGTTGCCGCGATCCATGCCGAGAGCGCGCGCTGCTGCGGCCAGGCTGTCGGGGTGGTCGGCAAGCGCACGCTCGACGAGCGCGCGCTGGTGGGCGCGCGCGGACTCCGCAAGCGTTCGCCCGCGAGGGGTTGTCGCGGCCGGCGCGGCTTCGACGACTTCGGGCGCGACCTTGCCCACGTCGGATTCGAGATGTTTCGCCGACAGCACGATGGCCTCGCCGCGCGGCACCACGGCCGTGCGGCGCAAGACCGCGCGCGAGATGACGTTTTCGAGCTCACGCACGTTGCCCGGCCAGGGATAGGCGAGCAAGGTCTCGATGGCGCTGGCGTCGAGACGAACGGGGCCAACGCCCATGCGGCGCCTGGCCGTGTCGCAGAAGTACCCGGCCAGAAGCGCGATGTCCTCGCCGCGCTCGCGCAAGGGCGGCGCGGCCAGCGGGTACACATTCAGGCGATGGAAGAGATCCGCGCGAAAACGGCCGGCGGCGACCTCCGCGGCCAGGTCGCGGTTGGTGGCGGCCAGGACGCGCACGTTGACCTCGAGGGTGCGGTCGGCGCCCACGCGCTGGATCTCGCCTTCCTGCAAGGCCCGCAGGAGCTTCGGCTGCACGGTCAGGGGCAGCTCGCCGATCTCGTCGAGGAACAGGGTGCCCTTGTCGGCGACCTCGAACTTGCCCGGACGATCACCGGCAGCGCCAGTAAAAGCCCCGCGCACGTGCCCGAACAGCTCGGCCTCGGCCAGGGTTTCGGGCAGGGCCGCGCAGTTGACGTGGATGATGGGCTCGTTCCGCCGCGTGGACGCCGCGTGCACGGCGCGCGCGATCAGCTCCTTGCCGGTGCCGGTCTCGCCATGGATGAGCACGGAGAAATCGGAGCGCGCGACCAGCTCGATCTCGCGGCGCAGGCGCTGGATGGGCGCGCTGGTGCCGATGATCTCGCTTCCTTGCATCATCGACTCGCGCATGAGATCGCGCACCACGAGTCCCTGGTGCTCGGCCGCGTGCTCGAGCGCGGCGATGAGCTGGTTGGTGCGCATCTCGGCCGCGGCCAAGGCAGACACCGCGGCGAGAAAGCGCAGGTCGATTCCGTCGAAGGCCTTGGGGTCGAGGGCATCCGCGGTGAGGGCGCCCACGAGCTCGCCATGCACCACCAGCGGACACCCGAGGCAAGCGTGTACGCGATGGAGCGCGCCCTGGTCGTGCTCTAGCTGTCCGTCGAAGGGATCGGGAAGGGTGGTGTCGGAGGGAAAGAACACCGGCTCGCGCGAGCGGCAGATGATTTCCAGGCGCGGGTGGTCGCGCAGGGGATAGGGCTTGCCGCTGGCCGCGGGCGAGAGTCCCGTGGCCGCCACGGGCAAAAGGGAATCGCTCTCCAGCCGCAGGATGGTCGCGGCATCGAAAGGGATCACCCGGCGCAGGGATTCGAGCAAGCGGCGGTTGCGATCCGAGGCGGTCAGCCCGGACGCCAAATCGAGTGAGATGTTCACCACGGCATCGAGTTGGTCCATCGTTGTTACTATGACATCGTTGTTGTCATGATGACATCAATTCGCACGTTGTCTTCATGACACGTAACTGTGTAACCACCTGTTCTACAAGGACTAAATACTTGGTACCCACTTTGCTGAAGATGGCTGCAAGCGATGAGGAACGCAGCCATGAACACAGCCCAAAACACGCTCGGCCTAGCGACGGACGACACCACGGCCTGGGAGACGCAGCCGCCGGCCGCCATCATTGAATTCATCCTTCACCGCTACCACGAGCCCCTGCGTCGCGATTTGCCCGTCCTGGTCAGCGGCGCCCGGCGGGTCGAGGCCGAGAGCGCGCAAAGTCCTCTGTGCCCAGTCGGCCTTGCCGACCACTTGGAACAGATCCTGACGGCGGTCGAGAGCCACTTGGCCAAGGAGGAAAAGATCCTCTTCCCGCTCATTCTCGCCGGCCGTGGCGGAAGCGCCTTCATGCCCATCAAGGTGATGATGGCGGAGCACGAGGACCACGTGGCCAGTCTCGCCCGCACGCGCGCGCTGGCGCACGACTTCGCCTTGCCCACCGATGCCAGCGAAGCCTGGCGAAGCCTCTACCTCGACCTGCAACGTCTGGAAGACGATCTGAACCGGCACATCCAGCTCGAGAACAACGTCCTGTTCACGCGCGTGATGAGCGGCGCGGATGACGGAGGTTGACCCTTTCTTTGGAGATCGCCATGCAACTCTCACCCAGCACCAAGATCAACGACCTGCTTTCGAGCCACCCCTTTCTCGAAGACTTTCTGGCCGCCTACAACCCGCACTTCGCCATTCTGAAGAACAAGATCGCGCGGACTACCGTCGGGCGAGTCGCCACCTTGGGCGCGGCGGCGCGCATCGCCGGCGTCGACCTCAGGGTCCTTTTACGCGACACGGCCGCCGCCATCGAGAAAGAGACCACCGCGCGTCCTGAGGTCACCGAGGGAGGGGAGGGAATAGACCGTCATCAGCGCATCGCCATGCTCGGCCACATCATCGCCGAGCTGCACGATGGTGGCGACCTGGCGACGGCCCGCGCGCACTTCGCCCGGGCGGTGGGCGACGTGGATGCGGGCGAGATCGCGGATATGGAGGAGGAGATGATCCGCGGCGGCTTGCCCGTGGGGGAGGTGCAACGCCTGTGCGACGTGCACGTGGGCGCGTTTCGCGATTCGCTGGACCAGAAGAAGGAGCTGTCGGTGCCGGCGGGCCATCCCGTGCACACGTACATGGCCGACAACAAGATCATCGCGCCACTGGCCGCACAGCTCTCGGAGATCGCGCGCAAGCTCGGCACCGACCGCAGCTTGGCTGGCGAGCTTCTCCCGGTCGCCAGCATGGCGCTGGCCAAGTGCGACGGGCTCGACAACCACTACAAGCGCAAAGAAAACCAGCTCTTCCCGATGCTCGAACGCCATGGCGTAACCGGTCCTTCGCAAGTGATGTGGGGCGTGCACGACCAAATCCGCGCGCAGTGGAAGCAGGCAAGGAAATCGGTGGAGAGCGGCGACCTGGGGGCGCTGGTCGACGCCCTTCCGGCGCTCGCCCGCGGCGTGGTCGAGATGATCTACAAGGAAGAGAAGATTCTCTTCCCCATGGCCCTGGAGAAGCTGACGGCTGCGGAATGGGTAGAGGAGAAGCGCGGAGAGGACGAGCTCGGCTATGCGCTGGCCAAGCCCGCCATCGCGCTGCCCTTGGCGGCCGGGCGGCCCTCGCCGTCACCCGCGCCCGCGCCCGCCGCCGCCGCCGGCCTGCTTAGCCTGAGCACCGGCGCGCTGTCGCTGGAGATGGTGGACCTGTTGCTGCGGCACCTGCCCCTCGACCTCTCGTTCGTCGACGAGAACGACGTGGTCCGCTACTACTCGGAAAGCAAAGAGCGCATCTTCCCGCGCACGCCCGCCGCCATCGGCCGCACGGTGCAGAACTGCCACCCGCCAAGGAGCGTGGATACGGTCAACCGCATCCTCGAGTCGTTCCGCGCCGGGAAGAAAGACGTGGCCGAGTTCTGGATCCACATGGGTCCGCGCTTCGTCAACATTCGCTACTTCGCCGTGCGCGACAGCGCCGGCAAATACCGCGGCTGCTTGGAGGTCACGCAAGACATCGGCGCCCTCCGCGCCCTCGAAGGCGAACGCCGTCTACTCGATTGGAAAGACTGATCGGACCAAGGAAAGGGACACGACCGATGCAAAGCTCGAAGACCAAGGCCATCTTGCTGTTCATGCTCACGCTGACCTTCGGCGTGCTGCTGTTCGGCGGCTATCTCATGCACAAGGAAAAGCCGCCCATCCCCGACACCGTGGTCTCCGCCGACGGCCGCGCGCTTTACGGCGGGCATGACATCACGGGCGGGCAGAACTATTGGATGAGCCGCGGTGGCCAACACATGGGCAGCGTGTGGGGCCACGGCGCGTACCTGGCGCCCGATTGGTCCGCCGACTACTTGCACCGCATGGGCCTGTTCCTGGCGGCGCGCCACCTCGGCCGCGGCGTGGAGGAGGCCGCCACCTTCACGCAAGCCGATCTGCAGAAGCTCGATCCGGGGACACGTGGACGCATCACCGGGCTGGTGACGAACGACATCAAGACCAACCGCTTCGATGCGCAGTCCGACCGCCTGACCTTGACCGCGTTCCAGGCCGAGGCCCACGCAAGCTTGATTCGCTATTACACCGACATCTTCCGCAATGGCAATTCGCGCATGGGGCTGCAAAGCGGGATTGTCCGCAGCGATGAGGAGGGCCGGCGCGTGACCGCCTTCTTCGCCTGGCTGGCCTGGGCCGCCGGCACCAACCGGCCGGGCCTCGATCACACCTACACCAACAACTGGCCCTACGACGAGCTGGTCGGCAACAGGGCCATGCCCGACGCCCTCATGTGGTCCATCGTCAGCGTGCTCTTGCTCATCCTCGGTGTCGCCGCCGCCATCTTCATCTACCAGCGCTACATCCGAGACCAAGACGAAGTGGGTGACGCCAAACCCATCACGACGCTGCCCGAGCCCAAGCCCACCTCCAGCCAGAAAGCCACGCTGGCCTACTTCGTCACCGCCATGGCCTTGTTCGTGCTCCAAGTCGCGATGGGATCGCTGACCGGACACTTCACCGTCGAGGGCACGAAGTTTCTCGGCTTTCCCATCGCCAAGATCCTGCCGTACGCGGCCGTGCGCACCTGGCACCTGCAACTGTCCGTGTTCTTCATCGCCACCTGCTTCCTGGCCGCGGGTCTCTTCATCGGTCCCATGGTCGGCCGCGAGCCCAAGCACCAGGGCAAGCTGGTATGGGGCCTGTTCATCACCGTGGTGCTGGTCGTGCTCGGCGCGCTGACCGGCACGTACCTGTCGGTCATGGGCCACTTCGGCGGCAACGGCTTCATGTTCGGACATCAAGGCTACGAGTACATCGAGCTTGGCCGCTTTTGGCAGATCCTGCTCATCGTCGGTATGCTCGTCTGGCTGGTGCTGGTGGTGCGGGCGATTCGTCCGGCCCTCGCCGCCGAGAAAGACAACGGCGGCATCACGCACCTGCTGCTCTACAGCGCAGTCACCATTCCGACCTTCTACATGGCCGGGCTCATGTACGGCCAAGGCAGCCATCTCTCCGACGCCGAGTACTGGCGCTGGTGGGTGGTGCACCTGTGGGTCGAGGGCTTCTTCGAGGTCTTCGCCACCGTGTTCATGGCCTTCATCCTGGCCCGCATTGGCGTGGTGAGCTCTAAGTTCGCCCTGCGCTCGGTGTACTTCAGCATCTTCCTCTACCTCGGCGCCGGTGTCATCGGCACCTTCCACCACCTCTACTGGTCGGGTGCGCCCACGCCCATCGTCGCCCTGGGCGGCACGTTCTCCGCGCTCGAGGTCGTGCCCCTGACCCTCGTCGGATTCGAGGCCGTCCAGAATCTGCGCAGCGCCAAAGCCGGCGGCTTTCCCAACCCCTACCGCTGGCCCATCTATTTCTTCTTGGCCGTGTCGTTCTGGAACATGCTCGGCGCGGGCGTGTTCGGCTTCATGATCAACCCGCCCATCGTGCTCTATTACATCCAGGGCATCAACACCACGCCCATCCACGCGCACACCGCCCTTTTCGGGGTGTATGGCCTGCTCGCCATCTCGCTCATGCTCTTCTCCATGCGCAACATCGTGAGGCTCTCCGCGTGGTCGGATCGCCTGCTCAAATGGAGCTTCTGGGGCATGAACGGCGGACTTCTGCTCATGACCGTGGTCAGCCTGGTGCCGTCGGGTTTCTACCAGTTCTACTTCGCGGTCCGCGACGGTATGTGGTACGCGCGCAGCCCCGAGATCGCCTCGGGTGAAGTCATCCGCACCTTGGCCAAGTTGCGCATCGGTCCGGATTCTGATCTTCGCCTCGGGCGCCGTCTTGATGTTGGTGTTCGTCGTTCGTGCCGTAGTCTTGACTGTTCGTAAACCGCAGGAGGAATTTGTCGATGAGTCTCAAACAAGCACCGGATCAGAACTTGCTGCCGCCCGCCGAGCCAGTTGACCTGGCAAAATTGGTGGCCTACCAGGACGGTGGTGTGGTCAGCCGCACGCTGGTCAAGAAGAACGGCGGGACGATCACCATGTTCGCCTTCGATAAGGACCAGGCCCTGTCCGAGCACACCGCGCCCTTCGACGCCATCGTGCAGGTGCTCGACGGCGACGCCGAGCTGGTCATCGGCGGCAAGAGCGTCCCCGCCAAAGCCGGCCAGACCGTGCTCATGCCCGCCGGCATCCCGCACGCCGTGAACGCCACCAGCAAATTCAAGATGCTGCTCATCATGGTGCGCGAATCCGCAGGGAACTGAGCGGGCTAGAAGACGCGACGGAAGCTCCACCCGAGCTTGCCCACGGCCAGCCGGACCAGGGCCTCGTCGGGCATCCACCACAGATCGTGGCTCTTCCTTACGAAGTACTCGCGGCCAATCCAGGCCGTGCGCTCGTGGCCGGCTGACAGATGCGTGTGCGTACCTGTCTGGCTCCGTCCTGGTATCGCGGGTACTATTGGCACAAGCGCGCTGCCATGCCTCAGATGCGCCGGGTGAAAGGCCACCATTACAATCCCTAGGATCTCCATCGCTTTCACGCACAAGCTTGCCCTGTTTTGCATCGCAGGAACCGCACTCGGATTCATCCAGACGCGGGTGACGAGCTGGCACGATGCTCGTTGGCGTGCCCTCTCCAGCCTCTGGCGAATCGAGCGCACCAACCTCGGAGACGCCAGCCCGAGCATCTTGGCTGCCGAACGGCTGTCACAGTCAATGCCCATTTACGCCAGGGTTTCCACCCAAGGGGCTTCATTCATCTATCCTCCGCTGGCGACATTGCCCTACCGGCCTCTGGCTGGCCTTCCACACGGCACAGCGCAACTGTACCTGTTCTGGGCCAACCGCTGCCTGCTCGTCGGAATCTTCGTGCTGTTGTTTCTGATCGCTCGACCATTCAATCCCATCGGCTCCTGGCGTCTCGCGCTCGGCTTGCTTGTGACAACGACGCTCTGGCATCCGCTCATGCGTGCGGTCGAGCTGAATCAAGCCTCTGTGCTCGTCACGTTCTTCCTGGGAGCCAGCTGGGCAGCGACTCGATACGGGAAGCAAGCTCTTGCGGGAATCCTATGCGCCCTGGCCGTTGCCATCAAACCGCAGCTAGTGTTGGTAATCCCCCTCCTCTATTGGCACGCCCGGCGAACCGCGGTGGTCACAGGAATCACGAGCCTGATCCTCATGTGCATCTCGCTGGCCTATGCCGGCTGGGACGCCCATGTGCAGTACTTGACGCGCGTCCTCCCCTCGCTTCTTCCAGGCTATGCCTTCTATCCCAACCAATCCTGGAATGGACTCATTGGGCGCCTCTTCTTTTCAGAGCATGCAGCCCTATTCCTCATCGTCCCCGACGATCCGCTTGTTCGGATTGCCCCGGCCGTTCTGGGAACGCTGACGCTACTCTACTTTGGTGTAACAATCCGCGCTCTTCCTCGGGTCGCGGAGATGCGTGTAGATGTCTTTGGATTGAGTTGGTTGGCGGCCACGGTGGCTTCCCCCATTGCGTGGGAGCACCACTTTGCCCCAGGCCTGTTCTGTCTGGGTTGGCTCTATCGCAGGATCAGCGAGGCTTCTCCCCAGCGGCAACGGAGTGTCGAAAAGCCGGTCATGGGATTGGTCGTCGCGGCTGTCCTCATGGGGAGTTACTTCGAGGTTCGCCCCCTTCTTCACCCACTTGCGATGGTGCTCGACTCCTATGTTCTTGCCGGGGCGCTTCTCCTCGGCTACTTCTGGCTGGCACTGCTGAAAGCTCAGCAAACCGAACAGCTCTCCTTGCCGACTCGACGGTGAAGGGGAGGGTTGGGTGGGGCGCCCCATGATACGTCGGGCGATCGGATCGGCGAGCGCTTTTCCCTACTGTCCGCGCAGGGGCGGCATCGCGGCGCCGAGGCCGACCATCAGCGGCACGCCGGGGGCGAGCACGCTCACCTCCAGCCCGGGGCTGGCGAGGAGTGCCTGCGTCTCCAGCACCTCGAACAGGGCCTTGGCGATCATGGGGTTCTCGGCGATTTGGCCTAGCGTGCGGCCGACGATCTGCGGGCGCGTGGCCGCGGCCTTGGCGAATTCCACGGCGGCCTGGCGTTCCGCCGTCGAGCGAATCACGTTCACGCGGTTGGCACCGTCCTGCTGAATCGCGGCGGTGACCTGGCGCAGGCGATTGACGACCTTTTGCTCGATTTGGGAAATCATGCCGCGGTCGCGGAAGTGCACCTTGCGGATGTAGATGCTGCCCACCTGGTAGCCCCATTCCTGCGACTTGGTGGTGACCTCCTGGCGGACCAGCCGGCTCATGCCGTGACGATTTTCCAGCATGTCGGAGAGCTTCATGTTGGACAGGCAGCGAACCGTGGCGTTCGAGATGTTGGCGCGCAGGGAGCCGAGCGGGTCGGCGTTCTTGTAGATGTAGTCGAGCGGTTCGCTCACCACCATCTCGCACCACACGCCGATGCCCATGGGCGCGCCTTCCTCGGAATTCACCGGCTGGCTGCGCATGTAAGTCTGATCGATGCGCACGTCCACGATGAATTTCTTGCCGAACAAGGGCACCAGCATGGCGAAGGGACCCATGCTCTTCCACGGACAATGCAGCCCCGGTTCGCTGATCACCGTTCGCACCTTGCCGAAAAGCTCGAACACCACGACCTGGCGCTCGCGAACCACGACGTACAGAGCGAACATGCGCGCGAGAGCGAGCAGCATCGGCATGGCGACGAAACACGCCGCGAAGGTGTAGATCAGGGCCTTGAAGAAGACGAGCAGCGAGTCCATCACTTGCCCCCTTCCGTGGCGTCGCGCAGAACCAGGTGCCGCGACTTGCGTTGCAGGGGGATCTTGGCGTTCCTGACGTAGGCCTCGAGGGCTTGCGGACCGCCGTTGCCGGCCAGCTCGCGTAGCTGGGCCGCCAGGGCCAGCAGGGGCTCGACCTCGGCCTGGGCATTGAGGGTCTCGATCTCGACCGCGCGCTTCGATTGGACGATGCGCTGGTCGGCGGCGGCCTGGGCCAGGCTGATCTCGCTCGACACGTGGTTGTGGGCGGTGTTGATGGCGGCCAGGGCCGAGTCCACCTCGGGTGGCGGATCGATGCCGGTGATGAGGGCGGCGTCGAGGTGAATGCCGTAGCGGGCGGCGGCGGTCTGGCATTCGGCATCCATGCGCTCGTTGAGGTCGCGCAGATTCTTGCGCAAGTCATTGATGGAGATGCCCTGCACGCCACCGATGTCGAGGGCGTCCGCGGCGGCATCGGCCCCCGGCGCCTGTGCCTTGTCCGGCGCCTCGAAGTTGGCGATGCGGTCGCGCAAGATGGACACGAAATAGCCGAGCACGTGGGCGACCGGCCTCTTGACGCCGAAGAGATACGCGTAGAGGTTGCGCTCGGCCACGGTGAAACGGATCTGACCGCTCAGCCCCGTGTTCAGTTGATCCTTCGTCACCGCCTCGAGCACCTGGCCGCCGGAATTGGCCGATGGATCTTCGGGGTCGAAGGCGATGGAGACGGTCGAGGTCGCGATGGACGCCCGGTGCAAGGTCTGCCACGGCAGCTTCCAGTAGAAACCCGGGCCCACCACGCGGACCTGGGGATACTCGTAGCGCTGCCTCTCGTCGTCGTTCAGCTTCTCGGCGATGGGATCGCTGAGCGTGGTTTCGTCCTCCAGCCGCTGCGCTCGTCC
This sequence comes from uncultured delta proteobacterium, assembly GCA_963796685.1. GTDB lineage: Bacteria > Myxococcota_A > Polyangia > Fen-1088 > Fen-1088 > Fen-1118. Next base: position 1,488,953 of record CAWCMR010000025.1, read on the forward strand.
GAAGGTGCACAGCACGGCGCGCTCGTTGGGACCGACGGTATAGAAACCGCCGATGCCATAGCGGGCGAAAAACCACAGCACGATCCCCAGAAGAACGCCGAGCAGGATGTCCATAGGGACGGCAGCATACTTGATTCGAGAAGATCGTCTATCGAGCCAGAGGGGAGAGTGGCGGTTGGCTTTTCTGCTCTTTGAAAAGGCTCGACTCGGCGACCGCCGGCTTCGGCCTGGAGGGTTCTGTTAGCTCGGGCATGCTCCCCGTAGTGCGTTACGGTCGATTCGTGCCCAGGACGAAGACCTCCTGCTGACGCTGGTTCACGCGGCCACGAGAGCCGCGGCATCGATTCGATAAGCAATCCTCCTGCCGCGTTTCCCTGGCGCGTCCACCTGAAGGAAGGCTTCCGCGACCGCGTCGACTGCCCCACTCTTGTCGCGCAACTGGAAGAACACGTGAGACCGAATGGCATAGGCTGTGGGGCCCGAGATAGGCGCTACTGCGTTCTCCCAGCGATTCACGGTGGCGCGTTCCACCTCTAGCCGTTTGGCGAATTCCCCTTGCGTGTCACCAAGCATCCTGCGCAGGTAACGGACCTCGCCAGCATCCAGTGCCGGACTCTTGAGAATCAACGCGGCCAGCAAGTTGGCGACCGCATCTAGGACCGCCCCTGACACCGTCAGGGCTCCGCACTTCGAGCAAACCAGAGCATGCAGGTTCTCCACCCCCACGTGCGGCATCCCCAACAATGGCCCAACATCGTAGTTTACGACCTTTTCCACTAGGTGTCCCTTCTCGCAAGAGGAACAGAGGATTCCGGTAGTTCGTCGACGATGAGTTTTGGTCACGTTGCTTCCATGATCGTGATGAGTAGGATCTGGCGCCCAAAGCTATCCAGGAAGGCTTCCACCCCGAGCGCGGCCATGTCCCCGTTGCTGTCCTGGCCAAGGACTCGCCAACACGTCCCGTTGGCCAGGATCTTGGCTTCGGGGTAGGGCGCGCAAGTCTTCGCCGTAGCGGCGATACGCTTGGCATCGAAGATCGAGTAGTAGCGCTGGCGGCAACGCTTTTCGAAGTGCGGGTCGGGAACGTAGCGGCCGGCAGCCATGGCCTCCCGCACCCATGCCAGTGCGTGTACCGCAGTCTTCGGTCCGGGCATCCATGTAACATATTGTTGCATGGGCCTCGGTCCGGTCAACCACCGAATTGTCGGCAAGGACGCAGATGAGGAAGCCGAGCGCCGCTTTCCCGAATCTCGCCTTGCCTAATCTAACCGGCCTTGGACTTCAGCCCGAGCAGCCGCTGCAGGACCGCTTTCGATCCCTCGGCGACGGTCTCGTGCAGGGAGCCGCCTTGGGCGTCCATGGTGACCACCGTGGGGAAATCCTTAACTTGGATCACCCACATGGCCTCCGGCACGCCGAATTCTTCCAGCTTGAACACGCGTTCGACGCGAACCACGGCGCGCGCCAGGGACTGCGCCGTGCCGCCCACGGCGTGCAGGTAGACCGCGCCATGCTCGACCAAGGCCTTGCGAGTCTTGTCGGCCATGCCGCCCTTGCCGATCACGCCGCGCACACCGTAGCGTGCGATGACGTCGGCCTGGAAGGGCTCTTCGCGCGCGCTGGTGGTCGGGCCGGCGGCGACGAAGTCGTAGCTGCCGTCGGCGTTCTTCCGCACCACCGGACCACAGTGGTAGATGATCGAGCCGGCCAGGTATGGCGCGACCTCGTCGCGGAAGCCACCCACCAGCCAGTGATGGGCCGTGTCCCGGCCGGTGATGATGCGGCCGGAAAGCAGGGCGGGCTCGCCCACGCGCAGGGCGCGGATCTCGGCCTCGTCGCAGGGCAGGTTCAGCTGAGCCATGTCACGTCTCCGTTTTCCTCGACGACCACGCCGGCCCGGCGCGCCGCCCAACACAGGTAGGCGATGGACACGAAGTAGCTGGCGGGCACGCGGCCGAGCGTGCCGATCTTCACGCCGAGCAGCGTGGTTTTGCCGCCGAACCCCATGGGGCCGATGCCGAGCTGGTTGGCCTCGTCGAGCAGGCGCGTTTCCATGGCGTCCAGCTCGGGTTCGGGATTGTGGTCGTCGAGGTGGCGCAAGAGCTGGGTCTTGGCCTCGAGATACCCGGTGCCGCGATCGCCGCCCAAGCACACGCCGAGGATGCCGGGCCCGCAGCCCTTGCCCTGCGCCTGGTGAACGGCGTCCAGCACGACCCGCCGCGCGCCTTCCAGATTGCGATCCGCGCCCAGCCTGGTCTCGGGCAGCGAGTACTGGGCGCTGGTGTTTTCGCAGCCGCCCCCTTTGAGCAGAAGCTGAACCTTGGTCTCGGGGCGGTCCCATTCCTCGCAGTGCACGCTGGGGATGCTGGGGGCGGAGCCGTTGCCGGTGTTTCTGCCCGTGAGCGTATCGACGGCGTTTTCACGCAGCAGCTTCTTGGCCGTGGCCTGGCGAACCGCCTCGGCGCAGGCCTCGACGAGCACGCCGGTGGACACGCCCGCCGGGTGGTGAATCCAGAAGATGGGCACCCCGGTGTCCTGGCACATGGGCGCCGTGTCGGCGCACGCCAGCTCGGCGTTCTTCAAGATCGAATCCAGCGCCATGGCGGCCAGCGACCCCTCGGCCTCGCGGGCTCGTCCTTGGTGAATGGCGCGCGTCACGTCCTCGGGAAGCTGCGCCGTCGCCCGCGCAATGACATCCACGAGTAGTTTGGTCCACTTTTCGAGGTCCTTCATGACTGTGCTCACCGTCCAATCTAGCACCGTCCCATCCGAGCGGCGACCCGGTACCGCCGAAACCGGTCCGCAATGAAGTTCCACGCCGACCCACCGCAATCGGCTATCATGCCGCCGCTTTGTTGTCGGCAACTCGTTTCCCCTTTCGCTGGCGCGGCAGCTTCTGGCTGTTCGGCGCCATCGGGTTCTTGTACCTGTTTTCCACCAGCCGCGAACGGCCGTGGGGCGACGCCACGCCCATCTGGGAAGTGGCTGACAACATCGTCCATGCGCACAACATCCACGCCAAGACGCGCTGGCCGATGGCCTTGCCGAACGGCAAGGACGGAAAGCTGTACGGCCTGGCGCCGCTGCTTCAGTGCGCGATTCACATCCCCGGCGCCGCTTTGCAACGGGCGATCGCCGGACGTTGGCCGGCCTACTGGCAGATCTCCTGGCGATTCACTTCTCACCTTGCGCCCACCTTGCTCGGCACCTTGTCTTGCATTCTCTTCTTCGGTTTGTGCAGGCGGCTGGGCATGCGGCCGGTGCCCGCGGCGGCGTCCACCCTGGCGCTCGCCTTCGCCACATCGGTCTGGGTGTATTCGCGCTATCCGTACTCCGAAACGCTCCAACTGGCATGCTTCACCGGGTTCTTCGCCAAGTTGCTCGACGTGCGCAAGGAGCCGACGTGGCGTCAAGCGGTGCTGCTGGGCGTGTGGGCCGGCTTGTTGGTCAACGCCAAACCGGTCTTTCTTCTCTCCGGAATCGGAGCCGGCCTATTTTTGATATGGGAATTGCGCCGCAACTGGCGGGCGCTTCTGCTTGTGGCCCTGGTCAGCGTGGCCGCCGCGTTTCCGTTCGGGGCCGCGTACCTCTACTACAACTACGTACGCTGGGGCAGCATCTACTCGACCGGTTATGGACTGGCCTTCGCGGGATCCGGGGTCTCGTCCGCGCCCGTGGGCGTTCTGCACGAATCGCCGTGGGTGGGTTTGTACGGAATGTTCTTCTCGCCGGGCAAGTCCATCTTCCTGTACTGCCCGCCCATCTTCTTGGCCCTGCTCGGGTTCCTACGCTTCTACAAGCGCTTTCGTTACGTCGTGCTGGCCATGGCGCTCACCATCTTCCCCGGGCTTTACCTGCACGCGCAGATGATCTCCTGGGCCGGCGATTACGCCTGGGGGCCCCGTTACATGACCTTCGCCCTCGCCGTGCTCCTGCTTCCGGCCGGATTCCTCTTTCAGGACTTGCTCGACAAAGCCAGCTCGCTGCGCCGCACGGCGGGCATCGCGTTCTTCACGGCAGTTTGCGCTTTCGGCGTCGTGGTCACCTACCTCGGCAACGCCATCTACTGGGATCATTTCATCCGCATCGAGACCGAGGCGACCCAGTACTGGCTGGGCGTGCCCAACCAGTCGGGCGACGGGGTCAGCACGCCCGGCTTGCCCTGTCCGGTGTGTTTCGAGACCATCTATTCGCTGCAGTGGTTGCCGCCCTTCCAGCACATTCTCGGCAACTATTGGCTACTCAAGCACCTACCCAAGAACGATTCGTGGGTGGTGGCCGAGCAGGACGCGCCCTGGCGCCGCTACACCAACCTGCGACTCGACATCCACGAAGGTTATGCCAGGGCGCGCGTCGACTGGTGGTTCATCGAGTATCGCAGCAGCTTCCCGGTCCTGGCGTGGACCCTGGTCATCCTGCTGCCCACCCTGAGCGCGCTCATGCTGCTGCTCTTTCTGCTCGAAATTCGCCGCGCCACGCGCGGCCTGTCTCAAGCTCCGCCCGAAGCCGTCTTGAGCGCCTCGACGTAGCGCAGGCGCAGGTCGAAGAGCAAGCTCTCCAAGATCTGTCCTTCTTCGGCAGACAGGTTGCCCTTGGTCTTGTCCTCGAGCACCGTGAGCAGGTCGATGGCGTGCTTGGCCATGGGCAGGTTGCGCGGGGGCTTCTTGCCCTCGGGCTCATCCGATTGCCCAAGGTACATGACGGCCGAGCTGCCCAGCGAAAGCACCAAGGTGGCGAAATCGGCCGGCGGCAGCGAGCGGGATGACTCGGGCGTGGCCCGGGGAGGCGCCTCGGCAGGGGCCTCCGGGACCGCGGGCGGCTCTTGCTTGCGCTCGCCGCTCGGGTCGAACGCGCGGCGGTCGGTCACGGTGAAGTTCCCTGTTTTTTGCTCGGAATCAGCCATGCACGCAAGCGTACGCAGGTGTCGTCCCAGTTTCAACCCTGGGCTTCGGCCGCTCACCTCTCGGCGGCGGGTGGATTTTCCGGCTCGGGCGGGAGGGTGTTGTCGCTGGCGTCGGGCAGCGATTTCAGGAATCGCTCGTAGTCCTTGCGGGTGATCAGCCCGCGCTTGATGTTGCGCTCGACGGTGCGAAGATCGAACAATCGGACTTCCTTGACGTCTTCCTCACGGGTCATGGAGGCAAGTGGTTAGCGAAGACCGGGGTGCAAGTCAAGGGGCGTGCGATGCTCCGACGGAGACCGGGCAGCCCTAGCGCCGCACGCGACGGGCCAAGGCGACCACGGGCGTGGTTGGACAGGCGGTCACGAGCTCGAGGGTGGCGAGGCCATTCAGGCTGCGTGCATCGTGACAAGACTTGCCGAAAAGGACCACGGAGGTGCCGCTGTCGCCGAAATCCCAGCCCTCCTGGTGCGATGTGTCTCGCGCGACCCGATGGTCGGACATCAGGACCGTGGCGCTGTCCGGCCACGTCACCACACCGGGCAAGGCGAAGCTGCAGCTCGTGGTTTGCTCGCCAAGCGTGCCGAGCGCGGCCACCAAATCGGTGGTGCCGTTGGCCGCGTAGTAGGCGGGTTGACCGGCCGCCGTGTTGGGCATTCCGCCGAGATTCGCCATGTCGATGAAGAGCTGCATGAGACCGTTGGGTTGGAGGTTGCCCGTGGCCGGGGGAAGGGCCACGGCGGCCACCGCCACGGGAATACCGAGGACGCTGGCCACGTGGGCCACGGTCTCCTTGCTGCGTGAATCGTCGGGGCTGGACGCGCCGTCGCACAGGGTGTCGCTGGCGCAGGTGGGCTCGCCGCCGGTCACCAGCACGATGTATTTCGACGTGCTGGTCCCGCGCGCGAGCAGAAAATTTGCCGCCTGCACCAGCGCCCGCGCGGTGGGCGTGCCGATCCCTGTCGGCGTGCCCTGCGCAAGCGTGGCGGCAATGACTTGCGTGGAGCCCAGGTCGGGAGCCACCTCGACGAGGGGCGTGAGATTGCTCGCCGGCATCTGGCAGCAAGCCGCGTCGCCGCTCGACTTGGGAAAGAGCATCACGCCCCACGCCGTCGCCCCCTGGCTGGCCAGGACCGCGCTCGCGACCGCCGCGACGGTGGTGCTCCATCTGCTCGTGCCGTCGGCGGCGATGGGCTCTGCCATGGTCGTGGATCGATCGATTATCAGCAACACTTCGGCGGGTCGCGGATAAAGGGTGGTGGTGGCCAGCGAGCAAGTCGGGTCGGGCGACCCAGGCGGGACCGGAGAGCCCGCCTGGCCGCCGTCAACCACGGAGGCGTAGGCGGCGGCGTCGATCGTCAAGAACGTGGCCTGTGCGGCATCCAATTTGGCCGCAACGGCGCCTGCGTCGCGGCCTGGATTCGCACCGGTATTGCTCGCGCCGGTGCTGTAGGCACCGCAAGCCAAGAGGCAAGACGCTGCGGCCGGCAGCAATGCGCTTTGCCAACCCCGGTTGCCGCGCTGTGAATTGGAAACTGTCATCGGACCCATGAATCGCGCTGGTCTTTCTCATGCACGATGCCATGGCGAGAGGGCCAAGTCATCCGCTGCGGCCCGAGCTCGGTAGCCGCCGTCACAGTCGCTCGGCAAGCCCGGAGCTGCGGACTTCTTCTGCGGCAATGCCTGCCCGCCACTGCTCGAACCTGCCACAGACGACGACGCTCGTGCGTGCGCGCGACACGGCGGTGTAAAGGAGCTCGCGCGTGAGCAGGGGACACGCGAGCTCGGGCAAGATGAGCAGCACCTCGTCGAGCTCGGAGCCTTGCGCCTTGTGGATCGTGAGCGCGAATCCGAGCTCGAGCGCGCCGGGCATGGCCCGCGGTTCCACGGCCTGCCACCCGCTGCGTGTGCGGAAGGCGACGACGACCGGGTCGCCCGGGCCGTGCATGCGCACCGCGATGCCCTGGTCTCCGTTCCACAGGTCGCGCTCGTAATCGTTGCGCGACATCAGCACCGGCTCGCCGGGCAAGAACCATGGCCCGCCGCCGTGCAAATCGTGCAGGAAGGCGTTGCATCGCTCGACGCCGGTCTTGCGCCCGCGGGTTACGGCCAGGACGCGCGTCCGTGCCAGGTGCGCAACCAACTCGTCGAGTCGGTGGGCATCCTCCTCGGCGAAGATCCCGTCTTCCGCTACGTACCTGCGATCGACCAGGGAAGCCATGCGCGCGCTGTCGAAGTTGCGCCGGTGGTAGTCGCGGAGAAGATCCTCCAGGTGTTCGGGCGACAGCTGTTCGACGCCTTGTCTGAAAAGCTCGGCGGGGCCGTTACGAACGATGCACAGCCGGGTGGCCTCCTCGGTTTGCCCCGCCCGCACCGCCGCTGCCAGGTCGGCGATCCGCTTGCCCTCGGGCCGCGCGATGTCCGCGCGAAACCCGCGCTCGAGTCGAACGCCGAATTGGCGCAGGTCGCGCAACACGGCTCCCGCTGCGATGGAAGGAAGCTGATCCGCGTCACCCAGGAGAATCAGCAAGGCGCCGTCCGGCAACACGGCCAAGAGCTTGTCCATGAGCACGAGATCGATCATCGACGACTCGTCGACGATGACGGTCCGGAAGGGCAGGGGATCGCGCGCAGCGCGCAGAATGCCCCCTGGTCCGCGCCGGGCGCCGAGCAGCCGGTGCAGGGTTTGCGCCTTGGGACAGTCGTCGCGTAGAGCGCGGTCGCTTGGGGCGGGATTCTCCAGCGCCGAGAGTCGGGTGCGGAAATCGTCTTCGAGGCGGCTGGCCGCCTTGCCAGTGGGGGCGCACAGGGCGATGTCGGCGGGGGCCACGCCGAGGCGGACCAGGGTGCGCACCAGCGCCAGCGCGGTGGTGGTCTTGCCCGTGCCCGGGCCTCCGGAGATGACCCCGAGAGCATGGGCCAGCGCGTGCGCAACCGCAGCCTTCTGTTCCGCGCTGGGCGCGGGAGCACCCTCGGTGGCAACGTCACCGAGCGCGCGGGAGACGTCCTCGGCGGGGAAGGGCGCGGCCTGCCCGAAGAGAGTGGCGAGCCGCGAAGCCACCCGCGTCTCGCAGGCATGGTCCCGCTGCGTGTAGAGGTACTCTCCGTCGAGGACGAAGGGCGCGCGCCCGGCCGGCGGCTGGACGAGGTCCGGCACCTTGGCGAGAAGGCGGCGCTCGGGCTCCTCAACCGCAAGGCGCGTGCTGCCGAGGGACTGCGCCGCGAGCAAGCGACCCAAGAGCAGCATGAAGGTGTCGCGCTCGTCGGGCGCAAGGCCGCTTCCAAGCTGGGCCACCTGCCAGGCCAGGTAGAGGCTGCTCTCGTCGAGGTCGCTTTCGCGCGCGAGCTCGAGCAGGGAAGCCGGATAGGCCGGCCGAGCGGCGACGGTTTGGCGGCCGGTGCCGGTGGGCAGCAGAGTGGAGAGCCCCGGCCGTCTCATCGCGAGAGCCCCCAAAAGCGCTGGCCGAGCATGTCCGTCTCCCAGGACAGAACCTCGTCCCAGGTCGGCTTCCAGAAATGGATCCCGACCGTGTTGCTCGCGCCCTCGTCGTTCGGGCGCTCGCTGCCCAGGCCGCGCAGAAAACAGAAGACCATGCCGCCAAAGCGTCGCGTGTACTCGGCGGGCGACCGGACATCGCACAGGCGCAGCGCCGCGATGGTGTAGATGCGCGTCTGCACGTCGTAGTTCTGTGCGCAGTGCCGGGCCAGCGTGTCTTGGTCGAATCTCGGCAGGACGTCGCTTTTCCAGTCGCACACGAACACGCGGCCATCGTGCTCGAAGAGCAGATCCACGAAGCCCTTCACCACGCCGCGCTCCACGGTCCACGTGCCGTCCCGCGGCCGTGACAGAAGGGGATGCGAAGGCTCGGGCATGGGGAAGAGAAACTCCACCTCGCGCAGGGCGATTTGCGCGGACGCCAGCCCGGCGATGACCGCGTCGCCCAGTCGTATCGGTGTGGTGTACGCTCGATGCACCAGCTTGGCGGCCAGGGGCACGTGGGCGGCGGGCCGCCCGTGCCGTCGGCCCATCCTTTCAAACAGACGCGCCACCTTGGGCTTGGCGTACCAGTCGGCGAAACCTTTGGTGCCGGCCAGCTCGGCGAGCGCGACGGTGGCCAGAAGGTCGTGCAGGAAGATACCGGTGTCGGCGCCGCCCGGCAGCTCGTGCCCGGTGTCGGCTTGGCGGTCGTCTTCGCCAAGCGCAAGCTCGCCGGACAGGCGCGGGTCGGCCTCGACGCCGTCGAATTCGGCGCGCGCATGTTTGACCGCGGTGTAGGAGGTCACGGCGAACCCGCTGCGCTCGGCCCTGATGGCGGCCAGGTCGCCGGGCTCGCGGGCCGACGCCGACCCCCGGGGCGAGAGCGCGGCTGGCCAAGGCGCAGGCGCGGGGAAAATGGCGCGCCCATGAACCGAATGGGCGGGGCAGATGCGCACGCTGAAAGGAGGGCAAGCGCGCTCGTGTCGCTCGCCGAGAAGGTCGGTCAGGCGCTGGTTGGCGCGCCGATACGGGCCGGTGAACATGTTGAGCTCGGGCGGATAGTGGGGAAGGTACAGACGGTAGCGGGCGCGAGTCAGGGCCACGTAGAGCAGGCGGCTGCGCTCGTCTTCTGTTTCTAGCGCGGCGAGACGCCTGGCGGTTTCGTCCGGCCGGCCCACCTGCAGCACGCGCTGGCCGCCGTCGTGCAGAAGGCGCACCGGTGGCCCGGATCTCCGTTCCCCGGTGCCGCCGTAGACGAACACCACGTCCGCCTCGAGTCCCTTGGCTTTGTGAACGGTCAGAATCTGGACTGCGTCCTTGTCGGTCTCCAGGCGCTGCAAGTCGCCCTCGCGGCCGGGTGGTTTCTGCGTGCCGTGGATGAAGGCATTCAGCAGATCCGCCAGCTCGGGCAGCGACGCGTGCGAGCGCGCCCATTGCGCCTGCAGCACCTCCAGCACGTGCATGACGTTGGTCAGGGTTCGTTCGCCGGCGTTGGCCAAGAGCTCGCGGCGGACGATGCCACTGTCGTCGATCATGGAGGCGAACAAGGCCGGAATGTGGCCCTTGCCGGCCAGGGTGGTGAAATGCTCGAGCAGGCGCAACGGCTCGGCCGATGCGCCGAGATCCAGGCACGAAGCCGCGCCGATCACGTCGAGGTCGAAGAATCGCGTGAGCAAGGCCTGCGCGCGCAAGCTGCGATCCGCGGGCGCGGCGATGGCGCGCAAGACCGACCGCACCTCCGCGGCCTCGGGTGACGCGAAGAGCTCGCCGAGCTTGTAGAACGCGAACGGAATGCCCGCGGCGGCGAGCGCGCGCCCGATGGCGTGGCTCTCGGCGTTGGTGAAGGTCAGGATGAACACGTCGCGGGCGCGCAGCCGGCGGTCGCCGTCGCCATGGCCGCGCAGGCGCAGCGGGCTCGCCGGGTCGAGCAGGACGCGCAGCTCCTCGACGATGGCGGTTTGCACCGTGGCGCGCGCGGCGGACGCGCGCAGCGGAGGCCTGCTGGCCGCAAGCCCGAACACGACCACGGGCGCGGCCGGGATCGTGGATCCATCGAGCCATTGCAGGTCGGCGCAGCCACAGCGCACGGGCTGGTCGTAGGTGATGCCGCCGTCGCGGCGAAAGAAATCCGCGGCCTGGTCGAAGATCAGATTGGTGGCCTCGATGAGGCCGGCGGTCGAGCGAAAGTTGCGATCGAGCACCAGGCGGCTACCGCCGGCGACCTGCAGGGCTTGCCTGGCCCCGAGGTAGGCGTGCACGTCCGCGCCGCGGAAGCCGTAGATGGCTTGCTTGGGATCGCCGATCACGGTGATGGCGTGCCCCTCCGACGACTCGACGAAGATGCGGCGGAAGATCGACCACTGGGTCTCGTCGGTGTCCTGGAATTCGTCGATGAGGGCGTGGCGGTAGCGGCGACGCAGGGCTTCGACGAGGGCACCGCCGGCGGGTCCCGGATCGGCAAGCGCCCTCGACACCAGGTGCAGCATGTCGGAAAAATCGAACAAGCCGGCCCTGCGCTTGCGGCCGGATGCGCGCTCGCGGATGAGAGGGGAGAGCCGCTCGGCCAAGTAGGCTTCCAGGGGAACGGCGGCCTCCTGCAGGTCGCGAACCATGGCCACGAGGTCGGCCAGGCTCGCGCCATGGGGTGCCCCGAGAAGCCTGTCCAGCACGTAGCCGAGGCCCTCTTGCATGCGCGGCTCGTCGGGGAACTTCTGCATGGCTGCCAGCAGGTGCACGGGACTGCCAGCGCACGCGGCGATGAGCTCGGAGGCGCGGGCCAGCCGGGCGATGATGGACTTGATCGAGTGCCCGTGGATCTTGGCCAGCTTGAGACGACGCCCAAGCTGCTCGTCTTCGCCTGCCACCGGCCGCCACGCCGCCATGGCGGCGAACAGGCGAGCCCGGTCGAAGCGCGGGCGCAGCGCCGTGGCCTTCTCCGCGTCGCATTTGCGCAGCAACCCTTCCAGGGCGGCGATGGACCCGCCGCCACTCAGCCAGCCCGCGATGGCCGCGGCCAGATCCTCGTCATGGGCCACGTCGTTTCGCAACACCTCGTGGAACGCGTCGCCGAAGGCGGCCTCCTCGCCGATCAGCTCCTCGTCGAAGAACCGGCCCTGGACGAACGCGTGCTCGCGCAGGACGCCTTGGCAGAAACCGTGGATGGTGAAGATGCTGGCCCGGTCGAAGCCGAGCAGGGCTTCTTCGAGGAGCTTCTTCGCCCGGTCGTCGATGAGCCAGCTCTCGCTGGCTGGCGCTTGCGCCGCCGCGATGGCCTTGGGGTCGTCCTTGCGCAGTCCGGCCAGACGGACTAGGAGCGCGCGCAAGCGGATCACCAATTCCGCGGTGGCCTTCTCGGTGAACGTGACCACCAGAATCTCCTCGCATGACAGACCCCGGGTCAGGATGAGGTCGACGAAGAGGTGTTCGAGCAGAAAGGTCTTGCCCGTGCCCGCCGAGGATTCCACCACGTGGTGTCCTCGGCCAAGTCGCCCAAGCTCCGCCGGTCGCGGATAACGCAGGGCCTGGCTCACGCGCCCTCTTTCGATGCGAGCTCGAAGAACAGGCCGAAACGCGCCTTGGCCATGCTCTCGGCCTCTTGCGCGGTGGGCGCGGAATAGCGATCGAGGACTCCTGGCACCGGGCCTTGCAAAGAGCTCATGCTGCGCCCTTTGCCCTCCGCTTCACAGCACAGCTCGTCGATTTCGTCGAGCAGGGGTGTGTGGTTGCGCCGGCTCGCCAGCACCGCCTCGTGGGGAAGAAGGTAGGGGTGCACGCCCGTGGCCGCGCCGCTTGTGTCGAGCGCGCCGGTCAGGAGATCGGCGCACAGGAGCGCCAGGTAGTCCCGCGCGCGCTCGCGTTCGAGGGGGCGGAATCCCAGCGTGTGAACCTTGCCCGGGCCGTCGGAGCTGTAGAAGAGGACGCTGCGGTGACCGGGGAGGCTGGCCTCGTCGCTTGCCGCGGCCAACGCCACATAGTCGAGGAAGGCCCACAGATCCTCCCGGCAAATCTCCTTGCCGGAGATCCCGGCTCGGCAGGTGAAGCCCAAGGTGGCACCGCCGGTCTGTTCCGACCGGCTGGAGAGCCTGGTCTCGCCGCCGAGGCGGACCGCGCGCGCAGGCCGACCCGCGGCGCCCGGCAGGGGAACGGCCAGGACGGGGGCCCGACGGTAAACGACGCCTGTCCTCGCAGGGTTCTCGGCCGCGCTCTTCGCCAGGCGGACCACGCGGCACTCCACACGATGCAATCCCAATACCTCGGGCAGCATCTCGTGCCAGGCACGCAGAAGCCCTTCCTCGGCGCGCGTGCCGGCGGCGCGGAACAATCCCGTGGGCGAGCGTCCGCCGAGCTCCGCCTGGCCGGCTCGCCGCTCGTAGGCGGTACGTAGATCTTGCCAGGACGGCGTCGCCTGCGCGGCGACGAGAGCATCGGCCATGCTCGTGCGCAGAAGCCAAGACAATCCGCGACGATCCATGTCGAAGGGCTCGTCTTCCACATCGGCCGGCGCGCGATCGTCGTCGTCGTGCATGCCCAGGCGAAAGCGCGCCGAACCTTGCAGGGGATCGTCGAGAAAGCGGCGAAGCGCGGACAGCGGAACGACCAAGGCGTCGCGCGCATCCTCCGCGTGCGCCGAGCTCGACTTGGCCGGCGGCGTGGGCGCCGTCCCGGGCAAAACCTCGCCCTTGGCCATGGCCGCGCCCAGCTCCTTGGCCAGGTGCTCGCCCTCGGCGGCGGGCAGGACCGCTCGGCGCTCCGCGAGGTCGTCCCAGCGTCGCAGAGGGGGCCGCGCTTGAACATCGTCGCCGAACAGCCGGGCGAGCGCGGCCGGGTCGAGGTAGCCCTGACCGAGGATGGTGCGCAGCTCGAGCAACACGGACGAGGCGGGCAGCTCGTCGCCCGTGATCTCGTCGCGCGCGACGTACGAGAGCGTGACGTGCTCGCGCGCCGACAGCAAGGTTTCGAGGAACATGTACAGATCCTGCTCGCGGCGATCGACATCGCCCGCCTTGCGTGCGCCCGCCCGCAGGTCGAGCTCGTGGTGCCCCGCGGGGCGTGGGAACGCCTCTTGCCCGAGGCCGAGCACGAACACGGCGCGAAAAGGGATCGCGCGCATGGGCACGAACGAGGCCACGGCCACCCCGCTCGACAGGTAGTGGCCGCGGCTCGCAGGCGTGGCCGACAGGGCGCGCTCGGCGAGCTCGGCCGCCACGCGATAGGAAACCGGCCGCTGGCCGAGGCCCATGTCCGACAGATCTTCCAGCTCGGCGAGAAAATGTCCGATCACCGACTTGCCCGCACCGTCGGCTTGGTCGAGCACGAGATAGGATTCGACCAGACCGCGGATGAAGTCGAGCCAGTCGCCGAGCGGTCGCTCCGACGTCTTGCCGCCACCCGAGGCGAAGCGCGCGTCGGCGATGAGCGAACGCGCGAGCAGACCGAACCCCAGGCATTCCTCGTCGGCGCTGTCGATGGCGGGGCCGGGCAGATAGCTCTCCCCGGCCAAGACGAGGGGCTCGTCCTCGCCGGGACCGCGCGAGTCGCACAGCGCGCCCAGCGCCAGTCTGCGCAGCCCCTGATCCCAGGTGAAGAGATCGTGCGTGACGTAGGAGCCACGCAGGTCGCCGCGGTCCGCGCCGCGCACGATGCCGAGCCCATGGGCCAGCTCGCGCCAGGTCTCGGGCGCGGCCTTGGGAAACCTGGCCATGAGGCAGGGATGGGTGAGGAGCGGCAGGAATTCCTTGCGGGTGAAGGTCGAGAAGGGCAAACGGAGCAGCAGCGCGATGGCCTCGGCGACGCGATGGGCGCTGGCGGCCGGCAGATCCGCTACGCTGTGGGGCAGAGCGCAGCTCTCGTCGAACACCGCCGAGAGTTGCGCCAGGTAGAGGTTCTTGCTGGCCTCGGGCACGATCACGGCCACGTCGCACAAGCGCAGCGTGGGATCGCGGCGTGCGAGATTCCAGATCTCCGCTGCCACCACCTCGAGCTCGCGGCGCAGAGACGGGCAGGGCAGCACGCGCAGGCTGGCGTCGCACTCGCCGCGTTCCCCCTCGGACTTGTCCGGCATCCGCCGGTTGACGATGTCGCCCTGCAGACGGCGAAGCAAGCTGGCGCCTTGGCTCGCCTGCTCGGGGAAACGCGCATCCACGGTGACCCCCTCACAGGCGGCGAGCAGGCGAAGGTTCTCGCGGCCCGGCCGCGCCCAGCGGCGTAGCGCCGACTGCGCCTCGCGCCCGAGACCAAAGGGATCGTCCGCCGGGGGATCGGGCATGCCCCGGAGCTCGTCCTTGGCCTCGCGGCACGGGCTCAGGGTGTAGAGGTGGACCGTCGAGGCGCGCGCCAGCACCGCCAGCATGCGGTGGTAAACGGTCGCGAGGTAGGAAAGGCCGAACACGTGAACGGCTTTGCCGGCGAAGGGCGCCGGCTCTTTCGCCATGGCCTCTTCCCACAGGACATCGAGTCTCACGAAGCGAACGCCGCTGGCAAAGGCCAACTGGGCCAAGCGTCCGCCCGGTCCGAAGACGGCCCGCCAAAGCGCGCGCTGCCAGAGCGCGTGGCCGCGGTCATCGCCTGCGTTGCTTGCATCGCTTTCCCAGGTGGCGAGCATCTCGGGGCGCGAGCTCGCGTATTCGTCGAAGAGCTGGGCCAGCAGGGCCGCCAGTTGGCAGCGGCGGCGGTCCAGGGCGTCCCGGTCGCCGTCCGCCGTCCCCAGGTAGGCGCGCACATGGTGAAGTGGCGGCTCGGCGAGCAGGGCATCGTCGTGCAAGAGTGCCAGCAGGTGGCCCTCCACGTGCGCCGTCTGGGCGACCCTGGCGTCCGGTACGGCGCTGTCGACGATGCCGGTCAGGAACTTGCGCAGAAAGGTCGCTTCCAAGTTGGCGGCGATTCCACAGCGTTCGGCCACCTTGAGGCGGAGGAAGGTCTCCACATTACGATTGGGCACCACCACGCGAACGGGAGCCAGCGGCCCCGACCGCGCACGCTCGTCCGCGAGGTTCTGCACGAAGGCTTCCAGCAGCACCTCGGTGCGATGGGACGTGCATACACGGATCACGGGGCGCAGAATACTCCGCACCGCACACAGGCGATTCGCAGATCGCATAAGAAATCGAGCTTTATCCGATACAGGTTTCCAGTCTTCGATGTTCGACACAGAAAGAGCTCCATCCGCCAGTCGGCTTACGGCCTACTTCGTGCCCCTCGCGCTTCAGGCCGCATCGCAGAGCTTGAGCTACCCGCTCGTGGCCATGGTGGCCTCGCATGGAGAGGGCGGCGCGTTGAATCTGGCCGGCGTGGCCCAGTCCAACATCGTGATGTTCATGGTCGGGACCCTGGGCTCGGGCTTGGTCACGGCGGGCATGGTGTTCGCCCGCAGCCGACGGGGCTATGCCCGTTTCATCGCCATCAACAACCTGTTGTCGCTGGCCACGGCGCTGATTCAGGCCGCACTGTGCATTCCCGCGGTCGGGCACCTCCTTTTCAGCACCCTGATCGGCTTGCCGGCCTCCATCGAAAGACCGGCCCAGCAGGCGTTTCCCTTCACCATCCTGCTCAACGTCTTGTTCTACGCGCGCAATCCCTACCAGGTTCTACTTTACAACAACGGCGCTTCCGGTCGCGCCAGTGCCGCGACCTTCGCCCGCATCGGCTTGACCCTGGCGCTCTCGCCGCTGTTCTGTTCCTGGGGCCTCGTCGGTTCGCGCTGGGCCATGGTGTGCCAGTCCATTCCCGTGGCCCTGGAAACCCTGGTTTCCTGGTGGTACAGCCGGCCGTTCGTTGCCACGCTGGCCGAGGACATCGTGCCCGCGGCCAGCCGGCGCAAGATTTTGCTCTTCACCCTGCCGCTGTCGCTCGGCGCGTTCTTGACGACCCTGTCGGGGATGATCCTGGGCGCCGTGATTGCGCGCGCCGGACAACCCGAGCACATGCTGCCCGCGTACTACCTCGCCGTGGGGCTGGCGGGCCCGGCCGCCTTCGCCGCCAGCCGAGTCGAGAATGTGGTCATTTCGTTCCCGCCGCGCACGCGCGAGGACACGAGCGTGTTGCGCTTTTCAGTGGCGGCCGGCGCCATCTTGTCGCTTATTCCGCTCGTCTTTCTTTTGCCAGGGCTCGCCCATTGGTACTACGTGGGGATGCAGCGCCTGCCGCCCGCCGACCTGCGGCTGGTCTACACCACGTCGCTGCTCTTCATCGGGTTTCCCGTCACGGTCGCCCTGCGTTGCCACCGCGAGGGACTGGCCGCGCTCGAACGTCGCACACCTACCGTCCTGGCCGGCGACTTCGCATACATGGCTGCGCTGGCCACGACCGCCTCGGTCTGCCTGGCCCTCAAGGTTCCGGGCAACGTCCTCGGCCCGATCGTGGTCGCAAGCAGCAACCTGGCCAGCCTGGGCATGCTCGTCCTGCTCTTGCGCGAGAAGCGGGCCGAGGCCGAATCTCCGGTGGTGCCGGTTGCCGGCCAAGAGGGGTACGAGGGCTGACGCTTCAGCCCCTTCGTGGCGGAAGGCGTCCTGCGACCTAGACCACTCGCCAAAACGCGACCCAAGGCGTATTCTAATAGTCCCAATTATCTGAAGGAAGTCGCATGCAGATCGCAGAAAGAACCGTCGTCACCATCCATTACACGCTGACCGATACCAAGGGCACCGTGCTCGACTCCTCGGAGGGGCCGGAGAGTGGCGAACCGCTTTCCTACGTGCACGGCTCGGGCATGATCGTTCCCGGTCTGGAAGAGGCGTTGCTCGGCAAGTCGGAAGGGGATCACGTCAAGGTCACCATCGGGCCCGAGGGCGGCTACGGCCCGCGCGAGGAGAAGTTGGTGGAAAAGCTTTCGCGCGAGGAGTTCCCCTCGGGCGAGATCGAAGTCGGCATGCACTTCCGCTCCCACGGACCCCACGGGGCGCGCGTGCTGACGGTGGTGGCCACCGACGCAGACACGGTCACGGTGGACGGCAATCACCCCCTGGCGGGCGCCACCCTCAACTTCGACGTCAAGGTCATCGGGGTGCGCGAAGCCACGGCCAAAGACATACACGGCGACGACCACGGCGACCACGACTGCAGCAGCTGCCACGGTTGCGGCAGCCACTAGCAATTCGGGTCTACAGCTTCGCGGGCTCGTTCGCTTCGGCATTGCCGCCGTGCGATTTGCCGGACGTGTGCTTCTTGGGCGTCGGGGAGGCGGTTTTTTCGGGAACCGCCTCCAGAACCACGGACAGGCTGGAATCCGCGGAGAGCGACGCCATGTCGACGGCAGGCAGGAAGCCTACCTTCTCGAAACGAAGCGGCAAGGGCTCGCTCGACGGGCGCAGCTCGATGGTTTCCGGCGTGGTTCCCAGCACCACGCCATCGGAGACGCGCACGATGCGCGCGCCGGCCGGCTTGCTGTCGAGGCGCACGCGCACCAAGGTGGGTGTGTGGGGAGGTTGGACGGGACCGGCGACAGGTGGTGGCGCGGGTCGCGCGGTGTGGGTCGGCTGGCGCGGAACCGGCGCCGGGTCTTTGTGTAGGAATACGGCGGTCACCACCGCGACCGCGATCAGGCCTGACGCGAGCCCCACGGCGGTCCAGGGCTTGCGGCGAACCTTCCGGGTGACCTCCGGGATCGCCGCGGCCTCCATCCCCCCCGGCGTGAGCGTGGTGGGCGACAGGGTCTTGGGCTTGCTCTCCGCTGCTTGCGCCGCCAGGGTGGCGCGAACCCCAAACTGGTCGGTGCTGCCCAGCTTGTGCTCGGGTACCACGGGATGGGGCAAGCCAGCCGCCGCCGCCAGGGCGGCGCGCACCTCGGCCATGGATTGGTAGCGCTCGTCTGCCTTCTTGGCCAGCATGCGCAGCACTGCGAATTCGACCTCGGCCGTGACCTGGGGTGCAAGCCCACGCAGCGAGCCCGGCTTTTCGTGCAGGTGCATGCTGAGCAGCTCGCCGAAGCCCTCCGAGACGAAGGGCGGCCGTCCCGCCAGCATTTCGTAGATGATCACGCCGAGCGAATAGATGTCGCTGCGGTGGTCGACCTCTTTGGTCCCCAGGCACTGCTCGGGCGACATGTAGACCGGCGTGCCCATGAGGGTGCCGGTGCGGGTCTTCAGCGAATCCCCGGCCATGGTATGCAGCTTGGCGATGCCGAAGTCGAGGATCTTCACCCGTTCGCGCGCGGCATCGGATTCTTCCGGGATGACGAACAGGTTGTCGGGCTTGAGGTCGCGGTGAATGATGCCCTTGGCGTGGGCAGCGCCCAGCCCCGACGCGGTCTGCATGGCGATCTCGATGGCGCTCTTCTCGTCGAGGCGCGACAGGCGCTTGATGCGCGCCGAGAGCGATTCGCCCTCGAGCAGCTCCATGACCAGGTAGGACGCGCCCCGCTCCGTGGTGCCCGAATCGAGCACCTCGATGATGTTGGGATGGCGGATGGAGTTCGCCGCGCGCGCCTCGTTGAGGAAGCGGGTGAGGAGCTGCGGATCGTGATCGAGCTCGGACTTGAGCACCTTGATGGCGACCCGGCGCCCGATGCCGGGATGCTCGGCCAAGTAGACCGCGCCCATGCCGCCCTCGCCGAGCAGGGATATCGCCTGGTAATTGCCGTACCGTTCGCCGATCACGCGGGCGCAGTCTAACGCCTTTTCGTCCAGCGCGCAGCGTCTGCTTGTCCGGTCGGTCTAGTCGTCCCCTTTGGACAGGGCCTTGCCCCCGCGCTGGTATTTGACCACGGCGGCCTCATGCTCGGCGATGGTAGCCGAGAAGTGGTGGGTGCCGTCGTTCTTGGCCACGAAGTAGAGGTAGTTGCTGCCGTCGGGCCGGAACACGGCGGCCAGGGCCGCGCGCCCGGGGTTGGCGATGGGGCCGGGCGGCAGGCCCTCGTGGGTGTACGTGTTGTACGGGTTGGCCGTGTCGTCGAGCTGGATGCGTCGGATGCGGCCATCCCACTTCTCGCAGGCTGGCGACTTCGTGCCGAGAAACAGCGGCGCCACGGTGCAGCCGTAGACGATGGTCGGATCGGTTTGCAGCAGCTTGGGCCGGAAGCTGGATTTGACCAGGCGGTTGATGAAGACCTGGGCGATGCGTGGCCGCTCCTCGGGCCGGCCGGTTTCCTTCTCTACGATGGAGGCCAAGGTCACGATGGCGGCATCGTCGAACTTCAGTTTCGTGCGAAGGTAAGTCGCGACCGTGGGATTGGCCGCGCGCAGCTCCTCGAAGACCTGGCGGTGACGCCTGACCATGGCGGTCAGCACGCGGCTGGCCTGCGAGTGCGGGCGCAGCTTGTAGGTATCCGGGAAGAGATAGCCTTCGAGGGATCGGCCGGGCAAGTCCAGGCTCTTGACGAAGATGGGATCCATGGCCAGGGCCAGGAGCTCGGCCTTGTTGGCGATCCCGGCGGCGTCGAGAATCTCGGCCACCTCGATCATGTTCTTGCCCTCGGGGATGGTGACCGCCACCAGCTCGTCGGCCACGCCCTTGACGATCAGGTCCACGAGCTGGCGCGGCGTGATGGGCGCCTGGATCTTGTAGTGGCCGGGACGGAAGCGGCTGGCGGCGCCGCGCTGGCCGGCGTAAAGCCGAAAGAACGCGGGCCGCTCGATGAGCCCGGCTTCGCCCAAGAGCTCGGACACCTTCTGCGCGCCGGCGCCGCGCGGGATCTCGACATCCACGGTGCCCCTGGCCGATCCCGTGGCCCGGTCGGGATAGGTGGCGATCTTGTGCACCAGCCAGGCCCCGCACACAAGTCCCAGCCCGGTGGTGACGAGGAAAACCTGAAAGGCTCGGCGGCGGGGCGAGGTCATGGATTCCTTTCTAAGTAAGAACCCTCGAAGGGTTCTTACCAACTCCCGCGATGAGTGACGTCGGGCAAAGCCCGCCTTCACTCACGCGAGTCCTCTGTTTTACCCCGATTGGCGTCGAGCCAGCGCTGCAAGATGACGGCGGCGGCCATTTTGTCGACCACCTGTTTGCGCCGCGCGCGCGACACGTCGGCGGCCAGCAGCACCGCCTCGGCCTCGACGGTGCTGAAGCTTTCGTCGACCAGCTCGACGGGTACGTGCAAGGCCGCGCGCAACTTGTCGCCGAACACCCGCGCGCGCCCGGCGGCCGGCCCCTCCTGCCCTTCGCAGTCGAGCGGCAGGCCGAGCACGATGCGATCGGCCTCGGCATCCTTGACGGCCGCAGCGATGGCGTCGATGTCGCGCACGCCCCCGTGGCGCGCGATGGTCGCGCGTGGTTGGGCGAAAAGTCCCAGTCCGTCCGACACCGCGACGCCGATGCGGCGCGAGCCGAGGTCGATGCCAAGCACTCTGGCCATGAAAGGTTCCTAGTCTATAACCGGACTTGCGGTACAACTTCCACATGTCCGACCAACCCAAAGTCCCGGCCAACGCCCCCCAGCTGCAGATTCGAGCTCGACGACGCCACGGCCCAGGGGGCCTATTGCAACCTGGTCTTCCTCAACCACAACGACGCCGAATTCACCTTCGACTTCGTCTACGTGCAGCCCGGCGGGCCGCGCGCGCGCGTTCGTTCGCGCATCATCCTTTCCCCGCGTCATGCCAAACGCTTCCTGCGCGCCCTCGAAAACAACGTCAGCCGCTACGAGCAGGTCTTCGGCAAAATCGACGAAGGCGCGACCGTGGATCCGGCGACGGTCAGCTAGCTACTCCTGGTTCCTAGTTATAGGTCGCCGAGAAGAGCAGCGATACGGCGGTGGCCGTCATTCTGGCGTCGACCTGCTTCATCTTCATGGAGGCGACGTGGAGCATGCCGGCGACCCCGAGCCCCCAGTTGCTGGACACCCACCACTCCTTGCCGACCTTGAAGCTTGCCCCGACGCCCAGGTCGGTCAGGTCGACGCTGTTATTCGAGCTGTTCGAGCTGTTCGAATTGTTGTTGCTTTCCGTGACCTGGGACAGCGCCAGGGTTCCGGACAGGTACAGATTCGACGGCAAGAAATAGTAGGTGACCCCAGGCCCGATCCCGAACAAGGCCAGGTCATACCCGAGAGATTGGGATCCCTGGCCATAGTCGAGCGTCGGATTGGATGCCATGGTCATCAACATCTCGCCGTAAAACACCAGATTGGGGGTCACGGCCCCGCCGAAGGCGAAGGTCATGGTCAAGCCACCGCCTGAGATGGTCTCATCCTGGCCGGCGTAGCTGAACTTCGTGTTCAGGTAACCGAGGCCGCCAGTCAGACGCATATAGAATCCGTCGTGAAGGTGGTATCCCGGCGGCGGCCCCAGGTCCTGTCGTGGGTAATAGCCAGGTGGAGGCAGGTAACCCGGTGGCGGATAGTAGCCGGGCGGCGGGTAGTAGCCGGGCGGCGAGTAGTAGCCGGGAGGGGAGCCATAGCCGGGCGGTGGGTAATAGGTAGGGGGCGGTGCGGTGGCTGGCGGTTGGGCTAACACCCCTGGCGGCGTGGCCGAGGGGACCGTGGCGGCTTGCGGCGCGGCCGTGGCGGACGCGGTGTTGGCGGGCTCGGGCAGGGGCTGAGCAAGGGCGGACGCGGTCGCCACGCACAGCCACGCCGTGGATATCCCGGCAATGCTCACAAATCTGGGCTTCGGGGTCATCACTGCTCCAGTCGCGCGACCAAGGGTCGTCACCATCCTACTATGACGACGGCACGATCGCGCGTAAGCCGCGAGAGTCAGAATGTATACTACATATATTTTCGTTTGACAGCTTACTATTTATATACGATAGTAAAATTCGTGTGCTGTCTTCTACGGGTGCCTGGGCAAGCAAGAGGAGCGGAGCCAATGGAGCGCGAGAGGTTGTTTTCGAGGGGGGCGCTGGGCTGGCTTCTCATTCTTTCCAGCGCGGTAGGATGCGAGCCCGCTGGCTTGAACGCCGACGATTCCACTGCCTCGTCCGAGCTCGCCGGACCTCCTGAAGGCTGGACCAGGGTCGAGCCATCCATCGCCGCGGATGTGCAGGCCGGCCGGCCGCGCGAGGTCATCGTGATGTTGGCCGACGAGCCGGTGCGCCTGCGCCGGGCGGCTTTTCGCATGACCATCCCGAGCGATTCCTTCGACGCGTACCTGGGCAGCGTGAAGGCGGATCTCGACAGCGTGAAGGACGGCGTGTTAACGGCCGCGTCCGGCCGCCTGATAACGCTACACAGCTACGACCAGCTCCCGGTCATGCACGTGCGCGTCGACTCACCCGAGGCCTTGGCTGCCTTGGAGTCGAACACCGACGTGGTGGCCGTGGTCGAGGATCGGGCCATGCAGGCCTTTGGCAATGTCCCCGCGGACCTTGTCCAGGTGGGGCAACCCGCGGCCGCCGCGGCCGGAAAGCTGGGGGCCGGCACCACGGTTGCCGTTCTCGACACGGGAACGGACTACAAGCGCGCCCCCTTCAAATGCACCGCCCCCGGCGTCCCTGCGGCCTGCCCGGTGATCTTCGCCAAGGACTTCGCCGTCGACGACAAGGCCCTCGACACCGGCAGCTTTCACGGCACGAACGTATCGGGCATCGTGTTGTCCATGGCCCCTGCCGCCAAAATCGCCGCCCTCGATGTCTTCGATGGCGATTGGGCCTATACCTCCAGCATCTTGGCGGCCATCAACTGGTGCGTGCAGAACAAAGCCAAATACCACATCGTTTCCATCAACATGAGCCTGGGCGGGGGGGCTTTTCTCCGCACCGTGCGGCTACGATCCGTTCGCCCCGTCCATCGCGGCGGCGCGTGCCGCCGGGATCTTGTCCGCCGTCGCCTCGGGAAACTCGGCCTCGTCCACGGGCATCGCCAGCCCGGCTTGTGCGCCAGCCGCGGTCTCGGTGGGCGCGGTCTACTCCGCGAACGTCGGCGCTCTGAGCACCTCGGTGTGCAGAGACGCCACGAGCGCAGCCGACCAGGTCGCGTGCTTTTCCAACTCGGCCTCGTTCCTGACCGTTCTTGCTCCGGGCGTGGGCATCACCGCTGCCGGCATCACCATGTCCGGGACCTCGCAAGCCACACCGCACGTGGCTGGCGCCATCGCCGTGCTGGCGTCGGCGCAACCCAGCGCCGGACCGGATGCGCTGGTGGCCCGCCTCACGACCTCGAACACCCCGATCCTGGATAGGCGCAACAGCGTCACCACGCCGCGCCTGGATCTTGGGGCTGCCCTCGCCCTTGCGCCCGCGCCCACCGGCCAAGTCGTCATCAACGGAGGCGCCAAGTACACCCAATCGACCGTCGTGACCGTCGACGTCACCACTACCACGGGCACAGCGGCCCAGGTTTGTCTGAGCGCGACCACGACTTGCAGCGCTTGGAAGACGTTCGCGACCTCCGTGGCGTGGACGCTGGCTTCCGGAAACGGCGTCAGGACTGTCTACGTCTGGTGGAAGAGCTCCGACGGTGCGGCCTCCGAGGCCCCGGTATCGGCCGCCATCACCCTCGACACGACTGCGCCGACCAACGGAACCTTGACCGGCACGCTGTCGGGCAACGTGGCCACCCTGACCTGGAACGGAGCCAAGGACACCGGCTCGGGCCTGGCCTCCTACAAGCTCGTGGCTCTGACGGGCAGCGCACCCAAGAACTGTTCCTCGGGCACCCCGCTCTATGCCGGCACGGCGACCACCTTTACGACCGCCGCGTTGCCCGTGGGCACGACCTACTTCCGCCTGTGCGCCGTGGACAATGTGGGCAACCTCAGCGCCGGCATCCTGGCAGCGACCAAGATCACAGGCAAGTAGCCCTCCGGGCAAAACAAAAGGGCGTGCCGGCTCGTGGCCAACACGCCCTTGGGCGTTTCGTTGCGAAACGATTAGTCGGTGTAGAAGAAGAGCGAGCCGAGGTAGTTCACGTTGTTGACCGCAAAGTCCACGGTCCAGGGAGTTCCTTGCTTCTGGAAGTCGATGAAGCTGAAGCCTGCGGAAACACCCATCGAGAACCAGCGCGCAAAGAAGTGCTCCACGCCGACTTGGACGGGAACGAAGATCTCGATTTGCGTGGCAGTCTGATCTCCGCCCGGGAAGAGCGGCGTAGCCTGGTTCTTCGCAAAGCCCAAGCCAAGGCCGACGCCTGCGCTCAATCGAGTCGAGGCACCCTTGAGCAGAGTGAAATCGGCGAGCACCGAGGGCTTGAACCTCCAGGCCGTATCCGCGCCCTTCGCCTTGAAGATGTTCAGGTCGAGGCGTGGGATGATCGCCATGGCATCGCTCATCCAGTACTTCATTGCAACGGTATCGTCGGTCTTGACGACGCTGCTGCCGGCAACTACGCCGACGCCGAAGCCGACCGAGCCGGTCATGTCGTCAGAGGCCTTGGGGGCCATCACGGGAGCTGCCGGCATCACCGGCATCGCTTCCTGGGCCGGAGCTGGCGCCATCATGGGAGCCGGAGCCGGCGCATACATCGGGGCCGGGGCCGGGGCCTGCGCGAAGGCAGGGACCGCTGCGCCGAGAAGCGATGCAACTGCAGTCGAGGAGATGAGAAAGAGTCTCGTACGTGTCATTGATTTCCTTCTTTCGGTTGATGGGATGAGTTGAAGTCTTGCGACCTGCTTTGACGCGTCCATGTGTCCTACATCAACACACATGCGTATTTTCTAGCCTGATTCCTGGTAACTGTCACGTTTCCAGAATGACGCCAGGTTTCTAGGGCCTGGGTGACCTGCGTCGGTCGGTCCAGGCTACGTCGGTCGGTCCGGGCTACGCGAAGTTGCCGAAGTAGCCGAGCAACTTGGCTCGGGCTTTCACCTGCTCCGCGGCTTCGAGTAGCTCCGCGGTCGAATCCCAGCGACCCGTGAGGAACTGCTGGCGCATGCCATCGGCCATCTCGAACGAATAGGTCTTGCCCGCAGCCGCGATCGACTTGTCCGCCAGACTTACTTGGATAGCTGTCGCCGGATTGGATTCGACCGCGGCCATCAGCGCCTCGGCCACGTCCTGCGAGACCTTGCAGCAGGGCATGCCGATGGCCACGCAGTTGCCGATGAAGATCTCGGCGAAGCTCTCGCCGAGGACGACCTTGATGCCCCAGCGGTGGATGGCCTGTGGCGCGTGCTCGCGCGACGAACCGCAGCCGAAGTTCTTGTTCACCAGCAGCACGCTCGCCCCGTGGTAGGCCTTGTTGTCGAAGGCGTGGCAGCAGCCGCTGGCGGCGAGCTGGGCGCGGTCATCCTCGAAGGCGTGCTCGCCCAGACCGTCGAACACGACGGTGCGCAGGTAGCGCGCGGGGATGATGCGGTCGGTGTCGATGTCGTTGCCGCGCAGGGGAATCGCCCGGCCGGTGAAGAGATTGCGTTTGACGTCTTCCATGATCATCTCCTTAGCGAATATCGAAAACCTTGCGCGCGTCCGCGACCTGGCCGGTGACGGCCGCGGCGGCCACCATGAGCGGGCTCATGAGCAGGGTGCGCCCCTGCGGCGAGCCCTGCCGGCCCTTGAAGTTGCGGTTCGACGACGAAGCACAAATTTCCCGGCCCTTGAGCTTGTCCGGGTTCATGGCCAGGCACATCGAGCAGCCGGCCTCGCGGAACGCGAAGCCGGCGTCGGCGAAGACCTTGTCCCAGCCACGCGCCAGCATGTCGTTGCGCACCTGCTCGGAACCCGGCACCACCAGGGCGCGCACGTTGGCCTGCACCTTGTGCTTGCCGGACCGAAGGACTTTGACCACCTCTTCGAAGTCGGACAGGCGGCCGTTGGTGCACGAGCCGATGAAGGCCACGTCGATCTTGGTGCCCGCGATGGGCTGGCCGGGCGAAAAGTCCATGTACGCGTAGGCCTCGCGTACGGATTCGCGCTCGTCTTCCTTGAAGGCGTCGACGGAGGGAATGGCCGCGTCCACGGCCACCGATTGCGCGGGCTTGATGCCCCAGGTGACCACGGGCGGGATGTCCTCGGCCTGGATGCGAACCACGTCGTCGAACTTGGCGCCCGGATCGCTCTTGATGCTGTCCCAGTACGCAAGCGCGCGCTCCCACGCGGCGCCCTTGGGCGCGTACTCGCGGCCCTTCAAGTAGTCGTAGGTCGTCTGATCGGGATTCACGTACCCGCAGCGCGCGCCGCCCTCGATGCTCATGTTGCAGACGGTCATGCGCTCGTCCATGGTGAAGCGGTCGAACACCTCGCCGGCGTACTCGTAGGCGAAGCCCACGCCGCCGTTCACGCCCAGCTTCTGGATGACGTAGAGGATCACGTCCTTGGCGTACACGCCGGGCCGCAGGTGTCCGTTCACCTCGATGCGCCGGACTTTGAGCTTTTCCATGGCCAAGGTTTGCGTCGCCAGCACGTCGCGGATCTGCGAGGTGCCGATGCCGAAGGCCAGGGCGCCGAACGCGCCGTGGGTGGCGGTGTGCGAATCGCCGCAGCAAATGGTCATGCCGGGCTGGGTGAGGCCACGCTCGGGGCCGACCACGTGCACGATGCCGTTCTCGTTCGCCGTGGGCGAGAAGAAGCGGATGCCGAAGTCCTTCACGGATTTCTCCAGGCTTTGCAGCATCTCTTCGGCGATGGTGTCCTGGTAGGGGCGCAGCTTGGTGTGCGTCGGCACGATGTGATCCACCGTGGCAAAGGTCCGCTCGGGGAACATGACCCGAAGCTTGCGCTCGCGGATCATGGCGAACGCCTGCGGCGAGGTGACCTCGTGCAGAAGGTGCAGGCCCATCAGCAACTGGGCTTGCCCCGACGGCAGCTGGCGGACGACGTGCTTGTCGAAGACCTTTTCGTACAGTGTTTGGGCCATGGTTACACTTCCTTCTTCTTCTCTCCGTACTGCTCCAGGTGATTGGAAAGCTGGGTGCCGAACGTCACGAAGCTCTCTACCAGGTGGGGGTCAAGTTTGAGCCAGATCTTTTCGATGGCCACCTCGCGCTCTTTGCGCAGGGTCTGCATGATGCGCTTGCCCTTGGCGGTCAAGACGTAGGCGCGCTGGCGGCCGTCGGATTTGGACAGCGTCACGCTGACCAAGTCCTTGTCGAGGAGCTGGCGCAGGGTCTTGGAGACCGCGGCGGCCGAGCTGTCGCGGGTCTTGGCGAACATGCTCGGCATGAAATGCTCGCGCGAGATCTCCTCGAGCACGCCCCACTGCCCGTCCGAAAGCCCCACCGACAGGGCCAGCTGCTCGCGGCGGCGGCGAAAGGCGTCGGCCAGACGGCCGAGACAAGCGATGGCCTGGTGGACCAGGACCACCTCCGGCGCGCCCGCGGGCTGCTTGCTTGCCATGGGACAATAGTTAACCATGGTTAACTATAAAGTCAAGCAGCAGACTGCTGATGAGGGCACGGAGGCAGAGGAGGTCGCAGAGGCCGCTGTTCTTACAGCGCGAGGGCGACGGGAGCCGATGCTTTGTCGTCCACCAGCCACGATTCGGAGAGGCTCATCACCGCGACCACGCTCGGCAGGTGGCGAACGCGGGCCCGGGCGGCCAGCTCTCGGCGCTGCAGCACCGCCGCGCCGGTCAGCAGGGCGCGGGCCAGCGAGGGCGCATCTCGGTTCTCGCTGTCGGCCAGCGCCGTGCCCTGGGTCCAGCGGTTGAGGCCGCCGATGGCCGGACCGCACCAGACTTGATAGTCGGCTTGGCGGGACTCTTCGCCTATGCGCGCCCAGCGCGAGGACATGCCGAGATACCAGCGAAAACAGAGCGCCATCCGGTGCTTTTCGTCCACGCGCCCGCGCTCGGCCTCATCGGGCTGGCGCGACATCCAGTAGCGTTCGGTCTCTTGCCAAACCTCGGCGAAGGGACGCTTGAGGATTTGGGTTTCGACCTTCTTGCGTTCGGGCGCGGGAATGGCGTCGAACGAAGGATAGGTCTTGTACAGCTCGTATAGGCGCTGGGCGCGCTGCGGGTACATGGTGCCGCGCTTGAGGACTTGCACCTTGCCTCCCATTTCGAACATGTCGGAGGCCGGGCACATGGCTACATCGGCCATGCACGCCTCGGCCAGCATCTGGCGCACGCGCGTCGCCGTACCCGATTGTCGGCAGGCCTGATTGATCGAGCCGGTCACGATGTAATCGGCGCCCATGGCGAAGGCGGCGTGAACCGAGAGCGGCTCACCGATGCCACCCGCGGCGCCGAGGCGAATTTCGAGGCCGCGCTCCTCGTAGCCGTGTCTCGCCACGGCCTGCTCGCGCTCGTGCAGCATCATGGGCAAGAGCACGGACAGCGGGCGGCGGTCGGTGTGGCCGCCGCTGTCGGCTTCGCAGGTCAGCTCGCCCGCCATCGGGATCAGCGCGGCCAGGGCGGCCTCGTCTTCGCTGATCTTGCCGGCGGCGACGAGCTCGGCCAGAAGCGGCGCGGGCGGCGGCGCCAAAAACTGTATCGCCACCTCGGGCCGGCTGACCTTGGCGAAGACGTGGTGGGGCACGACGATGCGTCCGTCGGCCGCGCGATGAATGCCCTTCACGCGGTAATGGACCAGCGGCGCGGTGATGGATACGAAGGCCGCGGCCTCCACGCGGGTCACGCCGAGCGACAGGTAGAGCTCGACGGTCGCCCACTCGAGCTTTTCGTCATAGTAGTTGTGCAAGAGGTTGATGCCGTAGGACTCGCCGCCCGGCAGTCGCGCCTGGATCTGGCGGATGGCTTGCTCGATGGCGGGCAGGGGCAGGGCACCTGCGCCGAAGAAGGACAGGAAACCGGCCTGGGCCATGTCGACGACCAGGTCGACCGAGGCGATGCCGCCTGCCATGGCGCCAGCGACGTAGGCGCAGCGCAGGTTGTGCTCCTTGCGGAACGACGTCGAGCCGAAATGCTCGATGCGAACGGCCGGAATGACGCCAGCCAAGCCTTCCAAGGTCGACGGGGCACGATCGGTCAGGACGGTGCTGCGGCCCTCCGCCACCGCATAGAGCGGGCGCTCGATATTACGCAAGGACGCGAGCATGCGGGAAGTGTCATCCGCATGCGCCTGTGAGAATTCGCGTGCCATCGGCGCGATGCCTGCCGGGACGTGGGGACTCGTCGAGCCTCGCTCGGCGCGAACCACCGCGGGACGGTTCGGAAACCCGCCCAGGGTTTCCACGTCAACAGAATGCAAACCCGCGACAGCCGGTTCGGGCTGCGCAGGGAACGTTGTGGATTGCAATGATTTGGCCTCGTGGGTTGTCTTCGATGCCGTGTTTCGGCGATGGCGCGCTGGTGTGCAAGAAGCCGGCCATGGCAAGGCGCGAAGGAGAAGCGCGGTATAGACCCCTAAACGTGACAGGAACAGTCCTGTATGTGCTGCCAACCGCATCAAGACCGCGTAAGCGGTTGCGCACTTGTGCGGACAAGGTGCGCAGACGGTTTCCTAGGAACGACGCTTCCAGTCGACGATGGCTTCCAACACTGGCAGCAGGCGAGCGCGGTCGGCCGCCGGGAAACCGCGCACGATTGCGACGGCGGGATCCTCATATCCCTTGGAGGGCGGATCCGGAAGAATCCTGCGCAACAGCTCCGACGGTGCGCAGGACAAGGCTCGGGCGAGCAGCGTGAAAAGCGCCAAGCTCGGGACTTGCTGCCCGCGCTCGATCTTGCCGATGGTCGTCGTGTGCACGCCCGCGCGCTCGGCAAGGTGTTCCTGGGTGAGGTGCTGGGCCTCTCGCTCCGCGACGACAATGGCGGCCAGCCGCTCTCGAATCTGGTCTTCGAGCGCGAGCTGATTGGGGCTGGGTTGAAAGCCACCCCGCGGGACCTTGGCACGAGCCATGGAGATTTCAGACTAGGAAGCGGATCGGCTTGCCACCAGAGACGATTCGCTATAGGACAATGACGATCGGGTAGACGAGGAAGACCAACGGCGAGGTTCGTCGCCGCGGGGGGCGGCCATGCACATACGAGAAATTGTGGTTCCCTTCTCCGAGGAGGAGATCGAGCGGTTGACCGAGATTGCCGCGGCAGAGGGTGGAATCCATTGCCGACTTCATCCGGGCCTATGTCTTCGGCTCCTCGCGCAGCGACCTGGCGGCGATGGTCGCGCGCCTCGAAGGCGAGCGCATCCGGGCGCGCGGAAGAGGCTGGGAAGGGGAGTGAGGCGGCTCAAGTGGCCGCTGCCCTGTCCTCGGTCTGGAGCTTCCGATTCGGCGCTTTGCCTACGGAAGGGCGCCAGCCACGCGATGACGACGGGTGGCACGGACGCCGCAAGGACGAACGCGAAGAACATCGGGTAGTGCAGCGCGGTCTGGATGCGGCCGCTGACCATTCCGGTCAACATCATGTTCAGGGCCATGATGCCCGTGGCAAAAGCATAGTGGGCCGTGCGGTAGCGGCCGGGCGACAGCTCTTGCATCATGTACAGCATCATGCCGACGGTGCCGAGGCCGTAACCGAATTTCTCGATGAGCACCACACCCCCTATCCAGGTCAGGTTCGTGGGCATGGCGTGGCTCAGGTAAAAATAGGTGATGTGCGGGATATTGAGCGCGAAGGCCAGGACCACGAAGATGCGGCGAAGGGTGAATTTGGCCGCCAGCAGTCCGCCCAGCAGGGTTCCGGCCACGAAGACCACGGTGCCGATGGCGTTGATGTGGCCAAGCACCATGTTGTCGAGCCCGAGCCCCCCGTCGCTGCGCCTGTCCATGAGGAAGAGCGGCCCGATCTTTTCGATGAAGCCCTCGGCGAAACGGTAGAAGAAGACCGCCGTGATCATCATCCAGATGCGCGGTTTCTTGAAGAAGCTGGCCCAAGCGTCGCCGGTGGTGCGCAAGGCCTCTGCCACGTTCGTCGCGGCGTCGGGCGCTTTCGCACCGGGCGGCAGCAGGTAGGAATGCCATAGAAAGGCCGCGCCCAGGATGGCCGCGATGAACAGCATCACGATCATCCACGCCGTGAACCAGGCGGGGTTCGGACCCGTGGCGGGCGCGGGCTTGCCCGCTGCGGCCCAGTCGAACAGGATTTTGGTCAGGCTGACGAGCGATCCGGAGACGAGCACGCGGCCGAGGTTCCACGCCGCGCCCTGTACGCCGATGTACAGCGCCTGCTCCTTGTCCGTCGAGGAGGTCAGGTAGACGCCGTCGCCAGCGATGTCCTGGGTCGCCGAGGCGAAGCCGACGATCCAGAACAGCGCGATGGTCAGCGGCAGGTAGGACGGCAACTTCAAGGCGAAGGCCAGGCACGCGAAGGTGACCACCATGACGGCCTCCATGGCGAGCACGAAGAACTTCTTGTTGCGAAACAGCTCCACCAGGGGCGCCCACAGCGGTTTCACCACCCAGGGCAGGTACATCGCGCCCGTGTAGGCCGCGATGTCGGTGTTGCTGAGGCCAAGGTTCTTGTACATGATGGCCGCCACCACCGAGACGGCGATCATGGGCGTGCCCATGGCAAAGTAGAGGCTGGGAACCCAGAGCAGCGGATGGGCGCGTTTTCCCTCGGGTGGCATGGGCATGGTGTCGGATACGTCTATCAGAAGTCCGGCCACGGCGCGTATTCCATGGCGCGCGGCGATCGATTAGGCTCCAGCGCCATGAGCAACGAGGATGCTGCCGCCGAGCTGTTCAAATCCTGCAACTGCGCCCAGGCGGTGCTTGGTGCCTTGGGACCGTCCGCCGGGTTGGACGCGAGCGAGTGCTTTCGCGTCGCCGCGGCTTTCGGTAGCGGCATGGCGCGCATGGGCGTCACGTGTGGAGCGGTGACCGGCGCCATGATGGTGCTGGGCCTGCGCCACGGCGACCGCCGCATCGAGGAGCCGGGAGCGCGTGCGGCGTTCTACGCCAAGGTGCAGGACTTTGCCGCGCGTTTCACGCGCCGACACGGATCCACCCTCTGTCGCGATCTGATCCGCTGCGATCTCTCGACGCCCGAGGGACAGAAGGCATTCCACGAGCAGGACATGCACCAGACGATCTGCACGGGCCTCGTGCGCAGCGCGGTGGATATCCTGGACGCCATGGAAAGCGAAGCCTCACCCCCGCCCAGAGCCTGATATAGAGACCTTTCATGACTCAAAAGACGGTTGCGCTCATCACGGGTGCGAACAAGGGACTTGGGCTCGAGATCGCCCGACAGCTCGGCCAGAAGGGATGGGTCGTGGTGCTCGGCGCGCGCGACGAGGCCAAGGGCGCGGCGGCCGCCACCGAGCTGCGCACGCAGGGCATCGAGGCCCACGCTTTGAAGCTTGACGTGACCAAGAGCGAGGACGTGGCCAACCTCCCCGCATTCTTCCAAGAGAAGCTCGGTCGCCTCGACGTCTTGGTAAACAACGCCGGCGTGTCCGGGGGGCGCGCCGACGACCTGGATACCTTGCGCCGCACGTTCGAGACCAATCTCTTTGGCGCCGTGGCGGTGACCTACGCGCTCTTGCCGCTGCTCTTGGCCAGCCCGGCCGGCCGCATCGTCAACCATTCCAGTGTGCTCGGCTCGCTGACTTCGCTGCAGAAGAAGCCCGAAGCGTTCGGCAACTCCGTGACCGCATCGTACACGGCGTCCAAGGCCGCCCTGAACGGCTTCACCGTGGCGCTTGCCCACAAGACGCGCGGAACCGCGCTCAAGGTCAACTCCGCCCATCCCGGTTGGGTGCGCACCGACATGGGGGGACCCAAGGCCCCCATGAGCATCGTCGACGGCGCCCGGACCGCCGTTACCCTGGCGACGTTGCCCGCCGATGGGCCATCGGGGCAGTTCTTCCACCTGGGCGAACCGCTGCCCTGGTAGCGGCGTCGCCGAAGACGCCATTCCTCGCGATCAGGACCCGCAGATCAGGGCCAGAACCAGCGTGTCGAGGCCGTTTGATTGGCAGGTGTCGCTCGGGCAATTGCTCGATAGGCACATGTTCGCGGTCGTGCACGCGGCGCCGTTTTCGCCCTTGGCCGCGCACTGGTTGGTCCCTGCTGCGCAGTAGTTGCCGTCCAAACATTGCTCGTCATCACCGCTCGGGCAGGGGTTGCCGGCCGCGACCTTGGCGGCGCACTTGTCCGCGCCGGGGTCGCAGAAGGCCGACCTGACGCAGTCTGGTGTGTAACCGCAGCTCGCACCCACCACGGCCAGCGCGGTGCAGGTATTGGACTTGCATTGGACGCCGTCGGACGTGTTGCACACCACGATGCGCGGGGCCACATCCGTGGCGTCGGTCGATGACGAGGAAAGAAAGAGGTTGCCGTCTTGGGTACCATCACAGGCATCTCCAACCTTGCCCGGCACCTGAACCTGGCACTTTTGGATGAACGCGCTGTTTACGTACACGCTCGCGCACGCGACCTTGCCATCGCTCGACGGGGCGCAGTCGCTATCGGCGACGCAGACATCGCCAGGTTTCTTGCTGCCCACGCTGCCCGAGACGGAATCGCAGGCCGGCGAGCCCAGATTGGTGCAGAAGGTGCCCCCGGCAACCTCGGATTTCATTTCCGCCAGGCACGCATCGCCAGCCTGGGAATTGTAGGACCCGCCCGACATCATCAGATGGCACATATTGCCATTGCTGGGCAGGCCGGCCTGGCCACAGCACTTGGCGATTTCTGCGCAGAAGCTGTCGGCGAATTTCTCGGCGCCGCTCTTGCCACATCCTGGCGAGAACAGGGCGGCCAAGCCTACGAGCACAGGGAACGATGGTTTCATGGGATCCTTTCTGTACCGCGCGACACTACACTACTTTCTCTTGGCCAAATCCCCGGCGCGCACCTTGGCCAGCTTCTCGGGGTCGATGAATTGCCTGACCGCCGCGTTGACGTCGGCGACGGTCAGCTTCTCGATCTTGTCGTTGAGAGCCTTCCAGTAGGCGAACGTACGGCCAAGGTAGAGGCCCTGGTTGAGCTCGCCTATCACGAAGTCGTCCTCCGCGATGCGACTTTGCCAAACCTTGGCGTAGCTCTTCTTGGCCTCGGCCAGCTCCTTCTCGCTTACGCCGGACTTCACCATGCCGTCGATCTCGGCGAGCAGTCCGGTCATCGCCCGGTCCATGTTGGCGGGCGCGGCGATGGCGCCGGCGAAGAAGAAACCGCTCTTGTCGATGGGGTGGGCCAGCATCTGCGAGAACGCGCCGTACGAGATCCCTTCCTTCTGGCGCAAGCGTAGGAACAGGCGCGAGGTCGGGCTGCCACCCAGCATGTAATTGAAGAGGGTAAGCGCCGGGTACGCCGGATCGTCGTCGCGCGCCGCGAACGCCTGGCCAGCGGCGACGAAGGCCATTTCCTTGTCCGGTGTGTTGATGGTGTCGTCGGTGGGCTTGGTAGCGTGGAAGGGCAGCGGGATGCGCTGGTACGGCCTCGGCGACTTCCACGTGGCGATGGCCTTCGTGAGGTCGGCCTTCACCGCGGCCGGGTCGAAATCGCCGACCACCGAAAGCTGGGCCGCGCTCGAACCCCACAGGCGCCTGTGCAGCGATGCCAATTCCGTGGCGCTGACCTTGCGCAGCCGCTCGATGTCCTCCTTGACCGTGGGCGTGTAACGGACGTCGTCGGATGGGAAGGGCAAGAGCTGCTGCATGAGCGCGACGCTGGCGTTGGCGATGGGATCGGAGAGCTGCTCTTCCATCTTGGCCAGCATCTCGGCGCGCAGGGATTCGAAGTCCTTCTTGGCAAAGGCCGGCTCGCGCAGCATCTCGCCCAGCAGCGCGATGACGGCGGGCAGATTCTCGCGCACCGTCTTGACGTGGACCTGGGCCACGTTGACGGTGCTCGGCGAGCCGTGACCGTGACCGAAAGTAACCTCGGCCTTGAGCAGGTCGAGCTTGTCCTTGAGCTGCTCGAAGCTGAGCTTGCGCGTCCCGCGCAGCAGCATTTCGGGCAGCATGTCGGCCGCCGCGACCTTGCCCTTGAGGTCGGCCGCGCCGCCGTAGCGCACGGTCATGGCCAGCCGTACCTCGCCGCCCTTGGTCTTCTTGGGCAGCATCGCCAGCTGGAGACCGCCGGGAAGATCCTGGCGGGTTGTCCGCGCTTCGATGTTGTCGACCGTGGCCACGAAGGCCTCGCCGGACTGCGACGGGGGCGCGCCTTTGTAGTCCTTGAGCATGGCAGCCACGTCGGGCACGGGCGGCAAGGGCGCCCGGTCCGGCTCCTTGGTCGGTTGGAAGAGGCCGAGGGTGCGGTTCGACGACTTGAGATAGGCCTTGGCCACGCGGGTGATGTCCTCGGCGGTGGTGGTTTTCACCCGGTCGCGCGTGAGGAAGAGCAGCCGCCAGTCGCCCATGGCCGCGAATTCGGACAGCACGACGCCGGCCTTGGCCGTTTCGGTCATGATGAGGTCGAACTCGCGGAAGAAGCCGGCGCGCCAGCGGTCTATTTCTTCCTTGGTGATGGTCGACGAGCCGAGCGACTCGGTGATGCCGGTCATGATGTCGCGAACATCCTTGGCCGATGCGCCCTTGGCCACCTTGGCCGAGAACAGCATCACCCCCGGCTCGGCCATGGGATACGCGACGCCGCTGACCTCGCTGGCGATGCCCTTTTCGACGAGCGCCTTGTACAGGCGCCCGCTCGGTTTGTTGGTCAGGATGTCGACGATGGCATCTTCCGCCACCTTGTCGGGATCGGCCCCGGCCACGCCATGGTAGGCCAGCTCGACGATGGCCACGTCGCCGTTTCTGCGCACGGTGACCTGTCGCTCGCCGTCCTGCACCGGCTCGACCGTCCAGGTCGGCGCCAGCTTGCGTGTCGGCCGCGGGATGGCGCCGAAGTACTTGGCCACCAGATCCAGGGCGTGCTTGTCGTCGAACTTGCCCGCGACGATCAGGATGGCGTTGTCGGGTTGGTAGTAGCGCTTGTAGAAGGCGCGCAGGTTCTCCGCAGGCACACGCTCGATGTCGCTGCGCGAGCCGATGGTGGCCTTGCCGTAGTTGTGCCAGCGGTAGGCCGTGGCCAAAACCTCGTCTTCCAGCACGATGTCGGGCTGGTTCTCGGACTTCTCGAGCTCGTTGCGCACGACCGAAAATTCCTTGGCCAGATCCGAGGCCGCGATCTTGCTGTTGACCATGCGGTCCGCCTCCAGCCCCAGGGCGAAGTCCAGGTTCCCTGCGCTGGCGGGAAGCTCCTCGAAGTAGTTGGTGCGATCCCACCACGTCGTGCCGTTGAAGCTCGCGCCGTGATCCTGCAGCAGCTTCCACACGTCGGGATGGCTGGGCGTGCCCTTGAACATCATGTGCTCGAGAAGGTGCGCCATGCCGGTCTCGCCGTAGCCTTCGAGGCGCGAGCCGACGAGGTAGGTGATGTTGACGAGCACCGTGGGTTTGCTCTGATCCGGATAGAGGAGGACACGCAGTCCGTTGTCGAGGTGGTATTCGGTGATGCCTTCGACCGTGGTCACCTTGGTCAGGCGGGAGGGCGCGGACTCCGCCGCCAAGGCGGCCGTCGTGGAAAGGCAAAACGACAAGAGCGCGAGGCCAGGAAGTGAACGCATGCTTTTCTCCTGGCCGGGACCATAACCCGGGCCGAAAAAAAGCGCTCGGAAAGCGCTCGGCCAAGCCAGGAGCCGAGCTTGTGGTGCTGCTAGCCCGAGAAGAATCGTTCGGAAAGCAACCGGCCGGCACCCAGCATGGCGATGGCCAGGCCCGCCGCGGCGAGCAGCGCGCCCAAGAGATCCACCGGCCGGCGCATGCCGGTGGCCAGCAGCACGCCCCACACGCACGCGGCGAGACCTAGCACGACGAGGAACACGGCAAGGACCATGGACTTGCGGCGGGATTCTTGATGTAAAGTCGCGCGATGTCCACATCCGAAGCATTCGCTCTGATTCTCGCCGGCGGGGGCGGCACGCGCCTGTGGCCGTCCTCGCGGCGCAGCCGGCCCAAGCAGCTTCTGGCACTGGGGGGCAACGAGTCCCTGCTGGCCGGCACCTTCGGCCGGGTCAGCCGCGTCCTCGGCGTCGAACGTACGCTCATCGTCACGGCTGCGGATCAGGCCGAGGCGGTTCGCCGCGCCCTCCCCGAATTGCCCGCCGACAACCTGGTGGTCGAGCCGGCCGCGCGCAACACCGGACCGGCGGTCGGCCTGGGCGCGGTGACGGTGGCGCGCAGGGCGGGCGAGGGCGCGTGTCTGGCCATCTTGCCTTCGGACGCGTTCATCGCGAACGAGGCGGAGTTCGCGCGGGTCATGGGGACGGCGCTCGACCACGCTGGCGAAACCATCGTCACCATCGGCATCCAGCCAACCCGTCCCGAGACCGGCTACGGCTACCTCCAGCGCGGCGCCCTGGTGCGCGGCGGGGTCTTCGAGGTGGCCCGATTCGTGGAAAAGCCGGATCTGGCCACGGCCGCGCGCTATCTCGGCGCCGGCGACTACCTGTGGAACTCGGGGATGTTCTTCTTCACCGCGGGACGCCTCTTCGACGAGGCCAAGCGGCACATGCCCGATCTGGCGGCCATCCTGGACGAGATTCGCCACAGCAGCGATCCGGCGGCCACCGCCGACGCTCGCTATCCGGCCGCCCCTAAGATCTCCATCGATTACGGCATCATGGAGAAGGCCAGTGGCATTCGCGTGGTGCCCGGCAACTTCGGCTGGAACGACGTGGGCAGCTGGTCCGCCCTGTCGGACATT
Source organism: uncultured delta proteobacterium (assembly GCA_963796685.1). Taxonomy (GTDB): domain Bacteria; phylum Myxococcota_A; class Polyangia; order Fen-1088; family Fen-1088; genus Fen-1118. Next base: position 1,526,692 of record CAWCMR010000025.1, read on the forward strand.
CGCGACAAAGACAAGGCTGGCAACGTGGTTTCCGGCGATGTAATCCTTAGCGCCGTGTCGGGCAGCGTGGTGGTGAGCGAACCGGGCGCACCGCTGGTGGGCGTCGTGGGCGTCGACGACCTGGTGGTCGTGGCGACCAAGGATGCCGTGCTGGTGGTGAGGAAGGATCGGGCACAGGAGGTGCGGGCCGTGGTGGACGCGCTTTCGGCAAGCAAACGCAACGAGCTTCTATAGGTGACAAGGAAATGAATCCGAGAGTCTTTCGCGAGTACGACATCCGGGGCGTGGCAGAGCGGGATTTTCCGGACGACTTCGTGGCCGAGCTGGGCGACGCCATCGGCGAGCATCTCTTCGAGGCCGGCGCCCGCCGCATCACCCTGGCGCGCGACTGCCGCGTGTCGTCGCCGCGCATCCACAAGATCATCCGGGCACGCCTCTTGTCCGCGGGGTTGGACGTGCAGGACATCGGCGAGGTGCACACGCCGGGCCTGTATTTTTCCGTCTTTCACCTCGAGGCCGACGGGGGGGTGATGATCACCGCCAGCCACAATCCCGAGGAGGACAACGGGTTCAAGATCATGCGCGGCAAGGGCACCATCTTCGGCGCCGAGATCCAGAAGCTGCGCGAGCGCATCGAGCGCAGGGCCTTTGGCGCCACCTTGTTGCCCATCCCGCCCGGCAAGGCCGAGGATGTCGATGTGCTCACGCCGTACATCGCGCATGTCGTGAACAACGTCGCGCTCGGACCGCGCCGGTTCAAGGTCGTGGTCGACGGAGGAAACGGCATGGGCGGCATCGCTTGCGTGCCCATCCTGAGAAAGCTCGGCTTCGAGGTCGATGCCCTGTTCTGCGACCCCGATGGTCGCTTTCCCAACCACCACCCCGATCCCACGGTGCCCGAGAACCTGGCCGCGCTGGTGGCGCGCATCCGGGAGACCGGCGCCGAGATCGGCATTGCCCTCGACGGTGACGCCGACCGCATCGGCGTGGTGGACCCGGCGGGGCGCATCGTGTGGGGCGATCAACTCTTGATGTTGTTCGCCCGCGAGATCCTGCGCGAGCGCCCGGGCGCGACCTTCGTCAGCGAGGTGAAGTGCAGCCAGGTGATGTACGACGACATCGCCGCGCACGGCGGTCGCGCCATCATGTGGAAGGTCGGCCACTCGCTCATCAAGACCAAGATGAAGGAAGAGAAGGCCGTGCTGGCCGGCGAGATGTCGGGCCACATGTTCTTCGCCGACCGCTACTTCGGCTTCGACGATGCCGTGTACGCCGCGGCCCGCGTGGTCGAGCTGCTCAGTCGCAGCAAAGTGCCTTTGTCCGTCATCATCGACGGGCTTCCCGTGGTGCACAACACGCCCGAGATCCGCATGGATTGCCCCGATGACCTCAAGTTCGAGGTCGTCCGCCGCGCGCGCGAGCACTACCAGGCTCTCTATCCGGTCTCCGACGTGGACGGCGCGCGCATCAGTTTTCGTGGCGGCTGGGGTCTGGTTCGCGCCTCCAACACGGGCCCCATTCTCGTGCTCCGCTGCGAGGCGGAGAGCGCGGTCCGGCTTGCGGAAATTCGTGCCGATATCGAGGGAACGCTGGGCAAGATCAAGGCCGCTCTCGGGGCCTAGCTCTGGCCAGCACGATTTTGCCATGGGTGGCCAGGCGCCCGCGGGCTCGGGATTTTGGGCCGCACGTGCTTGCATTCTTCGGTGACAAGGCAGCACAATCGTGCTGGCCGTGACATACTTTCGACGCCTTGGGCTTGGCGACGGATCGCCCGGTCCTGTTTGGAGTTGAGCAGCTGGCGATAGGTCCATCAATCTTCACCAGGAGATGCGGTCATGAACACTCTGCGAGTATGCGCCACCGTCGGATTGGGACTGTCGCTTGTCCTTGGGATTGGCTGCAGCAGCAGCTCGAAGTCGGGCAATGCCGACGGTAGCACCCGAGACACGCGAAGATCGGACGGCCCCCAGAGCTACTTCGGCCCGGACACGACCACGACCTCGGCCCAAGCCTGCACCACCCTCGATGGCACCAAGGTGCAGCCTGGCAAATCCATCGTCATCGACTGCGTCACCTGGACTTGCGTGAGCGGCACGAACTTCAACGGAACCGGAACGTCTTGCGCGGATGCCGGACGCACGACGGATGTGGCCGTGAAGCGCGACACCGCCTCGCCCGCCGATGCGCGTCCCGACGAGGCCGGTGTGGCCAGCGATGGCGGCGGCAAGGACACGCAGCCCGGTCTGGATGTCGGTGGCAAGGACACCAGCCTCCCCGAGGTGTCTATCCCCCTCGACACTGCTCCGCCAGAGCTGGACGTTGCAGTAGTCGAGGACACCGCGCAGCCAGAGCCCGATCTGCCTGTTCTGGTCGACGACACAGCGCCACCGGTCACGTGCACGTACGCCACCGGGCAAACCTACGGCCTTGGCGTACAGTTTCCGTGCGGTTGCAAGACTTGTGAGTGCGACGTGAACGTGAGCTCCGGTAGCGGGATAATCAACATTGTCGCGGACAACTGCGCCGTAGACGCCCAGTAGATCGGCTGGAGAATGGGGTTGCCCGATGGCCTGCTGATCAGGTGAGCAGGCTACGCGGAAGTCAGCGACCCCGTCACGGCACCGGGCCGGAGGATGTGTAGATGAATCCGCCGAAGGTAGTGGCTACCAGCTTAGTGCCGTCCGCCGACGATGCGAGGCCAATCCAGTTCTGCGACGTTCCTCGCTGGGACCAGGTGGCTCCGGAGTCCGTCGAGGTGTAGATGTAGCCAGGGTCGACGGACGTGGCCAGCTTGGTGCCGTCAGCAGAGGAGGCGATCCCCTGCCCCCACTGTTGTGATGTGCCGTTTTGCGACCACGTCAGCCCCGAGTTGGTCGAGATATAGATGAAGTCGGCCGTAGCCACGGCGATCAGCCTGGTGCCATCGCTAGACGATGCGACCCCTTTCCATTGTTGCGACGTTCCTCGCTGTGTCCATGTTGCACCAAAGTCTGTCGAAGTGTAGAGAAATCCACCGTTGACTAGGGCGATGAGACTCTTGCCATCCGCGGACGACGCAACGCCGTACCACACTTGCGATGTGCCCCTTTGGGACCAGGTGGCTCCTGAGTCGGTTGAAGTGTAGATGAATCCACTATTGGCCACAGCGACGAGGTTGCTCCCGTCAGCGGACGACGCGACACCCTGCCATGAATGGGAGCTGGCCCGCTGGGACCAGGTGGCTCCTGAGTCCGTCGAGGTTAGGATGTAACTTCCTGCGCTCCCGGCTATCAGTTTGCTGCCATCGGCAGACGATGCGAGGCGATTCCAAAAGTTGGGTGCTACCTCTTGGCGACCACGTGCTGCCGGAGTCCGCCGACGTGTAGATGTCGCCACCCAGAACACCGGCAACAAGTTTGGTGCCGTCAGCGGACGATGCGACCCCTTCCCACATTTGGGAAGTTCCCTGTTGCGTCCAAGTGACTCCAGCCATTGCAACACAGGCGCCGACGTCGTTGGTCAACTGGTCCGTAGGGCATGGTGAATTCACAACACAGTTACCCGTCCCGCTGTTGTGGTAGCCAGTCGTGCAGGAGTAAGACGGTGTGCAGGTTCCTGTGCCACCGTTATGGTAAGCACTGGAACACGTTCCGTTCGTAACACAGCCGCCAGCGCCGCCGTCATGGTAGCCGCTGGAGCACATTCCGCTGGCCACGCAAAGGCCAGTGCCACCATCGTGGTAGCCGGTGGAGCAGGTACCGCTAGCCACGCAAACGCCAGCGCCACCGTCGTGATAGTCGGTGGAACACGTGCCGCTATTGACGCAAGCCCCAGCGCCGCCGTCGTGGTAGCCAGAGGCGCACGTACCGCTAGCGACGCAAATTCCATCCCCGCCGTCATGATAGCTGTCTGGGCAAGTCCCGACCGCAACACAGACGCCAGCACCGCCCTCGTGGAAATTCGGCGAGCATTGCCCCATGGCCACGCAGACGCCGTTGCCGCCGTCATGGTAGTTGGTGGCGCAGCCGCTTTGCACGCACGTCCCCGCGCCGTTGTCGTGGTACTCAGGTGAACAGAGGCCATTCCCCACGCACGCGCCATCCCCGCCGTTGTGGTAGCCAAGGGCGCAACCGCTGGGCACACATAGACCGGTTCCGTCGTCGTGCATGGACGATACACAGCCTGTCGGTACGTCAAGCACGGACGAATCGAGTACAACCGTAGTTGAACCGTCAATTCCACCGGTCGTCGAGTCGGAGGTGTCGGTACTGGTTCCTTTGTCTGCATTCTCGTCGACAGGGCTGCCGCCTCCTGTATCACCACCGCCGCCACTTTCTAGGCCTCCGGTCCCACCCGCTCCGCTGCCGTCCGCGCCACCGCTACCGCTCGTGGGGACGTCGATGGCAGCGCCAGCTTCCGGCAAGGTCGGGCCATGCGAATCGATGGTTGAACTGTCGATCTGCGGACCGCTCGTGTCATCCAAGGCCCTCGAATCGATTCCGCTCGCGGTTCCGGCCTCGGTACTCCCGGCATCAATGCCTAGCGCACACATCCAAGCTCCACTGGCTCGCGTGCATGCATAGCCGCTCGGGCAGGATGTCCTGTCTTCCGGTTGACATGGGATCTTCGACGGCTCAAGACTATGAAAGCAACCGGCCACCAAGGCTCCCACCAACACGACGGCCGGTGAGTAACGGTGCCAGCGAACGGACGTGGATTGGGATAGACGTTTCAAATCCATCAAAAGGCTCCGAGAAGGACAGCACCGGGGCTGCCAGCAACGGCCGCTGGCGCGACGGTCGCGGTGCCAGCATTCCAACCCAGAAAGTAGAGAACCGCACCGCCGGCTAGGCAGACAGCGCCTGCGCCATACCCGACCAGAACCAAGGACTTGGTGGTCTTGTTCGATGAGTCCCTATTTGGGTCGTAGTGGCGTTGCAAATCGTCGATCGTGTTGTTGTACTTGATGTTCAGAACGAGGCCAGCGATCAAAACCGCGGCACCGACAGACGCCGTCAGGATACCGGCCGTTCGCAGAGTGGAACCTTGCGCCTCTGTACTGGTAGTGCCCATGGGTTGAGCGACGACAACGCGGACTGGATTGGTGGGAGCAGGTCCCGGCGGCACGGCCAAGGACGGGTTCACTGGCACGGCTGGTTCCACTGCCCCAGGTCTTGCGCGCCCTGCCTCATCCTTGCCGAGCAGGGCTTGGCAATCGGCGATGTGTTTCTCCGCATCCGCGCGGTCCGTGGCGTCCGCATCCTTGGCCTTTCGTAGGTACTCGCGGAATCTCGCGACGGCGTCTGCGCAGCGGCTATTCTGCTCGAAGCAGCGCCCCTGATTGAAGATGTAGGTCGGGTCATTGGTGTCGAGATACAAGTCGACTAACAGCCCGACGCCCTTGACCGGATCGCCGGTGAGGCATGCTCGCTTGGCCGCGCGTTCTTTCGTTTCCCTGCTCCCCGCCGACGCATTAGGCAGCATCAGCACGAACGAAATCCAGAAGACCGAAAATCTCAGGCTACGCACATTTCGCACTGTTCTTCCCATGACTTATGGCGCCATTACGCTTCCGCGATGCTGTCCCAAATCCGCTCGGCACGCAAGGGTGTGGATGGCACATACCCATGGGCACGGCACCGGCTCCCGCGGCCCTGTCGCTGCACGACTCCTCTCTTAAGCTCGTCTCCGGTCGATTGGATTCGCAAAGTGCAGTGTCCTGAGCACCTCCTTCACTAAGACGGTGATCGTTCCTTCGGGCCGCGGCAGTCCGAGTAACACCGTCTCGCTGGCGTCCCAAGCCGCTTAACGCAATCAGACTTTGCCCGCCGTGGTCAATCCCATCTCCCTTATCAGGCTCGGCGGCGAACGGATCGCGCGGGTACGACGTAGATCGCCAGGATGGCTCCTTTTCCGTGGGCTCTCGTTCAGCGCTATGGGATCATTCCGCCGCCCTGCGATGCCCAGCAAGTCTTTGATCCGAAAATCCGGCTCGAGCGCCACGTCGCCACGCCACGAGCTGTACCACGAGATCTTCGGTTCGATCCTCGATCGGACCGAGATGACGCCGTACCTGTTGCTGCGCTCGGATGCCTACCGGGTCGCGCTTCTACAGGCAACGCGCATGATGGGCAATCGCGGGTTCGATACCCAGGGCACGGACGAGCTGCGCCCAGGGGAAAAGGCGCGTGCCCAGGCCTATGTCCGCCAGGTCCGGCGCTACTTCGTCGGCTGGTTGCTGCCCTTCATGAAAAAGCAACTGGTCGAGCTCGCGGCCTTGAAGTCGGGCAACCACGGCCGCTACCGGTCGTGCCAGCGGGCCATCGGCAAGCTGCACGCCACGCTGGCGGACCAGGGGTTTGGCCGCCTTGTCGACCGCGACCCGCGCCATCTCTTTCTGCTCGCTTCCTCGCGCAAGTACCCGGGGCTTTTTCACGGCTACCGCGGGCGGAACCTCGTCATCCCGGACGCTTGGCAGCGCATGGCGTGCGCCATGCTCAAGATGGGGCACATCATCAAGTCCATCGAGGAGGACAGCCAGGACATCCACGACTACGCCCAGCTCGGCATCTTCCTCGAAAGCCGATCGCGCCGCCTCGACGACCTCTTCAACTTCAACTGGGAAAGCCCCGACGTCTTGCCCGACGACGAGCCCGCCCGGCGCGCCTTCGTCAAGCTTTCGGTCTTCTTTCACAAGCTGAAGGAATCGATGACCTTCGACCGGGCCAAGGCCTGCCTGGTCTTCAACAGCGGCGATGGCGTCGAGGTCGACATCCTCGAGGTGAAGGCCCGGCTCAAGAGCCCGGAGAGCATGTTCACCAAGCTCGGCAAGAATGTGGAAGGCGAGGCCCACGACATTCGCGACATCCTGGCCATCACGTTTCTGCTCAAGAGCCGCGAGGACACGCTGACCTTGTTTCACGCCTTGCAGAAGCGCGGCGTGATCCTGCAAGAGAACACCGTCTCGCACTCGATCACGCAGACGCTCTTCGACACGCCGGCCGACATGATCGAGGCGGTGCGCCGCTTGACCCTGGCCCTGGCGCGCAGCGAGGGCAGTGTGGCGCGCGCGCCGGTGGGGCAGCTGCGGGCCGAGGCCAGGGAGTTCTTCAGCGCCCTCAGTGTCAATGCCAGTCACAACGCGGACTCTGCCCTCGGGCACCGCAAGTTCCAGTGCAAGATCAACTACTCGCTGCCCATCCACCGCGACGCCGCCACCAACCAGATCCTGGTTCCCGGCACGGCGGACTACGCCGCGAGAGACGCTCATCCCATCACGACCCAGCAGCACACCTTGGGGGTCGAGTTGCGCATTTCGGATCGCCAGAGCTGGCATGTCTCGGAGCTGAAGGGCGAATCCCACCACGACGCGTACCGCTTTCGCCAGCTTCTCGCCCTGATGAATCGCCTCTTTCGCCCCACCTTCGATTTTCCGCGCGAAGGCGACGCGCAGCTGCGTAGGGATCAGGGCCGCATCTTCGGGTGAATGGCTACCGACTTCCAGCGTCGACACGCCCCATCCAACGCTGCGGCCCTCCATCCAGTGCGTCGACACACCAAGCTCTGCCGACCGCCGCAGACCGTTCGCATTTGAGGAATCTCGTCCCAGGCAAGTCGCCCACCGTGTGGCCTCGACCTGTGGAGCGGCCGGCGTGGGCGAGGCGTGTCCGCCGAACCGTCGGGCGTCGGCGTCGACTCGGATTCGCTCGAGGAACCGTCATCATATCCCTGCATTACGGTCCTTGAAAGTTGGCAAATGGTAACTGGGCGTGCGCCTGCCGTCGATTGTGGCCACAATTGAAGTGTGGGCCGGCGTCCTTGTTCGACGTGTCGGCATCTATACAACAGGAATCAAACATCCATGTCTGTCTCGACCCTCTTCGAACCCTTCACACTCGGAAAGCTCGCGCTCAAGAACCGTATCGTCATGGCTCCCATGATGAGAAATCGAGCGGTGGAGTCCAATACTCCGAACCAACTCATGGCCGAGTACTACGCCCAGCGCGCGGCAGCCGGCCTCATCATCACGGAAGGCACCTCGCCGTCGCCGAATGGCACCGGGTACGCGCGCATTCCCGGGCTTTGGGCCGCGCGCCAGGTCGCGGGCTGGAAGAAGGTCACCGACGCCGTTCACGCCAAGAACGGGCGCATCTTCGTGCAGCTCATGCACACCGGGCGGGTGGGCCATCCCCTGAATTTGCCCGCTGGCGCGCAGCTTCTCGCGCCCAGTGCGGTGCCTGCCGAGGGCACCGTGCTCACCGATGCACAGGGCGCGCAACCCTACCCCGTGCCGCGCGCGATGAGCGAGGCCGAGGTGTGGGCCACGGTGGACGAATACAAGTCGGCCGCGCTGAAAGCGGTGGCCGCGGGATTCGACGGCGTGGAGCTGGACGGCACGAACGGCACTCTCCTGGAACAGTTCCTGAGCCCGCACAGCAACCAGCGCGAGGATTCCTGGGGCGGCTCGGTCGACAAGCGCATCGGGTTCCTGGTCGAGGTGGCCAAGCAGGTGACCACGGTCATCGGTGGCGGGCGGGTCGGCATCCGCCTGTCTCCCTACGGCATGAGCCCCAATGCGAAGACCTATCCCGAGATCGACGAAACCTACAAGGCCTTGGTGGCGCGACTCGCCCCCTACGGCCTCGTGTACATCCACCTCGTCGATCGCTCCAGCACGGGCGCGCCCATGATACCTGACCGCCTCAAGCAGGTCTTGCGGCGGGCCTGGCCGCGCACCATCGTCCTTGCCGGGGGCCTCGACCGCTCTTTGGCAGAGGCTGCGTTCCGCGACGGCAAGGGAGATCTCTTCGCCTTCGGCCGCGCCTTTCTCGCCAACCCGGATTTGGTGCTGCGCCTCGAGGGCAATCTGCCGCTCAATCCGCCCGATCCCTCCACCTTCTACACACCGGGCCCCAAGGGGTACACCGACTATCCCCTGGTCACCGCGCTCAACTTAGCGTGAACGGGTAGCTGACGATCTGGCTCGTGCCGGCGGCCGGGAAGCGGAGGCCGCCCATCACGCCCTTGATGCAACCGTAAAGGCCGTTTCGCTGGAGCACGGCGGGCCCTTCCACGCGCACGCCGCGCACGGTGCCTGCGCGCTGGATACGGAACTTGATGGTCACGCGGCCGGGCACGTAGGTCTCGGGATCCGGCCGCGCACGTGCGATGCAGTCCAAGATCGCCGATTCCCGGCTGCGAAAGTGCTCGTCGATCTCGATCTTGCGACAGCTCGGGCAGCTCCTTGTCGCTCGACATGTCCAGGCGAAGCACGTCGGGTTTGGACAGGTCGTCGCCCTGCGCGACGGGGCGGAGATCCGCGGCCGATAGATGCACCGGCTCGGGCTCGGCGCTTGCCAACCCGTCGCTGGCCGCGAGCCCACGTGCGACGCGAGCCGCGCCGCGACCGTGCCTTCTCGTCTTCTTGGCGGTGGTCGGCGTGCCCGCATCCGCGGCGGGCAGTCGTGGTCCGGCCGTCCTTGGCTGCAGGTGCTGCCAGTAGAAATAGCCGCCGATGCCCAGGCCAGCGACCAGCAGACCGAGGAAAAATCCCTTCATGCCAGCGTGAGCCTACAACGAAGGGAGGCCTCCAGCGAGGTCGCGCTTCACGCGCCGCGAGCGGCCGACTATCCGCCGATCCACGCGTGCTCGATGAAGGCCCACACCTGCTGGTGCAAGAACAGGTAGCCGAGGGCGCTGGCGGCCAGAAATGGGCCGAAAGGAACCTCGCTGCGTCTGAGGGACGGCTGGGCGGGCGGCGCCTGCTCTGCGGGCTGCGGCGAATCCGACGCGCCTGGCACGGCTGCATGCTTCCGACGCTGCCCCAGCAACACCGGGATGCTGACCAGCACGCCGAGGAACGAAGCCGAGAAGACAATCGGAGGCAGCGCCTTCCATCCGAGGAGCGCCCCCATGGCGGCCAGCAGCTTGCCGTCGCCCAGGCCCAGGCCCTCGCGACCCGTGGCGTAGTAATAGGCATCGGCGATGAGGCGCACCACCGCGTATCCGGCGACGGCACCGATGGCGCGCTCGATCCATCCGACTTCTCCGGTGGCGAAGCCGCCCAGGAAGAACACCACCACCGCGGGCAGGGTGATCCGGTCGGGCAAGCGCTTGGTGTCGAGATCGATGAAGGTCAGCACGACCAGCACGGCCGAAAAGGAGAAGTACACCGTGTAGCGCGCGACGCGCAAGCCGAGCGGCAGTCCGTGTGCATCGAGCGCGAAACACCACAGCACCAGGACCGAGAGCACGGCGGTCAGCGCTTCGACCAGGGCATGGCGGGCCGAGAACTTGGCCCCGCAGTGCCGGCACCGGCCGCGCAGCAAGAGGTAGGAGAGGATGGGGATGTTGTCGCGGGCGCGCACCCGGGCGCCGCAGGCGAAGCAGTGCGAGGGCGGCGTCACCACGGACATGCCGCGCGGGATGCGGGCGATGCAGACGTTGAGAAAGCTGCCCCAGATGGCGCCGAAGGCGGCGGCGGCGAAGAGCGCCGGAATCCTCCAGGCCGCCAGGTAGTCAGCAAGGGGTGGGTTCACGGCTAGACGGTATCATTTGGTGGTAGATTTCGCCGCACATCGATGCGGGCTTTGCCGTCCTTCACGTTTTTCATGCTTCTGGTCGCGGCCTTGGTCGTCGCGCCCTCCGGCTGTGGCCGGAAAAAGGCAGCCGTCGCGAGCAGCGCACTCGAGACCTTGGATCGCGCCCTGGGACCGGGGGAATTCGCCGCGGCCTTGCGCAAGGCCGGGGGAGGTCACTACCACGCCACGGCGCTCTTCCACGTCGATGCCACGGGCAAGGCCGCCCCCGGCGACGCCGCGAAGCCGGCATCGCCGTCGGCCATCACCACCACGACCGACCTGTGGATGGACAGGCAGGGCGATTTTCGCTTGGTGGAAAGCAACGACCAGGACGGGGGACGAGAAATCGTGCGCGTGGGTGGCGAGGTCGCCGTGGCTTTGCGCTACGGCAAGATGATCCGGCGGGCCGCGCAGGATGCCGAGGACACGCGCTTTCTCTCCGAGGCACTGGGCGCGCCGTGGGCCGCGTGGGAGCTCGTTCGCCGCCAGGTCGAGTCGGACGAAGCGGGCCAAGGTGCCTATCGCCTGCGGCTGGGCGGCCGTCTCGCCGAGCTGCCTTTGGGATTTCCACCCGCGCAGGGCTTGCGCAAGTGGCGCGACACGATCGTCGTGAAGACGCTCGAAGGTCAGGCGACGTTGGACGGTGGTAGCCACATGCCCCTTGCCTTCGCGTGCAAGACAACCTTTCAAGCCGTGCGCGATCAGGTCCCCGTCGCCGGCGAGGCGAGTGTCTCGGCCGTGCTCGACCAGGTGGGCAAGGTGGCGGACATCGCTCTGCCCGAGACCGAGCCCTTGCACGTTCGCCAGCGCACCATCCTCGAGGAGCGCGCCTTGCTGAGCGGTCTCGGCGCGGTGCTCGCGCCAACGGGCAAGAAACCGGTGCCATGAATCGTGACAGTCGCGTGACCGAGGTTCACGCCGAGCCCGTGGTCGCCCACGATCCGGAGCAGCTCGCCCACCTTTCGCTCCATCGCGGGCTTATCGTGCGGCGGGCGCTGCTGGCGAGTGCCATTCGCGGGTTTCTGCCCCTGCCCATGGTCGACGATCTGCTGGCCGGCCGCGTGCGCGCCGGGTTGTACGCCAAGGTGGCGGCGGGCCGCCAGGTGGATCTTCCGCCCGCCTCGGCCGCGGTCCTGGGCGAGGTCCAGGGTCGGGGCGCGGTCGCCAAACTGACGGTGACGGCTGCGGCGGCCGTGATCGCCCGGTTCGCGGGGCGGAAATTTCTGGCGCTGCTCGCCGCAGGCCGCAGCGCCGACGACATGGCGCACACCTACTACAGCGCCATGCTCTTCGATCACTACTGCGCCAAGCTGCACGTGGGCGGCGAAATCAGCACAACTCAAGCGGAACGCCTGCGGGCGTGCCTGGACGTGAAGGACTCCGACATCTCGCTCGGTCCGGCGCGCGCCGCGTTCGGCGAGGGAAGCCGCATCCTGGGGCGCTCGTTGCTGGAAGCCCCGCGCTGGGTTTCCCGGCGAATCGCCGTCTTGGGCGAGCGCTTCGTCCACAGCGGGGGCAATCCCGACGTGCTCGATGCGTTTCCCGAAGAGCAGGGCGGGGAAACCGCCTGGCTGGACCGCGCCGCCCGTGCCGTCGAGGAGGCCTTGACCCGGGCGGGCAACGAGCACCTGACCCGTCTCGTGCACGCCTTCGAGGAGCGATGGAAGGCAAAAAGAACGAGCGCCGATTGAGGAGCGCCTTACGCTTTGGTACCATGGAGCCTACGTGACGAAAAAGAAGATCCCCCAGCCCACCGCCAAACGCCGTAAGACCATCAAGCCAATTGCCGCAGGCAAGAAGAAGATCGCGGGCAAGGGAGCGAAGGTCAAAGGGGGAGCCAAGGGCAAGAAACCCGTTGCCCGGCGGGCACGCGAGGTGGTCTCGCCTTTGCCGACCATGCGACCGGCCGACGAACGCGAGCGACGCGAGTCCCTGGCCTCGGCCAAGGCCGTCATCACGGCGGCGCTGGAGAAGAAGGCCGTCGAGCCCGTGCTCATCGACGTGTGCGGCCGTTCCAGCTACGCGGACTTCATCGCGGTGGTCAGCGGGCGCAGCGATCGCCAGGTCGATGCCATCGCGGATGGTATCTGCGACGCCATGTCCGCGCGTGGACGCCGTCCCATCGGGCGCGAGGGCGCGCGCAACGGGCGTTGGGTGCTCATCGATTTCGCCGACGTGGTGGTCCACGTCTTCTACCATCCGCTGCGCGAGGTCTTCGACATCGAGAGCCTGTGGATCGACGCGCCTCGGATCAAGTTGCAGATCCCCGCAGAGGCGCGCGCCGACGCGGCGCCGAGCCGCGACAGCCCGACGTGAAGATCCTGATCCGCGCCGTCGGCAAGATGCGGGACCGGCGGCTCGAGTCCGTGTGCGAGGAGTACTGCGCGCGCATTCGCCGTCACTTGCCGATCGAGATTGGCGAGGTCGAGGGGGACGAGGCGCTCTTGCGCGGCTTGCCGGCGGGGGCCGAGATCGTCGCGCTGGAGCCAGGCGGCGACGCCTGGACGACGAGCGCCTTTTCCCAGTACCTCGAAAAGCGCATGGTGCAGGGAACGCGGGCCATCGCGTTTCTCATCGGCGGCGCCGACGGCCTGGCCGCAGGCACCGTCGGCAAGTGCCAGCGCCGGCTCTCGCTTTCGCCGCTGACCCTGCCGCACCGACTGGCGCGCGTGCTCTTGTGCGAGCAGATCTACCGCGCCATCTCGATCATTCGCGGCGAACCGTATAGTCGTTGAGATGGGAACCCTCAAAGGGTTCCCAAACCCTCCCGCGCTCTGGCGGAGCCAGGCGAGGGCGAGGGCGAAGCCCGAGGTGGAGGTAGGGTGGGCAGGCGGGTCCCGAGGCCCGGCTCCGCCAACGCGGAAGATGGGAACTCCCCCTGAAACCACCTCTGAAACACCTCGCCCCGCGCAGCGGGGAGAGGTCGCCGAGCGCAGCGAGGCGGGTGAGGGGTAGTCACCTTTCACGCCAGAAGGATCCGGTTCTCGCTCCTCACCTTGTGGTGCCCCTCACCCTGTCCCTCTCCCCGGCTGACGCCGGGGCGAGGGGACCTGCCTGTTGGATCCCTCCACGAGGACGCGATCTTGTGGAACCGCCCGAACGCCGTCTCGTGCCGAGCGCAGCGAGGCGGGTGAGGGGTAGTCACCTTTCACGCCAGAAGGATCCGGTTCTCGCTCCTCACCTTGTGGTGCCCCTCACCCTGTCCCTCTCCCCGGCTGACGCCGGGGCGAGGGGACCTGCCTGTTGGATCCCTCCACGAGGACGCGATCTTGTGGAACCGCCCGAACGCCGTCTCGTGCCGAGCGCAGCGAGGCGGGTGAGGGGTAGTCACCTTTCACGCCAGAAGGATCCGGTTCTCGCTCCTCACCTTGTGGTGCCCCTCACCCTGTCCCTCTCCCCGGCTGACGCCGGGGCGAGGGGACCTGCCTGTTGGATTCCTCCACGAGGACGCGATCTTGTGGAACCGCCCGAACGCCGTCTCGTGCCGAGCGCAGCGAGGCGGGTGAGCATCTGTGTTCCTAGTCAAGGTCAAATCTCCGTGGTTTGCCAGCGCGAGTTAGAGCGCAACATGGCGTTGAGGATGGTGAGCAGCTTGTGCATACAGGCGACGATGGCGACCTTCTTGAGCTTTCCTGCGGCGACTAGCCGAGCGTGGAATCTGGCGATGACTGGGTTGAAGCGTATGGCAGCTAGGGTGGCCATGTAGAGGACGTTGCGGACTTCGGTGCGGCCGCCCCAGATGATGCGGCGGCCGCGCAGGGTGCCGCTGTCCCGGTTGAGTGGAGCAACACCGATGAGGGCTGCGATCTGCTTGCGGTTGAGGGTTCCAGTCTCAGGGGCATGGGACAGGATGGTGCGAGAGAGGACGGGGCCAGCTCCTGGAACGCTTTGGATGATGTCGTCCTTGGCTTTCCAGACCGAGGAATTGCCGATGGCCGTGTCGATGTCGTTGTCCACCTCGTCGAGCTGCTTTTCGAGGTAGGAGATGGTCCTGCGGATGGCCCTCTGCACGCGCTTGGAGGGAGGGTCAGCGCTGAGACGGTTTTTCTCGGCAGTGATCATGTCGACCACCTGCCTGCGCCTGGCGAGAAGGGCGGCAAGCTCCTGGGTCTCTGCGTCGACAGGCGGGCGGACGGGTGGCCGTATTCGTTCGGCGAAAAGAGCGATCATGGCGGCGTCCAGGGCATCGGTCTTCGCGAGACAGCCGTTGGCCTTGGCGAAGTCGCGAACGCGTCTGGGGTTGACGACGACAGCGGGCAGGTTGGCAGCGAGGAGCGCCGCAAGCACGCGTCGTTCGAGTCCACCGGTGGCCTCAAGAACGATGAGGGTGACGTTCAGGGCGGCCAACTCTTTGCAAAGAGCGCGCACCGTGTTGTCTTGATTGGGGGTGGACCAGGCTCTTTTGGCCGGCAAGACATGGACGTCGAGCGTGGCCTTGGAGACGTCGATACCTACGAATGTGTCAGCTGTTGGTGTCACGGGCTCCTTTCGCGAAGGACTTCTGCTCTTGGTATGCCCAGCCTTGCGGAGTATGCGGGCTCGAGGCCCTCTCATCTGTTCGGGCTGCTTGTGAAAGTCGACACGACGACCCTCGCTCACCCACGGTCTTTGTGACCTGAGGGGCATCGGTCTGTCGTGCCGTTGAATCTCGTCGTGCTCCTTCGCCTTTGGGGGCGAGCGTAGCCCAGCTTTGCTGGGCGAAGCGAGGGGGGACCGGGGGACTGCGAGCGAGAGCGAGCCAGTCCCCCGTAAGATACAAGGGGTAGTCACCTTTCACGCCAGAAGGATCCGGTTCTCGCTCCTCACCTTGTGGTGCCCCTCACCCTGTCCCTCTCCCCGGCTGACGCCGGGGCGAGGGGACCTGCCTGTTGGATTCCTCCACGAGGACGCGATCTTGTGGAACCGCCCGAACGCCGTCTCGTGCCGAGCGCAGCGAGGCGGGTGAGGGGTAGTCACCTTTCACGCCAGAAGGATCCGGTTCTCGCTCCTCACCTTGTGGTGCCCCTCACCCTGTCCCTCTCCCCGGCTGACGCCGGGGCGAGGGGACCTGCCTGTTGGATCCCTCCACGAGGACGCGATCTTGTGGAACCGCCCGAACGCCGTCTCGTGCCGAGCGCAGCGAGGCGGGTGAGGGGTAGTCACCTTTCACGCCAGAAGGATCCGGTTCTCGCTCCTCACCTTGTGGTGCCCCTCACCCTGTCCCTCTCCCCGGCTGACGCCGGGGCGAGGGGACCTGCCTGTTGGATTCCTCCACGAGGACGCGATCTTGTGGAACCGCCCGAACGCCGTCTCGTGCCGAGCGCAGCGAGGCGGGTGAGGGGTAGTCACCTTTCACGCCAGAAGGATCCGGTTCTCGCTCCTCACCTTGTGGTGCCCCTCACCCTGTCCCTCTCCCCGGCTGACGCCGGGGCGAGGGGACCTGCCTGTTGGATTCCTCCACGAGGACGCGATCTTGTGGAACCGCCCGAACGCCGTCTCGTGCCGAGCGCAGCGAGGCGGGTGAGGGGTAGTCACCTTTCACGCCAGAAGGATCCGGTTCTCGCTCCTCACCTTGTGGTGCCCCTCACCCTGTCCCTCTCCCCGGCTGACGCCGGGGCGAGGGGACCTGCCTGTTGGATTCCTCCACGAGGACGCAATCTTGTGGAACCGCCCGAACGCCGTCTCGTGCCGAGCGCAGCGAGGCGGGTGAGGGGTAGTCACCTTTCACGCCAGAAGGATCCGGTTCTCGCTCCTCACCTTGTGGTGCCCCTCACCCTGTCCCTCTCCCCGGCTGACGCCGGGGCGAGGGGACCTGCCTGTTGGATCCCTCCACGAGGACGCGATTTTGTGGAACCGCCCGAACGCCGTCTCGTGCCGAGCGCAGCGAGGCGGGTGAGGGGTAGTCACCTTTCACGCCAGAAGGCTCCGGTTCTCGCTCCTCACCTGAAGCACCTCGCGCTGCGAAGCGGGGAATGTCCCGGCTGACGCCGGGGCGAGGGGACCTGCCTGTTGGATCCCTCCACGAGGACGCGATCTTGTGGAATCGTTCGAACGCCCCTCGCGCCGAGCGCAGCGAGGCGGGCAAGGGCACGGTCTGTCGTGCCGTCGAATCTTGTCGTGCTCCTTCGCCTTTGGGGGCGAGCGTAGCCCAGCTTTGCTGGGCGAAGGTGCGTCCGGCATGGACGCAGAACAAGAGGTGAAGCCATGAAATAGCCAAGTCCTCTGGGGACCCTGACGGAGGGAACCTCCCACCTACGAGACAAGGGCGCCGGTCTGGAGCACCAGGCCAGACGGGCCGCAAGGCCCGTCTCCCGCGAGGAGGTGTCTGGTGGAAGTCTATGGTGCAGCGCCGAACCGAACGAAAGTGAAGCGCCGTAAGGCGTGGGTACCGCTGGGCAAGCTGGCCTTCGGCGGCAAAGCCCAATATTCGTCGGGCGGCCCGCGTAGTGGCGACGGAGTCGGTGCGAAGTTCTGCGTTCTTACCCGGAGAGACCTCTTGGCCTCCGCGGCGAGGAATCGCAAGCGGAATTCATCGAGAACGAAAGGACGAGATGAAGAAGGGACAAGAGGAGTCGGATGGTCGCGTAATACCGGAAGGCCGGCGAAAGCCGGTTCCAACCGCCAGAAGGCGGGGAGGGAAGGCGACCACGGCCAGCAAAGAGGCAAGGCAGCTCGGACTGTTTCCCGAGACAGCCGACAACCCGAAAGGGACCACCGCCCAAGCGGATCCGGGCCAACCCGTGCCTGCGCGGAGCGAGGTGCCGAAGTCGGGGAACGAGGAAGAGAGGACCTTGCCGCCCATGACGATGGAGGAGGTAGCGAGCGAAGGAAACCTGAAAAGAGCGTTCGAGCAAGTGAAGGCCAACAAAGGCGCACCTGGACCGGACCGGCAAAGCGTGGGGGAAGTGGCGAAGGGGTTGGGGACGCTGATACCGGCGCTGTCGCGGTCGCTGCTCGACGGGACATACCGAGTCGGAGACATCCGGCGGGTATGGATACCGAAGAGCGGTGGCGGGCGGCGGGGCCTTGGCATACCGAACGTGGTGGACCGCGTGGTTCAGCAGGCCGTGCACCAAGTGCTCGGTCCGCATTATGAGCCGACGTTTCACCCGTCGAGCCACGGTTTCCGACCTGGGCGCAGCTGTCACACGGCCATCGCCGAGGCCAAGCAGTATCTGGAGGAAGGGTACGAATGGGTGGTCGACCTCGACCTGGAAAAGTTCTTTGACTGGGTCCACTGGCAACGGCTGGTGGCGCGGCTAGAACAGAGGGTTAAGGACCGGCGGCTCATCGAGCTCATCTGGCAGATGCTGAAAGCCAAGGTGGTGATGCCCGACGGAGTGGTGGTGGCGACGGAAGAAGGAGTGCCACAAGGTGGTCCGCTTTCGCCGTTACTGAGCAATATCGTGCTGGACGAGCTCGACCGCGAGCTTGCCCAACGCGGTCACCGCTTCGTGCGCTATGCGGACGACTGCAACATCTACGTCGGAAGCGAGCGCTCGGGTCAGCGTGTGATGGCCAGCGTGGTCAAGTTCATCGAAGGCCGGATGCGGTTGAAGGTGAACTTGGCCAAGAGCGCGGTGGCCCGACCGGAAGAGCGGCACTTTCTGGGATTCCGGCTGCGGCGCGAGCCGCTGACGGGGGAAGCGGAGGTGCTGCTGTCGGCGCGGAGCAAAAGCCGCATTGACGAGAAGGTCCGAGAGCTGACGCCGCGAAACCTTGGGCAGTCCCTCAAGGGCTGCATCAAACAGGTCAACGCGTATTTGCTCGGATGGATCGGCTTCTTCTGTATCTGCACGGCCGCGGAAGAGCGGACGCTGCAGGCACTCGACGCACACATCAGGCGGCGGCTGCGAGCGATAGTGCTACGGCACTGGAAACGCAGACGCTTCATCGCACGACACCTCATCAGCCTGGGGGTGAGACCGAAAACCGCGTGGCAAGGGGTCTACAAGGGGCATCGCTCCTGGTGGGCGCTGAGCCACACATCGGTAGTTGAACGAGGACTGCGCAACGCATATTTTGCCGAACGCGGGCTTGTCAGCCTGGCCGAGCGGTGGAAGGACCATCACGCCTTGGACTTCATGGACCCGGCCCTGGAGCCAGGATAGCTGCGGGCAGCAATGCCGGCGCTGGACTACGGGTCGCTCCCGAACGCCAGCGTCCCGAAGAGCCGGATGTGAGGCCCACAAGTCCGGTTCTGTGAGAGCTGGGGGAGGGTAACCTCCCCTGGCTACTCGACCGAGGGGGGACCGGGGGACTGCGAGCGAGAGCGAGCCAGTCCCCCGTAAGATACAAGGGGTTCCCGTCAACCGCCGGGGGAACCTGCGCTAGACTGACATCCGATGAGCATCGGCAAGCGACTTTTCAATCTGGCGAAATCGGAGCTGAATTCGCTTCTCGATCGCGCCGTCGAGGCGGAGCAGGTGGTGGCCCCTGGCCGCGATCCCGACGAGGATCTGTACCGCCGCTTCAGCCTGGACGAGCTCACCGACAAAGAGCTGGAGGCCGAAATCGAACGGCGCCATCGCGAGCGGGCGAAGGCCGCTGCGAGCCGCTCCCGTCCCGCTGGCAAGCCGGCGGCCGGGGCACCAGCCTCGGACAAGCCCGGGCCGGACAACGCCCGCGCGTCCAATGGCACTCAGGCGCGCAAGCCCTCGCCTGACGACGAGCTTCGGCGTGCCTACGCGGCCCTTGAAGTCCCGTTCGGCTCCGACTTCGCGACGGTTCGCAAGTCGTACCGGGTGCTCATGCGCAAGTACCACCCCGACCGGCACGCCAGCTCGCCCGAGAAACAGAAGGCCGCCACCGAGCTGGCGCAGAAACTCTCGGCGGCCTACCAGCTCATCGAGCAGCACGCGCGCAAGTGACCGGCAGGGCGGAAATCCGCCTTACCCCTATCGAGGGGCCGGGGCTATGATGCAGGCGGGGCATGGGTGAAGAACATTTCGACTTGGACGAGTAACGCCGACATGCTGACAAGACGACACCTGCCGCGCAACGTCTACACCATTGCGATTTGCGTGTGCGTGGGCTGCATGGGCTATCGCACCCC
Source organism: uncultured delta proteobacterium (assembly GCA_963796685.1). Classification (GTDB taxonomy): domain Bacteria; phylum Myxococcota_A; class Polyangia; order Fen-1088; family Fen-1088; genus Fen-1118. The sequence continues at coordinate 1,546,285 of CAWCMR010000025.1, forward strand.
GATGAACGCTTCCAAGGGGAAAGCGACACCCGGAGCTTCACCAACCGATGCAGGTGCCAATGTTGCCTCCCCGGATTCGTCTCTCGACCTCGCCGCCGACGCGTCACCTGATCGAGGTCGGGACACGTCGCGTGACCTGGCTGCGGATCTTCCACCTGATCGTGTCCCGGACTCGCCCCGCAACGACACGCGGGTTTTCACCGGTTGCACCTCCGGCGACCCGTACATCTTGGTTCTTGGCTCGGATGACGTCTTGTACCGATTCGCTCCCGACACGATCGCGCTCACTCGCATTGCCAGTGTGTCTTGCGGCACCCAGGCTCTGAACTCGCTGACAGTTTCTCCACGCGGGCCAGCGTACATCTCGAGCCATTCCGGGCAGCTGTGCGTGGTCGATTTGGCGACCTTCACGGCCGCGCTCACCAGTTTCGATCCGTCGGTGATCCAGAATAGCCGCTACGGCATGGCGCTCTTGCCAGACAACGTACCGGCGGGACAAACGCTTTACATCGTTACCAACACGAGCAGCGGTCAGGCCAACAACCTTTCCCACATCGACTTGTCGAATTTCTGGCTGACGACCGTTGGTCCCATAATGCCCGCTCTGCCCGCCATCGAGCTGACCGCCGGTCCGAATGGCGAGCTGTACGCCTTTTCCCCCGGTACCGTGACCTCCCAGCTCCTCACCATCGACCCCAGCACCGCCATGGCCATCGACGTGACCGACGTTCCCGCAGGCTATAGCCACCCGTCCTTCGCCCTGGTCAACTGGCAGGGGGACTTCTATCTGTTCCTTGGCGATGGCTCCAACATCCTCGGCAACGCCAATGTCTTCCACTACCACAAGGGCGACACGCAGGTCACCCTGGTGGGCGGCCTCGACCGGACCATCATCGGCGCGGGCGTGGCCCTTTGCCAGTAGGCGCTTGGACGAGAAGGCCATGGTAGCTTCCGCGCATGGACTTCGACAATCAGGTGGGCCCATTCCCGCGCGGATCGCGGACGAGTTGTGAGACCTTCGACAGGCATTGCCGATGCTAGGGACAGGCTTGAAGGAATTGATTCCGCTGCTGCAGGTGGCGGTCGGACCGGTGATCTTGATCTCCGGCGTCGGGCTCTTGCTGCTCTCGCTCACCAACCGATTCGGACGCGCGGTGGATCGTTCGCGCCAGCTCATCCACGAGATGCGCGAGGTAGGCGAGCCCGACCGACGACACCTGCGAAGCCAAGTCGAGATTCTCTATCGCAGAGCGCGCCTCATCCAGATCTCCATCATTCTCGGCGCCACCAGCGTGCTGTTCGCGGCCCTGCTCATCGTTACGCTCTTCTTCACCGCGCTGATGAAATGGGAATCGGCCGTCATTCTCGGCCTCCTGGTCAGCCTGTTCTTCATAGCCTGCCTGCTCACGCTCATCGGATCCATCGTGACCTTCATCGTGGACATCCACCTGTCCCTGAAAGCCCTCAAGTTGGAAATGGGCCACGAGAAGCCCGGCGCGGCGGCGTAGCACCCGCTGCAGGCGAAGAAGGGGAGGTCAGCCGGACCTGCTGCCACGGCTACGACGAGGATCTTCGCTGCTTGACTACCTGAGGTACACTCTTTCGGCAGGTGCCGCTCATGGCTGCGACAACGGAGCTGATTCTCAGGTTCTCTGAAGCCGCGGAATGGGATGCTTGGCTCGCGAGCAACCACGATCGCTCGGGAGCCGTGTTGCTGCGCATCCCGAAACGGAAAGGGAGCGATCTGACCTACGCCCGCGCTCTCGACACAGCACTTGCGTGGGGCTGGATCGATAGCCAGAAACGCGCGCTGGACGCCTCGGCCTGGCTTCAGCGATTTTCTCCCCGCGTCGCGAAAAGCCCGTGGTCGAAGATCAACCGCGCGCGAGCCGAGGCGCTGATTGCGTCGGGTGTGATGAAGCCTCCGGGGCTCGTCGAGGTAGAGCGTGCGCGCGCCGACGGCCGCTGGGCGCGCGCCTATGACAGCGCTCGTGCAGCCCAGGTCCCCTCGGACCTTGCCAGCGCTCTGGCGCGCAACCCACGGGCGCGGACCTTCTTCGATGCGCTCGACCGCGCCAATCGCTATGCGATCCTCTGGCGCGTGCAGACGGCGAAGAAACCCGAAACCCGCGCGCGCCGCATCGAACGATTCGTCGCCATGTGCGCGTCTGGTCAGACCCTTCACCCCGTCTCCCGCGAGAGCTTGCGCAGCAAGAAAAGGTGAACGAGGTCTGCCGACCGGCTGCTCGTCGTCCAACGCCTTCGACCGAGAGCTGACGGCCTTCGTCTTCATCGGCTTGTTCGGTGGCTCACCTACTGCACCGGTTCACCCGCGATCGGGCGCAGGGGACCGATCGTTGGGTGCAACGCCTTGTTGGGCAGCCTCGGCAAGGTGAAGCAGCATTACCCACACCGAGCTCGATAGTTTTCCTACCGTCAGCACGGTCTCCTTTTCAACATTGAATCCGTGCTTCTCCCAGAATCGTCGGGCGGCAGGGTTTTGCTTCTGGACCACCAGGCGAACAAGCTTACCTCCCTGCCGAGAGATCCAGCTGCCAGCTCCAAGCCAAGTGTCCGTTCCCAGCCCTGTGCCGCGAACGCGAGGCGATATCAGAAGAAGACCGATCTGCCACTCGTTTGGTCCGGGAAATCCTTCAAGGATCTCGACTACGCCGACCAGACGCTGCTCGCGCTCAACCCCGACGACTCGCTTGGTCCCGGTGGCAACATGGGAGGGGAGCGGACCCAGTATCTCGTCCGCCGTCGTCGTTCCGCCCGGCTGACCCTCGACCAACTCGAAGAAGTCCGTGCATTCCCGACACAGCTCAGCCAGACGTGGCTGGTCAGCAGCGTGAAGATCCACTGCAAGGTCGCGAGGAAGTACAGAAAACGTATCGATGGGCTTCATCTGGTTGGAGAATGCACTACGCCGCGAGCCCAAACCACAGAGCTATGGCCCGGTTGACTCGCACCATGGTTCCGTTATCCAAACGACCGACGGCCTTCCCGATCTTGTCACGCCGGACGGCAGTGACTTTGTCGACCATGATCTGCGAGACGGAACGCAGCCCGTTTGACTTTGTTGGATCAATTGTTAATCGAAACAACGGGGCGTCGACGATGGTGCTGGTCACAGGAGCCACCGCAACGCTGGAATGGGTGTCGTTGAATAGGTCTGATTGAATCACGAGGGCTGGCCGAGGCTTGCCGTAGTCGCCCTGCATAGCGATGATGACGACATCTCCTCGCCTCACGATGTCCAGCCTTCAGTGTCGCCAAGGGCCTCCACCCACTCCATCGCGTCACGTTCAGATCGAACATTCTTCTTCGCCGCGAGGCTCTGACGACGGCACTCGTCAGCGAAGCCCCGAGCACGCGTGTCGGGCAGCCAAACCTGCACCAAACGCAGGCCCGAGTCTCTCATCCGCTCGCGGTAACGCTGAACGGTCTTTCTAGCTGCTGAGGCCTTCGACACGACATGCAGTATAACATGCCACAAGCCATGTCGCCGGACCCGAAGAACCCCATTTCGTAGGGTTCAGCCTGCGCCGAGAGGCGAAGGACGGACACGTCGAGGTGGTTCGGGCGGGGCTGCACGGAAGCCATCGTGCGAACGCCACACGGATTCGATGCGCACATCAGTCGGCGACTGCGCGCTCTGGTGCTCAAACAGTGGAAGCGCAAGCGCTTCATTGCTCGTCGGCTCATCCGGATGGGACGCTCGACCGAGCATACTTCACGGGGTGCGGCTTGCTGTCCTTGGAGCAGTACTACCGCGACATGCATCGGCTCGTCGTTCCGGCCCAGCCCTGTCTGGACCTGGGATAGCTGCGGGCGGAAACGCCGGCGCTGGACTACGGGCTTGTCCCGGACGCCAGCGTCCCGAAGAGCCGGATGTAAGGCCCACAAGTTCTGTGAGAGCTGGGGGAGGGCAACCTCCCCTGGCTACTCGACCGCCTGATTCGACGGCCCTTCCGGGTTCCGACTTCCAATTCTCCAGGGCGAGGCCCGGCACCTTCGAGAAATGCCGGACGTTGTTCGTCACCAACGTGCAGCGGAGGGAAGCGGCATGTGCCGCGATCAGAACATCGAAGTCTCCGATAGGCGTACCACGCTCGGCGAGAATGGTCCCGATTCGCCCGAACTCAAGGGCGGCATCCCCTCCGAAGTCGACGACATCGACAGCGGCCGCGAAGGTATCGATGAGACCATGCAGTCTGCGCGAGCCTTTGCGGTCGGCGCCAAATCGCAACTCGGCGAGGGTGATGGCGCTGATGCACAGGTCCGACGGTTTGTGGGCAGTGATGCGTCCCGCGACTTGGCCCTGGCCGCGCAAAGCGTAGCTAACTGTGTCCGTATCGAGGAGGTACTTCATCGCCCCTCGAGAGGATTCTTGCGGGTAGCGATCGAACGCGCTTGAGGCCGGGGAATATCGTCCTTCCAAGCGCCGAGGCAGGCCAGGAATTCCGGCGACCAATCGTCCGCAGGCTCGAGGATCACCTTCCTTCCAACTCTTCGGACAACCAACTCGTCCTGGCCTTCGAACCGACATGACTTCGGCAGTCGTACGGCTTGACTGCCGCCATTCTGAAAGATCTTTGCACGCTCAGCCATACTGCAAGTATATATGTGCGTATATACTTGTCAAGGGTGCGAAAGTCCTTGTGTGCGAAAGTTCTTGGGTCCGTCGAACGATTTGCCGTTCAGCGGTCTGCGAGCCGCCAAGCCAGCGCTGCGATTCTACGCCCATGCCTCTGCGGCGACCAGATCCGCGGCAACGGCTTGTTCGGCAGCGGTCACTCCCGACTATCTCGACGATTCTTCCATCCGGAGACGATGCCGAGCCCGAGCAGACCGCTGCCCACGATTATGGTGAGGACGACGGCAGCAACCTGTTCGGACTTGATGAAGGCACAGCCGAGAGAGATCAGCGCAGTCCCTACAATCTCCTCAGCGACTACGGCGACTACGAAGAGTGCTGATTTGCGCAACGGCCTCTCGTTACCAGGTTGGGGGTCGGGGTTCACTTGTGCTTCCGCTTCGCTGTGAGATTCTTCATCGGCTTGTTCGGCAGCGGACCCCGTTCAAGACGTAACGTCCAGGGTTTGTCCGCTCAGGCCAAGCGCCTGAAGAAAATCGAGGTCGGAGGGATCCTCAAACGTGAATGCGAGACCTTGACCGTCGTGGCTTGCCATGTGGCTTTTGCACATCTCCAGTTCTTCACGGATCATTCCTTGCCCGAAATTTCCGGCGGATTCGGCGAACGCCTTGCCGTTCAGCCTGCAAGCCCGCCGCCCGAACGGTCCGTTGATGTTACACCAATGCCCCTGCGGCGGGGTCGCCAGACTGCAACGGCTTGTTCGGCGGCACATTACCGCCGATGCTTCCAAACCTCGGGATCGCGATGAAGATGGACGACGCCGAAGAGTACGATCTTGTCGAATTCATCGACGAAGTACAAACCGTAGGGGAAGCGCCCGACCTTTGCCATTCGCATCCCGACTTCTCTCTCCTGAAACATGAGCGGATTCTCAGCAACTCAAGCCACCGCCCTCTCGACCTCAAGTGAAAACTCCGCGCCGAACCCTTCGCGCTCGTTCTCGTACCAGAGCGCGGCCTCGATGATATCGAGTTCGGCTTCCGCCCGAATCTCGATGGGCTTCATCTGGTTGGAGCACGCAGCAGTGACCGCATCTCATCGCGGAACTCGTTCCACGGGCGAGAGCTACCCTTGCCCGCGCGATACGATGCAAGGCGTTCTGCCAGGATCTTCGGTGCCAGTCCGGCCCCGGAATTTGCTCGGGCTTCGACACGACGCGAGCCCAAAGAGCCTCAAGGTAGTCGAGCTTCTCCTCGACGGAAAGCTCGTCGAATCCGGGAGGGGCAGTGATCGGTGCCGATGCCATGGAGAAAGTATACCCCCGAAGCGGCCTTTGAACAGCCGCTTGTAGGCCTCGTCACCACGCGCGTGTCCGCCGAACGCTTTGCCGTTCAGCGGCGAGCCCGCCGCCGAGCCGGCGTCTCGATTCTATACCGATGTCCCTGCGGCGCGATTGTCAGCGCTGCAACGGCATGTTAGCCAGCCTTTCCACTGAGATCACACGACAGCGAGGCGCATTCCGATCCGTCCAATGATGGCCTTTTCGGGTGGCGCGTATGGTCAGGGTTGGGCTGACGATTTGCATGCAGGAAAGACCCGATCAAGGGGACGTGCCAGCACTGCGGAGGAGGGCCCAACCAGCTTCGAACCCTGGAGTAGTCCTCTTTACTGGCTCTCCTGACATCTTCGTAAAGGGAGATCTCGTAGGTGCGACGCACGTCGCCGACGGAGATGTGGGCGGCATGAGTTCCGGGTGAGGTGGAGACGAAGTGCGCACGGGCACCTGGGGTATCGTGTGGCTTGTCTGGAACCCACAAGCCCAGGAGCCCATGCGCGCAACCACCCTATTCCGAAACCTACTCCAATTTCCACATACCCGTGTCCTGGCGGTCGAATTCGATCTGCTTGGCATATTGGTGCACGTGGCGCCAACGACGACCGTTCCCTACTGCTCAGGCTGCGGATGTCGGGTCCATGACGTGTTCGATGCTCGGGCTCGGAACTGGCGGCATCTGGACGCGTGCGGGATGGAGGTTCTTCTGCGCTACACCCTGCGCAGGGTTGACTGTCCTCGGTGCGGCGTGGTCATCGAGATGGTCCCTTGGGCCGAGCCGAAGGTCGGCTTCACGCGTGACTTCGAGGACCACGTGGCCTATCTGGCCCAACAAGCAAGCCAGACGATGGTGGCCGAAACCATGCGCATCGCGTGGCGCACCGTCGGCGCCATCATCCAGCGGGTGGTGCCGCGGCACCGAGATCCTAGCCTTCTCCTCGAGGACCTCGAACACATCGGCGTCGACGAGTTGTCGTACCGGCGGCACCATGAGTACGTCACCGTCGTTGTCGACCACGTCTCGCAGCGGGTCGTCTGGGCACACGAGGGCAAGAACGCTGCGACGCTCGGCTGCTTCTTCGACGCTCTCGGCCCGGAACGAACTAGCAAGCTCAAGACCGTCACCATCGACATGTCCGCGGCCTACATCGACGCGGTCACCTCGCGAGCGCCACAAGCGCAAATCGTCTTCGACCGCTTCCACGTTCAGAGACTCGTGCAGGAAGCACTCGACGAGCTCCGGCGTGCGGAGGTCCGACTCCTGGAGGACACCGACGAACGCGGGCAACTGAAGAAGACCAAGTACCTTCTGCTCAAGAATCCGTGGAACCTATCCAGGGCCGAGTCTGAGAGGCTGTCGACCCTCCCGAAGACCAATGCCCGACTCTATCGCGGCTACCTGCTCAAGATCGCCATCTGCGACATCCTCGGTCGTCGCCAGGTCAACGTCGTCAAACAGAAGCTCGAAGAATGGATCAGTTGGGCCAGGCGATCCAGACTACCTTCCTTCAAGAAGGTCGCCGCGACCATCAAGAAATACCTGGACGGCATCGTGGCCATTGTCGCCACAGGGCTCAATAACGGAAGAACCGAGGGCCTTAATGGCAAGATCAGGGTCATCACCCGCAGGGCCTATGGCTTCCACAACGCTCAAGCCCTCATTGGCTTCATCTTCCTCTGCTGCTCAGGCGTTGTCCTTCATCCCGTCTTCAAGGTGCCCGCGCTTCCATGAAGATGTCAGGAGAGCCTCTTTACTTCCCCTTCGCAGCCTTTGTAGCGGCAGTCAAACACTACAACCTTCTCGGAGATACCAAGATGGTCTGGCACTAGCTCAGTTGCGAGATATTCTCTCCATGTACCATTTAGAGCGCTAATTTCAATGACATAGAATCTCCTTGTTGAGGATTGCAAGTCTATTCCTATGGGTTTTTCGATGACGTTTAGTCCCTTGGACATGTCGCCCAAATCCACCATCGGGGCGACGTCGCCCCCCCAAATGTCCCCGAGGGTAATATTGCGAGAACGAGATACGTTTTGATACCGCTCTTGATCTATTACTCTGACCTTGACGTGCCTCAATGAGCAACATCCCTCGACGACCAATTGTAGCGCGAACCCCCCAAAATGACCGTCCACATCTCCTGTCATGACTTCCAAATGTGGCCAACTATCACCACCTGTCATATTTGAGATTGCGTCCTTGGCACGTTCCAAAAGCGCCGAAAACGAATTGTTCAACTCCTTCTGCGCATTCTTTGACCTGTCATCGCTAATTTTCAGAGAACGGAATTCCAAGAGCGAAAGTCCCCCGAGCAGGACGAAATAAATCGCCTTTTCCCATGGGAAAAGTTTCCTCGCCATCAATGCCACGCCCGCTGCCACCAATGTGATTGCGATGACGAAAGTACCGATCCATGGAGCTTTCCACCACTCGACGATTGAACTCCATTTGGCACCAACCCAGAGCATTGATGCTGGGATGGCCAGCGTAAGGAGAGCTGGAATCCATCTGCCGAAGCGTGTGTCGAAGAAACTCGGCCCTTCCATGGCACCGGCCTACTGCGTTGGGATGCGTCTTGTAAACCGAGCTAAACCACGCTCTCGGGCACCCACGGCGCCGCGCCGTGTCCTCGGTGACCGTACTGGTGCCCGGTTCGAACGACGACTTCGCGACGCCCGCACTTCCGCAGGCGGAAGCGAAGGCGTCGACTCTCGGTCCTGGTAAAAAGCGAGTTCGGTCTCCACACCGATCGAAACCAAGATGTTCCAAGTCTGGCTAACGCCTTGCCGATAAGCTGCGCGGTCGCCGCCGAGTCGGCGTCTCGATTCTACACGATGTCCCTGCGGCGAACGCGTCAGCTTCATCGGCATGTTCGACGGCTCTCCGACCACCGACCGAACTTCTTCTCGATGACACCTTCATTGCCTGCGCCACATCCAACTCCGATCGTCCCGTCCTCCTTCCCACGAGCATCGAACTGAATTCCGCCCAGCCCTGCCGAAAACCAAACTTTGTCCGGAGCAAATCGGGTCAGACCGATCCCGACGAAGAGGACCGCTTCGCCCTTCTTGCGGCGGAACTGCTGATAACGCCCGCAGGTTTCCCCCTGAAGGAGGGGCTTGGTCTCTTTGCCGTCGACGGATACGATGGAAACATCAATCAGCAGGTGTTCCCCCTCCGTTGTATTCCTCTGCACACAGGAATATTCGGCCAGCCCTTCTGACTCAGAGCCGAATGGCGTAGCCATGGCAGCCTCGACCAGTTCGCAGATCTCTACTCGGGTGAACGGCATGCTCTTTCTTTCGCCGGCCGACGAGACCGGAGAGAGCATGGTCAGGAACAAGATGGTTGGTGTCACCAATTTCCGCATGTTCGTCGAGTCCTTCGAACGCCTTGCCGTTCAGCTGCAAGACCGCCGCCGAGCCAGCACATCGATTCTACACGATATCCCTGCGGCGGGATTGTCTGCAACGGCTTTATGGGTTCGATGGCACTATCGGAAATGGACGATATCATGACAAGACACCTTTAAGCTGAACGAGAAGCGCATACATCCAGAAGACTAATTGGGTCGATCGTGGTCGCACAGCGAATTGGATGTCGCTCCCATGCAGGACGGAGTTCCGCGACTTGGATATCGTGCTTTGAGGATTGGAACGCGCCAGCACGGCTGTCATGAGTTCAGCGAAGATGTCGCTGGAGTCAGCCAGTTTCTCTCTCGCAATCTCCAACTTGGCTTCAAGGCCAGGTAAGCGCTTGCCGGCTTCTGAGCGAACTGAGTGCTCGACCATTCTGGCGTGGCCGAGCCGAAGAAGTGAGTCCGTCAGTATTCCCTCAAGCTGCGAATAGAGAAGGGTTATCGCGCCGGCGAAGCGGCAGTCCCGATGGAGTTCTAGTGCCTCTTGGAGCAGGATGGCGCGTTCTGACGGAAGGCCAAGCTCCTTGTACAAACTCAGCATTTCGGATTTGAACTCGTCCTTCGAGCTTTCGGTAAACAGGCGGGACTCCAACTCGCCTGGCTCGCTGGCGCTCATTTCCAGGACATCGCTCGCAGAGAGGATATGTAGGACACCTCCGTAGCCTCCCTCCCTCATGGACTCCATGCCCCGCTGAAGCAGAAGGGTATTCGCCTCAAGATTCGCCGACCATTCGGGTAGCTTCGCGAGGAACGCCGAAACAACCTGACCAAAGCGTTTGATGGCCGGCTGGTTTTCCCTAATCCAGTCGGCCCATTTGCCGATGAGCGCCGCAACATCAATTTGAGGCGCCTGTTCTTCTATCTTTGGGTCGTCGGTCATGGGGACCCGCTGTGTCGGTCGAACGCCATGTTCGACGACGCTACGCGAACTCCACTTGGACCGATTCGCATAGACGCCAACTTGACTCCTCGTCTCGAATGCAACCCAGCTTGAGAAGCAAGGCAATCGCATCCCCGAATTCGTTTGCGGAAAGAGCTCCGCGGCCGTACTCAAGCCGCTCGTCGTTCACGACGGCGAGTAGCGCCTCTTTCGAAATTCGATCGTTCGCATCGCGATTCAACCAAATTGCCCATAGGACCGTCGCCTCGCGATATTGAATCTGCAATTCCATCTTCGACAAGATCGCCCCCAGTAGACTCAGCGCTATGGACGCCGCGGCCCATGGATGATCCTGCAACCAAAGCGAGGAGATCATGGCAGGCAACGTCATCAATAGCTTGCGCGGACTCACGGCGATATTGCCAAGCTTCCGCGACTGCGCGCCGCTGCCTCCGCCGGGAGTCATCGAGACAGAATCTGTCACAAAGATCCGGAGAAACTCCGGCGGCGTCACCTGGCAGCATTCGTCAATCAGATGCGACGCTAGGTCGTGGGCTGGTGAACCCAGGGCCGACACGAAGGACTTCTCGCCAAGACGGGCGGACACGAGCGTCACCAGCTCGTCTCTCCTCGCCTTGCCTCTCGCAACGTTGAGTCCCATGGCTTTCCTTTCGTCCGTCAACGTTATGGCGTTGACCTGCGGCGCGCAAGCGCCGTCCAACACCTGGCTCGGCGGCAACGCCTACGAAGCAATCCATCGGTCATTGAAACGCTCACGAAAGTCGGGGATGGTGTCCTCGAACCTCGTAAATCCTTCAGAGCGCATCTGGCGGGCAAACTCTACACTACGATCAGTCCCTACGATCGCGGACCAGTAGTAGCTCACGATGCCAGCGGGATCTCGCTCTTCGAGTCGCATGATCATGTACCGAACGCCCTGCTTGAGAGCTTTCGACGCTCTCGACGAGGAAAGGATCGGATCGAACACCTGCTCGTGCAAGAACGCTAGCACCTCGGCTTTCTTCTTCTGGTCTTTGTCGGATAGTGTCTTCATGATGGTGGTCCTTGTCCGTCGAACGCCTTGGCGTTCACCCGCGAGCGGCCGTCCGCGGCCGATCGTCGGGTGCAACGCCATGTTGGACGGCATCCTACTTCGTGGCGAGCCAGTGGGCATCTGTACATACGTCGTCTTCATCCAGACGAATGATCAAGTTGGGGCCACCACCGATACTGCTCGGGGAAAGATAGAAGAGGGCGTAGGCAATAACTCGGCCCGGAACCAGACAGGCCCTGCCATCTCTTCGTGGGCAAACGTCGGGTGGGCCCAACGCCTCTACAAGGCTGCTCTTGGTCATCCCGACCAAGCTGGAGAGTTCGTGCTTCCTCCAATCCTCGGGCCGGTACGACTCGTCTTCCGGGAGCCGACGAAGGTGTTCCCTCTCGCTTCGCAGCCACTCGATCGTTCGGCCCCGATCGCTGGTAGCCATCGGCCCTTGGCCATTCGGTAGACTCGCTGCTCGACTGCCACCGCACCCCAAAAGCAGTAATGCCAGCAGCGGAACTCCAAAGAAATTCAACCTCATGAGCATGTCCGTCCAACGCTTTGCCGTTCAGCGGCGAGGGCCGTAGGTGAAGGTCGATAGTAGCACTGCCGGGGCAGCGCGGCGGCGTTCGATCATTTGTCGAGCCGCGCGGCCCCGGCTCGTTGACCGTCGACCGAGAGTTGACAGGCCCTCGTCCGCTGCAACGGCCCCGAGCTGACCATGGATCGGTCGAACGCCTTGCCGTTCAGCGGTGTGGGCGCCGCCAAGCCGACGCCACGATTCTACACCGATGTCCCTGCGGCGACCACATCCGCTGCAACGGCTTGTTCGGCGGCGCTTACTCGCAAACATCGTAGCGACTCTCGTCCACGATCCGCTTGATCCGTCGCCCCTCCGCAAGAGCCAGCCTTGCATAGACGCGCATCTTGTCAGCGTCTCCTATCTCGCGGGCGAGCAAAGCCGCGGTATCGAATTTTGTGAAGCAGTCCCTCTCAGCCTCCACTTCCTTCAGCGTTCTCGACAAGTCAGAGTTATCTCGAAGCCAAGGCAAGCCTTCCTCCGCCAGGGCGGCCGCAATGTTGGTCGAGGCCGACACAGAGCTTTCACCTTGTGGATCGATCCACCAGATATCGGTGCGACGGCGCTCGGCCGGGTTGAGGAGCGACGCCACACGGGCACTCTGGTCCAGGGTGCAATCCAGGTGCGTTCGCGTGTGGCACATATGCTCGGCCGGGAGAAGTCGGCCATGCTTGTCTGCCTTTATGTGTGGCTCCCTGGGAAAGAAGGGGTAGTAGACACCGAGCCATACGCCAACGGAGCCTGGTGGCCATCCAGTCACAGACGAGAAGTAGTTTCCAACCGCACGAATGTTGAAGACCCAGATCGTCTTTTCCTGCCATCGCCATGCGTTCCGCGCATCCATTTGCATGAAGTCGGCATTTCGAAGAACCGGAAGGACGTGGGCTCGAAGGGCCCGATTCATTATCGCGGAAGTAGATGGCATCAATGGTTCGTCCGCCGAACGCTTTGCCGTTCAGCTGCAAGCCCGCCGCCGAGTCGGCGCCTCGATTCTACACGATGTCTCTGCGGCGGGATTGTCAGCTGCAACGGCTTGTTCGGCGGCACACTTCCGAAAGATGGCATCGAGATCCGGGGATCCGATCGCCCCGGGGCAGTGTGCTGACGACGTGGCCTCCGCGATGTCCCCTATGCCACCATCCCCGATCACCGACGGAGGCAGTCGTTTTTGAATCAGTAGTGCCAAATCCCATACCCAGGTCTACTTCACCAGTTGGACCTTAAAGTACACCGCCTTGGCAAGGATACCGGCGCCAACCCGAAGGGTAATTTGCTTCGGAGATTTTTCAAAGCTGTAGGTCAACTTGCATTTGAAGACGCCATTGGGCGGTAGCGTGCCGTCGCACTTCGACTTCATCAAATCCAGCTCGCCCTGGTCGCCTTCCTCGGAAAGCGCCTCGAAGAATGCGAGCGACGAAATCGTCTCCTCCTTTTCGGCCTGATTCTGTACCAGCAAACCGAGGCTAGCCGTCTTGTTCTTGAGCGACGCTTCCTTGAGGGTCACCAACGTTTTCGCCCAGCGCTTCTGTGTACCGATTGGGTCGAATGCGGCTTGAACCGCTGGCGACACAGGCACAGAAGGCTCTTCGATGTGGGCCGTAGCCGTGCATGCCTTCACCGAGGAGAAGACGATCTCGTACACAGGCGCGGTAATGGCGCCCTTCTCCGTGAGGCTTCGTTCCCGCCCATTAACCTTTCCGGAAAAGAGGACACAGCCGCCTTCCTGGAGGCTGCTTGCGGCTTGGTAGACTTCACTACCGGACTTGATCTTGTCGAATAGCCCATAGCCCTGTTCGAACGTGATCTTGCCAGCGCCCCGGCCGATTGCCACGCGCAGCTTCAGTTTCGTTCCACCGTGGTTGGTCTCCAGTCTATCGACCCAGCCCTCCCAGTTCGTCACACGATGTTGCAAATCGGCGAAGAAGCGGTCTTCGAATGCACGCGCCTCATTGAACACTTGGGACTTCTTGATTTCATTTGGCGCTGCATTGTAGCTGTCCCTGAACTTCGCCATCTCGGACGCGAAGTCTTGTGGGCGGCCGGTTGATGGCTCAGGCGTGACGGCGGCCGTGAAGAATGCCAGGAAGAACCCGGCCGCAGTCGATAAGGTTGTTTCCATATTGCCGCTCCTTCTAATGCCTGATGTTCTGCAGGAACTCCGGGTCGGCACGAACTCTGGCAATCCAGGCCCGATGCGCGGTTCCGAAGGATGGGATGGTCCTGACCGCGGCAGGATGAGCAAGAGGGAGCCACACGACAGAACGACCGCCGAGACGTAGGCTCACGGCCTTTCCATAATCGTGACCCGCTGACAGGGCGGTAGGTGCAACCGAGCCGCCGTCCTTCGCCAGAAGCGTACGCAGCACACGAAGGGCGGCATTCCCCAAGGTTACGATGACCTTGGGCTGAGCCTTCTCGAGCTCAGCCATCAACCGACGGCGCTGCGGTTGTTCCAGACCTTCTTGCACGATCGCATCCTCAGAAGGGTGGTGGGCAAGGGCTGCTGGCGGCGCCTTCGCGGCTGTAGCAAAGTGAGCGTAGGTATCTGCGATACGTTCTTCAGCACCCTCGCTGGCACGGTAGGTGTCCAGCACATCGGTGATCCAGACATCGCTGCGGACAACCCCCAGCGGTGCTAGGAAATCGTGTGCTAGCTCGACTCCCGAGGAGCCGTTCAGTTTGCCGGTTGGCTCGACCCTGCCCCATTGGTTCTCATCGAACCTGACCTTGCGCTTCCACTCAGCGACTACTGCTACTTCGTCCGATCCCTCCCAAAAGGGCTCAGGTTCATTGTCCACGGGGAGCGCGCGCACGGTCTTGCCTGGCCTCGGCGGCGTCCATTGAACGTGAACGGCACTTGGGTAGGCACCTAGCACGAAGAGCAAACGAGGCGTGGATACAGATGGCGGCCGCCGAAGAACATGCGCTCCGAAGGGAAACCTATATTCCGGGAAATGGTCACCGGTGGTGTCCGTCGAACTGGCGGCGATTCGGGTTGAGTTCATTCGCTCTGCTCCACCGTCTCCTGCCAAAGTCAGTTTGCCCGCGACCAGAACTGTCAGCGCTGCGCCCAGCGAGCAAAGCGTACTGCCAGTATGGGGCACAGACAGCATCATCTCACTTTTTCGAACGCAAATACATCGAGGATTGTCCGTCGAACGGTTTGCCGTTCAGCGGCGAGGGCCGTAGGTGAAGGTCGATAGTAGCACTGCCGGGGCCGCGCGGCGGCCTTCCGATCATCGGATGAGCCGCGCGGCCCCGGCTCGTAGGACATCGACCGAGAGTTGACAGGCCCTCGTCCGCTGCAACGGCATGTTGGACATCGGGACCGCGCACCTGGCCTTCGCGGCCCTTCGAGGCCCAGGCTGAGTCTTGCGTCCTCGCGATTTTCGGAAGACTCCGATGGTGTTTGTCGTGAGGTCGGGATCGCGGCGCTGACTGCGTGCGAGGACGGGTCGCTGCCGTCTCGCTGAGCGTGTTCCCGAGATCAGCCGCCCGAGAAGAGATGCCGGCGCCGAGGCCGAGCTGGCCGTGTTCGCGGCAACTGCATGCACCACCGCGACGGTCGTGATCAAGCCGGTCGCCGCAGTCATCGACATCGTCGCCAGTAACATCGCATCGCCGACCAAGAGCTGCCGTTTCGTGGCCGCCAGAACTCCTTCGCCCGCCTCAAGCGGTCCTGCATGTCCAACGCCTTGCCGTTCAGCTGCGGGCGGCCGTCTGCGGCCGACCGTCAGCTGCAACGGCTTGTTGGGCAGCCTATTTGTGGAAGTGAGTCTTCACGGCAGCCAATACTTCATCTGCACTCGGCTGCTCACCCCCATGTTTTGCGAACAGAAGGTCCAAAGCCGCGATGTAAGCTTCCCCGAGAGCCGTCGTCAATGCAGAAGCAGTCGCCGCGCTTATCACACCGCCCAACGCGGTGCCGGCCCCCGGGATCAGCTTGAGCAGGCCGGCGACGATAGCTCTTCCACCAAGTGTTGCGGCACCGCTGCCCACAGTGGCGCCAAGTAAGGTACTCAGAAATCCGTCGGAAAAATCGAGGCCGTAGGTGGCAGTTATCCCGGCGAGCATACCAATCTGAATCGGGACAAGCGCGAGCGCGTCGGCGAACGGCAGCGGGATAAAGGCCACGCCAGTTGCTGCTACCACAGCTCCGGCCACAATGAATTGAGACTTCTTGCGCTTGAGCGCTAGATCAGCCTTCTGAGCGGCAACGAAGGCCCGCCTTTGTCCCTCCGGGATTAGGTCCACCGTGGCGCGGACGAGTTCAACTAGACCCATCGGCGGAAGGCTGTGACCATCGTCAAGCTGTTCTGCGATGGAGCGAACACGAAGCGTATTTGTGGTGCGCGGAAGAAGGCGCTGAACCTCAGCGCGAAAGCCGTTGTCGGCCCGAGCCTTGGTGATCACCCCCAGCACTGGCATGAAGTCTGCCAGCATTTCAACCAAGGCTGACTCGGCATTCTCCACTCGGCGGAGATCCTCGGCGATGCAGACCCAGGCAACGTGAATGTGTCGGCGCGGATCGTGTTCCGCACGACGCTCGGCAAGGAAGGACTTTAGGTTGGCGATAGTCGCGGCGAACTCGGCCATCTCCAGCCCACGAGTATCGAAGATGGTAAGAGGTGTCCCGGGCTTGTTGATTTCCCTCGTCCCAGTCGTCACCGGACGACCCTGCCCAGTTGTGGCGAATTCTCCCTGGAACACACTGTTGACGAGTGTGCTCTTACCCACACCTGTCCGCCCAGCAAGGAGGATGTTCGCATGGCCGCGCTCGCGCATGGCTTCTTCAAATGCCTTTCGCACTTCTTCGCCGATGTTGATGTCGCCCATCGTTCTCCTGTTCTAGCTGCTGTTCGCTCCTACACATTAGCGGAATTGCTCTGTTTGCGCCACCAAGTCAAGATGCGCTGGCGCGGCGGTCTGCCCAACGCGCTGGCGTTAACCCGCGGGCGGCCGTCTGCGGCCGACCGTCGGGTTCAACGCCTTGTTGGGCGGCCGGCCGTCAATCATCTACCAGTTCGTCGGTAAGGTCTCGCGCGTAAATAAAAGAGCGCATATAGGGAAGATTGCGTATACTGTGCACTCAAAGGGAAGAGTGTCGCAATATGGACGAAGTGGAACGGGTTCGGAAGCTCTTTTGTGATCTGACGCCCATTTTGAATGAGCGCCAGATTCGACTGTGGGCCGCAGCGGAAGCAGAATCACTGGGTCGCGGCGGCGTCACCATCGTCACTCGCGCGACCGGCCTGCGCCACAAGAGAATCGTTGCAGGGAAAAGAGATTTGCAGGTGCAGCGGGAGACGCCGCCCTTGGAAGCACCGTGCGAACAGAGGGTGCGCCGCCCCGGTGCTGGGCGCAAACGTATTGAGGATCAGGACCCAGAACTGGTCAAAGCCCTTGAACGTCTGATCGACCCCGCTACACGAGGAGATCCGGAATCGCCGCTTCGTTGGACAAGCAAAGGCACGCGGCGCCTCGCTGAAGAACTGACAATACAGGGGCACCCGGTCAGCGCAACCAAGGTGCGAGAGCTACTGGTGGACCTGGACTACAGTCTGCAAGCAAACCACAAGACCAGAGAGGGCAAGCAGGATCCGGACCGAGATGCCCAGTTCGAGTACATCAACCGCCGGGCGAAGGAGTTCCAGTCGAAGGGGCTGCCTGTAATCTCTGTCGACACCAAAAAGAAGGAGAACCTGGGCGATTTCAAGAACGGAGGCCGCGAATGGGAGCCGAAGGGTTCGCCGGTTCCCGTCCGGGTTCATGACTTCATTGACAAGGAACTCGGCAAGGCGATTCCGTATGGCGTGTACGACCTCGCAAGGAACGAGGGTTGGGTGAGCGTGGGGATTGACCACGACACCGCCGAGTTTGCAGTGGAAACCATCCGTCGTTGGTGGAAGAGGATGGGCAAGGCAGTGTATCCGGAAGCGGAGGAGCTGCTCATCACTGCGGACGGAGGTGGCAGCAACGGGGCACGAGTGCGTCTTTGGAAGACAGAACTTCAGGAATTCGCGGACGAGAGCGGATTGCGGATACAAGTAGCGCACTACCCGCCTGGGACGAGCAAGTGGAACAAGATCGAACACCGGATGTTCTGCCACATCACCGCGAACTGGAGGGGGAGGCCGCTTGAGACTCTCGAAACCGTCGTCAATCTGATTGGAGCCACAACGACAAAGCGGGGCCTCCACATCCGCGCCGCCGCCGACCGGAACTCGTACAAAAAGGGAATCAAGGTCGCACACGAGGAGATGGAAGCCGTCAATCTTCGCCCCGCCCGTTTCAGAGGTGACTGGAACTACACAGTCACGCCGCAATCAGACTAATGCGATCAGTTATTTTCGCGCGAGACCTAAGGATGAAATGGAACCATCCCCGCGGGTCCGAATGGTTCGCGGTCAGCTTCCCGATTCTTGCGGCGACTCGGTCACAGCGACCCATTGCGAAGTTGCCGACGTATTCCGTTGTTCCACGATCTGCGGCTGCATAGAGGAGCTGGTAGGTCGGCGGCAAGATGAAGTCGTCGATGATTGGTTCCTTGCGTGCGTTGATGGCCGGAAGCTTGCCTAGATCCGAATCGACAAATACGGCCACGCGTCCCCCGAACTCGGGAGAAGTGGTGATCATCTGGATCGCGGCGCGCCATCCATGCCTTTCCGGAGACGGACGTGCCGAGCACCAAACTATCGCCGGCAGGAAGGCAATCGCGAAGGTTCGAGTGGTCCCTTCCCCGAAAGTTAGGTTGCTAATCCGCGCAGCGACAGTTACGGATCGCCCGGCTTCGGGATCGGTGTTCGTGTCGACCGCAAACACGTGATCGAATTCAAGGAGCCGACGATCGGGATCAGTCTCAATCTGGCTTCGTGCCTCGCTGAGGTTGAGAAACTTCGGGCCGTTGTCGCTGCGCGAGTACGAAACCCCACTCTGCAGAATTCCCTCGGCAATCTGCCGTCCCTTTCCATCCAGAAGCGGGACTACGCCATTGACGGGGACACCAAGAACCAGCGTTGTGTCCTCTTTGAGTGAGTCAGGGTTTAGGACGAGCGTGGGGATTCTGGGCTTACGCTCATCCGCTGTGCCGGCGTTCGGTTTTCGCTTGGTCATGATGCTTGATATTGTAGGTCGGGAGGCCTCTTCGGCATTTCGGATGATGTTGTCCGCCCAACGCCTTGGCGTTCACCCGCGAGCGGCCGTCCGCGGCCGATCGTCGGGTGCAACGCCTTGTTCGGCAGCCGACACGCTACTTCAACTCTTCAATCTTGCCTCTCAAGTGCTCCTCGTTCGGTCGATTCAAGGGTTGCGGGTAGAACCACGTGTCGGCAGGGAAGTGCCGAGCGTTGGCCTTGCAGTACCGCAGTCCATCATCGCTAAGAAGCACCTGGCCGTCAGGGGATTGCGCGATCAGCCCATCGCGAAGCAGCGATGCAGCCGCTTCCGAGAAGACAGACTGCCTCAGCAGGCGGACCATCGACCCGAAAGGTCCATCTCGAATTCAGGTTTGGGTATCGTTCGACCTGGAAGTGCCAGAGGGTATTTAGGAGCTTCAGCTCGGCAGCGGAGCGCGGAGCAGCGGCCGGTTGGGATGGGAGTCCTGAAGCGGTCTTGGCACCAGCCACGGGCGGAGCTGTGACGGGTGGCACGGCACCGCCCATGGGTGGCGGCGTTGGGGGCGCCTTCGTGGGGTCCCACGCGCCCTGCTGAACGACGACGGTCGCCCGAGCCGTTGACGTTGCGGACAGTCCTGTAACAACCATGGTTGTCACTTGGCGCACGTCATCCCGCACTTCGCGGACCGTTTCTTTTGCCCTCTCAACCTCACGCTCGAGTTCCAGCAACTTTCCGATCTTCACGGAGCGAACAAAGGGCAGCAGGAAGAATCCAACGCTCATCCATAAAAAGGTTCCATCCAGGACAGAGGTCGGTGGCACCACGACTGTCCCCTTGTGCAGCCAGTACAAGACAAAGCTGCCAACGGCCGGCGGCCACAACACTGCGCGGAGTAGCCAAGGCGACTGCACCTTCTGCTCTTTACTCGTATCCATGGTTCCTCCTGTCTGAGCCTTCTACCTGCTGGTCTGCCGAACTCCTTGCCGTTCAGCGGTGTGGGCGCCGCCAAGCTGGCGCCGCGATTCTACACGATGTCCCCGCGGCGACCACATCCGCTGCAACGGCTTGTTCGACAGCACACCTCTCCTCGACGAGCGTTCCTCACGGTTCGTCCACAATCAGCGATATCGGTCCTTCTACAACGCCGATTGATGGGCTAGGGTCGTGTCATGGAAATTACAATCGCTGGCTTTCAAGCCACACTTGCGCGCCTGCTGGCGCTGTTCGAGTCCGTGCCCGAGTCGCTGGTCGACCTCAAGCCTTCCGCCGAGGACTGGAGTATCAAGCAGATCGCCTGCCATCTCGTTGATTCGGCCAGCAACAACCACCAGCGCTTCACGCACCTGCAGCGCACCCAGCGTCTGGTTTTCCCTCCCTACGAGGCGGAGCCTTGGGTCGCCATCGAAAAGCCCGAGGGCCTGGCTTGGAAGACCATGCTCGACCTCCTGCGGTCCTACAACGCCTTTGTGCTGCACCTGGTTTCCAACTTGGATCCCGCGCGCCTTGGCAACGTCTGGATCGTCGGTGACAAGGAACTGAGCCTGGAGTACCTGGCGCACGACTATTACCGCCACCTCGACTGGCACATCAGCCACCTGGAAGCGAGAATCCGCCAGGTAAGAGCGACGCAGACACCCGGCGGCCGCTGATGTTTGCTAGAGCTGCCGGGAGCCAAGCCAGACCTCTACCCACCCGGATGCGTGACTGTCGAACGCCTTGCCGTTCAGCAGCAAGCCCGCCGCCGAGCCGGCGTCTCGATTCTATACCGATGTCCCTGCGGCGGGATTGTCTGCTGCAACGGCATGTTCGACGGCGCGAGTTCAGTCGGAACGCGCCTTCAAGACCTCCTGTCGGGCTAATGAAGCCGGCCGTTGAGATCTATCCGGCATTCCGTCGTACAACAGACCAGACCGAAAACGTCGTCCGGCGCCGTGCACTGCTCGTTGAGCTTAACGCCGTTCAGCTGTCCGAGATCACATTCCTCTTCGCCTGACAAGGTTCCATCGCCACAGAGAGGCAACCCACCCTGAGCATCCAATCCTCCGTCCACGCTCGAAACTGGCATGCAGGTTTCCGCTGAGCAGTCCCATCCTGGTCCTGTCTGGTTCTTGATCGAGTAGGCGTCACTTTCTACCCTATTGCCATCTTCCGCCCCGCCCTCCTGCTCGCCCGAGTCAGGAGGAACCTTCGGGCTTCTATGACCGCAAGCGGCAAGGAGTGCACACAGAAGGATGCCGAGAGAGGGAGCGAGGGTGCGACTTTCTGCCTGGGAACGTTGGGAGATCATCCCTATTTTTCCTTTCGATCGGTTTTCGTCCGTCGAACGCCTATTCTACACCGAAAGATATCCGATATTTTTTCGATGCTCTCGGGCTCTGGTGGCGGAGGGCAGGCCACGGGCTCTCCTGATTTCAGGGTGTTGGCCAGCGGGGCTGGCCAGCGCGGGGTGGCAGTGGAGATCAGAACGGTCGGAATAAAATAGGATGGCAGGCGAATAAACCGATAAGGCTTCGCGCCGTGGGGGACCGGTCAGGGGCCCTGGGGACTGCGGAGGCCGCCAGGGCCGCGGGGTCGAGAGCGTGGATGGACTACTTGGCCTTGCCCTGGTTGGCGACCGCGTTCATGGCGGCGGCGATGGCGGCCTGGTCGCCGAGGTAGTAGTGCTTGATGGGCTTGAGGCTGGCGTCGAGCTCGTAGACCAGCGGGATGCCGGTGGGGATGTTCAGCTCGACGATCTCCTTTTCAGGGATGTTGTCGAGGAACATGACCAGGGCGCGCAGGCTGTTGCCGTGGGCCGCGATGATCACGCGCTTGCCGCTCTTGATGGTGGGCGCGATGGTCTCGTGCCACATGGGCAGGAAGCGGGCAACGGTGTCCTTCAGGCACTCGGTCAGCGGCAGCTCGGACGGCTTGAGGTCGGCGTAGCGCCGGTCGTGGCCGGGGTAGCGCTCGTCGGTCTTCTCCAGAGGCGGTGGCGGGATGTCGTAGCTGCGGCGCCAGATCTTGACCTGGCTCTCGCCGTACTTGGCGGCGGTCTCGGCCTTGTTCAGGCCTTGCAGGCCGCCGTAGTGCCGTTCGTTGAGGCGCCAATTGCGATGGACCGGGATCCACATCAGGTTCATGGCATCCAGGGTCAGCCACAGCGTGCGGATGGCGCGCTTGAGCACCGAGGTGTAGGCGATGTCGAGCTCGTACTTCTCGGCCTTGAGCAGCTGTCCCGCCGCCTTGGCCTCGCCGAGGCCCTTCTCGGACAGGTCGACGTCGGTCCAACCCGTGAAGCGGTTCTCGCGGTTCCATTCACTTTCGCCGTGCCGAAGCAGCACCACTTTGTACATGTCGTTTCTCCTTATGAATTCCTGGTCGCGGGGCGCATTTCTAGCATGCCCAGGTGCACGGATGCGCCTGCCAACGTGCGAACGCGGTCGGGCCAGTGCTCGATTTGCAGAAACTGGTCGCCCGCGGCGCGGTAACGCCACAAGGTGCAGGGCCGCGGCTCGCCGTGGTCGGCCGTCACCCTGGCCGTGCCCGAGAGCCGCAGCAGGTAGCTTTCGCCGCCATGGTAAAGGGTGGTCGGGGGCGGCGTCGCGATGGCCAGGTTGGCGATCTCGGATAGCACCAGCACCCGGTCGTGCGCGTCGCTCTGCGCAGGCTCGAGAAAGCGAACCTGGCCCCCGCCCGCGAGTCGCACGAGAACCAAGGTGCGGTCGGCGAGGGCATATGCCAGCACCTCGTCGACCCGGTAGTCGACACCCTGGTAGCCAACCCTGTCGTTCACGTTCAGGTTCATGTCGCACTCGTGTCCAAGTATTGTGCCACGCCCTGATCCCACGCCAAAGGCCAGATGCCCCCCACCTCTTTGCCGGATCGCACCTGGCCTCGCGCCGGGCGGCGAGGTGCGCAGGTCCTTGAACTTGTGATTGCAGGATGGGACGATCACCCGGATGGCAGGCACCGCGCATAAGTCTAGCCTTGGCGGCGGGCTCGCAACCCTACTGCTGGTGGCAGCCGGATGGCCGACTGGCGGATGTCAGCACGCGGGTGCAGGAGGTGGTGGAAAGGACGGTGCGGTGGGCGCCGACAGTGGATTCGAAACGGCCCGAAACGCAGGCGGCGCGAGCGGTGGCGGCTCAGGCGGCAGCGCGGGCTCAGGCGGCAGCGCGGGCTCCGGCGGCTCGGGCGGCAACGCGGGCTCGGGCGGCAGCGCGGGCTCCGGCGGAAATGCTGCGACGGGCGGAACCGCCGCGACCGGCGGAAATTCCGCGACTGCGACTGGCGGAATCTCGGGCACGGGCGGAAGCGGAGCAACGGGCGGCAGTGGCGGTGCGGGCACGGGCGGGGGCACCGGTGGGGCTCTCACCGATCCCAATGTGGTTCCCGTTGTCGTGGATCAGGGACCAGCGAACATCGGGTACACCAATGGCCTGTTTGCCACCGTGACCCTTTGCGTGCCAGGCACCTCGACGTGCCAGACGATCGATCACCTGCTGGTCGATACCGGGTCCGTGGGCGTGCGCATTCTGGAATCCGAGCTGACCATCGCGTTGCCCGCGGCCAAGGGCTCGAGCGGGTCGGCCTTGGCCGAGTGCACACCTTTTGTCGACGGAACGGCTTGGGGGCCGGTGAAGATCGCGGATGTCCAGGTGGCGGGAGAAAAAGGTCAAGGATTGCCGGTTCAGACCCTGGGTGAGCTCACCTATCCCGTGCCGTCCAACTGCGCCGGCAAGGCAATCACCGACCTCCAGACCCTTGCGGCCAATGGCATCCTGGGCGTGGGGATCTACCTGCAAGACTGCGGGGCGGCCTGTGCCGTGAGCGCAACCTCGACTCTGAATCCTGGCCTCTACTACGCGTGTACGTCTGGTCAGACCGGCGGGTGCAAGATCGCTTCGGTCCCGACTGCGCAACAGGTCCCGAATCCGGTGGCCGACTTTGCCACGGACAACAATGGGGTGATCCTACGCTTGCCCAGCGTGCCGGCGAGCGGATCGCCTTCGGTACCGGGCCAACTGATCTTCGGCATCGGCACGCAGACGAACAACGCTCTCGGCAGCGCCACCGTGATCGCGCTCGACAACTCCGGGTTTGTTCGGACGACCTTCCCGGCCGGGGGTGCCACGTACACGAGCTACCTGGATAGCGGCTCCAACGCGATCTTCTTCCTCGACGCGGCCACAACGAATCTCGCCCAGTGCACGGGCTCCCTCAATTCCTTCTACTGCCCCAGCGCCACGAAGGATCTCGGCGCGACCATCTCGGGCTCCACGAGCGCCGGCGTCGACGTCAGCTTCAGTGTGGCCAACGCCTCCCGCCTCGGCGCCAGCGCGTTCGCCTTCAGCAACCTGGCCGGTCCGATGCCGGGTTTTCCCACCGACACCACCGTGCCCGGCTTCGACTGGGGCCTGCCGTTCTTCTTCGGTCGCGACGTCTACACGGCCATCGAGAGCCGGAGCACGCCCGGAGGCACTGGACCCTACTTCGCGTTCTGAGGAAGCCAGTGACTGAAACCGGGATTGGCGTTCTGGCGGCCGCGTAGCGGCCATATCTCCTCGCCCCGCGGTCACGCGGGGAGAGGACGCCGCGCGAAGCGCGGCAGGTGAGGGGCCGACGCGCTCGCTCTTTCGCCCCCCCTCACCCGCCGACGCGGACGCCAGCGGCCGCTCCCCGACGGGGAGAGGCTGGGATCTTGGCCCGCGCGAACACCTTGAAAGGGCAGCCTTGACAACCCTGGGTTGCGCCGCTAGGCAATGGGCCCGTGAAGCTGGAGCTGCTTCGTATCCTCGATGGGGACGGCAAGGTTTGCCGACCCGACCTCGAACCCGAAATCCCGGGGGCCGAGCTGCGCCGCATGCTCGAAGCCATGATCGAGTCCAGCCTGCTCGACGAGCGCCTGCTGCGTTTTCAGCGCCAGGGCCGCATCGGCTTCTACCTGACCGCGTGGGGCGAGGAGGCCACGCTCATCGGCCCGACGTGGGTGTTGCGCCCGACCGACTGGATCTTCTCGTGCTACCGCGAGCAGGCCGCGGCGCTTTTTCGCGGCTATTCCATGCGCACCATGATGTGCCAGCTCTACGGCAACGCCGAGGATCCGGTGAAGGGCCGTCAGCTTCCCGCGCACCACTCGGTCCGCGATCTCAATTTCATGACCGTCAGCTCGGTGGTGGGGACGCAGATCCCCCACGCCGTGGGCATGGCCATGGCGGCCAAGATCCGGGGCAAGGACGACGTCAGCCTCGTCTACTTCGGCGACGGCGCCACCTCGACGGGCGACTTTCACGTGGCGTGCAACCTGGCCCAGGTGAAGAAGGCGCCGTGCATCTTCCTTCTGCGCAACAACGGCTGGGCCATCTCCACGCCGCGCGGGATCCAGACCGCCTCGCCCACCCTGGCGCAAAAGGGGATCGCCTACGGCATGAAGAGCGTGCTCGTCGACGGCAACGACATGCTGGCCCTGATTCGCGTCACCGCCGAGGCGGCGGCGCGGGCACGCCAGGGCGACGGGCCCACCCTCATCGAGGCCTTGACCTACCGACGCGGGGCGCACACCTCGTCGGACGATCCCTCCGTGTACCGCGACCCGGGCGAGCCCAAGGAATGGGAAGCCAGCAATCCCATCAAGCGTTTTCGCGCCTATTGCCAGGCCAAGGGCGTCTGGAGCGCCGACGAGGAAGAGCATCTGCGCAAGGATTTCGACGCCCGCTTCGCCGCGCTGGTAAGGGAAACCGAAGGGGTGCCGGCCCGGCCGCCCACGGCCACGCTTTTCGACGACGTCTACGCCGAACGGCCCTGGCACATCGAAGAACAGGCACGCGAGCTGGAAGGCAAGATTAAGCGCCGCGGCGAGGCCGCGCCAAAGCACTGAACTCGCCCCCGGCCCTGCGGCCAGCGTGCCAATCGCGCAACGTCCCGAAAACAGCCCCGATCCCTGGGGGAACCTGTTACTATCTGCTCCTGAAATCTTTGCTCCAGCGAGGGGACATGAAGCGGGATTCGAGCACAACGGGTTCGCGGTCGGTCGATTCTGACAAAGGCTCCTTGGAGAAGCTCAAGGGCGCGTTGAGGAAGGCCGAAAAGCAGCCGGCCGAGATGTCGGCCTGGGACGACTTGGAGGCCCTGGTCGTCGAAACGCAGAAGCCGGACGAGGTGGCGGCCGCCTATCGCAAGGCGCTTTCGCCCGGCCTCGCTCCCGACCTCATCAGCGCCTTGGGCCAGCGGGCCTTGCAATTTTACGAGGAATGGTACGCGGGCGAAACCGCGGTCATCGTCGAGCTCCTCGAGAACGTCCTGCTGCTCGACGCAAGCGCCGACTGGGCTCTCGAACGGCTCACCATTCTCCGCTCCGTGAACCAGCAGTGGGACGAATTGCTTTCGTCCTACGATCTTGTTCTCGAAGGGCTCGCCGACGGCCCGCGCCGCCGCCGTCTGTTGCAAGATGCCGCCGGCGTGGCGCGCGACTCGGGCAACACCGCGCGCGCCGCGAGCTACCTGCGCACCCTGCTCGAGGCCGCCCCCGGCACCCTCGAGGTTTCGTCCGAGCTCGAACGCCTGCTGGAAAAGCTGGGCGACTTCGCGACGCTGGCGTCGGTTCTCGGCCTGCGCCTGGCGGCGATGTCGGGCAACGACGCCATCGACGTGCGCGAGCGCCTGGCCGGGCTCTATCTCGACCACCTGGGCGAGCCCGGCAAGGCCCTCGACGAGATCGAGAAGATCCTGGCGCAGCCCTCGCTGACCAACGACGGCGTGCCCTGCGCGCTGGCGGATCGCATTTTGAACGACGCCACGCTGCCCGCGGCGGTGCGCCGGCGCGCCCTCGACATCCTGCGCGCGCGCCACGCCCAGCTCGGCCGCCTGGACGGCGTGGTCGCGGCCCTGCGCGTGGCCCTGACCTTCGCCACGCCGGACGAGACGCGCGCCCTGGTGAACGAGGCCGCCGACATGCTCGAGCGCAAGGGCGATCTGGCGGCGGCGCGCGAGCAGCTGGTCGAGCTGGTGGCGTTCCAGCCCGACGAGGCCTCGACGCGCGCGCGCCTGAAGTTCCTGGCCGAGGTGACGGGGGCGCCCGCCGCGTACGTGCGCGGTTTGCTGGTCGCGGCCGAGGCCACCCGGGACGCCAAGCTGCAAGTCGCGCTGTGGCTGGAGGCGGCGCAGCTCGAGGACGCGCGCCCCAAGGGCGCCGGGGCCGAGCAGGCCAGCGCGCTCTATCGCAAGATCCTGGCCAGCAGCGCCGCCGAGACCGAGCAGATCCTGCTCGCCCTGCGCAAGCTGACCGCGCTGCTCGCTCCCGACGCCGACGAGCGTCTCGATATTCTCGAACGCCAGGCCAAGCTCGAACCTTCGCCCGGCATGCGCCGGGGGCTTTTGGGCGAGGCCGCCGAGCTGGCCCGCGCGCGCGGCGAGCTCGATCGCGCGCTCGGGCTGTGGCAAGAGAGGCTGGCCGCCGATGCCAACGATCGCAAGGCGCTGGCGCGCACCATCGAAATTCTCGAGGGCGCCAGCCGCTGGCAGGAGCTGGTGGTGGCGCTGACCAGGCGGGCGAGCGCCGACGTGCCGTGGATGCAGCGGCGCGCCGATCTCCTGCGCGTGGCAGAGGTGGAACGCGACCAGCTCGGCAATCCGCCGGGCGCCATCGCGGCCCTGACCAAGATCCTGGAGACCGCGGCCGGCGATGCGGGGGCCGTGGCGGCGATTCTCGATCTGTTCGCGGCGTCGGGCCGCTGGCAGGATCTGCTCAATCTGGGGACGCGCGTGGGCCAAGACACGCAGGGCGGGCTGGTGGCGCTGTTCGTGCGCCTGGGCGACGCCTGCCGCGTGCAGCTCTCCGATCCCCAGGGCGCCGCGACCTGGTATGGCCGCGCGCTGTCCATCGATCCACGCGCCCAGGGACTGCGGGACGCCTTGCTGGCGTTGGCCGACGACGAGGCGGCGCGGGTCTCCGCCGTCGACGGCGTCGTGCGCTGCTGTGCCGCCAGCGACGACTGGCAAGGGCTCCTGGCCATCCTTCCCCACCGCCTGAACCTGGCCCAAAGCGACGGCGAACGCGTGCGCATCCACCGCGAGGCCGCCGAGATCGAGGAGAAGCGGGCCCAGCGGCCGAGCCAGGCCCTTGGCCACCACATCGCGATCCTCGAGCTTCGTCCCGACGATACCCAGGCCGAGGCGGAGATTCTGCGCCTGGCGGCGGCCACGGGCGAGCACGCGCGGGCGGCGAAGTCCATCGAACAGGCGACGGCCGCGCTGCCGCCGCTGGCCCCGCGCGGGGCCCAGCTCCTGCTGCTCGCCAGCCGACTCTTCGAAGAGAACGCCGGCGACCGGACCGCGGCCCTGGCCTGCGCCGAGAAGGCCTTGCAAGCAGCGCCCTCCGACCGTGCCGTGCGACTCGTGGTCGTGCGCTTGGCCAGCTTGCAAGGGGCCTTTCAAACCGCGGTGGATGCGGCCTTGGCCGAGCCCTTCGACGCCGGCGTCCTGGTCGGCGATTTCCTGCCCTTGATGGAGAAGGCCGCAAGCGGCGCTGGCGAGGCGCAGGCCAGCTTCAAGACCCTGGGCCGGTTGCTCTCTACCGCGCTGGCCAAGAAGGCGGGCGTTTCCGGCACGCTCGGTCGCGCCATCGAGGAGCGCATCGCCGACTATGCCGTCGCGCCCGACAAGGCGGCGGGGTGGCGGGAAAAGGCGCTCTTGCGCGCGCGCGACTACGACCCGACGCACGTGCCGACCTTGCGCAAGTTGGCCGAGGCCCAGCGTGGCCGCGGCGGCAAGCCGCTTTACGACACCTTGGTGCAGATCGCGGCGCTGGTGCCGCGCGAGCTCGACTCGCTGGTCGAGGCCCTGGACGTGGCCGAGCAAGACAGGAAGGACCCCGGGCTTGTGCGCGCGGCTCTGACCAGCCTCTTCGATTGCTCGGCCGGGCTGCTGCGCGCGGGGCTTGCCGCCGAGGGCAAGTCGGTCGCGGCGGATGCTCTGGTTCGCGCGGCGCAGGGGCTTGCCAAGCAGCTTGGGTCCAGCCGGGACAAGGCCGATGTCCGGTACGCCGTGGACTGTTTGCTCGAAGCCAGCCGGCTGCCCATCGCCGCCGACGTGGCCCAGACCTTGCGCGGTCGGGCCGGGGAATTGGCCGCCGAGATCGACAAGAAGCTGGCGCGCGAGCTGCTTCGCCAGGCCGTGGACCAAGATCCAAGGAACCGCGAGGCCATCAAGGCACTGGCCAAGCTCTACGAAGAAGCGGACATGCTGAGCGATCTGCTCACCTTGCGCCGGCGCGAGCTCGACGACGCCGCCGGGGCCGACGAGCGCCTGGCCTTGCGCCTGGACATCGCTCGCCTGGGCGAAATCGTCGAGAGCCGCACCGGCCGCTTCGAGATCCTGCTCGCCAACTTGGAGGACAGTCCCGGCCACCCGGCCACGCTGGCCGCCATCGGCCAGCTCTTGCGCTCGCGCGGCCGCTACGCCGAGCTGACCGACATCCTGGTCGCGCAGGCGCACAAGCTGGAGGAGCAAAGCGACGCCGCGCCCGCGGCTCTGCTTTGGCAAGAGGCCGCGGCGCTGTTCGAAAAGCAGCTCGGCGATCCGGCGCGCGCCATCGGCGCCTACGAGAAGGTCGCGGGACTGGTCGCCGATCCGTCGGCCATGGAGGCGCTGGCGCGTCTTTACGAGGCCGCGGGCGAGCCCCTGGCCGCCGCGACCTGGCTCGAGCAGCGCATGTCCGCCAGCGCGCCCACGGAGAAGCGCGAGGCAGTGGCCAAGCTGGCGCAGACCTACGTCGAGGGTGGCCAGCGCCATCGTGCGGTGGCCGCTCTCGAACGCGCCCTGGGCGAGGATCCGGCGGCCTCGGCGCTGTGGACCATGCTCGCGCGCCTGCACCGTGAGGCCGGGCACCACGAGGCCCTCTTGCGCGCCCTCTTGGCCTTTTCCGCGCACACGCAAGATCCCGAGACGGTCGTCGCGTGCGCCCGCGAGGCGCTGGCGCTTTGCCAGGAGAGATTGCACGCTCCCGCGCTGGCCGTGCCGGCGCTGGAGCGGGCCGTGGGGCTGGCCCCCGAGGAGCGCGATCTGCGTCTGGCGCTGGCCGACGGCTTGCGCGCGTCCGGTCGTCTGGCCGAGGCGCGGGTGGTGCTGGAAGGATTGCTGCAGGAGTATGGGCGGCGGCAATCGCGCGAGCGCGCCGGCTTGCACCTGCAGATCGCGACGGTGGCGCGGGCCGAAAAGGACGTCGATCTGGCGGCCAAGCATCTCGAGCAGGCCGCGGCGGTCTTGCTCGACAGCGCGGACGTGCAATTGGCCCTGGCCGAGGTGGCCGAGGCACGCGGCGATCTCGAGCGGGCCGAGAAGGCCTATCGCGCCCTGCTGGTTCTCGCCCGCCGCGGGCACGGCGGCGATTCCACCATGACCGCGGGCGAGGTGCTGGTGCGCCTGCGCCGGCTCGCGCTCCGGCAGGGTCGGAAGGCCGAGGCCGGCGAGCACCTCGAATCCGCCATCGCGCGCGCCCTGCACGATCCGGCGGAAGCGCGGCGGATCCAGGCCGTGTTGCTCGCGGACGGCGACCACGACACCCTGCTCGCTCTCATCGACAAGCGCCGGGCGGCGGCGACCCACGTCAACGACGAGGCCCTGGTGGTCTGCGAACGGGCGGGCGTGCTCGAGGCGATCGGGCGCGGCGAAGAGGGGCTCTCGGTCGTGCTGGAGATCCTGGTCAAGGTGCCGGACAGCGCGGAGGCGCACACCCTGGCCCGCGGCATCGCCGTGCGGGTCGGCAAGGCCGAGGCCTACCTCGATGCGGTGGCGGCCGCGGCGGACAAGCTTCGGCGCGCCGACGATGCCGGCACACTGGCCGACCTTCTCTTGCGCGCGGCCGACGTGGCCGAGAAGGATTTGCACCTTCCCGATCGCGCACTGGCTTTTCTCCGTCGCGCCGAACAAGCGAATCGGCGCAAGGCCGAGGTGCAGAGCGCTCTCATCCGCGTGGCCGCCCAAGCCGGCGACGAGGCCGAGAGCAAGCGCGCGGTGGCCGGGCTGCGTCGCCTGCTGCAGGCCGCGGCCTCGGACGCCGAGAAGGGCGATCTGCTCTATCGCCTGGCGGAAGCCGAGATCGGGCAGGCCGACACGCGCGAGGACGGCCTCGATGCCCTGGCCGAGGCGGTGGAGCTGTATCCCGATCTGCCGCGTGCCACGGCCATCGTGCAAGGCGGACAGGTCCCCGATTCCGCCCTGACGCGTGTGCTGCCGGTGTACGAAAAGGTCGCGCGGGCCTCCAAGGACGAGCGCATGTTGCTCGATTTCCTCGAACGGCGCGCGTCCCTGCCCGGGGCGCAGCTCGGCGACCTTCGCGAAGGCGTCGAGCTGGCCATCTCGCTGAGCGAAGGCGAACGGGCCGAACGCATGCTCGCGCGCGCCATCGAGGTCGCGAGCGGCAACGGATCGCCCGGCGGTTTGCGCGAAGGCTTGTGGGCCGTCTCCGATTTGTCGCGCCGGCTGCGCGCGAAGGGCGATATGGCGGGTGCCGCGCGCGTGCTCGAGCAGGCACGCGAGGAGTGGGGCAACCCACGGCTGACGCCGCTCGTGCGCGAGACCGCCAGGGCCGCCGCCGCCGCCCCGGAGCTCGCGGCAGAGGCCGCCCGATTGCTGGAGCAGCTGCGCGGGCTATACCCGACGGACCGCGAGGTGTGGGAGCCGTTGCTCGACCTGTATGCGAGGCTGGGCGAGCGCCAGGCCTTGCAGGCGCTGGTCGACGACCTGGTCGGCAAGCTCATGGGGCGCGGGGATTGCTGCGCGGTTCGCATGGCCTGGGCCAGATACCTGCAAAAGAGCGGCGACGCGGGCGAGGAGATGTCCGCGGCGCTGCGCGATGTCCTGCTCGAAGAGCCGGGGCATCCCGAGGCGCTCACCTTGCTCGCCGATATCTACGAAGCGCGGGGTGAAGTCAGCGAGGCCGTGACCCTCTTGTCCGAGGCGCTTTCGGGCGGGGATGGGTTGGCGAGCGGCGCGGCCCGCGCGACCTTGGCGCGGCGGCTCGGCGACCTGGTCAAGAAGGCCGATCCGGCCCAGGCCAAGGACGTCTACCGCTCGGCCCTGGCGGTGTCGCTGCCCGACGCGACCGTCAAGCGATCGCTGCAACTCTCGCTGGCCGAGCTTCTGACCGATGAGAGCGAGCTGTCCGAGCGCGCTGCGCTTGGCGAGGACATCTTGCGGGGCGAGACGGGCGAGACCGCTGCGGCCCGGGCCATCGCGCTTTGCGATCTGCGCCTGCGCATCGGCGACGACGCCGGGGCCGAGCGCGCCCTGGTCCTTGGCCGCGAGCGCGCCCTGGCCAGCGCGGAGGTGTTCGAGAGGCTGGCCGCCTTCTACACCGAGCGCGCGCGCTGGGCGGAGGTCGTGCAGCTCTTCAGCCAGGAGGCGAGCCGTCAGCCCGATGCCGGCAAGACCACGCGCATGTTGCGCAAGGTGGCCCACCTGCAGCGCGAGAAACTGGGGGATGCCAAGAGCGCGGCCCAGACCCTGCAACGCGCGGCGGAGGCCGATCCCTCCGATTTCGATCTGGTGCGCGAGCTGTGCGACTCCCTGGTCGAGGCGGGCGAGACCGCGCAGGCGATCTCGGCGGTCAGCGAGATCTTGGCCAGGAGCCCCGAGGCGGCCATGCGCGTGGGCCTCCTGCGCCTGCGCGCCGAGCTGGCCGTGCGCAACCAAGACGACACGGCCGCGACGAGAGATCTGGAAGAGGCGCTCGTCCTTGGCGCCAGCGACGCCGGGACCGAGCTGGCCGCGGTGCTGGCACGCGCCGCCGGCCGCACCACCAACGAAGAGGAAAGACCGGCCGCGCGCGCGGCAACCCTGCGTTTGGCCGAGATCCTGCGCGCGGGCGGCGACCACGAGCAGGCCGATCAGGTGCTGTTCCGCTGGATCGAGGCCTTCCCCGACGACCGCGACATGCTCTACCGGATGCGCGACATCTTCATCGCGGCCGAACGCTGGGAGTCCGCGGCCAACGTGTGGGCTCGCCTCGTGCACATCGAGGAGGGTGACGCCAAGGTTCAGGCCGTCTTGGCCCTGACCGACGCGTGCGAAAAGCTCGGGCGCGGCGAGGAGGCCTTGCCATGGCTTTCCGGCGTGCTCAGCCAGGTGCCGGGCCACCGCGCGCTGCAATTGCGCCTGGCCGGGCTCTACGCCTCGACCGGCAACATCGCCGAATCGGCGCGCCTGCGCAACGAGATGGCCGACAGCGAGCCCGACGAAAGCGAGCGCTTCGCCCTGTACGTGCAGATCGGCCAGGCGCTTCTCGCCGTAGGGGAAGGCGCGGACGCCGCGGTGGCGCTGGAGAAGGCCCTCGCGCTTCCGCGCGCCGATCGTCCGACCCGGTCGCTGCTGCTCGACGCGTACACCGCGGCCGGCAGGCTCGACCACGCCTCCACCGTCCTTACCGACTTGCTCGTCGACGCCAAATCCATGAAGTCCGAGGAGCTGGCCATGCTCTACCAGCGCCAGTCCAAGCTGGCGGCCCTGACGGGCGATCGCGACGGCCAACTGCAAGCGCTCAAGAAGGCGCTGGACGTGGATCGCCGAAGCGTCGCCATCGCCAACGAGCTGGCCGATCTGGCCGAGTCCATCGGCGACGACGAGCTGGCCCTGCGCGCCCTGCGCGTGGTCGCCGCCAATCCCGTCAAGGACGCCAAGGTCCTGGCGCTCGCATACCTGCGCCAGGCGCGCATCGCCCACCGGGCCAAGGATCGCTCGCGCGCCATCATCTTCGTCAAGCGCGCCCTGCAAGAAAACTCCGACCTCGAAGAGGCCCGCGCCCTGCTGGATCAGCTGCGGTAGCTAATCTGATCCTGCGTGCTCGCGAACGCGACCGGGCTCCACAATCCACAGTTTGCGTCGGGGATTTGTCTGCACGAGTGCGCCGACCAGGGTTTGCACCAATACATTCAAGCCTGGGGCGCTGAATATCGCTTGCGAGCGCAGAATCACTATCCCCTCGAAGGACGACGGCGGAAATCGGATCGGGTCCGCGAAATCCAGATCGAGAGTGACCAGGCATCGTCCTTCGGCCGCGCAGGCATCGATGAGCATTCGGTCGGTCGCCGACTGCATGGACTGCTGTGCGACTGTTGCGACGTCGTGCCCAGCCTCACGCAAAGGGCGAAGGCCTCGTTCACCCAGGTTTTCGTCGAGATTGAACCTCACGCCGTCTTCTTCACGGGAATATCCACGAATCGTTCGCGCGACATTTCCGCGCCGTAGGCAAGGCAGGCAAGGATGTCCGCCTCTGCAAGTCCAGGATAGTCGGCGAGGATCTGTGCCGTGGTCGATCCGCTGGCGAGCAGGTCCAAGATCAGCGCGACCCAAATGCGATGGCCCCGAATGCACGGCTTGCCAAAGCAGATGTTTGGATCCACCGAAATGCGCGACAACAGCTCTTCGCGGCTCATGGTATCCGAGAGGATAGCACCACCTCGGACCGCGAGCATCCAGACCTGGGTCTAACGTCAGAGCCCCGTCCCCTGTCTTGCCATCGAACCATCCACAAAGGAGACATCGATGACCACAAGAACCCTAGGACTACTTGCCGGGATGACTTTCGCCGCACTGACCGTGCTTGCACCCCATCGCGCATCCGCCGCGAACGATAACGGCGGTCCGCCGGCACCGCCCCAGGAAGCCATCGACGCTTGCGCCAACCAGCAGGAGGGAGCCTCGTGCACGGTTTCCTTTCACGGACAGTCGGTGCAGGGGAAGTGCGTGAAGGGGCCGCAGGGACAGGAGCCGCTGGCGTGTATGCCGCCACCGCCCCGGCCACCTCAGGAAGCCATCGACGCTTGCGCCAACCAGCAAGAGGGCGCCTCGTGCACGGTTTCCTTTCACGGGCAGTCGGTGCAGGGGAAGTGCGTGAAAGGGCCGGAGGGACAGGAGCCGCTGGCCTGCATGCCGCCGCACCCGCCTCGTCCCTGACCTGAAACCAAGGAGAGCTCGTTCTGCTCGAATTTCGCTAACAGTCGTGCCCCGTTGGTTGTCTACTGTTACAGAGTCCATCCACCGTGCTGACCCATGATGCGTGCGCTGATTTGGTCCACCGCGCTCGGCGAGGCGAGGCAGACGCCTTCGCGGGCCTGGTGCGTGCCTTTCTGCGGCCGGCCTACAGCGTCGCGCTGTCGGTGGTGGGCCGGCCGGCGGATGCGGAGGACACGGCCCAGGAGGCGTTCTTGAAGGCCTTCCAATCGCTCGAGACATGTCGCGAACCGGGGCGTTTCGCCGCTTGGCTGTTTCAGATCGTTCGCAACCGCGCGCGCAATCTTCTCGACAGCCGGCGCTTGCGCGATGTCGCTCCGGACGGTGCCCGAATTCTAGAATTCGCCGCCCAGCCGCCCGAATCGGCCGGCATGCGCGAGGCCCTCGTTTCCGCCCTGGCCGATCTCGACGCGGGAAAGCGCGAGGTAGTTCTGCTGCACGATCTTGAGAGCTGGACCCACGCGGAAATCGCCGAGGCTCTTGGTATTTCGGAGGTCAACTCGCGCCAGCACCTATTCCAGGCCCGCCAGATCTTGCGCGCGAAGCTGGGCGGCGGGGCGCCCCAAGAGACAAAGGCCGGAAGTGAGGGACACCATGCAGGATGACCGGCACAATGAACGAGAAGATGAACGCATCGACTTCTCCGCGCTCGACCCGAGCCGAGACGAGCTGCGCTGGACGAGAACCGTAGACGGGCTGGTGGACAAGGCCCTGGCCGAACGGCGCAAGCGGCTTTCCATCGAACGGCAGTTGCTGCGCTGGGCTCGCCCGGCCCTGGCCGTTGCGGCGAGCCTCGGCCTCGTTGCCTGGACGGCCGATTTTCTTGCCGCGCACCGACCGGGCACGACCGCGCAACACCCCGCCGCATTGACCGTGGCCAACTGGGCCGCCAACAACCAAATCCCCCAGCCGAGCGAGCTTTGGGGAGCCCTGGAGGGCGATCGATGACGAACGAACGATCCCCACGCCAAATCCGCCTGCTCACGGCGCTGCTTCTCTTCGGCACATTCCTGTTCGGGGCGGTCGCCGGCGCCGGCTTCTCGCGCTGGAATCTCATGCCGCCGCCCCCGCCAAGGCCGGCGCCCTTTCTCCCCGGACCGCCCGGCGCTCTCAGGCTGACTCCCGAACAAGAGGCGAAAGCGCGCGCCATCACCGAGCACCACCGTCCCGAGCTCGAAGCCCTCTTGCGCGCGAATTTTCCCAAGGTGCAGGCCATCAACGAGCAGATGGAGAAGGAGCTGCGCGAGCTCCTGACCCCCGAGCAGATCGCGATCCTCGACGACATGAAGGCCCACCGTCCGCCCATGCCGCCCGGCCTGCCACCCCCGGGCGATCCGGGCTTCATGCCTCCACCAGGGGGCGGGCCTCCGCCGTGGCCGCCGGGTCTTGCGCCACCACCGCCGGGTGGACCGCCGGGGCGCTGACACACCGACGCGTCAGACGGTGCCAGGGCCCACGAAACCTTTTTCGGGTTGGCCGGTATGACCCTGCGTAGGATTCACCACGCTCTCCGGCTCGACTCATGGACGACGGCTTTCTCATTCGCCAAACGCTCGGCGGCAACCGCAACGCCTTTCGGCTGCTGGTGGTGAGGTATCAGCGTCCGCTGTTTCGTTTCCTGGGCGGTTTCGGTCTCGGACAAGCGGTGGCGGAAGAGCTGGCGCAGGAAAGCTTCCTGCGCGCCTTCCGCAGTCTGGCCGGCTACGACGCCGCCAAGGCGAAATTCTCGTCGTGGTTGTTCACCATCGCCAAGCACCTGGCCATCAACGAGAAACGGGCAGGTGTTCGTGCTCGGCGACAACCGCGATGCCTCGCACGATTCGCGCCAGTTCGGCACCGTGCCCATCGCCGACGTTACGGCGGTGGCGCGCCAGGTGTGGTTCTCGGGCGACGCCCACGATGGCCTTCGGCTGCGACGGGTGGGCAGGTTGCTCGACTGAGAGCCGCGATCGTCACCGGTTGGGCGAGCACCGGTCTCCAAAGCGGCGGAAATTTGTCCAAGACGATACAACGTGTGACGGTGGCGTAGCGGTCTCGAAGGGGCTTTCGGGACATGCTAGTCAGGAAAGGGAACAGGCATGGCAGTCAACACGAAAAAGGTTCTCAGCGTCATCTTGGGCGGCGGCGCGGGCACGCGATTGTTCCCGCTCACCAAGGATCGGGCCAAGCCTGCGGTGCCGCTGGCGGGCAAGTACCGCCTGGTGGACATCCCCATTTCCAACTGCATCAACTCGGATCTGCGCAACATCTATGTGCTCACGCAGTTCCAATCGGCCTCCATGCACCGACATATCTCGGGGTCGTACAAATTCGATCCGTTCACCGGCGGTTTCGTCGAGATCCTGGCCGCGCAACAAACCTATTCCGACGCCTCGTGGTGGCAGGGCACGGCGGACGCGGTCCGCAAGAACATGATGCACTTTCTGACCCACGGGCCCGAGTACTTCCTGATCCTGAGCGGCGACCAACTGTACCGCATGGATTTCCGGGACATCCTGCAGCAGCACCAGGACACCGGCGCCGAGATCACCATCGCCACCATTCCGGTCATCCGGCGCGACGCGAGCTCGCTCGGCATCATGCACATGAACGCGGACCGCCGCATCCATCGCTTCGTCGAAAAGCCCAAGGAGGAGGCGGTGCTGGACACCCTGCGATTGCCGCGCGAGTGGTATGCCCGGCTGGGCCTCGCCAGCGACGACGATCTGTTCCTGGCTTCCATGGGCATCTACGTCTTCAACCGCGACGTGCTCTTGCAGGTGCTCGAGAACGACCTGCCGGACTTCGGCAAGGACATCATTCCAAACGCCATCGCTTCGCGCTCCGTGTTTTCCTACGTGTTTCAGGGCTACTGGGAAGACATCGGAACCATTCGCGCGTTCTTCGAGGCCCATCTGGACCTGGCCGCCGAGCTGCCTCGCTTCAGCTTCTTCGACATGTCGGCGCCCATCTTCACCCGCCCGCGCTGGTTGCCCGGGTCCAAGATCAACGGTGGCACCTTCGACCACGCCATGTTGTGCGATGGCTGCATCATCAACGGCGCGCACATCGAGCATTCGATCATCGGCATTCGCAGCGTCATCGGCATCGGCGCCAAGATCTCGCGTACCGTGATCATGGGCTGCGACTACTACGAATCGATGGAGTCCATCCAATCCCAGGAAGCCCAGGGCCTGCCCCGCATCGGCATCGGCAAGAACGCGCGCATCGAGAACGCCATCATCGACAAGAACGCGCGCATCGGCGACGACGTCGTGATTTCACCCGTGGGCAAACCCGAGAGCGTCGACCATCCCCTCTACTACATCCGTGACGGCATCGTGATCATTCCCAAGAACGGCGTCATTCCGTCGGGAACCGTCATCTGAATGGGAACCCTGGGAGGGTTCCCAAACCCTCCCGCGCTCTGGCGGAGGCGGGCAAAGCCCGTCTCCGCCAACGCGATCATGGGGAACCCGGACCTGAAACACCACGCCCCGCGTAGCGGAGCGAAGCGGGCGAGGGCGCGGCGAAGCCGCGGGGGGCAGGGTGTGTAGGACCCGAAGTGCCCGCAGGGCTGAGAGGTCGCCGAGCGCAGCGAGGCGGGTGAGGGGCTGTCACGTTTCATGC
This sequence comes from uncultured delta proteobacterium, assembly GCA_963796685.1. GTDB lineage: Bacteria > Myxococcota_A > Polyangia > Fen-1088 > Fen-1088 > Fen-1118. Next base: position 1,584,851 of record CAWCMR010000025.1, read on the forward strand.
CTGAAGGATCCGGGCCATCGGCCCGGCGGCGGTACTGGGAGGGTTAGCTCAAGGGCCGGTCATGGGCTAGCCCGTCTGACGCCGATTCCGAATCGCGGCCTCGACCCTGGCGAAGTCGGCGGCGGATCCGGGGATGGCGGCCGCGCCGCGGGCGAGCAGGGCACAGGCCTCGTCGGGCCGACCCGCTTCGGCCAGCACCACGGCAAAGTCGTGGTAGGGCTCATACCAGCCAGGCGCAAGCGCGATGGCGCGCTCGACGGCGGCGCTGCCTTCCGCGAACCTCCCTTGCCGGGCCAAGGACAAACCAAGGCCGCTGTGGGCAAAGGCGTGATCCGGTTTCAACGCAAGGGCGCGGCGGTTGTAGCCTTCGGCGCCCACGTAGTCGCGCAGAAAAAAGCACACGAAGCCCAGCAGATCGATGACGGCGAGATCCTCGGGTGCCAGCGCGAGCGCGCGCAAGAGCAGGCTGTGCGCTTCCTCCAAGCCTCGCCCGCTCGCCAATTCGCGTGCCCTGGCAAGCAACGCGGGGACGTCTGCCGGCTGCTCGGCAGGGGAGAGTGGAGTGACGGGCTCGACCTTGCCGCCGAAAAACTCCAGCTCGGGCTGGGTTGGCTCTTCGGTGAGCAAATCGAAACGGCCTTGCCGCACGGCCTGGTAGTAAAAGCAGAAGGGATTGCCCTCGCCGCCGTCACCCTTGTGGCAGTGGACCGTCCACGTGCAGCCGCCGCGACAGAAATCGCGGTAGCGGCACACGCGGCAGAATCCCGTCAGCTGGCTCTCATTCCACTTGCGGTTGTAGGCGAAGGCGTCGTCGGATTGCCAAATCTCGGCCAGCGGTTTGTCGCGCAGGTTGCCTTCGACGAAGCGAGTCTCACCGTGCATGGACGAGGGCAGGGACAGGCAGCCCTTCACGTTGCCGCTCGACTCGATGCCGACCACCTGGCAGCCGGCGCGGCACCCAATCCAGAAGGGCAGCTCGCCGCCGTCGTCGCGCAGCCCCGGCTCGGGCTTGCCGTAATAGCCGATGTCGTCGGCCGCCACGGCGAAGAACGTGCGCGTGTTGAGGCGGCAGATGGCGGCCAGCTCGGGAACCAGCCACACCAGATCCGCTGGGTCCACCACCAAATCGCGGTGCAGCCCCATGTTTCCCGAGGCCGTCGCCAGCTGCACTTGCATCGAGAAGACGCCCCGCTCGACGAGGAAGTCGCGCAGCGGGCGCAGGACGTGCTGGTTGAGCTTGTTGACCGTCGTGTTGACGGCGACGGGCAGGCCGCCGGCCACGCAGGCATCGATGGCCGCGAGCACGCGCTCGAACGAGCCGGGCTGGCGGAATTCATCGTGCTCGCGCTCGAAGCCATCCAGGCTGAAGGCCGCGCCGCACAGGCCGGCCGCCTTGGCCCGCTCGACGTGGGCCTGGGTCCAGTGCCAGCCGTTCGAGATGAGGTTGACCTTGATGCAATGATCGGCCAGGCGCTTGCCGATGCGATCCCAATCCGGGTTGAGCGTGGGCTCGCCACCACTCAGGGTCACGCGCCGACAGCCGAGCGCCGCCAGTTGGTCCGCGACGCCGAGGTTCTCCTCCAGGCTCATCTCGTCGTCGCGCCGGCTGCCCGCAAACGACCCGCAGTGCTTGCAGCGCAGGTTGCACGCAAGCGTCAGCTCCCAGACGCACGCCCGCGGCGTAAAGCCGACCTGCTTGAGGATCTCGAGCATGCGCCGATTCTAGCCTAGGAACGCGGCACCGGGAGCTGCGCCAGGTACAGCGTCGAAAAATTCCAAACATTCTCGGGCCTGTCGGCCGCCTTGCCATCGAAACCAATCACGGGTCTAAAGTTTTCCGCGGGCGAGGACGATGACTCACAAGCCGGTCGTGGCATACGGCCCGGCGGAATTGGGGATACACGCTTGATTTTCTGGACCAGGGGAGTTGGCAGCATGAACGCACGCGGCGCCGATGGGTGCGGTGCGAACAGCGCCACGAGCGTGGGGGGGTTGTGATGGACGGTTGCAGGCTCAAGCAGAACGTCGAGGAGCTGGCCGGCGCCATCGTGGCGGCCGAAGCCGACGACGTCGAATCGGTGGCCTTGGTCAGGCGCTTGCTCGACGAGTGTGAGCAGGCCGCCAAGGCACAGGAGCTCGTCGAGCCGGTCTCGGAAGCGCTGGGCGATCTTCTGACCTTGGGGCGGGCCCTTGCCGGCCAGCCCAGCGCGGCCGATCTCAAGCACGTGGCCGAGGGCGTGGACGAGGTGCAGAAACAACTCGCCCGTTGCCACGCAGCGCGGGCAGCATCGTGCAAATTCAACCAGGCGAATCTCAAACAGATCGGCTCGGCTGCCAGCCAGCCCCAACCCCAGTCCTTCGCCGCCGCCAAGCAGCGCGACGCGGATACCATCGCGCTCATCGGCGAATTTCTTTCCGAGAGCGAGGAAGGCCTGTCGCGCGCCGATCAGATCCTGATGACCGTCGAGGGCACCGCGGCCAGCGCCGACTCCATCAACGGTCTGTTCCGCGTGTTCCACACCATCAAAGGCGTGGCCGGCTTCCTGGAGCTGTTCGACATTCAGTCGCTGGCGCACACCACCGAATCGCTGCTCAACGGCTGCCGCGAGGGACTCTACCCGCTCATCGGCGCGCGCCTGGATCTGGTCTTCGACGCCACGGCCATGATGCGCAAGATCCTGGGCGAGCTGGCCGCGGCCGTGGAAGCGAGCCGCGAGTTCATGACCGCGGAGGACATCCCCACCTTGGTGGCGCGCCTGCAGGCCGCGCTCGAACCGACCTTCGAAGGCGGAGCGCACAAGGCCGAAGAGCGGGATGAGATGGAGTCCCTGACGGAAGAGGTTCGTCTGCCTGGGCCGTCGCCTCCACCCGAGGAGGTTCGCGAAGAGTCCTTTCAGAACGCCGCTGAAGCCACCGCGGCGGCCCCTGCGGCGAACAAGGCGCCGGGCAGTGAAGGCGGTGGGGATCCGAAGTTACGCGCGACCATCAAAGTCGACTTGGAGCGAGTGGATCGCTTGGTCGAGATGATCGGCGAGCTGGTAGTGGTGGAGGCCATGGTGGTGGGCGCACCCGAGATCGCACACTCGGCCTCGGCGCGCGTGCGCAATTGCCTGTCTCAGCTCGAGAAGGTCACGCACGACTTGCAGGACGTGGGCATGCGCATGCGCATGCTGCCCGTCTCCGGCGTGTTCCAGAAGATGGCGCGCATGGCGCGGGACGTGGGACGCAAGGCGGGCAAGCAGGTTCGCGTGGTGCTGTCGGGCGAGCAGACCGAAATGGATCGCAGCATGGTCGAGCAGATCTCGGATCCCCTCGTACACATGATCCGCAACTCCATCGACCACGGCATCGAGCCACCGGACTTGCGGCGCAAAGTCGGCAAGCCCGAGGAAGGCAAGGTCCGCCTATCGGCCAGCCACGAGGGCGGCCATGTGGTCATCGAGATCGCCGATGATGGGCGCGGGCTCAACCGCGAGGCAATCTTGAAGAAGGCTATTGCCCAGGGCCTGATCAGCGCCACGGACGCCTTGCCCGAGGACGAGATCAATGCGCTCATCTTCGCGCCGGGCTTTTCGACCGCCGAAAAGGTGACCGACATCTCGGGCCGTGGCGTGGGCATGGACGTGGTTCGGCGGAACATCGATGCCATGCGAGGGCGGGTAACCATCAAGTCCGTTCCCGGCCAAGGCACGACCTTCAAGATCACCTTGCCACTGACCCTGGCCATCATCGACGGCATGCTCGTGGCGTGCGGGAAAGAGCGCTACATCATCCCCACGCTCTCGATCATCGAGTCGATTCAACCCGAGGCCTCGATGCTGGTGACCCAAGGGGCGAGCAACGAGATGCTCAACATGCGGGGCAACATCCTGCCGCTTTTGCGCATGGATCGCCTGCTCGGTGCCAGCGGCGCGATTCAGGATCCGAGCAAGGGGCTGGTGGTCATCATCGAAGGCTCGGGCCGCCGCGTGGGATTGCTGGTCGACGAGGTGATCGCGCAGCAGCAGGTGGTGATCAAGAGCATGGGCGAGGGCGTGGGTGACGTCCCCTTCGTGTCGGGCGCGGCGATTCTTTCCGACGGACGCGTGGGACTCATCGTCAACGTGGAAGGGATCGTTTCATTGATTGTGGAAAAGAGGCACCGGGGCATTGCCGGCGAGGGATCGCCTGCGTCCGCCAGTGCCGCGAGCGGAGCGAGATGAGACCGAGAAGGAGGCACGAGCGTGAATAGCCAAAGCGAAAACCAAGAACGAACGTTGATCGAGGGAGCGGTGGCGGTGGGCGAGCAACTTGCCGGCAAGTACATGACCTTCAAGCTGGCCAACGAGGAATATGGCCTGGAGATCTTGAAGGTCCGGGAAATCATCGGGCTCATGGACATCACCCGCGTCCCTTGCACGCAGGAGTTCATGAGCGGGGTCATCAACCTGCGTGGCAAGGTGATCCCGGTCATCGACCTGCGCCTCAAGTTCGGCATGGAGCGCTGCCAGGTCACGGATCAGACCGTGATCATCGTGGTGCAATACAGCCTGCACGGCCGCAACATGACCATGGGGCTACTGGTCGACCAGGTGCTGGAAGTGCTGTCCATCGAGGCCGCGGCCATCGAGCCGCCGCCGGAGTTCGGCAGCAGCACCCTGCGCAGCGACTTCATCCTGGGCATCGGCAAGGCCGAAAAGCGGGTGATCTTCCTGCTCGACATCGGACGCATTTTGAACGCCGAGGAAGCGGGCGCCGTGGCCGAGGCCACGAAGGCGAGCTACTAGGTTTGGGCTATCGAGGACTTTGGAAAGGAAAGAAGGACCATGTTCAAGAATATGAAAATGACAAGTTTGGTGGCGTTGGCGTTGTCGGCCATGGTGGCGTTGATTGTGGTGTTGGGGGTCTCGGCGTCGCGCTCCATGAGAGCGGCCGACGACTCGGACACGATCATGTATGAACAGAATGCGGTGGGGTTGAAGGAAGTGGGCAACGCACAGGCCAACTTCTATCGAGCCTGGACATTTGTTTCCGAGGGTCTCGCCTTGACCGATCCCAAGGAACAGCAGGCGAGCTTCGAGACTTCCGAGAAGATTCTCGGTGATTCGGAGGTTGCCTTCGGGCGGTTGGACAAGTCTATGAAGGTGGAAGCAGTTCGCGCGGTCCTGGCCGAGGTCAAACCTTTCTTTGACAAGGGTGCGAGCGAGCTCAAGCAAATCATTGCCGACGGGCGCCGTGGACAAGTGAAGGCCATCCTCACGGAGCTGAATGAGGGTCAGGTACGGAAAGACCGCAAGGAAGTGGTGGCGTCTTTGGACAAATTGGCCAAAGTGCTTGATGAGAGGGCCAGCAAGCGGTCGGATGACAATTCCGCCGATGCGAACGCGAACATCCGCCTGAACTGGATCATGCTGGTGGGCGCGGTGTTGCTCGCCGCCATGATGGGGTTCCTGCTCTACCGCCGCATGAGCGCGCTATTCCGTCAGCTCAGCGGCGAAACCGAACGGTTGGCCACGGCATCCGTGGAAGGCAAGCTGCAAACGCGGGCCGATTCCGCGGACGCCTATTTGGAGTGCAAGCCCGTCATGGAAGGTTTCAATCGTGTCCTGGACGCGGTCATCGCCCCGCTCAACGTGACGGCGAAGTACGTGGACAGCATCTCGAAGGGCGAGATCCCCGAGAAGATCACCGACACGTACAACGGTGATTTCAATACCATCAAGACCAATCTCAATGCCTGCATCGACCAGCTCAACACCCTCATTCGCGAGATGAATCGCATGAGCTCCGAGCACGACAAGGGGGACATCGACGTCACCATCCCGACGGACAAGTTCCATGGTGCGTACCAGACCATGGCCACGGGCGTGAACACCATGGTGATGGGTCACATCGCGGTCAAAAAGAAGGCGATGGCTTGCCTCGCCGAGTTTGGCAAGGGCAACTTCGAAGCCACCCTGGAGAAGTTCCCAGGCAAGAAGGCCTTCATCAACGACACCATCGAGCAGGTGCGGGTCAACTTGAAGGCGCTTATCACAGACGCCAACATGCTGTCTCGGGCATCGGTGGAAGGCAAGCTGGCCACGCGCGCCGATGCCTCCAAGCACCAGGGCGACTTCCGCAAGATCATCCAAGGTGTGAACGACTCACTTGATGCGATCATTGGGCCGCTCAACGTGTCGGCCAAGTACGTGGACCAAATCTCGAAGGGCGACATCCCGGCGAAGATTACGGACACCTACAATGGCGACTTCAACCTCATCAAGAACAACCTCAACCAGTGCATCGATGCGGTGAATACGCTGGTTGCGGATGCGGCGATGTTGTCCAAGGCGGCCGTGGAAGGCAAGTTGGCCACGCGAGCCGACGCCTCGAAGCACTATGGCGACTACCGCAAGATCGTCCAGGGCGTGAACGACACGCTGGACGCGGTCATCGGGCCGCTCAATGTGTCGGCAAAGTACGTCGACCAGATCTCGAAGGGCAATATCCCGGCGAAGATCACCGATACGTACAACGGCGACTTCAACCTCATCAAGAACAACCTCAACCAGTGCATCGATGCGGTGAATACGCTGGTCGCGGATGCGGCCATGCTGGCCAAGGCAGCCGTGGATGGGAAGCTGGCCACGCGGGCCGATGCTTCCAAGCACAATGGCGATTACCGCAAGGTCGTGCAGGGCGTGAACGACACCTTGGACGCGGTCATCGGACCGCTCAACGTGACGGCGAAGTACGTGGACCAGATCTCGAAGGGTGAGATCCCGCCCAAGATTACCGACAACTACAGTGGAGATTTCAACGTCATCAAGAGCAACCTCAACCAGTGCATCGAGGCGGTGAACCTGATGGTTTCCGACGCGGTCATGCTGGTCAAAGCCTCGGTCGAGGGCAAGCTGTCGACGCGGGCCGATGCTTCGAAGCACCAGGGCGACTACCGCAAGATCGTGCAAGGCGTGAACGACATGCTCGATGCCGTGCTCGAACCCATCAACGAAGCGGCCCAGATCCTGGAGAAGCTGTCGCAGCGCGATCTTCGCGCTCGGGTGAAGGGCAACTACCAGGGCGACCACGCCAAGATCAAGGAATCGCTCAATGCCACGGGCGAAGCCCTGCACGACGCCATGTTGCGGGTCGCGGTGGCCGTGGATCAGGTGTCCTCGGCGTCCGGGCAGATCGCCTCGTCCAGCCAGAGCGTGGCCGACGGTGCCTCGCAACAGGCCAGTGCCCTCGAAGAAACCTCGTCCAGCCTGGAATCCATGAGCGCCATGACCAAGCGGTCGGCCGACAACGCGCAGCAGGCCAACGGCCTGGCCCAGACGGCCAAGGGCGCGGCCACCGAGGGCGCGTCGGCGATGGAGCAAATGGGAACGGCCATGACCAAGATCAGGGCGTCCGCCGAAGGGACGTCGCAGATCATCAAGGACATCAACGAAATCGCGTTCCAGACCAACTTGCTCGCCTTGAACGCCGCGGTCGAGGCGGCGCGCGCTGGCGAGGCGGGCCGCGGGTTCGCCGTGGTCGCGGAAGAGGTGCGCAGCCTGGCCTTGCGCTCCAAGGAAGCGGCCATGAAGACCGAGGTGCTGATCAAGGAATCCGTGCGCCAAGCCGAGGAGGGCGAGGTCACGGCCAAGGGTGTGTCGTCGAAGCTGGGCGAGATCGTCACAGGCGTCACCAAGGTCACCGACATCGTGGCCGAGATCTCGGCCTCGGCGAAGGAACAATCGGGCGGTATCGACCAGGTCAACCGCGCGGTCACTGAAATGAACAAGGTCACGCAACAGAACGCGGCGAACTCCGAGGAGTCGTCCTCGGCCGCCGCCGAGCTGTCGAGCCAATCCGAAGAGCTGGCCGCCATGATCGGCGCCTTCCAGCTCGCCCGCCAGACCAGCAGCGCCGGCAGTCACCTGTCCGCCAAGGTGGACAAGCGGTTGCCGCCGGTGTCGCGCGGTCAGCAACACGCGACGGGCAAGAACGGCAAGAACGGCGGCAATGGCAAGTCGTCGCTCAGGCCCGAGGACGTCATTCCGCTCGAAGAAGAAGCCGCCGCCTTCAAGGATTTCTAACCTTCTCGTCGCTGGGCGGGTTTGAAACCCGCCCCTACGTCCCTGGCCTATGGGGCGGGTTTGAAACCCGCCCCTACGAAGCCCGCCGTAATCATGTCGTATTCAAACCGTTCGGTGCTCTAGCTTCGATGGAAACCTCGATCTTCCGCCGCTTCTGCTCCATCGCCTATGAAAAGGCGGGCATCACCCTGGGCGACAGCAAGGAGGCGCTGGTCGAGGCGCGGGTGGGAAAGCGCATGCGCGCGCTGGGCTTGGCCAGCGAGAAGGAGTACCTGATCCTTCTCGAAAAAGATCCCGGCGGCGAGGAGATCGTTCAGTTCCTCGACGTCATTTCCACCAACCACACGTCGTTCTTTCGCGAGCCCGACCATTTCGAATTTCTGCGCTCGGTTCTCGCCGACTGGCGGCGGGAGGGAATGCGCAAGCTGCGGGTTTGGTCCGCGGCCTCCTCGACCGGCGAAGAGCCCTTCACCATCGCCTTCACCATCGCCGATGCCCTGGAAGGCGCCGACCTCGACTGGCGCATTCTGGCCACCGACATCTCCACCAAGGTCTTGGCCAAGGCCGAGGCCGGGATCTTCGTCGACAGCAAGCTGACGGGACTGGCGCGCGGGGAAATGAACCGCTTCTTCGAACGCGGACCAGGCAAGGACGAGCACACGGTGCGGCCGGCGATGCGGACCAAGATCGCCTTTCGGCGTCTCAACCTCATCACGCCGCCGTATCCCATGCGCGGCCCCTTCGACATCATCTTCTGCCGCAACGTCATGATCTACTTCGACCAGGCGGTGCGACAGAAGGTGATCTCGGGTATGGAGCACTTGTTGCGGCCGGGCGGCTATTTGCTCATCGGTCATGCCGAGGCGCTCTCCGGTGTCCGCACCGGGCTGCGCATGATCCGGCCGTCGATCTTCCTGCAATCCGACGCGGCGCTGGAGGTTGCCTTGTGAGTCTGGTGACGGTGGACATCGCCGATCTCAAGGTCAGCGCCGATCCTGACGCTGTTCTGGTTACCTATGCCTTGGGCTCGTGCATCGCCGTGATCGTCTACGATCCCGTGCGCAAGGCGGGAGGCATGATCCATTACATGCTGCCGATGAGCGAGACGTCGCCAGAAAAGGCAAGAGAGCGACCAGCCATGTTCGCGGACACCGGGATTCCACTGTTGTTTCACTCCATGTACGAAATGGGCTGCAAGAAGACCGACCTCGTGGTCAAGGCCGCCGGGGGCGGCGCGCTCTACGACGACCACGGGCATTTCGCCATCGGTCAGCGCAACTACACCATTCTACGCAAGATGTTTTGGAAGGCAGGGGTCATGATTGCCGCCGAGGACGTGGGCGGGGCCAAATCGCGTACGGCGCGGCTCTTCGTCGCCACCGGCCGTTGCACCATCAATTCCGTCGGCGAGGAGACAGAGCTGTGATTGAACGCATCGAAATACTGGCTGGAATTCAGAAACTGCCCGCCTTCTCACCGACGGTGGTGCGCTTGTCGTCGCTGGTCAGCGATCCCGAATCCGGACCGGGCGAGTTCGAGGCCGTGGTTCAACCCGACATGGCGCTGACCGCCAACCTTCTGCGCATGGCCAACTCTGCCTATTTCGGCCTGTCGCGGCGAATCGGCAGCGCGCGCGAGGCCATCACCCTGCTCGGTGTTCGTCGGGTCTTCGAGCTCGGCGCCATGGCCGCGGTGGACGCCGTCGTGCCCGACACCCTGCCCGGCTACGGCATCGATGCCAGCGTGTTCTGGTGCCATGCCGTGGCCGTGGCCGTCATCGCCGAACGCCTGGCCAAGGAGCGCAAGCTGGCCACGCCAACGCTGACCTTCACGGCTGGCCTGCTGCACGACGTGGGTAAGCTGGTGATCAGCAGCTTCCTCGCCGAGCACATCGAGGCTTTGCGATCCGAGCTGGCGGCGGGTGGCATGTCGCTGGTCGCGTGCGAGCAGAGGTTGCTGGGAGCCGACCATGCCCAGATCGGCGCCGAGCTTGGCTTGGCGTGGAATCTGCCCGAGGAGGTCGTGAAGGTCGTCGCGTCCCACCACGCGCCCGATGGGGTGAACCAGGGGCACGGGGATGTTCTGGTCGATCTCGTGCACGCGGCCGATTGTCTGTCCCATTCCATGGGCTTTGGCGCCGACGTGGGCGAGATGCACCGGCAGGTCGACGACGCGGCCATCGCGCGGCTCGGCCTGCGCCACATCGATCTGGAGCACGTCGCCAGCCGGGCCTTGCCCGAAATCGAGGGCTTGTCGCAGTTCGGACGTTCGCGAAGGAAAGGCACGGACGCATGAGCTATCGCATTTTGGTGGTGGACGACTCGCCGGTCTCCCGTCGCATGGTGTGCAGGGCCATCACCATGTCGGGTCTCGACGTGGGCGAGATCCTCGAGGCGAGCAACGGCCAGGAGGCGCTCGATCTCCTCGCCACATCGTGGGTGGACATCGTGCTGGCGGACATCAACATGCCGGTCATGAACGGGGCCGAGATGGTGAAGGAAATGGCCAAGCGCGATTTCATGCAGGTCACGCCCGTCATCATCATCTCGTCCGAGAAGAGCGAGAAGCGCATGGAGGAGATGCTCGGGCTTGGCGTGCACACCTACCTCGGCAAACCGTTCCGGCCCGAACAGATCAAGCAAGTGGTGGGCGATATCTTGCGCGAACGCCAGGAGGCGGGTCATGGTCAACGCGCCTAGCTCCGACGCGCTCGCGCGCACGGTGTCCGCGCTGCTCGCGGACGCGGCCTTCGTCTTCGCCGAGCCCTCCGGCGCTTCCCTGCCATCCGGCGAAAGTCCGCTGGTGGCTCGCCTCACCATGGAGCACGGCGAGAGCTGGGAGCTTTGCCTGTGCTTGCAAGACAAGCTGGGCGAGGTGCTTGCCGCCAACTTGCTCGGGACCGAGAGCGACACGGGCGAAGCGCGTGCCGCCGCCGCCGACGCCGTGGGCGAGCTGGCCAACATCCTGGCCGGCGTGCTGGCCGTGGAATTGTTCGGCAAGGATGTGGTCTGCCGCATCGGCATTCCCACGGTCGCCATCGAGAGCGGGCGCGCGGCGGCCGCCCGGCTGGCCCAATCGACTTGCCGGACGAATCTGGTCACCGAGGAAGGCTATGCGCTGGCCGTCGCCCTCACGCCCAAGGGTGGCGCATGATCAAGGTTCTCGTGGTCGACGACTCGGCGGTCGTGCGCCAGATCCTGCAAGGGGCGCTGTCGTCCGATCCCGAGATCCAGGTGGTGGGCACCGCGCCCGACCCGTTCGTCGCGCGCGATCTCATCGTCGAGCGCAAGCCGGACGTGCTCACGCTCGACATGGAAATGCCACGCATGGATGGCATCACCTTCCTGCGCAAGCTCATGCACTACTTCCCCATGCCGGTGATCGTCGTCTCATCGCTGACTGCCCAGGGCAGCAAGCTGGCGCTGGAGGCCCTGTCCGCCGGCGCCGTGGACGTCATGTGCAAGCCCGGCGCGGCCTTCACTGTGGGCGACATGGCCGTCGAATTGGTCGAGAAGGTCAAGATCGCCGCCCACGCCAAGGTCGGGTCCAGGGCCTTGGCCAACGCGGAGAAGCCCAGTGCGCTCGGGCGCACCACCAACAAGGTGATCGCCATCGGCGCCTCGACGGGCGGCACGGTGGCGCTGGAATACATTCTTTCGCGCATGCCCGTGGACGCGCCGGGCATCGTCATCGCCCAGCACATGCCGGCCATGTTCACCAAGCAATTCGCCGGACGCATGGATCAGCTTTCGGCCATGGAGGTGCGCGAGGCCGTGGACGGCGACTCGGTCGTCCCCGGCGTGGCGCTCATCGCGCCCGGCGACTTCCACATGCTGCTCAAGCGCTCCGGCGCGCGCTACTTCGTCGCGGTCAAGACCGGACCCATGGTGCACAGGCAGCGCCCCGCCGTCGAGGTGCTCTTCCGTTCGGTGTCGCGCGCGGCGGGCTCGAACGCCGTGGGGGTCATCTTGACCGGCATGGGCGAGGACGGCGCGCAGGGCTTGCTCGAAATGCGCCAGGCCGGCGCCGCCACCGTGGCGCAAGACGAAGCCAGTTGCGTGGTCTATGGCATGCCCCGCGCCGCCGTCGAGCTGGGCGCCGCCGAGCGCATCTTGGGGTTGGATCTCGATCCCGCGGGAAATGTTGCGTCTGGCGACGGGCTGAAGCACCGTACAAGTGTACGTGCACCCTCCGATCCCCTCGCCCCGCGTAGCGGGGAGAGGGTTAGGGTGAGGGGTCAACGCATTCTCTCGCACGGCCGATGCCCCTCACCCGACGCGCTTCGCGCGTCGAACTCTCCCCGCTTCGCGGGGCGAGGTGAATCTTCCGAGCACCCGCTCGGTGCTCTAGCCCAGGCGCGCTGCCCGCTCGGGAGTGCGAGAATCGCCTGCCGGATTTGTTTGTAACCTCCGACGGAGGCGGATCATCACATCGGCAGATTGGCTGTTGTGAGCTGCTGGCCTGGTCGCCTCTTCGATTCAGTAGCCGGGCCGAGCTCGTCTGAGAAACCATGCGAGGGTGTTGCCCTCCGTTTGCGGCGGGACGCAGGACCTCCTGTGGCTTTGCCGCTGTTGGGCCACACGCTCGCCCGATTGCCAGGATACCAAGCATGGCACTGCAGCGGAGACATAAGACTGGTCGCGAGTTGGCTTACGACGTGGCGATGGCCACCATGAAACCCCTGGCGCATTGGGTGGCGATGACATCGCGAGTTCCCACCACGCCCTTCTTGCGCGCCGAGGATTTTCCTTGGATCGAAAGGTTGGAGGCCCATTGGCAGGACATTCGCGCCGAGCTGGACGCCGTTCTCACGTTTCGTAACGACCTACCCGCGTTTCACGAAATCAACGGCGATGCCACCGATATCAGTAACGAGCACTGGAAGAGTTTCTTCTTCTACGGCTTTCGCCACCGCTCGGACGTCAATTGCGCCCGCTGTCCGCGGACGACCGCCCTGATCGAAGAGATCCCCGGCATGACCACTGCGCTTTTTTCCATCCTGGAGCCCGGAGCGCGTCTGCCGCCCCACTTAGGACCTTGGAAGGGGGTGATTCGATACCACCTCGGCCTGAGGGTGCCGACGGCGACCGAGAAGTGCGGACTACAGGTCGATGGTCGGATCGCGCACTGGCAGGAGGGCAAGAGCATCGTCTTCGACGATACCTATCTGCACTCGGTGTGGAACGACACGGACCAGACCCGCGTGGTCCTGTTTCTCGACATCGTTCGGCCCTGTCGCCCGCCTGGCTCGTGGATCAACCAGGCGGTCCTCAAGGCGGCGGCATGGACGCCCTTCATCCGCAGTTCCGTACGTCGGCAGCGCGAATGGGAACGGCGCTTCGTCGAAAAGCACGGCGTGCCGGCTTGATAGGACGGTTCCGCCCATCGCTCCTCGACCTCACCAGCGCGGGCCATTCTTGAACCTCGGGTGCGTCTGGCGTCTCGGACGGTCCCCCGGCGGGTGCGCTTTCGGGTGTCGCGCGTGGGGCTCGCGCGGCGCCGCCGGGTGCGCGCGATCGCCTGCCGGCCGCTCGGGAACGTCAGCCGAATCGGCAAGCTCCACGTCGGCTGCTTGCCTCGCCGACGGCGGTCGGAATTCCTCCCGCGCCGGTGCGGCCGGCTCCGGCGAGAGCGGAATAGGTTGGTCGACTTTGGGCGGCGGTGACTTTCTCGCGAGCAGCAGAACCACCAAGGTCACCCCGCACAGCACGACGCCACCTGCAAGGGCGACGAGGGACATGCTGGGCACGCGGGAGAGGCGCACCCGACCTTCGTCCGGCGCGGGCGCGGATCGGGACGAGCAGCTGGAACGCGCCTTGCCGATCGCGCTAGGCCCGGAAGGTGGATCGAGCAGGGCGGTCGGCTGGTGGCGCCCGGTCGAGAGCCTTTGGCTCGGCTGCCTGGTGGTCGGGGCGATGATCGGTGCTGACGATTTCGCCTCGGCCGGCTCGAGCAGGGCGGTCGGCTCGGGGATACGCGCGCGCGGGTAGTCGCCGGCCGCCCCGCCCGCGGTGCCCGAGGTGCCCGAGGTGGTAGATGGCCCATCGACCGGCGCGGGCGTGATGCTCGCGCGCGACATCGCGGCGGCTTTCTGCAGAAACGAGGAAAAGCTCGGCGAGGGGGTCGCCAAGACGGGCGTTGCGGCGGATTTCGAGAAACGCCCGAGAACGGCGACGAGCTCGTTCATGCTCTGTGGGCGGTGCGCCGGATCCTTGCGCAGGGTGCGGGCTATCAGCTCGTCGAGCTCGGCGGGGATCCCGGGCTCGAGCGTTCTTGGCGCGGGCGGAGCCTCGGTGGCATGGGCGACGATCAACTGGCCGGCTCCTTCGCGCACGAAGGGCGGGCGCCCCGTCGCCATCTCGAACAGGATGCAGCCCAGGGAATAGATGTCGGCGCGGTGATCGACGTTGCCCAGCCCGCGTCCCACTTCGGGCGACATGTAGAGCGGGGCGCCCAGCAAGCTGCCGGTCTGGCTGTGCCGCACGCTCTGGGTGAAATTGGCGACGCCGAAGTCGAGCAGCTTGACGACCGGACTCGGGACCGGGCAGGTCAGGAAGATGCTGTCGGCTTGGAGCGCGCGATGAACCATGCGCCTGCCGTGCACGACCTGCAGGGCGGAGGCCGCCTGAACGCCGATGGCTGCCAGGCTGGGGATGTCGCCGACACTTTCCAGGTCGGCCATGGCCGTGGCCAGCGATTTGCCCGGCAGGTATTCCATGCACAGAAACGCGCGACCGCTTGCGTGCGTGCCGCAGTCGTGGATCTGGGCGATGCCGGGATGTCCGAAGAGATTCGTCGAGCGGAGCTCCGCGAAGTAGCGCGCGAGCGCGGTTCCTTCCCTGGAGAACACGGGGAAGAGAACCTTCACCGCGGCCTTCTGCCGGCTCTGCTCGTGGTCGCCCAGAAAGACCTCGCCCAGACTGCCCTCGCCCAGCTTCTGGACGAGCCGGTAGCCGCCGACCACCTCGCCGAGCATGTCGCCGGTCACTTCGCCCCCTGCGCGTGTTCCCGGTGCGCGAGCTTGGCGGGTCTGCCTTGGTAGTACCACTGACCGGCGGGCATGTTGCCGTCCAACCTGGCGTAGTGGCCCGTCCAGCGCGCGAGCGCCGCGCCTCGTGCCTCGGCATCGGCGAAGACCGGCAGCGCGGTCGGTGGCCCCAGCCCGGTGCGCACGCGCAGCTCGAGGGCAAGGCGCCTTTGCGAGCGCACGGTCTCGTCGCTGGCGGCAAGGCGGGCCAGCAGGGCGGCCACCGACCAGGGCTGGCCGCGGAGCATGCGGAGATGGGCCTCGGGCCCGGGGAGCGGATTGCGATTGGGGCCCTGGATCAGGCGGCTGGCCTCTTCGAGCACGGACCCGGGCACTCAATCCGCGAACGCCGCCAGCGCGCGCACCGTGGTCGGGCAACCCAAGCTCGCGGCGGCGAGGAGCACGGTGCCGGTATCGGCGTCGGCGTCGCAACGACTGGCCAGGTCCACGAGCAAGGCCGCATCGGAGTCGTCGCCCGCGATGGCCAGCGCGTCCACCAGCCGCTCGTCGAATTCCTCGCGCATGCGCACGCGCGCGCGCACCTCGGCCAGGGCGGAAACCGAACCGAGCGCGGCCGCGGCGAAGAGCAGGGCGTTCGACCGGCGCCGCTTTTGTGCGCGGGCTGCGTGCAACGCCACCGTGTCGGCGTGTCGTGTTTCCCCGATGCGCGCCAGCGCCAGCGCCGCTTCGACCGCCAGGTCGTCGTCGGCGTGCTCCACCAGGGGCAAGAGCTGCTCCGGCGCAAGTTGCCCGCGCTCCACCAGCAGCGGCAGCAGCACCGCGCGAACCGCATCACTCGTCGTCTTCTCGAACACGGTGCGCGCGCACGCGACGAAGTGCTGACCAACCAGCGTGCGCAAGATCGTCAAGGCCACGGGCGCGAGCGGGGCCGCGTGCGCCGCGCGCTCGAGTACGGTCATCGAGCGCTCCTCTCCCCCGGGTGCCTGCAGATGAACCAGGGCGGCGCTGGCCACCAGGCGCTCCTCGGGCTGCTTGGCCTCGCGGCTTGCCTTCACGAAGGCAGGGATGCGCTCGCGCCCCAGCCAATCGACGGCAAGCAGGTGGGCGCGCAAAACGTCCGCGTACCGATCGAGCTCATCGAGACGGTGCGCGGACCCGTGCAGCACCGCATGCAGGGTGGCGAAACAATCGTGGAGCCCGGCCAACTGCACGTGCACGGCCCCGACATCGAGAGCCGGAACCGCTTGTGGCCGGCGCTGCCTTGCGATCCGGGCGTGCCGTGCGGGCGGTGGGGACGGCGCCGCTTGCGGCTGCGCAAGGCTGGAGGGCACCACGGTGTGGAAGACCGACGGTCCCTGCGAGGCTGCCGGCTGGCTCGCACCCTCGTCAGGAAGGGGCGGCAGCTCGGCCTCGAGCGGGGCGAGGATGGACAGCGCCTTGGCCGCGCTCTCGAGTTGCTCTTGATCGGCCGGGCGTGTTGATTCGTAGATGCATACCAGACAGCTGCGCAGATCCGCGAGGGCTTGGCGGATCTCCTCGGGAGTAGCTTGCCCCTCGGGCGCGGTCAGCGCCTTGTCCAAGGCCTGCACCGTCCGCCGCAGGGCCGACCCCACCGCGGGCGAGGTTCCGCGCCGTCGCAGAAGTGGGCTCAGCGTCTTGCTGGCGGAGCGAATCCGTTCCCTAGCCATGGCCTTGCTGTCGTGGTCTCTCTACTACATTACCTCGGATCGAGGTTGGCCGACGACATTGCCGATATCGCCCAGGGACTCGTCAGGTAGCGGCCTTTGATGGGCCTGCGCTTACGACGGCATGGGCTCAAGGCCGGCGCGATGGCGCCGCGCAGTATCGCTGCTGGCAGTTTCGTGCCTATCTTACCGTCGGTTCCCCTCGGGCGGAGGTGCTGGGAGCGCACTCGCACGGCGCCGTAGTGAGCAAGAGTTGCGCCCACTTAGCACGAGTTGGCTGTTGAATACCATTTACGAATGCGCACACTAGGGCTGGTGCCGCGCCAATCGCCGAAATGTGGCGGTATGCGTTGCTCCGATCCATACGACACCGGCATACGATACCGGATCGATTTGACATGGCCGCCACGGAGGACTCGCGATGAAGTTTAGGAAAGCCTTGGACCTGTTTCCCGCATTCCTGCTGGGCTCCCTCTGCATGCTCCCGCTTTCGGGGTGCTCGCAATCGACGGGAACCACTGCGTCCAGCGGTGGCTCGACTGGCAAGGGCGGCACAGCGAGCTCGGGTGGCGTCACGTCCGCCGGCGGGTCGAGCGGCTCGGGTGGCACTACCAGCACGGGTGGCGCGACAGGGGCGGGCGGCACCACCAGCTCGGGTGGCGCGACGGGAGCAGGCGGCAGCAACGCAGGGGGGACCAAGGGCGGCGGCGGCGCGACCGGCCAGGGCGGTTCGACGAACGTGGATGCGGCGGCTGGCGGGACAACCAGCAATGGCGGTGCGACGAGCAATGGCGGTGCGACGGGAAATGGAGGCGCGACAGGCAAGGGCGGCGCGACAGGCAATGGCGGTGCGACAGGCAACGGCGGTGCGACAGGCAACGGCGGTGCGACAGGCAACGGCGGTGCGACGGGCGGCGGCGGTACGATGGCTGATGGTGGCGGGACCTTGGACTGTGGGGCGGCTACTGCCGTGGTGACCTATCCCACCCTACCCGGTGCCGTACAAAGTCCGCTTTACACCGTGACAGCCAACGGCACGTCACAATTCGTGGAGAAGCTGACCAAGTTCAGCCAAGAGATGCAGGTCCACTACGCCAACTTCTCGGTAGCGAGCGGATGTACTGCCAACGTCTCGGTGACGGTCGCACAGAGCTTCTCCTCTTATACGGTCAGTCCCAAGAGCAAGAACATTGCCGTGACCAAGAATGGCAACGCCATCACGTTCAGCAGCGGTCCCAACTTTCTGATACTCCAGTTCGATTCCAAGGAGCTGTTGTTCATCCTCATCGATGACCAAGAATCGAATCCGCCGAAACTGGGCGATGCCAATGTGAAAAACCTCGCAGACTATACCGTGGACAACACGGGCGGGACCCTCGTGACCTCGAAGATTCAATCTGCAATCAACGCCGCCTCCGGGGCAACGCAGAATATTCTCTATGTTCCACCAGGTAGGTACAAGACCGGCGAGCTCTCGCTGAAGAGCAACATGACCTTGTATCTTGCTGCCGGCTCTATCCTCGACGGCTCGACGAACACGGCAGACTACGCCGCTGCCGGGCCCGCCGACGAA
This sequence comes from uncultured delta proteobacterium, assembly GCA_963796685.1. Classification (GTDB taxonomy): domain Bacteria; phylum Myxococcota_A; class Polyangia; order Fen-1088; family Fen-1088; genus Fen-1118. The sequence goes on from CAWCMR010000025.1 coordinate 1,603,142, forward strand.
AACACTACCCACGGCGTGGTCCACCTGAACAACGTCACCAACACCAGTATCCTGGGCCGCGGGGTGATCGATGGCAACGGGTCGGTGATTCGTGGCACCAGCAATGACACTCCCAGTTTCAAGATCAATGCCCTGAGAATCGACCAGAGCACAAAGGTTACAATCGATGGGATTCTCGTCCGGGACCCGGTGTTCTGGAACACGCTCACGTACATGAGCGATCAGGTCACGATTCAGAACTACAAGGTGATCAACCGCCGGCCCACCACCACGACGTACAACCAGACGGATGGCGTGGACTTCGACGCCTCCAGCAACTGTACGCTCTACAACGCGTTCGTTTATAGCGGGGACGACAGCCTGTCGCCCAAGACCGAGCAAGAGGCCAACCGGGATACGTCCAACATCACGTATCAAAAGGTGGTGCTCTACAGCAACTCGGGCGGATGCAAGGTCGGCACGAAGACCTTCGGGAGCACGATGACCGGAATCTTGTTCCAAGATCTCGACATCGTGAAGGCTGGACGCGCCATGGTGATTGATGCCAACGACACGGCTTTGATTTCGGGGACCACATACAAAGACATCAGGATCGAGGCCGCCGACAGCAATCTGATCGATCTGGAAGAGGACAATGCACCCACCTGGCGTACCGCTCCCAACACATCGATTGCCAAGGACACGTATTTCACGAACATCACCGCGAGTGTCAACAAACTGATCAACATTCACGGCAAGTCATCGACCGTCAACATCAATGGCGTTCACTTCAGCGGCTTCACTGTTCAAGGTAAGGCGATAACCAGTCAGACCGACTCCGACGCCACTTGGAGCATAAACTCGTACGTTTCCAACATTACGTTCCAATGAGCAGGCGAAAGTCCGGGTGCGGTCCCGCCCGAGCGCAGGTCAGTCGAGCGGTCCGCAGGGCTTGTCTTGGGCGGATGGTCGTGGGCATGGAGAGCGGTGAACCTGGTCGCGAAGCGCTGGGATTGCACAGAAGGCACGGGGGGCCGTAGGCCGCCAGATCTCTGTCCACCGTCAAGAGCGTCAGACCTTCGCTGTGGGCCTGGGCAAGGAGAATCCGATCGAATGGGTCCTTGTGCAGAGACACAGCCTGGCGATTTCGTCGCGCCCCATCTCGTCGAAGTCCTTCGGAACAATCCCTGTCATCTCGCGCTGGATCGCGGGGCAACGTCGACTGACCGATGTGTACGGTCGGCTCTCGCCACGCACGGCAAGGTGACTGCGCCCACGGTGCAAGGAAAGATCTCCTTGCGTATGATTGCTTCCGGGATTAGGCAGTGTGACGCAGCTCCAAGGTGGCCTGGAACCAGCGGCCCCTGCCCGGTGTCGTGGCCTGAATCAGGCCGGGTAAATTCTAGGTAAACCTTCGCCGCCTTGGCCACGACCGAAGACGCCGACCGGCGACATCAAGGGAAAACCGTAGGGACCAAACGGCATCAAAAGAACGAAGATGAGCGGAGAGCTGCAACGCCAAACCGACCTCGAGACGATCTTGCGTCCCAACCAGATCGTGGCGGGGAGGTATCGCGTCGAGCGGCTCATGGCCGAGGGCGGAATGGCAGCGGTGTGGGCGGGGGTCAACCAGCGCACCGGAAAGCGCGTCGCGCTCAAGATCATCCTTCGCTCGATGGCCGCGATTGGCGAGGCCGCCGAGCTGTTCCGCCAAGAGGCGTTGGCGGCGAGCAGGGTCAATCACCCCAACGTGGTCAGCATCTTCGACGTGATCGATCACGAGGGCATGACGTGCATCGTGATGGAGCTCCTGGAGGGCGAAACGCTCGCCACCTACCTGGCAAGGAAAGGCCCCCTCGGCCTGGACGAGTCGGCGACTTTGCTGGTACCGGCCATGCGCGGTGTCGCCGCTGCCAACGCCATGGGCGTGGTCCACCGCGATCTGAAGCCGGGCAACATCTTTCTTTGCAGCGACAGCGAGGGTCGCTTGCTTGCGTGCAAGGTTCTCGACTTTGGCATTTCGACCATGATGGGGCAGGTGGGCGAGCATGCCTCCGCGACCGGCCTGCTCTCCATGCTCGGCACGCCGGCCTACATGTCCCCCGAAGCCATCGAGTGCTCCCCCACCATCGACAAGCGCGCGGACGTGTACGGATTCGGCGTCGTCTTTTTCGAAATGCTGACCGGCCAAGTGCCGTTTCCCGGGGAGCCAGGAACCGCGTTGCTCGCGCGCATCGTGGACGATCCCCCGCCCAAGGTGACCGAGTACCGTCCCGACCTGCCCGTCGAGGTGGCGAACATCATCGATCGCGCGCTGGCCAAGAGGCCCGAAGACCGCTTCCCCGACTTGGAGCACTTCATCCGCACCATCGAAGACCATGTGCTGCCGCCGGTGCAAGGGCTGCGCGTGCCGACACCGAGCGCGGGTACGGCCTCCCGCGGCGAGACCATGATGCTCTACTCGATGACGGACGAATCCTTGCGCAGGACCGAGCGGGCCACGGTCCTGGTCCCGGGTGGAAGACGGACGCACATCATCCATTTGGCGTGGACAATGTGGACGCGACTCTCCGACGGGTGGCGCTCTGTCCGGCGGCGAGCCACGATCGGCGGCGCGGTGGCACTCTTGGGCGGCTGGGGACGGTTCCTCCAGCGGCGGGCCGCGATCGGTGCCGCCGTGGCGCTCTTGCTGATTTTGATGGCGTGGCTTGCGTTTCCCCATTCCCGGCTCGCGCGCGAGGGGCATTCGGCGAATCTCTACCCCCTTGTCGTCCCGATGCGCGGGCCACAGGTGACAGAGCTGCCAAGTCCGCCCAGCTTGGCTCCTGTCCCGACACGGATCGAGGCCCCGCGTCCGATCACCGCGAGCCCTGCCGCCGGCGCTGCCGCGCCACTTTCCAGTAAGCGCCTTGCACCAACGGTGACCAAGCCACGTAGGCGCCGTGTGGTTACGGTCCACGCCCTGCCTCTGCGCGCGGGAAGGCTGTTTCCGTCCGATTTCTAAAGCGTCGTGGCGTGTGGCCGGGGCAGCCGCGCAGGGGTCATGGTGGAGCGAGCGGAGGCCCACCGAGACCGTCGGCCTCGGAGTTGGCGGCGAGCGCGAGTTGCAAGTCGCTTCGCAAATCGCCGAGCAGGCGGTCGTCCAGGATGGCTCGTCCCGCGCGCGTGGCCTCGTCGAGGGTGTGTCCCAGGCCGAGCAGCGCCCGCAGAATCTCCTGCAGGGCCTTCGTGCTGCGCTCGGTTTCGCCCGGCCAGCCCTCGGCCAGGCCGCGGCGGCGCTCGTGCTCCAGTCGCCGAGCATGCTCACCCAAGGATCGAATCGCCGGCAACAATTGCTGGTGTACCGGATCGCCACGGCGCAAGCGACGGCTGAGCTTGGCCGCCAGTCGGGAGATCTGTTCGGCGAGGGCGGGTGTTCGCCGTCGGCGCCTGCGCAACCAAAACCACCCGACGAGCGCGACCAGTGGCCCGGTCGCGGCCAGGTCGTATTGCCAGGGTGCACGGAGCGGCCTGGCGAGGGCCGCACCCAGGCTGCCGGAACCTGGACATTCCACCGTCACATCCCCCGAGAGCGATCGTGTGAAGTCGGCGACCGAGAGCAGGCGCGCTTGCGCCAATTCGAGCGTGCGCGGAACCAGGCAGGGCGAGGCGACCTCCGCCGCTTGACAGGCCGCTCCCGCCGCTCCGGTTGCGATCAAGCGGTATCGATGTTGCTCGGGATCGCGCCACACCACGCGCAGGCCGCCCGCCTCGGCGTCGACAAGGCCGCCGGGTACAGCTCGGTTGTCCAAGGTGGAGGTCATGGCGTCCAGCACGGTGCCGTCGTGGTGGGAATGAACCACGCCCTGGATCGCGATTTCGCCGTCTGCATCGAGGGCAACGGGGCGTACCGCGAAGAGATCGAGCGTGTCGGACCACGCCGTCGCCGGAACCCCAGACACCAGCGCCAGAAGTATGAAGCGAGCAAGCATGGCACCCCCTAGCTAGTGCAACAGCCCCAGGCCCGAGGTGGTGAGGATCTGCGCCACCAGCAACGGATCCTGGATGCCCTTTCGTTCCGAGATCAGCGTGGCCAAATCGTCGAGGCGGTGGGCATCCCTGGCCAAGCGTGGCTCGCCGAGCGCAGCCGCCGCGGCTCGCATCAGCTTCGCGCGCTCGGCCAGCAAGGCGCGTCCTCGGGTTTCTTCCATCGTGCCCATCCATTGCGCGGCCGCCAGCAGGGTCTCGCCCGCGGCAAAGCCTTGCACCGTCGCTGCCACCGAGGGATCGATGGTACGGGCACTGGCCAGCTCCGAGTCGGCATAGCGAGCCCGCACGGCGACGGTCTGGCTGGCGTTTTCGAAGGTCAGACGATCCTTGTAGTGCAGCTCGACGCTGGCGACATCGCGACTGCCCATCCCGCCCGGCAAATCGAGGCCCAGCAGGATCACGTGCCGGTCGTTGCGCGCGAAGCCGGGGATGAAGAAGCGCATGCCGCCCTCCACGTCGCGCACGCGATCGCGGCGGATTTCGTCACGCGCCGCCACCTGCGCGTCCACGGCGCGCTCCTGCTCGCGCACCAGGGCGCTTTCCGTGCGATCGAGCTTGCGCGACCCATGGATGTCGACCAGGCGCACGTCGGGTCTGAGACGCACGCGCACTTCCACGGCCTGCGCCACCGGCTGTAGCCGGCTTTTCAGCTCGGTGGCCAGGGCCTCGGCAATGGCATCGGTGTGCGGTAGGTAGTAGTAACCTCCGGCCCCGCGATCGGCGATGGTGGACATGAGCAGGCCGTCATGGTTCTCCCCGACTCCGAAGGCGCTGGTCTGAATGCCCGCTTGAAAGGCCTCGGCGGCGTGCGCGGCCAAGGTGGTCTGGTCGACGATTCCCTGATTGGGTTGGCCGTCCGACAGGAGCATGACCAGGCTCACCCATTCGGCGCCCAGGGCCTGGCTCTTGGCTTGGCGGTAGCCGAGCGCCAGCCCGTCGCCCAGGTTGGTCGAGCCGCCGGCCACGATGCGACGCAGGGACTCGGCGATCTCTCCTTGGCGCGGCCCCACGACTCCGTCGGGAATCACGACGGCGGCGAAGGTCGAGAAGGTGGTGAGCGAAAAGCGGTCCTGAGGATGCAGCCGTGCCAAGAGCTGCGCCACCGCGGCGCGCGCGTGCTCGAGCGGCTGCCCCGCCATGGAGCCGCTGACGTCCAGAACCACGTGCACCGAGAGCGGCGGGCGCGGCCCGGGCGCGCGGTCCGACGAGCGCAGGGTGATGCGCAGCTGCTGTGGGCCGCCGGCGGGCGGCAGCGCGGCTCGCTCCAGATCGGCGCGCAGAGCGAGCGCGTGCTCGCGCGGCGCCGGCATATCCGGTGCGTAGTGCGAACCGAAATCGCCCACCAACTCCCGCACCGAAGGCGGAATGTCGTTGCGGGACAGGGCCGAGTCGAACCTGGCCAAGTGCCCGCGCCCCGGTCGATACGTCGTGGCGAAGCGGCCGTTGGGATCGATGGTGGACAACGAAGCAGGACGCTCCAGCGACGGTGCGAGCGCATAGCGAGATGTCCGCATCCCCATCTTCCCCTCCGCGCCGCGGTGGACGGTGGCGAAGTTTCCCAAACCGATGGTGCCTGCAAGCGTGCCACCACCACCGGAGCCCGTGCCCACGATTCCCGAGCCGCGGACGCCGTAGGCTGCGCCGACCTCGATGCCAGCAAGCCCGCCGAGGAGGTTCACGGCGTCTCGGCCCGCGGCGGCGTCCCGCCCGAGAATTCTGCCGAGGTGGGCATCGTGCGCGCTCGCCAGAGCTCCGAAAATGCCGGACCGCCCGGCCGGGTATGGCGTCGCGCGCCTGGCTTCGCGGGCGGGAGCGTCGCGCAGGCCGTAAATACCCGTTCGACGTTGCTGGGGCTCGGCGACTCCCGCGAATGGCTGGTAGCGTGTCCGAATGAGCTCGACGATTTCGGGCGCGATGCTTCGGTGGCTGCCTGGCGGTAGCAAGGCCAGGGTGGTGCCCATGGCCACGAACACGCTACACACGACCAAGTAGATGCCGTGCTCCCGCCAGCGCCACTTGAAGTGCGGCTGCAGATCGACGGCCAGAAGCTCGTCGGACAACTCTCGAGGACTTGCCTTGGACATGGGCGTTCTCCTTCCCTCAGCGCGTGCAAGGGCGACTGCGCGGTCCGCGGCGCGTGGAGAGCGCCATGCGGTGACCTTGCCCAAGAGACAACCGCAACGGCCGGGAAGTTCCCGGGATCCGCGGCGCGACACGCACGCACCCATCGGAGCGATGACGGGACCACGGCTACGACCTTCTGCGGCTATCGCGGGATTAGGGTGACATCGGGCCGGATGTAAGACGGGCGTTCGTCATGGTTTCATGGGAGCTTTTGCCGTCTGACCATTTATCCAAGGAGACGAACATGAAGCGCAATGCGAGTGCCATTTGGACCGGTGACTTGAAACAGGGACAGGGGAAGTTCAGCGTGGGCAGCGGTGCCTTCAAGGACAAAGGCTTCACGTTCCGCACGCGATTCGAATCCGAACCGGGCACGAATCCGGAAGAGCTCATCGCCGCGGCCCATGCCGGGTGCTTCAGCATGGCCCTGAGCGCCCAGCTCGGGGAGCGCGGCATCACGCCCGAATCCGTGGCAACCACGTGTGCCATCACCTTCGAGAACCTGACCCTGACCAAGAGCGCGCTCGCCACCACGGTGAAGGCCCCCGGCGCGGACAAGGCGAAGATCGAAGAGGCCGCCGCCGCCGCCAAGGCCGGTTGCCCCATTTCCAAGGTGCTGAAGCTGGAGATCACGCTGGATCTGACGGTTTCCACCTAGGCACCGCTGCCGAAATTGCTCGGGGTTCAAACCGTTCGGTGCTCCAACCGCGGGCTCCGACGTGCGGCCGTGGCGGGCAGCGGCACGTTTCCGGGACCGGATGAGCCGTTCGGCGGCGTCGGCCCACCTAATAGAGATGGCCATGCATCCAAGGAGCCGCCGATGAAACTCGCACATTGCTGGCCGCTTCGGCGCCGGTCCTTCCCGTTCTGGCTGGCCGTCGGCCTGGGCATGCTCGCTGGCAAGAGCGCGCTGGCCACGGAGTACTACGTGGCCACCACGGGCAGCGATTCGAATGCGGGAACCATCGATTCGCCCTTCGCCACCCTGCAGAAGGCAGCCAACACGGCGGTTGCCGGCGACACCGTCTACATAGACATGCTGGCGAGCCCTGCCGGCGATCCGAACACGACCATCACCCTGACCGGAGCGCTGGCGCACATCATGCGCAACAACATCGGCTACCCCAACAAGAACACCAACGCCGCGCGCATCCTTTCGCATCTGGGGATTCGCTTCGACTTGCGCGCCTACGAGGTGGACGAGAAGGATCTGTCCGCCGAAAACGTCGCCCGCAAGGTGGGGTTGCCGCTCGATCAGGTGTGGAAGACGCTCGTGGTGCGCGGCGACCGCACCGGCGTGCTCTTCGCCGTGCTCCCGGGCAGCGCCACCCTCGACCTGAAAGCCCTGGCCAGGCTTTCGGGGAACCGCAAGACCGAAACCGTTCCGCTCAAAGAGGTGCAACCGCTGACGGGTTACCTTCGCGGCGGGGTCACGGCCATCGGGGGCAAGAGGGACTATCCGGCGTTCGTCGACGAGACCATCGCGCTGTTCGACGTGGTGGCGGTTTCCGCGGGCGTGCGCGGCACGCAGATTCTCATCGCCCCCGCCGACTATCTGCGCGCGGTTGGCGCCACTGTGGGTGCCATCGCTACCTTCACGTAGCGAGCTCCGCCACGTAGGTGCCAACAGAAACTCGCGCAAGGCCGGCGCGGAAGGGCGCGATTCGGTCTATGATCGGAGGGCGACTGTCATTGGGAGAATCAACCATGGACCTCCTGCGAAAAGCCTTCGTCTTCCTCGTGCTCGTGTGCGTTCTCTTCCTCGGCGCCTGATGACTGCGTGGCCGATGGCTTGGGCCGGCGAAGCACCACGAATCCGTCGTGCTCGAACACGCGTGTGAACCCCGCCTGGGTGGCTGCGCGCTCGCAGTCCGTGCCCACGCGTCCGAGGACGTGACTGAAGATAGGGTTCGACAGCAGCTCAGGTGAAAAGACGGTCTGGGGCAGCGTGCGTCCGAACCACAGCTGTCCGCCGGTGTAATAGGGCTCCTCGAGCAGGACGCCCGTGACATCGGATTGTCGCCCGATCCACGCTTGCGCGTCGAGGCGCGCCTTGGACAAGCCGGGGTCGAACCACCGGCTATGGCGCGCGCCATCGCCGAGCACCACGAGCGCGAGGGCCACGGCAAGGGCTGTCCAGAAGCGCGCGGGCACGCGCACCGTCGCGCGCGGCTCCTGGGCGGCCGCGCGCCTGCGCCGATTCTCAAGACGAGCCAGCCAGCCGCCCGCGGCTCCCGACGCGGCCACCAGCAAGAGCGGCCAGACGAGCACGATGAAGCGCTCCTCCTTGTGCGCCTGCGTGCTGAGGTACGCGACGACACCGGTCCCGGCGAGAAGATACGGCCAGGTGACCCGCATGCCGATGAGCGCAGCGACCAGCAGGATCGGCAAGCCGACGGGAAGGCGCTCGAAGAGCCGTTCGACGTAGAAGTGCGGGGCGACGATTCCAAAGCCTGCCGCCTTGCCGTCGAGGAAGTTGAACTTCACGTAGCGAACGAACGAGGCGAAGAACCCTCCCCAGGTCAGGCGATCCACGATTCCGAACAAAGCGATCGGACCAAGCGCCCCCACCACGACGGCGCCGACCGAACGTGCGCGGCGCGCGGCGATCAGCATGAGCGGCGGCACGACGGCAAGCGGTGCATTGGCGACGCGCAGCCCGACCGCGAACGCCACGAGAAAGCCGACGACAAACCCGACGACGGCAGAACGACGACGCGAAGCCGCCGTCGCCATCCGCGGGTCGTGCTCGCACAGCTCAAAGGTCAGCACGAACGCCCAGGCGAAGCAGAGCATGGACGGAAGCTCGGATAGGGTATGGACCGAGAAGGTGACGAGCAACGGAAACAACCCGCAAAGCGCGGCGCCGAGCAGCCCGCCCCATGCGCCAGAAAGACCGTCCTCGCCGCTCTCGACGGCGACCTCCGGCTCGGTCTGGGCCGATGGGCGCCGCCGCCGTGCCAGCTGGCGCGCAATCGAGGATCCGCCGCGCCATCCGACGGCGATCAGGCACAGGCTCGCCAGCGACCAGTGGGCCTGAAGGATCGCGCCCAGCGTGGCTCCCCGGTTCACACCGAGCCAAGACAGGATCGTCATCCACGCCCCGTGGTAGCCGGGCAGGACCCACGACCGGATGCCGTCGTGCCACTCCCACGTCGTGATGCCTGCCCCGGAGAAGTGAACCCAGGCGGGCTCGAGGTATTGGAAAAATTCGTCGGCGTGCAGCGGCGGCTCGGTCTTCCATGCGTAGAGCCGCGCAAGTGCCGCCATCGCAACGATCGCCGCCAGCGTTCGGCGAACCTGTCGATGGGTCATCGCCCCCACGCCTCGACTTCATACACGCGAACGATGGCGTCGGGAGCGTTCGGCTCGATCTCGAGGCGGATACCGCGCGCGCCCGCGCAGGCAAGCGCATGCACCGCTCGCGATGCCCGATTGCCGTTCTCGACCACCGATGGCCCCGTCCCGTTCGCCTGCAGGCAGACGATGCGATAGTGGCTCGCGGTGTAGGACGCGTCTTCGACGATCCCGGCATGGTCAATCACGACCTTGGACAGCGTACGCGGCTCCCGCCAGCGGATCTCGACCCATGGATGTCGATCCTCCGGCGCCGAAGCCCATTTCTCGTGGTGGCTGGGGGACGCTCGGCCGTCGATCAGGAAGAGCGGGTGGTGCTGCGTGTAGGCCTCGTTGAAGTACGAGCTCGCCCGGATGGTCGGGCCGAGATCCCAGGCCGCCAGGTTGTGCTCCACAGAGGGCGGCATCCGCGACCGCGGCATGACGACCTCGATGGTGCCATTCCTGCCGACGAACGAGACCAATCCCGCCAGCCACAGAGCCACGCACGCTCCGGACGCGATCTTCAAGGCCCTGGTCGCGGCTCGCCCTGCGAAGAGAGAGCCCGGCCTTGGGGGGGCATCCATGCGCCGTGGAAACGCAAGTTGCGTGCCGGCGGGAAAGGGGACGCGAAACGGGGTGCTGGATGGCTGTGAGCGCGACATGACCACGACACGCCTGTCTCGATCAGTGCTGGGCACCGCAGGCCGCGAGCTCGACCTTGTAGCCGGAGGGTGGTTCGAGCGTGAAGGCGCCGACCGGGAACGACGGGTTGAGTGTGCGCTCGCGGACTTTGATCTCCACCCCGTCGTCGAAATCCTTGCCCGGTTCGGCGAAGCGAATGAGCCGCGGCAGGGCCACACCGGAAACACGTTCGAAGTCCTCGTAGGAAACTCGCCAGCGGCCGCGGGTGCCCGGCTCCGAGCCCTCGACGAACACGACCTCCCAGGCCGGGATCCGCGAATTCGGCCTGCGCAATCCCAGCCACAACCTCGTGCCGGTTTGGGTCTCGACGCCCAGGATGTCGGCGCCGCGCGCGCCATCCCATTCCACCGAGGCGGCCTTGCTTCCCTCGGGCAGCGGAATATCCCCGAGCAAGATGGCGGCGACCTCGGCGGGCGCGAGCGGTATGCGGATCATGGCGGCCACGTTGGCCGGGCAGGCCGGTCCCTTGCGGAATAGATGCTTCTGGTGGTCGATGAACGCGAATTGCCCGTCGTCCACGGTCAGCACGGCCACCGTGCCCTGCAACGCAACCTCGGCCTCGAAGCGAAGCCGGCCACCGCGTTCGACCAGCATTTGCACGGTGCCGCGCACGCGCTGGCCGCCCAGCCAACTCGTGGCGCGTGTCTCGACGTTCATGCCGCGAACCGCGGCCTGTCGCGCGCGCACCGCCTGCAGCAGCTCCTCGGCGCTGGGCGCCGGGTAGTTGCGCACCATTTGCCCACCGGCCGCGCAGCCGGCCGTGAACGCGGCGAGAACGATCGCCAGGCCTCTGGGGTGAAGGTCCATTACTTCCCTGCGAGCTTCGCCAGGCTGTCTTCCAACTTGCGCCGCACGCGCTCGTCGGGATTGAACCCGAGCCCGCGTCGGTAGGCCGCGGTGGCGCGGGCACTGTCCTGGCTCGCGCCGTAGAGCTCGCCGAGGTGCCACTGGATCTCCGGATCCGCGGGCTCGAGGTGGGCGGCCTGCTCCAGGAAAAGACGGGCCATGGTCAGATCCTTGGCGCGGAAATGCACCCATCCCAGGCTGTCGATGAGGCCGCCCGAACCGGGATCGAGGGCGCACGCTGCTTGCAACCGCTTCTTGGCCAGGGCGAGCGCGTGATCGTGATCGGCCGCGACGAAGCCCCAGAAATTGAGCGCCTCCACCGAAGCGGGATTCTTGGCCAAGTAGCTCTCCACGATGTCGAGCGCGTGCTGCCAGTTCCCGCGACGCTCCTCGATGGCGGCCAACATCATGATGGCCTGGCTCTCGTCAGGATGCCGGGTCACGATCTTCTCCAGCCGGGCCACGCCGCTTTGTGCATCGCCACGTTTCTCGTCGATGAGCGCCAGACTGACCGCCGCCTCGATCTCCGCGTCGTCGTGCTCGCCCTTGGCCGCCGCTGCCGCCTCTTCGACCAGGCGGGTGGCTTCGGCTGCCTTGTGGGTATCGCGCAGCAGCTCGGCCGCGCGCAAACGTGCCTCGAAATAGAGCGGCGAGGTCTTGTCCACCTTCATCAACACCGCCAGCGCCTCGTCGGATTTTCCCTGTTCCTTCAGGATCGCGGCCTGGGCGAGCGAGAGGCGCGTCTTCTGGTTCTCCGGGATGCCGAGGTTGCGTGCCCGCGCCAGCAGCGCCAGGGCGCGGTCCAGTCGCCCCGCGGAGCGCTCGAGCTCGATCCGGCCGCCCAGCGATTCGGCGTCGAGGCTGCTGTCGGGCACGGCCAGATCGTCAGCCAGTTGCTCCGCCTCCTTCTGGCTGCCGATGCCGACGAGAAACCTGGCAAAGGCCGCGGCGATCTCGGGCGCGCCCTCGGATCGATCGATGGCATCGCGAAAGACGGCCCGGGCGTCGTCGTTCTTGCCCGAGGCCGCGTCGATCCAGGCCAGTGCCACCAGGGCCTCGATCTGGTTGGGCTCCTCGGTCAGGGCCGCGTGCAGTGTGGCTTCCGCCTTGGCCATCGCGCCCAGCGCCCAATAGATCGCGGTCAGGCGCATGCTCCCGGTGGCGGAAGCCGGCTCGGCCTGGGTCAGGACTTCGAGCGTCCTTTGCGCGCTCGGCAGGTCGAGCGTCTGCAGCTCGGCCTCGGCCAGCTCGAGATACACCGATTCGGCGTCGTCGTTGTCGGCGTCGAAATCGACCTCGCTGGTCGCCCGACGGAGCGCGGCCACCTCTCCCGCCGCGTCCCCCTTGGCCCTACGCACGTGCGCGTCGGCGAGCAGGCCGCTGGCGCTCGGCCCGAGCTTGAGCGATTCGCGCACCTCGGACTCGGCGTCCTTTTCCCGTCCAAGTCGCAGCAGCAACTCCGCCAGGTGCGCATGCAATTCCGGCGAATCGTCGTCGAAGAGGATGGCGCGCTGGATTTCGTCCGCCGCTTCCTGCCAGCGCTCCTGGTCCTCGTACAGCAGGGCCCGGGCGAAGTGCTCGTAGGCGCTGGGGTCCACGGAGCGCGTGGTGATCTGCCTGCCGTTCACCAGCTTGGTGATGGGCGGCGGTTGGGTGGCACACGCACCGAGAAACGCGGCCACAAGGCCGAGAAGCGACAGTTTGCCGAGGAACCACACGACTCGAACCTACCACAGACCGTGCCGCCGGACCCTCACGCGGCCGTGACCCTAATCCCGCGACAAGCTCAGCGACGTCGCGAGGCGCCGGGCTGAACGCCCCATTCCAAGGCCAAGCCTCTCGCCTGGCAGGGCGACGAAAGGTGGTCGTGGCCGTAGACCTCACCGTGGCCGTGGCCGTGGCCGTGGCCGGACATCTTGGACGCTCGGGCCATTGGAAATCAGCCAGCGGCCGGCGGCTGGCAGACCAGACGGCAATGACAACCGGCCACGGCCACGGCCGGGACCACGGCCACGACCTTCTGCGACTATCGCGGGATTATGGCGTGAGGTAATGACACGAGCTCAGCGGGCTCCGTCCTTGTCCTGCAGCCGCTTGATGGCCGCGCGAACGGTTGCACCCCCGCTTGCCAGCAACTCCTCGATGGCCTTGCGATCCGCGGGATCGGCCGAGGCAGCCAGGCAGGGAAGCATTCCGATCACGTCTTCGGGCAAGGCGCCTTCGGCCAAGGCCAGCTTGCGCAGCGACGGCTCCACGGGCAGAGGTTGTCCCTGTCGCTCGCACAGGCGCGCGCCCGCCGCCGCGGCTACGCTGGCGTCGCGATCTTGCGCGGCAGCGACGAGGGCGCTCACGGGCGCGGAGCTGGGCACCAGGCCGAGCACCGCGGCCCGGCGGATTTCCGCTTCTCTCGAAAGCAGAAGCCTGGCGGGGTCGCGGCTTTTGGCGCATCCTGCCGGCGAATCCGAGAGCCCTTGAATGGCCGTGAGCCTGCTGGACAACAGCTCGCCTTCATCGGTCGCCACGGCGGCCAGCCCCTGGCAAGTCGCCTGCAGGGTTTCCCCGGCCACCTCCCAGGCCGCAAGGCTTCTGTCATCGCTTGTGGCCAAGAGCGCCGAGGCCGCGCCCACGGCGTGACCGCGAACGCGCTCGTCGGTCGAGGCGAGCAGGGGCACGATGCTATCGAGAAGAAGGATCCCGGAGGTCAGCAGCGGAACGGAATCCAGGGCGGCCAACACGATGCGCTTGTCGGGATCTTGCAGCGCCTTGGCCATGCGAGCCGGTCCCAAGCGGGCCGCCACCCGCGCCAGCTCGGCCCGATCGCCGCGCTCGGCCGCCTTGCGCAGATCGGTCAGCGGTGGCTCGTAAAGCCCGGTCCTGCGATTGATGGTCGCACGCTCGGCCGCACGCGTGATGCCGGTCAGCGCAAGCATTGCCGTCAGGAAGATCGCCCAGTTTCGCATGGTGCACGTCATGGTACGCCCGACCAGGCTAACCAAGTGCCAGCGGCAGAGCAATTTGTGCCCTGTTGCCGTATCCCGCGACAAGCTCAGCGACATCGCGAGGCGCCGGGCTAAAGGCCCCATTCCGAGGCTAAGCCTCTCGCCTGGCAGGGCGACGAAAGGTGGTCGTGGCCGCAGACGTCACCGTGGCCGTGGCCGTGGCCTTTTTTCACCACAGAGAACACAGAGGACACAGAGGCCAGGAGAATGAAGGGTTCTCCGGATCTCGATCCGAACCCTTCATTTCTCATCCGTCTCAGTGTTCTCTGTGTCCTCTGTGGTTAGAATCCGGAAATTGCTCGGGTTTCAACCCGTTCGGTGCTCTAGAGGTGTGGCAGGCGCGGGACCATCACCAGCATGAGGGCGATGGCCAGGGCTGCGATGTAGAACGGCACGCGCAGTCCGAGGGTGTCGTAAAGCACGCCCCACAAAAGCGGGCCGGTGGCTCGGGCCAGGGCGTTCGAGCTTTGCATGAGGCCGAGGGTCGCGCCCTGCTTGTCGGGGCCGACCCGGCGCGAGATGTAGCTCGAAACGCTGGGCATGTACAGGGCGGTTCCGGCGGCGGTGATGATCGCGGCCAGGATGAAGGTGGGCAAGCCGAGGCTGACGCTCAGTGCCTGCACGACGAAGCCGGCCGCCATGAGAACCAGGGCGACGGCGAGCAGGCGAATCTCGCCGAAGCGCCGGGTGAGCCTGCCGATGAGCCCGCCTTGCACGATCACGGCAATCAGCCCCGCCAGCCCGAGCACGCGGCCGGTGCCCACCACGCCCATCTTGAAGGCGTCCAGCGTGAACAGCCGGAAGATGGCCTGCACACCCGAGAACCAGAAGACGGAGCTGAACGCGATGAGGAGAATCGGGATCACGCCGGGCAAGCGTCCGACGGAGCGCAGGGTCTCGAGGTCGATGAGAGACAGCTTGCGCGTCGCCTTGGTTCGGTTTTCGGGCGGCAGCGATTCGGGCAGGTAGCGAAACGCGAAGAAGAGATTGATGGTGGAGAAGGCGGCTGCCACGAACGCGGGCAGCGTGCCCTGGTTCCCCATGATGTGGAATTGCGCCAGCTCGCCGCCGATGAAGGGTCCGATCATGAAGCCAAGCCCGAAGCCCATGCCGATGATGCCCATGCCCTTGGCCCGCTCGCGTGGCGTGGTCACGTCGGCGATGTAGGCCTGGGCCACCGCGATGTTCGCGGTCGCTGCTCCGCTCCACAGGCGCGACAAGAAGACGGCGACCAGGGTCTGCGAAAGTCCAAGAAAGACCATGCCGATAGCCGAGGCGGCGATGCTCCACAGAAGAATCGGCCGGCGCCCCACGCGATCCGAGATACGGCCCCAGACCGGCACCACGACGAATTGCATGAGCGAGTAGCAAGCGACCAGCGCCGCCGCCGTGAAGTCGCTGGCACCGAGATCGCGCGCCAAGGACGGGAGGAAGGGGATGATGAGGCCGAACCCCACCAGGTCGAGAAAGACGGTGAGGAACAGCGTTCCGAGCGAGGCCCTACGCATGGTCATGGGTTTCAAGGGAGAGCACGGTGCTCTCGCTACCTACCCGACCGTCGGCGCAAATAGGAGATCCATGAGTTGGCGTCCGGCCAGGCCCTGGTAGCGGCCGCGCGCGCAGTCCTTCTCGGTGTAGCGACCCAGCGAGGCGTCGTTGGTCACGCCCGCCCCGGCCACCATGAAGGGCACGGGATCGCGGGTGTGCTTGCGCAGCTTCACCGGCACCGGGTGGTCGGGCAGCACCATCACGCGCAGCTCGTCGCGGTGAACCTTCTTGTACTCGTCGAGAAAGGTCTTGGCCAGCCGGCTGTCCACGTCTTCGATGGCTTTGATCTTGTTCGGCAGGTCGCCGAGGTGGCCGCACTCGTCGACCGCCTCCACGTGCAGATAGACGAAGTCGTTGCGGCGGAGCATGTCGACCGCGGCTCGCGCCTTGTTCTCGTAGTTGGTGTCGATCCAACCGGTGGCGCCCTCGGGCCGCAGCGATTCCATCTTGCCGAGCAGGCCCAGGCCCAGGATCACGTCCACCGCCGAGATGATGCTGCCCTTCTTGCCATACAGCTTCTCGAACGACGGCATGTCGGGCTTGCAGCCACCCGACCAGGGCCAGATCATGTTGGCCGGGTTCTCGCCCTTTTCGATGCGCTTGCGGTTGACGGGGTGGTCGGCCAAAAGCGCGCGCGACTGCAGCATCAGGTCGCGCAGCAGCGCCGCCGTGGCCTCGGCCTCGGGGGTGCGCGCGCGCGGCAGGATCTTGGCCCACTCCATGCCGTGCGAGGAATCGGGCTTGTCGTAGTCCACCGCCGGCGAGAAACGCTTGCCGTGCAGATAGAGGATGTGGCGGTAGGAAACGCCCTTGCGGATCTCGACCTCGGCGCCTCCCAGCTTGGCGGCCAGGAAGTCGACGATCTCGGCCGCTTCGGGCTCGCTGATGTGTCCCGCCGAGTAGTCCTCCAGCACATCGCCCTTGGTGGTGATGATGTTCATGCGGAAGGCGACGGTTTGGTCGTCGAGCGGCACCCCAAGCCCGTAGCTCTCGATGGCGCCGCGCCCGGTATACGACGAGGCCAAATCCCAGCCGAGCACCGACATGTTGGCCACGTCCGACGAGGTGGGAAACGCGGAGGGCAGGGTGACGAAGGTGCCGAACTGCGCCTGTTGCGCCAGCCCGTCGAGCACGGGGGTTCTGGCGGCCTCGATGGGTGTCTTCCCCCCAAGCTCGGGAAGGGGGTCGTCAGCCATTCCATCGATGAGAATCACGGCGTATTTCATGGGGAGGTCTCGTGTCTAGGTGCGTGCGGTCGACTGGACGGTTCCATTCGATAGCACGCCGCGGGTCGGGAGACCATGACCGGCCTGGGGGGCAGGACGTCAAAAAAAGTTTACCCGCGAGTAACGCATCGGCTACAATCGGCCACCCTTACCATTCCGGTAGTTGAACTTCATGAAGGAGGAGAGATGCGCAAAGTAAGTATGTTCCTTGGTTTGGCTTTGTTCGCGTTGGCAGGATCCGCCCGCGCCCAAGACGAAGCTGCGCCCCCCAGCAATGCCCCCCCGGCCCTGGACGCCAATGGCAATCCAGCCGCCGCACCTGAGGCGGCTCCGGCTCCCGCTCCCGAGGCTGCTGCCCCCGCGGCCGCGCCAGCCGCCGCCGAAAGCAAGATGCAGCTCGGCCTTAACCTCTTGCCGATGCTTCTCGGCAAGACCAAGACCGATGCTGGGTCCGCCGACATGTCGATGGCCTATGGTGTCGGTGTGTCCTTCGGCTACGCCGTCATCCCCGGCCTGTACGTAGGCGTGGCTCCCCAGGCCCTGTTCCGAGTCAATGGCAAGCCCGCCGCCGGCGATTCCGCCAAGGCGTACGACCTCTTGGCTCGCGTCGCGTACGTCTACACGGTGGCCCCTAAGATTGGAATCTATGCCGAGGTACTGCCCGGCTACTCCATCGTTTCGCTGCCTGCCCCCATCAGCAAGAGCGCCAAGGGCTTCGTCATCGCTGGCGGCGTGGGCGCCATGATGGATGTCACGGACCAGGTGTTCGTCAACCTCGGTGTTGGTTACCAGTACGGCCTGGAGAAGGTCGACAGCGCCAAGTCGAACCTCAGCTACCTACGCATTGCCGTGGGCGCTGGCATGAAGTTCTAACCGCTACACCGATCATCCAAGCAGAAGCCCGGCGCCCTTTGGGGTGGCCGGGTTTTTCTTTTTGCGTAGGATCGCGGCCATGTGGAAATACGTCCCGACGCTTGCTCTCGCTGCACTCACCTTCACCGGCGCTGCCCACGCGCAAGGTGGCTACCCCGACGAGTACGCTTTGCGGCCCGTGCAGCTGCCCACAGGAATGGTCCAGCTCAAGGTGCCCGTCGTCATCAACCTGTCCAAGGACGCGGTAGCAAGCCCGGTGTACATTCCCTTCGAGCTGCGCCTCGGCCTCACGGACGAGCTCGAAATGCGCATCTTCCATCCCGTCCACGGTCTGTGCGTGAGCGGGCACGCCAAGGGCTGCGGCCACATCTACAACGATCTCGCCCTCGGTATGCTCTACTCGGTCATGCGCGAGCAGGGCATGGAGCTCTCCCTGCTCGGCGCCCTCGAGGTGGACTCGTTCGCAAGTCCGGCGCTGGTTCGCCTGGATGCCGGCGTGGCTTTCAAGTACGTGCATGCGCCGTATTCCATCGTGACCTCGCCCTACGTCGGCATCGGCATCAGCCACCGCGACGGGAACGGGGATTCCATCAACATTCCGGTCGAATTCGCCTACCAGCTCTCGCTGCCCACGGCCCTCTTCCTCGAAAGCGGCCTCTACGGCGCCGCCCGCGACTTCGGCAACACCTGGTCCATGCCCCTCGGCGTCGGCCTCAATTACCTGCTTCAACACGGCGTCGACATGGGCGCCGAATTCAAGCTCGACGATGCCATCGGCAACGGCAGCAGCGGAGACGCCCGCGAATTCATCTTCTATTTCGCGCTGCGAAACTAGTCGGAGCACGGAGGGCGGGTTTGAAACCCGCCCCTACACAGCTACGCCGCGAGCTTCTTGGCGCGAATCTGCTCGGCGATGCGAAGCATGCGCCGAACCGCGGAGATGTTGGCGACCACGGCCACCACCAGCAGGGTGATCTCGATGGGCAGCTCGCGTCCCACGGAGACCGTGGCGATGCTGGGCGAGCCGGGCTTGACGAACTCCCACACGGGCGAGACCCCGCAGCCGACGAGGACGTAGACGGCGCGCTCGGCCCGGCGCATGGCTCCCTTGGGCGGGACCACGCCGAGGGCCTCTGCCTTGGCGGTGGTGTAGCTCACCATGAACGAGCCGAGCACGGCGCCGAGGCATAGCAGGAGGGCGACCGGGCTGCTGCGAAAGTAGATGATCAGGCCGGCCAGCAGGAAGTACTCGACGTAGCGATCCACGGCGGCGTCGAACAGCTCGCCCACGTCCGACATGCTGTCATAGCGACGGGCCAGCATGCCGTCGACCATGTCGCAGAACCCCGATCCCGTGGCCAAGAGCGCCCCCACCCCGAAGTGGCCCATGGAGATGAGGGCCGCGGACACCAGCGCGGGCGCGAGGGAAAAGGCGGTCACCATGTTGGGGGTGACGCGTAGGCGGTACAGCACGTCGACCAGCGGTTCGAACAGCTTGTAGGCGACCTCCATGATCCCTCGGCTCAGCATGATGCTGCCGTGCCCGTCCAGGCGCTTGTTGCCGGCGCGCTTGGGTAGCAGCGCCAGCACGCCGCACGTCACCGCGACAACGACCCCGAATGCCAGGAGAATGAGGGCGCAGATGAGATCCGCCATGTGTGGGCATAGTGAAGGAATCGCCCGGCGCCTTCAAGTCGCGCGTGCGAACAGGTCCGTGGGATGCCGGTCCCCCTGATCCCGCGACAAGAAGAGCGACAGCGCGGAAGGTACGAGAAAGAGACACCTTTCCACGACGGACGCACGCACCCAATCGGAGCGATGACGGGCGGTCGTAGACGTAGACGGCTTACCGTGGCCGTGGCCGTGGCCGACGGAAATTACAGCCGGCCACGGCCACGGCCACGACTACGGCCACGACCACGACCTTCTGCGGCTGTCGTGGGATCATGGGGCACCACGACCCGCTTGACGTGACCACCCATGGCTTGCTCTAGTCTCGCTCGTCATGGTCGTGGCGAGGGATCAGCTTGTCGAGCAGCACCTGCATCTGGTGCACGCGATCGCCGCCAAGCTCAGGCACCGGCTCGGCAAGACCATGGAGCCTGGCGATCTGGTCGGGTATGGCACGCAGGGCCTGCTCGAGGCGGCCAGGAAATTCGATCCCCGACAGGGCACGGCCTTCGGCACCTTCGCCTACTATCGCATCCGCGGTGCCATCTTCGATGGCATGCGTACCATGGGTTGGTATTCGCGCGGCGACTACGCGCGCTTCCGTGCCGAGGAGCGCGCCAACGAATACCTGGCCGCGGAATGCGCGCGCGAGGCCGCGCTCAGGGCGGCGAGCCCGGCCGGGCCGACCCAGGACGGGGCGGACAAGTCCGAGGTTCTGGAAGACATCGCCGGGCTCTTGGGCGCGATGGCCACGGTTCACATCACCTCCATCGAGGCCGCGCGCGATGCCCCGGACGACCGGTTCAAGGCGCCCGACCAGGAGGTTCTGGAGGCCGAGGGGCGCGAACGTGTCCGGGCCGCGCTGGCCACCTTGCCCGACAAAGAACGGCGGCTCATGGAGCTCTATTACTTCGCGGATATGAATCTGGAGGACGCCGGCAAGAAGCTCGGGCTGTCCAAATCCTGGGCGAGTCGGCTGCATAGCCGCGCGGTGGACCACCTGCGCGAAGTCTTGCAAGAAGGTGAATCGTGAGCTGCATGAACCGTTCGTGGGCACTTCTCGCCGTCTTGCTCGGCGCCAGCTTCGTTCCAGGCAGGTTGCGGGCCGAGTCGCAGGCAACGCAAACAGCGCCCGCGGCCAGCGTGCTCTCGCCAGCCGCCCCACCTCCTGCACCAGCGGCGCCGCCATCCGCGCCGGCCTATCCCTACGCGCCGTCGCCGTATCCACAGGGCTATCCGCCGCCAGGGTATGCGGCGCCAGGGTATCCACCGCCGGGCTATCCCCCACCGGGGTATCCGCCACCGGGCTATCCGCTGCCGCGCTACGAACCGCCCGAACCTCCGCCGCCGGAGACGACCTTCTCGCTCACCATCTCTCCCCTGCATCTTCTTCTGCCGCTCCTGGAGCTGACGGGCGAGCTCCGACTTGGCAGCCAAGCAGGCCTTGCCCTGATCGCGGGCGGAGGCAGAGTTACCGTGCACGAGGCCGGTGGGCCATCGGTCACGTTCACCGCGCTCGAAGGCGGCGGTCAACTTCGCTACTACGTCACCGGCTCGTTCCGGCGGGGCCTGCATGTCGGAGCCGAAATTCTCTACATGCACGTGAACGGGGCACTCCAAGACGTGACCGGCGTGGCCAGCGGATTGGCCATGGGACCGCTCGTCGGCTGGAAGACCACGAGCTACGCCGGGTTTACCTTCGAGGTCCAAGGAGGCGTGGAGGTGGTGACCCTGGGAGCAAGCGTGAGCGACAGCTCGGGTGGTACCAGCACCTCCGCCGTGGACTACATCCCGCTCGTCAATCTCAACATCGGTTGGTCGTTTTGACCTGAGCTCGCCGACCACTTCCCGCGCGGGCCGAAAATGATAGAGTTGCCCCCATGCGTCGCTTGTGGATAGGGGTGGTGCTCGTGCTCGGTTGTTCGATGCCAATCCAGCATGGGCTCGATGAAGCCGCGGCCAACGAAATCCTGACGTCGCTCGAACGGGTCGGGATTCCAGCCACCAAGGGCCGTGACGAGGATGGCACGTTCGCGGTCGTCGTCGCCAAGGGCGATGGCTTGCGCGCCATGGAGCTCATGCGCTCGCTCGGCCTGCCGCGCGGGCCACGCGCGGGGTTCGGCGAGATCTACAAGCAACCAAGCCTTGTCCCGACGCCGACCGAGGAGCGCGCCCGCTACGTCGAGGCGCTCGGCGGCGAGATCGCCCGCACCCTGGAGAGCGTCGACGGCGTCGTGAGCGCGCGGGTGCACCTGGTGTTGTCCGAGCCCGACCCGATGGCCTTGGACGGTAAACCCCGGGTGGCGGCTCAGGCGGCGGTCTTGCTCAAAACCCGTGGCGGGCGGCCTGCGCCGATCGGGGAACGAGACGTGCAGAAATTGGTCGCGGGCAGCGTACCGGGCCTGGACGCCTCGGCTGTCGCCGTCGTGGTCATCCCGGCCGAGACGCCGTCCGCGTCGAGCGCGAGCCTCGCGGCGCTGGGTCCCTTGCGCACGACCGCGGATGGCCGAAGCGTGCTGGTCGTCGTCTCGGTCGTGGCCTTCGCGCTGGTCGGATTGCTCGCGGCACTCGTGCTGGTGCTGTCGCGCCGCCTGGCGGCTGCGCAGAGAAAGAGCTAGAAGAAAAGACACCCATGCAGTCCATCTCTACCGCGCGCCGCCTGTTGTTGTTGACGTTGATGGTGCTTTCCGTCGGGACTCCGCTTGCCCGAGGGGAACCGCCGACCCCGGAGGCGTTGCGGGCGCGAAAGCTGGCCGCCCGTCGCTACGAGGGAATGGTCGTGGCGTTGCCCGAGTCGGCCTTCGCGAACGGCCTGCGCGTGTGCGCGAGGGAAACACCATCCGGGATCAACGGGTACTTTCGGGTCACGCCCAAGATCGCGAATCTCATCGACGCGCAGTTGCTGCCTTACCTGCGCAAGAGCGGGCTCGACAAGAAACTGGCGTTCGCCGCCAAGCTCTACCTGCGCCAGTACGTCGGGTTCGTGCGCGACGGAGCGCGGTTCGTCTACGTCAACGCCCTGCTGGTGGAGAAGGGCAAGCCCGAGATTGAAGAGGCCAAGAAGGGATTTCTGAAATCCTGCAGCCAGGTCAGCGGCTATTGGGGCATCCAGTACGACACCAAGACCAAGCAGTTCTTGGGCTTTACGACCCGATGATGGCGAGACCGGGCTAGCCCGAGAGCTTCTTCTTGAGGGCCGCGAGGGCGTCGTCGAGGGTTTGGTCCTCGCCGAGCTTCTCCAGCTTCTTCTCGCTGGCCCGCTCGGCGGCAGTGGTTCCACCCAGCTCGTCACCGAGGCTGGCCTCGGCTTCGAGGGCGTCGATCTTGCCCGACATGCGCTCGAAATCGGCGAAGGCCGAGGTGCCGGTGGAAACCGGGCTTTGTCCCTTGGCCGCGCGGGCCCTTTCGCGCAGGGTTCCCTGGCGCAGCTTCACGTCCTTCACGCGCAATTCCAGGGCGCGCAGTCCGGCGAGGAGATTCTCCACCTGCGCCCTCTGTTCGGCCGCAGCCCGGTCGGTTTCCAGGCGATCCGCTTCCTTCTGGGCTTTGCGGCGGAGCGCCTCCTTGGCCAAGGCGTCGTCGCCGGTTTGTACCGCGCGGGCCGCGTGCTCCTCCCAGGTCTTGGCCTCGGCGGCCAGTTGCTCGGACTGCCGGAGCAGGCGCTTCTCCTCGGCCATGCATCCCGCGACCTCGCCGCGCGCCTGGGCAAGCGAATCCTCCATGTCGAGCACGAGCTGATCGATTTCCTTGGCTGGATCTTGCATCTTGTCGATGAGATCGTTGACGTTCGACTTCACCAGCGTGGACAAGCGCCCGAGGATGCTCATGGGTGCGAGTCTAGTCAGGAATCGACCCTTGGCCAGAACGAAGGGATCTTCGTTCCATGTTCTCCTGTCGCATTTTTCCGCGCGGTCGGGAGGATTTTGTTAGCGTAACGCTTTCATGCTTTTGCGCGACATAGTCGGACAGGGGCACGCGGTGGCCATGCTGCAGCGGTCTGTGGCGTCCGGACGGCTGGCCCACGCCTGCCTTTTCGATGGGCCAGAAAGCGTGGGCAAGCGAAGCACCGCGCTCGCGTTGGCGAAGGCCCTGTGCTGTCCCGAGGCACCCGGTGACGGCTGTGGGGCCTGCGACACCTGCCGCCGCATCGAGACTGGCCAGCACCCGGATGTGCTCGCGCTGGCGCCGGCGGCCCAGCAATACGTCGTCGAGCAGGCGCGCGAGATCGTGGCCCTCGCGTCGACCCGCCCGCATGAAGCGCCCGCGCGCATCCTGGTTCTCGATCGTGCGGACGCGCTCAATCCCAGCTCGGCCAACTGCCTGCTCAAGACCCTGGAAGAACCTTGCCCCGGCAACCACCTGCTGCTCGTGACCTCGGCGCCCGACCGGCTGCTTCCCACCATCCGCTCGCGTACGCAGCGCGTTCGTTTCGCGGCCCTGCAGCCCTCGGCGCTGGTCGACATAGCCATGCGCAAAGGTGCCACCCGCGCGCAAGCAGAGACCGCAGCGTCGCTGGCGGGCGGGCAGGTCGGCAGGCTCTTGCAAGCCCTCGAGTCCGAGGCGGAATCGAACCTGTGGACCATCGTGGGCAACTTTCGCAAGGCCGCCGCGGCCAGGGGCATGGGCGCCATCTTCGACGCCGCGTCCGAGTTTTCCGACAAGGAAAGCCGGCAAGACCTGCCCGAGGCCTTGGCCCTGTTGATGCGGCTCTATCGCGATGCGCTCGTGACCGCTGCCGGGGCAAGCGACCTCGTGCTTCTGCGCGATCGGGCAGCGGAGCTCGAAACACTCGCGGGACGGGCGCGAAAGGACTACGATCTACATGCGCTTCGTTCCGCCTTGCGCGAGGTGGTCCAGGCCTCGCTCGCGCTGCTCTCCAATGTGAACCCGGTGACCGCACTCGAGAAGATGATGATGGACCTCAGAACCCTAGAGTCGGCAGTCGCATGAGCGAAAGCCCGCAGGCTCCCGCGCCGGCAGTGGTCCGCATGGACGGCCCTGTTCGCGAGGACGTGCGCGGCACGGTCCGCGTACGTCTTGCGCGCAACGGGCGCGTCCTCGACTGCGAGTGCGGTGCCATGATTCTGCGCCAAGGCGATCGCGTGGTGGTCGACGACAGGCGCACCAGCACCCTGGGTACCGTGACGGCTGCGTTGGGTACGCGGCAGGGTCAGGACACGCAAGGGCGGGTGATTCGCAAGGCCGACACGCGCGATCTCGTGCGCGCCGAGCAGGAGCAGAGGCGCCAGGAAGAGGCCTTGGCCTTTGCCCGTGAGCGTGCCCGTGCCCTGGGCCTGCCCATCAAGCTCTTCCGCACCGACATCGGGCTGGGCAGCGACCGCGCCACGTTCTTTTTTTCGTGCGAGCAGCGGGTGGACTTTCGCGGCTTGGTCCGCGATCTGGCGTCGCACCTGCACGCGCGCATCGAAATGCGCCAGGTCGGCGTGCGCGACGAATCCAGGCTGACGGGCGGGATCGGTTCGTGTGGCCGCGAGCTGTGTTGCGCGACCTACCTCTCTCGCTTTGCGCCGGTCTCCATCAAGATGGCCAAGCACCAGCGCCTGGTGCTCAATCCGACCAAGATCGCGGGCCAGTGCAGCCGTCTCAAGTGTTGCCTGGCGTACGAGGACGATCTCTACGTCGAGCTGTCCAAGAACCTGCCCAAACCGGGCAAGCGGGTGGAAACCCCGGAAGGCGTGGGCCGCGTCGACGATCTGGACGTGCTTGGTGGAAGGGTGCGGGTTTCCTTCTTCGAGCGGCCGCCCATGACCTTCATGGCGTCGGAGGTTCGGCTGGTGGCCAACCAACCCAACTCTCCCGTCACCCCGACGCCCCAACCGCGCGACGTCCCGCCCGTCGACGGCGAAGAAAACCCCAGCGACGACGAATAGCCGCTTCTCTGTTAACCTAGGCCCATGGCTGACACCTTCTACGTCACCACCCCGATCTACTACGTCAACGCGCTTCCCCACCTGGGGACCTTCTACACCACCACCGTCGCCGACGCGTTCGCGCGCTACCACCGCGCCCGCCGCCACGAGACGTACTTTCTCACCGGCACCGACGAGCACGGGCAGAAGATCGAGCGTATGGCGCGCGAGCAGAACCTCAGCCCCAAGGAATACTGCGACGGCATCGTCGCCAAATTCAAGGAGGTGTGGGCGCAGGCGGGGATGAGCTTCGACCGCTTCATCCGCACCACCGACCCCGATCATGTCGCTTCGGTCGAAACCATGTGGCAACGCATGCTCGCCGCGGGCGACATCTACAAGGCCGACTACGACGGTATGTACTGCGTGGGCTGCGAGGGCTGGAAGACCGAGGAGGATGTGATCGAGGAGGGCGGCGCCAAGATTTGCCCCATCCACCGCAAGCCCGTCGAGCGGGTGCGCGAGGAGAACTACTTCTTCCGTCTGTCGAAGTACGCCGACAGGCTGCTCGCCCTCTACGAGCAACCGGGCTTCATCCGCCCCGAAACGCGCAAGAACGAAGTGACCGAGTTCGTGCGCTCGGGCCTCAAGGATCTGTCCATCTCGCGCTCGAGCGTCAAGTGGGGCATCCCGGTGCCGAACGATCCCAGCCATGTCATCTACGTGTGGCTCGACGCCCTGACCAACTACGTGTCCGCCCTGGGCGGGCCGGACAAGATCGCCACCGATGCGCGCTCGCAGGCGCTGTGGGGTGCGTGCACGCACCTCATCGCCAAGGACATCCTGCGCTTTCACGCGGTGTACTGGCCGGCCATGCTGATGTCCGCCGGCTTGCCACCGCCCAAGGGCGTGTTCTGCCACGGCTACATCACCGTCAAGGGACAGAAGATCTCCAAGTCCATGCCGGCCACTCACGTGGATCCCAGCCTCATTGCCGCCTCGCTCGGCGCCGATCCTCTGCGTTACTTCGTGCTGCGCGAGTACACCCTCGGCAACGACGGCGACTTCAGCTACGAGGCGCTGTTCCAGCGCTTCGAATCGGACCTCGGCAACGACCTCGGCAACCTGGCCAACCGCACGATCTCTATGGCCCGCCAACTTGGTGAAACGCTCGATTCACCGCATCGACCGGGGTACTCGGCGGGCGATCCGCTGTCCGAGGAAGAGCTGGTCCTGCGCCGGTGCGCGCAGGAGATGATCGTTGCCGCCAGCAAGGCCTGGGACGAGATGCAACCCTCGCGCGCCCTGGAGGCGACCTGGACCATGATCCGCGCCGGCAACGTGTACCTCGATCGCACGGCGCCGTGGAAGCTGAAGAAGGCGGGACAGCTCGCGGAGCTGCGCGAGGTGTTGGTCAACACCTGCGAGATCATCCGGCGCGCGGCCCAAATGGTCGGGCCCGCCATGCCCGAGGCGTCGCGCGAGCTTCTGCGCCAGATCGGCCGCGAGCAGGACTATGGCCTGTGGCCGTCGGAACAGTGGGGTGGCTGGCCGGGCGGCAAATTGGTCGAGCCCAAGCCCGTCTTTCCGCGCATCGAGCCCGATCGACAGCGGGAGCTGCATCGCGGCCTGGCTCGACCAGACGCCCCCGCCCAAGCAGGTTCCCGTGGGAGCAGCCGGCTTGCCCGATGAAATCACCATCGAGGAATTCGCGCGCATCGATCTGCGCTCTGCCAAGGTGTTGGCCGCGGAAGCCGTGCCCAAGACCGACAAGCTGCTCAAGCTCGTGCTGGATCTGGGCAGCGAACAGCGCACGGTCATCTCCGGCATCGCCGGCGCCTACGCGCCCGCCGAGCTCGTGGGACGGACGGTCCTCTATCTTGCCAACCTGAAGCCGGCCAAGATCCGCGGGGTGATTTCCCAGGGCATGATCCTGGCCGCGGCCAGCGACCCGCTCTCGCTCGCGTGCTTCGATCGAGAGGTGGTGCCGGGGACGAAGGTGAAATAGGAGCAGATGCGAGCTGCGTGCCCACGTCGCGGCAAAATCGGTTTGAACGATAGCGGACACGCTTGGTCCCTATCACCCAGGTGTTGTGTCATGCTGAAATCATGCCGGGACGCATTGTCGATTTGAAGGGTTTGCCCGCGCTGCTCGCCATCTCTTGCCTTGCCGCGTTCGTGACTGGACTGGGCTGCCGCCCGGTCGCGTCCGCCCGAGGATCGGGCGGGGGCGGTCAGGCTGCCGGAGGAAGCGGAGGCAGCGGTGTCGGGGGACGCGGCGGTGCGGGAGGAGCCGGCGGAGGTGGCGCGGGTGGCAGCGGTGGCACGAGTAGCAGCGGTGGTGCGAGTGGCAGCGGTGGTGCGAGTGGTAGCGGTGGTGCGAGTGGCTCAGGCGGCAGCTCGGTGGCAGCGAGGCCGCCGACCATCTCGGGTCTCGCGATCGAGGCCAATCCCAACAACAGCCTCTCGTGCTTCGTGGCCTGGACGACCGACGTCGCCGCCAGCTCCGAGGTGCAGTTCGGCGCCGGCACCTACCAGTTTCACATCGTGGCCGATGAAGCGGTCACCTCTCACCGCGTGCTCGTCATCGGCATGGTGGCGCAGACCGACTACCTCATCAAGGCCGTGTCCGCCACCGCGGGCGGCTCGGTCAGCGCGGAAGGGACTTTCACGACCGGCGCGCTGCCAGCCGGCCTGCCCATTGCCACGCCAACGGTCACCGACACCACCGGCTCACAGGCCGGCTGGACTTTGGTCAACATCATGCCGGCCGGCAAAAGCATCGGCTTCACCGGCAGCGCACCCGGAATCATGGTTATGTACGACCAGACCGGCGTTCCGGTTTGGTATTTCGTCAACGGGACCACCGCGGACACGCGTGGCGACGTCTCGCTCCGGGTGCTTGCGAACGGCAACCTCATTCTCGGCCCGTCCTCGGGCGAGCCCGCCAAGGAGATCGATCTCGCCGGCAACGTGGTTTGGTCGGGTCCGCCGCAGCCGTCGGCCAACGCAACGACGACCGATCCCGCGACCGCGCCCATGTCGCATTTCGCGGACAAGCTCGCCAACGGAAACTACGTTTTGTTTCGCGACCTCACCAACGCGAACGGTATCGGCGGCGCCTATGTCGAGGAGCTGACACCATCGAACACCGTCGCGTGGTCGTGGAACCTCTTCGACCACATCCAGCCGCCCGCGGACGCCGCGAAGGATTGGTGCCACCCCAACGCGGTGACCGTCGACCTCGACCACGACGTCTTCTATTTGAGCTGCCGATTCCAGGGCATCATCAAGGCGCGCCGCTCGGGGGACCAGGGCGTGATCTGGGTTCTGGGCGGACAGGCCGGCGGCGATTTCGCCTTCAGCCCCTCCGCGGCGAGCTTCGACGATCAGCACGATCCCGAGATCCACGCCGACGGCACCATCCTGCTCTACAACAACCGCGGCGAGGCCGCCGTGCCGCCAACCGGGGTCACCTCGCGCGTGCTCGAGGTCTCGGTCGACGAGCAGACCATGCAGGCCAATCTGACGTTCGAGTTTCCTGGCAGCTTCAATACCGACTCCTGGTACACGAGCACCTGGTACACGCCCTACTGGGGAGACGCGGATCGCCTGGCGAATGGCAATGTTCTCATCGTCGCCGGCTTCCGCAGCCAAACCATTCAGA
Organism: uncultured delta proteobacterium; assembly: GCA_963796685.1. Lineage (GTDB taxonomy): Bacteria > Myxococcota_A > Polyangia > Fen-1088 > Fen-1088 > Fen-1118. The sequence goes on from CAWCMR010000025.1 coordinate 1,632,015, forward strand.
CGCATATCTTCGAGGTCCGCCCCTCGGACGGCAAGGTTGTCTGGCAGATCACGCTCCCCGCGGGCGCCGGGTCCTATCAGGCCGAGCGACTGTCGCCGCCCCCGCTCGTTCAACCGCTTTGAGCCTCTAAGGAAGCCAGGAAGCCAGGAATGGATGATATGGGGGTTGGGGGGCGATGACGCGTTCGAGTCCCATCTGCTTGTCCAGTTGGGAGTACTGCTTGCTCTCTTTCTTCCTGCTTTCCTGGCTTCCTTAGACGTTATCGGTCCCCTTTGACGTCGCTCTTGTCGACGCGTGGGCGCGGACTGCGGTAAAACCGCCACCATGAGCACCGTCGTTTCCCCCACACCCATCCTTCCCGCGGGCGGCGAGCCCGTGACCATGAACAGCCAGGGCATCTTGCAGGTGCCCGATCGCCCCATCCTGCCCTTCATCGAGGGCGACGGGATCGGTCCCGATATCTGGCGCGCCTCGGTGCGCGTGCTCGACGCCGCGGTGGAAAAGGAATTCGGCGGCAAGAAGAAGATCGGCTGGGCCGAGGTCTACGCCGGCGAGAAGGCCAAGAAGCTCTTCGACACCTGGTTGCCCGACGAGACCCTGCAGGCATTCAAGACCTATCTGGTCGGCATCAAGGGCCCGCTCACCACCCCCATCGGCGGCGGCATGACCTCGCTCAACGTGGCCATCCGCCAGGTGCTGGACCTCTATGTGTGCCTGCGCCCGGTGCGCTACTTCAAGGGCGTGCCCTCGCCGGTCAAGCGGCCCGAGAAGGTCGACATGGTGATCTTCCGCGAGAACACCGAGGACATCTACGCCGGCATCGAGTGGCCCGCGGAATCGCCGCAAGCGCAGAAGGTCATCGCCTTTCTGCAGAACGAGATGGGGGTGAAGAAGATCCGCTTCCCGGCCACCTCGGGCATCGGCATCAAGCCGGTGTCGCGCGAGGGCTCCGAGCGCCTCTTGCGCTCGGCCTTCGACTACGCCATCAAACACGGGCGCAAGAGCGTGACCATGGTCCACAAGGGCAACATCATGAAGTACACCGAGGGTGCGTTCCGCGACTGGGGCTATGCCCTCGCCAAGCGCGAGTACGCCGGCCGCGTGATCGGATGGGACGACTGCGGTGGCAAGCCGGCGGCCGGGCAGGTTCTGCTCAAGGACTCCATCGCGGACATCACCTTGCAGCAGGTGCTGACCCGTCCCGACGAGTTCGACGTCATCGCGACCATGAACCTGAACGGCGACTACCTGTCGGACGCGCTGGCGGCGCAGGTGGGCGGCATCGGCATCGCGCCGGGTGGGAACATCAACTACCTGACCGGACACGCGGTGTTCGAGGCCACGCACGGCACGGCGCCCAAGTACGCGAACCTCGACAAGGTGAATCCCGGCTCGGTGATTCTGTCGGGGGTCATGATGTTCGAGCACCTGGGCTGGACCGGCGCCGCGGGCCGCATCGTGGCGGCCATGGAGAAGACCATCGCCCAGAAGACCGTGACCTACGACTTCGCCCGCATGACCGAAGGTGCGACCGAGGTGTCCTGCTCCGAGCTCGCCACCCGCATCATCGCGAACCTGTAGCCGGATTTTCACCACAGAGAGCGCAGAGGAAGAAGTAGTTCAGAAACAGATCCGGAAACCCTTTCTTCTTCACCCTCTGCGCTCTCTGCGTCTCTGTGGTGAAATTCTTTCAACCTGCAACATGCCCACGGAAATCGCCAAGCTCGTTGCCTCGCTTCGCCGCGCCACCAAGGCTGGGGTGTGGTCGGCGGGCGTGAATTTGGTGCGGGCGGGGGCAGTGACGGTGGAATCGCAGAGCGACGAGGAAATCGTCTTGCGCGTGCGCGCCCAGGGCAGGGCGGTGCCGGCACAGGTGGTGCTTTATCCCGGCCAGGACGAATGGGATTGCGATTGCCCGGGCCGTCTGCGGCCGTGCGAGCACCTGGCGGCCGCGGCCATTGCGCTCGGCCAGGCCGAGGACGGTGGCGCAAGCGGAGCCAAGCCGGTGCAGAGCACGGCCGAGCTGTGGGCGCGTGTGGCCTACCACTTCGCCCAGGTCGAGGGCGGGTTGACCTTGCGCCGATTCATCGTGCGCGCCGACGGCAGCGAGACGCCTCTCGAGGGAACCCTGTCGGCGTTGCTGTCGCGGCCGGCCGACGCCCGCAGTCTGCAGGTCGAGCAGTGTGACCTGCAGGCGGATCGGCTGCTCGAAACCGCCGCGCGCGCCACCCTGCCTCCCTCCAAACTGGACGCGCTCATTCGTGTCTTGCTGGGCTGCCGGCTGGTTTTTCTCGACGGGCGGCAGGTGGCCATGTCCGAGGAAGAGGTGCTGCCGCACGCGGTGGTCACCGATCATGAGGACGGGGTCGCGGTCGTTCTTCGCCGCGACCCGCGTATCACCGCCGTGCCCAGCGTGGGGGTGGTGGTGATGGCCGACGAGATCGCCCGCCACGGCGAGCTGGATCTGTGCGGCGGTTTTCTGCAGAAACTGCCCATCGTTCATCTCTATCGGGCTACCCAGCTTGGCGAGGTGGCGACGCGCATCCTGCCCGACCTGTGTCGCCGCATGATGGTGGACGTGCGCACGCGCCGACTGCCGCGTATCGCGCGCGGCATCCTCCCCCGCGTGGTGCTGGATCTCAGCCAGATTGGCTCGTCCTTGGCCGTGCTGCCGACGCTGGTCTACGGCAATCCCCCCTGCGCACGCATCGACGACGGCCGGCTGGTGCATCTCGAGGGGCCGGTGCCGGTGCGCGACGAACCGGCCGAGCGCCGCTTGGCCGAAAAGCTGCGCGCGGATTTGAGTCTGCTCTGCGGTCGTCGCACCACCTTCGAAGGCGCGGACACCGCGCGCTTCGTGGACAAGCTGAAGCACTGGCGGGGCGAGCCTTGGGTGACGGCGCCAAGCTGGTGGGGGCGCGCGTGCGCCTGGAACCCAAGCTGCGCGTGCAAAGCATGGACGGCGAAAGCACCGGCCTGCCCAGGGTCAGCTTCGACCTGGACTTCACCGTGGTCGCGGAAGGCCAAGGCGAGAAGGTGGGCACGGTTGGCGCGGCGGCGGTGCTGTCGGCGTGGCAAGAAGGCCTCGGCCTGGTGCCGCTCGACGGTGGCGGTTTTGCGCCCTTGCCCGAAGCGTGGCTGGCCAAACATGGACAGGAGCTCGCGGCCTTGCTGGCTGCCCGTGCCGGCGACGGCCGCGTGGCCACGCACGCCCTGCCCACGCTCGGCCGCTTCTGCGAGGATTTGGACCAGCCACCGCCGCCCGGCCTCGAGCGCCTGGCGCCACTCGCCGAAACCTTCGAGCGCCTGCCCGAGGCCAAGTTGCCGAGCGATCTTGGCACCACCCTGCGCCCCTACCAGCAGATCGGCGTGAACTGGCTGGCCTTCCTGCGCAGCGTGGGGCTGGGCGGCATCCTGGCCGACGACATGGGACTCGGCAAGACCGTCGAGGCGCTGTGCGTGTTCGACAAGAAGACCTTGGTGGTGTGTCCCACCAGCGTGCTGCCCAACTGGCGCTCCGAGCTCGCCCGTTTTCGCCCTTCCTTGCGGGTGAACGTGTACCACGGGCCGGCGCGCAAGCTCGACGAAGGCGCCGACGTCACCCTGACCACCTACGCGATCCTTCGGCTGGACAGCGAGGATCTCACCCGTCGCCGCTTCGAGGCCGCCATCCTCGACGAGGCGCAGGCCATCAAGAACCCGGACAGCCAGGTGGCGCGCGCGGCCTACGCGCTCAATGCCGACTTTCGCCTGGCCATGACCGGCACCCCGGTCGAGAACCGACTGGACGAGCTGTGGAGCCTGATGCACTTCGCGAACCGTGGCTTGCTCGGTGGTCGGCGCGAGTTCGACGCCGAGGTGGCCCGGCCGGTGGCCGACGGCATCGCCGGCGCGGCCCAGTCCCTGCGCCAGCGCATCCGTCCCTTTGTCCTGCGACGGCGCAAGGCCGAGGTGGCGCCCGAGCTTCCCCCGCGCACCGAGGCCACTCTCAGGATCGCCCTCGACGAACGCGAACGCGCCATCTACGACGCCGTTCGCGCCGCCACCCAGAGCGACCTCGTGGCCGCCATGGGTGCCGAGGGTGGGGGCAAGCTCGACGTGATGAAGGCGCTGGAGGCGCTGTTGCGCCTGCGCCAGGCGGCCTGCCACCCCGCGCTCCTGCCGGGACAGAAGGCCGCCTCGTCGTCCAAGGTCGAGGCCCTGGTCGAAGCCCTGGTCAACGCCGCCGAGGACGGGCACAAGGCGCTGGTCTTTTCCCAGTGGACCTCGTTGCTCGATCTCATCGAGCCGGTGCTGCAGCAGATCGGCATCGCTTTCGTCCGCCTCGACGGTTCGACGCGCGACCGGGCCACGGTGGTCGAGAGCTTTCAGTCCGAATCCGGGCCGCCGGTCATGCTCGTCTCGCTCAAGGCCGGCGGCACCGGGTTGAATCTGACCGCGGCGGATCACGTTTTTCTCTGCGATCCGTGGTGGAATCCCGCGGTCGAGGATCAAGCCGCGGATCGAGCCCATCGCATCGGCCAGGAGCGTCCGGTCATGATCTATCGCCTGGTCGCCGCGGAAACCGTGGAGGAGCGGATCCTCGCGCTGCAGCAACGCAAGCGTGCTATCGGTGAAGCCGCATTGGGCGATGCGGCAGGCGCGGCCGCACTTACGCGTGAAGACCTACTTGCCCTTCTGGCCTGATTGGAGCTAGTTAAGTGCTTGGAGCTATTGGCGAGCCATGCCATCATGGCCGCCGCCTGGGAGGAACCCGTCGATGCGAAAAATCATTGGTCTCTGCTTCCTGACCGCAACCTTGTTCGCGAGCTCGGCCCGCGCGCAGAGCATTTTCATTGAGAAGGGCGATCCCAGCGCCATGGATGTCACGGTCGGCGGCGGCCTCATCAAGGACGCTTGGGGGGCAGGCCTCGGCGCCGGCTACTCGTACCGCGGGGTCTTTGATGTCGGTGCCGACTTCGTGCGCTATGCATACACGGCCGGCCCGAACAACAAGCTCGCCGGCTACAGCGTGGCCCCGTTCGTGACCTGGCACGCCTTCCGCAGCGATGTGGACGAATTGCCGGTTTCCGTCGCCGTCACCTTTGCCATGCAGAGAATCGTCTACGCGGGCAACGGCCCGGTCGCCAACCCCGAAGGCTGGGGCCTGCTTCTCGGCCCGTCGGTCTACCGCCGCATGGAATTCGGCAGCAATCTGGTCTTCGTCCCCGAGCTGCTCGTTGCCTACGACCTGTCGCAAACCCGCTTCTACAGCGAGGCCGGCGACCAAACCTCCGGGAACACCGCCCAGTCCCAACTCGGTGTCGGCTATTCGACCACCACCAAGAACAACGTGCGCGCGCTCATCAGGCCGAACATCGTGTACAAGATGGGCAATACCAACTACGTGGTCGTCCCCTACGTCGGCTACGAGGGCGCCTTCGCGGTGGGTGGAAACATCGGCGCGATGTTCTAGCGTCTGCGGGCGCAATCGAATTTCCCCTGCTAGGTTTGCGGCTGGCATGTCCCCGGAGGGACGCCAGGAAGGGCTTTGCATGTCTCAGCGGAAGAAGATCGCACTCGTAGGAGCAGGGAACATCGGCGGTGAGCTGGCGGCGCTGGCGGCTCGCCAGGAGCTTGGCGATGTCTGGTTGTTCGACATTCCCGAGAAGCTCGGCGTGGCTCAGGGCAAAGCCTTGGACCTGGAGCAGAACGGCGCCGTGCTGGGCTACGACGCCGCAATTCGCGGGACCGCCAATTGGGACGACCTGGCGGGCTCGGACGTGGTCATCGTGACCGCGGGGATCCCGCGCAAGCCGGGGATGTCGCGCGACGATCTGCTCAGCGTGAATCTCAAGATCATCCGCAGCGTGGCGGAAAACCTACGCACCCGCTGCCCGAACGCGTTCGTCATCGTGGTGTCGAACCCGCTCGATGCCATGGTGTACGCCATGAAAGAGGGCACCGGTTTCCCACCCGAGCGCGTGGTGGGCATGGCCGGCGTCCTCGATTCCTCCCGGCTCCAGCTCTTCCTGGCGCAGGCAGCGGGCGTGGCGGTGAAGGACGTGCGCGCCATGGTCCTGGGCGGGCACGGCGACACCATGGTGCCGGTGGCGAGCTACTGCACCATCAACGGCATCCCGGCGGGCCAGCTCATCCCCGCCGACAAGCTCGCCGCCATTTTCGAGCGCACGCGCAACGGTGGTGCCGAGGTCGTCAAGCTGATGGGGACCAGTGCCTACTACGCGCCGGCCGCTTCGGCCATCAAGATGGCCCGCGCCTTTCTGCACGACGAGAAGCGCCTGATCCCTTGCGCCGCTTACCTGCGCGGCGAGTACGGGTACACCGACCTCTACATCGGGGTGCCGGTCGTCCTGGGCGGCAAGGGTGTCGAGAAGGTGGTCGAGATCGCGCTCGCCCCCGGCGAAAAGCAGATGCTCGACAGCTCCGCCAAGGCCGTGCGCGAGCTCATCGAAGTGTCGAAACGCCTCTAGCGCAGCGCGGTTGCCGATCTACCGGCATCCTTGAGATCTGACGCTATAATCCGTACGCCTTGGATCTCCGATCATTCACCCTTGCCGAGCTTCGCGAGCGCGTTGCCAACGCGGGCGAGCCACCGTTTCGCGCCGAACAAGTCTTTCGCTGGCTTCACGGCCCGGGCGCGGGTGGCATGGGCGGCGTGCGCATTCCGCTTGCCCCGTCGACGGTTCCGCGCGCCCTGCGCGATGCCCTGCTGGCCGGTGCGCCGCTGACGCCGCTCATGCACGATGGGACGTTCGAATCGTCGGACGGCACCCGCAAGTTTCGCTTCCTGACCCATGACGGTCGTGCCATCGAGAGTGTCCTCATCCCCGACGACAAACAGGAGCGCAGCAAGCTGACTTTGTGCATCTCCAGCCAGGCCGGCTGTGCCTGGGGCTGCGCCTTCTGCGCCACCGCCACGCTGGGCTTTGGTCGCCATCTTTCCGCCGGCGAGATCGTCGAGCAGCTTTACTGGACCATGGAGAGTGTGGGACAAAAGCCGACCAATATCGTCTTCATGGGCATGGGCGAGCCTTTGCACAATCTCGAACAAGTCACACGCGCACTTTCCAACATCCAGCACCCGTGGGGCGCGGGCCTGTCCCCGCGGCGCATCACCGTGTCCACCTCGGGCGTGGTGACAGGCATCGACCTTCTGGCCAAGGTGCGGCCGCTGCCCAACCTCGCTATCTCGCTCAACGCGACCACCGACGAGGTTCGTGACCGACTCATGCCGGTCAACCGGCGCTGGAACCTCGCGGCCCTGCTCGCCGCCGCGCGCAGATTTCCGCTCGGCCATCACCGCCGTATCACCTTCGAGTACGTGCTGTTCGCCGGCGTGAACGACAGCGATATGGACGCCGCCCGGATCCCGAGGTTGCTCGGGAACATCCCCAGCAAGGTCAATTTGATTCCCTGGAATCCCGTGCCTGGCCTTCCTTTCGAACGCCCGAGCGAGGGACGCATCTTGGCCTTCCAGAACCTGGTACGCAGACCCGATCTGCCGGTGTACATTCGCACCCCGCGCGGCGATGACACGGCGGCGGCATGCGGCCAGCTCGCGGCCCGGATCGGCGAAGGGTCGACCGGCTTCTTCAACCTCAAAGCCACGAGGCGGGTATCATGACCCAGGCCGCTGTTCACATCGACGACCTGACCTCGCCTGTGCCGCCCTTGCGCCGGCGGGTCAGCGATCTGTGGTCGCTCGTGGAAGGGGACATGCACAAGGTGGAGACGCTTCTGTGCGAACAGATGGACAGCCCCATCGGGCGCATCCCCGAGGTCGGAACGCACCTGCTCGCGGCGGGCGGCAAACGCCTGCGCCCCCTGCTCGCGGTGCTGGTGGGACGCGCCAGCGAGGCCGACATGGAGCAGGCGGTGGCCGCGGGTTGTGCCGCCGAGCTCATTCACACCGCCACCCTCTTTCACGACGACGTGGTCGACACCGGCAATGTCCGCCGCGGGCGACCGGCCGCGCGCATGATCTACGGCAACGGCGTGGCCGTCCTGGTCGGCGACTTCTGCCTGGCCCGCGGGCTGGATCTGGTCGCCTCGACCGATTCCATCGCCATGGTGCGCTCGCTCGCGGCCACGGTCACCGAAATGGCCGAAGGCGAGGTCGCGCAACTGGAAGGAGCGGGCAATCCCGATGCGAGCATCGCCACCTACCTGCGCGTCGTCGACCGCAAGACGGCCTCGTTGATGGCCTGGTGCGCGCGCGTCGGCGGCGTTCTTCCCGGGGGACTGGATCTCGCGCTCGGGCGTTTCGGGCGCGCGCTCGGCCGCGCCTTTCAAATCGTCGATGATGTTCTCGACTGCTCGATGGACGAGGGCACCACTGGCAAATCGGTCGGTCGCGATCTGCAGGAAGGCAAGCTCACCCTGCCGGTCCTGCTCGCGTGCGAGGCCAACCCCGACCTGCGCGACCGCATTCGCGACGCCCTTGGCGAACAGGGGATTCCCGCCGACAAAGCCCACGCCATCCTTTCCACGGTGCGCGCCGCCGGTGGCGTCGAGCGTGCGCGCCGGCGTGCGCTGGCGTTCGCCGATGAGGCGGTGGCGGAGCTTGCGGCCCTGCCCGCCTCGCCGTACCGGGAGGCCCTGGCCGAGCTGCCCCGGCTCTCCGTTGACCGGGTGGCGTGATGTCCGTTTCCGCGTCGCAAGCCGACATCCGGGGGATGTTCGACCGCATTGCCGACCGCTACGACCGCGCCAATCGCATCATGTCGGCCGGCGTGGACGTGCTGTGGCGGCGCAAGGCCATCGGGCAATTGTTGGCCGGCTTCGGCGACTCGTCGCGGGTGCTGGACCTTGGCGCGGGCACCCTGGACGGCGCCATCGAGATCCTGCGCAGGCGGCCCTTGGCGCAGGTCTTCGCCGCGGATTTTGCCCGCAACATGCTCGTGCTCGGGCGCAAGAAGCCGCGCGCGGCGAAGGTGCGGATTCAGGTTGCCGACGGCCACGCGCTGCCCTACCTGGACCAAGCCTTCGATGGCGCCTTCTCCGCTTTCTGCGTGCGCAACCTGCGCGTCCTCGACCAGGCCTTGGCGGAGTTGCGCCGTGTGGTGCGGCCCGGCGGACGCATCGCCATCCTGGAGTTCTTCCGTCCCCGCCGGCGACGGCCCTTCTGGGATGGCTTCTACAACGCACGCGTGCTGCCCCTGCTCGGACGCGCCGTGACCGGAGACGAAGCCGCCTATCGGTACCTGCCCGAATCCATCGCGGGATTTCTCACCCGCGACGAATTCGAGGCGCGTCTGCGCGCGGCCGGATTCGCCGGAGTTCGAGGCAGCGACCTCTTCCCCGCCGGCGTCGCATCCTTGGTGGTGGCGGAATGAAGATCCTCGTCGCCGTCACGGGTGCCTCCGGCGCCGTCTACGCCAAGCGGTTGCTCGACGCCCTGTCCGCCGCGCACAACACAGATTCGAGCCTGGAAATCGCCGTGTGCTTTTCCAACAACGGCCGCTTGGTGTGGCGGCACGAGATCGGGGACGAGCCGAGCCACGGCTTTCGTGAGTTTGCCAACGACGACTTCGCCTGCTCGTTCGCCTCGGGCTCGGCCCTGTGGCACGCGGTGGTGGCGGTGCCTTGCTCGGTGGGACGCGTGGGTCGCATCGCCAGCGGCATGGCCGACGATCTCATCGCGCGCGCCGCCGACGTCGCGCTCAAGGAGCGGCGCAAGCTGATCCTGGTCGTGCGCGAGACCCCGCTGTCCCTGATTCACCTCGAGAACCTGCTCACCGTCGCGCGCGCTGGCGCCATCGTGCTGCCCGCCGCACCGTCGTTCTACACGCGCCCGGCCACCGTCGACGCCGTGGTCGACACGGTGGTGGCCCGCGTGCTCGACCAGCTGGGCATCGGCGTATCGCTCGCGCCCCGTTGGGGGAAGACACCATGAAGCAAGACCCGCAAGAACCAGACGATCCGGGACCGGACCTTTTCGACGTGGGCCGCGAGGCCTTGGCTGCCGCGCGCGCCGCTTTTGCCGGGCGCGCCTTCTTCGTTTCCGCTCGTCGGTTGCAGCAGGATGGCTCGTGGATCGGCCCGCGCGAAGCAACGCTGGCAATGGTCGAGGAGGCCGCACTGACCAGTCTCGGCGGCCTGGCGGGAGCACGCGCGCTCGGGGCCAATGCCTTGCTGTGCAGCCTGACCGGCGCGCTCGCCTCCGAAGGGGTCGGTCTCGGCATGCGCTGCCTGGTTTGCGCTCCCTTCGCGGCCGGCGAATCCGTCGACCAGCGCCGCGCGCGAATCGGCAAGCTCGGCGAGCTCGTTCGTCGCGTGCCCGGTATCGACGGCATTCTGCCCGTGCCCGAGGGAGAGGCCCAGGGTCTGGACACGTTGCAATTCTTTGCCGCGTGTCGCGTGGCCTGCCCGGCCATTCACCTGCTCGTGGATGTGGAGCTCTTCGGCCACAAGCTCGGCCAGCTGTGCCTGTCGTTCGGCGCCGACGAGATCCTGGGCACCATCACCAGCCAGCGCACGCTGCGGTTGGGCGCGAACGCCTCCAGCAACGCGCTCACGCGCGACGAGGCCGCGCTGCTGCTGCGCGCCTCGGGGTTCGCGCCGTGCGAACGCCTGCCCGAAGGGAAGGTGCAGGTCCTGTGAGCCTGGCCGGCATCGCGAGCAAGGTGCGCGAGGGCGTGCCGCTCTCGCACGCGGATGGGCTCGCGCTCTACCAGCATCCGAATTTGATGGAAGTCGGGGCCCTGGCCAACGAGGCGCGCGAGCGCCTGCACGACGGTCGCACCTACTTCAATCGCAACCTGCACATCAACCCCACCAACGTGTGCGTGGCCTCGTGCAAGCTGTGCGCCTTCTCGCGGCGGCGGGCCGACGAGAAGGGGGCTTTCGTGCTGACGGTGGACCAGGCCGTGGACAAGCTGCGCGCCCGCCTCGCCGCGGGCGATCGGGTCACCGAGGTCCATGTCGTGGGCGGGTTGCACGACGGCCTGCCCCTCGACTACTTCACGTCGCTTTTGGCGGGTCTCAAGGCCGCGGCTCCCGGCATCAGGCTCAAGGCTTTCTCGGCGGTGGAGATCTTCTTCTTCCACGAGCTTTACCGCATGAGCATCGAGGACCTCTTGCGCCGCCTGCAGGCCGCTGGTCTCGACTCGCTGCCCGGCGGAGGGGCCGAGGTCTTCTCGTCGCGCGTGCGCAAGGCCATCTGCCCCAACAAGTGCGGAGCGGACGAATGGTTGGAGGTGCACAGCATCGCCCATCGGCTCGGCCTGAAATCCAATTGCACCATGCTCTTCGGTACCGTCGAGACGCTTGCCGAACGGGTCGACCACCTCTTGCTCCTGCGCGCCCAGCAGGCCGAGTCGGGGGGATTCCTGGCGTTCATCCCGCTGCCCTTTCACCCCGAAAACAACGCCCTGGCCAATCGACCCGCGCCCACCGCGGCCGAGAGCCTGCGCACCATCGCCGTCGCGCGCCTGCTGCTGCACAACGTGCCGCACATCAAGGCCTACTGGGTCAGCCTTGGCCTCGGCACGGCGCAGACCGCGCTGTGGTTCGGGGCCGACGATTTCGACGGCACGGTCAGCGAGGAGAAGATCTACCACCAAGCCGGTTCGCGTTCGCCGCAGGCCTTGACCAGCGCCGAAATCGCCCGCCTGGTGCGCGCGGCGGGCCGCGTTCCCGTGGAACGCGACACGTTCTACGCAAGCGTGCCGCAAGCGAGCGGAGAGGCGGTCTAGGCATGCGCCGCCTGCGCCTCTCCACCATCTCGTTTCTGAACACGCGTCCCATCACCTACGGCATCGAGCGCGGCCTGGTCGGCAAGGATCGCTTCGAGCTCAGCTTCGATTTGCCTTCGCGTTGCGCGGCAGCGGTGATGCGCGGCGAAGCCGATCTCGGCCTCATGCCCATCGCCAGCTACGGCGCATCGACGACCGAGCTGCGCCTCGTGCCCGGCATCGCCATCGCGTCGCACGGACCGGTGCGCACCGTGATGCTGCTGGGGGAGGTGCCGCGCGAGGAGATGACCAGCGTCGTTCTCGATGGCGCCTCGCGCACCTCGCAGCTCCTGGTCCAGCTTCTTCTGCGCCAACGCGGGCTGGCCCCGGCCTTCGAGCACGCCGAGCACGACGGCGTTCTCGAACGCATCGGCGGCCGACGCGGCGGGCTCTTGATCGGCGATCTGTGCTTTGCCGCCACCTCCCGATTCCCCCATGTCTACGATCTCGGTGCCGAGTGGACAGAACACATCGGACTGCCCTTCGTCTACGCGGCGTGGATCGGCCGGCCGGATGTCCTTGCCGACGGCGATGTCGCGCTTCTGCAAGAGAGCCTTGCCCTGGGGCTGGGAAACCGGCCGGAGATCGCCCGCCTGTGGGCCCAGCAGAGCGGCGAGGATGCGGCCCTCGGCGAGCGCTATCTGACCGAGAACATCCACTACGGGCTCGGGTCGCGCGAGCTGTGCGGAGCCGCCGCGTTTCTGGAACGGGCCCACGCGGCTGGCCTGCTGGCCAAGAAGCCCGTCCTGCGCCTGTTTTCGAGCGCGGCTCGGCCGAGCGAAGCGGCGCGGAGGTCTCCGCCGAGTCCGCGCGCGCGTTCGCTCGACAGCTTGCTCTCCGACGGCGCGGCGGGCGCGCGTCTTTCGTTCGACGACGGCGCTCGATTGTACGAAGCTGCTTCGCTCTACGACCTCGGGCAGGCGGCGGACGCGCGCCGGCGGGCGTTGCATCCGAGCGGCGTGGTCACCTACATCGTCGACCGCAACGTCAACTACACCAACGCCTGCACCACGGCCTGCCAATTCTGCAATTTCTACCACCCGCCCGGCGACGAACGCATCTACACCCTCACCCGCGATGAGCTCGGGCACAAGCTGCGCGAGACCGTCGAGCTGGGCGGCATCCAGGTGTTGCTCCAGGGCGGCGTCAATCCCGCGCTCGGTCTCGACTACTTCGAGGACCTCTTTCGCTGGATGAAGGCGAGCTTTCCCATCGCCATCCACGGTCTCTCGCCCGAAGAGGTGCGTCAGCTGGCCGAGCGGGAAGGGCTGACCATCGCGCACGTGCTCGAACGCCTGATTGCCGCCGGTCTCGATTCGGTGCCCGGCGGTGGGGCGGAGATCCTCGACGACGAGATCCGGCGGCGCATCTCCCCGCACAAATGCTCTGTGGCCACCTGGCTCGAGGTCATGCGCCAGGCGCATCGCCTGGGCCTGCGCACCACCGCGACGATGGTCTTCGGCTTCGGCGAAGAACCCCACCATGTGGTCGGACACCTCGACAAGGTGCGCGCCTTGCAGGATGAGACCGCGGGCTTCACCGCCTTCATCTGCTGGAGCTTCCAGGCCGAGGGCACCAAGCTTCCCCTGCGCGACGACACCACGGCCACGCGCTACCTGCGCACCCTGGCCTTGGCGCGCCTTTACCTCGACAACTTCCCCAACCTGCAGGTGTCGTGGGTCACCATGGGACCGGCCGTGGGCCAGATCGGGCTGCGCTTCGGCGGCAACGATTTCGGCTCGGCCATGATCGAGGAAAACGTGGTTGCGCAGGCGGGCGCCGTGTTCAAGTTGTCGGCCGCCGACATCGAAGGCTACGTGCGCGCGGCCGGCTTCACCCCCAAGCGGCGCAACATGAGATACGAGTGGCTTTCCGGATGAAGAAATTGACCACAGAGGACACAGAGAACACAGAGGGAAGGGAAAGGGTTCGGATCTCGGATCCGGAGACCCTTTCTGCTCCGGCCTCTGTGTCCTCTGTGTTCTCTGTGGTGAAAACCTTTGGTCGCATGGTGAAGTTCAGCCATACGGTCTTTGCCTTGCCTTTTGCCCTGGCCGCGACCGCGCTGGCCGCGCGCGGACATGGCATCACCCTGGCGCAAGTGGCGGCGATTCTGGTGGCCATGGCCGGTGCGCGCACGGCCGCCATGGGTTTCAACCGCATCGTGGATCGGCGTCTGGACGCAAAGAATCCACGCACCTCCGGGCGCGAGATCCCGACCGGCAAGGTGTCGGTGCCGTCCGCCGCGCTTCTGACCACGCTCAGCGCCGCGGCGTTCATCGCTGCCGCTGCCAGCCTGGGCCGGCTGTGCCTTGCGCTGTCGCCCGTCGTGCTCGGCCTCGTTCTCGGCTATTCCTTCACCAAGCGTTTCACCTGGCTGTGTCATCTCTTTCTCGGCCTAGCCATCGGTATCGCGCCCGCGGGCGCGTGGATCGCGGTGCGCGGCGACCTGGCCGCACCGGCCATCTGGATGGTGGCGGCAGTGACCACCTGGATCGGAGGCTTCGACATCCTCTACGCTCTCTCCGATCGCGACTTCGATCGCACGGCAGGCATCCATTCGATCCCGTCGCGATTCGGCGTTCCGGCCGCCCTGGCGGCTTCGGCGGCCCTGCACCTTGGAACGATTGGCGCGCTGGTCGCGGTGGGCTCCAGCGCCGGAATGGGGACGATCTACTTCGTCGGCGTGGCCGCGGTCGTCGCCATCTTGGTCTACGAGCACGCCATCGTGAGACCATCCGATCTTTCGCGCGTCGACGTTGCGTTCTTCAACCTGAACGGCTACGTCTCGCTGGTCTACCTGCTGGCGACCCTCGCGCAGGTCTTCGCGGGCTAGCCGAGGATCGCGTGACATGGGACGAACCGGTTCTAGGGTTCTTCAGGAAATGTTCGAGAGCGAACGGCCGGCCGGTCTGTCACCCTTCGCACGATTTGGAAGCTCGCGAAGGCCTTTAGGGTTTCGCCTCGGGACATCCTACCCGCGTCCGGACCGTAGCCGGTGGACATCGCCAGCGTGATGGAGCCAGCCAGATCGGTCGGCCTGATCACGGCGCGCCATCACACGTCTGGTCTGGCAATCCCGGCGTCGCGGACGCGTCGTTACGATCGCCCTCCTTGCGGAATCCCAGCATGAGCACGATCGCGATTTGCTTCTCTCGCGAAGCGAGGAAGAAGACCCTTTGCCGTCCGAGCTTTGCTCGTCTCACGCCCGCGAGATTGACCGGTCCGCGGCGTCCGAGCGCGGTGGCGGCGGCAAAGGCAAGGTCTTCGTTGGTGACGACTTCCTGTAAGAGCTTCTTGAGCGCACGCCAAACAGCATCGTGTGCCGAGTTGGGCCTTGCCTCGGCGTTGGCACGAGCTTGCTTGATTTGCTCCGCGGCGTACTGCGAGGCTTTGAGTTGCAGGGCCACGTCAGTCGAGGTCCAGGGACACGCTTGGGGCAGGCGCGCGGACAGCCTCGTCGGTGGGCACTAGGCTGCGCTGAAGGTCGATTTCATCAACTTCGCTGAGTATGAAGGCCAGCCAGGCAATCATTTGTCGGTAGTGGGCGATCGATCGGTCCTGAAGCTGGATGAAGGCTGCGGCCCGCTCGGGAAGCCCGATCGCAACCCAACGGCGAAACACACGGGCCTTGGTCCCGCCAAGCAGCTCGAAGGTCTGGCGGCAGGTCTCCAGCGTGGCCTGCCATTCCTCGCGATCTCCCTCCAGCTTGACTTCGTCGACCGCGGTTTCGAGGAGCGGGTGGTCAAGCTCCAACGAGAGTGCCGCACGCGTGGTACGTTCGAGGCCGTCGACGACTTTGGCAAGGGCTTCTCTGTCGAGCGTCTCCGCCGGATTGATCGGCCCCAGCACAGACATCGGGCCGTAGAGGGTCGCGATGTCGATGTGCGGAACGGGCTTAACTTTTGCGGCCAGGGACATGATTGTCATCTTACCCGAGGAGGTGGACGAGCGCACGCCGCCCGGCTTGCGGGAGGTCTAAGGAACCCTCCCAGTACCGCCGGGCCGATGGCCCGGATTCTTCGGGCATGAAACGTGACAGCCCCTCACCCGCCTCGCTGCGCTCGGCGACCTCTCCCCGCTTCGCTCCGCTACGCGGGGCGAGGTGGTTTCAGGTCAGGGTTCCTGGAGGAACGCGTAGGCGAAGCCGGGCTTTGCCCGACGGAGCCAGAGCGCGGGAGGTCTAAGGAACCCTCCCAGTACCGCCGGGCCGATGGCCCGGATTCTTCGGGCATGAAACGTGACAGCCCCTCACCCGCCTCGCTGCGCTCGGCGACCTCTCCCCGCTTCGCTCCGCTACGCGGGGCGAGGTGGTTTCAGGTCAGGGTTCCTGGAGGAACGCGTAGGCGAAGCCGGGCTTTGCCCGGCGGAGCCAGAGCGCGGGAGGTCTAAGGAACCCTCTCAGGGTTCCTTTTAGAATCGTGGGCACAGTAGGAATCGAACCTACAACAAACGGATTAAGAGTCCGCTGCTCTGCCAATTGAGCTATGCGCCCGTGCTGATTTTTGGAAGCGAATGTATGCCTTCGGTGTGCGGATAAGTCAAGAGCAGCGCGCCCGGAGGGAATCGAACCCCCAGCCCTCGGCTTCGAAGATCTCGACGATACATCGCAAAGCGTATCCGACAGTAGCAAATTGTTGGAAAATCAACGGGTTACGCAGGGAGACCTTAGCCGCGAGTCGCCACAAGTTGCACCGAATAGCCAACCGTTTGGTGCAATAGTGGTACAAGAAATTTCGGGAGCCGAGGGTAGGGGGTCCGCGACTGTCGGCCCCTTTCTGACCGTTCGTGGTGGCGGCGAGGCTGCGCGTGTGCACGGCTACCGTATACAGCCTGTGCGAGTCCGGCGGGCTAACGCACGTGCGCCTGAACAACGCGATCCGGGTGGCCGAGGGGGACTTGCGGCACTACTTGGAGAAGGTCTCGAAAGGTCCACGATGAGGATCGAGGTCGGAGTCTCGCCGAAGGCGACAGACGCCTCGATCAGCATTATCGTTTGGGTGAAGATGATCAAGGCCATGGTGTTCGCTGTGAACGATGTCGATGCCCAGCCTGCCGAGAGGGTGCGGGTGCCCATGCCCGATAGGTCACGAGAGGTAGCTGTATGAGCCCGACCCGCTCGGCCGAGTACATGGCCGGCCTCGTCCGCGAGGTGTGCAAACTCCCTCGCGAGACCGAATGGGTGGAGTTCAAGGAGAACAAGGCCGAGCCGCAGGAGATCGGTGAGTACCTCTCGGCTCTCGCCAACGCTGCTGCCCTGGCGGGCAAGGCTTTCGCCTATCTCGCGTGGGGCGTGAATGATGAGTCTCACCATGTTGGCGGCACGCATTTCGTACCGACGGCCACGAAGGTGGGCAACGAAGAACTTGAAAGCTGGCTGCTTCGACTGCTCACGCCCAAGATCCAATTTCGATTCTTCGATGTCGACATGGACGGCAAGCGCGTCGTTCTCCTGGAGATCGAGCGCGCCTCCCGGCAACCTGTTCAGTTCCAGGGCCAGGAGTACATTCGCGTTGGCACCTACAAGAAGAAGCTCAAGGACTTCCCCGAGAAGGAACGAACGCTTTGGCGCATCTTTGACCGAATACCCTTCGAGGATGGAATCGCCCGAGAGCATGTGAGCGATGACGAAGTCTTGAGGATCATCGACTACCCGAGCTACTTCGATCTGCTTGACCGACCTCTCCCCGACGGCAAACAAGGTGTCCTCGGTGCGCTGGAAGAGGACACCTTGATCCGCAGATGTGATGCCGGCGGCTGGAACATAACCAACCTTGGCGCCGCGCTGTTCGCGAGACGCCTGGACGACTTCGCGGGGCTTGGTCGCAAGGCCGTTCGCGTGATCGTCTACCAGGGCAACAACCGAATCGAGACGGTCAAGGAACAGATCGGCGGCAAGGGCTATGGGAGCGGCTTCGAGGGGCTCATCGCGTTCATCAACGATCTGGTTCCGTCCAACGAGGTGATCGGGCAAGCGTTGCGCAAGACCGTGCCGATGTACCCGGAGCTCGCGGTTCGCGAGCTCGTCGCCAATGCCCTCATCCACCAGGATTTCTTCGTCACCGGGGCGGGACCCACGGTGGAGATCTTCGCCGACCGAATGGAGGTCACGAATCCAGGTGAGCCACTGGTAGCGGCAGATCGATTCTTGGACACGCCCCCCAAGTCTCGCAACGAGGCACTGGCTTCTCTGATGAGGCGCATGGGCGTCTGTGAGGAGCGCGGAAGCGGCGTCGACAAGGTTGTGTCTCAGACGGAGTTGTTCCAGCTCCCCGCACCGCTCTTTGAAGTGACGGGGGAATCGACGCGCGCGGTGCTCTTTGCACACCGTCCACTGACCAAGATGGACAAGGATGACCGCGTGCGCGCCTGCTATCTCCACGCTTGCCTGAAGTACGTCAGCCGCGATTGCCTGACGAACACCTCTCTTCGCGAGCGGTTCGGGATCGACCCGCAGAACAGCGCCACGGCATCTCGCATCATCAAGGAAGCAGTGGAGGCGCGCGCCATTGCGCCGGTTGATGAAGACGCCGCGAAGAAGCTCATGAAATACGTTCCGTGGTGGGCCGCGGGGCGGCGACCGGTGGAAGGAAGGGCGCCGTGACTTCATTTGATGGCCGCGCCGATAGCGAACCTGCTATGGCAAAAAACATGTGTTTCTGCAGTAGGTTAGCTCATTTGATGGGTATTTGATCGGGAAGAGTTTGGCTTGTTGCAGCTTGACCAGTTGGGCGAGTCGACGCGAGATCATCGCAGATGTGACATTGGGCGACATAACACAAGGTCGGCAAGAAGCTCACCCATCAATGGGTCCCTAGTGCGTGGCGCCTGAACCTGGCCGAACCCAACCATCAAGCCTTTGAGGCGCGGGCTCCTCGGACACCGGGTGGAATCGGAAAGCCCCGCTGGGCGAGGTCGCGCCAGAGGTTGCGTTTGAGGTGGTAGACGGTCGCCCAGCTCGCGCGCAACTTGCTGGCTGCTGCGGGGTTGATTTCGTGGACCGCGGCCAGCCAGTCGGCGGATTCCGAGTACTCCGCGGTTGAGGCCCCAGGATCGGGCACGAAACGAACCGCATCTTCCCGCCAGAAAGCGACAATCTTGGGAATGAGGGCCTTCCCCCCGAGGGACTTGCACCAGTTTCTTCGGGTTGTCGAAACGCGCTTCCGTGCATCGGAATCTACCTTGGAGAGGAGATGCCAAAGCCTTGGTGCCAACTTCTTCGTCGTTGGCAATGTCGCGTCCAAGTCGCGCGTCAAGATTGCAAGCGCTCGCAGGGACTTCTCTTGGCCTGTGGGGTGAGCCCAACGCGGGTTCCAGGCTGCCTTCGGCACGGTGGTCGTCTTCTTTCGCGACTCATCCAGCGCGACGCGCACGGCGGTGTGGAACATCGCTGCGCCGTTGGGACCGGCCCAGGCCGCGTCGACCAGGGCAGACACCCAGCCACCACATGGCACCGGATCGCTATCTTTCCAGGTGTCGAGCGTTCGCCTGACAATCAACTCGCGCCAGGCGGCGAAGAGTCGGTCACGGATCGCGTGGAACTGCGCCGGAAAGGCATGGAATGCCTTGAGCATGGTCTCGCCAGACTTCGCGCTCCACGAGAAGCTCTTTGCACGGGTTCCATCGCTCGGTCCCATCGAGTCGCAGGCGCGAGCGCAGAGCCTCGTCGATGATGTCGATTGCCTCGGCGAATGCCTTGCGCTTAACCGCGTCCTCGACCAGCGGCAAGGCCAAGGTCCAGTCCTGTGCGATGTTTGCACGGGAGATCTCAACGTGAAGCTCGGGTTTCCAGCGTTTCGAAAGACCGCGCAAGATCTCCGCCCAGCAGCCGAACGCACGCGTGAATGCCTCCGTCCAACGCGCCGACAAACGCTGGCGCTCCATGCTCGCGAGAACGCTTTGACGTTGCTCGTGGGACAGCCCACGAACGAAAGTCTTGATGGCTTGGCCATCAAGCCCGACTTTCTGAAGACCGGTCTCGAGATCGCGAACTTCGTCGAGGAATGCGGCTGCATCGCGACCTTTACCTTGTGCAGCCTTCCACTCCCACTCGAGCAGGCACTTTGTCGCCTTGGGACCGAGACAACAGTCTTCACCGATGCCCTCCACGACCCAGTCGGGCTGGCCCGCATACAGTCCCTCGTCCATCTCGCGAATCGCCTGGGTAAAGCTGAAGCCAGGATCGATGCCCTCGGCGATGACCCTCGGAATCAGGCTGTGCATCTTCGCCGCGACAGCGTCCAGATCCAGTCCGATGGAATACGTGTCGATGTACGGTGGTTCCCAGTCGGCGTCCTGATGAACGTAGTCGCCGGTTTCGGCGGCGGATTCGTCAACGATGCGAGTCCATTCTTGCCAAAGCCGGTCCCATTCCTGCCGGAGCTTTCCCTTCCCCGCTGCGGGCACGGTGGCCTTTTGACTTCGAGCGGGCTTGCGCGGCGGATCGAGCGCGGGGATCAACGCCGCCGCGGTTTCTGGGGCGACTCGGGCGAGTAGTCGTTTTCGGGAAGCGTTGTCCAGAACCAGGAGTGATGACGCGACCACGCGGCGAATCTCTTCCTCGGAGAGCGCTTCCTCGAGACGTCGAAGCAATGCGTCCTCCTCCGGCAAAGCCCCGAATGACTTCTTGTGGGAGGACCGCCTAGAACGCTGGAACATAGGTGCAGAGTATCTTGTCTAGTCTATGGCGGATCAAGCTCACATGCAAGTACCGAAAGCGACATCCTCCATGTACGATCCCACCGCTTGGGAGAAAATGATCAGCAGGATCTTTTCGCCAAGGCGATCGACGAAGCCGAGGCGGAACTTGAGCGCCTGACCCGCACCGGGGCCGAGGCGCGCGCGAAGGTTATGGCCCTGCGACAATCGCTGACTGATGTCGCACCGATTCGCTCGGACGTAACCCCAATGGCCCAGTCCATGCCGCCGCGGAAATCCATGGGGAAGGTCCGTATCTTCGGGGAACGCTTCCGTGGTCGTTCCGATGTCTTCCCGCGACGGTGGGAAAACGCCAAGTCGCACAAGTCTGGTTACTCGCCAGCCTGCGGAAACGAATGGGTCCACGGTCTCTGCGGCAAGCCGAAAATTAGGTGCTCTGAATGTCCGAATCAGGCATTCCTGCCTCTGGATGATCACGCATTGCTCGGTCATCTGACGGGCAAGCATACCATCGGCGTGTACGCGCTGTTGCCCGGTGACACATGCTGGTTTGTCGCAGCAGACTTCGACGAAGCCGGCTGGAAAGACGATGTCTCCGCTTTTTCTGAGACATGTAGGAAGGCGGGCCTTCCAGTCGCCATCGAACGTTCGCGCTCCGGCAATGGAGCGCACGCCTGGTTCTTCTTCGCCGAGCCGATTCCGGCCTGTCATGCGCGGCAAATGGCTTCCTTCCTTCTGACAGAAACCATGTCCCGGCGGCACGAACTGAGTCTCCAGTCCTACGATCGGTTGTTCCCTTCGCAGGACACCCTGCCGCGGGGCGGGTTCGGAAACCTTATAGCCTTGCCGTTCCAACACCAACCTCGCCAAAATGGAAATTCCCTATTCCTCGACGACGATTTGGAGCCCTTCGGCTGGGAAGAACAGTGGCGGTTCCTGGCGTCGGTGCCACTGCTGGCCGCAGACCAGGTGCGAAGGATCGCCGACGAAGCTTCTCGCAGCGGTCGCGCACTCGGAGTCCGCGCGCCCGAGTCCGAAGACGAGGACCTGCTACCGCCTGCGCGCAAAGGCCGGGATGGAGCCCCACCGATCACAGTCCCGTTGCCACCCGAAATCCCCGCCAGCTTGGCCGAACGGATAGTTGTCGTGAAAGCCGGCCTTCCTTCGGCTCTGATAAGCCGTCTCAAGCGTTTGGCCGCCTTCCAGAATCCAGAATTCTACAAGCGACAGCGCTTCCGGCTCTCGACGGCACTCGTGCCCCGCGTGATCTCGTGCGCCGAGGAGTCCTCAACAAACCTAATGCTGCCGCGAGGGTGTCGTGGTGACATTGAGGCGCTGCTCCTCGCCAACAACTCCCGTCTGGTCCTCGATGATCGACGGCAATCAGGATCGCCAGCGCCATTCTCATTCCGCGGCGAGCTGACGGCTCGACAACGCGAGGCCGCCGATGCGGTGTTGGGCCAGGACTTTGGCGTTCTCGTCGCCCCACCAGGTGCCGGCAAGACGGTGATCGGGACCTACCTCATCGCCGCGCGTAGGGTGAATTCCCTCGTCCTTGTGCACCGATGGCCATTGCTGGATCAGTGGGTAAGCAAGCTCGCCATGTTCCTGGGCCTCCCCATCAACGAGATTGGCCAGCTCGCCGGTGGAAGGAAGAAGGGAAATGGGCGACTGGACGTTGCCATGATTCAGAGCCTGTCTCGCGACGACGACGCGGGAGAGCGCCTGGCAGGCTACGGCCAAGTCATCGTTGACGAGTGTCACCATGTGCCGGCTTTCTCGTTCGAGCGCGTGATCAAAAAGGTAAAGGCTCGATTTCTGGTCGGGCTGACCGCTACGCCCCGAAGGCGGGATGGACATCATCCAATCTGCGAGATGCAACTCGGCCCTGTCGTATTCGCATTCGACGCCAAGGCCGAGGCAGCGGCGCGACCCTTCGAGCACAAACTGATTCCACGCGAAACCGCATTCACCAATTCGAAACCGGATCTCAGCATTCAGGAGATCTGCCGGGAATTGGCCAGCGACCAGTCCCGCAACGAAATGATTGTCCGTGACGTCGCTCATGCCCTCGATGGAGGCCGTGTTCCTCTCGTCCTCACTGAACGAAAGGACCACATCAACCTGCTCGCCGAGTTGCTTCGGAGTGTCAGTCGTCATGTCATCGTCATGCGCGGCGGGATGGTTGCCAGCGAGAATCGCGCCGTTTTCGAACGCCTGACAAGACAAGCCGCTTCTGGTGAACGAGTCATCATCGCCACGGGCCGCTACATCGGGGAGGGCTTCGACGATGCCAGACTTGACACCCTGTTTTTGACCATGCCGATTTCAGGGAGGGGAACCTTGATTCAGTACACGGGTCGGATCCACCGGCTGCACCCAGCCAAGCAAGAGGTCCGCATCTACGACTACGTTGATGTTCAGGTGCCTGTGTTCACCCGAATGTTTGCCAAGCGTCTGCGTGGCTATCGCTCGCTCGGCTACGCCCAAGATGAAGCGCCATTGGGTTTCGGTGAGATCGACGACGACTTCGTTCTCGGCCGGGATTGGGCAGAAACGGACGGCGACGACGATGAGCTGGCGTAGGTTTATCCCCAGTTCGGCAACGGCCATCGTTTCGTAGCTTCCCATCGGCCCCGCCGGTGGGTCGCGAGCCTACGTGAGAGCCGATACTAAGGGATACTAAGGGAGTCACATGTGGTCGAGAATTCGAGGATCTCGTGGGCGGACCGCGGGGCTAATTTGACACATGGTTCTGCCACCTCGGCCGCCTGCGTTCCACCGTGCCATCGGATGTCCTTTCTCTCGACCAAGAACGAGATCCGTTTGCTGCAATAGTGGTCTTGGCCTGCGCGCCTGATCCATTAGTGGCGTCGTGGCCAACCGCAATCCGATCCACTCTGATCGCGCGCAATCCCGCGCGCACTTTGCCTGGGTTCAGCTGGCCCCGCCCTTGAAATTTCCGCCAGGCATCTGTGCGTCCATTCCATCGCGAAACGAGATTCGTTTGGTGCAATAGTGGTACAGAGAGCTGGCTATCCCCTGTTCGAACCGTCTGATAAGCTCGAGATTCTCTAGCAGAATCAGCAGGTTGCGAATGGAATCCTGGGGAACGAGAACCTACCACCCTCGGCCAGCACGACTTCGGGTTAGCTTCACTCGCTGCCCTGAAATTTGCACGAATTCACGAATGAAACCGGGAAGTTACAGCGCGCCCGGAGGGAATCGAACCCCCAGCCCTCGGCTTCGAAGGCCGATGCTCTATCCAGTTGAGCTACGGGCGCAAGCGGAAGGATCGCAGTGATACCACTGTCGCGCTGGGTGGGGAAGCGGGGAAGGTGAGCTCGCGACGGGCGAACTCCTCGTGGACAGTCGCGGACGGTCGCGACCGGTTAACGCATAATGCTACCGAGGAGGGCAGGGGTCGTCGCCCGGAATGAACCCGACACCAAAAGGGTTGGAAATGGGTGCGTCTTGTGAGAATGATTCACCCGTGTTAAACGACCGGCCCACGCCCAGGTAGCTCAACTGGTAGAGCAACGGACTGAAAATCCGTGTGTAGGCAGTTCGACTCTGCCCCTGGGCACCATCGAAGACTTCCTTCGAAAATGTTGAAACGGTTGTCTTTGATCGGTGCCGGTCGTGTCTCACCACGACCGGCACTTCCTATTTGCGGCTTGCACCTCCCGCGTTATCGTTGGCTTCCATGCTGTCGAGGGCTTCAGTCACCTCCCCGAGCTGAGCTGGAAGGGCATGGGCGTAGGTTCTGGCCATCATCTCGGGTGAGCTGTGGCCGGCAAATCTGCATGCCGCCGGCGTGATGCCCGTCTTGCGGACGATCCACGAAAGACAGGTGTGACGGAGCGCGGTTGCATTGAGATCGGGCAGCCCGCAGCGTCGGCAGTGGCGGGGCAACGTGGTTTTCCTCGAGGGCCAGGGCCGCACCATGTGGTCGAGAGGCCGCGGGCGATCCCGCTGGAACATCTCCCGAAGCACTTCAAGTAGCGGGCGCGGAATTTTGACCTTGAGGCCTTCGCTGAGCTTGTTTTTCGTGTTGCGGATCAACATCGTCTCTTCCTGCAAATCAACGTCGGACCAGGTCATTCGCTCGACGTCGCTGGCATGCTGGCCAGTCCAGAGCGCCAACCAATACCACTCAGCCCGGTGCTTCGGAAGAGACTCGTAGAGGTTCCGAGCCTGCGATGCCGAAATCAAGATCTTCGGCTGCGGCGGCCGCGGGCAAAGGAGGCGAGGAAAAGCGGGCACGCGTGCCAGTCGTCTCCGACGATGCTGCAACTCGATGGCGGCCTTTAGGGTGGACATGCGCTTGCGCAACGTCTCAGGCCCGGCGGGCGAACGTGCATGAATCGCCTTTTCCCGCGGCTTCGTGGCCAAGTTGTCGAGCACGAGCTCGTCGACTTGCTCGAGCGGGGTCATGGGGCCGAGGGTCACTTCCCAATACCGGCGGTGTGCTTCCTGCATTTCTAGGGTCGCTGGCGACCTGACGCCGTCGCGAACTCGCTGGGTGGTCACCTGGATGAGATCGCTGATGGCTTCGGCGATGGTGACGCTCCTGGGTGCCGATGATAGTTTGTTCATGCGGTTCTCCTGGTCGTTTCGGGAGATGTTGGGCTCCGGGCGGGGAGCTCGGCCGCCCCTTCCTCGAGCTCGCAACTCTTGGGAGGGGTGCGCATCCGCCTTTGAGGGATGCTGCACGAGGCATTAAAGCACTTGCTGTGCCATCGCACAAGACCATCGCACAAGGCGGCGCGCATGTAGGTGTGACAGCTCGGCACGCTCAGATGGGCGCCATCCGCACGATCCCGTGAGGATCGCGGCGCCTGGCCTGGTGCCTGGCCCGGAGAGCGATTTGTGCGATGTTCATGGACCGCAGGTGCTCGGCGCCGCGCGCGCCTCTGGCGCGTTCCTGTGTTGCATCCCTCGAGAGCAGTTTCGCGTCACGGCACGGGTGAGGCGGAATGAGCGATGAAGGTCCCGTCGGATTTGAAGCAACCGATCACAGCCGCGCCCATGCCGGTGGGTGCCGACGTTTCGAGCTGGCAGGCAAGATAGCTCGTGCCGGTGTTCACGCTCAGGCTGTTGCCGGTTTTGCTGTAGGTCCAAGCCCCAGCATTTCCCGAGAAGGAGATCACACCCTGGCAGCTCGAAGACATCAGTCGGACGTTGATGGTGCTCGTCGCGGGGGTGAGCGTGTACGTCCCCTGGTCGATGCGCATTCCGTAGGTGCCGTCCGTCAGCAGCTCGAGAATGTCCATTTCGAAATTGGTTCCGTCGAACTTGAACCGGATGGTCGTGTTCCCGCTGGAGTCCACTTGGTCGATCCAAGTCCCCAGCAGAGGATCGACGAATGTGTCGGGCGCAGCATCTGGAATCGCCGGCGCAACGTCTGGAAGTGCCGAGGCATCTGGAGTGAAGGGTGGGGAGCTTGAGCCGTTCGAACCACAAGCCACGAGCGCCAATAGGACCAACGAAGCGATGAGGATTTTCATCGCCCCCATTGTCGCCCCGAATCACCTTTTCGGCAACTGAGGCGCGAAACGATCTGTGGCCTCGGATGGCCACATTTCCCCACCCTTTCGGGAGGTTCGTTTCGCTCCGACATGCGAGCGACCAATGTGGCCATCCCAGGCCACGATCCGAAGTCTACACCGCAGTCACGGAAGAAACCGGCCGTAGTAGGTCCAGGCGCATGCGCTCCACGCGTCTCCCTTGGCGTCGATGCAAATCGTGGTGGCCGGTCGGTCCCGCACGCATGGTGGAAAAGCAGGGGGGTGGCGATCCGCGAGCTCGGGCGCGCATCCGATGGCAGTTGCGAGCATCGCCGCGAGCAGCAGCCTCATTTTAGGCTTTCGGCAGCTCGTCTGTGACTGGGCGGCGATCCGCAGAGATCTTGAAGATCCGCGATACCTGGGGCAGGCCCGCGCAGATGAGCGAGGTGCCGACCGGGATGGCGAAGACGGCCGTGCCTGGCAGGAGTACTCCAAGTGCGACTGCGGCCAGGCCGAGGGCCACGGTAACGAGATCGATGGGATGCATGGGTCACCTCCGAGTCTTATCGCCGCTTTTTCACGACCGTGGTGGTGTCGGTTGCGCTCGACGTGTGCACGATGCCCGACTCCTCGTCCTTGGCGTGTTTCTTCAGAAAGGACCGGTTCACTTGGCTGTGGTTTCCCACCATGCCCCGCGTTGTGTTGCGCACGTGGGCGAGCCGCCAGATGACCACGCACGTCGCGATGAACAGTAGGATCGAGCCAACCAGGAAGAAAAGGGTGAGGCTCAAAGGCCGACCTGGGCAACGCCATCGTGAACGGGAAGACGTTGTGCGTGGATCAGACCTTGCTCGATGAGTACTTCGCGTACGGCCTGTCTGAACACGGCCTTTGCAGCCACAGCCCCCGCCACATTCAAGACGAGCACCATTCCTGAGATGACGAGCGCAGCCACGGCCAGCCGGCGGAGGATGAACAGCGCCGGACACCAACGGGAATGTGTGTCCACGTATCGCTTGACCCACCCCACCGAAGCATTCTTTTTCCACTCCTTGAGCAATTCCTCGGGCGGCGGCGTCCGATCGAGGGCGTCGTATTCTGCCCGCTCGGCGGCAGTCAGTCTGCTCTACGATGCCCAGCGGGTTGTTGCTCATAGATCATCTCAGATGCTACTAGCCGAAGCTCAGATCCACCCCTATTGGATGGGCAAACGTGGCGAGAAATAGACCATTCCGTGCCAGACGAGCGATCCTTTGACCTGCGTGCCCATGGTGCCGAACCCAAAGGACGCGTAATCTGCGGCGTTCAGCATCAGGGCAAATCCGACCTGGTTTGGCAACGAGGAGGCGAGACGAGTCTGCACGCAGATGTCAGCGCCGGAGGCATACCACTGCGTGGGCTTGTACGTCATCCCGTAGCAGAATCCGGCGGGAACCACATCTATCCCTGCAGCCATCTGTCCCGTCTTCAGGTCGATGACAAGCGAGGGCAAGACGGCGCTCCCATGGGCATTGAGCTTGCAAGTGCAGACGTGCGCGGCGCTGGGCACGCAGATCGAACCATCGACATTCGGCTCATAGGAAACGCAGCCTCCCCCCCACGGATTGTTCGCATCCGCTTTAGCCGCGGGGGTGCTGGTGATGGCAAGGGCGAGAATCAGGATTGAGAACAGCGTGCGCATGTGGGGCTCCTTACGTGGCATAGGGATCACCGACCCATCCGGTGTTGTGCATGAACTGCGTCTTCCCGTCGGGGCTCACCTCGAGCCATCCGGTCACTCCGGCCTGGTAGACCGACCACCCATAGGAGATCGCGTCTTGCGGGCTGGTGTGCCCAGCAGAGGCTGCACCCTTCATCGCCCGATAGGCGATCCAGGCCGCGGCCAGGCCGAGAACGATCGCCAGTGCCGTGTGAGCCTTGAGCCATGCTTTCATGCGCAGCCTCGAGTCCGCGAGCTCGTGGGAGTCCCCGATGCGAAGCTGGAGCTCGCCGCCACCGGCCCGCGCTTGTGGCGAGGCTTGCCTTGCTCGAGCCACCACCAGGCGATCGCGCCGCCGAGCAGAAGCCAGAAAATGCGCTGCCAGTTGCCCATGTCAGTAAATCACGTAGCCGTTGGAGGGCAGGTCCGGGTTGTTCGGATTGGCCGCGACTGCGGCAGCGGCGGCCGCGGCACCCTGCGCGGCGACGTCGGCCAGGTCGAAGGTAACAAGCTGGGCCTGACCTGTACTGTAGGCGCCATATTGCGCGGCCGCGACGGGCGAGCTGCCTGCGCTGTAGAAGTCGCCCGTGCTGGGGTTGTACCAGCTGCCATCGACCTTCGAGCGGTACCAGCCGGGATAGTTTGGATCCGTCACCGCCACGTAGTTGGACGGGTTCGTGTCGAACTGCGCAGCGTTGCCCGGATCTTGGCTCATCACGATTTGCGTGATCTTCGGCCCGGCGGAAGCTGGGAGCGTGTTGGAGACCAGGCTCTTCTTGCGGAAGAAGATCAGGTAGACGCCGATGGCAATTCCGAGCCAGTGATACCACTTCATTGCAGGAGTCCTTTCAGCTGGTCGATCCCCGATCCGATGTCCGCAGCCTCCTTGATGGTCGCTCGGTTCTTCCAGGCCCACTTGATCTCGTCCCAGTACGCGATCGTCGCGGCCACCACTACCACCGTTACGATCCAGGCGATGCCGTTGAGGTACTTCATCGGGTTTTCCCCCACTTGCGCCACGCCCAGATCCCGAGGATTGCCAGGACCAAGATCCACCAGATGCCGCCGAGGAAGTTGCCGAGGAACTTGGAGACGACGTTCGCGATCTTGTCGCCCAGGTCACCGACCACGGGCACCACTGCGTCGGACACCTGGGCCGCCACGGAAGTGTGGAAGAGGCTATCGTTGAGCTCGATGGCGCTCGATGCGGTTTGTACGCTGCCAGCGACCACCGAGCGAAGATCGTTCGGCGCCACGCTGGGCAGGGGCGAATCCCAGCCCGCAGAATTCCCCGCGTCCTGCACGAGGCTGTCGACGGCGTACAGATGAGCAAGCTCGGTGTCGAGCGTGTCCTTCATCGCGGCGGCGTCGTCGGGGGAAATGGCGCTCAGGACCGCCAGGTTGATCGTGTCCAGCGCGCCGTTCGCTTTCCAGTTGTTGTAAAGGGTCAGGCTCGAGTAGCAGTCCAGGATCGCGTGTTGCATCGTACTGAGGACATCCGTCGCCTGCTGGCACGTGGTGCCCGGACCGATCGTCTTCGCGAGATTTGCGCCATAGAGAGCCACTCAGAACCCTCCCCCCGCTCGATTGGCCGAGTAGTTTGAGAGGACTCGCTGGATCTCGGCCTTGGCGGCCGTCGTATCCATGCCGTTCTTTGTGGCATCCGCGTACCAGTCGTAAAGGTTCACGCCTCCACTCATGCCCGCATAGTACGTGTGCCGATTGAGCATCGCGATCGTGTCCGGCGACAAGACCGAGGCCGAAAGCGCAGCGTCGCTGACGTCCCCGGGCGCGAACCCCTCCATCGTCAGTGAGCTGCCCGTAACCACTGCAGGAGGGGCAGGCGGATCGAGAATGGAAGGCCCGCTCGAGGCGATGTCGATCGCCGGCGGCGGAGGCGCAGGAGCTGGCGCAGGAGGCGGAGGAGCCGGCGCGGCGGCTGGCGGCACCGACGGCTTTCGCTTGGTCCACCACACGATCGCGATCAGCAGTACGGCTCCAAGGCCCCACAGCCATTCGCGATCGGTGTTCGCCGCAGCAGCCATGGTTCTCTACGCGTACAGCATCTCGACGTGCAGAGCGCCAGCGGTGAGATCGGCGATCGTCGCCGGTCCAGTCACCTGCAGCTGCACATAGATATCGGCCGTCCAGGTCGCTGGATCGAGCTGGCCTCCGCCGTCGAACAAGAGCGCGATGCCCGGCGTGATTCCCAAGTCGACGCGTCCACCAGCACAGAGCGCGCCGGCGCCCGATCCGCTGCCATCGCCGATCGAGGCATAGATAGCCCCGGCCGCGGGCTCCGCAAATGGCGTGCGGCGGACGAGGCGAAAGCCCACCCAGCGGTGAAACCCGAGTGGCGGATAGGCGCCCATCTGCAGGACCAATTTCGAGCCCTGGTCACCGCCTTGCCCACCGTCCGCGAAGGCGGCAAATCCGAAATCGGCGAAGGCGGTCTTGATCAAGCCTTGTGGCGACGCCGGGCCTTCGTTCAGGTTCACCAAGTTGAGCAGCTGGTGGAAGTCGATCCATTCCTTGTCGCCGCTGCCCAGCTTGAGCCACCAGTACCCACCCCCCGGATCTCCGGGGCTCTTGAGCACGGCGATCGATCCCACCGGGCGAGCGAGGCCAGGATCCACCGTCGGCGCCGCAGTGACAGGCTCTGCCACGCTGGTCAGATCGAGCCACTGGATATCGTTCGCGGCGGTCAGGTGCACGAACAGGTGTCCGTCGTAGACGCCCTGCTGCCCCAGTGCTGCGAGGGTCGGCGTCACACGGGGATCCGCAGTCAGTGTCAAGATTTGCATGTCTTCTTCTCCTTCTTGGGCTTTGACGATCTGGCCGGCGAGCACCAGCGAGAGCCGATCCCAGTTCACGAGGCCGCCAAGTGGTGTCGTGCTCATGCTGCCTCCGCTTGGATCTGGTCGGCTACGGACTGGGGAACGAAGATGCGGAGCGAGCTCACTCCGCCGACATCGATGGGCACGATGCCCATGCTCTCGAACCAGCTGTCACAGACATTCTGGTAGTCGGTCAGCGTCTTGAAGCCCGTCTTGTGCACCCAGTGCTTTGCGCCGTACGAATAGTCCTCGGCCGTGCCGGCGCGATTTGCCTCGGAGTACTTGAGATCGTCTTCCCAGGGACCGTTGGCCGTTGAACAGTAGCGTCCTGGCTGCGTGCCCATGCCATGCCCACCGGTGACGGCCTGCTCGATGCTCACGCCCTCGGCCGCGGCGTAGTTCATGACGATGCGCTGGATCAGCGTCTTTTCCTTTTCGCCGGCGTGGGCGTGTTCGCTCGCTGACACGGCAGCTAGAATGTAGGCCTCGCGTGCAACCGGCCGGCCGACGATGGCCGCGGCGCCGGCGACCAGGTCGTCCACGGACTCGATGTTGTTGCCTTTGTCGTCCTGGTTATGAGTCCCGAGGCGCCGGCCGCGGCCGATGAAGTTGGTAATCAGCATGATGGGCGTGTCTCCCGTGAAGAACCACCAGGCGCCGAAACCGCCGAGCAGCAGCCACAGCCAGTTTTTCTTGAGGAAGTCCATTGCATGAGCTCTACCCAGCGGAGGGAACGAACACGATCTCCTTGCCGTGCTTGATTTCGAGCTGCGCACACAGATCGGTGGCGAGCTGCCTGCATCCCAGGGGGAAGGCCTGCTTGGCCTGGATGCTGGACACTACCTCGTAGTCGTTGCCCTCCGGGCCGGTTGTCTGCGCGGTGATCTCGAATTCGACGCCTTGCAGTCCGCAACCGAGCTCGCACCCATCGTCCAGCACGCCGCCGGCGAGGAAGATGGCGGCCGGCAACGGATTGGTCAGCCTTCGATAGGGCTGATTCGGGTTGCCGGTTTTCACGAGAGGCCACGCAACGATCGTGCCCTGCACGTTCGTGGCGGGCTCAGGCGTGAGGGGTCCTGATTCACCGTCGCCCCAGAAGAAATCCAGCCGCAGCCGTCGGTGGAAGGTCACGATAACCTTGAGCAGTGGGTGCAAGCCCCAGATGGTCAGGGTTGTGATGTCCGGAAAGGACGGAGCCCACAGGTCCGGGCAGGCGTGCGCCAGGAGAATTTCTGCAGGCGTGTCCACTGGGAGATCCAGAGGGCGGACGCCCCCGAGATCCCAGCCGATGATGCTCCGTGAATTTTCCTCCATCGCCTAGTCTCCCGTGGCATCCGTCGACGGCGAGATCGAACCAGCCACCGTGTGCCAGAGGTTCGAGAGCCCCGTCGTGAGTACTCCGAGGCCGGTCAGCGTGGCCGCGGTGCCCGACGCCGGCGTTTGTGGCTTGAGCATCGTCGCCTTGGGCGACAGCATCTCGTAGAGGATGAAGACGCCGAGCGGGATCGCGACGTAGTACCACTTGAACCACTTCATTTTGCGAACCTCCTAGAGAAAACCGATGCCGGCGCCGATCTTCAGAGCGTCCGACCAGCTCAGATCGCCCGATGGGGCCGGCGCGGGCTTGGCCAACACGACCACCAGCACGAGCAAGGCCGCGGCCGCGGCCACAACGATGAGCGTGATTTCAGTACCCTTGGCCATCACCAGTTCCAGGGCATGGCGTCCTTCACGATCGACGTCGTGCCTTTGACCACGCTCTGTCCAATTCCGAGCGTGGTGTTCACGGCGCCGCCCGCGAGACCGAAGACCGAGCTCGCGCCCGCGCTGACGGTGCCAAATACGCCCGTGCTTTGCGGCGCCGCCTTCTTCCCGCGGATGAAAAGCCAGACCAGGACGCCAACGAGGGCGACGGCGCCGACGATGAGCAGCGTCCTGGTGGTGTTGTCTTTCATTAGGTCACGTCGATGAGGGTCGACGGGTTCCGGAAGTGCTTTGCCTTGCGGTAGGTGGACGGCATGAGGCCGCCGGAGAGCGCGACCTGTTCCTTGATCTTCGCGGACGAGAGCTCGCGGAGGGATAGGGTCAGGAAGGCGTCGGGTCCGGTGCGAGGAACAGAGAACACCCCGCGCAGCTTCGGCTTGGTGTCGGCGTTGAACTTCGGCAACGCCATCGGAACCATTTCGAGGCTCGGCTGTCGGAGCCACAGCATGAGCAGCTTGTCGAGCGAGGCGCCGTTGGCCACGGTGCCCTGCACGTAGTTGCCGTCGTTGGCGTAGTCGTAGGCACCGATGCGGCCCACGCTCTGCGCTTGCCGGCGCGCGAGCACCAGCATGTCGATCGCCTTCACGTCCTCGAGGCCGAAGTCGGGCCCGATGATGTTGGTCAGGGTGTCGAAGGTCAGGTTGCCAGGCAACCCAGCCAGCTTCGAGAGCCAGGCCAATCCGAGCACCATGTCCTCGGCCTTGCTGGCCGCGGGGCCGGTGCCGCCGAAGTTCTGGAAGATCAGACCGTCTTCGCCGGAGGCCGGCGTGTCGAGCCGGGCGTAGGGCAAATAGTTCTGCCGCCACAGCGGGCTGATCGCGTAGCTCGTGCCGAGACGGACCGTGCTCGGATTCTTGGTGTTGGCGTCGGTCGAAACCGCCGCCAGAGCCGTGCTGGCCGCGATCCCGATCTGGAATCGCATGTTGTCCAGCGTGCGTAGCCACGGGCACGTGGCCGAGGGGTCGCCCAGGGTGCGCTGTGCCCACGGAAATACGAAGTACTTCGTCAACGGGACGTCGTTCGGATCCGTCGTGGGTACGGTGATCGTCACCGACGGGGCGTCTCCCCACCGGCTGAAGCCCTGGCCGACGAAGGAGATCCCGCTCTCGAGGATGGGCCCGGTCCCCGTCACCTTGTCCAGGATGGTTCCATGGAACAGGCTGGAGATCTGCAGGTAGTCGAGCAACCGTGCCAGGTCCTGGCTCAAGATCGGGTTCGTTCCGGTCGAGACCTGTTCGACGGTGGTATCGACGGCGACGATGCTATCGACGCCGATCAGCGGCTGCCCGCCAGCCGTCTTGTTCTTCGTCGTCGTCTGCATGTAGAGCGAGAGCTCTTGGGTCGCACCAGGCGTGTACGCGAGGCTCTTGCCCTGCCCTGGCATGGTGACGCCGTCGAGCGTGTCCGGCGCTGAAAGATGGCTGATACCGAAAGCGACGCCGAGGCCTAGCAGGCCTCCCAAGAATCCCAAGACTTGACCAAGCCAACCGCTCGAGCTCTGCACAAAGCAAGGAACGCTCCCAGCGCATGCGGCGAAGGCGTAGTCAGCGCCGAGCAACACGAAGCCCACGGGCAGCAGCAAGCCGCTGATGCGCAGCAAGCTCCGCAGGACGCTGGGCAGCTTGTCGCCGTTTCCGGCCGCGGTGATCGTACCGTCGGCGGCCTTGGTAGTCGTCAAGCTGGTGAACCAGGGCTTGAGCGCCATGCCCACGCCCACCAGCACCAGCACGATGATCGGGCCCATGAACCAGTACTTTTTGCAAAAGTCGATGAAGGCCATCGGGGCTTTTGTGACCTGCTCGGTGACGGTGGGGGACGCATCGGCCATAGGAAACACCTTTCTCGGCGCTGGGCGCTGTTGACGTTGTGTCCAGTCTCAGGCCAATCGCCGTCGACGTCCGCTGAGGATCTGTCTCCGTCGCTGGCGATGGCGTCTAGCGATGAGGGATAGGCGCGGGACCGACGGTGGTCAGTTTCCCGCACGTGTTGCATCGGTAGGCTCTCATCAATACCCCGTCGCTCCAGTAGGCGTCGGAGCGGCAGGCGTTGAGCCGGAACAAATGCGCAAGGCTGTGCAGAATCTTCCGCAGCATTCACGCCGGACCGTAGATCACACCGTCCCAGGCGCGATCGGTGAAGAGGACGATGCATTCGCCCCGCTCCATCCGAGTGAGCAACATCGCCGCCTCTTTCGGGATGAGCCGCAGATCGAGGGAGTAGTCGAGCGAGCGGCCACCGAGGCCAAAGAAAATGTAAGCCGTGGCGTTGTCCAGCGCCGAGCCGGGCATGTGGCTCGGCAGCTGCAGCAGGATGATCGAGCTCGCCCCGGGCCCGCGTCCTTGGAGCTGCAGCCAGACGAGCGCCGGGCCAGCAAACACGCGCGGTGTGGGCTCGAGCGTGTCTTGGTTCACCCGCAGAAGCGGCGTCAGCTCGTCACCGAGGAACGCGAAGTGCTCCCCTGATTCGGCCGCGTCCCGGACGAGTGAGGCCGCATCGTCGCCGCCGATGCCGGGCCGGCAGACGATGAAGGCCGGCGCATCCTCGACGATCGCGCGCCTGGCCTCCGTCATCGAATGGACCAGCTTCCCCTTGTACTGCGGTCGCTCGGGATCCTTCACGTCGTGGATAACGGCCGTCGAGCAGATGTGCCGGCGCTGCATCTCCTCGACGAACTTCACCGTGAACCAGGTCTTCCCCTTGCCGCTGGCACCGCCGATCACGAACCGGCCGCCCTCGCCCTCGGGGACGGCGTCGAGAGCAAGCGCAATCGCAGCGCTCTGAGTGCCGCGAGGCTGGCCGGCCGGGCGAGCCTCGGCTTTTTGAGGCCCCAGTAGTGGTTTCGGCTGTTGTACGCGTTTCGGAATCTTCGCCAGACTTCGTGATGTACCAGACATAGACGATCCTTTGTCACTCGACCGAGGAGGAGGGCGCCGCACCAGTCGCAGCACCATCGTTTGGCACTACGGACAGCCGCGGAGGAAGGGCGGAGCTCGGCGGGGATCGCGGCTGGTCCTCGCTCTCGGAAGTATCGTGGGCATGCGGCGGGACGCTCTCCTCGGTGGTACTGGGCGCACCAGGATCGCGCTCCGCAGGTGGCACACGGCGCTTGGGCCGCAGCGGCTCTCCCGTCATGTACATCTGGATCCACATCACGATGCCCAGGAGGAGCGAGGCCGGGCCGGGCGCGAGCTCTATCTTCGGCATCTTGCCCTTGCCCTTCGTCCACTTCTCGAATGCCTCGTCGAACTTGTCCTTGATCTCCTCGTTCGGTTCGTCGGGGTTCCGGCCGCACCACTTGATCGTCTTCTGCTCTCCCGCGACGATCAGCTCGGGCGCGCCCTTGCGGAAGAGTTGCCCGATATCGACCTTCTCCGACTCCTCCGCCGGCGGCGGCTGCGCTGGTTGCGGGGTGGCTTGCTGCGCTTGCTGCGCTTGCTGCGGCTGCTGCGCCTGCTGTGCGGTGAATCCCCACTTTGCGCGCAGGGCTTCGTTTGGCGCCCGGCTTGGCGTCGCCGGCGCCGCCGGTTGGCTGGTTGCCGAGCTCGCCGAGGCCTCGGCCGAGCTCGCCGGCGGCTGACCAGATGCCACCGCCCGCGGTTTGAGTGGGCGATCGCCGCATTTCTTGTCGCAATCCAGGCACTTCGAGATCCCCGAGATGCCCTTGCCGTTGGCGTCCTTCTTGTCCCAGCGGTGGTTTCGCGTTTCGCATCCTGGTCTACCCATTTTTCATCGGCTCCAGCAGTTTCGGTCCTACAAGCTCCGCCTCGATCACGTTCGTGCGCCCGTCCGCAGCCTCGAGTTTGAGGGTGGTCAGCTGCGCCCGCTCTCGCTTGTATCGCTCGACTTGCGCAAGGAAGATCCGTTGGATGTTCGGTGCGTGCGTCTCGACGGCGACTAGGATCGCCTTCACGCAGTCGACCGGCGAGAGCGCTCGCCAGAGGAGCTTTTTGCCCTCCTTCATGATCGTATCCTTCACTTCCACGAGGAAGGGCGACGTCGGACGGGAGGCGTGAGCGATCAGGAGGGGGATGTAGTCGAAGATCCAATCCGAGAATTCCTCAACTTGCGGCTCGGCCGCTCTCGCAACCACCGCGTCGAGCTTCGCTACGAACTTCTCTTCGAGGGTCAGCTTCCGTTCTTCGCTCCGCGTGAAGATGCCCATGCGCAGAGGGTAACACGTTTCTGCGCAATCGTGCTACCATCCTCACCATGGAGCTCCTGCTCAACCGGACGAGGGATCGGCCGCCGACGCCGCGAGAGGTACAAACGGACATCCGCAAGCTGGGCTACGTGAACGGGGGAGCGCTTCACGGCAGCTTCAACCGCGATCTCGGGATCTGGCTCTGCATGGTCGTAGCCTTCTGTGATCAGGACGATCTCTACGCGGCCAACCACTTTTCCGGCGCGCAAGCCGAGCTCGAGTGGTGGCAGCGCGATCACGTTCTCACGGGCCTGGCCTTCGATCGCAGCGAACCGGATTCGCACTGGGAAGCGCTGGCCTGCGCAAAGCGCGGTCAGCTCGAGCGGGCACGGATCTGCGCATGGTTCGACCGCGGCTCGCTGCCCCGCCTGATCCCTCACTTCGAATTCTTCCGGCGGGCGCCTCGAGATCGCGAAAGGTTCCGGCCGCGTGGTGAACCGATCGACGTCCGAGAGATGCGCCGAATGCTCGGCGTTTGAATCCCCCACAAAAAGGAGTCCCATGGATCTGCAGAAGCTCTTCGTCGCCCTCGAACAAGCAGGAGTCACCACGATCGGACAGGCGCGCAGCGCACTGGTGTCCCTCGGCATCCAGCCCGCATCGCTGGCCCTCAACCACTCCGATTTGCCGAAAGCGCTCTCGACTCTCAAGCCGGTGACAGCGAAGCCTGGAACCGCGGCCGCGGCCACTGCCGTACCGGCGCCCGCCTCGCCAAAGCCATCGGACGTTGCCGTCAGCCAGGCCGCCGAGCTCGCCGTGAAGATCGTGGCTCCCCAGCTCGAGCA
Organism: uncultured delta proteobacterium; assembly: GCA_963796685.1. Lineage (GTDB taxonomy): Bacteria > Myxococcota_A > Polyangia > Fen-1088 > Fen-1088 > Fen-1118. Next base: position 1,669,207 of record CAWCMR010000025.1, read on the forward strand.
CCTCCTCGAGGTTGCGATCAACCAGATCCACTCCTCGATCGCGCAGCACATGGATCCCGTGCACGCGACTCTGACCCAGGTTCAGACCACGCTGGCGGCCGCCGCAGCCAAGGCGTCCGCGCCCGCGGCCGCACCGGCGCAAACGTAATCCTACGGAAGGGCCGGCTATGTCCGGCCCGCCATATCCGTTGAGTGGCAGTCCGGCCCGCCCCTGGTTTTGGTTGATTTCCCAGGGGCGGGCCGTTTTGCTGGCTTGAGCCTTGACGGCGGGCACCAGCTCCACCAGAGCTCGAAGAGCTCGCGGCTGATCTCGGTGCACCTCGAGATCCTTGGGAGATCCACCACGTCGCGGACCTTTCGGTCTGTCACTTCTTTTCCCATGGCCGATCGCCGTAGGTCTTTTCCCAGTGGTCCTTTGCCTCCTGCTGCTTCCGGTGCAAGCGCTTGAGCTCGTGCGCGTCCAGGCCAGCTCCGAGATCTGCCAGAAGCGAATCCAGGTACCTCCGCGCGAAGGCCTTCGGATTTTCCTCCGCGGCCTTCTTGGTCTCTGCTTTCGTGGCCGGCTTCGCAGGCGCAACTTTTCGTTCAGCGATGAACATCTGCTTTTCGAGGTAAACGTCGGCCCACGGACGCCATCTCTCACTCCGCGACATATATCTAGGGACCTGCAGTGGTAACGCATACTGCAATTGCTCCCACTCTTCCGTGGTCAGCTTGGCCAGCAGGCGCTTGCATTTAGGCGGATCTCTCAGCTTCCAGTGCAGGTTCTTGAACCACTCCCACCGCGTCAGCGCTACCTTTCCACCCCCCTTCAGGGGGGCCCCGGGGGGCGCGTCCACGGGACGCCCTTTATTACTTTCTGCAGAATGTCTCTGAGACGTCCCGTTGATGTCCCGTGGACGTCCCGTGGACGTCCCGTTTTCACTTCTCGCTTCCTCCAAGGCATCTTCGTGGAGCTGCTCGCGGAATTTCGCCTTTGCCTTCTTCCAGCGGAGCCGCTCCTTCTCGTAGCTGCCCATCGGCGTCTTGTCCCAATCGGGGTAGTACCAGGTCCGTCGCCGACGGCGGAGAAAGTGATTCGAGCCCAAGGCCTTGACCAGCGTTCGAGTGGATGCCCTCACGCGCATCCGGGATCGGATGTGTTCGATCTGGTACTTCTTGGGCAACTTTCCGTCGCTGCCCTCGAGCATGACAAACTCCCGCAAGCGCATGATCGCCTCGGCGCCCGCACAGTCCTTGATTTGCTCGGCGAAGGTTTTGGTGAAGACGTCGTCCCAGAATCCGATCTCACAGGGGACGTACATCTGTACCCCACTTCGCCAAGCAAGTTTCTGCGTGCCTGGACCATCGATCGCCCTTGTAGTCCAGGTGTTCAAGGATCTCCCGGAACCACTGCGGTCCGATGGTCTTGTGCTTGGCCGTGACCTCGTACCACAGCACGATGGTTCCCGTCTTGTCGGGGTTCGGTTCGACGTTAATGAGATCCCCAATGTTCTTTTCCGGGAACCGATCGTCCCTGGCCCAGATGATCTTGGCCTTGCAACCGAGACACACAGTGAAGTGCCCCGGCTGCGATCCTTTTACCTGGGCCCTCTGCACCTTCTTTTCCATCTTCACCGCCGCACCGCCTTTCTTCGCAAGCACAGCCGGCGGATAGTTGCCGGATCCGGTGGCCACGTCTCACCTGCAGGCCGCGAGAACACCTTACCCAGGTGCGCGGAGATCTGCCGGAAGTTCATGCCCTGGCCACGTGCGCGGATCGCCTCGTCGGTGGCCGCCGGCGTCCAGGGGAACTTGTGCGGAGCTCCGATCTTGCGTCCGCCGCTCATGCTGCACCTCCGGAGTTGGCGAGAAGGATCCGATCGATGTGAACCTTCAACGCACTGGTGAGAACCTCGGAAACATTGACTGGCAGTAGAACCTGCCGGACGTCGGGACGTAGACGCGTACACGCGACGGTGAACTCTCCCGAGATGAAACCCACGAAGAAGAGCTCAGGCCGGAGGCTGCGTTGATCGAATTCTCGCGCAACCGCGTTCGAGAGCTCGTGGACCAGTTGATCGCGGTAGGCGGTCGAATCGAAACAAACGGGCACCCTGCGCAGTTGCTGCGGCGGCCGCGGCCGGCGGAGGATGTTACGGAACCACGCGAGGCCGATCATCGGAGATCTCCGGCCGCGAGCTCCCACATGGTGACCTCGTCATCGGTCATTGCTCGGGCGATCGTCGAGCCGCAGTTGCGACACGTGCCAAGCTCGAGGACCTGGGCGCCGGCGTCTTTCGGGTCATCCGGCTTGTCATCGCCGGCGCGGCAATCCTGGAAACCGCAGGGTGAGGTCAGAGTACGGAATAAAGCGACGCTGCGCTTGATTGCTTCATGGGACTGTGGTGTGCAGGCGCGTTGTGGCTTGCCATCGCGGTCCAGCTGAGATAGATGCATGTGAACTTCCTCCGAGGAGGAAGGCAGCGATGGAAGCGACGAGGGATGAAAGGCAGCCTACAACCGGGACTGAAAATCCGTGTGTAGACAGTTCGACTCTGTCCCTGGGCACTGCCAGAGTAAATACCTCGTACGTAAAGAGGACGCTTGCTTAGAGCGTCGAAGGAGACATTCAATGGCTCGTAAAGTCATCATTTTCATTTTAGCCATCGGGGCCGTCACCGGCGGGTACTTCCTGGGGCGAAAGAACTGGAACCTGGGCGGCGGCAACGCCGTTGCCAAGTTCACTTGTCCCAATCCCGGCGCCGCGGTGGCGGGTGATGACGTCGAGCGCAAGTGCGTTCCCTTCGACGGCAAGGCCGAGGGCTCGAGCAAGGCGATGGTCACCATCGTCGAGTTCTCCGACTTTCAGTGCCCGTTCTGCAGCAGGGTCCTGCCCACCCTGGACAAGCTGCTCAAGGAATACCCGGACAAGGTTCGGATCTTCTTCAAGAACAACCCGCTGCCCTTCCATAGCGACGCACCGCTGGCAGCCCAGGCCGCCGTGGCCGCCGAGGACCAGGGCAAGTTCTGGCAGATGCACGACATCCTGTTCAAGAACCAGCAGAACCTCAAGCGCCCTGATCTCGAGAAGTACGCCAAGGAAATCGGCCTGGACGTCGAGAAATTCAAGAAGGACATCGATTCGCCCGCCACCAAGAAGCACGTCGCGGACGACATGGAGCTTGCCAAGAAGCTGGGCGTGCAGGGCACCCCGAACTTCTTCATCGATGGTCGCCCCATCCGCGGCGCCGTGCCCTACGAACAGTTCAAGTCGGCGGTGGATGACGAGCTCGCCCGTGGCAAGAAGCTGATGGCCAAGGGCGTCGCGTCCGGCAAGGTGTTCGCCGCGCTCATGAAGGGCGAGGGCAAGGGCCTCGGCACCCCGACGCCGCCTGCGCCGCCACCGCACATTCCAATCGGTTCCGAAGTCTACAAGGTCGAACCCGGAGACGCGCCGCAGGTGGGCGGCAAGGAGCCCAAGGTTACCCTCATCGAGTTCTCGGACTTCCAGTGCCCCTACTGCTCTCGCGCCAAGGGCACGCTGGACGAGCTGCAGAAGATCTACAAGGACGACCTGCAGATCACTTTCCGGAACTTCCCGCTTCCCTTCCACCAGAACGCCATGCCCGCGGCCATCGCCGCCAAGGCCGCCGAGGAGCAGGGCAAGTTCTGGCCGATGTATGACAAGCTGTTCGCCAACCAGCAGGCGCTTTCATCGGCGGATCTCGAGAAGTACGCCTCCGAGATCGGCCTGGACATGGCCAAGTACAAGGCTGCCATCGCGAACCCCAAGACCAAGGCCGCCGTAGAAGCCGACGCGAAGATGGGCAGCAACTTCGGCGTGGGAGGAACGCCTTCGTTCTTCATCAACGGCCACGCTTTCAGCGGTGCCTATCCTCTCGAAAGCTTCAAGATGGCCATCGACGACGAGATCAAGAAGGTCGATGCCAAGATCGCGTCCGGTACACCGCGCGCGGGTCTGTACGCCGCGCTCGTCAAGGACGGCCTTACCAAGGCCGAGCCCAAGAAGGAGCAGGCGCGCCCCGGCGAGCCGCAGGCCGGCGAGGTCTACAAGGCTGATATCAAGGGCGCGCCGATCAAGGGCGCCAAGGACGCCCTCGTCACCATCGTGCAGTTCTCGGACTTCCAGTGCCCGTTCTGCTCGCGCGTCGAGCCCACCATCGACCAGGTCATGAAAGAGTACGCCGGCAAGGTCCGCGTGGCGTGGCGCAACCTGCCGCTTCCCTTCCACAACAACGCCAAGCCGGCCGCCATCGCGGCCATGGCCGCCAACGAGCAGGGCAAGTTCTGGCAGATGCACGACATCCTGTTCAAGAACCAGCAGGCCCTTTCCGCCGCCGATCTCGACAAGTACGCCAAGGAGATCGGCCTCAACATGACCAAGTTCAAGGCCGCCCTCGAAGACAAGAAGCTCGCGGAGCGGGTCGAAGCCGATGCGGCCATGGGGGCCAAGATCGGCGCGCGCGGCACGCCGGCTTTCTTCATCAACGGCACCTTCCTGTCGGGTGCTCAGCCGTTCGAGCAGTTCAAGGCTCGCATCGATGAGGAGCTCAAGAAGGCCGAAGCGCTGGCCAAGAAGGTTGGCGGCAAGGCGAAAGTCTATGACGCCCTCATGAAGACGGCCAAGGCCGAGGTCGGCGGTGCACCGGCGCCCTCGGCTGACAACGAGGCGGCCCCTGGTCCGGCCAAGAAGGTCGAAGTGGGCAATGCGCCGGTTCGCGGCCCCAAGAATGCACCCATCACCGTGGTGCTCTTCTCGGACTTCCAGTGCCCGTTCTGTAGCCGCGTCGAGCCCTCGATTGCCGAGCTACAGAAGCTGTACCCCGGCAAGGTGCGCGTGGCATGGAAGAACTACCCGCTTCCGTTCCACAACAACGCCAAGCCCGCGGCCGAGGCCGCCTTGGCCGCCAACGAGCAGGGCAAGTTCTGGGAGATGCACGACATCCTGTTCAAGAACCAGCAGGCCCTGACTGCCGACGACCTCGAGAAGTACGCCAAGGAAATCGGTCTCGACATGACCAAGTTCAAGGCCGCCATCGACAGCCACAAGTTCGCGGCTCAGATCGAGGCGGACACGAAGCAGGGTTCGGCGCTGGGGGTGCAGGGAACCCCGGCGGCGTTCGTCAATGGACAGCTGGTCTCGGGCGCGCAGCCCGTCGATGCCTTCAAGAAGATCGTCGAGGCCGATCTCAAGGGCGGCAAAGCCAAGGCCAAGGCCAACTAGCGCAAGAGCACCGTCGGGCGTGCCTGACGGTGCTGATCGCGCGATTGGGAGGCGCAGGCCATCGATCCGAAATTGGCGCAAATCAAGAAGCAGCGAACGCGAAGGTTGCTGGCGGCGTGCATGGCCGCTGCCGTGACCGTCGCCGCGGGTGCGCTGCTCATCGAGGGTGCGGCCTCGACGGTGAAATCCGCCGAGGAGGTTGCTTGTGCCGCACTTCGCCCTGATCCGCTTTCGGCCAAGCTGCGTGCGTTGGTGCCGGACTTTCAACTGCCCGATCTCACCGGTAGGAAGGTGTCGCTGCGTAGCTTGCTCGGCCGGCCGGTACTGGTCAGCTTCTTCGCCACGTGGTGCCCGCCTTGTGTCGCGGAAGCGCCGACGCTCGAAATCCTGGCCGGGCGCCTCGGCGACAAGGGCACCGTGGCCGTCGTCAGCGTGGACGAGGATCTGGAGGCGCTCAAGAAGTTCTACGCCAAGGGATCGCAGACCCTCGTGCTTCGCGACGAGAGCCGCGGGGTCCCGTCGAGCTTCGGCACCACCCAGTTTCCCGAGTCGTTCCTCCTCGATGCCAGGGGCAAGGTCCGCTACGCCTTTCTCAACCGGCGCGACTGGTCGCTGCCCGAAGCCGTCGCTTGCGTCGAAGGCTTGCGGTAAGGGCGTCGGAAGCCCACGACCGACGGCGCACTGTCACGCACGACGAGACGACTGCCGTGGTCGCGCAACGCGACCGCCCTCACTACGAGAGCGCCCGGTGCCCTGACGCCTGTTGACTGGCGGCGCTCCTCGCACGTAGGTTCTTGCTGAAATGTCCTTCTCAAACGTCGTGCTTTCCATCACACCGGCGCGCGGCAGCGCGCGCCGGGTAGGTCCGTGGCTGCTCGGTGCTTTGGTCTTGCTCGTGGCGAGTATCTTCGCCCCGTCGGCCATGGCGCAGCCGGAAGATCTGTTGGTCGGCCGCCGCCCCGTGCACAGCGAAGGGGTAAAGAATGCCGTCCGCCTCACCGATGGCCTCCTGAGCAACGAGGGAGACGAGTGGTTGACCGACGTGACCTCGCGCTTCTCGTCGGCGCGATCCTTCGTCGAGTACGACCTGGGCCAGCCGCGATCGTTGCGCTGCGTGATGGTCCAGGCGGACAACAACGATGTCTATTTCATGGCCGGCTCGCTCGACGGGCACGAATGGCAGCAACTTTGGCGGGTGGGCGCGGAATCCGGCGCGGGCATGCGCGTGCGCGCCACCAAGCTCGACACCACGGCTCGCTACCTTCGCCTGTCGGCCACCGGCGGCGACGCGCTCTACAGCGTGGCCGAGATCGCGGTCTACTCGGAATGCCCCGTGCCCTGGCCGGCGGACTTGCCCCGCGCGCACGGCATTCCGGTGGACGACGCCCTCAACGTCAAGGTGCTCGCGTTCGGAATCCTGGCCGGCCTCTTCGTGCTGGTTCATCGTCGCAAGGGGCCGAAGCTGCAATACGTGCTGGTCATGCCGGTGCTCGGGGCGCTATGGATGCTCACCTCGGATCTGGTCGACCTGTATCCCTTCTTCAACCAGGAGCCGCCCTTGCGCGCGCTGGTGGCCGGGCTGGCAGCCTTGGTGGTGATCAAAGAGGCGTTCCTGTCGAAACGCTGGGAGCCCCATCGCGCGGTGTCCTTGGCGACGCTAGCGTTTTGCGCCATCACCGCCTTCGGCACCTACTACCACTTCGGCATGCCGCAGTTCTTCGACCAGGCCAAGGGACGCCGAACCTTCGTGCACACCTGGGACATGCGCCACTACTATCCGGTCGCGAAGTACTTTCCCGAGCTGCGCTTCGACGGGCTCTACCTGGCCAGCCTGGCCGCCTACATCGACAACACGCCGGGTTTCACGAAGGAGCAACTCGCCCACGTGCGCTTGCGCGATTTGCGCACCGCCGAGATCGTTACCGGCACCGAGGCGGAGGCCGAGCTTCCCGCGATCCGCGCGCGTTTCACGCCCGAGCGCTGGGAAGAGTTCAAGCGCGACATGAAGTACTTCTCGGACACCATGGGCGGCGCCGACTACCTGGGCAGCATGCAGGACCACGGCGGCAACGCCACGCCGGTGTGGATCCTGCCGGCGTACTTCATGTTCAACGCCGCACCGGCCAGCGAGCTCGTCATCTCGCTGGCTGGTCTCATCGATCCCATCCTGGTGCTCTTCCTGTTCTGGATGCTGTATCGCACGTTCGGGCTGCGCATCATGCTCTACGTGGTGGTCATCTGGGGGGCCACCGATTTCTACAACTTCGGCTCGAACCTGATGGGCTCGACCCTGCGCCAGGATTGGTTGGTGGCGCTGGGGTTGGGGGCGTGCGCGCTCAAACGGGGCCGCTATGCCCTGGGCGGCGTGCTCATCGCCTATGGCGGGTTGATTCGCGCCTTCCCGGCCATGGCCACCTTCTTTTTCCTGGTGCCCATGGGGTGGTTCGCCTTCGATTCTTGGTGGTCGAGGCGAAGGCTGCCGACCCGCGCCGAGTGGCGAGCGGGTCAGCGCCCGGCCCTACGCGCGTTCACCGCCGCCGCCATCTGCGTGGTCGTGTTGGTCGCCGCCACCAGCGCGCTCTTCGGCTTCCGTGGCTCGTGGATCGCGTGGAAGGACAAAATCGAGATTCACGCCACCGGTCCCAGCACCAACAACGTGGGGCTGCGCAACGTGTTGGCCTTCGACCCCAATTTTTCGGCCAAGTCTCTGGCCGAGCATCACCGGGCCGGGATGTGGGGCGACTGGGGCTACGCGCAGAAGATGACCTTTGCGGCGCGGCGGCCACTGTTCTACGCCATCCTCCTGCTGGCCACGGCCCTGGCCCTGCTCGCTTGCCGCGGGCGCACCCTCGAGGAAGTTTCGCTCATCGGCCTCCTGCTGATCCCGTTCTACTTCTATCCATCGAACTACTACTGCCACTTCGTGTTCCTGTTACCCTTGGCCGTGGTGCGCCCGAGTCTGGACCGCGACAAGACCTTCGCCATCGTGTTTCTCGTGCTCGCGGGCATGTGTATCGGGCAGTACTTCACCCTGGCCGAGGGCTGGACCGATCTCCGCTACACCTACCAGAGCTTCCTGCTCCTCATCGGGTTCGGTATCATCCTGGCATACCTCGCCTGGGAATCCCTGAAGCTGGCGCCCTTCACCAAGCGTGGCGAAGTCGCAGCCGACGGCGGGTAGGGGCGGGTTTCAAACCCGCCCCTACGGTTTCTCGAGATCGGCCAGGATCTGCTTGATGGTCATGGCTGCCGGTTTACCGCGCGGGGTGTAACTGGTGGTTCCCGGTCCCCCGTAGCCGTACCAGTTCCAGATGTATAGGCCGTCCAGTCGCGTCCGGGCCGCGAGCGGCTCGGTCCACGCCAGGCGGAAGGCCTCGAAGCCGCGTTGTTGTTCGCCGAGATCGGGGGTTCCCCCCGAGGATTCGTCCCAGGGCGAGGCCGTGGCGCCCGCGCGCGAACGGTAGCCGACCTCGGTGAAGAGGAAGGGCTTGTCGTACTTTGCCAGGTCGGATTCGATGGTGCGGCCGATACGCCGCCAGCTCGCGGCCAAGGCTTGCACGTCGGACGGCGCGGAGGGTTCGCGCAGGTTGAAGTATGCGGTAATGCCGATCTCGTCGACCAAGTCGAACAGCCGGGCGTCGCGGTAGTGATCCCAGTTGGCCGAGTAGACGAGGGTGCCCGTAAAGACGGCGCGAACGAAGGTGATGAGCTTGCCCCAACGGTCGAGATCGCCGTCGAGCGAGGACAGCTCGCTACCGATGACCAGCCGGGTGGCGCCGGTCAAGGTCGCCAGCGAGGCCAGATCGCCGACCATTTGTCCGTAGCTTGCAAACCAGGCGTCGGGATCGGCCGGGTGCAGGGTGCCGCGCCACTCGTCGGACGAGCGCGGAGCAGACAGCCGGACAATCGGGAACAGCGTGACCTCCAGGCCAGCGCGACGTGCGTCGCGAATGGCGTCGGCGACGGCCTCCAGGGTCGGCGAATACCGGGTGTGAAGGTAGAGTCGGTTGGAGGCAGCGTCGGTCTGATAGAGCGGGACTACCAGCGCGACGTGGCTCGCGCCGAGCGCGGCAATTTCCTCGAGCAACGGCGCGTACGAAAAACTCACGTCCTCGGCAAACAGCCCGAGCGCCACGCCTCGCTGCACGGGATCGCGGTTCACGCGGCGGCGCGACGGCAGCGGCGGCGCAGACGATTGCGGCGAGGCGGTGGGTTGCTCCGGCAGGGACGAGGCATGCGCGGCCAAAATGCCCACGGTCGCGAACACGAGGAGCCCGATGGCAAGGCGGCGATACATCGAAGGAAGTTAACCATAGGGAACACAGGGAGCCCAGAGGTCCCGGACGAATCGGACGACCCCAAGCCCGCGATAGCCGCAGAAGGTCTTGGTCGTGGCCGTGACCGTGGCCGGTTGCAATTACCGTCGGCCATGGCCACGGCCACGGTAAGCCGTCTACGTCCACGACCACCGTCATGGCTTCGATTGCGTGCGTACGTCCTTCGTGGAAAGGTGTATCACTCGCCGAGCGCACGGGACAGGCGGATTCGGGCCAGGGCGTACTCGTAGCGGGCGCGCGCGAAGTTGAGACGGGCCTGGGTCAGGGCCGACTGCGCGTCGAGCAGATCGGTCGTGTTGGCGCTGCCGGCTGCGAGGAGGACGGTGGTCACGCGGTAGGCCTCCTCGGCGCTGCCGATGGTGGTGCGGCCCGTTTCGAGGGCGCTGGCCGTGGCGCGTACGTTGGCAAGCTTGGCCGCCACGTCGGTCTCGATCCTACGACGGGCGTCATCGGCCTGCGCTTGGGCTGCCACGGCGTGCGATTCGGCGGCGCGGTGCTGGAACCAGCGCGCGCCCCAGTCCCAGATTTGCCAGGCCGCCTTGAGGCCGATGAAGGCCGAGTCCGTCTTCACGAACGCTTGTCCTGTCATGTGCATGTAGCCCGCTTCCAGATCGACATCGGGAAGCAGATCGTAGGTGCGCGCACGCGACGTGGTGCTTGCCGCCTTCGCGGCAAGAGCAGCGCTGTGAATCTCGCTGCGGTCGCGCAGGGCCTTGGCCACGAGAGGCGCCAGATCGGTTTCGACGGTTGCCGCGCTTTCCGGTGTCGCGGGCTCGACGAAATCCACGCTTCGATCGTCGGAGTCGTGGCCGATGGCCACGAGCAGGCTGGCGCGCGACACTTGCTCCGCCGCGCTCGCCTGGATCTCCTGTTGCTTGGCATTGGCGGCAGCCACGTTCAGGCGCAGCACGTCCGCCGGGGTGAGCACCCCGGCCGAGAGTTTCTCCTTGGCGACGGCGATCTGTTCGGCCAGCTCGATCCTGCGATGCATGCGCTACGCCGGCCAGGGTGCGCGCCTCGAACATGCGTAAGTATTCCGCGCGGACCTCGTCGCGCAGATTGGCCTCGACGGTCTTCGCATCGAAGGTTGCAGCCTCGGCCGCCGTGGAAAGTGCGCTGTGATCGGAGGACAGATGCAAGAGCCCGAGCAAGGGTTGCCCGGCCGCGACGACGAAGGCATTGGTGGAGGCATCGCGGGCGCTGAGTGCTGGATAGTCGGGTGGAATGGGAAAGGTAACCTTGAACGGCGAATCCCAGCGCTGATACTCATCCGACACATTCACCGACGGTAGCAGTCTCCCGCGCAGGCTCTTGGCCTGTTCCTCGTCGCCGCGGGCACGCGCACGCGCGGCCTCGAGCGCGGGGCTGGAGGCGACCGCCATTTGCACGACCTCCTCCATGGTCAGCCGCTGCGACGCCGGCGCATCCGCGGCGTCGAGCGCGAGCAAAGCCAGCAGCGCGATGGCATGCATGGTCTAGTTCTCCTTGCTCACGTAGACCGTGACGTCGGTGGAAAGGCCGGCCTGCAGCGGTAGATCCGGACGCTTGCTCCAGGCGATGCGGACCGGAACGCGCTGCACGACCTTGACGAAGTTGCCCGAGGCATTGTCGGGTGGCAGCAGGGAGAAGCGCGCGCCCGTGCCGCCCGAAAGGCTCTCGACCTTGGCTTCGAGCTCGACGCCCGGGAAGGCGTCGATGCGCACCTTCGCCCGCTGCCCCGGCCGCATGCGTCCCACCTGGGTCTCCTTGAAATTCGCCACCACGTAGGTTCGGTCGGGCACCAATTCGGCCAGCGGCTGGCCAATCTGGATCATCTGGCCCGGCTGGACCGTGAGCCTTGTGACCAGTCCGTCTTCACTGGCCGTCACCTTGGTGTAGCTGAGTTGTAGGCGAGCGAGCTCCAGGGTCGCCTCGGCGACCTTGATACGGGCGTGGGCCAGATTGGCGTTGGCCGTGGCCGCGGCGATTTGGGACGCTATCGGCGTACTTTGGTCGAGCCGGCCGCGCGCTTCGCCCACCCGCGTGCCGGCAAGACGCCGCATCTCGTTCGCGGCGGCGACCTGCGCCTCGGCCTGGGCCAGCGCGGCCTGCGAGGCATCGTAGGCCACCTGGGCGTTGTCCAGGCGCTCGCGCGGCAGGGCATTGCCGAGGACAAGTTGCTTGGTTCGTTGTAGATCCAGCTCGCCCTTGCGGGCCTCTGCCTTGGCCCGTTCCAGGGCGGCACGCGAAGCCGCCAATTGGGCCTCGGCGTTGGCCACGCCGAGCGACGATCCCGAGTAGTTGGCGCGCGCGTACTGCAGCCCGCCCTTGGCGCTGGCCTCGACCACGTGCACCTGGGCGTCGGCTGCCTCGGCCTGCGCGCGGGCGGTGTCGAGCTCGGCCTCGGCCTGCTTCACGCGCGCGGCGAAGTCCGCATCGTCGATCTGGATGAGCACGTCGCCCTTCTTTACCCGCTGGTTGTCCTCGACCAGGCGCTTGGCGATCTGGCCGTTCACGCGCGCGGCAATGGGCACCACGTCGGCCTCGACCTGGGCATCGTCGGTGGCTTCCTGATTCGCCGTCAGCAGCAGGTAGACGCCGGTGATCGCGGCCAACACAATCACCGCAGCACCCAGAATGAGAAACGGTTTCTTGCCTCGCCTAGGCGCGCTGGGCACGATTTCCGGTTTGAGCGTCGGGGCTGTATTCGATTCCATGAGCTACTCCAAATGAAGGGGACCCGTGGGCTTGCGTGCGAGCTTGAGAAAGTACAGAAGCGGCAGGACGGTGAGGAACACGATTCCCGCCAGGTAGAACGTGCGTTCGAAGGCCAAGGTCATGCCCTGGCCGAAGACCAGCCCGTGCAGAGCCTGGAGAGCGCCATCGCGCGCCGAAGCGGGATCGAGCCCACGCGCGCGAAGCCCCGCCGTGATTTGGGCGAGACGCGTGACGACCTCGGGGCGGAACGCGGTGATGTGCACGCCGAGACTGGCGCGCGCAACGGTTCCGGAGCGCGTGAGCAGGGTGGCGAAGATGGCGAGGCCGATGGAGCCGCCGAGCTGGCGAAACAGCGAGTTGAGCCCGGCCGCATCGGCAAGGCGGGGCTTGGGAATATTCGAAAGAGCCGCAGCCGCGAGAGGAATGAAGAGACACGAGAAGCCCACGCCTTGAACGAGCGTGGCCAGGATGATTTGCGCCAAGCTCGTCTGCAGGGTGAAGGTGGCCATGGCGAACGAGCCCACCGAGACCCAAACCACGCCGTTGCCCACGAGCACGCGCAGCGGCACCTTGTTGTACAGCTTGCCCACGATGGGGTTGACCACGAACATGATGCCTGCACGCGGGAGCAGCGCGAGGCCCGTGTCGATGGCCGAGTAGCCGAGCAATTCCTGCATGAAGACGGGCAGGAGAAAGAGGTTGGCCATGAGGACGGCGAATTGCACGGCGCCGATGAGCGTGGCGGACATGAAGGTCTTGTCCTTGAACAGCCGCAGATCCACCGCGGGCACGGCGGCGGTGAATTCCCGAATGACGAACGCGACCAGCGCGATGATGCCGATGGACAGGAAGGCGCAAATAGTGCGCGATTCGAACCAGTCGTCGCGCGTGCCTTCTTCGAGCACATACTGGATGAGCGCCAGCCCGACGGCCATCATGGCGATGCCGATCCAATCGACGTTCTTCTTTTCGCGCGCGGCCTGGGCGTGGTTGGCGTGCAGGGTTTCCTCGTCTTCGTGGACGAAGGTCGAGACCATCAGCATGCCGAGGGCACCTACCGGCAGGTTGATGAAGAAGATCCACTCCCAGCTGTAGTGGTCGACGATGAATCCCCCGAGCGTCGGCCCGATCGCCGGCCCCAGCACGACCGCCATGCCGAACACGGCCATGGCCATGCCCTGCTCGTGCGGCGGGAAGGTTCGGCGCAGGATGGCCTGCTCGGTGGGCTGCAAGGCGCCGGCACCCAGACCTTGCAGGATTCGGAAGACCGTCAGGGTCGTCAGCGTGTGCGCCGTCCCGCACAAAGCCGAGCCGAGCAGAAAGATCATCAGTGAAGTGAGGTACACGCGCTTCTGGCCGAACATGCGCGAGAGGAACCCCGTCAGCGGCATCACGATGACGTTGGCCACCACGAAGCCCGTCGTGATCCAGGTGATTTCCTCCAGCGTGGCGCCGACCGAGCCGCGGATGTGCGGCAAGGCCACGTTCACGATGGAGGCATCGATGGTGCCCATCAAGGTGCCGAAGGTAACCGACAGGGTGACCAGCCACTTGTTGACTGGCGGGTGTTTGACCGTCATCAGGAGGTCCTTGCCGGCGTCGACGGCACCGCCGGGGCGATGCCCTGCCAAAGCCCGGCGATGAGCCGCTCGGCGAATACCTTCGCCGACATGGAGCGGTCGCCGGCCACGGTTTGCAGAAAACAGTAGTTCCACACCGACCCCATGAACATGCGCGCGATGATGGGCGGATCGCCGCCGACCCGGCCGAGGGCCTTTTCGGCCTTGAAGAAGGCGGTCAGGGCACGCAAAACCTCGCGCGGTCGGTCGCAAACCTTGGCGTGGGCGGCGCGCTCGCGCTCGGACCAGCGCAACATCAGCTTGGGTAAGAGGCTGTTCAGGTAGTGCACGCTCTCGATGGTGATGCGCATGAGGTTCTTGCGTAGGTCGCCCTGTCCGGTGTAGCGGTCCAACCCGAAGGCTGGCGGCTGGGCGTCGTCCATGGCCGCGCGGAAGAGATCGTCCTTGGTCGCGAAGCGATTGAAGACGCTGCCCTCGGATACGCCGGCGCGCCGGGCGATGTCCACCGTGCTGGCCTTGGTGAAACCATGGGTAAAGAACTCGGCGCGCGCGGCGTCGAGGATCTGCTGATTCGAGATGGTGGAAGGCCGGGCCATTTATGAGTAGTGACTCAAATATGATGAGTGCAGGGCCGCTCGGCAAGACCAAAAATAGAGGAATTCCATCCGAAAACCCGGTCTGCGAAAGTTACTTTCGCGTTACAAGGATTCTAACTATGCTGAATCCGTGACCTCTTACCGATCACGGATGGCATGCTGACGCGAACCCGAATCGCCCTGGTCGCCGTGGCCGCGGCCCTGGCGGTCGGCCTGCCGACCTTGCGCAACGGATTCGCCATCGACGACATCTATGTCTTCGTCGACCAGCCGGCGGCGCACAGCCTGGGCAACCTTCCCAAGTTCTTCGTGGGCGGATGGGGCATGGAAACCACCAACGCCCAAGAGCGCGCGCTCAACACCCGCTACTACCGCCCGGTCGCTACAACCCTGGGGGCGCTGGAGTACACCCTCTTCGGCTTGCATCCGGCCGGCTACCATCTCACGAGCATGCTCTTGCACGCGGCCACGGCGGCCCTGGTGGCGCTCCTGCTCTGGCAGCTCACCGGGGGCGCTGCGCTCGCCGCACTTTTCGGCGGCGTTCTGTTCGCGATTCACCCTGCGCAAAGCGAGGCCTTCTGCGCGGCATGCTACCAGACGACCTTGCTGGCGGGGTTCTTCGGCACGCTGACGCTGGTCGTTTTTGGGCGCGTGCTCGAGCGCGGGCCGCGCCCGCTCGAGTTGGCTCTGCTCGGCACCAGCCTGCTCTTCGCGCTCCTCTCCAAGGAAGAATCGTTCGCCATTCCCTTGTTCGCGGTGGCCTGGGCGGTGCTGCTGCGGCCGGCGGGTTGGCGGAGAGCGCTTGCATCCAGCGCCATCGCGATGGGCATACCCTTGATCCTGGTGTTGCTGCTGCGCAACGCCTTTCTCACCCCATCCAGGGTGACTTATTTCGCCGACGAGCCTGCGCGCGTGGTCGTGCTGACCATGGTGCGCGTGGCCGGGCTCTACGCAGAGCTCCTGTTGGCGCCGCTTCGCTTCTGCCCGTTCTACGACTGGTTCATCATCGGCTACGAAACCACGCTTTCCTCGGGCGTGCTGACGGGCGCGGCCGTTCTTTGCCTCGCCGTGGTCGCGGCGCTGTACTGCGTGCGACGTGCTCCGCTCGTCGCGCTGGGCATCGCCTGGATCCTGCTCGGGCTCGCGCCGGTCAGCCAAGCCATCCCCATCATCGTGGTGGCCGCCGAACGCTTCCTCTACATTCCCATGCTCGGCTGGGTCTTGCTGGTGGGGCTGTTGCTCGAACGCGCACTCCACCGTGCGCGAACGGCCGGCTGGAACAAGCTGCCGGCAGCCGTCGTCGCGCTCTTGTTTCTCGCGTACGCGGTCCGCACCGTGACCCGTGTACCCGACTGGCGCAACGACGAAACGCTGAACCTCGCCACCGCCGAATTCTTTCCCGAAACCCCGGCGCCGTTCCTCAATCTGGCGACCTACTACGAACGGGTGGAAAGGGATCCCGCCAAAGCCCTCGAGGCCCTCGCCGAGGCCGACCGTCGTGCGCCCGGCTGGCGCCCCGCCCGCGAACGAGCGGCTCGGCTGAGGATGGAAATCGCGCCGTAGACGGGATTCGAATCCCTATTTCCATGAACGTCCTCGCGCCTACAGCTTCTGGAAGACGCGCACGTAGTCGACCTCGTACTGCACCGGGAAGGTGGTGCCCGACGGATCGCCGCCGTTGTCGCCGCCGATGGCGAGGTTCAGGATCATGTAGACCTTCTGTTTGAAGGGACTCGACCCGTCGGAGTTGAGCATGTTCGCCAGCGCCACTCCGTTCATCAAGGTGTCGTCGAGATAGAGGTTGATGTTCTGGTCGTCCCAGTCCATGCGCCAGACGTGGAAATTGGATGCCCAGTCGGCGCCCAGCGAGGAGATGGCCTTGGACGACGAATCCCACTTGGCGGTCCAGCGCGTGGCCGTGCCGCAGGCCACGTTGGCCAGCACGTTGCCCTTGTAGAACTCCATGATGTCGATCTCGCCGTTCGACGGCCATTCGCCGCTGACCCCGAGGGTCCACCAGGCCGGCCACATTCCGGTGCTGGTGGGAATGCGGGCGCGCATTTCGAAGCGGCCGTATTGCCAGGTCTGCAGGCCGGAGGTGGTCATGCTGGAGGACGTGTACTGGGCGTACTGTCGACTGGTCTTCCAGTCCGAGCTGCCCGCGGAATAGTTGGGATTGGCGACCTGCTCCTTGCGGCCTTCGATGACGAGCACGCCGCCTTTCACGGTGGCGTTGTCGGGCTGGTACCACTGCAGCTCGTTGTTGCGCACGAAGCCCTTCTCGTAGTTCCAGTTCTTGGGGTCGGGCGTGCCATCGGTGTTGAACTCGTCGGACCAGACCAGCTTGTAACCGTCGGGGACATTGATGCCGCCATCGCCGGCCGAGCCATCACCCGGTGTAGCTCCGGCGTCGAGGGGAGCATCCTTGGGCGGCTGCGCGTCGGCTTTACCGTCCTTGGCCGATCCCGCGTCGCCGATGGCTCCGCCCGTGGCAACCGGGCCGCCGTCGCTCTTTCCGCCACCCATGCCAGAGGTCGATCCGCCCGTGCCGGTCGTGCTGCCCCCCGCGGAAGTGCCTCCGTTGCCCGTGCCTGTCGTCGCTCCCCCGGTGCCGGGTGTGCTGCCTCCCGTGGAAGTGGTCCGGCCGCCCGTTCCGCCGGTGACGCCGCCAGTGCTGGTCGTGCCGCCGCTCGCGCCAGTCGTGGATCCACCGCCGCCGCCATTCCCACCGGCGGAGACCTCTGC
The DNA here is from genome assembly GCA_963796685.1 of uncultured delta proteobacterium. Lineage (GTDB taxonomy): Bacteria > Myxococcota_A > Polyangia > Fen-1088 > Fen-1088 > Fen-1118. Next base: position 1,686,389 of record CAWCMR010000025.1, read on the forward strand.
GGCGTCTGCCTTCATCGCCGGCAGGTCGCTCGTCGTGCCCTTTCCACAACCAAACAATCCCAGCACGGCCGCCGGAGCGAGCCACACGAAGAACCACGCGTGACGCATTGAAGGTGCTGCCATGTCTTCCCTCCGGCTGGTATGACGCGGCCAGGTCGGTTGGCCCGTGGACAGAATGTTAGCGCCTTATACGGCGGTCGCAGGTAGCACTTTCGTGCTGCTACGCGAACGGCCAAGTCCAGTCGGATTCGCTCGGCCGGTCGATGCCCTCGGCGTGCGCGTGGGCGCGACATTCGAGCTGGATGTTGCGGAAGCGCTCGCGCGCGTGGGCGCCGATGGCGCTCAGGCGAGGCACGCGATCGATGACGTCGATGGCCAGGCTGAAGCGGTCGACCTCGTTCTGGATGGCCAGCTCCAGCGGGGTGTTGATGTTGCCCTTCTCTTTGTAGCCGCGCACGTGCAGGTTCTTGTGGTTGGTGCGGCGGTAGGCCAGGCGGTGGATCAGCCAAGGGTAGCCGTGGAACGCGAAAATGACCGGCCGGTCGACGGTGAACAGGCTGTCGAAATCGCGGTTCGAGAGCCCGTGCGGGTGCTCGGTGTCGGGTTGCAGGCGGAACAGATCCACGACGTTGATGAAGCGCAGCTTGATGTCGGGGAATTCCTGGCGCAGCAAGGCCGAGGCAGCCAGGGCTTCCTTCGTGGGCACGTCGCCCGCCGAGACCAGGACCACGTCCGGCTCCTGTCCGCCGTCGGTGCTGGCCCATTCCCAGATCCCTACCCCCTTGGTGCAGTGGCGGATGGCCGCGTCCATGTCCAGGTACTGCAAGTGCTTCTGCTTGTCGGCCACGATCACGTTGACGTAGTTGCGGCTGCGCAGACAATGGTCGGCGACCGACAGGAGGCAATTGGCGTCGGGTGGCAAGTAGATGCGCGTGACGGACGCGCTCTTGTTGACCACCAAATCGAGGAAGCCCGGATCCTGGTGGGTGAAGCCGTTGTGATCCTGACGCCACACCGTCGAGGTGATGAGCAGATTGAGCGACGCCAGATCGGCCCGCCAGGGCAGGTGGCTGCAGATCTCCAGCCACTTGGCGTGTTGGTTGAACATGGAATCGATGACGTGGGCGAAGGCTTCGTAGGTCGAGAAGAAACCGTGCCGGCCGGTGAGCAGGTAACCTTCCAGCCAACCTTCCAGGGTGTGCTCGGACAGCATCTCCATCACGCGGCCGTCGGGGCTAAGCTCGGTCCCGTCGCTGTCGTCGGGCAAGGGCTCGGCCATCCAGCACTTCTTGGTGACCTCGTAGACCGCATCGAGCTTGTTCGAGGTGTTCTCGTCGGGGCCGAACACCCGGAAGCTCACCGGGTTGGCGGCCAGGGTGTCGCGCAAAAGCGCGCCCAAGGGCCGCGTGTTCTCGGCCGTGGTCTGGCCCGGCACCACGTCCTTGATGGCGTAGGCGCAGAAGTCGGGCAGGCGCAGATCCTTGCGCAGAAGCCCGCCGTTGGCGTGCGGGTTGGAACCCATGCGCCGCGCTCCCTTGGGCGCGAGGTCGCGGAGCTCGGGCGCCAGGCGTCCGTCACGGTCGAACAGCTCGTCGGGTTTGTAACTGTTGAGCCAATTCTCGAGCAGCTTCAGGTTCTCGGGTTTGGTGGCGACCTCGGTCAGCGGCACTTGATGCGCGCGCCACGTGCCCGCGATCTTGTGCCCGCCCACCATGGCCGGCCCGGTCCATCCCTTGGGCGAGCGCAAGACGATCATGGGCCAGCGCGGACGCACCACCGCGCCCGAACCGCGCGCCTCGGCCTGGATGCGGTTGATCTCCTCGACCGCGTGGTTGAGCGTGGCCGCCATCGCCTGGTGCATGCTCGCCGGCTCCGAGCCCTCGACGAAAAGTGGCTCCCAGCCGTAGCCGCGCATGAGGCTCGCCAGCTCGTCCCGGGCGATGCGCGCGAGGATGGTCGGGTTGTTGATCTTGTAGCCGTTCAAATTGAGGATGGGCAGCACGGCCCCGTCGCGTGCGGGGTTGAGGAACTTGTTGCCGTGCCAAGAGGTGGCCAGGGGGCCGGTCTCGGCCTCGCCGTCGCCCACCACCACGGCGACCAGCAGGTCGGGATTGTCGAACGCCGCACCGAAGGCGTGCGAGAGGCTGTAGCCGAGCTCGCCGCCCTCGTGAATCGAGCCGGGCGTTTCCGGGGTGCAGTGGCTGCCGATGCCGCCGGGGAAGGAAAACTGTTGGAAGAAGAGCTGCAGCCCGCGCAGATCCTGGCTCCGATCGGGATAGATCTCGCTGTACGAGCCTTCGAGATAGATGGGCGCGAGCACGCCGGGCGCGCCGTGGCCCGGCCCGGCCAGGAAGATGGCGTTCAAGTCGTATTCGCGGATCACGCGATTCATGTGCGTGTAGACGAAGCTGAGACCCGGGCTCGAGCCCCAGTGGCCGAGCAGGCGCTTCTTGATGTGCTCGGGTTTGAGGGGCTCGTGCAAGAGCGGGTTGTCGCGCAGATAGATCATACCGGCCGCCAGGTAGTTGCAGGCGCGCCAGAATCCATCGGTGCGCGCCAGCGCCTCGGGCGACAGCGGCGTGCCGCTGATGGTGGATTTGGCCGGGCCGAAGGCGCGCGTTCCGACCAGTTCGTCGTTCGTGTGTCCCATGATGGGGGCCATGATAGCAGCCTCCTTTGTCCGTGGCGCGTCGGGTTCTCGCTGCGTAGACTAGCGCCGTCATGAACAGAAAAGCCCTTCTTGCACTCTGTGCGCTGTCATTCGGTCTCGGCTGCAAACAAGACCAGCCCAGGATCCTGCGGACCCCGCCGCAGCCCATGGCCCAGTCCGCGCAGCCGCTAAATCAGGAATTGCCCCCAGGGCACCCGCCCATTCCCAGCGAACCTCAAGGCAACGGGCCGAGCATGCCCATGCCGCCGCCGTCCATGCCGGCTGGCGCCGAGGCGATTGCGTGGGATCTGCCCAAGGGCTGGACCGAGGCCCGCGCGGGCGGCATGCGCCTGGCCACGCTGAAACCGCCGGCCGCGGGAAAGATAGACGTCAGCGTGATCGTGTTGCCGGGCACGGCGGGCGGCGAGCTTGCCAACGTGAATCGCTGGCGCGGTCAGATCGGCTTGCCACCCGTCGATGAAGCCACCCGCGCGCACATGCGCAAGGAGGTCAAGTCCAAGGCCGGCTCCATCTCGCTGTACGATTTCTCCGGGCAGGGCGCGAACAAGGAGCGAATGATCGCCGGTCTACTGTTTGCCGATGGCCGCTCCTGGTTCGTGAAGATGGTGGGCGACGAAGGTCCGGTCGCGGCGTCGCGCGCGGATTTGGTGAAGCTGCTCGAAAGCTTGCACTTCCCCCCGGGCAAGTAGCCCCGATGGAAGCCGAGGATCTCGAGCAGCAACGTTCTGTCGCCCAGTCGATGGGCGTGATGAACGCCCGCCGGCACATTTTTCTGTGCTGCGACCAGACCGTTCCCAAGTGCTGCGACGCAGTCCGTGGCAACCAGGCATGGGACTACTTGAAGAGGCGTCTGCGGGAGCTGGGGCTGTCGGAGAAAGGCGGCATCCAGCGCACCAAGGCCAATTGCCTGCGCATCTGCCAGGGCGGACCCATCGCCGTGGTCTATCCCGAGGGTGCCTGGTACCACTCGTGCGATCCGCCCGTGCTCGAGCGCATCATCCAAGAGCACCTCATCGGCGGCAAGCTCGTCGAGGATTTCCTGATTACCCAGAAGACGCTTCAGGGCGCCGCCGGTTAGCCGAGTGCCTTGTCGACGGCGCGGAGCAGTCGCTTGCTGTCGGGCGAGGTGACCGACACGAAATAGTCCGCCACCTCGCCATCGCGTCCGACGAGGTATTTGTAGAAGTTCCACTTCGGCTTGGGGTGTTTCGCGGTCAGGAAAGCAAACACCGGGGACTGGCCGTCGCCCCTGGTGACCACCTTGGCGAACATGGGGAAGGTCACGTGGAAGTTGAGATCGCAGAAGGTGCGGATCTCTTCGGCCGTTCCCGGCTCCTGGTGGCCAAAGTCGTTCGACGGAAACCCCAGCACCACCAGGCCGCGCTCGCGGTAGGACTGCCAAAGGTTTTCGAGCTCGGCGTACTGGGGCGTGAAGCCGCACTGCGAGGCGGTGTTGACGGCCAGCACCACCTTGCCCTGATAGGCGGTCATGGGCTGCTCGCGCCCGTCGAGCATGGGCACCGACAGATCGAAGAAAGTCATGGCACGACTTGGATGCTCGCGCGGCCTCCGAGGTGCCGGTGTTTCTGTCGACCTGCCCAGGTCATGGACAGGTCAACAGAAACGATTCCTCCTAACTTGCCCTGACCGTGATCTGTCTCGGTCGGGCGCGTTCGAGCTTGGGCAGCTCCAGCTTCAGCACGCCGTCGGTGAGCTTGGCGTCGATCTTGGCCTGGTCGATGACCTCCGAGAGGGTGAACTGTCTGAAGAACGTTCCCGTCTCGTATTCGCGCAGGACATGCGTCTCCTTCGCGGACTCGGGTGTGGCCACGTGCCCGCTCAGGGTCAGCACGTTCTCGCGCAGATCGATCTTGAGGTCTTGCGCCTTCACGCCCGGCATGTCGGCCAGCAGCGAAATGCGGTCGTCGCTCTCGAAGATATCGACGGCCGGTGAATAGGTCGGGCCGGGCCGGGTTTGCTCGGGCGCGGCAGGCAAATTTCCCTGCTCAGCTTTCTGCATCTCTCTCGTGGATTCCTTCAACATGGCGACTCTCCTCCTGCATGGGTCCAATCGTGATCAGGATTTCACCGCGATCTGCCTCGGCTTGGCCTCTTCGGCCTTGGGCAGCGTGAGGGTGATGATGCCGTCGGCGAAACGCGCCTCGACGCGATCCGCGGCGATCTCGCCGGGCAGGGTGACGGTGCGGCTGAATTCTCCTTCGGCGCGCTCCTTGCGGTGGTAGCTGACGTGTCCGTTCTCCTGCGGGATCTCGCGCTTGCCCGAGATGGATACCCGGTTGCGCAGCGCCGAGACGGACAGATCCTTGGCGCCGATCCCCGGCACTTCCGCCCGCAGGTAGAAGTTGTTGTCGTCCTGGGTGATGTTCATGGGCGGGAAGACCCCGGCCGAGAGATCGTGACCGCTGTCGTTGCCGGTGACTGTGTCGAACACGCGCAGCATCTCGCGACGCAGTTGATCGAATTCGGCGAAGGGGCTTTCGAACGCTGGCCTCGAGGGCCAGACTCTCCTGAGAAGCATGGCGTTCCTCCTTGGTTGTTGTTTCGAATGGGCTGTCGACAACCGCTTCGATGATGGGTCCATTATTCACCCCAGGGTGGCCGTCAAGCGGGGCGCAGGGGCACGGCGATTGCCCCGGGAATTGGCGCCCCTGGGCTCCTTGACATCATGACATCACAGCATCATAGTTTGTCCATGGGAGCAGTCGTTCGGACCACCCTTCACCTCGACGGCGACGTCTACCGGGCCGCACGCAGCTTGGCCGGGGCCGGGGGCAAGGGACTGGGCGCCGTGATATCCGATTTGGCGCGCAAAGGACTGCGGGCGCCGCTTCCGACCGGATGCACGCGACGCGGTTTTCCGACGTTCGATGTGCCCGCCAAGGCTGCTCCCATCACGGCCGAGATGGTTCGCTTCGCACTCGAGGACGAATGACCGAGCCGAGTCGAAGATCGGCGCTGCATCGTGGACCGGGCGCAAGGCGTCGTTCCAAGGAGCAGCCAATCCTTCTCGACGTCAACATCTTGGTGGCCTTGGCCTGGCCGAATCACGTGCACCATTCCGCCGCGCATGCCTGGTTCGACCAGGTCGGCCGGGCCGGGTTCGCCACTTGCTCGGTCACCCAATCAGGATTCGTGCGAGTCTCCTCGAACGCGCGCGCCATTCCCGACGCGCGCTCGCCCCGCGAGGCGAGCGAAATCCTGCGACGGATCACGGCCCTGCCGGGCCATGTCTTCTGGAGTGACGACGTCGAGATCGCCAGCAGCGTGCACATCGCCTGGGAGCGGCTGGGCAGCCATAACCGGGTGGCGGACGCGCACCTGCTGGCCCTTGCGCTTCAGCGCGGCGCTCGATTGGCGACCTTCGACCGTGCAATGCCCGACCTGGCGCCAGAGGGAAAGGCCGAACGCGTCGTCGTCCTCGGTGGCGGCTAGAGGCTGGACAGGGCCGGCTACGAGCCCATCTGCAGGACCTTGGTCAGCTTGGTGATGAGCGCGGGATCGCCGGTGATCTTGAGCTTCCCCGCGAACAAGATCTGCATCGCGGCCTGCATGCCGCCGTCGATCATCGTGCAAAAATCCTGGTCCGCGACCTCGATGGTGCACTGGGGCTGGCCGGTTGCGCCGGGGGTGCAAGTGGGGGGGGTGGCCAGCAAGTCGGCGGTCCAGGTACCGCCCTCGCTGCCGCTGATCTTGAACAAATAGATCGCCGCAACCTCCTTGGCCCGGCCGGGATTGGCCAGCAAGGCTTCGGGTACGCGTTTGTCGAAAAATTCCCTTGCCGTAGTGGCCATCCAGTCCTCCGATGCGTCCTTCCGGGACGTTCCTAGCGTGTCGCCTTCTTCTTGCCGCCATAACGATCGGCCAGACGGTCGGCGTAGCCGTCGACTTGCTTGCATGGAGCGCGAGAAATGGCCAGGGCGCCATCGCGCACATCCTCGGTGATGGTCGCGCCCGCCGCGATCACCGCGCGCTTGCCCACGCGCACCGGTGCCACGAGCTGCGTGTCCGAGCCGATGAACGCGCCATCCTCGATGATGGTCTGGCGCTTTTCGAAGCCGTTGTAGTTGCAGGTGATGGTGCCGGCGCCCACGTTCACCTTCTCGCCCACGATGGTGTCGCCGAGATAGGTCAGGTGATTGGCCTTGCTGCCGCGCCCGAGGGTGGTCTTCTTTGTCTCGACGAAATTGCCCACGTGCACGTCCGGACCGAGCCTGGTGCCCGGGCGCAGATGGGCGAAGGGACCGATCTTGTTGTTCTCGCCGATGGTCGAATCGCTGGCCACGCAGTAGGGCAGGACGTGCGTGCCTTTGCCCACCACGGTGTCGGTCAGGATGCTGCCGTCGTCGATGCGCGCGCAGGCGCCGATATGCGTGCGTCCGCGCAAAACCACATGGCGGCCGATCTCCGCGTCGGGCTCGATGGTCACCGAAGCCTCGACCACGACCTCGTCCGGAGCGCGGAAGGTGGCGTGCTTCATGTGCTCGTGCACGATGCGGCCGGCGAGGATCCGCTCCGCGGCGACCAGTTGCTCGCGGTCGTTCACCCCCGACACTTCCTCGGCCGAAACGTCGACGGAAACCACACCGATGGTGGCCGCCGCCCGCGCCACGATATCCGTCAGGTAGTACTCGGCCTGGGCGTTGCGCACCGATAGCTTGGCCGTGGCCTTGCGCAGGAACTCGGCCGGGGCGGCGTAGATGCCGGCGTTCACCTCGACGATGCGGCGCTGGACGAGGGTCGTGTCCTTGTGCTCGACCACCTCGAGGATCTTTCCCGCATCGTTGCGGACGATGCGCCCGTAGCCCGTGGGATCGCGCATCACCGACGTCAGCATGGCCAGTCCGCGGGTCTTCTTCGCCTGCTCGATCAAGGCGGCCACGGTCTCGGCGCGCAAAAGCGGCACATCGCCGTACAGGATCACCACCAGCCCGTCGAAATCGGCCAGCGGCCTAAGCCCCAAGCGCACGGCGTGGCCCGTGCCCTTCTGCACCTTCTGCTCGACCACGGTGACGCTGCCCGGGCCAAAGCGCTCGGCCAGCACCTTGCCGACCTCGTCGATCTGGTGGCCGAGCACGGCCACGATGGGAGTAGCGCCCAAAGCACGCGCGTTCTCGACCGCATAGGCCACCATGGGGACCCCGAGCAGCGTGTGAAGCACCTTGTTCTTGGCCGAGGCCATCCGGGTTCCCTTCCCGGCAGCCAGGATCATGCAGGCGGTTGTGGACTTGCGGCGGCGACTGGTCACTGAGGAAGCTCCTTCATGGGATGGGGCATTCTACGTCAAAGAACTCGTCAGGCGTCTTTTCCGCACGAATACGGTATACAATCCCTCGCCCATGTCGCCCTACGTGCTCGTGGTCGAAAGTGACCCCGAAATGCAGCGTCGCATCGGGGATACCCTCTCCGAGGCGCACTACGCGCTTGCGTCCGAGGCCGAAATCGGCTGGGCCAAGCGCAGCATGCTGATCCAGCCTCCTGACGCGGTGGTCATCGACACCAGGCTGTCCGATGGCACCGGTTTCGCGCTGGCTGAGGAAATCCGTCGCACCCCCGAGACCGAGCACGCCCCCATCTTTTTCGTGGCCAGCACCCACCGCGGGGCCAGCCACGCCTCCGAGGCCAGGCGCCGTTTCGCCCCGGCCGAGTACCTGCCCACCCCCCTTGACGTGTCGCGCCTTTTGGCCTTGCTGCTGGAAATGGTTCCACCCAAGGAAGTCACCCTAGAGCCGCTGGTTCCCAATTACCCTGGGTCGGCCATCCTCGATCTCGAGGAGAAGCGCGAACGTCGCTACGTCGAGAGCGCGGCCAAGTCCATGGGCACGGGCGATCCCGATTTGCGCGGCTCGCTGGCGCGCCAGCCGTTCGCCCACCTGCTCCAGCGTGTCTACGCCGGTCGCCTGACCGGTGCGCTCTTGCTCACCAGCGACAAGGTCAAGAAGATCGTCTACGTCGAAGACGGATATCCCGTCGCCGTGCGCTCCAACGATCCCCGCGAGTGCCTCGGCCAGATTCTCCTCGAACAAAGGATGATCTCGGCGGAGACCCTGGCCGAATCCCTGCGCCAGATGAAGGCCAGCAAAAAGCGCCAAGGCGAGCTGCTGGTCGAGATGGGGGCGCTGTCGCCCTACAACCTGTCGCGTGCCCTGGTGCTGCAGATGGAGGCCAAGCTGCTCGAGGTCTTCTCCTGGCGCGAGGGCCGCTTTGCCTTCAAGAAGGGCCAGCCCGCGCACGACCAGCCGGTGCGCCTCGATCGCACGCCCGCGGCGCTCATTCTCGAAGGCATCCGGCGTTCGTACGATGCCGAGCGCATGCGCAGCGTGCTGGATCCGTACACCGGACAATACCTCATGCCCTCGCCCGAGCGCCGGCAGCGTCTGCAGGACATCACCGCCGATCCCAACGAGCAGCGCTTCGTCGACAGCCTGGACGGTACCGTGAAATACGAGGCCGCGCTGGCCACGACCATGATTCCCACCGACCGCGCCCGGCTCCTCCTCGTCGCCATGGCCGAGGCCGGTATGATCGTCCCGTCCCATCAGCCCGCGACGAAAGCCGGGGATGCGGTCGAAGATTTGCAACCGTTGGTGGACTCGCAGCCCCATCTGGCCGCGGGTGGGCGCACCCGCGAGGATCTGGTGGCCATTCTCGAAGTCATGCACCATCAGACCCACTTCGAGGTCCTGGCGCTCGATCGCGAGGCCACCGAAACCGAGGTCGATACCGCCTACGAGGTGCGGGCGCGCGATTTTCACCCCGACCGCTTCCGCATGCGTACCGAGGCCGTGCGCGTGGTGGCCGAGCGCATCTTCGAGAGGTTGGAAGAGGCGCACGCGGTACTGTCCGACCCCACTGCGCGGAGGCGCTATGTCGCCCAGCTCGACAAGAACCCTTCGAAATCTCCCGGTGCCGACGAGGAGGCACCCGCCAGCGAGTCGCCCCAGGTGGTGGCCGAGCGCATCTATTTTCAGGGCGTGGCACACCTGCGCGCCCGCCGTTACCGGGACGCCGCCGAGGCCTTCCGCCAGGCCACGGCCCTTGCCCCAACCCAGGCCAGCTATCGCAGCGCCCTCGGCTGGGCTCTGTACCGGCAAGCACCCGCCGATCCGCGCGCGGTGGCCGCGGGGCTGGGCGAGCTTTTGCGCGCCGCCGATTCGGATCCCAAGAATCCCTGGTCGCGCGTTTCGCTCGGACGTTTCTATGCCGAGACCGGCATGCCCGACGAGGCCATCCGCATCTTCGAGGAGGTTTTGCGCATGAGCCCCGGGCTTTCTGATATCGAAGAAGAAATTCGCCGTCTCAAAGGAGCATCATGATCGAGTCCCAATTCGCGTGGATGAACGGGAAGCTGATTCCGTTCGCCCAAGCGACCACGCACATCTCGGCCTTCACCCTGCACTACGGGGTCGCGGCGTTCGAAGGCATCCGCTGCTACAAGCGCGCCGACGGGCGCAGCGCCGTGTTCCGCCTGCGCGAGCACATCGAACGCCTGTTCGGGTCGATGAAGGTGTGCGGGAACGATGTCCCCTGGTCCATCGAGCAAGTCGAGGCCGCGTGCCTCGATGTCCTGCGGGCCAACAAGCTCGACGAGGCCTACCTGAGGCCGCTCGTGTACGCGGGCGCCGGTTCGCTGGGACTCGGCGCGAAGGACGCGCCGATCGAGGCGGTGGTGATCGCGTTTCCCTGGGGCGCCTACCTCGGCGAGGAGGCGCTGACCAAGGGGATTCGCGCGCACGTGTCCACCTTCGTGCGCGGACACGTGAACAACATCATGAGCAAGGCCAAGATCTCGGGTCAGTACGTGAATTCGGTGCTGGCCAAGCGCGAGGCGCAGCGCCAGGGCTTCGACGAAGCGGTCATGCTCGACGCCGACGGCCGCGTGGCCGAAGGCACGGGCGAGAACATCTTCGCGGTTCACAAGGGCCGCATCTATACCCCGCCGCTCGACATGCCCATTCTCGAAGGCATCACCCGCGACGCGGTCATCACCCTGGCCAAGGAAGCCGGCTTCGAGATCGTCGAGCAGTCGTTCACGCGCGACTTCCTTTACCAAGTCGCCGAGGTCTTCTTCACCGGCACGGCCTGCGAGGTCACCCCGGTGCGCGAGATCGACTGCCGCACCATCGGCAGCGGGCAACCAGGTCCGGTGACACGCAAGCTGCAAGCCGCCTACACCGCCGTGGTGAAGGGCCCGGGCGAACCCAAGCCTAAGTGGCTGGCCTACCTCTAAGATCATGACTCGAAAACGCGTATTGGTTACCGGAGGTGCGGGCTTCGTGGGGTCGCATTTGTGCGAACGCTTGCTGTCGGACGGGCACGAGGTCGTGTGCCTGGACAACTTCTTCACCGGCACGCACGCCAACGTCGCGCACCTGCGCGAACACCCGCGCTTCGAGCTGTTCCGCCACGACGTGCAGGAGGCGCTGACCATGGAGGTGGATCAGATCTTCCACCTGGCCTGTCCGGCCTCGCCCATCCACTACCAGCGCAATCCCGTGCGCACCATTCGCACCGCCGTCGAGGGCACGCTCAATCTGCTCGACGTGGCCCGCGAAGCCTCCGCGCGCATGCTCATCGCTTCGACCAGCGAAGTGTACGGCGACCCCGCCGAGCACCCGCAAACCGAATCCTACTGGGGCAACGTCAACCCCATCGGCCCGCGCGCCTGTTACGACGAAGGCAAGCGTTGCGCCGAGGCCCTGGCCACCTCCTACGCCATCCAATACGGCGTCGAGGTCCGCATCGCGCGCATCTTCAACACCTACGGCCCGCGCATGCACGAAAACGACGGCCGCGTGGTATCCAACTTCGTGGTGCAGGCCCTGTCCGGCAAACCCTTGACCATCTTCGGCGACGGCAACCAGACGCGCTCCTTCTGTTACGTGAGCGATCTCGTCGAGGGCTTCGTGCGCCTGATGGCCAGCGAGCACGGCTGCGATCCCGTCAATCTGGGCAACCCGCGCGAGAGCACCATGATCGAGCTGGCGACGCTCATCAAGAAGATGACCGGCTCGAAATCCGAAATCATCCACGAGCCCCTGCCCAAGGACGATCCCGTGCGCCGCAATCCGGACATCACCCGCGCCAAGAAGCTGCTCGGCAACTGGGGTCCGAAAGTGCCACTCGAAGAGGGCATTGCCGCGACCATCGCGTACTTCAAGACCGTCGTCGGGGCGAGCTAGTTCCGGTTCTCCTCCGGTCCCCTCGCCCCGCGTCCGCGCGGGGAGAGGGCTAGGGTGAGGGGCGCGAGACCCCTTCTCCTCGTTCCCGAAATGGGACCATGATGTAAGGAATTTGTGGAGGCGCTCACCCCATGGAGATTCACCCGATAAGGACTGCCCGCGACCATGCCCAAGCGCTAGGCAAAATCGAACGCCTGTGGGGCGCGCGGCGCGGGACCAGGGAAGCCGACGAGCTGGAAGTGCTCGTTACCCTAGTTGATGCTTACGAGGCGAGACACCATTCCATCGATCCGTCGGATCCCATCGACGCCATTCTCTTTCGCCTGGAGCAAATGGGTCTCGGGCGCAGTGAGCTGGTCGACATCATGGGAACCCGAGCCCGCGTCTCCGAGGTGCTCAATCGCCGCCGGCCGCTCAGCATCGCCATGATTGCGAAGCTGCGCGACAAGCTGGGGATCTCTGCCGATATTCTCATCGGCTCGCGTCGTCGAGCCGCGTAGGAAGGGGCGCTGTCCGGGCCCACCCCCATCGTGTTTTGCTGGCCGGCGATTCTTGCGTTCATGCGCATCGCCAGCCATCGCAAAGCCATGGCCAGGCCGCTTGCGGTGGGCGACGCGCGCAAGATCGTGGAGTCGTGGCTCGAGCACCCCATCTCGACCATCGTGTCACCAACAGAACGGCACTGGGCCATCCTCTCCGGTCTGCTCACCCCTGGACAGGTCAGCGGCGCGCTTGTCTCCGACGCCCACCTCGCTGCCCTGGCCATCGAGCACGGCGCCACGCTGGTCACGAACGCCCGCGACTTCGCCAGATTTCCAGGTCTGAACGCCGCGTACCCGCTCATGGGCGGGTGAACCCGTCACAGCCGCGCAAGCAGGGCGCGAACATCCCGTGAAACCTTGGCCAGCAAGGCGGCTGTTTCTGAGTGGTCCGGCGCGATGGACTTCAAGATGAAGGCCGGCGCGAAGAGATCGTCGTCGAGCGCGGGCAGCGCGTTCGCGTACGCGACGATGGCGGGCAGGAACTTGTCACGGCTCCAGCCCATGGCGAGGACGAAGCGCTCCAGCGAGGCACGGAGGGTGGCGATGCGAACGTTATCCGTCTCATTCATGGCCGCGACCAGCGCCTCGCCGAGGACATTCACATCGTCGAGCTGGCGGGCAACGAGGTCGTGGCGCCAATCGAGCAGCACTTCAATGGGGAATGCCGGAGTGGTTGGTGGTGAAGAAGACATGACTCTCCACCGATGCTACCGCAAACCGAGGCTCATCATGTGGCCGGTGTCGCGGGCCCACCATTCGCCCATGTCAGAACGGACCAGCAGACGGCACCTGGCACGGATAGCTCCCGGGCTTGTGGCGATACACGAGGATGTCGAAGAGCCCCGAGCCCGGCCCGTTCTCTGTCGGTGGGTATACCTCGGGGATCTCGTAGCACGTCATGACGTACAAGCGGAAATACGGGCTCTGGGCGATGAACCAGGGTGAAGTGACGATGGCAGCTACATGATCGCCCTCGATTCGAGAGACGACATCCTCGTGCTTGACGGTTCCAGCTTCCAGCCAGCGGTAGTCGAAATCCGCCAGCTCACCGGCTACGCGGGAACCTCCATCCAACGCCACCGCGGAGACGATCGTTGGATCACCGAAGATGGTTTCGTCTTTGCGCAGTGCCAGATCCCCTGCCACCCGTCCGGCCACATCTAGCCGTTGATACTGGGCCAGCTCTCCGGAACGAAGCTGTGGCAAAAAGGAATACTGGCGCTCGTCAAGCCCCTCGCGGCTGGACTGGGCGGCGGCCCACCCACCGCAAGTTACGGCGAGGGTGGCAATTGTTCCCAAGAGCATGAGTCGCGAGGCCCGTCGACGCAAAATCGGTGAACCTCTTCTGCTGTCGGCCCACCACGTAGCTACCGCGTCGAAGCCAATTCCCGCCAGAAGGGCCAACAGGGGCGCAATCAGCACCATGTAGAGAAAGGCCGTCTGGTTCATTGCCATCACGACCACAACGTGTATCCCTATCGCGAGTAAGAGCGCGAGTACTGTCCTCGAGGGTAGCCGTGAGAGATCGCGGCTTGCTCCATCTCTTACCCATGACCGCAAGAGGGTCAAGCTCAGTCCGACTCCGACCATAAGGTACGCGTGGTCGTAGAGCCAAGGCGTAAGACGTTCCCCAAATTGAGTGTCGCCGCCACCCTGGCCCGAGCTCAAGTGATAGAGGTGGTGACCGAATAGGCTTTCCCACACGTGATGGCCACCCATGAGCCACACAGGGCAAAAAACGAGCGCACCAACGCCCAACGACCCCAACAAGAATCGAACACCATCGCGTGGTCTCCGGACCAGCGTCCAGAGAGCTACAAGGCCGCCAATCGCGAGACCATGCTGGCCGGTCGCCAGAATGAAACCGAAACACAACCCGGATCGAAATGGCATCGACCTCAGAAAATACAGGAAGCAGGCAACCGTGGTCAGGACTGTAAGCTGGATACCCGTATAGTGGACTCTGTCGAAGACCTCCGGCGAGGTCAGGAAGAGTAGCGCCGCCAGTGCTCCGGCCCGCCACGAAATCAGGCGCCAGCCGCCCCACAACATGAATCCGGCTGTCGCAAGCTGGCTGACCAAGACCAATGCTCGACCTGCTAGCAGCGGTGAGCAGCCTAGTTTGATCAGCCAGGCGACTGGCAAGATCGCCAAGGGCGGACGCGAGCTATCGATGTCCCGGTAGAGGACTGCCCCCTCGGCCACTCGGCGCGCTACGTACAGGTGGATCTGCTCGTCGGTCCAGGACAGGAAAAAGCCCGTACGGTGTCTCCAGACCAGTGCGACAGTCGCAACCACGAATAGAGCGCACCAGATGGCGATTTCGGTCTTCGAAATTCCGCGTTGCGTTTCGCTTCGAGAGTCTGGCTCGGCAGGAAGGACGGCCCTAGGCTTACGGCGGGACCCTCTAGAGCACCGAACGGGTTGAAAGTGCAGAGAATTCAAGAAGTTGCTACGCACGTGCCCCCTCCAATCCCCTCGCCCCGCGCAGCGGGGAGAGGGTTAGGGTGAGGGGCCAGCGCACTCTCTCGCATGGCCGAACCCCTCACCCGACGCGCTTCGCGCGTCGACCTCTCCCCGCTTCGCGGGGCGAGGTGAATTTTCCGAGCACTCGCAAGCTCTCGATCCTGCACAGCATTCAACCCGTTCGGTGCTCTAGCCATGGTCCTGCCACAGGCCGTCCAGGGATCGTCGGCTAAAGCCCATTGATCACGACATCATCAACGTACATGGTCCCGGTCCAGTTGGTGGCAGGAGAGAGGGAGAGGCCTATGCGATCGACTGGAGTCGGGCTGGTGAAGCCGAGCGAAACCTCGAACCATTGGTTGATCGGAATGTTCCCGAAGAACGGGACGTTGTGATCTGCCTGGGTACCCGAGGAAGTCCACGTGTCCACGATCAGCTGATTGCCAAAGTCTGAAAGCGGATAGCTTCCGTCGAAATACACGTAGGCCGAACCCGTGTATCCGGAGAGGTTCACCTTGCAGGGAAGCGATACCGTCACCTCCACGGCAAAGGTCGTAGAATAGTCTATCTGAACCGGCACGATCAGCGAGTGACTGCCTCCATGGTACTTCGACTGGGTCACACCGATGTTGGTCCCCCCATTGGGGCCCGGCGATCCTGGCACCATTTCGAGGTTCCATGGCGCGGGGCTCGAGCTGGATTCGAAGTCCCAGGCGAGACAGCCACCACAAGCCAAGGCACCGCTGCTACAGGCGCACGTGCCCGCGCTGCAGTATTGGTTCGAGGAACACACGGCAGTGCAGGATCCACAGTGATTTGCGTCGGAACCGGAGGTGTTGATGCACCCACTGGTTCCACAGTCGGTCGTCCCTTGCGGACAGGAACATGTCGAGCCCGAACAGTTGGCGCCGATCCTACAAGAAACCGGAGCCGGCATGTCGCAGGTGCCTGCGTTGCACGTCCCGGCGGCTTGCGTAGAAGTCGTGGTTGCACACCCCGCGGTTCCGCACGAGGTCGTCGGGAAAGTGCAAGTGCCGTCGGTCTTGCCCTGGCAGGTGCCGGCGCAGGTTCCGCTTCCGGCGCAGAGACCGTGGCGGGCGGTGCTGTTCGCCGGAAGCACGGTGCATGTGCCCGGAGATGTCGCCAGGTCGCACGCCTCGCACGTCCCGGTGCAGGCGCGATTGCAGCAGTAGCCGTCGGCACAGGTCGTTCCAGTGATGCATCCCGCGGCGACGGCGTCGCACTTCTGTCCCGCCTTGGCTTTGCACTCGCCATTGGAATCACAGGTGCCCGCGCACCTGCTGGCGTCATCGGCGCTCTTGACCGCCACACACGCACCGGCGCTGCAGGTCTGGCAGGCGCCAGGACAATCGCTTCGTTGCGTGCAACCGACGCACTTGTTCGTGGTCGTGTCACACACTGCCGAGGTCCCGCACTGACCGTTCTTCGTGCATTGAACGCAGGCACCTGTTGTCGCGTCACAGGCTGTCGCGGAGCGTCCCGAGCAGTCATTGTCGGAGCCGCAATTGGTGCATTGGTTGGAGCTGCTACACACGGGCGCCGTGAGCGGACAGTCCGCGGTCGTGCAGCAGCCACCATTACACGGCAGCGGCAGGTCCACCGGCACATCGGCGGGAACGTCCGCTGCGGCGTAGGCCCCATCTGGTTGTACCTCAGGCGCGATCGGGCTCGCACCATCAGGCTGGCCAGTGGGAAGATCTTGGCCACCGATCGAGAAATCGACGGCGGCATCGGGAACGACACCTCCACTGCCCTCACTGGACATGTCGATGATTTTGCCGTCCGAGCTCGCTGTCACGTCGACACTGCCGTCGATGCCCCCAGCACTCTTCCGGCATCCACCGGGCTGTCCCTTGATCGCGCAGACGTAGCCGTCTGGGCAGTTGTTGTCTCCCTGGCAGATAATCGTGTCCACGTTGGGGCTGACGCGATGAAAGCATCCGGCGAACCCAACGGCCAAGATCACGCAAACGAGAAGGAACGAGTGGCGGAACGTGGAGAAATGGTGAAGGTGCATCAGAAGCCTCCGCGAAACGCGACACCGGCGTGGTCGGGAGCAACAAGAGGAAGAAGCGCAACCGCACTCGAGCTTTCGGCGCTGCGGCCGAGGTAGTAGAGGATGGCTCCGCCAACGAGACAGGCGGAGCCGAGGCCGTACCCGACCCAGCTACCGGTCTCGTAGTTCGAGCGCTGCGATACTTTTCCACGGTCGTAGCCAGTCGGTGTGTTCAGGTCGTCGGCCATGCTGTTCGCCTTGATGTTCAGGACCACGGCCGTGACCAGTGACGCGACGCCCAGCGCCCCTGTGGTGATACCGGCGATGCGAAGCCCACGTCCAGGCGGCGACGGGACGGCCTTGGACCGGGCCACGGTCTCCACAGGTCTTGGCTCCGTTGGGAAGGAGGGTTGGACTACGATCGGCGGCGGCGGAACAGGTGGAGGCGCAACGGAGGCGCTCTTCGCGACCTTGGACTGACAGTCGGCAATGTGTTCCTCGGCATCCGCTCTGTCTTTGGCGCCTGAGCCCTTGGTGACCCTGAGGTATTCCTCGAAGCGCACGATCGCCTCCTCGTATCGCGCGTTCTGCTCAAGACACCGCCCTTGGTTGTAGATGTAGTTCGGCGCTTCGGTCTTGACGAAAAGGTCCGAGAGTATGGCGATCCCCTTCTGGTAATCCCCGTTGAGGCAAGCCTTCCTGGCCTCGGCGACCTGGCGGTCCGAGGGGTCAGCACCCTTCGCATAGGCTGTTGAAGTCGCGACCGCAGCGAGAATTACAAGCAGCGGCGAAAGACGCGCGTTGGCTCGTGCCTTCCAGCCAGCGATGTGTCGCAGTCCACGATCCATGGAGGCATCTTCACCTAGGGTCTAACGCCGTGCCACCGAAATCTTGAGCAGGTCGGGCGCGTCGCATGCCACCGAGGGGACACCGAGTCGATGGCGTTCACCGCAAACCACAGGGCCGACGGACGGAGGCTCGTCTCGTGTCGCAGCACCTTGTCGCAGACTGGGCCAGTGGCACGAACAAGGCCTTCCATTGCGGACCACCGGGCCGCGACGACCGGCGGCATATCCTTCTTGCACCCGGGCAGAAGGCTGGTGGCTAGACAAGACATCACGACTACGAAGACGAGCTTGCGAGACATACGCCATCCAGAAACCGACGGGTACCCTCCACATCCAAGAGCTTTTCGGCCAAGAGTCTGTCCTCATCCTTCTCGGGCAAGCAGGGCTGGAATTTGCTGACCATGCCACGGGCCATGCCTCGAGCAGCGGCGGCGGCGACTTGCTCCCATTCCATTCCGGGGAGTGCCTGCACGGCCTTGCGCGCGGCAACCATGGAAAGCTCTTTGCAGCGAAGGGACAGATTGCCTGCCACCCATTTCTTGCCGGACTTCTGCTCAAGTCCCGCCGCCAGTAGGCGGTTCACAGCGCCGCCTGAGAAGGTGTGCCAGACGATGCCGTCTGGCTGTTCCTCAAGGGGCGCTTGCCCCTGCACTAACACGCCAGAGTAGGATTCACGCAGACTTGCCAGCTCCAGAGCCGCTGGCCGGGATAACCAGCCCGCCTCGCCTTCCTCGCGCAGCAGAACATCGAGCATGGTCTGGCAGATTCTGGTCGAAAGAGCGCCCGGAAAGCCAATCCAGCTCGGGACCCTACCTCGGTCGGCGGGTTTGACATGCAGCACGCCCTTCGACCACTCGCTCTGACCGACCTCCCAGGCACGACCACCCAGCCGGAAACAGAGCGGGCCCTGGCTGTAGTCGTGCATGGCAACGAAGGTCGCCTGAATGTGTCCCACTTCCTCCTTGCCGTGCAGAACCAGCATGACGGGCGGAGCAGTGAAGACGGCATAGAGCTCGAAGAAATTCTTCCGGCCATACAGCTTCTCGCCATGTTTGCCGAGCGAAAGGACGCCGTCCGCTTCGTAGAGGATCTCTCGCGCCACCATGGTGTCGACAAGGTTCTGTAGACGCTCGTTTCCGATGCCTGAGAACGAGTACGCAGCCTCGATCCACGACAACAGACGATGCCGGGACAGCCCACCCTCTTGCAGCACCAGCGCCATCACCTGGTGTGCAAGGACGTGCATGGCTTGGGCGGCAGGCTTCACATCTTCTACCCAGCCGGACTCGGCCAGGCGCAAAAGTGCGACTGACTGAAGCAGCGATTCGGGGGTGAGGCAGAAGAAGGTGCAGTTGGTTCGCGTGTTGGCGCGCCGGCCCGTGCGCCCGAGGCGCTGAAGGAAGGATGCCACGGAACCCGGCGCATCGACTTGGATCACCTGGTCCAGATCGCCCACGTCGATGCCCAACTCCATGGTGGACGTACACACGATCGCCGTGTTTTGGCCTCGAGCGAACTGTTCCTCGGCAAGCGTCCTATCGGCCCTGCTGACGGAGCTGTGGTGGATGAACACCTCCACGCCGGATCCGCCAAGCGCCTGGGCCACACGCTCGGCCTTGGAACGACTCTCGACAAAGACCAGGCTCTTCTTGCCGCGGGCGATGTGCGAGATCCCCAATGCCGCTTGTTGGACGTCATCGCAGTAGTCGATGTGGAGCTCGCGCTGGGCCTTCGCCTTCGGCGGATCGACAAGTCGAAATGCCCGCTTGCTCGATCCCCGAAGCCACTCCCCAATGACCAACGGGTTGCCGACCGTCGCGGAAAGTCCGATGCGCTGGACGTCGCGCTTACACAACGTTACCAGACGCTCCAAGAGCGCAGCCAAGTGGGCGCCACGGTCGTCACCTGCAAAAGCGTGGACCTCATCAATGACCACGGCGGAGAGATTCTGGAACAGCGCCTTGGCGTCCGTCCGGTCGCTGATCAGCATGACCTCAAGCGACTCGGGTGTGGTCATCAAAATGTGGGCGGGCGACTCTCTGAAGCCCTGCTTCCTCGAATCGCTCACATCGCCGTGCCACTTGAACACGTCCAGCCCAACCATGCGCGCGTAACTGCGCAGTCGCTCTTCCTGGTTGTTTAGCAGCGCGCGGATGGGGCACACGTAGAGAACCGAGACTGGAGACAGGCCCTCGGTCAAGATGCGCGAAAGCAGCGGAAAAATGGCGGCCTCGGTCTTGCCGCCCGCAGTGGGTGCCAAGACGACAGCGTTGCAGCCGTCCAGAACGGCCTCAATGGTCAGATCCTGGACCGGCCGAAGAGAGCGCCACCCAAGGTCGTGAACGATTCCGTGCTGCAGGTGCGGGTGAAGTCGCTCAAGCCCTGGCATAGCCTACCCGTCCAGTCGCTTGGGCTTCGCCGGAGTAGGCGTTTCCCCCTCGCCTTCCTCGCTCTCGGCTTCGACCTCGATGGGCCGTCCAAGCTTGGCGGCCAGCTCCTCAGCCGTCAGCTTCGCGTCTTCGAGCTCCAGCTTGTAGTGCTGCGCGGGCGAGTAGTCCTCGTGCAGGTCAACCCGATCCATGACATCCACCAGCTCACGAAGAAACAGCCTCGGTGCGAGTGCCACCTTGCCACCGAAACCGGCGGTGACCTGCGACACCAAGGCCGCGAGAAATTGGTCATCCACGCGGGCGGCAACTCGGTCAGCATGCTTGGCGGGGTACAGATCGCGTACACGATGGGCAACTGTCAGCAGACGATCCTCGGTGAAGGGAAGGAGCCGAACTTGGGGCGCACGCAGATTGTCGAAGCGAGGATCCTCACTGAAGCTGACCTGAACCCGCTGGTGAAGCGCCCCAGAGCCCTTCAGACCTTTGTATCCCTCGAAGAAGTCCCTGGTGCCGGTGATGACCAGATAGAGCCCGGGCAACTGGTCGTTCGCCAACATGTCCATGAACTGCCGGAGGGCAAGGAGGGACTTTTCCCTGGTCTGAGAATTCATCCTCTGAATCGTCTCGACCTCGTCGAGCACAACGACCAGCCCCTTGTAGCTGGACTGGCGCAACAACTGGAGCAGCCCCGCCAGGAATGTTAGCGAAGCCTGCCCGTCCACCTTCCCCTTGGTACCGGCTTCCTTCAGGACCGAACGGTCGGTATGGGGCTGGCCAGCCACCCACGCCAGCAGCCCTTGCGCTGTGGCAAAATCACCATCGTGCGTGGCGCGATGGTAGGCGCGCAGGACCTGGGCGAAGGCCGGATTCCGTCGCGACAGATCCGCCAGCTTGTCCTCCAGCCGTTGCTCAGTCGCATCCGCGAACCCGGGATCTTCCTCCGTCATGCCCTTCAGGCGAATGACCTCGTCCCCAATTTGATACAGCCATCCGTCCACGACGGCCTGAAAGGCGTTGGGACCATCGGCAGCGGTCGCAAGGTGTTCTATCAGCCGCCGGTAGACGGTCTCAAGATGGTGCAGTGGAGTGTCGTTGATCGAGATCTGCACCTCGGAAGTGGCGAAGCCTCGCTGCCGCGCCTTCGCACACAGGTAGCGGGCGGCAAAGGTCTTGCCAGTCCCGTACTCGCCACGAATCCACTTGGAAACACCCTTGCCCGTGGCGACGAAGTCTAAGTCTTGGTTCACGGCATCCAGCAACGGATCCAGCCCTGTCGCGAAGTGCTCCAGGCCCTGCGCCGGCACTAGCCCGCTCCGTAGTGCGTTGATGATGGTCGGAGATTCAGGAAACACAGCCATCAGCCCGCCTCCTTACCCTGGTAGCGATACATGGTTTCGCCGCTCGGTAGCCGCTCATCCGTAAACAGAACGTACCCTTCTACGTGCAAGGTTCGGCGCAAGGTCACCATCAGGCCGTTGAGGCGACCTGGATTCTTTTTCAAACGCTCGGCCAACTCGCTGGCACGGGCAGACCCGTTGTCGCGCAACAACACCAGAACTCCCTTTTCGTCCAGACTTAGGCGTTCGACAAGTGCCGCAGGCAGCGGTAGCGAGCCCGCCCGATCAGCCGGGTTGAACAACGAGAGTTGTGGCTTTGTCTTGGGCAACAACTTGTCCGAAGGCAGGGGCGTCCGGATCGGCGGCTCAACCGGACGCGCCTCTGGAGTAGCTTCGGCCAAGGCTCCGCGCCCAAACCACCAGGCCGGCTCGTCCGCCGGCAAACCATCTCGTTCGATCCAAGCCAGTGGCACCACCATTTCCTCCAACCCACATCCCCCGTGGAACCCCACCTGCTGTCCCCCAAGGTACACACCAGAACGCCAAGCAAAGGCCCGTCTCTGAGGTGGCCCACCCAACCCTGCCAGATCGATCTCCATGAACCCTTCTGGCACCGGATCGTGTTTAGCCAGCACGGCATAGCGGGGCGCCTTGCCTGCTCCTTGTCGCAAAGTCTTGTCGACGAAGGGGCTGTGCCCGTGGTCGGCGGTCAGCAGAACGCGCCGATTGGCTTTGAGCGCCGCCCGCAAGGCCGGTTTGAACGCAGTGATGCTCTCGGGAGAGAGCGCCACCGTCGCGCCAGTATTCGAAGAGCCAATCTGGTCATCCACGGCGTTAAAGACAGCCGCTACCACCTCAATGGATGGGTCTTGCAGCGCTGACAACAACGCCTGCCCGCCGTCGCCAAGATCCGACTTGAGGAACAACCGACGGGTCCGAGCGCCCAGCGCCGCATTCTGATTGAAGCGCGCTTTGTCGGTCTTGGTCTCCTCTTCATCGCGAAATACGGTCTCGGCAACAAGGGGGTCGTTCGGCAGCTCACCCAGGAAAATCGCGCCTCGGGCGTGGCTGGTGATGGTTGGCAGTGCCGAGAGCGCAGGCAGCCCCGCCACACGACCATCGGGATCGGGTTTCACGCCGAGTGGGAAACCGCCGTCCTGTGAAAGCGCATAGAGAAGCTCCAAGAATACGGGATAGCTGCACCCATCCAGGACCACGACAAACAGCTGGGCGTCGGACTCACGCTGCCACAGCGGCGCGACAGTCCGTTTCCAGATTCGATGAACAGGCACCAGCCCCTCGGTGTGAAGGGTCGCCTCGTAGCCCTTGGCCAGCGACTCTGCGAATTGGCGGTTCTGGCGATCGCGACGATCTCGGCAGGCAGCCAGCAGCTTCTTCGCCTCACTGTGGTAGTGCGCGCTATTGGCTAGCGCCCGGCGGAGCCGCAGCATCGCCAGATCCGCAAAGGCGCCCTGACGCTGGTATTCCTGCACCTGCTCCAGGATGTCGGTCTTCAGCGATGGCGGTTGATCGAGATAGCGGGACACCCGCGCCATCGCGTCCAGCATGGCGAGATCTTCGCGATTCATGGCGGCCGCACGGTGTCCGGTTAGCCAGGCAATATCGACTGCGCTGATGGCCTTGCCGTTTGCCGCCTGCTGCGCCAGAGCGTGGCAGCGATCTTCGAAGGCCAATGGAAGCACGCGACTGGTCTGCAACTGTGACGGCGTCAGGCACTCGCGGCCAACACGGTCGGCTGCTGCCAACAACTTGCCGGCGGCATCTCCCAAGGCGATCAACGTGTCCTCGGCCAGGCGCGACAACACCCGCCGCAGAATCCTGCGATCCATTTCCAGTGGCGCCTCGGTGGCTGCCTTCCACAGCGCTCCCCACGCTGGCTTGGGCAGCTCGGGCGCCTCCACCGTCAGCACGGCACCGTGGACGACCAGCTCTCGCAGTCTCGACTCTGGCTCTGCCAGCGCCCAGGCCAGCAATCGGCCTTCGTCACCATGAAGCGTGGGCAAAGCCTCCCGGACCAGCTTGTTTACATTTTCTGACCATCGTGGCGGCTCTTGCACCCACGCCGCCAACAGCCGCGCCGGGGTCTGCGTTCGGACCTGCTCGCCCACACTGACATCCACCAGCATTTCAGTCAGCAGGCGACGGTCGATCACGGTGGGAAGCGTCCGGTGGCTCATGGCCAGGCCCAACTTGTCCACGTTCTCGAGAGCAAGCTGTTGCATGTAGGGCGCGTCGGCCCCCACCACCCGAACGCCAAGAACGACTTCCAGCACGTCGTTCACCGACAAAGCGTGGACCCGCTGGTTGCGCGCACGGCGCAGAATATCGGGCGACCTCTGGATGCGCTGGGCGATCTCCTCGGGCATGACAGCGATCAGTGGCGCGCCCTTCGCCTTCCATAGCAAGTGCCGAAGTCCCAGCTCGGTCGCAACCCTGTGCACGCGGTAGGCGCCTTTCGGCGTGGGCATCTGGTCCGGGAGGTCCTCAAGTCCCTCGCCGTCGATAACCAGCAGATAGCCAGTCTCCGTTGCACCACCGGCCTGGTCCAGCAAGCGGCGCAGAAGTAGCTGGGCTGCGCTCACTCGCTGTCCTCCTCCTGGATCAGCTTGAGGCTGATGCTTCCGCTACCCGCTTTCGACAGGGCTTTTCCAACCTCCTTCATGAAAGCAGAGACGGCGGTGGTATCGCCTGGATTCAGGCGGGCTTTGTACAGAACGACACGCGCTGGCAGCGGCGGTGGCAAAGGCACTGGAATTGGCGTTGGCGTCGGCTGCTCGATCAGCTTCCTGGTCAGATCCTGCGCCTTGGTGTTCCAGGATTGGACCCAAACCGTCGTCAGCGGTTGATCTGTCTGCGCGCCAGCCATGCGGCTGGCAAGCGTTCCCAGGTGCTCGCGCACTTCTGCTCCAAAGGCGCCGTGCTGGGTCCCTGCGTTCAAGTTTGCGCGCGCGTGCTCATTGAGCTCGCCCACGGCGGCGAGGATCAAGTCCGCCTCGTGGACAATGGAGCGCAAAGGGTCAGCTGTGTTGTCGGGCCAAACCGAGAGCAGCTCGGTAAGCACCTTGTGGCTGTCCGAGGTGGGCTGGCCAAGCGCGGCCAGCCGCGCGTTTGCCTCTGATAGCTCTTTCAGGCGCTCTCCGGTATCCACGCCAAGCTTGACCAGCCGCTCGTGCAACCGCTGCAGCACCGTGCGCTTCGCCTGCCCTGACTCTTTCAGCTTGGCCGCAAAGCGGTCCTGGCCCTGCAGCGAACGATGGGCCATCGGGCGCTCCAGGTTGAAGAGTTGGTTTCCCAGGTCGCGCAACCGATGCCATTCCGCCGCACCCACCAATTTGCCCCGCTGCAAACGCAAGCGCGCAGTCGGGGCCATTCCGATGCGTACCTCAACGGCCTCTCCATCGATTTCCTGCAAGGCTCGGTGGTCACGCTGGCACAGGAAGCACAGGAACAGATCGGTCACCAACGGTTGGAAACCGAAGTCCTCGCGTAGGTGGTCCGCAATGGGCACCCAAGCCACCGAATCCTGATCCGTCCGCTGAAGGACGTCCTTGATGTAGCGCGAATCCAGACGCAACATCGCCTTGGTCTGCCCTAGATTGACCAGTTCCAGCGGTTGGCCAAGTGTCCGCAGCACCTTGCCCGTGGCTTCGTCATACGCGACCGACACATTGGTCTCGCCCGCGTCGACCATCCACTTGAGCAAGGCTTCCAGATCCTGCTTCTTGGGCTCGGCCAGGAAGGTCGGGTGCTGCGGATAACGCCGGTCCATCAGCAGCGTCGCGATGTGCTCCAGGTTCTCGCTCAAGGTCTCGCGTGGGCGGCTGCTGTCCACGTCTGAGATCAGCGCGACGAACTCGCCGTGGTGAACGTAGACCTCTTTCAGCAATTCCTCTAGCTGTCCGACCAGCGTCCTTTCGCGAATTCCGGCCTGTTCCAGAATCTTGCCGCGATCTTGTGGCCCCAGGGTTTCGAGCAGATCCTCTTGCCCGGGCGTGGACAGCAAATACCTCACCGCTGCGAGCTCGGTCAGAACGCCAAGCTCGGCCGGGGTCATGTGACGGGGCAGCCAGCACACCGTGTGCAGCAGGCCCTTGTTCTTTCGCACGTTGGCGGCCCGCAGACGATCTTCGTCGACCGTATGGCCTGGTTCGTCCCAGGGGTAGTCGATCAAGACCCTGAACGCGCCATCCGGTGGCACGAAATCGTCGTAGGACAGCTCGCGAATGTTGCCCAGCTTGATGCGGCCACGGCGCTTGGTGCCCCGCCAGGTCAGATCCCAGTCACCCTCGTTCACACCGCCCTCCTCGAAACCGCGACTGTTCTCAAGCTCCAGAGCCTGCTTCAGCGCCTTCCAGAAAATCTCGAACTGCTTGGCTACGCTGCCCTCGACCTTGGAACGCGCGCGCACGAGAACTGCACCTAGGCTTACTCGTCCAAGAACGTAGCGAACGATCGCGGTCTTGCCCTGCCCAGCCACCTGCAGGTCGGGAACAAGCTGGGAAAGTGCCAGTAGATCCGTCTCGGCCACGCGCACGCGACTACGGAAGGTCTCACCCTCTACGTCCACTGAGTTGAGCTGGACCAAGCGCTCGATGGTCAGTCCGCCCTGCTTCAAGCGCGGCGACACCTCGGCCAACAGCACCGTCTTCACGAGCTGATCCAGCGCACGCTGGCGTTCGGCATTGAACTCGGTCGCGCGCTCCTCGGCGATCTTCTGCATGGCCGGCGCAAGGCGCGAATAGTACTGGTGGTGAACGTCCTGCATCACCTCCACCTTCTTGCTCGCCTCGACCCCGGATTCGGGGAAGATGGCGGCAAAGGCCGAGCCCACGGGCAGAAACTCGCCCAGCGGCAGATTCGGATAGTGCAGAACCAGCAATTCGTAGAGTAGGCGAAGCGCCGAGCGCTCGCGCTGCATGAGCGAGGTGACATCCACGAGCATTTCGATCAGGGCCGGGTGGAATGGATACACGTCACGCAGGTACTCGATGTCCCCGCCGGCCAGGAGCGCTGGGAGCACCTTCTCGTGCCGCTTGGAAAGCGAGGCCACCGCCTCTGCCACTGCGGCCGCATCTTTGGGCCGTAGCACGCGCCCCTTCACGATGTGGCGCAACTCCACGTCCTGCAGCTTGGTCACCTCGAAGCGTTTCGAGTGATGGTCGAGGTGCTCGTGGATCTTGCTCTCGTCCACCAGATCCGGAAAAAACTCCTGCAAGTTCCGCTGGCGCGCGACGAAGGCGAAGATGGGCACCGTGCGCTGCCCGGTGTTGTGGTCGACGATGACGTTCAGGTTGTTGATCTCCTGCACGAACTCCTGCCCCGACTTTTCAGCCAGCCACAGCAAGAACTCGTCGATCATCAGCACGATGCCGCCAAAGCCCTGGGCCTTGGCGTGGGCTGCCATCCGCTTCAAACCCTCGCTCCAGTGTGGGTCGATACCCGCGTCCGCGGCGTCGCGCCCCTTGTACTTCAGCCATTCCCGGGCCAGCCGCTCGCGCTTCTGCGCCGAGCCGGTCGCCAGGGCCTCGAAGTCTTCCCGACTGCCCACCACGCCCGCGGCGGTCAGCCGCTTCCAGACGATGTCGCCGTACTCCTTCGACTCCCGCCGAACCTCATCGAAGATGGCCTCCACATTCAGGAACTCGAACTGCGCCTTGCCCCGGCGTTTCAGGGCGGCGTTGAACGCCTCGTAGATAGCCCGATCAAGGCCCGTGTTCTTCCCGCGCACGGACAGCATGTGGATGCGCACCACCAACAGCCCGGCCTTGCCCAGCCACGTTTCATGGTCGGCAGATTTGAAAAGCGGCCGAAACTTCTTCCACGCCGGATCCGCTCCCTCTAGCAGCATGGAAAGCATGGTCAGGAAGTGCGACTTACCGCTGCCGAAGCTGCCGTGGATGAAACGCCCGTACTCCTCGCCTCGGTCGAAAACCTGTCTCATGTCTTCGAGGATGCGTGGCAGCTCGCTTTCAATGGCAGGCGTGATGACGTAGTCATCCACCAGTTGCCTGACCTCGTCCGAGCCAGGCTCGGCCTCGCGCAGCTTGACCACGAAGCCCATGGCCCGGATGTCCTGCGGCTTCGGCAGATCAAAGACGTCGGTGATGGTGGTGGTCATTGCGCCTCTCCCAGGGCTTCCAGTTTCGCGATCCAGGCATCAAAGCGGGGACATTTCGCGCGTAGTGCCGCCAGGCCCAAAGCCTCGATCACCGAAGGCCCCATGGTGACCTTGCGATAGCCCGGGACATGTTCCAACAGCCGCTTGGATGGTGCGGTTTCGTTGCCATCATTGACGTCCTCTGGGGAAAAATCCCCAAGCGAACGTTGGAGCGCCTCGACTCCCTCCCGGTCCACTTGTCCCGGCAGAAGGGCCGGCAGCTTGTCCAGGCCGGCCAGCACCAACGCCTCGAACTCGTGGCGTTGCAGGTAGGGAAGAAATCGATAATCGTCGATCTCTTTGGCCATGGCGAGCTCCAGCAGCCCCGCACGAACTGTTGTGTCCTGCTGCACCTCGCAACTGGACAGCTCCGGAAAATCTTCGGGCAACCCATACAGGTCGAACAGGGTTGTGATTCGAACGTCGCTGCCTGGGTTGGACTTGGACAAATTTGCAATGTCTTTGCGCCAATGCTTCCAGTGTCCGCCGCCACGGCCTAGCTTCTGGCCGGTCTTCCTATCGCGCTTCGTGGTCACTTCGATTGGCGTTGTCCATACATTCCTAGCGTCCAGGTGCGGTGCCAGCGTCGCCTTGGCGAAGGCTATCTCGGTGTCGCCCTCGACTACGACGAACAGCCGCCTCACGGCCGCCCCCCAAGGACGTTCTTCTCGTAGAGCTGGGAGAGGCTGTAGTCCTCGAGCCACGCGGTCAGCGCAGCAGGATCTAGCCGCTTGAAGGAAGTCTCGCCCCGGCTGCGTTCGGTGACGACCACCTCGTCAGGCTCGAACTCGTCCAGCAGGGCTGGTGACTGCGTCGTGATCAGTACCTGGCAGCGAGTCGACACCGAGTGTACGAGCGACGCGAAGATGCCGATCGCCGCTGGATGCAGTCCCAACTCGGGCTCGTCGATGACGACGAGCCCGGGCAGGCTAGTCGAGGGTTGCGCCAGGGCAGCGATCAGCGCGATGGCACGCAGGGTCCCGTCCGAGAGGTCGTGGGTATCGAAACGATGGTCTCTTTCATCGGTCCAGTACAAGCGCACTGCAGATGTCTCGGGATGGTCGGGATCTACTAAATCGGGATCCAGGGTCTTGATGAACGGTGCAATTCGCTGAATGAGAGCGCTGATGAGGTTCCACGACTGGGTCGTTCCCTCCGCATCACTGCCCTTGAGGCGATAGAGAAACGCCGCCAGGTTGGCACCGTCTGAATGAAGAGCGCGGTTGTCGACCTGGCGCCAGTTCTGTCGCAGCGGCGCGGTCGGCGATGTGTCGGGAAAGTGGAAGAAGCCGATGCCACTGACCAGACGGCCAAGAATTCGCAGTTGATTCTCGCCGCCCGGACGGTCGGCATCGGCAAGAATAGATTCCCTCAGCCCGGCGCTGCCTAGAAATGTGTCCAGATGTTGGTCGGACAGACGCTCGGCCGCCACGTACTCATCCCGAAAGGAGAGGACGTCGCCTGCCGCGTACCCAAGCCGGCCCGTGTAGCTGAAGCGATTCTCGCTCGATATGAATTCCAACCCGATGCTCAGCTCCTGGGTAATTTGAGCCCCGTAGTGCAGAAGCGCTGAAGCTCCGCCCTGATCACCAACGAATCGCGCCAAGGACCCGGCGCGCATCAACGGTACCAACCGGAGGGCGGAGAGTAGGTTGGACTTCCCTGATCCGTTGGGCCCGATGAGCACCGTCACTGGCCCAAGATCCAGGGTGACATCGCGCAATGAGCGAAAGCCCGCCACGTGAATTTTGTTGAGCTTGGCTTCAGTCATCATTCGTCGTTCTCCTCGTTCTCGAGGTCTTTCTCACGGGCCTTGGCGGCGCGCTTGGCCTTGCTGGCGCGCGTGCTGGGTGGTGGGAAGCGTTTGCGCCAGTCTTCGATCAGCTCGGGGCTGGGGCCTTGGGGGCCGACCAGGGCTTGTAGCTCGGCCTTGAGGCGCGCGGCTGCTGCGGGATCTTCGCGGAACACGTCGGGCAGCAGGCGCCAGGCGCTGTCGAGAAGGCCGATGCGATCGGCCAGCGGCACGTCGGCGTCTTCCAGGTTCTCGTCGATGGCCAGGATGGCGCGCAAGCGTTGCACCGGGGTCCAACCGGCCCAGCCGTAGAGGGTTTCGACGCCGGAGCGGCCGGGGACTTCGGTGAAGGCGATGAAACGTTCTTTGGGAACGTCGAGCTTGCCGCGGAGTTGCCAGTATTCCGTTTTGAGGAAGTCGCCTGAGCCGTAGCTCGGTGGCACCTCGGGCGTGACCTTTTCGCCGGCATCCTCGCGTCGCTGGTCCTCCCAGGTGCGCTCCCAGGCGTCTCGCTTCACAAGGCCGGCGGGCTTGTAGACGTGGAAGCGGTGATTCGGCACCATATCGCCGAACAACGCCTCGGCCACGAGCTGCGACAGATTGAAGTCGCGCCGCCCGGCTAACAATTCGCTGACGGCCAGGACATGCGGATCGTCCTGCAACGAGGCCACAGTCTGATCGAGCGAAAACACGCCTTGCCGATCCTTGGCGGCGGCCTCGACTCGGTCGGCAAGCCAAGTCTGCATGGCCTCTTTCTCTTCTGCCTCGTAGTCCGGGCAATACCAACGCCGCTTGAAGCTTGGGTTTTCGATAAGGGCAAGAGCAGGAACAGTGCGAATCCGCTGGCGGCGCACCTCAATGCGGGCACGAAGCTCGTGTGGCACTTCAGGTGGAAGCTCGGTCAAAGGTTGCCAACGATGACGTTCGAACCAGACAGTCGGCAGTGCTCCAGGATTCCGTTCTTGCGCTAGTTCGGCGCGAGTATCAGCATCTCGGGCGGCGAAGCTCAGGCACCACGGAAGCCAGTTTGGCGAGACCGGCTCCACCTTATCGGGTGAAACGATAGTAGGGGTGTCATCAAAGCCATAGAGGCTGTAGACCAACCAGTCGAGTTCTTCCTGGAGACCGACCATGTTCAGTAGACAGCGAAAATCAGATTCTCGTCTGCGATTAAGCAACAGCCGGAGATCGGACTGGCTCACCCAAGTTGGCTCAGAGAGCGTCCCAACAACGCTCGCAGCAGCTCGTTCGCGCGCGAGTTTGTCGATTGCAACAGCGTACTCGCGAGTGGAATTCGCCCCAGCCGGCACGGGCATGGCCGCCAACTTCGTGGAGTCTCGAACATAGCGCTCCATCCATGGCTCAGGTTCAAGCCCGCGCCCGACGCCACCGGCAGCCTTCGGTTGGAACACCTGCTTCATCCAAAATTCGGCTGAAGAGGAATTCAAGATGCCCAGAACTGCAAGGTATGAACTTTCGTCAGCTTCCGGCGGAAGCTTGATTACAGGCGCCTCGCTGTTGAAAAGATGCCGTCCTCGAACAAGCGCAAAATGATTGTGCGTTGAGACCCTTGGACTCGCGAGCTGGATTCCCTGCTGAACTAGGCTTTTCGTAAACTGCATATATTCAAACCACTCAAGACCGGCATCCGCCATAACCCCCTGAAACGTCGCCCGGTTCGCGAGAGAAGTGCGAAATCTCCACAGGCTTCTGAAGTCGCCCGACCATTCCTCCTTTGAAAGAGAAGCATCAACTCCGCCGTCGGATAGCATGTAGGGGAACCATGCCCGCTCGGATGACATAGACGACCAGTCCCGGATGTGTCTTCCGCGAAAGTGGGCCAGGCAGTGACTAGGGTCGAATGAACGCCGAAGCACCTCGAGTTCATCGTGGCAAACGAAGACATTCTCGAGCGCTATCCGCACCCCACGCCCAATTGGCGACTCGACAGTACTAGACAGAGAATTTGCCGATGCTACTTCCATGCGCCGCTTCGTTTCGCCGGTTGTTCCACCGACAATGCTCCACGGATACCGTCGAAGTCGCAATCTATCCACGTCCTCAACGCTCACGTACTCATTCTCGAATCCGACTTGAGTGTAGCCATAGAGAATGCTCTTCCACACCTCCCCCTGGGACGGATCTGCGAGTTTCACTAGCTCCCCCCGTTTGCTCATCACGATTCGCACGTACTTGTTTGTCGGGGGCTGGCTCCTGACGAAGAGGAGTACCGTCGCAGTTC
Organism: uncultured delta proteobacterium; assembly: GCA_963796685.1. Classification (GTDB taxonomy): domain Bacteria; phylum Myxococcota_A; class Polyangia; order Fen-1088; family Fen-1088; genus Fen-1118. The sequence continues at coordinate 1,718,072 of CAWCMR010000025.1, forward strand.
CGTGGTGTGGTATTTGAGCCTGCGACGAATCGACCACCAATGACAGGTCAACATTGGCGAGAACCTTCTCAATGAATGGCCGACCGTAGTCACTGCGCATAAACTGGTTATCAACTATTAGACCAACATGACCGCCAGATACTGCACATTGGAAAGCGCGTTCAGCGAAAGGGCAACTCAAGTGATACTGTTTATGGGCAGATATATATCGCTGTTTCGAGCCCACCTTCTCCTTTTGATAGGCCTTGCGGCGAGCATCGCTCTCCACAATATACGGCGGATTCGCAACCACGGCGTGGAACTTCTTCGCAAACACCTTTCGCAATGCCGTCCGCACATCCGCTCGCGTGAGAGTGGCGCGCGGACGTTCTTCGGTCTTCTCGAAAAGGTCCGTCTGCAACGGCTGCTTGACCTCGTCGCGTTCGACCTGCTCCAGCCCGTCGGCCCAGTACACATGCGGATGGAACCGCGCCGCCTCAGCCAGAGCGCCCTTGCCGGCCAGCTCTGCGGCGGTCATCACCAACCGCGCACGCGCCAGTCCGCAGGCGTAGTCGTTCAGATCAATGCCCACCACGCGGTCGAGGGCATGGTTGACAACAGCCTCGCGCTCCCAGTCTGGGTGCTTCGCGGCGGTGGCGGCAACGAGGCGCTTCAGTCCGTCGATCAGGAAGTGCCCTGAGCCGCAGGCCGGATCCAGCAGTCGAACGTCGTCGGCACCGAAGGTTTCGATGGCGGGTGTCAGCGTGCGATCCAGGATGAACCCGCGCACGAAGTCGGGCGTCTGGCACAGAGCAAAGCGATCCTTCACCACCGGATCCAGCTCTTGGTACAAATCGCCCATCAGCTCGCCTTCGAAGTGCTCGTCGGCAAAGCTCCAGGTAGCGCCCGTGTCCGCGTCGCGCTCGCGCCAGAAGCGAATCAAGGCGCGCGACAGCTCGTCCGAGGGCAGAGCGACCTCAGCGGGCTGCGGGCTGAACAGCTCGGGTAGGCCACCCTTTACGCTGGCCAGGTCGCGGTACACCCAACGCAGGAAGGCGGTCTCGCCCAGGTGTGGGGCCAGGCGCTCGAAAAGCTGCTGCGCCTCGGGATCCAGCAGGCGCCCAGGCGAGAGCAGTCCGCGATCTTCCAGCACGCGCAGGTAGACCGACTTCAGCACCCACAGCACGGCGGCCCGGCGCGAAAGTAGATCGGTCCAGACGTCGAAATCCTCGGCCACCTGCTCGTCGGCGTGAAGCCGCTGTGCCCGCTCGCGCGTGGGCCCGGGCGCGCGCATCTTGCCGCGCAGGTCAGCCGCGATCTTGGCGACTTGATCGCGCAGGGCTGAGGTCAGTCGGGCTCGCTCGGTCGGCTTCATGGTTCTTTCTTCGCTGTGCGATAGGCTTGAAAGGGATGCTGCGGGTTGTCCGGATGGCGTCGCTCCAGCTCGCCGCGCTCGATCAGCGGGCGCAGATACATGGTACGGACGGTGCTCTCACGCCGGCCGATGGCCTCGGCAATTTCTGGCAATGTGCGCCAAGCCCCGGTGCAGAATTGCAGGACTGCGCCAAGCTGCTCCTGCATGGGCTTCCAGCCACGTCTTTCCTCGGAGCTTTCCTCGGAGGTTTCCTCGGAGGTTTCCTCGGAGCCTGGCGAACTTTCCTCGGAGCTTTGCTCGGAGCTGGCCCCACTTTGCCCGGAGCTTTGCCCGATGGTTTGCCCGGAGCTTTCCTCGATGCCGGGCAGACGGACTTGGGCCGGGACCAGCAGGGTATAGGTCTTGCTTCGTGACGGCCCCGAGGACGCGAGCAGCTTCTTGCGCAGCAGCTCCTGCAACTTCAGTGTGACGTCGCGCGTGTGGGCGTCGGTCAAGGTGGCCAAGCGGGCGTGGGTAATCCCGCCTTCGGCATGGGCAGTCACCAGGGCCAGGCGGCCCAGCTCGTTTTGGGCGTCGAACTGCGGCCCCAGAAGCTGCTGCAGCGCCACGATGGACGCCTCGGGCAGCAGGCTGAGCTGGCGCAGGCGTAGATGGGCCTCGGAATGCTCGACGTCTTCGGTCAGCGCTGGGGGCTGCCAGTGCTGGTGGGCCCATGCCTGCCGGATAGCCGGACCGCCCGATCCCTCGTGCTCGCCAAGCTGAATCAAGCCAAAGAGGTGCTGCAAGACGGGGTTGCGACATTCGCTGATGCCGCCCTTCCACACCTGTTGCGGGGAGACGAGCAGCAGGCCCGGGTTGATGAACTCGTACCCCGAAAGGTCGCGGAGAGCGCGAACGCCCGACCGCCCCTCGTAGTCGGCGTGGATGATGGTGTTCACCAGTGCCTCGCGCACTGCCTTGTGGGCAGGGGTCTCGTCGCGCCGGAACTGCCCTGCTTCAAGTGCGAACGGAACCTTCAGGCCCTGGTAAAGCTTGCTGATGACCCTGCTGTAGAACTGGAAGGCATTGGCGTTCCACGTGCCGTCGCAGGCGATGCGGTCCACCCAGCGCTCCCCGCTCGACGGATCCGGCGGAAGCTCGCGGTAACTCAGGTGCCAGTGCGGAAAGCGCTCGCGCAGTGCCTGCTCGCGTCCGAGCATCAACAGGCCACCAAGGGTCAGGCCATCGACGTCGTTAACACGGTCGCGGGCGATCACGCCGGATTGGCGAAGAAAGCCTGCGTCGTCCTCGCTGACGAAGGGGTGATCGGGCCGCTTGGCGGCGAAGACGTTCCGGTAGGCGCGCACACTGTCCGGATCGAGGTCGGCGTCGCCATAGCCCTCCAGCACCGAGCCGTCTCGTTCCGGCAGAGCGTCCGCCATCATCCGTCGCGCGACATCGCGATCAGCCAAGCGGTCGCCCTCGTGCACTCGCAGATAGGTTCCGCGCTCCCACGATCCGTTGAGAAAGACCGGGCGCTGGCCGCGTGGGGCTTTGGGGACTCGGACCACGAGCAAGAGGTGCCCATCGACTGGTTCGCGAGTCACGCCCTGGCGCACAAGGATGTTGGCGCTGACCTTCTGCGGGTTCTGCAGGCAATTCCAAAGATCGCGTTCGACCTTGTCGATGTCGGGAATGCCACGAAGATCGAACGATCCGTCGGCGCGCTCTTTGGCACCAAGGACGATCATCCCGCCTTCGGTGTTCGCCATGGCGCTGTAGGTTTCCCAGAACGATTCCGGCAACTCGCCCTGCCCGTCCCGGCCAAGGGCAAGCTTGGCCTCGAAGTCCCAGCCTTCGCGCAAGACCTCGAATTCGTCGCGGGTCATGCGCCCTGGCCTCCCACGCGCTTGGCATCAATGCAAAGCGGGTTGGCAAGGGGCAGCGTGGCGCCATCCAGGTGCCACATGGGTGAGCCTTCGTTGAATAGCGGCTGCTGTTTGTGGATCACGCCGGGAACAACCAGGATCCAGAAGCCATGGCTGCCAGATAAGGTTTCGTCGTAGAGCCGCCGCGGCAAATCGAGGGCGTCGCAAAGGGCAAACAGCGCTGTGTCGCCAACAACAATGGTCTTGCCCACGCCGCCGTGTTCCTCCAGCAGACGGAAGAGCGTGGCCTCGGCGGCCTCGGTCAAGGCGTCTCGCTGGGCAACGAATTTCTCTGCCCGTTCGAGTGAAAGCATGTCGGCGGCATGATCGGAGAAGAAGGCGTCTTCGAACGAGACCCAGGTGCCGCCGAGGCAGGCGGCGACCGAGCGACCGATCTCGGGATGGCGCTCGGGCGGCGTGACGAGCATGCGAAACCCACGCGTACCGGCAGCGTCGCGCAGCATGTCCCGAACTGCATCCTCGGGGCTGCGTTCGCTGCGGAAGGTGGACGGCAACTCGTCAGGGGCGAGTGCTGGTGTGGCGATGATCGATCCGGTTCGTCCGGGCAGGACGGTATCGCCCTGCACGCGACATTCGAGCTCGCGAAGGATCTCGAGCAGGTGGTCAGGCGCGGGATAGGGGGTGTCTTCGCCAAAAGCGCGACGGACACGACGCTCTAGCTCGTCCAGCGACATGGGGTCGCGCGCCAGCTCGAGTACAAACCCGATGCTCTGCTTGGGTTCAAGGGGCCCAACGAAAAGGTGGCCTGACTCAGTAGTCAGGACGTCGTCACAAAGGCGCACCCCCAGCGCGAGAGCGTCACCTTCAAAATGCGGCAAGAGTGCGGCGAGGGTCTTGCGGGCGGTCTCGGGTTCGACGGGGGGCCACTGGCTGGCCAGGCGTACGGTCTCGGCGGCGAAGTCATAGAGGGTCTTTCGATCGTAAATCGGACGCGCCACCAGGGGCTGGTCTGCGCCATCCACCTCGATCAGATGAGCCCGGCCCGAGGAGGTACGGACCAGAAGACGAACGATGCCGGAGCCGGTCACGACCGCCGCCGGCCACTCTTCTTCGAAGCGCGCGCCGATGTCGTCCAGACGAGCGATGCCACTGAACCCGTCGAGCACGTTGTCGAGGGCCTGCATCAGGTCGGCCAGCGCGCCCTGGTCGAACCGTTCGAGGCCGATGGAAAGGTCGATGCTGATCTGGGACTGGCTCTTGTGAAGATCCTCGGCGATCTCGCCCTGCTGCTCAGGTTCTCCCGTGATGCCGATGGTGCGCTCGACCGCGATTCGCTGACCATCGCTCAGCGGACGAGATGCAAGCTCCCAAATTCGATCGAGCGTGTAGGCGCCTTCGGCGGATTCCGGGCTGTGCGACTGAAAACGATGAAGTGCCTCCACGACCTGGGCCAGTCGGGTCCGACCGATTCCATCGACTTCGAGCAGCTCGTCGCGTGACAGGGCGGCCACGGCACCGACGGTCGGAAGATCGGCGGCGACCAATGCCGCCCTTAGCGTGGCGGGAAGGGGCAGCTTCTCGACGGGCTCGGGGCAGTCGACGAGATCGGGCATGAGGGAAGTCTCGATCGGCTGCCCGGGCACCGGCGCAGTCGGGGCAACGCCCTGAGCGCGCATGGACTCTTGGAATCTGATGATATCGGAGGCTGTCTTGCTGCCGATGGCGTGAATCGTCCGAATCTGGGTCGGCTGCAAGGCCAGAAGCTGGCCAACCGTGTGTACGTGGCTGCGAACGAGCGCGTTGATTGCCCTTCGAGAGAGTCCGGCGGTTCGAAGAGAGGCCGTGGGCTCAAGGCGCGGCGGTGGCTGGCCAGAGGACGCTGCAGCGGAGTCATCTCCGAGAGCGACCAGCAGTGCGTCTCGCATCGAGCGTGCAGAGGGGAAGCGTTTTTCGGGAACGGGATCGAGCGCCTTGCGAAAGAAGGAGGCAAGGCCGGACGGCGAGATATCGTCCTCGCGAACGGAGGGTGCCTGGCCCGGTTCGGGCACGTGCCCATCAAAGGCGTGTCGTCCGGCGTAGAGCTCGAACAGGCAAAGCGCGGCGGCGAAACGGTCCGTAGCGTGCGTCCACATGGCGCTGGCCGGGTCGCGGTACAGGGCTGTCCCGCCGTAGGGCGCATCCACGGGAATTCCCGCCAGGCTGAAGTCGATGATGGTGAGGCGGCCGTCGCTGACCAGCAGGTTGTCAGGCTTGAGATCTTTGTGCGTGACCGCCTTCTGTTCGAGGTAATCCAGGCCCGCCAGCAAATCCTCGGCGAGCCGTCGTTGGGCGGTTGGTTCTGGTGTCGGGTGCTTTGCCAACCACTCGCGCAAGCTCTCGTCACCCACGCGCTCCATCACCAAGGTCAAGCGACCTTCGACCATCTTGGTCAGGTCGATCACCCGCACGATGTTGGGGTGGTCTAACGATGAGAGGGCGTGGTACTCGCCCTGCAGTGCCTCTTCGGCGGCATTTTCTGAACGGGCGATCTTGAGTGCGCGGGTGCGTCCGCTGAGCAGGTGGCGAGCGGCGTAGACCACCGCCATCCCACCCTGGCCAAGGCGGCCCGTGATCTCGTAGTCGGTGCCGACGAGCGTGCGGGGCTGAAGATTGTCGGCGTCGAGCGGCACGCGCCTGTCTGGGGGAATTCCCGGAAGCGCGGGCGACTCGGGCTCACGCGCCAGGCGAACGGCGGTGATGGCCTCCGGCAGCGACGAGAAGCGGTCGGTCGGCCGCAATTCGAGCATGCGCGCGACGGCCTCATCGAGTCGCAACGGAACCCGCGGGGCCACGTCGCGAACCCTCCGCATGAGCCGGCGCGCGGCCATCAACTGCCGGGTGCTGTCGAAGAGCGGCTTGCCCGTCAGCAAGAAGGCCAAGATGACGCCCAGGCTGAACTGGTCGGAGGCCGGCTCGGCGCTGCTGAACGCCGTCACCACCTCAGGTGCCGAGAAAATCAGCCGGTCATCGGCGATGGTCGTCAGCGAAATGGTGGTGTCGACGGCGAGCTGTTTGGCGAGATCGAAGCCCGTCACGCGGATCTGCTCCGGATCGGGCTTGTCCTCGACAAGGAGCACCTCCGGCCGCAGCAGCCGATGCACGACACCCTGACGGTGGGCCTCGTCCAGCGTCTGGGCAATGCGCATCCAGAGATCGGTGCGCGTCCGCAGATCCGCCTTCGACTTGCCACGCGCATCGGAGCCATAACGCTCGATCCACGTCGTGAGCGTGATGCCTTTGAAGTACTCGAAGGGCAGGACGATGCCTGCTTCGTCCGAGAAGGGCTGGTCGGCCTTGCGGATGCCCTCGCTGCGGCCCAAGCGTCCGAGCACCTGCGCTTCCCAGCGTGCGCGCTCTTCGATGCGCGCCCTTTGCGCATCCGTCGCAAGCTGAGGCACGCTGTAGATGCGCAGGATGCGTTCGGCTGATGAAAGTGTGTTGCGCCCGAGTAGCTCGGTGTAGGTGTCGTGGTGGCTCAGGGTTTCGACGATCTCGTATTCGCGCACGCGCCGTACGGGCTTGGTTCCCGCGGGCACACCGGTCAGAACGCGCAGAAGGTCCTGTTCGGCGGCGGAAGTCGGGGCAAGCGAGGTCCGGCTGCTGAGCCTCTCTACAAGAGCACGATCCTGCAGAGCGGTGAGGATTGTCTTCCTGGTGTGAATTCGGTCCTTGCTGGCCGGACCGCGGACGCCAACGTCGTTCGTGGCCGATAGGAAGACGAGTCCCTCGACCCAGAGCTGACCGGCCCGGAAGCTTTCGCGCTTGAGCTGGCTCTTCAGGACCTGCGCGGTCACGCGATTCAACCGGAGCGGACTGGGAACAGGGTGCGGTACGTACCAGTCGTGGTCGGTGCCCTCGATCCTCCCACGGTAGGACTTGATCTCGACGACGAATACGGCGTGCGGTGCAACGACCACGGCATCCAGCTCGTAAATGACGCCCGTGCGTTCGACAAGCCAGGTGTTGCCGTAGACGGTGTAGTCGGACGAGAGCCCTTCGACGAGGTAGCGCAGTGCCTGCCTCTCGGCATCGTGCGCGGATTCGCCGACCGGGATGAAGTTCGCGGGCATCGTTACACCAGCAGAACCTTCGCCGTGGGGAACCAGATGGCCAGCTGGTCCTGGACACGGTACGTGCCGCCCTTGTCCGGGTGGACCCCGATCACGAAATCGAAGCTGCGCTGACGAAGCGGATGGTTCTGGTCGCGAAGACCGTCGGGCTGGATGCGGGTGATGAAGTCGGGATGGGGCGCGCCGAGGTCGAGAGCAATCACGCCAGCAAGGGTCAGTTCTTGCCACGTGCCGCAGGCGATGGCGAAGTTGTCCTGCAGGGTAAGGTCGCGCTGGCTCGACACCAGATGGTGTGCGAGCTGGCCGCCGGTGCCGGGAAGCTCAAGCACCCTCTGGTGGGCCTTGACCACGTGCAAGTCCGAGCGGGCGAGCTTGGTTGAAACGCCCAGCAGCCGGGACTGTTCGCCCACGTAGTCCGGTCCCGCGGTCTTGAGATCGAGGGACGCAAGGGCACCAAGCCAGTCGTTGGCCAGCCCGTCAGAAAGTCGATTGAGCTCTAGGTGGTCGTCGACGACCGCGGCGTCGAATGGGATCCGATGAAGCACGGCCGCGTCTTCGAACAGCAGCTCGATGAGGTCAGCGGCCGATAGACGGCCACGGAAACGGGACCACGTGGCAAGGTCGGGCTCGGTAAGCCGCGGGGGCCGCCGACCGGCGGCTTCGTCGCGGGCGAGGGAGTGCAGCAGTACTGCCGTCCAGGTGCCGGTAGGAAGCTGGTGCGACTCAAGGCGAGAAATGTCGAGCCCTGCCATCAGAGAGCCTCGCTTGCCATGCTGCCGGCCCGCGTCTGCGGATCGTCAGGGATGAATCTGTTCAATGATAATGAGGGGTTACGCATGGTCCAGCTCGGGAGGCTGTCGAGTCATCGCCACAGCAGGTCAAAGGACTCGGCGCCCAACGACGGTACCACGTGCGACCTACGGGCAGAAGGGCCACCCGAAGGGCTGTGCCGCATCGCCGGCAAGTCAGATAGAGCGCTCCACTTTGCGGGTCCTCACCGAGATGCTCGCGTACAACCAGCGCCAACCAGTCGAACGACCGCCGCATGTCCTGCGGCTCGAGACATACAAAATGCGCACCGATGCTGGAATCATCGTCGTGTCTCCAGCGCATCGACCACTCTGCAAAACGCCCCAGCGTCGAAGCCGGACGAAACCATCACGCGAGCGCCACTGGCCAGCACAACCTCGATTCTATCGCCGGCGTCCGAGCCGTCAGCGGGCACCACAACGCCCGTGCGCACCTCGACGAAGCCAACCTCAGTCTTCGACCGCGGTCGCCTTGTCACTGAACCCCTTGAATCTCGGCCAATCAGCCACTTGTAGTACTGCAGGGTCCCCGCGTTGATCCTCGCCTCGGCTGCGAACTTGTTTGCCGTCAGCCCGCTACGCGCCCACCGTGCAACCAGCTCCACCCGCTTCTTGCGTGTCTCTCGTACCATCGCCGCATCTGAACCGCCTCCACCCGGGCGTTGTCAGCACGCGGATCGATGAACGGATACAGTTTGTCACCTGCTCTGCCGCAATTCGCCGAGAGCATGGGGAATAGAGGGGGACGGCGAACGCCGAACCACACCATGGTATGGTGCGCGAATGCGAACGAACCTGCGCTTGCTGTCCATTGCACGAGTGACGCTGACGGTGACCCTATTACTGTCGTGGGGCGCATGTGCCCACCGTGGTGAGGCGACCGCGACGCCTGCCGTCTCAGCGCAGTCCATCGATGGTGAGTGGGTGCTGGTGGGAAGAACGCCAATTGTCTCGGCCAAGCTGACCGTCGCCCAGGGAAACGCGCGGCTCGTCGCTTCCGAAGGCCGCGAAAGCGAGACTGAGGACTATCGGATCGTTGGGACGGCCGGCCGGCGCACTGACTTCGCGCGCGTGAGAAATGGCCAAGTGGAGCCGAAGGACATCACGCCGTTCGTCGTGTTGTCTGCCGGCCACGCCCTTTGGCTCAGTCACGGCCCGCTCGCAGCAGCCAGAGCCTATCGATTCACGCCGATTCCTGACACCTTCTTCGGCACGCATCCCATGGATCCCAACCCAGATCAGTGCTCGACGGTTGCTGTCAGCGACCGTTCGATCCTGTTGACCTTTGGCAACGGCAAGACAGAGGAATTCTTGGCGCGGACCGTAACCAATCAAGATGCCACGACCGTTCGGGTGGCGACCAACCTGGGCACGCTCGTTCTCACGCGCGAGGGCGAGCGGTTGCGACTGGAGGTCGAGCCTTCTCTCGTCAACTCTCGAATCCAATACACGGGCCATTTCCAAGGAAACGCCAAGGCGAAGGGAACCCCGGCCGCGCTATCCTCGCAGGTGGTCCCGGACGGTCGATACGCGGTCGCATGCCTGCGTGGCATATCAGATCTCCGCGGTCAGTTCGACGTCAGGGGGAACACATGGACACGGGTCGGATCCAATGCGAAGCCGTCGCAGGTCACACTTAGACCTGTGAAGGCCATTGGCGACAACTGGCAGCTCGTCGAAGCGACCCTCACCGGGGTGCGGGACCCTCGAGAACTGATCGTCGAACGGTTCTCCGAAGGATACATCATCCAAAGCCGTGAGGACGTAGTGGTGTCCTATCCCACGACGAAGCCGCCGAATTGGAGCCCGATCGTCGAGCTCGACGCGTACCTCAGGATCGTTTTCGCCAGACTGGCCGAGCAAGATGTGCTGACCTTCATGCAGATGAAGGAGAGCTTCGTGAAGCTTGCGACCAACAAGCAGCTGGCTTCGACTTGGTTCTCGTTTCTGACGGTGGCTCTCGACTATTCACGCCCCTGCCAGAGACTGGAAGAGATGGTGGCCAATCTCGGCGCGACCTTGCCGCAAGGCCCGGGCATGGACAAGCTTCAAGCCCTGTGTCGCACGATGCCACCAACCGATGACGATTAGACGATGATGAATAGGTGAAGACGCGGAGTCTCTACCGTTTGTGGTGGTGCTTCGGGATCTGAGGATAGGCGATCTTCGCCTCCCACTTCGCTCCTAAGGGTCGCGTATCGACGGCGTAGACAATGCGTTCGCCGGAGTAGTCGACCAGCACGTCGATCGAGCTACCGATAGCGACCTGCGGCTCCGAATCCGTCCAGATGGCGCCGGATTCGAGGACGCACTTGCCTCCCGAATTGGGATCGACCCATTCCGCACGAATCATCCACGGGTAGTGCAGCGGCATCCACTTGCCGGTCCGGATGGCGTAGTTTCGGTCCTGCCTGATGTCGGTAACTCGTGCCGTCGCTCGCGTTCCAGACCATGCGAGCTTCCTTCGCCGGACAAAGTCCATGAACGGCCCCGCGAGCAAGAACAAGCCTACGGATTCGCGTCTCGAATCCAAACCGAGGGTAGTTTCCAGGCAACTCTTTCTGCGCACAACCGATAGTTTGGCACGAGCCGCTGTGCGACCATCAACATCACGACCGAGCCTTGCCCTTTGTTGGCGATACCTCGATTTCTCCAGGTTCGCCTGCCAAGCTGACGGCACCCGATTCTGTGTTCTGTGGAACGATGGATAATCGCCCAGCATCGATGGTATTCGTGCGTGCTTGTATCTGCGCCAGAGCCACCCGCGCGGCCATTCCGAATCGTCCGCCGAACAGCCCAAGAAGCACCTCGACCGAACGTTCCGTGCCGACGCTCCCGAGGGCTTCGATGGCTGGCATGGTCGAGTCTCCCTGTCTAGATGCGATGAGATCGAGAAGGGCGGCTTCGATGCAATCGGCCGTCGAGCTAGCAAGCCATTGCACGACGGGCTCACAGTGCTCGAAACGCCCACGCTTGATTAGGTTGCAGACGAGCTTGACCAAGGTTTCATCGCCCGAGGTCGCCGCGGCCTTGACGGCCACGTTCTCAAGGGGCTCGCATGACGAGGCGACGGCTGCCTCAATCAGTGACCGCACCTGAGGTACTGGAAAGTGCTGGACCAGGTAGTCGAGCGCGTTCGCGCGCAACCAGTCGGGGCCCTTTGCGTGCGCGAGGAGGGTGGACATTTCTCGAAACGCGGTCGTGCCGCCGGCAAAGGTGGACGCGATGGCTCTGACCGCTTGCTGTTCATCGTGCATGGCAGCGGCGATAATGGCGGGCAGGCCGGCATCCTCACGACACTGCTCGATGAGCACCTGCAGGTTTCGGCAGCGGATCCAAGGGCTGGGATCCTTGCTGGCGTTGAGGCTCAGGCGCGGCAACACCTGATCGGGCGCGATGCGGAGCTTCCTGGCCAATCGGCAACACCCTGCGATGGCTTGCACCATATCTGAGGAGGGAATCGGCAAGGGCTGTTCGATGGAACAGCGATGGGCGTCACGTAGGGAGAATCTCGGCGCGTCCGCATCGAGAAGAATGAGAGTTTTCCAACCGCACGTAGCCGCCATCACCTCGGCGCGGGTGCCGGAGTCCATGATGGCGGCCGTGTGTGTGGGGCTTCCGGCCAATCGCACCACCTTGTCGAACGGCGCATCGCCAAGGGGAGGCAATGACGGCGTCGTGAACCTATCGTCCAGCGCCGGGTTTCCGGCACGCGCCAAGGCCAGGCAATTCTTGCCGTCGCCAGAAATCGCGATGCGTACCTTTCTCTGGTCAAGGACAATGTCTTCCCGCCCGATGGTGATTTGAACGAATGCGCCATCTCGCAGTCCGGCCAGCACGATCTCATCATTTGCATGGCGAAACCGGGGCCTTGGAGCCTTATCGAAGAGGCTAGCCCCCAGTTCTCGCCATCGTCTCAGGCCGCGTCTGAAGCTGCGTTTCTTTGTTCGACGCTCTATGAGGAGCCTTCGCCCGACCACGAGTGCCAAAGACAGTAGCGCTCCGACGCCACCGCCGACGATGATGGTTCCATCGAGGACGGGGCCAAGACGGGCGTATGTGCTGTCAAGGATGGCGAACGTTGAACCGAGTGACGCCGCGAAGAAGAGCGCCACGGCAATCCACTCCCACAGGCGTACATCGGGCCAGCTGGAACGCTCGTCCTTCTTGGACATGGTCGGCAAAGTCTAGGCGGTTCTCCGCCTCGCCGTCCATGTGGAATGCGCGCAACCAGATATTGCGCTCGGCGAGGCATTGGCCTCAAGATTCGGAACGCATGTCCAAGCCACGCTGGGCACTCGATCTTGGAACCACGAACACCATCCTCACCTGTTGGGACGTGGCCGCGGATCGCCCGCGCGTCTTCGAGATGCCTGCGCTCTGTCGCCACGTCGACGAGGCCGATCCGCTGCAGGCACCGCGCGCGGTGCCGAGTGCTGTGCAAGTGACCGAGAATCCAGGATTTTGGACTCGCGTCGGCAGCCGCGGCTTTCTCACCCGGCATTTCTTCCTCGGCAAACTTGGGCTGATCGGCCGCCCAGCCTTGGAAGCCAATGTTGCGAGGGCGCGGCCGAATTTCACCGCGAGCTTCAAACGCGATCTCTCGCAAAGCCCGCTCGTGACAGTTGCGCGCGTGAATGGTTGTGCGGTTTCCGCGCGTGAAGTCAACCGCATGTTCCTGCGCGAGCTCTTCGCCGAGGTGAAGCGACTGTCCGGCGAACGCATCAGCGAGCTCGTGGTCACAACCCCCGTCGAGGCCTTCGAGACCTACCGGGCGGAGATCTCGACCGCTTGCAAGGCCCTGGGCCTTGGCAAGGTTCGCTTCCTCGACGAACCGGTGGCAGCCGCCCTCGGGTATGGACTGGGGCTCGACCGGTCACGCCTGGTGCTGGTCGTCGACATGGGCGGCGGTACCATGCATCTGGCGCTGGTGACCCTGAAACCCGCCAGGACCGACGTCAAGGAGGCGGAGGTGATCGCAAAAGCGGGCCGGCCGATGGGCGGAAACCTGGTCGACCGCTGGGTGGTCGAAGATCTGTGCGAGAAGCGCCAATACACCTTTCTCGATGACGACAGCCCGGACGGAAAGATGTGGCGTCGCCTGATGCTCGCCGAGGCCTGCCGGGTGAAAGAGTCGCTGTTTGTCAAGGAGCGCGAGACCTTCGAACTGGAGCCTTTCGAGGAGTGTCGTCGCTTCGAAGCGCGCCTGGCCACCGGCCCTTTGCCCACGCCCGAGCTTGGCCGCGAAGAGCTCGTCCGCATTCTCACTGAACGCGGGCTTTACCGAGCCTTGGAAGAATGCATCGATGAGGTACTGGCACAGGCGCAAACGGCGGGGCTTTCTCAGGCCGCCATCGAGGACGTTCTGATGGTCGGTGGTTCGACTTTGTTACCCAACGTCTATTCCCTGTTCGAAGGCCGCTTTGGCCGTGACCGTGTGCGCGCCTTTCAACCCTTCGAGGCCGTGGCCTATGGCGCTTGCGCCTACGCCGCGAACCGCATCGCGCCCTCGGACTTCATCGTTCACGACTACGCTCTGCTGACCTACGATCGTAGAACCCAGGCGCCGGAATACAGCGTGGTCGTGCCGCGCGGAACACGTTTTCCGACGGCGATGGACTTCTGGAAGCGCTCACTCGTGCCGACCTGCTCCCTCGGCCTGCCCGAGAAGATTTTCAAGCTCGTCATTTGCGAGGTCGGCGACGCGCGCAACGGCGACGAACGACGCTTCGGCTGGGATGCGTCCGGGCGCCTACACAGCCTGGGAGGGCAAGACGCAGCCAGCGAGCCCTACGTCGTGAAACTGAATGATTCCAACCCAACCCTGGGATACCTGAGCCCGCCGCATGACCCAGGTGACCGCCGACCGCGTCTCGAGGTTTCATTCGGCGTGAATGCCGATCGCTGGCTGTGCGCCACGGTGAGCGACCTGCCGACGCGGAAGCGCCTGATGCACGAAGCGCCCGTGGTGAGGCTGCTGTAGATGGGCCGTGCTGGAGGCCATTCGCTCGCGACTACCGCTTGCGCCGCCGACGGTGTTCGTGGTGGCCGGGGTGCTCGGGCTGGGGCCCGGTCCACGGGCGGATGCCCGGGCCTTCAGTCGGAACCTCGACCTTGCCATCGAACAGGCGGAGACCAAGGTACACGGCCATGCTGCGACTTAGCGACGCGGCCTCTTCGAGGCTCTTACAGCCCGCGAGGCTCCAGAAGTCGTAGTACCAAGGCAGACCCGTGATGACGATCGGCCAGTAGTAGGGCTGGTACCCTCTGCCACCGCCTCGTCTCGACTGGACGATCACCTTGGCGTCGTCGCCAAGCTTGTAGCATCGGTAGCTCGTCCTTCTGGTGATCCGATTCTTGCGCCAACAGCGAGCCTCTCGCGGGGTATCCGACAGCTCGACTTTCAAATTGAGGCTCGAAAACCATGCCAGATAGAGGACCGCGATCCCAACGGCGAGACCGGCGGTTGACAATGCAAGGACCGCGACGGGCATTCTGCTCTCGATGCATGTCCAAGCCCCATAGAAGGGCGCTGCCACGAATCCCAATAGCAGCAAGGTGCCGACAACACCCCAGAAGGTGAACGTCAGCCTTCGGTCGAAATCCTTTTCGCCGAACTCCATGTCACAAGCTCCCGCCGGTGCCGCCGGGGCGATTGGCATAATCCGGAGAGCCCGCTGTGGAGTACGAGAGGCCTCTCTGCACTACCCGTGAGCCGTCTTTGCTAAGCCGGAGGACGAAGCGACCCGACAAGTGAAAGGAGAATCCGGCGGCCTGTTCTTTGGTCAGAGCGCCTCCGAGGACGGTCCATGGGCTGAGGCTCGTGAGGTACGGCGTCGTCATCTCCCAGTGGGCGTGACTGCCGCACTTCTCGTGCGTGTATTCGTTGGAGATATCCATGTCGGCGAGAAAGACCGCGTCCGCGGGCAGCAGCGGGGTGGCTCGGGGCGGGCTGACGTCGACCAGGAACTGCTGCGCGCCGGTTTGTTTGTCGAGGCTCGAGCCGCACCTCGGGCTGGCCGAAGCCGTAAAGGATTTCGTCCAGCTTCTCGATCAACGACGTGACCTCGGTCGCCGGATTGCCCTTGAAGGTCACCTTCGGCCCGGTGTCCTTGCCCCAGGGGCTCGTGCGCAGGTAAACGTTCAGCTCGTCCATGTGCTCGACGACACCCGCCCCCACCCATTGCAGGACCATACCTACCAGGGCAAGCCCAACGCCGATCCCGGTTTCGGCAGCAAGGGCACCAATCAGTCCGAAGGCCGCGCCGACCGCGTTCAGGGCGTAGCCAAGGCCAGTGCCCGCCCCACGCGAGCTCGCGAGATCCTCGAGGGCAAGCACGAGATCGATGCCGCTAGCGATGCTTCCTAGGAACTTTAGCTTCGCGACACGCACTCCGGTTTGCGAGGTCACCTTGTATGAGTACTGGGTAGTTCTTTCGACGGCCTCGCCGAGCTTCTCCCAGGGCTTGGGCATCAGGTCAAAGGTCAACTCGAGCGCGTTCAGGCCACTCGACATGGCCTCCATCACGGCCTTGTGGTCGCCTTTCTTCTTCACCTCGCCGAACTTCTCCCAGAAGGTTGCGGCGCGCGCTAGCGCCTGCCCGACCTTGGCGGCCTTGACGATGGCCTTCGATGCGTCCGTCTCAAAGACCTCGTTCCGGCCCTTGCCGGCCGGAACCAGCTTCTTCGCTTTCTGCAGGCGCGCCTCGTAGTCGGCCCGGTATTTCGCCTTCAGACCATCGATCTTGGCCCGGTCCGCTACCACTTCCTTGACGTTGATGTCGATGCCCGACTTGCTCTTTACGAAGTCGGCCAGCGAGGCGAAGGTCATCTTGCCTTTGCGCATGTAGATGTGGGGTAGGAGATTCTGCAGCAGACCGTCCCAGGCCTGCAGGATGAAGTCGGCGGGCTTCATGGTCGCGGCCAGCGCTCCGAGCAGGCAGTCGTCTTCGATGGGCTTGAGCTCCGCTTCGCCCAGGCACTGATCGGCGGCCTTCTGCAGGAATTCCTGACCGGACTTGGTCTGGTCGAGACGGCCGATGAACAAGTTGCGAACCGCGCCCACGGCCTTCTTCCACTGGTCCGATCCGTAGCGCGCCTCGTACATCATCCCCGACAGCCAGTTGGACTTGATCTTCTGTTCTGGCCGAAGCTCGTTCTTGTACGGCTTGGGCGGCCAGCTCTGGGTGGCGTCGAAAGTGATCTGGTCGGGGTTGAAGCCTCCGGAGAACCAGGTCCAGCCCTCTGCCGCGAACCCGTAACCGCACCAACGAAGGAGCCTCCTGCACTCCTCCTCGGCCCGGAACCACAGGGCCTCAACGGGATTTTCGAATTCCTGCAGATCGAAACCCAGCTTCGGCACCATGCCGCGGAGATTCTCGTCGCCGGCAATGATGGCCTGGATGCGCTTCACCAAGACGTACCGCGGGGTCTGGCCATTCTGGATCTGCAAGCCCAATGCCGCCTGCACGAGCTCGTTGTAGGCGAGTATGCGTGGGAGGGCCTCGCTGCAAGGATTGATGAGATAGAGAATGCGTTCACCCTTGGGGACATCCTTGTCTTCGAGAAAGTCCTTGGCTAGCGCCTTCACCTCGTCCTGGTTCGGCGGTCTGGGCTTGGTGGCGGCCACGAAGTCACAGGCGAATGGGTCGTTGATCCACGACCCGCGCACCAACACGTGCGCGAGAAGCAGCTTGTGTTCCTTGGTGGTGGGAGTGTGTAGCGCATCCACGAAGTCCTGCGACATCGGTTCCGGCGAAAGCAGCGCGCAGTAGCGCAGGACTCGGCGGGTCTTCTTGTCGGGAACGGCAACCGCCTGTGGAAGCTCCAAGAGCGACAGCCCATCATCGTTCTTACCCACAGGCTTCGGAATCTCGGTGGGTTTGGCGAGGTCGACGTATCTAAACACACCGGCTGCGTGAAAATAGAGGATGTATTCGAGCCGGTACTGGTTGGCTGTCGCGTGGTCCGACAGAACATAGACCCATGACTTGGCCTTGAGACGTTGGTTTCCTGGATCGCGAAGGAATGTCCGTAACACGGTCGTCCCATTGCCCGAGAAGCTACGGAACACACACGGCTTGGAAGCAGATTGGGGCTGGTGTTCCACGTCGACGATGCGCTGGACTCCGCAGAACCGAACGTGAATATCGCTGCTGGGAGGTGGGGGAGCCGGAGAGGCCATTCGTCCTACCCTCCACTCTTTTGATCGACGATGTTGTCGAAGGGGATGCCCTCGAAGACCACGTTGCGCATCGTGGGCGTATCGAGACGCGTGAGGGTGAATTTCGCGCCCTTTGGGAGATAGTCGAAACGGATCAGGCAATCTTGTTTGTCGCGAATCAGATTGTTGCGCGCGGTCCGCTGCTGTTTGTACTTCCCGTCCGCGCTCTCCAGGACGAACTTGGGATAACTCCAGACACCCGGTTTTCGGTGGGCAAACGAAACGGTCATGGTCGCAATCTGGCAGGTCAGCTCATGCTTCTTGCCTGTCGGCAGGGAAACGGCCGCGCCATCCGGGGCAGGGGCAAAGAGCTTGGCCTTCACCTCCTTCATGGGCTTTCCTTCCCAGTCGAAGAGTGTGACCTGACAGGAGCCTTTCTTGAGCCCACGAAGCGTGATCTCGCCGCCGGCCGGCGATGGCCGGCGGAAGGTGCGCTTGGCTGGGGTCTCGATGAGCACCTTTAGACCTGCGACCGGGCGGTCGAGCTCGTCCTTCAGTGATAGGGTGATGAAGTCTTTCCCCTCTTTCTCCACCTTCTCCGCCCCCTTCGGCGCCGGCCCCGGACCCGCCAGCGTCGTTGCCATCCATGACGCGGGCGGGGTGTTGCCGGGCATCATGGCCATGTGGTTGTGGGTCACCAGATCCATGTGGCGGACCGCCGGTTGGCTTTCGATGAAGACGTCCATCGAGAAGGTCTGGAAGTAGGCCATGCCTTGGACCATGTGGGTGATGACGCCGCCGCCGGTGCTGGTCGCGACTTCGTTGCCGGTGGACTTGGCGATGAAGGACTTGGCGTGGGCCACAGGGTTGCCTTCGATGGTCACGGTCGCTGCACCGCCTTGCAGATCCATGGCTTGGGCGGTGTTGGGCAACGGGGTGGGAATGGGGCCCGACGGCGGCGGAGGCGGGCACAGGCAGACGTCGGGGAAGGCGATGGACTTGCCAGCCGAGCCCGCGTGGATGGCGGCGCGACCGTTGATGAAGACGTTGTCAGCCATGATGATACCTCACGCTCTGCCTGTCATCGGACCCAGGACGACGGCGCCGCGCTCGGGACCGTCGGAAGTCAGTGCGGCCAGGCTGGGCCGCTTGTGAACGCCCTTCGAATGCAGGAAAGCCAGCATGGCGATGGACAGAAGGCCCGCGGCGGCGCCGGTCTCGCCCACGGATAGGGAAGGAATTTCCATGGTGCCTGTCACCGGGCCCTTGGCCATGCGCGAGCTGGCGAGAAGGAGCTCCTCGAAATAGCGCTGCTCGCCGGAAAAATCGTGCGCCAGACAAGCCAGCGATTCGTAGGCCAGCTTGGCCTGTGCCAGCGCCTTGGTCATCGCCTCTTGCAGGCCCGCGCCGGTAACGGGACGATCGGCGCCGCGGTTAGCTTCTTCACTGGCCGCGGCGGCGCCCAACCACGCGGCCAAGGCGTCAGGGTCCGGACGATTGGTCAGCAGCAAAGAAACGCCGGCCTCGCCCGGTTTGAAGCCGTCCTTGTTCGTCCCGGTCAGGATCCGATCGTCATCCACCAGCGCAGCCACACGATCGGCGTCGATGAACGAATCCACGCCGCTGACGAGGCAATAGGGAATCGAGGAGTCCTT
Organism: uncultured delta proteobacterium; assembly: GCA_963796685.1. GTDB lineage: Bacteria > Myxococcota_A > Polyangia > Fen-1088 > Fen-1088 > Fen-1118. The sequence continues at coordinate 1,737,030 of CAWCMR010000025.1, forward strand.
CAACAAGGCCAGAGCCGTCCCCAGCGCTTCGGTCATCCCCGCGCGGCCACGCGCAACCACGCGACTACGCGTGTGGTCGACGGTGAACGCGGCCTGGGCCATCACCTCGGCCAGCAGTTGCGCGGGCCACTGCACCGCAGCCTCCGGGAAAGCTGCGGCATCAGGGCAGCACAGGATCAGCGGCACCTTGGCATCCGGCGCGACGGCCAACGTCGCCTCGTCCATCACTGCGTGGGCCATGGCGGCCAGTCGCGCCGGCCCGGCGATCTCTTCGGCGAAGCGAATCTTCATCCCGCTCAGAGGCTCGCCGTCGTTGTCGAGCACGTCCAGATCCTCGACCAGTTGCACGTGCGTGTACAGCGCGGCCATGGTGTCCGACAGATCGAGTCCCACGGGCGTCAGCGCGCCAGCCGCCGCAACCGCGATCATCCTGCCCTCCTCCATCGGTGCGGGACGTAGTAGACCTTGCCCGCCCCGAGCGCACGCAGGCAGGCCTGCGTGGGTGTGCCCACCACGACTTGGCCCATGGCCAGGTGATTCGGGCGCGGCGAAAACGCGGCCCGCGCCACCAGGGAAAAGCGCTGCTCGGCCGGCTCGATGATGATGGTGTCCACCTGCGCGAAGGTTTCCGACATCTTCTCGCGCGAGCTGAAGAGCACGGGCACCTCGAATTCGGGCAGCGAAAAGAAATCCACGCCTCGCTTGCTCATGTTGAGCAGGCGCACCGGTTCGCCGGGCTGGTAGTCGGCAAGCTGCTGATCCGCGGGCGCCACATTCCAGTATGCGGGATTGAAGTCCTTGGGCAGAAGCGGCGCGCGGGAATTCTGCCAGGCTTCGTCGTAGGTGCCGGCAAGTTGGCAACGCGGCTGCCAGTGCGCCGCCACTGGGCCGAAGCCGCGCGGGGCAGGGCGGTCATTCGCCGAGGTGATGAGACTCGCTGGATCCTCGAAGCTGGGCGCCTGCTTGCCCTGCAGCTCGGCCGGCCGCTTGGTCACGCCGGTACCCGCGGGATTGCGAGGCTCGGTGGCGCGCGTGTCCTGCAGGTCCATGCCCCCGAACGACAACTCCCACGCGAAGGATAAGGCCTCGGTCGGATACGGTTTCGAGGGCACCATGTCCTGCACGATCCCCGGCAGCCAGTAGCGCGCACCGAACACGTGCGCGGTTTTCTGCAGGCGCGAGCCCACGCGGAAAGCGACGTCCACCTCGGTCACGGGCGCGGGAAAGGTCAGCGTGCCTTTGAAGAGAACGTCGATGCGCGGCTTGGGCGGCACTAGGTCGGCCGCCGAAAGCAGACCTGACGTAGCGGGCTCGCCGGCGAATTCGTCGGTTTCGCAAATGGGCACGGCGGCGATCTGGCGAAGGCTGCCATCCTGCTGCCACTGCCAGGTCGCCTTCACCACGGCGACGTATAGGGGGAAGCCCTCGGCGTCCTTGCCCGCCAGCTCGCCCACGGCGTAGGGCGTGAGATTGATGGCGTTGCCCATTGTCGTCTAGTTGATCTTCACCGCGCCGCCGCGGATGCGGTTCAGGTTGCTCGCTCGCGTGGTGACGTTCTTGCCGCGCACGCTGACCTCGCCTGCGGCGGTTACCGTGACGATGGATTTGCCCGTTCGGATGTGGATGGATTCGCTGGCCGAAAGCTCAACCGTCTTGGCGTCGATGCGGAAATGCTCGTCCAGCGCTTGGTGCTCGGGCGCGGAGAACACGCACCACAGCAGTGGCACCCGGATGCCCTCGGGTTGCACCGCGATGGCTTGCACGGGCGCCAGTGCCACGGCCGCCTCCAGCCAGCGCTTGTCCACGTGGCGGGGAACGCGAAGCTCGGTGATGTCCCCTTCCTCGTCGCGAAACCTTGCCTTGCCGTCGGCACTCAGGCCGATCACCACGCCCTCGACGGATCGCCCCTGAACCAGCCTGGGTTCCTCGGCGAAGGACACGGATCGAAGCTTGCGAGCTACACGCATGGTATGCCTCCTGGAAGAGCCTACTTATAGCGCAACCCGGAAGGCACGTCGTGTCTTTAGGAGCGGCCTTGCATCAGAACAGATTGATGTCGCCCGCTGCGATTTGCTTCCACGGGACAAGGTCAATCTCGGGGGCCAACGCGCGGGGCTCATCGCTGGTCGTGACCACCCATCCCCGTTTCAGACCAAGGTCCTTCATACACTGGCGCAGACCAGCGTAGCCGTGCCGGTCGACCGAAGCTCCAGTTTGATCTCGATAGGCAGGACTTTCCGGCCCTCGACGACAAGCAGGTCGACTTCAGCCCCGGCCTGCGTGCGCCAGAAGAAGATCTCCGGACGGACCAATCGGGTGCTGGCCAAGGCCGCAAGCTCCTCGATCACCAAGCCTTCGAAAGATGCGCCTCGACGCGACCACGTGGCTAGGTCGCGCGGCTGCCGCAGGCCGGCCAAGTGGTGCAGAAGGCCGGTGTCACGAACATAGAGCTTGGGGCTTTTGGTCAGGCGCTTCTGTACGTTGGCGAAGTAGGGCGGCAAACGTCGAATCATGAATGCGCCCTCTAGGACATCCAGATCCGCGGCAACGGTGTGTGAGGAAACGCCAAGCGAGCGTGCCAGATCCGCCACGTTGAGCAAGTTCCCGTGGACGTGGGTCAGCATGGTCCACAGCGTGCGCAATCTGCGCGGTGGCATGCCAACCCCGAGGGCAGGAAGGTCACGCTCCAGTAACGTGGACACGTACGCGCCCAGCCACTCGACCCGGGCGCGTGCATCTGCAAGTGCGTGAACCGGGGGAAATCCACCCCAGAACCACCGGTCATCGGCCCGCCGCGTGCGTGCGAGCTCGCGCATCAGGAACGGCGTCAGCTCAACTATTGCCACGCGCCCGGCCAGCGTCTCCGAGACAGAGCGCATGAGCATTGGGCTGGCGGATCCGAGGAGCAGGAATCGCCCGTGGCCGCGCCCCCTATCGATCTGGTGGCGCAGCGCCTGAAACAGCTCGGGCATGCGCTGGGCCTCGTCGATGGCCAGCGCGCGCGGGTTGGCCAGCAGGAACCCCTCGATGTCGGCCGCAAGCGTATCGAAGTCCAGGGGGCGCTCCAGATCCAGGTGCGTCCATTCCGGCAGTGCTTGGCGGGCCAAAGTACTTTTCCCCGATTGCCGCGGACCAACCAGCAAGACCGCCGGAAACGATCGCAGCAACGTCGTGAGATGTTCTGACTGCACGCGGGGAACAAGACGCATACCTTGTATTTTTGCACCTAGGGTTCATAAATACAAGTTGTCGGAAGGTCACAACGCGCATGCGAAGCCGCACTACCAAGCCCTGAATCTGGATACCGTGCGCGAATCATCGGCTCCCATCTGGATGACCTGGCTGCATTCGCAAGTTGGTGTCTGAAAAGGTAGGCCGCTGGCGACCGCGCGTTCCTGGCGCAACCCTCAAGACACGTCGTGCCTTTCGCGGCTCTACCAGCGCTCTTGCTGAACCTTCGCCCAGGGGATGACGGCAACCCCTTGTCGCTTCTGGCTTTCACTGCCGCCGTAGACCAACCGGCGAACGATGGGAGACGACTTGGGCACGCGCGTGCTGAAGGTCGTCATGCCCGCGAAGAAGGAAGCATCCACGGTGCTGCCGGACTTGGCCTCGACGGCAATCCAACCTCGTTCGCTCTGCACCAGCAGATCGACTTCCGGGCCCCGGGCTTCCCGGTAGTGGAACATGCGCAGGGGTTGCCCGGCGTGAAGCCGCGCTTTGGCCACTTCGGACACCATCCAGGATTCGAAGATCGCACCGCGCAGTGGGTGCGAAACCAGGTGTTCGGCGGTGCGGATGCCGAGCAGTTGACAGGCCAGGCCTGAATCGAGCATGTGCAGTTTGGGCGCCTTCACGACTTGCTTGCGTGTGTTAGGGTGCCAGGCCGGTAGCAGGACGATCAAGTAGCTGGCTTCCAGCACCGACAGCCAGGCTCGGATGGTGTTCACCGACACGCCGGCGTCGCCTGCAAGCGAGGATGCGTTTACCTCCTGGCCTGTCCTGCCGGCCACCAGGGTTAGAAATGCCTGGAAGGTGTGCAGATCCGTTACGCGCAGCAATTGGAGCACGTCCCGTTCCACGTAGGTGGCGACGTAGTCGGCCAGCCAGACTCCCGGATCCAGGCCGCGATCGAAGATCCGGGGGTACCCGCCCGCCACAAGGCCATCCCACAAGTCTATGGGAGGCTTGGGAAAGGCCGCTCGCTCGTCGAGGCTCAAAGGCAGCAGTGTGAGCATCGCGGTGCGCCCGGCGAGGGACTGCGATACCGCTTCCCGCACGGCCAGATTCTGGCTTCCGGTGAGGATGAATCGACCTGGACGGGCATCCCGGTCCACCTCTTCTTGCAGATAGGAGACGAGATCCGGCGCGCGCTGGATCTCGTCGAGAATGGCACCATCACGGATGCTGGCGAGAAAGCCGCGCGGATCCTCGATGGCGAAACGGCGATGGTCCACGGATTCGAGGGATCGGTACGGCAGGTGTGGGAAGAGCCCTCGACAAAGGGTGGTCTTACCCGATTGGCGTGGTCCCGTCAGGGTCAGCACGGGATACGCGCGCGCGTTCTCGCAGCAGCCGAGTCAGGCGGCGGGGAACCATACCCCAACCTATCCCGCGGTACATGGATTTGCAATGCGATTGAAAATCCATGAAGCAGGCGCGGACGCCCAAGCGGCGATCGCCGTAGGCCAACCATCACGCCTTCGGCGGAGCGCCCCTCGCAGACACGCCGTGTCTATGCCACATCGCCACGACCAAGCTGAATTGATGAGCCATTTGTCGACTGGCCCGGCACATACTGGCAGGAGCATCCATGAGACTTGAGGGTCAGTTCCTATCGGGTAAACTTGTCTGCGGGACAATGTTCGTGTTGGTCCTCGGCGCAAGCTGTGGCAAGGCCTCCTCGGGCGGCGGCGCGGGTCAAGGGAGCGCGACCGGGGGCGATTCGGGGCAGGGCGGCGCGGGCACGAGCACGGGCGGCTCTCCTGGCTCTGGCGGCGACGCCGTCGGAACAGGCGGTGCGACTGGATCGGGTGGCAGCCGAGCGACGAGCACGGGCGGCGTCATGGGTTCGGGCGGTGCTGCTGCTGGCTCGGGCGGATCGACTGCGGGCACGGGGGGGGCCGGCAGCGGCGGCATGCCGGGCAGCGGTGGCGCCACTTCGCCACCCGACGCTGGACCCGACTCGGCCACCAGGGATTCCCGGAGGGGCGCGGATGCCAGCACCTCGCGGGACGCCGTGGTCGACGTGGCAGCGGTGTCGGCGGACTCTGGTTCACCGACGGGAGATGGCGGGTGTGTACCCGACTATTCTTGCAAACCGACCTCGCCCAACACGGGGGATCCCGCGGCCGATTGTGTGGCGCGCGTGAATCAATTCCGCGCCTGCGTGTGCCTGCCACCGCTCGCACGCTGGACCGCGGGCGAGGCGTGCGCCGACCAAGACTCGCAGTACGATTCCCAACAGAGCTCCGCGCACGCCGGCTTCATCGCAGGCATCTGCGCCTCGGGGAACGCGCAAGACGAGTGTCCCGACTGGGGCGGCTACACCGACGAGAAGGTGATCGATCAGTGTTTGCAGATGATGTTCGATGAAGGCCCGCCACCGACCGCGTCGTGTACCGGCACCTGCTACGAAGCCCATGGCCACTACATCAACATGACCGGCACCAGTTACAAGAGCGGCGTGGCTTGCGGCTTCTACACCACCGCCAGCGGCAGCGTGTGGGCAGCCCAGAACTTCCAGTAGCCTAGGCAGGCGCACCAGGTTCGCTCAGGCCCTCACCAGGCAGAGCGATGGGTTGGCTACTGAACCCAGTCGCTGGTGGCTTTGGCTGCCAGCCAGTCTTTCACCACGATGCCGAAGGGGGTCAACGCCGTGAGATCGCTGTCGGAGAACATGTTAGGCGTCCAGCCGTTGTCGGTCACCCAAGCGGTCCAACTGGCCCCGTTGCCGTCGACCAGGGCTTCGAAGTCCGTCCCCCACGTCGCGCTCGTGGTTCCGCCGACGGTGTCACTGGGGTTCTGGTCATATCCCCATTCCGTAATGAAGACCGGAGCCTTGGACACGGCGGTCGATACCTGTGTCTTGAATGTGGCATTCCAGTTCCCCGGATAGACGTGAGCCGTGAACATCAAGTTTGACTTCGGATCCGAAGGCGGATCGCTGGCGGCGTCGCCCGGGTGCTGATCGTAGCTGTGGGATGGAACGATGATGATATTGGATGCACCGGCACTTCGTATCGTGGTGATCCAGCCCTGCACGACTGGCTTGAGCGCCGCCCAATTGGACGTGGAGTCTATCGGCTCGTTGAAGGGTTCGTAGATGACATTGGTGTAGCTCGCGAATTTGGGAGCAATATCGGTCCAGAAGGTTGTTGCGTCCGTGGCTGATGTGCCCTTCGTGATGTCGTCGATTTGGTGGAAGTCGATGATCACGTACAAGTTCTTGCTGGTGGCGTAGTCGATCGCGGGCTTCAGAACTTTGCTGACGTAGTCCGCGGCATTCATGGTACCGGTGCTGGCGGGCGTGCAGTTTGCACCCGAACCGGTACCACCCACCGGGTAGGGCAAGGGAGAGCAATAGGAGCTGCCACCGTTGTAGTCGACCTTCGGGTACACGGGCAGACGCACGACGTGGCCTTGCACGCCAGCGGCAGCTATCTTGTCCATGCGATCCGTAATGCCCTTCACGCTGTTGCCCGCATAGCTGTAGAGCGGGCCGATGTCGATTAGCGACGACCCGCGCAGGACGATGGTCTTGCCGGTCGGGTCTTGCAGCTTCGTTCCGTTGACGGTGAGTGCGGGCAAGCCGCCTGTGCTGCCGCCCGAGGCGCTGCTGCCGCCGCTCCCGGATCCGCCGGTGCCGCCGCCTCCCGAACCAGCGCCGCCAGCTCCGGACCCGCCCGAACCGCCTTTCGCCGTGGTGCCGCCCGAGCCGTTGCCGCCAGACCCGGTACCGCCGGAGCCAGCACCACCCGTGCCGCTGTTGCCGCCCATCGTGCTCGAGCCACCGCTTCCGCCCGCGCCGCCCGAGCCGTTGCCACTCGAACCTCCTTTGGCAGTCGTGCCGCCGCTTCCATTGCTGCCGCCCGACCCGGTCGTCCCGCCTGACCCGCTGCTGCCGCCGGACGCGGTCGTGCTTCCAGCCGATCCACCCTGGCCACTCGAACCGCCCGTGCTCGCGCGCCCGCCCGACCCGCCGTGGCCCGGCGAACCGGTGCCGCTGTCCTGCGCGCAGCCGCAAGCGAACGCGACGCACAGAAACATGGTTCCCGCGGGTAGCTTGCTCTTTGTCATCACGACCCTTCTGCCGGAGTTTCCTGTCAGCGCCTATATGGTGCATTCGTGCTGTGAATCCGTCAACGACCGGGAGGGACGGATGTGGTTCGCGTCACCGAGGGGGGGCGCGGCTTCTCCTCCCCTCACCGGCCGCGCTTCGCGCGTCGGCCTCTCCCCGCGTGCCCGCGGGGCGAGGCGATAGGGCCGCGCTGCGCGGCCCCTACAAAACAGCGTCCGGGCTCAAAGGCGTGCTTTCAGGACCTTGAAAGGGCTGGCTTCCCAGGTCAATCGCCTGAGGTGTATAGAGTCGGCGGGCAGTATTGGCTCATCAGCCGCGCCATCGCATGGCCACCAACATACCAGAGGTTCAAATGCATCAACACCAGTCGGGTCTTTCGCGCCATGCAGCGCTGGCCGTCATCCTCCTTGGTGCCTCGGCGGTTGCCTGTCGGCCAACCGCACAGGCCCGTTCAGGAGGAACCGGTGGCAGCGCGGGCAGCGGCGGCTCGGGTGGCAACGGTGGCGGCGGCGGCGCGGCGACGACCAGCTCTTTCGGCGGCAGCGGTGGCGGTTCGGCCGGAAGCAGCGGCGGCGCGAGTGGCTCGGGCGGGGCCAGCTCCGGCGGCTCCGGCGGGACGACGAACAAGGGCGGCGCTGGTGGTTCGGGCGGCGCCAGCGGCGGCGTTGGCGGAGGCGAAGGCGGCACCTCAGGCGGCGGCAGCGGTGGCACCACGGACGCGAAGCTGAGTTGCGACGGCAAGACCTTCCCGCTACCGGCGGATCCGATGATGCCGGGCTATTCCGACCACACGACCTTCCAAACCAAGGCCACCAACACGGTTGCGAACATGTCGTCGGCGGAGATGGCCCAGCAAATGCGCGGGAACGATCCCGGATCCTCGTCGGCGAGGAACTGGAACAACATCTTCAGTCAGCCAGATAACACCACCAAGGGAATCGATGGCTATACCTATCGGGACGGCCCCCGCGGCGTGAATCTGGACGCCCCCATCCAGGCCACCAGCACCTCGCACGGCAATTCCACCGTCTTCCCCGTGGCCGCGGCGCGCGGCGCGAGCTTCGACCTGGGTCTCGAATACCGTATCGGCGAAGCGATGGGCAACGAGATGGTAGCAGCTGGCCAGACCATGCTGCTCGCACCCACGGTGAACATCTTGCGCCACCCTCTGTGGGGCCGCGCGCAGGAAACCTACGGCGAGGACACCTTCTTGCTCGGCCGCATGGGTACGGCCAGCGTGGCCGGCATCCAGCAGTACGTCGCGGCTTGTGTGAAGCACTTCGCGGCCAACAACATCGAGAACAAGCGCGCGAGCGACAACTCGACCATGGACGAGCAGACCTTGCGCGAGGTCTATTCACGACACTTCGAGATGATCATCAAGGATGGCGGCGTTGCCTGCGTCATGGCCGCGCTCAACCTAGTGAACGGCCTCAACTGCACCCAGAACGCGCACCTGCTCAACGACATTTTGCGTAACGACTTCGGCTTCCAGGGTTTCGTGATGTCCGACTGGTGGGCCATTCCGGGCGGCAACAGCGGCACGCCCAGCGCAACCTTGGGCGCAGCAGCGGTGGCGGCCGGCCTCGACATGGAATTGCCATGGAACTGGGACTTCAATTCCATCGACAGCACGAGCTCGGGGGTGACTTCCTCGCAGCTGCAGACCGCGGCCAAGCGCATTCTCGAGCAGAAGTACCGGTTCAATGCCGACCAGGGCAAAGGGTTGAAGACGTCGACCACGACCTTCAGCGGCGGCTCGATCACCACTCCCGACACCGACCTCGCGCTGAAAGCGGCTGAAGAATCGATGGTCCTGCTCAAGAACGACAACAAGGCGCTACCTTTGAGCACCTCGGTGTCCAAGATCGCCGTCATCGGGGCAAAGCTCGACTACTGGGCGCCGGTCGACAGCTCGGGCGCGACCACGGGTCCTGGCATCAACAACCGAGCCGACGACGTGAACAACGGGACCATCGATTTTGCCAATGGCGTGCGCATCGGCGATGTGGGCTCGAGCCGCGTGCGCTTCGACTCTGCGAAGGCGGTCAGCCCTTGCCAAGGCTTCCAGAATCTCCTCGGCGCGGGCAAGGTCACGTGCAGCAACAGCGCCTCGGATGCCAAGGGCATGGACGCGGTCATCGTCGTGGCCGGCCTGACCCCGTACGACGAGGGCGAGGAGTACAACGGCAGCGGCGATCGGTCGACGTTTGCCCTTGATGGCAAGCCCAACAGCTCCGGCAGCAACACCGGCGTGCAGAACAAGCTCATCACCGACGCGGTGTCGAGCGCGGCCGGCAAGCCGGTCATCGTGATTCTCGAAGGCGGCAGCGTCATCGACATGCCCTGGCTGTCGCAGGTTTCCGCGGTGATCATGGCCTGGTATCCCGGCATGTCGGGCGGGACGGCCATGGCCGAGTTGGCCTTCGGCAAGAAGAACTTCAGCGGCAAGCTGCCGATCTCTTGGCCGAAAGCGCTCAGCGATTTGCCGACCTTCAACGGCGGCACCGCCACCCAGATGGACTACTACCTCGGCTATCGCTACTTCGACAACGCCGGCAAGACGCCGCTTTATCCCTTCGGCTACGGCCTCAGCTACACCACGTTCGACTACAGCAACCTGGTGGTTCCCTGCGCAACCGTCACCAAGGACGGCGTGGTGGATGTTTCGGTCGACGTGACCAACTCGGGCAGCGTGGATGGCGACGAGATCGTCCTGCTCTTCACGTCGTACCCGAACGCGACCAAGCGACGTTCGGCCAAGGAGCTGAAGGGCTTCGCGCGGATCTCCATCGCGGCCGGCGCCAAGCAGACCGTGACCATCCCGGTGCGCGTGTCGGATCTCAAGTACTGGGATCACGACAAGGACGGCACCACCAAGGATGGCAGCGGCTGGCTCATCGATTCGGGCCCGGTCAAGGTCATGGTCGGCGGCAGCTCGGACAACCTGCCGCTCTCGGATACCTTCTCGGTGAACTGAATTCTTGCAGAGTCGCTTGACCCGCCGGCGACTTTCGCTTTGGATAGGGCCGCCATGAGACCACTACCCATTCGAACTGCCTGTTTTTGCGTGGCCCTCTTCCTCGTGCCGGCAGTGGCTCTGCTCGCCAGTCCGCCGTCCTTCGCGGCGAAACCAGCCACCAAGGCGGCGAAAGCGGCTGCCAAGCGAAAGGCGGCGACCAAGGCCGCGACGAAGGAGGCTCCCGCGTCGACACCCAGTACTTCCTCGGGAGCATCGTCGTCGAGCACGGCTTCGGAAGGCCACAAATACGAGACCCCGGCGCCTGCCGAGGCGCCCGCGGTCGAGGCCCCGGCCACCCAAGCCGCGGAGCCCAAGGTGGCAGCCGAAGCGTCCACGCCGGCCGTGGCGGCGGAGAAAGAGCCGCCCAAGGTGGAGGAACCTCCCGCGGGCCAGCCGGTGTCGATCGACACCCCCACGCCGGTTACCGTGGTCGCGGAAGAGCCTGCTGCGATCACCGCGCCACAGCCCCCCTACGTCGAGCACCTGGGTCCGAGCTCCTACCCCGGCAAGTTGCGCGGCATCTACGGCGGCTCCATGTGGCTCGAACCGTCCTTCAACGGCTTGCAGTGGCCGTATATGCCGAAATCGGGTGTGGGGGTTTCCGGCGTGTTTTGGGTCGACAGCGGCTACGAGACCATCAACCGTGACATCGCCGGGCTGGCCAACACCACCATGTGGATCCAGCAAGGGCGGGCAGTTCTTCGCGTCACCCCGACCTACACCGACGGCCGGTTCTTCATCCAGGCCCAGGTCGAGCTGGTGGGGAATCAATGCCAGCAGGCGGGGAGCGGCAGCGGCTCCTTGTGCCAAACCTTCGGAACCTTCGACACCGATGACCTTTGGATTCGCATCGGTCAGTGGAACGTTTGGGATCTGAAGGTCGGCCGTTTCGAAGCTTGGGAGCTGTATCACACGGGTATGGGCCTCGACATGAACACCATGGAGCGTCAGGGGGCCTTCCTGGCCAAGACGCTGGCGAGCGCCAACATCCAATCGACACCAACCTTCTACGCCGTCAACTACATGCACGACCGGCCCTCCGCTGGATTGGGCATCGGGTATGTCGCGCTCCACGCCTATCCGACCAACAAGCTGCGATTCGAAATGCTCGGTGAGCTGGGCACGAGCGACTCGACGGGCCAAGGGGACAACTACCTCGGTGGGCGTCCTGCCGGCATCCTGGACCTTGATTGGGTCAAGGTGAAGGTCGGCGCAGAATACGAGAGACAAACCCGTTCCGAGCAACAGATCAACGGATCCACGAATACCAAGTCAGACTCTCCCTATCGAAGGACCAGGAAGGGGGTCGGGGGCTCGCTTCAGTTCGTCATGGATCCCTATGTCGAGTTTGGTTTCAACGGAGCCTATGGGTCCGTTTTGCTGGTCAATGATGGCGGCAACTCCGATGGCAAGGGCTCCTACACCACGACCAGCGTGGGCGGATTCGCGAATCTCCGACTGGCCAGGTTGTGGCTCTTGGGTGTGGGCGTGAATTGGACGGCGCAGACGGACAGCTACTACCCCAATGGGGACACATCTTCCGACTACAGCGCCCACCTGCAAGGTTTTCTTGCCCTCCAGTACCTGCTCGCAGGGCAGCTCTTCATCAAGGGAGTTTTCGGCTACGCGCGCGCGGACTTCCAGGACACCGACCCGACCGTGCCCATCTGGAGCAACTACATGTACAGCGCTCGCGTTCGCTTGATGTACCTCTATTGACGATCACGCAATATTGCGATGCGGTAGGTGGTTTGGATCACAGTGGATGCCGCTATTTGCACCTTCATCCGGCGCGGTTGATGGAAGCGTCGGAGGGCTGGCCCAAACTGGCTTGACGGGGCGATGTCGGCCAAGCGAAAGAAAGGTTGGTTACGCGAGGCGCGCCTGGCCCAAAGGGGCGCGGTGCACTGCGTCGTCGCTTTTTTCGTTTCTCTTTTTTGGCACCAGACCTGTTATCCTCCCGTGGATTTTTGAAAGTTACGGCGACTCGGGGTAGACGCCCGGAGGGCCGTTCATGCAGATCGACTCCGGTACCACTTCCGGAAGGAGAAATTGGAATGCACCGCACAGCACGCTCTCTGTTCTTGCCACTGACTCTTGGACTCGTTTTTTCGACCCCGTTCATGGGCTGCCAGAGCGGCGGCACCAGCGGTGGCTCGGGAGGTAAAGGCGGCTCCGGCGGTAGCGCCGGCAGCGGCTCCGGTGGCAGCGGCTCGGGCGGCTCGTCGGCCAAGGGCGGCAGCGGCGGAAATGGCTCGGGCGGCAGCGGCTCGTCGGCCAAGGGCGGCAGCGGCGGAAGCGGTTCTGGCGGCAGTGGTTCGGGTGGCTCGTCCGCGAAGGGCGGCTCTGGCGGCAACGGCTCGGGCGGCAGCGGCTCGGGCGGCAGCGCCGGTGGCAACGGCTCGGGCGGCGCGGCTGGCAGCGGCAGCGGTGGCGCGGCTGGTAGCGGCAGCGGCGGCGCGGCTGGGAACGGCTCCGGCGGTGCAGCCGGGAGCGGCTCCGGCGGGAGCGACACGGGCGGCTCGGGCGGCGGAAGCACGGGCACCAGCGACATGATCTCCGACTTCGAGTCCACGCCCGGCAAGGCCGACATGGACAAGAACGGCGGCCGGACCGGGTATTGGTACGTGTACTTCCCGGGCTCGGACACGGCCTCGGCGCCTGCAAGCGGCATGAGCATCAGCCCAGCGCTTGCCCCTGGCGCGCCCATCGCCAGCGCCGCTTCGGACAGCGGCAACGCTTTGCACGTCACCGGGTCGGGATTCAACGGCAGCAGCACCAACTACGCGGGCTTCGGAGCCGCGTTCACACCCAATACCCCCTACGACAAGAAGAGCGCCGCCTACGACACCAGCGCCTACACCGGTATCACTTTCAAGGTGAAGTCGGGCAGCGGCACGCTTCCGCCCACGTTCTTTGAAGTCCTGACCAAGGAGAACCAGCCCACCACCTCGGGTGGCAACCTGAATCCAGATTCATCAAGTCCAGGCACACCGACGAGCCCGGACGCCTCTATCGGCCTCTACAACACGCGCGGCTGGATGCTCACCACGCCGTGGGTCGGCACCAGCATCAGCAGCGCTTGGCAGACCATCACCATTCCGTTCGGCCAGCTCATCCCGCGCCACCTGTGCGATGCAACGGCCTGCGGTACGTCGGCCACCAAGTGCCAACCGCCTGCGCTCAACCCCAAGGATGTCCTCGGTATCCAGTTCTCGTACTACGCCGCAGAGAAGGGATGGCCCACCGGCATCGGAACGCCCGGAACCTTCGACATCTGGGTCGACGACGTGGCCTTCACCACGGGCCCCGTTGCCGTCCAGACTCTCTCCGGCTTCCCGGCCGCCAAGCCCTACGACATGGGGAGCTGCAAGCTTCCCACCGGTCCCTCGGCGAACCCCGCGTATCTCGTACCAGCGTACAACCAGTGGAAGAGCACCTTCGTCAAGGGCGGCAAAGTCATTCGTCCCGAGAACCAGAACGACACCGTTTCCGAGGGCATTGCCTACGGCATGCTCATCTCCGCCAACATGCACGACGAGGCCACCTTCAAGACCCTGCAGGGCACCTGGGGGTCCGGCCTGATGACCTGGTGCCTTGGCGCTGGCGGCGGCGGTACCGGTACGGCCTGCAATGCGCAGGGTGGCGGCTCCGCCACGGATGCAGACGAGGATGCTGCCTTCGCGCTCCTCCAGGCAGCCAAGATCTTCGGCAACTCCAGCTATAAGGATGCTGCCATGAGCATCATCTCGCAGATCTGGTCGCAGGACATCGACAGCGCCTCCAAGCTACCCAAGGGCGGCAGCAATTACGGCTCGGGCGATCCTACCAATCCCTCTTACTTCGCCCCGGCGTACTACGCAGCATTCAAGGCCGCTGGCGATAGCAACGACTGGGATAGCGTCATCGCGGCGGTCTACAGCTCGATCAGTAAGCTGATGACCAACACCAACAGTAACGGTCTCTTCGCCGCATGGTGTAGCAACGGTTGCTCGCAGTCCTCCACCAACAAGGGCGGCGGGGATCCTACAGACCTGTTCTACCAGTACGACTCGCACCGCATCCCGATGCGCATCGGTCTCGACGTTTGTTTCGGCGGAGCGCACGCGTCCGACGCCAAGGCCTACGTGGCCAAGACGACCAGCTTCTTCGCCACCAACGCCAACGCGGGAAAGAATGGGGTCAGCCGCATCTTCGACGTGTACGATCCGAAGACCAGCAACGTTCCGACCTCTGGTGTGACGGCCGGCAACAACTCGGCTTCCATCATCGGCACGGCCGCTGTCGGGGCCATGGCTGACGGAAGTAACCAACAGTTCATCGAGGACGCCTTCCAGGCTACCTTCGATATCGTGTCGCGCGGCAGCCTCGACACGACCGACACCTCCGCGGGCGCGAAGACAGCCTACTCCTACTTCAACGCCACCGTGGGCATGATGACCTTGCTCATGATGACGGGTAACTTCAGCCACTAGTCCGCCATGTAGGTCACCGTCGATTGCTCAATCATCCATCCATCAGAGTGAGGCTCGAGAATGACAACACGTGAGGCATGTCGGCTGTTCGTCTTGTTGGCTGGTTCCATCGCGCTAATGGGTGGCTGCAGCAGCAGCAATGCGCCAGCCAATGGGACTGGCGGATCGGGTGGAAAAGGCGGGGCCGGGGCAGGCGGGACGAGCGGAAAAGGCGGGACAGGCGGAATGGGTGGAACATCCGGAAAGGGCGGCGCTGGCGGAACGGCCGGAATAGGTGGAGCCTCCGGCATGGGTGGCAGCAGCGCCACCCCAGACGCCGCTGTCTACACATGCCTCAAGACCTCGGACGATGGCCTGATCGCCGATTTCACGACGGACAACAGCCTCAATCCCGTGGATGGACGTCAGGGCGGATTCTACGTGTACGGGGATGGTTCCGGCACCTTCGATCCTCCCATGGTGGTTTGCGAGTCCTATCCAATCGATACCAGTGTTGGCAACCCAACCTGCTCTGGTCCCGGGTCCTTTCACACCAAGGCAACGGGCTTTGCCAAGTGGGGCGCCGCGATGGGCGTCGATTTCGCTCCGGCCCTCGGTGCCAGCACCGGTTCGGGCGGCACCACGACGGCCGCAGACGGCGGCGGCGCTGGTGGCGAGAGCGGGAGCGGTGGCTCCAGCGCTAACAGTGGCACCGGCGGAAGCGGCGGGGCCGGGAGCGGTACCGGCGGAAGCACCACGGCTGGGAGCGGCTCCGGCGGGAGCAGCAGCGGTGGCTCTAGCGCGAGTGGCGGGAACGGCAGCGCGGGCAGCAGCGCCTCGGGCGGGAGCGGCTCAGGGGGCAGCGGCTCGGGCGGCAGCAGCTCGGGCGGGAGCGGCGCCGGTGGCGAGAGCGGCAATGGTGGCTCCAGTACAACCGGCGGCGACAGCGGCACGGGTGGTGGCTCAGGCGGCTCCAGCACGGTGTGCGCCGCGCTCACGGACGCGGCGCCGACGATCAAGGGCAACTACGATGCATCGAAGTACATCGGCGTTTCCTTCTGGGCCAAGAGCGCGGCCCCGCTCACGGGGGTCCAGGTCAGCTTCCCTGACATCTACACGGATGGCGCGGCGGATCCGACGCTCGTCGATCCAAACGCATCCAGATGCGCCTACGTCTCGGGCTCCACCATCAACTGCAGCCCGTATCTGGTGAAGTTCGGGGATGCGGCTTTCCCTGCCTACAAGGACTACCAGATCGATACGATGTGGAAGCGATTCGACGTCTACTTCGCGGACACGAAGCAGGACCAGTACAACGTCGGAGCCCAGGGCCCTGACAACGCCCTTTCTGTGCAGCACCTGACGGCCATGGCCATCCAGGTGAACGCCATCTACGTCAACGGCAGCCCGACGGCGAACGACTTCGAGCTCTGGGTCGACGACATCAACTTCATTCCAGCTACAGGCGGGACCGGCGGATCGGGTGGGACGGCCGGATCGAGTGGAGCCGGTGGATCCAGTGGAACAGGCGGAATGGCAGAAACAGGCGGAGCCGGCGGAGCAGGTGAAACGGGCGGAGCGAGCGGCCAAGGCGGAGCGGGGCAGACGGGCGGAATGAGCGGATCTGGTGGTGCCAGCGGAACGGCTGGCGCGGGTGCAGGTGGAACGAGTGGAACGGGTGGCCAGGGAGCCGGCGGAGCATCTGGAACGGGCGGAGCTGCTGGCCAGGGAGCCGGCGGAGCATCTGGAACGGGTGGCTCGAGCAGCGGCGGCACCTGACGGCGTGACCGTCCCGACTTCACGGGAAGCATAGTCTTCTTCAACGCGGTCCGGCTGGTGAGCACCTGCCGGGCTGTCTCGCATCAAGCCCTGGCGACCAAGCACCAAGTGGTCGAGATGCGGTGATGCTATTTCGCCGTGGTCGATGCTTTGGCACGAAGCGAGCTGGAGGCTCTGCTGTACCCGTCGAGGGCGCTTCGACCAACCTACACTTGGATCTATCGGAAGCACCAGCGGGGCGCTTCGATGCGGCAGATCCAGCGCGCCGGGGGAATAGGTTCGTCGTCAAGGCTCGGACTCGACCCGAGCGACTATGGTTGATTGTGAAGATGCTTCGACTACCAGCCAGTTACGTTTACAGCGGTCGACGAATCGGCGGAGGCCGAATTGCCAAGCTCACCATCGGAACCGAAGCCCCAGCACTTGACCGAGCCGTTGTTGATGAGGGCGCAGGCCTGGAGGTAGTTTGTAGACACAAACGTGGCACCGGCCACATTGAGGACCGAAACTGGCGCTGAGACGCCTTCACTCGCGATCACACCGTCGCCGAGCGCGCCATTCCGTTGCACGCCCCAGCAGGAAACTGTTCCGGTCGTGAGCAAAGCGCAAGTGTGAGCATAGCCCGCCGAGACTTGGGTCGCACCGCTGGCAAGCCCCTGCACGGGAACCGCCGAGGTCGCATGGTCCCCCACTGCCGTGGAGGCATTCCCCAATTGCCCGTACAGATTCCAGCCCCAACAATAGACCGAGCCGCCAGTGATGATGGCGCAAGTGTGGAAATCCCCCACTGAAAGACCCTGAGCGTTGATTGGACCGCTAAGGCCACTCACGCCGGTGGGAGTGGTGATGATTCCATTCCCTGTAATGGGCTGCCCCGCCTGGCCGTCTCCGTTTCCGCCCCAGCAGTAGACGCTCCCGGAGACAATTGCACAGTTGGTAATGCCGGCGGAAATTGCACTCGGGCTGCTAAGTCCTGTCATCTGCACTGGAGTAGCGGATAGATTTGCTGTCGCTCCCGAGCCGAGTTGTCCATAGATATTGTCGCCCCAGCAGTAGAGCGCGCTGCTCGCTCCCACGAGAGCGCAAGACGTGTTGGCCCCTGATGCGATCGCGGTGACGGCGCTTTGCAGGCCAGACACAGCCACAGGTGTCGCCGAGAAATTGCTGCTCGGAATCGTGCCATTCCCTAGTTGCCCGCGGTCCGCTTGCCCCCAGCACCAAACCGCGCCGCTTGTGAGGAGCGCGCAGACGTGTCCGGCACCGGCGCTAATGACCTTCGCGCTGCCGAGGCCGGTCAGCTTGATTGGCACGTTGCTGGTGGGGATGACAGAGCTGGATGTTGGCCCGGCCGGTCCAAGGGCGCCAAAATCGTTCCGGCCCCAACATTCTACCGAGCCATCAGAGATGAGCGCGCATGCGAACGTGCCACCGACAGTTACCTGCGTCGCGGCTAAGTGGCATTTGCTTTCTTGGCAGAAATAGCCTGTCACACAGTCGCCATCTGCGGCACAACTGGCCTTGCACGCGGTACCGAGGCAGGCGAATCCCCCGGTGCACGCCGTTGCCGCGGGTGTGACGCAGGATCCGCCTGAGCAGACGGCCTGGCCGATCGAGCTACTCCCTGAGCAGGTTGGTCCTGTACCACAGTTCTTCGTCGGATACGAACAGGTCCCATCCGCCTTGCCTTCACACGTCCCGCCGCAGGTGGCATCGGTGCCGCAGGATGCTCGGTTCCCATGTGGATTTCCGGAAGCAACGGGCGTGCACGTGCCGAGGTAACCAGCAATGTCACAGGCTTGGCACGAGCCCGTGCAGGCCGTATCACAGCAATACCCGTCGGGCGAGCAGGTAGTGCCGCTTGCGCAGCCGGCGGTTACGGTCTGGCAAGTCTGGCCCCTCTTGCTCTTGCATCCTCCCGTGGCGTCGCACGTGCCAGCGCAGCGGCCATTGGGGTCGTCTTGGCTGACCACCGCACTACACGTATGGCTGGTGTCGCAAAACTGGCAAGCGCCAGGACAGTCGGCGTTCACGCAGCAGGCAGAAGGTGCAACGCAGATGCTCCCGCTGCTACCAGTGCAGGCCTTCTGTCCCGTCGGGCATGTTCCGCCAACGTCTGGGGCATCGCCTGAGATCTCGGATGGAGCGTCTGGGGGCGGGACGACTACCGGGACATCTGACTGCGGGAGATCCGTCGGCGCGTCCGGGGTGGACGTATCCGCGGCCAGTAAGTCAGGGCCGGCCTCCTGCGGTGTCCTCGAATCCGCGGGCGAGGCGTCGATGACGCCGCCCATTTCAACGGCGGCTACGTCAAGAGTCGCGTCGACGGCCAGCCCCGCAGCGCCGTCACCCGCGTCGAGGCTCGAAATACCAGGTCTGTCACTTGAGCCGCCCTCTCCACCAGACACCGACCCATCAACCTGGAGGCTCTTGCGGTCCAGGCAACCTGGTGCAGCCAGAAGTACGAGCACAATTGGCAAGAGAGGATTTCTGAGCATCATGCGGGTTTCCTTCACCTTGAGCAGGCTAGGCAGATTTTGGACGGATGATCCAAGCAGCGACGCCGATGCTGATGCATTTCAGTCTTCTCGGCAAGCCTCAGTCAAGGTTGTTGGCTCGGCGTTGTTGGCTCGGCGCGCAGTCATCGTCCAGAAACGCCTTGGGGGCAAGTCCGTCGTCGTCCGGCCAGCACCACTTCCGGCTCGGCAGCAAAAGCATCCTCTTGGGGATGACGATCGCCAAACAGGCGCGGTCGGGTAAGTAGGTCCTTGCTGCCAGGAGCGATCCAAACACATTTCGCGCTCCGGGGCACCGGTGGTACCCTGTCAGGCAAAACTTGGACCGATTCGGAAAGGTCGAGCATGCGTTCATGGATGGTGTCTACGTTGCTCTTCGCCAGCTTGGTGGCGGAGCAGTCCGCTTTTGCCAAGGCTCAATCGAAGGAGCGCCTAGCCAAGAAGGCCTGCCTTTCCGGCGACTACCTCAAGGGCGTAGGCATTTTGGCGGACCTGTTCGTGGAAACCAACGACCCGACGTTTCTCTACAACCAGGGCCGTTGCTACGAGCAAAACGTTCGCTATGTGGAGGCGGCCGAGCGGTTCAGGGAATACCTGCGCAAGGCACCCAATCTCAACAGCAAGGACAAGGCCGAGGTCGATAAGCACATCGCGGATTGCGAAGCTGCGGCGGAGAAGGGCCAGTCTCGCAGCCCGACGTTGCCGGAACCGGCAGCCCAGTCCGCGGCGACCTACCAGCCTCCCCCGGCTGCCGTCTCGACTGGCTCGTATGCCGCATCGCCGACGCCTGCGCCTCAGGCAGCGATCTTGACCAGTGCGCCACAGCCCGCAGGCGCCGACCTCGAGCACCCGTGGCAACACACGGCCAAGTGGATCGCCGCTGGCGCTGCCGTGGCCTTCCTTGGCTTCGGCGTCATCGAGCACGTCACCTACTACGGCAAGAACAGCGACTACAACAAGAAGGACTGCACCACCGACCCCAGCGGTTGCAAGAGCCTGGCGAGCTCGGCCGACACGGCGCAGACCCTGGCCTTCGTGGGCTACGGCGCTGCGGCTCTCGCCACAGGGGCGGCTGTCACGTTCTGGTTGACCGATTCACCCAAGGCGAAGTTGCCCGAGCAGGCGGGGATCGGATTCTCCTGCGTGCCGGCGCTCGCCGGAGTCTCGTGCCACGGACGCTTTTAGACTGATGAAGACCGTCAGACCGTCTTCAGACCGGGGCAGGCAATCAGCTCCCGATCCACTGACTATAGTCATAGTTCCTGTCGTGCTCGCGGGCCCGCCCTTTGCTACCCAAGATAGCGATTGGAGCGTTACTTCGCCGCTGCTGGCTCGACGTCGGCCCATAGCAGACCGAGCTCGAGCTCGATGGCATCGAAGGGCTCGGCCCGCACGTGCTCGTCGTCGGAATACGTGGCCAGGAGGGACCAGTGCGCGTCGACCAGACGATAGGCTTCCAGAGTTCGTTCCACCGGATCGACCAGCCAGGCATTGCGCACGCCCTCGTGCCCGTAGATGGGCATCTTCTTCTTGCGATCGAAGCGCGCCGAACCGGGCGACAGAACCTCGCAAATCCAGTCCGGGGCCAGGGTCAGGAAGGGCGCGTCCGGCAAGAGTGCCATGCGCTCTCGCCGCCAGCCCGCGAGATCGGGCACCACGACATTGCCTGCGAGATGCAGCTCGGGTTCGTCGACGATAATCCAGCCGCCGGGGCCGCCGCGTCCTCGCTTGAAGGGTGGCCCAAGCTCCTCGCCCAAGGTGCTGGCGGCAGCTCCATGAGAAGAGGCCGGCCTTGGCGAGAGGACCAGATCGCCATCTACGATCTCCGCCACCATGTGCGGGGGCGTGGCAAGCACGTCATCGTAGGTGGCAACCTTTCTCGCTCCGTCGGCCATACAGGAAGTATACGCACCAGGCCTGGCTTGGCCCAGGGTGAACGCCAGCCGAACACATTTCATGCTTCTCGGGGTTCGGCATCATCGAAGACGGCAACAGGCTCAGGCCGCCGCGATGGTCGACAATAGGTCCGCCAAAGACAGAACCTCCACGCCACTGGCCAAGCGCCGCCGAGGGCCCGCCGGAATGACGATTGCCATATGCGCATTGTTGGGTAGGTAGGTCTTGGCAGCCAGCAGCGGCGTCGCATCCTGATCTGTCACCCTTTCCGTGGCCTTGGCCTCGATGGCCCAAAGCGTATGGTGGAAGCGGGCGATGAAATCGACCTCGAGACCACCGCGGGTGCGAAAGGTATGGAGCGCCAGATCCCTATCGTGGGCCGCGGCGGTGGCCCAGAGTTGGCTTGCCACCAGGTGCTCGAATAAGTTGCCCATGCGATCCGCGGAAGCCGTGAAGGAGCCGAGCAATCCGTTGAGCACGCCAGGATCGAAGAAATAGTAGCGCGGGTGCTTGACCATGTCGGCAGCCCTGGCTTCCGAAAACGGCGCCAGCCGATGCACAAGCAGCGTGTCCTCCAACGCCTCGAAATAGCGGACCGTGCCCGTCCTGGATAGCCGCGCTCGTTGGGATAGTTTGGAGAAGTCCAAAAATTGGCCTGAGCATGCCGCAGCCACGTGGAGAAAACGTGAGAATCCCTCGAGATTGCGCGATAGCGCTTCAGCCTGGATCTCTTCCCGCAGATAGGTCCCGGCGTAGCTGGCAAGAAGCTTTTCCGCCGTGGATCGGTCGGGCTCGAGATAGGGCTCGGGCAGGGTGCCGATCTCCAGCGCCTTGCGCACATCGAAATCGGGCCCAATTTCCGTGCTCGTCAACGGACCCAGTCGGTAACAAAGGACCCGGCCGGGCAAGAGGTTGGCCTGCCCTCGTCGCAGCTTGCGAGCGCTGGATCCCGTAAGGAAGAATTTCAGCGGCTTCTTTACCCGCTTGGCATCGTCGATCAAAGCCTGGACGGTGTTGAGCAGACTTGGCAAGCGCTGCACTTCGTCGATAAGGACCGTGCCCGGCGCCTGAGCCCGAATCCGTTCCTCCAGCTCGCCGGCATTGGCAGCAAAGGCAAGGAGCTCGGTCTCGCGCGCCAGATTGACCACCATCTCGGGCCGCAGGTCCAAGACAAGCGTGGATTTGCCGGTTTGCCGTGGGCCAAGCAGGAGGACGCTCTTTGGGGAGCGCGCCAGTACCCGCCCGAGCAATCTGTCTATCATCCGGTCATTATTACATGCAAAATGCTACCAGTGAAGTCGAATCGGGTGCGCTGGCGCCTACTTGACGTTGGCGCAGAACTGCTTCATCTGCAGGCCGTCGCCGCCTTGCCAGACCTCGAAGCCGGCGAAGACGATGCTCAGGTACTGGCTGCTGGTGACGCCCCAATTGCTCTGGATTGCGTCCTGGATGAAGTCGTTGAGGTCGAATTCCAAGGAGGCGATCTTGCTGCTGCTCACGTAGGAAACGCACGGCATGTTGTTGGTGCTGGGGTCGTACCAGACGTCCCAGCCGCCCTTGACCCCGGAGACCACGCTGCCGTTGGCCACGACGGTTCCGCGCGGCTGCTTATCGGTCGGCTTGAACAGCCAGACCATGAGGTAGGCTCCGCCGGCACCGGGGCTCGAGCCGCTGACCACGTTGCTGTTGGCGGTGAACCACACGTCGTAGGTGGCGTTGTACCCGGCCGCGCCCATGGTGTCGACGTTGGTCGAGAAGATGGTCGGGACGCTGGTGAGGCTGGAGACGGCCTTGGGCAGGTTGCTGCCAGTCGTCCTCTTGCTGCCGTAGGTGCCGATGAAAATCGATGGGAAGCCCAGCGGGTTGCTGGGATTGCTCGTGGCGACGCTGTTGTTGGGATTGGCGATGGTGAAGCCCAAGTCTTGCACGGCCTCGGACTGATTGTTGTAGGGGCTGCCCCACCAATTGGCCTGCATGTAGTAGGACTTGCTAGAGTTGTTACTGGCCGTGATCGTGGTGGCGCCATACTGGCCGGTCACCGAGCTCGTATAGTTCGCGGTATCCGTGCAGTCCACGGGGCCCGTCGATGCCGAGGTGCCCCCGCTGCCGGTGGTGCCGCCCTTGCTCGTGGCGCCGCCGCTGCCGGTCTTGCCGCCCGTGCCGGTGGTGCCGCCCTTTGCAGTGGTACCGCCCTTTGCAGTGGTACCGCCGTTGCCCGAGCCCCCGCTGCCGGACGATGTGGGGGAAGCGGCACAGGACGTCGCGGCAGCGACGAGAGCGAGAACGAGTACAACCGAGCGCATGGAACCTCCGGGAAACGGTAGATGGCAGGGGGACGGGCAGGAATAGGACACCATAGCCAGAACGGATGGGAAATCCCAGCGATCCCCGCCCTGCCTGTGACACGCCGGTTTCGGGAGCTCCCGCACGCTCTGCTATCGTCAGTTTGAGCGCGGGGCTCCATGTCATTGTGCAAAAAAGCGCGGGGAAAGGCAGCTTCTCCCCGCGCTCGCGGCTGGTGCCGTCCGCCTCAGTTTTTGAGCTGGGCCGATCGCTCGTCGGGCTTGGCGTTCGCGCCGAACTTGCCCCCGAGATAGCCTTTCGCCATCTCCTCGAGCGTGATGACCGGCACGTTCGGGGCCTGACCGGCTTGCCCGAACTGCTTCATGCGCTCCTCGCACACCTTCTGCATCGCAGCGCGGGCCGGGGTCAGGTAGTAGCGCGGGTCGAACTCGGCCGGCTTCTCGACGAAGGCCTTGCGAATCGCGCCCGTGATGGCCAGGCGGTTGTCGGTGTCGACGTTGATCTTGCGCACGCCGGCGCGGATGCCGCGCTGGATCTCCTCGACGGGCACGCCGTAGGTTTCCTTCATGGCGCCGCCGTGCTTGTTGATGATGGCGCAAAGCTCTGCCGGTACCGAGCTGGAGCCGTGCATGACCAAGTGGCAGTTGGGCAGCTTGGTGTGGATCTCCTCGATGCGCTTCATGGCCAGCACATCGCCGGTCGGCTTGCGCGAGAACTTGTAGGCACCGTGGCTGGTACCGACCGCGACGGCCAAGGCGTCGAGGCCGGTGCGCTGGACGAAGTCGACCGCTTGATCGGGATCCGTCAAAAGCTGGGCCAGCGACATCTTGCCCTCGGCGCCATGTCCGTCTTCTTTCTCGCCCATGCCGCTCTCGAGCGAGCCCAGGCAGCCGAGCTCGCCTTCCACCGACACGCCGAATCGATGCGCGACGTTGACCACCTCGCGGGTCACGGCCACGTTGTACTCGTAGCTCGACGGGGTCTTGCCGTCTTCCTCCAGCGAGCCGTCCATCATGACGCTGGTGAAGCCGTAGCGGATGGCGCTTACGCAGGTGTCGATGGAGTTGCCGTGGTCCTGGTGCATGACGATGGGCAGCTCGGGGTAGAGCTCGGCTGCGGCCAGCATCAGGTGGCGCAGGAAGTTGTCGTTGGTGTACTTGCGCGCCCCACGCGAGGCCTGCACGATGACCGGGCTCTTGGTGGCCCGCGCGGCCTCCATGATGGCCTGGATCTGCTCCATGTTGTTGACGTTGAGAGCGGCGACGCCGTAGCCGTTCTTTGCTGCGTGGTCGAGAAGGGGACGAAGGGGAATCAGAGGCATGACAGAAACTCCAATCGTATTGGGTGGAACGCATCAAATCATTGTCGACAGGTTGTCCTACAACATGGATCGGCCTGTCGGTAGGGCGATTTGTCCGAGCAATCGGACACTGCGGGAGGAGTAAACTGGCGACATGAAGAGAAGCGGGCTCACCCGTTGCATCCGTGTTTCCTCGCCAGGGGCCGTGTCGCTGGCGATCCTGTGCGGGGTCGTGGCGGCAAGCTGCGTCGCAAGCTCGCAGAAGCCCCCTGCCTCGGGAGGCACGCAGGGAAATGGCGGCGCGCAATCCGGCGGCGGTACGTCAGGAGCCGGAGGCGTGCAAACGACGGGTGGCTCGACGTCACATGGAGGCGCGCAGGGCGCGGGTGGCTCGTCGTTGTCGGGCGGCTCGCAAGGCTCGGGTGGTGTCTCGTTCATGGGCGGCTCGACGTCCGGCGGAGGTTCGGGCGGCTCGTCCTCGACCACCTCGAACCGCGATGGCGCTGTCGATGCACCACTTGGGGCTGGGGGCGATGCCGCCGACGGCACCTCCACGACCGACGTACGCACACAAGCCCCGCGTCCCGACGCCAGCCCGGACTCGTGCGGGGCTTGGGCGTTGACCAACGGGGTGTGCTGCGCCCAGTACTGCAGCAACGACAACAAGTCCGAGAGCTGCGACAAGTGCGGCGGCCCCGGCTCTGCTCAGTGCGAGGTGGTCAACGCCAAGGCGTGCACCTCGGGGCAATGGCCGGAGGTGCACTCGGTCAGCGACAATGAAGACTGGCATTACTCGCGCTCGACCCACTTCGGAACGGCCCCCACGGGCGCCTGCGCCTTCGGCCTGTACGGCATCTGCTCTACGTCCATGAAGCTCGCCAACACGACCCTGCAAGCGCAGTGCGATACCTTCTGCAAGGCCTATCCCGACCTGTGCAAGGATCCCGGCAACGTCACCCTGCGCGGGAATTTCGCGGCCCCGCAGGGCAACTACTACACGCAGTTCTGGTCCAGCCTGCCCGGCGACCTCGACAACTATCTCTCCTGCGGCGAGTGCTTCGAGCTCGAGCGTACCCAGGACGATGGCAGCGAGTACCAGTCCGGCGCAAGCGGCTACACGCCGCCCATCGTGCTGCAGGTGGCGGACTCGTGTCCGTGCTCGGCCAATTCCAAGTGGTGCTGCGGCTCGGGGCGCGACCACTGTGGCGAGGTCGAGGGCGTCTTCAAGTACGGGTGTCAGCTTCCGCCGTCGCCGCCGCCACCGCCCGTCGACCACGATCCCCTGCCCAACGAAAGCATCCACCTCGATCTCTCGGACATCGCCATGGCGCGACTGCAGACCGGCGACCCCAACGGCACCATCAGCGACGGGGTGATCCCGACCAAGTACAAGCGCGTGCCCTGCCCGGTGGTGGGCAACATGTACATCTGGCTGCGCCCGAACGCCGGTGCCTACTACTTCGCGCTGACCGTGGTGAACATGGCAGGCTTGGGCTCGGCGGCCAAGGTCGAGGCGCAGCTTCCCTCCGGGGACTGGGTGGCGCTCCAGCGCGACGGCAACTACAGCCTGTCCCGCCCACAGGAGCGCTTCGGCACGTGGGCCCTGCCGCAGGGCTATGGTCCCTTCGACCTGCCGGTCACCCTGCGCATCAGCGACGGATCTGGCCGCGCCGTGCTTGCCCCGAACGTCATCAAAGCCTGGGCGCCCACCGACTCGAGCCAGAGCGAGAACTGGTTCCTCGACACCGGGGTGCAGTTCTAACCATCAACCTTTGCGCAGCAACCGCAGGCCGCAGAGAGCGCTCAGGGTCTCGAAATCACGATCGTGCTCCAAGACTTCCATGTCGCGCTCAATCGCGATGGCCGCGATGAGACAGTCGACGGTCCCGCGCACGGAGCGTCCTTTGGATCGGCAGCGCCGAAAGAGGTCGGCGGCATGTTCGTAGGTTTCCGGAAAGACCGGCTCGACGTGTTGGCATGTGGCCAGAAGTCGCTGCAACTCGGTTGCATGCTTGTCGCCGCGAGCACCCTGCATGACCTCCTGAACGATCACGCCCGTGACGAACACGGGATCCCCGCGTTCGAAGGCGAGGGACAAAATACGATCGGAAGGCGTGCCGGTTGCGCGCAACCACGCGATCCACGCTGAGCTATCGACAAGCATGGCACGGTCGCTCTAGCGTGCTTTTCGCATCTCGGCGAGATTTCCGCTCCAGCCTGATCCGCGAAGCTCGACTGCCAGACGCCGTTGTTCTTCGCGGTTGACCAATTCCTCCAGCGCGCGTGCGAGAATGTCGCGGGTGGTTCGCCCCCCCGTGAGCTTCTTCGCCCGAGCGAGCATTCGCGTGTCGAGAACGACGTTGGTGCGTTTCATACACATTCTATACACCTCCCATGCCGGGCCTGCCAGGCTAGGCCGCGATAGCCGCAGAAGGTCGCGGGCGTGGCCGGTTGTTACGGCCGCCAGGTCACGAACCACAGACGGTGATTGGCGGCCGCGGTGCTGATGGAAAACTCGCCCCACACCGGCGCGTAGAAGATGGACACGGCGAGCGCAAGACCGATGTAGCCGACAATCCATCTTCCGTGCTTCTTCTCGAGGTGCGCGGCGAAGCCGGCCAGCATGACCAGCAGGAAGGCGTAGCAGGGCAGGTAGTAGTGGCTGAAGGTGTAGTTGCCCCGCGTGCCGCGGGTCGCGAGCCAGGGCGCCATGAAGGAGAACCATCCGAGCATCATGAGCAGGGCACCGCGCGTGGTGTCCGCGCCGAGAAAGCCCAGCCAGTAGCGCTTGAAGCGCGAGCGAATGGCGATGACCAGCGTGGTGATGGGAAACGCCACCACCAGCAGCGTGGACGTGGCCCAGAAGACGAGATTGCCGACGCTGGACGAGTAGCGCGACTTCAACCCCGAGGTGGACAGCTTGATCACGATGGGGTGCATGAGGATGGGCCAGCCGTACCACGGCGAGGTCAGATCGTTGTGGTAGTGCCCGAGATCGAGATGATGCTTGTACAGGCCGATGATGACCTTCCAGGTCGAGATCGGATCGCTGGGCTTGCCGGTGAGACGGAGCGCGCCCATCCAGATGAGGGTGTGCACGATGGGGACCAAGCCCAGCCACAGGACCGAGAAGATAGAAACCCGACGCACCAGCAGGATGGCCACGGCAGCGGGAATGGCGGTCATGACGCCACTCCATTTCACGGAGGTGGAAAACCCAATCAGGATGGCCGAGGCGACCACGCCCTTCCAGGTGCGCGCACCCAGCGCAGCCACCATCCCCCACAGCATGAACGAGATCATCATCCCGTCGAGCAGACCCGAGCGGGAGTAGGAGATGAAGAAGCCGTCCGCCGCTACGAACGCCGCGGCCATCCAACCTGCGCGCTTGTCGCCAAACAGCGTCCGGCCAAGCCAGTAGGCCAAGAACACCGTCTGCAACCCGAACAACAGCGGCACGAAGCGCCAGCCCAGGGAGTTGTAGCCGAAGATCAGCATGCCCACGGCGATCAGCATCTTGCCCAAGGGCGGGTGGTCGTTGTTGTCGGCGATGGAAAGCGCGTAGTTGTGGGCGTTCTTGACGAAGGGCTCTTCGTCGAAGGTGAACCACGTCGGCCAGGGAACGCCCTGAATCCGAATCACCACCCCGCCCACGATCATCGCGGCCAAGAATCCGGTGACCCAGCGCTCTGCCACCGACATGGCCTGCCAGGTCTGGCGCAGTTGCGCGACCTTGCCGCGCAAGATCTCCCCGATTCCTTGGGCGGCGGCAAGCTTCATTGGGGAATTACGCAGTCCGTGAGGTTGCCGACCGCGACGCTTTGATCGACGGGGCTGAAGTTGCCCGTGGCCGACCAACGCAAGGAAACGGTCCTGAGCACCCCGACCACATGGTAGTTGCACACCACGGTGAATCGCTGCGTGGGCAGGGATCCTTGCAGGATAGGCGCCTCCCACAGCCCCGCGGCCAGAAACAGCTCGTTCTTCACGGTGTTGAAGGGCTGCAGCACGTTCGGATCGGTATCCGGGCTCGCCCACGGCTGGCTGTTGGCGTGGTAGCCGCAGTGGACCGGGCCAAAGGACTTGTCCGACGCGCAGGCCAGGTTCTTCTTGTCCTCGCGAACCAGCGTCACCTCGATCATCTTGGTCGAGCCGAGGTGCCAGCCCTCGGTCTGTTGCGAGTACTTCTCCTTGTAGCCGGTCCAGGCCAGGACCAACCAGAGCGCGACCCCCATGCACAGGAAGCCGAACACCGTATAGAGCAGAAGGTTCCTGGGGGGATCCAGCTTGACCTCGGGGACTGGGGGCGGGGCTTCCGGAGCCGGCGGCGGTTCCGTGCCGGTTGGCGCCGATGTGGACGACGTGTCTGCTGAGGCGACTTTCGCATCGCCTGCCACCTCTTCAGGCGAAGGACTCATGTCCAGGGACTATTCCATCTCGTGCCTTCCGTCAACTCGTACCTGCGAGGTGCATCAAGCGCACGGAAGCGCAAGGGATCGTGACGTGACCCTCGTCACCCCTGACCCTGATCGTCGAGGTGTGTCGCCCCTGTGCTATCGTTGGTCGATGCGATTCGCGCGCCTGCTCCTTCCTGCGGCGCTAGCCTGCGCCGCGTGTGCGGCGACCTGCGCGCGTAGCGGCCGAACGGCAAGCGCCATGGTGGAAGTCCCAGGCGGATCCTTCGCCATGGGCAGCGACGCAGCCGAGGCCAACGCGAACGAGAAACCGGTTCACCAAGTGACCGTCGCGACTTTCCGGTTCGACCGCACCGAGGTGACGGTGGGGGCCTACGTCGCCTGTGTGCGCGCTGGAAGGTGCAGCGAACCGGAGCCCTACAAGGCCGAGCGCGGCAACTACCGCGTGTTCTGCAATTGGCACCACCCCGAGGGCAGGGAAAACCATCCCGTCAATTGCGTGGACTACGAGCAGGCGAAGGTCTTTTGCGCCTGGGCGGGCAAGCGCCTGCCCACGGAGGAGGAGTGGGAGTACGCCGCGCGGGCCGGTGCCGAAGGTCGGAAGTTTCCCTGGGGCAACGCCGAGCCCGACCCGACCCGCCTCAATGCCTGCGGCCCCGAGTGTACGAAGAACCTGGTCGCGCAGCGATTCCCCGGCGGTAACCCGATGTATCCCGCGAGCGACGGCTGGCCCGAGACCGCCCCGGTCGGCAGCTTTCCGGCCGGTGCCTCCAAACACGGCGTTCTCGATCTCGCTGGCAACGTGTGGGAGTGGACGTCGTCCCCGTACGCGACCTACGACGGCCGCACCTCGGAACCCAAGCGCGTCCTGCGCGGCGGGAGCTGGGGCGGGATGGACGCCCGCACCGAGCGCACCACCAACCGCTTCCGACTGGATCCATCGAGCCGAGCGCAGTTTCTGGGATTTCGCTGCGCGAAGTAGGAAGCGCTAGCTTCAGTGCTGCGCGCTCAGATCTCGGGCCACGGCGAAGACCCCTTGGATGGCGCCGTTCGGGCCGCGGTAGGGTGTGGCATTGAACGAGACGGGAATGTGTGCGCCGGAGCTGGAAACCAGGTCCAGACGATAGTCCCTGACTTGGCCACTGGCAAAGGTGGCGGCTACCCCGGCACGGGCGCGGTCGGTGTCTGTGAAGTAGGTCTCGAAGCGGGTTCCGACCAGGTGCTCACGCGCAACCCCGGTGAGCTTCTCGGCAGCGTGGTTGACGTCCGTAACGATGCCGTCGCGGCTGATGGTCACCATGAGGTCGAGCCCGCTCTCGATGAGACCGCGGGCGTAGGCGTGGGCCTGCTCGAGCTCGCGAATGAGCCGGCGAGTTTCGCGGATGTCGCGAGCCGCGGCGAACACACCTTGCACGACGTCGTCCGCGTCGCGGTAGACGGTGGCATTGAATGAAACCGGGATCGACGATCCGTCGGCCGCGACCCAATCGAGCTCGTAGTTGCGGACCTGCCCCGTGGCCAGGGTCTCGGCCAAACCTTGGGCCGCGCGCGCGGGATCCGCGAAGAAATCTTGGAACTTGGCCCGCAGCAGCTGTTCGCGGGACCTTCCGCTGAGCTCGACGAGAGCCTGGTTGACATCGCTGACGGCGCCGGCAAGGTCGATCACCAGCAACGCATCCAAGCTCGCTTCGAGCAATCCTCGCGCGTAGGTCTTCGAGCGCGCGAGCTCGCCGAAGATCGCCACCGAGACGCGGTTGATGCACACGATAGCCTCGTGCACGAGGCCGTCGCTTCGATCGCGAAACACCATGGCGTTGAAGACCACGGGCACCGCTTCGGCGCCCTCGCGGTGCAACTTGCGCGGCACCGCGGTGCTCTTGCCTTGTGAAAAGCAATGCCCCAGGTCGGCGGCCAATGCCTGCGGGTTGGCGAAGAGGTCCGCCAGGTTGCGGCGAATGAGGTCGGCCCGGCGGTGGCCCACCAGGTCGCAGAAGGCCTCGTTGAGGTCGGTGATGATTCCTTGCTCGGTGACGGTCGCCTGCGGCTCGCCGAGGCCGCCGAGCAGGCCGGAGGTATAGTGGTGCGCGTAGTGCAACTGGCCGATGCGCTCTTCGGCGCGCTGAGCTTGCTTCTCGGCCGACGAGTCGACGGCGGCCTGGGACATGAGCTTGAGCAAGCTGTCGACGTTGGCACGGGTCGGGAACGCCCATTCATGGCGCGTGGGCAGGTATACGAGCTCGTGGATCACGAACGCCCCGTCCGCGTCGTCCTGCTGTTGCCGGCTCAGCTCGGCCAGGCGCTCGATGGTGCCGGCGTAGTCGACGAGATCGCCTTGGCCGTAGCCGGTACAGTAGGGCTTGATGGTCAACAGCGGCCCCCACGCGCCTCCGTCGAACAGCCAGAACGGGAACCACTTGCACACGATGTAGCGGTTGTCGTGCTTGGCGCACCGGTTGTGCTCGTCGAGAAACGGGCATGGATCGTAGGTGAAGGTCGCGGTCTTGCGCGCGTACCTGCAACACTCTCCGCACTGCACACAACGGTGCCGAGTCTTGCCCGGGATGACGAAGTGGCTCTTGGTAACGACGCGAACCAGCTCAGGGTCGCTGGTGGGCAGCCCTTGCTGCACCAGCCAGTCGCCTCGCGCCTGGGCGTCGAGCTGGTTGTAGGCTTCCAGCTTGGGCCAGATGTCGGCCGGCCAGGCGCTGTGCCCTTGCCGGGCGGAAGAGGGGTGTCGTGCGCGTTTGGGTCTATGACTCAATGTGGCCGTCGTTCTGCCACGAAGTGGCCATCCCAGAGTACCACGGAGTGGAAATGCTGCCCGTTGATGGCTGCGGGCGTTACTCCGTCACCGGCAATCCGTGCGCCTCGGCGAGCTGCTTGGTCACGAACACCACGGCAACCCTGTCCGCGTACACGCGGCGCCAGCGCGGATCTTTGGCCAAGATGTCGGCGGCGCGGGCGAGGACGCCGCGCTGGATGAGGATGGCGGGGATCTCGTCGGGGCGGGCGTAGTCGATGCCGAGCGCTGCCTCCCAGCCGGGCTGGCCACGCCAGAGCTTGCGGAGGCCGTCGAGGTAACGTTCGAAGGTCTCTTGCGAGCTCAATTCCAGGCGCGGATCCATGAGCTCTTTGTGCGCCGGCGCGGTGTGGGCGATGCAAACCGCCGCTTGACTGATGTTGAAGGCCACGATGCGCTCGGGCAGATCGGGGCGCGCCAGGAACGCGCAGGCGTCGTGCGCGTACCATTGCTTGCGTTCGCCGAAGCCGATCGTCCGACCCTCGCCGGCCCAGGCGTAGAGTCCGCCCGAGGCGGTCGCGATGCCGAGCAGGACGATGGCGGCGAGCAGAAGCGGCTCGAGGTTGCGTTTGGCCGGAGCACCGGCACCGGCACGACGAGCTCTCTTCGATGATTTCACGGCCGGTTTCGCCGGATTGGAAGCAGAGACCTCGTCGAAGTTCCACGTCATCACGAAAGCGGCGACCAGGGCGAATAGGGCGCTGTTGCGCGTGGCCTGCCATCCCAGGTAGGCGGCGGCAGAGAAGAGGAGCAACCGAAAGAGGCTTGGCCGCGCTCGGCGCCCCTGCAGGACGAAACTGAGGACTCCTAGACCGAGCACGGCGAAGTAGGCGAGAAGGTAGGGATTGTCGATGCCCGCGATGGCCACGAAGTCGCCGATGGTCTTGAGCTCGCCAATATTCGCCCGATAGATGCCGGTGCTGCCCAGCTTGTGAAACTGCTCGAGAGGCAGCGTGACGGCCTTCGTACCGTAAGGATTCACCAAGCACGCCAGCAGCGTCGCGCCGCCGACGAGAAGAACCTGCCCAAGCGGCGGCCGCGCAGGTGCTACCGCCAGCGGCCACCGGCGGTAGGCCAACGACTCAGCGACGTAGGCCGAAAGGACCATGGGGCCAAGCACGAAGAAGCCGTGGCAATTGACCCACAAGATTTGAATCGCCGGCAGAAGCCACAACCAGCGCGGTCGCTCGCCGGCACGGCCGAGCACGGCGAGAAACCCGGCGAGAAAGAGCAGCGAAAAGAGCTCGGGCCTTTCGCACAGCCGCCCCGTGAACATTACGACCCCGGGCAGCCAGGCGATGACGATGGGCCAAGTCTTGCCGCCACGCCGCCGCGCCGCCAGCGAGAGCGCGACGACGGCGGTTCCGCACGCGGCCTTGAGCAAGACCAGCGCGGTTGCGCCGCCCATTCGATAGAGCAGGGCAAGTCCGACCTGGAACAGCCAGTAGATATCGATCCACGTCCGGGTCGCATTGGTGTACGTGAACCAGTCGGTGTGCGGGATCTCGCCGCGCTCGAGGATGAGCTGCCCGGTACGTAGGTGCCACCACACGTCGAAGTCCGCCATGGGAAAACAGCCGAGAAGAAACGTCAGCGCCAGCAAAGACAGAAGCACGGCCAGCCGCCACCTCCGCCGAGCGTTCGCGGGCGCACCGGGCGAAGTCATGCGCGCCTCTGCTTGCCTTGCAAGCGAATCCGCAGCAGGACCCACAGTGCGCGCAAACCATCGATGGGTCTGACCTTCTTGCCTTCCTTGAAGGTTCGCGGCTGGTAGCGCACCGGGATCTCGTGGATGGTGTGGCCCGCTTGCAGCAGACGGGCCACGAGCTCGGGATCGAAATCGAACCCTTCGGCGCCGAGGACGATGCCGTCAAGTGCGCTGCGACGAAAGGACTTCATTCCGGTGGGCTCGTCTGTGACGTGGCTGCCGAAGAGCAGGTTGGTCCAGGCGCTGAGCGTGCGTCCGCCGAGATAGTAGTGGTAGTAGATGCAGCGGGCGTCGTGGCCGAGCAAGCGCGACCCGAACACGACCGACACCGCGGGATCGGCATAAGGCGCAAGCAAGCGCGCGTAATCGGTCGGATCCCATTCCTGATCCGCATCTTGGATCACGACGATGTCCCCCGGCGCTGTCGCCAGGCCCCTGCGCACGGCCGCCCCCTTGCCCCGGTTGTGGGGCAGGGTGATGAGTCGGGAGATATCGGGATTTCGGCTGACGAAGCCGGCGGCGATCCGGTTCGATCCGTCGCGCGAGCCGTCGTCGACCAGCACGAGCTCGCGGGTCATCCCCGGCGGCAGCGGGGCCTCCGCGACCCGCTCCAGCTGCACGCCCAGGGTCCGCTCTTCATTGAAGAAGGGCGTGATGATGGAGACCAACATGCGTCGGATCCCTATCCTCGCTGCGGACGTACGGCGTGCATGAGTGGAAGTCTTGCGTGAGCCTCACCCTAATCCAACTTGCGAGGCCCGTCGATGCCTTGCCGGACGACTTTTCTACCTGGTCGAATTCACCGACAGTCGTACACTTGGCTTACGAGCATGAAGAATGGCGAGCGAGACAAGGTTGACGGGGTGGTAGGGCTCGTGCGTGAGACCGCGGATGCCCTAGGGCGGCTCACCGTCCAGCACTTGCGACTCGCTCGTTTGGAAATCAAGGCCGACTTGCGCGTCATGGGGCGGCAGGCCGGTCTCATCGCGGTGCTGGCCGCGCTGGTGACCGTGGGCTACGGCTTGACCATGGCCGGCCTTGCGTTCGTTCTTGGCGACGGCACAGCGGTCGGCATTCCCCTGCTCGTCATCGGCGCGGTCCACATAGCGGGGGCTGGCGTGGGCATTCTCATCGCCATGTCTCGCTTGCGCCGACTGCACCTCATGAATGCCACGGCCGACGAAATGAACCAAAGCCTGGCGCCGCTCGGGCTCGGCACCACCTCGGAACCGACGTCCGTACCGATGCCCGCTCGCACGGAGGCCAGTCCACGCACGGGGGCCAATCCATGACCGCGGCCAAGAACGACGACCATGGCGTTCGCGATCCCGAGATCTTGCGCACCGAGGCCGAGATCGCGCGCACGCGCGAGGCGGTCGCCTCGTCGGTTGCGGCGCTGCAGAGCGAGATATCGCGTACGCTCGATTGGCGCGAGTGGGTTCGCCGACGACCGCTGTTGGCCGTGGCCTTGGCGTTCGGCGTTGGCGCCTTGCTGGGCGGCTGGCGTCCCCAATTCCGCCCCAGGGGTGGTTGAGCGAAAAGACATCAAGGAGGCTCGACATGGATACGACGGTTATCGAGGATCAAGAACGACACGGTGAGGGTGACGATGGCTTGCGCCCGCGCATCCAAGAATTGAAGGAGCGAATCGTGTCGCTCAACGACCGGGCCAAGGGGTTCATCAAGGCGCACCCCGCGGCCTGTCTGATGGGCGCCTTGGGGATTGGATACCTCTTCGCGCGCATCGCCCGCCGGGGAGGTAGGTGACCACCATGCAAGCAGCCGAGAGCAGTCTTGTCGATCTCGTGAAGGATATCTTGGACATCGAGGGCCGCGTGGACCGCAATCCGTATGGGATGATGGCCGGCGCCATGGCTGCCGGTTTCATCCTGGGCGGTGGACTTTTCACGCGGATGATGGAAAGGGTGGCGGGCGCAGCCCTGCGCGTCGGCGTGATGGCCGCGCTGCCGCGCCTCGAAGAAAAAATTCGGATGGTCGACGGGACGCGCCGCAAACGGGGCGAGAACACCTGGCGAAAAAGGAGAATCAACATGAAGCTGCAAGACTTGAAAGACATGGACAAGGATGACTTTCTGGGCCTCATCGGGCTACAGACCAAGCGCTCTTTCACAGGCGATCTGCTGGGCACGCTGGGCACGTTCGGCATCGGCCTCTTGGTCGGCGCCGGTGTCGCCCTGATGCTCGCGCCCAAACCCGGACGCGATCTGCGCCACGACATCCGCTCGAAGATCCGCCACGGCAAAGGCGAAGGCACCGAAAAGAGCCCCGACGGCGCGGGCGCGAGCACGAGCGAGGCTTAGCGCTGTGCTTGCCGTGCCGTGCGCAGTGGGGCGGCCGGCGTGCGCAGCGCGCTGGATGGGGGCCGGTGTGTGCGCGCCGCGCCTCGCTGCGCCGGGGTCAGCCTAGGATCTTCGTGAGGAACGATAGGACGAAGAGCAGTCCGCTGATGGCACCGAGGACGATGCCGGCCATGGCACCGACCCTGGCCTTCTCGGCCTTGGCGGCAATCCTCTGTGCGGTGTCGGACTCCTTGAGCGATCGCAGGACATAGATCCCGTTGCCGATGGCTGCGACCGACAGCAGTCCCCAGGGATTGAACACGAAACTGGCCAGGGCGAATTCGAAGGCCTGCAGCGAATGCTCCAGCCCACAGCCGAGGGTGCCCAGGTTGGTGGCCAGGCACGAAAAAACCGTACCGATGTCCCCGGTGTAGTTCACTCCCAGCCCCTTGTTGTTCTCGAGCCACAAGGCGCTGGCATCGGTCAGGCCACAGGCTTGCGCGCCGATCGTCTGGAACCTGCCCAAGTCGCCATAGGCGCTCGACGAGCCGTCCGACAGAGTTTTGGGTCCGCAACTTCCGTTCGAATAGGCGGCGCCGCTGCCGAGGTCGCTGTCGATCAAGGCGATGCGCAGATCGGGCAAGCTGCCGTCGCTGGGATCCTTGAGGGCGTCGAGCAGTCGGGGAAACTGCGATTGCAGCTTCGCCTGCTTGAGCGCCATGGACGGCGAGTTGTCGATCATGAAGATGAGGTCGAGCATCCGGTTAGGGGCGACTGCGAGCTGGAACGGGCTCGGTAACGAACCGTCGGCCAGATCGTCCAGGGTCGTGGCATCCGAGATCGGCAGGGCGGAGTCCTTCTTGAGCAGGGCAGGCGTGTCCGCGGCGTCGTCAGGCGATGGCATCACCGTCGCGTCGGGCGCATCATCCGTTTCCTGGTCGATGTCTTTCGCGGCATCGGGCGAGATCGCGTCGTAGACGGCGATGCCCGCGTCCGGTGATTGGCCCGGCCATCGGCCTCGCTGGCCGCGGTCTCGGGTTGGGTCGGCGAAACCTCGACGGCGTCGGCGCCCGAAACACCATCCGACCTCGCCGACCAAGTATCCGTTGCGGTGTCGCCAGCCAGCGCACTGTCCATTGTGTTGCCGTCGCTCTTGCCCTGACCGACCTCCGAGGCGTCGTTCGGCGACATCTTTCCGGTGTGCGTGCCATGATTGCAGCCCGCGAGGGAGAAGATTGGCAGCGCAAGACAAGCGATTTTCAGCGGCGTCGAAATGCTGATGGTATCCCTTCCCCAGGGGATCGGAATGGGTGACGACGCGATTCTCTCTCAAATCGAAAAATTCGCAATGAGCCGCTGGAATACGAGACTGGTTGCTAGGGAACGACTTGGATGGCGCCGGACATGGCGTCGCCCTGGGGATCTCCATGGTCGAGGCAGTGGTAACCATAGATGCCGACGGCGTCCATCTCGAAGGAGGCCGCCGTGGCCGTGTCGCGGTATTCGAGCAACAGCTCGGGGCCGCAGGAAGGCGTCAGGGGATGGCGGATGAAGTCCCCGGAGAAGGTCACGATCTGGCCCACGCGGACCATGAGACATTTCGGATCGTAGCTGTAGTCTTGAAAATGCACGGTTCGGTCGGCAGCTGCGGCCGTCGCATCCACGAACGACGCACAACCGGCAAAGGCTGCCTGGCAGGCCAGGCCCGCCTCGGCAAAGGAAGAATCGACAACCGCGCCTTCGGCGTCGAGTGCGAGGGGACCTGACGCCTCGTTGATGGAATCGTCAAGGCTCGCGTCGACTGCAGCGTTGTTCTGACCCGTGTCCAAGGAGGGGGAAGCATCGAACACGGACAACCCCCGAGGCGAGCTCAGTGAGCATCCCGCGAGGATCGGGACCACTACCAGGGGCACCCCCCTGGCAGTGGCGTTGGCAACGAGCATGTGCAGCCGGGTCGGCTTCATCGAAGTATTCTAGGGCTTGCCAATCTGTCCGCGAATCTCGCCACCCGGATTGGTGGCCGTTTGGACGCTGACATAGAGGTTACCCGCATTGAGATTCGTGAGGTCCCCGGCCGTCATGGTCTGGGTACCCGCTGCCCCATTGGCGGTGAGCGTGAGAGGATACAAGACGTTTCCGTTGACACCGGCCGCACCCATGTTGACATCCGAACCCGTCGTGATGAGCCCGGTGAAGGCGGCTTGGTAGCGAAGGCTCGTGCCCTGCGGGTCCAGAATGAACTGGGCTCCGCCGGTGGCCGAGGTAGTGACCGGAGGAACCTCGTTCGCACCGCTCAGCGAAGCCGAGTACAGCACCTCCCCCGGCATCATGAGCTGGCCACGCAGCTCGCCGCCAGGGTTCGCGGCCGTGTGCACATTGACGTACCAAAGGCCGGCCGCAAGATCTTGTGCATCCGTGCCGGACAAGGCGATCGTTCCATCCATGACGGCGGCGATGGGCGAGAAGGGATGAATGACCGCGCCGGCAATGGTCGCAATGCCCTTGTGGATGTGCGCATTGGTCAACGTCAGGCCCGTCGTGTTCACGTGATAGCGGAGGCTCGTCTTTGCGGCGTCGAGAATGACGGCTGCCGTTCCCGTGCCCGTGCTCGTCACCGGCGGGGTCTCCTGACTTCCCGTCAAAGTCGCCACCCAAAGCGAATCTCCGGGGTGCAGGATTTGTCCGCGAATTTCGCCGCCCGGGTGGGACGTCGAATGGACGTTCACGTACATCTTGCCCTGTTCCAGGTTGTCGGCATCGGTCGCGGTGATGGTCAGGGTTCCACTCATGGTCGACCCGAAGGGCGTGAACGGGTAGACGATGGCGCCGTTCTCGCCGGCCGCGGCCAGGTGGATGTGCGAGGCCGTCCCCCCAACCACGTCGTGGGTCACGAGGTACATCAGCTGCGTCCGGTCGGCGCTGAGCGTGAAGGTGGCCGATCCTGTCGCGGTGGTCACGACGGGCGGCACCTCTTGCGCACCCGTCAGAACCGCCGTGTAGGTCACTATCGACCCGGCCTCGCCGCCGCCCTCCGATCCCGCGACATCCACGGTTCCCGCGACATCCACGGCGGAGGCGTCCACGTGCGCCGAATCGAGCGCGGTTCCAAGGTCGCCACCACCTCCCGAGTCGATGGCGACGTCGGCGATCGCGGCGTCGTGTACCGGCAGGGTATCGATGCCCGCCGCATCCACGGTCGGCGACGCGTCCGTGATCGGCGCGTCGATCGCGGCGTCATGCTTGGTACCGCCGCCGGCATCGTACGGCATGTTTGCGTCGGGTGGACTGCTGCTGCTGCTACCGCAGCCCGCAATTGCCAATCCCGTAAACAAGAAACAGAACCAGTATGATCGAATCATTATTGTCTCTCCTGGTCATTATGGACTGAAGACTGCCGTTCGCACGGCAGTGGATCACCGTTCGTGTGGAATTACC
Organism: uncultured delta proteobacterium; assembly: GCA_963796685.1. GTDB lineage: Bacteria > Myxococcota_A > Polyangia > Fen-1088 > Fen-1088 > Fen-1118. The sequence goes on from CAWCMR010000025.1 coordinate 1,776,256, forward strand.
CGATGCACTTACCATGCGCCACATTCGGGGCAAGCCGATCCAGGCCAGGAGGAGAGGCCGATCACACGAGGTCGTGCCTCGGCAATCGAGATTCGTAACTGGCGTGCTCGGCACGCATCTAAATACGGATCGGGTGGTGAAGCGCGCCACCCTGGTCCGCCTGCCTGGTCCAGGGAGGCACCGCTGTTGGGGTTCCGCTATAGTCTGACCTTCGCATGGCTGAAGCCGACGAAGAAGACCAGAGCGCGGAAGAGCGCGACGCGATCCCCTGCGAGGAAGAGGGCCATCTTGCGCGCGTAAAGGAGAGTCTTCGCGCGGCCGCACCGCGCACGGGAAAATCAGGGCGTAGCCACGCCAACGACGAGTTGCTGGCGTTGCGCGACGAGATCGGCGAGGCACGGCTTGAGGACGTGCCCGCCCTGGTGGCGCAGATGGAGCGTTTGCAGGAGGTGTCGCTCACACGGGCCGAGCTGCAAACCATGCTGGTAGATCCGCGCTCGCCCTACTTCGGGCACCTGCGTTTGCGCGAGCGGGTGGCAGGCCGGGGCGAGGTCGAGCGCGACATTTTCATCGGCCGCGCCACTTTCACCGACGTCAAGGCGCGCGTGCACATCGTCGATTGGCGGAACGCGCCGGTCAGTCAGCTCTATTACTGCTACGGCGAAGGCAGCGACTACGAGGAGACCTTTGGTGAGCGTGAAGTGCAGGGCGATATCCTTCAACGCCGTACCCTGACCATCGAGGACGGGATGCTGTTGCGCGTGGCCAGTCCGCAAGGGGTTTGGGTCAGGAAGAACACGTCGACGTCGGCGGCTTCACGCTGGAGGCGCACGGATGTGCCGGTGCGCGAGCTCGGAGGAGGCGAGCAGACCGCCACGCGCCCGGCACCCCGTCGCGGCGTGCTCGGTGCGGCGCCCGAGGACGTGCAGCGCCTGGATCGGCACTTGCCCGAGATCGCGGCGCTGATCGACCCGCGCCAGTTCGAGATCATGACCGCGCCCCATTCCGGCGTGGTGGTCATCCAGGGAGGCGCAGGGAGCGGCAAGACCACCATCGGACTGCATCGTCTTGCCTACTTGAGCTTCGCGCACCCCGAGCGATTCCCGTCGAAGCGCATGGTGGTCGTGACCCAGGGTACGGCGCTGGCAGGCTACATCGGTCAGGTTCTGCCGGCCCTCGGCGTCCCGGGCGTGCGCGTGCTGACCTTCCAGGAGTGGGCCGAGAGAGAGTTGCAGCGGGCGATCCCCTGGCTACGCGCGACGGTCACCGACGAGGTCGTTCCCGCCGTGACCCGGGTGAAGAGCCATCCCGCCTTGCTGCACGAGCTGGAGCGGCGCGCCCGATCGCCCAAAGCCAAGCGGGGCAAGAGCGCCGTGGTCGAGCTGTGGGCGGATCTGCTGACCGACCGCGAGTTGCTGGTTTCGCTCATGGGCAACGATGAGGAGATGCGTGTTTCCCAGGCCGACATCGAGGAGGCCCATCGCATTCTGGTGACTCGCGTGGGCGCCATCGTCAGCCGCGATCCGCGCGAGCTGCCGCCCAAGGAGAAGAAGACGTCCCCGGCGAAAAGCCGCGCGGTCGAGAGGGCGCGCAGGGAAGAGCCTCGAAGACATCGAGGCTTGGACCTCTCTCGGCAAGGGCGAGGGGGCGAAGAAGAAGACCGTGGATGACGAGCTGCCCGAGCACGTGCGGCGCGTGGAGGCGGAGCGCGACGAGGTCGACGACGACGAGAACGTGCGCGGCGAGATCGGTATCGATGGTCAGCGCACCGAGGACGACCTGCCGATTCTGGACGTCGACGATCTTGCCATCCTCTTGCGCGCCAATCAACTGCTGCGCAAACCGGAGACGCCGCTGCGCCATCTGTTCGTGGACGAAGCCCAGGATCTGTCGCCCATGAAGCTGGCGGCGCTCATCGGTCGAACCACGCCGAATGGGCACCATTCTGGGCAGGTTCCGTCGATCACCCTGGCGGGCGACACCGCGCAGCGGCTTTTTCTCGACAACGGTTTCGGCGACTGGCGCGCGGTGCTGGGCCACCTCGGGCTGGCGCACGTGGCGGTCGAGCCCCTGCGTATCGCCTATCGATCCACGCGCGAGATTCTGTCCCTGGCCCGCCATGCCATGGGGTCGCTGCCCATCGATGTGCCGGCCGAGGCCAAGCGATCGGGTGCTCCTGTCGAGGCGTTTCGATTTTCCGCCGCTGGCGCGGCAGTGGGATTTCTGGCCGAGGCCCTGCGCGATCTTCTGGTGCGCGAGCCACGCGCCACCGTGGCCTTGCTGGCGCGCTACCCCGAGCAGGCCGACCGCTATCACGATGGCCTGCGCCGGGCAGAGGTGGCCAGCCTGCGCCGCGTGCGGGCCCAGGATTTCACGTTCCGTCCCGGCATCGACGTCACCGACGTACGCCAGGTCAAGGGGCTCGAATTCGACTACGTGGTCTTGCTCGACGTGAACGCCAGCAGTTACGGGGGCGACGATGAATCCCGTCATCTCTTCCACATCGCCGCCACGCGGGCTGCCCACCAGCTATGGCTCATCGTGACCGGGCAACCGTCGTCCTTGATCCCGCCCGAGTGCTTGCGCGACTGAAGAGCGCCTTTCGCGGAACCTGAGGCCTCGGGTTGCGGGCAAAGCCCGCGCTATGCCAGAGGCCGCCGGGCTTGTAGTATGCGGTCTCACTCTCCGTCGGGTGGTCGATCCATGTCACAGCCCGCCAATGAAAAACGACAATCGGTGTCCGCTCTCACGGACGTCGCTCGTATGGGACCACGGTCGAGCAGGCTGGCGGCGATGCTATTTGGTGACCCGTCGAGCATCGGGCTCGAACACCGCATCTTCAGCGGCCTCATGCTGCTCACGACTCTGGCCGGACTATTCGCGACCGTTCAGAATCTGCTCATTGGCACGCAGATGTACATGGTCGCCTCCGGGGTGGTGAGCGCCGCGGCCGGTGCGACCGGCTATTGGCTGGGACGACGGGTGCGACGGTGGCGACGGATGCTGGCGCCGATCTTCGTGTTCTTCCTCGTCCTGCTTTCGGCCTGCTGGATCTCGCAGGCCGGTAGCAAGGGGACCATCGGCTACTACTTCTACCTTCTGGTCTGCTACCAGGTCTTGTTCTTCAGGGGGGCGCGCAAGGTCGTTTCGCTGGCCCTGACCGCAGTGACGATCGTGGTCCTTCTGCTCGTCGAGCGTCAGTTTCCCGCCGTCATTCTTTCCTACGCGACGCCCGGATTGCGATTCGCCGATGTGGCGTTCACGCTGCCCCTTTGTCTCTTCATGTTGGCGTTGTTCATCCACATCGTGTACGGGGAGTACCAACGCGAGAGGAATGCCAGAGACGATCTCCTGCGCATGATGACCACGGAAAGAGACCGGGTCGAGCGCTCCATGCGGGACAAGCAGCGCTTGCTGACGGTCGTGTCCCACGACATCGCCAACGCCCTGACGGTCCTGCAAGGTGATATCTCGCTCGCGCGACTCGCCCGGCCGCCCGGCGCGCCGCTTGGCCAATCCACCCTCGAGCGGATGGACTACGCCTGCGCCAACATCGGGGAGATCATCGCCAGCGTGCGCATGATGGAAGCGGTGGAGCAGGGGCTGATGGAATTCAGCCCGAGACCCGTCGATCTGCAGACGGTGTTCAAGAATGCCGAGATTCTCTTCGCCGAGCGGCTGGCCAGGCGAAGGATGCGCATCGATCTCCCGGAGCCTCTCGAACGAGAACCGATTCGTCCTGGCCGATGCGAAGATCCTGGCCAATCACGTCTTCAACAATCTGATCTCCAATGCCATCAAGTTTTCCTACCCGGACTCCAGCATCGTGGTGACGGTCCATCGCCAAGGCGATCGCATCACCATCCAGGTCACCGATCGAGGGATCGGCATGCCGCCCGAGCTGGTGGCCAGCCTCTTCGATCTCGACGCCAAGACCACGCGCCCGGGAACCGACGGCGAGCCCGGCACCGGATTCGGAATGCGCACCGTGAAGAGCTTCATGGACCTGTTCGGCGGACAGATCGAGATCTCCTCGACCCCCGAGAGCTTGCGTCCGAACGATCACGGTACGACCGTGGGCATTCGCCTCAGGAGCGCGCAGCCTTTGTAGTTTCCGGGACGATCAGATTCTGCGCGCCGGTTGCTGCTGGGTCAGGCAGTGCAAGGTGCCGAAGCCGAGCACCAGATCCACGGCATGGATGCCGACGACCGGGCGGTCGCGAATGAGCTCGCCCAAGATGCCAAGTGCGACGCGATCCGCGGGATCGTTGAAAGTGGGGACGATGACCACGGCGTTGGAGATGTAGAAGTTCGCGTAGCTTGCGGGCAGGCGCCAATCGCCGTGGTAAAGCGGCGCGGGCACGGGCAGCGCGATGACCTCGGGACGGCTGCCATCCTCGAGGCGCACGTCTTCGAGCCGTTCCCAGTTGTCGCGCAGGGGCCGGTGGTTGACGTCGTGCTCGTTCTTTTCCTGGATGAGCACCAGGGTGTCGCGATTGACGAAGCGGCACAGATCGTCGACGTGGCCGTGGGTATCGTCGCCCACGATACCGTGGCCGAGCCAGACCACGTTGCGGGCGCCGAGGTAGTCGTGGAAGACGCCGTCGTACTCCTCGCGGGTCATGCCGGGATTGCGGCACTGGGTCTTCTGATCGAGAAAACATTCTTCGGTGGTAAGCAGGGTGCCTCGGCCGTTGACGTCGATGCCGCCGCCCTCGAGCGCAACCATGCCACCGTCCACACCTGGGCGCGCGACCGGGAATATGCGCAAGCCCAGGCGCTTGGCGATGGTGGGTGCGAGGCGGTCGTCTTTGTGCCAGTTGGGGTACTTGGCCCAGGCCGTGAACTTGAACTTGGCGACGGCCACTTCGGGCCGGAGGCCGGCCTTGCGCACGCAGATGGGGCCGAAGTCGCGCGACCAGCCGCGGTCGCTCGGGGTGCGAAAGAACTCCACGTTGGCCATGTTGGCGTGCGCGCGGACGAGGATCCGCCGCGCCTTGGCCTCGCGGGCCGCGGAATCGATCAAGACTCGGACCTTCTCGCCCTCGGCGATCTTGCGCACCATCTCGCCATAAACCCACTCGATGGCTGCCAACTTTCCCGGCCAATCGGTGCGGCAGTGGGGCCAGCCCAGCCAGGTCGCCTCGTGTGGCTCCCACTCGGCGGGCATGGCGAATCCGAGCTCAGCGGGCGGCTTGGCTTTCATCGTTCATCTCTGTCCATGAATCGGCGCTCGATCCCGGTGTAGGCGTCGATGCGGCGGTCGCGCAGAAAGGGCCAATTGCGGCGCACGTCCTCGATGCGGGCCGGATCCACCGCGCCGTAGAGGATTTCCTGACGGTCGCTTGCAGCCTCGGCCAGGACCACGCCCTGCGGGTCGCACAGGAAGCTTCCCCCCCAGAATTCCAGGCCGGGCGGGCCGGCCGGAGTTTCCGTGCCCACACGGTTGACCGCAGCCACGTACACGCCGTTCGCGATGGCGTGCCCGCGCTGGACGGTTCGCCAGGCGTCGCACTGGGCCACGCCCTGGGCGGCTTTTTCGGCCGGGTGCCAGCCGATGGCCGTGGGGTAGAAGATCACGTCGGCCCCGCGCAGGGCCACCAGGCGAGCCGCCTCGGGAAACCACTGATCCCAGCAGATGAGCACGCCGAGGTTGCCGAACTCGGTCGGGAAGATCCGAAATCCGAGATCGCCGGGCGTGAAATAGAACTTCTCGAAGTAGGCCGGGTCGTCGGGAATGTGCATCTTGCGGTACGTGCCCAGGATCGCGCCGTCGGTGCCGATGACCGCGGTCGTGTTGTGGTACAGGCCGGCGGCACGTCGTTCGAACAGGGAGGCGACGACCACCACCGCGCTACGGCGCGCCTCCCAGCCCAGGGCTTCGGTGCTGGGGCCAGGGATCGACTCGGCCAGCGCGAACAGGGACGCGTCTTCCTTCTGGCAGAAATAGTGCGAGCGGAAGAGCTCGGGTAGACACACCACCTTGGCGCCGTGGCTTGCGGCTTCGCGGATCTTCGCGCAGGCGGCGTCGAGGTTGGCGGCGGGATCGGCGGACATCGCCATTTGCACGAGGGCGATCGGGTAGGGCGCGCGGGCTTGCATGGGCACTCTTTACCTCAACCGCGAGGATCTTTCTATGTGGTGGCGTGCTTGACGAAGCCCTGTCCATCGGGGAGAAGGTGCAGGGTGAGCATCGACATTCGCGGAAGATGGGCCTTGGTCACGGGCAGCAGTCGCGGCATCGGCCGCGAGATCGCGCGCGGCCTGGCAGCCAAGGGTTGCAACGTCGTCCTGCACGGCCGCAGGCCGGAACACAACGCCAGCCTGGCCGACGAGCTCGGCAAGGGGGTCAAGGTCGCCGTGGTCGCAGCCGAGCTCGCCACCGAGGCCGAGGTGGATCGCCTGATCCGCGAGGCACAAGCCGCGAGTGGCGGCATCGACGTGCTCTACAACAACGCGGCCATCATGACGCCATTCCGCCAAGACTGGGCCACCGTCACCGCCGACGACTATCGGCGCAGCTTCGAGGTCAACGTCATCGCGCCCATCCGTATCACCCACGGTCTTCTGCCGGGCATGCTGCAGCGGCGCTTCGGTCGCATCGTGCAGGTCACCTCCGGGATCCGCGATCAGCCCGAGCTCATGGCTTACGCGGCTTCCAAGGCGGCCCTCGACAAGTTCGTGCGCGACACGGTCGTCCGCCTGCGCGACACCGGCGTGACCATGAACCTGCTCGATCCCGGCTGGCTGCGCACCGATCTCGGCGGCCCCAACGCTCCCAATGCCGTCGAGTCGGTCATGCCCGGCGCCCTGGTCCCCGCCCTGGTCGAAAACGACGTGCAGGGTGCGTGGTTCAGTGCGCAGGAGTATGCCAAGAAGGCCTGAGCGTTACTTCTTGGGGAACAGATCTGCGACGAGGTCGGTGAAGACCTCGAACGAACGCTTGTCGGCCTTTTCGTTGTAGGCCGCGCCAGTCTTCGGGTCCGAGCCGGCGCCGATATCGGTGAAGCTGTGCACCGCGCCGCCGTAGACCGTCATTTGCCAATCCACGTGGTTCGTGCGCATCTCGTTCTGGAAGGCCGCGATGTCGGCGGGCTTGACGTAGGGATCGTCCGCGCCTTGCAGGGCGACGACCCTAGCTTTGATGTTCTTGCCGTCGGCGGGATTGGGGCTGTCGAGCCCACCGTGAAAGCTGACCACGGCCTGCACATCGGCGCCGGCGCGGGCCAGCTCGATCACTCCGGTGCCGCCGAAACAGTACCCAACCGCCACGATCTTGGCCGGGTCGACTTCCTTTTGCTCGCGCAAGACCTCCAGGCCGCGCAGCACGCGCTGGCGGAACAGCTTGCGATCGCCCTTGTACTTGCCCGCGAGCACCATCGCATCCTGCGCGCCCTTGGCACGAACACCCTTGCCATAGACATCGACGGCGAAGACCGCCAGCCCCAGCTTGGCCACGCGCTCGGCCTGCCTCTTGGTCTCGTCCGTCAGGCCGAGCCAGTTGTGCACCATGAGCACGCCGGGGATCTTGCCCTTGCCAGTATGCGGATAGACGAACAGTCCCTCGAAGCTCTGGTCGCCGATCCTGTACTCGACGGGTCGGCTCTTGACCGCAACCGTTCCGGCCATGGTCATCGGGGCAGCGGCAAGCAGGCTTCCAGCTGTCAGGATCGCTTGAGAAATCGTCATCGTGTCACCTCGCTCACCTGCGGATGTAGATGCAGAGCTGTGTGACTTGGTGACAAAATGCCACGGATGCTGGCCGTCCCGTCGACAACTTTCTTCCGCGCGAAGTGCCCGGCGATGCTCCTGGCCCTGGCCTGTGCGGGCAAACCGGCCGTGGCACCTGCGTCGCCGATTTCCTCCGGACCACCCATCTTTCTGCATGCGCCAGAGGTGCTGGCTCGTCACAAGGCGCGCTTTCTGGCCGATCCACGGCATCCCGAGCCCGCGCTCGCGCGCCTGCTCGACGAAGCCCGCAAGGCGCGGACGGAAAAGCCGTTCTCGGTTACCGAGAAGACCGCGCTTCCACCGAGCGGCGACAAGCACGACTACCTGAGCCTGGCGCCCTACGCCTGGCCCGATCCCCGCAAGCCGGATGGGCTGCCCTATGTCAGCCGCGATGGGCAGAGCAACCCCGAGCGCGATAGCATCCCGGACCACGCTTACTTCGCGCGCATCGTGGCGCTGACCGAGACCCTGGGATTGGCCTACTACTTCACCAACGACGAATCGTTCGCCGAGCACGCGGCGCTGCTACTGCGCACCTTCTTCGTCGAGCCGGCGACGCGCATGAACCCCAATCTCGACTTCGCGCAAGGCGTGCGCGGCAAGGAAGACGGGCGGGCCGCAGGCATCATCGACACGGCGGGCATGGCTCGCCTCGTGGATGGGGTCGGCTTGCTCGCGGGCAGCAAGTCGCTGTCAGAAGCGGATCGCGATGGGTTGCGTGCCTGGTTTCGCGACTACCTGACGTGGTTGCGCGCAAGCGAGCTCGGCCGCAGGGAAGGCCGAGCCGGGAACAACCACGGAACCTGGTACGACGTTCAGACGGTGTCGTTGGCGCTGGCTACAGGGCAGATCGAGCTGGCGCACGAGATCCTGCAGTTCAGCCGCAAGCGCCGCATCGGCCGACAAATCGACCCCGATGGCAGCCAGCCCGAGGAGCTGCAGCGCACGAGGTCCTGGCACTACGCGGTCTACAACCTGCAGGCCTTCGTCGAGCTGGCGAATCTCGGCGACTGCGCGGGCGTGGATCTGTGGCACTACCAAACCCCCGACGGTCGCTCGATCCGCAAGGCCATCGCGTGGCTAATCCCATTCGGCCTTGGCCAGAAATCCTGGACCACGCCCGAAATCGGTGGCGTGAAAGCGGACGCCCTGTGGCCCATCCTGCGCGAGGCCGCATCGCGCCTGCAAGACCCGGGATTCGCGGAAGCCGCCGCGCACCTGGGCCGTCACCAGACCGACCGACTATGGTTGCTTGTCGAGTGAGGGAGGAATTCGCTGCCCTTGACATGGCGGACTTTGCCGCCATTCTCAGGTCATGCGGGCATGGCTACTTGATGCGCTCACCGGCGTCGCGGCCTTGCGGCTTGGCGAGGTTCCGGATCCCAGGCCCCAGGCTGGCGAGGCCGTCCTGCGCATCCACTACGCGGGGCTGAACCCGGCCGATCGCTATTTGGCCGAGCGCCAGTACCCGGCCAAGCCGCCCTTGCCGCACATTCTCGGCCGGGACGGAATGGGAACCGTGATCGAGGTGGGCCCCGGCGTGTCGGGCGTCTCCGTCGGCGATCGTCGCATCGTCCTGCGCGGAGATGTTGGCGTCGAGCGCGCCGGGACCTTCGCCGAACGCGTGGCGGTTCCGGTCGAGAGCCTGGTGGAAGTGCCGAGCGGGTGGGACGAGCCCGAGGCCGCGGGCGCGACCCTGGTCTACCTGACCGCGTACCAGGCGCTGACCATGTGGGGACCGCTTCCACCCTCTTCGCTGGTGCTGGTCACCGGCGCGTCGGGTGGCGTGGGCGTGGCCTCGGTGCAACTGGCTGTCGCCATGGGTTTCACCGTGGTTGCGCAATCGCGCAGCGAGGAAAAGCGCCAGCGCTTGCGCCAGCTCGGCGCCAGCCTCTGCCTCGACCCTGCGTTGCCCGATTGGCGCGTCGCTTTGAAGAAGACCCTCGCACCCCGCCGCGTGGATTTGGCCATCGACAACATCGGCGGCTTGCTTTTGCCCGAGGTCATCGAGACCCTGGGCGACGCGGGAAGAGTCAGCCTGGTCGGCCGTCTCTCCGGCCCGGTTCCGTCCTTCAACACCGCCGCTCTCTTCTTCCGCCGCATCCGCATGGGGGGCGTCGCCGTCGGCGCCAACACCAACGCCGAAAGCCGAGCCGGCTGGCAGGAAGTGCTCTCGCTGCTCGCGCGCGCGAACGCGCGACCGCTCGTCGACAGCGTCCTTCCCTTCGCAGAGCTGCGCGAGGCCTTCGCCCGCCTGGCGGCGGGGCCCATGGGCAAGGTGGTGCTCGAGGTGGGTTCGGCACTTGGGCGGTAGGTCGGCGGGCCCAGGTCGTCAGCCGACCGCCGCGTCGAGCTCCGCCAGAAGGTGCTGGGTCAGAAGGTCAGCTACGAGGCGGGGCCGAGCTTCTGTCGCAGCTGGCCTAGCGGCACATACTCGATCTCGAGCCGCTTTTCTCGTCGAGCATAGGACTTCGTCACCTGCGGGCTTACGACGAGATTTCTGCCTTTGGGGTAGCTCTGCCGGAAAGCGGAGATTCCTCGCGCTTCGAAGGCGTCAACGGCCCATTTGCACTCGATGATATCCACGTGCGCGCGGCCCCGAGGCAGCACGAAATCCACCTCGCGCTGTTGTTTGTCTCGCCAAAACAGGACCGGATCGATTGGAATCGAGCGGAGTGTATCGAGAACCAGGTGTTCCCAGAGCAAACCGCAGTCCTCCGGGCGCAAGACATCCCACCCGCGTGCGTAGCACACGAAGCCGGTATCGAATCCGTAGAGCTTGGGCTGGGCGATGATCTCGCGACGGCCACCCTCAGCATAGGGACGAACCAGGTGTGCAACGTGGGTGATTTGAAGAATATCGAGCCATGCCATGGCAGTTGGTCGGCTGACGCCAGCGTGCTTCGCCAACGATGTCACCTCCAACATGCCGCCACTTTGGCGCAGAACCAGCTCGACGAAACGCAGAAAGTCGCCCCGCTTATTCAGGCGGAACAGCTCTTGCACGTCGCGCGCAAAATACGAGTCGAGCCACTCGCCATAGAATTCCGAATCGCGTCCCTTCGCCAGCAGCGCCGGCGGCAGCCCGCCTTTGAGCAGCCGCTCGCGTAGGTCCAAGACATCGAATGCCGAAAGCTCTTCCGCCAGAATAGGGCACAGCTCGACGCTGCGTTTGCGCCCGGTCAGGCTGTCGCGGAATTTCTGTGTCGCGGCCAACGTGGACGAGCCCGTTGCCAGAATTCTCAGCTTGGGAAAGGCATCTGCGCCGATCTTCAGAACGCGGCTGGGATCCGAAAGCTGATGGATTTCGTCGAACACGACCACGCGGGACCGCAGCGCTCTGTAGAAACTCTCTGGATCCCGCAGGCGCTCCTCCGTGCTGGGAAGGTCGCAATTGAGAAACTCGGCATCGTCAACGGCGCTGGCGAGCACGGTCTTTCCCGTTCGCCGCACCCCGGTCAGCCACACGATGCGCGCTCTTTCCCAACCCTTGCGCAAGCGCTCCACCCAGACAGGCCGATCGACCATGATAGGACTAGTTTATATATAGACGTCTATATGTCAAGTATGGTTACGAGCCTCGATGCCCCCAAGCCGCCCTTGCCGCCCATCCTCGGCCGCGATGGCATGGGAACCGTGGTCGAGGTCGGCCCAGGTGTTGCGGGAATCGCCGTGGGTGTCCGGCGCATCGTCTCGGCGCCAACACCAATGCCGAAAGCCCTACCGGCTTGCAGGAAGTGCTCTCGCTGCTCGCGCGCGCGAACGCTTGTCGACAGCGTCCTTCCCTTCGATGAGCTGCGGGAGGCCTTCGCCCGCCTGGCCGCCGGCCCCATGGGCAAGGTGGTGGTCAAGGTCGATTCGGCAGCCGGGCGGTAGGTCGGCAGGCCCAGGTCGTCAGCCGATCGCCGCGTCGAGCTCCGCCAGAAGGTGCTGTCAGGGCAGGACCTCCACACCGTCGACGATGCGGGGCACACTGAAGCATCCTGTGGTCAAAGTGCGCGGCATCTTAACCGGACGCTCACACGATGCGCGAACTTTCCCAACCCTTTCGCAAGCGCTCCAACCAGACAGGCCGATCACCGACCGTGGTCGGAATGGTCTCTATATGGACGTCTATGTGACCAGGTTGGGTTACGGCGGCGTTGTTGGTCTTCTTGCAGCCGTGCTGCTTGGCCAGCTGGTTATGCCATGCCCGCAGCGTCTCGAGGTGCGTGGCATCCAGCTCCAGCCGCTCGGGTCCGCTCTTCGGCCGCATGGGGCCGCCGTAGCCCGTGCAGCGCTAGCCTGCAAGGGCCGCGCGCATCATATCCACGCGGCCCTTCAGGCGTTCGGGCGACGAGAACAAAACGCTTGCCACGGAGCCAGCACGCCCTCAAGATCGGCTGCCATGTTGCCCGTCGAGCTTACGAAGAAATGAAAGGAAAAGAGCGATGCCGAGGCACAGATGGTTTGGGGTCCTCCTAGTGTTGCCCTTGTTGCTGGTGGCAACAACCAGCAGCGCATCGAGCTCCCGCCAGGCCAAGGAACGAGCGGCTCGGAAGGCTTGCCTGAACGGCGACTACGCCAAGGGAGTTTCGCTGCTGTCAGATCTGTTCCTCGACACCAGGGATCCGACCTACATTTTCAACCAAGGCCGTTGCTTCGAGCAGAACCGGCGTTATGAAGACGCCGTCGCCCGCTTCGAGGAGTACCTGCGCGCGGCGGACAACCCAAGGCTAGACGAGGCTGATAAGGCTGCCGCCGAGAAGCACATTGCGGACTGCAAAGAGATCCTGGCCCAGCAGTCGGGCAAGGCCCTGGCGCCTGTCGCGTCTCCGCCGGTAGCACCGCCTCCGGTTGCTCTCACTCCCTCTCCCCCTGCCCAGCCAGATTCCTCCACGGCTATAGTCATCGCGCAGTCGTCCCCACAGCGTTCCGATGGCGCAAGGTGGCGGACCGCGGGAATCATCACTGCCTCGGCAGGGGCTGCGGCGCTGATCGCAGGCGTGGCTTTGAACCTAAAGGTCAACAGCATGGCAAGCGACATGGAACTGCCGGGAAACTACTCCGCCGGGAGGGAATCTGATCGCAAGACCTATGAAACCATGGGCTGGGTCAGCTACGGAGTGGGGGCTGTGGGCGTCCTAACCGGCTCTGTCTTGTATGTCATGGGGCGGAGCGCCCGGCCCAGCCCGCCGACGCCGTTGGCCATCGTTCCGGAGCTGGGACCGGGACACGCTGGCGCCGTTCTTGAAGGAGCTTTCTGATGAATCGCTCGTGCGCCTCTGGCGTGTCTCGGGGTTGCGGTGGCTACCTGATCACCATGTGCGCCTTGCTGGGTCTCGCCGCCTGTTTCCGCAGCCCGGATCTTTCAAAGATCATCTGCACGAGCAACGAAACCTGCCCTGCGGGCTACGCTTGCGAGCGCTTTGTGGGGAACCCCTCACAGGGAAAGTGCGTACGGCCTGCTTCCACCCAACCCGTCGATGCAATGGGTGCGGAGACCGGGGCTGTCGATCAGGTTGGGGCGGAAGACGCAGCGACTATCACGATTGACCCCGGTCAAGTGGACGGAGGTGGCTCCAAGCCCGACAGTGCCCAGGAATCGCCACCTCAGGGCCAAGACGGGGCGACCGATTCATCTCTTGACGTACCTTTGCCACCTCCAGACCTATCGCTGCCCTCTCTTGACCTTGCATGCAGCCTTGGCGCGTTGAGATGCAATGGCCTGCAACCTCAGACCTGCACCGTAGCAGGAACCTGGCAAGACCAGGGGACTGCCTGCCCCTACGTCTGCTCCGCTGCCACGGGTACCTGCACGGGCGCATGCGCTCCCGGGAGTAAACAGTGCAACGGGCTGCAACCGCAAATCTGTGACAGCGCGGGAGGCTGGCAGAACACGGGCGATGTGTGCGCCAGTGTCTGCAACAACACGACCGGAAGCTGCACTGGCTCTTGCACGTCGGGCGCCAAGCAATGCAATGGCATGCAGCCGCAAACCTGCGACACGGCCGGGGTCTGGCAGAACGCGGGAACACCGTGTCCCTTCGTCTGTGATGGTACCATCGGGTCCTGTACCGGCACCTGTGTGCCCGGGCAGAAGCAGTGCAGCGGCTCACAACCACAGCTTTGCAGCGCGAGCGGTGTCTGGCAGACCAACGGAGCCCCTTGCGCTGCCAGTGCGTGCAACGGAGGCGCATGCACAGGTTCCTGCACACCGAATTCTCTGCAATGTAACGGTCCTCAGCCGCAGGTCTGCGACGCGAGCGGCGTCTGGCAGAATAGCGGAGCCTCGTGTCAGTACGTCTGCAGCAGCGGCACGTGCACCGGTTCCTGTAGCCCCGGAAGCAAGCAGTGCAACCTCCTGCAGCCCCAGACCTGTGACACAACCGGAACCTGGCAGAATACTGGCACCGCCTGCCCCTACGTGTGTAGCGTGGGCGTCTGCACCGGGTCCTGTACACCGGGGAACAAGCAGTGCAACCTCCTGCAGCCCCAAACTTGTGACGCCACGGGTGCGTGGCAGAACACCGGAAGCGTGTGTTCCTATGTCTGCTCGGCCGGAACCTGTACGGGTTCCTGCATTCCTACTGACAAGCAATGCTCCGGGTTCCAGCCGCAGGTGTGCGACTCGACGGGCACTTGGCAAAACAACGGCCTGGCGTGCAGCGGAAGCTGCCAGAACTGTTCTGCGGGCGCCTGCACAGTGGTCAGCGGGACGCCTCCGGCGGGGCATTCATGCAGCGGCGCCAGCACCACTTGCGGCGGATACTGCAACGGTTCCAGTACCTCCTGCACATATCCGACTTCCAGCACCTCCTGCGGCTCGGTGACCTGTAACAGCGCCGGCGACACTGCTCAGCATTTGGCGTGCAATAGCGCAGGTAGCTGTTCGACCACCGTTTCGCAATTCTGCAACGGTTTCCCTTGCGTCGTCGGCTCCGGCGGCTGCGCAACAGTCTGTACCGCTGGAAGCATTAGCGGCTGCGCGCTCGGCTATCGGTGTTCTGGAGGCAATTCGTGCGTTGCGGCATCCGTGCCCTGTGGCAGTGCGGGGTCGTGCTCAACCGCGGGTGCTGGCGGCTGCTGTACCGTCGGCGGCTTCTCGTGCAAGGATAGCTTCTTGAGCTGTACGGGCGGGAACGACTACAGCTTCGCGCCTTGCAGGAGTTCGAGCCAGTGTTTTCCGTCCCAGAACTGCTGCGTGGTCGGCAACAATTTCGCCGCTAGTACCGGTGGTTGGACGATTGACTGTACCTATAGTGGTTGCGCCGGCGGCTCGTACAGCAGTGCCTACTATATGTGCGACCCCGCCCTCTCGTCCATGGACTGCCCGTCTGGCATGACCTGCCAGAGTGGGCTCCTCGCTATTTGGAATGGATTGAATTGGGAAATGCACAGGGAAGTCTGAAGTCCAGTTTTGACAGCAGCAGATAAATCAGGCTCCTCGCTATTTGGAATGGATTGAATTGGGAAATGCACAGGGAAGTCTGAAGTCCAGTTTTGACAGCAGCAGATAAATCACAGTCTTCATTTTGCGCGCGGAGCGAAAGCCACGCGCCCGCGCCTTGGCCGCCTGGATGAGGCTGTTGAGTCCTTCCAAGAGACCATTCGTCAGGCCTGACATGAACCATCTCATCACGCCTGCCTGGTGCGCCTTGAGGGTCTTGGCGGCCCTGATGACGGGTTCCAATCGGCTATGGGTGGCCCAGAAATACCAGCGCTGAAACCACGCCTCCGCTTCATCCGCACTCAGGCTATACAACTCCTGTAGCATGAGCTTGATGTGGTAGGCCCGCGCAGTGGCCAATTTGGAGGAGCGCAAGACCGCGAAGTGCTCCCTGTTCTCGGATTTGATGTTGGCCTCGTTCCTCAGCCAGTCGTGGCGCGTGCCCTTCAACTCCGGAGAGGACTTCTGCTCCTGCCTTCGCACCTCATCGATTGCGTCGTTCATGAGTTGGATGACATGGAACCTGTCGAAGGTTAGGTGCGCCGCCGGAAACGTCTCCAAGATGCCCTTGATGAATGCCTGCGACATGTCGAGACTGAAGTCCGTCACCTTCTTCACGTCTCCACCGTGAGCGAGCAGATCGTCCTTGAAACAAGCCACCGTGCCGTGATCTTTCCCCTCCGTGACGAACAAGACTTTCGCCGCAACCATGTCGGCAAAGACCGTGACATAGACGTGGTTCTTCTGCCGCGAAGTCTCGTCGACGCCAACCTCGGCGACCTGGCTGTAGTCGGCTCGCTCACGGGCCTCGTCCACGTAGTGTTCCAGGATGCGCCACAGGAGCGTGTCATGCTCGCCGACGATGCGACCGACCGCCGCCACCGTGAGGCCGTTGCGTGCCAGTTCCACCACCATCGCCTCGAAGAGAAGGGTGAAGTTCGACCCGCCACGAGCCCATGGCACATCGACCGTCAAGACGCCGTGCTTGTCACACTTGGTTCGAGGTTGTCTTGCCTCGACATAGGTGAGGTACTGGAAGAAGTTCAGGTGTCGCCATGTCTGCGGCGAGGCATCGTGTACCTTGCAAGCATCGCCACACGTAGGGCAAGGGAAGGTGCTCCCCGGCTTGAAGTCGACTTTGATGTCGAGGCGCTTCTTCTCGGCGTCAAGGTTCAGCTCTACGACCTCCCATGGATTGACCATGCCGAGAGCCACTGTAAAAAGCGCATTGACGTCAAGACCAGAACTTGGATTTTGCACCACGGAAGATTAGCGGAACAACCAACCTCGCGTCCATTTTAGACAGCGAGGAGCCCCAGAGTGCTGCCTTCTTCACTGCTCTTCCGGGCAGCTACGTATGCCAGTAGTACCAGCCATTTGATATCGCCAACCCATCGTCTGGCAGATTGTGATCCAAGCGTCCAGCTAGCTCTCGAAGGCCAGTTCACTCGACCATTTCTCTATTTCTTGCATATGAACCCGAGTTTTCCCTCGGATTGGGCCGAGCCTTGGAGCAAAGCCACCGCGCCTGGCGCATGCTGGCTGCAACCTGCGTCCATCAGGTCGAGCTGCCAGACAACATCGAGAATCTCGCCTCACGCCCTCCTCGAGGAGGTATCAGAATGAGAGCTACATCCTCAGGTTTTTGCTTTGGCGCAGGCGTTGCTGGGTCGTGCGATGGAATCTTCGTATGGCCACGATTTGTTCGACGCAGCGTTCCTGGTTGAAAACGTGAAAACGCACGCAGGGTCCTTCGTGTCTATGAAGAGATCCGAGGATATGGAAACACATTTTCACGTAGTTGCCCGAAAGGCATGCCTTTCTGGCCGCGCGCTCTTGTGCTTGACGGTTAGAGGCTTGCGCTGTTCCGGAGACGAACAGGCGAGGCGAGAAGCATTGGGGCTATTGCACCGAGGCTGGCATGGGGGCGGCTTTCGACCACGGGCGTCGCTTGCTGCGATGGCAAGGACCTCGTCCCCTCGAGCGATTCCAGAACATGATCGAGCGTCACCGGTCCTGCATCATCGCGGGCCAAGCTCCAATGCCGATCGGTTAGCGCGTAAGTGATCGAAATTGATCAGGAATTCCTGTGGATAACTTCGCTTCTTGCCTTTAGGCAAGAAGCGAAGTCACCATGCATCGATCTTCGATGGAGAAGGTCATGCATCTGGATAGTTCCCTCAAGACGGTAAGCGTATTCACGGCGCCCGAGCAGTTCGAGAGCATCAGGCAGCACATTGACCCTGCGTGGGTGGCCGAGGCTCTGGCGGCGACTGGAACAGCCACGGTGCGAAAGCGACGGCTTCCGGCCGACCAGGTGGTGTGGCTGGTGATTGGAATGGCCATGTTTCGGAAGTGGCCTATTGCGGACTTGGTTGGGAAGCTGAATTTGGTTCTGCCTGGACCACGAGCAACGGTTGTTCCCAGCACGGTCGCTGAGGCTCGGGCGCGCGTTGGTGCCGAGCCGCTGGAACGGATCTTCGAGATGAGCGCTCAGAAGTGGGGCCACGAGAGCGCGCGCAAGCACGCATGGAGAGGCCTGGCGCTCTACGGTGTGGATGGGTCCACGCTTCGCGTGGCAGACTCTCCGGAAAATCGCGCTCATTTCGGTGGAACCCGAGGCGACCGAGGCGACAGTGGCTATCCGCTGGTTCGAATCGCCGCGTTGATGGCGTTGCGTTCGCACATTCTGGTGGCCGCCGAATTCGGCCCCTACGAAGACAGTGAAATCACGCTGAGCGCGTTTCTGTGGCGAGCCGTGCCGGACAATGCGCTGGTGATGGTCGACCGCGGCTTCCTGGCAGCCGGAATCCTGGTGCCGCTGGCCCGCGATGGAAAGAATCGCCATTGGCTGACTCGCGCCAAGTCGACCACAAAATGGCGCGTCGTGGAGCACCTCGGGAAGAACGACGACCTGGTCGAGTTGACGGTTTCGCGCGAGGCGCGAAAGCAGGACCCAAGTTTGCCAGCGACCTATCTGGCACGTGCGATCACCTACCAGGTGAAGGGATTCCGTCCTCAGATCGTGCTCACCTCGATGCTCGACCCCGACGCCTTCCCCGCTGCCGAGGTCGCCCGCCTTTATCACGAGCGCTGGGAGCTGGAACTGGGCTATGGCGAAATCAAGACCGATATGCTCGACCGTCTCGAAAGCATCCGCTGCCGCAGCGTCGCTGGCGTCGAGCAGGAATTGTGGGGCATTCTTCTCGCGTACAACTTGATTCGCCTCGAAATGGAAAGGACTGCCGACGATTTCGGCGTCGAGCCCACCCGCATCAGCTTCGTCACGTCACTTCGGATCATCTGTGACACCTGGTCATGGTGTGCGCTCGCCTCGCCCGGCGCTTTGCCTACTCGCCTCAAGACCATGCGAGAGCTCTTCACCAGCCTTGTTCTCCCAGAGCGGCGCACGGCCCGCAGATATCCACGGGCCGTGAAGATCAAAATGAGCAATTTCCCGAGAAAACGGCCTTCAAATGCTTAACCGACTGGCATTGTGCCTAGCACGGTCTCTCGAAAGCCGTCCTCGAAGGCAACAATTCATGTATGGGCGGCCTCGCAGGCGCGGCAAAATCCCTTGCGTCTATCGGATCCTTGGCCGCTCACCAGAAGTAGGCCACCCTTGCTCGCCAAAAGGGAGCCACCCTCAGAACACGATTTGAACCAGGAACGCAAACCCGCAGGACGGAATCCGGGCTTGGAAGAGCGTCCGCCCTTCGGATTCGCCGACAAAGATCCTTGGAATGAGGGTGCAAGGAGCACGCGAAGGTGCTGTCACCACGGATGCACCAGCCGGGCTCCCCGAGAGAGAGGCCCTGCCGGCCCGAGGCACCCCCGCTGTCATGCGATTTGGTGGCGCAGGCTAACCCAGGAACGCCTCGCACCGGCTCGGGCTTCAGAGAGAGCCATAGGCTCTGGCTGGGCACGTGCCGGGACATCAGCCTCGCCGTCGCGGCTGATGGCCACCACGCAGAGGTCAAGCACCCGCCACGCAAAAACTGCGAAGCGCGCGTATGCCTGATTTGTTCGAGCACGAGCCGAGGCTCTTGCTCGTGGCCGGGGGTGCGGGCATCGCACTCGTTGGCGCGCGCCAACGAGCCCTCTCCCCGCACCCAATAGCCGGAGTAGCAATCCTCCATTTGCCCCTGCTTCGTCAAGCAAAAATCCAACAGTGCCGAATCTTTGCTAAGCGGCGATGTGCTGCAATCTGCGCCACCTGGCTCCCTTTTGGCGAGCAGACCCGGACTACTTTTCGAGAGCGGCTAAGATCGGATCTGGCCATTGCGGTATCCTGTGGCCGAAGCGCCTGCTCAGCATGTGGATTTGGAGGGTGCGCAGACGCAAAAAGGGCCGCGAGGATGCGATCCGCGCGGCCCCTTTTCTAGCGGAAGTCGGCTACTGAACTACGCAGGTGAACGTCTCCTGAAGACCCTTTGCATCGCCGCCGCTCCAGATCTCAAAGCCAGCGAACACGTCGGTCAGGTACCAACTGCTGGAAAAAGCCTGAGTGATGCCATTTGCAGTGTCCGCCTTGCTCACGGCATCATCAACGAAGTTCTTCAGGTCGAACGTGAGGCTGGTAACCGGTGAATCCTGCGCAACGTACGAAATGACAGGCCTCGTAGCCACATCCGTACCTTTTGCGGTTGTATTCCGAGTGCCTGCCCAGACATCCCAGTTGTGCCCGGCAATTCCTGTTGCTGTGCGCACTTTGGTGCCGATGGGTTGCGCGCTTCCTGGCTTATAAAGCCAGACCATGAGCAGACCAGAAACGCCATCGTCGTACCCCCCCTCGGCGGGTGGTGTCTTGGCGAACCAAACGTCGTAGGCTGCGTTGTAGTTGCCTCCGCTGGTACCACCAGACCACTTGAACGAGGTCTGGACGCTCTTCATGGCGCCGATTTGCTTCGGCAAGCCGCTGTCACTCCATGTGCTGGTTGTTCCGCCAGTGATCTGCCCGTTACCGCCAATATAGATCGACGGAAACGATACGACGTTGGCGCCGCCGCCGCTGCCGCTGGTGACCGTGTCCGTGAAGCTGTTGCCCACGTAGCTGAGGGATTGATAGGTGGTAGTCTCATTGCCCCAGTTGTTGTTGTTAATGATGTACTTCTTACAGTCGGTTCCGGTGACGGCCGCACGCTGAGTGGACGCGGCCGTGGCTGCCGTCGCGTCAGAGAGAAGCGAAGTGGTGCCAACGGTGCCGGTGGTCGTGCCACAACTGCCCGAGCCACCAGGCGCATCCGCTTTGCTGGTGCCGGGAGCGAAGCCGGTAATGGTGAAATCGAAAGGCGCCTTCGCGGTGGTCGTGCCAGGCACAAGGAAGACCACGGCGTCGATGGGCTGGCCAGCGTAGGGCGTGCCGGGATCCTGGCCAGAGACTCCAACATACCAACATGATGGGTAGAAGTCCGAGAACTTGACGAAGCTCGGTCCCGCCGCATCTGTAATCGTCGCACACCAGCGATCAGTCGCATCGGTGGCGCCATTGACGCCTTGAATCTGGATGCGGAATGAGGTGACCGGCGCTACCTTGGCGCTCCAGCTGACCGCGATGCCAGTCGCCGAGCCCGGAATGGTCGCCACGGGCGGTCCTTCTGCATTCGCGGCGGCCGGGTCGTATTTGCACTGGTCGCTCTTGCCGTTGGTGGTCTCGTTCAAATTGAAGCCCAGCATCGCTACCGCGTTGTAGTCATTGAAGACCGTACCGCTTACCTCGTACGGACCGCCTTCCTTCGTGGCAGCTGTAAAATCTTTCGGCGTAATGCTTGTGGTGCTACCGGAAACCGTACTGTCGATGCCAGTCCATACGCAACCGTGCCAATCCGCGGAGGTGACGTTCCAATCTTTGGTCATGTAATATCCTGCAGGATTGCTGCCGCCCGCGCTCGATCCGCCGGAGCTGCCGCCGGAGCCGGTGCCAGCCGCACCACCCGATCCGCTGCCGGCTGCGCCACCCGAGCCGCTGCCGCCGGAACCGCTGCCGCTTGCGCCGCCAGCGCTGCCACCGGAGCCGCTGCCGCCGGAGCCGTTGCCGCCGGAGCCGCCCTTGGCAGAGGTGCCGCCCGAGCCGTTACCGCCGGAGCCGTTGCCGCCGGAGCCGCCCTTGGCGGAGGTGCCGCCCGAGCCGCTTCCGCCCGAGCCATTACCGCCGCTGCCGCCGTTGCCCTTGCCTCCAGAGCCGCCGGCGGGGGTCACGGCCGCGGGTGCGCAGGCGATCAGCGCGAAGGCCAGGCTTCCCGCGAGGAGGGCTCGTGGCGCCAAGTGACGGGTTGTCGGGTTGCTAGCCGATCGGCCAGAATCTAGTCGAGCGGCACGGGAATTGGTCGAGAGCATGGACTACCTCCAGGGGGCGGATGAGGGGCGCGCACTTATACCCCAGGAGCGGGCCCTTGAACTTCCTAAATTGAGCACTTGATGCAGTATGGTGCGAGCGATCTCGCGCACAGGTGGTCACGGACGGGATGTACTGCCGGATCAAACACCTGAGCCGCCGTAGATGCGAAAGGCACTGATTGAAGCAGGTCGTATACTTCTTTCTCTTCTTTGGTCGGTGGGCGTTGCACGGGCAAGATCGACTCGTCCTGGAGGCCGCAAGTGAATCATTTTGGGTTGATATGGAAAGGCTGGGAGGGTTTCCATGCCGGAGGCTCCTGCCCGACCGCCACCATCCCGCTCGCTTCGCTCGGCCTCGCGCGATGGTACGCGCCGATGAGGGTGAGAGCCGAAGGCCCGAGGGGCGTGCAGGGTGAGAGGCGGGTCCCGAGAGCTCGGCGGCTCCCCACGCGACTAGGGTTTACGGCCCTGCTGGTCATGACCGCATGCAACGGCGCTTCGTCCGGCCGCGGCGGGGGCGGTGCGACGGGAAGCGGTGGCGCGGATGCTTCGGGTGGGACTGGGGGTGGCTCCGGGCAATCGGGCGGGGTGGCGGGCTCGACAGGGATCACGGGCGCGGGCGGCGTTTCGGCCAGCGGCGGCGCCGGTGGCACGGGGGGCGCGAAGTCCGCGGGTGGTACAGGTGGAGCTGGTATCGTGATCGGTATCGGCGGCTCGCCGGGAGCCGGCGGCGCGGCCACGGCGGTCGACGGCGGCGCGGGCGCACAGCCCTACAAGGGGGTGGCCAACTGTACCTGCGCCGAGCGCACGAGCCTGAAGGTCTCCTGGTACTACAACTGGACGGTGAGCCCGGACAATTGCAGCACGGGCGGCGAGTTCGTGCCCATGTATTCGAACCACCCGAACAACAACCCGACGCCCGATGCCGTGGCCGCGGAGATCACCAAGCTGGTCAACGCCGGCTACAAGTACGTGCTCGGCTTCAACGAGCCCAACAAGAGCGACCAGGCGAACATGACCGTCGCCGACGCCCTTGCGCTGTGGCCGGCCATGACCAGCAATCCGAATATTCTGGTGGGCAGCCCGGCCACCTCGGCCGACGGACAATCGTGGTTCAACGACTTCTACACCCAGGCCAGGGCGGCCAACCTGCGCATCGATTTCATCGCTCTCCACTGGTACGGCTGGAACAGCGGCTCGTGCGACGCCAAGGCCGCCAACCTGGAAAGCTACATCAAATGGGCGGAAGGCCTGCCCGGCAACCTGCCGCTGTGGCTGACCGAATGGGGCTGCATGAACGCCAGCAATCCCGACGTGGCGACGGTGCAAGGCTTCTACACCGGCGCGGTGGCCATGTTCGCCAAGCACCCGCGCCTGCAACGCTACGCCTGGTACCAGTGGGATCCCAACAACGAGCTCACCAACAGCGACCACTCGCTGACCCAGCTCGGAACCGTGTACGCCTCGCAGCCTTCGACGCGTTGACATGGGAACCCTGGGAGGGTTCCCAAACCCTCCCGCGCACTGGCTCCGGCGAGCAAAGCTCGCCTTCGCCTACGCGATTTGATGGGAACCCTGGGAGGGTTCCCAAACCCTCCCGCGCACTGGCTCCGGCGAGCAAAGCTCGCCTTCGCCTACGCGATTTGATGGGAACCCTGGGAGGGTTCCCAAACCCTCCCGCGCACTGGCTCCGGCGAGCAAAGCTCGCCTTCGCCTACGCGATTTGATGGGAACCCTGGGAGGGTTCCCAAACCCTCCCGCGCACTGGCTCCGGCGAGCAAAGCTCGCCTTCGCCTACGCGATTTGATGGGAACCCTGGGAGGGTTCCCAAACCCTCCCGCGCACTGGCTCCGGCGAGCAAAGCTCGCCTTCGCCTACGCGATTTGATGGGAACCCTGGGAGGGTTCCCAAACCCTCCCGCGCGGACAGGCTCAGCCGGCGATCGCGAATCCAAGGCCTCGCGCGGCTTTCACCAAGCCGCTGTCAAAGGCAAGAAAGCGCAACTCCCCCTCGAAGACGCCTCGCAACATGCGCTTGGCTTCTCTGGCCGAAGCCAGGTGGATTGCGTCGTAGGTGCGCAAAGGAAAACGCTGGGCCAGCTGCCGGGCATCCTGCAACACCTCTTCGCTGAGAGCCACTTCTTGGATGGATTCCTCCCAATAGGCGTCGAGAGCCCCCAAGTGTTTGGGTAGGTCCGCAGCTGGGATTCGTCCGAAGTGGACCATGCGCGCAAGGCTGACCGAAGCCTCGGTGTAGCCGAGCCGACTGACCAGCAGAATCTCGGCCGGCGCTGGGCCGCCGACGAGATCGCGCGCTTGTGCGCTGCCCTCCTCGTCGGCAAAGACCTTCACCAGCGCGGAAGTGTCGAGATAGAGTGCGAAGGGGTTCGCGGTGACCGGCAACTCAGCCAACCCTGTCCTTCAAGACCCAATCCGACAAAGTGGGACCTCTCCCCTTCAGCCGGAAGAGTCTCGGCAATTGCCCTGGACGCTTGAAGCGAATCGGAGGGACCGCACCGGTCCCATGCGCCACCAAATCCGCCACGGGGGTTCCATGGTTCGTGATGACGACGCGAAGACCGGCCCTGGCCTGTTTGGTGAGGCTACTCAGCGTTGCTTTCGCGACGCGGAGGCTGACGGTTTCTTCGGCGGAAAGACGTGCGGCTTTTGCCATGTGCCTCGTTTCCAGAGGCTAAGACTAGTACGAATGTGGTCACCGTGCAACTACATTGCGCTGCCTGCCTGGCGGCGACCAACCTAAATCGCATCGACCAGGAATCGCACCGCGGGGTCCGCCGGGACGCTGCAAGCTCGGCGTCGCTTGAGGAGAACAGGCAGGGCGCGCACCAGCAGCAGAAGCTTGCGCGCCTTGCTGGTGTAGGCGCGCCTGGAAACCGAGTCGTAACCGTTCTTGGCGACGACGCGGCCGATCTCGGCATAGATGAGGCGCGCGGCGCGAACCCCGAGTCGGCAGTCGTAGGGATAAAGGGTCATGCCCAGATCGGCGCGGCGATAGTAGGTGCCGGCCCGGTCGAGCACGCGCTTGACCACGCTGCCGAGGGCGGGGCTATGGACCGGCCGCGCGAGAAGGTCTTCCTTGTCGACGCCCGCCTCGGCCA
Source organism: uncultured delta proteobacterium (assembly GCA_963796685.1). GTDB lineage: Bacteria > Myxococcota_A > Polyangia > Fen-1088 > Fen-1088 > Fen-1118. The sequence continues at coordinate 1,800,870 of CAWCMR010000025.1, forward strand.
GCCAAGCGAGGGGCAGGTAGATGCGTCCGGCGCGCGCGTCCTCGCCCACGTCGCGGCAGATGTTGGTGAGCTGCATGGCCAGGCCGAGATCGCAGGCCCGGGCGAGCAGCACCTTCGAGCGCTCGCCGAAGAGCAAGGTCATCATCACTCCCACGGTGGCGGCCACCCGGGCGCAGTAGGCATCCAATTCTTCGCCCGTGGCATAGCGCCGCTTTTGCGCATCCCATTCGAATCCCTCGATGAGGGCGCGCGGAATGACCTGTGGGATTCCGCAGGTATGCACCACGTCCGAGAAGGCTCGGTCGACGGGGTCGGGTTCGGGAGCTCCGTCGTACACGCGATCCAGACGCTGGTGCAGGCGCGCGATGGCGGCCTGGACGTCGGTTCCCAGATCCACCGCGTCGTCGGCCACGCGGCAAAACGCATAGAGCGCGGCGGTGCGGTCGTGCAGCCGCTTGGGCAGCATGCGGGAGGCAGCCACGAAGCTCTTCGATCCACGTGAGAGGATCTCGTGGCAGGCGCGGATATCGGAAGGAGAGGGCGAATCCCTTTTCACTCCGCGCCCTCTGCGTTCTCGGTGTTTGAATTCCCTCGGCGCAGATCGGACGGGCATAGACGTCCGGCGGCGACGCGCAGAAACGCCTCGACGTTGTCGTGACCACGACATTCGGGAATGGACCGCATCGCAAGGCCCAAGAGCTCGTCGAGCCGGCGGATGGCGCCTTCGAGGCCGAGGCTCTTCACCACGCTCGGTCGCGCCTTGTTCCCGTCCTGGTGGATGGGCTTGCCGAGCACTTCCGATTTTCCGAGTGCGTCCGCCACGTCGTCGGCGACCTGGTAGGCCGAGCCCAGGGCGGCCCCGGTTCGCCGCCAGGCCGCGGGATCGCCGCCACCGGCGATTGCGCCCGCCACGGCCGCGGCTTCGAACAGGGCCGCGGTCTTGGCGTGGTGGTAAGCGGCCACATCCACGCTGGGTTCGCTCTCCCACGCCTGTCCGGCCGCGATTCCGGCAGGCGCGCCCGCGGCCGCGGCCAGCGCGCACAGGACTTCCGCGCCCGCCCCCGGCCGCCTGGTCGCCTGGGCCGACACCGCGCCAAAAGCTGTCACGATCAAGGCGTCGCCCACCAGGATGGCGACGGGTTCACCGAATCGCTTGTGCAGCGAGAGCTGCCCCCGTCGCAGTGGGGCGTCGTCGAAGCAGGGCAGGTCGTCTTGCACCAGCGAGGCGCAGTGAAGCAGCTCGACCGCCACCGCCGTCGCGTTCGCCAAGGCGGGCTCGCCGTCGCCGCAGGCCGTGGCCACGGCCAAGCACAGACCAGGCCTGACCCGTCCGCCGCCCGGAAACACGGCATAACGGATCGCCTCGGCCAGGCCCGTCGGACAAGGCGCTGCCGTGGCCTTGGCCACGACTTCCGCGAGCGCTGTCTCGATTCTCGATTCCGTTTCCATGGGCGAAGAAATAGGGAAGCTACTATGCCCGAATTGTCGTCAGAAGAGGACCACGAGAAGCCGTAATCCCGCGATAGCCGCGGGAGGTCGCGGTCGTGGTCTTGGTCGTGGCCGTGGCCGGAGCGATCTTCGTGGGCCACGGCCACGGGAACGTCCACGACGACGTCTACGACCACCACTCGCCGCTCCGATTGGGTGCGAGCCTCTATCGTGGAAAGGCGTCTCTTTCTTCTGCCTTCCGCGACGTCACTGCGCTTGTCGCGGGATTAGGGGTCTTCGCGCGACGCATCCCCGATCGCTCGCTGCGCCGGGATGATTTTCTTGACACTTTTCTCTTCGGGCTCAACCTACTGTCAGTCACATGGCTAATTTCAAATCAAACAAACCAAGCAAGGCGGCGCCGGCCCCCGCTCCTGCTCCTGCTGCCAAACCGGCCAAGGCTTTTGCTGCTCCGCAGGCTGCCAAGGCCCGCTCTTCTTACGAGCCGACCCAAGAAGAGATCCAGACCCGTGCCTTCGAGATCTACGTCAGCGAAGGTTGCAAAGAGGGCAACGATCTCGAGTATTGGCTGCGCGCGGAACAAGAGCTGCGTGCGCGGTAGCCGAAGCCTCTCGCTCTCCGCAAACTAGGTCTCGCGCATCTGTTCGGCGGGCACCGCCGAGGGGGTGGCCTGCAAGGTGGCCAGCGCCAACGCCAGCAGCCCGCACAAGGCGAAGAGGGCTGGTCTGGGCGAGCTGATTTCCATGCCCGCTGCGGCAAGCAGCAGCAGGGCCCAGCCGGCCATCCGCGACGGGCCCTTCTCGACGAGGCAGCCCACCGTCGTTGCACCAAGGCAGGCATAGGCTGCGATGATGGCGCCCGCGTAGAGCTGCTCGGTCGACGACCCTAGCCCCGTGAGGTCGATGCGCAGCCCGTAATACGCCACCGCTTGTACGAGATCGAAGCGCAGGGTGGTTGCGGCGCCGAGCACGGTGGCCACGATGGTTCCGGTTGCGATGGTGACCGCCATGCGAGCCTTGCGCCAAGGCCAGGGGGAAACCAGCACCGGCGTGGCGGCCATGGCCGCCAGGGTGATGGCGTGGCCGACCCGCACCATCTCGGCGGGATCCAGGCGCGACCAGGACATACGAAGGGCGAACATCGCGGCGGCCTGCAAGACGATGGGAAGGGCGAACAGGGTGATGCCGAGCTTGGAGCGCCAGGGGCGTGCCCCGTGCCAGATGCCGAGGACCAGGAAGAAGACCAGGAAACCGTGGCTGATGCGCATGTGAACCTGGTACCTGGGCGCGAGGATCCAAAACACGCCAAGACCTGCGAGAACGGCGAAGAACAAGCCCACCGTGCTGACGGTGATGCGCATGGAGCGGGGAAAGATCCGTTCCGAACGCAGGGCGTGCACCATCGCCACCACCGCGAGCAGCAGGGCCAGGATGCCCGAGAAATTCGAGACGAAGAGCGCGGCGCCAGCGGTCCAGCGCTCGAGGGTCGTGCCCTGGTGGCTGGGCAGAAAGATCGCGTTCACGATGCGATAGAGGACAAGCTCGCCGAGCGCGGAGAGCGCGAGCAGGGCGGTCAGATTCAATCCGGCGAGGAGCCTACGCATGGTTCTCGAGTTCCTGCTCCACTTGGTCGAAGCAGTATATTCCCTCGGCCATCCATGTGCTCGCTCATGCGCGCTCTCGCGGAAATTTTCCAGGGTGGTACGATTTGGCAAAAAGCGCGGTCGGGCGACTCGGGTGCCACGGCCGGGCGGAGGGCCCAAAGGAACCAGGATGCACGGCGGTGACGACTACCTCGCGGGACTCGCGCAGATCCACACGCGCGACAGCCTGGACGATCGTCGGTCGCTGTGGCGCCAGGGCATGGCGAGCCTGGCGGCGGCGGCGGCGGATCAACAGCCCACCCCTCTCGAAGGCATGGCCACGGACCAATTGCTGGCCAGCGTGCGCTCCGCGCTTTCTTCCGGTTTGGTCGAAGATCTGTCGTTTCTGTCCCGGCCCGTGGCGGCGGCGGCGCTCTTCGAATTGGCGGGCGCCCTGCCGCAAAGCCCCGAGAAGCGGGAATTCGGCCGCCGCGTGTTGGTTTCGCTGCACGAGGGCGACGCTGCCACCTTCGTCACCCTGGCCACGGCCCTGGCGCTGTCTTCGCCGCGGGCACTTGGCGGCGCGCAGATTCGGGCCCGGGTCGCGCTCTCGCTGCGTTTGCCCCTGTCGACCGGCGCGAACGTCGACGGGCTGGCACTTGCCCTGGTGTCGCGGCCTGAGCTCGAACGTGGATGGCTCACGGCGTACTCCATGGGCGCCTTGCCGGCGCGGCGCCTGGCCGCGCGCCTTCTCGAACGGGCGGCGCGAGAAGCCGCGCGCAGGGCCAAGGAAGGCGACGACAGCGGGGTTCGCGTCTTCGAGCGCGTGCCGGTGCGTACCGCATGGTCACGGCTCATCACCGATCGCGAGTCGCTGGTGTGGCGGCACGTGGCGGTGGCCCGCGGTCTGCTCGCGGTGGTAGCCCCCATGCGCGCGGCGGAGATCGACCGCGATCTGTCGCCCCGCCTTGGACCGAGCGAATGGCGGCGCGCCGCCGCGTCGCTGGCCGCGACCGTCGTCCACGATCCGGACACGGCCTTGCCCGCGTGTCTCAAGCTTCTGCAAGGCGAGGTCCAGAGCCGCGACAGCGGTATCGCCTCGGCCATGATTTACGGGTTGTCCCGCGTGGTCGAGCAAGAGCCCGAGGCCGCCGACGAGCTTCTGGCCAAGCTCGTGCCCTGCGGGGGTATCGAGGCCATCGAGGCCCTGGCCGATCTGCGCGAGGAGCTGGCCGGCCACCCCATCGGGGCCCAAGCCGCCTTCGTGGCCATCGATCGCCTGCGCGCCGACCAGTCCTCGGCCGACGACGGTACCGTGGCTTTGATCCAGGCCCTCATCGACGACCTCGACATGGGCGCGGAGAGGCCGCACGGCTCGTTGCGCTTGCACCTCGGCGACGCCTTGCAGGCCTTCGCCGAAGGGCGCGACCTCGGGCCGGCGACCGACCTGGCCTTGCAGGTCGCGGGCGTGGCCATGGATGTCCTCGAAGGCACCGGCGACGAGACGGCGGCCGAGCGTCAGGTTACGTTTCGCTCTCTGCGTGCAGCTCGACGCCGGACTGCTGGTGACGTCGGTTCTGTCGGACCTGCTCACCGTGCGCGCGCGCAGCCAGAGCGGGCCGAGCCCGCTGACCGGGATCTTGTGGCGCCTGGGTAGCTGGTTGCTCGTACGCGAATACCAGCCGGTCACCAGCGAGGCGATTCCGCACCTGACCTTGCGCTTTCGCCAATTGCGCACGCTCTTGCACCTGGTGGATTCGGACATCGTGGACAGTGAAGAGCCCATGCCCGAGTCGCGCGGTCGCCGCCTGCATGTGTTCAAATTGCTGGCCCAGCGAGCGCAGGCCGACGTGCCCTCGCCGTTGCGCCGACTTTTGTGCGCGACGCTCGCGCGCACGGCGGACGCCCTGGCACGCGAACAGGTGGCCGAGCTGTCCGACGTGTTCGTGGCCACGCTGTGGAGCCTGAGCAGCGCTGCCGATCTGCGGGCGCTGTCCGAGGCGTGCATGGTGCCGGAGTTCAAGGAGGTGTTTGCTTCGGCCGCGCAGGTGCCGCGCGTGCTGGCGGAGCGCGGCGGGCAGGCCGACGAGCACGCCCTGGTGGAGAACCTGCGCGACGTGGCCGAGGCGTTGCCACCGGGCAGCTCGGCGCGGGTCGAGGGGCTGCGCCGGGCGATTCTGGGCATCACGCGCGTGCTCGAGACGCTGAACGAGGCGGTGTCGCTGACCGAGCTGCGCCGGGGCGACAGCAGCGCCGCCCTCGACCGGCTGGCCAGCGCCATCACCTACGCTGCGCGCCTGTGCGGCGGGGCCATGCGGCGGACGGGCCTGCGCGAGAACTATTTTCCTTCGTCGTCCACGCGGGCCTTGCGTCGCTTGGAGGCGTGGATCGAGCGCGCCTTGCAGGAACGCGACGAGGGGGTGGGCGCCGCCGCCGCCGCCGCCGCCGAGGCGGTGCGCCAGGACTTGCCGCCGCTCTTTGCCGAGGTCGTGGCGCGGGTGCTCATGCGGGTGGGACGCCTGCCGCGCGTGCCGCGACCGTCGGGCGAGGTCACGCACATCACCAAGCGCAGGAGCCAATTGCACCTGCCCCCGTGGCTGCCGCCCAGCCGCATCGTCGGCGGCTTCTTCATCGTGCGTCCCATCGGGACCGGGGCCGGTGGATTGGTGTTCGTGGCCCGCCGCTCGGAAGAGCGCCACGAGGAAGGCGCCGAGATCTTCGCGCTCAAGGTGCCCGCGTATACCGGCGCCGCCGCGCACACGCTCTCGGAAGACGAGTTCATGCAGCTCTTCCGCGAAGAGGCGGGCGCCCTTTTGACCCTGCCCCGGCACGCCAACATCGCGGGCTTCGTGACCTTCGACGCCGGCGCCCGGCCCAAACCGATCCTGGTCATGGAGCTGGTGGAGGGCAACACGCTGGAGCGGTTGGTCGACCGCCGTGCCCTGACCGTCAAGCAGGCGATCGACGTCCTCGACGGCATGGCGGCGGGACTGCAGGCCATGCACGACGCCGGGCTGGCCCATCTCGACATCAAACCGGCCAACGTCATCCTGCGCACCCAGCGCGACCTCGCGTCTCCGCGGCGGCCACGCGGCTCTGCGCGCCAGGCACCGGTGCTGGTGGACTTCGGTCTGGCCGGGCGCAAGGTCCGGCCAGGTTGCGGCAGTCCCTACTATGGGGCGCCCGAGGTTTGGGACATGTCCGACTTCGGCGATCGGGTGGACCCGCGCGCCACGGACGTCTATGCCTTCTCCTGCCTGGCCTTCGAGCTGTTGACCGGAAACCCGCTGTTCGCCGGAGAAACCCTGCCGGCGATCTTCGCCATGCACCTTGGCCACGACGGCGATCCGCCTGGGCTCGAATGGATGCGCAAGCACGAGCGGCACCGACCGCTGGCCGACCTCTTGTCCGCCGGGTTGGCGCGCGAGCCGAGCAAGCGGCTTGGCATCGCGGTCATGCGCGCGCGCCTGCTCGATCTCGCGAAGGAAAGCCTGTCCGCCGCTACCTGGCCGCTGCGGCCTTGAGGCGGCGGTGTGCTTCGGACGAGCCTATCCGCTCGCCTGCTGCAGGGCCGACTGGATGATTTGGGCCAGGTCGAGCCTTGGTTGGTTCTGGCCGCTCGTCGTGGCGTCCGATCCCTGCTGGTAGCTCTGCACTTGATGATGGTGATGCTGGTGGTGGCCCGAAGCGCCCGGTTGTCCCTTGGGTTGCAAATCGGGCATCTGCCCCGTCTGGGCCGCCTGGCTGAATTTGTCGGCGAGCGCGTTCAAGCGCTGCGCCTGGGGGCCGGTCGCACTCTGGGCATCGGTCTTGAGCGTGTCGGCGATGCTCGACATGACGGACTTGAACTTGTCCGGATCGGTCTGCTGCAACTGCTGAAGCTGGTTGAGCAGGTCGGCCATGGGCGAGAGCTGGGCCGAATCGGTTGCCACGCTGTTGCCGGTGCCCGTGGATTGGGTCGACGTCGCCTGGCTTGCCGTGAGTGCGTCGATACCGTAACCATTGCCGATACTGTTGATGTCCATGGAGTCCTCCGAAATGTGTTTCCCCCGGGGGCCCGAAGGCCTGATGGGTTCATCGGTACGACGCGAAGGTTTCCTGAGAAGCCATTTTGGCACCTGTCGAGCGGCGTCCCCGAGCCGCCATTTTTGCAGTCGAGGCTGCGGACTTTGCACGCTCCAGAGCCAAGGATCTCGAAAACACGACCCGCGCGCTCCGGTATAAGACTTGCAGCTTTCGTGAATGTCGCGTCGGAGGCGAGACGCATCGAATTCACCATTGGAAATTCCAGCCGCATGGCCGCGGCCCTGCTTTGACGGTATCTCCCCCGGTCGCGCCATGGTTGGGCGCGGGCAAGGTCCGTTCATGCGACTGGAGTTCCTTTTGGTGAGCTCCGCGGGCGTTACATGCATAGAGGAGCCAAAAAACTTGAGTGTTCGTTCCGCTTCTCGTTGCATCTTGGTTCTCTCCGGCTACGCTGCCGAAGCAAGATGATCCAGATCCGCCAGCGCCTGTCTGTTGCCGCCGTTCTTCTTGGTGTTCTTTGGGCCCCTCTTTCGGCCCGGGCACAGGAGTCCCCTCCTGCGGGCCAGGACCTGCCGGCCGCGGAGAGCCCACCCGCGAATCGCCCGGTGATCGCCCCTTCAGGACCCTTGCCGAGCGCAGCCCCTGCGCCCGCCGCCTCCGACAAGCCCGCGGGTCTCGATTTCCAGTTCTTCGGCCCCGAGGGCGCGGCATCGACGACCCATTCCGCCGAAGAGATCGCGAACGCCTCCGAGTTGTCGAAGACGCGTCGCCACCGCTTGGTGGTCCATCAGGTGCTCGGGCTCACCACCTGGGCGTTCATGGCCGCGACTTGCGTCATCGGACAGCTCAACTACAACGACCTCTATGGCGGAGGCAGCGGAAGGGGCGCCTACATGATGCCCCATCGCCTGCTCGCCTATTCCACGGCGGGTCTCTTCACGGCGACCGGGATCTACGCCCTCTTGGCCCCTCAGCCCTACAAGAAGCCGCTCAAGCTCGACACCGGTCTCATCCATCGCATCGCCGCCATCGGTGCCACGGCAGGAATGGTCGCGGAGGTCGTGCTGGGGTTCATCACCGCCCGCACCGCGGACGCCGGCAATTCGAACGGAATTGCACAAATGGCGAAGGCCCACCAGGTGGTGGGTTGGACGACCTTCGGATTCATGACCGTCGCCGGCACGGCTTGGCTCTTTTGACCTGCGGGGAAGGATTCCACCCATGCTGAGGAAATACGTGACCGTCTGCGCACGATTCGCAGTCGTCCTGGCAACCATCGCATTGGCCACGACGGCCTGCTCGTTCGGCAAACCCGACATCGCGACCGTGCCGGACCATCCGACGTTCGAGATCGACGTCAAGCCCCTGCTCGCGGACCACTGTCTGCTCTGCCACGGGTATCCCGCCACGCGGGGCGCACCGACCAATTTTCGACTCGATGTCTACGATCCACCGCTTGGGACCTCGACGCCAGCGGCCCATCAAGAGGCCGATCGTTTCATCCGCAGCATTGAAGACGACAAGATGCCGCCGGCGGCGGCGTGGGGCGACGGCGTGGGCCCCAACGGCAAGAAGATGTTGCAGAACTGGCAGAACGACGGGTATCCGGACTAGCTCTAGCCTAGCCCTCCGAAGTGGCAGCCCTATCGAGGTGGGGGCAGTGGGGCTTTCAGGACCTTGAAAGGGCTGCTCCTGAAAGGAGAAGAGATCTACTGCTCCGCCAGCTTGCGTACCACGTCGGCGTCGAGTTTCTCGATCGAGCTCCAACCGCGGCAAGGCACGCCAGGGATCTCCGCTCCCAACTTGGCTACGAAGAACTTGAGCGCACCATCAATGTCTTGTCCTTGCTGCTTCAGCTCGACTTGCTTCGTTGATTGACCAAGCCGCACGGAATAGAGGTAGGCGGTCAGTTCCCACGATCCTTTGTCGTGCGCGGCGTGCTGGGCGGGCGCGGACGGTGATCTTCGGCCGCCGCCACGGCCCATGCCGCCACCGCTGCGCCCCATGCCGCGGCCGCCGCCGAAACCGCTGCCCTGACCTGCGCCAGAGCCGCCATATTGTCCGGAGGATGACGGATCTTGCGCTGGCTTGGCGGGTTTGTCCGGGCTTGCTGCAGCGGGCTTGGGGAGTTGCCCATCGATCGCGAGGACAAGGATGGTGTCGCCCTTGGCCAAAGGCGCGAGCTTTTCGAGGAGCTCGTCGGAAACGCCATTCTCTTTCGTGTAGTCGTCGATGGCATCTGCGAGCTCGGGGTTTGCGTCGGTGAAGACCACGTCGTACGCAGCCTTGCAAATGCCGCCGCTGAAAGGCGTGGAGAGGACCTTTCCGAGATCTTCCCAGGCCTCCGGGCTCATGCGCCCGTTGCGAAAGATCCCGAAGACCGAAAGGGCCTCGGGCTTCGTTGCGTCGGGCTTTGGCACGATGGGGATCTGTGGCTGGCCTTCACCAGGTGTCGCGCAAGCGGCGATGGCGCAGGACAAGAACAGCCCCGAGGTTCGCGTAACCAGGGTCTGGCGGTGTTGGCGATGGTTCACGCATGCTCCAGTTGTTGGGTGACAGGTTCGTGACAGCCCGAGCGGACATCCACAAGCAGGAAGTATGCCGTTGCAGGCCGGTATGCGATTGCTGGGCCCTTTTTTGTCGGGCACTATTCCTGCAGACCCGCAGCGCATGTCCAGCTCGCCTTTCCGCTCGACCGGATACGTCGAGCGCCAAACGCTCATCCCGGCTCGCGAAGTTGTATGGTCCGCGGTCATGAACAGGCGACCACCCTTTCTTTCGTGTGCGTCTTTTGCATCGATTCTTCTAGTTGTCTGCGGTTTCTGCAGCGAGGCGCGGGCTGCGTCCACGAGGCAGACCGTCACGCTCGACGAGGCGATTGACCTGGCTCTGCGCTCCCATCCTTCGGAGGCGCAGGCCCGCGCCAACGTGGACGTAGCCTCGGCCCGGGTCGAAGAGAGCCGCTCGCAGTACCTGCCACAGGTGGTAGGGACGGGGCAGTACCAGCGCATGACCGCCAATCCCACGCACCGGCCCAACACGCCTCAGTCTGGGTACCCAGTCGTGGACGCAAAGCTACGACTACTTCACCTTCGGCGGCACGGCCTCGCAGCTCATCTACGATTTCGGGCAGACCTCGGATCGCTGGAGCTCGGCGCAGGCGACCGAGTCCGCGGCCGCGCACAGCGAGCACGCCATCCAAGTGCAAATCATCACCAATGTGCGCAAGGCCTATTTCCAGGCGCGTGCGCAACGGGATCTCATCGACGTCGCAGCCGAGACCGTGGCCAATCAGAAGATGCACCTCGAGCAGATCCAGAAACTGGTGCTGCAAGGCATGCGACCGGAGATCGACCAGGTCACCGCGGAAACCAGCCTGGCCAACGCGCAGGTGCAGCTCATCGGCGCGCAGAATGCCTACGACCTGGCCTGCGCCGCCTTCAGCCAAGCCATCGGTCAAACCTCTGCCAAGGGCTACGAGCCGGGCAGCGAGGACATGCCGCCGCTCGTGGATGAAGACGCACCCATCGATCGCCTGCTCGAATCCGCGTTACGCGACCGGCCCGAGCTTGCGAGCTTCGCCAAGCAGCGGGAGGCCCAGGAGAAGGTCATCTCCGCCGCGCGTGGCGGCTTTGGCCCGAGTCTCCAGGCTCAAGCCAGCCTCACGGGAACAGGGGCGGAGCTCGACAACCTCGCGCCCAACTGGTGGGTGGGCGCGCTGTTGACTTGGCCGATCTTTCAAGGCGGCTTGACCCAGGGCCAGGTCGCCGAGGCCAAGGCCACTTTGCGCGCCATCGACGCGCAGGAAGACGCCTTCCGGCTGCAAGTTCGCATCGACGTCGAGCAGGCCGCCCTGGCGGTGCGGGCCGCGCGCGCCAGCCTCGGCGCGGCGGTGTTGGCGCTCGAGAACGCGAAGAAGCAATTGCAGTTGGCAGAAAAGCGCTACGCCACCGGCATGGGCAGCGTCATCGAGCTCTCCGATGCGCAGGTGACCCGCACCTCGGCCGCGGCTCAGGAAGTGGGCGCGCGGTTTTCGCTCGCCAGCTCGCGGGCCGCGTTGTGGGGCGCGCTCGGAAGGCGATGAGAGAATGAAAGTCGCGTGGAAAGGAAGATGATGAAGTTTTCTCGTTGCTTGGTTTTCTCGTTTCTACCGTTGCTTGGGATCGGATGTCGCGGCGCGGATGGCAAGGACAAGGCCGGGCCAAACGCTGGCGACAAACACCCGGTTTCCGTGGTCGCGACCAAGGTGATTGCCCGTGACATGCCGGTGACCCTCGACGGGCTGGGCACGGTGACCGCCTTCAAGACCGTGACCGTGCGTACGCAGGTCGACGGTCGCCTCGACAGCGTGGCCTTTCGCGAGGGTCAGTTCGTCAAGCGGGGGACGATGCTTGCGCTCATCGATCCGCGGCCCTTTGCCATCCAACTTCACCAGGCCGAGGGCGCGCTGGCCCGCGACCAGGCCCAATTGCGCGGCGGCAAGGTCAATCTCGAACGCTACACCCAGGTGGCCAAGGACAAGCTCATCGCCCAGCAGCAGGCGGACGATCAGGGAGCTCTCGTCGGACAACTGGAAGGGTCGGTGAAGGCGGATCAGGCGCAGATCGAACAGGCCAAGTTGATGCTCGACTACGCCCACATTCGTTCGCCCATCGACGGCATCACCGGCGTGCGCCTCGTGGACCCCGGCAATATGGTGCACCCGGCAGAGGCCGCGGGGATCGTGGTGGTTACGCAAATCGATCCCATCGCGGTGCTCTTCACGCTGCCGCAGGATGATCTTGGTCGCGTGCAAAAGGCGCTGGCCGAGGGCAAGCCCGCGGTGGATGCCCTGTCTCGTGATGGCAGCAGCGCGCTCGCCACCGGCACGCTCGAGGTCATCGACAACGAGATCAACGCCACCACGGCCACCATTCGCCTCAAGGCCATCTTTGCCAATCCCGACCGTTTGCTGTGGCCCAACCAGTTCGTGAAGGCTCGTCTGCACCTCGGCCTACGCAAGGGCGCGCTGGTGGTGCCCGCGGTGGCCGTGCAGCGTGGCCCCGCGGGTGCCTTTGCCTATGTCGTCGGCGAAGACAAGACCGTCGCGGCCCGACCCGTCGAGGTGGAGAGCACCGACAGCGAGCTCGCCATCATCCGTTCGGGCTTGAAGGCTGGCGAGACCGTGGTCACCGAGGGGCAGTTCCAACTCAAGCCCGGCGCCCTGGTCGAAACGCGCGAACCGGGTGAAGGCAAGCAGCCCGGCGCCCGCCAGGGCAAAGCAGCAGGCAAAGGATCGGTTCGCGAGGCGAAGAACCCGTGAGCATCTCCGAGCCCTTCATCCGGCGCCCCATCGCCACCACGCTGCTCATGATCGGCGTGCTCCTCGCCGGCCTCATGGGGTATCTGCAACTGCCGGTCGCTGCCCTGCCCCAGGTCGACTACCCGACCATCGTGGTGACCACCAGCCTGCCGGGCGCCAGCGCCGAGACCATGGTCTCCTCGGTCACCACGCCGCTCGAACGCCAGTTCGGTCAGATCCCGGCGCTCAGTCAGATGACCTCGGTATCGAGCCTCAACTCGTCGCTCATCACCCTGCAATTCAATCTGGACCGCGACATCGACTCGGCCCAGCAGGACGTGCAGGCGGCGATCAACGCGGCTTCGAACCTGCTGCCGCGCAACTTGCCCACGCCACCGACCTACAGCAAGAGCAATCCCGCCGACACGCCGATTCTCACTTTCGCCATCACCTCGGACACCTTGCCCCTCAACAAGGTCGCCGACTACGTCGACTCCATCCTGGCGCAAAAGGTTTCGCAGGTGGCCGGCGTGGGGCTCGTCACCCTGGGTGGCGGCGTCAAGCCGGCGGTCCGCGTGCGCGTGGATCCCGAGGCCCTGGCAGGCCGAGGGCTTACCCTGGAGGACGTGCGCACCATCCTGGTGGCGGCCAACGTGAACCAGCCCAAGGGATCGCTCGATGGCCAGCGCCAGAACTACACCATCAACGTCGACGACCAGATCGAAAAGCCGGCCCATTACCGACCCCTGCTCCTGGCCTACCGCAATGGCTCGCCGGTGCGCCTGTCCGACGTGGCCGTCGTGCTCGACGACGTGGAGAACGCGCAGCTCGCAGGCTGGGCCAACCAGCACCGGGCCGTGATCATGAACGTACAACGCCAACCCGGCGCCAACCTCATCCAGGTCACGGACCGGGTGAAGGCCCTTCTGCCGCAACTCGGCGCGTCCATGCCCAAGGGCATCGACATTTCCATCCTCTCCGATCGCACCGAAACCGTGCGCGCCTCGGTGGACGACGTGCAATTCACCCTCGTCCTCACCATCCTGCTCGTGGTCGGGGTGATGTACCTCTTCTTGCGTTCGTTTCGCGCCACCATCATCCCGGGCGTGGCGGTGCCGCTCTCGCTCATCGCCACGTTCGGGGTGATGCAGCTGTGCGGCTACAGCCTCAACAACCTGACCCTGATGGCTCTCACCATCGCCACCGGCTTCGTGGTCGACGACGCCATCGTCATGGTGGAAAACATCGCACGCTACATCGAGGAGGGCCTGCCGCCCTTCGAGGCCGCACTCAAAGGCGCGCGCCAGATCGGCTTCACCATCGTTTCGCTGACCGTGTCGCTGGTGGCAGTGCTCATCCCCCTGCTCTTCATGGGCGGCATCGTGGGGCGGCTGTTTCGCGAGTTCGCCGTCACGCTGGCCATCGCCATCGGCATCTCGGCGTTTCTCTCGCTGACTCTGACCGCCATGATGGGGGGCCACCTCTTGCGCGCGCACGAGACGCCCGGACGCCTGGGGCGCAGTCTGGAGCGCGGCTGGGACGCCATGGCGCGCTTCTACGACCGCGGCCTGACCTGGGTGCTGCGCCACAAGCGCTTCACCCTGGCGGCCACCTTGGCCACCCTGGGTTTGACCGTGTTTCTGGCGTGGATCGTGCCCAAGGGCTTCTTCCCGCAACAAGACACCGGACTGCTCGTCGGCGTTACCGAGGCCTCGCCCTCCATTTCCTTTCCCGCCATGATGGATCGCCAGAGCGCTGCCGCGGACGTGGTTCGCACCGATCCCGACGTGCAGGCGGTGGCGTCCTTCATCGGTGCCGACGGCACCAATCCCACGCTCAACGTGGGCCGGCTCTCCATCACGCTCAAGCCGAGGCGGTTGCGTTCGGCCGACGCCGACGCCATCATCGCCAGGCTCGAGCCCCGCTTGCGCCAGGTCCCGGGCATCGCGGTCTACCTGCAATCCGTGCAAGATCTCCAAGTCGATACACGCACGAGCAGGACGCAGTTCCAGCTCACGCTCGAAGACGCGGATCCCGGCGAGCTCGACGTGTGGGCGCCGCGCGTGCTCGGCGCCATGACGGATTTGCCGGTGCTTCGTGACGTGGCCAGCGATCACCAATCGACCTCGCTCGGGCTTTCCCTGGTCATCGACCGCGACACGGCTTCCCGCCTCGGCGTCACCGCGCAGGCCCTCGACGACACGCTCTACGATGCCTTCGGCCAGCGCCAGGTGTCGACCATCTTCACCCAGCTCAACTTGTATCGCGTGATCCTGGAGGTCGCGCCGGCATTTCAGCAGAACCCCACCGCCCTGCGCTCCATCTATGTGCGTTCGGCCAACGGTGATCCAGTTCAGCTCGATACGCTGGCGCACTACGAGCAATCGCCCCACACCCCGACCATCGCACACCAGGGGCAATTCCCTGCCGCGACCCTGTCGTTCAACCTGGCTCCCGGCGAGGCCCTGGGCGACGCCGTGTCCGCCATCGACGCCGCCATGCAGTCGCTCGATCTGCCGCCCGGCGTACACCCCTCGTTTCAAGGCACGGCCAAGGTCTTCTCCGAATCGCTCGCCAACGAGCCCATCCTCATTCTCGCCGCGCTCATCACCATGTACATCGTGCTCGGCGTTCTCTACGAGAGCTACATCCACCCCATCACCATTCTCAGCACCTTGCCCTCGGCGGGCGTGGGGGCCTTGCTCGCGCTCATCATCTGCCGCATCGAATTTTCCATCATCGCGCTCATCGGCATCATCCTGCTCATCGGCATCGTCAAGAAGAACGCCATCATGATGATCGACTTCGCCCTCGAAGCCGAGCGCGAGAGGGGGCTCGATCCCGAGAGCGCCATCCATCAGGCGTGTCTTTTGCGCTTCCGTCCCATCATGATGACCACCATGGCGGCCTTGCTCGGCGGCTTGCCCATGGCGCTCGGCCGGGGCACAGGCGCGGAGCTTCGCCGTCCGCTCGGCATCGCCATCGTGGGCGGGCTGCTCATCTCGCAGGTGCTGACCTTGTACACCACGCCCGTCATCTACCTGGCCATGGATCGTCTGCGCCATCTCGGACGAGCAGGTCATCCACGGACGACGGTCGCGCAACCGACGCTGGGAGAGCCGGTGGCGTGAACATCTCCGGGCCCTTCCTTCGCCGACCGATTGCCACGTCGCTGCTGGCCGTCGCGCTCATCTTGGCGGGTCTGGCTGCCTACGCCAACCTGCCGGTGGCGCCCCTGCCGCGTGTGGATTTTCCCACCATCAACGTGCAGGCGGCGTTGCCCGGCGCCAGCCCCGAGACCATGGCCAGCGCGGTGGCCACGCCGCTCGAACGTCGCTTCGGCCGCATCGCGGGGTTGACCGAGATGACCTCGGCCAGCTCGCTCGGCGCCACCAGCATCACCATGCAGTTCGATCTGAACCGTGACATCACGGGCGCCGCGCGCGATGTGCAGGCGGCCATCAATGCGGCGGGCGGCGAGCTGCCCCCGAATTTGCCGAGCCGTCCCACCTACCGCAAGGTCAATCCCTCCGACGCGCCCGTGCTCATCGTGGCCCTCTCCTCGGACACCTTGCCGCTGGCGCAGGTCTACGACACGGCCAACACCATCTTGGCGCAGAAGGTGTCGCAGGTCGACGGCGTGGGCCAGGTCTTCGTGGGCGGAGGACAGCAGCCCGCCGTGCGCGTGCAGGTCGATCTCGACGCCCTGGCGGGGCTCGGTCTCGGCATGGTGGACGTGCGCGCCGCGCTCGCGCAGGCCACGGTCAACAGCCCCGAGGGTGCGCTGGCCGACGATCAACGCACGCTGGTCTTGTCGTCGAACGATCAACTCTTCGGGGCCGAGGCCTTTCGCAACGTCATCGTCGCCTACCGCGGCGGCGCGGCGGTTCGCCTGCGCGACGTGGCCAAGGTCTTCGACGACGTCGAGAACAACCGCGTGGCGGGCTGGTTCGACGGCAAGCGGGCGGTGGTCCTGGTCATCCGCCGGCAACCGGGGGCCAACATCCTCGACACCATCGACCGGGTCAAGGCCCTGCTGCCCACCTTGGCGACCTCCATCTCTCCCGCCATCAAGATGGAGATCGCCCTCGACCGCGCCAACACCATCCGCGCCTCGGTCCGCGACGTGGAGGCGACCTTGCTCCTCAGCATCGGTCTGGTCGTGCTGGTGGTGCTGCTGTTCTTGCGTCGGCCGCGCGCCACGCTCATCCCCGCCGTGGCCATCCCGCTGTCGCTCACGGGAACCTTCGCGGTCATGTACCTGCTCGACTACAGCATCGACAACCTGTCGCTCATGGCGTTGACCATCGCCACCGGGTTCGTGGTCGACGATGCCATCGTGGTGGTGGAAAATATCATGCGCCACGTGGAACAGGGCATGGCGCCTCGCGAGGCCGCGTATCTCGGCGCGAAAGAGATCGGCTTCACCATCGTGTCCATCACCGTGTCGCTGCTCGCGGTCTTCATTCCGCTCTTGCTCATGGGCGGCTTGGTGGGTCGCCTGTTTCGGGAATTCTCGGTCACGCTCAGCATCGCCATCGTGGTGTCGGCGGTGGTGTCGCTCACCCTCACTCCGACCATGTCCGCGCGCCTCCTGCGGCAGTCCGCCCATGACGAGCCCTCGCGCTTCGCGCGGGTGTCCGAGCGCGGGTTCACGGCGCTGCAGGGACTCTACGCCCGTCTTCTCGACTGGATCTTGCGCCACCAGGTCGCGGCGCTCGCCCTCACTCTCGGCACCCTGGCCTTCACGGTCTTTCTCTACGTGGTCGTGCCCAAGGGCCTCTTTCCCCAGCAAGACACCGGCATGTTGGCCGGCTCGACCGAGGCCAGCCAGGACGTGTCGTTCTTGGCCATGAAGGCCTACCAGGAGCAGGTCAATGCCCTGGTCTCGGCCGATCCCGACGTGGAGCACGTGGTGTCCTTCATCGGGTCGTCCAATGCCTCGACGGGCAATACCGGGACCCTGTTCATCTCCTTGCGACCCAAGCCCGGACGCAAGTCCACCGCCGACCAGGTCATCGCCCGTCTCCGTCCCAAGGTGGGGCGGGTGCCAGGCATGCGCCTGTTCTTGCAATCCGTGCAGGACCTGCGCCTCGGCGGGCGCTCGTCGCGCACGCAGTATCAATACACGCTCCAGGACGCCACCCTCGACGAGCTCAAGGAATGGGCGCCGCGTGTGCTGGAAAAGCTGCGCACCCTGCCCGCGCTCAAGGACGTGAACACGGACCAACAGACTGCCGGGCTCCAGCTCGGCGTGACTTTGGACCGCGAGCGCGCCTCGCGCTACGGCATCCTGCCCCAGGCCGTGGACGAGGCGCTCTACGATGCCTTCGGCCAGCGCCAGGTCGCGGTTTCGTACACTCAGCTCAACTACTACCGCGTGGTGCTGGAGGCCAGAAGCGGGCAACAGAGCGGTCCCGAAGCCCTTCGGCGCGTCTACGTATCCACGCCCACCGGCGCGCAGGTGCCGCTGTCGGAGATCGCGAGCTTCGACCCCGGCAACGCTTCGCTCGCGGTCAATCACCAAGGACAATTTCCGGCTACCACGATCTCGTTCAACCTGGCCCCCGGCATTGCGCTCGGCGAAGCCGTCGAGCTCATCCACAAGGCCGAGGGGCAGCTCCACTTTCCCGCCAGCCTGCGCGGCAGCTTCATGGGAACCGCGCAGGCCTTCAAGAGCTCCACCGACAGTCAGCCTTTGCTCATTCTCGCCGCGCTCATCACCGTGTACCTCGTGCTCGGCATGCTGTACGAGAGCCTGATCCATCCCATCACCATCCTGTCGACGTTGCCGTCGGCGGGGGTGGGGGCGCTCCTGGCCCTTCTCGCGTTCCAGATCGAGTTCAGCATCATCGCGCTCATCGGCATCATCCTGCTCATCGGCATCGTGAAGAAGAACGCCATCATCCTGGTCGACTTCGCCATCGAGTCGAGGCGCACGCGCGGCACCTCGGCCGCGGCGGCCATTCGCGAGGCCAGCCTGCTACGCTTCCGTCCCATCTTGATGACCACCATGGCCGCGCTCCTCGGGGCGTTGCCGCTGGCCCTGGGGGGAGGCATGGGGTCCGAGCTGCGTCGGCCACTCGGCATCGCCATGGTGGGCGGGCTCTTTCTCTCCCAGCTCGTGACCCTGCTTACGACCCCGGTCATCTACCTTTGGCTCGATCGCATCTTTGCGCGAAAGAAGGCACCCGCGGTGGCGGTGGTGGAAGTGGGGCGGCCAGCCGGCGAGACGGGGTAGCTACCGCCTGGCAACCCGCCTGTCGCAGGCGTCCCATCCCCGTAGTGTCCGGGAATTCATCGCCGCCGGTCATGTAGCCTCTCGCAACCCGTACGAGCTCACGCATCGAGAGCCGTAATCTGCATCTCCGCGAGACTCGAGCGATCCGCGACCGCCTCGATGCTGCTGACGCGATCGCCGTCGAACGTGAGCGCGAGAATCAACAGCAACTTACCCTTCGGTGCCACCGTGATGCCCAACTCGCCGTCGATGAATGCCAGGGCTGCCGCTTGAGCGCGACCAGAAAACAACTTGGCCACCGCCTCGGCTCCGCGGACCTCTTGCTCGCCGCCCATCTTGGCCGCGACCGCGTCGGCTCGGAACACGATATTGGGATCGAGTGCCGCGAGCAAAGCCTGAAAATCGCCATCCTTCGAGGCCGCAAGAAATGCCTCGGCGATCGCTTGCCGGCGGCCGCGGTCGTGCTCGTCCGCTACGGGAACGCCTTGCACCCGACGGCGAGCGCGACTCGCGAGCTGCCGCGTAGCCACCGAAGTGCGCCCGATGATCGGCGCGATCTCGTCGAAACCGAGATCGAACATGTCGTGCAACACGAAGGCAACGCGTTCCGCGGGCGTCAGAGTGTCGAGCAAAACCAACAGAGCCAACCCAACGGATTCGAGCAGTGCACGCTGATCCGGATCCCCGTCGTTGGCGGTGGCCGTGGGCGTCGGCGGCTCAGCATCATAGGATTGCTCGCCCCGCGTCTTGCGAGAACGCAGCATATCGAGGCAAATACGCGCCACGATCGTCGTCATCCAACCCCCGAGATTGTGCACCGCTTCGCAGTCCGCGCGGCTCATCCGCAACCACGCCTCCTGAACGGCGTCATCGGCCTCTGCAGCCGAACCGAGCATACGCACCGCCACCGCTTGCAAATGCCGGCGCTGACTCTCGAATTGCTGGGCCAAGAAATTTCGTTCGTTCATCGTCACACTCCAAGCTGGCATTTCGTCATCCGGTTGACGAGGCCATCACGAGCTTCGTGACAAGGAGAACGAAGAATGACTCAAGTAAGCCCAAATTTCGATAACCTGGGTGCTCTAGCCACCACCGCGCAACCCTCGAAGCACCCCCGCATCAAGAACCCCGCAATGCTGCTGCCTGGTGCGATGCAGGGGATCCAAACCGTCATGGGTGCCATCTACAAGAGCGGCGTGCCCGCGGGCACCCTCGAGCTCTGTCACCTCAGAGCTAGCCAAATCAACGGTTGCCACCTATGCATCGCCACTGGTCTCGAGCAAGCCAAGCGTGCCGGTGAAACCGAAGAGCGCCTCGCCGCCATATCCACTTGGCGTGACTCCACAGTCTTCACCGAGCCCGAGCGTGCCGCCCTCGAGCTCGCCGAATCCGTCACCCGACTTGCCGATTGCACCGATCCCGTCCCCGACGTGATCTGGCAACGCGCCACTCGCCATTTCGACGAGCAGAGCCTCGCCGCGCTGGTCCTCATGATTGGTCTCACGAATGCGTTCAATCGGTTTAACGTGAGCACGCGCCAAGTGGCTGCAGAGTGGGGTTGAGTGGGGGAGTCGGGTTGGTTAATTGGGGAGCCAGCAGGGGCGTGCCCGGCTCCCCTACATTGGCAACTGGCGTGCAAAGTCACCTTCGTCGTGCCAGAACCCGCCGGCACAATCCACGGAGACAACCCATGAACCAGCTCGCAAGAACCCTCGCAATCGCGGCTCTGTTGATGACTGCCACCAGCGCCCAGGCCGGACCGCACGGGCCGAAGGGCGATGGTCCCAAGGCCGGCGGGCCGATGGCCGACCTGAACCTCACCCCGGAGCAGAAGCAGAAGATCGAGCAGATCCACGCCGCTGCCGTCAAGCAGGCCGAACCGTTGCAAAAAGAGCTGGGCGCCAAGATGAAGGAGTTGCAGGCGCTGTGGGCGGTCGACAAGCCCGACAAAGCCGCGATCGAACGCAAGCACGACGAGATGAACCCCATCTTCGCGAAGCTGCGCAACATTTACATTGACAGCAAATTGCAGATCCACGCGGTTCTCACGCCAGAACAGCGGGCCAAGTGGTCGAGCCACCAGGACATGCACGGCATGATGATGGGGCCGGGCATGGGCATGGGGTACGGCGGGGGAATGGCCGGTCCGCACGGTGGCGCCTACGCCGGCATGGGCGGTGACTGTCCGTGCATGCACGGTGACTGCGCTGTCAAGCAGGGCGGCGAGTGCCCCTGTAAGCAAGCTGCGGGCAAGGGGCCCAAGCCGGAGAAGAAGTAGCTCGCTGTCACCTCGACGAGCGCGCCAGGCAGTGCCGGCCTTCGGGCAACTGGCGACACTGCTTGTCCGCACTTCTTGTCCACGGAAGGTCGGTGGCGGGAGCTGCGGCCAACCAGCGTGTCGCTCGAGATGCTGAAGATCTGCGTCCGGAATGGCCAGCTCGGACTCAGCCTTCACAGGGCGTCGATGGCCTGCGCGCAGGCGCCAAGTTGCGCAAGCGCGCCGGTGAGCGCAGTGGCCGATTCGGGATTGCGGATGAAGCGTTCAATCTCGCCGCCGTCGACTTTCATGCGCGCGACCAGGCCCGCGGGTGTGGTCTCGAGCAACCATCCCGAGAGCCGCTCGCGGCAGGTCTGCAAGGGGTCTGTGCTCTGCGGCGGCAGCGCCGCCTCGTCCGCATCGCTCACCCCAGGAATCCAAGCGGCCAGCAGCACGTGCACACTGGGGGGCTGGAGATGGAGTGGCTTCAGGTTCAGCTCGATCAGCGCATGGTAGGGCCCCACCGTGGTCCGCACCGAATAGAACCAGAGACCGAGCGAGCGCACGCGCCAGAAGAAGTCGAGCCCCCCGTACATGAACAGGTAAAGGCCAATGGCGACAGGCGCAGCCGGGAAGCTGTCGCCGAGGAGCTTGTAGGCTGCCAGTGCCAGAAGGATGGGGAGCGCCTGCGCGGCCACGAAGAGAGCGATGCCGAACTGTCCCCATGTTCCAACGCTCGCCGTGGTGGCGTCCCAGTCCGCCTTGGTGGCCACCGCAGCGTCTGCGGCGACCTGCTGATGCGCGAACTTCTCTCGAAACTCGCGCAGCTCCGCGAGGAGCTGCGCCGGCACCGGCTGGTGCAGGCTGCAGAACGGACAATCCACCTCCGGCTCTGGACGCGCGATCGTGAAGCTTGCACCGCATCCGGCGCAGGCGATGAGCCGCGCCGTGGTCACCGTCTCTGCCATCAGGACTTACCCGTCGTGGAAGCTGCATCTCGAGCCGCCTGGTAGGCCTGTCCGACCGTAGGCGGCGCTTGATAAACAATCGGCACATCGCGGTTCACCCGCATGGCCAGGGGAATCTTCGCATGCACCCCGGGAACGTACTTGCGCCCCAGGGGGCCGTGGCTGGCGCCATACACGAGCTGCAGCTTCTTGCGTCCGGGCAGCAGCAAGACGCTGTGAAGACGAGGGGTGGCAGGTTTCCAGGGCTCGTCGAGGGAAAATGCGAGGGTGGGCGGAGGGGGCACGAGGAAGCTGAACGTGGGGATGTCCGGGTGCATGCCGGTCAGGACGATCGTGAAGGTGAAGGTGGCCTTCGCCACCGCCATCCCGCCGCGAGACGGCTCGTCGGGCATCTCGCTGACCAGCAGCTGCGCCGGTACTTCCGTCTGATTAACCAATTGCATGTGAGATGATTCCCGGAATGCGGCCATCCTACTCCGCTCAGACGCCGGGTGCCAAAGGCCGAAGTGTTGAACCCCCAAGGCGCTGGAATGCGCCTGGCGGAGAGCGTTCGGGTCGACAATCCTTTCGAGTACGATCGCATGCCCTGACCTCGATGCCTGCCGCGGTGCGAGTATTCACTGGCAAGCCGTGGGATGCTTTCGCTGAGGGGGTCCGGCGGGGGCCAAGGGAACGGGGTAGCCCGTGCAGAAATTTGGCATCGAATGCCCTTGTGGCGACATCTCACTCAACGACCTCAACGCATGGGGTGCAGGTGGC
The DNA here is from genome assembly GCA_963796685.1 of uncultured delta proteobacterium. GTDB lineage: Bacteria > Myxococcota_A > Polyangia > Fen-1088 > Fen-1088 > Fen-1118. The sequence goes on from CAWCMR010000025.1 coordinate 1,823,433, forward strand.
CGAGGTGGGCCACTCGAATACGATCACGTGAAAATACGGAGGAATGATTCTATGAGGAGACTGGCACTCGCAGTGGGGGCGTTCGTCATGCTACTTGCGGGCTCGGCGTATGCGCAGTACGGGGAGGCCGGCTGTGGATTGGGCGCCTTGGTCTTCGGGCAGGACAACGCGCCCGGCAAACAGATCCTCGCGGCTACGACGAATGGCATTGGCGGGCAGACCTTCGCCATCACCTCGGGAACGTCCAACTGTTCCGCGGGTGGCGTGATCAAGGCCCAGCGCGAGCAGGCCGCGTTCGCCGAGGTCAACTTCCAGGATCTCAAGGCCAACATGGCCGCCGGCGGCGGTGAGTTCCTTGCCTCCTTCGCGACCCTCCTCGGCTGCGAGGATTCGAGCAAGGTGAAGCTTGCCAGGATGTCGCAGGAGAAATTCGAGGTCATCGTGCCCAGCACCTCGACGACTCCGATCCAGATGCTCACGGCCATCAAGCAGCAGATCAAGGCCTCGCCGGCCCTGGCCACGACCTGCACCGACGAGCGCGCCATCGCGCGGGCCGAGGGCAGGCCGATGACGTTGGCCAAGCGCTAGTCGTCCCGGAGATCCCTCACGGAGTCCCGGCACGTCTTCTTTTGCGGACCGGCGCTCTGCGGCTGCCTCATGGGCCTGGTCGCCGCGCCGGCGCGCGCCAACCCGTCGTACACGAGCGAGCTCCAAGCGCAAGCGCGGGCGCGAGGGCTGGCGCGTAGCCGCACGTGGCAGGTCCTTCTCCATTACCACCCTACGTGGTTCGGCGGCTGGCGCAGCAGCGCGGACGGCGCGGACTTCTTTCTCGCGGGCAAGAAGGGAGAATCGGACCCCGAAGCGGAATTGGCGGCGACGCTGGCCGCGTTCGCCGCGCCAGCGACCCACGAGGCCCAGGAGACCGAGGCTGGGCAGCATCCCCAATGCCGGTTCCCCGCCCGCTGGTCCTGGCTGAAGCAGAAGCTCGCCATCGATACCCAGCGCCTGCCCGAGCAACCTTGTCCTCTCTTCGCGGCTTGGCGCCAAGGCATCGCGCCCGAGAAGGTCGCGCTGATCTATTCCTCTGCCTATATCAACAGTCCGGCCTCGATGTACGGGCACACGTTCTTGCGTCTCTCGCGCAGGACCGGTTCGGGCAACAAGCTGATCGACTACATCGTGAACTTCGCCGCCGACACGAACACCAGCAATGGTTTCGTGTACGCCATCAAGGGTCTGTTCGGGGGCTTCCCCGGCCATTTCTACGTGATGCCCTATTACATGAAGATCCAGGAGTACTCGAACATCGAAAGTCGCGACCTCTGGGAATATCAGCTTTCCCTGACCACGGCCGAGGCCGAGCGCCTGGTCGCCCACACCTGGGAAACCCGCAGCACCTACTTCAACTACTACTTCGTCACGGAGAACTGCTCCTACTTTCTCCTCGAGCTTCTCGAAGCGGCTCGTCCGAGCCTGCGCGTGAGCGAGCGCTTTCATGGCCCGGTCATTCCCGCCGAGACCCTGCGCGTGCTGCTGTCCGTGCCCGGCCTGGTTGGCGAACGCACGCCCCGCCCATCGCTGCGCATGCAAATCCTCACTCGCAAGTCCGCGCTGAACGGCAGCGAGATCCGGGCTGCGGAGGCACTGGCCAAGCGTGGCCGCGAAGCGAATGCGGCCATCGCCGGCTGGCCCAAGGAGCGCCAGGCGCGCACGCTCGATGCGGCCAGCGATCTTCTGCGCTTTCGCGAGGGACTCGCGAAGAACCCCTCGTCGGAATTCCAACGCAAGGAGCGCGAGCTGCTCATCCTGCGTGGCCGCACCGGCGTCGAGCCGCTCGCCATCGACGTGCATCCGGCGAGCGATGCACCCGAGACCGGCCATCGCCCCTTGCGTCTTGGCATGGCCGGTGGCCTGGTCGGCTCGCAAGGGGTTTCCTTCGAAGAGCTCTCCATTCGACTGGCTCTGCACGATTTTCTGGACCCCGTGCGCGGCTACCTCGACGACGCCGAGCTCGAAATGATGCAGCTCAGGGTCCGCTTTTACAACGCCAGCCATCTGCTGTTCCCGGAGCGCCTCGAGCTACTCGATATTCTGTCGGTCTCGGGCTTCGACCGCTGGATCCCCAAGACCGCGTGGACGGTGCGTGCCGGCGGAGCGCAAGCCCACTACCTCGGTTGTGCGGGTCTCGACTGCAGCTACGGCGATCTCAGCACCGGCGGCGGCCTGGCCCTGCGCGCCGGGTTCCCCTTCCTGTTCTATCTGTTGACCACCGCCGACCTCGCCGCGGGTGCGCCTTTCGATGGTCACTACCGAATCGGCCTGGGGGCACTCGCAGGCGCGGTGCTGCGCCTCGGGCAATTGGCCGAGACCAAGGCCGAAGGAGGCTATACCTACTATCTCCTTGGCGACCGGCGCCGGGCTCCCGTGGTCAGCCTTGGCCTAGGGATCAATTTTGGAAGCTGGGGACAACTTCGCTTGGTCGGCGAGGCCATCGGTCGATACACCGAGGCGCGCGCCGAGGTGCTGGGTTACTTCTGACCGCTTGCCACAGGGGTGGCTTCGCTTTCACAGGATTCCAGCCAAACCTCGATGAGGTGTAGACAGGTGCCAATCGCCTCGGCCATCCACTGCAGCGAGATCCATTCCTCGACCGAGTGGATGCTTTGGCCGCCGGAGAACAAGTTGGGGGTCAGCAGACCCAAGGCCGAGAGCCGGGAGCCGTCGGTGCCGCCGCGAACCGCCCGGCGCACGGGCCGAAGTCCCTGTCGCCGCACGGCCTCGAGAGCGTAGTCGAGCACCTTGCGATCCTTGGCGATGCAGTCGCCCATGTTGCGATAGGACGGCTTGATCTCCGTCTTCACCTGGGCACCGGGAAAACGCGCTTCGACGTCGTGGACGATGGCGCGCAAGATCTCCTCGCGTTCGAGCAATTCGCTTTCGGTGAAGGCGCGCACGAGCAGCCGAAGCTCTGCCAGCGCCACGTCCCCGGTCAGGGAATGGGGATGCAGATACGGCTCGCGTCCCTCGGTCGACTCGGGCAGGCGGTCGGCGGGCAGGGAGGCGACGATGGCCGCGGCCACCCGCACGGCGTTGATCATCACGTTCTTGGCCTGGCCGGGGTGTACGTCGTGGCCGACGATGGTGATGGTGGCGGCGTCCGCGCTGAAGGTCTCGTCCTCGACCTCGCCCAGATCGGAGCCGTCCAAGGTGTACGCGTAGTGCGCCCCGAATCCCGCCACATCGAATCGATCGATGCCGCGGCCAATCTCTTCGTCGGGCGTGAACGCCACGCGCAACTTGCCGTGGGGAAAGTCGGGATGCGCGAAGAGCCAGTCCACCAAGGTCACGATCTCGGCGATGCCGGCCTTGTCGTCCGCACCGAGCAACGTGGTGCCGTCGGTGTGTACCAGGGTGTGCCCCACGCAACGGGCGAGATTGGGCTGACCGATGGCGGAAATTTTCGCACCTGTTGCGGGAAGAACGAGGTCGCCGCCGGCGTAGCGCTCGACGACCTGCGGGCGAACGTTTGCCCCCGATGTGCCGGGATAGGTGTCGAGGTGGGCCAGGAAACCCAGCACGGGGACCTTGCCGGCCGCGGGGTGTTCGGGCGACAGGTTCGAAGGCACGGTGGCGTAGACGTGTCCCGATTCCGCCATCCACGCGTCGGCGCAGCCAAGAGTCTTGAGCTCGTCCACCAGCAGACGGGCAAGGTTCTTTTGTTTGTCCGTGGATGGAGAGGCGGACGATCCCTCGTCGCTTTGCGTATCCATCCGGACGTAACGCAAAAAGCGCGCGAGCAGCGCGCTTTGTTCGGTCGCATGCAAGCCGCTCATGACGAGCGCGAGCGTATCAGGTTCCTGATCATGAGGGAGCGGAAGCGGCATCGATTCTCGCCGATGGTAGGATGGCGGCCACACCCGTCGGGTCGTGCTCGGCGTCCAGTCACAGAGAAAGAACACCCATGAAAAAGAGCGTGGCAAGGATCTTGGTTCTGGCGACCGCGATGTTCAGCCAGAAGGTCATGGCCCAGGCCGACATGATCGAAAAGACTCCGGCTCGAGCGGCGCCCCCCGCCGATGCGTCGCTCGCATCGCCTTCGGCCACCCCCACGGCGGAAGCCACCCCCGCGCCTGCGCCACCTGGCGGGGATCCTGCCTTGGCGGCGAGGGTGGCGGAGCTGGAGACCAAGCTGAAGAAGGTCGAAGCCGCCGCGGCCGCGAATGAGGCCAAGGTGGACGAGCTTTCGAAGCTCAAGCTGAGCGGGTACGTGCAAGCACGCTACGAGTGGCACCAAGATGCGAGCAATGGCTGGAATTTCCCAGCGGTCGGCTCGACGGGCGCGGGCTCGACCGGCAGCAAGGACTATTTCTACGTCAAGCGTGCACGTTTCATCACCGTCTACAATGCCAGCAACGCCGAGCTGGTGGCGCAGATCGATGCCGCGGGCGCGAGCCTCGCGGCCAAGGATCTCGAAGCGGCCTTCATCGACACGTGGACGCCGCTGCACCTCCGCATATCGGTCGGGCAATTCAAGTACCCGTTCGGCTACGAATTGCAGCAGTCGGACGTCGTGCGCGAAATGCCCGAGCGCTCGCGCTTCATCCTCGGCTACTTTCCCGGCGAGCGCGACCGCGGTCTCAAGATCCAGGGTAAGTACGCCATCCTTCGTTTCCAGATCGCTCTCGTCAATGGCAATGGCACGCAGGATGCGGCCTTCGGAACCTTGGACTCCAACAACTACAAGGATGTCGTCGGACGCTTGGGCGTCGACAAGGGCTTCGTCGCGGGTGGCGTCTCGGGCTGGTACGGCACCGACGATCTCGACACCTCGAGCTCGGACAAGACCAAGTGGCTCAAGTTCTCCAGGGTTCGCGTGGGCGCCGACGTCCAGGGCTACATCGACGTGCCCAGCGTGGGCAACCTGGCGCTGCGCGGCGAGACGATGTACAGCCGCGACAAGAACCAGGACTACAATGGAGTGGCTGGGTCGAGCTGCCAGGACCGCATCGGCTGGGGCTGGAGCCTCATCGCGGCCCAGAACATCGGCAAGGTTCTCGGGGCCGTCGTGCGCGTCGACGGTTACGATCCGCTCTTGCAGGGTTCCTACGACAGTGCGCGCTGCGCAGGCACCGTCGCGATCGCCGCAGCGGATCGCGTCATCACCTTCGGCGGCGGCCTGCTCGGCTACATCTCGCCCAACTTGAAGGCTTCGCTCATCTACGAGCACCCGTCCGAGCAGGGGAGCAACAAGGTGAACAACGACTTGTTCACGGCGCAGCTACAAGCCAGCTTCTAGCGCAGCGAACGAGTTGAATTCCTCCTGAATCCAAGGGATTGCCTGGCGCTGCCGAGGCCGCTGTGCAGAGCGCGCACAAGCCTCTTTTTCGACCATAGAGAACACAGAGGTCCGGAGAATGAAGGGTTCTCCGGATTCTCAATCCGACCCCTTCATTTCTCATCCGTCTCTGTGTTCTCTGTGCCCTCTGTGTTTAGAATCCGGAAATTGCTCGGGTTCGGGTTCAACGCTTCGCTGGGGAATTTGGCCGCGATTGAGGTATGGTTTCGCCCGGAAACCACATGAAAATACTCGTCACCGGGGGTGCCGGCTTCATCGGCGCGAATTTCCTGAACCTGCTGGTTCCGCGCCATCCCGAGCACGTCTTCGTCAACCTGGACGCGCTGACCTACGCCGCGAACCCGCGCAGCCTGGCCGGCCTGGAAGGGTGCGCGAACTATGTCTTCGTACGCGCCGATCTGGTCGATTTCGAGGCCGTGCGCGCGGCCTTCGCCAAACACCAGCCCGAGGTGGTGATTCACTTCGCCGCCGAGAGCCACGTGGACCGATCCATCGCCGGGCCGCGGCCGTTCCTGCGCACCAACATCGAAGGCACGTTCAATCTGCTCGAAGCTTGCCGCGAGGCCTGGAAGCCGGGCCAGGGCCTCTTCCACCACGTGTCCACCGACGAGGTCTACGGCTCCCTCGGCGACGAGGGTCTCTTCACCGAGGAAACCAAATACGATCCATCGAGTCCCTATTCGGCCTCCAAGGCCGCCAGCGACCACCTGGTGCGCGCCTGGGGCCGCACCTTCGGCATCCCCGTCAAGCTCACCAACTGCTCGAACAACTACGGACCGCTGCAGTTCCCCGAAAAGCTCATCCCGCTCATGATCCAGAACCTGCTCGAGCGCAAGCCCCTGCCCGTGTATGGCAAGGGCGAGAACGTACGCGACTGGCTCTACGTCGGCGATCATTGCGAGGCCATCTGGACGGTCGTCTTGCACGGAGAGCCAGGCAAGACCTACAACATCGGCGGCCGCAGCGAGCAGCGCAACATCGACGTGGTCAAGCAGCTGTGCGCCATCGTCGCGCAGGAGACCTCGGCCAGCGAGGCCGAGCTGTTCGGCCTCGTCACCTACGTCAAGGATCGTCCGGGCCACGACCTGCGCTACGCCATCGACGCCGGCAAGATCGAGCGCGAGCTGCACTGGAAGCCGCAAGAAACCTTCGCCTCCGGGCTGCGCAAGACCGTGCGCTGGTACTTGGGCAATCGCGACTGGGTGGCCAGCGTGCGCACCGGGGAATACCGGCAGTGGATCGAACAGAACTACGGAGATCGCTAGATGGTGAACAAAGGCATGATCCTGGCCGGCGGCTCGGGCACGCGGCTGCACCCCATCACCCGCGCGCTCAGCAAGCAGCTGGTGCCGGTCTACGACAAGCCCATGATCTACTACCCGCTGTCGGTGCTCATGCTGGCCGGTATTCGCGACGTCCTGGTCATCACCACGCCGGACGACCAGGTGCCGTTTCGCAAGCTGCTCGGCGACGGTGCGCAGTGGGGCCTTGCCATCCGCTACGCCGTACAACCCAGCCCCGACGGCCTGGCCCAGGCCTTCTTGATTGGCCGCGACTTCATCGCCGGCGATCCCTGCGCGTTGGTTCTGGGCGACAACATCTTCTACGGACACGGCCTGCCGTCTCTGATCAAGAAGGCCGGGCAGCGGGCGACCGGCGCCACCGTGTTCGGCTACTTCGTGCAAAACCCCGAGGCTTACGGCGTGGCCGAGCTCGACGCCGACGGGCGCGTGCTCGGCCTCGAGGAGAAGCCGCAGCAGCCGAGGAGCAACTATGCGGTGACGGGCCTCTACTTCTACGACAGCCAGGTGGTGGGCCTGGCGGAATCGCTCAAGCCCAGCGCGCGCGGCGAGCTGGAAATCACCGACCTCAACCGCCTCTATCTGGAGCGCGGCCAGCTCTTTCTCGAAAAGATGGGCCGCGGAGTGGCCTGGCTCGACACCGGCACCCACGATTCGTTGCTGCAGGCCGCGCAGTTCATCCAGACCATTCAGGCGCGGCAGGGCCTGATGGTGTCCTGCCCGGAGGAAATCGCCTTCGCCAAGGGCTGGATCGACGTTGCCCGCTTGAACGAGTTGGCGCGGCCCTTGGCCAAGACCGGCTACGGGCAATACCTCTTGCAACTGGCGCAGCGAGGTCCGCGGTGAAGATCACCAGCATGAGCTTGCCCGAGGTCTTGCTCGTCGAGCCCAAGCGTTTCGGCGACGCCCGCGGCTATTTTATCGAGACCTGGCACGAGCAGCGCTATGCGGCGGTCGGCATCGAGCTCGCTTTCGTGCAGGACAATCTGTCGCGCTCGGCGCGCGGGATCTTGCGCGGGCTCCACCTGCAACACCCGAACGCTCAGGGCAAGTTGGTCTACGTCCTCGAAGGCGAGGTATTCGATGTCGCCGTCGACGTGCGCGTCGGCTCCCCCAACTTCGGCAAGTGGACGGGTGCCTTGCTTTCCGGCGCGGATCACCGCCAGCTTTGGATCCCTCCCGGTTTCGCCCACGGCTTTTGCGTGACCAGCGAGAACGCCATGTTCGCCTACAAGTGTACGGCGCTCTATTCGGCCGCCGACGAGCTGGGCGTGGCGTGGAACGATCCCGCGCTCGCCATCCCGTGGCCGGTGGCCGCGCCCCAGCTCTCGGCCAAGGACGCGACCTTGCCTCGCTTGGCCGACATCGATCCCGCGCGTTTGCCGCGCTACCATGGTTAGCTCATGAACGCACCCATCCTAATCGTCGGCGATCGCGGAATGCTCGGCCGCGCCTTTCGCGAGTTGCTCCAGCGTTCGGCCCGCGCCTACCAGGGCCTCGATTTGCCCGACTTCGACGCCAGCGAGCCGGCCCAGGTGGCGACCATCTTTCGCAAGCCGTGGAGCGCGCTCATCAATTGCGCGGCCTACACCAACGTCGACGGCGCCGAGGAGCACGAGCAGGACGCCATGCGCGCCAACGCGACCGCGCCGGGCGTGCTGGCCGAGGCGAGCAAGCGCGCGGGTGTTCCCCTGGTTCACTTCAGCACCGACTACGTGTTCGCCGGTAACGCCGCCCGGCCGTACCCGGTCGACGCGCCCTTGCAGCCGCTTGGCGCCTACGGTCGCACCAAGGCGGCTGGGGAAGACGCGACTCGCAAGAGCGGAGCCCGACACCTCATCGTGCGCACGAGCTGGCTTTACGCGCCCTGGGCCAACAACTTCGTGCGCACCATGGCCAAGCTCACACGCGACAAACCCGCCCTGAAGGTCGTGCACGATCAGCGCGGACGGCCCACCAGCGCCGAGCACCTGGCCAAGACCACGCTGGCGCTCCTCGATCGCGGCGCCACCGGCACCTACCACGTCACCGACGGCGGCGAGTGTACCTGGTACGAATTCACCCTGGCCATCGCCAAGAGCCTGGGGCGCACCTGTGCCATCGAGCCCTGCACTACCGCCGAGTTTCCACGCCCGGCGGCAAGGCCCGCCTACAGCGTGCTCGATCTCGGCAAGACGGAAGCCCTGCTCGGCCCCATGCCCGACTGGCGCGAGAACTTGGCCTCGGTGCTGGCGCGGCTGGAGGCGCTCTAGGCCAGGAAACCCCGCGGATCGCGACGGGCGTACTCTTGTCGGTCCATAGGCTCCAGCGACACGTAGGGTTTGTGGGGAAAGGTCGCGCAACAGAGCGTGGTCTTGCCCGACTGGCGCGGCCCGGTCAGGGTCACCACCGGATACTGCCCAGCGGCCCGTCTCAAGACTGCATCGAGGTCCCGACGAATCACGGCATGGATTGTAAATCAGAAAGGCAATCCATGCATCGCAACGAGGACACGCAAGATCCATCCGGCGCGAGTCCCGGATGCGGCAGGGGCTGGTCCAGGGCTGGCCGACGTGCACGTCGTGAATGAGGAATCCCCTGTCGGGAAGGAGCTGCCATGCTCCCGGTCGAGCGATGCCATCGAAGCTGTGTGGACTGTAGTTGGGCACCCATGAGGCTTGCACGTTCGGGCATGCGACAGTCCAGTGTCGCAGCCACGTGTCGTCGGGGTGGCTCCGGTATTGCGAACCGCAAAGCGAATCGCCTTGTAGGTTCGAGCATCCTCGATGCGAACTCCATACAGCGGAACCTGGTAGAGCACGAGTTGGCCAGGCCTTCCGGGCATGGGCCTGCGTACTTGGAGCCCTTGCTCGGGGTTGTATGGGGCAACGATTCCCGTTCCCAATACTTCGCTTGTGACCGTGACCGTAACTGGATTGGCCATACACTCTTCTCCAAAGCTAATGGGTACAGTTAGACTTCCATTTTCCGACCTGAGCAATTTGGATGTGTTTCTTTCCCTCAAGTAACTCCGCCTCCATGCGGAAATCGCGAGGGGTCTCGACGACGATCGCACCCTTCATGCGAGCCACTCCCACCCGCCGAACCATGCAGGCAGTCTCGATTCGGTAGTGGGTCGTGGTGGTTTGCCACGAGTTGAACTGGCATCCCCCGCGCTCCACGGTTCCTGGCCCAAAGTACGTTGCGAACAGCCAGCTTGGATCCGTGCATGCTTCCGACTTCAGCGTCGAGGTCTTGGCCTTCTGCTTGTCAGTGGTCACAGTATTGGTCAACTGCCAGACTCCCGAGGCGAGGTGAGGCCACTCTTGGCCATCTATTTTCTCCGCCTTCACTTCATCAGCTCTGCCCGCGGCAGGGGACGATCCGCCGCCAGTACTAGGTCCGCTCACGCCGACCTCGCTTGCGCCAAGTCCGACCAATCCCAAACAGCCGATGAATGCTAGGTAACGAATCACGGTTCCCTCATTTTGTCAGAGCGTCGAGCAAAGAGACAAGGCAGAGACCCAGAAGCACATCAGCGACTGCCTCACGTCCTTGGCGGCACAGTCCGGTCAACTGGCGCCGGCAGCAACCGCAGCGCAAGTCGCCCCGCCTGTCGTGCAGCCGACTACTGCGCAAATACCCGCGCCGCCCGCGCCACCGATCGCTCCTGTGCAGGTCATCGGCGAGCAGGCTGCGCCGAGCAGTTCGCCAGCAGCGGTTTCCCAGGGGGCAGGTTTGCGAACCGCGGGAGTCATTACAGCCGCGGTCGGCGGGGCAGCCCTGGTGGCTGGTGTGATACTGAACCTGAAGGTGAATAGCATGGCCAGCGATTTTCAAAACCTGAATGGTTACACGGATAGCAAGGAATCGGACCGAAAGACTTTCGAGACGCTCGGTTGGGTGAGCTACGGGGTGGGCGCCGCATGTGTTGCGACCGGATCGGTGCTCTACATTCTGGGTCTTCGGGGCGGCAGGCAAGACTCGACACCGATGGCGTTCGTGCCCGTGTTCGGGCCAGGCGGGGCGGCGGCAATGTTGAAGGGAGCATTTTGATGAGCTCCACGTCGCTTTCTCGCCTGAAGCGCATCCCGGCGGTCTTCTTGTTGGCAGTGGTTGCCATCGCGGTCGGTCCTGCCTGCTTTCGCGGGGCCGATATTTCCAAGATCGTCTGCAACGACACGAAGTACTGCCCCGGCGGCTACGTCTGCGTCGTTCCGCTGGGCAAGACGCAGGGAAGCTGCGAAAGACCTTGGGACGGCGGCGGGTCGGAGGCAATGGTTTCCGATGCTCCCCTCGGGTCAACCAAGGTGGAACGTGCTCAGTAAGTGGCAATGGCATCGTTGGTGGGACCCAAGCGTGCAACTAGCCAGTTCGGGGACATCCAAGCGTCGACAAACGCACGAGGCGTCAACCCACCAAACGAAAACGGGGCGCCGAAGCGCCCCGTTGAGATTGCAGCAAGGAGGAACGACTACTTCGCGAACGTAATACCCGTAATACACATGCTGGTGACCGTGACCGCCGTGGTGTCCGAGATTGCCTCCAAGCTGACTTGATCGATGTTTGGGACGTCCGCGGCCGTGAGAAAGCCTGTGGGGGCTGAGGCGTAACAATCGGTGGCGAATTTGGTGAGGGTCATGGCGCCCGTCGCGTAGGTTTGGCAATAGGATGTCGCGGCCGTGTCAGTCTTCCTGTGAACTTGGGCGCGTACCGTGGACGAAGGCAGGCCGCTTGCCGCGATGGTGATGGTCGAGAACGATTGGCCGAGACCTCCTCCTGCAGGGTCGGTCGAGTTCACGCCAACCACGACGCCGTAGTTGGCGGTGTAGTCCGGGGGAGTTCCCAAAGCGGGAGCTGAGCCCGTTATGCAGAGCTTGTCAGTGGCTGACCACTGCGTATCGGCGGCGCAGGGGGCGGCGCTAGTAATGGGCGTCTTGGTAGCGCCACAGGTCGGATCGGTGATGGTGTCCGCCGAACCCAAGGCAACCCAGCCGTAGCCGAGCATCGCGCCTTGCGCTTTGCCGGCGCCGAAGACCACGGTGCTTCCCGTGGGCGTGCTTCCGCTGCTGGTTGTCCCACCGGCACCTGTGGTGCCACCGTTGCTCGTGGTGGTGCCGCCGCTGCTCGTGGTGGTCCCGCCGCTGCTCGTGGTGGTCCCGCCGTTACCCGTGGTGCCGCCCTTGCCGCTAGTGCCACCCTTGCCGCTGGTGCCGCCATTGCCCGTGGTGCCGCCGTCCCCGGTGGTGCCACCTTCGCCGGTGGTACCGCCCTTGCCGGTGGTGCCGCCGTTGCTGGTCGTGGTGCCGCCGTTGCCGCTGGTGGTGCCGCCGTTCCCGTTGTTGCCGCCGTCGCCATTCCCGGTGCTACCGCCGTCGCCAGGGGCGTACGTACCGCCACTCGGCGAGCAGTTGGGTGACAGGAACGCAAACATCACGAGTGCAGCTCCGGTCATCAGAGTCGAGAGACCACGGAATGACATTTTCATGAGAACCTCGTCAGTTGGGGGGCCAGCCAAATCGGGGGCATGCTACCAAAAGTGCACGAAAACACCAGATATAGAAGGTAGCAGCCTGCGCCGGGCAATTCTCCGGCATTCGGTTCCCGAGGGCGTCAGAAGGGAAGATCGGGTGCTCGCAGTCACACCGCGGCAGATCGCGCATGTCGGGCCGCCATCTGGTCGCGTAAGGCGCGTCGAGCAAGGTCGTCACCAGGTCGCAGGTCGTCGCCAAGCCTGCCCGCGATCCGCGCAACCGTAATTCCGCGACAAGAAGAGCGACAGCGCGGAAGGTACGCCAGCGCGGAAGGGTGGCCGATGACAATTACAACCGGTCACGACCACGACTCTCTGCGGCTATCACGGGATTACGGCGCAAACAGGGGACTTGTTGAAGCTACGCAACCGCGTATCATCGCCGCCTTCAAGCCATGAACGCAGACGTCAAGCCGAGCTACAAGAACCCCATCCTCTGGGTACCCACCAGCTACTTCGCCATGGGGACCGTCTACACCATGGTCACCACGGCCGCGAACATCATGTTCGCGAACCTGGGGCTCTCCAACGAGCAGTCGGCCCTGTACTCCAGCTTGACCGGGTTTGCCTTCACCTTCAAGCCGCTCTGGGCGCCGCTGCTCGAGCTGGGCAAGACCAAGAAGTTCTTCGTGGTGCTCATGCAGCTCGTCCTGGCCGGGGTGTTCTTGGCGCTGGCCGCCGCGCTGAAGATGCAGGCGTTCATCGTGCCCGCGGTGGTGCTGCTGATGGTGGCCGCGTTGGCCGGCGCCACGCAAGATCTGGTGACCGACGGCGTGTACGTGACGACCCTGAGCAACAAGCACATGGCCGCTTTTTCGGGCGTGCAGAGCATGAGCTGGAGCATCGGCCCCATCGTCGCGGGCAGCGCCCTCGTGTTGCTGGTCGGCAGGCTGGCCGGCGAAACCGGCGGTGCAGTCAAGCCGCCGGTTTCGGCCTACACCTCGGCCTGGCTCGTCACCTTCATCGTGCTCGGGGTGTTGATGGTGGGCATGGCCCTGTGGCACGCTGCATTTTTGCCGCCTGGATCCAAGGCGGCGGACGCCCCCAAGACCCTGCGCGACGGCGTGGTTCTGTTCGGTCGCGTGTTCGCGACGTTCTTCCAGAAGAAGGACGTGTGGAAGCTGATCGGCTTCGCCTTCTTCTACCGCTTCGGGCTCGGCCTACTCGACAAGGTCTCGACGCTGTTCCTGCTCGATACGCGAGCCCACGGCGGGCTCGGGCTCGACAACAGCAAGCTCGGCATCCTGAACGGCATCGCCACCGCGGCCTTTATCGTCGGCTCGCTGATCGGCGGTTGGTTCGTGGCCAAGCGCGGCCTTCGGCGTTCGCTTCTCGTCCTGTGCCTGTTCCTGAACGTGCCCAACGTGACTTTTCTGTACCTGGGCTGGTTCCAGCCCGAAAGCGTCTACATCATCGGCTTCATCTTCTGCATCGAGAAGCTGGGCTGGGGCATCGGCGCCGTGGGGCACATGGTGTACATGATGCAGCAGATCGCGCCAGGGCCGTACCGCATGGCGCACTACGCGTTCGCAACCGGCTTCGGCCTCAGCTTGTGCATGACGGTGACGGGCGCGGTCAGCGGCTACATTCAACAAGCCGTCGGCTACCAGGTCTATTTCATCATCGTGCTGCTCGCGGCGTCGCCCTCGATTCTGTTCACGGTCCTGGCGCCCTTCCACCACGGCGACGCGTTGACAGAGGCGGCAGCCTAGTGGGGCGGGTTTGAAACCCGCCCCTACCCCGACATTGAAGTGCGCTATATAGGAGGGCAATGACCCTCGCTGAAAAGCATGCACGTTTACGCGGACTGATCGCGGACTGCGGTTCGGCCCTGGTCTGCTACTCGGGCGGCGTCGATTCGACCCTGCTGCTCAAGGTCGCGCACGAGGTGCTCGGCCCGCGTTGCGTCGCCATGGTGGCGCTTTCCCCGACCATGGCCGCCAGCGAGCGCAAGGCGGCGCTGGAGCTGGCCGCGCAGATCGGCGCTCGCACCGAGGTGACCGAATCGCACGAGCTGTCGCGTGACGAATTCCGCATGAATCCCAAGGATCGCTGCTACTACTGCAAAGACGAGCTGCTCGACCTCGCCAAGCCGCTGGCCGATCGTCTGGGAATGAACGAGATCTTGCTCGGCACCAACACCGACGATCTCGGCGACTACCGGCCCGGCCTGCAGGCCGCCAAGGATCATGGTGCGCGCCAGCCCCTGGTGGACGCCTTGATGTCCAAGGCCGAGGTGCGCGAGCTATCGAAGGAGCTGGGGCTCTCGACCTGGGACAAGCCGCAGCTGGCCTGCCTGTCGTCGCGTTTTCCCTACGGCACCGAGATCACCCCCGAGCGGTTGCGGCAGGTCGATCAACTGGAAGATGGGATGCGCAGCCTGGGTTTTCGCCAGGTGCGCGCGCGCTGGCATGGCGAGATCGCGCGTCTCGAGCTGGAACAGGGCGCACTGGCCCGTGCCGTCGAGCCGGAGATTCGCGGCGCCATCTTGAAGCTGGGGCGTGAGCTCGGCTTCACCTTCGTCGCGTTGGACCTGGCCGGCTTCTCGTCGGGCTCGCTCAACCAGCTGCTCGGCATCCGAAGAAAGCCGCAGTAGTCGCGCCAGGTCGGGTGATCGTCAGGGCTGCGCCAGGAAGATCCGATCGACTTCGATGGTCGCGCCGAAGGTGCCAAGGGCGGCGGTGCCCTCGGCCAGCGGGTCGCTGTCGACCACCGAGTAGATCAACTTTCCGTCGAGAAACGCATTCGCCGTGTTGCCCAGGACCTCCAGTCTGACCACATGCCAGACGCCCGGCAGGATGCCCGCGTCGATACCGGAGGCCCAGGATGCATTCTTGCCTTGCACCCGCTTGCGGATGATGACGGATCCGTCCCCGCGCAACGCCACGAAGTAGCCGCTGTCGCTGTTCGGGTCGTAGCGGGCGAACAGGGCAGCCATGTAGGACGGCGTGGTGTCGTAGAACGCGACGACGCGCATCTTGGCCTCGACGATTTGATCCGCGACCGCGTCCGAGGCGGCGTGGGTGAGGTGCCACTCGTCGTTGTCCAGGCTGACCTCGGAATAGACCGCTCCGATGTCGCCGATGAACACCGACCAATCCGAGTCGGGTGCTCCCGCATCGTTGCGATCCGCGGTCAGCCAATCACCGGCTACGCCCTGCTCGAAATCGTCGGAAAACAGATATCCGCCGTCGGGCACGGGAGTCGGCCCCGCCGCCTCGCTCGCCGGTGCGTCGAGCGCCTCGTCCGCCGATCCGTCGACGGACACCTCGCCTTGGCCGATGGACGCATCCTCGTCCATGTCCGCAGAGCCATCCTCCCCTGCCGCACCTTCGGACTCGGCGTCGGGCGAGGTCGCCTCCTGCCCGGCCGGCGCATCGGCAACGGCCATGGGATCGTTCGGCCGATCCGACTTGCCGGCATCGCAAAACGTGCAAGGGGAATGGCCGGAGCTCGAACACCCGGCACCGATCACGAGCGGAGCCAGCATGGCGAGCCTGGCGATTGCGCGGGAGATGAGCATGGAACGCCTGGACGGCAACTATAATCCATCCGCTCCGAAAAGCGCCGTCAAGTGAAGCATTGCTTCGGCAGGGCCTTGGGCTAAGGTCTTTGCGTGAGCGAGCCATTGGTTCCGGTCAAGAAGTCCGCCTTGCTGCGCGGGATCGCGCCGGCCGCGGTCTACGCCGTGGTCGTGGATTTCGCCGCCTATCCGCGCCTGTTTCCCGAGATCAAGGCCGCGCGCGTGCTCTCCACCGAGGGCAAACGCGTGCGCGCGGAGTTCCGCGGCAACATCGTGCTGCCCTTTCGCTACGTGCTCGATCTCGACTGCGACGCCGACGCCCTGACGGTGGAGTGGCGCTACGTCGAGGGCGAGGTGGTCAAGAATTCCGAGGGCGGGTGGCGCTTCGCGCCCGAAGGCGAGGGCACGCAGGTGGAGTATCGCGTCGCCATGGAGATCTCGGCCCCGCTGCCGGGGTTTCTCCTGCGCAAGATCACCGACGGCCTGGTGGCCTTGTCGCTGCCGGCCATGTTCGCGTCCGTCGAGCGCGAGGCCAAGGCTCGCGCCACGGGCCAATAGCCTACGGGTGAAATACCAGCGTGCTCACGCTGCGGGCGGGCATGGTGTAGCTGAAGGCGTTGGTGTCGACGGCGGCAAGGGCCGCTCCCTGGACGGGCGACGTCGCGGCGGCGGTCAACGTGTAGACATCCGCCGCGGTCAACTGCGTGGTGTGGGTGAGCTTGATGCCCGCGACTTGCTCTTTCGTGAGCTTGTTGATGGCCACCACGACGATGTTGGTCGGATCCTGCGAGGACACACTGGCGAAGACCGAGCTTGCGTCCGCGTCCGAGGTCGCCGCGGAGATGGACGTATCGCCGAAGGTCGCGCCGTTCCCGTCGTAGTTGCGGTACATGGCGAAGCCTGCGTAGATGAACGTATTGCTCGAGCTCATGGGCCACATGGAAGCGGCGAACAACCCCTCGCGTCCGTAGACGCCGAGCACGTCGGCCTGCGCGATCCCGCCCGAGATGTCGCCGCCGGCGCCGTAGTTGTACTCGCTGATCGACAGCTTGGTGCCGGGGTAGTGCTGGTCGATCTTGGCTTGCAGGCGCGGGATCAGGTAGATGGGGCCGTTCGTGCTCCATTGCGTGATCCAACTGGTCTCGGTATACGTCGTGTCCCACAGCGAACGCGGTGCCTGCAAACGGGCCTCGACCTCGCCAGTGGTGACGCCGTTGTCGACGATGCGCGTGCCGTCGCCTTGGGCCTCGGGGTACCAGTGTACGTCGAGCACATCGAGCAGGCGCTTACCCGCACTTGCCTCGGCGGCCTTCATGGAATCCAGATAGAATTCGAGAAAATCGCGGCCGCCAGCGTCGGGCGCGCTCTGCAGGTCGACCATGCCCTGCCAGCCGTAGTTGACGGGGCCGAAGACCAGCGCCTTGGGCGCGGCACCCTTGATGCCCGTGGCGAAGTCCACGCTCGACTTCACGATCTCGGCGTAGGTGACCGGGGAGGGATGCATCTCGCTGTGTGTGCTCGACCATAGGTCGGGTTCGTTATCGAGCATGTAGAAGATGCGGCGGGCGGGATCGGTCTGCGCGCCGGGAAACTGCGATTCCATGTAGGCCACGAATTCGTCCGCGTAGACCTTTCCATCGCCGAGGTCGGGCGGATAGGAGAAGGCGCCGCCTTTCGTGGGCAGAATGGGGAAGAAACGCTCGGCGATCTGGGCGGCGGTGGGGGCCGACGGGCAGGAGCCCTTTTCGTCGGCGGACACCCAGCCCGCCATGGGCACGGTCATGATGATGCTGGCTCCGGCGCTGCTGGCGGTTTGCGCGGCCTGCTTCATGGGCAGGCCGGGGGTGCTGCTCGAGCTCATGTAGTTGTCGCTGGAGTACTGCCAGTCCGAGCCCGCATTGGACGCGTTGGTCTCCCAGTTGTAGGCGGACAAGCGGTTGCCGCCCACGCGGGTCAGGGTCAGTCCTTTGGCTCCCGCGGGCAAGTTGCTGTCGTTCGTGCCGTAGATGTAGGGCGAGATGGGGTGTGCACCGGTGGTGCTGTCGATGGTGAGCACCACATCTGGGGTGCCCGGGTTGCCGGGCGGAACGACGGGACCTGAGCCACCGCTGTCGCTGCCCGTGTCGGCACGGTCCGAGGCGCAGCCCAGCATGGCGATTGCAATCGATGGAAGAAGGAGACGGCGTCGGTCGAGCATGGGGTGCTCCAAAGGGTGGAAGATGAACCACCATCGTAACACGCCCTGGCGCGTGTTCGGGAATCGGGCACTCGAGAATAGGTTTGGCCGCGGGCTCGGCCCAGTCCTTGCAGCACGTGGGCGATGTGGCCGACGTAAAGAAGACCCTACTTCGGAGGTTCGGACAGATTCGCGCGGTTATTGGCAGGCCCGATCCTGTGCTGTTGGCAGCCATGGGCATCGGGCTGCTCCTGCGCGCGTGGCAGTTCGGGGCGCTCCCGCCGGGCTTGAACCAGGACGAAGCCTCGACGGCCTACGATGCGTTCTCGCTCATTCACTACGGCGTCGACCGCCATGGGTTTCACTTCCCCGTGGTGTTGGTGTCGTGGGGCTCGGGGATGTACGCGCTTGCGTCGTATGTCGAGGCGCCGTTCATCTGGCTGCTCGGGCTCAAAGTCTGGGCGGTGCGGGTCCCGTTCCTGCTCGCTGGGGTGAGCGCGATTCCACTCTTTTATGGGCTCTTGCGAGACACCACCGATCGCCAGACGGCCAGGATTGGCGGGGTTCTCTTGGCGCTCAGCCCGTGGCACGTGATGGTTTCGCGTTGGGGGTTGGATTGCAACCTGTTTCCATTCGTCTTTCTGGTGGCCACGCTCCTGCTCGTGCGCTCGATCGTGCGTCCCGGATGGCTCTTGGGCGCCGCCATCCTGTATGCATCGGCCCTCTACGCCTATGGCACCGCCTACGTGGTGGTGCCCATCTTCATCGCGATCGTGCTGGTGCACGGCCTGCGCCACCGTCTGTGGCCCATGCGGAGCGTTCTTGCGGCAGGCGCGGTGTTCGCGGTGCTGGCCGTTCCCATCGGGCTCTATGTGGCGGTGAACAGCCTGGGTTGGAAGTCGATAGAAACGTCCTTGTTCAGCGTCCCACACCTGACCGGGGTGCCCAGGTTCCGGACCATGGGCAATCTCGACGTCTGGTCGGCCGAATTCTTCCGCCGTGCAGCCGACAATTGGAGCCATGCCGCCGAGCTGTTTCAACGGCAGGACGACGGCTTGATCTGGAATACCCTGCCGGACTACGGGATCGCGTATTGGTTTTCACCTTTCCTGGCCGTGGCTGGTTTGGCGTTGCTGATGGGCATGAACGTTCGTCGCCCCCGTCACGCCTCCTTCCCGCTGCTGGCCTGGTGCGCGGCCGCCGTGGTGTTGATGGCCTTCGTGGAGGTGAACGCGAACCGCGCCAACATTGCCATGTTTCCTTTCGTCTACTGTGTAGCCATCGCGGGCTCGCTCTTGTGGAACCATCGCCCGCTCAGGATTCTTGGCTGCATCCTGGTCTTGATCTCGTCGATAGGCTTCGCGTCTACCTATTTCGGATCCTATCGCAAGAAGGCGGCTGAGCCTTTCTTCGCCTCTTTTGGCGAGGCCATCGGCTACGCCACTGCGCAAACCAAGGGCGAAGTGTGCATTACCGACACCGTCAACATGCCTTACATCTTCGTGCTCTTCTATACCCGGGAAGATCCTCGCGTCTTTGCCCAGACCGTTCGCTACGAGAACCCGGGGGCAGAGTTCGAAGGGGTGTCGTCCTTCGGTCGATTCAAGTTCGGGTTGCGGACCTGCGCCGAATCGGCGCCGGTCATCATCGCCGCGCACGCGGAAGTCGAAAAGCTGGATGCGAACAAGTTCACCCTGAAGAAGTTCGAGCGCTACACGGTCCTGTCAAGGCTCTAGCAGCCCCCACTCGCCGTTCCGATTGGGTGCGAGCCTCCATCGCGGAAAGGTGTCTCTTCCTGCCGCCTTCCGCGAGAGCGCGCCGGAACCATGACATGAATGGCACGGTTGTCGACGCGATGTCGCGATGGCGCCTGCAACCGCATCCTGGTTCGTGAAGGGAGGCTTGGCCCGGGTTGTGCAAGGTCCAAGGACGAGACCAGATGCGCAACCTCACCATACCCA
The DNA here is from genome assembly GCA_963796685.1 of uncultured delta proteobacterium. Classification (GTDB taxonomy): domain Bacteria; phylum Myxococcota_A; class Polyangia; order Fen-1088; family Fen-1088; genus Fen-1118. The sequence goes on from CAWCMR010000025.1 coordinate 1,843,262, forward strand.
GGGACGGCAGGGGCACGAACGGAGCTCTTGTCGCGTATCTCCATCGCCAAGCGCGCAAGCACGGCCGGGCGATCTTTCTGGTCGCCGTGGGCGTGGCGCTCACCATCGCCATTCGCGTGCAGCTCTTCGGTTTTCACAGCGGCGATTTGGACAACTTCGGCCTGGTCTGGTGCAAGAACCTCAAGCAGCTCGGATTGGGCCAGGCGCTGAAGGGCGGAAACGTCGACTACAATCCCACGTACATCTACCTGCTTTGGCTGATCACCAAGCTTCCCTTCAGCGATATCGTCCTCATCAAGCTCAGCTCCGTGGTGTGTGACTATGTTTGTGCGGCGACCGTTGCCTTCATCGTCTATCACGTCCACGGCAGCAAGCTCAGGGCCAGCGTTGCCGGGTTTGCGCTTCTGTGCACGCCAACCGTGGTCTTCAACAGCGCGCTCTGGGGCCAATGCGACATGGTCTTTGCGCTGCCATTGGTCGTGGCTTTGGCAGCGGCCATCCGTAAGCATTACTACCTGACGACAGCGCTCTTTGGTTTGGCACTTGCAATCAAATTGCAGGCCGTCTTTCTGTTCCCATTGCTCGGGGTTTGGGTCTTGCGCAAAGAGATGCCTTGGCGCCCCTTGCTCCTCATCCCTGTGATCTTTTTCGCGTCTCTGGTGCCGGCGTGGCTCGTTGGGTGCTCGCTGGCCGATCTCCTGATGATCTATCCGAAACAGACCGAGAACTACACGTCCCTGACCATGAATGCGCCGTCCATTTTCAACTTGCTGCCCGACAGCGGCCGTTGGTTCGGCCCGTTCGGATTGTGGTTCGCATTTTCCGCGACCTTCATGGCGGCGGTTGCTTGTCTTTATGCCAAGACGCGCACGACGGCGATCCTGACCATCGAAAAGGCGATGATGTTCGCCTGCCTGGTTCCCTTCTTGCTGCCCCGCATGCACGAGCGCTACATGTTTCTTGGCGACGTGCTTGGAGTTCTGTATGCCTTCCTGCGGCCCAAGCATTTTTGGGTCGCACTCCTGGTCGTTGGTGCCTCGTTTGCCAGCTACTTTTCCTTCCTCTTCAGCTCCGTGCCGGTTCCACACAGTATTGCGTCGCTCATGTTGGGCCTGGCCAGCGTCTTTCTCGTGTTTGACTTGTTACGTTCTTTCTACCCAATGGCATTCGCCGAAAGGAAGGAGCAATCGGGTAAGGTCGACGCTCAGGAAGCTCCGATCGAAGCTCCGATCGATGCGCGGAATGCCGCGCGGCCAAGGCTTCTGGTCCAACCTAGGCGGCCGAGGTAGAGTATCCGTGCCGACGTCAGCCCTTGCTCTCGGCAGGCCACGCGCGCAGCCGCACCTTGCCTTCTTCCACGGCGATCTCCAGGCGCACGCGCTGGCAGCGCTGCTCTTCGAGGATCTTGGGAAGCTGCTTGCCCAGACGCCGGCGCAGCTTTTCCTTCGAAACCGCTTGTGCCTCGATACCGAGCTTGCGGTGCGCCTCCATGTAACTCTGGTACGCGCCCTCGAAATCGCCTTCGGCCAGACCGGTCAACCCCGGGACGGCCACGGCAGCGCCATCCGGATTCGGCGCGCGCCGGGCGAAGGCTGGAATGGGCGGGGGCAGAGGGCGAGGGCTTGCCACCGGGGCGGCCGTCGGTGCGTCCGGACTCGGCACCGCCTGATGCTCGCCCGAGGGTTTCTTGCCGACGCGCTGCTGACGCGCCACGAAGGCCTTGACCCGATTCTTGGGAATCCCTAGCGCGACGGCTTCCTCCTCGGTGATCATGCCACCGCGCTCGGCCAGATGGCGTTGCGCCCTGGCCACGTCCCGGCGAAAGGTACCGGCCTCGATTTCGCGCATGGTGCGGTTCCAGTAGGTGATCTGCAGCACCCACTTCTGACTCAGGGACTGGAATCGGAAGCGCAGCGATGAATTGCTGATCAGCACTTGCTGCATCTCCAGCATCATGCGGTTCATGTCCCGGCGGGGCGTGTTGGGTGGCGTGCGCTCCATGCCCATGAAGTAGGATTCGTACAGCGAACGAAGACGATCCATCTTCTGCTCCATCTCGCCCAGGCGGGCTTCGATGCCCTCGCGGGTGATCTGGAAGGTGAAGGCTCCGGCCTTTTTCACCCCGAGATCTTACTGCCGGTGTACGCAGTGGTCCACAAACGACGCGCGGGAGCGCTGACGGAGGCGGTCGCCGAAAAGCACAATTAGAGGATGTTGCCTGTCTCGAACAGCGTGTATTTTCGCTTGCAGTGGCTCGCGTAGAGCAAGGGAGCGGTCATGACCAGACATCTTGGAGTCGTCGCAGCATTGGCAGTATTCTCCTGTACGGGGCTTGCCTGTTCGCAAGCCGGTAGCACGGGGGGGCATTCAGGCGGGGCGGGCGGTGGTGCGCAAAGTGGTGGCACCACGGGAAGTGGGGGTGGTGGCGGTAGTGGGGCTGGTGGAACGACCGGCGCGGGGCTCGGCGGGAGCGGGGGGGCATCCACTCTCACGGGTCAGGGGGGCAGCTCCGTCGGCGGGCAAGGTGGCGCATCGACTGGCGGCTCGGGAGGCTCCACGAGCCTGGGCAGCGGCGGCGCGGATGCCAGCGGCGGCGCGACTTCAGGCGGCGGCGGGGCCGGCGGAAAGAGCGCTACGGGCGCGGGCGGCGCGGGCTCCGGCGGGGCCACTGGTCCTGGCGGCAGCGGAACGGGTGGAAAGGGAGCTGGCGGCGTCGGAACCGGCGGCGCAGCGACGGGTGGCAGCGCGACGGGGGGCAGCGCGACGGGTGGCGCGGGCTCCGGCGGAGCCAGCGGAACCGGAGGCACGACCTCGACCGCGGTGCTTCCCACGACGGTCTCGAGCACCGGCAGGGATCGCCTCGCGTTCGGCGACGTGGTCTTCGAGGTAGATCCCAAGGTGGGCGCCAGAGTGGCGACTCTGTCCCTGAGCGGGACCAACATGATCGCGACGATCTCCGGCACGGACAACACCACCTGGGGTGCCGTGTTCTGGACGAGCCCGCAAAGCGCCTGGGACTCCAACTGGCCCCCGCCCGCGGCGCTCGACAGCGATCCCTACACCGGCGGCATCTCCGGCAACCATGTGGTGCTCGACAGCGGGTCCTACGCCGCGCTGGGGGTCGGCGTGAGCAAGGACTTCTCTGCCGACTCCGGCTCGGGCTGGATCACCATCGTCTACACCATCAAGGCGACCAAGGCACTCCAGGCCGCCCCGTGGGAGAACTGCCGAGTCCCGCGCGGGGGTCTGGCCTTCTTCCCGGCTGGTTCGTCGCTGACCAAGGGCCCACTCACCATGACCGAGACCGCGGGCATGGATTGGTTCGACGACGCATCCAAGTCGGCGACGAGCGCGAGCGGCGAAAAGGCCATCGCGGACGGATCCGGCGGTTGGTTCGCCTACGCCCTCGGCGGAAATCTCTTTCTGCGAAAGTTCACCAACACGCCGGCCAGCGCGCAGGCACCGGGCGAAGGGCAAGACGAGATCTACCCGGGCGCGGGCTTCCTCGAGCTGGAGGTGCAAGGCCCCTACACCTCGATTCCGGCCGGCGGTAGCCTGTCGTGGACCGTGGCCTGGCGGATCGCCAAGATCCCAACCTCGGTGACGGTGTCGGCGGGCAGCACCACCTTGGCCGACTTTGCCAAACAACAAGCCGCTCTCTAGGGCATCAAGCACCCTCCACGCGTTGGTTTGACTTGCGCGTGGTGTGACGAGAGTATGCTATCGTTGGTGCCTTCGGAATTGCCGTGTTTTTGAAGTCCATTCGAGTCGCGATTGTTGCCGCCCTTCTTGCTGGTCTTTCCCTCGCGGGATGCGGAACCTCGGGATCGGGCGGTTCCGGCGGCACGGGGGGTGGGGCAAGCGTGGGCGGAACGACGGGAACCGGCGGAGCATCGGGCGGTTCCGGCGGAGCTGGAGGATCGCCTGCGTCGAGCGCCGTCGTACAAACGGGTGGTGTGATGGGTACGGGCGGCAGCAGCACTGGAGGCGCCACGAGCGCGGGTGGGACCACGAGCACGGGCGGCACCACGAGCACGGGCGGAACCACGAGCACGGGTGGAACCGCGAGCACGGGCGGAACCATGGCCCAGGACGGATCGAAGGCAACGGGCGGCGCGACCTCCAGTGGTGGCGCGACGCCAACGGGCGGCTCGAACGTCGGCGGAGCAGGCGGCGTGGCTGGCAGCGGCGGTCAGGGCGGCGGCGGGGCAGGGGGAGGGCCGTGCCAGGCCGGAATCCAGTATCCAGCGCCGGATCTGACTGGCGCTCCGAAGATCGTCTACCAGCCAGCCACAGGCAGCGGCAGCGGAAACTACGAGGGGCCGGTCTGGCTCGCAGATCGAGGCGTCTTGCTGATGTCGGACATGACCCTCAACAGCAGCGCCGCGATCGTGCCGGCCCAGATTCTGAAGCTCACCCCTCCGAGCACGGTTCAACCCTTGGTGACGGATTCCGGGACGAACGGGATGGCGGTCGATCTCGCGGGGAACGTGTTTGCGTGCTCGCACAAGGTGCAGGGAATCGTGAAAGTCGACGTTACGGCCGCCACGCTCAGCGTGGTCGTCGACAACTACAACGGCAAGAAGTTCAATTCTCCCAACGACCTCACCGTGCGCTCGGATGGCAGCATCTACTTCAGCGATCCGGACTATCAGCTCGGCACGGGCCGCACGTCCGAAACCGGCGTGAAGGGGGTGTATCGCGTTTCTCCGTCCGCGCAGGTGTCCCTGGTGGACGACACCTTCAACGAGCCGAACGGGGTGGCGCTCTCACCCGATGAGAGCGTCCTCTACGTGGCCGACACCGTGAAGAACGCGATCCGCACCTTCAGCGTGGCCTCCGACGGTAGCACGAGCAATCGCAAGGACTTCGTCACGGTCACCTCCCCCGACGGCATGGCCGTGGATTGCGCCGGGAACCTCTACGTGGCCTCCAACAGCCCCGGAATCGTCCAGGTGTATGCTCCAAACGGGACGAAGCTCGGCAGCATCACCGTCGTGACCAGCCTGACGAATCTCGCCTTCGGCGGCGCGGATCACAAGACTCTCTACATCACGGCCGGCAAGGCTCTGTACAGCCTGCCCATGAACTTGCCCGGCTATCCCTACTGATTGAGGCGAGCAGGCCCCCTGGTGGCCGCAGCTCCATTGCAGGCGACCCCACAATCCCGCAATAGCCGCAGAAGGTCGTGGCCGTGGCCGAGCAACTCTTCCGCTGTGATGGCCCAGGTTTTTGCCGCATGGGTTTGCGACCGGCGCCTTCCGTGACAAAAATGGTAAATCAGGGTTGGTTCCATTCTTTGGTCCGCGAGCGAGCTTCGGCCTGGGGTAAATTCGTCGTCATGAATCGGAGGCGTACGGCCCAAGGTCCCGCACCCCTGGACGGCAATCGACGGTGACCGTTCTCCTCCTCATCTTGCGCGCCTCCGCAAGCATGACAGGTCGTCTGGCTCCGTATGTGGTGCTGGGTGTGCTGCTCAGCGAAGCGTTGCGCTACACACCCGCTGCCTCGCTCTTGGGCAGAATCTGCCGGCAGCGACCGGCCGTGGCCGTGCCACTGTCGGCGCTCTTGGGAATGGCGTCTCCCCTGTGTACCTACGGCACGGTGCCGCTGGTGCTGCACCTGCTGCGCTCTGGCGTGCCGCTGGCCCCGTTGGCCACGTTTCTTTCCGCCTCGTCGCTCATGAATCCACAGCTTTTTCTCATCACCTGGGGAGGGTTGGGGCCGAAGATGGCCATCGCGCGGGTGGTGGCGGTGCTCGGCTTCGGGCTCTTGCTCGGAGGGGTGTTGCACATCTTGCCGCCGCGCCTGAGCGTTCAGCCGCTGTTGCGCCAGGACCACGAGAAGCACGGGAAACACGGCAGGCACGGCCACCCCTTCAATCTGAAGAAGTTCGCAAGGGACAGTTTCAGGACGCTCGAGTTCGTCGGTTTCTACGTGCTGCTCGGAGTGCTGATTGGAGCGGCCGTTGAAGTGCTGGTTCCGGCACGATGGATCCTCCTCATCTCCGGCACCGGGGGGTGGGTGCAGATCCTCGTGGCTGCCCTGTTCGGCCTACCGCTTTACGCGTGTGGCGGCGGCACCATACCCGTCGTGGAGGCGCTGCTGGGGCAGGGCATGGCCCAAGGCGCGGCGCTGGCTTTCCTGATTGCAGGTCCAGCCACGCGCATCCCGCCCCTGATGGCCTTGGCCACGATCGTTCGGCCGGTGTTGATCGTCGCGTATGTGGTCGTGCTGCTGGCGTATTCCGTCGCTGCCGGATTGCTCTATGGTGTGATCTAACCCGGTTGGCCGCGTGCGTTCGACCGGCCGCATTCGCCGCGCGAGGACATTCGCAGGGCACGTTGCCTGCCTCCTCGCCGACGACCGTGCTAAGAGTCTCCTCCTCATCATCATGGCAGTCACGAAGCGCAACGCACATCGCTCGCCACGCGAGGTTCGGCCATGACCTTGACCCTGTGGGCGGCTGCCGTGGTTGCGCTGCTGGGCGTGCTGATCTTGGCCCACGAGCTCGGTCACTTCCTGGTGGCCAAGCTCTTCGGGGTCAAGGTTCTGCGCTTCTCGTTCGGCTTCGGGCCACGATTGTTCGGCTTCACCGCCGGCTCGACGGAGTATCGCCTGTCGCTCTTTCCTCTCGGCGGTTATCTGCGCCTGCTCGGCGAGGATCCCAGCGAAGCGGTTCCCGAGCACGACTACGAACGGGCGCTGTTCGCCCGGCCGCTGTGGCAGCGCTATGCCATCGTGGTGGCGGGTCCGATCTTCAACCTCCTCTTGCCGGTGGGGATCTACTTCGTCCACTACGTTGGCCAAAAGACGCTGCTCTCGCCGACCATCGGCACGGTGATTGCCGGTCTGCCCGCGGACAAGGCGGGGCTTCTGCCCGGCGATCGCGTCGAAACGGTGGGCGGCACCTACGTCCGCTACTGGGAAGAGCTGGAAGAGATCATCGCCGATTCGCCGGGCAAGACCATGCGCTTCGGCATCCGGCGCGGCAACACCTCCGAAGAGCGCGACGTCACCATCGCGACCGACGTGCGCAAAGGGCCGCTCAATCTCAACGAAACCGTCGGGTGGATTGGTGTCTCGCCGCGCTTCCAGTTGCCCGAGGTCGGCATCATCGATCTGACCTCGCCGGCGGCGCAGGCCGGTCTGCGAACCTTCGACTACATCGTCTCGGTCAACGGCTCGCCGGTGGCCCATTGGGCCGAATTCGAGCGCGCGGTGGCCCGCGCCGGTGCATCCCCGTTGCGTATCACCTATCTGCGCGGCAGCCATTCCGCTGTGCCCTTCGTCCACGTGGAGATTCAAGAGCCGGGCGCCGCGGTGGTCATTCCGCAGGCCGTGCTGGCACCGACCGGCACGCGACGCTACGAAACCGGCATCCAATCGTCCGAGCTCTTCGTCTATTCGGTCGAGCCCGGCAGCCCCGCGGATCGCATCGGGCTGCGCCGCGGGGATCAGCTTCTCGAGCTCGACGGCCAGCCCATCTTGCACTGGAACCTTCTGCGCCAGCGTCTGGCCGCCGAGCCCGAGCGCACCTTCCGAATCTCGTGGGCCTCGCCGGGTGGGGTTCGTCGCGAAGCCTCATTCAAGCAAGAGCTGCGCTCCGAGCTTGATGCCTACCGCCAGGAAGAGCAACGCCTGGTCTTCGGCGCTACGAACCGCTTCGCCTGGAAGACGGCGGATCAGGTACCGGTGCACAATCGCTTCTTCTATGCGCTCGGGCATGCCCTGACGCGCACCGGGGAAATCGTGACCTTCACGGCGCAGGGATTCTTCCAGATCATTCGCGGCGAGATGTCGCCGCAATCGTTGGGCGGGCCTCTCACCATCGGTTACGCCGCGGGCATTGCCGCCGAGCAGGGCCTGGCGCAATACCTGTGGCTCATGGCCTTGCTCAGCATCAACATCGGTCTGCTCAACTTCCTTCCTATCCCCATTCTCGACGGTGGCTTGCTCCTCTTCTTCACCATCGAGCTGTTCAAGCGCCGGCCGCCTTCGGCGCGGGCGCGCTCCATCACGACGTACATCGGCGTCGTGGTCGTGGTCCTGCTGGTGGCCTTCGCACTCAAGAACGATGTCGTCCGATTCTTCCTGCCGCGATGATGGACTCCGCCTCACGTCCCCTGCTCGCCTTCGACACCGCGACGCCCACGGCACGCGTCGCGCTCATCTCGCCCTCCGGCGAGGGCCTCGCATTGCGCGAGAAGATGGCCGCGCGCCACTCCGCCAACCTGCTCGCCCTGTGCGACGAGATCCTGCGCGAGGCCGCGCTCGGCGTCGGCGATCTTGCCGCCATCGCATGCGGCGCCGGGCCGGGCAGCTTCACCGGATTGCGCGTGGGGCTGGCCGTCGCCAAAGGCCTGGCCCTTCCCTCGGCGCTGCCGCTTGTCTTGCTGTCGTCTCTCGACGCGCTGGCGTGCGATCTCGGCGCTGCCTCGCCGAGCGCGCACCTTCTGCTCCCCTGCATCGACGCTGGTAAGGGTCAGGTCTATGCCCGCATGTATGACGTGACGGACGACACCGTCCCGCGTGCCCAGGGAGAGGTCGATTGGGTGCTCGCACCGGAGGCGCTCTGCGCCCTGGTGGCCGAGCACGCCGCCGGGGGCTCACTCGTCGCCGGGGGAACCGGCGTGGATCGCTACGTCGAGGTGTTCCGAGCCTCGCTGGGCGAACGCGCCCTGGCCGCTGCCGTGCCTGGTCCAAGCGCGGCAGCCATCGGGCGCCTGGCCCTGGCGCGCATCGGCCGCGGCGATTTCGACGATTTGGAGACGGCGGTGCCGCGCTACGGGCGTCCGCCTGACATCACCCGGCCGAAAAAGCCCCTGCTTGTGCCTTAGGTCCTGAACAAGGCCGTGGCCACGGTGACGTGTACGGCCACGACCACCTTTCGTCGCCCTGCCAGACGAGAGGCTTAGCCTTGGAATGGGGCCTTTAGCCCGGCGCCTCGCGACGTCGCTGAGCTTGTTGCGGGATTACGGATCGCGCGGCCGGGTTGACTCCTCCGCACGGGACGCATACGATCCATCGTCTCGATGACCGAAATCGATGCGTTGAAGCAGCGTCATAGGGAGCTGGAGGAAGCGCTTGCTCTGATCGATGCGCACCTTTCGCTGACCACCAAGGAACAGGCCGAACGTGTCAAGCTCAAGAAAGAAAAGCTTGCCATCAAGGATCGACTTCAGATTCTGCAAGCGAAGTCCTCTTGATGTGGGTCCACGTCGGTTTCTCCATGCGCCAGCGACGCAGCTCACAATGTCTTGCACGTCTGGCGCGCCGAGTTCCCACCAACCGGTCAGGGAGTGTTACTAACTCTGTCATGCGCAAAGTAGTTCTCGTTGCAGCAGGGCTCTTCGTCATCGCTTGCGGTCCTGATCCCAATTCCCAGCTCCCGGGTGTGGCGACATCCGCGCAGACCGGCGGCACCACCGGCAGCGGCGGAGTCACTTCCGGGAATGGTGGAGTGTCCGGCAGCGGGGGCACTGTCGACACCGGCGGCAGCGGCGGAGTCGACAGCACCGGCGGCACGACGACTTCGCAAGGTGGCGCCGGCGGGGGAAATCCCTTCCTCGGCGGAACCACTGGTTCGACCGGCGGCACCGTCTCCAAGGGCGGCACGGTCGGCGCTGGCGGCGTGGTGGGCAGCGGTGGCGTGGTAGGCAGCGGAGGAGTGGTGGGCAGCGGGGGTGGTGCTGGCGGCATGACGGGCGCGGGCGGAGGGACGAGCATTGATGGCGGCAGCACGGGCATAGACGGTGGCGGAAGCGAGCCTTGCGTGCCGGCTAAGACCATTTCGGGCACCGGCAGCGGGAACAGCGGCAGCTTTGGAACCACTGACGCCTTCTGCTTCAGGACGGCAGACAATATTACCGGTTGGAACTGCTCGAATTTCACCGGTCGCACCCTCGAGGTGAACGGTGTCACCGAGACCTGCGGAGCCCTGCCCTTGCCCGCCAAGGTCAACGGCTACTACTACTTCGACTCAAGCGCGGGCGGTGTCGACTACACCAGCATCTACTGGTACTGATTGAGCTCATCTCGCGTAGCGTCTACCGCGTCCCGAGCGACCCGCTCAAGGTGCGGGGATTTCTTGCCGAGCTCGCGTGGGCAGCCGCCGAGCTTTGCTCGGCGCGAACCAGCGCGGGAAGGTTTGGAAACCCTTCCAGGGCCGCCGCCGGCCGAAGGCCCGGATCCTTCAGGCATGAAAAGGTAACAGCCCCTTGTATCTTACGGGGGACTGGCTCGCTCTCGCTCGCAGTCCCCCGGTCCCCCCTCGCTTCGCCCAGCAAAGCTGGGCTACGCTCGCCCCCAAAGGCGAAGGAGCACGACGAGATTCAACGGCACGACAGACCGATGCCCCTCAGGTCACAAAGACCGTGGGTGAGCGAGGGTCGTCGTGTCGACTTTCACAAGCAGCCCGAACAGATGAGAGGGCCTCGAGCCCGCATACTCCGCAAGGCTGGGCATACCAAGAGCAGAAGTCCTTCGCGAAAGGAGCCCGTGACACCAACAGCTGACACATTCGTAGGTATCGACGTCTCCAAGGCCACGCTCGACGTCCATGTCTTGCCGGCCAAAAGAGCCTGGTCCACCCCCAATCAAGACAACACGGTGCGCGCTCTTTGCAAAGAGTTGGCCGCCCTGAACGTCACCCTCATCGTTCTTGAGGCCACCGGTGGACTCGAACGACGCGTGCTTGCGGCGCTCCTCGCTGCCAACCTGCCCGCTGTCGTCGTCAACCCCAGACGCGTTCGCGACTTCGCCAAGGCCAACGGCTGTCTCGCGAAGACCGATGCCCTGGACGCCGCCATGATCGCTCTTTTCGCCGAACGAATACGGCCACCCGTCCGCCCGCCTGTCGACGCAGAGACCCAGGAGCTTGCCGCCCTTCTCGCCAGGCGCAGGCAGGTGGTCGACATGATCACTGCCGAGAAAAACCGTCTCAGCGCTGACCCTCCCTCCAAGCGCGTGCAGAGGGCCATCCGCAGGACCATCTCCTACCTCGAAAAGCAGCTCGACGAGGTGGACAACGACATCGACACGGCCATCGGCAATTCCTCGGTCTGGAAAGCCAAGGACGACATCATCCAAAGCGTTCCAGGAGCTGGCCCCGTCCTCTCTCGCACCATCCTGTCCCATGCCCCTGAGACTGGAACCCTCAACCGCAAGCAGATCGCAGCCCTCATCGGTGTTGCTCCACTCAACCGGGACAGCGGCACCCTGCGCGGCCGCCGCATCATCTGGGGCGGCCGCACCGAAGTCCGCAACGTCCTCTACATGGCCACCCTAGCTGCCATACGCTTCAACCCAGTCATCGCCAGATTCCACGCTCGGCTAGTCGCCGCAGGAAAGCTCAAGAAGGTCGCCATCGTCGCCTGTATGCACAAGCTGCTCACCATCCTCAACGCCATGTTGCGCTCTAACTCGCGCTGGCAAACCACGGAGATTTGACCTTGACTAGGAACACAGATGCTCACCCGCCTCGCTGCGCTCGGCGACCTCTCCCCGCTACGCGGGGCGAGGTGTTTTCAGGTCAGGGTTTCCATGTCAACCGTCTGAAAAGATCGAGATCTCGGTTGAATTGGCACGTGTGCAGGACTACTCTGCCCTCGTCCGTGCCGTCGCATTCGTGAAAGAAAGAACAGCCGGATTCACGCGGAGATCTCCCCAGGAGTTGGCACCATGAGCACGTTCATCGAGCAGATCCACGAGAAGGCGAAACAGAGCCCCAAGAAAGTGGTTCTCCAAGAGGGCGAAGACGTTCGCGTGATCGAGGCGGCGGGCAAGGCCACCAAGCTTGGCATCGCCGAAATGACCATCCTTGGCGACCCGGCGAAGATCAAGGCGACCGCGGCGGGGGCCTCGGTTTCGCTCGACAAGGTGAACGTGGTCGACATGACCCAGGCACCGAACCTCGACGACTACGCTGCAACATACTTCGAGTTGCGCAAGGCCAAGGGCATGACCGAGCCCGAGGCGATGAAGACCATGAAAGACCCCTTGTTCTACGGCGCCATGATGGTGCGCAAGGGAGTCGTCGACAGCTTCGTCGGCGGTGCGACCTACACCACGGCCGACGTCTGCCGGGCGAGTATTCAGATTGTCGGCATGCAGCCCGGGCTCAAGACCCTGTCCAGCTTCTTCGCCATGATCCTTCCCGACAAGTCGTTCGGCAAAGACGGCGTTCTCTTCTACGGCGACGGCGGCGTGGTCATCGATCCCACGGTCGATCAGTTGGCGGACATCGCCATCGCGACGGCCGACAGCTTCGCCAGCTTGGTGGGTGAAGCCCCCCGCGTGGCCATGCTCTCGTGCTCGACCAAGGGCAGCGCCAAGCACCCGCGCGTGGACAAGGTCCTCGCCGCCATGGCCCAGGCGCAAAAGCGCCGCCCCGATCTCGTCATCGACGGCGAGCTCCAGGGCGATGCTGCCCTGATTCCCTCGGTGGGCGAGCGCAAGGCCAAGGGCTCGCCGGTTGCTGGCAAGGCCAACGTGCTCATCTTCCCGGACCTGGACTCCGGCAACATCGGCTACAAGCTGACCGAACGGCTGGCCAAGGCCCAGGCCCTGGGTCCGGTTCTGCAAGGCATGGCCAAGCCGTCGTCGGATCTGTCGCGCGGCTGCAACGCAACCGACATCCTCAACGTCATCGCCATCAACGTGGTTCGCCTGCAATTCGCGCAGAAGTAGTCCGGAGGCGCGAACCATGCGGATCCTGGTTGTCAATTGCGGTAGCTCGTCGCTCAAGTTCAAGCTCTACAACCTGACTTCGGCAGACGCCGGTCACTTGCTCGCCGAAGGCGTGGTCGAGGAGATCGGGCGCGAGAAATCCAAGTTCACGTACAAGACCCACAAGTCGCCCAGTAAGGTCGTTCTGGAGGTGGTGGCCAAGGATCACACGCAGGCCGTGGCGGCGATGAAGGATGCGCTGCTGCACCCGGAATATGGTCTGTTCAAGGACAAGATCCAGGTCGACGCCGTCGGCCACCGCGTGGTCCACGGCGGCGAGAAATTCTCGGCCTCGGCCCTGGTCACGCCCGGCGTGCGCGCCGCCATCGAAGAGTGCATCGCCATCGCGCCCTTGCACAACCCCCCGAACCTGGCCGGCATCTCGGCCTGCGAAACCATTTTTCCCGGCTTGCCGCAGGTCGCGGTGTTCGACACGGCTTTTCATCAGTCCATGCCGCCACACGTATTTCTCTACGGCTTGCCCTACGAGCAATACGACAAGTTTCACATCCGCAAGTACGGCTTCCACGGCACCTCGCACGAGTACGTCGCGCGTCGCTGCGCCGACCTGATGAAGAAGGACTTCGACAAGCTCCGCCTCATCACGTGCCACATGGGCAACGGCTCCAGCATCACCGCGGTCAAGTACGGCAAGTCGTTCGACACCTCGATGGGGCTGACGCCGCTCGAAGGCGTGGTCATGGGCACGCGCACAGGCGACATGGATCCCGCGGTGGTGCTCCACATCATGGAGAAGCAGAAGCTGTCGCCGCTGGAGATGAACGCGCTGCTCAACAGCAAGAGCGGAGTGAAGGGCATCTCCGGCATCAGCAACGACATGCGGCAAATCATGGAGAAGGCCGACGAGGGCAACTACCGCGCGCAGCTCGCCCTCGATATTTTTGCCTATCGCATCGTGAAGTACATCGGCTCGTACGTGGCGGCCATGGGCGGCGCTGACGCCATCATCTTCACCGGCGGTATCGGCGAGAACTCCGTGGCCGTGCGCGCGAAGATCTTGGAACCGCTGGCCTTTCTCGGCGCAGAGCTCGATCCCGTGCGCAACGGATCGGACGCCAAGGAAAAGCTCATCACCAAGGACGGCTCGCGCATCGCGACCTGGGTCGTGCCCACCAACGAAGAGCTCATGATCGCCCAGAAGACGAAAACCATCGTCGAAGAGCAAGTCGGCGCTGGATAATCCGCGGTCCCCGGCGTAAATCTAGGCCCCGCCGGCAGCGATGGCGGCCTGAAAGGATTGCAGCCGTGGAACAGAAAGACATCGAGCAGACCCTGGTACTCATCAAGCCCGACGCCCTCAAGAACTCCTTGACCGGGTACGTGCTGTCGCAGCTTTCCGAGTTCCACACCGGCCTGCGTTTCGCGGCCACCAAGATCGTCCACGTCAGCGCCATGCTGGCGGGCGAGCACTACGCCGAGCATCGCGGAAAGTTCTTCTTCCCCTCCTTGCTCGACTACATCCAAGGCCGCCTGCACTATGCCAAGGAGCCGTGGAGGCGTCGGGTGATCGCCATCGTGTACCAGGGGCCCAAGGCGGTGACCCGTGTGCGCGAGCTGTGCGGTCCGACCAATCCACACAAGGCGCGGGACGAGCGGCCGGGCTGCATTCGCTCTCTCGGCACGGTCGAGATTCTCAAGGACGCCGAGGGCAAGGTCCTGGGCGAGCGCATGGACAACCTCATCCACGCCTCGGCCAACCCTGCGGACGCCGAGCGCGAGATCAAGCTGTGGTTCAAGCCGGGCGACATCCCACCCGCCATGCACCCCTACCCGACCGAGTCGAGCAAGGCGCACTACTACTTCAAGGACGGCAAGCTCTTCGACACCTACGACACCGGCCGCGTGTGCGTGCTGGCGACCGGCGATCTGGGCTGGAAGTCGGACCTCGAGGCGCTCGGCCATCTCTTGCGCGGCGAGCCCTCGGCGGTTCCGGTGGAATCGGTGGTGGCCAAGTACCTCATCAACGAGCACCAGGAAGCCGAGTAGGGCGGCCCACCGGGATGCCCGGATTCTTCACCACAGAGAGCACAGAGAGCACAGAGAGCGCAGAGGGTGCGGAGGCAGAAAGGGTTCGGAGCCCAGATCCGGAAACCATTTCTGCTCCGGCCTCTGTGTCCTCTGCGCTCTCTGTGGTGAAGGATCCGAATCCGCCGCGAGAGCCGCGCCCGGTTTGCCAGCGGTGCTTCCGACCGTGCTCGGTCTGCTTTTGCGCCGATCTCAAGCCCATCGCCACCAAGACCCGGGTGGTGATCTTGCAACATCCTCGGGAGCGCGACGTCGGCATCGGTACCGTGCGCCTGGCCCGCCTCGGGCTGGCCGGGGCCGAGCTTCGCCGCGACGTCGATTTCAGCGACGATCCGGTGGTGCGCCAAGTCCTGGCGTCCGGGAATGCCTACCTGTTGTTTCCAGGGCCCCAGGCCATCGACGTCGAGACGGCGAGCTTTTCCACGCCCATCACCCTGGTGGTCCTCGACGGAACGTGGACGCAGGCGCAGAAACTGCTCAAGTCCAATCCCGGCCTGGCTGCGCTTCCGCGCCTGCGCCTTTCGCCGACGGCGCCCAGCCTGTACGGCCAGATCCGCCGCGAGCCCGCCGCCCACTGCGTGGCCACCATCGAGGCCATCGCCCACGTGCTCGGCCACTTGGAAAGCGACCCGGCACGCTTCGCCGAATTCCTACGCCCCATGGCGGCCATGGTCGAGCGCCAGCTCTACTTCGTCACCGAGGTCGCGAGCAACCGCCACCGGCGTTCCATCATCAAGCGCAAACCGCGCGACCCCATCCCGTCGGAGCTGCGTAACCGTCAGGCGGATGTCGTCTGCGTACAAGGCGAAGCCAATGCCTGGCCGCGCGCGCATCCCGACCGCAACCCACCCGAAACCGTGCACTGGCTGGCCAAGCGCCTTTCGACCGGCGAAGCGTTCGAGGCCGTGATCGCTCCGCGCCGTCGCTTGGCCCCTTCGACCTGTCATCATATCCGGCTCTCGCCCGAGATCCTGGCCGCGGGCGAATCCTGGGACGTCTTCCACGCGCGCTTCCGCGCCTTTCTTCGTCCGACCGACGTGCTCGCATGCTGGGGCCACTTCTCGCTCGCGACCCTGAGCGCCGACGGCTTCGGCCCCGACAACCCCCACATCGACGTGCGCCCCATCGCCAGCAAGGTGCTGGGCCATCGCACGGGCAAGGTCGAGGAGTGCTTGGCCAAGATGGAGCTTTCTTCGCCGTTGCCCTGGGCGGACGGCAGGGGCGGGGCGTGCCTGGCCGGCCTGTGCGCCGTGGTCGAAAGACTTTGTACGTGGCCGGCCAAACCTCCGGGATAAGCCGCTCATGGCGGTACACCGCTCAAATTCGGCTATCATGAGGCCGAGGACTTCAATGCGAGCGCGTGCCTCTCTCGAACCATACCTTCGTGGAATCGGACTGCGCCATGTGCTTGGGTTCGTGGTTCTCGCGGGCTGCTCGAATCCGCTTCGCACCGGAGAGTCTCGTACCGGAGGCGCAATGGGGAGCGGTGGCGTGGCCAGCGCCGGCGGTGTGATGGGCTCCGGCACTATTGCCGGGGGAGGCGGCGTGATCGGCACGGGTGGCGGAGGCGGAGTGACAATCACGCTGACGACAAGCACCACCGTTCGCACGTTCTTCTGCGGTGACGGCGCTCTCAATCCAAACGAGCAGTGCGATGATGGAAACACGGTGAGCGGCGACGGTTGCTCTCGGCTGTGTCAGATCGAAGCCTGCCACGCCTGTCCAGCCCCTGGGCAACCCTGTGTCCGCACCTGCCACTGCGGCGACGGAGTCCTGACCTCCGATGAGACCTGCGACGATGGGAATACCGTTGGCGGCGACGGTTGCTCCGATGACTGCCAGAGCATCGAGCCCGGCTGGTCTTGTCGCGTGCCGGGCAAGGCGTGCGCCCCCATCTGCGGCGACGGAACGATCGTGGGCAACGAAGAGTGCGACGACGGCAATACGGCGAATCGGGATGGTTGCTCCGTGGCGTGCCAGATCGAGCCCGGTTATCTCTGTCCGCAAGCCGGCCGCCCCTGCGCGCTGGTACCATGTTCGAGCCAGCAGGTCGACGCTGGCGTGTCCTGCGATGCCAGCAGACAGCTCCACTCCATCTGTGGCGACGGCATCGTCACGCCTGACGAGGCATGCGATTGCGGCGATGGTACCGTGGCCGTCCCTGCCACCTGCTTGGGGCCCAACGACGATTCTACCTACAACGGGTGCACGACGGCCTGCACGCTCGGTCCCTACTGTGGCGACGGCATCGTCAACGGCACCGAGACGTGCGACGTTGGCCCGGCCAACGGCAGCATCTGCGGCACGCCAGACAGTTGCAGCACCCATTGCACCAAGGCCCACTACTGCGGCGACGGTATCGTCGACACGGAATGCGACGAAACGTGCGACATGGGCACCCTCAATGGAAGTGTCGGCTCGCTGTGTGACGCGTTTTGCAGATACATCATCCTTCCTTGACCACGTCCCGGGGGGCCAGCGCACTCTCTCGCATGGCCGACCCCTCACCCGACGCGCTTCGCGCGTCGACCTCTCCCCGCTGCGCGGGGCGAGGTGTTGCGAGGTGAATCTTCAGAGCGCTCGCAAGCTCTCGATTCTGCGCAGCATTCAACCCGTTTGGCCGCCCTAGTCGCACGTGCCGGGATCGGCGATGCTGGTCTCCACCGAAAAATCGGAGTCGATCACGTGTCGCTCGGCGAAGAACAAATGAAGGTCGTAGGTGTTGCCGGGAACGATGCCGAATTCCGCCTGGTGGTCGTCCAGGTACACTTCGCCCATCTTGGATTGGTGGCAGCCGCCCAAATCGATGGCCAAGTGCCGATTGACGAATACCCACAGGTCGTCGTCGCCCGTGAAACGAAACACCTCGCCGCCCTGGTAGTGGAAGGTGAGCTTCGTCGCGAGCGTGAAGTCGAAGTCGTGATCGAAACCCTCGTCCCCGAATCCGCGCGGGTCGCCGTCGAGCGGGAAGAAGCCGATGCCGGTGAACGCGAAGAATCCCGGGTTGCTGGTCGACGCCTGCAAGGGTACATCGTAGGGAATCGTCACGTTCACGCCGGGCACGTCGTGGTACCACTGGGCGAACGTCTCGGGGTCGGTCACGGTCCGGGTACCTCCCGTGTGGGCATAGGTCGGCGTATCGTCGTCCCCGAGCAGCGGGAGGACGATCCCAAGCTCGCTGGCATCGCCCGAAACGTCGCTGCGCTCGAAGTCCGGATGGGTGCGATGAAAATCGCGAAGCGTGGTGCGCAAGCGGGGCGATTTGGGGACAGGGGCATCGCACTCGGCCCATGCGCCGTCTTGGCAGACTCTCTTTCCCGGGCCGCAGACGCTGGCACAAGCCTCGCTTACGACCGGCACCACGCACGGCTGCCACAGGCCGGCGCTGCAGAGTTGACTGCCCTCACCGCACGTGTCGCTGCAGGCGCGCATGCTGCCCGATTGCGTGCACGCGTCTTTCGTCGGCAACAGGTGCGTGCGACCACCGCCACATGCGACCAGGCAGGTCAGCAACCAAACTACGCCAGCGACGAGCCAGCCCTGCCAAGCGGTCCGGCGTGGCCCAAGCAAGGGGATCACCCGACAGAGGATACTGCAATTCGCCTGCACCAGAGCAACTAGACCTGGCACGGAAGGCACGCTTGACACGCCAGGGCGACCCATGGTTGATCTTAGCCAGGAGACGTGGCGATGGCATTCATGGAGTCTGGCGTTCTTCGGGAACGAATTCGGCAGTGGGTTCTGGGCTCCTTTCCCAACGAGGGGCTCGAGAAGAAGACCGCGACCATCGACCGCGCTCTGCAGTTGGGGGACACCGGAAAATATCGTCTAGTCGAGCCAACCTGGGTCACGCAGATGCTCGCCAGCGATCCGCGCTCCGATCCGGGTCTCTATTCCGAGAACCAATACGACTGCGAGGATCTCGCGTTCGCCGCGCGGGTTGCAGTGGCCCATCGGCTTATCACCCAACCGCCACCTGATGGCTACGGCCTCCCACCCGCCTTCGGGCTCTTCCTCACCGACCTTCATGTCTTGAATGTTGGCGCGGGCCCCGATGAGCGTCCCTACCTCTACGACGTTCGCACCAAGAAGATTCTCGTCGGAGCCCCGCTGGACGGGGCGTTTCTGGACGGCACGATCAGCAGCGGATGGCTCGATTCCGTGGAAAGGATTCGTTATGTGTTCATTTGAGGGGATGCGTACGTCATTGGTCCTGGTCGTGTTGGCGGGGATTGCGTCTGCGGCGTGCTCGCACACGACCGTGCGAGTCCGGCCCTACGAGGCCGGGGACACCGCGTGGACCAACCCTGGTGCCGTGTACTATTTGCCCAAGGCACTGCTGCAGACCGATTTCACCGTCAAGCTGACCCTTCGTCCGCCCTCGAGCTGCTCCGACGGCCCGGCCAACTGCACGAGGTTGGTATTGGCCGCCGCGGACGCCACCATCGAGCAGGCGAAGATCGAACCCGTATCCATTCCCGACCCGGCTGCAGCATTCGTGGTTCGCTCGCCTGGCAGCTTCATGGTGAAGACCGCCTTCGCCGCGCAATTCAACGAAAAGGGCGAGCTGACCTCCGCGAAAGCCACTTCGTCCAATCAGGCCATCGAGCTCGCAACTTGGGGCCTCGAGACGATCGGCACTGTCGCAAAGGCCGTCGCGGCCGCGGGCCCGACCCCGGAGGCGGATCGGCGCAGCCTGCTGGCCAAGCGCCGTCTCGCCCTGGAGCAGGCGCTGACAAGCCTGGATGAGGGATTCATCAAGCTCGCCGAGGAAGGCGCCTCCACGGCAAGCACAAGCGCAGGGATGGACAAGATCGTGGCTTTGAGGAAGAAGATTCAAACCGAAATTGCCGCCATCGACGGCGAGCTCGTGAAGACGTTGAGCGTGCCCGTGACCTGCGTGCTGGATCCGTCGGCGAAGGACGCTTTCAGCATCTCCGAGTCCGGCGGCGACTGCCCGGCCTACGCCGCTGTCCGAGAAGCCCTCACGGCGGCCGACGTGGAAGTGAAGTCACCCTTGCCCGGACTGACGGTCACACTCGATGGACTTGGCGGAAAGCACGCGGCGACCGGCGCGATGCAGGAGGTTCACGGGTTCGTGTATCGCGTTCCCGCGTGGTTCCGCGTGCAGGTGACGAGCGAGCACAAGTCGCAGGTGCAAAAGATCCTCGCCATTCCCCAGCGTGGGCAACTGGCGGTGTTCGGGCTCGACGACGACGACCTGCGAGCCGGGAAGACTGTCGAGGTGAGCCTGCATCCGTCGCTCGGCATGCTGAGCGAGGTCAAGCTCAACGGCGAGCCGGTCGACCTGGACAGCGCGCGCAAGTTGGTCGGGTCTGCGACGAGCATGGCCACCCTCGGTGGCGACCTCGAGCTCGCTCGCCTGCAGCAGCAGACGGCTCTGGCCGAGGCCCAGGCGAAGTATCTTCAAGACATGGCCGACCTGGAAAAGGCGAGGAAGGCCCTGGCGAAGGCGCGCGCGCCCGAGTAGCGCGCTGTCGCTCGTGCCTCTTTCGGTTCTGACCCCGGCCCGTTTCACAGATGTCGTTCCTCGCCGACGGGACGAGCGTTGGCGATTTGCCTCGTCAGCCAGGTCTTGGCCGTCGATACGGCGCCTTCGAGAGGCTGGCCGCGCGCCAGTCCGACGGCGATGGCAGTGGCCAGGGCGCAGCCGGTTCCACGCGGGCTCGGCCCCGCGATGCGCGGGCTCGAGAACAGGCTTTCCCCGGCTGGCGAGAGCAACACGTCGGTGGCGTCGCCTTCGAGGTGGCCGCCTTTGACCAGAATCGCGGCCACGCCGAGGGCACGCAGGTCGCGGGCCGCCGCCCGCGCCTCGGATTCACTGTGCACGGGCCGATCGAGCAGCCAAGACGCCTCGTCCAGGTTGGGCGTGAGCAGGGTCGCTCGGCGTGCCAAGGCCAGAATGCCTGATCGTTCCCCGTCGTAGAGGGAATAACCACCCGATGTCCTCAGCACCGGATCGTAGACGACGGGCCCGGGATAGGACGAAAGCGCGGCCTCGATGGCTTGCGTCGTCGCCGCGCTGGCGACCATGCCGATTTTCACCGCGCTGCCGGATGCGCCGGCCCTCGCCAGCGCACTGGCCAAGGCGGCGCCCACGCGCTCGGGGACCCGCGGTTCGATGGTGCAGGCTGCATGCGGCCCCTGCTCGGTCCAGGCGGTGCCGACCACCACGCCCAGGGCGGACAGGGCGGTTGCCGTGAGTAGATCTCGGGCCACGCCAGCGCCGGTTCCGGGATCGAGGCCGCCTACGAGGACGATTCTGGCGGGCAAATTGCTGTGGGTAGGGTATTGTAAGTCCAAGTGCCACCTCGGTGTGTCGAATGCCTACGGGAACACTTGCACAGGTAATGGACTCACGGGTAGTTTCACACCCGCAGCAAGCAAGGAAATCGAGGTGTTCCCAAGCATATCGACGCTATGGAAGGAGCGAAGCTGGGACATTTCAGGATACAATCAATTGTGACGCCGTGGGAGTAGCGCTTCCGCAGCCGATACCATTCGGCAAGTACACGCTGTTTGAACGCATCGGGCGGGGAGGTATGGCCGATGTGTTCAAGGCGCGCATCCAAGGCCCGGCGGGCTTCGAGCGAACCTTCGTCGTCAAGCGCATCTTGCCCCATCTGTCGGACGATCCGTCGTTCACCAAGATGTTCATCGACGAGGCCAAGATCGCGGCCAAGCTGTCGCACCCGAACATCGTCCAGGTGTTCGAGCTCGGCTCCGTCGACGACGAGTACTTCATGTCCATGGAATACGTGCGTGGACACGATCTGGCCGAAACCATGCGCACGCTGTGGGCGCGCGTGGGGCCGCCGCGGCCCGAGCTGGTGGCGTACGTCGGCCGCGAAATGTGCAGGGCGCTGGCCTATGCGCACGAGTTCACCTCCGAGGACGGGCAAGTGCTCGGGATGATCCACCGCGACATCTCTCCGTCGAACGTGATGCTGTCCTACGACGGCGCGGTGAAGATCCTCGACTTCGGCATCGCCAAGGCGCTGGGCGGCGAGGCCGTCGAGGAAACCAAGAGTGGCACGCTCAAGGGCAAGTTCGCGTACATGGCGCCCGAGCAGACCGTCTCGAACGAGATCGATCGGCGCATCGACATCTTCGCCACCGGCATCGTCCTGCACGAGATCCTGACTGGCCGTCGCTTGTTCAAGGGCGAGAACGACATGCAGACCATCG
Source organism: uncultured delta proteobacterium (assembly GCA_963796685.1). Taxonomy (GTDB): domain Bacteria; phylum Myxococcota_A; class Polyangia; order Fen-1088; family Fen-1088; genus Fen-1118. The sequence goes on from CAWCMR010000025.1 coordinate 1,865,246, forward strand.
AGCGCGTGCGCACCTGCCAGGTGGCCCCGCCCTCGCTGTTCAATCCCCTGTGCCCGCCGGAGCTCGATCAGATCGTGCTGCAGGCGTTGGCCAGAAACCGCGACGAGCGCTACCAGTCGGCCTCGGAGATGGCCGATGCGCTCGACGACGTGGTCTACGCGTCTCGTTTTCAGGCCACCCATCTTTCGCAAACCATGCGCGGTCTGTTCCCGGCCGATGCGGGGGGCGACGGCCGCGCGCCCGGCTCGGCGCGGGCACCGCACATGATGACTGGCTCGGTGAGCCCGTCGCGATCCAACACCGGCGTCCCGCGCAGCGGATCGCAGGTGTCGCGACCCAACCCGACGGGGACCCGCTCGCCCACCGTGCCGCCCGTGGTGCCGCCGCCGCAGCCGATCACGTCGTCCTCGTACCGTGTGCCGCCCAGTCGCTCCAACATCGTCCCGCCGCCCACGACGGCCGTGGGGTTTCTGATGCGGCCCTTGATCGGCTCGGTGCCCGGCTGGGTTGCCGTGGCCGTGCTCTTGCTGCTCGGGTTCGCGTTCGTGGGGGGGGCCATTTGGACGCTGCGGGGGCCGGCCGGCGGCGGCATGGCGGCGCAGAATTCGATCCCCAAGATTGTCCTGCTCGATCTCGCGTTCCAGTCGAGTCCCATCGGCGCCGACGTCTACATCGTGGGCAGCAACGAATACCTCGGCCGCACGCCCTTCCGTCGCAAGGTCGAATACCGGGACGATCGCTCGACGTTCGTCGTCTTCCGCTTGGCGGGGTACATGGAGATGACCAGGGAGATAAGGCCGGACTTCTCGGGCGCGGTGACCTTGCAGGCCGCGGCACCTCCGCCAGCGCCAGCGCCCGCACCCGTGGCGCCCATCGTGGAGCCGACGGCAACCCGCGAGCACCAGCCTGCGGCCGTCAAACCCGATTCGTTCGACAAGCCCAAGACCACCAAGTCGCACGGCAGAAGCCACGTCAAGGCCAAGGGAAACACCAAGGATCAGCGCGATCCTTTCGATAGCCCTTCGGAGAGGACGCCCCCGGGGTTCAAGGCCTCCCCCTTTCACTAGCGAACAGGGCGGCGCTCGCGAAGATGTTCAAAGGTCGTCGGGTCGCGGTGGTGGTTCCGGCCTTCAACGAGGCAGCCAAGATTGCGCGCACGCTGCGTTCGATTCCCGGTTTCGTCGACCACGTCATCGTCGTCGACGACGCCAGCACCGACGGCACCGGTCGCATCGCCCAGCGCAGCCAGCGCCGCGGGCTCGTCGTGATTCGGCACGAACGCAACCGGGGTGTGGGCGCGGCCATCGCCACCGGATACGCCGCCGCCTTCGAGGCGGGCGCGGAGATGGTGGGCGTGATGGCGGGCGACTCGCAGATGGATCCCGCCGATCTCATGGTGCTGATCGAGGCCGTTGTTTCGAGACGGGCGGACTACGCCAAGGGCAATCGTTTTGCATGGCCAGGCGTGTATCGGGTGATGCCGACCTCGCGCATGATCGGCAACGTCGTGCTCTCGCACCTGACCCGATTGGCGTCGGGCTACCCGCGCATGTTCGATTCGCAGTGCGGATACACCGTGGCCAATCGCCGCGCGCTCTCCATCATCTTGTCGGGCGAGGTCTTTCCCCGCTACGGCTACCCCAACCACCTCCTGTGCCGACTGGGCAGCCACGGCGCACGGGTGGTCGATGTGCCGGTGCGCCCGGTGTACGGGGCCGATTGGCATTCGGGCATCCGCATTCCGCGCGTGGTGGTGCCGCTTCTTCGCCTGGTGTTGCGCGGCATCGGTGCGCGGTTCATGCGCGGGCTCCAGCGCATGGTGCTGGGTCAGCCGCGTGGAGAGCAGGCGGGCTACGCTCGCTCCGTGGCCATGCCCGAACCGCCACCGACGTGATTGGCGTTCTGACAACGTCGTACCCACGCTCGGCCGACGACGGCGCGGGGGGATTCGTGCGCCAGCGCGTGCGCGCCCTGCTCGCGCAGGGATATTCGGTCGAAGTCCTCGCGGCCGGCGCGCGTGATGGCGTCGCCGAAGATGACGGCCCGGTCACACGCATCGCGGCCGGAGGTTTGTTCTACGAAGGCGGCGCACCCGAGGCGCTGGAAGCGCCGGCTCTTCTCTCCAAGCTGCTCGCGCTGGGGCAGGGCGCTCGCTTCTCGCTGGCGATGCTGCGCCACCTGGCCGAGCGAGGGCGTCGCTGGGAAGCGGTGGAAAGTCACTGGCTCGTGCCGTGCGGCCTGCTCGCGGCCGCGGCCTTGCCGAGGCTGCCCCATCGCGCGCACGTTCACGGCGGCGATCTCTTCTTGCTGGCGCGGCTGCCCTGGGGCGACAGCGCGGGGCGGGTCCTGTGTCGGCATCGACCCACGCTGGTGTTCGCCAGTGCCTCCCTGTGCGACGGGTTCTCGGCGCTTCTCGGCTGCGCCCCCGAGGCCCTGGGCGCGCGGTGCCTGGTCGAGCCGGCGCCCTTCGATGCCTCGCTCTTCCGGCAGCGGTCGCGGGAAGAGCGGCAACGCTTGCGCGCCGGCCTCGGGTTTCATCCACCCACGGTGCTTGCCGCCGGCCGGCTCGTGCCCATCAAGGGCTTCGACGTTCTCGTGGCGGCCATGGGGCGGATTCCGCTGGCGACGCGTCCCGCGCTCGTGATTGCCGGCGAGGGTCCGGAGAAGTCGCGCCTCGCGAAGCTGGCGCGCGAGGCCGGCGTGCACCTGCGGCTCACCGGGCTTCTCGGACAGCGGGCGCTCGCCGAGCACATGGCCGCCGCCGCTCTCTTCGTGCATCCCTGCCGGACCCTCGACAGCGGGCGCAGCGAGGGCATGCCGCTCGTGGTGCGCGAAGCACTGGCTTGCGGCCTGCCCGCAATCGCCTCGGCCAGCGGCGGGCTCGGCGAGCTGTGCGGCGCTCCAGGACTGACCCTGGTCGAGGCCGACGATGCGGGAAGCCTGGCGCGGGCCATCGAGCGCGTCCTACGAACCGGCCAGCACGAGGCAGGCGGGGACTAGAGCACCGAACGGGTTGAAAGTGCAGAGAATTCAAGAAGTTGCTACGCACGTGCCCCCTCCGATCCCCTCGCCCCGCGCAGCGGGGAGAGGGTTAGGGTGAGGGGCCAGCGCACCCTCTCGCATGGCCGAACCCCTCACCCGACGCGCTTCGCGCGTCGACCTCTCCCCGCTTCGCGGGGCGAGGTGAATTTTCCGAGCACTCGCAAGCTCTCGATTCTGCACAGCATTCAACCCGTTCGGTGCTCTAGGCTCCCTGGCAGCGATCCCGGGCCGTTCACGCAGAGGAGATCATCGAAGACTACCCGGAGTCATCGTCGTTGTTTTCCTTGGAGTACCAGTTCGCAAATTCGATTCCTCCACGAAGGATCTCCAGCATTTCGGGGCCCGCCTCGTCCTCGCTTATTACTCCGTTGGCAATCGCGGCAGCCACGGCCAATTCCACCGCACCACCCGTGTAGGTCGTGAAGAGTCGCCGATTCGGTCCTTGGTGAAACTGGTGAATCTTCTCGTCCAGGTCATGGGCGCCAATCGCGCCGCTTCGCCACCGCGCGAATTCCCCTTCGAGAGCCGTCAATTCCCGGGAAAGTTCCCGGTCATAGGCAATCCCCGCGAGCTCGCGGATACGTCGTCGCTGTGACTTCGTGAGGTCTCGTTTCATGCAATGTCCTCGTCCGCCGAACACCTTGCCGTTCAGCAGCAAGCCCGCCGCCGAGTCGGCGCGAGGATTCTACACCATCTCTCGGCGGCGACCTTGCCTGCTGCCTCCTTCTTCAACAAATGCCGAGCAAGAGGGCTCCAGGGCTCCAACACTGACTACCTCATCTGCGCCGCGGCCGTGCAACGAGGATTCGCCATCCTGACGAAGGATACAGACTTTGCGCGCTTCGCTCGGGTACTCCCGATCGAGCTGCACACCCCGCGCTCGTCGGTGACTGGCTAACGCGTTGCCCTTACCCTTAAGCGGTGGGTGGCCGTCCGCGGCCGTGCATCCGCTTCAACGCCTTGTTCGGCGCCGGCCTGGCTGGGGCGCCACGGTGGGAGAGTCCGAAAAGTACGCCGCCAAGCCGGCGCTGCGGGATTGCCTGCTGCAACGGCTTGTTAGCCGGCTACCAGGCTGCTAGCATAATGCTAGCAGGCGAACCATGGCAACTCTCACGATTAGAAATGTCCCCGAGAAGGTCACAAAGTCTCTAAAGACTCTAGCCCGAAAGAACCATCGTTCGATGGAGCAGGAGGTGCGCGAGCTCATCAACGAACACGTCGGTGAACGACTCTCTGTCCTAGACCAAATCGAAGCCGGATGGGTCAAGCAGACACGTCGTCCGACCGCTGCTGAGGTCGAAGGATGGATCGCCACGGGGCGAGAATGAAAGCGGTCGTCGATACGAACGTCCTCGCGTATTTCCTTTTGGGCACGCGATCATTCGTAGAGGAAGCCGGCCGCTTCTGGCACGCTCTCGATGGTGCCCTGGCGCCGGCGGTGTGGGAAGCGGAGTTGGCGAATGTCATTTGGATGGCCGTACGCTCCGAGGTCATTCCGGGCGAGGAGGGCAGGAAACGTCTCAGCCTCGCAGGGAAGATGGGAATCCAGTCCGTCCCGAGCAAGACTTTGTGGCACGGTGCTCTTGAGCGGGCGGTTCGCTCGGGGGTGGCGGTGTACGATACCCTGTTCGTCGAACTTGCCTGTCGCGAGAACCTCCCACTTGCAACCTTTGATGCGAAAGTGCTCGCGGCATTTCCCGAGATTGCCCTCCGCCCGAAGGTTCTCGCCCCGTAACAACTGAACCCCAGACGGAGGTCGGTACTTTCAAGCGCTTCAGTCGGCCTAGCGAGCTGATGGGCTTCACCGGACTCGTGCCAAGCGAGCACTCCACCGGCCGACGCGAGGCCAAGGGAGGCACCGGCAGGTCGGGGATCTGCCGGGACGATCGGAACACGGTCACCTCACAAACCGCTTCTTAACATCCTCATGCGACAGGCCCAGTCCCGCCTCTGACTGTTCCAGGCCGCGCTCGATCTTGGCCAAGAAGTACAGGCGCTCCATCGCGTCCTCCACCGTCGCATCATCCGGTAGATGCTCGACGATCTCCATGATCTTCTGCTTCACGCTGGGGGAGGAACCCATGTCTGAAAGATAGCATACGGCCGGAACTCGTGCCGCGATGGCTGCTCGTCCGCCCAACGCCCAGCTCAGTCTGGACCTGGGATAGCTGCGGGCCCGCCGCACTCGCCGTCCCCTCGATGATACTACGATGTCCCTGGCGGCGGGACCGTCAGTCAGCTTCATCGGCTTGTTCGACGGCGGACGCTCGCAACAATTCTTGCTACCAGGAGTCCAGCAGCGAGCGCCGCGAGAAGGAGGCTGGCTACGAAGCAAACACCCCAGCGTCGGCGTGCCAAGTTGCGCGCATCGCGGCCACGCAATCCGGATCGGCTTTTCGGCTTCTGCAAACGTGCGCCTGTAGGACAAGAGGAGCGATCCCAATGCCGAAGAGAAGGTAGCCGACTCCCAAAGCCACGACCGCCGCCGTAAAGAACAGGGGCCACAGTGTTGCGGTCTTTGTCATCGGTATCGCCAAGATGGTTCCCCGTCTGTCGAACGCCTTGCCGTTAACGCGCGGGCGCGCAAGCGCCCGTCGCGTTCAACGCCTTGTTCGACGGTGCCTCGCCTCCTTGAATCAGACTTTGCCTTCCTATTGGACTCAAGCCGTCGTTGTAGATGTTGACGGCATCATATATGTGGCTCAGCCCCGTGGCACCCACGACGGCTCCGCCTGTGAGCGACGCGAAGCCCGTGATAGCAAGGGCGGCGGATATGTCTCTGTGCCCACCGTTACCACTTGGGTTCACGGCAATCGCGGTCGCCAGAGACGCCAGTGCTACTGCGGTCAAGATTGCCCAGATCCTCGATCGCTGAACGAAGACCCGCGCATGATCCTCAGCAACTGGGTTGCCTGTAACGGCGCGGATCGGATCACTCGACAGCCCGCTCGCACCGTATCTTTGGCCGTCTTTGTAGAGGGAGATTCCAGGACCGTCCAAGACGAAGCTGACTCGTCCCGAATCTTGAGGACGATAGCTCGTGGCGCATCCCGCGAAGAGCAATCCGATGCTGACGACAACAGCTGCCAATTTCATGGAACCTTTGCACTCCCCTAAAGAATTGCATCCGTCGAACGCCTTGCCGTTCAGCTGCGAGCGGCCGTCCACGGCCGATCGACAGCTTCAACGGCATGTTAGGCCGCGTCCCGCATAGCTCGGGCTACCGGTCGCGGAAGCGCGAGCGGCACGAAAAACTTCTCCGGGTAGAGATAGTCTTCACCGGACTCGTCCACAACCCGCACCAGACCGCGCGCCGCTGCGGTACGATCCGCCACACGCTCGTAGAGTCGGCGCACCAGGAGCGAAGCAGGATAACCATCGTTCCTGACACAAAGTACGTAGCTCTTCGTTGACCTTGTCTTCTTCATCGCAACACACCAAGCAGGCGCTTGATCTTGAACTCTTTCCGGCCGACGCCGTGACTTTCGTACCAGTGTACCTCAGCGGGCGATGTCGTTCCATCCGGCAGTCGAACGACGGCTATGCCCTTCATCTTTCGCCAACGCCCGCGACCGTAGACCTTCTGAAGTCTCGCGGTTTCGCGGATTTTCCCGCCGACGGCGATCACCTCCTCGCCGGCAATCTGGCCGACGATCTCGAAGGCCATGGGGCTCAACCTCAAAGAGAAGAGCAGCGGCACCATGCACGGCCAGATCAAGATCACCAAACGTGGTCCGTCCCGGGTGCGCCAGCTCCTGTGGCTCGCCATTTTCCGTTGGATTCAGAAGGATCCCATCGCCAACGCCTGGTACCAACGTAAAAAGCAGCGCGACGGTGGCCGAGCCTCGCGGGCCGCGGTCGCGCTGATGCGCAAGCTGGCCAAGGGCCTCTTCCACGTCGCTCGTGGCGTCATCTTCGACAGCAGCAAGCTCTTCGACACCCGTCGTTTGCAGGTGGCGACGTAGCCATGGTGGTCTTCGGCCGATCCATGTTGAACATTCTCGATTTCCGAGGAGTGACCTTCAGTTGCAGCGTATCTCTGCCTCGTGCAAGAGCGCCATCAGTCTCGAGGCACCCCGCGGACCTTTGACCTGACCTGCCCATATGGTCAGACCCGATTACAGGAAAGGAGCAACCAACCCCAGTCAACGAATGCTTTGAACGTGTGAGATCTCCGACGGGTGACCTTCTGTTGAAGCTCATCTCTGCCTTGCGCAAGAGCGGCGTCCATTTCGAGGCACCCTGAGGATCTTCGACCTGACTCAATCTCCGTTGCCAGCTGACTCGGTGCCGTGACCTGCGGACATCCTACTGGAGCGTTTCGCTTACCCTGGCCGATTGCCTCCGGATCTCTCACCCGCTCAACCCGACCCGCGCAGGTGTTTCCTATTGCCGCTTTCTCTTCTCGCGGAACGGATCTCGTGTGCCCTCAGCAGCCCGATCACTCCCTGTTCTTTTTGCTTGCACTCCGTACGAGCGAGCGCTGCAACGGCTTGTTCGGCGGCTCTCACCTTCACGGAACCAATTCCAGGGCCTGGGACAGGCGAGGACCAATTCGGATAGCACCAAGGTCGCGCCTATCGGTCGTCAAAACTCGATAGACGCGCCGTCGTTCAGCCACTGCAGCTACGGTGCCATCAACCAAACCGAGGTTGAGTCCCGCAAATCTTGCATCCAGTTCCATGGATCTCGCGATGTCGGACGGAAGAGGTATTTCATACTCGTATCGTGTTCCTGGATCGAAGATGTCCGCGACCAGCCTTCTCATGGCTGCGCGGTTGTCTCTGAGAAAGTAGTCAACCTCGGCGAGAACGAGCCCCGGCACGATTACCGAACTTGCTGACGCTAGCGCCTCCTCGTACTCCGGAAAGCTTGGCGCGCCATCTCGGCCGCAAGCTAGCGCGCGAAGGAGTCCACCGGTGTCTGCGACAAGCGCTGATCTCAATCCTTGAGATCCTTGAAAAGTAGGGACTCATCGCCAAGTTTGCTGTCGGTCGATTCGAACAGACTGGTCGTGGGGGGCCGGCGGCCCGAGTAGTACCGCGAGGCCACAACGCGCAACCCCTTTCGGATAAGCTCCGAAGCCGAATGCCCCGCAGCACGAGCCTTCTTCAAAGCTCGGATGTCATCCTCTTCCAGTCGGACCGTGGTTGAAGTGAGACGCGCCATACACTCACCATACATCGCAAAGACAGGCTGCGGCAACGGTTTCTCGTAGCCGCAACAGTCCGCCCAACGCTTTGCCGTTAAGCGGCGAGCCCGCCGCACGAGCGGTTCGCTGATGTTACTCCGATTTCCCTGCGGCGGGATCGTCCGCTGCAACGGCTTGTTCGGCAGCAGCCACGACTCGAGAGAGAGGTTTGTGCCAGCATCAGACTGGACTCGGCCATTTCTCAGAGTATCGTGTTTCAGTGGTAACATCTCCCCGATTTGTCCTCGCAGAACCTGACTCCTTCCTTCACTGGCTGGCGTCCGGCGAATCCGATCTGTCCCTCGATGCCGTTGATGTCATGGAGGTATGGGCTTTGGTTGGGCTAGCCACCCTCGCCAGGAGAGGAAATGTCACCCCGATACAACTGGATACGAGTGGTGGAAAACCTGCCACCCGGTTTGCAAAGGCCCTCGGCATTGATAGCGTAATCGAGGGTAAGGTAGCTGCGGGGCCGGTGGAGGAAGGCCGTACGGTAAGGCTCACCAATATCCAAGGGTTTCCTGGTCGCTCCCCGTACGAGGTTGCAGGCGAGATCGCCAAACTCGCGATACCAGATGACACCGATGACACGCATCACACGATCTACTACGTGCTTGCCGAACTCCTGCGGAATGTTGTGCAGCACAGCTACGATAAGCTCGGTGGTATCGTAGCAGCTCAACTCATGTCTGCAGGGCGCGGTGGTTACGACCGGGACACCGTACAGGTGGCTGTCGCAGACGCCGGGATCGGCATACCTGAGAGTCTGCGCCACTTCCATCCCAAGTACGATGACGCTGCTGCTGCGCTCGTTCGTGCACTTGACCCACACGTTTCCGGAAAATTCGAACCGGGCCTGTCTGGGACTGAGGAGAATGCTGGACTGGGGCTTTTCTTTATTGCGGAGATGGCAAAGCAGGCGGCCGGCCGCTTGTTGATCGCGACGCGAGGCGCACGTCTGTTACTTGAGGGGGCCAGATCAGGTCAGCCGCAGCGTCTCGACGTAAAACCAGTTGGGTTCTCCGGAACATTGGTGGCGTTTGAGCTTCCGGATCGCGGCGTTGGGAGCAACCACGATCTGCTTCAAAAGATCAACGAATTGGCTCGACAGCGCACTCCCAAACGCGTCACCGAGCACTGGTTAAGGTACGAGGCGGTCCCCAAAGGCGTGCAGCGATTCCTTGTCTCCATTGCAGCAGAAGACACAACTGCCGCGCGATCATACTCAGAAGGACAATTGGAACCGCGGCTAGTAGAACGGGAGTCAGTTGCCCTCGATTTTGCGAACCTGTCGATTTGCACGCAGAGTTTCCTTCACGCCTTGTTGTATGAAGCTCTCCGACTTGCCTGGGCGAAGCGAGTGCCGATTTACGTGATGAATGTGAGACCAGCAGTGCGGAGCAGCCTTGATCTTTTGGAAAGCTACGCTCTGGGCGGTTGAACTCAAACGGCCACCAGCGCACGACCGGAACAGTTGTGTCTGCCGAACGCCTTGCCGTTAAGCGGTCTGGGCGCCGCCAAGCCGACGCCGCGATTCTACGCCGATGCCGCTGCGGCGACCAGATCCACTGCAACGGCTTGTTCGGCGGCGGCCGCTACTTTGGCAATCCTGGCAGGACGGAGCGCCAATCAACCTCCGCGAATCGACAGACATACGCGAAGCCCATCGATCCCATGGCTGGGAATCGCTGTGAGACTGTTGCAGAGGTCTTCTGAATACAGGAGGCGCCACGCCCGGCAAACGCCTTCGACTCCCGCGCTAGGGTGAGATCCGTCCGATCTTGTTGCCAGCGCATTCCGTGAACCAGAGATTTCCGTCCGGCCCGCCTACGATTGCAACCGGCTCGCTGCCCGGACTTGGCAACGGAAATTCGGTCACGGTGCCAGCGGGGGAGATTCGCCCTATCTTGTTGCCTTGGGACTCCACAAACCAGACATTGCCGTCGGAGCCCGCCGTGATTCCGTTCGGGTAGCTGGACGTGGTCGGAATATCGAATTCGGTTATGGTCCCGCTGATCGTGATGCGACCAATCTTGTTGGTCGAAGATTCGGTGAACCAAAGGTTGCCATCAGCACCGGTTGCGATGTGCGCGGGGCCAGAGAGAGGGGAGGGAACAGGAAATTCATGGATATCCCCACCTGGAGTCATCTGTCCAATCCGGTTTGCGGCGTACTCAGCGAACCAGATATTGCTATCAGTATCGCAAGCAATTCCGCTCGGCCCGCCAGTAAGCCCGTCTGCCAGGCTGGGGATCCGAAATTCGTTGATCGTACCCGCAAGAGCGCCGGTCGGCGTAATCGAGGCTAGGTTCTTGGCCCAGCTCTCGGTGAACCAAAGACCTCCGCTTGGGCAACTAACGATTTCATCCGGTTGGCTCCTCGGAGTGGCGATTGGAAATTCGGTGACTGTCCCCGTGGGAGTAATACGACCTATCGCATCTCCGCCGAGGACACTATAGGGTGCCCACAAACTGCCTCGCTCGGTAAACCAGAGATTGCCGTCTCCCCCGGCTGCGATTGCAGTAGGCGCGCTACCGGGAGAGAGCGAGAACTCGCTCACACCTCCGACAAGCGTGATCCGTCCGATCTTGTCACTACTGAACTCGGTGAACCACAGAGCGCCATCCGGCCCGGCGGCGATTCCGGAGGGGCAAGTCGCCGCGGTGAGGACGGGAAACTCTGCAATCGATCCCGCGGCGCGCCAGCTGTCTCCGCCAGCGCTGTCGATAGCCGCTCCGTCTGCTGGCATCGGACCTGAGTCAGAACCGCAGGCCGCGAGGGTAGTCGAAAGGAGAATGAGCGCAAACGCACGAGGCTTGAGAAGCACATCAGGATCTTACTCGCTTGCCGGCAAAGGGGCAATAGCTCGCAGCGGAGATCGCAGCGGAGACCGGGGTGTGACAGCCACCACGCGCTGGCCGCAATACCACACCGTATTGCTCCCGCTGGTGAAGCGAGGTTTCCTGAGTGGATTTCGTCCGCCGAACGCCTTGCCCTTCAGACTGCAAGCCCGCCGCCGAGCCCGGCCGTTCGATGATACTGCGATTTCCCTGCGGCGGGATCGTCAGGTGCAACGGCTTGTTGGGCAGCCCTTCAGCCGCACGACGTCTTGACGTCATAACGTTTCTGCGCCATGATTCCACTCATGGCCCTGGCAAAGCGCGCAACTGTCTACCTTGAACCCGACCTGCACCGCGCCCTTCGAATGAAGGCCGCGGAGACAGACCACACGGTTTCCGACCTGGTGAACGACGCTGTCCGGCAGCAGATGTCGGAAGATGCGGACGACCTTGAGGCATTCCGAGCACGGGCGAAAGAGGCCACGTTGCCCTTCGAGACGCTGGTTCGGGACCTGAAGCGTCGTGGCAAGCTATAGGATCGAGGTCAAGAGGTCCGCCTCCAAGGAGATCGCCGACCTCCCCAAGGCGGAATGCCAACGCGTGGTCGCGCGGATCCAAGCACTTGGGGACGAGCCGCGCGCGCATGGCTGCGAGAAACTGACCGGCGACGACAAGTATCGCGTTCGGCAGGGTAACTACCGGATCCTTTACGAAATCGACGACGAATCCAGGGTGATCACCATCGTGAAGGTCGGGAATCGCAAAGAGGTCTATCGCTGACCGAGCGGGTCTGCCCAACGCTATGGCGTTCACCTGCGGGCGGGCGCCGCAGGCGACCGACCGTCAGGTGCAACGCCTTGTTGGCCGGCCAGCGCCGCGAAGAACCAGTTTCCGGAAATCCCTTCTGCTGGCGCCAGTAGTCCATTTCTGCGCGGTTTCGGGAGCGATGAGTCCATTGATGTGCAACCGTCGCTCATAGATGGGGTGCCACCAACTCCATCAAGAGAAGCACGACTGTGCCAAGTCCTGCGAGAAACACAATGTACAACTCCCAAACCAGGAATTCTCGAATGAGTGCTTTCCCCCTGCAAAGACGCCAGGCTACCGCAACCACGATGGCCAGTAAGGTCGTCCCGCCCCAGAATAGAAGAGCGATTGACTGCATGTTGGCGATCCCCTTGTGGCTCAGCGTTTGATAGAGATACGCACCATAAAGGAGTCCGACGGCGAGTGCCACCGCCAGGACCTTCGCCATGAGAGATGCGAGAATCTCCTCGATCGCATGATGGCCCTCGCGAATGAGGTGTGAACCCGCTTCCTTGATAGAACGCTGTCCCTCGTGGATAAGGTGGTCACCGGCGTTCTTGGCCTCCACGACGCTGGTCGAGATCGCCTGCTCTGTCCGCTCAATGCTTCGACGCACGTGTTGCTCGAACTCTTCGCCAGTTTCCGAAGCTGCGCTCCTGAGCTTCTCAGTCATCCTGCCAACCGATTCCTCAGCGGGTTCCAATACTGCCTGGGTACTCCCGCGTAGAAACCTCGCAAAGAAACCCCTTGCGACTTTGGGCGTGTCTAACTTCCCAGCCACCGGGCCCGGGCCGCTCGGGGGCGTAGTATCTTTAGCCAAAGTGATCTCCCATGGAGCCAGCGCTCGGGTCCAACGATGTCGCTCGGACCGGGCGCCACGGCGCCGGTACCAATGCGACCATTTGTCCGTATAGAATGCCAGGGAGATCTGGCGGCACCAAGCTTATGCGGCTCTCCTGACATCTTCGTAAGGGGAGATCTCGTAGGTGCGACGCACGTCGTCGACGGAGATGTGGGCGGCATGAGTTTCGGGTGAGGTGGAGACGAAGTGCGCACGGGCACCTGGGGTATCGTGTGGCTTGTCTAGAACCCACAAGCCCAGGAGCCCATGCGCGCAACCACCCTATTCCGAAACCTACTCCAATTTCCACATACCCGTGTCCTGGCGGTCGAATTCGATCTGCTTGGCATATTGGTGCACGTGGCGCCAACGACGACCGTTCCCTACTGCTCAGGCTGCGGATGTCGGGTCCATGACGTGTTCGATGCTCGGGCTCGGAACTGGCGGCATCTGGACGCGTGCGGGATGGAGGTTCTTCTGCGCTACACCCTGCGCAGGGTTGACTGTCCTCGGTGCGGCGTGGTCATCGAGATGGTCCCTTGGGCCGAGCCGAAGGTCGGCTTCACGCGTGACTTCGAGGACCATGTGGCCTATCTGGCCCAACAAGCAAGCCAGACGATGGTGGCCGAAACCATGCGCATCGCGTGGCGCACCGTCGGCGCCATCATCCAGCGGGTGGTGCCGCGGCACCGAGATCCTAGCCTTCTCCTCGAGGACCTCGAACACATCGGCGTCGACGAGTTGTCGTACCGGCGGCACCATGAGTACGTCACCGTCGTTGTCGACCACGTCTCGCAGCGGGTCGTCTGGGCACACGAGGGCAAGAACGCTGCGACGCTCGGCTGCTTCTTCGACGCTCTCGGCCCGGAACGAACCAGCAAGCTCAAGACCGTCACCATCGACATGTCCGCGGCCTACATCGACGCGGTCACCTCGAGAGCGCCACAAGCGCAGATCGTCTTCGACCGCTTCCACGTTCAGAGACTCGTGCAGGAAGCACTCGACGAGCTCCGGCGTGCGGAGGTCCGACTCCTGGAGGACACCGACGAACGCGGGCAACTGAAGAAGACCAAGTACCTTCTGCTCAAGAATCCGTGGAACCTATCCAGGGCCGAGTCTGAGAGGCTTTCGACCCTCCCGAAGACCAATGCCCGACTCTATCGCGGCTACCTGCTCAAGATCGCCATCTGCGACATCCTCGGTCGTCGCCAGGTCAACGTCGTCAAACAGAAGCTCGAAGAATGGATCAGTTGGGCCAGGCGATCCAGACTACCTTCCTTCAAGAAGGTCGCCGCGACCATCAAGAAATACCTGGACGGCATCGTGGCCATTGTCGCCACAGGGCTCAATAACGGAAGAACCGAGGGCCTTAATGGCAAGATCAGGGTCATCACCCGCAGGGCCTATGGCTTCCACAACGCTCAAGCCCTCATTGGCTTCATCTTCCTCTGCTGCTCAGGCGTTGTCCTTCATCCCGTCTTCAAGGTGCCCGCGCTTCCATGAAGATGTCAGGAGAGCCGCTTATGCCTCCCACCTGTACCAAGATGTCGGTCTTCCGTCGATCCAACTGGGTCAAGAGCTCAGCAGACTGATGCCGGATCTTCTCAAGGACATTCTTCTCGGAAGTGTGTGCCATGTCGAGTAGCAGATCTAGGACCGAGGGTGCCTCTCCTTTGGGTGGAGGGGCCTTCGGCCCCAGCACCTGAGCAAAGAATCCAGCCATATCATCAAGCGGACTGGCGCCAAAACGCGAGCTGACTATTTCGTCGATTCTGAGCTTGAGGACGTTCTCGAGCTGTTCCTTTGTCGAAGGCTCTTCATGCATAGGACAGGACGGGGCCGAGAAGGCCGATGCGAGCCAGCCAAGAACGGTGCCACCGCCTGCTGTCAGACGCTCGTAGTCTGTGGGGTAACGGTTGCGGGCCACGTTACCCGTTGACTGAATGCAATCCTGCAAAGGTACTGGCACGCGTTCTTCGATCGACTTGCGCAGATTTCTTGTCTGAGATTCAACAAAGTGGTTTGCGTGCTCCAAGAGCTTTGGCCAGGCTTGTTGTTCGAGAAAGGTCTTGGCACAGCCGTCCATGTCAAAACTCCGGGCAAGAAAGCTCGACGCTGCGACCCAGGCATCGATCTCTGCGGCCAGGCTGCTCCGGAAAGCCATCGCCTCATCCCTGACTTTCCTTTCGAGGACACCGATGAACGTGTCAACGATACTCGCTGCATCATCACCATACTCCTTGGCCCGCGCTTCGATCCCTTTGGCAAGCACGGAAACGAACGCGCCTACATCTGCAACAACATGGCTCCGGCTAACCGCCGCGTCGCGCGGGCTTGGGGCGGCTAGGTTCGACTCAGCCTTGTCCAGCGCCTGCTGGCTCAGCCGAGAGGCCAAAAGTAGTGCCAGGACGCTAACGAGTCCGACGAGCACGACTACAATCCAGCTCACGCCTTGTCCCTTCGCCTGCGTATCGCATTCTCCCCCGCAGGTTCGTCAGTATTCCAGCAGAAAGTGTTCATGAGAAAGGTCCGGCCAACTAGTATTATGCAACTCTAGCCCCCGTGTCCTGGTCAGTCTATCGCCCTAAGACGAGCGCTCAAATGTCCTGAGAATCCCTGGGGTTGCTGGGGCTGGAGACCGGCAAGCGGGGAATAGACTGCAAGGGGAGCCACCTCCCTGCTTCTTTTCGCTGCCGGGTTCGGTCCTTCTCACGTGTGGACCAGATCGCCCAGCCACTCCAGCTCGCGCCCGAGGACTGGTACAGGAACAACAGCGCGGCGAGCGCCTGGTTTTGCGTGGATGCGTCATCGACGGGTGGTTCAAAAATCCCTGTGTCGCTTGTGGCCCGAAAATCCCGGGCAGGGGCCGCCCTGCGGCCCATACCTGCCCTCATCACGGGCAAGCCCTGCAAATCAAGGGGCGCCAGAGGCGCCGAGCGAAGCGAGCTTGCCCTTGATTAGCAGGGCGGCCGTGATTTCGGAGCCACCGACAAGGAATTTCCGAGCCACCGCCAGTGAAGGGATGCGCTGACCTTCCCGTCGACGGCGAGGCTGGACAGAAAGGCGCCGACTTCGACGCCCCCCATTTGGTCGGGATGGCGCTTGCCGTGAAACACGACGTAGCGCCTGACCCAACCCACATAGGCCCGTACGGTGCGCGGGCTGTAGTGCCGGGCGCGCAACCCGGTGCGCACGCGGTCGAGCAAGCGCGGCGGACTGGCCGAAATCTGGCCGGCATGTCCGGATTCCGGCCGCGAAAGTGGAATGATCTTGGCACCTCGGCCGAAGTCTGGATCGTTGGGCACGGGCCATCGAGTGCGTCCTGCCCATCGGCCAGCACGGGGCGAGCGGCGGGGAGGCCGGCCCGCCCGTGCCGTTGGAGGTGGAGCTAGGCCGCCTTGGGGTCGGCGTTGCCGTACACGTATTCGGACGAACCGAAGCCCAGGATCGGGAAGAAGATGATGCCCAGGAAGATCAGCCCAGCGGCGAATCCGCCGCTCTTGCCGAAGGACTTGGCGAGCTCGATGTAAAGAAGGATGAGGAAGATGAAGTTGACCACGGGAATGAGGAACATCACGATCCACCACAGCGGCTTGTGCGCGATCTGCAAGAGCACGACGAGGTTGTAGATGGGAATGATCGCGGCCCATCCCGGCTTGCCGGCCTTGGTGTAGACCTTCCAGAGGGAAGCTATCATCAGGATCCCGACCGCCAGCGCAAAGATCATGGTCCCAACCGGTAGCCCACCAGCGTGCGACTGCATCTCCGATAGGTTTGCTCGTTCCATTGTCGTGACCTCCTTGGAAGTAACCGAAGTACTGCTTGGACTGCCACTTCAGGACGCGGCCCCATGCCGCGCCTGGTAGTCGAGTATCGGGCGAATCCGTCCGTACACAAGCCCAATCGGGTTGGCGTTCCCAGCTCAGAGTCGCCGCGGCCGGTGCGAAATGGCACGCCGGCAAGTTGAAATGTCGCGCAGAGGATGAGACACTGCGTCTAACACCGGTATCAAACGGAGGTTATTCATGCGCAGCTTTCCTAGACCCGCTTGCCTTGGCTTGTTCGTAGCAACCCTCGTCGCTTTTCCAGCGGCCCGTGGATTGGCTCAGCAGCCCGAATACCCGCCGCCAGCCCAGCCGGCCTACGCTCCTGCGCCGGGATACTACGCGCCTCCGCCAGGGTACTATCCTCCACCCACGGTCGCGGCAGAGGCACGCAACCCAGATTTGCTCCACGATGTCCGGCGGGTCCGAGATCTGCGACAGCAGCCCTTCCGGAAGTGACCTGAAGACTCTATCGATCGTTGGGACGTTGTTCTTCTAGAGAGATGCGTTGCTGGCGCACGAGCGGGGCGATGCGTGTCGAACCGCGGCGAGTCGATTCTCGCGTTTCGCGGCGCTTCTGCTAGGCTGGTGCTGCCGATGGCTGGGAAGAATCACGCGCCCGAGCTTTCCGTGATCGTGGCCGTGCGCGATGTCGAGGACTCGATCGGCCGCGACGTGCGCGGTCTGGCGGCGCACCTGCGCGAGCGCGGGTTTGCTTTCGAGATCCTGGCGGTCAGCGACGGTTCTTGCGACACCAGCCTGACCTTGCTGCGCCTTCTGTGCGCGGAGATTCCCGAATTGTCCGTGCTCGGCCTCGCGCGCAGCGGACGCGCCTTTCGCCGCGCTGTCGCGCATGCACGGGGTGACGCCGTGCTGCTCTGGGAAGCCGATCGCGACGTGGCCTTTCCGCATGCGGTGCTCGGCTGGGCTCGCGCTCGACTGGCGAAGAAGGCCGGTGTCGTCGTGCGTGGTCGTTTCGTCTTGGCCAACCGCATGTCCGCGCTTCCCGTCCTGCTCGCGACCAGCGGGCGCTGGGATGACTACGAGGCGCGTTTCGAGCGCCAGGCCGCCGAGATGGGGCTGGATCTCGAAATCGTGGGTCAGCGGCCCCGGCGAAGAAGTCGTCGGCTTTGGGCGCCGGTTCTGCGCATCCTGTCGGTGTGATAGCGGACAAACCCTGCTAGATTTGGTTCCACAATGTCCATCGCTATCGCCATCTTGGGTCTTGCCCTTCTCATCGTGCTGCACGAGTCGGGGCACTTTCTTGCCGCGCGCCTGTGTGGCATGCGCGTCGAACGCTTCTCCATCGGCTTCGGCAATGCCTTGGTCTCCTTCAAGCGTGGCGACACGATCTACCAGATCGCGCCCATTCCCTTGGGCGGCTTCGTGCAGGTCACGGGCATGAACCCGCAAGAGGACTTCGACCACGACGATCCGTACGTCTACCCCAACCGGCCGCGTTGGATGCGCTTTCTCGTGCTGGTTGCCGGGCCCGCGGCCAATTACCTGACCGCCATCGTGATCGGCTTCGTCGTGCTTTTGGCGTACGGACAATACACGGGCACCACCACGGTGGACGAGATCGTGCCGGGCAGCGCCGCGCAGGCGGTGGGCCTTCAGCCGGGTGACGTGGTGGCCGGCGTGGGCGGCAAGGATGTGACCAATCCCGCCGACGTGACCCATGTGGTGCGCTCGTCGGACGGTGCCGCCATCGAGCTGAAGATCGTGCGCAAGGGCTCGCCGGTCATCATGCAGATCACGCCGCGCAAGGATTCGGCGAGCGGGGTCTACATGATTGGCGTGCGCTTCGGCCAAACGCGCGCGCGTGGCCCCTTCCTCGATGCCGTCAAGGAAGCGGTGGTCATGCCCATCGCGCTTTCGGGGGTGCTGCTCAAGAACATCTGGGATCTCATCACGCGCAAGATCCAAGGCGGACTGACCGGGCCGCTCGGCATCGCGAAGGAGATGGCTGGCGCGGCCAGGCAAGGCCTGCTCAAGTTCTTGGAGATCCTCATCCTGATCTCGGTCGCGCTCGGGGTGTTCAATCTGCTGCCGCTGCCCGGGCTCGACGGCGGCCGCATCTTCTTCGTGGGCATCAACGCCATCCGTCGCCGGGACATGAATCCGAACATCGAGACCAAGATTCACATGGTCGGGATCATGGTCCTGCTCATGCTGCTGGTCGTGGTAACCTTCAACGACATCAAGGGCATCTTCTTCAAGAAGATGGGGTAGCGTCTTGCCGAAGGCACCCAGCCGGATCCACCGGGGACTGGTTGGCGAGCGCGCCTTGGTCGGCGAGCCGTATCTGGCCGACGCGGGGCTGCGGCGCGAGTACGCCAGCGAGATTGCGCCTCGCACGGTTGCGGCGCTGGAATCGATCCTTTCCGGGGTGGTCCTGCCCGTGCCGCGCCGGGTGCTCGATTTCGGGGCCGGCACCGGCGCCACCAGCGAGGTCGTTCGCGCACGCTGGCCCGACGCCGAGATCGTGGCCGTGGACAAGGTCGCCGGTCCCGGCATCGTGCGCGCCGATGTCACCCGAGCGTTGCGGCCACCCACGGTGCAGGGCCGCTTCGATCTCATCGTGGCCGCGCACCTGCTCAACGAGCTGGCGCTCGACCCGGACGGTCGCGCACGTCTGGTGCTGGGCTGGTGCCGCGAGCTCCTGGAAGAGAGCGGTACCTGCGTCCTCGTCGAACCCGCGCTGCGCGAAACCTCTCGCGCGCTGCTGGCCGTGCGCGACCGTTTGCTCGCGGCCGGACTCTTCGTGGCGGCGCCATGCCTGTTTCAGGGTCCGTGTCCCGCGCTGACTCGCGAACGGGATTTCTGTCACGCCAGCGCCGGTGTCATCGCGCAGGGGCGCTCGCGCGTGGACTTCAGCTACCTCGTGCTGCACAGGCAAGGCACCCCGTGCGCGGATCTTTCGCGCTTCCGCATCGTGAGCGATCCCATGAAGGACAAGGGGCGCTTGCGTTTCCACGCCTGCGGTCCGTCCGGGCGTTTGCTCGTCACGCGCCTCGACCGTGATCGCTCGCCCACGAACCAGCGGTTCGACCGGATCGAGCGCGGCCACGTCGTCGAGATTCGCGGCGCGAGGAGCCAGGCCGACGGGCTTCGTTGCGGGCGTGACAGCGAGATCGCTTGCGTGTGGCCAGCTTAGTCGCGTTGGCGAAGGAGGGCTATGCCCGCCGGAGCCAGAGCGCGGGAAGGCATGGAAACCCTCTCAGTACCGCCGCCGGGGCGAAGGCCCGGATCCTTCGGTCATGAAACGTGGCAGCCCCTCACCCGCCTCGCTGCGCTCGGCGACCTCTCCCCGCTTCGCTCCGCTACGCGGGGCGAGGTGTTTCAGGTCAGGGGTTCCATATCAGCGTCGGGGCCGGCATTGCCTGCGCACGTTCGTCCTGGCGGCCGCGAAGATGTATTGACGGTCCTTTCGACGCGTGAGCCCTTACTGTCTCTAGGGGGACATCATGAGGACACGTCCATCGTTCTGTTCACTCGCGTCACTGCTGCTCTTCGCCCTACCGGCCGCATGCAGTAACTCGAAAGGGACCGGCCAGGGGACTGGTGGTGCTCCGGGAAACGGCGGCATCAACGACGGCAAGGGTGGGACCACGTCGAGCGGCGGCGCGGTCGGCAGCGGCGGCACGACGGCGAGTACCGGCGGTGGCTCTCCTGGGTCGGGCGGCGTGCTTGAAAGCGGTGGAACAACGTCGAGCGGCGGCGTGGCGGGCGGCGGCTCGACGGCCTCCGGCGGCGCGACGGGCAGGGGTGGCGCGACGGGGGCCGGCGGCGCGATCACCGACGCAGGGCCGGCCGTGAGCAGCACGGGCTGTGGCGCGGCCTTGCCGGCAGCCTGCAACAACACGACGACGGGACCCTGCACCCTCGACGTCAACGGCAAAACCCGGCAGTACTTCGTGGTTCTGCCCACCGGCTATGACAACAGCAAGCCGGCGCCGGTCGTGTTCACCTACCACGGCCGGGGTGGCACGGCATCCTCGCTGCTGCCGACCGGATCGCCGTATGGCGGCGGCTACGCGCTTTATGGCGTTCAGCCCGGACTACCGAACGCGATCTACGTCGTCCCCCAGGGGCTCGATTCCGGATCGGACTCCGGCACGGACTACGGTTGGCCCAACACCGGCGGCCAGGACATCAACTTCGTCAAGGCCATGATCGCCTGGTTGGAAACCAGTCTGTGTGTCGACAAGGCCCGCTACTTCTCCGACGGCATGAGCTACGGCGGCATGATGTCCGAGACCATCGCGTGCCAGATGCCCGACGTCTTCCGCGCCATCGGCTCGATGTCCGGCAGCCTGTTCGGCAGCACCCGCTCGTGCGTCGCCAAGCCCATCGCGGCATGGATTACCCACGGGGATGCGGACACCACGGTCCCGATCTCGGGGGACCAGACCGCACGCGACCTGATCGTCGCCGATAACGGCTGCGATGCGACGAACACGGGGACGATGGATCTCGTCGACACGGCCCGCATCGGCGATGCTTCAGCGACCAACGTGACCTGCACCGTGTACAACCAGTGTACGGCGGGCAACTACCCGGTAATCTGGTGTCCGGTCGCTGGTGAGGGTCACGCCATTCCCAGCTTCGCCGGCTCCGAGATCGCCAAGTTTTTCGCGCAGTTCTAGGAGGCTGGTGTTACATGGCGGACCGAGCTCTGGCGGAGCGAGGAGCCCCGACCGCGAGGCGCGAGGAGGGCGAATACTGGACGTATTCAACCGACGAGCAACGAAGCGGGCGGGGCCCGCAGCCCGCCAAGCGACGGGAGCCGTTTGACACCAGCCTCCTAGTCTCGCACCGATTACCCGAGCGACATGTCGGTCTCGTCCGGCCTCGGTGGACCGGGCATGGTACGATGGCGAGCCCGCAATGGAGCTCTTCGAATTGGTCGGCTACTTCGCCGCGACCGCGACGACGGTCTCGTTCATCCCTCAGGCAATCAAGGTCATGAGAACGCGTGACACCCAGAGCATCTCGCTTTGGATGTATGTCCTCTTCTCGTTCGGGGTGACCATGTGGCTGGTGTACGGGATCTTGCTCAACGCGCGCCCGATCATCCTCGCCAACTCCATCACCCTCCTCTTTGCCGTCGTCATTCTGCTCTACAAATTGGCGGAGAAGAAACCCGCTGAGTGACGCCAGCCGCGTCTTGGAACGCGGACCTGCGGCTCTTCGATGGCCGCTAGATTTGCGTCTTGAGCGCGCGGCGTGCGGCACGACGCTCGACGGCCAGGTCGATGAGGCGACTGACCAGCATTTGGATGGGAACGCCCGAGGCTTCCCACATCTTGGGATACATGGAGATGGCGGTGAAACCGGGAATGGTGTTGACCTCGTTGACGAAAAAGTCACCGCTGTCCTTGTCGAGGAAGAA
This sequence comes from uncultured delta proteobacterium, assembly GCA_963796685.1. Classification (GTDB taxonomy): domain Bacteria; phylum Myxococcota_A; class Polyangia; order Fen-1088; family Fen-1088; genus Fen-1118. The sequence continues at coordinate 1,887,189 of CAWCMR010000025.1, forward strand.
ATCCACGCGCGACATGCCCGCGAGCTCCAAGGCCCGGAACGTTTCGACAGCCAGGGCGCGCACCCGTGCCAGGGCGTCGGGCGGAAGGTCGGCCGGGATCTTGGCGTCCGCGCCGTCGACGTCGACGTACTTCGCGTCGTAGGAATAGAAGCCGTCCTTGTGGTGCACGACGATCTCGGCGGGCATGGAGGCCACGGGCTCGTCGTTGCCGAGCACGGCGCACTCAATCTCGCGCGCGTTCACCGCGGCCTCGACCAGCACCTTGGTGTCGAAGGCCAAGGCCGCGCGCAAGGCAGGCTCGAGCCGGCGGCGCGCTTGACCTTGCTGACGCCTACCGATGAGCCGGCATTGGCGGGCTTCACGAAGGCGGGGAAACCCAGCTCGCCTGCCAGGGCCAGGCAGCGGGCGGCATCCTGCTTCATGGCGTGGGCGGTGACCACGCGCCAGGGCACCACGGGAATTCCGGCCTGCTCGAGCAGGCGCTTGGACACGTCCTTGTCCATGCCGATGGCCGAGCCTAGGGGGCCCGGCCCGACGTAGGCGATGTCGGCCAGCTCCAGCAGCCCCTGCACCGTTCCGTCTTCGCCGTAGGTGCCGTGCAGAACCGGAAAGACCACGTCGTCGCTGGCCAGGAGTGGCCGCGCATCGCCAGCCTTCTCCATGGTCTTGTCTTCCGGGTGCACGGGCACGGTCACCTCGCGTCCCGCCGCCGTCAACTTGAGCATGCGCGGGTCGCCCGCGGCCTCGAGCAGGGTCTTTTCGGGTTCGATGCGCCAGTGCCCATGCTTGTCGATGCCGACCAGCATGGGCTCGAAGCGGCTACGGTCGAGGGCCAGAAAGACGTTGCGCGCCGAGAGCAGGGAGACCTCGTGCTCCGCCGAGCGGCCGCCGAAAAGAATGATCACGCGTGTTCTTTTCACGTTTGCTTCCTTTGTGTGCTCATCGCCCTTCGCCTGCTGTCGCCGAAATTCCGAGCTCTTCGAACAGGAACGAAAGCTCGTCGGTGTACTGCTCCACGATCTTGGCCATGGGCTTGCCCACGCCATGCCCGGCCTTGCCCTCGATGCGCAGGAGGATGGGCGCCTTGCCCGAGGTGGCGGCCTGCAGGCGCGCGGCGAATTTGCGCGCGTGCATGGGATCCACGCGGGTGTCGGATTCGGCCGAAAAGATCAGGGTCGCGGGATAGGCGGTCCCATCCTTCACGTGGTGATAGGGGGAATAGGCATAGAGGAAGGGAAACTGCTCCGGGTTTTCGGCCGAGCCGTACTCGGGGATCCACAAGCGCGCGATCTGCAGCAGGTGGTAGCGAACCATGTCGGTAAGCGGCACGCCGCACACGGCGGCCTTGAACAGATCCGGATGCTGGACGATGGTCGCCGCCACCAGCAGGCCACCGTTGGAACGGCCCGAGATGGCCAGGCGACTGGAGGAGGTGATCTTCTCGCGAATCAGGTACTCGGCGGCGGCGGCGAAATCGTCGAAGACGTTTTGCTTGCGTTCCAGCATGCCGGCCCGGTGCCAGGCCTCGCCGTACTCGCCCCCACCGCGCAGGTTGGCCACCGCGTACACGCCGCCACGTTCGATGAACGGCCCCACCCACGCGGCGAACCCCGGGGTCAGGCTTACGTTGAAGCCGCCATAGCCATAAAGCAGCGTCGGGTTGTTTCCGTCGTGCGCGAGGTTCTTCTTGTGCACGAGGAACATGGGCACGCGCGTCCCGTCCTTCGACGGGTAGCGCACCTGCTCGACGGTGAAGGGGGTGGTGTCGATGGGCGCGGTCAGCTCCTGCCACAGGTCAGTTTTGCCCGTGCTCACATCGTGGCGCAGCACCTTGGTCGGGGTCAGGAACGAGGTGAAGGGAAGGTAGACCTCGCGCCGATCGTGACGGGCATGGATGGACGAAACCGAGCCCAGCCCGGGCAGCGCGATGTCGCGCAAGAGCTTGCCCCCGTTTGAGAAGACGCGCACGCGTGAGGACGCGTCCTGGAGGTAGAGCGCGACCAGCTTGCCGCCAGCGGCGGCCACGGATTCCAGGATGTCCTCGCCCTCGGGAATCACCAGTTTCCAGTGCTCGCGCTCGGGCTTTCGCGGATCGATCTGCCACAGCTGGTAGCGAGGCGCGCCTTCGTTGGCGACGACCAGCAGCCGGTCGTCGAGCACCTCGACCAGGTTGAAGATGGCGCTCCTGCCCGTGACCACCGGAATCGGCCCCTCGTGCGTGCGCGTGTCGAACAGGAAGATCTCGCTGTTGCTCCACCCCTCCGAAACTTCCACGGCCAGCCAGCGCCCGTCGGGCGACAGGTCCAGGTTCGGCCACGACGAAAAGCCGAGCCCTTCGCCGAAGATCCTCGGATCCGCGGCGGGATCGGTACCGAGGCGGTGCAGGTAGACCTGCCGATGGTAGTGCTCTTCGCCCGCCGGCACCGAGCCCGGCGTCGGGTAGCGTGTGTAGTAAAACCCGTCGCCCGCGGGCAGCCAGGCTAGCGAGCAGGCGCGCGCATAGGGGATGGTGTCTTCGCGGTCGCGGCCGGTGAGGACGTCGCGCACGCGCAGGGTCGAATTCTCGTCGCCGCTCGATGAAACGCCGTAGGCGAGCAGCGCGCCGTCTTCCGACGGGTACCACCAGTCGAGGGACTGGGTTCCGTCGGCGGCAAGTTGGTTCACGTCGAGAAGGACGCGATCCTTGCCGCGCGTGCCCTCGCGCACGTAGAGCACGGGCTGGTTCTGCTTGCCTGCGCGCCGGGTGTGGAAGAGCCGCACCGTCTTGCCCTTGCCGCGTACCTCGGGTGCGCCCAGGCTGCCGGTTTCCTGCCAGCGCCACAGTCGCTCTTCCAGCCACGTGCGGCCTGGCACGGCGTCCAGGCGCTCACGCATGCGTCGATTCTGCTCTGCGGTCCAGGCCTTGACCTCGGCCGACTCGCCGTTTTCCAGCCAGCGATAGGGATCGCGCACCGCCACCCCGTGGATATTCTCGACCACGTTCTCGGTGCGCGTCGGTGCGGCAGCGACAAGCAGGGTGAAAGCCATGATGGTAAGCAATTCCTATCACGCCCTCCCGGCCATGAGACGTTTTACGATGGGCGTGAGCGCCAGCAGCGCCGTCCCCGCGACGAAGGTAGAGACCACGAACATCAGGAAGAAGTCGGCCTGCCCGCCGAGCAGGTGGAAGACCTGCCCCTTTTCGACCTCCTCGACCGCGCCGGCGATGAAGCCGGCCAGCAGATCCGAGATGAACATGGAGAAGAACCAGGCCCCCATGGCCAGGGAGGCGAAGCGCGCGGGCGCGAGCTTGGTGACCATGGACAGTCCTATGGGCGACAGGCACAGCTCGCCGCAGGTGTGCAGCACGTAGGTGACGATGAGCCAAAGGGGGCTCACGCGAACGCCGGTGTCGGAGATGCGCGCGCCCACGACCAGCACGATGAACCCCGAACCGAGGAGGAACAGGCCGAGGGCGAAGCGCACCGGCGTGCTCGGCGCGCGCCTGCGTGCCTCGAGGGTCGTCCACAACCAGGCAAAGACCGGCGCCAGCAGGATCACCGAGATCGAGTTCACCGATTGAAAGTAGGGCGCCAGAAGATTGAAGCCGAGGAACATGCGCCGGGTGCGCTCCTCGGCGAAGAAGGTCATGGACGATCCCGCCTGCTCGAAGGCCATCCAGAAGAAGATGTTGAAGAAGGCCAGCACGGCGATGGCGGCGATGCCCTTCTTCTCGAGGGCCGTGAGCGGCTCCTTGGCCGTGCTCGTCTGCTTGGTCTGATGGGCTCGCTTGGCGGGAACATCGCCGATGGTGCCGAGAAAGCGCCGCTTGAGCAGCAGGTACACAATCAAGCCGAGCACCATGCCGAAGCCGGCGGCGGAAAAACCGACGTGCCAGTTGAAGGCATCGGCCAGCTTGGGGCAGACGATCTGGCCCATCGACGCGCCCAGGTTGATGCCCATGTAGAAGATGGTGAAGGCGGCGTCGCGGCGGCGATCCTTTTCGCTGTAGAGCTGACCCACCATGGTCGAGATGTTCGACTTGAAGAACCCCGTGCCGAGGATGATGAGCGCCAGCCCGAGGAAGAAGGTTGGCTTGGCGGGCACGGCCAGGCAGAAGTGGCCGGAAGCGATGATGATGCCGCCGATGATGATCGAACGATGGGTGCCGATGAGGCGATCGGCCAGATAGCCGCCGAGCAGCGGCGTGAGATACACCAGGCCCTGGTACCAGCCATAGAGGTGGCTCGCCTGCTCCTTGCTCCAGCCGAAGCCGCCCGCGCTGCTGATGAGAAACAGGGTCAGGAAGGCGCGCATGCCGTAGAACGAAAAACGCTCCCACATCTCGACGCTGAAAAGCAGGAACAGGCCGGGCGGCTGCTTGGCTTGGCCCGCGTCCGGGCTGGCTGGCGCCACGTCGTGGTTCATCGCCTCGACTCTGCTCCCGTCATGCACGCTTGCCACCACGCCCTGGCCTTGGCGTGGAAGGGAGAATCGGCATCGTAAGCGTAAAGCAGGAGATTGATGTCGGGGACAATCATCCACCCGCCCTGCGACGGCTCTTGGCAAGGATGCCATCCACCTCCAGGTCGTCGGCCAGCTTGTTGAGGCCGGTTGGAGCGATGCCGGGACGCAAGCTCATAGGGCGAGCCTCGATGACAAAGCGCGGGCGGCGGCTTGACGCCGGCTTGGTGCCAAGCCCCGAGCGGATGGCGTCGTTGAGCGTCTCCTTGAAGGACTTGTGGCGGCTGTGCATGGCGGTGCGCAGAAGCCGTTCCGCGTCCTTGTCCAAGGTTACCGTCGTTCGCATGGTGACAGCATGATGCGCGCAAGGATGCTGTCAAGATGACAGCAGACGCTGGGCGCAGGATAGGTACCCGCGCGGCAGCCGCTTCACATCGCGCAGGTTCCGGGCGAGTCGGCCATGATGCAGAGGGCGGTGCACCCGCACACGCGCGCCCCGCGACACGTCGGCCTGGACGACGGACAATCCGAATCACGCCAGCACCTGGCCTGCCCGAGATCCGCCTTCGCCTTGCACGACCCCTCTTTTGCCGGATCTTGGGCCGTGCACGTGGAGCCCACGCACTCCTCGCCAGTTCCGCAGTCCTCGTCGAGGTAGCAGCAGGCGCTACTGGCGCTGGGGAGTGGGCACTGCCTGCCTCCGTCGGCCCCTTGCGTTCCGCCTGTTCCTGTGGAGCCGCCCGTGCCGGTCTCGCCGCCGGTCGCAATCGTTCCGCCCGTGCTGATCGCACCACCGGTCTCGATCGCGCCCCCGGTCGCGGTCGTGCCGCCCAGGCTGCTCGCTCCGCCGGTTGCCGCTATCCCACCCGTGCCGATCGTCCCCCCTGTCGCAGGCAACCCGCTGTTTCCGCCTGTGGCGTTTCCGCCGGTTCCCATCCGGCCTCCGGTTCCGCCGACCATCGTGCCGCCGGTCCCCGGTCCGCCACCCGTTCCCAGGGTGCCCGTGCCACCTGTTCCAATCGTCGTCGTTCCTCCGGTCCCAGCTCGTCCACCTGTACCGCTGTTACCTCCGGTCCCTGGCACCCCGCCTGTCGCTGTTGCTCCTCCGGTTGCGCTTGCTCCATCAGGGCCGGGCGCACCACCGGTTTGGGTCGGTCGATCCCTGGCCACGGCATCCCCTGGGGCTGTCGGTGCTGTCGCCGCGTCATCCTGTGGGCCTCCGAGCCCGCTCTTGTCCGTGCTGCATCGGGTTGAGAGCGCGGAAACCGCGAGCAAGGCGGCAATCCGACAGATGCCCAGGGTACCTTTGGTCATGTCTCCTCCGGTAATGATGAATACACACTCGTAAGGGGATCGAGAACGGCCCAATTGGGCAAGGCAACTACCCTCTCCATGGTCGTCGCATGGGTAGCACACTCGCCTTCAGTGACCCCCATGACCGGACATTTCCCACAAAACCCGCTATGAATGTTTTGGAGAAGGAACTATTCTCCGCCCGGATCCCCTCTCAGCCCCGCGGGGAGGACGGGTAGGAGGACGGCAGAACCCAATCTTCCAGGAGCACCCCACCAAGATGAACCCCTTTGGCCATTTTGACGACAGCAAGCGCGAGTATGTAATCACCAGGCCTGACACGCCGCTGCCATGGCTCAACTACCTCGGGCAGGACGAGTTTTTCGGACTCTGCACCAACACGGCGGGGGGATACACCTTCTGGAAGGACGCCAAGCTGCGGCGGCTCACGCGTTACCGCTACAACAATGTCCCATACGACTTGGGTGGCCGCTACATCTATGTGAACGACGGCGGCTCGGTGTGGAACCCGGGCTGGAAGCCGATCAAGGCCACCCTTGACAGCTACGAGTGCCGCCACGGGCTCGGCTATACGCGCATCATCGGGCAAAAGGACGGCTTGGAAGTCGAAATGCTGTTCTTCGTGCCGCCCGGCGAGAACCTGGAGCTGTGGAAGGTCACGGTTCGCAACAAGTCGAAGGTGGCCAAGCAGCCCAAGATTTTCACCTTCCAGGAGTTCTGCCTGTTCGATGCGGCCAACGACATGAACAACCTGCAACGCACCTACTCGATCGGCGAGGTCGAGATCGAGGGCAGCGCGATTTACCACAAGACGGAATACCGCGAGCGTCGCGATCACTACACGTTGTTCGCGTGCACGCGCCCCGTGGACGGCTTCGACACCAGCCGCGATGCCTTCGTCGGCATTCACGAGGGCCTGCACGATCCCAAGGTTCCGTTCGCCGGCAAGTGCACGGGCAGCAAGGCCTTCGGCTGGAACCCCATCGGCGCACACCAGATCGACTTGAACCTGGCACCCGGTCAGGAAGAGACCTTCTCGTTCATCCTGGCCTATGTCGAACAGGGCAGCGAGCCTAAGTACGACAAGGTCTACGTGATGAACAAGAAGGTGGGCAAGGCCATCGTCGCCAAGTACGGCAAGCCCGGCGCCGTCGACGCCGCCTTTGCCAAGCTGGGCACGGTGTGGGGCGACCTGCTGTCGAACTTCCAGGCGCGAAGCCCGGATCCGCACGCCAACCGCATGCTCAACGTGTGGAACCAGTACCAGTGCATGGCCACCTTCAACATGAGTCGGTCGGCCAGCATGTACGAGACCGGCATCGGCCGCGGCATGGGCTTCCGTGACAGCAACCAGGATCTGCTCGGCTTCGTGCACATGATCCCGTCGCGCGCCCGCGAGCGCATTCTCGATATCGCCGCGACCCAACTTTCCGACGGAACCTGCTTCCACCAGTACCAGCCGCTGACCAAGAAGGGCAACGCAGAGATCGGCGGCGACTTCTACGACGACCACCTGTGGCTCATCCTGTCGACCTGCCAATACATCAAGGAGACCGGCGACCTCGGCATCCTGCAGGCGCCGTGCAGCTACGCCGACAAACCGGACGCCAAGACGGATCTCTTGCACCACCTGGAAGTCAGCATCGCGTACACGCTGAAGAAGCGCGGCCCGCACGGGCTGCCGCTGATCGGCCACGCCGACTGGAACGACTGCCTGAATCTGAACTGCTTCTCCACCGAGCCCAACGAGAGCTTCCAGTGCGCGGGTGACGTGAAGGGCAGCAACGCCGAGAGCGTGATGATCGCCGGCCTGTTCCTGTACGCCAGCCGCGAGATGGCGGCGCTGTACGACTTCATGGGCAAGGGCGCGGACGCGAAACGCATGCGCGCCGGTTACGACGACATGCTCAACGTCATCGAGACCCACGCCTGGGACGGCGAATGGTACCGCCGCGCCTACGCCGCCGACGGCACGCCGGTGGGCAGCAAAGAGAACCCCGAGGGCAAGATCTTCATCGAGAGCCAGGGCTGGTGCGTGCTCGGCGGTGCCGGGCAGAACAACGGCCGCGCCAAGCAAGCCATGGAGAGCGTACACAAGCACCTCTTCACCAAGAACGGCGTGGTCTTGCAGCAGCCGCCCTATTCCACGTATCACGTCGAGCTCGGCGAAGTGACCAGCTATCCGCCGGGCGTGAAGGAAAACGCCGGCATCTTCTGCCACAACAACACGTGGATCAATCTCGGCTGGTGTTTGCTCGGCGACGGCGACCGCGCCCTCGAGTACTACCTGTCCATCTGCCCGTCGGCCAAGGAAGACCAGATTGAGACCTACCGCAGCGAACCCTACGTCTACGCGCAGATGATCGCCGGCAAGGACGCCGTGTGCTTCGGCGAGGCCAAGAACAGCTGGCTCACCGGTACTGCGGCCTGGACCTTCGTCAGCGTCGCCGAGGGCCTGCTCGGCATCAAGGCCGACTACAGGGGCCTGAGCATCAATCCGTGCATTCCCAAGGCCTGGAAGGGCTTCACCGCCACCCGCAAGTTCCGCGGCGTCGAATACCAGATCGAGGTCAAGAACCCCGGCGGTATCTGCAAAGGCGTGAAGAAGGTCACCGTCGACGGCAAGTCAGTCGCCGGCAACGTGATCCCCTTCGAGGCCGGCAAGAAGGTGGTCAAGGTAGAGATCACCCTCGAGGCGTAGGACGCTGGAGGGCGCAGAGGCGCCACTTCCAGCCTCGCCCCGCGTCCGCGCGGGGAGAGGCCGCTGCGCGGAGCGCAGCGGGTGAGGGGCGACGGTCAGTCGGTGTACTCGTTCCATCGCATCATCTGCAGGAGCCTGGTCGTGACCCTCGCGTGCACGTTGGGGTAACGTTTGGCCATGAATCGGGCGACTACCTCGGCGTCGTCCGGCAATGTGAACTGCGAGGACGAGCTATGTGCCATGCGAAGCTGCTGGAGTCCGATCATGTTAGTCTGGATTTTCCATGTTGCTGGACAGCGTTCAGGCGATTCGCTTCGTGGCCGAGCGGCTGGACGCGCTCGCTGAACGGGTGGTCTTTCTCGGGGGAGCGACCCTCGGCATCTTCATCACCGAGCCCGGCGCGGCCCCTCCGAGGCCGACGAAGGACGTCGATCTCATCGTGGAAATCACGATGCAGGAATACCTCGACAACAGTTTCCGCTCCCAGTTGCTGAGTCGAGGTTTTCGAGAAGTTACCGACGAACGAGTGATCTGCCGCTGGGAAATAGAAGGCACGAAGGTGGACATCATGCCCGCCACGGCCACAATTTTCGGCTTTAGCAATCGCTGGTATCCGACGGCGGTTGCCCAGGCACAACGCTACCAGTTTCCCGACGGACCGAGTATTCGACTGATATCCCCGGCTTGCTTTCTGGCGACCAAGCTCGAGGCCTTTGCCAATCGTGGCCAAGGCGATTTCTTCGGCAGTCACGATCTCGAAGACGTCATCTCTGTCATTGATGGGCGCCCCACCATAGTCGAGGAGGTCGCGTCGGCGACACCTGAGATCCGGGACTACCTCGGCAGGGAGATCGCGCGACTCCTGACCAACGAGGCGTTCCTTGAGTCGCTTCCTGGCCAACTACGCGGTGACAGCGCGAGCCAAGCGCGTCTTCCAGGACTGAGAGCCCGGCTTCACAGGATCGCCCGCATGACTCCTCCGGTAGCGATATAGTTTTGCATTTCGCGAAACGCGAAACTATAATAAATCCATGTCGATGCGGCCACAGGATGTTGTCGTCGCGGTGAAGCTCGCACTTGTCTCGCCGCAGGCCCGACCAACCTACCCTGAATTGGCTGCTGCGCTCGAGATGAGCCTTTCAGAGGTCCACGGCGCCGTAAAACGCGCCACAGCCGCTGGTCTCGTCGATGCCAACCGACGGGCGAATCGCGTCGCTCTGCTGGATTTTCTCGTTCAAGGTCTGAAGAGTGCGTTCGTTCCCGAGCGCGGCCCGCTTACGCGCGGCATGCCCACAGCGCATGGAGCCCCGCCGCTCGACCAACTCGTCGGCCTCGGAGCCGAGCCGCCTCCCGTGTGGCCGGATCCCGACGGCACGGTACGGGGCGAGTCGTTCGCACCGCTCTACCGTTCGGTTCCGAAGGCGGCCAAGAAAGATCCCAGGCTTTATGGAGCGCTCTGCCTCGTTGATGCGCTTCGCGGTGGACGGCCGCGCGACCGCGCGCTCGCCGAGGAACACCTTCGTAAGCTGCTTGTCCCTGCAGGCGCGGCTGGGACGCCATCCGCAAAACAGTTTTCGCTGGATGATCCCCGCCGAAGACGAATCATCAATGGACTCGCCAAAGTCGGTGGCCCCGAAGATTACTACCGTTCCGCTCTCGAGATTCTTGCCACGCAGCCGCAGCTTCCGGCGGCAAGTCATCTAGTAGCTCACTTGGCTCGCGAGATCGAAAGCTCGCTCCGGCAGATACTAAACGGGATGGATGGGATCGTGTCCGGTAGTGGACATGGGGCCGATCGGTCCTCACAAAGCGAGAAACACCGCGAATCAATCCAGGCTGCGTTGTCCGCGTTCGGAATACCGATGGATGGCCCGATAGCGCACGCGTGGTTTGCGCTCATCACGAAGAAGAAGAATCAGCGCCCCCTACACGCCCGAGCCCATCGCAACGAGCTGGCACCGCCACGTCCCATCGATGTGGGCTTTCTTCAGTTTTGGGAGACCTTTGAATTCGAGTTTCTCGATCCAGTTCTGAATGCGTTGGATGAAAGATTCCTCATCGTCTTTCAGCGGCTGGACGATATGCTGGCAAATCCGGCTCCAACCAAGAAAGACGCACAAAGGCTACGGGGAAGCATCCCCCAAGATCCCATCGCCCTATCCTACTTCTTCGGCAGGCTGAGCGGACCGGCTTGGATCAAGCCACTTGAGAAGGCCGAATTCTTTGCGAGGCCGCCCGATCCCATCCGACGTCCAGACAGCGTGGAGTATCCTGGCTGGCCCGCGCTTCACTATCTCTGCCAGATGGCTGCGGTGAACCCCCGCGACGTGGCTCGTATCGCGCTGGCCGTTCCGAAAACGGAAAATATCTCCGTATGCGCGTCTCTTGCCGGGATCGCCCGGTCGTTGCCCGGAAAGCTGGCGGAGCCTTTCGCTGAGCGGGTCGACGACTGGTTGGATATCGATGCAAGCCACTCCATGGCGTACCCGCTGGAAGACAATGTCGTCGGTCTCTTCGAGAAGCTCGCGGGTGAAGGCTGCGAACCGGCCGCGCTTCGCGTGCTTGCCGCTCTGTTGCGTCCCGCTCCATCGCCGGAAGATGAAGATCATGGCCCTTCCCGATGGAATCCGGAAGCTCGACTACCTTACCGGGATCTAGATCGAACGATGGAAAGGCTCTTGCCGACCATCCACAAGTTGGGAGAACCCGCCCTTGCCGTACTTGCCGAGTTGCTGGGTCAGACCCTTGCCATGATTCATCGGAACGGCAGCGACGCGTGGGTGGACTATTCGTGGAACTGGAGAAAAGTGATCGATGAACATGGGGAGAATCACAACGGCGACCTCCGCGCTCATCTTGTGTCCGCGATTCGAGACTCGGCGATCCGGCTGGTTGAATCGAACCCATCACGTCTATCGGACCTCGTTACGTCGTTTGAAAAGCGACGCTGGGTGTTCTTCCGCCGTCTTGTGCTTTTTCTCCTGCAGCGGTTCCAGACTGTTGCTCCCGATGTTGCGATCCCACGGATTCTCAACCGATCGTATTTCGACCTGTCGGGGCCCGAGTACGCGCGGCTGCTGCGGGCTTGCTTCAAGACACTCAGCGAGGAACAGCAAGGAACCATCCTTTCCTGGATTCGACGGCGGCCCCAAGTTGCCGGATGCTCCAGACGCCTATGCCGATACCTGGAGACTGGAATGGCTTGCCACCATCGCAGAGCTCTTGCCCAAGGACTGGCGGCAAAGATACGAGTCGCTCAAGGCCAAGTATCCGGATGTGCCCGCCGCGGACGCCGAGCCTTCCATTCCCCGGCTCTTCGTCGGGCCGACTTCTCCATTCCGAGACGAAGAGCTTCGCCCAGATGCCGCCCACCCAGGTGGTCGACACCATCGCGTCGTGGAAGCCACCTTCCGAATTCGGCAGTCCGGAGCCGGAGGGGCTGTCACGTACCCTCGAGAGGGTGGTAGGGCAGAAACCCGAGAGCTACGCGGCGGCTGCCGAGGATCTCAAGCGTCTTCAGCCAATCTACATCCCCGGCGCTCTCCGCGGTTTCGGGGCGGCTGTCAAGGCCGGACGGCCTTTCGATTGGAAGCCGGTCGTCGTTCTTTGCGCTTGGGCCACGTCCCACCCACGCAAGCTCTCTAACCCGAAGGGACCCCCTTTCGATGACGATGCCCACTGGGGCAATGCGCGCTTCGCCGCCCTTTGGCTTCTGTCGGACGCCATGAATTCAGATGGAGTGCCGATCCCGATCGAGATTCACAACGTCGTCTGGGCCGCGATCGCACCAACGCTCGACGATCCGAACGGTGTGGAGGCAGAAGGCGAGTCAAACGACACGATGTCCCTCGCACTCAACCGCGTGCGAGCGGTGGCGGTTCGCGCAGCCATAGACTATGCCCGTTGGCTTGCTGGAAAGAGTGCCTCAAAGGGTCTCCCCGACGAGGTTCGCCAAGCGCTGGAGGCGAAGGTCAGGGAACGCTCCACTTCGGTTCGCGCTGCTCTCGTAGATCGGATACATGCACTCGCGTACCTGGACGATGCTTGGTGCGAATCGTATGTCAGGCAGCTGTTCCAGCCCGACGAGCAAGGGCGTGACATCGCGTGGGAGACCTATTTGAAATACGAGAGGCTCCTCACTCTGGACGTCTTCCACATGCTGCGTTGGCGCTACCTTATCGCGATCGACGAACTGAGAAGCGACGCCAGCCTCGACAAACGCGGTCAGGAATTGGCTGAGGCCATCGGGAACCATCTTGCACGTCTCTATTGGCACGGCCAGATCGCCTTCAATGAGCGGGACAAGCTGCTCGACAAGTTTCTTTCCAATGCCCCCGCCTCCGTGACCGGGAAGTTCATCAAAGACATCGGCCGGTGGCTCCACACCGATGGTCCGCCAAAAGCGGATGTCCTCGTTCGTCTGAAGGCCCTTTGGGCCAGACGCTTCACAATCGGGCGCCCAGAAGAATTGGCAACATTCAGCTGGTGGTTCTCGTCCGGGTGTTTCGACGAAAGTTGGTCCATCGACAACTTCCTCGCCGCCCTCCGGACCCTCGACACTCCCGCCGCCGGCTTCTTTCCACCGAAGTTCGCTCCGAAGGACGTCGAGCGACTAGCGGAGCTCGCGCCACGGCACCTCGCCAAGGTTGTCTCGTGCTTGGATCTGATCGTGAAAGCCCATCAAAACCAAGGTGCCATCTTCAGTCTTCGCATTCCCGCGAGAACCATCCTCGCTGCCGCACGGACCTCCGACGACAACGAGGTGAGGAAAGTTGCGGAGACGACCATCAACCGCCTGGCCAGGAAGGGCTATCTTGAATTCAGGGATCTCTTGTGAGCATCGCCCCGAGGACGCGATCAGGATTCGCTAGTTCCCGAATTCGACCTTGGTCAGGCACAGCTTGTCGACGGTGGCGGCCGTCGCGGTCGAGGTCACCTGCACGCTCACCTTGTCGATGTTGGGCACATCGGCGTCGGTCAGGTCGTCGCCGCTGCTGTCCCAGCACTTGTTGTTGAAGCTCGTGAGGGGAATGGCGGTGCCTGAGGTCAAGGGGGCACAGTAGCTCGTGCCATCGCCGTCACCGCTCCGGTGGAGCAGGGCGCGCAGGCCGGTCGACGGACTACCGGTCACGGTGAAGGTGATGGTCTTGTACCCGTGGTCGCCCATTGCCGCGTTGGGATCCTTGGCATTCACGCCGATCTGGACGCCCCAGTTGCTGGAGTATTCTGAATCCGTCGGCGTGTCGGACAAGGCCGGAACCGTGCCCGACATGCAAAGGGCATCGGACTGGTTCCAGTTCGTGGCGGTCAGGCAGGCCGCGTCGCTGGTGATGGCGGCCTTGCTGGTGTCGCAGGTCGGGTCGGTGATGGTGTCGGCGGAGCCGAGCGCAACCCAGCCCCAGCCGGTCATCGCCCCGGCGGCCTGGCCGTTGCAGAACGCGACGGCGTTGTCGGCGGGGGAGACGCCGCACGTGTTGCTTCCGCTCCCACCGGCCCCGGCATTGCTTGACGAACCGCCTGTGGAGCTGCCGCCGTTGCCCTGCGAGCCGCCCGAATCGCCGTTGCCCCCGGTGTCCTGGTTGCCACCGGAGGAAGAGTCGCCACCCGATCCGGAAACTCCGCCGGAGCTGGGGTCGCCGCCGGAACCATCGTTGCCGCCTGTCTCGTTCGAGCCGCTCTGTCCGCCGGAGGCGTTGTCGCCACCGCTGCCGCCGTTGCCGTTGCTTCCGCCCGAGGGCTCGTTGCCCGGCGTACTCCTCGGAGCCGGGCTACATGCGAACACGAGCAACATCGAAGCAAACAAGGATAGGGCGGACCATTTCATGTGAGAACCTCTGTTGCAGCAAGGCGATAGCGATTGAATTCGGCGGCATTCCTACCCCAACCGCGCGCCAGGATCTACGGCCTTGGTGCCCTAGGGTTTTTCCAGCTGCGCCGCCGGCAGGGCACGATTGAAGAACTCCACATCGCGCATGCAACCGGCGAAGTAGTATTGCCCATTCTGGCGAGTCGCGAGCGATGTCGTGCCGGTGGTCATGGGACCGAACGTCAGGTTGGCCGAGTCTTCGAGCACGGCGTTGACATACAGGCTGGCGGTCTGGCCATCGTAGGTCACGGCCACCCAGTACCACTGGTCGGGTGCATGGATAGCCGTGGCGTCCTCGATCGTCGTCAGGGTGTTGCCCCAGTACAAGACCACGGCGGCATGCCAGTTACCGGAGGCATCGGAGCTCATCTGCATGACCAGGCGCGGGGTGTTGTTGGCGGAGCCTCCGATATGGAGGAACCGAGGCTGTGAAGCCCCCGCGAGCGCGGGATAGAGAAGCGCTTGGATGGTGAACCTCTGCATGCCCTGGATGGGGTTGTTGTCGAGCAGCAGTCCGTCCCGGGCGCCGTCGAAGCACACGGCTGTCCCCGCATCCATGGGGGTGACGGTGGGCGATCCCATGACCGTGGGGGTGAAGCCACCGATGCTGGTGGTGCTGTCGACGACCCAGTTGGTGGTGGGCTGGGGCCCGAGGTCGGGCGGGGGTAAATCGGGCGTAGGCAAGTCCGGCCCTGGCACATCCGCAAGGAGATCAGGGCCCTCATCTGCCGGCGCCGCATCGGGTTGCGGCAAATCGGAGGGTGCCGTATCGAGGGACGGCACATAGGGACCGTCCGCCGAGAGAGCACCAGGGCCATCGCTTACCATCGGCGCGTCGCCGGGCGAGGTCTGGGCGTCGAAGGCAGTCGGCGTATCGGCGGATATTCGGGAGTCGGCGAGAAGCAAGTCCGGGTTTGCTTGCCCACCCTCGGGGGAGCCCCAATCTGGGCCGGCGTCCTGTGCGACCACGGCCGTCGCCTGGTCGATGCCGCCGTCTGCGATAGCAGGCGGCTCGGACCTCGCTTCCGCAGACTCCGCGTCGAGCTTTGCCGCTGGCGTGGTATCGGGCGCCCGTTGGGGACCATCCGCGGCGCCATCGCCCAGGTTGCCAAGTCCGCTACCGCTGACGCCGCAGCCGGCGGTCGGCAGGATCAGCGGGACAAGGCAGCCGAGTGCGAGCGCGGGCAGAAAATACTTCATCTGCGTCATCCGCAGAGAGGATCGCACAGTCGCGCATGCGCGACAAGGCTCGAACCGGCGCCGTAATCCCGCGACAAGCTCAGCGACGTCGGGAGGCGTCGGGCTAAAGGCCCAAGCCTCTCGCCTGGCAGGGCGACGAAAGGTGGTCGTGACAATAGACGTCACCGTGACCGTGGCCCGCTTGCGCGGACGGGTCCATGTGCTAGGGCACTGTCATGCCGCCATGCCTTCCATCCATGGATAGGCTGGGGCCGAGAGAGGAGACTCGACCATGAACTGGCCAGGTTCACAGTATTTCCCCCATACCCCGGGTTACTTGCTGCTCTTCGCGTTGATCCTGGCAGCGCTGATGCTGCTCCTCCGCTTCGTCCTGCTGGACTACGCTCTGCTCGGCCTGGGGGTCAGTCGCCGAAGCGCGGTCCTCCTGCTCTGGGCCTCGCTCGTCGGTAGCAGCATCAACATCCCCGTGGCACGGATGCCGGCCGAGCATCTCGAACAGGATACGACGGTGGACTTCTTCGGCATGACCTACGTCGTTCCTCACATCGTGGAGCGCGGTCGCACGATCATCGCCGTGAACGTCGGCGGCGCCGTCATCCCCACGCTGCTCTCGATCTATTTCGTGGCCCGTTTCGGCCTGCCGCTCGGCATGCTGCTCGCGATTGCCATCGTGACCTGGGTGGTTCACGCCATCGCCTACCCGGTCGCAGGCGTGGGCATCACCATGCCGCCCTTCGTGGCGGCGCTGGTGTCGGCCGGAGCAGCCTTGCTGCTCGATCGGCCGAGGGCGCCGCGCACCGCCTTCGTGGCGGGGACCATGGGAACGTTGATTGGCGCGGATCTGCTGAACCTGGGTAAGCTGAACACGATGGGTGCCCCCATTGCGTCCATCGGTGGCGCGGGCACCTTCGATGGCGTGTTCGTCACCGGAATCACGGCCGTCCTGCTCACGGGCATTTCCTACGTGGGTCGGGGAAAGCAGCCCTGGACAACCGAGTAGGCCGCGTGGCGCTGCCGATTTAGAGCCGGCCCTCGCTTTTCAAGTAGCTCGAGAAGTCTGGGCTCGAGACGGACAGGGGTGGAAGCCAGGTGCCCAGGGCTTGCCTTTTCCACCAATTGCCTTGCGGGTTCCCAGGCGGGGCGAACTGGTAGCGATAGAGCACGGCCCGGATGTAGCGGGGCGGCCTTTGCGGAAAGGGGTTCGGTCCGAGAAGACTCAGCGCACCGGGATCGTTGTGCAGCAGCTTCCACACGAGGTCAAGGGTCCAGGGATAGTCGTCCGGCGTGGACATGGCCGCGAACCACATCTGCCAGTCCAGCCGTGGCTGGTAGGGTGCGACTTGCGGAGGCCGGCGATCCAGCGCCGCGGGCAAGGCCCGGTAGGGGTAGGCCTTCCACACCGCGCTCGCGTCGGGCTCGGCCGCCTCGGTGCCCTCGAACACGACGTTCATCCGCTCCTTGCCCACCCATCCGAAGGCACCGTAGGTGTTGACCAGATCCAGCGGAATGAAGGACGTGTTCATGATCTGGCCTGGCGAAATGAGGTTGAGCACGGGCTCGACACTGAGGATCCCCACCAGCACCGCCAGCACCCGTGCCGTCACCTCCAGGGGCCGGCTTTCGCGCGCGTTGGCGGCGGCGGTCGTGGCGCGAGCCACCAGCGCGCTTGGCATGATCTTGGTCCACAGGCTGTCGTCGAAACAAGCCAGCGCCGGTACGATGGTCAACCAATTGAGGAAGGAAAGATTCCCGCTGAGGATGAGCGTGCATTGGAACAGCACGATGATCACGCCGGCGCCATGCCGGGCGATGCGGGGTGCGAAGGCGAACCAGGGCGCGATCAGCTCGGCGAGAAACGTGAAGAGCACCCCCGCCTTCAAGATCCAATGCGGCAGGAAGTGAAACCAACGGCTCAAGGGGTTGGGGATGGGCTGGGTCTCGAAGTGGTAGAAAAGCGCGGTCAGATCGCGCCAGACCTCATCGCCGCGCAGCTTGATCAGCGCCGAGCCCAGCATGATGCGAAAGATGAGCCAGCGAAAGAGCCAGATCACCAACCGTGGCGGCGCGCGTTTGGGGAAAGGGCGACCATCGAGCAGGGGACACAGGAAGATGGCGAGGAAACCGGTTTCGAGCAATTGGATCTCCCAGCCGTACCCGTACCAATCCTGGCCCACGTGGACGAACGACATGTACATCGCCCAGAGCACTGCCATGAGGATGGCGTTGGCGTAGCCGGCGGCCACCAGGCAGGCGAGAACGAAGCCGACCCAGGCTGCTCCTCGCAACATCGAATCCGAGGACGATAGCCAGAAGAGCGAGGGCAGCTCGAAGAAGGCGGCGAGCCGGGAGCCGTATAGCCGTTGGACGTGGCCGAGGAACGAATCCACCGGCAACAGTCCATGCGCGCCGACGAGAGGAACGATTTGCTCGGCGGCGACGAGGAAGGCCACCGCATACACCAAACCCAGCAAGCGCAAGATGGCGAACCGCGCCAGCCAGTAGCTATCCTTGCGCTGCGATGGAGACGGGATGCCTTCCGCCATTGGGGCACCTTGATGGAGCCTCTAACCTGCCGCGTCGACGCGGAGCCCTGTCCTGCGAGGCCCAGGGAGAAGCCGGCCGGCATCTGCCCAAGGCCTCGGCTGCGGCCCATTCCTGGCAAAGGCGGCGAGCACGTCGAGCACGGTAGCGAGTGCACCCTGGGATGACGGATACGAAAGATAGATGGGCTGCCACTCGGTGGGACGAAACTTGGCCTTGAAGTGGCGAAGTCCGTCAAAGTTGTACAGAAAGGCCATTCGTTTGCGAGCGACACGCAACAGCAGGGGAACATCGCCCGAGAGCGGGGCAAGACCGAGCGTGAGCCATGCACAGCCTTGCTTGCTCGCCCAGCGCATGACGGCATCCACGAGAAGCTCGACCGTGCCGTTCGGTGCGGACGGTGCCCGCACCATGTGCTC
This sequence comes from uncultured delta proteobacterium, assembly GCA_963796685.1. GTDB lineage: Bacteria > Myxococcota_A > Polyangia > Fen-1088 > Fen-1088 > Fen-1118. The sequence continues at coordinate 1,905,673 of CAWCMR010000025.1, forward strand.
GATGAACCAACCGCGTCGCTGGGGCACCGGGATGACGTAGACCAGCCCGACCAGGTGTCCTTCGTGTTCGGCCAGAAAACACTGTCGTTGCTCGGGAAACCGATGCGGCTCCACGCGCACCAGGAATCCCATGGGTGGCATCCGTCGGGTCGCAAGCCACCGGCCCACGAGCTCGTCGGTGGCGGCCCCCAGGTCGCCGCTATGCGCGCATGTGCCGTCGACGAGATGGCGAACCCGCACTCCCTTGGCCCACGTGCGGCGCAGTCTGTTCGCGCAGCCGCGCATGTCGTTCGAGCGTGTGGTCCCAATCGCGCGGATCCCAGACTGGCTGCTCGCCGATAGGCAGAGCCACGAGGGCATCGGAGGTTGCGCGCACGAACCGTTCTTCGCTGCCGAAGAAGCAGCAGCGTCGGCCCGCTTGTTGGGCCGCCTTCATGAACGCGCTGGCGAGCCCAGGCAAATTCTCGTCGGCCGCGATGGGCGGTCCGGCCGCTACCCATGCCGACCCTGTATCGACATACGCAACGCAGCCGTCGTCTCGAAATAGATACTGGTATCCTTCGCCCAGGGTCTGGAATGCCGTCGCATTCCAGCCGTGTCGCAAGACAAGCTCGAGTACCCTTCGGCGTCCATCGTCCATGCATGCGGATGCCATGTCCATGCTCCTGAAGCATGCCACACGTTCGCGACCGGCTCAGGCGAAGGCGCCGCTGGGGGTCACCTCCCGCTGCCCTCGCGAGCGGACGCGGCCACATGTCCTTCGACTCCGCGTGCGATGGGAGAGTGCTGGCACCTCACCCAGGCTTGCTGGCCGTCGCCATAGCTCTCCCTCTTCCAGATGGGAACGCTCGCCTTCACCTCGTCGATGATGAACGAGCAGGCGGCGAACGCCGCACCTCTGTGGGCCGCGGCGGCCCAGACCTTCACGGCCGTCTCTCCGATCTCCAGCGTTCCGATGCGATGCACGCAGGCGGCGGCCAACAACCCGAATCGGGCGACGGCATCGAGCACGATGCGCGTGCCTTCGCGCTCGGCAAGCTTCTCGTAGGCCGTGTATTCCAAACGGAGAACGGGCTTGCCCTCGTTGTTGTCGCGCACGATTCCCTCGAAGCAAACCGTCGCCCCGGCAGTGGTCGGAAGGGCAAACGGCGGCGTGGCCGGCGGTGGATCCAGGGATAGGACGAAGGATGATTCTGCCATGGCTCTTTCGTCAGCCACCGGCGACGGGCGGCACGAAAACGACCACGTCACCCTCGGCCAGGGGGCGGTCCCAGTCGCAGAACTGGTCGTTGACGGCTGGCCGAACATGTTCTTCGCCCAGCGAGAGTCCGTGCAAATGGACGAGGTCGCGATAGAGCTGCCGCAGGTCGCGGCTTTCGATGCGAAGGGTTTCTTTCGCCAATCCTCGCTGCTCGCGCAAGATGGCGTAGTAGCTCACGCAAATGTTCATGGACATCCTCCAGCAGTCACGGCCATGGAAAGAATCGTAGGGGGGCTCCCTCGGGCAAGTCGCCGTCCCCCGGTGAAAGCTCGGCAATTCCGTCGGAAGGGACCAGCCCGGCGAAGTTGCCCGAGCCCTTGCCCTTGCGAATCCTCAGCGCCGAGCTTCCGTCAGGGCGAGATGCGACCAAGGCAGGCAGAAGCAGGGCGTATGCGGACTGCCTCTCGGCGCGGCTTCGCAGCGGCAGCGAGAGACTTCCGGCAAGAGGCTCGCCGGCCGCGTGCGGCTCGCCCCACGTACGCAGTCTCGGCAGCACATAGCGGAGAAAGCATACGAGCGAGGACACGGGATTGCCCGGCAAAGCGAAGATGACCCCGCCGTGTGGCGAAGCGCCGAACCACATGGGTTTGCCGGGTTTGTGCGCGACCCCGTGGAAGACACGCGTGCAGCCCAAGGACAGCAGCGTGGGTGGAACGAGATCCTTGCTTCCCTTCGAGACGCCGCCGCTGAGCAGCAGCACGTCGCTCTCGGCGAGGGCCTTGGCCAAGACGCCACGCATGGATTCTTCTCTATCCGGCACGTGCAGGGCTTCCGCGACAGGAAAACCGGCGCGTCGCAGGCAGGCTTGCAGTGCCACCATGTTCGACCTGCGGATTTGATACGGCAACGGCGTCGCCTGGATGTCGACCAGCTCGTCCCCGGTTCCGATCAAGATCACGCGTGGGAAGGGAACCACGGGAACGCCAGCACAACCGACAGTGGCCAAGATGTGAATGTGGGGCGTGCCAATCCGCGTGCCGGACGGGATCAGGAGATCGCCCTTGCGGTAGTCGCTGGCGCGGGGGTGGACGTTCATTCCGTGCACAAGTCGGGTGCCCGCGCGCAGACGCCAATGGGTGCCGTCCCTGTCGGACTCGAGGCTCTCCCAGGGCACGACTGCGTTCCAAGGTCCGGGCAGCGCGGCGCCGGTCATGACCTCGATGACGCCACCCGATTCCGACCGAGCAAGTCCCTCGGGTTTCGCCACGCCGGCGGGCAGTCTGCCCTCGATGCTGAAGTCTGCGCGTGCAACCGCGCTGTCCCTCGCATGGTCGAGAACCAGGGCGACACCGTCCATGGCGACGCGGTCGAAGGGCGGCTGATCGTTGTCGGCGAAGATGTCGCGAGCCAGGACGCGACCGATGGACGCGGCCAGGGAGGTTTCCTCGCAGGCCCTCGGCGTCTCCCGATTGGCCAGGGTCTCGTCGATCAGCCGGTCAGCTTCCAGGGTGGAGATCATCGCGAATCCTGTGGAAGTCGGTCGGGTCGTTGCCGTTGTCGAGGATGGTTGGCGAGGGCGGATCCAGGAGAGTCACCGGTGAGTTGATGAGGCATTTGCGAGGGCAGGCGTAGCCCATGCCGAGAAACTGCAACAGGCGAGGGTAGGATTTGGGCTCCCAGATGGCGCACAGAGGCTCAGGAAATCCATCGTGGCCGATGAACGCCGTGGCGAAGCGGTACGGGTTGCGTCCGGCGAGCAAGCGCTCGAGGACCGCCCCGTCCACCCGCGGCAGATCGCAGGCCAGGACCAGCCAGGCGTGACCGGCCCCCTCGTCGCTCGCCAAGGCGCTCAAGATGCCGCCGGTCGGCCCCATTTCCAGAAAGCGGTCGAAGAGCATCGGGTGGTTGCGACGCGCGGATTCGCCACCCTGGTCCGGCCGGCAAGAAACCCACGCCTCGGAGCAGTACCGCGAAAGCAGGCGGAAGCCCTGTTCGATCTGCGTACACCCGTGATAGTCGAGGAGCGCCTTGTCCCGCCCCATTCGGGTGGAGTGTCCACCGGTCAGAACGAGGCCGCGCAACGGAGCTTGCCGGCTCGACCAGAATTGGCGAACGAAGTCCGCGATGGACGAGATGTCGTCGCGGTCGAACCACGGCGTCTCGCCGAATCGTCGTCGCGCGACGGTCCGGGCGGCGGTCTCCTCGGGACTGTGTGCACGCCAAGGATGGACCATGGCCAGCGGCGGGCTGGCGAGCCATGCCGGGTCGTCCAGAATCGACAGATTCTCGTCGAGGACCATGATGCGAGGCAGGTCGCTCGACTTGTAGCCTTCGACCAGCAACGCGTCGGCGGCGAGCAGGGCGTAGGGCACCATCGGCTCGCTATCGCCGTGGGCGTCGAGCCGGGCAAATCCGCCGTCGCCGGTGATGACGATGGTTTGTGCTCCGGCGTTGTGCAGGCGATCGGTATCTTTCCCTGGATGATCCATGGAGAACTTGTGGGCATCGTGTTTCAGGTAGGCCAGGCGCAGATCCTTGGCGAGGTGGCCGGCCAGTCCCTCCAGCAACGTGGTCTTGCCGCTGTTCTTGTAACCGCAGACGGCGACTTCGAAGGGATTGAATCGCCAGGTTCGACGAACCTTGGCCGAGGCATGCTCGTTGTGCTCAGGGCCGTGCATAGTCATGGTTGCCGCCGGACTTGGACAGAAGAAACAGCGAGCGGATTTCGATGGCATGGGACAGGGCCTTGCACATGTCGTAGACCGTCAGCGCCGCCACGCTGGCCGCGGTCAAGGCCTCCATCTCGACCCCGGTGCGATGGGTGGCCCGGCAATCGCTGATGATCTCCACAACGCCCGCTCCGGCCGCGCGAAGATGGACCGCCACCTCGTCGAGCGGCAAGGGATGGCAAAGCGGGATAAGCTCGTGGGTGCGCTTGGCGGCCATGATGCCGGCCAGGCTGGCGGTGTGAAACACGGAGCCCTTGGGACCGAGCACGTCCTGCGTGTCTGACGCGCGATCCAAGCCGAGCCGAGCCGCCACGTCGGCGGGAAACCAGACCTCCGCGCGAGCCCGCGCCGTTCTTCGCGTCGCGGTCTTGTCTGAAACATCGACCATCCGGGCTCGACCGTTCGGGTCGACGTGGCTGAGCACAAGGGGTTCGCCTGTCAATTCAACCTCCGATGTAGAACATTTCGATCTTATCTTGCGCCACGGTGTGGGTTCGTTCGACGGAATATTGGTCGGCGCGCTTCGACCACAGATGGACAAGCGCCGCACGGACCGCGCTTGGTCCGCCGCTGTCTCTCAGCAGAGAGCGGATGTCGGTTCCCTGCTTGGAAAAGAGGCAGGTGTAAAGCCTTCCGTCGGCGGAGAGGCGAAGCCGGCTGCAATCGCCGCAGAACGGCTGCGTGATGCTGGCGATGAATCCGATCTCGCCCGAACCATCGGCGTAGCGGTAGCGTTTGGCCGTTTCTCCACGATAGGCCCGATCGAAAGGTTCCAGCGCGGTGACCTGGCGCAGCCGCGCGAGGATCTCGGCGCTGGGAACCACGTCCGCCCTTCGCCAACCATTGCGGGTGCCAACGTCCATGTATTCGATGAAGCGCACGATGGTGTCGGGCTGGTGAAAGTAGCTCGCCATGGCTTCGACCTCGTCGTCGTTGGTGCCGCGGATGACCACCATGTTGATCTTCAACGGGTTGAACCCCGCGCGCCGGGCGGCGGCGATGCCGGCCAAGACCTTGTCGAGCTGATGCCCGCGGCCGCTCATGGACGCGAATCGGTCGGGCATGAGGGTGTCGAGACTGATGGTCAGCCGGTCGAGCCCGGCTTCCCGCAGTTGCTCGGCGAGCGGCGCGAGCAGGAGGCCGTTGGTGATGAGGTTGACCTCGATCTCGGGAGCCGCCTCGCGCAACATCTGGATGAGCCTGGCCAAGAAGGGCCTGGTCAGCGGCTCACCCCCGGTGAGCTTGACCTTGCGCACCCCGAGCCCGGCGAGGATCTGCACGAGCGTGGCGATCTCCTCGAAGGTCAGCAGCTTGTCCGACGGCAGGAAGGCATACCCTGGCCCGAACGCTTCCTTGGGCATGCAGTAGGTGCAGCGCAGATTGCAATGGTCGGTCAGCGAGATGCGTATGTCGCGCAAGGGGCGATTCCGCGCGTCCAGCAACGCGGGCGCGGATTCCGGCGTCGGCGGTCGTCGCCTCAGTTGCGTGATCACGACACGTTCTCCAGGGCACCGTGGCGAGGGATCGGCTTTTCCATGCGCGCCTTGAGCAAGGATGCGATCTCCGGGCGGCAGCTTCCACAACCCGTGCCGGCGCCGGTCGCATCCATTACCTTCTGCATCGTCGACGCGCCTCCTTCGCAGGCCTGGTGCAGGCTGCCCTCGTCCACGGACGTGCAACTGCAAACGATCTTGCCCCCGCCACGCGATGAAGCCGCCGCGCCCGTCCTCAACAGGGTTGCTCGCCGGGCGCCGAGCTCTTCGCCGCTGCGGATCAGGTCACGCAACGGCACGAAATCCGCGCTGTCGCCCACCAAGAGAGCGCCCACCAGGCGGTCGCCGCGAATCACGCACTTCTTGTAGATGCGGGCGGTGCGGTCCAGGAAGACGATCTCCTCGAAGCTCAAGTCGTCGGCGGGCGGCCTGGACACGCCCAGGCTGACGACCGAAAGACCGGCCACCTTCACGATGTTCTGGGCCATGGAGCCGCTGTAGACCGCCTGGGCGTCCCCGGCCAGCGCAGCCGCCGCGACCCGCGCTTGTTCTTCGGCCGCGGCGGTAACGCCGTACAGCTTGCCATCGACCTCGGCGACCTCGCCCAACGCGAGAATGTCGGGATCGCTCGACCGCATGGCTTCGTCGACCACGACGCCGCGGTTGACCATGAGGCCGCACGCGCTCGCCAGCTCGACATTGGGCACCGTTCCCATGGCATAAATCAGGGTCACGTCGCGCAGGCACTCGCCTGAAGCGAGGAACACCTCGTCGATCCAGGTTTCCCCCTTCCACATGACCACCTGGTCCAGGAAGTGAATCCTGATGTCACGGTCGAGTAGCTCGTCGCGAAGGATCTCGGCGGCGACTTCATCGAGCTGCTTGTTCATCAGCTGGGCCGAGCGCTGGATGATGTGGACGGGAAGCCCCTTGTTTCGCAGCGCCGTCCCGAGCTCGATTCCGATCAATCCGCCGCCCACGATGACCACGGTTCGGCCGGTTGCCGCCGATTGCAGAATTTCCCGTGCGTCCGCGTAGCTTCGCAGTGCGTGCAGGCCGCGTTGGTTGCGCGGGGTGCCCTTGGGCCATGCTGCCCGGCTGCCCGTGGCCAGCACGAGCACGTCGTAGTCGTGCCACATCCCTCGTGCATCGAGGACACGCTTGCTCGCGCGCGCCACTTCGACGACGGCCCGCTGGCTGAAGACCTGCACGCCGAGAGATTCCAATTCGTCCCGGCTCGACACGACCAGGGATTGCCAATCGACCTCGCTTTCGACGACCCCTGGCAGGCGAACGCGGTCGTAGAACGGCACTTCTTCCTTGCTGAACACCGCAATTTCATCCTCCCCATTGTCCTGCCGGTAGGCACGCAGGAAGGCCAAGGCGGCGGCACCCGCCCCGACCACCAGGATCTTCCGTTTGGGGGTGCGCAGTCGTTCCACCTCGACCGCGGTGAATTTCAGGTCCGGCTCTTTGGAGACGGGATCCCAACGCGCCTCGGTGAGGTTGTTCGCGCGCACGGCATCGTCATCGAGAACACGGCCCCAGTGCATGGGGAGAAACACCACCCCCGGCTTGAGGTCCTCGACCAAGCGCGCCCGGATGCGCACCTCGCCGTGCCCGCCGCGCACGACCACGACCTTTCCGTCGACGATGCCGCGGGCCTTGGCGTCCTGCGGGTGGATGTCGAGGCGGGACTGCGGCTCGTGGCTGCGCAGCTTGGCCACCTTCCCGGTCCGGGTCATGGTGTGCCATTGATCGCGAATCCGCCCGGTGGTGAGAATGAGGGGGAACGCAGGTCCCGGCGGTACGGAAGTATTCCCGTCGGGGACCGCGTGGAGCTTGGCGCGTCCATTGGGGCGAAGGAATTTCCCGTCGGTGAACAAGCGAGGTGTGCCCGGATGGCCGGCGTGAGGGACGGGCCACTGCATGGAGCCTTCCGATTGCAGGCGGCGGTAGTCGAGCCCGCTGATGTCGATGGACGTGCCTTGCGTCAGCGCCGCGTGCTCGCGGTAGACGTCCGCCATGCTTCGGTAGTCGAAGTGCTTGCGCCAACCCATCTTGCGCGCGAAGCGGAGCAAGATCTCTGCGTCGGGAAGGGCTTCTCCGGGCGGCTCGACGGCGGGCGATAGATAGGTGATCCGCCGCTCGGAGTTGGTCATGGTTCCCTCCTTTTCCAACCATCCGGCCGCCGGAAGCACCACGTCGGCGAAGCGCAAGGTGTCGGAACGGCTCGAAATGTCCTGGACGATCACCAATTCCGCGTTTGCCAAGGCGCGCTCGGCTTTCGCCGAATCGGGCCAGCTTACGAGGGGATTGGTGCAAATCACCCACAATACCTTCAGGCGTCCCTCGCAAAGCGCATCCATCATCTCGCCCGCGGTGAGACCCGGTGATTCCGGGACACTGGGCACGCCCCAGAAGCGCGCAATCTCTTCGCGGTGGGCGGGGTTCTTCAGGTCGCGGTGGGCGCTCATCAGGTTTGCCATCCCGCCCACCTCCCTGCCGCCCATGGCGTTCGGCTGTCCGGTCAGGCTGAACGGGCCGTGGCCCGGTTTGCCGATCTTTCCCGTCATCAGATGCAGATTGATCAAGGCGAGATTCTTGTTCACCCCGATGGTGCTCTGGTTGAGCCCCATGGCCCACAGCGAGACGAAGCCCTTGGACGCTCCTATCCACTCGGCCGCGGTTTCGATGGCCAAGGCTTCAACGCGGCAAAGGTCGGCCGCCTCGGCCAGGGTGCGTTCAAAAGCCTTGGCACGAAGCTCGTCGAAACCCTCGGTGTGGTCGCGCACGAACGCGTCGTCGACACGGCCTTTCTCGATGAGCCTGCGCGCAATGGCGTGAAAGAGGACAATGTCCGTTCCCGGCTGGATCTGAAGATGCAGATCCGCCATGGCCGCGCTTTGCGTGCGTCGCGGGTCGACGACGATCATGCGCGCGGATTTGGGCTCGCGCTGCAGGCGCTCTTCGATGCGGCGAAAGAGAATGGGATGGCACCAAGCCGGGTTGGCCCCGGCCACGAAGAAGAGGTCGGCGATGTCCAAATCCTCATAGCATCCGGGAACACTGTCTTCTCCCAGGGCTTGCCGATAGCCGACCACCGCCGAGCTCATGCACAGGCGTGAATTGGTGTCGATGTTGTTGGTGCCGAGAAAGCCCTTCGCGATCTTGTTGGCCAGGTAGTACTCCTCGGTCAGGCACTGCCCCGACACATAGAGCGCCACCGCGTCCGGACCGTGCTTGTCTCGCGTCGTCCGGAATACCGTGGCCACCCGCTCAAGCGCCTCATCCCAGCCAACCCGTCGGCGCGGCAGGGTTCGCCCATCGCGCAGCTCGGGATAGAGAAGACGGTCAGAGCGGTCGTAAACCGTGTGGTGCAGGTTGAGGCCCTTGGCGCACAGCTTGCCCTGGTTGACCGGATGGTCTGGATCCCCGGTGAGAGAGAGTGAACCGGTCCGATTTTGGTGGATGAGGACGCCACAACCGACACCGCAGTAGCAACAGGTCGTTCGATAGGTCGTGGTGGTCGTGGTGATACCCCTTCGGCGCTCAGGAATGCAGAGGATTCTCCTCGATGGATAGCAAACGGATGTCCCATCTTCTACTAAATCATACCGCCGCGGTCCGGCTTGTGCCCAAGATTAGCCGCGGCGAAACGGTAGCGAAACCTTTGCCGTGGTAGGTGGCTTGGGTCGCCAGGAAATCATGAATTGCGGAGGAGCGCCCATGCCGGATCTTACCCACGGCTGCCAGACCTGTTACGGCACCGGCGAAATCGTCACCGAACATGGGGCCGTGAGTTGTCCTGACTGCTATGGCGATGGAAGGCCGGCGAACAGCGGAAACAAGCTCGAGTGGCGGCTGCGCGAGATCGAGCGAACCTATCGCGCGTCCCACCAAGAGTGCCTGTCCGATGTGATGTGGCTGGCCCACGAGCTTCGCCAAGCCCGAGACGCCCTGGTCCTGATCCTCACCCGATGTCAGGACGCCGATGATGACGATGACATGGCCAAGTACGTGCGCAACCGCGCCATGGAGGCGCTGGGACTTTACCATCGGACTCCCGCACCCGTGCTTAGCCCGCCGGAGAAGGCATGAGTTCTGGATCGCTGCTCGTCATCGGAAACGGGATGGTGGGCCATCGCTTTTGCGAGAAAGTCATCGAATACGACCGTTCGCGCCGCCTTCGCATCACAGTTCTGGGCGAGGAGCCGCGACCGGCGTACGACAGGGTTCATCTCACGGACTTCTTCAAGGACCGTTCGGCCGATGGTCTGATGCTCGGGACCAAGGAATGGTACGCAGAGCGTGGCATCCAGCTTCACGTCGGGACGCAGGTCGCGGACATCGATCGGACCGGTTGCGAAGTCACGACGGCACATGGACAACGGCATTCCTACGATTGGCTCGTGCTCGCCACGGGGTCGGCGCCCTTCGTTCCCCCGGTGCCCGGGATCGACAAGCAAGGCGTCTATGTCTACCGCACCATCGAGGATCTCGAAGCCATCTTGGCGAGGACCTCGATGTGCCGCAGCGCTGCCGTGATCGGCGGCGGGCTCTTGGGGCTGGAGGCGGCCAGGGCGGTGAAGGATTGCGGGTTGCAAACCCATGTCGTCGAGGTGGCAACGCGCCTCATGCCGCGCCAGCTTGACAGCGCCGCCTCGGCCTTGCTGGAACAGTCCATTCGCGACCTCGGTGTAACGGTACACATCGACAAGCGGATTGCCCGCTTCACGGGCGAGGAGTCGGTCACCGGGGTGGAGCTTTCCGACGGCGAGGTCCTCGCGGTGGACATGGTCATCGTTTCAGCCGGCATCCGGCCGCGCGACGAGCTGGCGAGAAAGGCGGCCATCGCAGTCGGGCCGCGCGGCGGGGTGGTCGTGGACGACCAATTGTGCACGAGCGACCGGCGCATCTTCGCCATCGGCGAAGTCGCTCTTCATCAGGGGATGATCTATGGCCTCGTGGCGCCGGGCTACGAAATGGCGGATGTGCTGGCCAAGTCGCTCACCGGTGAATCGGCGGCCTTCACGGGGGGCGACCTGTCCGCCAAGCTCAAGCTCATGGGCATGGACGTCGCGTCGTTCGGTGATCCATTCGTGACGTCACCGGGCGTTCGCGTGCTCTCCTTCGAAGACCAGATAAGGCGCACCTACAAGAAGCTCGTCGTCGATGTCGAAAGCAAGCATCTGCTCGGGGGCATCTTGGTCGGCGACGCGAGGGACTATGGTCGGTTGCAATACCTGACACGCTCCCGTACGGCGCTCTCCGACGGATTCGATGAATTGGGGATGACGCCCGGATTGACCGCGGCCCAGTCGTTCGTCCTGCCCGACGAAGCGCAGGTCTGCTCGTGCAACAACGTCTCGGCCGGGCACCTACGCGCGTGCGTCCGCGACGCGGATTGTGTCAGCGTGGATTTGTTGAAGAAGCAAACGCGCGCGGGCACGGGATGCGGCGGATGCTTACCCGTGGTTGGTGACCTGCTGGCGGCCCAACTCAAGGCCTTGGGCAAGGCCGTCCGGCCCCGCTTGTGCGAGCACTTCGCGCTGACGCGCCAGGATCTGTTCCAAATCATCGCCGTCAAACGCATCCGCACCTTCGACCAGCTCATTCGCGAGTATGGCCAAGGAAACGGTTGCGAGGTGTGCAAGCCCACGGTGGCGTCGATCCTGGCCAGCCTGTTCAACGAGCCCATACTCAAGGAAGAACACCGAACGCTGCAAGACACCAACGACCGGTTCTTGGCCAATGTGCAAAGAAACGGAACCTACTCGGTGATTCCTCGAGTCCCGGGCGGGGAGATTACACCCAAGAAGCTCGTCGTTCTGGGCCAGGTCGCCAGCAAGTACGGGCTCTATAGCAAGATCACCGGCGGCCAAAGGGTGGATCTGCTCGGCGCCAACCTCGAGGATTTGCCCAGCATTTGGGAGGAACTGGTGGCCGCCGGCTTCGAGAGCGGGCACGCCTACGGCAAGGCCCTGCGCACCGTCAAGAGCTGCGTCGGGACGACGTGGTGTCGCTTTGGTGTGCAGGACTCCACCGCCATGGCCATACGGCTCGAGCAACGCTACAAGGGCATCCGTTCGCCCCACAAGTTGAAGAGTGCCGTGAGTGGATGCATTCGAGAATGCGCCGAGGCCCAAGGCAAGGACTTTGGCCTCATCGCCACCGAAAAGGGCTGGAACATCTTCGTCTGCGGAAACGGTGGCGCGCATCCGCGCCACGCGGATTTACTGGTCAAGGATGTCGACGCGGAGACCGCCGTTCGCTATCTCGACCGCTTCATCATGTTCTACATCCGCACGGCGGACCGACTTACCCGCACTTCGGTTTGGCTCGAGAAGATGGAGGGTGGCATCGAGCGTCTGCGCGAAATCATCGTTGACGACGCCCTCGGGATTGCTTCGGAATTGGAACGCGATCTGCAATACCTCGTCGATACCTACGAGTGCGAATGGGCAGGGGTTCTCTCCAGCCCAGAACGCCGGGCGCAGTTTCAGCGCTACGCCCGAGCGACGTCGACACCGGTGGAGAAGCCATCCGAGAAGAGCCGCAGATGGGTTCCGATGGCCAAGGTTTCCGAGGTGCCGAAGAACGGTGGAATCGCCGCCCGCTACGGAGAAACAGAGATTGCCATCTTCAACTTCGCCGCGCGCGGGGAATGGTTCGCAAGCGAGAACCTCTGTCCCCACAAACGACAGATGGTCCTGGCGCGTGGGATCCTCGGTGACGCCGCCGGCTTGCCCAAGGTCGCATGTCCATTGCACAAGAACACCTTCGATCTGCGCAGTGGCGCGTGTCTAAACGGTGATTTGGCCGCAATTGCGACGTTCTCGGTGAAGATCGAAGGTGACGACGTGCTTGTGGAGCTGCCACCGGCCGAGGAATTACGGGCCATCGCGGTCCGGACCGAGCCGCAAAGGAATGCGCCGATTCACGCCGTGCAGCCGTTGATCCAGTAGTCGGAGCCTAGCCAATGATTGGAGTATTCGAACATGTCAACCATGATTCAAGAAGAACGCCTCGATTTGCGGGATGACCTCAAGTCGGTCTCACCCTATACCATCGAGCATTGGGAACCCGAGGACGATACCTTCTGGAATTCGACTGGGAGGAGGGTCGCAACGCGGAACCTGATATGCTCCATCTTCGTCGAGTTCCTGGGCTTCTCGGTGTGGCAGGTGTGGAGTGCCGTGGCCGCCCAGCTGCCCAGTATCGGCTACGCATTCACGGTCAATCAGCTGTTTTGGCTGGCGGCGTTGCCCGGTCTTTCCGGAGCAACGTTACGCATCCCGTATGGCCTTGCCGTATCCATATTCGGCGGTCGGAATTGGACGTTGGTCAGCGCCGCGCTGCTGTTGATCCCGGCGACGGGGTTGGCCTTCGCCGTGCAAAACGCGGATACCCCGTACTGGCTCTTCCTGTTCTTGGCCCTCGTCACAGGTTTCGGCGGGGGCAATTTTGCTTCGAGCATGGCGAATATCCAGTTCTTCTACCCGCAAAAGAGAAAGGGACTGGCGCTTGGCCTGAACGCGGCGGGCGGAAACGTCGGCGTCTCCGTGGTTCAATTCGTCGTTCCCTTGGTCATTGCCGGTTCGATCTTCGGCTCCCTTGGCGGCGGCCCGGAGACCGCGCACATCAAGGGGGTGGAGAAGAGTCTGTACCTGCAGAACGCAGCCCTGATCTGGATCCCGTTCATCTTGGTGGCGATCATCACCTCGTGGTTCTTCATGAATAACCTGCGCGTGGCCAAAGCGTCACTGAGGGAGCAATTGCCCATTCTCAAGAACAAGCACAACTGGATCATGAGTTGGCTCTACCTTGGCACCTTCGGCTCGTTCATCGGGTATTCGGCAGGGTTTCCGCTGCTCATCAGGTCCCAATTTCCGGGCGTGAACCCATTGCAGTATGCGTTTCTCGGTCCCCTGGTCGGCTCCGTCGTTCGTCCCGTGGGAGGATGGTTGGCCGACAAGATAGGAGGCGCTGTCGTCACCTTCTGGAATTTCGCGGGGATGTCCGTCGCCCTTTCCGGCGTCATCTATTTCGTCGCGCACAAGACCGAGCCCGGCGCATTTACCGGCTTCTTCGTGATGTTCCTGATCCTCTTCGTCGGCTCGGGAATCGGGAACGGCTCGACGTTTCGCATGATTCCGATCATCTTCCGGACGCTCAAGCTGCGCTCCCATGAAGGGGTGGTGGAAGGTTCGGGTGCCTATCAGGCCGCCATCAAGCTGGCCAACAAGGAATCATCCACCATCATCGGGTTCGTCTCGGCCATGGCTGCTTACGGAGCGTTCTTCGTCCCCAAGAGCTATGGAACCTCCATCACCCTGACAGGCAGTCCCGTGCTCGCGCTTGCCACGTTCCTCGCGTTCTACATCAGTTGTCTCTACATCACCTGGTCGTACTATTCGCGCAAGGGGGCCAAGATACCCTGCTGACCGTGGCGCAGCCGCTTCGCCGGTGGACATCGACTATTCAGTCATGCGCCAGGCGCGCATCCCGCCGCGCAGGCTGGTGGCCCGGCGAAAGTCGTAGCGCTCGCGCAAGATGGCCACGGCGGCAAGGCTGCGCACGCCTGCGGCACAGTAGACGACGGTAGGACTGTCGGCGCGCCATCCCGCAAGCAGTTGTTCCGTCGAAGCCTGTTCCAAGGCGGCCAAGGGAATGTGAAGGGACGGCTGGATCGCGTCCGCTTCCCGCTCCCAGTCCTCGCGTACGTCGAGAAGCTGGACGGAGCCTGCTTCGAGCAAGGACCGCAACTCGGTGGAGTCGATCTCCCAAGGCTCGCTCGGGCAGGCTGCAGGCTTCGCGTCGACTGGAAGCTCGAGGATGGGCCGGCTCTTGGGATCCGCGGCCAAGCGCAGGGTTTGCACATGCATGGTCAGCGCGTTCCACAAGAGCAACTTGCCCGACAGCGGCTCGCCCACACCGGCCAGCATCTTGATGGCCTCGCCGGCCTGCCAGGTTCCCACGATTCCCGGCAAGACCCCGAGCACGCCCGCCGTCGCACAATTCGGCACCAGCTCGGCCGGCGGTGGCGAGGGGAACAGACAGCGGTAGGTCGGGCCACCGCGCCAGTTGAACACGCTCAACTGGCCCTCGAAGCCCTGGATGGCGCCGTAGACGAACGGGCGATCCGCCATGACACACGCGTCGTTGACCAGGTAGCGGGTGGGGAAATTGTCCGAGCCGTCGATGACCACGTCGCAGGCGCCAACCAGCTCCAGGGCGTTTTCCCGACGCAAGCACTCGCCGACGGCGACGACATCGACAAACGAGCTCAGGGCGCGCAATCGTTTTGCCGCGACCTCGGCCTTGGGCTGGCCGATGTCCGCCTCGGTATACAGCACCTGGCGTTGCAAATTGCTGCCCTCCACGGTGTCCGGATCCACCAGCACGATGCGCCCCACCCCGGCGGCGGCAAGGTAGAGCAGGGCCGGACAGCCGAGGCCGCCCGCGCCCACCACCAGGACCTTGCCGGCCCTGAGCCGCTCTTGCCCGACTTTTCCGAAGCCGGGCAGCGCGAGATGGCGCTGGTAGCGGCGCAACTCCGCTGCGCTCAGCACGGCCGCACCTCGCGCGCGGGGCGCTCGACGACCTGGCCGTCGTAGGTTCCGTCCCAATCCTTCCACACCGGTTCATACCCTTGCGCGCCCAGGAAGGCCGCGACCGCGGCGGGGCTGCGCGAATCGTCGATGGCGAACTGCTCGAGCGATGCTTGGCCGCGTGCGTACCCGCCCGGGTTGGTACGCGAGCCCGCGCTCATCGACGTGATGCCGAGGCGGAAGGCGTGGTTGCGGAAACGGGCGCTCTCGCGCGTGGAAAGCGACAGCTCCACTTCTTGACTGAACAAGCGGAAGGCGCACATCGTCTGCACCAGATCCCGCTCGCCGAATGCGGACAGCGCCGAATCGCTGTCACCCTCGTGCGGGCGCAGGCGCGGAAACGAGATGCTGGTGCGGGCGCGCCAATAGCGCTCTTCGAGATAGCGCAGGTGGAGCCCGACGAACCAAGCATCCGCCCGCCAGTCGGACAATCCGTAGAGCGCGCCGAGGCCGATCTTCTTGACCCCGGCCCGGCCCAGGCGATCCGACGTCTCCAGTCGGTAGACCATGTTCGACTTGGGCCCGCGCAGGTGGCAATGCGCGTAGGCGATGGGATCGTAGGTTTCCTGGTAGACCATGACCGCGTTCATACCCTCTTCGCCAAAGCGAAGGTAGTCGCCCACGTCGAGCGGCTGGACTTCGAAAGACAGACTGGCGAAACGCGGTCGCAGCAGGCGCAGGGCGTGTACGAGATAGTCGGGTCCCACGCGCGGGCTTTCGCCGGTGAGCAGCAGGACATGTTGCATCCCCATCGCGGCCAGGACCGCGGCCTCGGCGAGGATCGCCTCGTCGTCCAGAATCAGGCGCTCGACATGATTTTGGGCGCTGAACCCGCAGTAGGTGCAGATGTTGCCGCACACGTTCGACAGGTAGAGCGGCGCGTAGAGTTGCATGGTTCGGCCGAAGCGCTCGACCGTTCGCTGGTGGCTGGCGTGTGCCATCTGCTCCAGGAACGGGGCCGCGGCCGGGGACAGCAGGGCCGCAAGATCTTCCAAGGACAGGTCGCCTCGCGCGCGCCCGAGCGCGCGTCGCACGTCTTGCGCGGTCTTGCCCGCGATGCGAGCCGCGACGGTCCGAAAGTCGTGCGCGCGCCATACCGTCTCGAAGCTGGTCACGCGCTATCCCTCCTGGGCAAGAAAGGCCGTGAGCGGCGACGACGCGTGCGCTTCCTCCGCCACCGACGGAAGGCCGGCTTCGTAGCCCAGGCGTCCCGCCTCGACGGCCAGAGCAAAGGCGCGGGCCATGGCCACCGCGTCCGGGGCGGTGGCGATGGCGGTGTTGACCAACACCGCGTCGGCGCCCATTTCCATGGCCGCAGCGGCGTGCGAAGGCGCACCCAGCCCGGCGTCGATCACCACCGGCACCTGGCGCTGGGCCAGGATGATCTTCAGGAACGCGTGCGAGGCCAGCCCCTGGTTGCTGCCGATGGGCGCGCCCAGCGGCATGACCGCGGCGGCGCCGGCCTCGGCCAGCTGGCGGCACAAAACCGGATCCGCGTGGACGTAGGGCAACACCACGAACCCGCGCCGGGCCAGCTCTTCCGTGGCTGCCAAGGTTTCGATCGGATCCGGCATCAGGTACTTGGGGTCGGGATGGATTTCCAGCTTCAGCCAATGGGTTTGCAAAGCCTCGCGCGCCAGCTCCGCCGCCAGGATCGCCTCGCGGCGATTGCGCACCCCGGAGGTGTTGGGCAGCAGGCGGTAGCGATCGGTTTCCAGGTGCGCCAGCAGGTCGTCTATCGCACCGTCGGTGCGAACCCGGCGCAGCGCCACCGTCACGAGCTGGGTGCCCGACGCGGCTAGGCTATCGCGCATGAGCGGGCCTGATGCGAATTTTCCGGTACCGAGAAACAGACGCGAGGTCAGCTCGACGCCGGCGATGGAAAGGGGTGGTGTCATCGAGAGGCTCCTTGGTCGTCGGAAACGAGGCCTACGTGGCGACGGCTCGCGTCCTGAAATTGGAGAAACGCTGCCACCGGGTCGGCGGCGTTCCAGACCGCACCCAGGATGGCAACGCCGTCAAAACCCAAGGCGCGGCAGGCGTGAATCCGCTGCGCGGTCACGCCCCCGAGCGCGAAGATCCGGGTCCGTTTTTCCGCCGGGCCACGGGCAGCGAGGGCGGCACCCAACCCTTCGAGGACGTCCTGGGGAACGGGGCCGTACCCTGGCTTGCTGAGCGACGGAAAAACCGGGCCGAAGAAGATCGAATCGTAGCGCCCGAGAGCCGCGCTGACCGCGGCCACGTCGTGACAGGAACGACTGGTCAGGCAGCCGGGCGGCACGCGCGGCGAGGGTAGCTCGGGCGCGTTCCCGTCGTCGCGAAAGTGAATCCCCCCCACGCGAAAGCCGGCTGACAGATCCGCGTGGGAATGCAGGACGATGAGGCTGCGCCAGCGTGCCGGCATCGACTCTAGCCACAGGGTCACCCGCGCGCTCTTCCAGCCGGGTTTGCGCAGGTGATACCGTTCAAGCCCGGCGGCGAACAGCGCCGCGACGGTCGCAATCTCGTTCGGCCGCTCGTCGGGCGGCGAGATCAGCACGACCTTCATCCGCCCTGACTCGCTTGAATGACGAGCACCCGATCGCCTTCCTGCAGCCTTCGCTCGGCCCAACGCGAGCACGGCACCACCTCGGCGTTGACCGCAACCGCCAAGCCCTGGCGACCGGCCAAGGCCATCTCCTCGAGCAGAGACAGCAGGCCGGTGCCACAGGTCACGGAGCGGTCGGCGTCATTGACATGGATGTGTATGGTTTCGGCGGGGACCATGCGCTGGGCCTTTCCGCGCCCGAGCCGACCCTCGGGCCCAAGCTTCCTCCGCGCTGGCGGCGAAACCTGTTTTCCCTACGGCGGCGCGACACGCATCAGGTTCGAAGGCTTCCGGGACGGCTCCTGTCCCAATCTCAGCCCAGTGCCCCAGGCTCGCCTAAACAAGGTACGCACAACTAGGACTCACGGGTGCGGGCTTTTCAAGCCAAAAGAACCGCCGTGGTCGAGGAATCGTCCGCCCCTTGCCTGGCCGCCAAGCCAAGGGCGCCTAGGATACGAGTCGTCGTCGCTCCTGCCTTCAAGCGCCGCACGTGCGAGGTCCGCATCCATCAACGGCAGGATCCGCAGCGGATGCCGCAGAAAGCCTCGCCGAATCCACGCCCAAGAGGTCGGCACGAAAATTGATTGTCCAATGTTGCGAGCTGGAGGGGTGCCATGACCAATTGCATGACCATTGTCGCTTGTACGTTGCTGATCATCGGCGGGGTCGCGCACGCCCAAGGGCCAACTGCCTCGCAAGAGGCTTGGACTGCCCAGGAGGACACCCAGTCGGAGCCCACTCAGGCGGCAGTCACCGAGCCGACAGGGCTTCCGCCAGCGCCGCCCTTGTTGCCCCCGCCACCGCCCCAAGCCCAAGCCCAAGCCCAAGCGGAAGAGGAGGAGACCCCAGCGCCGCCCTCCGATGGGACAGAGGCGAGCGGCCAATGGGTCTACACCGACCAGTACGGTTGGGTCTTCGTGCCATACGGGGATCAGTACGTGTCTCCGGCAGCGGGCTTCGATGAGACCGCGCTCTGCTACGTCTACCAGCCGGGCACGGGATGGGTGTGGCTGGCAGCACCCTGGACCCAGGAGCCCGAAGCCTACCCGTTCCTTGGCATCGTCGAGCCCGTACAGGTTGGCTGGCACCACGGACATTCACACGGGGATGGGCACGGCGACCAGCGCGGCAACGACCAGCGCGGGAACGGCCCGCGCGGGAACGGCCAGCGCGGGAACGGCCAGCGCGGGAATGGCGAGAACGGAACGATCGGTGGTGGCCACGCAGGACCGCCACGGATGGCGCGACCCGGGCCAGTGCGGGATCCGCGCAATATCCCCACCCGTCCCGCGCCCAGCGGCACTGCCGCCGGTCACGCGATGGGGGCGGCGCCCAGCGTGCGCGGAAATCCTGGTCGAGCGCAGCCCGGCGCTTCGGCTGGCAGCCAGTCCAGGGAGCATCGCTAGCCATTCGGGAAGGCAGCCGAGCGGGAGGTTGCTCAATACCAAGGGCATCGGGGCAGAGCCCGGTGCCCTATGTTTCCACTCAAGGGCCACCGCAAACGACAGCTCGACCACGAATCTCAGTAGTCCCGGCTTTCAGCCCTTGAGCAAACGCTCCATGAGGATGTCCTCGAGGTTGCGACGTCCGTCCAGCACGGCATGGATCTGAACCACGTCATCGAGCCGGCGGTAGATGATTCTCCACGGATGCTCCTGCAGCTCACGCCAGGTGCGGTCACCGATCGATCGTAGCTCCGGTGGGGTGCGGCCGCGGTTGGGCAGGCTGGCCAGGGATTCGGCGCGCTCAACGATGCGATCGACGACGGCCGTTGCGCGCAGAGGAGACTCGCTGGCCAGGTAGCCGGCGATGCGTTCCAGGTCGGAAGCCGCGACCGCCGTCCAGACGACCTTCAGATCGCGCGTCTTCATCGCTTGCTGGCGCGCCCGATGGCCGCGTGCGCCCTGCGCCTGACGTCACCGCTCGAGTAGGTCTTGTCGCCGCGGGCCAGCGAATCCTGGCTCTGCGCCAATAGTTTCAGCATGGCCAGGGTCGCCTGCGCATCGTCGTGGCGCTTGGCATCGATGACCACCACACGGGCACGGCCGTTCTGCGTGATGAGAACCGGTTCGCCGCTATGGATGGCCTGGTCGATGACGTCCTTGGTGTGTGTCTTCAGGTCGGTGATCGGGCGGACGCTGGTGGCGCGCATGGACCTGAATATAGCACTTAATTCCGTGCGGGTGCTGGCCCGAGATTTTCGCATTGCCGCCAAAATCGTCGAAAGTGCCCTGCGCTGGGAGATGAGTGCCGCGGCCGCTTGATCCGCCGGCGTTCTTCGTGGACCACTGCCTGGGCACGGAAGTCGTAGCGGAACGACTTCGAAAAGTGGGCGCGACGGTTCACGTTCTGGCGGCGCAGTCACGATGAAATTCGGCGGTGCACGGCTGGGCGGCGTGAGGAGGGGCTGAGCGGCCGCGACCGGAATCGTGTCAGTCCCCTGTGCCACCCTCGGCGATTGTGACCCTCGAAGAGCTCCGCAAGAAATTCTGGTGGCTTGGGCCAAGCCCGAAGGACTCCTACATCGTGGCTCTGGAGGGAGACACTGTGACCATCAAGGTGATCCAGTGCACCTGGAATCGCCGCACGCAGAAGTACGAGGAGGCGGTGGCGGCAGACTTCCGCGCACTGGGTTTGCAGGTGGTGTGGCAGCCATTCTTTTCGGAGAAGCTGCGCGCCGAGATCGAGAAGGCGCGCGAAAAGGACGGCGCCAACTTCGACGAGGGAAGGTTCCTGGACGAGCAGCGCGCGGCGGAGGTCCGACGGGAGGCACGTGAGCGATGAGCGTTGCGAGGCCGTCACCCCGCGCGCTGATTGATGTCCACCCGCCAGACGCCTACAATGACGCTATGGCGAGCAGGAAGCTGTCATCGCGGGTGGCGAGCGAAGATCGTTCGCGACAACCGCCCGACGAGCGGATCCTGTCCTTGCTCATGCTGTTGCTCGAGGCGAATCGGCCCGTGTCGCGCGCCGAGATATTCCAGCGCATCGACGCCTACCGCAAGGTAAAACCGGCCGCGGCCGAGCGCAAGTTCGAGCGCGACAAGAAGGACCTGCGCACCCTGGGCGTGCCCATCGAAGAGCACGAGGAAAAGGGCCAGGATGCGGAGCACCTGTACTGCGTTCGCAGGCGCGAGTACGAGCTGCGGCCGGTGCAGCTCGACGACGAGGAGCGAGTGGCGCTGATCCTGGCGGCCGAGGCGTTGCGCGGCACCGAGGGTCTGGTCTACGGCGAGCTGGTCGACGATGCCCTGCGGAAGCTGTCCTTCGACAGCGGCCGATCCCACCACGCCTTCACGCCCGCCAACCTTGGAATCATGCTGCCCTCGCGCGAGCACGGCGCGCGGCTGCGGCGCACGATGGCGGCCCTGGTCACGGCCATCGAGGGCCGTAAGCGCGTGACTATCACCTACCCTTCGCCCGGCGGCGAGGCGACCGTGCGCGAGGTCGACCCGTACGCGGTCGTCTACTCGGGCGGCAACTGGCAACTGGTCGGCCACTGTCACCTGCGCGACAAGCCGCGCACCTTCCGCGTCGACCGCATCGTCAAGGTCAAGCTGGCGCCCAAACCCGGCACCCCCGACTTCCAGCGCCCCGAGAGCTGGAACCTGGCGACCTACGTGCAGCGCTCGCCCTGGGTCTTCCAGGCCGGCGACACCCAGGCCGCATTCGACGTGGTGCTGGACATCGGACCCGAGCGCGGCTGGATGGCCGACGAGGACTTCGGCCCCGGCTCGTCGCGCGAGCCGCTGGCCCAGGCCGTGACCGGCGAGGAGGGCTGGACGCGCGTTCGCTTCCGCTCGGGCAACAGTGGCTACATCATCACGCGCGTGCTGGACGCCGCCGGGCACCTGTTGGTCGTCGAGCCGCGCGAGCTGCGCGCGCGCATCCGCGACATCACAGCCAGCATCGCTGCCGCCAACCGGACGGCAGGGGGTGCGCCATGAAGAAGCAAGAGCAGCGGCTGCGGCGCGCCCTGTACCTGGTGCCCTACGTGACCAAGCACGAAGGTGGTGTGCGGCTGTCCGAGCTGGCGGAGATCGTTGGCGCCAAACCGGCCGAGCTGGAGAAGGAAATACGGGCGCTGCTCTACGTCGGCGTGCCGCAGGGATGCGACCACGTGAACATCTTCATCGACGGAAAGGGCCCTCAGGCGGTGGTTTCGGCCTTGCCGTGCCGGCTCTTGAACCGGCCGCCACGCCTGACCACGCAGGAAGCGCTGGCCCTGCTCATCGGCGCCGAGGCCGTGAAGGCCACCGGGATACGCACCTACGAGGAAGCCATCGCTCGCGCCGCGAAGAAGATCCGCGCGGCGCTCGGGCAGAGCGACAACGGGCTGGCCGGCGGGGATGGCATCGTCCTGGCCATGCCCGCCGCCGGCAAACAGAATGCGCTCGCCACGCTCTCCCGCGCGTGCCGCGAGCACCGCACCGTTGAGATGGACTACGCCTCGCTCTCGAGCCAGCACCGGCGCCCCGTCCGGCTGGAACCGTACGGCTTGCTCAACCACACCGGCGCCTGGTACGTGCTCGGCCGCAGCCTGACCCACCAGGAAGACTGCATCTTCGTCTTCAAGGTCGAGCGCATCCTCGGCGTCACCGTCCTTCCCACGACCTTCACCGTGCCCAAGGACTTCGACGTCAACAAGTACCGCGGCGACCGTATGTTCATCAGCGACTGGAAGCCCGCCAAGGTCACGCTCCGCCTGCGCGGGCCGGCGGCAGCGCGCATGCAGGGCTGGTTCGGGAAAGTCGGAGAAGCAGCGAGACGGCAGCCTGGTGGTTCACTTCAAGGACCACATCACCGGCTGGCTGGCGGCGTGGGTGCTACGGCAAGGGGAGGGTGTGGAGGTCGTGGAGCCGGTGGAGTTGCGGGCGTGGGTGGGGCGGCTGGCGAAGAGGGTGGGGGAGGGGCACACCCGCACGTCCCTTCCTTGCCAAAGTGCCTGAGGAACTCCATGAGCACCCGCCGCTGTGCTCGGCTCGGCTCGTTGTTGGCGTTGGTCTTGGCCTCGACCAGCCGGTAGCCCCAGGGCGACGACTCGATCTGGATGGTCAATCCCCTGCCGGCGACCTCGCCGTGGTACAGGGCCGCCTTGCCGGTCAGCACATCGGGGATGCGGCTGGCGACGCAGTTGTGCATCTTGGCCCCCTCGGACAACATCTCCTCGAGCGTACGCAGGGGCATGATGACGTCGTCGCCCGATCGCCATCCCGCGCAGGGCGGCTCGGGAAGCACCAGCTCCTTCCCGTCGGCATTGACGATCGGCTTGCCGATTGCCTGGGCGACGTCGGCCAGTTGCTGGAGTTGTGCCATCCGTTCGTGCCAGGCATCCACCGCCCCGATGTAGCGAGCAGGCGAGGTGCTCCGCCGTGGATAGTCATCCATGGCGACGGCGTAGTCGAGCATCTCCTGGATGCGCGATCGCACGGCGAAGCGTTTTCGCCAGCAAACCGCCAACGCGGCCGCATGGTGTGACACGAAGGTGGCGAAGTCTTCGCCGAGATCGGGGACGTCACAGCAGGGCGGTACCAGCGTGATGGTGTGGCCCTTCACCAAGCGGAACCAGCGCGCATTGGCCAGCTTCTTGGATGGGATGTCCTCGGGGGCAAAGCGTAGCGGGGGTGGCAGCCACAGCGTGTAGCTGGGCACGCCGGCGCCCGCTCGGCGGATGAGGAGGCGCTGGGCGCTCAGTATGGACCGCAGCTCGTGCGGGCTAGCGTCTACGAGGCGCCGCCAGAGCGGTCGCTGCCTCTCCGACAGGCGCGCGTCTTGTGCCAGCTTCGCAGCGCCAATGGCCCAAGCCGCAACGGCGTCATCGAGCGCATCGTTGAGCCCACGTCCGGCTACCACGTTTCGCAAGAGCTTCTCGCCAGCCGCTCTCGTGCCAGCGCGATGGCCGAGCGCCGACAGCGCGTAGGCGAAGGTCAGCGCGCCGGGACAGGTGTCTACGACCTGCGCCAGCCGACCGCTCTTGTCCTTGGCGAGCCTCGCGTATAGCCACGGACGCATATGGTTCGGAAAGCGCAACGCGATCTTCCGTGCTGTAGGATCGAGCATGGCAGCGGCGCTGACCGCGGCTTGCCGAATGGCCGCGCGCACGGTGCGCATGGTTTCACCGAGGTTCCCCTGTCTGGCGTGTTTTCTGCCCCGCGCCCCGTGCGGATTGCGAGGGACCAGTGCGCAGAACACCCAGTAGCGAGCGGCGCGGAAGGGATCTTGATCCAACCGCGGCAGGCCAGCCGTCAGTGCCCAGCGCTCCGATGCCCATCCGGCCTGGCTGCGAACCTTCAGCGAGTAGCGCGGCTCGAGGCACAGGTCCAGCTCGAAGCGGGACGGCACGCGGCCCTGGTGGTCGGAACGGAGCTCGAGCAGCAGACGGTCCGGCCAGCGGCGCAGGCGCATCTCGACCGAGCGGCAGTAGTAATGGAAGACGGCCGTCTTGATTTCGTCGGGCGGGCGCACGCCTGGGGCATCGGCCGGCCAGCGGCCTGGCGCCAGCGTCGCCCGCAGACGATAGCGGCAGCAAGGCACCAGCGCGCGCGCCGCCGCGATGTCCAGTCCGCGCCGGCCGAGGGACTCGCACAGCCGACGGACCATTGCGGGTTTCAGCGTGCCGCCCTGCGAATACGCGGCATGGACCAGTTGCTCGCCCAGGGCCTCGATGTCGACGGCGCTCTCCCAGGGGATGAACGTCAAGGCCAGGCTGGCCGCCTTCTCGACGGCGACGTCGTGCTCGCGCAGATGGCGCAGCAGGATCTCCCTACGCGTGTCGGCGCTCGGCGGCATGAGCTCGGCCATGAGGCCGTCCGGAAAAGATCGCGAGCAGAAACGCAGAAGCACGTTCCCCTGGCTGGCGTCCAGCGCCAACACCGTCAATCGGCCAGCCTCAGCCCGGTCGCAGAGCAGCCCCTTCAGCCGCTGCAGAGCTCGCCCTCCCAGGCCTGCCGGCTCGTCGAGAAGGAGCAGGTCGGGCTCGAGCTGGCCATCAAGGCTGTCCGCGAGGCGCAGGTCCGTGCCTGCCTTCAGAGGCACATTCATCGCGGGCGCCACCCGTAGGCACTCGGCCCGGATCGTGTCGAGCAACAGGGTCTTGCCAGCGCCCTGGACGCCACGAATCACCAGCGGGTTGAAGCGCGGTCGCCCCGACCGCGAGAGCATCTTCGCCGCCGACGCGGCAAAGTGATTCTCCGGCCCGATGACAAACCGGTCGAAGGTCAGTTGGACCGGTGCCGGAGCGACGAGCAGATCTGTGCCAGGCATGGGGACAGAATGCGATGGGAGACTGACAGGAATTTTCGGAGATGCGGTCCACCTTCAAAACCCGATCCGCCCCCGCGAGGTCGCCTTCACCCGAACCTCGGCCTCGATCTCGGCCAGCAATAGCTCGGCCGACACGGGCCGCCCACGGCCCGTCAAGCGCCGCTTCACCGCTGCGAAGTCGCCGGGGGCCAGGTTGGGGATGCGGGCGAGCGTGGATTCCACTGACGGCGAAACCTCGCCCGTGTAGCCGAGGTCGGCAAGCCCGCGGCGAAACGCCAGCAGGCTCTGCTCGGGCTTCAGAAAGCCGAGCTCGATCTTGAAGACAAAGCGGCGCAGCGACGCCGGGTCGAGCTTGTCGAACAGGTTGGTCGTGCAGGCGACCACGCCGGGGAATGCCTCGAGCTGCTGCAGGAACTCGTTGACCGCGGTCACCTCCCAGGATCGCTGCGCGCCGGTGCGATCTTGCAGGAACGAATCCGCCTCGTCGAACAGCAGAACTGCTTCATCCCGCAGCGCGGACTCGAAGGCCGATGCGATGTTGTGCTCGGTGCCGCCGACCCACATGCTCAGAATGTCCGACGCGCGTTGGACGTCGAGCGGTCGCCCCGCCCGGTGCGCAAGGTACCGAACCAGCTCGGACTTGCCAGTGCCGGGCGGACCGTAGAGACACAGGGACACGCCCGCACCGTCGCCAGGTTGCCAGGTTTGGACCCGCCGCTCGACCTCCAGGAGATCGGCATCGGTGTTGACCAACTCGGGCAGGTAGCCGCCGGCGCGGAAGACCGGCGGGGCCATCCTGCGGCCGTGCAGCACGCGCTCGGCCGGTTTCAGGATGGTTTCCAGCGTACCCCGATCGATCGCCCCGTGCGACACGAGGCGCGCGGCCGACACCGCGGCACCGATGTGCGCCGGGCTCAGCTCGAAACGCTGGGCCAGCAGGTCCACGTCATCCGCAGGCAGGGTCGTATCGCTGCCCAGATGCTTGCGCCATGCCCGCCGGCGCTGCCCGGCGGTGAACTTGCCGACCTCGATGACGTAGGCGAAGCGCCGCAGGAACGCGGGATCGATGTCGTCCACGCGATTCGAGATCCAGATGGTTGGCACCGGGTTGGTCTCGAGCAGCAAGTTGAACCACTGCTTGGACATCGTACGTTGCTTGCGAGCAGCGTCGTCCTCGTCGCCCGTCACGCCCGCAAAGGGATTTCCCTGGAAAAGATCCTCGAGCTCGTCGAAGAGCAACAACGCACGACCGTGAGACAGCAGCTTGTTGCCGAGCAGCAATGAACGTAGCCGCTGCTGCGACGTCGGCGACTCACCGGTGGAAGTCTCGCGCCCGGCCACCATCAGCGACACGTCGAGCTTCTCCGCCGAGCAGGCGCGCCAGCTCGGTCTTTCCCGTGCCGGTTGGACCGTACACCAGCACGTTCACCCCGGCCTGTCGTGCGTCGAGCGCCGCGCGCAGGAGATTGCGCGCCGTTGCGACCTCGTTTCGCAGATGTGCGAAATCATCGGCCTCGAGTGACGACGCAGGCGCTGCCGGCAAGAATCGGTCGACGAACGCGGCCCCGTCGAGGCCGGGCGTGAACACGACGCCCTCGAGCCGTCTGTCGGCCTGGACTCGGTCATCGAGGTCACCGTGCTCGTTGAGCTCGATGAGCCCACTCGTCACCAGGCGGCTCTTGCGGTCGAGGACTGCGCAGACCGCGTCGGGTTTCTCGCCGGTGGCCGCCGCGATGAGAATGCCGGGGCTGCGAAGCCCCACGCATGGGATCGGGTCGAGCAACTCCTGCATGTCACGACGGTTGGCAGCGATCGCGAATTGCAGGACGACGGCCTCGACTTGGTCCAGCCCGAGCGTACTCGCGATGACCTGCAGGCAGGCGGCCGCTGGTGCGCGCGGGGAAGCGGGCTTGCGGATCTTCTGCCCCCTCCGTTGCAGAAGTGACTGCAGCGCGCTGACAACCGCCTCGTCCATTCGCTTCTTGTTCGCCAGGGCTCTCCGCTCCGACGGCGTGGCGTTCCGTCCCACCAGCATGCGCATGAGGCTCCGCTGATTGTCGACCATCATCTCGACGTGCTCCGGTATCAGCAGCGCGCCGGATGCCGCCAGGTTGTAGGCGTAGTCGAGCACGGTGTCGGTGAACGGGTCGGTCGCAGGGTCGATGACGTGATATCCCCTGCCCCGCCTTGATTTCTTGCATTGGTTGCACACGGTTCTGTCTCCCTTCACCAGCCAGAATGGCGCGTGGGTCTGACATGATTTTTCCCTGCAGCACCAACGCAGGTCGTGTCAGACCCCTGTTCCATGATCAGCGCATGATCATCGAGAACGACTCCTGCGACGGGTTCACGCCCCCAACCCAGAGCCGCCTCTCCGTGAAGCGCGGCGGCCACCTCGTCATCCGCAAGTGGAACATCCCCAAGCCCGTGGTTCTGGTCGACACGCGCGAGCAGGCGCCCTGGCCCTTGCACGAGAACCACCCGAGCTGGATCGGCGGCGAGAAGCGCGTCGCCTTGCCCGCCGGCGACTACTCCATCGAGGGCATGCAGGACCTCCTAGCCATCGAGCGCAAGACCCTGCCCGACGTCGTTCGCAGCACCATCGGCAACCGGGCGCGCTTCCTGCGTTCGTGCGAGCGCCTGGCGAAGCTACGCTGGAAGGCGATCCTGATCGAGGCCACCTACGAGGAGATGAAGCTTCCGTACAGCGAGACCATCGGTCCCGAGACCCAGGCGCACCCGAACGCCGTGCTCGGCACGCTCGATGCCATCGAGGCCAGGCTCGGGATCCCGGTCATCTACACCTCGCAGATCGCCGACCTGGCCACCGAGCGCGCCGCGAGCTGGCTGTCCAAGCACTTCACCTACTGGTGGCTTGAGCAGCACGGCCATGGCCGCGTACTGGACGATGAGGATGGGCTGTAGACGATGACGACAGAATCGAGCACAGCTCCGAGGCAGCAGGTCACCCGCGACGTCAGCCTGACCTACGGACAGGTCCGCGAAGCTGTGACCACGCTGGCTCGCGAGGTCGACCGCGTGAAGCGCGACGCCGGCTTCACCGCCGTGCTCGATACCATGTCGAAGTTCTGGGAATACTCGCCCTTCAACGAGTACCTGATCCACCTGCAGTTCCCACGCGCAACCAGGGTCGCGAGCCGCAAGACCTGGGAGAGCGTCGGCCGCAAGGTCAAACCCGCTGAGCGCCCCATCCACATCTTCGCCCCGGTGGCCATGCAGCAGCCCTTCATCGCGGTGCCGGTCTACGACATCTCACAGACCTGCGGCCGACGGCTGCCATCGCTCGACCTAGCCCTGCGCGGGCCCACCGACGTCGCCAACGGCCTCGAGCGTGCTGCCGCCAGGTTGGGCATTCGAGTCGCGCGTTTCAACGGCCCGCAAGGGTCGCAGGGCCACTCCGGTGGGGGCGTGATCTTCCTTCGCCGCCGGCTGCCCGGCCTGGAACGCGCCGCCACCATCGTGCACGAGCTGGCGCACGAGATCCTGCACGACATGCGTTCGCGTGGCGAGATGGTGCAGCGCCAGCCCGAAACCGAGGCCGAAGCCACCAGCTACGTGGTCCTGCGCGCCCTCGGCCTGCCCTCCAAAGCACCTGCGTACATCGCCTGGTATGGCGGCGACGGCAAGCTCGTGCTCCAGTCACTGAAGCGAGTGCAGCGGGCGGCGAGGAGAATTCTGCGGGTGTACGAAATTCCCCGGTCACGTGAGCTAGCGGCGTAAAATGAACTATGGCCCGCACCACTAAGGCCCAAATCCTGGCGTTGCTCGGTGGTATCCAACGTCCCGGATTATATCGCTTGATTGCGTTCCTCGACTCATCGGACTTCTTCACCGCGCCGGCCTCGACCATGTTTCACGCCGCCTATCCCGGCGGACTAGCCCACCACTCCATCAGCACGCTGTTCACGCAGAAGGTGCCTCCCCGCTCATCCAAGCTTGGATCAGGGATCGTAGTGCCTGGTCTGGATCAGGATCTCAAATCGGAGACGGTGGCACCTGCGTGAAGCCACGAGGCCAGGAGGGCCGGGGAACCAAGACAGCGCTCTCTAGCCGGGACGATCCGGAATCGGGCCCGGCAATCTAGAGGTCGATTATTTGCTTGAAACGTTTGACAGTCATCGGCCTCCGATTCGGACGGCTTTGGCGATGGAGGGCCCTGTGACAAGTGGGGCAGAGAGCAGCCAAATCCCCCTCAGTTATCTCCCGTCCCTTCTTGGGCGGTTGTCCGGCAAGGTGGTGTGCTTCAAGCACATTGGCGCCGTATCGCTTCACGACATTGGCCCCGCAAGCGTCACATATACCGCCTGCATTGTTGCGTACGCGAGCTGCCAGTTGGGGATTGCGCTTGAAGATGGAAGCCACTTCTCTTTCGACCATGTACTCCCGGAACTTCTGTGTATGGCCCTTCGAGCGGGTGGAAATGCTGAGCTTCTTGCTATCGTCCCCTTTTCCATAGTTCAGAATACACCTGATGACCGCGCGCTTCCATGCTAGACCTCGATCATCCTTCCGGTCCTTTCGATAGTATGTGAACTTGGCTCGTCCGAAGGCACCAGGCGACTTTCCTCCCGGGATTTCCCAGCAGCGTTCTTGAGGTGGTAGCAGAATGCCCGAAGTGGTCGGAGCTTTGCAGCAGTAGAGGGCGGAGCTAGTGCGCGAGGTTCCTTTCTTGAATTCCGGCCAATAGGTAGCGTCTGAATACCAGCCCACTACCACTTGCTTCTTGGTATTGAATCTAGCCATTGCTCCAACCGCGGCCTCAGCTGTTCGAAAAGCCTTCTCTTCGGGCGGTGGCCACGATGCTACGAATACAATCAGGAGACCATTGACTGCGATGCCCTTGCAGTGAGGCTCAAGCTTCTCTAGCTTTGGAAGGCCGCCATTGTTGGGGGGAAAGTAGCCGTAGAAGTGTCCGTTCCGTGGCGCAAAATTGAAGTCTTCAGCGCCGTTCTTCTTCCTCTTGACCCACTCCATCTCGGAGTAGATGGGATCCATTGGGGCGGGCCCGCGATATCGGAGCATCCATCCAATCTTGACAAACAGGGCCTTCGTCGGAGGTGAGGGACGAGACACGCCAGCTTTCGTCATGGGCAGATATTGTACCATGAGGCATGCATGCCTGGAACCGCCATGTTGAGGGACCCTCCCATGTTGAAGACTGCCGATGAAGGACGCCCCGGTTAACGTGAACCAACGGGCGGTGCTGTCATTGCTCGGCCTGCCTTTCCATTCGAAGACCTGCAGCAGGGCGGAACACTGCCCACCACCCTCTCGCTCTTTGTCATGCCTCTGGGGAGGGCCATGTCCGTGATGGATAGAAGCGCGTCGCTATAGTGCAGCAACGCCTCCAGCAATTCGATCTCTTCCTCGGCGGCACCAATCTCACGCTGGAAGACCCTTCTCCTGTCCACGCCGAACAACTCCAAGCCAAGGTCCTCGCCGCGCCCGCAAATCGCTTGCCGGGCTGTCCCTCGCCGTTCACCAATAGCCTGGCTGGTGAGTCGGCGCCAACGTGTCTGATGCACGCCAACGCTAGGACCCGCCTCCAACGCCGCAGGCCAGGGCCTGCGCAATTATCTCACCCTTCGCCGAGTCCCCTACCTCCACGATTCTGGCAACCCTGTTCAGATCAAACGGCCGTAGCGCCACCTCCGGCGACTTACTGCAATCTCCACATGGCCCAATCTCGATGATGGCCTCCCGACTCGCGCTATCAGCGCACGGAAATACAATCGCCGCCTTCCCCCCTTGCCCTTGACTGAGGGCATACACCGCGAGCTGGTACAGCATCTCCCTCGGCAGCTCTGTCTCCCAGAGATCGCGGTACTTCGCATCGAGGAAGGTGACGATCTTCCCGCCTCGCCGAACGGTGAAATCTGGACGCGGCGAAGGTGAACGGCGGCCCCTCGGATTGTAATCGGGGAGGTATCGCATGAAAGCGGCGAGCGGCTCCTCTTCGGACACGTCGAAGTCGTGCAGGTGCTCGCGGAGAAACCGTGCGACCAGGGCTTGGAAGAAGCGGTTCATGTCGAAGAGGAAACCTGGAACCCGGACGCCGCGGCTCCCTTCGAGAGCAAGCCACGTCGAGGAGTGTAGAAGCTCGATCAGTCGAAGCGCGGAAGAATATGCGGAGGTCATGCGGGTAATCCCGCGCTCTGCTTGCACCAGCGTGTCGCGCGCAAGCTCGACTGGCTCGGCAAGCTGGGCCAGCGTCCTCGCCACGCGCTTCAGCTCCCAAACGAGATCGCGATCGCTTGCAACCTCCGCGGCGAGCGTCACGCCGGAGCGCAGAATCCTGTTCAAAAGGTGATCGGTCGAGCGCGGGAATTCCTGGCACGGGACGCTCGCCTGGTCCCAATCCGGCCGCAGCGCGAACTGGCCGAAGTTGATTCGGCCCCGAGGAGCGGCAAGCTCGCAATCGCGTCGGATGTAGCGACGAGCCAAGCCTCTGTCGATGATTTCACGCGCCTCGCTGAGTAGCTGCGCCGCCAGCAGATCCTGAAATAGGCTACCGGCGGATTGGTACTCCGCCATCCCGAACAGGCGAAGGTCGCGAAGCCCGTAGGCGTAGCGAACGAGTCGGAGCAGCTTTCCCGCCTCCAGCTTGGGCTCAATCGTGATGGTCAGGTCGCCGACTTGTACTCGCCCGACGTGGGCGAATGCGCTCACCTCGAGGCCCCGGCGTAGCTCTCGTATGCGAAGTAGCCCCCGACGGCCGAGCTCGTCGACCAGATGTTGCGCCGCCACATCCTCGACGGTGCGTTCGCGCAGCTCGGCCGTGTCTGGTCCCTTCGTCTGCCATTCTGTCAGGCGAAGGTCCACGCTTACCCTCCGGTCCCGACCTCATCACCTTCGTCGTCGTCCGACTCTCCAGGCCCAGTAGGCCCATTCCCTCTGCCTTCCACCTCAGCCGCTTCCATGGTTGCAGTAATCTCCGGGAAGCCTTCGAGAAGCCTCTCGCACAGAATCTCCAGTCTCGCCGGCTCGAACAAGGACTGGTCGATTCTTCGTTGCTTCACGTCGACTAGCGTGAGTTTACCGGACGAGCGCTGGTTTGAGCTCTGAGCCACCGCGCCAGGGCCACTGTTTTCCGTCGGTGACCATGGTGTGTGTCCACGCCCGCGCAGCGTATATACTAACTAATGTTGGTCAGCTTCTCGGCGTTTGTCCACCCGCAGACACAACATGTCGACGGTGACGCGGGAGAGGTTGGTCGCGCATATTTGCTTGCCTTGATATGTTTTGCTGGTGTATATACTAACAATGGCAAGCCTGCAGCGAGTCCACGTTCGCGGCCACACCTACTGGCGCATCGTCGAGTCCCACCGTGTTGGCGGAAAGCCCCGTCTCTCCGTGGTTGCCCACCTCGGCAAGGCCGATGATTTGCTCCTCAGGCTCAAGGCCGCCGATTCCCTTCGCATCAAGTCCCTCTCCCATGGCGCCGTCGCGGCTATTCTCGCAGTGGCTCGCGAGCTCGACGTTGCCGGCACGATCGACCGTCACCTGGCCACCGGCGGGCGTCGAGACCGACATGCCTCGCGCCATGTCCCTGACCCACGGCGCCGCCCCGAACGCCATGATGGTCTCAGCGCTGGTCAGACCTTCGAGTTGGGCTGTGTCGGCAGGGCTTGTCATGCTACGAGTAAGCGAGCTTTTGCCGAGTGGGCACGCTCGACGACTCTGGGCGAGCTCGCCAAGATAGACGTCGACCTGCTTTCCAGTCAGCACTTCTGGGATCAGATGGACCAATTGCCGGTTGAGATCCTTGCATCCGTAGAACGCGAAATCGTAGGCCGTGCTTTGGAGCGCTTCGATCTCAAGCTCGACACAGTCCTCTACGACGCCACCAATTTTTTCACCTTCATCGATTCCACGAATACCCGCCCCAAGCTCCCCGCACGCGGCCACAACAAACAGAAGCGACATGACTTGCGCCAGCTTGGCGTTGCACTCTTGTGCACCCGCGATGAAGGGGTGCCGCTTTTCCACCGGACTTATGGCGGTGAAGTCCACGATGCGCGATCGTTTGCCGACCTCATCCCGACGATTCAGGAACGCCTCGTCGAGATTGGCCGAGATTTGCAGTCCATGACCATGGTGTACGACAAGGGCAACGTCTCGCGGGCGAACCAGGAGCGCGTGGATGCGTCGAGGATTCATTACGTTGCCTCTCTTGCTGTCTCGAATCAGCGTCCCCTTATCACGGAAGCGAATTCGCACCTTGAGTCCGTCAAGCTCAGCGAGAAGGAATCCGTCCAGGCCTACCGCACCCGACGAAAGGTCTGGGGCGCTGAACGCACCGTCGTAGTCGTGGTCTCCGAATCGTTTCGTGCGGGGCAGCTGCGAGGGGTCCTCCAGCACATAGCCTCCGCGCAGAAGTGGCTCGACCATCTGGCCAACACGTTGGCGCGGGGCAGGCAACGACGTTCGCGCGAGGCCATTGAGCGCGACATCCAGACCCGACTAATGGGACGCCAGCACCTGCAACAGGTCATCCGATGGGAGCTGACTGGAGACAAGCAGCTCTCGCTCAAGCACGAGGTCGATGCCCAAGCGATTGAGGCTCTGTCACGCGACGTGCTCGGTCACCTCATCCTCATGACCGATAGGGACACTTGGTCCACCGAGGACATCATCCGCGCTTACCGCGGTCAGGCCCACGTCGAGGCCGTCTTCGCTCATCTCAAGGATCCTATGCACGTGATGCTTCGGCCTCAGTACCACTGGACCGACCAGAAACTCCATGTCCACGTCTTCATGTGCGTTGTCGCCTATCTGCTCGCCCGACTTCTTCATCTCCGCGCTCAGCGTGCAGGCTACCGCCACTGCCAAGAGGCCTTGCTCGACGGCCTCGCACAGATCAGAAAGGCCACCGTCATCCGCACGACCTCCAAGAAATCACTACGCACGACCACCCAACTCGAGGACATTCAACCTGATCTCCAGAGCCTCGTGGACCAGCTCGGGGTTGCCCTCTAAAATTAGTATATACGTCCAACTACACAGAATTGTCTGCAATTCTGTGTAGTTGGACGTCCCTTCTCCCCTCGTCCGGTAAACTCACGCTAGGCCCGGACCGAGGAGCGTCGACAGCGTCTGGAAGTCCTCGTAGCAGTACTCCGACAGCAGTGGGATGATGTCGTCCCTGAGTATTTCGGCGAACCGCGCGAGTTGCGTCACAGGCGCGCCGCCCTCCAGCAGATACGAATGGCCAACCTGCAAATGACGGGCGTCGCGGCCAACGTGCTTCGCGATCCGCCGGTTCAGCTCATCCAGCCACGGGCCCAGCGGAATTCCTCCCACCGTGGCGCCTTTGAGCAAGTCCGTGTCGGGCATCAGCTCGATGAACGCGAACCGGCGACGGAGAGCCGCATCGAGAAGGGCGATCGATCGGTCCGCCGTGTTCATGGTTCCGATCACGTACACGTTCTCCGGCACGACAAGTTGTTCGCCGCTAACCGGTAGCGTGACCGGCTGGCCGCGCTTGTCCTTCTCCAATGCCACCAGCAGCTCCCCGAATATTCTCGGGATGTCGCCGCGGTTAATCTCGTCGATGACCAGGAAGAACGAGCGCTGTTTCTCGGCACGCGCCCGCGCGCAAATCGCTTTGAAGATGCCGCTGCGAAGCTCGTAGCCGATGCGCCCATCCTGACGGGCGACGGGGCGATAGCCCTCGATGAAGTCCTCATAGCCGTATGCCGGGTGGAAGCAGCAAGTCTCCACGGACCTCGATTCGGCCAAGGCTTGGCGCTGCTCCGGTGTCAGCTCCTGCAACGTGGACTTGAAGCGATCGCGTACCGCCAGCTCGCTCGCCGTCCTCATCGCCCAGTATGTCTTTCCGGTCCCGGGCGGCCCGTAGAGGATAACCTGACGCTTGCGGTCCAGTGCCGCCTGAATGTGAGCCTGCACTCCTTCGAGCGGCTGCGGTGCGCGGCGAACGCCGCCCATGCTAGACGGTCCCGTCTCGACTGTTCCCGAGGTCTGATCCAGAACCCGCCGCTCCGCCTCGACCAGATTCTCCGGATGGCGTCGCAGCGCCACGAAGGTCGTTCGCAGTCCCTCCGGATTCGGGCTCTGCCACTCGCCCAGATTCAACCAGCGGACAGGCCGTTGGTGCGGGCACTCCACGCCCGGCTTGTAGATGTATGGCCCGGCGATCTCCGCCACGCCCAACACGCGCCCGCCCTGCATCGCGAGCACGACATCGCGAGGCTCGGGGCGCTGGGCGAAGCGAAGAAGCTCGCTGACCTGTCGGCCGATGGATGTCGGCGTTGAAGGATAGGTCTCCTCCATCAGCTTGCGAAGGTCATCCTGCGGCTTCGGGCTCTCGAGTAGAGGTCGAAGGTCCGGAAGCTTTGCCCAACCAACCGCGATGACGTTCTCGACCTGCATGACCGGCCAGTACTCCCCAGCCTCGCCTGTACCCACACGCCAGTACGAGTATGGGGTACCGTGCAGCCGGTTCAGGACGGTTGTCAGCGTCGTCACCGCCCATCCAAGTTGGCGAGCAATGGCAAGGAAAAGCTCAGCGTTCCTATATCTGCCCCCTCTCGGCATTTGGAGAAGCTTGACGAGGTGGAATTCCTGATAGTGGAGCGCGTGGTAGTCGTCGAGAATCTCTGGGAACAGAACGCTGAAGTACTTGTGCCCCCATGCCGTGTCCGCGAGGTTGGGAGCTGCTTCGCTCAGACGCCGTTCGAGACTCTCGTAGTCGACCGACGCCGGATTCGCATTGTACTCGGCCAGGACGGCGGCCCCTGCCACCAACTCGTTGCGTTGGCTGAGGGTCTGGGCAATCGCCTCGTCAACGGACACCGTCCTTTGCTGCTGGGCCGATCCAGCCATCCACAGCCTCGTCTCGGTGCTTTGATAGATGCCGAACTTCAGGGCGCTGCCACCAGAGATGCTGCCGAACTGCGCGGGGAACTCCTCGTCGTTCTTGAACTCCAGCCAATACACGAGGCTGTCCTTGTTTCCGCGGCTGTGCATTTTCAGCAGCAGATCTTCGCCTTGGATGCCCGACAGGATCTCCGGCCCGAACCGCCGACGGAAGTTGTCGTAGCACTGGCGCAGCCGCTCCCCAGTGAGGAGCTCGCCTTTCGCCTCCAACGCCTGATGGCGCCCGCGCAATCGCTCCAAGACCTTGGGTGCCAGCTCAGGTTCGGCGTCTCCCCGACGATCCGACGACGGCCGCGAACGGCCAGCGACTTCTGCCGACAGGGCGTACTCATCCACGTTGCCCGCCGTGGCCCCCTCCTCGGTGAGCTGCCATAAGCCACGGCTTGGGTTCGTCACCAACCCCGCCGCCTTCAAGTAGCTGCGCGCCCAGGCCATCCGGTACTCAACCTCGGACTGTCCGTCGGGCACCGCAGGATCATGTGGCACGCCCAGCACGCCCTCGGATAGCTTCAAGTCTCGCGTGACTCTTTCGTCGATGGCGGAGATCGGCCCGCCGCCGCCTAGGTCGCGCAGAGCCTTCAGAATGGGGTTCATGTACGTCTGGTACACGGGAACCGCTGGCCCCTCCCGATCGAAATGTGTCTCTCTATCCGTCATTTCGCTCTCCATGGTCCCATGTCCAAGCTAGGGACCTGTGGCCGCATCTCGCAATGCCTGCAGCAAGTTCGCGATTCTCCGTGCAACCACGTCGATCTCCTGGCCCTCTCCGCAGTCCGCACCGACGGAGAAGATCGCCTGAGCGACTGCCTGGTCAAGGAACGGCCCCAGATCTTCACGGCTCTTCAATGCCGACACCCTGTTGACAACGCCACCTCCTGGTTGAGCCCCCGCCCAGGCGCGCAGGGTAAGTTTGCCAGGATGAACAATCGCAGGATCGTTAGCCCAGAACCACACATGGGGAACCTCAAAGGATTCGATTGTCCAATACCGGTACCGTGATCCGGGAAATCCGGTGGTCTTCTCCCGGATTTCCTCGCCAAGCACCCTAGCGGCTGCGTCTCTAAGGCTACTGAGCATTTCGTTCACGCATTTCTCGAACGCAGCGGCGGCCTCCTGAACGACCTTCGCATGCTCACCGTAGAGACGTGCCAATTCTGTGAACTTGATTTGCATTATGCCCTCCATCCAAGCAAGCGGACGATCGCGAACAGAGCGCCAAAGTCGATTCCAGCACAGGGAGCCGCGATTTTCCTCCCAGGGTCTGACTCCCATCGGGTGATGTCCTCCAGCGCGGGGAAAAGATCGCGCTGGGGGAGGTCGGCGTGCCGTACGAAGTGGGTAAGGACGATTCCGAAGGCAACTCGAAGATCGGCTGGCACCTGCTGACGTTCAAGTGCCTCCGCGAGACTCAGTACGACTCCGAAGAAACTGGCTGAGCGTGCCGCGGGGTTGGCAGCGGCTGCATTGTCCAGGGTTAGGAAGATCACCTCGACTTGCCGTGCCTCCCTCTGCAACCTTCGAAGCACCGCGTCCGCATAGGCGTAGGTCTGCATCCGACCGCTGGGAGTGGCATGCTCCGCGGTTCCAGTCTTAGCTTCGATGACGAGTGTGAAGTCGTCGAAGGCAAACACCAGATCGGGGATTCCGTCCTCCGTGGCGAGCCATGGCTGAGGCAGAACGGGTCTGTTGATCCGGTTCTCAATACCTACGTGCTGGAGCAGCGCCTGCTGTCGCAATAGCGCGGTTGGAGGATGGGTCGAGGGATCGAGGGCCCAGGCTATCAGCCGAGTGTAGGAGTTCTCGATGGAGGTTGCGCCGATGACCGAGACGAGGTCGTGTTCAACTCGCCAGCGACAAGCAATCTCAGCCACGTTACGCAGTTGTTGCGCATGGCACACAGCTTGTCTTGTCAGACACTTGGTCGCTTCCTCGACGAAGCTTCGAAAGCTCTCGGTCTTGGGTCGGGATTGCGCGAGCTGCCGTTCCCTCGTGGCAGCCACAAGCGGCTCTGCCTTCGACACAAAGGCCGCAAAAGCCGCAAATGTTCCTTGCGCGTTCATGATCCCCTCCCCTTGAACTCCCACTCCCGATGCCACTTCAAATACCCCCGGTGCCCCTCCGCCAGCCGGCTCACCCGCAGAGGCAGCGCCAGCCCCAGGTGGTTCCGGTCAGGCGGGGCCAACTGCGCCGACACGACAACCTCCCCGTCATCCGTCACGGTGATGAACCCCGCGTCGAACGCAGCGTCCAGATGTGGTGCCAGCAGCAACCCGTTGAAGACGTCCAGCCGTTCGGCGTCGGTATCGCACTTGGCCCAGGGCTTGATGTGGCTCGCGCGCAGCAGCTCGGGCACTGCCAGCCCGGTCACGGCGCAGCGGCCGTCCCAGTAGTCGAGCAGGCCGGCGCGGAAGACGTCTTGGCCGACGCGCTGGATGACCAGGCGCTCGGCCTCGGTGGTGCGGGGCATGGCCGCGGTTCGATTCTCGAACTGAATCAGTAGCTCGTCTGGCAGGGTGCGGGAGAGCTGGAAGGAGCGGCGGACCAGGCGATGCAGGGCCGGGATGTCGACGACGGATCGGGCCGCGGCGGCGCCGGTGGGCAAGGGCGAGAGCACGGTGCTGCCCAGCTCGGCCAGGGCGCGGGCCACGTTGGCCTGCGAGAAGGCGGCGATGAACAGGGCGTCGCTGAAGGTGGACAGCCACAGGCGCAGCGGTGCCTGGGTGCTGGCGTAGGCGAGCCAGTTGCCCTCGCGCGGCAGCTCGCGGTCGAATCCGTTGTCGACGGCGACTTTCTCCAGCAGGGTGGCGATGGCGGGCGTCAGGGAGATGGTCATCGTCGCCGCCCTTTCTTGGCCATTGAGCTCGGGATGAGCGCCTTGGGTTTCTGCCCGCCCTCCAGACGGCGCGTTTCCTCGACGACACGGTCGAAGTCCGAGAGGTACTCGGCGTCCTGCCGCTTGCGGTAGCTTTCGTACTCGCCCTCGGCTTTGAGCTTCGCCTCGAGCGCGCTGACCTTCCCCTTGTCAGCGAGGATCGGATAGCTCGACAACTCCAGGAAGCTGTCGAGGAAGCCGACCCAGTCGGCCATCTTCATCAGGATGCCCCGCTGTGCGCGGTTCTCGGCGAGGTCGAGGTACGCCGAGACGATGCGGTTGAGCTCCTTGACGTGCGCTTCGCCAAGGTAGTTCTTGGCCACCGTGACATCGGATTTCAGGATCTTGCCGTGGGGCGCATGCTTCCATGTCGTCAGGCCCATGAAGAGCTTCGCCGCGTCGGCCTTGGCATAGATCAGCTCGGCCGCGGTCTGGCCAGTGATCGCCCAGTGCAGCTTGTTCTGCACGTTCGCGAAGAAATCGCGCGTGAGCGCCGCGTTGGCATCGTAGTCGGCGGAGAGGGCATAGATGTCGGTGATCTTCTGGTAGAACCGCCGCTCGCTCGCGCGGATCTCGCGGATGCGCTCGAGCAACTCGTCGAAGTAGTCCTTGCCGAAGATCGCCCTGCCTTGCTTCAGACGGTCATCGTCCAGCACGAAGCCCTTGATGATAAATTCGCGCAGGGTCTTGGTCGCCCAGATGCGGAACTGCGTGGCCTGGTAGCTGTTAACCCGGTAGCCGACCGCAATAATGGCGTCGAGGTTGTAGAACCGGGTCTGGTAGCTTTTCCCGTCGGCGGCAGTAGTTTCCAAAATGGAAACAACTGACCCTTGCTGCAGCTCCCCCGACTCGAAGATGTTCTTCAGGTGCTTGGTGACAGCCGGCACCTTGACACCGAACAGCTCGGCCAGCGCCTTCTGGGTCAACCAGGCGGTCTCCTCCTTGAAGAGAACCCGCACCTTCACCGCGCCATCGGGCGCCGAGTAAAGAAAGAACTCGGCCGCGGCCGGGACCAGGCTCTTGGAATCGTCGGTCATGGGGATGGCCCTCCGCAGTCCGGTGAGTTTGCGCTCATCGCTTGCTGCCTCGGCTGTCGGGGTGAACGATACGCCGGCCGGCGGGGGGCGGATCCGCTGGATTCGCCGTGGGCTCGGCGGACTCGAGCTGCGCGTAGAGCTCGTGGAGCTTGCGGCGGAGCAGCGCCTTGGACGGAAGCGCGGTCTGATACTCTGCGACCAGCGTGGGCGAGGCCGTTCGTGCAAGGGCGTACTCGACGACCTCGTTATCCTTGGTCGCGCAGAGCAGGACGCCGATCGAGGGCTCTTCGTGCGACTTCTTCACGTCGCGGTCGAGGGCTTCGACGTAGAAGCTCAGCTTGCCGAGATCCTCGGGGCGGAAGTCGCGCACTTTCAGTTCGAACGCGACAAGGCAGGATAGGCCCCGGTGGAAGAAGACGAGGTCGATGGCGAAGTCCTGGTTGCCGACCTGCACCGGATACTCGGAGCCGACGAAGCAGAAGTCTCGGCCCAGCTCGGTGATGAATCGGCCAAGGTTGCGCAAGAGCGCACCATGCAGGTCGGCCTCGGAGTGGTCGTCCTGCAGGTCCAGGAACTCGAGGTTGTAGGCGTTCTTGAATTCCTCGAGAGCGGCCGGATGCGTTTGTGCCACCGCTGGTGACACTGTCTTCGCGGCCGCCGCATGACGCAGGATCGCGCCCGACTGGATCTGCCGCTCGAGCTCGCGCTTGGTCCAGTGCTCTTTGATGGCGGCGAGCATGTAGTACTCACGGGTCTCTGGCGGCTTGGCCTGGCCGAGGATGATGAGGTGATGGGTCCACGGCAAAAGTCGCACCAGCGGTGCGACTTTTGTGTCGCGTTGGTACGCCTCATAGAACTGGCGCATACGGAAGAGATTCGAGCGCGTGTAGCCGCGCATGCCTGGGTATCTGCGCGCGATGGCGGCCGCCAGCTCGTCGACCACGCCTTCGCCCCACTCGGCGGATGCGATCTTCCCGCTGATGTACTCGCCGAGCTGCCAGTAGAGGCTGACCAGCTCGGTGTTGATGGCCTGGTACGCGCGCCGCCTGGCAGCGTCGATGAGCGCGAGAACCTCGTCGAACCTCCGACTGGGCGCAAGAGTCTCGCTTTGTCGCACCAGTGGTGCGACTTTCTGCGCCCGAGGCTTTGCGAGAGCGAGGCCCTTCGGCCTGGGCATCTTCTTGCTGGCCGCTCGCG
Source organism: uncultured delta proteobacterium (assembly GCA_963796685.1). Classification (GTDB taxonomy): domain Bacteria; phylum Myxococcota_A; class Polyangia; order Fen-1088; family Fen-1088; genus Fen-1118. Next base: position 1,946,586 of record CAWCMR010000025.1, read on the forward strand.
ATTGTCTCCTCGGTGCGGAGACTTTCTTGGGGCGAGGGCTCCGTCGGGGCTTCTTCATCGCTTGCTGCCTCGGGTGTCGGGATGTGCGACGCGTGGGTCGGCCGGGGGCGGGGCGAGGCGGGTCTGGTAGGGCTTGCCGGTGCGGGCGGCCTCGACCATGGCGTCATAGATTTCGAGGATGACCCGCTTGGTGCGGTACTCGCCATGGGCTTTCTCGTCGTTCTTGCGAACGACGGGGAAGGTATCCATTACGTAGTCAGTGTCGTCCCGATTCAAGCCGTAGAGGTGGAAGAAGGCGGCGTCCAGCTCGCAGCGAAGCAGGAAGCGGCGCTCGGAATCCCAGCGGAAGGGCGGGCCATCGTAGCCGACGTCGTGGGCAAAGGGTTCGAGAGCCCAGGCGGTGTACGTGAGCTCGAGGACGCGGGGGAGAAGCCAGTCGCGGACAACAGTACCGCGCCGCCAGTCGGTATCGGCGGTGTACTTGTCGGGCGGAAGCACCGGGAGCTGTTTCACGACGAAGTAGGTAAGGCTGGTTCCACCGACTTTCTGGCGTGCGGTGTAGTCGAGGGCGAAGCTGCATAGCGAGGCGTATAGACACGCGACCAGGACTGGTTCCCCCTCGGGCATTATGAGCGGGAACTTGTGGCCGACTGCCGCGAGCGGGATCAGAGACGCAATAACGGTCCGCTGATCGATGCTGCGACAAATGTCCCGCCAACCGAGAATCCACTCTCTTGCCCAGCAACCTCGAAGCCGTTTGCCCACCTCGGACTCGGCGACCCAGTATCGCGGAGTTGGTGAATACAGTGGATCCAGAAGCCGTGTCGCGGGGATGATCGGCAGGTTGCGAGTATCGGTTCCTTCCTTCTCTGCCGATCGGTCGGCGTAGTCGCCAAAGCGATGGTCAAAGTGATGCACCATCTTCGCTTCGATGAGCGGCAGGACCTCGCCGCCGCTCCCGACAGTGCTGGTGCGTTCCAGCCTGCGTCCGCTCGCCGCCAGCTCCGCGCGCGTCTTGAAGAGACCAGAGTCATTCGCCATATCGAGCATACGCATAAATCGCAGACTCCAAGGATTGCCCTTCGCTTCGTCGGACTCGCGCCACAGGATGCCTGCGCGGCGATACATGGCTAGGTTGATGTCGGCGTCCCGACGCGAACGGAACGTTGCGCAGGTTCGCGTGTTGGGATTAAGGACGACGATATCTGTGTCGCTGAGAGAGAAAGTCCGCTTCGGGTCTCGGAGGTCCATCGCGCTCAGCGCGTAGAACACGAACTCTGGTGCCTCGATATGCCCCGCGGCGATCGTTAGGAGTGCGAACTTGATGTTGTCGTGGCCGATGCCCCGAAAGAGATTGGCGCTCGCTACGTTCTGGAAGTCATACAGGCTCGCGAGTTGTCGAGACGAGACTAGCGTTCCGAAGTACTCCTTTGTCGTGTCGTCAGTCGCAATCCCCGTTGGTACGATGAACCCGGCCCGTCCATGCGGTCCGAGAACCGCACGGTTGTGCTCTGCGAAGACGGCGTAGGTGTTTATGTCCCCCTTTCCGCACAGGGGATAGCGACCTGACTGACGGATGTATTGGCTTTGTCCTTCGGCTTCGCGGCTGGCTAGGGACCATTCGTTCCACAGCAGCGTGTTTGTTTGAGGTAGTGCTGCGATTAACTTCTTCCGCGCCGCCGCGTTCACCGCGACAGAGATCTCTTCACTCCGTGAGGCGAAGAACTCCTGCTCCTGCAGCTTCACCCGCTCCCACGGCGGATTCCCCAGCACCACGTCAAATCCGCCCCTCGCAAATACCTGCGGGAACTGCAAGTGCCAGTGGAAAAATCGGTACTCGTTGGCCAACCTGCGGACCTCGATGACGAGCGCGGGCGACGCCAATTGCGGATCATGCCGAAGGCGCTCCCATTCCGCGTGGGTTGGAGCCATCGTCGCCAAGTCTCCCGGTTGCTTGCACCACACGAAGGCCGCGCACCAGGCGTCGGCGGCGAGACGGCGCGCTCGATAGAGTTGCGAGTCGAGCAGCCCCGCCCACGTCTGGCCCTTGCGTATAAGGTCCCCAAGGTTACCGTCAGGAGCGGCATCCAGCGACTGCACCTGTGTGGCGAGCGCTATTGTCCCACCTTCAACGACCGCGCTGAACTCGAAGGAGGCATTCTTGTCCTCTCGCTCGGCCTTGTTGCGCTTCTTGAGGGCGCTGGCGGTCTTCTTGTCGTCACCCTCAATCGGCTCCCAAGCAGCGTCGGGGATACCCTTGGCCATCAGCTCCGGCGTCGTGCCGAGCAGGGCATTGCCTTGCTGGACGTGCGAGTCGAGGAATGACAACGGTCGGCCGGGCTCGACGGCCTTCATCCACAGGCTGACCCGGCACAGCTCGACCGCCATGGGGTTGAGATCCACGCCGTACACACAACGGCCGATAACCTGGCGAAAAGCGTGCCGATACTGCTCGCCCGAGGGCGTGCCGCCAGATTCCAATTGCGCCACCTGCGAAGGCCAACCTCTCGGCAGCGGCCAGCAGGAAGTGTCCCGAGCCGCAGGCGGGATCCACGATGGACAGGCTCAGCAATGCCTCGACGGGATTCTCGGGATGCTTGGCGATGGTGTCGGCGATGACCGGATCGAGGGCGCTGTCGAGCAACACCTGCACCAAGCTGTCGGGCGTGTAGTAGCTGCCCGAGGTCTTGCGCGCGTTGCCTTTGGTCTCGCCGCCCTCGGCGAAACCGAAGGTCCGACCGCCGGAGATCTGCGGCACCAGCTCGAGCAGGCTCTCGTACACGCTGCCCAGCTCTTCCGGGCCCATGTCGCGCCAGTTGACCCGTTCCAGACCCCGCTGGTGTAGCCAAGCCAGCTTGAACACGGCAAGCAGGAAGGCATGGTTTTCCAGCTTGGACTTGTCGAGGGCCACGCACTGGTCCGCGGCGAAGATGCCGGCCAGTGCCGGCAACCCGAGCCTGGGCTCGCCAAGCCCAAGCCCCTTGAACACGATCATGGTGACTTCCCAGAGATCCGAGTGGCGGTCGTGCGCGCTGCGCTTTACCGAGCGCTCGCGCATCCGCCGCATGCCGTAGCCCTGGGCATAGAGGCCCTTCGCCTTCTCATCGGTGCCGTCGGGATGGAGCAGCCCGCGCTCTTCAACGGTCAGCAGGAAGATCAGGCGGTAGATCAGGCGCAAGAGCTGGTTAAAGTAGTCCTTGATGGACAGCGCCCCGCTTTGCAGATCCGCCAGCAGCGCGCCGTTCGCGGGGTGGGAAAGGAAGCCTTGGCCGAGTGCCATCAGCGCCTGCTCGACCCCCTTGCGCAGATCCGCTCGTGCCCGGGTGCCCTCTTCGCGCCCAGCCTCGCGCCAAGCTTCGAGCGCGCAATCGGCGACAGGTTGGCCGGGCTTGCCGAAGCGAGTCTGGTGCGCGAGCAGCCACAACGCCGCGAAATCGGCGTAGCGGCCCTCGGTGAAGATGCGGCCGAGGTCGGCCTCGATCCAGGCCGGCCGGGTAAGGCTGGCGTTGTCGCGCAGGATCCGCAGGGTCTTTCCGTCGGAGACCAGACCCCACAGGGCTTCGTCGACGGCGTTCAGGTATTCCTGGGTCAGGCCAAAGGCGGTGCGGCGACGGCCGCTGTCTCCCAGCTCGGGAAGGGGTTCTTCCAGTCCCTGGCCGGCGGGCGCGATGACCACCGGGACGCGCTGGCCGTGGGCAGAGAAGCCGATGGTGAAGGTGCGCTCGCCAATTTGCACCGGAGCGACGGGCGCCAGGGTGGAGAAGCTAAAGCTGTCACGCAGGAGCGCGAGCACGAAACGCTCGGAGAGGGCACGCGCGTCGCCGCCAGCCGCGAGGCCGGCGTCGAAGTCCTTCCAGTTGGCCTGGGCAATGCGCCAGTAACGGCCGATCTCGTCGCGCAGATTCAGGCCCTTGGGCACGGCATAGTCGGCCTCGGTCTGCTGTGCAGCCTCGAGCTTTGCCACGCGCGCCAGCCATTCGGGAGAGAGGAGGCCGCCTTCGATGGAGAGAGCCTCGAAGGCGAGCTGCGCCTCTTGCTTTCGGGGTTTGCGTTGGGTGGCCATGGCCTCAGAGCACTCCGGTCCCCTCGCCCCGCGTAGCGGGGAGAGGGTTAGGGTGAGGGGACGTGGCTGTGGGCGGAGAGTGGCGCCCCTCACCCGCCGCGCTTCGCGCGTCGGCCTCTCCCCGCTGCGCGGGGCGAGGCGATTTCTGGTGCAGATACGACCTGGGCATCAGTTCACTCTCGGCAGCAGGACGTAGAGGCCGATCACGTCGGCGGGAAGCAGTGCCTTCACGGTGTACTTGCCGAGGGCTTGGGAGGCAACGCGAACTCGGCGATGATCCTCGAGCAGAGCATCGGCCCGACTTCTTGCAAAGGATTCGAGATCGCCGGTGTGGTCGGCAAGCCACGCCAGGGCTTGTTCGAGGGTTCGGCGGCGCACGTGCGCGGGCGGATCGCTAACCGGCGGAGGAAGCAGCAACGCCAGGGCCTCCGCGCCCTGATGGATTGCACCTGGCGAGGATCCCCAAGCCATCGCGGTCGCTTCCTCGACTAGCAGGTCGCTCGTGCGCGCGGCCTTCTGCGTTTGCAGCTGGTGGCGCAAGCGCACGAGAGCCACAATGGTCCTCTCGCTCACGGTCGATGAGACCCAGCAACCGGCGCGGCCGAGCACGGATGGATCCGCCCCACCTTCCGTCACGGCTTCGGCCAACGAACGCTCAAGCAAGGATTCGGCCAGCACGGAGACCAGGGGATGGCTGCGAAGGACCGGCCGACAGCGAGGCGCGGGAGGGATCTGGAAATCGATCAGTACGTTGCCAGACAGTCCCTCCACTTCCAGGCGCTCTTTCACCTCACCGGGCAGGGCCGCAAGCGGAGCCTTGAAGCCTCGACGAAGTGCTTCGAGGCCGGCGCCCAGACGTGCGAGCGCCCGGCTGGTGAAGCGCTGTACGTCTTCCTTGCCGCCGACCGCGGCCAGGGTCTTCTTCCACTCAGGCAGCACCTCGTCGGGCTTGAGGCGCCGCTGTGCGAATTTTGTGAGGTTGCGCTTGGCATTGTCGGCGGCATTTTGCCAGCAGTCGTCCATGGCCTTGCCTTCGGCGGACGAAGTGAAATCCATCACCATCTGTTTCCCGTCGCCACGACCACGCAAGATCACCGCGCGCATCAGGGTCTGGGTCAGCGTATGGCCATCGTCCGGCAACGGCACCGGCACGCCCAGCTCCTCTTTGATCTTGGCGGCCTTGCGCAGGATGACCTCGAGCACCGCACCATCGACGGGATTGTTCGCGCCGTACATCAGAGTGGTGCGCACGACCTCGGCGTTCTGGCCAAAGCGGTCGACCCGGCCTTCGCGCTGTTCGTGACGGGTCGGGTTCCAGGACAGGTCGTAGTGGACGACGGCATCGAAGTGCTGCTGCAGGTTGATGCCCTCAGAAAGACAGTCGGTGGCGATGAGCAGCCGGCCGTGCTCAGCCTCGGCGAATTCTTCAACCTTTGACTCACGTTCCTCGGATGGCATCACACCGGTGATGACCTCGACCTTTGCTTTGCCAAATCGGCTTTTGAGGTGGTCGCCGAGGTAGTGGGCGGTGGCGATATAACGGCAAAAAACGATGGGGTTGAATCCGTCGTCGAGCAGCTTGCCGAGATGCTCGGTCAGAAGCTTCAGCTTGGGGTCGCCCGCCTGTCCGGCCAGGTGCTCAGCCTGATCGATGAGTTTTGCCAGAGCTGGATCGTCCGCGGCTGCGGGGGGCTCGACGTCGTCATCGGGTAGCGAGTCGCTGGTGCCGTCGAATAGGCGGTCGCTCAAGGATTCTTCGTCGAGGGCCTCGTCGTCGAGGCCGGCGCGCGAGCGCAGGGCCTGGCGGGCAGCGGCGGGGCTGGAGGCCACACAGCGCATGAGCGCCAGGGTGCCCCAGAAGTTGAGACGCTGGCGGCGCTCGTCCGGTCCGGCGCGCCCGACCACGTCGGCACAGTAATCCAGAACGGAGCCGAAGAATTTCTCCCATGCGCCGGTCAGCCGATAGGTCAGCTCTTTGGTCTCGCGGCGAGCAAAAAGCTTGCCCTCTTGCCATTCCGAGATATCGGGACGGCGGCGCTGGACGAAATGCTGGGACAGGCGGTCGCGTAGCCGCACACGGTCGTCCCCCGTCGCGGCCGCGAGGTTCGCGAAATCCCGATCGAGCAAACCGAGCAGCCGAAAGAACGCCTCCTCGTCGCCACTGTGAGGGGTCGCGGTGAGCAGGACCATGTGGCGGCTGGGCGAGTCCGCCAGCGCACGCAACAGCTCGTGCCGCTGGTGGCGGCCCTGGCCCGTAGACGCACAGGTGTGGGCCTCGTCGACGATGACGAAGTCCGGACAGGTCTGCAGAAAGAAGTGCCGGCGCGCCTCGCTCTTGATGTAGTCGAGGCTGACGACGGTGTGGTGGAAAGCTGTGAAGATGCTCTCGCCGGGTGGGATGCCGTTCTCGAGACGCTTGGCATTGGCAGCGGTCACGCCCACGGCGTGAATGTGGAAGTGCACATCCAGCTCGCGCACCCATTGCTCTACGAGATGCGGGGGACAGAGCACGGACGTGCGATCAATTTCGCCGCGGTCGAGCAGCTCGCGCGCAATCAGCGCACCCTCGATGGTCTTGCCCACGCCGACGTCGTCGGCGATCAGCAATCGCACGGTGTCCTGCTTGAGAGCCATCAGGAGCGGCACGAGCTGGTAGGCGCGCGGCTCGACGCTGATCTGGCCGAAGCTGCGGAAGGGGCCTGCGCCCCGGCGGAGCGAGAGCAGCAAGGCATCGCGCAGCAGGAGTGCGGCGTCTTGGCTGCCTTGCTGATCAAGCCGGGGAGGCGGAAAGTTGGCATCGCTGATCGGCTCGGTTTCGAGCCCAAGGTGGATGAGGGTCTGGTCGTCTTCTGACCCAGTGACGGGCCGGACGTGCAAGACTTCCGCGTCGCTGCCCGCCATGACGATCCACTCGCGGCCACGTGCGAGAACCAGGCTGCCGGGGCCCCAGGTGGCGCTCATTGCGGCTTACCCAACGCGGCAGAAAGGCGGCGGAAGGGCTCAGCCCATGTGGACTCGGGACCGTCGAATGCGATCAGCTCGAAGCCGCGGGACACAAGGGCGGTTGTGACCGCTTCTGCGGGCCGGCCGAGGATTGCGGCTACGTAGTGTGTTCGCCAGACGAGGGTTAGCCTCGTGTCTCCGACCACCAGCGGTTCAGTATCCGGAGCGGGCAGCTCCCTCGTGCGCGCGAGATCGATCCACCGCGCCAGACCGGGATCCGCGGGCGCGGGGGCGGCGGCTACTACCGGTGGATTCTCCAGAACGTTGGTGCGCGAACGAGCGAGCCTGAGCAGAAACTCGCGCGCCTGCTGGTCGCGGCGGTCGAGAAGCTCGTGGTCAGGCTGGTTGTAGTACGACATCAGGCACTTGTAGCAGGCAGCGACGCAGGCCGTACCTGGGGCGTCGGCCAGCAGCCTCTCCTCGGCGGGGGCACGTGAGCGATCCTCGATATCGAAGTGCATGATCTCGAGCGCCTTCCATGCGACCTCGGCCAGAGCAGTGGGCTCGGCCACCAGGCGGGTGAGCACGCCCGCGCCACCCTCGGTGGCTTCGTAGAGCAGGAAGCTGCTCCGCTCGTCCCGCGCCGGCATGGGCTCGGCCAGGACTTCCCCGGATTCAAGCTGGAAGACCAACTCGACACCGCGAAGGAGCGCGTGCTGAATCGTGGCCAGTGCCTTCGGGCTGGCGTCCTCGAGGTGTGGGCGCAGCAAGAGCGCGTTCTTGTGGTCGCGCACGCAGGGAACGATCCACTGGCGCGGCTTGGCCGTGGGATCGGGCTGGTCGTCGCCGTCGTCCTCGTCTTTCGCCCAGAAACCGTGGATGGGATCGATGCAGAAGCCGAAACGGGTACGGTCCGCCCGACGGCGCAGCCCCTTGTTGAGGCGCGTGATGGTCGCGCCGGGGCCGTAGGTCAGGTACGCGACCTCGCCGTCCTGGTCCAGTGCGGCGCCGCGCCGGACGTCGGGTACGTGGTCGCGCATGGCCCAGACGTAGGTCGTCTGCAGCTCGAAGCCCTGGCGTTTGCGCTCCTCGTCGTTGGCCGTGATCCGCTCGGCCTGCTGGGTAGCGACGTTCTCGATGCGATAGATGTTGCGAATGACCTCGCCGTCACCAAGAGGTGCCTGGCAGCAATGGCACAGGGAATCGTCGAGATTGAAGTGGCCGGCCCCGCACTCCTTGCAGATGCGAACGGATTCCACCGGCAAGTTGCTGTCCGCCGTGACGGCCTCACGGCGGCCAAGGGACAGCATCGCCCTGACGACGCGATAGGCGCGACCTTCGTGGTACACGAGGCTGCGCGGACCGAACTCGGCCAGAGCCAGAAAGCGCGGTCGCTGTAGGCAAGTCTGGCGGCCCTTGCCATCGCCGGTCGAGGGGACGAAGGCCATCAGGGGCAGGCGTGGAAAGTTGTAGCCAGGTAGGAAGCCCTCGGTAGCGAGATAGCGGTAGGTGTAGAAGTCGCTCGACTGGCTGCTGGTGCCCTTCTGCAGGAGGTCGAGCAGCTCCAGCGCCTGCGCGTGCCGGCTTCTGGCGGCGTTCTTCTCTTTCTGCGGGGCCGAGTAGTCGTCCATCGTCCGGCGAGCAGCATCTCGCTGCATCTCACCCGCCACGAATAGCTCGCGCCAACGCTTGAACGCTTCCTTGAATCGTTCCAGGGCATTGCCCGCGATGGCCGTGGCGAAGTCGTCGCGGCCGGGATACCAGGGGGCAAGCGCCGGCGTCAGATGTTCACTGAGAAGATCGAGCACATGCTTGATGCGTTCGGCGGCCTCTTGCACGACCCGCGGCTCCGCGAGCGGGGCGAGCACCTCAGCCCGCAAGGGGCGGGCTGGATCGTTCAGGACCAAAAGCTGCGAAATGGCCGCGTCGAGCGGTTGCTCGGTGCAGGCCAACCAAACCGCGTGAAGGTGGCTCTCGACCAGCTCTCGATTGGCAAGGTCCAGCGAGGGTGGGCGGACCTCGCCGTGCACCATCTCTTTCGGTCGTTGGAAGAAGTACTGGTCGTGCGGGCCCTGGGCCGAGCAGTAGGTGAGGGCGAGCGCGCCCTGGCCGCTACGGCCAGCACGGCCGCTGCGCTGGGCGTAGTTCGCCGGGGTGGGTGGGACGTTGCGCATGTACACGGCGTTGAGCGCCGCGATGTCCACGCCCAGCTCCATGGTCGGAGAGCAGAAGAGGACCGGCAAGAAGCGGTTCGCCTCTCGGAGCTCGCGCAGACGCTTCTCGTCGGCGGCCAGCTCGCGCTGCTCTTTGTCGCCGAACCGGAAACGTTTCTCGCGGATCTCGCGCCGATCGCCATCGACCTGCGCGGTGTGCTCGCGCGCCTCGAACCCAAACAGCGGGTGGCCCGGCTGCCTGAGCATCTCGGCCAGCGTGGCGTAGAGATCACGGAAGAAGGCGTGTTGGTTGCGCTGCGCGGGCGTCACTTCGGGCGTCGCCGCGCGGAAAACGACGGCGTCGGCGTTGAGCCTCCAACCTGTCTGCCCGAACGGTGTGACTTCCTCGGAGACCAGGCCGTGCTTCGAGGCGGCCGCCAGGAGGTTACCCATCAGCGCATCCAGCTCGGGCGCCTTGATGGCGCGGATTGACCGATCGCCACCCCAGAGCTCGGATGACTTCAGAACACGGCCAAGGGCGCTACGGGACCCGCCTCGTGCGATGAGATCTTCATCGCGTAGACGAATGTCATCGCGGGCCGGCGCATTCACCATCAACCATCGGGCGGAAGCTGGCTTCTCGTCCGGGCCAAAGCCCCAAGGAACGCGCAGCCGGTTGTGCGATCGTTCCTGCATCTGGCCGATGGTGATCGTGTCGAGGACCTGGCTGCGAACCGCCATTCCCTTGCGCAGGTGATTGAAGATCTGGCAGTAGACGCCGGCTCGGACCTCCGGCGTTGCGTTTCTGAGGATGGCGGGGGCGTCGGCGAACAACCCTTCATCCGCGCACAGGTCCTGGAGGCCCAGATAGTCAACCGCGAGCAACCCAAGCTGTTCGAGGTTGGGGTTGGTGAACCGCCAGCCTCGACGCTGGTCGAACCAAACCCGGTAGGCCAGCACCTGCCGCAGCGTGGATTCGGCTTCTTGCAGATTGAAGCCGCGAAGATCCGGCTCCTGCAGCCACTCGCCGCGAATGGCTGGGCTCGGCCGGTCGAAACCCAAGGCAACTTGCTGGGCACTGCCAAGCTGATCGTTGCGCAAGCCGGTGGTCCCGGCCGCCTGGACGGCGCCGAGAAAACCAGCCCGGATCAGACTGACGAAGAGGAAATCGTTGAAGTGACCCGACTGCAGAGCCGTGTCCTGACGGTTGTCGGAAAACCCGAGCAGCTTGCGTTTCCATGGATCGAGGCCGGAGTCCGCGCCGTGCATCCAGCGCAAGGCGCTCGCGACCAGAACCGTGGTGGCCGAGCTGCGACCTTCCGCGGAAAGAGATGCGAGGCGGTTGCGGTCCTTTCCCGCCCGGCCTTGCGTTGTTCCACAGCGAAGACAGAAGCGGAACTTGCCAGGGAGAAACCACGCTCGGATTCCCGCGCCGATTCTTCCCGTCGGCTCGACGAAGTACTCGCGCGCCCGAGCCTTGCGATAGGTCGACTTCAGACGTGGGCGCCCCTTCTTGTCGTAGTCGAGCCAGGTTTCGGGATAGTCCTCTTCGTGGTTCTCGAATTCGAACCCTTCGTCCGCGCCGTGCGGGGTGATGAATCCCAGGATGTCGCGATCGTCGTTTCCGTCCGCCACATCCGCGTCGGCGGCGTCATCCTCGGGCCGGACGGGGATCGCGTCGTCGATGTCGCGCGAGACGAATATCCTTTCGCCGTTGATGACGGTGAAGCGAACCGGGTGGTACTCATGGCCACAGTCCCGGCAGAAATGCACCGGGTAGAGACGCTTGTCGTGGGCGCCCGGGAGAAAGACCTGGCCATCCGCCGTGACCACCCGGCGGCCGGGAGCCTCCAGCGTCGCGAAGGCATTGCCGGCGCCAGAAATGAACTGATGCAGCTTGAAGGCGAAGAAGCTGCGCCCGCTGGCACCGGGTGCGTGGGTGCGCTCGTCTTCCGGAATGCTCGAGACAAGGAGCAAATCGCGCAGGGCGCGGCGGCAAGCGGCTGGGGTTCGAGAGGAATCCTGGCAGAGTGTTTCGACGGCCTCGGAGACCGTGAGCGGCTTGGCGCGCACCCACCGCTGGTCAGGATCGGAAAAGCAGATGCCCAGACGAGTTTCGACCCAGACGGCGAGAGGGTGCGTCCGAAGCTGCGCGTCCGTGATGTTCTGCGGAATCCCGGCATCGACCGCAGGCCCCAGACGCGGGCGCACGGACTCTGGAGTGAGGTCCGGATCCGTGACTCGGTCGAGGGTTTCGACGACGATATTGCTTTCCGGGATCGCCACAGAGAAGAGCTTCGAAGCCACCTCGGCCACCTTGCGATTCTTGTCGACGAGCGTGCCCTCGCTGGCCATGGTCGCTGAGGTGCCGATGCACTGTAGCCGCTCGGGCGACAACCTTTCGCGCACTCGGCGCACGAGCAGCGCGACGTCCGCGCCTTGGCGTCCCCGGTAGGTGTGGAGCTCGTCGAGCACCAGGAAACGCAGCCCGGCGCAGTTGCCGATCACGCGGCGGTCGAGCGCATCCTGACGGGTCATCAGGAGCTCGAGCATCATGAAGTTGGTGAGCAGAATGTCCGGCGGGTTCTGCGAGGTCGCCTCTCGCTCGTCGGTGTCTTCCTGGCCCGTGTAGCGCGCGAAGGTGACCGGAGCCGGGCCCTGGACGTTCTCGACGTACTTCTTCAGCTCCTCTTCCTGGCTATTGGCCAGCGCGTTCATCGGGTAGATGACGATGGCCCGCGTGCGCGGCCGCGGGTCTTGTCGTCTCTCGGCAAGGACCGCGTTCACGATCGGGATGAAGAAGCAGAGGGATTTCCCGGAGCCGGTGCCCGTGGTGACCACGTAGCTCTGGCCTTGGGAGGCGAGCGCGATGGCTTGCTGCTGGTGCTTGTAGAGCTCAAGCGGAGCGCCTCGACCTGCACCGGCGGTGGGCTGGCCACGGAAGATGTCCGCACAGCGCGCATCGAGGGCTCCTTGCTCGACCAGCTTGTCGACCGTCGTCGACCGACGGTAGTTGGGGTTCACCTGGATGAGCGGTTCCGGCCAGTAGCGGTCGCTCGCGTAGATTGCCTCGACTTGCCGCCGAATGTCCTCGGCATGGATGCTGGTGAAGGATGTCGCGAACTTCTTGTATTCGTCGACGACAAACTCACGCAGCGAAAAGACGTCCATGCTCTTGAGTGTCATGTGGTGACCCTGGTTTCGGCAGACGGTGGGGCGCAGTAGGACCGAGGCGCACACGCGACACCTCAATCGTGATGAGCGTATCACGGCGGACTGACACGAAGTGCTCGAGTTCGAGACGAGCGTACAATCCATGTCAGACCCGCGCGGTAGGGTTGTGCGGTCAAGGGAGAAGGCATAGCCATGGCGAACGAACGAACCACAGTGGGCGGTAATGAGGCAACCGGACAAGCGTGGCTGGGACCGCTTGCAGCGGCCCTATCTGCCGACGAACCGTTGCTGATCCTGTGCAGGACCGCCGCCTCCAGCCGGGCGGTGTACCGCTTTCTGGCAGAGGTGTCGGCCGGGGGCGGCCGGAAGGGCTACCCGAGCGTTCGCGTAACCACGCCTGCTGCGCTGATGGGCGAGGCCGCTCCCGGGCGGCTGCGTGCGATGACCGCCGAAGAAGCCCTGGAGGAACTGCCCGAAAGCCACCCGTGGCGGGCAAGATTCGAGGGGCGAGCAGGGTTGCGGCGGATGCTTCGCGGACACATGGTGCGGGTACACGAGGCGGCGCTGGCCGGCGTTCCAGTGGAGAAGCTGCGGCCCGAGATCCGTTCGCTTCTCAAGGCTGGGTGGGCGGCGCCTTCGTACCTCGAAGGGGCGCGGCGGCTGTTGGCGAGGCCGCCGCAGGAACGCTGCCTGGCCGTGGGTTTTCCGCCGCGAGAGCTCGAAGGTATGGTGGCGCCGCTTGTGCGCGCTTTACTAAGAAGCCTGAACGCGCAGGACGTTGAGGCAGGTGCGCCAGCCACCGGAAGGCTACCTGCGTGCAAAGTTCCCGATGTCGCTGCCGAGGCGCGCGCGGTGGTGCGAGAGGCGGTTACGGCCTTGGCCGCGAACCGGCGCGTGCTTGTGTTGGTGGCGAACAGCGACACCGAGGAGCGCGTGCGGGCGGCGCTAGCCCGTAACGGTATCCCAGCTGCCGATGATGCCGGCGAGCCCCTGCGCCGGCACGCCTTGGCGTCTATCGCGCGACCCCTGCTGCCGCTGTTCTTTTCGCGTGGCGCGGAGCCAGTTGAGGCGGAGTACCTGCTGCGCGTCCTGACCGATCCGGTGCTGGCGCGCACGGCGCCGGCTGCTGATTCGCAAACGCCGCGGCCAAAGCTGCGCGCATCGGTCAGGCACCTGCGTGACATGATCGTTTCTTGCCGGCGCTCGCGCGCGACCCTGGCCGAGTGGCAGGGCGCGGTCGATGCGATCGTGCAGGACGCGGTCGCCGCCGTCGGTGAGGCCGACGATGACAGGCGCGCTGGGGGCGAGCGCCGTCTGGAATCCGCGCAAGTGCTGCAGTCCCGGCTCGCGGAAATGTCCCGTCACGCAGGCGGCGCGGGTACGCTGGGCGATCTGCGGAGCTTTTTGGCGGGCGTGGGCCTTGCCGATCCCGAGAACGATCGTCTGGGGCACGCGATCCTGCGTGCGCTGGGGGCATCGTATTACCGGCCGGCGACCGAGGATGCGTACGACGAGGCCCTGTCGGGCGCGGTGGGCAGCGGCCGCATCGATCGCGGCGTCGAGATCCTGTCCTACGATGCCTACGACGGCCGGCCCGCGGGCATGCTCCTGCTGACCGACTTGCACAACAAGGGGATTTCGCGCGCCCCCGCGCCCGACCCCATTCTGACCGTCGAGGAGCTGGCTTTCGTCGGCGTGCCGCCCGCGGTGGACCGGGTGCGCGAACGGATCGGAGTTGCGCGCTGGGCAGCGTCCCGAGCGAGTAGCTCCTTGGCGCTGGTTGCCGCAACGGACAACTCGGGCCGCGCGGTATCTCCACCCCTGGAGCTGGCACTTGGGCCCGTCCGTGACGACAGCCAGGCAAGCTACGGCTTCGGCTTCGATCTGCCTGAGCGACGCGACTGTCGCGCTTTCGCCGAGGGCAAAGGGGCGCCGACGGCGCTTGCCATTCAGATCGATGTCGAATGGGCGCGCCAGGGTGCTTGGTTTGACAAGCCCATCCTGGTGCCCGCAGCGGAGAAGAAGGACAGCATTGTCGAATACCTCGCCCACGATCTGCCGCGCATTTCCGCCGATCTGCTTCCCTGGCTTGGTCAGCCACAAGCTTATCCGGAGAGCAAGCACGGCCTGCCCGATGGCTTCGTGCTCTCGGCCAGCCGCTGCGCTGGCTTTACGCAATGCCTGTGGAAGGCGTTCTGCCAGTCGGTGCTGCGTCTGAGGGCGCCCGAAGAGATCGAGGAAGATCTGAGCGCGGCCGAGGTGGGGCAATCGATTCACGCGACGATGAAGCAGGCACTGGTGGGGGTATCGCTACTGGTACCCGAGAAGAAGTTGGAGAAGACGCGCGAGGATGTGCGCCAGCGTTTTCAGGTCGCCGTCGGGCCGGCGATGGATGACAACGCGCCGGGGCTGTCGAGCCAGGCGCTCACGTTGTCCCGCAAGGGGCTGGCAGCGCGCTGGGGACAGTTCTTCGGGAGCTACCTCGAACGGCGTGTGCGTGAGGTCGAGGAGGCGGCAAGCGGGCTCCGAAAGGGAAGAGTGAAGATCCTCAAGGAGTCGTCGGTGGTCATGGCCGTTGTTGATGCCTTGGCCCCGAATCTGGCGAAGTCGCCGCGCAAAGATCTGGCGCGGGCGGTTCTCGAAACCGTGACCGAAGTGGGCAGTGACGTCGATGCCTTCCTTGCCAGCCCAGGGTTGACCGCGACGATGGCCAAGAAGCACAAGCCAATCATCGAGGCGTCGCTACGGGACAAAAAGACGCGCACGCTGGTCGAGGCCCTGTGTGACGAGGCCGGTGCGCGACTGGTCGACGCGAGCTACGAGGGAAGTGGCGATCTGATCGTGGTGGCTGGCGAACATCCCTTCGGCGAGATCACGGACAAGAGCGAGCCCATGTCGCTCAAGCTGGGAAGGGGACTGATACCGGTGCGCGGATCGATCGATCTCGTGCTGCTGCACCGAGGTGCCGATGGGGGCAAGGGGACCGCGTACCAGATCGTCGACTTCAAGACCGGCAAGACCGGCAAGTCCGCAAGTCTTGCGGCCACCTCGGTGGTCGAGCCGCAGCTTGCGCTCTACGCACTGGCGCTGGAGGCGATGCCGCCCATCGACCGAAAGCATCCAGGGCCCGTGAGGGTGACCGCGGCCGAGCTCGACTATTTGCGCGACAACGTGGCGCAGGTGTGGGTCGACGAGCCGCAGAGAAAACACTGGCGCACGGTGCTGGGGGCCGTGCTCGATCATGCGCGTGACGGGTTCTACCCGCCGCTGCCCCATCCGGATGGCTGCCCGATGTCAGCGGTGTACAGCGCCTTCTGTGATTTCAGCGAGATCTGCCGTCAGAGGGCCGGTTTCCGATCGGACGCGGGTGAAGAGGAGACGCCATGAGCAAGCGCATGCTGGCGACCGATCCAGGCGTCGAGGTCGTTGTGGCGCCCGCGGGCTCGGGCAAGACGACGCTGCTCATCTATCACTTCCTGCGGTTTCTCAAGGCCGGGATTCCCGTCGAGCGGCTGGTGGCCATCACCTTCACGCGCAAGGCAGCGGCAGAGCTGATGCAGCGGCTGGCGCAAGTGCTTCGCGGCGTGGTCGCGCCGGGGGATCTGCCGCCCGAGAATCTGGCCGAGGCCAAGACGATATATGGCGACGTCCTTCCGGGGTCGGAAGAGGCACGGGCGGCCTTGGCCATGCTGGATGCGGCGCCGGTCTCGACGGTTGACGCCTTCGCACTGTCGCTGGTACAGGAGTTTCTGCTCGATGCCGGCTTCGCGATGGGCGATGGGACACGCGCTCTCATCGACGGGCCCGTGGTTTCTGGGGGTGACACGGCCTCGTTCTACAAGGCCGCAGCGCGGGAGCAAATCGAGGCTCTGGGCAAGCCAGCCCGCCTGCTGCTGGAGGAGATGACCTTTGGCGAAGCGGTCGAGGCTGTTGCCCGCCTGGCAACCTGTAAGTTGTCCGAGGTGTTGTCGATCGCGGCGGTGCTCGAGGCGGTGGGAAAGGCATTCGCGCCCGTGGTTCGCAAGGACAGTGATCCCTGGCTCGCTCTCGCTGACGGGCATCCGCGCGCACTGGGCGCCTGGCTGAAGACGCCCAAGGGCGTGCCACCGGTCTCGGTGCTGGCGCTGCTGGCGAAGGCCAAGAAGGACATGGGTGCGGAAGCGGACGAGGTGGTGAAGAAGTCGGTCCGCGAGCTCGGATGGAGTGCCGAGGGCGGCTTCTCCGGATTGAGTGCTGTTATGAGGAAGCGGCTCGAAACGTGGAGCGACGACAAGTCCGCCGACCGGTGCGACAGGGTGCGGCTGGCCATACTGGAGTTGGCCGAGGGCACGCGCGACGTTGCTCTGCGCGAGATCGCCCGTAGCGGAAGCCTGGGCTACAACGAGATCCTTCGTGCTGCCACCGAGCTGTGCCAATCGCCGCCGGCGCGGCTCGCGGAACGCTACGACGCCTTGCTGGTCGACGAGTTGCAGGACACCAACCCTGCCCAGCTCGCCTTCTACCAAGCCTTCGTGAAGATGCGGCGAGGTAAGATGCCCATTCGCTGGTTCTTTGTGGGCGATACGCGCCAATCCATCTATCGCTTTCGCGAAGCCGACCCCTTTGGCTGGCAGTCGCTGGTGGACGTCGCGCGAAGGCACGGGACGCTTGCCGAGCTGACGACCAACTACCGCTCGTCGCAGTTGCTGATCGAGGCCCAGCGGGATCTGTTCGGGCGACTGGCCAAGGCGTGTCCTGGCTCCGTGGACCCGCTGGATGATCTCGCGCCTAGGCCCAAGGCGCCGAAGGGTGAGATGGGGAAGGCGCAGCAGCCTGCGTTGATCGTCGATGCACCGGAGACCGGCGACGTGGAGCCCTACGTGCTGGCCGAATTCGCGACGCGCGTGAAGACCCGCTGGGGAGAAGCGAATCTCGCGAAGGAAACGGCGGCCGTGCTCGTGCGCTCGTGGTCCGTGGGCGCGTGGGCGGTCGAGGCCTTGCGCTCTCACGGTCTGCACGCGCAACTGACGGGCGACCGCGCGCTGCTCGCTTCGCGGCCTGCGGTGGACCTTCGTCTGTTCCTGCGCATGCTGATCGACCCGTCAGACGACATTGCGGTGGTCGGCGTGTGCAAGCACCCCTCGGTCGGGCTGAGCGATCGCGCCATCATGCTGCTGCGACACGAGAATCTGCTCGGGCGCTTGCTGGCGCCCGACGTAGACCTGACCTACTTGGAACCGTCCGAGGTTGAAGGACTGCGGCCCGTTCTGGATTCTCTCCGCCGGGCACGCAACCGCATCGGTCGCGAGTCCACGGCCGACGTTCTCGAACGGCTGCTGGCCGAGCTGCACGTCCGTCCGATCATCGCCGCGGGTCCCGAGGGTGAAGGCGATGTGGGCCTGGCCCAGATGGACATCCTGCTCGACATCGTGCGCGCGCAAGAGAGCGAGGGCGTGGACCCGCAAGCCGTTCTGGAGAAGTTGTCGGGCGAAGGGGTGGAGGGTGCCGAGGATCTGCCGGTGGTGCGGATGCACCACTCCGAGCAGGTGGTCACCGTGACCACGGTGTTTGGCGCCAAGGGCCTGGAATTCGACCACGTGGCCCTATTGCAGGTGGGAAAGGGCGGCAGCGACGGGAGCGTCAAGGCGAAAGCATTCTCCGTGTACCGTCCCCAGGGAAGGCCGATCCTTTCCATGGCGCTCGACCCGACCGGCGGGATCGAGACGGAGCTGGATCCCCTGTCGGTCATTGCGCGGGTCGCTGGCGGCGACGAGGGCGTGCAGGAAGGGCTGCGTATGTTGTACGTGGGTTTCACGCGCGCCAAGACCAGCGTGACGCTGGGCCTGAAGAAGGCCGGGACGGGCATCGTGCGCTTGCTGCGAGATGTGTTGGCCGAGGGACCGATACCCGGTATCAGCACGGTCGAGCCAGACGACGACAAGTTGCGGCCAGCGGCGCCGTTGCAACGCCAGCGCACGGGTGTGCTGCGCCCCTTCGAGTCGTGTTGGGCCGAACCCGACGGGTTCGTCCTGACCCGGCCGTCGTCCGCCGCGGAGCTCGGGCTGGACGGGAAGGCTCTGGCAGCCGAATTCCGCGCGCGTGCCACCGTCGTCGCCGCGCCCGCGGAGCTGGCCATGCCCGCGGGAGAGGGACTGGCGGCCGTGTCCGACATCGTCTGGGGCAACGTGGTTCACGGCTGGCTTGAGCGTTGGGCTTTCAAGGGCACCCCCACCTCGGAGCAGGCCGTGGACTACCTGCGCGAGCAATGGTCGTCGGATGACAAGTCGATTTCCGACTGGCTGGTCGCCCTGGGGCTCGGGCTGCGCGACCGGCTGCCAGGATTTCGGGCGTTGCTGGACCAGAAGCACAAGCTCCACTTCGAATGGCCTCTGGTCGCCGTGGACGGTAACACCATCTGGCGCGGCCGCGCCGACCTGGTCGTCGAGCTCCCTGGCCGCCAGGTAGCCATCATCGACTTCAAGGCCGGCAAGTCATTCGCGACCGGGACCGAGATCCCCGGCGTCGAAAGCTACGCCGCCCAACTCGAAGGCTACCGCCGCATGCTGGAAGCCAGTGGCTACCACGTGCGCGAGGTCAGCCTGATGTACGTGCGCGGCCCAAGCTGGGCGCGCCTGGAGTACGTGGGGTAGGTGGGCGAAGCGTCCGTCGAGACCAGGCATGGCTGAAGGCGGTCCCGCGGAACATCCAGCGGATGTGTTGCCAGGGCGCAACGCCTGACGTAACCCTGCGGTTCCTCAAGGTTATCCTTGCGGTCCACCCCCAATCCCACGGCCACGGGATAGCCATTTCGGTGGAGATTCCACGGGATATTCTCAACCAGGGGAGAGACATCAGGTTCTGGCAAGAGGCTGGAAATCCCGAGCGCACCTCAGTGGTCAGTCGATAGCCATCACGGCAAGCGCTTCGGAGATCCAGTTCTCGATGCCCGTCCGGGAGTTGGTGCGATACGCGAGCCCATACGGTGGAATGCTGTCCTCAGGAGCTCGTGGCGGCTAGCTTGCTCTTGCGTTCGGCGCGTCACACGTGTACTGTTCAAATATTCAGTATGCGGCCCGGCCATGGACCTTCGTGAACGTCTTGCGAGCCTGAGCATCAAGCGTTGGTCACTCGGTGACCGATGGGATGCTCTGCACGAACCGGCACGCGAAGACGGGGATTGGGGGCTCACCTTTCCGAGCGAGCCTTACTCCCGGATCTTCGACCGAGCTTTTCCTGACCTGGCCAAGAACCCATGGCGGGTGGTGGAGAGAAGTTGCGCAACTTTCTTTCGCGGCATCACCGGAGCCGACCTTCAGGCGGTACGCCAATTCATCGAAACCCTCCGCCCATGCGTCGTCATCAAGGATTTCACGAGCGCGAGCCTGGCGCTTGGCTTTCGTGCTAGGCAGAGTGCCAGCGGGGACCTGGAGGCGACCGAACTAGGCCAACTCATGCGAGACGCGAAGCCCTACAACGAACCTCCGACCGAGGACCATAAACGGTGTGGCACGGAGCTGGCTCGTCGCATGTGGACGTTCGTCAATGCGATGCCGTTCTATCGGGACGTCGATGGATTCGTGGCGGTGCCACCATCCGATCCCGCCAAGGCATTTTCGCTTCCGCGTGGTTTCGCCCGCGGCTTGGCCAAACGCACCCACAGACTCGATCTCAGCGGTGCCGTGACGAAGTTGAAGGTCACGCGACAGCTCAAGAATCTGCCCCTGGAGCAGAAGGTGGAAGCCTTGGTCGGTTCGGTCAGCGTTGACGCAAGCAGGGTGGCCAACAAGACGATCGTCGTGGTTGACGACCTCTATCAATCCGGCCTCACGATCAACTACATCGCCGAGGAGCTGCGGCAAGCCGGTGCCAAGGAGGTGTTCGGCTTGGCCGCGGTCAAGACCATGCGCAACGACGATAACCTGCCGAGGATCGCTGCGTTCCCGAGTCTGGATGACAACTCGGGCGACGAGTTTCTGTTTTGACTGGTTTGGCGATGGACAAGCTCGAAACCATCCTCACTCTCATGAGACTTCCTGGGGTCGGCCCGGCGCGCATCCGGCGTGCGCTCGCGATCTTAGGTGCGGCACAGATGCCCATCGAAGAAGCGTTCAGCGAGAGTGGGCGTCGCTTGCTGAACGCCACAGGGGTGTCTCCGTCTGCTCCGCGCGCGGATATTGGCCACGTGGCCGAACAGCTTCGCCGCGAGGGCGTGCACTGTTTGGTGGCACCGTTTAGCGAGCTCGAGCTGCCGGAAATGGCGCGCAGGAATCTCCCGCCCGTCCTCTTCGCCAGTGGCCCCGCTGACATGATGTCCGTCTCGAGTGTCGGTTTCTGTGGATCGCGAAGCGCGACCGAGCGCGGGCTGGCGGTTGCGTCCGACATCGCAGATCAGGTTGCCCGCCAGGGCCTCAACGTGGTGAGCGGCGGCGCCAAGGGTGTCGACATCACCGCGCACAAGACGGCGCTGTCGCACAGCGGGACCACCACCGTGGTCTTGGCCGAAGGGATCCTGCAGTACCGGATGCGGCACGAGCTGCGCGAGGTTTTCGATCCAGCGCGCACGTTGGTGGTCAGCGAGTTCTTCCCCGAAGACCGCTGGATCGCTGGCCGGGCCATGCAGCGCAACCGCAGCATCTGTGCCTTGTCGCGGGCACTGGTTCTCATCGAGGCCCGCGCAACCGGTGGCACCTTTGCCGCCGGCGAAGCGGCCCTCGCCATGGGCATTCCCTTATTCACAGCCGACTACAGCACGCAGCTCGAAAGCAACGGCGGAAACCGCATCCTCCTCGAGCGCGGCGCCGTTCGCCTGCGCCAGAGCCGCGGGACGGGAAGGGCGAACCTCACGCACCTTTTCGAATCGGTCGGCCGCAAGGATCCGCCAGGAGAGAATCGCGGTTTGGCCACGGTCATCGGACAACAGGATCTCTTCGGGAGGTGAAGCGCGCAGCAAGGGCATCTCTTCCGGTTGATGTCAGCCGCGCGGAAGCGGGCGCTGTTCGAGGAGAATAGGGAGCCGGATGATTCAGGGGCAGGAGCACGCGTACCCATCGTTGGAGATACAGCTGTAGGGACAGGTCGCCGGACATGTGCAGACGGCCCCGGCGCACGTCTGAAGCCCAAGGTTGCAGTACTGGCCTGCCACACACTGAATGGCCGATGTGCATGATCCACTGGACTGCCTGCGCAAGCACGTTCCCACGCTACAATAGGAAGCCGCAGATATGTAGGAGCCTGCGTCGCAGTCGCTGTTTCCGTTGCATTGCGTGGTGCATGCTGTTCCCTTACAGGCGTACGGCGCGCACGCCTTACTCGAAGCGGCACGGCATGTCCCCGCCCCATCGCACGTTCGCGCGGTGCTGGCGGTGCCAGCCGAGCACGTTGCGGTGGCGCATTCCGTCCCATCCGGCCACAAACGGCATCCGCCATTGCCGTCGCACGTACCGTCGCGTCCGCAGGTGGAGGCGAGGTCTTGCGTGCATTCGCCGCGCGGGTTCTGGCCTACCGGAACCATCGTGCATTGGCCAGGCGAGGTTGGTAGGTTGCACGCCATGCAGACGCTGGCGCAGGGGCTTTGGCAGCAAACGCCGTCGACACAATTCCCACTCGCACACTGTTCCTTTGCGGTGCACGTCTGACCAAGGGGGCCACCAGCGGACGCGTCTGGCTGGGTTGGCGGTGTATCAGGCTGAGGGGATGGGGCATCCCACGTGAGTTGAGTATCCGACGCACCTTCTTGGCCTCCATCGGATCCGAGGGAGGCGTCCGCCTGATCCGGCTGAGGGATCCCTGGATCTCCCGCCAGATCTCGCGGAACGACGGAGTCCGCGGCGGTCTCAGCACGGGTCGTGTCGACTGGACCTTCCACCCACGTGTCCGGGTTCTCCTTGTCGGGCGCCGAGCTGTCGGGAATGCCAGCGTCCGGCAGCAGGCCTTCCCACTGGCATCGGAAATCGCAACCATCGAAGGAGAACTGATTGTTGTCGTCGCAAGCTTCGCTGGAATCGATGATTCCGTTGCCGCATGTGGAGGCGCCGGCCACGAGTGTGACGGAGACTGTCGCTGTGCCTCCCACGACGATCTTGGTTTGGGCAGTACCATGGGCTGAGGGCTGCCCAGCGCTGTCAAGGCCGTCAAGGGCCAGGTCCAACTCTCCGAAGCGCGAACGTGATACGACGACTGCGAAGGATGCCGTGGCAGCCATCTGGGTCTTGGATGCGCTAGCGGGATAGGTCTTGGTGTCGTGTGCCTGTGCTGTCGACATCGCTACTTGAAGCGAATAGATGGGCTGCACGTCCGCGTTGATGGCGACATTCACGACAACTACTGAATCCGGCTCCTTGCACGCGGAAAGACCGGCGAGCATACCGAGGATGATGAATAGACGCATCTTCATGGTAAGGCCCTCTGTGAGCCGAGACTGGTGCTGGGGATCTTCGTGGGATCCCGAGTTGCCATGATGACTGCGACGGTGGCGGCACCCGCGGCCACAGCGCCCGCGGCGGTCCAGAACCACCATCGCTTGTAGATTGGGCTGGATGGCTGAGGCGACGGCTCACTTCGCGTCCTGAGGTCAACACCCGCTGTCTGGATTGGCGCGCCGGAAACCTGAGCGATGGCGTTGTCCTGCGCCGCTTGGGAGATAGGAGATGCTTGCGCCTTGGTCCTGGTCGAAGTCGCGATTGCCGCACTTTCAGCGTCCCGCTGCGATTCCAATTCCGCGATGCGCCGGTCCACCTCATTCCGGTTCTTGGCATCCGGCGCTTCGCGCAAATAGCTCCGGTAGAAGGTGATGGCGTCGGTGACGTGTCCGAGCTTCCTGTGACACTGTCCGATGTTGAACAGGAACACGGGGTCGGGTTTGCTTCGGTACGCCTCCTTGAATTCGGCAAGCGCTTGCTCGAACTCGGCTAGATTGAAGTGTTGCAGGCCTGCCGCGTAGTGCGCTTTTGCCGCGGTCGTATCGTCTTGGGCAAATGTCTTCGACGGACACCATGCGAGCGAGAGCACCAGGGCCACGATGGCAACCAGATCGATGTGACGTGAAGTCGGTGCCGAAAGCATCAGACCACCGCCAGTCTATCACGCTATTATAGTGGGCTGTAATATAGTGGCGCCCCGCGATGTGCTGGAGGGGTGAAGTTCGACTCGTTCCTCAGGCAGCTCGGGGCAAATATCCGCCAAGCGCGGTGGATCGCCGGCCTGACACAGGAAGAGGTAGCTGCCCAAGGGCTCACCTACAGGTACTTCCAGGAGATGGAGCGCGGTCGCCGCAATCCGACGATGCGCACCTTGTTCACGTTGGCGCGGATTCTTGGTACTTCGGTGTCACTGCTCACGCAGACGGATCAGGACGCAAGGTTGCCCGTCCGCGAAGCCCTGGCTGATGTCGCCGCGCAGCCGCCGCGGCGTGGTCGGAAACCGCGGACCGCCAGACGAGCGGGACGAGGCGGCAAGCGCGCAGGCTAGCCAGCTCAATATCCACAGGCCGGGTCAAAGTCACATTCACCTCACAGCCCGGGTTGGTGAACGCGACCGAGCGCGTGGCGGCGGAGAGGGGACACCGAAGTGCGTGGCAGCTCCTGGTGACGCGGCGAGTTTGCGCGCTACTTCGGGGCCAGCGGCTTCTCGCCCTCACCGGCGGGCGCTCCCCAACGCTCCTCCACGCTTCGGGTCGCGGCGACTATGTCCGCCTGTCCAAGTGGCCGCCTTTGACCACTGGCCGGGTCGACGATCTCGCCGAGATCCGTCGCCTCGGCGACGCCGTCCTCATGGCCTCGGCGATATTCGCCCCGAAGCCGTTCGGATAGGGCAGAGACCAGCTCGACCAGGTGAGCCTCGTCGCGAGGTCGGCCCCGAAGCAGGGTGGCGAGCGGTTCAAGAGACAGCTGCCCGATTGTAAGGCATGTTGCCATCTGATCGTACTCGCCCCGCAGGCCGCGAATGACCGCCGGGAGTTGTTTCAACGCGATTACTGCCTCGGGGAGTGATTTGCCATCTCTAAACAGCTCGAACGCGGCGGAGCAGACGGCGCCGGTCGTCTCGGCACCTGGCTCTCCGTCGACGGCGCCGCGGAGAACGGCGGCCACCTCATGGGGCTCGTAGCGATAACTGCCGTCCGGCGCCTTGGTGGGGTGGAAGGTGACGTTGTCTCGTGTCTTGACCTCCGCCTCGGTCACGCCCAGGAGCGCGGCGACTTGCCGGCGGGTAAGCAGGGTTGCTGTGCTTGCCATGGGATTTTCCATTCTTTCGTTTCCAAAGGTTGATGCGAACGGCGTAACTCCTCGGATCTTCACGGCCCAGGAGGCGCCTGGCGTCGTTTCAGCTGGCCGCGGGATGGCCTTTCCATGGGATCTTCCCAGGGATCCGGGCGAAATCCTGGACAGGCTGGCGTTGGCGTCCGTCCAGGGAACCGGTGGAAACTGCGGTCACCCTACTTGTCTCACCTTCAATTGCGAGGAGGACAAAATGATCGGTCAAGGCATCAACACGCAGCGAATCCAACGATGGAGTACAGCCGTAGTCTTCGGTCCGAGCGCCCCTGCCGGCGGTCTCAGGCTGACGCTCCACCATGCCTCTATCGACGAGGCACAACGACTACTTCGAACCTGGGAGCTTGATAGCATTCCACAGAGGGAGGACTTCAACGATCTCGTCGAGGAAATCGATCGAGAGGCTGCCGAGGACGCCTCGCAGCTTGGCTGGGGCGTGCAACGCTACGTTCTGCGAGCGACCACCAGCGACGGACGCGAGCTTGGCAGCTTGGCGTTAAGGTACTCGGCGAATGCTGCACAGTCGGGCGAGCTTGGTGCATTCGTCGACTCGGAGCCGGCGAATGCCCGTGGACAAGTCGCACTGGCGATGCGCCACACGGATGGTGCGTACCGACTTCTAGGTGCCGGGTTTGGGACCATCCTTGACTCTTTGAATCGGCGTCTGGGTCAGCAAGACGCTCTGTTAGAGAAGACCATGGAGGCGCACTCACGCCTCTATGAGTTGATAGGTGAAATGGCGGACAAACGCATCGAGCGAGAGGTCTGGGCGGAGACAAAGAAGAAGGAAGCGGAGATCGATCTGCACCGGCAGCTCTCCGAGCTGGATCGCCGCGATATGTGGACGAAGATGGGCTTCGAGCGGCTGGCGCCCTTGATCCCGGTCTTGCTAACCAAGCTGGGTGGCAAGGGAGCTGCCCCAACACAGGCCACTCCTCGGGACGAAGTCCTTGCAGGTATCTTCGAAACCTTGACCCCGCAGCAGTTCGCCGTCTTGCAAAGCGCATTGAACGACTCGCAGATGGCGGCGCTGATGTCACTGCTTGCCGATCTCCAGGAGGTCCGCTCGCCCGGAATGGCAACGGCCCCGGCGGGGGGGACATCGTCGCCAAATTGCAAGCCGTCAGAAGAAACGGGAGTCCTGGCCATGGCGCGCATCAAGCAAGAACTGTTGCCGTGGGCAATCGAACGGTTGAAGTCGGCTCAACCGCTCGACCCACCGACGGAAATGGCCGCGGCCGTGAAGATCTTCAGACTCCTCGTCACGGCCCTTCCACGCGAACAATACGACGAGCTCGTCACGAAGAACGGACCTCTCACGCCCGCTGAGCGCACAGCCTTCGCAAGACTCGCACAGCACCTCAAGCTCGTGCCCGAAGGGGCCGCTGCGCCACCACCGATGGCCGGCAGCAGGTCCCCCGGGAAGACGGCCTCCACTTTGGCCGAGGCCATCACGAAGGGCATGCCGATCCTGCCCACAGGCTTCGTGTTTAGGCCTCATACGGCAGGTGCAACGGACCCCAAGACAGGTAAGTAGGGCCGGACGCTGGCGCACGGGGCCTCTGACCCTTGCAGATAGGGCGGCTGGGGTGTCCACGGCGAAAGCACGTGTTTGCCCCGTGCGTAAGCTAGAATTTGTGGATGGGCAAGACGAAGAAGGGAGGAAATTCTGGAAAGCGCGGTCCCGCGCGGCTAGACCCGAAACCGGAGCAAATTGCTCGAGTACCAGAATTGCGGACGCGGGCGCGCCGTATTCATCAGTTCAACCAAGGATTCGACTTACTGAGGGAGGCTGCGGCCCTGGCACGCAGCAGCGATGAGAAGATAGACGCTGCTGAGAAAGTATGGAAGCAGCTGCTGTTGGCCCGCGAACCAAGGAAGGAGCGAACGAAGCTGACCAACCTTGAAACGGAAGGTTGTGCTTCGCCTGGCCTCGGCACCGAGCGGGCCGGGGGGCCAACAAACGGGGCGGCATCGAACGAGACAACGGCTTCGGCCCGGATGGCCCCGCCGCCTTTCAGTCGACCACGCTATTCAGTCGTCACCGACGTGGGAATCGGTGGAAAGCCCGGTCTCCTTATGGCCGCCGCTCGCGGTCTGTTGCGGAGGGTTGACAAGGTTCTCAGGGAGGCGCTCCGCGAGGCTGCGGACGGTGAGGATGTTGCCGAACCGGGTGAGGGGGTGGATCACATATTCTATCGGCTGATCGAGAGCGAATTGGGACTGAAGGGGACGGCAGCCGCGAGGCTGTTGGCTGACGGGAAGAAGCTGGAGAAGATGGAGAAATTCGAGCAGCGGATAGCCGAGGACCGCCTCAGAAAGCGAGTGACTGGACGGCAGAAGGCGTCGAAGAAGGTGTTCGATCAGGCAAAGGCGGATTTCTTGCCAGGGTTCCAAGCGGCGCTTGCGAAGCAAGGGATCCAGTTTGATCCGGGGGACGAGCCATTACTGGATCAGCTTATCCGCCAGACACTCCTTGAGGCCACAGTCGATCCAACGCTTGACCCGCAGGTCCCCCGCGTCAAGCTCCGGTAATTCTGGACGCCACCTTCGTTCCAGACGTCCACGACTGGGTTCGTGCGGTCTGGGAGGCTCTTGCTCGCGACCATGCCGAGCGTGCCTCGTACAAGGAATACCCACTTGCTGATCGATGGTGAACCCGTCGGTCTGGATCGCGTTGCCGACGCCATCGCCGACAAGGTGATCGAGCGCCTCGGGCGCCGTGGTATCCTTGAGGCCTCTGGCATTCGGTCGCACCGCCGAAAGGAGGGCACCCAATGGTGCGACAAGACGAACACCGGGGCCGAGTCCATGGACCGTACCCCAATAGGAGACAGTGGCGAATCGTCGTGGTCCATGAAGATGGCCAACGAGATCATCGCTACTTCCCGACGGAAGAAGAAGCAAAACAAGTAGCTCGATCATTGCGGCGAATATTCAAGAAGGCAGCCGCCAAATCTCTCATGAAAGCATTGGAAGAATACGAAGTGTTCATGCGCGACGACCTTGGCAACAAGCCGACGTCGACGAAAACGACGGCGGCGCGGTTGACCCAGTTCTTCTTGGGCTACGACGGTAGCCTGGAAGATCTGGACGAGGCCGAGTGTGTCCAACGATACGAGACGCTCCGAAACCACACCACGGTTCAGGGCAAGCGTATCGCGGACACCACGCATCTGAACACCTTGGCGCAAGTAAAGACGTTCCTTGCCTGGTGCGTGAAGAAGGGCTGGGCGAAATCCAACTCGGCGGCGAACGTCGAAGGGAAGGGGAAGTATCGGCACGGGAAACCACAACTTCGTGTCGATGAGGCGAGGCGGTGGCTGGCGACGGCGCTGAAGATCGCCCGAAAGGCGGAATCGGAAGGTGAGAAGGAAGGGGCGTTGAAGGCTATCCTAACGCTGGTGTTGGGGCTGCGAGAGTCGGAGGTGCTGAACCGACAGGTTCGGGACGTCGACGATGGTGGGCGTTTGTTGTGGATCCCTGACACGAAGACGGAGGCAGGGCGGCGAACGCTGGAGGTGCCCGACGAGATTGTTTCTCTCCTGCTTCGGCAGGCTGGGAACAGGCCCGGGATGGAGCCGCTCTTCGCGCACCGGACACGTGGTATCGG
Source organism: uncultured delta proteobacterium (assembly GCA_963796685.1). Classification (GTDB taxonomy): domain Bacteria; phylum Myxococcota_A; class Polyangia; order Fen-1088; family Fen-1088; genus Fen-1118. The sequence continues at coordinate 1,974,780 of CAWCMR010000025.1, forward strand.
GAGGAAGTGGGTCCAGCGGATCTGTCGGCGTGCCGGGGTGATGGTGGTCGGAGCGCAATCGATGAGGGGCCTGCACGCCACCCTCGCCGTGAAGGCTGGCATCACCAGCCACGCGGTGGCCTCGGCGTTGGGCCACACGTCGTTCTCCACGACAGCGCGGAGCTACGCCAAGCCCGAGGCGGTGGCGGGGGCCAAGCAGCAGCGAGCGATGGCGGCGTTGATCTCACCAACGCCTGCGAACGAAAACGCCGACGAGCACCTAGACGGAGAGAAGTTGCACAACTTTCTGCACAACTTTTCGCCGTCTTCAGCTACAGCGTCAAAAGGCCGGTTGGCCAACTAACCAGAAATACTAGCTTAAATGTGGAGCTGATGGGGATCGAACCCACGGCCTCTAGAGTGCGATTCTAGCGCTCTCCCAGCTGAGCTACAGCCCCTTGACCCGGCGAGCCGGGTGCAGGGATTGTACTTAGGACGATCAGGTTTGCAACCGGGAACTGGACTCGTCGTATTCTCGGCCCGTGGGACGCGAGGACAAGAGTCCGACCGAGGAAGCCGAAACTCCGCCAAAGGCCAGCAAGGTGCGCGCGGACGTGGCGGTTTTCGAGCAGGGGCTGGCGCCATCGCGCGAGCGGGCGCAGGCGCTCATCCTGGCCGGCCAGATCCTGTGCGGCGATAGGCCGGTGGACAAGGCGGGCGAGAAGCTGGCGGCGGGCGCGGTCCTGCGCCTGCGCGGCGAGCCCATGCCCTTCGTCTCGCGCGGGGGGCTCAAGCTGGCCCATGCGCTGGAGGTCTTCAAGGTGGAGGTGGCCGGCGTGGTGGCGGTGGACGTGGGGGCGTCGACGGGCGGATTCACCGACTGTCTGCTGCAGCGGGGGGCCGGCCGCGTGTACTGCATCGACGTGGGGCACGGCCAGCTCGATTGGAAGGTCGCCTCCGACGCGCGTGTGGTGGTCATCGACCGCACCAACATCCGCCACATGCCGCCCGAACGCATTCCCGAGCGCTGCTCGCTCGCCGTGGTCGACGTCTCGTTCATCTCGCTGCGTCTGGTGTTGCCCACGTTGCCCCCGCTGCTGGTGCCGGGCGCGCCCGCGGTGGTGCTGGTCAAGCCGCAGTTCGAGGTGGGGCGGGAGAGGGTCGGCAAGGGCGGCATCGTGCGCGACGAGGGGGATCGGCGGCAAGCCATCGACGACGTGGCAAAGTCGGCCCTATCGCTCGGGTTCGCGGTCCTCGGCGAAACCACGTCGCCCATCACCGGGGGCAAGGGGAATGTGGAGTTTCTGCTCCATCTGCGGTTACCATCGACGCCATGAAGATCCTGCTTACGGGCGCCGCCGGGTTCATCGGCTCGCACCTTGCCGAGAGACTGTGTGGCCGCGGCGACGGCGTGACCGGCTTCGATAACTTCGACCCGTTCTATCCACGCGAGGGGAAGGAGCGGAACGTGGCCGGGCTGCTTGCGCGCAAGGATTTCCAGCTGGTCGAGGGTGACCTGACCGATCCGCACGACGTGGATCAGGCGTTCGACGTGGCGGGGCAAGTCGACGCCGTCGTGCACCTGGCCGCGCTGGCAGGCGTGCAGCCGTCCATCGCCAATCCCGGTCGCACCTGGAACGTGAACGTCAACGGAACCTTGCACTTGCTCCACGCCTGCCGCGAACGCGGGGTGAAGCGCCTCGTGTTCGCCTCGTCGTCCTCGGTGTATGGCCTCGACAGCGATGTGCCCTTTTCCGAATCCGATCCGTGCGGCCATCCCATGTCGCCCTACGCCGCGACCAAGCGCGCGGGCGAGCTGATGGCCTTCAACCACCATCACCTGTACGGCGCGAGCGTCACCTGCCTGCGCTTCTTCACCGTGTACGGTCCGCGCCAGCGCCCCGATCTCGCCATTCACAAGTTCACGCGCCTCATCGCCGCCGGACAACCCATCGAGCTCTTCGGCGACGGCACCACCTCGCGCGATTACACCTGGATCGACGACATCCTCGACGGTGTGGTCGCCGCCATCGACCAGCAGGTCCGGGATCCGCGAACCGCGTATCGCATCTACAACTTGGGCGGCTCGCGGCCGACCACCTTGCGCGAGCTGGTCGACCGCATCCAGTCGGCGCTGGGCAAGCAGGCCGTCATCGCGTGGAAGCCCGAGCAGCCGGGCGACATGAAACACACCCTGGCCGATGTCGACCTGGCGCAGGGCGATCTCGGCTACTCGCCCAAGGTGTCCATCGACGTCGGCATCCCGCGCTTCGTCGACTGGTGGCGGTCGGCGAATCGTTGAGATGGAAACCCTGGGAGGGTTTCCAAACCTTCCCGCGATGGTTCGCGGCCGGCAAAGCCGGCCGGCTCCCCACGCGACTGCCCCAAATCAAGTCGGATACACGATGTTCGTGATGGTCAGCTCGCGCTGGCCCTTGTCCCAGCGAACCTGCACGGTGTCGCCGATCTCCTTGCCGATGAGCCCCCGGCCCACGGGCGACTGCCACGAGATGGCGCCGCCCGCGCTGTCGATCTCGTCCGAGCCCACGATGCTGAAGGTCTGCTTTTCGCCCTCCTCGTCCTCGACCGTGACGGTGGCGCCGAAGAAGACCCGGTCGCGCCGCTTCTGTTCGCGCGCGTCCACGATCACGGCGATGTCCAGACGTTTGCCGAGGAAGCGCATGCGCCCGTCGATCTGGCGCAGCTGGCGTTTGCGGTAGATGTACTCGGCGTTTTCCGAGCGGTCGCCTTCGGCGGCGGCGTCGGTGAGGGCGCTCACCACCTCGGGCCGCTTCTTGGTCTGCAGAAAGTCGAGCTCCTGGGTCAGCTTGTGGTAGCCGGCCGGCGTGATGTAGTTCTTCTCGCCTTTGGTTTCTTTCTCTCTGGGCGGGTCGAGGGTTTTGCGCACCATGGGTACCCCCAGTCTAGGATGAAGATCGCTTTTGCGGGAATTTGGTGTAGAGCAAAGGCCATCATGCTCGGAAATGCGGAAGCCTTGATTGTGCTCGTCAAGTTTGACTCGAAGGGTCTCGTGCCCGTCATCGCCCAGGACCGCGCCACCGGCGTGGTGCGCATGCTGGCCTGGGCCAACAGCGAAGCCTTGCGCGCGACCATCGCCAAGGAGCGCGCCACCTTCTGGAGCCGCTCGCGCAGCGAGCTGTGGGAAAAGGGCGCCACCAGCGGCAACTCGATGAAGGTGTACGACGTGCGCCTCGACTGCGACGGCGACGCCATCTTGTACATCGTGGATGCCATGGGACCGTCCTGCCACACGGGGGCGACCTCGTGCTTCTTCCGCACCGTCACGCCGGACGGACTCGCGACCGACGACGGTCCGGCCAGCTTCAACAAAGCCTAACCTAGGCTAGCCTCTTGCTGCTCGAAGAGTCCGTGGCCGAGATCCTTCGTCCGGGCGGAGCGCTGGCACACGCCCTGCCGGGGTACGAGCCGCGGCCGGGGCAGCTGGCCATGGCCGAGCGGGTGGCGCGGGCCATCGATCTCGACGAGCGCCTCCTCGTCGAGGCGGGCACGGGCACGGGCAAGACCATGGCCTACCTCGTGCCCGCCATCCTCTCCGGCCGCCGCGTGGTGGTGTCGACGGGAACGCGCAACCTGCAGGATCAGATCGCCAGCGTGGATCTGCCGCGCCTCGGCCGTGTGCTGCCGCGGCCGTTTTCGTTCGCGGTGATGAAGGGCATCGGCAACTACGTGTGCCTGCGCCGCTTGGCCGAGCACCAACGGCAGCTGACCTTCGCCACCGGCCCCGAGACGGCCCGCGTTCTCGATTGGGTCGGGCGCAGCAAGACCGGCGACCGCGCCGACCTCGACGGGGTTCCCGAGGACGCGCCCATCTGGCGCGAGATTGTGTCCAGCCCCGAAACCCGCCTGGGCAAGCGCTGTCCCTTCGTCGCCGATTGCTTCATCACCGGCATGCGCCGACGCGCCCAGGAGGCGCAGGTCGTGGTCGTCAACCATCACCTCTTCTTCGCGGATCTGGCCCTGCGCAGCCGCTTTCCCGAGGCCCAGGTGCTGCCCAGCTACGAGGCGGTCGTCTTCGACGAAGCCCATCAGCTCGAAGACGTGGCCACCGAGATCTTCGGCGTGCAGGCGTCATCGCTGCGCCTCTTCGCCTTGGGGCGGGACATCGAGCGCGCGCCCGTGGAGTCGCTGGCCGCCGTACGTGTGGAATCCGCGGCGCGGCGGCTGGAGGCGGCGACCCATGTGCTGGTCCAGGTCCTGCGCGGGCGGCTGCCGCGCAAGCTCGGCGACGGCGAGGACTTGCGCATGCCCATGCCCGACGATCTGTGGCAGGGCGAGGTGCTGGCCCGCTACCACGAGCTCGATACGGTTCTCGAGGAAGCGACGGTCATGCTCGGCCGCCTGGCCGAGGACGACATGAGCGATGCGCTCCGCTCTTCGTCGCCGTCGCCGGCCAAGGCCGCCGTGCTCGCGGGCCTGTCGCAGCGGGCGCAAATCCTGCGCGCGGATCTGGGCGAGATCGTCGGTAGCGCGCGCCGCGATTCGGTGCGCTGGATCGCGCTGTCCTCGCGCAACGTGACCCTGCGCGCGTCGCCGGTAGCTGTGGCGCCGCTTCTACGCCAAACCTTCGACGGTCATCCCGGACCCCTGGTCTTCACCTCGGCGACCCTGTCGGCTGCCGGATCCTTCAAGTACATGCGCGAGCGGCTGGGATTGGTGGACACCGCGGCCGAGGCTGTCTTTTCGTCGCCGTTCCGCTACCGCGAGCAGGCTCTGCTCTACCTCGCCGAGGATCTTCCCGACCCGACCCAAGAGGGATTCGCCGAGGCGGCGGCCAGGCGCGCGCTCGAGCTGTGCCGGCTTTCGCACGGACGCGCGCTCTTGCTCTTCACCAGCTTCAGGAACCTGCGCGTCGCCGAGCACGTGTTTCGCACCGACGACGGGTTCCCGCTTCTGGTCCAAGGCGAACGCCCGCGCCAGGCGCTGCTCGCCCAGCTGCGCACGCGCGTGGGCTCGGTGCTGCTGGCCACCCAGAGCTTCTGGGAGGGCGTCGATGTACCCGGCGAGGCCCTGTCGCTGGTCGCCATCGATCGCTTGCCCTTCGCGGTCCCCGACGATCCCCTGACCGCCGCGCGCATCGAGAGCATCCGCGAGGACGGCGGCGATCCTTTTGCCAGTTACCAGATCCCGCGCGCCGCTCTCGCGCTCAAGCAGGGCTTCGGCCGCCTCATTCGCAGCCGCAAGGATCGCGGCGTGGTGGCCATCCTGGACGGCCGCATCCTGCGCAGGAACTACGGCGCCACTCTCCTCAAGAGCTTGCCCGAACCCTGCCCTCGCACCCACCTGCTCGACGACGTGCGCGCTTTTTTCAGATAGTGTGGTGGAAACCGACTATTTCCCTCGCCTGAAATACGCCGCCTGCGCCAGGTCGCTGGCGGACTCGTCGGCTCGGCGCTCGGCCTTTCGCTTTGCCTCGGCGTCCGCGCGCTCGCGGAGCTTCTCGATAGCCGCGCGTGACTTGCGGGCTTCCTCGTAGGCGGCCTGGGCCGCGCTCTCGGCCGCCAGGGCCGTCGCCAATCCCGTCCGGCGGTGTTCTTCGGCGAGGCTGGCCAAGCGGGCCGCCTCGTCGCGCAGGCGAACGAGGTAGTGCCCGCGCGCCGCGGCCTGCGCCGCCGTGGTCGGGCTCGGGCCGATGGCCAGGCGTCCATCCTCGCGCGCCGCCCTGTCGCGGGCCTCTTGCCAGCGCGCCATCAGCCGCGCCTGTTCTTCTTCCTCCTTGCGACGCAGGGAAGCGGCCAGGTCGAGCGCTCGTCGTGCGCCCTCCTCGGCGTTGCGCCGGAGGTCAAGCAGGGTTTGCAAGGCAGAAGACATGGAAGCTGCGTGGCGTTGCGTCTTGGGCCAAGGGAGCTTAGTGTTGACCCAATGGCTGCCCAAGTTCCGTCGAGGAAGTATCGCATCGAGCGGTACCTCGCAGAAGGGGGCATGGGTGCGATCTATGTGGGTAAGAAGATTGGCCCGGGCGGCTTCGAAAAGGAAGTCGTTCTCAAGCAGCTCTTACCCGAGTTCACCAGCCGGCCTGAATTCCGCGACCTGTTTTTTCGCGAGGCCAAGATCTCGGCCACCCTCGACCACCAGAACATCGTGCGCACCTTCGATCTGGTGAACTCGAACGACCGCTTGTTCATCGTCATGGAGTACGTGCGCGGGGCGGATCTGCGCACCATCGCCTGGCGCGCGCGTCGGCGCAAACCCTTGACGGTGCAGGCCATTTTGCACGTGGCCATCGAGATCCTGAACGGACTTGCGTACGCCCACAGCCGTCGCTCACCCACGGGCGAACCGCTCGGCATCATTCACCGCGATCTGTCGCCGTCCAACATCCTCTGCTCCGGCGAAGGCGAGGTGAAGCTGTCCGATTTCGGCATCGCCAAGGCGGTGACCTATTCGTCGGTCTTCTATCGGGTTCGGGGCAAGGTCGGCTACATGTCGCCCGAAATGGCGCGCAACCAGCCCATCGACGCACGCAGCGACCTGTTTTCGCTCGGCGTAAGCATCTACGAGACGCTCATCGGCGAGCGCATCTACACCGGCGATTTGAACACGCCACCGGACAAGATTTACGCCCAGGCGATTCCGTTGCTTGCCGTCAAGTGCCCGGGGCTGCCTGCCGGCCTGCAGCCCGTGCTCGACCGCGCGCTGGCCATCGATCGGACCGCCCGCTACCCGGACGCGGAGTCCTTCGCTACGGCCTTGCGGCAGGTGGCCATCGAGCATCGCCTGCTCTACTCGGCGCCGGAGCTGGCCGCCGAGTTGCGTGAGATCATGGGTTCCGATCCGGAGCACTGGCTCTCCGATCAGCGCGATCCGACCCATGCGCGTAGCGTCCAGGCGGCCCGGGCGCAGAGCGCGCTGGCCGGCCACGAGGTGGATTCCCTGGTCGAGCCCGGCTCGGCCGGTCGATCCGGCAACGATCCGGACATCGAGGATCTGGCCACGCCACCGGCGCGCGCCTCGGCCTCCCTGCCGTCGGCCAGCAGCGGCTCGTCGAGTCGGATGCCGGCCGTTTCGTCCGCGCGGTCGTCGGGGCAGATGCCGGCACCATCATCGGGCGGGATGGCGGCCGCCACGAACCGAAGTAGAGAAGAAGAGCAGGTCACGCCGCCGCCGCCCGCACCGCTGCCTCCTGCCGTGCCCATGCTGAACCGGGCGGTCCAGGTTCCTCGTCTGCCCTTCAGGTTCCTGCGCTTCCACCTTTCGAGGCGCGCCGGCGGCGTCGCGGCCATCAAGCGCTCGCGGCGTGGGCTGTGGTTGCTGCTCCTGCTCGTTCTTGCCGTGTTGCTCGGATTCGCCTTCGTTCGCTTCTACATCGGACCGGCCGTCCCGCGCGCGGGGGGAGGAGGGCGGTTCGAATCGTCGGCGCCACGAGCCCGGCTCTGCGACGCCCACCCCGACCGCAAGCACCTGGCGAGACTCTGCGCAAGCATGGGCTGCGCGAAGACTGAAGGTTGACCGCATTTCCGGGCCAACGTGTTTGAAGCCGCCATTGCATCCGTCCTGCTCGTGTACCTGGTCCTGCTCGGCACGCTGGGGGTCGAGCTGCAGCTCACCCTTGGGGCCGGATTGGCGCTGGTCGGGCTTCTGGGCGGGGGCGGCGCGGGAATCGTTTACCACCTGGCCCTGCGTCGGGCGCTCGAGCGTTTGGGCGCGAGCAAGCACGGCTGGTTGTGGTCGCCCGTATCGCGGCATCGTCTGCTCGATGACCAGGGACTGCGCGAGGTATTGCCCTGGTTTCGTCTGGGCGCAGCCGGCTTCTTCGTGTGCCTCGCAGGCATGGGTATGGTCACGGTTGCGGTGATCAAGGCGATGGTTGCGCGCTGAACGCTAGCTGCTCGGGTTCGGGCTCAGCGGGATTTGGATGGCGAGGGACGTGCCCATGCCCGGCTTGCCTTCCACGTCCAGGGTTCCGCCCAGGATGGCAATGCGCTCCTTCATGCCGAGCAATCCGAGAGAGCCGTAGCGTTTGATCTCTTCTTCGGTGATGCCGCGTCCGTTGTCCTTGATGGAAAGCGAGATATGCTCGGACGAGCAGGCGAGCCGGATGGAAACGCTGGTCGCGCTGGCGTGGCGGGTGACGTTGGTCAGGGCTTCCTGGCACACGCGAAAGAGCGGCGTGGCCAGATCGAACGGCAGCGAGAGGTCTTCGGGCACGTCGACCGTGCACGGGATCTGCGTGCGCGATTCGAAATCGTGGGCCAGCCATTCGATGGCCGCGCCGAGACCCAGATCGTCGAGGATGCTCGGGCGCAGCTCGGAGGAAATGCGGCGCACACAGCGGATGGTGTCCTTGACCAGCTCGACCAGGGCGGCCACGCGCGCCGCCGCGTCCTTGTTTTCGGGATCGATTTGCCTGTCGAGAAAGGCCAGGTCCATCCCCATACAGGTCAGCGACTGGCCGAGCTCGTCGTGGATCTCGCGGGCGATGCGCACGCGCTCTTGTTCGCGCACCGATTCCACGTGGGCGGCCAGGGCGCGCAGCTGCTCGCGCGACCGGCGCTGTTCCTCCTGAAGCTGCCGTCGTTGGGTGATGTCGTGGCCCAGGCCGGTGGTTCCGATCACCTTTCCCGCGGCGTCGAAGACCGGCGACTTGAAGGTCTCGACCCAGCGCAGGACACCACGGTCCGAGATTTGTTCCTCGACCAGCTTCTGCTGCCGGGTTCGTATGACCTCCTGGTCGTCGGCGACGTACGCTGCTGCAAGCTCCTGCGGCCAAATGGCGAAGTCGTCGAGCCCCAGCAGCTCCGACGGGTGCGCCTTCCCGGCCGCCTTCGCGAAGGGCTCGTTGACAACCTGGAATTTTCCCTCGGTGTTCTTCAGCCAGGCCAGGTAGGGCAGGTTGTCGAGCATGCTGCGCAAGTAGGCCTCGCGCAGTGCCAGGGTCTCCTGGACCCGGCGGCGTTCGCTGACATCACGGACGATACCGACCACGGCGGCGATATTGCCCGAGGGATCGCGAAACGGCACCAGACGGGTATCGATCCAAACCCTGTTGACGCTTAGATCTTGCTGGTCCTCGGTGACGACGGTTTCCCCGGTATGAAAGACGTGCTGGATGGCCAGGCTGTGACGGACGGCCAGGTCGTGGGGAAAGAGATCGCTCTGCGTGCGTCCCACGAGGTCCTCGGCTCTCCCGCCCATGGCGCGCGCCGCAACCTGATTCACGAACAAGACGCGCTCGTCTGGATCGACCACGAACACCATGTCCGGGAGGATCTCGAACACGGAGGACAGCCCTAGCCCGGTTTGGGTGAGAAGCTTCTCGATTTGGAAGATGTCCACCATGACGGCCGCGCGACGCATTCTACCCCCTTGGAAAGTGCCGTGTGACGAAATGGCGTGTTGCGTGTTAGCTTTCGCACCGTCATGAAAATCGCCGTTATTGGGACCGGCTACGTCGGTCTGGTTGCAGGGGCCGGCTTCGCCGACATGGGCAGCGACGTTGTGTGCGCGGATATCGACGCCGCCAAGATCGCCATGCTCGGGCGCGGCGAGATTCCAATCTACGAGCCAGGGCTGGAAAAGCTCATCGCGCACAACGTCCGGGAAGGGCGCTTGTCCTTCACCACCGACGTTCCCGCCGCCGTGGCCGGAAGCGCAGTGGTCTTCTTGGCCGTGGGCACGCCGCCACTGGCCGACGGCTCGGCCGATCTCAGCCACACCTTTGCGGCCGCCGAGACTGTCGCGCGCTCTCTTACCGGCTTCACCGTCATCGTGACCAAGTCCACGGTGCCGGTGGGCACGGGAGACCGAATCGAAGACATCGCGCGCAAGCACGCCCGGTGCGAGCTCGCGGTGGTTTCCAACCCCGAGTTCCTGAAGGAGGGCGATGCGGTGGGTGACTTCATGAAGCCCGACCGGATCGTCGTGGGCACCAGCGACGCGCGCGCCATCGCCGCGCTGCAGGCGCTCTATGCGCCCTTCACGCGCTCGAGCGATCGCATGCTGGTCATGGACCGTCGCTCGGCCGAGCTGACCAAGTACGCCGCCAATTCCATGCTGGCCACGCGCATCTCGTTCATGAACGACCTGGCCAATCTCTGCGATGCCGTCGGGGCGGACATCGAGTGCGTGCGCAAAGGCATGGGGTCGGACGCGCGCATCGGAACCAAGTTCCTGTACGCGGGGGTCGGGTTCGGTGGCAGTTGCTTCCCCAAGGATCTGCGCGCGGCCATCAGTACCGGGGACGAGGCGGGCGTACCCCTGCGTGTCCTCCAAGCCGTGGTGGCCGTGAACGAGAGGCAGAAACACCGGCTGTCTGCGGACATCCTGCGCTTCTTTCACGGCGACCTCGCCGGCAAGCGCATCGCCCTGTGGGGGCTCGCGTTCAAGCCAGGCACCGACGATCTGCGCGAGGCAGCGGCCCTGGTGCTGGCCGAGGATCTCCTGGCCGCGGGAGCCGAGGTCGTGGCGACCGATCCGGTGGCCATTTCCGCCGCCCAAAAACTGCTGGGCCAGCGGGTACGCTTCGCGGCCTCGAATTACGACTGTGCCGAGGGCGCGGACGCGCTTGCACTGGTCACCGAGTGGCGCGACTACCGCCGTCCCAACTTCAAGCGCCTGGCCGGCCTCATGCGCGGCAAGGCACTGTTCGACGGACGCAACATCTGGGAGCCCTCCGAAGTGCGTGCCGCCGGGCTCGACTACCACGGTATCGGGAGAGGGCACAGAGGGTAACAGGAGAGGGCGCAGAGCTTTCCGCGATAGCCGCAGAAGGTCGTGGCCCTGGCCGATTGTCATGGCCGTCGGCCAGGACGGCGAAGACGCCTACGGATACGGCAAGCCGTCCCCGTCCACGTCCACGGCCACGGTAGGCCGTCTACGTCCGAGGCCACCCGTCATCCCTCCGATTGAGTCAACGGAACACAACCTTCTATTTCCGCGTTTTCTCTGTGCTCTCCCTGCTTCTGTGTTCCCTCTTCTTCCGGATGCTCTTCTCTGCGCTCTCTACTTCTTGGGCTTGCGCGCTTTTTCCAGCTCCTGCACGGCCTCGGTGATGCGGTTGAAGATCTTGGCCAACTTTTCGCGAAACTTTCCCAAGTCTTTGCCGAAGTAGCGGTCGGGGTGCAGTTCCTTCGAGGCGGCCCCGAAGGCGCGCTTGATGGCGGCGCTGTCCGCGTCCTTGGCGACCCCGAGCAGCTCGTGCGGCGCCAGTTTGCGCATGCGCCGGTGCAAGCGGATGAGGCGCTTCTTGGTCTCCTCCGAGAGATCGGGTCCTTCGACGAGCTCGCTGGGATCCACGGGGCCGCCATCGTCCAAACGCTCCAGCATGGAGACCTGTCCGATTTCGGCCTCGCCGGATTTGCCCCCGGCTCGTTCTTGCGCCTGGCGCAACATATCGTCCGTGACCACGACGGGCGGAGGGGTCTTGGGGTGAAAATCCGGGTTCGTCGAGCGCAGCGAGCGCTGGGGTCTGCGCGGGGGGGCGGTTTCGCCCGGGCCCAGGATGAGCTTTTCCGTCTTCAGCTTGCGCAGGATCGCCAGCGTCTCTTCCCGGCCGAGCGAGGACATGCGGCAGACCTCGTCGTAGCTGGCGCGGCCGTCGATGCGCGAGAGGATGAATCCTTCGGTGGGGGTGAGCTTGAGCTGGGTGAAATCGAGGTCGGAATTGAGTCGCGGCTTGTCGCTCTTGGCCCCGAGCCCGGAGATTTCATCGCGTGTTGCCATAGGCGCCCCTATCGTGATCCCAAGCTAGGGCAGCAGCCACTCGAGCAGGGCTTTCTGCGCGTGCAGCCGATTCTCCGCCTCCTGCCAAACGACGCTGGCGGGCCCCTCGATGACCTCGTCGGTGATTTCCTCGCCCCGGTGTGCGGGAAGGCAGTGCAGCACGATGGCCTGGGCGTCCGCGGCGCCGACCAGTTTACGATCCAGGCAGTACCCGACGAAGGCCTTCCGCCGCGCCTCGACCTCGGTCTCCTTGCCCATGGACGCGAACACGTCGGTGGAGAGGATGTGGCGGCTGGCCACGGCCTCGCGCGGATCTTGCGTGAGGTGGATCCTGCCCTTGCCGGTGCCCCTGGCCCGGGCCAAAACGTCGGTGCTCGGCTCGTAATTCTTGGGACAGGCCAGCGCGAGGTCGAGCCCGAGCAGCCCGGCCGCCTCGACCCACGTGTTGGCCATGTTGTTGCCATCCCCGACCCACGCGTAGCGCACGCTGCGCAGAACCGACAGCACGTCGGGCGCCTGGCCCGCGGGAGTGCGGCCTGCAACATGGGCGTACACCGTTTGCAGATCGGCCAGCACTTGGCAGGGATGCAGCAGATCGGTCAGGCCGTTGATCACCGGAACCGACGCATACTTGGCCAGCTCTTGCGCGCCCTCGTGCGCGAAGGTGCGCACCATGATGCCGTGGCAGTAGCGTGCCATCACCCGCGCGGTGTCCTTGATGGGTTCGCCTCGACCAAGTTGCGAATCGTTGCGGCCGATGATCACCGCGTGCCCGCCCAGCTCCTCGATGGCCACTTCGAAGCTCACGCGGGTTCGGGTCGAGGCCTTCTCGAAGATGAGCGCCAGCATGCGCCCCGGCCGCGTCGCATGCGGCTCGCGCATCTGGCGGAGGAAGCGCAGCTCCTCCGCGCGTCGGATGAGCATGGCCAGCTCCACGTCGCTGACGTCAAATAGGCTCAGAAAATCGCGTTTCTTGTCCATGGTCTCTTGTTCTCTCGCTCTTGTCTCTCGCTTGCTCTCACCTTGGCTTCGCTAGCCTTCGACCAGCACCTCGTCCAGGATGGCCACGGCCTCGTCAATCTCGTCTTTGCCCACCACCAGGGGCGGAGCAAAACGCACCACCTGCCCGCCCGCCACGGACAGCAGCAGCCCGCGGTCGCGTGCCTTCTGCACCACCGGGGCGGCTTCACCGTCGAGCACCAGGCCCTGCAGCAGTCCCCGGCCGCGCGTTCCCCGCGTCTTCGGCCGACGCCGCTCGGCCAAGCGCGACAGCGCCGAGCCCAGGTGCGCTCCCATTTCCTTGCACTGGGCAAGCAGGCCTTGCTCGTCGATGGCCTGCTGGATGTAAAGGGCGGCGGCGCATGCCAGGGGGTTGCCGCCGAAGGTGGAGGCATGGGTGCCGGGCTCGAAGGCGCGTTCGACCTCGTCGCTGGCCAGCATGGCGCCCATGGGTACGCCACCTGCCAGGCCCTTGGCCAGGGTGACGATGTCGGGCACCATGGCCTCGCGCTCGAAGGCATAGAACGTTCCGGTGCGGCCCACGCCGGTTTGAATCTCGTCGAAGATGAGCAGGGCCCCCCGCTCGCTGCACAGCCGGCGCAGCTCTTGCAAATAGCCGGGCGGCGGCAGGTTGATGCCGCCCTCGGCCTGGATGGGCTCGGCGATGACCGCGCAGGTGCGGTCGCTGATGGCCAGACGCGCGGCCTCGGCGTCGCCGAACGGGATGAAGCGAACGTCGCCCACCATGGGGCCGAAGCCTTGCCTGTACTTGGCTTGGCCGGTCACCGAGAGCGCGCCCATGGTGCGGCCGTGAAAGCTGTTCTCGAAAGAGATGAATTCGACCCGCTGGGGCTTGCCGCGCACCACGGCCTGGTAGCGCCGCGCCAACTTGAGCGCCGCCTCGTTGGCCTCGGCACCCGAGTTGCAGAAGAACATCTTGCCGGCAAAGGCGCGCTTGGACAGGGCCTCGGCCAGACGAATCTGCGTCTCGATGAAATACAGGTTCGAGGTGTGGTGCAGCCGCGCCGCCTGCAGGGCGATGGCCTCCGCCAGGCCCTGGTGGCCGTGCCCGAGGATGCACACCGCGATGCCGGCGGTCATGTCGAGGAAACGGCGGCCGTCGACATCCCACAGCACGCAACCTTCGCCCCGCGACATGACAATGGGCGCGCGACCATAGTTGTTGATGAGTAGTTTTCGCCCCGTGGCGAGTAGTTGATCTGAGAGCGTCATCGAAAGGGCTAACCATAACAGAAACTCGGGCGACCATTGATCGTCAGATCGTCGATTTTGCCGCGCCTAGAACAGTCGCAGCTTCACGCCGATACGAAGCAAATCGAGCCCGGAACGCAGCGCCGCCGCCGGGCGCAGCTTGGACCCTGGGACGTCGGTCCACGCCAGCAGAGGCTCCTCGCGAATCCTGCTTTCGGAGATACCCGCGATTCCGGCGCGTGGGCGTAGCAGGCGCGCGAGCAGCTCGACATCGAAGACCCAGCGCGAAATGAATGGCTGGTCGAGTGCCGCCGCCAGGGCATCGGTGCGGAGGAAGAGCTTGGCCCCGCACTGGGTGTCGTAAACCGGCAGGTTGAGGCTGAGGCTGGCACACGTCGCGAATATGCGGCCGAGGTAGTGGCGTGCATGCTTGCGCTCGATGGTGCGGCCCAGGAGCTGAACGCGCGAGCCCATCAAGATGTCGTACGCGCCCGCGCGCATGATGGCGGCCAGGCGAAGCAGCTCGCGCGGCGGGGTCGCGAGATCGGCGTCGACGAATCCGACGATCGGGCTACTCTGGGAAAGGGCGCGCAGCATGCCCTGGCGCACGGCCTCGGCCTTGCCTGAATTCTCGGGCAGGGCGATGACTTCGATTTGGGCGGGCCGCTGTTCGGCGATGGCGCGCAGGCAAGCCGGGGTCTCGTCCCGGGAGCCATCGTCGACGAAGATCAGGGATGCCGGCGCGTTTTCGTCCAAGAAGGCGAGAAAGGCCGGGCCATCGATGCGTCCGGCCTCCTCGAAGCACGGGACGACCCACGCGATGCGATCGGTTCGTTCGGTCCGGTCGGCGTGGTCGGTGGTCATCGGCGTTGGGCCAGCACCCAGGTTGAAAGACCCGCGAAAGGAAGGCGAAACCGCGAGGCGATGCTCGAGCAGTGCGCATCCAGGGAAAGCACCGCCGTCACCGCTGCGGTGACGACCCGTCCGTGTTTCCAGGCCCCCAGGGAGGTTTCGATGTGCGACGGCTCATGGACGACGTGGACGGAATTCTCGTTCGCCAACACCTCGCCCAGCTTGGCGGCAGCGCGGGGCAAGAGCAGGCTGGCGAAGAGCGCGCCGTGATCGACGATGGCAAGCCCCGCGTTCTTGGCCAGGTCGCACAACCGGGCGGGTGCGTACCGTCGCCGGTGGCCGAGGAGCCTGTCGTGGCGCGAGAAGAGCGCCTGGATAGCCGGCACGCTGAGGAGCATCCAGCCTCCGGTCTCGAGCAGGGTCGCGGCCGCCTCGCGCAGGGTCGCCACATCGTCCTCGACGTGCTCGAGCACATCGAGCATCAGGACGAGATCGTGCTTTGCCGTGGGTTTGTGTGCGGTGAAGGACAAGCGCGCATCGCGGGAGGACTTCTCTCGTACCCAGCTGGCGTCGTAACCCGGATCGAAGCAGGTAAGCCGCGCCACCGCCGGCAGGTCCGCCAGCAGCCGCCGAGCGAGATATCCGTCGCCCGATCCGATGTCGAGGGCCGAAAGCCCATGGCCGGTCACGCGCCTGCGCAGGCGGCGAATGAGGAAATCCGCGCGCACGATTTCCCAGGGATGGCGCGCGAACGGGCGGGCGGGCAGCTCCTTCAGGTCCATGCACCATTGCCCTGTGCAGGCAGGGCCAGGATTCGTTGGCGCCCGGCCAGGGCCGGCGGTGGTGCGGGTAAGCGTTGCTGCTTCGCCACGTGCCCAGGGTACCACGCCCGCCGGTGCCATTCCCAGGATCGGTGTGGTCGATCCGGTGTCGGCCGGAGCGGATCCCGACGCAAGTAAAGTACCGGGGCCTATCTGCCGAGCGATCGGTTGCCACGAATGGAATGACTTCAACCAGGAACAGCACCCATGGCCCAAGCGAACCTAAACGAATGGCTTACCCAGTTCTGCGAGTGGCACGACGGCTTCAAGAAGGGCTCTCTGCCGGCGGAGACAAGCGGGGCCTACATGCAGGGCCGTCGCGAGCTTTGCTCGGCCTTGCTCATGGCCCAGCGTCTGGCCATCGAGCCGGGAGCGGCCGCGCGAGGCGCTCTTCGCGTGGCACGCGCGTACCAAATCGAATTCGGCCTTCCATCGGGCGCCGTGACCGCCATCACCAGCGACGTCAGCACGAGCGGGCTATCCGCCTTGGTGGCGGAAGCGCCAGCCGACGGGACGGTGCTGTGGATGCGGCTCAAGATCGGTGGCGGGGCTGTCATCGTCGGGCGTTGCCAGGTGGTGAAGAACCTGCCCAAACAGGGCAGTATTCTGATGTGCGTGGCGTTCGAAGGCCTGCCCGCGGAGGCGCGCGAAAAGATTGAAACCGTCGTCTGCGATGTGGTGGTAAGCGAGCTGCGCGCTTCGCTGCGCCAGCGCCACGCGGCCGTGGGCTGACCCTCCAGCGGTGGGCTGGGGCTGTCCCCGACGGTGACCCGAATCCGGGTCCTAGGACTTGTCCTGTTGCACGGTGGCTTCTTGCGGTAGTATGCGACCCCTGTCCACAACCACAAGGAGAGCACATGAGGAGAAACCGAGGTTCCGGAGTGGCATACTTCCTCGCCGTTTCCCTGGCATCTACGTTTTCGGGCGCGATTGTCGCCCATGCCGCGGAAGCTGAGGGGCCTGCCCCGCAAGTCAATCCCTTCGAAGTTGGCGTGTTCGGCGGCGTCCATTTCTACAACAAGGATCACGGGCTCAGCCGAGACGTAGGCGACAGCACGGGGACTTCCCCCGACACGGGTGGGGTCTTTGGTCTGCGCCTTGCCTACAACCTGAACGAGTGGATTGGGTTCGAAGGCGAAGGCTCGATTTCCCCGACCCGCACGCGCAACAACTCGACCCGCGACATCATCCTCGGCTACCGAGCCCAGATCATCGGCACGTTCATCCACGAGGGCTACGTTCGTCCGTTCGCCTTGGTTGGTTACGGCGCGCTCAGTGCGTTTCCGGGCACCTACAACGCGGACGACGGGCAGTACTATCCGCGCTCGCGCGACACCGACGGCTTTTTTCACATCGGCATTGGCGCCAAGGTCCCGATCAACGACATGTTTGGTTTGCGTCTCGACGGCCGAGTCATGGCCCCGGCCGCAATCGCCCACAAGATCGCCACGGTCGGCAGCGAGACCGGCTACGGCGGACCCGACTGGGAAGTGCTGCTGAGCGGATACGTAGGCTTCGGCGCGGCGACCCCGCCACCGCCACCGCCGCCGCCCCCCCCGCCAGCCCCGCCCGTGGTCAAGGACACCGATGGCGATGGTATTCCTGACAACCTCGACAAGTGTCCGACCGAGCCCGAGGACAAGGATGGCTTCCAGGACGAGGACGGTTGCCCCGATCCGGACAACGACGGTGACGGCATCCTCGACAAGGACGACAAGTGCCCGAACGAGCCCGAGGACAAGGATGGCTTCCAGGACGAGGACGGCTGCCCCGATCCGGACAACGACGGCGACGGCATCCTCGACAAGGACGACAAGTGTCCGAACGAGCCCGAGACGTTCAATGGATACCAGGATGAGGATGGCTGTCCCGACGAGGTGCCCGAGGCAGTCAAGAAGTTCACGGGTGTCATCCAGGGCATCAACTTCAAGACAGGCTCCGCGGAGATCACCAAGGGCTCGCACAAGGTGCTCGACAAGGCCGTGCAGGTGCTGAACGACTACCCCGACGTGAGGCTGGAAGTCGGCGGGCACACCGACAACGTCGGAAAGGCCGAATACAACATGGAGCTGTCGCAGAAGCGGGCCGAGTCGGTGATGAATTACCTGATCAGCAAGGGTATTTCCGCCGACCGCCTGACCGCTGTGGGCTACGGCATGGACAAGCCTCTCACGTCCAACAAGACCAAGGCTGACAAGGCCAAGAACCGCCGCACCGAGTTCACGCTCATCGGCAAGACCAAGAAGTAGTCGAAAAACGCACCCCTAGGTGCGACGAACGAAAAGGGCTCGGGGACTTCGCAAGAAGGTCCCGGGCCCTTTACTATTGGGGGAGGGTTTTCCATCATCTTCGAGAGGTAGGTCACCACCGAGGACACAGCGGCCCGCAGAATGAAGGGTTCTCCGGATCTCGATCCGAACCCTTCATTTCTCATCCGTCTCCGTGCTCTCTGTGTCCTCTGTGGTTAGAATCCGGAAATTGGTCGGGTTTCAAACCGTTCGGTGCTCTAGAAGTCGGAGCCGTCTTTCGCGTAGTGCGTGTTCACGGTGAGCGACAGATTCAACGGTTGGGCGTAGAGCTGGCGGTAGCGGGCGTAGATACCGAGGACGCGCTTGATGTATTCGCGGGCCTGGTCGTAGGTGATGAGCTCGACGAATTCGTCGAGAGGTCGGCCGGCCCACTGGTCGCACCAA
The DNA here is from genome assembly GCA_963796685.1 of uncultured delta proteobacterium. GTDB lineage: Bacteria > Myxococcota_A > Polyangia > Fen-1088 > Fen-1088 > Fen-1118. Next base: position 1,993,036 of record CAWCMR010000025.1, read on the forward strand.
CGCATCATCGCGTGCGCGCCGGCATTGTAGGCGCCAGCGGCAAGGGCCTCCTGGCCCTGGAAGCGACGGAGAAGATTGCCCAGGTAGGCGACGCCAAGGTGCAGGTTGGTGTCGGGATCGAAGAGCTCGTCGGCATAGGATGCGAGCACGAGATTCTTGGCCACCTCGGCGGCGGTGGTGGGAATCAGTTGCAACAGGCCGCGCGCGTCCGACCCCGAAACCGCGAAGGGCAGGTACGTCGATTCCTTTCTCATGATGGCGTAGATGAACAGCTCGGGGCTACCGAACTCCTTGCCGTAATCTCGGGCGGCGTCGCGATAGGCGCGCGGATAGGCGGCCTCCCAAAAGAGGCGCGCGCCGTCGCCCAGCGCGGCCTCGCCGGATGACTCCGCAAGCTTGAAGGCGCGGTGGAATGCCAGGAGGCGCGCGTAGGTGGCTAGCAGGAAGGGCAGCGCGTGTCCCTTGCCGTTGCGCTTGAGAACCCCCGATTCGTTGCGCTCGAGCTCGGCGCCTGCTTCGATTTTGAGCCCCACGCGCTCGAGCTCGAGAGCGCGCGCGACCACGGGATCGCGCAAGGACGCGGGCCCGACCGCCCGGCCGGTTAGTTGCGGCCAGGGCAACGATTCGCCGAGCTCGCGCAGCCGCGCCCGCGCCAGCAGGCCGTAGTAATGGTATGGGGCTCGGCTCACGCACTCGCGCAGGAGGGCCCGCGCTTCGTCTTGCCGTCCGGCTTGCGCGAGGATGCGCGCGCGCCAGTAGCGTGCGCGCAGGGCCGCCTCCTCGTTGCGTCGCCCGGCGATCTCGGCATAGGTGGTGATGGCCTGCAAGGCTTGCGCCGAATCGCCAAGCAAGTAGTACGCGAAGGCGAGATACCAGGCGGCGTCGTCGGCGAAAGCGCTCTTGGGGTAACGCTGCAAGGTCTCGCGCAGACCCGGCAAGGCCTCGCGAAAATGTCCACGGTTGATTTCCAGCCAGCCCGAGCGGAACTGCGCCTCGGCAGCCCAGCTGGAATTGGGATAGCTCGCGACCACGGTTCGATAATTGGCGATGGCCTCGTCGTCGCGGTCGATGCGCGACAAGGCGCGCGCGCCGTGGAACGTGGCGAAGGCCGCCTTCTCTCCAGGGAGCTTGGGTGCCACGCCGAGGAGAAGTGCCGCCGCTTGGGCGTAGTCGCGACGCGCGTGGTACTTGGCCATGCCCATCGCCAGATCGCGCTCGACGGCCAGGTCTTGGGGCAGGGAAGCGGGCAAGCGCGCAAGCTCGTCGAGGGCCTCCTGGAAGTGACGGCCCTTGGACAGCGTGGCTGCCCGCTGCAGACGCTCGCTCGGCGATGGCTCGCTGGCCACCGATTTGTCCGCGGTCGCTGGCGCCAGCAGTGCGGCGCGCCTGCCGGCCTCGTCGCCGAGCGGGTGCGCGGGAAAATCCACGTGAACCTGCATGAAGGCACGCGCCGCCGCGTCCGTCGCCGATCTGGCGTCCTTGGCGTACGGTGCCGCCTCGGCTTGTGCCTCCGCCATGCGAAAACGCGCCACCGCCTGATCGAACGCAGGTTTGCCGCCGAGGAGCTTGCGATAGGCAACGGCCGCCTCCTCGTGCTTGCCCTCCATCCACAGGCAATCGGCGACCCGTGCCGGCGCCGCTGCGGCGAAACGCGAATCGCGCTGCTTGCCCAGCTCCGAAAAGGCCGCACGAGCCTTGGCGTAGGCGCCGGCATAGAACTGACTTTCGCCCAGAAAATAGAGGTAGTAGTCCTTGTTCTTGGGCAGGGCATCGCCGAGCCCGGGTAGGGCGCGCGCGGATTCCTCGTAATCACCAGCCCGGAACGCGGACAGAGCCTTCCCGAAGTCGCCGGCCTCCGTGCGCGTCTTGGTCGTGGCGGAAGCGGCAAGCACGAGTACTGCGAAGACGGCGGGCGACATGGCCGACGACTATAGCGCAGCCGTTCCCGAAAGATGCCTAGGTCGACTTGCGCCGGCTCCGCCTCCACGGCCTCATCGCCCGCATCCCGGGCACCCGGCGCTATGTCGTGACCTCCTATGGCCTCAACGTCGCCTTCTTCTATTAAAGGTCTACATCCGCATCCTGCGGCCTGGCTGGGCTGCTCTTGCCGCCGACGATCACGCCGACATTCCGCGCCCAATAGGCACCATCCTCAACAATCTCGACGTGCCCCCATGAAGGGGTCTGGTTCCCGGCTGGCGTTGGCGCGTGGCGACGTGGCGCTCGCGGTTTTCGCTCGCTGATCGGTCGCTGACGCTGTTACCCTTGCGCCATAATGATGAAGGCGGGCAATTCGGAAAAGTGGCTGTCCTTTGTTCTTGTGTTGGGGTTGGCGCAGGCCTGCGGGGGCAGTCTCCACCCGAGCGGGGCCGGTGGAACGGACGCGAAAGGCGACTCAGCCGCAACGGCTGGCGGAGGCAGCAGTGGCACGGGCGGAGCTCAGGTGACCGGAGGTGCGTCGGGGACCGGCAGCGCCATTCCTGGGACCGGGGGCATCTTGGGTAGCGGCGGGAGCAATCCAGGCACCGGGGGCGGCGCCTTTGGAGGCAGCGGTGGTGGGGACAGCGGAGGAGGGGCAGGCGGGACAGCCCTGGGCGGAAGCGCAGGCAGAGTCGGCAGCGGTGGCACCAGCAGCGGCGGTAGCGGTGGCACCGGCGGAGGTGCGGGCTCGATGGCAAGCGGCGGGAGAAGTGGAAGCTTGGCCGGCGCAGGTGGAAGCGCAGGAGCCGCAGGTGCAAGCACGGGAGAGGGAGGGCATCTGGGTGGAGCGTCCGGCAGTGGGGGCGCAAGCGGCGGCGCAGCGGGGTGAGTGGGAGCGCCGGCGACTCGTCCGGTACCGCGGGCACGGGCGGCACAGGCGCCGGCGGAGCCGTCACACTGATGACGGGATCTTGTACGGCTCCGTGTGGGCTCAAGTTCGGCACGACACCGCTGCCCGGCTCGTCCGCAACGTCGCAAGGCGCGCTCCTTTACTACAATTTCGACACCGGCGTCGCCACGCTCGAAGATGCTCCCGAGGGAACCGGCACGACTGGAAAGGCCATCCTGATGTTCGAGTTCGAATCCGCCAACGATTCTTCCCACGATCGCGGGTACAGCATTTATACCCAAGGGAACAATCTCTGGGACGAATTCACCGAGCCTTATCAATACGACACCACGGTGGGACCCTACAGTGTCGCGCAGTTCGTCCTCATGACAGACGAGCTCGTCGATGTAGCCTCGAACACGCTGCTGGTCGCCAAGTACTACCTGGCGGATCACGGCGTGGTCATTCAGTCCATCGCGGTGCCAAGCTGCACGACAGGGGCGGGTGCTTGTCAGTCGGCGACCAGTTGTCCCATCGTCGATAGCGGCGCAGCCGGTTCTCCGTCCGCGACGTGCGATGCGAGCTGCTCCGGTGCTGACGCATGCGCCGCCCAGTGCGTGGCCGATGCGACAGGCCTGCCGTTGGCATGCGCCGATTGCTACGCCCGCTTCGTAGCTTGCTCGAGAACGAAGTGCCCGGGCCAGTATGAGTGCCCGACGCCCAGACTGGCCGGTAACGGTTGCCTGAGATGTGAGGTCGACCAGGGGTGTCACCACGACTTCATGGCCTGCAGCGGTCTTGACTATATGCCGCTCGGAACCTTCGTGTTGCCGCTGCCTAGCCCCAATGCCAGTCGGTTAAGCATTTGATGGCCGTTTTCTCGGGAAATTGCTCATTTTGATCTTCACGGCCCGTGGATATCTGCGGGCCGTGCGCCGCTCTGGGAGAACAAGGCTGGTGAAGAGCTCTCGCATGGTCTTGAGGCGAGTAGGCAAAGCGCCGGGCGAGGCGAGCGCACACCATGACCAGGTGTCACAGATGATCCGAAGTGACGTGACGAAGCTGATGCGCGTGGGCTCGACGCCGAAATCGGGCTCTCCTGACATCTTCGTAAGGGGAGATCTCGTAGGTGCGACGCACGTCGTCGACGGAGATGTGGGCGGCATGAGTTTCGGGTGAGGTGGAGACGAAGTGCGCACGGGCACCTGGGGTATCGTGTGGCTTGTCTAGAACCCACAAGCCCAGGAGCCCATGCGCGCAACCACCCTATTCCGAAACCTACTCCAATTTCCACATACCCGTGTCCTGGCGGTCGAATTCGATCTGCTTGGCATATTGGTGCACGTGGCGCCAACGACGACCGTTCCCTACTGCTCAGGCTGCGGATGTCGGGTCCATGACGTGTTCGATGCTCGGGCTCGGAACTGGCGGCATCTGGACGCGTGCGGGATGGAGGTTCTTCTGCGCTACACCCTGCGCAGGGTTGACTGTCCTCGGTGCGGCGTGGTCATCGAGATGGTCCCTTGGGCCGAGCCGAAGGTCGGCTTCACGCGTGACTTCGAGGACCATGTGGCCTATCTGGCCCAACAAGCAAGCCAGACGATGGTGGCCGAAACCATGCGCATCGCGTGGCGCACCGTCGGCGCCATCATCCAGCGGGTGGTGCCGCGGCACCGAGATCCTAGCCTTCTCCTCGAGGACCTCGAACACATCGGCGTCGACGAGTTGTCGTACCGGCGGCACCATGAGTACGTCACCGTCGTTGTCGACCACGTCTCGCAGCGGGTCGTCTGGGCACACGAGGGCAAGAACGCTGCGACGCTCGGCTGCTTCTTCGACGCTCTCGGCCCGGAACGAACTAGCAAGCTCAAGACCGTCACCATCGACATGTCCGCGGCCTACATCGACGCGGTCACCTCGCGAGCGCCACAAGCGCAGATCGTCTTCGACCGCTTCCACGTTCAGAGACTCGTGCAGGAAGCACTCGACGAGCTCCGGCGTGCGGAGGTCCGACTCCTGGAGGACACCGACGAACGCGGGCAACTGAAGAAGACCAAGTACCTTCTGCTCAAGAATCCGTGGAACCTATCCAGGGCCGAGTCTGAGAGGCTGTCGACCCTCCCGAAGACCAATGCCCGACTCTATCGCGGCTACCTGCTCAAGATCGCCATCTGCGACATCCTCGGTCGTCGCCAGGTCAACGTCGTCAAACAGAAGCTCGAAGAATGGATCAGTTGGGCCAGGCGATCCAGACTACCTTCCTTCAAGAAGGTCGCCGCGACCATCAAGAAATACCTGGACGGCATCGTGGCCATTGTCGCCACAGGGCTCAATAACGGAAGAACCGAGGGCCTTAATGGCAAGATCAGGGTCATCACCCGCAGGGCCTATGGCTTCCACAACGCTCAAGCCCTCATTGGCTTCATCTTCCTCTGCTGCTCAGGCGTTGTCCTTCATCCCGTCTTCAAGGTGCCCGCGCTTCCATGAAGATGTCAGGAGAGCCCGAAATCGTCGGCAGTCCTTTCCATTTCGAGGCGAATCAAGTTGTATGCGAGAAGAATGCCCCACAATTCCTGCTCGACGCCAGCGACGCTGCGGCAGCGGATGCTTTCGAGACGGTCGAGCATATCGGTCTTGATTTCGCCATAGCCCAGTTCCAGCTCCCAGCGCTCGTGATAAAGGCGGGCGACCTCGGCAGCAGGAAAGGCGTCGGGGTCGAGCATCGAGGTGAGCACGATCTGCGGACGGAATCCCTTCACCTGGTAGGTGATCGCACGCGCCAGATAGGTCGCTGGCAAGCTTGGGTCCTGCTTTCGCGCCTCGCGCGAAACCGTCAACTCGACCAAGTCGTCGTTCTTCCCGAGGTGCTCCACGACGCGCCATTTTGTGGTCGACTTGGCGCGGGTCAGCCAATGGCGATTCTTTCCGTCGCGAGCCAGCGGCACCAGGATTCCGGCTGCCAGGAAGCCGCGGTCGACCATCACCAGCGCATTGTCCGGCACGGCTCGCCACAGAAACGCGCTCAGCGTGATTTCACTGTCTTCGTAGGGGCCGAATTCGGCGGCCACCAGGATGTGCGAACGCAACGCCATCAACGCGGCGATTCGAACCAGCGGATAGCCACTGTCGCCTCGGTCGCCTCGGGTTCCACCGAAATGAGCGCGATTTTCCGGAGAGTCTGCCACGCGAAGCGTGGACCCATCCACACCGTAGAGCGCCAGGCCTCTCCATGCGTGCTTGCGCGCGCTCTCGTGGCCCCACTTCTGAGCGCTCATCTCGAAGATCCGTTCCAGCGGCTCGGCACCAACGCGCGCCCGAGCCTCAGCGACCGTGCTGGGAACAACCGTTGCTCGTGGTCCAGGCAGAACCAAATTCAGCTTCCCAACCAAGTCCGCAATAGGCCACTTCCGAAACATGGCCATTCCAATCACCAGCCACACCACCTGGTCGGCCGGAAGCCGTCGCTTTCGCACCGTGGCTGTTCCAGTCGCCGCCAGAGCCTCGGCCACCCACGCAGGGTCAATGTGCTGCCTGATGCTCTCGAACTGCTCGGGCGCCGTGAATACGCTTACCGTCTTGAGGGAACTATCCAGATGCATGACCTTCTCCATCGAAGATCGATGCATGGTGACTTCGCTTCTTGCCTAAAGGCAAGAAGCGAAGTTATCCACAGGAATTCCTGATCAATTTCGATCACTTACGCGCTAACCGATCGGCATTGTGCCTAGCCCCTGAGCGCCGTCAGCGTGCCGGGCACAGCGCTGCGATCAGGTCCCGGACACTCCGCAGAACCACGTGGTCAGTTGAACGTCGTGTTGGTGATGGATATGTTGGCTGTGGCAGTCTGCAAGAAGACGCCGATCTCGGCACGCCCCGGCGAGGGCGTGTAGGCGTAGCGTGAATTGTTCACCGCGAACAAGGAACGGTCGATCCAGACATTGCCAAGCAGATCGTCGGTAGAAAAGTAGACCGCCCCCGCGCTGTCGACTGCTTCGTTGTTCGAAATCGTCGAGCCACAGATTGTCAGATTGATGCCGTTTCCATGACTGTAGATGGCGCCGCCGCAGCCGCCCCCAGGTGTGTTCGGAGCCGGTGGGATTCCGCCAAAGCTGTTTGCGCCATTGTAGGTCAACTGGGTGTTGAGAATAGTGAAGGATGTCGAGCTTCCGCCGAGGCCGCCACCATTGGCCGCAAGGTTGCCGCAGTTACCGCTTCCGCCGAAAAGGCTATTGACGATGTAGACCTGCCCATACGCGTGTTCTGCATAAATGGCCCCCCCGGACTGGGTCCCGGACTCATTGCTTATGTTGTTGCAGAAGGAGCTAAAGAATATCTTGAGGCCGCCGCCGCGCAAGTAGACTGCCCCGCCGCCGAGGCTGTCGGAGGCCGCCGTGGCATTGGCAAGCGCCAGGTTCTGAATGACCAACGACGGATTGGGCGAGCTCGTGCAATCGCCAGCAACCTGTCCCAGGCTCTGGTCGCAGGCATCCTGATATAGGAGCCTAGTCGTGTCGCCACCACTCAGCACCACCTTGCTTCCTCCGTCGATGACCCGGTGGCCAAGACCGTCAGGCCCCGCGTTGTTGAGGAGCTTGATTTGATGGTCGAGCGTGATAGTGGCTTGATCGTGCCCGCAGTTGAAGGTGACGACTCCGCCTTTTTGCACGGCAGTCTCGAATGCCGCCGCCGTGCAGCCCGCAGGCGTGCCATCGCCGACCACGGTCGCGCCGGCCGTCGACTCGGGTTGAGCGTCGGCTGGGACATCGCAGGTCCCCACCGCCACCGTGCTGGCTGTCGAGCCCCCCGTGGAGGGTGCACCACCCTGGCTGGAGATCCCGCCACTCCCTGCCGTTCCTCCTGTGAGACCTCCCGTTCCGGTGGCGCTGCCGCCGGAGCCACCCAGGACCGCTCCTCCGGTCCCGCTATGGCCCCCTTCGCCCGAGCTCTGCGAGCTCGAGCTGTGGCAGGCACTTAGCAGGACAGTGGCGAGACAGACATACGGGATGGCGGCGATGATTGCGCGATGCATGATTTTCCTCAGCACAGCCATACTACCGCAGCTTCGCGATCCTCAGCCGGAGAATCGCCCGCTGACGCCGCCCACGAACCAACTCCGAGATGCCGCCCGCTTGCCAGCCTGCCGCTCGCTCACTCGACTGGCTTTACCATGCGTCCCATGAAGATGATCGCGCCGCTCTTCACGTCGCGGATCAGGTACAAGAACGGATGGTTCGCATGGAAGATGACCGGTGGCGGTGGCGGCGGCCCCAAGGCTTGAGACTGGTTCACGAGATCCATCTCGAAAGCAGTTACCGCCGCAGCCGCCGTCCCCTTCTCGTTGGTTTCGAGCCAAGCCTTCTGGATTGCATCCCCGATGAACAGCCTAGTCTCGGTCACGCCCGAAAAGTCCGCGTGATTGGGATCGAAAGCCTGACGGATCCCCATCGTTTTCAGCATGCCTACCAACGGCAACTCTGTCTCCACAGTGAAGCGGGGCAACTCCAGATCCACCTTCTTGTATTCCAGAGCTCCGATCCACCCGGCGTGCGAAGTGCCCAGCTGGTCCTCGATCCTCTCCAGGCCGTCAACGTCGCTCGGCAGAACCACAATCATCGACAGACCACCCTTGTAGGGCAGCTCGACCAGCTTTGCCCCACCCACTTGCGCATACCGGAACATCGAGATCTGTCTCATCATCTTGACCGAGGTCTCTTCCTCCACGGTGGTGAACTTGCCGTCATAGGTCGCGCGTTCGTCGAACGGCTGCTGCCACCCACCCATCATGTAGACGGCATTGGCCAGGACCATGCGAGCCGCCGGGTTAAGCTTGCCGAGGATTTGCGGAATGCGGCCATGGGTCTCGTCGGAGGACCATTGGTTAATGGCGGACAGCGCGGCTTCGCGGTTAGTTGCGAAGTCCACCTTAGCCAGCGGCGCGTGAAAACCGTCGCGAAGCCGTGAAACATACTCCGGCCGCAGCTTGAGGTCTTTCTGCACCCACACGCGATCGGCCACGTTCAGCACCAGACCGTCATTACCGTTGCGCGATGTTAGTGCGTTGAGAATGGCGGCAAACGATCTATAGGTCTCGTCGAGGTTCGCGGGATCGATGTGCAGCGTGTGCAGCATCTCGTTCTGGGTTTCACCTTCCGCGCCCGCAGCGACCATGGTCAGCGCGATGGCTGCCCCGGCGGGCGAGCACACAAAGTTGTCCTGGTCTCTTCGAGCCTGGCGGTAGAAGTCGAATCCGAAGGCATTGCAGGCCTTCACCGCCCCGTCTACTGTCGAGGCTTTGAAGCTGGAGGCGCAGCCTCCGGCTAACAAGGCCAACGAAGTCGCGGCAATGGCGGCGGAAACGCGCATACTCATGACTCCAACACTAGCGAGTCCCATGGAGAACACAAGCGGTGCTGCTTGCTCAAACTGACTCACTACCGTCTGGTCGATCAGTCGCAGATTTTGCTACAAGCGATTGTCCAGCGATATCAAGGTGTTGCACTGCGGTGGCTCTAATGAGCAAGATATCTCTTGACAAGGCGTGATGTGTCAAGATAAAAAGGCACTGTGTCAGAAGGGTGGTAATTCAGATGCATAATGGATCTAAGTCCCGGTGGTTAGTCGCGTTCATTGGTAGCGTCGTCGCCCTGTACTTTGGTTGCATCTCTGATCCTTTGCCCAAACGCTCCATCTCGACGCCAGATGGTGCCACAGAGGCCGCGCCGCTTATGCCCGAACTCAAGGACCAACCGGGCACAAGGGTGCTCAAGTGCACGGACGCCTACGGCTCCTCATCGCGCTATGCAGTCGATGATATGACCCGCAAGTTGGTGCGGTTCCCGAGCCTTGCAGCGTCCATCGGCCTTACCTCTGTCAGTAACTGTGACGAGGCGATATCCTATGCCGGCGGCTACGATGAGTATTCGGGGCGCAACCCTGGCTTTGAGGAGCGCCCTGATCCTAAATGGTCGGGCAATCCACCAACGGTGGACGATCGCGCGATCTTACCGAGGATCAAAGTGAAGGGCGGCGGGAAGACCGACACCTGGGCATTCCCTACCAAGGATCATCCCGGCACCAGTCCGGGCCCTGTTGTTAAGATCGAGTCCGTATCTTGGTGGCCAAATGGGCAAGAGCAGATATTCCACAAGACTGCGGCAGATGGCATTGAATATAACGCCAACCAGTTCTGCGAGATATCCAGCAGCTGTACGGCCTTCTTTATCAACAGAAGTTGGCTATTGACGGCGGCCCACTGTATGCAGAACGTGAACAAGTTCCCGGTGACTTACAATCCAGTCATGGTAGACGGACTCCTCACGTGCCAGTATCCTAGCGAGCCTAATCCTGCTTCCACTGACCCCAAATACCCCCAAACTGGTGACCACAACGATTACCTTCCGGGCAAGGACATGCATGCGTCACATACGGGAGTTGCCCGCTACGTAATCTCTTGGCCAGCGAACGGTGATTACCCAAACGACGCTAATCAAGGTGTCTACTCGGTGCGATCAAATGCAGAGGAAATCTACTATGGAGTAGGCCTGTATCAGTTCCCGCATGAACAGTATGACCCGACGCAGGGTCAGCCCGACCTCAAGCAACCGGAAAACGTGGGCTCGCCAATCAGGCGCGGTCCCGATGTCGCGCTTCTCTCCATGGCCAACTGGACCTCAGCGGCCGAATACATGGCACCTGACCTCGACAACGAAGCAGCAATGTACATAAAGGGAAAGCCGACATCGGCGACCGGGAACCCTGGCGCCGGCCTAACCTTCTGGGTCGCTGGTTATGGGTATAATCCGGCGCAGAACGATGGCGCGCTGTATGACGGAGTTCTGACGGGCAATGTGACATTCACGGCTGATTGGCAGGACCAGGACACAAACAACAGGTTCGGCGGCTTCGGTAGCGTTTCGATGAACGTGACCTCTTTGGCCGAAGTCATCGTTTGCTCGGGAGACTCAGGCTCCCCGCTTTACACGGTGTTCACACCTGTCGATGGCGGACCCAGAAAGTTTATCGCATACGCCGTCCATTCCGGGGCATATCAAGCTCCACCGGATGACGGTCGGGCGTGTTCGAAGCCGCCGGGTGACATTCTCTACTGGTCGCGAATAGAGGCTGATGACAGGTTGAGACAGTGGATGAATGTCAAGATGGCTAATGGCCCCATAGCAACGACGGAAGATGAACAGGGTAAGTACAACCAGTGCCAACCCATGACCGACGCGGTCAACGGCTTGTACTACAAGTGCTGGGGAGATCCGTGTGACGGCCTAGATAAAGATGGCTCCTCGCTGTCTAAAATGGACGCGAGGTTGGTTGTTCCGCTAATCTTCCGTGGTGCAAAATCCAAGTTCTGGTCTTGACGTCAATGCGCTTTTTACAGTGGCTCTCGGCATGGTCAATCCATGGGAGGTCGTAGAGCTGAACCTTGACGCCGAGAAGAAGCGCCTCGACATCAAAGTCGACTTCAAGCCGGGGAGCACCTTCCCTTGCCCTACGTGTGGCGATGCTTGCAAGGTACACGATGCCTCGCCGCAGACATGGCGACACCTGAACTTCTTCCAGTACCTCACCTATGTCGAGGCAAGACAACCTCGAACCAAGTGTGACAAGCACGGCGTCTTGACGGTCGATGTGCCATGGGCTCGTGGCGGGTCGAACTTCACCCTTCTCTTCGAGGCGATGGTGGTGGAACTGGCACGCAACGGCCTCACGGTGGCGGCGGTCGGTCGCATCGTCGGCGAGCATGACACGCTCCTGTGGCGCATCCTGGAACACTACGTGGACGAGGCCCGTGAGCGAGCCGACTACAGCCAGGTCGCCGAGGTTGGCGTCGACGAGACTTCGCGGCAGAAGAACCACGTCTATGTCACGGTCTTTGCCGACATGGTTGCGGCGAAAGTCTTGTTCGTCACGGAGGGGAAAGATCACGGCACGGTGGCTTGTTTCAAGGACGATCTGCTCGCTCACGGTGGAGACGTGAAGAAGGTGACGGACTTCAGTCTCGACATGTCGCAGGCATTCATCAAGGGCATCTTGGAGACGTTTCCGGCGGCGCACCTAACCTTCGACAGGTTCCATGTCATCCAACTCATGAACGACGCAATCGATGAGGTGCGAAGGCAGGAGCAGAAGTCCTCTCCGGAGTTGAAGGGCACGCGCCACGACTGGCTGAGGAACGAGGCCAACATCAAATCCGAGAACAGGGAGCACTTCGCGGTCTTGCGCTCCTCCAAATTGGCCACTGCGCGGGCCTACCACATCAAGCTCATGCTACAGGAGTTGTATAGCCTGAGTGCGGATGAAGCGGAGGCGTGGTTTCAGCGCTGGTATTTCTGGGCCACCCATAGCCGATTGGAACCCGTCATCAGGGCCGCCAAGACCCTCAAGGCGCACCAGGCAGGCGTGATGAGATGGTTCATGTCAGGCCTGACGAATGGTCTCTTGGAAGGACTCAACAGCCTCATCCAGGCGGCCAAGGCGCGGGCGCGTGGCTTTCGCTCCGCGCGCAAAATGAAGACTGTGATTTATGGCTCCTCGCTGTCTAAAATGGACGCGAGGTTGGTTGTTCCGCTAATCTTCCGTGGTGCAAAATCCAAGTTCTGGTCTTGACGTCAATGCGCTTTTTACAGTGGCTCTCGGCATGGTCAATCCATGGGAGGTCGTAGAGCTGAACCTTGACGCCGAGAAGAAGCGCCTCGACATCAAAGTCGACTTCAAGCCGGGGAGCACCTTCCCTTGCCCTACGTGTGGCGATGCTTGCAAGGTACACGATGCCTCGCCGCAGACATGGCGACACCTGAACTTCTTCCAGTACCTCACCTATGTCGAGGCAAGACAACCTCGAACCAAGTGTGACAAGCACGGCGTCTTGACGGTCGATGTGCCATGGGCTCGTGGCGGGTCGAACTTCACCCTTCTCTTCGAGGCGATGGTGGTGGAACTGGCACGCAACGGCCTCACGGTGGCGGCGGTCGGTCGCATCGTCGGCGAGCATGACACGCTCCTGTGGCGCATCCTGGAACACTACGTGGACGAGGCCCGTGAGCGAGCCGACTACAGCCAGGTCGCCGAGGTTGGCGTCGACGAGACTTCGCGGCAGAAGAACCACGTCTATGTCACGGTCTTTGCCGACATGGTTGCGGCGAAAGTCTTGTTCGTCACGGAGGGGAAAGATCACGGCACGGTGGCTTGTTTCAAGGACGATCTGCTCGCTCACGGTGGAGACGTGAAGAAGGTGACGGACTTCAGTCTCGACATGTCGCAGGCATTCATCAAGGGCATCTTGGAGACGTTTCCGGCGGCGCACCTAACCTTCGACAGGTTCCATGTCATCCAACTCATGAACGACGCAATCGATGAGGTGCGAAGGCAGGAGCAGAAGTCCTCTCCGGAGTTGAAGGGCACGCGCCACGACTGGCTGAGGAACGAGGCCAACATCAAATCCGAGAACAGGGAGCACTTCGCGGTCTTGCGCTCCTCCAAATTGGCCACTGCGCGGGCCTACCACATCAAGCTCATGCTACAGGAGTTGTATAGCCTGAGTGCGGATGAAGCGGAGGCGTGGTTTCAGCGCTGGTATTTCTGGGCCACCCATAGCCGATTGGAACCCGTCATCAGGGCCGCCAAGACCCTCAAGGCGCACCAGGCAGGCGTGATGAGATGGTTCATGTCAGGCCTGACGAATGGTCTCTTGGAAGGACTCAACAGCCTCATCCAGGCGGCCAAGGCGCGGGCGCGTGGCTTTCGCTCCGCGCGCAAAATGAAGACTGTGATTTATCTGCTGCTGTCAAAACTGGACTTCAGACTTCCCTGTGCATTTCCCAATTCAATCCATTCCAAATAGCGAGGAGCCTGATTTATCTGCTGCTGTCAAAACTGGACTTCAGACTTCCCTGTGCATTTCCCAATTCAATCCATTCCAAATAGCGAGGAGCCATAAAGATAACGGAAGCCAACACTGGTGCGACGACTACCAATCATGTGTTGGGTCTGGCAAGCAGCTTGATGATCAGCACCGTCCGTGCCTAGGCTGCCCCAATGCCCCGGCTGACAAGCCTTGCTCGTGTATCATGGGGTACTGCCAGTGGGACTCAGCAAAATTGGCCAACGCCGGTTTCGGAGGTGCGGGTGGAGCAAGTGGCGCGGGGGGGTCTAGCGGTGAGGGTGGCTCCACAGATGAGGGTGGCTCCACAGGTGAGGGAGGAAGTGCACCATGAAAGGGTATACCGTGATGTTGAGGCGATCCGGCTCAGCCTTTGCGGTGCACGGCCTCCCGGCCTATCGTGCGCTCTTGGCCGCAACGATTCTGGCTGCAGCCGTCGGCTGCAGCTCGAAGGATGACGCCACTGGGAATGACCGCACAGGCTCAGCCGTGGTTGCGGCGAGGTCGAAAGCAATCATTACCGTGACCTCCACGCAAACCGCGACCGGAACCGTGACATCAACAGCCTACGGGACCAATTCCTGGACATCACTCGGGACGGTGACGACCACGGCCCTCGGAACGGTGACCTCGACGGCACTGGGGACCGTGACGACTACGGCGCTCGGGAGCCAGACCTGGACTTCGTACGGGACCGTTACATCTACCGCGCTCGGAACCCAGACTTGGACGTCGTACGGGACGGTGACATCGACGGCACTTGGGACGGTGACATCAACGGCACTTGGGACGGTGACATCAACGGCGCTTGGGACGGTGACTACGACAGCATTGGGGACGGTGACGTCGACAGGGTTGGGAACGGGAACTGTGACGGCGACCGTAACAAACACTGCGACGATGATATCGACAAGTACGCAATACGTCACGGTGACCGGCACCGTTTCTGGGACGTGGACTGTGACGGCGTGGTCCACTGGTTCTTGGACGGGCCCCGCCACCAAGACCCAGACGACGACGAACGTTTCCCCCAATCAGAAGCCTGTTACATCTAGCATCACTGGGACCAAGACAGCCACCGATACCTCTGGCTACAATAGCGGAGTAACGAAGACCGTCACGGGCACGGTCACACAATTTGCCACCTGGGCGGGGACAACGACTGTCACGATGAGCGACACCGCGACCGGGACAAACCACTACAGTGGTTCTGGCACGCGAACGGTCAGCGGGACCGCGTCCAATACCGGAACGGCTACAGGCACTTGGACCTACAGACTTACAAGTACGGCAACTCAGACGGCCCACAACACGGTGACGAACTACAATACACTGACGAACTACAATACCGTGACGGTCTATAACACGGTAACGAGCTACAACACGGTGACGGTATCGAATACGCTAACGAACCACAATACCGTGACGGTATCAAATACGCTGACAAACCACAATACCGTGACGATTTCCAATACGGTGACAAACTACAACACCGTGACGAATTCGAATACGGTGACAAACTACAACACCGTGACGAATTCGAATACCGGGATCGTCACCACGACGGGTACGGGCACGGCGACGGCAACTTCAACCAACACAGTTACGATCATCGTTCCGTTCCCAGTTGGGCTTGGGGTTGACACCAGGGCTGTCGGTGCTAACGGGTCGCTTCAGGTGGGGGATCGTTCCAAGTCTCAGATGGGCGACGGCACGCCTGGCCCAATGTCCAACGCAGGGAGCGGTGTGGCAGATATCGGGGTGGACTGCCAAATTGGAAGCCTGACCAGCCTAGGTTCGGTCTCGCTGCGGGAACGGGCACATATTCTTGGAAATCTGACGACATCGGGCACGGTGAATCCGCAAAACGATACCGTGGTTACCGGAACGACAACCCAGAATGCAGTGTTGACGCCGCTCTCGATCATGGCCTGGAGCACAGTGGTTCCGGCGACGAACATGGGCAACGTCCTACTCTATCCCGGTAGCAATGCCACGGTGAATCCTGGCGCGTACACAGATCTTACCGTCTACACCGGGTCAAACATGACCCTGACTTCTGGCACGTACTACGCAACATCGTTCGATATCGAGCCGCAGGCGACGCTGACCCTTAATATGACCTCGGGCCCGATCGTGGTGTACGCGACCGGGGCAATCGTATACAGGGGGACCATGGTGAACCAGGGGGGGACTGACGGAGCCTTCATGCTGGTCGAGTTGGGCGACACCGATATGGCCGTCGAGAACACATTCATCGGCACCATCGTGGTGCCCAACGCGACGTTGACGTTGGGGGCAACCGTTCCCCTCACACTGCAGGGCCAGTTCTATGGGCAGAATATCGTCGTTCGCCCGGATACGACCCTGGCGGCGAAATCGTTCCCGTGGACTGCGCTTAACCCGCCGTCCGGGGGTGAGTGCTGGTCCGCTGACGACACGGACAACGACGGGGTGTGGGATTGCCATGACAAGTGCCCGTACGATAAGAATAAGACAGAGCCTGGCGTCTGCGGTTGTAACATTCCTGATGTCAATAGCGACAGCGATGTAGCTCCCGACTGCATCGATCAATGCCCCACTGATCCTAACAAGACCACGCCGGGACAGTGTGGGTGCCTGGACAAAGGATTTACAGCTGCGGGAACGCCATGCACCGACCGACCCTGCCCACAACTTGGGCCACAGGAAGACACGGTGTGCAATGGCATGGGGGCCTGTGGAGATGTGAGCTCGTGCATACCAAATGAGGGGGACTGCAAGCTCTTAACCCTGGGCCAGATGGCCTATTATTTCTGCGACGCCACCTCGATGCCAGGCGAGCCACCACCTGCGGGGACTCCTCAGGCGAACGCAGAAAACGCCTGCCGGCAGAAAGGCATGGCGTTGATAAGTGTTGAAGACGCCACGAAGAACGAGAACATCCGGCGGATGCTTTCGGCGCCTATCTGGCTTGGGGCGAATTCCCTCTCAACCGCGGGTGTGTGGAGATGGGCGACGGCGGCCACAGACGACGGCAGCCAGTTCTGGAGTGGCGGTGCGAACGGGTCTAGGGTTGGAAACATGTATGTGAACTGGGCAGCCAATGCCCCAGCGGATGGACAGTGTGCAGCGATGAACCCGGCAGATGGAAAGTGGTTTGCTGCAGACTGCGGATCGAACCTGGGCTATGTCTGCGAGTATTGGATGCCGTGGGCGAGCGTGCCCCCTCTTGGTGGTCCCCCAGTCCCGCTAGCTCCGCCGCCGATGGATAAGTGTACCCCCGAGAGCGCATCGATAGCCCAGCTGCCGCAGCCCGTCGGGAATCCTCCATCGGATGCCGCAATTCTTGCTGCTCAAGACGAGCTGCTGTGGCAGATAGGGCACCCCGATGCAGGACAAGGCGCAGCGAGGAATCCTCCTGGGCCAGGCTCAACCTGTCCTCAGCCTGACCCATCGACCCTCGCGCTAGGACCAGTAGGACCAAGCGGACTGGCCGGGGTAGGCTGTCAGATTACAAACCAGAAGCTAGTTGACGGAGGGGCAGCTGGGGAGTGTACCAGCGATGAGCAGTGTCAGAGGAATTTTGGCGCCTCATATGTCTGTCGCGAGATCATGGATGATCCGCAGTGTCCAAAGACCTACGACCCGAACACCGACGCTTCACCGTGTAAGGAACGCGCCTGGTGCGTTGTTCTTGACTGTTCAGGACTGACGCTTCCAGGTGATAATAATCCATGCGACGAGATCCAAATCTGCAATCCGGGCAGCGAGTATGACGCCGGCGTGGATCCTGACACGAGATGGGATCCCCCGACTTTCGATCCTGGTCCGCTATTCCCGGGTGGCACGGTTCCCGACGCGAGCCCATCATCGGCCTTTAACAAAGATGATCCGAACCCGGGCGAAGCCGATGCAGGTGTGAACCACCCGTGGTGCAAGTTCACCACGCAGAACCCAGCGATGCCTGCGGCGGATCAACCAGGCAACAACAGCCCTAGTGCGAAGACTGATCAGAGCAAAGCAATCAGCCTTAGCTTCGACCCCAAGCTCACCTTCAATATCAACATAAGCCCAATTGCGATGGGCGAGACTAACCTTTCGATCAGGGCAGGGGCGAGTATGGGCGCGACGGTAAAGATCAATTCGTTCCTGGGAATGCCCTCGATGGAGAAGACCATACTCTACGCTGGCGCAAGTCTTGCCCTGGAACGGTGCACTTTCCGAACAGACGATACACGACTTGAGCTCTTCGGCATCAATGTCCCGATCGACGACTATGTTCCTATCCTCAACACATCGATTAACCCGGAGGATCCGAGCACCGGTGACCCGAACCATTCAAACCAGGCGTTGTACAATGTCAGCAAGGCTTGCACGGATGCGCTGAATACGTACCAGGTCTGGTCCGGTCGCGTGAAGAAGTCTTTCCGCGATGCCCAACAGCTTCTCAAACAGTATCACGCCTTGGCCGGTATGCTGAACAAGGACAGCCTGTGTGCTGCAATCGAGTCGGTTGGCCCCGAGGTTCATGACTTTCCCGGTGGCGCAAAGTGCTACGAGAATGAATCGGTCGAGGACCTCATCAATCGGTTCGTCTACTATTATCAAGCTCCGGGTATCGGACAGGTCACCAAGATGAAGGCCATGGCAGGCGGGCTGAAAGGTGCAAGCGCCGCGCTAATCCAGGGGATTATCGGAGCGTTGGCGGCGAAATGGAAGGAGGGGGGGCCGGGTGACTCAATGATTGAAATCAATTTCCTGAAGATCGACCATCCATATGCCCAGACCATCGCAAACGTGCCGTTCGCTATCGGTCCAATACCATGTGTGCTGCAGGTCGACATTGCGGCCAACTATGGCATCGTCGGCAATTTCGGGCTCGACCTCAATTTTCCGACGGATATCCTTTTCGGCGACCCACCAGTATATGGACAACAAATAGCGCATGCTCGGGCGCAGGTTGTACCTTATGCGTCGGCGAAGTTGTCGGCATTTGTCGGAGCTGGATTTGACTACGGACCGTTCTCTGCAACATTAGGTATCGAAGGCTCGGTCAGTCTTGCGAAGATCCGCCTACCGATGTACGGGGGAGCGGGCCTTGACGTGGATGTGCTGCAAGATTACCGCCCAATTCCTACTGACGTCGGGCCCCCCGTCTCCATAGCAACAAATGCTTTCAGTTTCGGGATTCCGAAAAACTTTACCTTCCACGCCACATACGACTATGGGATCAGGGTTGACGTGGACGACATTCTAGCTGGGGCCATCAATGCCCGGCTTCGCATCAAGTTCGGCTGGTTTTTCAGCAGGACCTGGCGCAAGCAGATCGCGAAGTTCAATGGCATGAGTTTCCACAAAGACATTCTCGAGGGTCAAGGTACGATTGCGAACGTTAACGTCAATTTGAGCCGCAACACACCTCCGCTGCCACCAACGGGGGCTTCTGCCCAGCTGCTTGGGGCTCCCGATGGTACGAAGGTGGACGATGCAACGGCTACCACCGCGGTAGGTAACGCCACGATGGGGATTTCGGAGAGCGAAGTGCCATTGACTGTTCTTGCCTATCTGCCCGGCCCGGGCGACCCGAACTACCACTATACTCCGGGGACTCTACCCGACGGTGGGGTCGGCGTTGATGGCGGACCGACCGGGCCAGGCCAAGTGACCTTCGAGAAGCTGGCAGGGTTGTTCTACGATAATCAGTGCTGCGCAAAGCTGGGAGATGCCTGCGAGGTAGACTATACCCCGTACCCGCCTTGCTGCCCAGGCACAGATTGCACTCCGGATACGAATGCTCCGTCGGTCAAGCACTGTACACAAGGGTGTCGAGCTCAAGGGGTGGAGTGCACAGGCGGTGGCCAGTGCTGCCCAGTCAATGACAGTGTGATTTGCAACAGTTCTGGTCTCTGCGGGACCTGTTCCAAAGGGCCCCCCGAGGACAGCCTAGGATGCACGACCGATGCGGACTGCTGCTACAACTATGCCTGCTATCATGGCGACCACTGTGTTTACCAAGGCGTCATCTACTGAGGACTCAAGTTTACTCGGTCGATGCGAAGTGCCGCGCGGCTTTCGGCTTTGCTTGTTATCACAGCGCTATACGCATCCGCCCCGAAGCTATCCCATCGATTTCAGGAGAGACACGAGAGGTGCAGTTGCGAACGATTCATGCAGTAGCGATTGGCTGTCTGGCCTCTTGCCAGCCGGCCGGACGGACTAGCGTTAAAGCAGCGCGGGAATCGAGCGCTGTTGGTGCGGCGCACTCGACGCAGACGAGGGCACTTGCGCCGGCCCCGT
This sequence comes from uncultured delta proteobacterium, assembly GCA_963796685.1. Taxonomy (GTDB): domain Bacteria; phylum Myxococcota_A; class Polyangia; order Fen-1088; family Fen-1088; genus Fen-1118. The sequence continues at coordinate 2,013,015 of CAWCMR010000025.1, forward strand.
CTCCACCGGGGGCGATTTGGGCCGCGGGAAAGGTATACGATTTCCGCGTACATTCGACGGCGATGGTTGACTTTGGCAGCGCGGCAAGCGGGATCAGCTACGAGCTTGAAGCAAGTCCCAGGATCATGGTGGTCGACCATCGCGGGGATCGTACGACCCTCTATCTACGGCTATTGGGAGTTACGGTCAGGAATCCCCAGGCCAACGGCGGAGCGAACTTCGACCAGTTGGCGCAGGAGCTTCGTGAAGGCGCATGTCTGGCTGTGTTGTCCAGTGGACGCTTGGTAGAGCTCGGCTTTCGAAAAGGCGTCTCCAACGCGGCATTGGCCACCTTCAGGCAGCTAGCTTCAAGTCTCCAACTGGCGAAGCCGGGGACTGGTAGCTCCTGGCAGGCGGAGGAGTACGACACGAGTGGGCAGTATGTGGCGCAATATACTTTTGACGATGGGTCAAAGGTCTATCGCAAGGAGAAACTGCACTACCTGGCTCTGCTAGGGAGGCCTGTTGTGCCTGGTGTGGGGCCGCTCCAACTGGTTCCAGAGGTCAGAAAGTCAACAGGCGAAATCCGCCTGACCCACGATGGTGCCCTTGAGCTGGTGGACCTTGAAGACGCAGTGGTCCTGCAGGGCGCGCAGGTGCCCATGCTTTCTGAGACGCATCTCGTGCTCAATCTGACGGCGGTTGGGACATCGGGAGTGGCAACCGATCCGACTCGGCTGAGATCAGAGTTCACGATTATGCCGGCCTCGGAGCAAGGCGCCAACATGCCAAGCCTGGAATCTTTGGACCGGGCGCGGACGCAAGGGGCTACCTTTCGCGCAATTCTATCCCGCATTGAAGCGGAGCGTGAGACTCGCCAGCGCGAGACATCCAAGAATGTTCCAAAGCGCAAGAGCCAATCCGCGCACGGACAGCAGCAGATAAGCGTTAGAGCCATTGGTGATGTCGGGCTATTCAATGCCTTGGTTGCGTCGCTTCGCGAGAGCCAAGAGGCAGTGGATACAGCGGTGCGAATGATCAAGGAGGAGTCTCCCCTTCTCGACGTGCTGATCGACGCTTTGGGCTCGGCCTCCAACCCGGGATGCGAGGCTGCCTTGACGGGATTGCTGTCGTCCGCAGATTCGGAAACCAAGCCTCGCATTCTGTATGCGCTGTCACAGGCGCCCAGACCTGGCGACAAGGGTGTGGCGGCGATGAAAGCGTTGCTGGCAGAAGATCCCTTCAGCCAGACCGGCCTTTACGGGCTTGGGAGCTATGCCCGGCGATTCGCTGAGCAGGGGAACAAAGAAATGGCGGCTGAATTGGGCGAGTTTTTGATTCAGAAGCTGGAGAAAGCGCACGGGGCGACGAACAAGATTACGGCGCTGCGAGCCATTGAGAACTCAGGATACGCGCCGGCGATTAGCAGCTTGCAGCGATATTTCGACGATCCGGATCCGTTCGTTCGCACCGCCGCTATTCGAGCTCTTCGGCCGATGAAAGATCCCTTGGTGGCTGATGTCCTTGCTTCTCGAATCAGGTCAGATCATTCTTCCGAGGAGAGGCTGCTTCTCTTGGAGATTGTTGAGAGCAGGGAGCCGTCCAACACGCTGATTGGAGCGGTTGTGGATGCGTCGAGCACTCTCGACGTGAAGGTGCGTCGGCAAGCTGTCGGGCTATTGGCCAAATGGGTTGCCGGGCAACCACAGTTGCGACAAGTGCTCAGGAAGATAGGCGAATCCGATTCCGATCCGCAGGTCCGCGCCGCGGCGCGCGTGGATCTCTAGAGGATGTTTTCTTCTGCATGTGGAGAAATGGCATGATTGAAGCCAGACACGTCATACGGGTATGCAGCGGCAGCAGGTGGCTCATTGCGGTCGCGGCTTGCATTCTATTATTCGGTGATGCCTGCCGGGAGTCGGGCAGCGGAGCTGGGGTCCGGGATGGAGGAAAGCAGGACGCATTCGCGAATATGAGCACAAGTGATGTTACTACAAGCGACTTGAATGGAAACGACGCGGGTACATCTGGAAACGTGGGAGGCTCCGAGGTAGGCTCGGTGATCGGTGGGGACACTGCCGAGGGCAGAGAGGCGAGCGCCGAGGTCGACGCACGGTTTCAGGTGGATGTGGGCAGCGGCGCATCAGCGGACGCGCTGGATTCTTCTTCATGGTCGCCAGCCTGTTCGGCATATGCGAAAGCGGCATGCACGCTGATAGCCTGTATCCCGAGCGGCTTGCACGTGCTATTCGGCAGCGAGCAGAACTGCGAGAATCGATACGGAGGTGCCGCCTGCGAAGCACAGATGACGAGCGTGGGAAGCCATGTCACACAAAGCAGCCTCGCAGCCTGTGCCCAGGCACTGGCAACGGAGAGCTGCGCGGAAGCCAGGACGGAGTTCCCGGCAGAGTGTTCATGGCAAGGCGATCGAGCGAACAATTCCCCGTGTACCTACGCCCAGCAATGCGAATCAGGGGTGTGCGTGCCGGCCACCGGTACGTTCTGTGGCACGTGCCAAGCAAAGCTACCCGTTGGCGCATCCTGCCCGTCTACCGCGCATGCGTGCCAGAACGGCCTGGTGTGCACGGATAGCGTTTCATCTGGTGGCGACTGGTTCTGCACGGAGCCGGGGTCAGAGGGGGATGCGTGCGTATCACCGGCACAGTGCGCTTGGGGGCTAACCTGTTTTGGCGCACGCTGTGTCCGCGTGAGGAGCCAGGGAGATGCCTGCACTAACACAGTCGAATGCGATCAGGGGCAGGATCTGACGTGCAGTCCGAACGTCAGCGGAATCGCGAGCAGTTGCATCCCTCGGACGTACGCCGATGCCGGCGAAAGTTGCGGTACGACGGCAGCGATGGAGTGCCTGGATAACGCGAGCTGCGTCGACAAGACCGGCAGCCCGGCGGTTACCGGGGTTTGCAGCGCGTCTGCCGCGAACGGGGAATCCTGTGAAATCGGCACTACTAATTGTCAGTATCCAGCCCTTTGCATAGGTGGAAAGTGCAAAACCGCGGCAGACATGGCCTCATCATGCGATTGACTCCCAAGAGAGATTTCAGGATTCGCGCGGATCGCAGCTGGTCGCACGCGTGGAGTATTGCTTGGGTGGGGACTTTGACGGTCCTTTTCGGCGCGGCCTCGTGCAGTCACGGCTCGCGAGTTTCAACCAAGCAGGATGCCTCAAGCATCGAAGCTGAGGCCTCGACGGAGACTGGAGCCGATTTGTCGCCAGACAGCGAAGTGGAAATCGGGCAAGACCGCACCATCGAATTCTCTTCGGACGGCGGCCAGCCATCGTTGGTCGATGGCGCTGTCGAGCTCACTGCAGACAGCGGCGGCAGCCAGCTCCTTCCAGATGGTGGCGGATCAGCTACCCAGACTGACTCGGTCGATGGTGGCGGACCAGTCACGGGCGCAATTCTCTCCACATGGGGGGGACATGGCTTCCCGGGGCGCCAGGTGATCATCGGAAATCAGAGCACTGTGACCGATAGCGTTGGAGGATTCTCCTTCGAACAGGTGGCTGAAACCTACGACGTCGTCATGGTTGAGCCGGGCGGATGGGACGTCTCTGTCTACTATGGATTGACGAAGCGAGATCCGATTCTGTCAGATAGCGGGAACGGTGGTTCTAGCCTGGATACCCTGATGCAATCCGTCTCGATCACTGGGACACTGACCGCGGATTTTCCGTTCCCGGTCGACTCGTCGCATCTTGTCACGCTGTACTATCTCGCTGATCGCGGACACGGAGCTGTGCAGGTCGGGAATGGTCTTGCCAGTGCTGGCCCGGGCTACGGTCCGATTTGGGTGGGATGGAATGGAGACACCTCGATCACCGGAAGCCTGGTGGCTGTTGGGCAATACGGATTGGCGGGCGCGCCCTGGACGACGGCCTTTCTGGCAAGCAAGCCGCTTTCGCTTGCCAGCGGCGACGCGCCCACCGTGGATCTCGCTCTGGCTGAAGTTTCAACCGGGCAGATCGGCGGCACCGTTCAAATGTACAACGGCAACGCAGTAGAAGGAGTCGACTTCACCTATCGTCTCACGGGCATGATGGGTGCCATCGAGCTTGGTCGATGCAGTACGACGGGCAAATACAGTTGCGGGATTCCCGATCTGAGCGCGCTAGGTGGTGACTACTGCGTGTCTATCGTCGATGTTCTGGGGTTTGCCCAAGCGAAAAGGTGTGGCGGCGCGATCGGCCTGAGCGATTTCTCAGTCCAGGTTCAGGCTCCGCCGGAATTCCAGAAGCCGGCAGACGGTTCGCCCATTACCAAGGACTCAAAGTTGTCATGGACGGGCATCTCGAATGGCGTCTATATGCTTGACCTGAGCCCTGACAGCCCCTCGGTCGCCTCACCCCACATCCAGGTCTACACGACTGCGACCCAACTTCTCTGGCCGGACCTTCATGCGATCGGGGTAGAGTTTCCGGCAGGCGCGACCTATACCTGCCAGGTTTCCGGGCTCTCGCCATATGCGTCGATAGACGACCTGGCGTCATCGCGAGGGTTGTTCAACGATCAGATGGATCGTCAATGGCTAGATTCCACCACGATAGACCTCTCCCTGGTTCAATAGGGCCAGAAACCGTCATGCTGTTTCGCCGCTCTAGACATTGCCAGGTTGGGCTCCTTGGCTGTCTCGCAGTAGTGGCAGCCATGGCCGGCGCTGGATGCAAGCCGACGGGAAACTCGCAGCAGACCCACACCGGGACCGTCGAGCCTCAGCGGGATGCAGTGGTCGCGCCCAGGGCGCCCGCCGTGAAGGCCGCATCAACTCCGACGAACGAGAAGACAAGCGACAAGACCCGCAAGTGCGAAGAAATCTGCCGGATAGCAGTCCCGCTCCATTGCACTCACCAAGACGAATGTGTGCAGGGATGCGAGTCCATGGCCTCGGCGCCTATGTGCAAGGCCGAGCTCAATCGAATGTATGACTGTTTGCTTCGGCAGCCGGTCGAGAGCTGGGAGTGCGATGAAAACGGGGTCGGTGCCATCCGTGACCCGTTCTGTGGCAAGGAGCAAGCTGCAGTGGTGAATTGTGTAGGGGGCAACCTCGATAGGATGTGACGGTCCGCGCAGAGGAGGGCCAGAGGGTGGTGGCCGCTGCCGACAGGACTCGGGGGCCTTCCCGCCACTCCCCCCCTCGCGCTTTGCGCTCGTGACCTGACAGCATGATAAGCTACCGCCCAGCACCGAAATGGCATGCCCGGTCACCCTCTCGGAGTAGCGGAGTAGCAGCGCCGCCGCTTGGCGCGTAGTCGCGACGCGCGTGGTACTTGGCCATGCCCATCGCCAGATCGCGCTCGACGGCCAGGTCTTGGGGCAGGGAAGCGGGCAAGCGCGCAAGCTCGTCGAGGGCCTCCTGGAAGTGGTGGCCCTTGGACAGCGTGGCTGCCCGCTGCAGACGCTCGCTCGGCGATGGCTCGCTGGCCACCGGTCTGTCCACGGTGGTCGGCGCCAGCAGTGCGGCGCGCCTGCCGGCCTCGTCGCCGAGCGGGTGCGCGGGAAAATCCACGTGAACCTGCATGAAGGCACGCGCCGCCGCGTCCGTCGCCGATCTGGCGTCCTTGGCGTACGGTGCCGCCTCGGCTTGTGCCTCCGCCATGCGAAAACGCGCCACCGCCTGATCGAACGCAGGTTTGCCGCCGAGGAGCTTGCGATAGGCAACGGCCGCCTCCTCGTGCTTGCCCTCCATCCACAGGCAATCGGCGACCCGTGCCGGCGCCGCTGCGGCGAAACGCGAATCGCGCTGCTTGCCCAGCTCCGAAAAGGCCGCACGAGCCTTGGCGTAGGCGCCGGCATAGAACTGACTTTCGCCCAGAAAATAGAGGTAGTAGTCCTTGTTCTTGGGCAGGGCATCGCCGAGCCCGGGTAGGGCGCGCGCGGATTCCTCGTAATCACCAGCCCGGAACGCGGACAGAGCCTTCCCGAAGTCGCCGGCCTCCGTGCGCGTCTTGGTCGTGGCGGAAGCGGCAAGCACGAGTACTGCGAAGACGGCGGGCGACATGGCCGGTAACTATAGCGCAGCCGGGAGCCGCCCAGGCCGACGGCACTCGAGATACCGAGCCCATCAGCCCGCGAGCGGGCCGGGCGTCGTCCGGATGGCGACCATCTGGATATTGGTCATCTCCTCGATGGCGTAGCGCACGCCTTCGCAACCGATTCCACTTTGACGGTTTCCACCGTAGGGCATGTGGTCGGCCCTGAAGATCGGGGCGTCGTTGATGATCACGCCGCCGAAGTCGAGACGTGCGATGGCGCGAAAGACCCGGTCGATGTCGCGCGTGAACACGCTCGCTTGCAGTCCGTAGGCGGTCGCATTGGCCTGGGCGAGCGCCGATTCGAAATCGTCGCTGGCCAGCAGGGAGGCCACGGGCGCGAACGCCTCCTCCGCAACGACCTTCATCGCGTCGTCGACCTGGGCAAGGACCGTGGGCCAATAGACGGCGCCCACGCGTTTGGCCCCGGTCAGCACGTGCGCGCCCGCACCCCGGGCCTCTTCGACCCAGTGCTCGATGCGCGCGGCCTCGCCTTCGTCGATCATGGGCCCCACGTCCACGCCCTCGTCGAGCGGATCGCCTACCACCATGGCCTGGCTGGCCTTGACAAAGCGATCGCGGAACGGCTCGTAGACCTGGCGCTGGCAGTAGATGCGCTGGACCGAAAGGCACACCTGGCCCGAGTTGTAATAGGCGCCCACGGCACAGCGCCTGGCGGCGAAGTCGAGATCGGCATCGGGGGCGACGATCACGGGCGAGGTGTTCCCGAGCTCGAGGGTGATCTTCTTGATGCCGGCCAACTCGGTGATGCGCCGGCCCACCGCCGGACTGCCGGTGAACGTGACCTTGGCGACGCGCGGATCGGCGACCAGCCATTCCCCCACCGTGCTCCCGCTGCCCACGACCAGGTTCAGCGCGCCCGCCGGCAGGCCGGCCTGGGCCAGCACTTCGCACAGCTTCACCGCGGTGATCGGCGTCGACGAGGCGGGCTTGAGCACGACGGCATTGCCTGCCGCCAGGGCCGGCGCCACCTTGTGCGCCACCAGGTTGAGGGGAAAGTTGAAAGGCGCGATAGCCGCCACCACGCCGACCGGTCGCCGGATGAAGAAGCCGAAGTAGCCCTCGCCGGAGGGCACCGCGTCCAGGGGGACGGTCTTGCCCGCCACGCGTTTGGCCTCCTCGGACGCGATCGAGAAGGTCTGGGCTCCGCGATCGACCTCGGCCCGAGCGTATTTCAAGGCCTTGCCCGCCTCGGCGGCGATGGTGCGTGCGAAGTCTTCACGCCGCTCGAGGATCGCTGCCGAGGCCCGCGCCAAGATCTCCGCCCGATGGAAGGCGGGCAGCGCGGCCATGATGCGAGCTGCCCGCTGCGCGGCATCCACTGCGGCGTCCACCTCCTGGCGGCGCGCGGTCGAGACCGTGGCCAGAAGGTCGCCCGAGTACTTGTTGCGCACCTCCAGCGGGGCACCCCCAGGTGCCGATCGACCATCGATGAACAGCGGGTACTCGGGCATGGCTCCTCCTGCGTGACTCGTTAAGCGTAGCAGCCCGGGCCCGGCTGACGGGAGAGCTACCCGTGGAGCGCGCGGGCAAATCGTCCGTGCTGGATAACTAGACATCGGTCTGCTATAGCGGACACATACCATGACGAACGATCTGCGAATCGATTGCGCGAAAGCCCACGAGAGGCTCGGACCGCTTGCCGCCGAGGAGCGGATCCAGTGGGCCGCCGAGACATTTTCCGACGATCTCGTGCTGCTCTCCAGCATGCAGAGGACAGCGGTGGTGTTGATGCACATGGCCCACGCCCTCCGTCTACCAAACGAGATCCTCTTCCTCGATACCGGTTACCACTTTAACGAGACGCTGCAGATGCGCGACGAGTACATGCGGCGCTACCACATGAACATCGTGACCCTGTATCCCGAGCTGACGATCGAAGAGCAGGAAGCCAAGCATGGCAAGAAGTTGTACACGTGCGCGGACGGTCAGCCCGAGTGTTGCCGCTTGCGCAAGGAGATCCCGTTGCTGCGCCACCTGGCGACGAAGAAATGCCCGGTGACGGTCAACGGATTGCGCCGCGCCGAGGGGGGCAAGCGGGCGGACATCCTGGCCATCAGCCCGGATCCGCGTACGGGCGGCTACGGATTTTCGCCCATCTTCGATTGGACGTCCGAGGACGTGCAGGCCTACATCGACAAGCACGCGCTGCCGGTCCATCCCTTGTATGCGAAATGCTATGCCAGCATCGGATGCTCTCCCTGCACCACGCCGATCGCGCAGGGGGAAAACCCTCGCGCGGGCCGCTGGCGGCACCTGCGGCCGCCCGAGGCCGAGGAGGCGCCCAAGTACTGCGGGGTCAATTTCTCCGACGGCAGCGGCATCTAGGAGGCTGGTGCTAAATGGCGGACCGAGCTCTGGCGGAGCGAGGAGCCCCGGTTGCGAGGCGCGACGAGGGCGAATACTGGACGTATTTAACCGACGAGCAACGAAGCGGGCGGGACCCGCAGCCCGCCAAGCGACGGGAGCCGTTTGACACTAGCTTCCTAGAGCCGGTCGCGCCGAGCCCTCAGACCTTTGCTGAGCCGTCGAAGCGAATCGCCACCAAGGAAACGTCGTCGTTGGGGCGGGCGCACCAGGCCTGAAGCTTCGTCCACACCCGGTCGCACAACTCATCCGTCGAGCCTTCGCCCCACGTGGCGATCTCGCTACGCAGTCGTTCGATGCCGAACATGTCGCCCGTCTTGTTTCTCGATTCGATGAGACCGTCGGTGAACGCGACCAACAGATCTCCGGGATCGAGGTGGATCTGCAAGTCGACCGTGGTCGCCTTGATATCGGGTATTGCGCCCAGCCATGCACCCTGCGTCGAAATGGTCTCGCAGGTTCCTGTTCGCGCCCTGCGGATGAGCAGCTCCTCGTGACTGCCAGCAAATACGACACGCCCATCTTCGAACACGCGGAGAAGCACGAACGTCACGTGGTCGTCGCTCTCAAGGCGCTCGCGAATGTTCTTGTACATCACGCTGTTCAGCAGCGTCACAAGCTCGCTCGGCTTGGCGCCTGGTCGAGCCGCCGTCAGCGTCGCCACCGCACTCTGGAGCATGAAGGTGATAAGACCGGCCTCCAGGCCGTGTCCCGACACATCGCCAACTCCAATCCAAGCCCCGTCGGCAACCGGAAGTACATCGTAATAGTCGCCACCGACCTCTTCAGCCGGCACCATGCGCGCCGAGATGGTGATGGACGGGGCCGTGGTCGATTTCGGCAAGATCGACGTCTGGATCCGCCGAGGCAGATCGCGCAGCTCTCGGTTCCTGCTGGCCAACTCCTGGGTGCGCTCGCGAACGCGTTGCTCGAGGGTCTCGTTGGCGGCGAGCAGCTGCCCGGCCGCTTCCTGCAAAGCCTGGTCCCGCTGCTCCAGGGTCGAATTGACCTGCCGAAGCCTTTTCTTGTCCAGCTCTAGCTCAGCCACCAGGAGCGCATTCGCCAACAAGGACTCCACATGTTGGGCGGCATTGTTGAAATGTGCCGCGTCGCTTTCCAGAAACGGCGACTGAAAGGCGGCCTTGGCGTGGTCGAAGCCTGCCGCCATCAAGATGGGTGGACGCCCGGCGCACGCGATTCGACTCCACATGAATTGATGCAGACCAAGCGTCTCGGCCAAGGCCGCCACGCCGGAAGGAGTCGAAGCTCCCTTGGGATCGTTACACAAGCCCCAAGGCTGAGCCTCCAGCAACGAGCGCGCCTCGATGGGCAGTCGACAGTCCGGGCCGGTGGGCGCGAGGGCGTACAAGGCTTCCGTGCGAACTTCCAGCAGCAGTACCCGCTGTAGCCGCAACTTGGCGACGAGGGTTTTTCGGATGTGGCTCCACACCTTCTCTGGCGAAGCGCCTCCATTCAGGAACAGGTCGGGCAGCGCTTGTCCGAAGACCAACCATGCCGCAACCTGATCGAGCTTCAGGCGCAGCTCGAACAGCTCTCGCTCGCGCTGTAGCAAGAGCCTGGCCTTTTCTCTCAGAAGGTGCTCCTCGGCTACCACGAAACTAGGAGCCTAGCAGAGGAACCGGTTTGTAGTAAGGCTTGGCAAACGCTCACCGCTCTTCGTCGGCCAAGACGAGCAGCGGGTAGCTGTAGTTGTGAAAAGCCGGCCTGCCCGCGCAGGGGCCGATCTCGCCCCAAGCCATCATGCCCAGCCATGCTGCCTCGGGTGCCACGGCGGCGCGCAAGCCCTTGTGTTCCTTGCACGTGTTCGCTTCACCCAGAAACGGAAAAGTTCGGGCTGCGCACTCGAAGCCAAGCACGGCCCAGGGGCGGCGCCGTTCCAGGCGGGCCGCCAGATCGCTGGCCATGATCTCCGTACCGCCCAGGACCTTCTCGATGGTCCTGTGATGCAACATCACTCGCGTTCCCTCAGGCACCGCGGCCTGGAGGATGATGGCGCCGGTCTGCGGGTCGAATCCAAATGCGCCGCGGATCAGGCGCTCCACTTGACCTCCGGGCCCCTTCCTCTCCACACCGAGAGCCCAGGTCGCAAAGTGGCTTTGGTGCACCAAATCTTCGCCCCGGCAACCCGTGGTTTCGCGCCAAACGTCACCGGCCGGGCGGCCATCCATCTCCAGCACCTGATTGCCAGCGGCCTTGGTGACTACGCTGACGATTCCACTTGGGGCCGTGCCGTGGCAGAGATCCATTTCCAGCGCGAAAGGGCCGGACAACGCCATGCCTACGACCCCGTGAGAAAGAACCTCCCTGTCCCAGTACTGGAATGTTTCGCGCGGAGGTCCCCAGGGCTGGCCAGCGGCCCCGCCCACGAGTGGGCACTCAACCTCATGCTGCAATCCTTCGAGGATCGCTTCGACATCGGCTCCGCACAAGGGATCGTAGAGCAGCACCACGACCTTGGGCGCGCTGCCGAGGTTGTGCCTGAGCGCTTGTCCGAGCCGGCGCCCCTTTTCCTTGGAGCCATTCTGGATCTCTCGCTCGACCGCCGCGGCACAGACGAGATCGCTACCGCCGAAGCCCATGACCCCCAGCGCGAAGCCATCCTCGGTCAGGTGATCATTGGACACCAACCCCTGAACAGAGCAGCCCAACAACGGAATGTCCTTGCCGAGCACGTCGCGCAGACCCGCCAGCACCGCCGGCTGGTCATGGTTCATGGTGGCGTAGACGAGCACCACTTTCGGCACCTCGGCGCCGAACTGCGCAAGAAGTTCCCTGCCGGCACTTCGAGCTGCATCCAGCGATTCCGGCTCATCAGAAAAGACACTCCGCGCTAGCTTCCCCATCTTGACCTCCTGCCGGTGGATTCATCGGGCAGATCTCAGGACCCGTCAAGTGAGGAACGGCGGCGATAGGGAGAACCTTTAGCCGCTCTAGAAACGGATCGCCTGCGCCGTCGAGGCGCGGGCGCGCAACAAGTCGAGCCAGCCGTCGCCCGAGAGGCGGCGGGCCAACTCGACGACGATGTGGCGCGGCCTTGCGTCGGTGTCCACATTGCGGCCGAGACCTTGCAGGCACGACGGGCAGTTGGTGAGCAAGGTCGTGCCGCCCTCCGTGCCGAGGATCTCCCGGGTCGCGACGGACTTGCGGTGGCGCATGGCCTCGGTGATATCCGGGCGCGACAGCGCGAGCGTGCCCGCCTCGGAGCAGCAGTGAGGCACCGCGCGTACGTCGATTCCACAGACCGCGGCCAGGACTTGAGGGCCGCTGCCATCGAGCGAGTCGTGGCAGGGGGCGTGGTACGCGTAGTCGCCGCCACCGGGCAATCGTAGCCCGCGGTCGGCCGTCCAGCGCGCGACATCGACCACCGGGCAGCCGAAGATCTTGGCCGCCTCCATGGCGCCCAGGGCCTCGCGACAGGTGCCGCACGTGACCGCGACGGCATCGAAGCGGAGGTAGGCGAACATCTCGCGGATCTGGGTGAAGAGCAGCGCGCTTCGCAGCACGATCCGGCCGTGGAGGTCGGAGCGGCCGTTGGCGTGGGCCGGGAACCCGCAGCAAAGGTAGGGCGGCGGCAGCACGACCCGGGCGCCTGTCTTGGTCAGCACGTGCAGCGCCGCCATCGAGACCGACGAGTAGAGTCGTTCGGAGCCACAACCCGGAAAATAGAACACGGTGGGGCTCGCCTCGCTCTCGGGCTCGAAGACCAGAGCCTGATCGGACGCGCAAGGGGGCAAGATGTCGCGCAGGGTGACGGGATCCGGGGCCGGAATGGGCGAGCGCAGAATCGACGCCACATACGAGCCCCTCGCGGCGTCCGCGTCTCCGGTCGGGGGGCCAAGGCGCGCCATCGAGCGCTGGACCGCCCCCAGCACACCCAGAACGCCGGTGCGAAAGATCGCATTGTAGGTGGGCGACCGGCTTTCCAGGTATCCAAGCGTCGCGCGCGTGGCCAGGGCGGTGTGCTTGTAGCCGTGCGCGACCAGGATCTCGCGCTCCAGCACCGAGACCTCACCGGTGTCGATGTCCACCGGGCAAGGTTTCTCGCACTTGTGGCAGATGGTGCAGTGGTCGGCCACCTCTTCGAGGTAGCGCAGAAGCTCGAAGCTCGAGCTGCGCTCGCGTTGGGCCTCGTAGAGCAACGCCTCGATGAGGGCGCCGATGGCCAGGTTCTTGCCACGCGGATGGTAGAAGAGATTGCGTGCGGGATAGAAGACGCAGCAGTTCGGCTTGCAACGGCCGCAGCGCACGCACTGGGCGATGCGCAAGGCCAGCTCCTCGAGCTTGCCGTGCTGGAGGATGCGCGCTTCCAGGCTGAGCAGATTGAACGACGGCGTGAAGATGTGCTCGATGGCCGCCAGATCGGAGAGCTTGCCCGGGTTCATGATCCCGGACGGGTCGACCCTGCGCCGGTAGTCTCCGAGCTCGGCGATGATGCTCGGTTCGATGTAGCGCAGCTTGGTGACGCCGATGCCGTGCTCGCCCGAGCACACCCCGCCGAGCTCGGCGACCTTGTCCATGATCCGATCCACTGCCTGTTGCGCGCGCCTCATCATGGCGCGGTCGTTGGACAAGACCGGAATGTTCACGTGCACGTTGCCGTCGCCCGCGTGCATGTGCGTGGCCAGCACGATGAGCCGGCGCCGCTCCTCGGCGAACGCGACCTCGAGGTCGTCGCCGAGATGCTCGTGGCCGCGAACCAGCTCGCGAAGCTCATCGCGCAGCGCCTTGGCGATGGACAGCGAACGCAGGCTGCTCGGATCCGCGTCGGCCAAAACGGCGACTGACTGATCGCACTTCGCCCTGGCCTGTTCGATCTTCTCGGCCAGCCATGCGTCGTCCTCGCCACCCGCTTCGATCTGCAACAGCGTGCGCGCCCTCTCGATGAAGGCGAGCTGGCTTTCGCGCTCCTCTTCCACGTTCACGCCGTCGCAGAAACGCGCCAGCTCGGCCAGCGCGTCGAGGGGCAGGACGATGTCCTCGTTGAGCTTGAAGGCGTTGGTGCGTGCCGCGATGGCGCCGAGCTTCTTGCGGTCGGCCCAGTAGCGCTTGGTCTCGGCCTCGCCCTTGGCCTCGAACAGAAACGTGTTCTTGTGGTGCTCGAGGAGGTGGCGGATGCGGGCCACGCCGCGCGCCACCTCGGCCGGCTCGTGGCCGACGACATCGATCAGCAGCACGGCCTTGGGCGCGTCACCGCGCGGGGCCTTCACCTTGTAGCCGATGGCGCGGACATATTCGTTGTCGAAGTGCTCGAGCGCTTGCAGGACCTCGTGGCCCTCGTTGGGGAAGCCGCGCGACAGCTCGACGATGACCTTGCTGGCCTCGTCCATGTCCGGGCCGAAGAACTCCAGGCACAGCGTGGCCGCAGCCTCGTACTTCGGGTACAGGACGAAACGGGCCGAGGTGATGACGCCGTCGGTCCCCTCTTTCTGAAGACCGGGCACTCCCCCGAGGGTCTTGTTGGTGATGTCCTTCCACAGACCGCGCCGTCGGATCTCGCCGCCCTTGAGCGCAAGGGTGTCTGCGACCTTGCCGTCGCCGTCGAGGATTTCGAAGAGGACCTCGTCGCCAGGCAGGATCTTGCGCAGCGGGTGGCCCCTGCGCCGGACGGTCACGCGCTTGCCGCCCGGCATGGCGATGTCGTAGGACAGCAAGTTGTCGATGCACGTGCCCCACAGCACCGCCGTCTTGCCGCCGGCGTTTTCGGCGATGTTGCCGCCGATGGTGCAGGCCCACGCGCTCGTCGGATCGGTGGCGAACACCAGGCCGCGCGCCGCCGCAAACTCGATGGCCTGCTCGGTGACCACGCCGGCCTCTACATCGATGACGTTGGCCTTGGCTGTCGCGCCTGAGGCCAGGCGAAACGCTCGCTCGTCGATGCCGCGGATCCGACACAGCTTCTCGGTGTTGACGATGATGCAGCCCGGACGCAGAGGCACGGCGCCACCCGTCAGCCCCGTGCCGGCACCGCGCGGAATGGCGAACAGGCCCAGCCCGGCGATGGCCGCCAGCAGCGGCGCCACCTCCGCCTCTTCGCGGGGCATGGCCACCGCGACCGGCAGGTGCAGGCGCCAGTCGGTCGCGTCCGTGGCGTGCGACACGAGGGTATAGGGATCGAACAGCACGTTGGCCTTGCCGACGACGGCGCCGAGCGCGGCCGCGATACGCTGGCGCTCCGCGGGCGCCTGCGTGATCTCGCGCTTGATAGCGGCCAGCAGGCCGCGGCAGGCCCCGATGACCTCGCCGACCAGGGCCTCGCCCCCCGCGTTGGCCTCGACGATGCCGAGGTCGGTCTCGAGGTTGCGCAAGAATCTACGGCGGCGTTTTCGATCGTCGATCAGCTCCTGGTACAGGTAGGCGTTGCGCCGGTGGATGAGAACTTCGCCGAAGAAACGCATCAGCAAACGCGCCGAGCGACCGGTGACCCTGCGCTCGCGCAGCCGTTCGAGCTTGCGCCAGATGTCGTCGCCGAGCAGCTGCGACACGGCCTGCCGATCGTCGGCCGACGTGTAGTTGAAAGGGATCTCTCGTGGGGACTCGGGGCTGGGCTGGCGCATGCGCGATGGTGCCCAAGTTGTAGCAGATCGGCCAAGGTCAAGTGGGGCGACGACCCGCTCCGCGCCCACTTCCATGGCGACATCGTGTGGGCCTGGTTCGAAGCCGCCTCGAGCATCACCATGCACTTTGCCCGCGTGCACGCGGGAGGCACCTACACAGCTGGGTTGCCGAACGCCCTGGTGGTGCTACATAGACAGGCGTGACGTCCATCCATCAGAAGACCAGTACGACGCATGCGCTCCTCGTCGCGGCACTCAGTGGATTCTTGTCCGTCGCTGCCGCATGTGGCGGCAAGGGGCCAGCGCCCGGCCCCACGGTCCCCACGTCGCCGGCTGGCGCGAACGCCGCGGATGCGGACAATGGTGCGCTCTACGACTCGGCGGCCGGTGCGTTCTCCGCCGATTCCGGCGCCTTGGTCGCGAGCTCCTCGGACACCCCGGCGAACCCGCATACACCAATCCCCGCGACCAAGTGTGCTTCCGGTCAGGTGCCCAATCCGGAAGTGACCTCGACCGTGGTTGGCGCCCTCACCCAAGACGAGTTTGCGTCGCGGTGTGCTGCTCTCGACGGCATTTTCGAGATTCAGCCCCTGTGCGGCGGCTCCAATTCGTGCCGTGGCATGTCCTACGACTCTGGCTCGCAAACCTTGACCGAGCACTCGTGCCAGGCGACCAACACCTGCGCGGGTTATAGCTGCGTCGTGTGCGGCTGAGCGTCCTCGTCGACATCACCGTCGCGGCGAAGCGTGCACCAGAAGCCGAGCTGGATGCTACGCGCGAGCCAAACGCGTACCTGCTCCGGCAAATTCCCTCGTTCCTGCACCGGGCAGGAGCTTTCGAGGCGCTCGAGCGCCTCGCCCACGGCGTGTTTCCCCAGCAGCATGATCAGCTCGGCCTCGCGAGCCTCGAGCGGGATGTGCGCGATGCCCGCTTCGCGCCGGACGATCGCCCAGGCCTGCGGTCGTGCGAGAAGTGGGGGCAACTCGGCGGTAGCGCGGTTCGATGACCCGAGCAGCGTGGTGCGGAGCGCGAGCAGCGCACGGTGCTCCTCGACGAGACGCAACGCCGGGTGGGCCGCCAGGTGCCCGCCAAGCAGGTCGGCCGCCTCGCTTGCCGATGGCCGATACGGCGGCAAGCTCGCCGCGCGAAACACCTCCCGATACGCGGCGTCGATACGCACGCTTTCGATCAGAGCGAGGCGCAGAGCGGGTTCGCTCTCGCCCAGTGCGTCCTCGAAAAATGCCGGGAAACCATCGGCGATCTGTTCGATGTCCCAGCCGCGCGGCGGGTGCGCGAGCAGGTACTTGGAGGCCACCGCATTGAGCTCCCAATAGCCCATCAGGCGCGCAGTGAGCGGAAATCCCGAATGCAGCACACTCAACAATCGAAACCAATACTGCCGATTGTAGACCGCGAGTCGTTCAGCTCCGCTGACCAGGGGGCCGTCCAGCGCTTGGGCGCATAGATGCGGGTCATACTGGGCGACCGCGGCGGTGAGTGTACCGCTCGCACGATCGAGTGGCGTTCGCAGCATGGTGCCGAACGCCGCTTGGAAGTCGGCGAGCCAACCGGGCGCGGGTCGGCTCATCACCGCGCCTCCCGCGCCTTTTCCAGCTCCAGCAACGCCTCGGGCAGCGGTGGGATGCGGGCGTCCCACTCGAGCAACGTGGGGAAGGGACCGCCCAGGCGCCAGGCGCGCGCGTACAGCTCCCAAACCGGGTTCGCCACGGGGTGGTCGTGCGTGTCGACCACCGTCCCGTTCGGTTCGCGCGTGTGGCCCGCCAGATGCACCTCCAGCACGCGCGAAAAGTCGATCGCCGCGAGATAGACGTCTGCATCGAAGCCGTGGTTCTGGCTGGAGACATACACGTTGTTGATGTCGAACAGAGACCAGCAGCCCGACTCGCGCACCACGGCGGTATAGAACTCCCACTCGCTGAGGGTGGAAGAGCGGAGCTCGACGTAGCTCGACAGGTTCTCGATGGCGAAGGGCCTGCCGAGTCGGCGCTGCACCTCGCATGCGCGCTCGGCCGCCAGCTCGACCAACTCCGGGACGTACGGCGCCGGCAACAGATCGTGGTGGCTTACGCCGTGGGCGCCGGTCCAGCACAGGTGGTCGCTGACGAACGGCGCGTCCACGGCGTCCGCCAAGCGAGACAGTACCTCGAGGTACCGGTTGTCGAGTGGCGCGTGGCCGAGCAGGTTCAGGCCTACGCCGTGTAGAACGATGGGGTAGCTTGCCCGCACGCGTTCGAGGCGCGCGCGCGGCGTGGGCGCGGGACCGAGAAAATTCTCGCTGATGACCTCGAAGTAATCCACCTGCGGCCTGTGCTCGAGGACGTATTCGTAGTGTGGCACGCGCAGTCCTAGCCCGAGGGCCTCGGGCGCGAGCCCACGCGCTCGGCGCAGGCTTTCTGCTTGTTCAGGGGAAAACGCCATGCCCTTGACCGTAGCACCGGTTTGGGCCTCAGGTCGTCGCTAGGTGTTCGGAGGACGGAACCCGTCCGTCCTGCCCGCGAAGTAACGCTCCGCGAGTGTCGCTGGGGACACGTGTCGCGCGTGCCGCTCATGATGTTCGGTTTGCCCTCTGGTTGTTAGGCATGAAGCAAGGCTAGCATTGTACCCAAGAGGCTGCCCGGAAGCCCGCGGCCAACGGCCCGCGAGCCGGCGCGTCGATCTTGGCGAAGGCTCAGTCAACTCCAGAAGCGAAGCCCCTCATGAAGCAAGGAATTCACTGCAGCCCAGCCGTCCTCCCAGGCCGGAGCAGCAAGATCTTGGCGAACTCGTTTTCGTGGACAACGGGCAGCGCGCTGACCTTTTGGCGAGAAACGATCCAGTAGCTCAAGCCGAACCGAGCGCCGAGCTCGAGTGCGCGGTGGTCGTCCAGCTTGGCGAAGGCTTGTGAGGAGGCGACCATCAATCGCGGAAAGGCCAGCTGCGGGTCCATCGGGTCGACCCCCAGCGCCCGAAGCCGCTTGACCCAATCACGCGCAAAGGGTTGGTAGATGAGCATGCCCGAGCCCTCTTTCCAGGTTACGAAGGAGCTGCGACGCGAGAGCATGCGGAACGCAGCCCACGAAGGGTCTGTGAGAAAGCCGGCGTCGACCGGAGTCTGGCTGGCAACCCACTGCGTGAGTTGAACCTCAGCCTGGCTGCGCATCTGGAAGGGTGCGTGGGGGGCGGAATGTGACAACAACAGCCAGCCCGAGAAGGCCGTGAGTATCCACAGCGGAAGCACCAGTGGTGCGAAGTGAATCAGCCACGGTCGACGCAATCGTCCCCCGATCGCGAGAGCCAGCCATGCGGGCATTGCCAGGGCTAGCAGCGCGACCTGAAGACCGTGAAAAGTCCAAAGGAGAAAGACACCGGTCAGGGCCACAGCCCCAAGCCCGAGCGCCCAGCCATTTTGGGCGTACTTCTCCAAGGTCACGACCACGGTTGCGGTGACAAACACCGCGGCCACCGGCGTCCACAGGTCACTGGAACGCGCGAACTGCAGGTTGATGCAGCCGGCGCTGCCAAGCACCTCGACGGCCACGGCGGCTCCCAGCAGGACCCAATGACCCAAGGTAAGGCCCAGCACCAACCTTGCCGCGCCCTTGCCGAGGATCGCCACGCGAATACACAGCAGCACGGCGGCACCCGCCAGGCTGGCGAGAATCCACTCCCGCAACGTCCAGCTGGATGGCAGGTAATGCTGGGGCACGTACAGCGAGAGCAGACGCAGGTAGGTCTCTGGCTTGATGCGCGGCTGCCGCATGGTTTGCGCGGCCAGGACAATCGCGGGGCTCATGATCAGAAAGGCGACCAGCCACGCACGTCGGCGCTTCAGCGTCGAGCGAGCCTCGGGAGATGCGATGGCGACCGCGGCCATCATGATTGCTCCGTGCATCGCGTGCATGATATTGGCAATCCCGACCACCCCGAAGAAGACTCCGGTGTGGAGCGGCTTGCCCTCGAGAACGAAGCTCAGACACAGGAGGTAGCTCGCCACCGCCAAGCTCGTGTGTTCGAAGTTGCGGGGCAGCACGGTCCCCCAGCCAAGCAGGGGAGACATGCCGAACGCGAAGAGACACCACACCACAGCTTCGGTCGTGCGACTTTCGCCGGCCAGGGTTCGCGCGAGTCGTCCGGCCCCGTACAGACAATACCCTCGCTGAAGAACCGTCAGCAGAACCAGCAGTGGCGCTTCTGGAATGAAGCGAAACGGGACCCACAGGATCCGCCAGAGCAATCCGGGGTAGTGAGACATCGCCGCCATGAATGGGTCGCCCGGGTACAAGCTCGGGTCGTTGGCGATCTGCACGAGCGGGATGTGTTGCTCGTTGTTGGTGTCGTAGATGGCCAAGCCAAGCAAGTGGAAACTCGCCAGGAGAGCGACGAGCTTCACGCCGTTGCGGACCCAGCGGGCTGACGACGAGGTAGGCGTGATTCCCAAAGCGGGTGCCATCTTCGCCCATTTTCGCGCAGGAGATGCACTTGTCTTCGACGCCACGTCGAAGGCGCAAAATCGACCGACGAGGTACCATCCGACCAAGGGGTGGCGTCCAGCGGGATCCTGTTGGGTTTGCGCCTGGAAACGGCTGCGTAAGAGCGCTCGGCGTGGCGCAGAAGGGCCTCGGGCTGCCGGGATGCGCAGCATGTAGGACTCCCGCACCGGTGCTGTTTTCGTTCAGAGCTCCGATCAGTTGGCGGTCAAGGAAAAACCATTGACCTGGAAGGTGGCGTCCGCGCCGTCTGTCGACACGATCTCGACACCGTAATCGATGGCACCGACCGTAGAGGTGGCCGGGATCCAGCCCTTCGCGATGATGTAGGTGAAGAACGATAGCAGGTTCACGGTCCCGGACGCCAGGTTGGTGACCTCCACGAATGCGATGTAGCTGCCACTCTTGTAGACCTGATAGCTTTCACCGTCGAAGACCACGGTGTCGAGCACCGTCCCTGATGGCACCTGGTGGTAATTGTCGGTCCAGATCATCACCTCGGTGGCGCCCGTGGTGGCGACACCGTTCAGCCAGATGTCGTAAGCAAATTCGTAAATCCCGACGTGCGGCGCGGTGTGGGCAAAGCTGCTCCAAAGGGTGCTGAAGGAGTTGATGAGGGGAGCGCCGTTGAAATCCTTGTGCACGTTGGGATACGTCTTCACGGCGCCATCGCCGGTGACGTTGTCCATGCTTGCGACCACGTACCAGTTGTCGTAGTTGCATACGTACAGGGTTTGCGTTACCTCGTAGCTCGCCGCATTCCAGGTGTCCGTATCGACGTAGAAGCCACCGAGCGTGATGCCGTCTTGGGGGTTCCCCGGATTCAATGGCAAGATGTGGGAAGGATTCGTGCAGGTCTGCGCCACCGTGCTGGCGCCGCCCTCTACCGGCAACGTCGTCTGGGTCCCGCTGCAGCCCGAGAACGCAACGAGAGCCGCCCCGATCAGCGCCGCGCGGTGTTTCCGCAAGGTGGAGATCGTGGCGGCTTGCTTCATGGTCATCCCGAAGATGTTAATCCCAGCATGGCAGCACGTCGAGACGAGGCTACCGGCGTGTGGCTACCGGCGACGACACGGATCGGTTGCCGGTCGGGCGGCTATTTTCCCCCTTTCCACTGGCGCAACCGGGCGGCCTCGTCGTGAAGCTGCCCCCACACCCGTTCGGATTGCCGCCGTAGTCGCTGCTCGTGGCGCCGTTCGTAGGCCAGAGCTTCGCGCTCCAGCTTCTGGTAGTGCTCGAGGCGCTCGGCTGCAAGGACGCCAGCCGCGATGGCTGGGCTCATGCAAGGCGAGTCAACTCTTGCAAAAGAGACAAAAGAGAATCGATCAGCGGCCCAGCATGGCGTCGAGAATCACGGCGCCCATGACCATCACGGCATAATAGTTGATGGCGTGGAAAGCTCGGCGGAAGCCCTGTTTGCTCGGGACACGCAGCGAGCGCCAGGCTACGACGGTCAGCCAGGTGCCGGCCGCCGCCAGGCCGAGGCCGAGGAAGGGCGAGCTCGACAGGCCGAAGATGGGAAGCAGCAGCGCCGAGGCCGCGGTGGCCGCGGTCCACATGAAGGTCACCCGCGACAGGGACTCCGTGCCCATGGCACGCACGAAGGTGGGGAACTGCGCCTGCTCGTAGTCGCCGCTGATACCGAGGGCCAGCAGCCAGAAATGCGGGATCTGCCACATGAGCAAGAAAAACGACAGTGAGAGGATGGGGCCGTCGAGCACGCCGCCGGCGCACACCCACCCGATGGCCGGGGGGATGGCGCCGATCACGGAGCCGACCACCGAGGCAAGCGAGCTGACACGTTTCAGGTAGGTGTAGATGCCGTTGTACCAAATCACGGCCAAGGCACCGAGCCCGGCCGCCATCGCCCCGCCCATGAGCCACAGCGAGGCCAAGGCCACAGCGCCGAGCGCCGAAGCCAGGACGACGGCCCCGGCGGCGGAAATCTTGCCCGACGGAATGGGGCGCTTTCGCGTGCGATCCATCAGGGCGTCCAGCTTGTGCTCCTGGGCCTCGTTGAGGGCGCACGCGGCAAAAGCAAGGATCAAGACCGCGCCCGACATGGGCAGCAGTCGCCAGGTCAAGGAATGGGTACGCGCCACGTAGCCGGTCGCGGCGGACACCGTCGACATCATCGAGATGGGGAACTTGAACAGCTGGGCGAAGTCGCGCCGGTTCACGAAGGCTCCATCATCGCAGGGATTTGATGAAGGCGACCAAATCGTCCACGTCGCGCTCTTTCAAATCCACCTTGGGCATCTGCGCCGCGAAGCCCTTGACGACCTCTTGCGGGGGGTGGTGAATAGACCGTTTGATGTAGTCCTCGTCGGCGGTGACGGTCGACTCCTTGCCGTCGGTCAGCACCGCGACCTGGCTGCCCCACAGCCCCTTCCAGGTCGGTCCCACCAGCTTGGATCCATCGGTGGTGTGGCAGGCCACGCAGCCCTTGAGCTTGAAGGCGCGCTCGCCTCGCGCGGGATCGGGACCGGCGGGTCCGGTCTCCGCGAGCTTGGGCGGCTCCGCCGATTCGCCGAAATACCACGTCGAGAATGCCCCCTCGGGAATGACATGGACCTTGGACAGCATGTACGAGTGGTTGACCCCGCACATGACCGTGCACTCGATGTCGTAGTCGCCCAATTGATCGGCCTGGAACCACGTGTAGTTGTGCTTGCCCGGAACGACGTCGGACTTGACCCGGAACGCCGGTATGTAGAACCCGTGCAGGACGTCGAGGGACTTGAGGTTGAGGCGGACCGGCCGTCCGAGGGCGACGTAGAGCTCGCTGGTCTGGCGGCCGTTCGGGTAGGTAAACGACCACGCCCATTGCCGAGCCGTCACCTGAATCACCATGGCGTCGCGTGGAACCTCGCGCAGGTAGCGATAGTTGGTCCACCCGTAATAGAACATGGTCAAGAACAGAACCAACGGGATCCCGGTCCACAGCAATTCGAGCGTGGTATGGCCGTGGATGTCTTCGGCCTTCGCGCCCTTGCTCCGTCGGAAGCGCACGACGAGGTAGATCATCACGAAGGTGATGAACACCAGGAACGCGATGGTAAGCGCGGAAATGTAGAGAAAGACCGCGTCGACTTTGTCCGAAACGCTGGAAGCACCGCCAAACATCGTCGTCTACCTATAGAGATAATCGGCAAAGGTTAGAAGGATGAAGATGACGAGCACGGCGACGGCGATGGCGACCATGTACTTGAGCGCCGCGCTCTCGTCCTTGAGGTGCATGAAATAGTAGAAAACCAGGCTGGCCTTGGTGGGGGTGATGACCAGCAGTCCGAGCAGGGCCAGATTCGGCCGGCGCGCGAGGCTCAGCGCGACCAGCATCCCGGTCAACGTGACCAAGGCGATCCAGACCTTGATGTAGGTCGCGTAGCCGAGGACGTGCGGCTGTTCGACTTGGGATTGCATGCTTTGGCTCATGGGCGATGGTTCATGGGGCTAGGCGGCCAGGTAGAAGAGGGGCAAAAGGAAAATCCAGATGACGTCGACGAGGTGCCAGTAAAGGCCCGTGTTCTCCAGCTTGATGAAATCGTCCTGGCGGATGCGATCGCGCTTGATGAGGATCAGCATGACCGACATGACCACCACGCCGACCGTGACGTGCAAGCCGTGCAGCCCGGTCATGCCGAAGTATAGGCCGAAGAACAGGCGCTCGCCCGGGGGACGTGTCATCAGATGCTCCGCGCCGGGGTAGAGGCCGTGATGAATCTTGGCCTTCCACTCGAAGAACTTGTTCACCAAGAAGACCACGCCGAGCACCATGGTCGAGCTGAGGAAAATCATGGACTGGAGCTTGCGCCCGAGACGCAGGGCCACGATGGCCAGCACCATGGTCAAGCTGCTGGTGAGAAGGATGATGGTGTTGGTGACCCCGAGAGTGACGTTCAATTCGCCCGAAGCATGATGGAAATCGTGCGGGTGCATCGAGCGGTACATGCCGTAAGCCACGAACAAGCCGCCGAACAGGATCAGCTCGGTGAAGATGAAGATCCACATGCCGAGCTTGGCGCCGGCATAATCGCGATGCTCGGCGGCATGCTCGCCGGCGGGCTGGGGCTCGGCGGACGCGTTCATGTCGCGGGCTCCTTGGCCGGGGGATTGAAGGTGTAGGGCGGCTCGGTGATGACCGGAAGAATGTCGAAGTTCTCCACCGGCGGGGGCGACGGAACGGTCCATTCCAAGGTCACGCCGCCCCACGGGTTGGCAGGAATGTGCGTCTTGCGGAAGAGGCCGCGCAAGAGGTTGGCGAACATGATGAGAAGCCCAGCCACCATGATCCAGGACCCGACGGTGGCGACGATGTGTCCGGTATGGAACTGGGGAAGGTGATCGTAGTAGCGGCGGGGCATGCCCTCCATTCCCAATACCAGGAACGTGAAATAGAGCACATTGAAGCCGACGAAGATGTGCACGAAGGCCACGATGGCGGTGCGCTCGTTGTACATGCGGCCGAACATCTTGGGATACCAGTAGTGGATGGCTGCGAAGAAGGCGAACCCGGTGCCGCCGAACATGACGTAGTGGAAGTGACCCACGATGAAATAGGTATCGTGGATGTGCACATTGATGGCGAGGGCGCCCTGGAACAGGCCGGTGAGCCCGCCTATGCTGAACAGGAAGATGAAGGCCAAGGCGAAGAGCATGGGCGGGCGCAATTCGATCGATCCCTTGTACAGGGTGGCCACCCAGTTGAAGACCTTGATGGCGCTCGGGATCGCAACCAGGAAGGTGAGCAGGGAGAAGACGACGATGGCGAATTCGCTCATGCCGCTGGTGAACATGTGGTGTGCCCACACCAGCGAGCCGAGGGCAGCGATTCCCATGCTGGAGTACACGATGGCCTTGTAGCCGAAGATGGTCCGGTGGGCGAAGGTCGGGATGATCTCCGAGATCGCGCCCATGGCGGGTAGGATCATGATGTAGACCGCCGGGTGCGAGTAGGTCCAGAAGAGGTGCTGGTACAGGATGGGATCGCCGCCGATGGCGGGATCGAAGATGCCGAGATGGAAGACACGCTCGAGGATGACCAGCAAGAGCGTGATGCCGAGGATGGGGGTGGCCAGCACTTGCACCCAGGCGGTTGCGTACAGCGACCAGGGGAAGAGCGGCATGCGCATCCAACTCATGCCCTTGGCTCGCATGCGGTGGATGGTGGTGATGAAGTTGAGGCCGGTGAGGATGGAGGAGAACCCGAGGATGAAGGCGCCGAACACCGCCATGGTGACGTTGGTTCCGGTCCGCACGCTGTAGGGCACGTAGAACGACCATCCCGTGTCGGGAGGTCCCCCGCCGGTAAACAGCGACAACACGGCGACGGCGCCGCCGGTCATGAACAGGTACCAGGACAGAAGATTGAGACGCGGGAAGGCCACGTCCTTGGCGCCGATCATGATGGGCAGAAAGAAGTTCCCGAACACCGCTGGCAGTCCCGGGATCACGAAGAGAAAGATCATGATCACGCCGTGCACGGTGAACATGGCGTTGTAGGTCGTGGGCTTCATGATCGTGGGGCCCATGGTCAGCTGCTCGATGCGCATGAGCACGCCGATGGTCATGCCCACCAGGAAGAACGTGAGCATGGCGGTGAGATACATGAGGCCGATGCGCTTGTGATCCGTGGTGAGGAGCCAAGAGAGAACGCCCTTGCGCGAAGAGCCCGCGTAGAAGTCGGGTTCGCCTGTGGGGGCGACGGCGATGGTTGCGGCGGCAGTGCTCACGAAGATTCCTTTGTATCGGACCTGGGATGCTTCTTGCGCTTCACGGCCACGGCAAGGCCGAACCCGGCGGCCAGCATGATGGTGAAAGCCGCCGCGACGCGCGTGACGTTGAGGGAATACCTGTGGCCGGAGGGGTCGTAGCTGTAGCAGAACCTGAGGAAGCGAGCGATGGTAGGACCGGTACGCCCTTGCGCCGCCTCGGTCACGGCCATCTTGACGTCGAAGGGCAGGAAGGTGATCCCATACAGGTAGCGCGTCACCATGCCGGTGGGTGACAGCACCATGATGGCGCCCGGGTGAACGTAGTCCTCCCCGTGCTTGGCGAACTTGAACCCGACCGCGTCGGCCAAGCGTTTGGTCGAAATCGGGTCGCCGGTCAGGAAGCGCCAGGCATTCTGCGGGAAAGCGGGTCCGAGCTGCTTCGTGTAGTTCTTCTTCTTTTCGGCCGCAAGCTCCGCGTTGTCGCGCGGGTCGAAGCTCACCGTCAGGATCTGGAAGTCCTTCCCCGGGATCTGATCGGTCTTTTGCAGCATCTCGGCCACGCCGTTGAGAAGCGGCGTGCACAGGCCGGTGCAGCGGAAATAGTTGAGCGTGAGCAAGGTCGGCTTGTCGATGAGATCGTGCAGCGAGACCCGGTCGCCTTGCTCGTCGACGAGCTTGATGTCGAGCGGCACCGTCTGCCCCAGCTTTTCATCGATGCCGATGTCGGGCGGGTTCGCGGTGGGCGCCGCGGCCAGGGCCATGCGGGCTGGTAGCGACAACAACAGACAGGTTGCGAGTAGGGTCTTCATGGTTGCTTAGCCTGATCCTCCGAAGGGGCCTGCGCCACTGTCTCGTTACCGAGCAGCGCGCGGGCGATGTCCTGCCACTCGGCGGCCGTGACATCGGCCAGCGAGGGCGCGAAACCGTTGGCAGGCGCGCCGGCCGCCCAGTCGCGCGCCACGGCGGTGCGGTCGGTGCGCGTCGATGTGGCGGCCACGGTGCGCGCCACGCGCGCCGGATCCACGATCACCTCGCGCAACAGATCCGCCGTCGGGGAAAGGTCGTCGCGGCCGGGCAGCTTGAGCGGCGGTACAGGACGCTCTTCTTGCAGCATCTTCGTGATGGCCATGGAGACAGGAATGCGGTTGGGTATGTGAACGCCCTTGGAACGGAACAGGTTGGCCAGCGCCTCGGTCGCCTTGGGCTCTTCGGGACCGTGATCGAACGCGCCGAGCGAGCGGACGTAGTGCACGAGCGCCATGCGATCCGCGGGAACGATGAAGTCGAAGGCAGCCATGCCGGTTCCCTTCACGCCGGAGGTGATCGTGGTGAAGATGTCGGTGATGCGGTAGCCGCGCGTCCAGTTGTTGGGCTGGGTGAAGTTGCGCGGCTTGGGGTTGAGGGTACCCGCCGCGGGGCCGTCGCCGTGCCCGGTCTCGCCGTGGCACGACACGCAGTTCTGCTTGAACAGGGCCTCGCCGCGCGCCAGCAGCTTGGGATTCGGGGTCATGACCGTCGATGGATCCACGGGCGGCAGATCCCTGCCCTTGCTGGGCGGCATCTCCGTTTGGTCGAGCCAACCCACGCTGGCCGGCGCCGGCTGGTCAGAAGGCGCGCGCTTTCGCGGCTCGCGCTCGCGGATCAAGGCGGGAAGAATGATCAGCCCGAAGAGCACGAAGGTGATGGCCACGCCGAAAAAGACGGCATAGCGGCCGACCAGCCCCTGGGCTTCCTCGCGCCACGTGGGTGGGGTGTGCTCTTCGCTCACAGCTGCCACTCCAATCCCTTGGTCAGCAGCGGGTCGCCTACGGGCATGTCGGCGCCGCGGCCCATGGCGCGACGAATCTGCAGGAGGCCGAGGCCGAGGAAAAAACAGGCCATGACGAGCTCGGGCCAGCCGAGAAGCGGCCGCGGTCCGAGCACCGGGAAGACTAGCCAGTACATGTCGACGAAGTGCGCGAACAGGAGGGAGAGCATGGCGACGCGCAGGATTTTCGGGTTCTTCTTTCCCACGGCTCCGATGAGCAGAAAGAAGGGCAGCGTGAAGTGGAAGACCGGCAGGAGCATGGCCACGGGGTACCAGGGGCCTTCGATGCGATGCTTAAACCACACCACTTCCTCGGGCAGGTTGGCGTACCAGATCAGCATGTACTGCGCGAAGCCGATGTAGGCGTAGAAGACCGTGAAGGCCAGGCCCAGGGTACCGAGATTGTAGAAGTGCTTGGGCTTGACCTCGGGCAGGCGGCCCTTGCGAATGAGGCCGAGCACGCCCAGCGCCATGGCGGCGATGCCGGACAGGAACGTGCCGGCGAAGAGATACACGCCGAACATGTCGCTGTACCACTCGGGCTCGAGACCCGAGATCCAGTCGAAGGCAAGGATGGTCACGGTGAAGAAGAAGACCACCACGAACACGGGCGCCAGCTTGCGCGCCCGAATGGTGAACGCGGCGTCCTTGCTTTCGTCCTGGCGCAAAGATCCGCGCACATAGAAGGAATAGAAGAGCAACCAGAGCAGGGAGCACGCAGCCAGCCGGATGGCGAAGAAGGGCAGGTTCAGCCAAGGCGCCTTGGCGACCAGGATGGGGTTGTGCGCCGCCTCTGCGCGCGTCCAGGGGAAGAGCACGGGCAGGCTGAAGAAGGCGACAATGAGCAGGGGCACGGCCAGCGGAATCAGGGACGCGATTCGCTCAGGCACGCGGCGCATGGGCACGCTCCAGTGCGCGCCAACCAGGCGCTCGAGCGCGACCAGGAACAGGTTGCCGAGACCCAGGGTGAGCAGGAACAGCGTCCACACCAGCCAGTTGGCCCAGAAGCGAGTCGGCCCTTCCTGGGTGTAGACCAGCACGGTACCCACCGCGCCGAAGAGGGTCAGCGCAATCAGGGCGTTGCGTGCGAGCAAAGAGCGGGGAGCGTCGTTCGGGGTCATGGCAGATCCGAGTCCTTGGCGTCCTGGGACCGCTGCAACACGCGCACGTAGTGCACGACGGCCCAGCGGTCGGATTCATCCAGATCCGGGGCGTAGCTCGGCATGGCGTTCTTACCCAGCATCATTACGCCGTAAATGTAGCCATCGGGCCGGGCGTGCATCTCGTTCGACAGCAGGTTGCCTGGCTTGGCGCCGTAGGCACGCGAGAGCATGGCCACGCCGTCGCCCACGACACCGTGGCATACCGCGCAGTGGTCGTTGAACACCTTGCGTCCGCGCTCGGCGATCTGCCGGGTGAGCGGCAGCGGGTTGCTGAGCATCGCACCGGCCTGCTCCGGGGTGGTGAAGGCGGGCGGAAGATGCCCGCGCGCCACCGTGCCTGCAACGGCCGGACGCATCCCGCGACCGTCGGCGAAGAACAGGCTCGGGCGGAAAGCGTCGAGCTTGGGTTGGTCGAGCATGTGGACGTAAGGGGGAACGACGGGAATCAGCTTCTCTACCGCGTAAAGTCCCGCACCGGCCACCAGGCAAGCGGCGGCGATGGCGGCGATGGTGTGCAGAAGCCCGATCAGGCTGAGCGGCCGATCGAAAGTTGGAATCGGCACGATCTCCACCGACTCGGCGCCGCTTTCGAGCAAGGCCTGGCGAGCCGCCTCGGCATCGAAAGCGGCGCTCGTGCTCTCGATGCTGAGCGCGAGCTTGTCGCGCGTGATGCCCGCGATGGCCTTGGAATGCAGCACCGGATGGCCGAAGAAGGGCAGCTTGTTCAAGGCGAAGAGCATGGCCAGGCCGGCGGTGAAGGTGGCGAACAGCACCGTGACCTCGAACATCACAGGGATGAAGGCCTGCCACGAGAACAGCGCCTTGCCGTCCACGATCAGCGGGTAGTCCACCGCGCTCGTCCACCACTCGAAGAGCAGCGCCAAGGCCGCACCGAGCAGCCCCATGCCCATCACCAGCTTGCCGAGTGGCGAGGGCGGCAACCCGACCGCCTTGTCGAGCCCGTGCACCGGGTAGGGCGTGTACGCTTCGAGCCGTCCGAGCTTGCGCGGGCGAATCTGTTTCGCGGCCTCGATGATCTTGTCGGCTTCGGTGTAGAGGCCCAGAACCGCGAAGGTGCCGGGGGAGGCGGGGCTACTCATAGCCGCCTCCATGTCCTGCCTGGGCGCCAGGCAGGCTGGCCTTCATCTCGCTGGTGGCGATGACCGGCATGACGCGCGCGAAGAGCAGCACCAGCGTGAAGAAGAGCCCGAACGAGCCGAGCAAGATGCCGAAGTCGATCTTGGTCGGGATGTACTTGTGCCACGCGGTCGGCAGGTAGTCCTGGCTCAGCGAGATCACGATGATCACGAAACGCTCCATCCACATGCCGAGCGTCACGGCCAGGGCCACGAAGATCATGGCCGGGATGGACCGGCGCATGCGGCGGAACCAGAAGATCTGCGGGATGACGATGTTGCAGGTGATGGTGGTGATGCCGGCCCAACCGTAGAACCCGCTGATGTAGTTCATGAAGGTGTGCTGGATGTACGGATTGGCGCTGTACCAGGCCGTGCCGCCTTCCATGAAATACGCGTAGCCCATGATGCACGACATGGCCAGGATGAGCTTGTTCATGGTGTCGAGGTGGTTGTCGGTGATGAGGTTCGAAAGGTTCATGGTCTTGCGAACCACGATCAGCGCCATGACCACCATGGCGAAGCCGGCGAAGATGGCGCCCGCGACGAAGTAGGGCGGGAAGATGGTCATGTGCCAACCCGGCACCAGCGACACCGCGAAGTCGAAGGACACGACCGAGTGCACGCTGATGACGAGGCCGGTGGCCAGGCCTGCGAGCAGAAGGTACGCCTTGTCGTAGTGGACCCAGTGCGAGGCCGCGCCCCGCCAACCCATGCTGAGCACGCCGTAGATGCGCTTGCGGATACCCTCGGGCGTGCGATCGCGCATGGACGCGAAGTCAGGCACGAGACCGAGGTACCAGAACACCAGCGACACCGAAAAATAGGTGCTGACCGCGAATACGTCCCAAATGAGCGGTGAGCGGAAGTTGACCCAGATGGAGCGTTCGTTGGGGTAGGGAAAGAGCCAGTACGCGAACCACGGGCGACCGGTGTGCAGCACGGGGAAGATGCCCGCGCACATGACCGCGAAGATGGTCATGGCCTCGGAGAAACGGGCGATGGCGTTGCGCCAGCGCGCCCGGAAGAGAAAGAGGATTGCCGAAATCAAGGTTCCTGCGTGGCCGATCCCGACCCAGAACACGAAGTTGATGATGCCGAAGCCCCAGGCCACGGGGCGGTTGTTGCCCCACGTGCCGATGCCGTAGTACAGCGTCCAGCCCATGCAGAACACGCCGATGCCGAGCGCGGTCAGGGTCACGGCCAAGGCCAGGTACCAGGCGCGCGGCGGTCGCCGATCGGGGAATTGCAGAACCTGATCGTCGAGGGAGCCCGGCGTGACCCTGCCCTCGATGAGCTCCATCGGCGCCAGCGCCGCCGGCAGCTCTGCCACCGCGGACTTCATTTCTCCCCCCCACCGTCTTTTGCGGACGGGTTCTTGAGCGACGCAAGGTAGGTGATCGCGGGGATGGTCCCGAGCTTCCTCGAGCACGTGGAAACCACGGTTGCTGCGCGAGAGCTTGGAGACCTCGCTCTCCGGGTCCCTGATGTTGCCGAAGACGATGGCGCTGGCCGGGCAGGCCACCGCGCACGCGGGGACGACGTCCTTGTCGCGTAGACCCCGGTTGTGGCGCTTGGCGACTTGCTCGGCGTTGCGAATGCGTTGCACGCAGAAGGTGCACTTCTCCATCACGCCGCGCGGGCGGACGGTGACCTCGGGATTGAAAGCCAGCCTGTATCGACGGGGGCGTCTCGCTGGTGAAATCGAGGAAGTTGAAGCGCCTGACCTTGTACGGGCAATTGTTGGCGCAGTAGCGGGTTCCTACACAGCGGTTGTAGGCCATCTGGTTGATACCATCGGGGCCGTGGTTGGTGGCTTGCACCGGGCACACGGTCTCGCAGGGAGCGTTGTCGCACTGCTGGCACAGCATGGGCTCGTGAATCACGCCGGGCGCCGCCATATCCCCCTCGTAGTAGCGATCGATGCGCATCCACTGCATGGCCCGTCCTTTGCGAACTTGCTCGGGGCCCACGACAGGGGTGTTGTTCTCCGACTGGCAGGCCACCACGCAGGCGCCGCAGCCCACGCACGACGACAAATCGATGGCCATGCCCCAACGCGGACCCGTGTACACCTGTTTGTCGTAAAGCGTGGGCAGAGCCTCACGCTCGAGCTCGTGCTGGGGCTTGCGCGCGTACTCCGCCAGCGTCCACTGGCGGGCGACGTCGCGTCCGTCCATGGTGTCGTGAGCCTGCGACAGGGTCAGCTCTTGGCGGCCACCGGTGGGGCCGACCGCCGCGATCGGCACGACCCGTGCGCCAGCCTCGGGTGCGAAGGTCCAAGCACGCATGCCCACGCCCGAGGCCACGCTCCCCTGCCAGCGGCCATGCCCGAGCTTGAGGCGCAATACCCCGTCGGCCTGTCCAGGCTGACGCAGGACGGGCACCGGCGTTCCCTTGCCCAGGGTCACGAGATCGCCATCCTTGAGATGCAGTCGATCCGCATCCGCGGGCGACACGGACAGCGGGTTGCCCCACGCGGTCTTGGTGATCGGATCGGGCATCTCTTGCAGCCACCCGTTGTTGGCGTACCGACCGTCGAAGAGGCGCGGATCGACGTCGAACACCAGCTCGAATGCGCCGGCTTCCGCCTTGGTGGCGGCCCGGGCGGCGCGGGCACACGCCTCGCCGTTCAAGGTGCGCGCGGCCGGCTTCGCGGATCCACGTAGAAAGAGCCCGTCATGCAAGGAAACGTTCCAGAAGCGCTCGAACGGGATGGGGCTGGCCTTGGGCTGAACCTCGTCTTGCCAGCGTTGCTTGAGGAAAGCGAGATAGGTCTTGGACAACGGGCGTCCAAGCTCGGCCAGGCAGTGCAGGAGGATGTCCTCGCCCTGGCGCGTGTCGTAGAGCGGGGCCACGACCGGCTGTTGCAGGGTCAACGTGTCTTGGCTGGTTTCGAAATCGTTCCAGCTCTCCAGCCAGTGGTTGACGGGCAAAACCAGGTTGCACGAGGCAGCCGTCTCGTCGGGCAGCAGGCCCAGCCGAACGCGCAGGGCCACCTTGGCCACGGCGGCACGCCAGGCGCCGTCTCCGTCGTCGGACGAGGCCAGGTCGTAGGCGGGATTGACGTCCCAGAACAGCGCGGCAGCGATGCGGCCTGCCGCCATGTCGTCGACCAGCTTCTTGAAGTCGGCGGGCGTGGCCAGCGCGGGCGCGTCCAGCTCCGAGAGCACGGTCTTGCCTTCGGCCCCGAGCATGCGGTTCAGCAGGTGGCAGGCAGCGTGCGTCTCGGTCGAGGCCGCCGGGCCGGCCAGCACCAGGGCTTTGTCGCTGGCGGCGCACAGGTCCTTCACCAGGGCGTCGAGCTGGGTGGAAAACGGCTTGGCCTCGGGCAGCTTGTCGAGCGCGAAGGCGTCGAGGGCCGAGGCCTCCAGCCCGGCCGGCAGGGCGCGATTGCCCTGGAGATGAACCGCGCGCAAAAGCCCGAAGGCGATGCGCGCGAGAGCGGACGGACGCATGGCCATGCGCACGTCGGCCTTGCTGCCGGTCAGGCTCATTCCCCCCTCCACGACGTAGAGGCGGTTCATGGTGCCGGCAGACGAAGCAGGGCGGCGCATGCCGGCGAAGCCGGCGATGGCGGATACGGTGTCGCCGAGGGTTCCCAGAAAATCGGCCTCCAGGGCAAGAATGACCTGCGCCTCACCGAAAGCATACCGAGGCAGTCGGACATCGCCGAAGAGCGCCTGCTCGGCCGCGCGGGCGGCCTGGTCGGCGGCGGGCTCCCACTGGACGTGGCGCAGGCCGGGCAGCGCCTCGGCGAGCTTCGCCAGCACTGCCTTTCGGCTGGGCGAAAGCAGCGCCGGCGTGACCAGCGCGATGGTCTTGCCCGAGGCCTCTTTCAGGCCACGCGTCAACTCTGCGAGGGCCTGCTCCCAGGAGCAGGCGCGCCCATTCGACACGGGGCCGCGCAGGCGGTCGGGGTCGTACAGACCCAACAAATCCGCGGTCGCATGAAAACTGGTCTTGCCCTTGTACAGCGGGTGCTCGTCGTTGCCCTCGACATGGATGGGGCGGCCCTCGCGTGCCTTGACCAGCACCGGATAGGCGACCTCGCCCTCCTGAAAGGTGCTGGCGTAGTAGTCCGCGATGCCGGGAACGATCTCTTCCTGTTTCTTGGTGTAGGGCACGACGGTCGTGCAATCTTTCGCCAGCCCGCACCCTGCGCCCGTGGCCAGGGCCGCGGACGCTCCGAACAGGGCCAGAAACCGCCGACGGGAAACGCCGTCGCCATCGCCATCGGTGGGTTGGCCGCCGGAGGCGAGCACTGGAAGCTTGACGGGGGGCCTGCGTTCATCCATGGCGTTTCACGGCTTCGGGGGCTGGCTTGAGCACGAGCTTGACACCGGCCGGGGCATCGGCAGATGCCGAAGCGGGGCGCGGCACCCGGCTCGGCGCGGTGGACGAAACGGTGGCGCGCCGGCCACGGCGGGGCCAGGACCACGCCGCAAGACCGGCGGCAGCGGCCGAAAATACGCCGAGCCAGCGCCGGCGCTGCGCGAAGGGTGTCGGATCGGGTGTTTCGGATTTCATCGGTGGCACGCGTAGCAATTGGTTGGGCCTTGGGTGATCTTGGAACCGGGCGGAACCGCGGCGTGGGCGTCGCGGTGGCAGGACAGACAGTTGCCCATGCGCATGAGCATCTCGCGCGAGACGCGCTCCATGGTCTCCACTTCGCCGTGGCAGGTTTGACAGGCGATGCCGGCATTCACGTGGGGCCGGTGATCGAAGTAGACGTGGTCGGGCAGGTTGTACACGCGCTGCCAATCGATGACTTCGTTGGCCTTGAAGGCCGCGGTCAGGTGTTGGATCTCGGGCTTATCGACCCGGGTGACCGTATGGCAGTTCATGCACGTCTCCGTCGCGGGCACGCCGGCGTGTCGCGAACGCTCGGCGCCGGTGTGGCAGTAGAGGCAGGGGATGTGGTTGTCCCCGGCGTGCAGCTTGTGCGAGAAGGCGATGGGTTGCGTGGGCGAATACCCGAGGGCGAAGCGATCCGGTTCGGTAGCGTAGCCGACCGCCAGAAGGGTCGATAAAACCGAAACGGCCCCGATGGGCAGAATCACGCGCCAAAAACGATCTCGTGGGTGCAAACGGTCCTCGCGGGGCAGTCTGTGCCGAATTCAGGTAGAATGGGTCCAGTTCTCGTCAACAAGGGATTCGTTATTCTTGTCACAAATGGTGGCTGGGGCGAACGTTAGATGCCGCCAAACGGGGCGAGGTCACAGGTCTTTCGCAGTCCGGTTCAGATGGCGTACAAACGCCGCAACCCCTGGGCGGCGTCGGCCATACGAACGGGTTCGCCGACGCGCCGCGCGCGCCAGAGGAGATGGTGCGGGGTATGCGTGGGGGCAACAAACGAGACTACCGTCGTCTCATAGCCGGCGGCCTCCAGACGCAAGGTACGTTCGGCATCCACGATGGCCTGGATGAACCGTCGCCTGACCTCCGCATGACGCGGAATCCCCAATGCCTCCGCCTGCCGTGTTGCCACCCGCGCTGCCGCCACGTGCTCCGAGGTGCAGCATGGTACGAGGAGCAGGTGCCGCGTCCGGCATGCCGCCGCTCGCTCGACGATGGTGTCCGAGGCCGGTCCGCAAGCGTGCAAAGCGACGACCACATCGGGTTCGTCCGGCCACGCCGCCGCGTTCTCGACGTCGCCTTCCACGATGGTGAAGTCCACCTGCGCAGCATGCACTTTGGCGACTGCACCTCGGCACAGGGCCGCGCGCTTGGGTTCGCGCTCGATCACCGTGACGTGACTTTGCCGAACCCTTCCCGTCAGAAGGAATTCCGCTGCCAGCAGCCCGACGTAGGCCTTGCCGGCCGCCGCGTCCACGAGGTGGATGGGGCGGTCGGGTCTCGTGCCTCCCACGACATGCTCGATTTCGGCCAAGAGACCGAGCAACTCGGCGGCCTTCTTTCGATCCTCCTTGCGCAGGGCCGCCCCCGGCGCCGCGATGTACAAGCGGTGAAGGGCTTCCTGCACGGCGGGCAGAGTGACCATATCTCGCCCGGCGCTAGGCCCTTGCCGCGCGCGAAAGTCGTTCCGGGTTGGCCCCGGTTCGTGCGCGCAAATCGATGTAGATCCGCGCCAGCACCATGGCCGGGACCGGCAGGACGGCCATCGCGAGCAGATCGCTGGCGATGAAATGCAGGAAAACCACGGCCCGGCTCCCGGAGGTGGGCAGCACCAGCTCGGTCAAGGTGGCCGCGACGAAGCCCAGCAGGGCGAACGACAGGAAGGCAAGCGCCACGCGAACGGCGTCGCTTCGCACCAGCTCGATGCTGCGTGAAAGTGCGGCGCGCCCGCCTCGCTTCTCGAACAGCACCGCGTGCGGAACGAAGACGAAGAGGGCGCTCGACAGCAGGCCGGGCAGGACGAAGAGGGCATTGCCGACGGCCACCAGCAACGCGGCCGGGATCAGAGAGACCAGGAAGAGCTCCCCGCGTGCGAGCAGGATAGGCCATAGATCGCCGATGCTCGGCAGCGCGCCGCCGCCCTGCGTGTCGGCGGTCGCGACGGCCAGTGTTCCGCAAGCCACGGGAAACGCCATACCGAAGAGCAGCAGTCCCTGGATCAGCAGCGCAAGCTTTTCGCGCAACCCGCTGCCTTCGCCGGGCCTCTCCTCGGGTGCGCGCCCTTGTGTCGTCTCGACCGCGGTGAGCGCGGCCAGCTCGGCGGCCGCTTGCTTGTCGATCTCCCCTTTGGCCTGGCTGGCCTGAATGCGCGCCGCCAAGGCGGCCTTGCGCGCCGAGAAATCGACCGTCGCGCCTGACTTGGCAAACACCGAAGCATCGGGCCCACGAGCGACCCCGGCGAGCAGGCAGGACTGCAACACGGAAGCCGGCAGGACGAGCATCGCGACCAGCACGAAAAAGGGGGCGGGCTTGCGCAGGTAGGTGCCGACTGCCCACTGAAAGAGGTCGAGGACGCCGCGCGCATCCGCGGTCAGGCGCTCGGGGAAACTCCCGCTCTTCGTCCGCCGGGCCTCTCCCGAGGTGGCACCGTTCGCGGGCTGGGGAAGCGCGAAGGGCCTGCCTTTTCCAGGGGGTGGCAGATCCGTCGGCGTTTCTCCGGTCGGCAACGGGGCATTGCCGCTGGCGAAGCCGGCTCCAGGCGGGCTGGGCAGGTCCACCGGCGTGTCGATGCCCAGGATGGAGGGTGATGCTTCACGCGTGATGGTGTCGATCACGACCTGAGCTCTCGGCGTCGGGGTCAGGTCGAGACTGATGACCAGAATCGGGGTTGTCCCTGGCCTCGGCCTCGGTGGGCAGGCGGAGCGGCGGGGTCCTTGGCGGTGGCAATTTGGCCGACGGAGTCGCCACCCCGAACATGGTCTTGCCGAGAGCGAGGGCGCTCGACCGATTGCCGGGCCTGCCGGGTGGCAAGGGGCGTGGGGCAGGCAAGGTGACGCGTGGAACGGCCTTGCTCGTTTCAGGCAGCGGCGGGGCAAGGGCAGCCGGGACACCGAACAGGGTCTTTTCCATCGATGGGGCTTGCACCCCAATGACCTTTCCGGTCTTGGGACAAATGCGCTGGCTCGCATCGTGGTTCTGTCCGCAATAGATGCAAATGCTCACGGTGAGGCCTTTTGCCGAAGATGTTAGCCCAACTGGCGACGCATTGCCCGTTTCCAAATGACCGTAACCCTGACAGAATTGGAGGATCTTGGGCCAAGAGACGCAGGTGCTACACAAGCCGGCAAGCCTGGTCGGGCAGATCGTGGGAGGTTACCGGTTGGTGACTGCGCTTCGTAGCGGTGGCATGGGCACGGTTTACTATGCCGAGCACACGGTCATCGGCCGCCGCGCCGCCGTGAAGGTCCTGCACCCCGAGGTGTCGCGCAACCCGCAACTGGTCTCGCGTTTTCTCATCGAGGCGCGCGCCGCCAACGACATCCGGCACCCCAACGTGGTGGAAATCACCGATCTCGGGCAGTCGGGCGACCTGCACTACATCGTCATGAGCTTCCTCGAAGGCGAGACGCTCGGCGAACGGTTGGAGCGGGAGAAAACTTTCGACGAAGCCTCCACGGTTCGCATCGTGCGCCAGGTCGCCTCCGCGCTGGCCGCCGCCCACGACCGCGGCATCGTCCACCGGGATCTGAAGCCCGAGAACGTCTTTCTGCTCAACCACCCCGACTACCCCGACTATGTCAAAGTCCTAGACTTCGGCATCGCCAAGCTCATCGGCGCGCAGCAGGCCAATGCGCCCCACAACACCATGATGGGCACGGTTCTGGGCACGCCCGCCTATATGTCCCCCGAGCAGTGCCGCGGCGAACCCGAGCTCGATCACCGCAGCGACATTTACTCTCTCGGCGTCATGCTCTTCGAGATGCTGACCGGCACGCTCCCCTTCCGTCGCGATTCTCCGGCCGACGTGCTGCTCGCGCACGTGCAGGACAAGCCCGAGTCGCCGCTCGACCTCAACCCCAAGCTGTCGACGCACATGGCCGCCGCCATCCTGCGCGCCATGGAAAAGGATCCGGCGCGGCGATTCTCGAGCATGCGCGAGCTGCGCGACGCCGTGGAGAACGTGGCCAGGCCGGCCAAGGCCGCCGCGGCGCCCACCGCGATCGAGGAAGAAACCTTCGAGAAGCGCGAGAAACGCGAGGCCTCCTTCGTCGTCGGCAAGCTCACCGACATCATTCTCAAGCGCCTCGAGAGCGACAACCTGCTCGTGCCCGCCATGCCGGCGATCGCGGTGCAGTGCATGCGGCTACTCGAGGATCCGAACCAGAGCTTCAAGCAGGTCGGCGAGCTCGTGGGCAAGGATCCCGTGCTGGCTTCGCGCGTGCTGCGCCTGGCGAACAGCGCCGCCTTTCCTGGCAAGACGCCGGCCGCCACGCTCGAACAAGCCATCCCGCGCATGGGAACCGAGGGGCTCAAGCTCGCGCTCGTGCACTATTCGATGTACCAGGCATTTTCGTCGCGGGATGCGCGCATCCAGTCGGCGTTTCGCGGTATCTGGGAACACTCCTTGGCGGTGGCTCTCCTTGCCAAGGAGATCGCCGGACAGGTGCAGGAACCGAGCATCGTGGACACAGGGGTCGCCTATCTGGCCGGCCTGCTTCACGACGTGGGCAAGCCCGTGGTCGCGGCCTTGCTACTCGAGGCGGAGAAGCTCGCGTCCCTGCACAAGTCGGCGGTGCCATGGATCAGCCATAGCGTGTGGCGACAGGTGGTCGATCGTTCGCACCGCAACATCGGCGTCGAGCTTTCCCGTCGCTGGCGAGCTGCCGGTCGAGATCAGCCAAGCGGTCGAAAAGTGCGCCGCCTACGATCCGGCGGTGCCCTGGGCGTATTCCAATATCGTCCGCCTGGCCAACGCCTTTGCCAAGCAGCAAGGCCTCTACGCGGGGGACGTGGACGCCGTGCACGAGGGCCAGGTGGTCGCGGAAGGCAAGAGCCTGCTCGGCCTCGGCGACGAGGTGATGACCTTGTTGTGCGCAGGCTTGTATTCCCGCGTCGGCACGCTGTTCGAGATCAAAATCGGCAGTGCCCAATCCAAGCCGTCGTAAGCGCATGGGCCCAGGCCGTGCGCGAGGGCGCGCGCGGTGTGGTCAGATGATTTTTTCGGCGATCTTCGCCGCCTCCTTGCTTCCTTGCACGCGGCTGTTGCATCTATTGGCGACAGGAAGAAAACCGGAAAGGTGCCACGATGGAACTTGGAAAAAAGAAATGTCTTCCATGTGAAGGTGGCGCGACCACGCTGCCAGCGGATGAAGTGGAGCGCTTGCTGTCGCAGATCTCGGGATGGCAAGTCGAGCCCGGGTTTCCCGAGCTGCGCAAGCGCTTCAAGTTCCTCAGCTTCATGGACACGATGGCCTTCGTGAATCGCATGGCCGAGCTGGCCGAGGCCGAAGGCCACCATCCCGATTTCTGCGTGCGCTACACGAACCTCGATGTGTCGCTGACCACGCACGCCATCGGCGGCCTATCCGAGAACGACTTCATCTTGGCTGCCAAGATCGATCAGCTTCCGCGCTCCTGACTACAGGGGCGGATGGGCGTTGTGGACCAGATCCATGAAGTAGGACTCGAACCACTGACCGGCCTGGGGTGCGCCCTTGGCCGCGTCGGGTCCGCCGCACATGGGATCGAAGCGCGGTTGCGAGGGATCGGAGACGCCGTCCGACTCTCCCGGCGGCTTGATCCAGAAGTACGCATCGATGCCGGGTCCGGGCGCGACCTTGGGACGCTCGCCGAGGCCCGCGCCGTGCACGTTGCACCAGCTGCCCCACTTGGCACGAATGTTTCCCTTGCCGTTGCGGGAGGTGTCAATGATGAAGGCCGGGTGATTGAAGCCGTACATCTGCAGCGTTTCGCCCAGGATCCTGGCGTAGGTCAGCTCGTTCGGGCACGGGTTGGTGGGCTCGAGCACGGCACCATCGCGGTTCGACAGGCTGGTGTAGTTCGCGGTGTTGATGGCGAAACCGCGAATCATATCGGGACCGCCCGCCTCGTTGAGAACGGTCTTGAAGATCCGCGCGATCTTGGCGCGGTTGTCGTCCCAGCCCAGCCAGCCCGAGTGGGCCGCGTCGAGGTACACGCTGACGTTGGGTAGGGCAAACTGCTTGATGGCGTACACGATGCCATCCTTGTAGGCGGTTTTCGCTTCTTGGCACATGGGCAGCGCCATGTTGGTGGCCAAGTTGCCGAGCGAGTCGGGTTCGAGGACGACGGCGATGGGCTGGGTCGGGTGGGCCTTGAACTGCGCGGTAATGGGGTCGATGAATTCTTTCATGTAGCGGGCCTCGCCGTTCTGCGAGACCTTGAGCTCGCCAGCCGACGATTCGGCCGAGCAGTCGCGGTTCGGCAGGTCGTAGACCACCACCATCGTCAGCGTCGGCTTGCCGGTCGCATCCTGCTGCTTCTTCGCGTCGTCGAGCCAGCCTTGGAGATTGCCCACGGCTTTGATGGAATCCAGCCACACCGCGGTCGGGTACGTGGCGACCTTGCGAATCGTGTCGGCCTCGTCCGGGTGCTTCTTCGCGGTGGCTTCGACGTTCGCGGTGTACTCCGGATTGAGGAAGAAGGCGACGTCCTTGAACGGGTTCTTGCTCGACCCCGGGCTGGACGATCCAGCTTCGCCGAGGGATCCCGCGCAGGACGAGGCGGCAAGAATGACGAACAACGCTGGATTTATGCGGATACGCTGATGCATCGCTGAGCTCTCCTGCCGATGCGGCGAGTTCGTTGCGCCAGGCCATCCTGGCAAAGGCTGCCGCTTCGGCGCACGTGATACTACACGATCTCTCCGTGCACAGACCAGGCGCAGTCGCGAAAAGAAGGCGCGATGCGCTGCATCCTCGTCGGATTCGGCTCTGGGCTAGCAGACGCGGTTTCGCCCCGTGTTCTTCGCTTCGTAGAGGCGGGCATCGGTTCGGGTCAGCAGATCGCTGATGGATTCGCCGGGTCCCGGCTGGTAGACGCCCCCCGAGATGGTGACCTCGAAACCCACCCGCAGGCTTACGCTCGCCACCCTCGCGCGGATCTTTTCCGCGCACAGGAGGGCCCCCGCATAGGACGTCTCGGGTAGCATGACGAGAAACTCCTCGCCGCCCCATCGCGCGACCAGATCGGTGTCGCGCACGCCCGAGGAGATGGCCTTGGCCACCTGGCGCAACACCTCGTCTCCTGTCTCGTGCCCATGCGCATCGTTGATACTCTTGAAGTGGTCGATGTCGAACAGGACGAACGACACCGGTGTTTGAAAGCGGCGCAGGCGAAGCATTTCCTGGCTGATTTCGCGCTCGATCCCGCGGCGGTTGGCAATCCCCGTCAGGCGGTCGGTCAGCGCCATCCGCTCATAAGCATGGGTGAGGTCCACGTCCGCCGTGATGTCGGTGCCGACGGCCACGATGGCGTAGTGCGGACTTTGGACTTTGCGGGCCACCCAGCGGACCACGGTTCGCGACGGGCGGGCCAGCTCGAATTCCTCGCATCTGACCGCGCTGCCCATGGGGAACAGGCCCTTGTCGCACAGAGGCTTGGAGGGATCGTCCATCAGCGAGAGGGTGAGCGCGCTGAAGTCGGTGGCGGCCATCCCCACGAGGGTCTCGGGGGCTTGGCCGAACAGCACGGCCATGGCCAGGCTACAAATCGTGATTCTGCCGTCGTCGCCCACCAGCATGACGCCCGATTCGAGCGAATCGAAGAGCGGCCGCAGGATCTCGACAAGCGTCGTCTCCGCACTGTCCCTGGGCGCTTTTTCGGCACCTTCTGGAACAAAGGCCTGTGCTGGGTTCCGCACGGGAGCTACGCTTGGATGGTGATGATTTCGTTGGCCAGACAGGCCAAGGCATTCAGGCTGCGCCGTTGCCAGTACACCGAGGGACTGGACAGGAAGACGA
This sequence comes from uncultured delta proteobacterium, assembly GCA_963796685.1. Lineage (GTDB taxonomy): Bacteria > Myxococcota_A > Polyangia > Fen-1088 > Fen-1088 > Fen-1118. Next base: position 2,054,672 of record CAWCMR010000025.1, read on the forward strand.
TGCGGTATTTCCCCTCGCCAGGCTGTTCCTGCACCGTGCTGATCCACCACACGAAGCACTTGAGGCACGACGAGTTCATGAATTCGAGCTGGCGCATGTCGACGGTGACTTCCTCGGCCAGGCAGCGTTGCGCCTCCGAGTGGACGTTGCGCAGGAAGTGATCGAGTTGGTTCTTGACCGTCAGATCGGCGGTCCCGGTCAGGTTGACCTGAATCCTTCGCTCGTCCGTGCTGGCATGCGCGGTGAAGTCGCTCTCCTTCATGGTCTCCACCCAATCAGTCATGCGATGCACTCCTCGATGGCAAGCAACTCGCCGTGATGGTGACCATGCTGCCTTCGATTTCGAGAGATAGGTCGAGCTTCGCCCTCGGCGCGAATGCGCGCCAGGCCCAGGCCCGATTCGTCCTGAACGCCGAACGTCCTGCGCATCAGGCTTTGGTAGAGCACGAACGGGTCCGTGCTGGCCTGGATCTCGTCGATGCACGCGCGCAGCCGGGCGATGTGCTCGGGGGTGGTTTGGTTGGTCAGCTTGATCTTCGCCGCCGAACCGTTCGACTCGAAGTGGACGGTAAGGCCGGTCTTGTCGCCGACGGCGTACTTTGCGGCATTCTCCAGGAGCTCGTGCACGGCCAAGGAAACCCTGAATACCGCTTCGGGATCTCCCACCAGCTTCTCGAAGCTCTCCTCCACGAACCGGCGTACGATGGACACCATGCGTGATCGAGGCTGAATCTGGAGTCCAAAGCTAAGGGTGGGTCCTTCGGGCATGGGAACCGTCTCTAGGGCATCGGCAGCGCGAAGGAAAGAGTTTAGCCGATAAGGAGCGCGACGAGGCACCCTTCCACGACGGATGCACGCACCCGATCGAAGCGATGGAGGGTGGACGCAGACGGCTTACGACCACGACCTCCCGCGGCTACCGCGGGATAATGGGAACCTGGCGGTGCTGGACTCGCACGGCAACCCTGGGTCATAGTCGGCCCGACGTGCAGACACGAGGCAAGCATGCGCGGCGTTGGTAACTTGAGGGTGGGCGGCCCCATTTCGCTCATCCTGGTCCTGGTTTTTCCCGCCATGATCGCCGCCGCCGTCGCCCTGGCGTACTACGGTTTCAAGCACGCCGAGGACGTGTCCCGACCGGTGGAGCAGCTCTTTCGCCAGGAATGCCAGGACTACGCCGAGGGACTGGCCAAGACCGTCGAAAGCAAGCTCGATCGCGACGCGCTGGCGCTGTTCGCCAAGATCGCGGTCTTGGAAGACGATCCCGCGTCGACCGACCCCTGCGATCTGGATCCCGGATCGGGCATTGATTCCTTTGCCGTGCTCGGCGAGACCCGTCGTGTCGAGTGCACGTGGCCACGCGCTCGCGAAACCGATTCCAAACGGCGGCGGTCGGCCGATGCCGGCCAGGCGAGGATCACGTGGCTCGCGAAAATCAAGAACCTGGCCTGGTCGCAGCTCGATCTGGACAACTTCGCCTACCACCATGACGTGCTCGACAGCGGTGGCTCGGCGCTGCTCGCCTACACGGCTCGCAGGGCCAGCGACGGCGAGCTGTACCACGTGGTGGCCAGGCTGACCCTCGATTTCATCGGCAAACAATGGGCTGATGGAGAGCTTGGGCCCGTGCGCAAGAACCGCCGCGTGGCCATCCTCGACGAGTCGAACGCTCTCATCGCGGGCGTGCGGCCCACCGGGCCCGAGGCGCGTCCGGGGGGCCGTCTCTTCTACGAGGGGCCGTTCGGCAAGGCACTCTATCGCTGGCGCATTCAAATGGTTCCGCAAAACGCCGAGGAGTTTCAGGCGCAGTGGGAACGGACCAAGAGCCTGCGCCGCATTCTCATCTTGCTGGCGACGGTCATCATCGTCGTGGGTCTGGTGCTGGTTTGGCTGGCCATCTTGACCGAGCGCCGCGCCTCGCGCATGAAGAGCGACTTCATCGCCAACGTGTCGCATGAGCTCAAGACGCCGCTCTCGCTCATCCGCATGTTCGGCGAGATGGTGGCCACCGGTCGTCACAAGGGCGAAGAGGCGGCGCGCGAATACGGTGGCATCATCACCCGCGAGTCCGAGCGGCTGTCGCACCTCATCGACAACGTGCTCGATTTCTCGCGCCTCGAGCGTGGCAAGGCCAGCTACCACTTCGCCGAGGGCAATCTGGCCGAGGTGGTGGAGCGCGCGCTCGACGTGTGTCGCTACCGGCTCGAACGCGACAAGATGAAGCTGGTGGTCGACATCGCGCCGGATTTGCCCGCCGTGCGCATGGACGAGAACGAGATGACCCTGGTCGTGCTCAACCTGATCGACAACGCCATCAAGCACGCCGCCGACGGTGGCAAGGTCGTAGTGACGGTGGTGCGCTCGGGAGGCTTCGTGACCCTCGCGGTGCGCGACTTCGGTCCTGGCATCGTACGCGAGGAGCATCCGCGCGTATTCGAGCGCTTCTACCGATCGCAAAGCACGCGCGAGAGAAATGTCCGCGGCAGTGGTATAGGATTGGCCCTGGTCAAGCACATCGCCGAGGCCCACGGTGGTCGCGTGACCGTTCAAAGCCCCGTCTCCGACACGCCCGACGATGCGAAAGGTTGCCTCTTCAAAGTCTTCGTTCCCGCACCGGTTCCCGCCCTCGTCGAGGGCCTTGCGCAGGGGCCGGCCGTCGAGGGGTCCAGGTAGGCCATGAACGGCTCGACCTCGGTTACCAACGCGGGGGCAAATCGGCGCCGCATTCTCGTCATCGAAGACGAGCCGGACATCGCGCGCGGTCTGCGCGACGCCCTGGAATTCGAGCAGTTCGAGGTCGCCACCACGGGCCTCGGCCGCGACGGTATCAAGACCCTGCGCGAGCGCGGCGCCGACCTGGTCATCCTGGATCTCATGCTGCCCGACATCAACGGCTTCACCGTGTGCGAGGAGATCCGGCAAAGCCATCCCGTGGTGCCCATCATCATGCTCACCGCGCGCTCGCAAGAGACGGACAAGATTCGCGGCCTCGAGGCCGGTGCCGACGACTACGTGACCAAGCCGTTCTCCGTGGGCGAGCTCATCGCGCGTATCGGCGCGATTTTCCGCAGGCTTCATCGCAGCGGTGGCAGCGACGAAGCCATTCGAATCGGACAGGCGACGATTTACCCGCGCCGACACGAGCTGGTTCGCAACCGCAGGACCGTACCCTTGTCGTTCTACGAGGTTGAGATTTTGCGCCTGCTTCACGAACGCGCCGGCGAGCCCGTGCCGCGCGAGGAGATCCTCGAGAAGATCTGGGGCGTTACGGGGTACGGTAGCAGCCGCTCGGTGGACAATTTCGTGGTCAAGCTGCGCAAGAAGATCGAAGAGGATGCATCAAGTCCACGTCACATCGTGACGATATACGGAACCGGGTACAAACTTCTACTCTAGCTCCTGGCTTGGCGCGGAGACTGACCATCCTCGCCGGGCCGGGTCGTTGCATTCAAGGAACCTCATGAACGTCAATTCCTCTTCTCCCGACGGGGGCAGGGTTTCGCTGCAAGTGGACGGTAGCCTCGTCACCATCCGCGGGGAAATCGACCAAACGAGCCCCAAGCTTTTTCTGGCGCCATTCTTCGAGGAGATCCATGCGGCGGCCGAGCAAGAGGGCTTGCACGAGGTGAAGGTGGACATTCGCAGCCTGCACTTCCTCAACTCGGCCGCGGTCAAGGAGCTCATCGCCTGGGTGCTCAAGCGTAACCGCCTGCCGCCGGGGAAGAAGTACGTGCTCGATTTCATCTACGATTCGTCCATCCTGTGGCAGCGGGTGACCATGCCGACCCTCAGCCAGCTCGATCCGGACTTCGTGGTGCTCAGCGATCATAGCAAGTCGCCATCTCGGCATAGGTAGGTGGACCGCAGCCTCGACCCGCAACCGGGTTGCAACGGCATCACCTGGGACGGTCGTTGCATGGATCAGATCATTTACTAGCGCCCTCGTCGAACACGACGTGCGAGAAGCCGCTCGCGTTGTCGACGAATGCGGCGCCGAGCCCCGCGGAGGTCGGGCCCCAACCGAAGTAGTCGCCGAGCCAATCGGGCACGTGCCGTTGCAAGGTTGGGGTCAAACCCGTTGCCAGGACAGCTTCGTTGGCGAACGAGCGGCCGCCATCGGCAGAGACGACGTACACCAGATCGGCCGAGCCCGTGCCTTCACCGGCCGCCCGATAGGCCGCCAACTCCGGCGAGCCGTCGGCCCCTCGTGCGAGCTGTGGAAACAGCAAGAACCCTGGCGCAGCTCCGCCATCGGCCTCGGGAGCACCGCCGTCGGAGATGGTCTGCGCCATGCCCGCCCCATCGAGCGCGACCACGTCGCTGTCGGCTGTGGATGCGCCCAGGGTGACGTGCGCCACGTGAACGGAAAGCAAGCGTGCTACGGGCACGTCGTAGCCGTCCCGCGTTCGTCCATAGGAGATCCACGCCTCGTCGCCATTGGCGATGCACGTCGGATCTTGGAAGGCCACGTTTCCGACGGGATCCGACACGGCCACGTCCACCGGCGTCGACCAGGTGACACCACCGTCCCCTGTGTGCGCGAGGCGAATGGCGTGGTTCGCGACATAGGTGACGAATGCGCCGCCGGGGCGGCCGTCCGGGCACGAGGCCGCAAGATTCGCCATCGCCGGATCGACGATCGCACGCTGGAAGGTCGCGCCGCCGTCGGACGACGCCGCCGCCAGGATGCCGCCGCGCCGGAGGTCGCTGTAGCTGACCACGAGCACGTCGTCGGACGTGAGGATCATCCATGGTTTGTCGTACAGCGAATCGGTGATGGGTTCGCTCAATTCGACAGGGGGCTCGAAACCGTTTGCGCCCGCCGACCAGCGTGCGAATTGGATGTGAATGTCCCTGACCCCCACCTGGGGCTGGGCGGGATTGGGTCCCGGCGTCCACGATGCCCAGGCCGCGAACAGCGTCCCCGCACCATCGCGGGCCAGCGTCACGTTGCTGGCCATTTGACCGTTCGGGCTATCGAGGTAGCGCGGCTTTGCGAACCCCGTCGGTCCCTTGCGGGTGTAGCCCACACGGGTCACCCCATCGCAGCCATACGCTTCCCAGGCGATGGCGGTATCGTTGGCCCGCTCCACGAAAAACGGCTCGACCTCGAACTGGCTTGCGCCGTCCAGCGACACGAAGGGCGCGCCGGACCGGTCAGGCCAATCGCTGCAACCACGCGCATCGGATGTCGGCTCTCTTGCCGCCGTCGATGGGCCGCAAGCCCACGCCACGAGCGGCAGGGCGCAAAGAGGTGCCCGCCAATCCATGCGCGATCGTTTCACCGGATACAACGACTCCCGCTCCGGCGTTGATCGCGCGCGGTCGCAAATGCCATGGCCGCGCATTGTACGCCGGGCGAGGTTCTGGGCGCCATCATGCGACCCGGCGCGCCTCCCTTTCCCCTTGACTGCCGACGGCCAACTGCGGACTTATGACAACCATCATGTCGGTTCGTGTTCGCATCGCTCCATCGCCCACCGGCGATCCCCACGTGGGGACCGCCTACATCGCCTTGTTCAACTACGTGTTCGCCAAGAAGCACGGCGGCCAGTTCATCCTGCGTATCGAGGACACGGATCGCGCGCGTTCGACGCCCGATTCCGAGGCGGCCATCCTGCGTGCTCTGCGCTGGGTGGGCGTGGGCTGGGACGAAGGGCCCGACGTGGGCGGGCCGTGCGGGCCGTACCGGCAGTCGGAACGCAGTGAGATCTATAAGTCCGAGGTGGCGAAGCTCGTCGCCACGGGTGCGGCCTACCGGTGCTTTTGCACGGCCCAGCGGCTGGAAGAGATGCGTGCCGCCGCCAAGGGCAAGTCGTTCGTGGGCTACGACGGGCACTGCCGCGGCGTCGACAAGGCCGAGTCCGACCGGCGCGCGACTGCGGGCGAGCCCTTCGTCATCCGCCTGGCCATGCCCAAGACCGGCGAGACCGTGTTCACCGATCGCCTGCGCGGCGAGGTCCGCTTCGACAACACCCAGATCGACGACCAGATCCTGCTCAAGAGCGACGGCTTCCCCACCTACCACCTGGCCAACGTGGTCGACGACCGCCTGATGGGCATCACCCACGTCATTCGCGCCGAGGAATGGCTGTCGTCCACGCCCAAGCACGTCGAGCTGTACAAGGCCTTCGGCTGGCAAGCACCCGAGTGGATCCACATGCCGCTCCTGCGCAACGCCGACAAGTCGAAGATCTCCAAGCGCAAAAATCCCGTCTCGCTCGACTACTACCGCGCCGCCGGCTTCCTGCCCGAGGCGCTGCTCAACTACCTCGGCACCATGGGCTGGTCCATCTCGGGCGACCGCGAGAAGTTCACCCTGGCCGAGATGATCGAGGTCTTCACCTTCGACCGCATGAGCCTGGGCGGCCCGGTGTTCGACCTGGTCAAGCTGTCGGCCATGAACGCCGACTACCTGCGGGCGCTGGACGACGCGGGCATCGTGGCGCGCCTGCGCGGATGGCGCCTGGGCGACGAGTACCTGAAGCAGCTCGTGCCGCTGGTGCGCCAGCGGGTGCAGCGCCTGGACGAATTCATTCCCATGACCGAGTTCTTCTACTCGGGCGATCTCGACTACACGCCGGTCGCCAAGGATCTGATTCCCAAGAACCGCACCGCCAAGGACGTGGCCGATTGCCTGCTCGGCTTCGTCGAGGCCCTGGACGTGCAGCGCGACTTCTCCCACGCTGCCCTGGAAGCCGCCACGCGCGCCTACGCCGAGAAGATCGCCTGGGACGTGAAAGAGCTGTTCATGGTCGTGCGCATGGCCGCCACGGCTCGCAAGGCCACCCCGCCGCTCTTCGAAACCCTGGCCGTGCTCGGCCGCGACCTCGTCCGCCGCCGCCTGCGCCTGTGCGGCGAATTCATGAAGCGGATGAAGTAGGCGCAGGGCCATTACCATGGTAATGTGTATCCATGGCGCTGGCACAATCGAGGATTACCGCACAGGGGCAGATTTCCGTTCCGCTCGAGGTGCGCAAGAGGCTCGGCATAGGGCCGGGGGCCGTGCTTGAATGGAATGAGGAGAACGGGCAGGTCTTCGTTCGCCGGGCCGGCCGCACCTCTTCGGTCGAAATCCATCAGGCCTTGTTCTCGGCTCGACCGCCGCACAAGAGCGCCGCCGAAATGAAAGAGGGGATCAGACGCCTCGTCAGAAAACGCCATGCGCGCCATTGATACCAATGTTCTCGTGCGGCTCCTGGCGCGCGACGACGCCAAGCAAGTCGCGGCGGCCGAGCGTTTCGTGGAAAACGGCGCCTGGGTTTCTCACCTGGTCCTGATGGAGACCGCGTGGGTGCTGGAGAGCGTCTATGACCTCGCCCCTGATCGCATCGCGCTCGCGCTGGAGATGCTGATTGGCCATGCCCATCTCACCATCGAAAGGGCGGAGGTCGTCGTGGCGGCGCTCGACGAGCTCCGCAAGCGACCGAAACTGGGGTTCTCGGACTGCCTCATCGTCGCCACGGCCCGCCACGCCGGCCACATCCCGGTCGCGACCTTCGACCGAGACCTGGCCAAGCTCGAAGACGTGCAGAGGCTGTGAGCCAATCCCGCGCCCCGTCTCCGTGTCCTCCTCTGCCTCTGCGCTCCCTCCTTACAAAGAATCACACATGATTACAATTGCGTGACAATTGCGGGGGTAGGTTGCCCGTCATGGACGCCTCCAGCGTGCTCACGACGCTCTACCTGATCATTCTTCCCTTGCTCGCGGTCTACGGGTTCCATCGCTCGTCGCTGGTGTATCTCTACTACCGCCACAAGGACAAGCAGCCCGTCGAGCCGGGCAAGTTCGCCGACCTGCCCGCCGTGACGGTGCAGTTGCCGCTCTTCAACGAGATGTACGTGGTCGAGCGCCTGCTCGACGCCGTGGCGGCCATCCGCTATCCGCACGACCGCTTCCAGATCCAGGTGCTCGACGATTCCACCGACGAGACCTGCGACATCTGCAAGAACAAGATCGAGCAGCTCATCGTGCGCTACCCCGACCTCGACATCGAGTACGTGCACCGTACGGATCGCACGGGCTTCAAGGCCGGCGCGCTCGACAACGGCCTGCGCACGGCCAAGGGCGAGCTGGTCATGATCTTCGACGCCGACTTCGTTCCCAACCCCGACATCCTCGAAAAGACCGTCCACCACTTCCTCGACCCCAAGGTCGCGGTGGTGCAGTGCCGCTGGGAGCACATCAACCGCGATTTCTCGGCCCTGACCGAGGCGCAGGCCCTGATGCTCAACGGTCACTTCGTGATGGAGCACGCGGGCCGCAACCGCTCGGGCCGCTTCTTCAATTTCAACGGCACCGCCGGTATGTGGCGGCGCGCGGCCATCGTGGATGCCGGCGGCTGGCACCACGATACGCTGACAGAGGATATGGATCTGTCCTACCGCGCGCAGCTACGCGGCTGGCGCTTCGTGTACCTGCCCGACATCGCCGCGCCGGCCGAGCTGCCCGTCGAGATGTCGGCCTTCAAGGCGCAACAGTTTCGCTGGGCCAAGGGCTCGATCCAGGTCGCGCGCAAGCTTCTGCCGCGCATCCTCAGGTCGAACGCGACCTTCGGCCAGAAGAGCGAGGCCTTCTTTCACCTGACCAACAACTTCGCCTACCCGCTCTTGCTGCTGCTCTCGCTGCTGCTCCTGCCCAACCTGATGTTTCGCACCACCCACGGCGTGCGCGAGGTGCTGCTCATCGATCTGCCGCTCTTCTTCGGCACCACCCTCAGCATCGCCTCGTTTTACGTCACCTCCGAACGCGAGGTCGCGCGCATGAGCGGCTCCACGTCGCACTCGACCTGGGGCACCCTGGCCCAGATCCCCTTGGTCCTGTCCCTCGGCATCGGCCTGTGCGTGAACCAGACCCGCGCGGTGATCGAGGCGGTGTTCGGCCGCGAGACCGAGTTCGTGCGCACGCCCAAGCACGGCATCTGCGGCAAGCTGGAATCCTGGTCGGGCAAGAAGTACCGCGCCGCCAAGTCGCTGACGCCGTTCTTCGAGATGTTCATGGCCGCGTACTTCGTGGTCGCGGTCCAGATCGCGATCGCCAACGGGCACTACGTCTCCGTTCCGTTCTTGCTGCTCTTTCTCTTCGGCTTCTCCTACGTGGGCGCGCTGTCCATGTGGCAAGGCGGCTTCGGCCAGGCCCTGCGCAGGGTGTGGCAACGCGAGGAGCGCGCCGTGGTGCCCGTGTCCATGATGTCCGCGCCCTTCGTGGCGGCCATGCCCGACGCCACGCCCGGCCCCATCTTGCTGCCCATGGAGGCGCGCCCGCTGCGCCCGGCGCGCGCCCGCGCAGGCAACGAGCCCCACGGCCGCGCTTCGGTTTGATCGCCATCCGCACTTGGTCGCGGTCGCGAATGAGCGAAGTCCACCGAGTAGGGGCGGGTTTGAAACCCGCCCTCAGGTGTCTCGCGATCCAGTGGGGCGGGTTTCAAACCCGCCCCTACCAGCGCTAGCCAGGGGTCGGTTTTGATTCCGCCCGGGCGGGCTTTTCGGTGGCCGGCTCGGGCACCAGCGGAAAGCGATCGCCGCGGGCGCGCCGCTGTTTGATCATCATCCAGCGACCGCCGCGCTGTTCCCAGCGCTGTTGCAGGGTGGCCTGGCGAACCGACGGATCGCTCTTCTTGTACCACTCGATCTTCACGTCGACCGTCGCCGCCTCGGCTCCTTGCATGAACCGCACTCCCAGCACCTCGTAGTCCACGATAACCAAATCCGCGTCCACCATGTTTGCGCGCGCCTGAAAGAGCGCGTTTTCTTCCGGGGTCATGGACTGTCCCACGATTTCCCAACGCCCCCAGCGGAAATCGTCGTTGAACATACGTGCGTCGCGAATCAAGTCGTCCTGGCGCCGCTGCGACGGGGTCATACACCCAAGCGCGCTCGCGAAAAGCAACGCCGCTGTCACGGTTCTCCATCTCATTGGACGACTCCCCTCGACTCTTTCAAGATCCGAAAACCCTTCTGGTTGATTTCTTCCACGTCACTCGCCTGGCCGGCCGAAGACTACGCGCTCGATGCCGGCGAGATCCCGTCGCGTGCTCACCGCGCTGTACCCTTCGCCGCGCAAGAGCTCCGTCACCGCGGCGGCCTGACCTGCGCCGATTTCCATGGCCAGCGCGCCATCCGGCGCCAAGACCTGTCGCGCCTCGCTGGCCAGCCGGCGTATGAGCGCCAGGCCGTCCTCGCCACCGTCGAGGGCCAGGCGCGGCTCTCGAAGCACCTCGGGTGAAAGCCCGTCGATGTCTCGGGTGGGGATGTACGGCGGGTTGCTGGCCACGAGATCGAAGGGGCCGCGTCCGGTCAGCGGCGCGACGAGGTCGCCCTGCAAGAAGGCGACTTCGAGGCCGAGGCGCTCGGCATTGCCGCGCGCCACTTCCAGCGCTTCCGGCGACAGATCGACGGCCAAGACCTCGTCGCCGGGGCGTTCTTTCTTGAGGGCCAGGGCCAGCGCGCCCGAGCCCGTGCCGATGTCCGCCACGCGCAACGCTCTCCCGCGGTCGGGCATCGCCTCGAGCAGCTCCAGCGCTTGCGCGACCAGGGTTTCCGTGTCGGGCCGGGGCACCAGCACGCGCGCGTCGACCATCAGATCCAGGCTCCAGAACTCCTTGCGACCGAGGATGTACGCCACCGATTCGCCGGCCATGCGTCGCTGCACGAGGCCGCGGTACGCGCCGAGCTCGGGGTCGCCGAGGGGCTGATCGAAGTGCGTGTACAGCTCGACCCGCGTCCGGCCGAAAGCCTGCGTAGCCAGCAGCTCGGCGTCCAGGCGCGCGCTCGCGATGCCCTGGCGCTCGAATCGCCCGATGGTCCAGCGCAAGACCTCGAGGATGGTCCAGATCGGTTTCTGCGCGGGTGGCGCGGGCGGCAATCGACTGTCGAGCACCCGATGATTGTGCCGGATGCATCCCGGGATTGCGAGATTCCTTGGTTTCCGCCCCCGCGGCCGGGCTGCTACACTCGGCGGCGATGAACCGTCCCAGCTCGGCGATAGTAGCCTGCGCAAGCGCCTTTCTGGTGGCCGCCGCGGCCTCGGCCACGACGACGCGACTGTTTCGCCAGAGCACGGCCAAGGACTTCGAGGAAGGGGAGGCTACGGCCACCATGGTTGCGCCCCGGGCCAAGTGCTGCCCGGCCTGAAGAGCACCCGCGTGGCCATCGACGCGGCGTTTGCATGGTGCGGTGTCCTTTCGCGCGACCGGGGCACGGCGTACTTCGGCACCGGCGACCGCGGACGCATCTTTGCCGTGGCGGCCGCCGGGACGGGGGGCGCGCGCCTGCTGGCCCAGATCGATGCCCCGTGGGTTACCGCCCTGGCGGTGCGGCCCGACGGAAGCCTGCTGGCCGGCTCGACCCCGGGTGGACGCATCTTCGCCGTCGACGCCAAGACCGGCAAGAGCAGCGTGTTCGCCAAGCTCGACGCCGAGCACGTGTGGGCCATCGAATACGATGCCGTGCGCGCCCTGACCTATGCCGCCACCGGCGATGGCGGGAAGATCTTCGCCATCGACGCCAAGGGGCATTCGCACCTGTATTGGGATGCCGGAGACGCACACGTGATGTCGCTGGCCAGGGATGGCGATGCGCTCTTGGCGGGTACCGCGGGCAAGGCCTTGCTCTACCGCGTGTACGCCAACGGCCGCTCCGAGGCCTTGCACGACTTCGATGCCGACGAGGTTCGGGCCATCGTGCGCGGCAAGGGCGCGATCTATCTGGCCGTCAACGATTTCGACAATCCGGCGGACACCAAGGATCCAGCGCCCACCGGCGCGCAGCCGGCCAAGGGCACGCGCATCGTGACTGGCCCCGCGCCCGCGTCGGGCGCCATCGCACGCGCCGACGCGGTCAAGGCCAAGGCCGCCATCTACCGGCTCGACGACGACGGCCGCATCGAGCAGCTCTTTGCCCTGGCCGACGGCTACTTCACCGCTTTGCTGCTCGACGAGAAGGGCAACCTGTTCGCCTCGGCGGGTAGCCAGGGCAAGATCTACCGCATCGCGCCCGATCGGACCGTGGCCCTGGCGGCCGACATCTCCGAACGGCAGGCGCTGACCATGGTGCAAACCCGGGATGGTTTTCTGGTGGGCAGCGGCGATGTCGGTGCCATCTACCGGGTGCGTCCGGTCCAGGGCGCCGAGGCCTCCTATCTCAGCAAGGTGTTCGATGCCGAAACGCCCGCGCGTTGGGGCCACGTGTGGTGGACTGGCTCGCGCGACTTGGTGCTGGAGACGCGTTCGGGCAACACCGGCAAGCCGGATGCAAGCTGGTCGTCGTTTCTCCGGCTTGCCGACGTCAGCCACGCCGGGGGGGAGGGCACGGGCGGCATCCGCAGCCCGGGTGGTCGCTACTTGCAGTACCGCGCGACCTTGCCCGGCCGTGATTCGGTTCTGAGCGACATCTCGATCTACTACGCCCCCCACAACCAGCGTGCGCGCATCACCGAGGTCTATCTCGCCGATGCATCGACGTCGGCCGGCCAAAGCACGGGCGGAACGTCTGCGGCCGCCGCGCCCTCGGCGGGCAGCGCGCGGGCGCACTCTTCGACGTTGAAGCTGCGTTGGAAGGTCGAGAATCCCGACAACGACGAGCTCATCTACAAGCTGTGGTTTCGCCAGGTGGGCGATTCCGTGTGGCGCCCGCTGGGCGGACCGGATCCCTTGGGCAAAGCCGAATACGACTGGAACACCGACTCGGTTCCCGACGGGCGCTACGCCATCCGGGTGTGGGCCTCGGACGAAAAGGTCACGCCCGCCGACCGCGCCCTCGACTTCCTGTTCGAGTCGCCCCCCTTCCTGGTCGACAACACCAAGCCGGAGATCCGCGGCCTTGCGACCCTGGCTGCCACCCCGATGCGCGTCATCGGCCGCGCCCACGACGCGCGCTCCGTGATCTCGGCCATCGAGTTTGCCGTCGACGGCAACGAGTGGTGGCCGGCCCAGCCCGACGACGGAGTGCTGGACGAACGCGACGAGGCGTTCACCGTGCAACTGTCGAAAGCGCTCGCTCCAGGACCGCACATCGTCAACGTGCGCGCCTGGGACTCCGCCGACAACGTGGGCTCGGCCCGCATCGAGATTCGCGTCGGGAAATAGCGCGAAGTCGCGCTCGGGACGCCGCCGAAAGGCGCGACTACTTCGCGGCCTTGGCCTTTGCCTTCACCTTGACGGCGGGCTTCTTGGCCTTGCGCTCGGTGGCCTTGGCCAGGTCGACCAGGCGCGCGTCCGAGTAGGCGGCCAGGCGCTCGACGAAGGGCTTGTCCTTGGTGCGGCCCAGGGCCTTGGCCACTTGCTCGACGAGAGCGTCGCGGTTGCTGTACTTGTCCTTCACCACCATCGCGACCTGATGCAGGCGCAGCAGCTTGGTGTTGGCGGCACTGCTCAGGCGCTTGCGCAAATCATCCTTCGACTCGTCGCCGCGGTCGAGCAGCCCGACCAGCTTGTCTACCAGCTTGTCCTTGGCGCCGAAGGTTTCGTTCACGATTGCGAGGGGGGATTTCTGCGACATGGTCTGTCTCCGTCTTTCCGAAGAGGCTTAGCGACGAGGGCGCTTCTCTTACCTCAAAACGTGCAACGTCGCCAGAGTCTCTTGGGCGGCGGCCACAAAAGAATCGATTTCCGCATCCGTGTGCGCCAGCGAAATGAAGGCAGCTTCGAGCTGGGCGGGCGGCAAGTAGAAGCCGCGGTCCAGCATGCCGTGGAAGAAGTCCGCATAAACCTTGGTGTTCGCCCTCTTCGCGTCTGCGAAATCCGCAACCGGGCCTGGGAAAAAGAAGAGGGTGAAGGCTGACCCAACGCGCTGAACACACGCGTCGACGCTGGACTTTGAGATTGCGTCATGAATTCCTGCTTCAAGCCTGGCGCCCATGGTTTCGAGGCGCTCGTAGCTCTTGGCATTCAGCTGGCTCAGCATGGCAAGGCCCGCGGCCATGGCCAAGGGATTGCCCGAGAGGGTTCCGGCCTGGTACACCGGGCCGTCGGGAGCCACCATCTTCATGATGTCGGCCCGCCCGCCGTATGCGCCGAGAGGCAGGCCGCCACCGATGATCTTGCCCAGGCAGGTCAGGTCCGGGCGAACCGAATACAGTCTCTGCGCGCCCCCGGGCCCTGCCCGAAAGCCGGAGATGACTTCGTCGAAGATGAGCAGGGCGCCGGCTTCGTCACACAGGCGGCGCAAGGCCTGCAGGTAGCCGGCCTTGGGCGGCACCAGGCCCATGTTGCCCGGAATCGGCTCCACGATGAGCGCCGCCACCTGGCCCGGATTGGCGGCAAAGGCCGCGGCCATGGCCCGCTCGTCGTTGAAGGGCACGATGACGGTATCGGCCACCGCCGCCGCCGTCACTCCCGCCGAGCCGGGAATGCCCAGGGTCGCGGCACCCGAGCCGGCAGCGGCCAGCAGCATGTCCGCGTGTCCGTGGTAGCCGCCATCGATCTTGATGAGCTTGTTGCGCCCGGTGAAGCCGCGCGCCACCCGTAGGGCCGACATGGTGGCCTCGGTCCCCGAAGACACGAACCGCATGCGCTCCATCGAAGGGAAGAGGGCGCGGATGGCCTCGCCGAGCTCGAATCTCGCGCTCCGTCGAGGCCCCGAAGGTCGTGCCTTGCCCGGCGGCCTCGGTGATGGCGGCCACGACCCGCGGGTTGGCGTGCCCGAGGATGAGCGGCCCCCACGAACCGAGAAAATCGGTGTAGCGATTCCCGTCGGCGTCCCACACGAAGGCGCCCTCGCCGCGCGCGAGGAACACCGGCGTTCCCCCCACCGCCTTGAACGCCCGCACCGGTGAATTCACGCCGCCCGGGAAGAGCCCGCAGGCGCGTTCGAATAGTTGCCGCGATTTCTCGTTCTGCCTGCCCATCTAGAACACCTCCGGGTTGCGGAAGGGGCGCTGCGGCAATTCGTGGGGGTGCAAAGAGATCCAACAATGAGGTCCCCTCGCCCCGGCGTCAGCCGGGGAGAGGGACAGGGTGAGGGGCCAACCAGCCCCTAGGTCGTCGATCACGCTAGTTCGTCTTTCCATCATCGTCGGCGCCCTCGTCGTCAACCGCCTCGTCGCTCTCCTCCCCCTCATCCACCTCGTCGTCATCGTCCGCCGTGGCCTCTTCGCCCAAGTCCTCCTCGGCCAGGGTCTGCTCCTCGGCGCGCGCGGCGGCCACCTCGGGCGAGACCTCGTGCTCGCCTTCTTCCTTGTCGGCCATGCGCTCCATGGCCACCACGACCTCGTCATCCTCCAGCCGGATCAGGCGCACCCCTTGCGTGTTGCGGCCGATCGTCGGAATGCCGTCGATGGGCATGCGGATGAGCTTGCCGCGGCTGGTGATGAGCATCAGGTCTTCGTCGTCGGTGACCATGCGCAGGCCGACCACCTTGCCGTTGCGCTCGGTCGTCTTGATGGTGATGACGCCCTTGCCGCCGCGGTTCTTGGTCGGGTAGTCGGTCGAAACCGTGCGCTTGCCGAACCCGCGCTCGCACACCGTGAGCAGGGTGGCCGGCGTCTCGCGCGGCACGGCCGCCATGCCGATGACGAAATCGTCCTTGTCGCGCAGCCGGATCCCGCGCACGCCGGCCGCCGAGCGGCCCATGGGCCGGACGGTCTCTTCGCGGAAGCGGATGGCCCAGCCGTCGCGCGTGCCCAGCATGAGGTCGGCGCTGCCCTCGGTGATGCGCAGGCCGACCAGATCGTCGTCCTCGCCGATGGACAGCGCGATGATGCCCGAGCTGCGGATGTTCTGAAAGGCTTGCAGCGAGGTCTTCTTGATCTTGCCGCGCTTGGTGGCCATGACCACGAACGCGCCCTCCGAGAATTCGCGCACCGGCTGCAGCGCCACCACCCGCTCGCCCTCTTGCAGCGGGATGAGGTTCACGAAGGCCTTGCCCTTGGCGGTGCGGCCGGCCTGGGGGATCTCCCAGATCTTCTTGGCGTAGACCCGGCCCTTGCTGGTGAACATCAGCATGGTGTCGTGGGTCGACGCCACGAAGAGCTGCGCCACGAAGTCTTCCTCGTGCGTGGACGCGCCCGTGATGCCGCGCCCGCCGCGCCGCTGCGGCTTGTACAGATCCTTCGGGTTGCGCTTGACGTAGCCGCCGTGGGTGACGGTGACGACCATCTCCTCCTCGGCGATCATGTCTTCGACGTCGATATCGCCCACGTCGATGTCCAGGATCTCGGTGCGCCGTTCGTCGCCGTAGAGCTCCTTCTGCTCTTCCAGCTCGGTGACGATGACCCCGACCAGGACCTCGTCGCTGGCCAGGATCTCCTCCAGGCGGGCGATCAGCGCCGCGGTCTCGGCGATCTCCGCGTCCAGCTTGTCGCGCTCGAGCCCGGTCAGCTTGGACAGGCGCATGTTCAGGATTTCCTGGGCCTGGATGGCCGACAGGTCGAAGCTCTCCATCAGGCCGGTCTTGGCCGCCTCGGTGTCTTTTGACGATCGAATCAAATCGATGACCGCGTCGATGTGGTCGATCGCGATCTTGAGGCCCTCCAGGATGTGCATGTGGGCCTTGGCCTTGGCCAGGTCGAACTGGGTGCGCCGGGTGACGACGTCGCGACGGTGCTGGATGAAGTACTGGAGGGCGTGCTTGAGCGACAGCGTCTGCGGCCGTCCGTCGACGATGGCCAGCATGTTGATGCCGAAGGACTCCTGCATCGGCGTCATCTTCCACAGGTTGTTCTGCACGACCTCGGGCACGGCGTCCTTCTTGAGGTCGATGACCACGCGCATGCCCTCGCGGTCCGATTCGTCGCGCACGTCGGAGATGCCGTCGATCTTCTTTTCGCGCACCAGCTCGGCGATCTTCTCGATCAGGCGCGCCTTGTTGACCTGGTACGGGATCTCGCTGGCCACGATGGACTTGCGCCCGCTCTTGGGATGCTCCTCGATGACGGTGCGGGCCCGCATGAGCAGGCTGCCGCGCCCCGAGCGGTAGGCCGCGCGAATGCCGCCGCGCCCGCAAATGAAGCCGCCGGTGGGAAAATCCGGGCCGGGAACGATGTCCAGTAGCTCGTCGACCTCGATGTCGGGGTTCTTGATGATGGCGATGGTGGCGTCGATGATCTCGCTCAGGTTGTGCGGCGGAATATTGGTGGCCATGCCGACCGCGATGCCGGAGGCGCCGTTGACCAAGAGGTTGGGCAGGCGCGTGGGCAGGACCGTGGGCTCGGTTTCCTTGTCGTCGTAGTTGGGCTGGAAGTCGACCGTGTTCTTGTCGATGTCGGCCAGTAATTCTTGGCCGATCTTCTTCATCCGACACTCGGTGTAGCGGTAAGCCGCCGCCGGATCGCCGTCGATGGAGCCGAAGTTTCCCTGCCCGTCGATGAGCGGGTAGCGCATGGAAAAGTCCTGCGCCAGGCGTACCAGGGCGTCGTAGCAGGCGCTGTCGCCGTGGGGATGGAACTTGCCCAGCACCTCGCCGACCACGCGGGCGCACTTGATGTACGGCCGGTTCCACACGTTGTTCATCTGGTGCTGGCCGAACAGGATGCGGCGGTGGACCGGCTTGAGCCCGTCGCGCACGTCGGGCAACGCGCGCGAGACGATCACGCTCATGGCGTAGTCCATGAACGACGACTTCATCTCCTCCTCGATGGACACGGGAATGCGAATGCCGCCCGAAGAGGGCGGCACCGCGGGCGGCACCATGGGGGGTGTCGGGGGGATCGGGGGTGGAGGCGAGCTGCCGTCAGTAGGTTCCATGCGGTGGCCGCGAAACCTATCAAGGAGCGCGCTTCAAGTCACGAGGCGCGAGCCCGTTCCGTCGACACCCGCCGTCGCGGCGGTCTTGGTAGGGGCGGGTTTCGAACCCGCCCCGGGACACTTTTCGCGATACACGTCTTTTCGGTCCCCGATCCGAATCACACAGATGAGGATCTCTTTGTCCACGATGTCGACGATGATCCTGTAGTCCCCGTGGTCGTATCGCCAGAAGTCGCCCAGCTTGGAACCCTTCAACGCCTTTCCAATGGCTCGCGGATTTTCCAGCGGCGCGATGCGCTCGTCGAGATACTTCAGGATGCGCCTTGCGATCTGGCGGTCGAAAGACTTGAGGTTTCGCTCGGCTTCGGGTGAGTAGCGTAACTGCCAGAGGGCCTTACTCATTGGCCGTCTTCAAACCGTACCGCTTCATCATGTCCTCATGCGAAATCGTTGGGGCACCGGCACGAACTTCGGCGAGGCTCTTCTCGGCGAGGTACACGTCTTCCATGTCGTCGATTCGCTCTTCGATGGCCAGGCGGGCGTAGAACGATTTCGTTCGTCCAGTGGTCTTTGCCAGGGAGGTGAGGCGTTTCTCTAGGGCTTGGGGTAGGCGTATCGCGAGCACGAGTTCGTACCTATGTCATACACGTATAACATCCTGGAATTTCCTTGCAAGGCTTGTCGCGGCAAAGAGTCCCAAGGATGGCTTTTGTAGGGGCGGGTTTCAAACCCGCCCACAGGTGACGCTTTACGAGAACGGAGCTCAATCGTCAGAAAGTAGATCTGATCCTACTCAGCCGCGTTCGGATCTCTGGCGAGTCAAGCTCGGGATGGTCTTCGAGAAGCCGGACCACGTCAGCTACATCGTGGATCTCTTGCTCGTCCGCCTTTGGGGCCCTTCGGCTGCCGCCAACTTCAACAAAATCAAATCCGGCATCGTCGCGAGTTGAAATGAAAAGCGTCCCACGCAGGCCTTCTCGGCACGCCCTACCGCTAGAGCCATGAGAGGGTCGCTCGAGAATTGGACCGCCACCCGCTGCCTTCGAGGTGTTCCTACCGGGGCTGGGCCTCTCCAGTTTTCCGACCATTCGTGGATGCCGTCGGGACTAAATCCGGCTGCCTCGAGTTTTTGTCTTGGCAGATCGTCATGAGAGCGAAGGTCAATGTCGAGATCGGCCGTGGTACGTGGCTCCTCCGTGTAGAGCTGCATGGCAACCCCGCCGATCACGGCGTAGGGCGTTCCCGTGGATTCGAGCACGTCCACCAAGCCTGCCAACACCTTCTCTTTGTCGTCTACGGGCAACCCCATGGTTTCGCCCCAGAGATGGTCGAGGGTAAGCCCGACCGCAAAGCGATCTTCGAGCTGCTCTGCGGTGGGCCGGGGCATAGGTAGATTGTAGCATGCGTAGAGAGGACTTCGGCGGCACCTGCCCTTCTCTCCCAGCGCAGACGCTGCGAAGCGGGGAGGGCGTTGGGCAAGGAGCGGTCCCGCCGGGCCCCATTTTCTCGCCGTCCCCGACACCTTCCCCTCCGTCGAACGCTCGGACAAGAACGTTTCTTTTCAACTTAGTGTGTTTCCCACTACATTTGCGACACGCGCTTCCGGGATCTGCGACGGTGGTGTGCGCGCGGTCATGTTTTGTCTGCTGTCAGCTCCTACCTTTACGTCCAAAATGTCGGCCACCGGGGCTAAGAAAGCGCAGTTAATGATTATTTTTCTTGCCTCTTTCGGTACTGGCCCCAAAATGTTCCGGCTGCTGCGATGCGCTCGCATTGCGGAACAACATTGGGTTTCGACGGAGGCTATTACATGACGTGTTCTAAGAACTTCGGACGGTTGCTCCAGGCCAGTTGCCTGGGGCTCATTGGCATGCTGACGGTCGTCGGCTGCGGCGGGAGTGAAAACCCCGCTCACAACGACGCTGCTCCAAGTGATGGCGGGGGCTCGAAAGTGCCCAACCTCACCGCTAGTACGGGGACCGTAAGCGTCGGTACCGTCGACGTCGGCAAGATCTCGACGGCGGCTACGGTGGTCATCACCAACAACGGAACCGGTGCGGGCGTGGTGACCGTGACACCATCCGGGGTCACGGCTTCCGGCTGCGCCGGAAACCTGGCAGTCAATGCACCGTGCACGCTCTCGATCACCGCGACCCCGTCGGTTGCAGGTCCGATCACGGGCAGCGTATCCGTCGTCATCGCCGGGGGCAACACCCTCACCATCGGCGTCACCGGCAACGCCGTGCCTCCGGGTAACTTTACCCTCGACAAGACCGCCATCGACCTCGGCCCGCTTGCTGTCGGCCAGGTCGCTCAGGCCACGGTCACGGTCACGGCCGGGTCGGCGTTGACCGGGCTCACGACGACCGTGCAAGGTGCGGACGTCAAGCCAGACGCCGCCTCTACATGCACTGCGACCCTTGGTGCTGGCCTGACCTGCACCGTGGTGGTCGACTTCAGCATGGCCACGGCCGGCACCCCGATCGGCGACGCGATCCTCGTTTCTCAGGGCGGCGTCACCAAGACCGTCCCCATCACAGCCACTGTCCTGGCGTTGGCCAAGCTCAGCGCCTCGCCGCTTTCGGGGGCCCTTGTGGCAGCGCCGGGCGCGACAAGCGCTCCGCTCTCCATCAATGTCGGCAACACGGGTGGTATGACGACCGGTCAGATCGTCGTGGCGATTTCCGGCGCGAATGCGGCGGATTTCAAGATCGTCTCTGATACCTGCAGCATCGTGAACCTTGCGGGCGGCGCGACCTGCGCCGTGGCAGTGGTTTACACCCCGGCTGCCACTGCTACCTTGGCCGAAGCGGCTACCCTGACCATCACGGACAAGGGCGCGGCCGGGTCCGTGGCCACGGTCGCCCTCAGCGGCACGCCCCAGCTCCCCAGCAACCTCAAGATCACCGGCGGGCCGGACCTTGGCCAGGTGGCCCCAGGCGGCTCGGGCTCCGAGGTGGTCTTCACGGTGACCAATACCTCCACGACGGCTTCGGGCGCAGTCACCGCGACTGTCGGAAGCTCGAGCGTCACCATCTCCAGCAACACCTGCGCGACCAAGGCCACGCTGATCCAGAACGATACCTGCACCATCGGCCTGAAGCTGACGCCTCCGAGCACCGCCCTTGCATCTAGCATTTCGACCCTTTTGACCGTCTCATCGGCCAGCGGCGACACCACGAACGTGATGGTGACCGGCACCATCCTGAGCGGCGTGGTTCTCTCGGCGACGCCCGCCTCGGTAAGCTTCGGCTCGGTTCCAGCCAATCAACAGTCGGCTGTCAAGACCGTCACCATCACCAATGGCGGCGCTACCGCGACGAGCATCTTGAGCGCCACGCTCTCGGGAACGGGTGCGGCCCAGGTCGTTATCACCGGGAACACCTGCACCGGCGTTCTGGCTCCGGCCGCGACCTGCACCGTCTCGGTCCAGTACAGCCCCACGGATACGACCGGCGTCAGTGGCCAGATCACCGTCACCGACGGCGCGGCGACTGTCTCCGTCCCCATGGTGGGCACGGGTTTGGCGCCGAGCGTGTTCACGCTGGTTACTGACACCTCCGCCTTCTCAGCCTTCGGTCCGACTGTGGTCGGATACACCTCCTCGCCTCAAAGCGTGCATCTCCAGTTAGTGTCCAGCGCTACGACCGATTCCGGGGCGATCACTCTTACCATCGGCGGCGCCAATGCAGCCGACTATGCTACGGTGCCTGCGAACACCAACTGCACCCTGCTCCAGGCCGGGCAAAACTGCGACATCACCGTGGCCTTCACGCCCGGTGCTGTCGGAGCTAGCGCGGCGACCCTCACCGTGACGGGTGCCAAGGGTGGCACGTACACGTTCGACCTCAAGGGCACCGGCCTGGCCCTGGTTCAGCTCGTCCCGCTGGGTCAGACGGCCACCACGATCGCCACGCCCTACACAGGTCTCGATTTCGGCCAGCAGCCCAATGCCACGCTAGGCAACGTCTTCGCGTATCGTGTCGTGGTCCGCGGCGCAACCAATCCTGCCGCGACCTCTACGGTGCCCAGCATCGCCATGGCACCTGGCACGCCGCCGGACTTCACCTACGTGACAGGTACAACAGTTGGGGACGCCACTACGTGGGCGCCCGCCCCGACCAATCCGTGCAATCCCGGTCCAACCCTGACCCTCCCGGCAGACGCATCTTCATCTCCGTGGATTGTCGGTGCCAAGACGTCTACGAATCCCTCGATCGCGCCTAATGCCCCGGTTTCCACGCTGAATACCGATGAGCAGTCCACTGTTTTGTACTGGACCTGCGACTTCTACGTCCAGTTCAGCCCGACCAGTGGCAAGAGTGCGACGCCGAAGACGGCGACGCTCACCGCCACCGCCTCGGCTGGCGGGACGGCGACCCTGACCCTGACCGGCACCGCGAGCGGCCCGCTCACTATCACGCCCTCGGTGACCTTCGACCCGACTCCGCTCGGCACGAGCAGCGCCGATGTCCAGGCAGGTAACAGGACCTTGACCGTCGTCAACAAGGCGGTTAACAGCATCAGCCAAGGGCCGCTATCGGTGGCACTGGGAGGTGCCAACGCGGCCGATTTCGCGATCGTTTCAGACGGTTGTTCCGGCCAGCCGCCGCTCGTCCCCAGTGGAGGCCACTGCGATATCGTCGTTGCCTTCACCCCGAGTGTGGCTGCTGTCGAGACAGCGACACTCACCGTGACGGCTTCGAATACGGGAGAAACTGCGCAGGCTACCCTCAAGGGTACCGGCAGCGCGTCTTCCGCCATCACCGTGACCCCGACCGCGGTGGCGCCTGCCGCCGTGGACTTCGGCTCGGTGGCTCAGAACAACGTCGGTGTGTGGACCAGCTTCACCGTTACCAATCCAGCGACGGGTACGGAAACCGGCCCCCTCGCCTACTCGCTTGGTAGCGAAGATCCATTCGAGCTGTACACGCCCGCGGCTGCGGGTGTCACCGCGTACCCGGCTGGCTTCTGTGGCGATCCCTCCGGCGGTGCTCAATCCACCTCGTTGGTCCCTGGCGCAACCTGCATCATTCAGGTCCGCTTTATTCCGACGCTAGTTGGTGCGGCGAGTGGCTCACTGACCGTGGGTAGCCTTGCCGCTATTCCGCTCAAGGGCATGGGGACGGCCCAGCTGGTCCTCTCCGGAAGCGCCATCACGACGGTCAACAGCGTCCAGACCCTGGCCTTCGGCAATGTTGGCGTGGGTGCGACAGGCACGCAAACCTTCACCGTCACCAACAATGGTGCAGCCACCTCGGCAGGCAGCGTCGCGTTGACGCTATCCAACAATGCTGCCGACCCGGCGGTCTTTGCCGCAGGTCTCCCGCCCCACTTCAGTCCAGGAACCACCGGTTGTGGGTCGACTCTGGCCGGCGGTCAGAGCTGCCAGATGACCCTCATCTACACGGGCGTTGCCCTGGAGACTGTGTCCCAACAGATCGTCATCTCGAATTCAACTCCGCTCGGCACTACGAATCCCGTCAACGCGTCGCTGGTTCTCACGGCTAAGACCGTGAATCCGGCACTGCTTGCGCTGTCCGGCTTCGACTATTACACGCCGCCTACGCCAGCTGATGGATCGGGCCAGGCGATCGACCTAGGGGCAACGCCGATTGGTACGTCCACCGGTGTGCTTACGCTGGTATTCGTCAACAACGGAGCCGTCGCTGCTACAGGGCTCCAGGCCTCATGGCCGTTCACCAATCCTCCCGGGAACACCGACTTCTCGATTGCGGCAGAAAACCAGGGGACCTGCTTCGGGATCGGTGGAACGCTCGCACCGCAGCAGACCTGCACCGTCAACGTTCGTTGCACGCCGTCGGCTCTAGGTGACCGCGTTGCCGAGCTTCAACTGAACGGCCTGGCTGCGCCCGGCCCCGTCGTCAAGCTTCACGCGACTGGGATTGCGCCCACGAACGTGTACGCCTTCGCGCAAGGCGGAAGCAACTCGTTCTACAACTTCGTCGGAGCCACAACCGCTCTGCCCGGTGCGGGGGCCAAGGCCTACTTCACGTTGGTCAATGGCACGACGAGCCCGATTCCCCTCGGAACCAGCACCACTGACTTCACGGGTGGCTCGGGCACCACCCTCAGTGTCATCGGGGTCGCGCTTCCAACCACCGAGCCTTCTACGGACTTCGCCCTGTCGAAGCCGACAGGCGTGGCAGGCATCGCAAATCCGTGCGGGACGACGCTCAGTTCAGGCGGTCAATGCACCTTCGCGGTGACCTTCACGCCCACGTGGAACGATACCGACCATCTCTACCGATGGGCCAACGTGACCACGTCCGTAGGGAGCGCCACTGATATCGTTGGGGTCTTTGGTCGGGTGCAGATGCCCGCCATGCTGCAGCTCAGCGCCGCGCCTTCGGTGGGGCAGGTAACTGTCACTGCGGCGACCACTAGCGTGGCCGGCTCCGTCGACTTCGGTCAAATCCTGACCGGGCAACTCTCGTCCGAGGTCTTCACCATCACCAACATCGGTGACGTGGCCACGGCCGGAAATGTGGGGTTGAAGATGATCGGCACGGGGTCGTATGCGGTCCTTGGCACCTCGACGTGCGGAAGCTCTCCGCTCGCTCCGGGCGCAGCCGCAGCCTGCACCGTGACCGTTAACTCCCAGCTCACGTCCAGCACCGGAACTCGGACGGGTCTGTCGGTCCAAGCGGTCGACCTCGGTGTCCCAACGGCCACCGGCGAGGAGAGCCTGCAGACCTTCGACCTACAGGCCGAGGTCGTGAACCAGGCAAACCTCACGCTCAATCCCACTGGTACGACGTTTGCGACCAGCACCCCGGCGGGCTCGACGGATGCTGAGAGGGTCACGATTACTGTGGCGAATGGAGATCCGGCGAACGATGATGCGTCGAATCGACAGAACACCACGGCGCTCATCGTCACCCTGTCGGACTCGACGAACTTCGCGGTGGACAGCGCCAGCACCTGTCTGAATCCCTCGACGCAGACGTACAAGGCACTACCGCTCACCGCGAGCGGAGTCGATAGCGAGTCCTGCACGATCATTGTCAAGTTCACTCCGCAGGCCGCTGGAGCTAAGAGCACGACCGTGTCGGTAAGCGCGACGACGGGAGGCACGCCAACCCCAGTCTCCCTGACGGGAACGGGATTGAGCACGCTGACCTCGGATGCGAGTGCCAACCCGGCCGCGCCCACGACCTTCACCATCACCCACGGTGGTAGCGGGACGACGGGTCTTCTCACAGAGTCGCTGACGGGAACCAACGCCTCCGCCTTCGTCATCAGCGACGATCAATGCTACGGCACTTCGCTCACAGGCAATGGAGACACTTGCCAGGTTACGGTGACCTTCGTCGGCACCTGCAGCGCGACCACTGCCCAGACCGCCACCCTCAAGGTGACGGATGGAACGGCGAACAGCACCGTGAGCATTCCGATGTCGGTTGGCGGCGCGACCGCTGGCTGCCCGTAGTCGCTAGTCGCTAGACCTAGCATCCAAAGTGAAACCCCGGGGCCTCGGCTCCGGGGTTTTTCTTTTGGTGCGCCTAGGATGACCGTCGTCTTGGGGGTGGAAATTCCCCCGGAAGGAGACCATCCCAAACGAAGCCGCCGCGCCGCGCGCAGTGGAGGTGCCAGAGACTATTGGTCGCTGGGGAGGTGCGCAGTGGAGGTGCCAGAGACCTATTGGCGCGAGGCGTCTACATCTATGGACGGCCTAGACTAGTGCTGAGCGACAATTACATCTCCCCACGTGTGAATGTAGTTGACGTCCAGCACGCGGCCAAGGTCTGCAGTCCCACCAGGTGCGCGGTGCAATCGAAGGCGGGAAGCACGAGCCCATCGCGAACCATCGCCAGTACCACCAGGGCGTTGCGTAAGTGGAAGGCCGCTTCGGCAAGGATAGAATTACATCCAAAAACCCCATCCGAGGGTACTTCTTCGTCCCTAAACCTCGACCGGAAATGCCACGGAAATACCCAGGGTACTACCCTTCTCTCGCAACTTTCTGCTTCCGTTTCCGAGAAGCTATGGATGACACTCGCTCGTCGGCTCGGTACACGCCGGCGCTGGGGCGTGCAGCTATTCGGCAGCGACGGCGAAGCAACCTGATCTGCTTCCACTCGTTCGAGCGCCTTCTCGCCTGCCGCGCGGTGGGCGGGCTGGTGAATGTAACGCGAGGATGCTCGAGGACTTTCGGATGCCGGGCACATCTGGCTGTCGAGCAAACCTAGGAAGGAACCCCCGCGCGGATCGCTGCTTGCAGACGAGCGCTCGTCGGGGTCTTCGAGGGAGGAGGTGTAGGCGTGGTCGACGCCGTACGTGGCAATTCGACTTTCCGCTGCATGCTAGCAACGACATCATATTTACGGTAAATATGGTGGCTATGTATACACGGACGCTAGGGCTCCCAGAAAGCTCGTTCTTCCTCTTCGGTCCGCGCGGGACCGGGAAGACGACCTGGTTGCGGCAGCAACTCGGGGCCGCTCGCCGGTACGACCTCTTGCTTGAACGGGAGCATCTGCGACTGTTGCGTGACCAGGAGGTGTTTCACCAGGAGGTCGAGGCGCTAAAGTCAGGGTCTTGGGTAGTCGTCGACGAGGTCCAGCGTATGCCGGCCCTACTCGACGAGGTCCAGGACATCATCAGTCGGCATGGCAAGCATATACGCTTCGCACTGACTGGTTCAAGTGCGCGGAAGCTGAAGCGGGGACAGGCAAATCTACTGGCGGCCCGAGTGATCAATCGGCGCTTCTTCCCCTTGACTGCGTCGGAAATGGGCGACGAGTTTAGCATCGACGAGGTTCTTCAATTCGGAACCCTGCCCGCGGTAGCAGCCGAAACGGAGGCAAGGGCGAAGGTCGACCTGCTCGACGCGTACGTGGAAAACTATATCGGGCAGGAGATCCGCGCCGAGGCCGCGGCCAAGCGACTCGATTCCTTCACGCGCTTCATGGTCATCGCCGCATTGGCGAATGCTCAGGTCACCAACGTGGCAGCGATTGCGCGCGATGCGGCAGTGGCAAGACCCACGGTCAACGGTTACTTCGACATTCTGGTGGATACGCTGATCGGCACTTGGCTGCCGGCTTGGCGTCCACGCGCCAAGGTCAAGGAGGTGGCTCACCCGAAGTTCTTCTTCTTCGACAGCGGCGTTGCGCGCGCCATGGCGAGCCGACTGCGCGAGCCCTTGGAAAGCGCCGAGAAGGGCCACCTCTTCGAAACCTACATCTTGCATGAGCTTCGTGCCCGGATGAACCAAGCCGGTACCGGCGGCGAATTCGGCTACTGGCGCACGCCTTCAGGAACGGAGATCGATTTTGTCTGGACCCGTGGTGGTCGCTCGGTCGGTATCGAGGTCAAGAGCAGCAACCGGTGGAAGTCGGAGTACTCGCGTGCGCTTGCCGAGCTTTTCGGCGAAGGCGCTCTGAGCTCGGCATTCGGCGTCTATCTGGGCGAGCACGAGATCAAGGATCGCGGTATCCGCGTGCTGCCACTCGCAGCATTTCTGCAAGCGCTA
The DNA here is from genome assembly GCA_963796685.1 of uncultured delta proteobacterium. Lineage (GTDB taxonomy): Bacteria > Myxococcota_A > Polyangia > Fen-1088 > Fen-1088 > Fen-1118. The sequence goes on from CAWCMR010000025.1 coordinate 2,081,852, forward strand.
GCGGCGGGCGAGGTGATCGGCTGACCGGGAGGTAGACTTCCAAGCCCGCAAGCGGGCATTGGCCGGCTCTTGAATCAACGTGCCGTGGCGCGCTCAGAAAACGAGCCCTTCAGGTGTCACCAGGACCCAGGCCCGTGCAACCCACCCACCCACGACTACCCAGTGTGGGGATTTGCGATCACGCTAATAGCCGCGGTTCCAGAGGAGTCCTCGCGTGGGCAAGGATAGAATTATGGCGCTCCTGGCCCCGAGCTGCCTACTGGATTGCTCGTACCTATATTGCATTAACTTAGCACTAGAGATATCTTACTGCCGTGAGATTTGATGCGCTTCTGGCGCTGGTTGCTGACGAACCTGTGTTCGCTTCCGCCCTTCTGCTGGCCGGGGACGTGTCAGCTGCGCAGGTGCGTCTGCAGCTGTCGCGCTGGGTGAAAGCTGGCCGGTTGCTTCGACTCCGCCGCGGGCTCTATGCATTGGCGCCGACGTGGCGGAAGGTGGAGCCGCACCCGTTCCTTGTGGCGAACCGGCTCCAGCGAGGATCCTACGTGAGCCTGCAGTCGGCCCTCGCTTTTTACGGGGTCATTCCCGAGCATGTGCCGGTGGTGACCAGCGTCGGGCAGGGGCGCCCAGAAACGCTACACAATCCTCTGGGTGGATTTCAGTTCAACCACCTCACCGGGACGCTCTTCCTCGGCTATTCAAGGATGGAGGTTGCCGCCCGACAGTTCGCCTTCGTGGCCTCGCCGGAGAAGGCCCTGCTTGATCTCGTTTACCTCACCCCAGGCGCAGATTCCCAGGACTACCTCCGAGAGCTTCGCCTGCAGAGCTCGGAGGCGATGGACGTGTCGACGCTGGACGAGCTTGCGCGGCGAAGCGGCAAAGCCAAACTGGTCAGGGCAGCCCGACTCGTCGAGAGCCTATTCTCGGTGGCGGAGGGAGACTCACTATGAAGGAGTATCTGCGGCAACTGACCGCACAGGCGGACAACGACCTTGCCCGCGGGTGTTTGGCTCGTGAGTATCTTCAAGCGCGCGTCCTCGAGTCGTTGCAAGACGAAGGCGTGTTTTTGCGCTGGGCCTTCGTGGGCGGCACCGCGTTGCGATTCCTGTTCGCCATTCCGAGGTTCTCGGAGGATCTGGACTTTTCCGTACCCTCGCCGGGGGCCGACCCTGGCTTCAGGCCGATCTTGACCGTGCTCAAGCGGGTCTTCGAACGCGAAGGCTACCGGATCGAGGTCAAGGTCAGCGAACACAGGACGGTGGCCACGGCGTGGGTGAAGTTTCCCGGACTGCCGCATGAGCTTGGTCTGTCGCCACGTGCGACCCAGACCCTTTCCATCAAGGTCGAATTGGACAAGAACCCACCAGCGGGAGCGGGTATCGAAACCTCGGTCGTTCGCCGGCACGTGACCCTGCACCTCTGCCATCATGACAAGCCTTCGCTCCTGGCGGGAAAGCTCCACGCCATCCTGAACCGCCCCTGGACCAAGGGCCGCGATCTCTACGACCTCGTTTGGTATTTGGCGGATCGCACCTGGCCAGCGCCCAACCTGGACATGCTCAACTCCGCATTGGCGCAGACCGCCTGGAAAGGCGCCGTCATGACGGCAACCAACTGGCGGGAAGAAATCCGCAAGCGGACGAACATGCTCGACTGGGAACACGCTCGCGCCGACGTGAGGCCATTCCTGGAGCGGGAACGCGACCTCGATCTGGTGACCAGGGAAGTCCTGAGCAAACTGTTGGGCAGCTAAGGTCACAGCCGGTGGCGCGCCGGGCGCCCAGGCAGTTGTGCACGCGGGACGCACGGGACACCCACCACGGGACGGCCCTTCCTGGAAGTTTTCCTGCCCCCACAAGACGACGTTGCAATCGCGCTCATAGAGTCTGCGCGCGCCTGGGCGCCACAGGTTCTCCCTGCCTTGCTTTTCAGCCAGTCGGTGGGCAGATGAGCGGAATCGCCTCACGCTTGTTCCGCCGGTAGATGCGGAAGTCCTTCCGATCGACGGTGATCACCGGCAGCTTGGGATGGAGCTCGCTCATGCGGATTAGACAAAGATCCGCAAAGTCGGGGTTGCGATCGGCGTAGCGCGCGGCCAAGGTCAGACCTATTGGCTAGCCCGCGGGGGAGGTGCCAGAGACCTGGGAGAGCGAGCCCTGAGGTGGTGCCAGAGACCGATTGCCCGAGGAGTAGGCGAAGGCCTGCCGGACATCTCTGGACACCTACTGTCCCGACGATTCAGAATGGCCCACCCCGCGCCTTTCGAACCCACCTCCATGGTCCGTCTACTGGAGGAGACGCCGATCAAAGACGAAGTCGGTGGGTGGTCGAAGGTGAATCTCAGAAAAGTCGGGGTGTTTAGGATTGATCAGAAAATTCACCTCATCAGGAACGATTGCACTCGGCACCGCAAGGATAACTGAATCGCCTGCGTTGACCCAGTCATCGCCAAGGCGCTGCAGAGACAGCGGCGGTGGTTCGTGTTGCCAGTCCTTCGGGAGCTGCTGGGCAGGAAAGGTTCTCATCAACGCTTCATCGAAGTCGAAGGCGAACAACTTGTAGGGAGCCGTCGGCGCGATGTGAACGCGAACCTCGAGCACAGCAAGAGATTGGTGTTCGCTGGAATAGATTATCGGTACTCCGACGGAGTTCCATCGCCCGCCGTACCGCCTCGCCCCTTCACCGTCGAAAGCCGTCTTCTCTTGAGGTGCGGGCACCAGGCGCCAACCGGTACGTATCAAGTATAGACTCCGTACTCGATTCTGCCCAAAAGGTTCTCAACCTCGCGCGCACCAACTTCGCTTTTTGCATAGTCGAGGGGCACGGCACCCGCGAGACCGAGTTGGGGAGAGTTGAGCCATTTGTTTGCGTCGTCCTTGCTTCCGAGGACCTTGATCGCCTTGCTGAGCAGCAAGGCGAAGCGAACAACACGATCTGAAACCAAGGGGGTAAGATTGGACCCCGTGGTCTTGCGACGGTGGAACGTCGTCTTGGACAGGCCGACGAGGGGGAGAAGCCTTTCCGATGAGACGTCGAGACTGTCCTGGAGAACGGTCAATTCGGACTCTGGTAGGCCAGCTTCGGTGGCTTCGACTTGTAGAGAGATGGGGACGTCATGGGTTGGACCGCGTCCCATCGCAGTGTCTAGATAGAATTGGACTACGCCTTGGCGAAGCTTGACGTGGACTGAGACCTTGCGACGGCTGGGCGTCGCTGCTTTCTTGGCAAGCCGGTGGGCTTCCCTGGTGGACGCACCGAGAAAGCCACACCGGGTGTCCGTCGGAGTTTTCTTGGGAGACGCCCGAAGTGGAGCTTTCTTGGCACGCGCCGCTGTCGAGGTGGTTTTCATTTGACACTAATGATAGTTGCATTTGGTACGTCTGGCAAGCGTCGGATATTCGAGATTGTGGTTCAACTCCGGAGGAGGTGCCAGAGACCTATTGGTTAGCTGACGACAAAGCCCAGGGTACTTTTCCGCGCAACTTTCTGCTGCCGTTTCCGAAAAGCTATGCATGACACTCCCTCGTCAGGTCGCGTCCGGTCGTGTCTACATGGTCATCCGCCGCTGCTCCGAGCCGCGCTCTTTCTTGCGCCCCGATGACTACAACAAAAGCCCCTACGGCTGCCCGGATCCCTCTACCGCGGAATGCTCTTTCCCGCGGAGGCTTCGATCTTCCTGAAGTCCTCGATGTGGGCCAGGAAGACGCGCACGATGTCGGGGTCGAATTGGGTGCCGCTACAGCGTTCCATCTCGCCGCAGGCGATGACGTGGGGCAGGGCTTTGCGGTAGGCGCGGTCGGTGGTCATGGCGTCGTAGGCGTCGGCCACGGCGACGATGCGACCGATGGTGGGGATGCGCTCGGCTTGCAGGCCTTGCGGGTACCCCGAGCCGTCCCAGGCCTCGTGGTGGCAGTAGCAGCCTGGCACGATGTCGCGCATGAACGGGATGGGCTCTAGGATGCGGCGGCCCTTGGCCGGGTGCGAGCGGAACATGGCCAGCTCTTCGGGGGTCAGCTTGCCGGGCTTGTTGAGGCGGTCGTTGCGAATGCCGATCTTGCCCACGTCGTGCAGCAGACCGGACTTGACCACGGTTTCGATCTCCTCGCTCGGCAATCGCATGCCCACGGCGATGAGGCGCGCGTAGGTGGCCACGCGCTCGGAATGGCCGCGGGTGTAGCGGTCGGATTCTTCCAAGGCGTGGGCGAAGCCGATGATGGTCTGCTTGAAGTTCTCTTCCAGCGAAATGTTGGCGTGGACCAGGTCTTCGTTGGCGTCGACCAGGCTTTCGTACAGGCGCGCGTTCTCGATGGAGACCGCGGCGCGGCTGCCGAGCACGTACAGCATCTTGCGCTGGCCCTCGCTGAATTTGGCACCCTTGGTGTAGCTGTAGGCGTTCAGCATGCCGATGGTGCGGCCCTTGAGCTTGAGCGGAATGGAACAGAAGCTCACCAGGCGCTTTTCGGGCGGGCCTGACAGAAAACGAAAGGCGCGCGACCCGTGCACCAGCAGGGGCTTGTCTTCTTGCAGAAGCGGCAGCACCTCGTTGAAGTTGAGCGGCGGCGCGGGCTCGCTGGCCTCGAGGCGAGGCGAGACCTTGCGCGCGTGCTCGATGAAGGCGCCGGGCAGGTCGCTGGCGTGGCGTGCGTCGCCCGGACGTTCCAGCATCAGGTTGACGATGTCGGCGTCCACCGCGTCCAGCACGGCGTCGAGCACGAGGTCGAGCACCTTCTCGACGGACAGCGAGGTCGCGATGGCCTCGCTGATCTTGTAGATGGAAAGCGCGTCCTTGAGGCGGAGGTTCTCGTGTTGCAGGCGCTGGCGGTCGAGCCCGCGCTTGACGATGTGGATGACCTCCTCGACTTTGAAGGGCTTGAGGATGTAGTCGTACGCCCCGTGCTTCATGGCCTCGATGGCGGTCTCCACCGTGCCGAAGCCGGTCATGATCACCGTCAGCACCGGAATCCCGAGCTCGGTGATCTTCTCGATGAGATCGAGCCCGTTCATCTTGGGCATCTTGAGGTCGGAGATGACCAGGTTGTAGCTGCGCTTTTGCAGCTCCTCCAAGGCCTGCACGCCGTCCTCGACGGTGCGCACCACGTAGCCTTCCAGGCCGAGAAAGTCCGACAGGATCTCGCGGATCACGCGCTCGTCGTCGACCACCAGGATGCGCGGGCTATCCGGGTTGAAGGTGTACTCGAGTCGCTGGCTTACGGCGCCAAGCTCGTCGGAGCTCTCCTCGGGTGTGCTGCCTAGAGGGGTCGTGGTCATTCGATCAAGCTCGATAGACCTGAGTCTACCTCAAAGACACGCGGGCGAAGAACTCGTCCAGCTTTTCCCTGCGAGCCGGGTCGAGGTAATCGAAATTGACGCCACGGTCCGTAACCTCCCAGAATTGCCTGTCGTTCACGGCAACCAGCTCGGCCCGAATCGAGGCCATACGCTCCGGTTTCTCGCCGCGCATGTCGGCGCAAATGCGGTCGGCCTGGGGCAGGGCGCCCTTGGACAGGTAGAAGGTCGCCAACCTGATCTGGGCCTTGCGCACGCCGCGCAGGGTTGATTCCTGGGCATGGGTCTCCGCTTCCTTGTCGACCTCCAGGAAGATGTTCAGCAACGTGTCATGGCAAGCGATATCCTGGGTGTACGTGCGCTCGCACAGCACCGCCAGGTCGTGGGCCGCGGTTTCGGTGACGAAGCCCAGATCCGCCTTCTGCGCGGTTTGGCCGTAGTAGGCGAGGCAGCGGCCGATCTCCATCACCAGATCGCCGAAGCCCTGGGGAGGTTTCGCTTCCTTTCCGCCTTCGCCCACGCGATGTCCCTTGCGCAGGATGTGCTCGGCCAGCATTCGGTACTGGTGCAGGATGTTGTAGCAGGCGCGCACGTCGCGCTGGTTGAGGGCGCTGCGCAGGTAGGTGTTGAAGTAGCGGATGGCCAGCACCATGACTTCGCGGTCGCCGTGGCGCAGGGCCTCTTCGGCAATGTAGCGGGTCTCGATGGCCACCACATGGGCGAGCTCGGGCAGGTGGTCGAGGGCTTCGGAAAAAACGCTGCGGAAGTGGTGCAGCACCTTCCACTCGACCCAAGTCCTGTTGCCTTCGAGCGCGTGTAGCGAGTCCGGCGTGAGCGCGATGAAATCGGGGTTACCGTGGAGGCGCGACCCGAGGACGAACCACTCCGCCGGCAAGGCGGCCTTCTCCTCGAGGAACCTGACCGCGAACTCGCGCAGGGCCGTGACCGCGCCGGTGGCGATGATCTTGTCCTTTTGGGCCGCCGTGTTCACCGCGATGTCCGACAGGTGTTCCAGGCCGGCCACGCAGCTCGCCTGGCGCACGTCCAGGTCGTGACGATCGCGGCGCGCTACCCCGCGCGCCAACACGGCGTCCAGCACCTGCTGCCCAATGCGCGTGATGACCTTCTCGGGATCGAGGAACGCGAACACGTAGGCGAAATAGGGGATGAGCAAGAGCAGGCTGGCGGTCACCACCACCGTGGTCATGGCCACCGTGGCCCGCGGCACGAAACCGCTGGTGACCACGATGCTGACCCACACCGCGTTGATGCAGGCCACGACGAAGAAGCCCATGATGGCCAGGTTCTTCTTGTCGCGGAAAAACATCTCGGCGATACGCGGGGTATACCGGGTTGCGGCGAGCTGGACGACAATGGACACCACGGTGATGGCGATGCCGAGCACGGCCACCACCACCTGGGCCAAGCTGCCGAGGGCGTTCTGCAGCGTCTCGGCGTCGAGATCCACCAGCAATCGCCAGGCCCCGAGGTGCTCGGCCGCGGGTGTGCGCCGGCCGAAAAACGCCACGTCGAGCAGCCAGAAGACGGCGAAAAGGACGAGCGACAGCGCCAGCAGGATGCCGATGCCCGAGGGAAAGCGCGGACGCCACCTTGGCGGGGTGGCCGAAATCGCCGGCGCGCCGCCGACCGTGCTGCTGCGTGGCTGATCGCGTTTCACACCCACCTCACCCCTAACGCATACCACGAGGCGTGGATGCGGAAAATGCGGCATTGAGATTCACGATCCCGCGACAACCGCAGAAGGCCATGTCTGCAGTCGCAGTCGCAGTCGCAGTCGCAGTCGCAGTCGTGGTCGTAGCCGTAGCCGTGGCCGTGGTCGTGGCCGTGGCCATGGCCGAGCAACTACTCTGTTGGGCCGCCGATATTTGTGCACGTTCGGCTGCCAGAAACTTGATGTGTATCGTTGTGCCGTGATGTTCCTGGGCGTGGCCTCCACCCTCGCCGAGCGGCCGAGCGAGTCTCCCGCGGGCCCATAGTGTCCGGCCACGGCCACGGTGACGTCTACGGCCACGACTACCCTTCGATGCCCTGCCCGGCGAGCTGCTATTCCCTTTGGACGTGGCTTCATCCAGGCACCCCACGGCCTCGCGGGATTAGGATTGTTCGTCCGTTCCACTGTACTATCCTCGAAGCGCCATGCTCCTCGCAGTCGACATCGGAAATACCCACACCGCGTTCGGTCTCTTCGACGGCGAAACCTTGCGCTTCGACTGGCGCATCGAAACCCGCAGCGAGCGCACGGCGGACGAGCAGGCGGCCCTCGTTCGCGGACTCTTCGAGCTGGAGGGTCTGGACATGGGTCGGGTCGACGCGGCCATCGTTTCGTCGGTGGTGCCGCCCGCGACCCTGCCCATGGAGCGGCTGTTCGCCCGCTACTTCAAGCTCGTGCCGCTGGTGGTGGGACCGGGGATGAAGACCGGCATGCCGGTGCTGTATGAAAACCCGCGCGACTTGGGCGCCGATCGCATCGTGAACGCGGTGGCGGCCTACACACGCTTCTCCCAGGGCGCCATCGTGGTCGACTTCGGCACGGCCACGACCCTGGACGTGGTTACGGCGCGCGGCGAGTACGCGGGCGGCGTCATCACCCCCGGGCTGCTCATTTCGGCGGACGCCCTCTACCGCGCGACCGCCAAGCTGCCGCGGGTCGAGATCGCGCGGCCCAAGGCCGTGGTGGGTACCAACACCGTGGCCAGCATCCAGTCGGGCCTGGTGTTCGGTTACGCCGGGATGATCGACGCGCTGGTGAACCGCATTCGCGCCGAGGTCGCGTACGCGCCGAAGGTGGTGGCCACCGGCGGGCTGGGCGCCTTGGTGGCGCGCGAATCCTGCCACCATCGAGGAATACGACGAGCTTCTGACCTTGCGCGGGCTCAAGATCCTCTACGAGCGGAACCGTGGCTAGAAGGAGCATATTGCCGTGGAGGGACTGAAGGTCGATCCCCTCGTCGGGCCGGCCCTGCCGAAGGCGGTGGCCGCGCTGGCAGCGGGTGCGTCGCCGGCCAAGCTGATGGCCGTGCGCGGGATGGCGCCCATGCGTCCCGCCGAGTTCCTGATGGCGGTGTACCAGCTCTCGTTCGACCGCGATCCGGCGGTGAAGAGCGCCGCCGAGGCCGCGCCGGCAAACCTGCCCGACAAGCTCGTGCTCGGACCGCTCGGCGATGCGCTGCCCGCGCAGGTCCTGCATTTCTTCGCCGAGCGCCTGCCGCTGTCTCGACGCCAGGCCATCGAAAAGATTCTGCTCAACCAGTCCACCGCCGATGAAACCTTCGTGCTGCTCGGAGGACGGCTCGACGAGGGCGGCCTGGAAATCATCTTCCAGAACGAAGTGCGCCTGCTGCGTTGCCCGGCGCTGGTCGAGGCACTCTATTTCAACAAGAAGGCGCGCATGTCTTCCGTTACGCGCGCGCTCGAGCTCTGCGCGCGCAATGGGGTGCGTCTGGATGGCATTCCGGCCTACGCGGACCTGGCCGAGGCCATCATGGCCGACCCCAACGCCGTCGCGCCGTCGGCTGCGGATGATGCCTTCGCCGCCGTCATGACCGAGTCCAGCGTGCCGGTCCCGGCCGAGGCAAGCGGCGAAGGGAATGGGGCCGCCGAGGAATCCGCGCCGGAAAACAAGAAGAAGACCAGCTCCTCGTTCATCAAGTTCGACGAGCTGAAGATCTTCGAGAAGATCCGCCTCGCCACCATCGGCAACGCCTACTGTCGATCGGTGCTCATCCGCGATTCCAACCGCCTGGTCGCCATGACGGTGGTTCGATCGCCGGCCATCAGCGACGGCGAGATCGTGGCCGCGGCGGCGAATCGCGCGGTCTGCGACGACGTGATTCGCTTCATCGCCAACAGTCGCGAGCACACCAAGGACTATGCGGTAAAACAGGCGCTGGTGAACAACCCCAAGTGTCCGCTGGCTTCGTCGCTGCGCCTGCTCAGTTTCCTTCGTCCCGACGATCTCAGGGCGGTTGCGCGCTCTAGGAACATTCCCGGTGCCCTGGCCACCGCGGCCAAGAAGCTGCTACAAACGCGAGAGAAACCCGGTGGAGGTTGAGCCGGTGGCGCCCGAGCAGGAAAAGCGGTTCATCGAGCCGGCCTTGTACGACCGGCTCGGGCTCATCCTGCTTGCGCCGAGAGTAGGGCTGCGCGGTGTCGTGGAGCGCAAACGCGGCGCGCTTCGCGATGCTTTCTATCTGGTGCTCGTGTCCATCGTCGCGTTTCGGCTGCCGGACTTGGTCCGGGCCGCATTGTCGTTTTCGCGGATTTCGCTGGCCGGGGGCTTGACCCAAACCATGGGCGTGGTGGGCGCCGAGCTGCGCACCGCCGCCTTCGTCACCCTGGTCGCGGCCCTGATCATCGTCGTCTTCGCCGGCCGCGGTCGAAGGGATCCTTCCCTTGCCCTCGAGCTGGGGGCCGCGTGCTACGTCCCCTACTTCTGCATCTGGAGCCCGCTCCGCCTCCTCGATATGGAAGCCCTGCTCGGCTATGTGCCGATCGTCGTCAGCCAGGTGGTTCGCGTCCTGGCGTGGGCTTGGGTGGCGGGCCTCGTCGGGTTGTCGTTGCTCGTTGTGCGCCGGGGAGAAGGCTCGACCTCTCCGGCCATTCCCGTGCGTAGCCGCGTCGCCGGCCTCTCCGTGCTCGCCATCCCCGCGCTTGCGCTGGTCCTTGCCACCGTGTGGAGCACGCGGCACTACGAGCTCTTGCGTCCGCTCGGTCGCACGGACCAGGCCCCGGACTTCACGCTCGCTCGCGTCGACGGGAAGCCCGGCAAGGTCAGGCTCTCGGACCTGCGCGGGCACGTGGTCTTGCTCGATTTTTGGGCCACCTGGTGTCCGCCGTGCCTGGCCATGCTGCCCACGCTGCACGAGCTCTACCGAGACTGGCAGCCGCGCGGGGTGGAGTTCATCGGCATCGACTCGGACGGACCGACGACCTCGCGCGACGACCTGCGCGACTTTCTCGCGCAAAGGCCGTCCCCCTATCCGGTGGTGCGCGACGACCAGGACGTGGGCGGGCTCTATGGCGTGTTTTCGATTCCGCACCTCGTCGTCATCGGGCGTGACGGAACGATCGCGCGCGTCTTCGTGGGCGGCGTCAGTCGCTCCCAGCTCGACAAGGCCCTCACCGCCGCAAGCGGGGGCGGCATTCGGTAATTGGTTCCCTGGGCGCGCAGGGAATAGACTTTTCGCCATGCGCATGCGGCGTTACCTCCTTGCCGAGTGCCTGGTCTTGGCCTCGGCCGTGGCGGGGACGGCGCTGCTCGTTCGCGGCGCGGTTCGCCTCGCCTTCGCCGAAAGAGAGGTGGCGCGTTCCCGGCCGATGCCGGTGCCCGTGCAGGGTGTGCAAGGATCCTTGGCGGGCGAAAGCGAGCCGCCCTCGCCACCCAGCCCGAACGTCGCCCGGGAATCGGCGGGAACCTTCATGGGCCTGGAGGACGACGTTCTCATCGCACGCATGCGCAGCCAGCCCATCGTGCGCATGAAATTCAACAAGGGCGGATCGTCGCTGTCGTTCCGGGTCGATTTCGCCGACGGGTCGCGGGCGGCCTTCAAGCCGGCGCAGACCAACCTGCAAACCGTCCCGCGCCGGGAAGTCGCGGCCTACCGGATCGATCGCCTGCTCGGGCTCAATGCCGTTCCGCCGGCCACGCCCAGGATGGTTTCCCGCGAGGACATGTTCGCGCACCTGCACCCGGAAACCATGGCCATGCTCCCGCGCATTCGAGCCGAGACCATCTTCGATCCGCGCGGTAACACCGCGGGGGTGATGATGTACTGGGTTCCCGTGATCAAGGACTCGGGGCTCGATACACCCGAGGGCATCGCCCGGAGCACGCGCTGGCTGACCCAGGGCCAGACCATCCCCGACCGGAAACACGGGTTGGCGGCTCAGCTTGCCGACCTCTTGGTGTTCGATTTTCTCATCTCCAACCCCGACCGCTACAGCGGCGGCAACATACTGACCAACGAGGACGGGTCGCGCTTGCTCTTCATGGACAACACGATGTCGTTCTTCATCGAGCCCCAGGGCAACGAGAAGACACGAGCGGCGCTGGCGCGCGCGCAGCGATTCTCGCGCAGGTTGTACCAGGCGCTCGAGCGCATTTCGGAAGAGGCGCTGACGCGCATCCTGGCCCAGGCCTCGGAGGGCGACTACGAGATCCTGACCAACCCGGAGATCCGGGCGGTGGTGGCCAGGCGCGACTACATCCGGAAATACGTCGACGGCCTGGTGGCAACCTACGGGGCCAGCGAGGTGTTTTTCTTTCCCTGAGGGGATGGGGCGGGGCGGGTTTGAAACCCGCCCCTACGACGCAAGGTCGATCATCCTCTGCATGGCGCGGGCGGCACCGACGCGGACGTCTTCGGGAACGGTCACGCGGCACTCGGCGGGCTCGTCGCGCAAGGTGGTGTAGACGTTCTCGAGATCGATGGCCTTCATGTGCTCGCATAGGCGGCACGGTTTGTAGAATTGCTTTTCCGGGTGCTCGAGCTCCAGGCGCACGACCAATCCACACTCGGTGAGGATGGCCAGCCTGGTCTTTTCGGGATGGGTCTCGACGTATTTGGCCATCTGCGAGGTGGACATCACCTCGTCGGCGGCCTTCTGCAGCTCGGGCTTCACCTCGCCGTGGACGATCACCACGGCGGCGGGATCGTCGCGGCGGATCTTGGCGATGTCGCCGACGGTCATGTTGTGGTGCACGTGGCAGGCGCCTTCCCAGGCGAACACGCAGCCGGCCAAACCTTGCCGCTCTCCCTCGCGCAGCAAGGGCTCGATGCGTTCGAGGTATTCCTTGGGGTGGAAGGCGTGCGGTTCGGGCGGGGGCAGGTACATGCGCCCGGTCTTGATGGCGACCTGGTAGGCCAGGTTCTGATCGGGGACGAACAGAATGTCCGGTGCGCCCAGCCGCTCGGCGATCCGCACCGCATTCGAGCTGGTGCAACAGGCGTCGGACAGCGCCTTCACGTCGGCGTAGGTGTTCACGTAGGTCATGGTGACGAACTTGCGGCCGAGGCCGCGCAAGAAGTCCTGGCGCTCCTCCAGGTCGTCCACGTCCACCTCGGCCAGCGAGCACAGCGCGCGCTGGCTGGGCAGAAAGACCGGCACGTGGGGGGCGAGGGTGTAGCAGCCTTCGGCCATGAAGCGGACGCCGCAGAAGACCACCATGCGGGCGTCCACGTCGCGCGCGCGCACCGCCAGCTCGAACGAATCGCCGACGGTATCGGCGATGGCCTGCACCTCGGGCACCTGGTAGTTGTGCGCCGGCACGAAGGCGCGCTTGTCGGCCTTGAGGCGGCGGATCTCGTCCCACAACCAAGCCGTGCGCGCGGCTCGGCTTTCTTCGATTTGTCCGCCACGCACCAGGCGTTCGATGGATACATCCAGCATCGCGCTAGATCTACCAGCGGGCCCGCCTGAATGCTATGGCCCGCGTCTGCCCATAATTCCCCGATAGCCGCAGAAGGTCGTGGTCGTGGCCGTGGTCGTGGCCGTGGCCGGTTGTAATCGCCGTCGGCTGCGGCCACGGCCACGGCCACGGTAAGCCGTCTACGTCCACGACCACCGGTCATCGTTCCGACTGGGTGCGTGCGTCCGTCGTGGAAAGGTGTCTCTATCGGGTACCTTCCGCGCTGTCGCTTCTCTTGTCGCGGGATTAGCGTCTGCCCGAACCGGCGCGCGCACGCGCTCGGGCCGCGTGGCGTAGGGACTTGCCCGTGGGACCCGGACCGAGCGCGTCGCGCGCGTCCTCGCCGTGGCCGGGGCCGATCACGTCGCGCAGGTAGGCCTGGTATTGGAAGGTGTCCGAGTGCTTCTCGTTGTGACAATGAATGCAGACCGATTCGGGGGTCTTGAGGTGCACGGCGAAGGGCGTTTCCTTGCCGTGCCGCTCGACGTGAATCGAGCCTGGCCCGTGGCAAACCTCGCACTGAATATTCTGCAGGCCGCGCGTGTAACCCAGGCTGGAGCCACCCACCTCGCCGTAGCCCGTGACGTGGCAACTCACGCAATCGTCGTGCGCTTCCTTGCCGACTTGGACCAGGGTTTTCCAGGCCTGGGCATGGACCGTGTGCTTCCAGAAGCGGGCGGCCGGCTTGTGGCACGAGACGCATTTATCCCCGCCCACGTAGGACGCCCGTCCAGGCTCGGCGGGAACGGGCGGCTCGGCCATGCGCAGATTGGCAGCGCCGATGGCGCGGTCGAGCTTGTGCATGCTGGCCGACAAAGCTGGATCGCGCGGAAGCGTGCGCTGGATCGGGATGAGCGAATCGGTGAAGTACGACCCCACGGACGGCGCCTTCCACAGGCCGTCGCCAAGTCGCGAGCGCTCGGCGCGCAGCTGGTCGCGCTCGCGAACCTTGGCCGCCAGGAACGCCGGGTCGGAGCCGGATTCCTTCTGCCAGCGGGCGAGGTCGACCTCGAGTCTTTCGAGGGCGCGGTCGAGCTCGGTCCGTCGTTCTTTCGCCTGGGCGGCGCCTCCCGCGTCGACCAGCGGCTCGTCGGTCGAGCGCGGTCGCTTGCCACGCAAGACGATGTCCAGGCGGCCCACCCGTTCCAGCTCCTCGGCGGGCGCGACCACATAGGCCGCGCCGACCGATTCCGCCCTGGCCATACCCTGGCCCACGTGCTTACCCACCACCACGAAGTCGGCTCCCGAGGTGCGAGCGAGCTGGCGTGCCAGGGACCGTTCGACCGGAGCCAAGAGCACGATCACCTCTGCCCCGGCCGCGCGCAGGCGAGCAATCTCCTGCCGCGCCGCCGTAGTCGGGTCTTGGACGGGCAAACCTACCTTGGCCAGAAGGTCCGGATCGGCCGGGTCGGCGATCCCGAGCACACCGATCTTGATCGACCCCACCGTGGCGAGGTGCGAGGGCTCGACGAATGGCGCTTGCGCCAAATTCACGGCCAGGCGCTTGGGCACGACGTCACCTGGGCCGAAGGCCAGGTCGCTGTCGCCGAGCGCGCTGCCACCAAAGGGCAACTTCGCGATCTCGTGCGCCAGGAAGTCGGCCCGCAGCTTGGCTGCCGGCCGCTTTCTCTCCGAGGTTTCACCGGCCGCGTAGGTGAGGTTGCCGGCATCGACGAGCAAGGCCGCCTGGTCGCGGCCCGCCGCGGCCCTGACCATCGCGGTCACGCGGGCGAAGTCACCCAAGGGGTCGCTGGTGCAGCCACAAGGTTCGAGGGTTCCATGGGTTTCGGCCGTGTAGAAGATGACCGCCCGTCGTTCGCTCGCTGTGGCCGCGTCCGACCTTGGTGCGATGAGGCTGCCCATGGCAAGGAACGTGACCAGGATGAGCTTGTGCATTGGCGCGCGGGAAAATCCCATATCTTCCGGCCTCTGTCGAAGGGTTGTGCCAAAGGGTTGTGTGTCGATGCGTCGATAATGCAGGTGGACGTCGTCATCGGACAATCCGAAAGATTCGTAGGAATCAGAAAGAAGCACCTTCGCCTTGACAATCAGCTGCGTTATAATCACTCTCACCCGCTGGCTCACATCGAGCTCACAAGGAATCTAGATCATGGCCGTCACTCTCAGACTCACCCGCTGCGGAGGCAAGAAGTCTCCTCATTATCGTGTTGTTGCCGCCGATGAACGAAGTCCGCGCGACGGCCGACTCATCGAGCAGATCGGAATCTACGATCCCAGGCAAGACCCGCCCGCCGTCAAGCTCGACTTGGCGAGGTTGGATCACTGGCTCTCGTGCGGCGCCGTGCCCAGCGAGACCGTCGGCCAGCTAATCAAGAAGGCTCGGCGCGCCGCCGACGCCATTTCTGCCAAGGCGTGATCCGTGACTGAGGGCAATCCCTCCCCCTCCGCAGCACCGTCTGACAAGGCACCGGCCTTGCGCGAGCTCGTGCTCTACCTTGCGCGGGCGCTGGTCGAGCACCCGGACGAGGTCGTGGTCGAGGAGATCGAAGAGCCCGACGCCACGGTGTTCGAGCTCAAGGTCGCCGAGTCGGATCTGGGTCGCGTGATCGGCCGCCAGGGGCGGACTGCGAAGGCGCTTCGCACCGTGCTCTCGGCCGCCTCGGCCAAGATGAAACGGCGAGCAATCCTCGAAATCCTCGAGGACTAGGTTCGAGCAGGGCCGGTCGCTGGCCTTGCAGGTGCTCGCATGGAATCGGCGTGGTTGCCCTTCGGAATCCTGCGGCGCCCGCACGGAACCTCGGGCGAGATTCCGCTCCGTCCCTTCAATGCTGAGGCTTCCGGGGATTCCTCGCCCAGCCCACCCGTGCAGGTTCGGCTTGCGCGCGGCGGGAAGATCACCGAAGCCAAGCTCGTCGCCTGCCGAGCCGTGCGCGGGGAGTTTCTGGTTCGCTTCGAAGGCATCGCCACGCGGGAGTCTGCCGCCGCCCTGGCGGGGCAGGAGCTGCACCTTCCGCGCGGCGTTTTCGCGCCTCTCGACGGTGCCGAGTTCTTCGTGGAGGATCTCGTCGGGTGCGAGGTCTTCGCGGAAGATGGCCGGCCGGTCGGCTTGGTCGCGGGAGCGTTCTGGAACGGGGCCCACGACGTCGTCGCGATCGTGGGCGAGGACGGCAGCGAGCGCCTGCTCCCCGTGGTTTCCGAGTTCATCCGCCGATTCGAGAGCGCGCCGCGCCGGTTGATCGTCGACCTTCATGACTGAGCCAGCGTCCACCCCTTGCCCATCCCCGCTCCTCGACGTGGAGCTGCTTTCGCTGTTTCCGGAGATCTTCGATTCGTTCTTGCGCACCAGCCTGGTCGGCAAGGCTATCCAAGGCGGCATCGTGCGTGTGGCCTGCACCAACCCGCGCGACTTCGCCCTCGGCCGGCACCGCCAGGTCGACGATGCTTCCTACGGCGGCGGTCCAGGCATGGTCTTGCGTCCCGAGCCGCTGGCCGCGGCCATCGAATCGGTCGAATCGGCGCGGGGCCGGGCGCATCGCGTGCTGCTCTCACCCGCGGGGCGACTCTTCGATCAAGCGCTGGCGCAGGAGCTGGCCGGTCGCACGCGCTTGATGCTGATTTGTGGTCGCTATGAAGGCGTGGACGAACGGATCGCGGATCTCTTCGCCGATGAGGTCGTCAGCATCGGCGACTACGTGCTCGCGGGTGGGGAGGTGGCCGCGACGGTCATCGTCGAGGCCGTGTCGCGTCTCGTCCCTGGTGTTCTCGGGTGCGAGGCTTCCACCGTCGACGAATCGTTCTCCGCCGGTCGGCTCGAGTATCCACAGTGGACCCGACCGCCGGAGTTCCGTGGCCGCGTCGTGCCAGAGATCCTGCTTTCCGGCAACCATGCCCAGGTGGCGGCGTGGCGTCGGCTGGAATCCCTGCGCAGGACCCAGGCGCGGAGGCCGGATCTGCTTCTGCGTCACCCGTTGACCGACGATGAACAGGCTTTGCTCTCGGGGGGCACCGGCAAAGCGCGCAAGAGGCCCGCCCGGCAAAGATGATGGATCTCTCCGGTGGATGTTGACTAAGTGCCGCCTTCCGCGTAGTAAATACGCCCCTTAGGAGCGTCATGAGCACCCACCCCTTGATCCGAGAAATCGAAAACTCGTTCCGCCGGGACAACATCCCGGACTTCCGTCCTGGCGACAGCGTCAGGGTGCACACGCTCATCAAGGAAGGCGACAAAGAGCGTGTCCAGATCTTCGAGGGCGTCGTCATCGATCGCCGCAGTGGTACCTCGTTGGCGTCGTTCACCGTGCGCAAGATCTCCTACGGTGTCGGCGTGGAGCGTGTCTTCCCCTTGCACTCGACCCGAATCGAGAAGATCGAGGTGGTGCAGCGAGGTCGGGTCCGCCGCGCACGCCTCAACTACCTGCGCAAGCTGCAAGGCAAGGCTGCTCGAATCAAGGGCGAGCGCATGCAGGTGACGGTGGGGGATGCGGCGGTCGCGGAGCCGGAAGCGGCACCCGCGGCACCCGCGGCACCCGCGGCACCGACGGCTCCCTCGGCCTAGGCCACCTACCCAGTCTGAAACGCATCCTCGACGTGCATCAGCTCGGGCGGAGCATCGTCGAGCGCAAAGGTTACCCCCACGACGTCGAAGCGAAAGACGGCCGCCTGGGGACGTTCCTCGTCGATGTACATGCGCGCGGCGCGAAGAACCCGCGCCCTTTTGTGGGCATCGACGGTTTCGAGCGCGTGGCCGCGCTCCGTCCCTGTGCGTGAGCGGACCTCGACGAATACGCACAGGCCTTCCGTGCCGGCCACGAGATCGAGCTTCTCCTTCAGGCCTGCGCCAATTTCGCGCCAGAATCTTGTATCCGCGCTGCTCGAGATAGTCCGCCGCCAGCTGCTCCGCGCGCATCCCGAGGGCCTGTCTCTTGGAGAGCACCCGATCGGCCATGAGGGAAATCGCTGCTCGCGAACGGCTGGTAGCCGAAGCGCTCAGTCTATTGGTTGCAAGTCGCGGCGGCTGCGCCCTGGCACGCGATGGGGGTCGGAGCCCCAATCGATGGGTTGAGGAAGTCCTTGCACAGACAGAGCTTCTGGCAGCAGATGTTGCCCTTTACGAAGGCGATCCCGCAGGAAAAACCCAGCTTGCAACGCGTGTCTAGCGGGTTGTTCGTGTCGCGTGTCTGCCCGTCGCAGTCGCTGTCCTGAGAGCAGCTGGCGGAACAGTAGGCGCTGGTGGGAGGATCGACCGACGGCGCTCCTTGCTGAACCACAGGCTTGAGGCAGATTCGACTCGGGCACTCGAGGGCCTCGGAGTTGTAAACGCCCTGAGCCGGGCCGGCATCCGGAACAAGAACATCGCAATGGCGACCGATGGCCTTGTCTTCGCACCCTGTGCTGCCAACTAAGGCCATAACGGCTAGCGGCAAGGCGCCCAAAAGAGTCAGGCGCAGCAGAGCTGGTCGCAGCTTGTGGGTTTTGGCACGCGGATTCTGGCTCATCGAAGGACTCCTTCTGTCCGGTTGGGCCGCGAAGATACTCAAGTACGTCTAGGCGCCAAGGACGGCCATCTTAGCGAGGCAAGGCATCATGTCAACAGGGAATCGCACTTCCGATCATCCCGGTTTTGTTTCGCGGATCCGCGATGTTAGAGCGCGCAGCGGTGAATGGTTCTCGCTTGACACTGCAGATCGCCCTGCCTAGGATGGCTCGGTTTTATAGCCTATCAACGACGATCATGTGCTGCTCTCCCGACGGTAAGTCGGGAATGTGGTGCGTGAACGCCCACCTCCTTATTGATCTGGATCGTGTGTTGAGGTAGGCAAAACGATTCCGAATTGCAGGCCATTTCATCATTTGCTCGTCCCAATCTTCACGGGCGGGCACCACCTTGTGAGGTCCATCCATGAGCCGTGAAAAGGGTTGCGCTCTGTTCCTCGTGTTCGCGTTCACCGTGGCAGTCGTTCCAAACGCCATGGCGAAGAGGAGGTCCAAGTCTTCAGGCGCGGGAGAGCCTTCGTCGGAGTCGGGATCGAGCAGGGGCAAGTCGAAGGGCGACGCCGCAACTCTGACGGGTGGCGGTGGCGGCGACTCCGTCGCGCGCGGTGACAAGTTCTACGACGGCAAGAACTATTACATGGCCTCCATCGAGTACAACAAGGCGCTCGAGGATCAGGGCGGCGACGAGCTCAGCAAGCAGGAGGCCGAGTTCAAGATGGGGAAGACCCTCTACAAGCTCCACTTCTACTCCGCCTCCATCAGCTATTTCGACCGCGTCGTGCAGAAGGGCAACGCGCACCCCCATTACAACGAGACCCTGCAGTGGTTGGCCGCTCTGACGCGAGACGTGCCGGACTCCGCGGGCGTGCTCGAAAAAATCGGCAAGTACGACCGGAGCGAGCTCGAGAACCCGCAGCTTTCGGCCGTTCGCGACGAGCTCTACTTCCTGCTTGGCAAGTACAACTACACCAAGAACAAGTTCAAGGACGCGGTCGACCTTTTCAACCAGGTGAACCCGAAGAGTCCCTTCTACGTGCAGGCCAAGCTGTTCGAGGGCGCGACCTTCGTCCGCCAATACGAGGCCAAGCCCGCGGTGGAGGCTTTCAAGGAGGTTTTGCGCGTGGCCGAGGAGAAGCTCGGATCCCAAGGTCCGTCCGTTCCAGGATCTGGCCAACCTGTCGCTCGCTCGCGTCTTCTACTCGACGGGTCAGTTCGTGCTGGCGACGAAGTACTTCGACCGCGTGTCGCCCGATTCCTATGACTGGCCAAACAGCTTGTTCGAGTCGTCCTGGGCGAACTTCATGCTCAAGCAGGCCGGGTACTCGAAGGCGCTCGGTAACATCCACACGCTGCGTGCGCCGTTCTTCGAGTACTTCATCAAGCCCGAGTCGGCCGCCGAGGCCCTCACCGTCAAGGCGACCATCTACTTCTACAACTGCCTCTTCGATCGCGCGAGCGACGCCATGACGGAATTCGACGAGAGCGTGCCGGACATCAAGAAAGGTTTGGACGAGCTGCTCAAGAAGTACCAGGGGGACAACGCCCAGTTCTTCGATCAGGCGGTCAAGATCCGAATGGGACGTTCCGGCATGAAGGCCGTGGTCGAGCGCGCGGCACGCGCCGTGCTCACCGACCGCAGCTTGGCCAAGCGCTTCGAATACGTGCGCGAGCTGGACAAGGAGATGGGCCAATACGAAAAGGCCGATGTGGCTTGGAAGTCGACCGCGGTCGCCACCAACGTCTCCTCCGATATCGGCGTCAATCGCGCCCTCATGGTCAACGAGGCGGGCGAAATGGCGCGCAAGCGCATCGAGCGCCTGGTGAGCGAGCTCTCCGCACTCATCGTCCGCGTGACCAAGATCAAATACGAAATCCTCGAGGGTGAGAAGCGGCAAGAGGAAGAGGATCTGCGCGACGAGCAGTTGAAGAACCGCAACCGCAAGGCCAAGGACATCGTCACCATCAACGTCGACGACGAGCACCAGTTCTGGCCGTTCACCGGCGAATACTGGCGCGACGAGCTTGGCTACTACCGCTACAAGCTGGCCAACAAGTGCGGCCAGTCGGGAACGCCGGAAGGTGCGCCTCAGAGCGCGATGCCCGGTACCGAGGGCGGGGGCGAGCCGGGAGAGGGGACTACCGAGCCCGCGACGTCGCCCGCGACGCCGCCCACCGAGGGATCGGCACCGGCCAGCGAGCCCGCTGCGCCGGCAGGAGATTAGGGATATTTGGGACTTCCACCGAGGGACAAGGAAACAACCATGACGTGTAATCGACTCTTCGTTCGCTATGTCTCGCTCGCCGCCTTTCTCACGGTGGGTGCCTACGGCGCCCAAGTGGCTCGTGCCGAGGCCAAATTCAAGAAGAAGGAAATCGAGGTCTCGGGCGGCCAGCAGACCCAGCTGACCAAGCCGCAAGAACCCGTCAAGGAACAGCACAAGCAGACGGGGCCGACGCTGACCGTGGACGCGTTCGTGGGGCAGCAGCGCGACAAGATCAACAAGATCACCGATCGGCAAATCAAGTACATGCTGGACTTGGTTCGCAACTCGACCGATGACGATCCGCAGAAGCCGGACTATCTGTTCCGCCTCGGCGAGCTCTTCGCCGACAAGCAGCGCAACTTCTCCTTCGAGGCACGTGGCTTGGATCAGAAGATCTTCGAGGCCCAGCAGGCGAAGAACAGCGGCCAGGCCGCAAGCCTGAAGCAGAAGCAGCAGCAGTACGACAAGGCGGCGGAGAAGCTGTCTTTGGAGGCGGTCAAGAGCTACGTCGCGGCTTCCAAGTATCCCAAGTACAACCGCATGGACGAGGTGCTCTTCCGCCTCGCCTACCTTCTTCAGATGATCAAGAAGGAGGATCAGGCCCGCGAGTTCTTCCACCGCCTGATCAAGGACTTCCCCCAGTCCAAGTACGTGCCGAACGCGTACCTCTCCTTCGCCGAATACTACTTTGGCAAGGGCGAGATGGAGAACGCCGGCAAGTTCTACGAGAAGGTCGAGCAGTTCCCCGGTTCGTCGGTGTTCGGCTTCGCCCTCTACAAGCAAGGGTGGGTTCAGATCAACCTGGGCAACTTCAAGGGCGCGCTGGAGATCTTCGTCAAGGTCATCCAGCTTTGCCAGAACGGCAAGATTCCCAAGAACCAGGCTGGTCCGCTCCAGAAGGAAGCGAAGAAGGACTTGGTCAAGGCCTACGCCAGGACGCCCGGCGCCAACCCCGACAAGGCCTGGGATTTCTTCCAGAGGATGGGGGGCGACTACGCGCCCAAGATGCTCGAGTCGCTGGCCGAGCTCTACTGGGAGCAAGGCATGTTCCCCGAGTCGTCGAAGATCTATCGCAAGATCATGGCGCTCAACGAAAAGTCGCCGCGACTGTGCGAGTGGCAGAACAAGATCCTGCGCAACACGCTCTCGGCCGGCAACAAGCGGGATCAGGTCCAGGAGCTCAAGCGCCTCGGTAACGTGTACGAGGCGATGACCAAGCGACAGGACGTCAAGAAGGACGTCATGAGCGAGTGCAAGAACTCCTTCCACGACACCAGCAAAGAGCTCGCGCTCATCTGGCACAAGGAAGCGCAGCGCACGAAGAACGCCGACACCTACCAGCTGGCCGGCATGGTGTACAAGGAGTTCCTCAGCCACTTCAACAACGAGAAGGACACCCCGGAGATCACCTTCTACTACGGTGAAATCCTGTGGCAGATGAACGCGTGGAAAGAGGCGGCCGAGACCTACACCCACGTCGTCGAGCTGGATCCCAAGGGCAAGTACGTGAAGGAGTCGGCGTACGCGGCCGTGCTGGCGTGGAAGAACGCGCTCAACATCAGCGACAGCGGCGATTCGGTCGACAAGGACAAGGGCAAGGAAAAAGACCTGAAGCCACGCCCGATCCCCGAGTTCCAGAAGAAGATGATCGACGCCTTCGACACCTACATCAAGTACGTGCCGGATGCGCCGGAGCTGGTGAAGATCAAGTACCGCAAGGCGCGCGTCTTCTACGACTACAACCACTTCGACGAGGCCATCAAGCTGTTCGCCGACATCGTCGATCATCACCCCACGGACGAGCTGGCCATCTACTCGGCGAACCTCCTGCTCGACTGCCTCAACATCCTCAAGCACTACAAGGAGCTGCTGGCGACGGTGGAGAAGTACTTGGCGAACCCGGTTCTCATGAAGGACGAGGAGTTCCGCAAGCAAATGGTGTCGCTCAAGACCGACAGCCTGGTTGCCGAGGCGAAGCAATACGAGAAGGAAAAGAATTACAAGGAGTGTGGCATCTCCTTCGTGGCCGCGGCCGAGACCATTCCGGACCACAAGGATCATGCCCAGCGCCTCTACAACGCCGGACTATGCTTCCAGAACGCGCGCCTCATCGGTCAGGCCATCAAGGCCCGCGAGGAGCTCATCAAGGACCACCCCAAGGACGTCTTGGCGCAACGGGCGCTGTTCCAGATTGCGTCCGGCTACCACCAGCTCGCCTACTACTCCGAGGCGGCCAAGCGCTACGAGGAATTCGCGGGCAAGTTCCCGGGTGAGAAACAGGCCTTCACCGCTCTCGGTAACGCCTACTCTTTCCGCATCGGCCTCGGCGAGTTCGACAAGGCCATCGACGATATGAACAGCTTCGTCAAGTACTACGGCGACAAGAAGCCGGCGGACACGGCGAACGTCGTGTTCCAGATGAGCGAGGTCTACGAGAAGCAGAACAAGACCGACGAGCTCGCCAAGCACCTCGAGGCCTACCTCAAGAAGTGGGGCGCCAGAGGCGGCATCGACAAGCAGATTCTCGCGCACTTCAAGCTGGGCGAGATCGCCTGGAAGAAGTCCTGCCCGCAAGAAGGCGTGAACGGCGCATGCCTCAAGGTCGAGCGCGTGGCCATGAACGGCCGCAGCAAGGCCCTCTATGCGATCAACAGCAAGATCAAGGACAAGAAGAAGAAGCTCAAGGAGAAGCTGCGCACGCAGTGTGGTCCGCCCACCAGCTCGAAGATCACGGTCTACGATCGCTCCTCCAAGCCCGCCTCGGAAGCACAGAAGCACTTCAGCGAGGTGCTCAAGCTGTGGGCCAGGGGTGAGGCCGAGAAGAAGCTGTCGAGCCAGGTGCCCAATGCCGGCGAAGCCGCCGCGCGCGACGTCTTCATGCGTTTCGCGGTGGCAGGTGCCGCCTTCTACCAGGCCGAGCAGGTCTACGAGCAGTTCCTCAAGGTGAAGTTCCCACAGGGACTCGACTTCCAGCAGCCGACCCAGTTCGACAGCAAGCGGGTCGCCGAAGCGAAGAAGAAGAAGTTCGAGGACTCGCAGAAGAAGTTCCTGGCCTACCTCACCGACAAGAGCAAGCTGGCCGAGCGTTTGGCGGGGCCGAGCAAGGACAAGAAGGGTATGTACGACTTCGTGCTCGACTATCACGTCGCGCACTGGACCATCGCCGCGTCGGCCCGCATCGGGCAAATCTTCGCCGACTTCGTCAACCAGCTCTACACCGCGGAGATTCCAAAGGATCTGAAGGAGCAGGACGAGTGGGGGAACAGGCCCCGCGAAATCTTCTGCGACGCCTTGGTCGACAAGGCCGAGCCGATCGAGTCGAAAGCTGTCTTCGGCTACGATCTCTGCCTCAAGGCGGCCACGGAGCAGTCGTGGTTCAACGAGTGGTCGACCTTGTGCGAGGTCGAGCTCAACCAGCTCAAGCCAAGCGAATATCCCCTCGCAGCTGAGGCCAAGCCAGAGCCGGGCTATGTATCGACGCCCATCACTCCGGCCGCCATCATCTCCGAGTTGCCCGACGACGTTCAGGTTAATACGAAGGATTAGGAGCCAGGAATGACCATGCACGGACGACTTGGAATGTGGTCACTCAAGACCGTTTTTGCTGCCTCTGCCCTGGCCCTGCTGGTCGGCGGCTGCGCATCCTCAAACTCCGCCGCCAAGAAGGACAAGCTTCCCGACGAAGAGGAAGGTTGGGCCCCTGGGGCAGCGCCCAAGGCGGGAAACACCGGCCCGGCAGAAATCCCCTTTGCCAAGCGGAAGACGTCGGGGCGGATGATCACGGAGGATCTGAAAGAGGACTACGAGAAGGCGGTCACCAACTACCAGAACGCGAAGAAGAATGGGCCTCTCAGCCCCTCTGATTGCAGTTCTTTGGCCAGCGCCTTCAAGAAGATCGCGGACAAGGATCCGCAGCTCCTCGAGGC
The DNA here is from genome assembly GCA_963796685.1 of uncultured delta proteobacterium. GTDB lineage: Bacteria > Myxococcota_A > Polyangia > Fen-1088 > Fen-1088 > Fen-1118. Next base: position 2,106,211 of record CAWCMR010000025.1, read on the forward strand.
TCGCGACAATGAGGCGACCATCTACCTCGAGTGTGGCGAGAAGGACAAGGCGGTCGGCATCTGGAATTCGCTGACCAGTGGCCCCAAACCCTACGCTCCAGCACTCGCGAACTTGGGATATCTGGCCTGGCAAGGCGGGAACAAGGCCAATGCGGAGTCACTTTTCAACCGTGCTGTGCAGGCCGATCCGCTGATCGGATCGATCTATGCCCGCATCAACCTGGCGCAAATCTTGCGCGAGCAGGCGAGAACGGCCACCAGCGCGGAGCAGAAAAAGGCCCTGAACGACCAGGCGGTTCGCCATCTACGTACCGTCTTGGCGCTCGATGGCAACAACCTCCAGGCGTACGCGGGCTTGACCTACATCTACTTCGATTTGGGGCTTCCCGACGCGGCCAAGCTCGTGGGTGCGCAGGCCATCAAGCGGGCCAAGGAAATTGCAACCGGCAAGTTCGAGGATGAGTCCACGGTCGCGGAGGAAGTGGCGAAGAAGGGCAGGAAGCTGAAGGCCAAGAAGGAGAAGGCGAAGGAGGAGGCCAAGGAGGAGCAAGGGGGCAAGGCCGCCGCTGAAGACGAGGGCACGGGTGGTGCAGGCTACACGACGGAAATGAAGAAGGCCGTCGCGGTCGTGTACAACACGCTCGGTATGATCTCTCTGTCGAAGAAGAACTACACCGAGGCGATCAAGAACTACACCCGTGCGGTCCAGTTCGACCCGACGCTTTACGAAGCTCGCCTGAACCTGGCCGCGCTTTCGCTCAAGTTTCGCAACTACGATACCGCGGAGCAGAATCTTCGCGAAGTCCTGAAGGCCCAACCCAAGAACTACGAGGCCATCATCGGGCTTGGGGTGGCACTTCGTGGCAACAAGAAGTTCGACGAAGCGGAAGCCGAGTACAACCGGGCGAGGACCATGGACCCGCAACGCCCCGAAGCCTACTTCAACCTTGGCATCCTCTATCAGGAGTACAAGGGTGGGAGCGACAGGCCCATGCTGCAAAAGGCGCAGGGGTACTACAAAGACTATCTGTCTCGCTCCCAGTCGCCGAAAATGCGCAAGGACGCGGAGAAGCGCATCAAGGATATCGACGAGACCTTCGCGGCCTTGAAAGAGGCCGACCAGATGATGAAGGAAGCCGAAGAGATGCAGCGCAAGGCCGAGGCGCAGCAGAAGGCCATGGAAGAGCAGATGAAGAAGCAGGAGGCGGCCGAAAAGGCCCAGGTGGAGGCCGACAAGAAGAAGGCCGAGGACGACAAGCTCAAGGCCGAGGCAGACAAGAAGAAGGCGGAAGAGGACAAGGCCAAGGCCGCCGAGGACAAGAAGAAGGCTGCTGCGGACAAGAAATTGGCGGACGAGGAGAAGGCCAAGAAGCCCGCGGACCCGAAGGATGTCGCGGACCCCAAGACCAAAGCGACCCCCGACAAGGCGACCGGGACGCCAGCCCCTGCGGTGGCTGACGATAAGGGCGACAAGTCCGACAAGGACAATGCTGACGCGGCGAAAAAGCCAGCGGACAGCAAGAAAAAGAAGAAATAGAGGGTAGACTCCCCTTCGCGGACGGTTTCCAAAGAAATTTTGGAACTTTGTCCGGTTCCAGTTGTCAGTAGGAGCGGGTCAAAGTACCCGCCCCGAATGAGCAAGGAGAAGGCGCCATGAAGACTCTGGCAATGATAGTGGTTCTGAGCTTGACAGCAGGGGTGGGGACCGCGCTCGCACAAGAGGCGGGTGATAACGCAACCTACAAGTCCAAGACGGTGTACGACTTCGAAGACGATAACGTCGAAGGGGATCTGCAGCGTCCTGACGGCGAGTTGGTGAACTCGATCAACAAGGCCCAGCACGAGAGCCTCATCGAAATCCGAAAAGACTTCATCCCTGAAATGCTCAAGTCGCTCGAAGACATCTAGGCGCGGGCAGGGCCTTCTTGGCCATTTCCGTGACTGGACGCCTCGGCGCTGGCGGCGGCCTAGGGCCGCCGCTGTTGTAAGGAAGACAAGGAGAACGCCATGGCCAACGCACCCATCCCCATTCAATTCCAGATTTACAAAGGGGATCAGCTGGTTCGAGAAGAGATCCTGAACGAGCCGGTGATCAAGATAGGCAAGCTGGCCTCCTCGCACCTTCGGCTCGAAGACGAGACGGTTTCGCGCATGCACGCAGTCGTCGAGGTCACCGGGCCGGGCGAGATCCAACTCATTGACCTCGGCTCGACGCGCGGCACGACGGTCAACGGCGAGCGAATCAACAAGGCGATCCTGAAATCCGGCGATCAGGTCCAGTTTGGCGACACCCGCGTAGTCGTCAACTTCGGCGCCGCCGCGGCGGATGCTGACGCAACTCCCCCGCCAGCGGTCGTTCCGGCGCAGGCTGCGCACCAAGCACAGGCATTTCCTTCGACGATACAGTTCGCACCGCAGCCGGCTGCGCCTGTACCCCAGTTTGCCCCTCCTGCGCAACCCGCGGCTCCGCAGCAATACGCGCCCCCGCAGCAGCAGTACGCGCCTCCGCAGCAGCAGTACGCGCCTCCGCAGACCCAGGCTCCCCAGGCTGGCCCAGTGGCGCCGACCTTCGGCGCGCCGGCTGGGCACGTCGCGGCCGAGGTGGAGCTGCTCGACGGCAGCAAGGCCATGGAGGTTCAATCCGTGTATCGCGGAGTGGTGATCAACACCCGCCACCTGACGGATCCATCCGGAAAGAGCACGGCGGGCCAGTCCAAGGCCTTCGTGGCTGCTGGTGCGGCGGTCGTGCTCATCGCTCTGATTACCTTCTTCATCACCATCGTCAACGCCGGACGCGAGAAGGAAAGGTACGAGAGGTACCTTGCCGACGGCGGAGACGCCAAGAACTTCCAGTGGGCGCGCCAGTCCCCGGTGCTCGATGTCACCGTCTTCGGCGGCCTGGCCCTCGGCATCTCGCTGGTCTACATGGGCCTCAAGCGACGGACGAAGTCGACTCCGAACTACATCATCGGCTCCGATGTTCAGGCCGATACGCCGGTCGCCCCGGAGTTCATCGGAAGCAGCTCGTTCTCCTTGGTTTCGCCCTCGGGCGCGGACTATATGGTCAACGTCACGCCCAACATGTCGGGCGAGGTCTACCTCGACGGCCAAACCGTTCCCTTGCAGCAGTTCGTCCAGCAGCGTGGGCTCAGCTTCTCGCTTGGGGATCGCGGACGGGCCAAGATCGACTGCGGTGCGACCACCTTCCTGGTCAGCGCCACGCCCAAACCCCGAGCTTTGCCGGTGCCCTTCCTCATTTGGCGCTGGAGCGAGCAGGCTTACACCGTCGGAACGGCTGCGGCTCTTCTGCTCTTCCTGCTCATGATCTTCTCGGTTCCGCCGGATCCGAAGTCACTGTCTCTCGACCTCTTCAATGCGGATAGCCGCTTCGTCAACTTCCTCATCAAGCCCCCGGAGGAAAAGGAAGAAGAGATCCCCGAGTGGCTCAAGAAGAAGGGGCCCGACGAGCAGGGTGGCAAGGGCAAGCGCCACAAGGGCGAAGAGGGCAAGATGGGCAAGAAGACCTCCAAGAACAAGGAGGGTCTGTACGGCCTCAAGGGTCCGAAGGACAACCCGGATCCGCACCTGGCGAAGAAGCTCGCCGAAGAGAACGCGAAGAACGCCGGTATCTTGGGCGTGCTCAAGATGAACGAGGGTTCACACCTGGCTTCGATCTTCGGTCGTGACACGGCGGCGGGCTCCGATGCGGTCAACGTGCTCGGCGGCCTCATCGGCAACGAGATCGGCGAGGCTTACGGCGTTGGCGGTCTTGGTCTGGTCGGAACTGGCACCGGTGGCGGTGGTACGGGTGAAGGCACCATCGGCCTCGGCAACTTCGGCACCATCGGCAAGGGCGGCGGCGGCGGCAATGGCTCGGGTTACGGTCGCGGTGCCGGTGGTCTCGGCGGGCGTCGGGCCAGGGCTCCAGACGTCATCCCCGGTCAAGCCAACGTGCGCGGCTCCCTCGACAAGGAGATCATCCGCCGCATCATTCGCCGCCACATCAACGAAGTGAAATACTGCTACGAATCGGAATTGACCAAGAAGGCGGATCTCTCGGGCCGTATCTCGGTTCAGTTCACCATCGCGGCCACGGGGCAAGTCATTGCCTCCGTGCTGCAAAGCTCGACCATGGGCAACCTCCGCGTTGAAAACTGCGTGGTGCAGTCCGTTCGACGCTGGGAGTTCCCGAAGCCGATGGGCGGCGGTATCGTCATCGTCTCGTATCCGTTCAACTTCACTGCCGGTGGGGCGGGCGAATAGGGCCTTCGGGTCCGCACGATCTGGAAGGCCAGAGGAACAAGGGAGGTCATCATGAGACGCTATTTCAATGTCGTCGTCGCTCTGGCCGTGCTTCTGCCGGCATGCGACGCGTTCGTGTGCAGCCAGAGCCGAATCAAGGCCATCGAGATTGCCAACAAGGGCGTCGAGCACTTCACGAATCGCGCCTACGAGGCCGCGGAGCGGGACCTGCGGCTGGCCATCCAGACCGATCCGACTTACGAGAAGGCGTATTACAACCTGGGCAAGGTTTACCAGGCCCAGCGTAAGTGGGACAAGGCGGCCGATGCCTTCGAATCGGCGGTACAGCGCAGCCCGGACAACGCCAACTTCCACTACGATCTTGGCGAGGCCTACCTGGAAGCCAAGATGCTCGACAAGGCCGAGGGCGCGCTCAAGAAAGCCACCGAGCTCGAATCCGAAGCTCTTCAAGGCATTTTGGCGACTGGGCTTGGTGTACATGTACGAGGAGAAGCCCAAAGAGGCGGACGCGGCGTTGCGCCAGGCCATCGAGCTCAATCCGCGCATGGACAAGCCCTTCGTCGCACTCGGGCAGCTCTACTTGAACTGGGACGCGGACAAGGAGGCGGTTCAGGTTTTCGGCGAGTGCGTGCGTGCCAATGAGAACAGCGCTGAATGTTACAACTTCTATGGCGTTGCCCTGAAGCAGGTCAAGCAATATGACCAAGCCGTGCGGGCCTTCAAGGAGGCTATCGACCTCGATCCCAATATGTTCGAAGCGATCTACAACTGCGGCATGACCTATGCCGAGTGGTACGAGGAGTCCCACTCGAACGAGCACAAGACGCTCGCCCATGACTACTTGCAGAAATACGTGGCCACGGGTGGTGGCAAGGATGGCGCAGAAGCCGGCTTCATCCGCGCGGCAAACGACAAGCTGTATGCTCTGAGCGGACCATAGTAATGGGAACCCTGGGAGGGTTCCCAAACCCTCCCGCGCTCTGGCTTCGCCGGGCAAAGCCCGGCTACGCCAACGCGAGTTGATGGGAACCCTGGGAGGGTTCCCAAACCCTCCCGCGCTCTGGCTTCGCCGGGCAAAGCCCGGCTACGCCAACGCGAGTTGATGGGAACCCTGGGAGGGTTCCCAAACCCTCCCGCGCTCTGGCTTCGCCGGGCAAAGCCCGGCTACGCCAACGCGAGTTGATGGGAACCCTGGGAGGGTTCCCAAACCCTCCCGCGCTCTGGCTTCGCCGGGCAAAGCCCGGCTACGCCAACGCGAGTTGATGGGAACCCTGGGAGGGTTCCCAAACCCTCCCGCGCTCTGGCTTCGCCGGGCAAAGCCCGGCTACGCCAACGCGAGTTGATGGGAACCCTGGGAGGGTTCCCAAACCCTCCCGCGCTCTGGCTTCGCCGGGCAAAGCCCGGCTACGCCAACGCGAGTTGATGGGAACCCTGGGAGGGTTCCCAAACCCTCCCGCGCTCTGGCTTCGCCGGGCAAAGCCCGGCTACGCCAACGCGAGTTGATGGGAACCCTGGGAGGGTTCCCAAACCCTCCCGCGCTCTGGCTTCGCCGGGCAAAGCCCGGCTACGCCAACGCGAGTTGATGGGAACCCTGGGAGGCTCGGCACCTGCCTCCCACCCTGCCACCCCCGCGCTACGCGCGGCCTCGCCAAACCCTCCCGCGCTCTGGCGGAGCCGCGAGGGGCGCGTCCGAAGGACGCGAGGGGGAGGGCGTGGAGGTGTAGGTCCCGAAGCACCGACGAAGTCGGTGGGCAAAGCCCGGCTACGCCAACGCGAGTTGATGGGAACCCTGGGAGGGTTCCCAAACCCTCGCGCGCTCTGGCGGAGGCGCGAGGGGCGCGTCCGAAGGACGCGAGGGGGAGGGCGTGGAGGTGTAGGTCCCGAAGCACCGACGAAGTCGGTGGGCAAAGCCCGGCTACGCCAACGCGAGTTGATGGGAACCCTGGGAGGCTCGGCACCTGCCTCCCACCCTGCCACCCCCGCGCTACGCGCGGCCTCGCCAAACCCTCGGCCCCTACCCGCCACCCTCCTCCCCGCTCGCTTCGCTCGGCCTCGCGCGCTCTGGCGGAGGCGCGAGGGGCGCGTCCGAAGGACGCGAGGGGGAGGGCGTGGAGGTGTAGGTCCCGAAGCACCGAGGAAGTCGGTGGCCAAAGCCCGGCTACGCCAACGCGAGTTGATGGGAACCCTGGGAGAGCGACAGCGCGGAAGGTACCAGAAAATGACACCTTTCCACGACGGACGCACGCATCCAATCGGAGCGATGACGGGTGGTCGTGGACGTAGACGGCTTACCGTGGCCGTGGCCGTGGCCGACGGCTATTACAACCGGCCACGACCGCGTCGCTTCAGGGGGGCCAACCCCTCGGCCCGCTACCCCCAACCCGCCACCCTCCTCCCCGCTCGCTTCGCTCGGCCTCGCGCGCTCTGGCGGAGGCGCGAGGGGCGCGTCCGAAGGACGCGAGGGGGAGGGCGTGGAGGTGTAGGTCCCGAAGCACCGAGGAAGTCGGTGGCCAAAGCCCGGCTACGCCAACGCGAGTTGATGGGAACCCTGGGAGAGCGACAGCGCGGAAGGTACCAGAAAATGACACCTTTCCACGACGGACGCACGCATCCAATCGGAGCGATGACGGGTGGTCGTGGACGTAGACGGCTTACCGTGGCCGTGGCCGTGGCCGACGGCTATTACAACCGGCCACGACCGCGTCGCTTCAGGGGGGCCAACCCCTCGGCCCGCTACCCCAACCCGCCACCCTCCTCCCCGCTCGCTTCGCTCGGCCTCGCGCGCTCTGGCGGAGGCGCGAGGGGCGCGTCCGAAGGACGCGAGGGGGAGGGCGTGGAGGTGTAGGTCCCGAAGCACCGAGGAAGTCGGTGGCCAAAGCCCGGCTACGCCAACGCGAGTTGATGGGAACCCTGGGAGAGCGACAGCGCGGAAGGTACCAGAAAATGACACCTTTCCACGACGGACGCACGCATCCAATCGGAGCGATGACGGGTGGTCGTGGACGTAGACGGCTTACCGTGGCCGTAGGCGTCCTCGCCGTCGTGGACGACGGCTATTGCAACCGGGATCCAGGCCATCGGCCCGATGGCGGCATTGGGAGGGTTCGGCTGTGCCCTCGGCCTCCCCGCCACCCACCACCCCGCTCGCTTCGCTGGGCCTCACCTACCCTGGCTTGAGCGCAAAGCGCGGCCGAGGAGGGCTACCAACTTCGGCCGGCAAAGCAGCCACCAGCGGCGCTTTCGCTTCTGGTGCCTTTGCCATATCAAGGGTAATCTCGTGCCGGCCGGGAGACGGAGCTTCATGTCATGTTGGTCCCATTGGCCGCAAAATGTGCCTCTATCCTATTTCAAGCCTCGTCATCGCTCGGGCTTCATTCTCGTTGTTTGTATTCCGGAGCGCGTGATATAAAAACGCTCCATTTTCCGCGGTTTTAGCCCAATTCGGGCTGGAGACGACAGCCACCCGGCTCCGCTTCATTTTTGGCCCCATTCATTCCGGAGGAACACGTGGGCATGGATCCGACTTCGAACGGCACCCTTCAGGACTTTCCCACCGAGCTGCGCACCCAGGCATCAGCCGCGCTGGACGCGGAGCGCCAGTCGATTGAGAAGGGGATCGACGCGTGGAAGAAGCTGGTGGGAAGCGCGCCCGCGACTTGGGAACCGAGGCGTGAGCTTGCGCGGGTCTACAAACAAGCAGAGCGCTGGAAGGCGTGTGTCGAGATCCTGAAAGAAGCCGTGGAAAAGGCTACCTGGCCTGCTCCCGATGCGAAGGTCCCGCTGCTCCTCGAGATGGTCGAGATCTACCGCGATCACCTCAAGCTCGATGTCAACGTCATCGACTCGTACCACCGCATTCTTGCCATTCAGCCGAGCAACATCGAGGTCATAGACGCCCTCATCGCGCAACTCAAGGGCAGCGCCAACCCGCGCTGGCCCGACATCATCGCACTGCTGCGAAAGAAGGCGGCTCTCGCGGAATCGGCCGACGAGAAGGTCGCCTTGCAGCTGCGCGTTGCCAACCTATACCTGGCGAAGTTCCAGAACCAAGCCGAGGCCATCAAGTGCTTCGAGGCCATCCTCGAGATCGATTCGGCCAATCCGGATGCGGTCACCTTCCTCAAGCAGATGTATGAGAAGCGGCGCGACTGGGAGCGCCTCATCGCGGTTTTGCGCCAAGAAGTGGGCCGCATCACCGAGCCGGGGGAGCAGGCGCGCCGCTGGGCCGAGGTGGCCAAGCTCGCCACCGAGAAGCTCAAGAAGGCCGCCGTCTCCATCGAGCTGTGGAACAAAGTCATCGAGCTCAACGACAGCGATGCCGAGGCCCTGGCCGAGCTCGAGAAGCTGCACGAGCGTGAAAAACATTGGGAAGAGCTCGCAGCCATCCTGCAGAAGCAGGTCGCGCTCACCAGCGATTCCGCGAGGCGCGGCGCGCTCTTGCCCAAGTTGGCGATTCTCTACACCGAGAAGCTGCAGAAGCTGGATCTGGCCATCGAGGCGTGGAAGACCTTGCTCGACTCCGAGCCCGACAACCGTCGTGCCCAGGACGCGCTGCGCAAGCTGTATTTGCAGAGCAAGGACTGGGACGCGCTCGAGGGGTTCTACTCGGCCCAGGGCAAGTGGGACGAATTCGTGCGCGTGCTGGAGCGGCAGGCCGAGTCCGAGGATGATGCGACGCGTGTGGGGCTGTGGAACAAGATCGCCTCGCTGTACCAGGACCGACTTGGCAAAGCCGACAAGGCGCAAAAGGCGTTCGAGAAGACCCTTTCGCTCGATTCGGGGAACCTGATCGCCGCCGAGGCGCTCATCCCTATCTACGAGAAGGCCCCGGACGCCCGCAAGTTGGCAGGGGTGCTGCAAGTGCAGCTTCTCCATACGACCGAACCTGCGCTTCGCCAGGAGCGTATGCTTCGCATTGCTCGGATTCTGGATACCGACGCGGGCGACAAAGCCTTTGCGCTCGCCGTCGCCCTGCAGGCCACGACGGAAAATCCTCTCGAAGCGTGGGCGCTCGAAGCGGGCCAGCGCCTGGCCACCGAAACCGGCGAGTGGGCATCTTTGGTGCAGGTGTACGAGGCCGCGCTGCCAACATTGAAGGGTACGGATGTCTTGCCGCTGCTGGCGACGGTGGCGCGCGCCTACGAAAAGGAACTGGCCAATTATCCTCTGGCGATCGAGCGCAACAAACAGGTGCTCGCGCTCGCGCCAAGCGACGAGCAGGCCGTGCTGGCGCTCGAGCGGCTGTACGTCGCGACCGGTCAGCACGAAGAGCTGCTTGCCATCTACGACAAGAAGTTGAGCCTGGCCGCGAGCGAGCAGGAAAAGCGCGAGGTTCGTCTCCAACTCGCCCTTCTCTACGAGGAGCAGGTCCACGACGTGGATCGGGCGCTGGCGCTCTACCGCGACATTCTCAAGACCGATCCCGACGACCTGCAAGCCCTGCGCGCGCTGGGACGCCTCTATCAGTCGACGGAGAAGTGGCAGGATCTGGCCGCCATCATCGAACGGCAGTTGGCCTTGACCGCCAACGATGCCATCGTATCGGCCGATTTGAAGCTCGCACTCGGCGAGGTTCTGCAAAAGCACCTCGACAATCCGAAGGGCGCGGTGGAAGCCTTCCAAGAGGCGCTCTCGCTCGACCCCAATCAGGCGGGGGCGCGCGCGGCGCTCGAGGCTTACCTTGGCGTCAAGAAGCACCAGATGGCCGCGGTGGCGGCCCTCGAGCCCATCTATGAAGCCCTGCACGAGATCGAGCGCCTGATCGAGATTCAGCGAATCAAGCTCAAGCGCGAAAAGGACTCCGCAGGCAAGGTCGCCTTGCAGCTGCGAATCGGTGCCTTGGAGGCCGAGGCCGGCCGGCCCGAGGAGGCCTACGACGCCTATGCCGCGGCGTTTTCCGAGGATCCCTCCTCGAGCGACGCACGAACCGCGCTCGAACAGCTTGCCGAGTCCATGGGCAAGTGGGACTCGCTGGTGCAGATCTACAGCAAGGCCCAGACCAGCCTCAAGTTGGAGCCGGCGCTCGAACGCGAGATTCTGCTGGTCATCGCCGTGGCCTACGACGAAAAGCTCAACCAGTCCGAGAAAGCGGTCGAGTTCTTTCGCATGGCCCAGGAGATCGAGCCCGAGGACGCCTCGGCGCTGGAGGCCCTGGAGCGGCTCTACACGCGCACCGAGCGCTGGCCCGATCTCGTCGAGACCCTGAAGAAGAAGGCCGATCTGATTCAGTCGGTCGAGGATCGGGAGATCATCCACGGCCGAATCGCGACGATCCTGGAAGAGGCCATCGGCAATCCCGAGGAAGCGATCGCGGCGTGGAAAGAGGTCCTAGGCGACAATTCCGGCAGCTTGGTCGCGTTGCGGGCGCTCGATCGGCTGTTCGCGCAAAAGGGCATGGCGTTGGATCTCGCCGACAATCTGCAACGCCAGCTCGATTTGGCCACCGAGCCGGAGCAGCAGGTGGCGTTGCTTTGGCGGCTCGGGCGCTTGCGCCAGGGCGAGCTCGACGATGTCTCGTCCGCCATCGAAACCTATCGCCGGTTGCTCGAATTCGAGCCTGCCCACCAGGAGACCATCGAAGCGCTCGAAGGCCTCTTGTCCCTTCCGGAACACGAGCTCGCCCTGGCCGAGCTGCTCGATCCCGTGTACCGCGGGCGTAGCGACTTCGCCAATCTGGTGCGCGTGCTCGAGATCCAGTCGCGCCACACCCCCGACGTACGACAGAAGATTCTGCTTCTGCACGAGATCGCGACCGCGCGCGAAGATGGCATGGACGACCCGGCGGGCGCCTACGAAGCCATCGGTCGCGCCTTGGCCGAGGATCCCCTGGACCACGACACCCAGACCCGCGCCGAGCGCTTGGCCAAGGCGCTCGGTTGCGTCGACGACCTCGTCGCGCGCTATCGCGCGGCCGTGCAGACGGTGCAAGTCGACGAGACCAAGAACGCCGTCTACCACGTGATCGCCACCCTGGCGGAGAACGATCTGGGCAGCGCCGAGATTGCGGCCGAGGCGTACCAACAAGCCATGGCGACCTCGCCGCGGGACCTGGAAGCCGCGGACGCTCTCGAGCGCATCTACACCCGTCTTGCGGACTACGCCAACCTGGTGCTTCTGCTGCAGCAGAAGGCCGAGATGACCGATGCGGTACCCGAGAAACGCGAGCTGGGTATGCGCGCCGCCAAGATCTGGGAAGAGGTGCTCGACAATCCCGAGCGGGCCATCGACGCCTACCGCCAGGCCCTGGCACTCGATGATACCGACGGGACGGTCCTCGAGAACCTCGAACGCCTGTTCATTCGCCTCGAGCGCTGGAGCGACCTCAAGGACATCTACGCCAAGCAGGCCGAGCTGGCCACCGATCCGGCGCAGAAGAAGGCTCGTCTGTTCGTTCTCGGTCAGGTCTACGACCGCGAGCTCCAGGATCCGGCGCGCGCCATCGAAACGTACTCGTCGGTGCTGGACATCGATCCCGACGACGTCGAGGCCATGCAGGCGCTGGACCGCCTGTACGTGCAGACCGAGCGCTGGTACGACCTGCTCTCGGTGCTCGAACGGGAAACCGAGCTGTCCGGGTCGGCGGCGGAGGTCGTGTCCCTGCGCTTCCGCATCGGCGAGCTGTGGCGCGAGAAGCTGAACGATCCAACCCGCGCCGTCGAGGCCTACAAGCGCGTGCTCGAGATGGATCCGACCCACGAGCCCACCATGCGGGCCATCGAGGGGATGATGCAGGGAGGGGAAGAGCCCATCGCCGCTGCCGAGGTGCTGCAGCCGATCTACGAGTCGGCCGGGGATTGGGACAAGGTCGCCGTCACTTATGAGGTGATGATCGCGCACACGCAGGACCCCATCCGTCGCGTGGAGCTGCTGGGGATCGTGGCGGGCATCTACGAACGACGACTGTCGAACTTCGATGCCTCGTTCGACGCCTACTGCCGGGCCATGCGCGTGGATCCGGCCAACCCCGAGGTCATCGCCCACCTCGATCGCATGGCCGAGGCCAGCGGACGCTGGTCCGAGTTGGCGGCAGCCATCGAGGCCGAGATCGAGCGTGTGATGGACAGCCAGCTGCAGGTCGAGATGCTGATGCGTCTGGCCCGCGTGTACGAGGAAGAAACCCGCGAGGTCGACAAAGCCATCGCGACCTTCACGCGCGTGGCCGAGGCGGAGCCTGATCGCAAGGACGGCCTGGTCGCCCTCGATCGCCTCTTCACCATGACCGAGCGCTGGCAGGACCTGACCGAGATCGTCCGTCGCGAGATCCGCCTGGCGGACACCGAGGAACAGATCGTTTCGCTCACCTACCGGCTCGCGCAGATCCTCGAAGTCGCGCTTGGAGATCTGCCCAAGGCGGTCGAGGCCTACCAAGAGATCCTCGCCATCGCGCCTTCCCACGAGGAAACGCGCGCCACACTCGAGCGCCTCATGGCCAGCGGGACCATGCAGCGAGAGATCGCCCAGGTCCTCGAGCCGCTGTACCGCGTGGGAGAGGAGTGGGAGAAGTTGGTCCGCGTCTACCAGGTCGAGCTCGTCTCCGAGTCCGATCCGGAAGAGCGCCAACGCATTTTGCGCCGGTTGGCGGACATCACCGAGAGCAAGCTCGTGGATCAGATCTCGGCGCTCGACTGGTGGGCACGCGCCGTGGTCGAGGCGCCGTCGTCCGAGCAGGCCCTGGACGAAGCCTTGCGCCTGGCCCGCGCGACCCATCAGTGGGAAGCGTACGTCTCGACCATGGCCGAGGCCGCGGGCAAGACCAGCGAGCGCTCCGTGCGCAAGGACGTGCTCATGCGCCTGGCCACGGTGTTCGAGACCGAGCTTGGCGATCTATCGCGCGCCGAGGAGGTCCTGGCCCAAATCCTGAGCTTCGATGCCGACGACGGCGAAGCCCTGGCCTTCCTGGACCGCGTCTACGACAAACAGGGCGACTTCGAGAAGCTCGCCAGCGTGCTTCGCCGGCGCATCGCCGTCACCGATGGTTCGAGCCAGCTCGTCGAGCTGCACCTGCGACTCGGCAAGGTTCTTGCCGATGTGATCGACGACCCCGACTCGGCCATCGCCAGCTACCTCGCCGTGCTCGAACATGAGTCGCGCTCGCCCGAGGCGCTGGAAGCCCTCGAGCGCTTGTACTTCCGGGCCGAGCGCTGGGAAGACCTGTACGGTGTCTACGAGAAGATGCTCGACATCGCGCCGGGTGACCAGGCGCTGTCCGATTGCTATGCACGCATGGCCAAGATCACCTCGGACGTGCTCGGGCAGCGCGAGCGCGCCGTCGAGCTGTGGCGGCGCGTGCTCGATTTGCGCGGGGCCGATCCGCTGGCCCTGTCCGCCCTTGGCGATCTGCACGAGCAGGCCGAGGAGTGGCGCGAGCTGACCGAGGTCCTCGACAGCCAGATCCGCGCCACCGAGGATCCCGTGGCCCGCATCCCCGTCTACAAGCGCCTGGGTCGGGTGTGGGGCGAGAAGCTCGGGCGCGAGCGCAACGCCCTCGAATGTTGGCAAAAGGTCGTCGAGATCGACGCCGGGGACGTGGAGGCCTTGCGGGCCATCGCCGACAACTATCGTAGCGCCGGCGCCTGGGAAAAGCTCGCAGACATCTTGCGACGGACCATCTCCGTCGGGTCGCATGCCCTGAGCGGCGATGAAGTCAAGGAGCTCTACGCGCAGCTCGGCGAGCTCGAGGGCACCACCCTCATGCGCATCGATGCCGCGGTCGAGGCCTGGCGCCAGGTGTTGCAGATCGATCCCACGGACTTCCGCGCACTTGGCGCGCTCGAAACCCTGTTCACGCAGGAGGCGCGCTGGGAGGAGTGCGTGGAGGTGCTCGAGCGACGGGTGGCGGCGCTCTCGTCGCCCGATGAGAAGGTCGACGTGCTCATGCAGGCCGCGTCGATCTGGGCCGACAAGGTTGGCGACGGCGGCGCGGCGGCCGAGGCCTACGAGCGCGTGCTCGAAATCGATCCCTCGAACTTCGTGGCCTCGACCAGCCTCGAAGAGCTCTACCGTCAGCGCAAGGTCTGGCCTCGTCTGGTCGAGCTGCTGTTGGCCCGCATCGAGTACGTGGACGGTCCCCCGGAGCGTATCAAGCTGTTCCTCGACATCGCCGCCATCTACGAAGAGCAGATGTCCGATTGCGATTCCGCCTTCGTGACCTTGCAGGCCGCCTTCCGCGAGGACTACTCGAACGATCGCGTGGCCAAGGAGCTCGAGCGGTTGGCCACTGCGACCAGCAAGTGGAACGAGTTGCTCACCGAGTACACGCAGGTCGCCCAAGGCATGACCGAGGCCAAGCAGGCCTCGGATTTGTGGGTCAAGATCGCCCGCTGGTACGACTCGGCGCTGGACCACACCGAGTATGCCATTGCCGCGGCCAAGAAAGCCCTGTCCTTCGACTCCGACCACGTCGGCGCCATGTCGGCGTTGGCCGATTTCCACCGCAAGCTCGGCCAGTGGAAGGAACTGGTCGGAATCCTGTCCAAGCATGTCGAGCTCGAACAGGACCCGGAGCGCAAAGTCGAGGTCCTGCTTTCCCTGGCGGAAACCTTCGAGGTCCAATTGTCCGACGCCGGGCAGGCCACGGCTGCATACGAACAGGCCCTGCGTTGCGATGAACGCTGCCTGCGCGCCATCGACGCTCTCGAACGGCTGCACCGCCGGTCCCAGTCTTGGGACCGCTTGGCCGAGATTTGGGCAAGAAGTCGCAAATCGTGAGCGACGTGGAATTGGCCGTCAAGCTGCGTTTGCAGGTCGGCGAGTTGTGGGAGTCGCGACTCGGCGACAACGAGCGCGCCGTCGAGGCCTACCGCGAGGTCCTGACCGTCGATCCGCAGAACCTGCAGGCGCTCAAGTCCCTGGAGCAACTCTACCTCAAGGCCGGCCGCACCGATGCCTACCTGGATGTCCTCGAGCACCAGCTGGAGGTGACCCCCGCCGACACCGAGCGCGTGAGCTTGTATCTGCGCATGGCGCAGGTGTGGGAGCAGCAACCCGGCAAGGCCGAGAAGGCCATCGAGTGCTTGCAGCATGTACTCGAAATCGACGAGCACCAACTGGGGGTCTATCGCGACATCGAGCGCCTGTACCGCGCCGATCGCAATTGGGACGCCTTGGTCGACATCTACCGGCGGCATATCCAGGTCGAGACCGAAGCCGCCGAACGGACCGCCGTTCAACTGGCTTTGGGTCATCTCTTCGAGGAAGAGCTGCGCGATCCCGATTGTGCGGCCGAGTCCTACAACGACATCTTGGCCTTCGATCCCGACCATACCGAAGCCCTCAAGGGCCTCGCGCGCATCTACGAACAGACCGAGCAGTGGGATTGCGCGGTCGAGATCATGGAGCGTCTGGTGAACGTGGTCGACACCAAGGAGAAGGTCGACCTCAGCTTCCGCCTGGGCAAGATCTTCGACGAGCACATGCAGATGCCGGAGTCGGCCGAGGAGCGGCTGTCCGATGCGCTCAGCGTGGATCCGGCGCACGTGCCGAGCATGCTGTCGCTCATCAATCTGTACAAGCGGCGCGGCGATTCGCTCAAGGCGGCACAGATGATGGTGCGCGCCGAGACCTGCACCCAGAATGTTCTCGAAAAGACGCGCCTGCTTTTCGAGTCCGGCAAGCTTTATCAGACCGAGCTCGGCGACGAGCAGAAGGCCAAGGATCTCTTCGCGCGGACGCTCGAGTTCGATCCCGAGCACGTGGAAGCGGCGGCGCCGCTGGCCGAGATCTACTACCACGAGGAAGACTGGGCGCCGCTCATACCCGTGCTCGAGATGCTGGCGCGCAAGACCGACCGTCGCGCCAACAAGGAGCTGCACGTGCTCTATTACCGCCTGGCCAAGGCGGCGGACAAGCTCGGCGAGCAAGAGAAGGCACTCAAGTGCTACCGCCAGGCCTATGAGCTCGATCCCACGCACCTGCCGACCCTGGTGGATCGGGCCGATCTGCTCTACCGACGCCAGCAGTGGGACGACGCCTTCAAGCTGTACCAGACCTGATGGTCCAGCACCGCGAATCGCAGACCGACGCTCAGATCGTCGAAATCTTCCACCGGATCGGCACCATCAAGATGAAGGTGGGCGAGCGTGCGAAGTCGATCAACATGTTCGAGAAGGCGCTCGAGATCAATCCCGGGTACCGCCCGACCCTCGAAGCCCTGGCCGCGGTACATGCGGAGGCCGGGGAACGGGAGGCCGTGATCAAACAGAAGCGCGCCCTGCTCTCGCACAGCGAGAGCGCAGAGGAGAAGCTGCGCTTCCACAAAGAGATCATCGCCATCTACAAGGACAAGCTGAACAACCCGCAGAAGGCGATCGCGGCATATCTCGAAGCCCTGGAGGTCAAGCCCGACGCGCGCAACCTGCTCGTCGATGTCCTGGAGCTGCTGCACGAAACCAAGCAGTGGAAGAAGGCGGTGGAAATTCTCCTACGTCTTGCCAACCTGGAAACCGGGAAGGTCAAGGCCAAGTATCTGGAAACCGCCGGCATCGTCACCAACATGGAGCTGCACTCGCCCGACGAGGCGGTGGAGATGTTCAACCAAGCCCTCGACGAGTACTCCAACAGCCTCAAGCCGTTCGAGCGCATCGACAAGGATGACGTGAAGAAGGACTGGACCAACCAGCAGCGCAACTACCGCAAGATGATCAAGCGGCTGGGACAGGACACGTCCACGCCCGAAAAGAAGGCCACGCAGTTGGCGTTGTGGCAAGGACTCGGCAAGATTTACCGGTCACGTTTGAAGATGTACCGCGAGGCCGCCGAGGCCTTCGAGGTGTGCGTGCACCTCGAAACCGAGAACGTGGCGCGGCACCAGATCCTGGCCGAAGGTGTACCAGGTGCAGGGGCCGGAGTGCTACGACAAGGCGATTCGCGAGTACCGCTTGCTCATCGCCAAGGCCAAGGAGCCCAAGGACATGGTCCCGTCCTTGAAGATCTTGCGCCGCCTGTATGCCGAAGCCTCGGCAAGCACGATTACGTGTGGTGTGTCTCTTCGACGCTGGCCTACCTCAAGCAGGCCGACGCCGAGGAAATGCGCTTCTTCGAGCAGTACCGCAGCAAGGGCCTGGCTGGGGTGAAGTCCCGTCTCACCAAGGAGAACTGGCAGAAGCAAATCTTCCATGCCAACGAGGATCGCGATGTCTCGGCCGTGCTGGC
>CAWCMR010000026.1:0-115030 GCA_963796685.1 uncultured delta proteobacterium
CGGCCGGTTTGGCGGCCGGCGCCGAGTTTGGCCGGCTCAGCGGGCGTGGGTTTCACCGCCAGACCGGACGGCTTTTCAGCGGGCGTGGGCTCGGCTTGGGCGTGGCTCGGCGGCCCGGAGTGGCTCCTTGGCCGCGGGCTCGCCTTCGCTCGAGCCCTTGCCGCGCAGGAAGTAGAAGCCTGCGCCAATCAAAGCAACCAAGGCGATGGCCGCGACGACGATGATGGGGGTCTTGCTCGATGAGGGCGGCGGCTCTTCCGACGTCGTCTTCGCTGGTCGACCACTTGGCGGGCTTGCCGGACTTCGCCTTGTAGCCCTTCCTCTGCACCGCTTTGGACTTGGGCTTGGCCCTGGTCGGTGTCGGCCTGGGACCTGACTCCTCGGGTGGCTCCGGCTCGACCACTTCGGCGGATTCGTCGGAGCCGGTGCTTTCCGATGCGGGCGCAAAGCGCTCCATCCTGGCCAGCGACGAGTCCATGGGCGGAGCCGCCGATTCGAACATGACCGTGGCCGCGGGTTGGTTCGGCTTCGACGTCGCCTGGGGCATGGGGCTGGCAGGAACCGGCTCGGCCGGCTCGTCTGCGTCGATGTCGACATCCGTGCCTTCGGAAGCCGGTGGCGATGCCGCGGCTAGCCCCCCTTAGTTGGCGATCGCCTCGCGGTTCTGCGTAGCCGCGGTGGCAATGGCTTCCCGGGCGGAGGTCGGCGAGGGGGCAGAGCCTTGCTCGGGAGGCGATTTCGGGAACGGTCTTCGGGATGGGGACGCCCGGGATCGGCGCGCCCACCCCCCACAGCATGGTCTTTGCCGCCCTGGCCGGCGCAGGGGCGGGCACGGCCGGCGCGGGGGACGGAGCACGGCGCTGCCGGCGCGGCCGGCTGGCTGGCGAGGGCCTTTCCACAATAGGGACACTTGGCGTTGGGATCGTTCGTCCCCGCCCAGTTCTGCGGCAGCGACAGTCGGCAATTGGGGCACTTCACCGGATTCATTGCCACCTCGCGGGCGCTGGCCCGGATGCAGGAGGTGGCGTTGCCGCGGGCGGCGCGTAGCTAGGTGGCGCTGCAGCCGGAGGCGGGTAAGCGGCGGGCGGTGGCGCGGCGGCCGGAGGCGGGTACGCGGCGGGCGGCGGCGCGGCGGCCGGAGGTGGATAAGCGGCGGGTGGTGGCGGGTATGCGGCAGCCGGAGGTGGGTAAGCGGCGGGCGGCCGGGCGGCGGCCGGAGCTGGGTAGCCGTCTGGGCTGGCGCGGGGGCGACCGGCTGGCGGGCCACGGGCTGTGGCATCGCTGCCTGGCGGCGCTGGCTGCGGCGCATAGGCGGGGCGGGCAGCCGGAAGCGGCGCTGCAGCGGCCGGGCGTGCGGTCGGTGGGGCCATGGCGGATGTCGCGACCGGCGGGGGCGGCGCGGCGGGCGGAGGCGCGAGTTGGGGTGCGGCGGTCCCCGGCCGGACGCCGGTGGCGGTCAGGATCAGCTTGTCCAGATCCTCACCCGAGACGGGACCGGCGAAGGTCTCGTCGGCTTGGCCCGATACCGCGAGCTTGTCTCGATCGAAGAGGATGATTTGGACGCGCGTGTGGTTCTTCTTCCCCCTCTTGCGGCCCTTGGCTGCGACCTTTTCGACCTGGGCCCAGAGCAGGCGATCGGCGTCGACCAAGCGGGCGATCTTGAGGTAACAGGTCTCGGTGGGGTCGGCGCATTCGGACTGCAGTTGTGCGGTCTCCATGCTCACGGTCGCCAGCGTCGCATCTTCGACGCCGGGCAACTTGACCTGCGCCAGCTTGCTGTTGATCTGCTCGGCGGTTCCGGGCAGGGCCTGCTTATCGAGCGGCAGGACCATCAGCTTGAGCTTCTTTGGGGGCGGGGGCGGCGGCGGGGGCGGGGGGGCGGCGCGGGCCGGTAGACCATGGCGAGGGGGAGCCGGCTTGCGGTGCGCGCAGCCGCTCGCGGCCACGAACAGAACCAGGGATGCGACCAGGACGCGGAGATTGAGTAGTTGAACCATCGCCACGACATTTATACCCCATTGCAAAAAAGCGGGAATGGGGATGCGAGCAATGTTTTTCATGTCAGGGCAATGCGTCGGAGGCGCGCCTCGCCGATGGCAATCGCGTCAGCCGCTCTCGGAAATGCGTTCTTTCGTCCGCGCGCCCAAGCGCAGTGCTCTCGCGGAAGACGGCAGAAAGAGACACCTTTCCACGATGGATGTCGCACCCAATCGGAACGGCGAGTGGTGGTCGTAGTCGTAGTCGTGGCCGTAGCCCGTGGCCGTGGCCGACGAAGATCACTCCGGCCACGGCCACGACCACGACCACGGCCACGACCTCCCGCGCCTATCGCGGGATTATGGGAGCGCCTGTCAAGTATGAACCTCCGCTCGGCCTGTGATATACGCTGCCATTCAATCCATGGCCGCCGCAGCGTTCTATGATTTGGATGGCACCCTGTGCCGTACGAATCTCGTCCACGCCTTCGCGTACAACGCGCGCAACCAACAAGGGGTGTTGCGCAGCATTTCGCGCACCCTGTCCACCGTGGTAAGCATTCCCGCGTTCGTCGCCGCCGACTTCTTCGACCGCCGTCTGTTCAACGACCTGTTCTTTCGTCGCTACAAAGGCGAATCCGAGGATCGCTTGCGCTACCTCGCCGAAGAGCTCTTCGACAAGGTCATCAAACCGTCGATCTTTCCCGGGGCCTACCAGCTCATCGAGAAGTCGCGTCAGCTCGGGCTTCGCCAGGTCCTGGTCACCGGCGCCATCGACTTTCACCGCCATTCCGCTTGGCCCGGCACCTCGGCATCGACGACATGGTCACCAACCACCTCGAGTTCGTGGACGGCAAGGCCACCGGGCGCCTCTTGCCGCCGGTGATGGCGGCCGCGACCAAGGCAAGCTGGATGCGCATCTACGCCGAAAAGGAGGGGCTCAATCTCTCCGAATGTTATAGCTACTCGGACAGCATGAGCGATTTGCCCATGCTCTCGGTGGTTGGCCACCCCACGGTGGTGAACCCGGACTTCCGACTGAAGAACACGGCTCTGCAACACGATTGGCCGATCCTGGATCTGCGATAGTGACCTGCGATAGCGAAAACCCGAAACGAAAACGATGAGCAAGCGCGAAACCAAGGCCCTGAGAGGCCCCGTACCCCGGCACAAGGAAGGCGACGAGGTCGTCTACATCGACAACGACTCGGCGCCGCGCCTGATCTTCTCCGGCGAGGACATCCTGAGCGAGGACTTGCCCGTCGGCACGCGCGTGGTGTACGGCAAGCCGCCCATCGAGGGGCTGAACAACCCCGGCGCCGCCATCCGGTACGCCCTCAACCACCCGCTCGACGCCGACCCGCTGTACGCGCAGCTTGCGCCGGGCATGCGCGTGACCATCGCCCTCGACGACATCAGCCTGCCCGAGCCGCCCATGCGCACCCCCGACATCCGGCAGACCATTCTCGAGATCCTGCTCGAAATGCTCGACGCCAACGGCGTGGACGACATCCACCTGGTCATCGCCAATTGCCTGCACCGGTTCATGACCGAGGCCGAGATGAAGCGCATGGTGGGCAAGAAGATCTTCGATGCCTTCTACCCCGACCGTTACTACAACCACGACGCCGAGGATCCCGACGCAATTGTGCCCCTGGGCAAGACCGCGCTCGGCGAGCCGATGAACATCAACCGGCGGTGCGTGGAGAGCGACCTCGTCATTTACGTGAACATCACCCTCGTGCCCATGGACGGCGGGCACAAATCGGTGGCGGTGGGGCTGTGCGACTACGAGAGCGTGCGCGTGCACCACGAGCCCGACACCCTTCTCGCATGCGACAGCATGATGGATCCACCGCGCTCCATGCTGAGCACCAAGATCGAGCGCCAGGGCGCGCTGGTCGACCAGCACATGAAGGTGTTTCACATCGAGACCGCGCTCAATAACCGCATATTCGGCAGCGCGACGGACTTTCTCGGCAGGAACGAGGACGATTTCTCCGAATTCGACCGCATCAAGTACGAGGCCATGCGTCTCGGCCTGTCGAAGCTACCGACCGCAGCCAAACGGAAGATTTTCCAGATGATTCCGGCGGAGTACGAGCTGGTCGCCTGCTACGCGGGCAAGACGCAGCCGGTACACGACCGCATCATTGCCAAGCTCAATGACCAGTACATGGTCAGCATCAAGGGCCAGAGCGACATCGTCATCTTCCCCATCCCCTACGTTTCACCCGTACAGCATCAACTCGATCTTGAATCCCATCCTGGTTCAGGTCATGGGGCTGGGCTACTTCCACCAGTTCTATCGGGGTAAGCCCGTGCTGCGCAAAGGCGGGGCGCTCATCCTGTGCCATCCCTGCCACGACGAGTTCGACCACAAGTTCCACCCCAGCTACATCGAGTTCTTCAATCGCCTGCTGCCCGAGACGCGCGATTCGCACAAGCTGCGGCACAAGTACGAGGAAGAATTCGCGCACAACCCGAGCTACATCGAGATGTACCGGCGCGGAAACGCCTACCACGGCGCCCATCCCTTCTTCATGTGGTACTGGGGCGAGCCCGGCCGTCAGCACGTGGGCAAGGTCATCGTGGCCGGTGCCAAGAACGCGCACGTTCCGGC
Organism: uncultured delta proteobacterium; assembly: GCA_963796685.1. Classification (GTDB taxonomy): domain Bacteria; phylum Myxococcota_A; class Polyangia; order Fen-1088; family Fen-1088; genus Fen-1118. The sequence goes on from CAWCMR010000026.1 coordinate 4,600, forward strand.
GCGCATGGGCTGGGATCGCGCGGACTCGCTCACCGAGGCCATCTCGCAGGCGCGCAGCTTCGTGGGACCGTCGCCTCCATCACCCTGATGAAGTGGCCGCCCATCGTCATGGCGGATGTCGAGTAGGTACGCCGGTGAGGCCATGAGCGAACGCGCGGCACGGTTGGCTTCCGCTTTCTCGGTGCGGGACATCTACCGCGGCCGGCACGTGTTCGTCCTGGGCGCGACGGGCTTTCTCGGCAAGGTGCTGCTCAGCATGCTCTTGCGCAATTTCCCCGAGGTCGGCCGCGTGTACGTCATGGTCCGGCGAGGGACCGGCACCTCCAGCGAGTCGCGCTTCTGGGATCACGTGGTGCCCTCGCACACCTTCGATCCGCTGCGCGAGCAGCATGGCGAGGGGCTGCGCGCCTTCCTGCAGGACAAGGTGCGCGTGGTGGACGGCGACATCACCGAAGCCAATCTCGGGCTCTCCGAGGAGGACGCCGCGCGCGTGGCGGGCGACATCGACGTCGTCATCAACTCGTCGGGCAAGGTGACCTTCAACCCGCCGCTGGAATCGGCACTGCGCACCAACGTGCAAGGTACGAAGAACGTCATCGCCTTCGTCAAACGCATGAAGCGCCCGGCGCTGATCCACACCAGCACCTGCTTCGTGGCCGGCAATCGCAGTGGCGAGATCTGGGAAAGCGAGAAGCTGGACGGCTATTTCCCGCGCTGGCGCGAGCTGCCCGCCACCCGGTTCAGCGTCGAGCAAGAGATCGCCGACTGCGCGCGCATCGCCGCCGAGGTGCGCACCCAGGCCGACGACGCCCAGGTGGTGGCGAAGCTGCGCCAGAAGGCGCGCGATTTCCTGCGCGAGGCGAGCCGCGATCCCGACGACGAAGCGTCGCTCAAGATGGGGCTGGCGCGCGAGCGCAAGGACTGGATCCGCAGCGAGCTGACCGAACGCGGGATCCAGCGCGCCAAGGATTGGGGCTGGCCCAACATCTACACCTACACCAAGAGTATGGGCGACCAGCTGGTGGCCCAGGAAACCGGGCTCGTGCGTTCCATCGTCCGTCCCGCCATCGTCGAGAGCTCGATGGCCTACCCGTTTCCAGGCTGGAATGAAGGCTTCACCACCTCGGCGCCGCTGGTCTACTTGGCGCTCAAGGGCCAGAACAAGTTGCCGGTGTCGGAGTCGTTGATTCTCGACATGGTGCCGGTGGATCAGATCGCGGGCGGCATGCTGATGGTGGCGGCCCAGGCCTGCGTCGAGCAGCCGGCGCTGGTGCACCAACTGGCCAGCGGCGATCTCAATCCCTCGCGCATCGGCCGCGTGACGACGTTGACCGGCCTTTACAAGCGCCAGCGCTTCCAAGGCAAGGAGACCGGCAACAAGTTCCTCAACGAGCTGGCGGCGCGCATGGAGTTTCGGCCGGTCAGCTACGACGAATACGATCGTACCTCGTTGCCGCTGGTCAGTCGGATGACCGAGAAGGTTTCGGATGCGCTCGACAGGGTGCGACCGGCTTGGGGGGGTGGACGGGTCACCCATTGGGTCGATCAGGTCAAGAAGAAGGTCGACAACCTGAAACGCGTCACCAGGGACGCCAGTCGTGACATCGATCTGTTCCGGCCGTTCATCCTCGACAACGCGTACGTCCTGCGCGCGGACAACATCCGTGCCTTGCGCGACCGCTTGCCGCCCGAGGAACGGTCGCTCGTGCCGTGGTCGCCCGAGACCATCGACTGGTACGACTACTTCATGAACATCCACTTCCCCGGTCTGCAGAAGTGGGTGCTGCCCGAGCTCGACGAGACCTACGCGCCCAAGCCCAAGAGCGTGTACGCCTACCGCGACTTGCTCGAGCTCTTCGACACCACGACCAAGCTGCACGCCAAGCGCACGGCGATGCGCATGGAGCGGGGCGGACGCACGGAATCGTACAGCTACCGCGACCTGCGCGAATTGGCCGAGCGGGCGGGGACGTTCCTGGTGGGCGCATCGGTCAAGCCCGGCGAACGGGTGATCCTGCTGGCCAAGAACTCGCCCGAATGGCCCATGTGCTACTTCGGGATTCTCAAGGCCGGCGCCACCGCGGTGCCCGTGGCCCACGACTCGACCAGCGCGGAGGTCGTCAACATCGCACGCGCCTCGGGCGCGGTCGGTGCCATCGTCGGCGAGGACGTCCTCGACAAGCGGCCGACCCTTTCGCGCGAGCTCGACGAGGCCGGGCTCGGTGCCAAGGTTTGGCCGTTCGAGAAGGTGTTCGAGCTGGTCGACGAAGCGCTCGAGAGCGAGCGCAAGAAGTCGCTGCTGACCAAGCACGCGGCCGATGCGGTGGCCTCGCTCATCTTCACCTCGGGCACCACCGGACATCCCAAGGGCGTCATGCTCACGCACCGGAACTTCACCTTCGAGGTGGCGGAGATGTCGCGCATCTTCGACCTGGGGATCTCGGACTGCATGATGTCGGTGCTGCCGCTTCACCACACCTTCGAATTCACCGCGGGCATGCTCATGCCGCTGGCGCACGGGACGCGCATCACCTACATCCCCGACCTCACCGGCGACACCATCAACCACACGCTCAAGCACGGAAAGATCACGGCCATTGTCGGCGTGCCCGCCTTGTGGGAGACCCTGCGTCGCCGCGTGCTGCAGCGCTTTTCGGACAAGTCCGAGATCCTCGAGTCCGCGGTCAAGGCGCTGGCCGACGTCAACTTCGAGCTGCGCGCGCGCACGGGGCTCGATCTCGGCATGCTCATGTTCCTGCCCGTGCACGAGAAGCTGGGCGGGCGCATCCGTTACATGATCAGCGGCGGCTCGGCCTTGCCCCCCGACGTGCTCAAGACTTTCTACGGCATGGGCTTCGACTTTTTCGAGGGCTACGGCCTGACCGAAACCTCGCCGGTGCTCTCGGTGAGCACGCCGAAGAACAGACCCATCGCCGGCTCGGTGGGACAGCCGTTGGCCGGGGTCGAGGTCAAGATCGACAACCCGGACAACACGGGCGTGGGCGAGGTCATCGCGCGCGGCAAGAACGTGATGGCCGGGTACTGGCAGGACGAGGAAGCCACCAACCATGCCCTTCGCGACGGCTGGTTCCACACCGGCGATCTCGGCCGTTTCGACGAGGAGGGGAATCTCTACATCGTCGGGCGCAGCAAGGACATCATCATCGATGCCAACGGCAAGAACGTCTACCCCGACGAGATCGAGGATCTCTACAAGGGCTCGCCCTACATCAAGGAGCTGTCGGTGGTCGGTCTGCCCGACGGCGTGGCCGAGCACGTCGCGTGTGCGGTGGTGCCCGACTTGCAGGTCGAGCCTGGCCTGTCGCTGGCCGAGGTGAAGCAGAAGATCGAGGCCCACTTCCGCGTCGTCTCGGCCTCGCTGCCGTTCTGGAAGCGCGTGCGTACGCTGGAGTTCTGGGAGGGCGAGCTGCCGCGCACGAGCACGCGCAAGGTCAAGCGTCGCGACGTCACGGCCGAGCTTCGCCTCCGTCACGACAAGGCCCAGGCCGAGCGGGCCGAGGACGGAACTGCCGCGCGCAACGCCGAGGCCAGCCACAGCTGGTTCCTCGAAATCGTGGCCGATGCCTGCGGCAAGCCTTACTCCGAGGTGCACATGTCAAGCGTGCTCGACGAGCTCGGCTTCGACAGCCTGACCTACAACGAGCTTGCGGCCGGCATCGAGAACGCGGGCGTCCACGTGCCCGAGGGGGTGGTCTTCGCCAGCGCGCACGACGTGGCGTCCCTTCTCGACATGGTCACGGGCAAGCGCCACACCACCGCGCTCGAGAAGCGGGAGAGTCGAAAAGTCGAAGACAGCGAGAGCGACGACATCAAGCTGCCCGCGCCGGTGGCCAAGCTTGGCAAGCGCGGCCTGGCCAGGGCGCAGCGCCTGTTCTACACGCGGGCGCTCAAGACCAAGGTGCGCGGCGAGGCCTACATTCCCCAGCACACCAACTTCATCGTGGCTGCCAACCATTCGTCCCACCTCGACATGGGCGCGCTCAAGGTCGCGCTCGGGGACGCGGGACACGATCTGGCTTCCCTGGCCGCCGCGGACTACTTCTTCAAGAACAAGTGGCGGCGCGCCTACTTCAAGAACCTGACCAACCTGGTGCCCATGGAGCGCAGCGGCTCGATCCGCAAGTCGCTGGGCATCGCCGAGGAGGTCCTGCGCAAGGGCAAGAGCCTGGTGCTGTTCCCCGAGGGCACGCGCTCGCGCACCGGGGAGATGGTGGATTTCCTGCCCAGCCTGGGCTACCTGGCCCTGCACGCCGACGCCGGGGTTTTGCCGGCGTACATCCACGGCGCGTACGATGCCTTGCCGGTCGGCGATACGATTCCCAAGAAGCGCGACCTCGGCGTCTACTTCGGCCCCTTCCTGACCATCGATTTTCTGCGCCAGCTCACCCACGGCATGTCCCATCAAGAGTCGTGGCGCATGTGCTCGGCCATCACGCAGCGGATCGTCGAGAACCTGCGCGACGGGGTCACCCCGCGCTTCGACGTCGAGAGCGTGCGCGCGGCGTGGAACGGCGAGAAGCTCGGGCCGCTGGTGCCGCCGCCGTTCCGAACCCGCACGCGTAGCCCGCAAAACCTGCCACCGCCCGGCGCGAGCGGCCGGAGGTCGTCGTGAAAATCCTGGTGACCGGCGCGACCGGCTTTTTGGGCAACCACTTCATGGACGAGCTGTGCAAGCGCGTGGACAGCGCGGACATCCGCGTCCTGTCCCTCTTCAACACGCCGGCGCTGGACGCCCACGGGGTCGAGGTCTTGCTCGGGACGGTCACCTCCGAGTCGGACGTCGCACGGGCCATGGAAGGGGTCACGCACCTCTACCATCTGGCAGGCTTCGTCTCGCGCAAGCCGGAGGACGCCCACCTCATGTTCCAGGTCCACGTCGACGGCACCCGCGTCGTGTGCCGGGCCGCGGCCGCGGCCGGGGTCCAGCGCATGGTCATGTCGTCGACCAGCGGCACCATCGCGATTTCCGAACGCGACGACGAATGGCCGGACGAATCGTCGCCACCGCCCATGGCGCTCATCACGCGCTGGGGATACTACACGAGCAAGCTCTACCAGGAGGCGACGGCGCGGCGTTTTTGCGGCGACAAGGTCGAGCTTGTCATGGTGAATCCCAGCCTCCTGCTCGGGCCGGGCGACGAGCGCATCGGCTCGACCCGCGAGGTGGTGTCGTTCCTGGCCGGCGACATCCGCGTGGTTCCGTCGGGCGGGATCAACTTCGTGGACGCCCGCGACGTGGCCGCTGTCATACCCGTGGCCATGGAAAAGGGCAGGGCGGGCGAGCGCTACCTGCTCGGCGGTCACAACATGACCTTCGCCGAGTATTTCGCTCGCATGGAGCGTCTGAGCAAGGAGTACTCGCCTCGCCTCAAGCTCAAGGGCGATTGGCCGTGGCTGGCGGCGAAGGCGCAGTCGGCGATCTTCAAGGCTTTCGGCCGTACCCCGCCCATCGAGCCCGCGGCGGCCGATCAAGCCAAATACTTCTGGTACTTCGACGGCGCGAAGGCGCGGCAGGAGCTGGGCTTTTCGCCTCGGGAAGCCAGCGCGACCATCTTCGACACCATCGCGTACGTGCGCGAGCACCATCTGGGCAACGGGGCTTTCAAGAAGAAGAGCTAGGAGGCGGATCATGGCGGACACCCTGGCCAGCTTTCGCGGCTTGTTTCCCATCACCAGGACCTGCCACTACCTGAACCACGCGGCCGTGTCGCCGACCTCGACGCGCGTACGCGATGCCGTCCAGGACTGGGTCGGCGATCTGGTCCACCACGGCATGGCCAACATCTCGGATTGGGTGCGCCGCGAGCGCGACACGCGCGCCGTGGCCGCGCGCATCCTGGGGGCCTCGCCCGACGAGGTGACGTTCGTGCGCAGCACCTCGCACGGTCTTTCCTCGTTCGCCGAGGGCTTGGCCTGGCAGCCGGGCGACGAAGTCGCGGTGTGCACGGAGCTGGAATACCCGGCGAACGTCTACCCGTGGATGCACCTCGGCAGCCGGGGCGTCGTCGTGCGCTCCATCGCGGCCACCGATGGCGGTGTCACGCGCGAGGCAGTGGCGCAAGCCATCGGGCCGCGTACCCGCGTGGTGTCCGTCAGCTCGGTCGAATTCGCGACCGGTGTCGGCAACGATCTCGAGGCCATCGGCGCGCTCTGCCGCGAGCGCGGGGTGCTCTTCTGCGTCGACGGCATTCAAAGCGTGGGCGCGTTCCCCATCGACGTGGTGAAGGCAAACATCGATTTTCTGGCCGCCGATAGTCACAAGTGGCAACTGGGACTGCCCGGCATCGGTATCGCCTACGTTCGTCGCGAGGTCCTTCCCGCCATTCGGCCGTCCGTGGTGGGCTGGAAGAGCGTGAAGAACCCGCTCGATTTCGATCATCTGCGCTTCGAGTTGCGCGAGGACGCGGCCAAGCTGGAGGAGGGGACGCAGAGCTTCGCCACCATCCTCGGCATGGGCGCCGCGCTCGGCCTGCTCGACGAGATCGGCATCGACCGCATCGCCGCGCACATCGTGGCTTGGCTGGTGGAGGCGGAGAGCTTCTTGGCCGCCGCGGGACTCGATCCCGGTCCACGTGGAGGGGTTCGCAAGGGCATCCTGACCTTCCGCCCGCCCTCGGGTAGCGCCGAGGACTTCGTGGGCCGCGCAGGCAAGGCGGGCGTGGTGCTCTCGCCTCGTCGCGGCCGGGTGCGCATCTCCCCGCATTTCTACAACGGCGAGGCCGAGCTGGCGGCGCTGGCGGATCTCGTGCGCGCGGGGTGACGGCCATGAAGATGGAGCGCAGGGACTTCCTGAGGGCCTCGCTCGCGGGCGCCTTGTTGGTTGGAGGTTGCGGCAACGACAGGGCGCGCACGACGTGCAACCGGCGAATCGGCGATGCCCACGCGGGAGGCGTCCATGCCCTCGCCGTCGACCCCGGTGGAGCCCTGCTGGCTTCGGGCGGCGCGGACGCGCTCATCAAGCTGTGGCGTTTGCCGGGTGGGGCATTGTTGGGCGCGCTGGCGGGGCATACCCAGGATGTCACCTCCTTGGCCATTTCGCCCGACGGAACCCGTCTGGCCTCGGGCAGCGCGGACAGCACGGTCAAGCTGTGGAGTCTTGCGGATGGGACCTTGCTGGCCACGCTGGCAGGGCACACGCTGCCTATCGCGGGACTGGCCTTCACCCCGGACGGCCGGCTGCTCGCCTCGGGCAGCGCGGACGCCACCGTCAGATTGTGGAACGTCGCCGACGGCAGCTTGCTGGCGACCCTCGCCGGGCACAGCCTCGCGGTCAAGGATGTCGCGGTCAGTCCCGACGGCACGCTCTTGGTCTCGTCGGGCGAAGACCAAACCATGAACCTGTGGAGTCTGCCCGGCGGCGCCCTGGCGAGCACGATTCCAACCCCAAGCGGTTGGGTGGATTCCTTGGCCTTCAGCGCGGATGGAACGCTGTTGGTCACGGGCGGCAACAGTGACGGCAACGCCGTCTCGCTTTGGAGCATGCCGGTCTGCGCGCTCGCCAAGACCCTCAAGGGACACCTCGGCGAGGTCGAGGCGGTTGCCATCACGCCGGATCAGACGATGGTGGCTTCGGGCGGGCTCGACGAGACCATCAGGCTGTGGCACGTATCCAACGGTGGCATCGCACGGGTCATCGAAGATCATTCGAATACCATCGACGCCTTGGCCGTCACGCCCGACGGAAAGCTGCTGGTCTCGGCCAGCGCCGACCGAAGCGTGCGATTCTGGAATCTGCCGAGCGGTGCCTACGCCGGCAGCGCGAGCGACCCGGCCCTGCCGGTTCAAACCGTGGTGTCGTTCACTTGCTAGTAAGGATTTCCACGGAGCGGAAATGGGCTAACCTGGCTGGGCGCGGAGGACGAGTTTGGCGCCATTCCACCTGCGTAACGAAACCGTCCATCAAACCGGGTCAACCCCAGCTTAACGACAAGGGCAGACTACGACGGGGTCGGCGAGTAGGCGACCTGAAGTCCATCGGCCAGCGTGAAGAATCGTGGGTCTCCAGTCCAGATCCGGAATCCCGCGACCACCGCGGATGCCAGGATGTTTACGTCAATCCAGCCGACACCTCGCCCGAATAGTCGTCGTTCACGCACGAACTCGACGACTTCGTGGTGAGCGACCGTACTGGCTTGGTGCATCTGGGCGTAGGCTTCGAGAAGATTCCTTCTTCCGCCACCTATGTCGCCGAGAAGTAGTTCGCCGAAAACCATTTCGTGGCCTACTACCTCGTCGCGACCAAGAAGCTCGTCGAGGCCGCTGGCGAATGGCTCGCGACCTGCCAAGAATCGAATCCAGACCGAAGTGTCGACTAGGACCATCAGGCTACCCTACGGCTTCGCGGCGGCTCCCTCCGGCGGGGCACGTCGCGGACGCGTGGCTCGACACCACGAAGCGCACGTAACCGTTCATAGGCGGCGTGACGGACGAGCGCCTCGAGGCCGAGTCGAACAGTTTCCGTGTCGGTGCTGGCACGGCATGCAACTTTGGCATGTCGAAGTAGCTCATCGTCGATGTGCAGCGTCTTCTTCATACGCCCTATACTACCATACCTTGATGGCATGTTTATCCATATCGCTGCCCGTAAAGCCGTTGCGGCGGACAGGGCCTGTCCACTCTCGGGTCGAAGCTCGACCCGCCGTGGCCGCGCGGCTCGACGGCAAGGCGTTGACCAGACACGCCAGCAATCGCGCTCTCTCTGTGGTTCCCACCCTGTCGCGCCGGCACTACACTCGGCGGCTGGACAGCCGCCTTGGGCCATAGAAAGCGTTGGCGATTGATTGAACCAGAACAGGGCGACACGCTTCTGGGCCTGGCAGTCTGCCATCCGACGACCAACCTGTGCACGCCGGCAGGCACCATCGTCCACGCCGAGGCAGGCGCAGCGAAAGCTCTGGCGGAGTGAAAGCCTGTTCGAAGCCGTGCACGCGGCCCGCGCGCGGAACGCGTTGACCTCGAGCAGGTAATGCCCGGACCTGATTCAGTCGAAGGCGTGCGATTGCAGGCGCCCTTTGCCGGGCAAGGCCCCTCTGGCCAGGGCCTGTGCTATACGGGGCTCATCGACCGAGGCCACAATGGCCGTGGTGCAAACCCTCGTCGGAACGGAAGGCCTTTCATGCATCTACCAATCGTGAGGTTCGGAATCGCCGTCGCCGCCAGCATCGCGGTGGCCGCCTGTGGGGGCTCGTCGAAGAAGACTGTCGATGCGGGGGACGCGCGCGCGAGCGAGGCGACGCCCGATGTCGGTATGGATACGTCGGTACCGGGCCGCGATAGTGCTGCAGACCAACCCTTGGCCAGCGGTGAGGCTGGTTCGACAGACGATGTCCCCCCGAAAGAAACCGCCGCCGACGAGGCAGGGGTGGACGGATCCCTCGCGCGCCACGATGTTGAGGTGATGGATGTCGGCCTGGCTGGTGTCGTCGATGGGCGCGGCGACGCCTACGGGGAGGCTGGTGCCATTGACGCCCAAGCCGGCGCCTCGCTCACGGTCAACCCCACGAAGGGCGACTTCGGGATCACGATGGGCGCGCCCAGCGACCCCATCGTCTTCACGGTGAGTAACGTCGGGTCGATCGCTTCCGGCAGCCCGAAGGTCACGACCAGCGGATGCAAATTCATGAAGATCACGGGCAACTCCTGCGTCGCGCCGGTGCCGCCTGGGGAATCCTGCAAGGTCACCATGGTGTTCGACGCCCCAGGTGGGGCGGGCGGATGCTCTGGCTCGTTGATCATCGTGGCGGAGGGCTTCCCCGGTGGCCAGGTGACCATCCCGCTCAGTGGCGAGGTTCCCTGAGCCGCGTCCGGGCTCGCTCTCGCCCGCGCGGACGCACGTGCCGGCGTGGCGCGTGGCGGCGTAGTCAAATTCCACCAACACCGCGGATGGGGGGCACCCCAACGCTGCGGGATCGCAGCTCATGGCCGATGTGTGGATACCCGGCCTTGTCGCCCAGGGATTTCCTCGCCCGCCTTCATGCGTGGAGGACCGGAAGCTGGGGCAGTTTTCGCTGGCGGGGGCAGCGCCCGGCAAGGGATGCTAGGACGATGTCCAACCCACCGTCGGCCTGGTTCTGAATGGCAAACCCAGCAAGCACGCAAACCGCTTCATGGCATCACCCTGGGACGGATGCCAAGTGCAAGAGATGGACATGGACCTGGATGCGCTAAATAGCGCGACCCTCGATACCCTCATCGCGCGTTTTCCCCAGGAATGGGAGATCGTGGGCCGCAATCTCGTCACGGCCACGGCCAGCCATCGCACGCAGGACATCGAGGCCTTCATTCTGCGTGCTCGCGAAGAGGCCGCGCCTTGGCTGCGCCGCGTGCAGAAGAGCCACGAGAATCCCAAGGTTCTGGCCAGCGCGCTGCCCGCCATCGTTTGCGCCCGCATGGCCTTCCTGGCCGCCCAGCGCGCGGTTCAAGCCGCAGCCCTGGGCGGTTCCTCGGGGCGCGTCCGGTTTGGCTTGTGGAGCGGCTTCTGGGTGCAGAAGCTCTTCTTCTCGCGTGGTCTTACGCGCAAGCCGGTTTCCCTGCGCGCTTTCCGGCGCTGGTGGCCGTGGATCACGCAGAAACGACTGCTCATGCCACTGGTCGAGCCGAAGGGGATCTACGCCTTTTACTCGCAAGAGCTCATTGCCGCGCTGGCCGCGCGCATCGGCGCTCGCGCATGTCTGGAAATCGCGGCAGGCGATGGCACGCTGACGCGCTTTCTAGCCGGAGCCGGCGTGCGCGTTCGCGCCACCGATGACCACAGCTGGTCGCACGCCATCCAGTTTCCCGAGGAGGTCGAAAAGCTGGATGCCAGCCAGGCCCTCCTGCGCTACCAGCCGAGGGTGGTGCTTTGCGCGTTTCCCCCGCCGCACAACACCTTCGAGCGCGAGGTGTTTTGCACCCCCTCCGTGGACCTGTACATCGTGCTGACCACGCAGCACGAGTTCGCCGCGGGCGACTGGGCCGCGTACGAAAACCAATCCGATTTCGTGCCGCAATCCTCTCCTGACTTGGACCGTTTGCTCTTGCCCCCAATGATCGATCCGCGGGTCCTGGTGTTTGAACGCAAGCAACGCCCGGCTCACCGCCGCGACTGAGCTCTTTGGCGGGCTCGCGCTGCTGCTCGGACTCGGCACCCGCCTGGCACCAAGGAATACGAGGCCGCCTACGAGCTAACTGTCGACCCCAATATGCTCTTCAACATCGCCCAATCCTACCGGCTGGCGGGCGAGAGCGAGAAGGCCATCACGGCCTACCGGTCGTTCATTCGTTCGGCTCCGAAGAGCGACCAGCGCGGTTTGGCCGAAGCCAAGGTGCGCGAGCTCGAGCAGCAGCGTGCTGCTCGACCGCCGGCCACCCTGTTGCTCCGGCGCTGGCCCCGACACCGCCGCTCGCGGCGCCGGCCGCCTCGTCGCCGGTGTTTTCCCCGGCCCCCGTCCCGGCCGCATCCCCAGGTGCGTCGGAGGGACGCCTTGCAGCCGGCGCAGTTGCCGCGCCGTCTCCGGCGAACGTTCTCGTATCCACCCCGGTATCGGAGCCGGTACCGGCTACTCGCCGCAATAATTCCGATCGACGACCGAACGCCGCCCCCGGCCGCCCAGGAAGTCCGACCAAGAAACCGAGCTCTTGGCCGTGAAGATGCACATGGGGGCCTCGGTATTCCAGCCCGGTCTGGCGCCCGGCTCTTGACGCTCTGTGATTGTTTTCCGCTGCGACGCCTGATAGGGTCCGCGCCGTTCCCGACCTGCGATGAATTTGATGCCGAGGAGAGCTTTATGACCAGCCAAAGTCGTCCGTTCGCTGCCCGGAACCGTTTTGCTCTCGTGGCGCTAACCGCCTGCTTGCTCAGCCCAGATTGTCGTGGACGTTCCGGCTCGACCGGAAACGACGACCCCGGCCTCGAAAAAGCCTCCTACGCCCTCACCCTCGGGGGCGGGATTTCGTCCATGTCGTTGCGGCTCGATCGAGCTTCACGAACGCCTGCGTAGCCAACCAAGTGCAGTCCGCTTTCCAAGTCACGAACAACGGCACGACCTCCGTCGCACTGTCAGATATCAGCATCAAGATGTGGGTCTACGACACGACGGCCACCCAGCGAATCGTGACGGACGTGAACGCGGGTGGCTGCGCGACCGTTGGGTCAAGCTGCGTGCACCAAGTGACGGGTGTGAAGGCGACCGTGGCGTCGGCCAGTCCGGCGTGCGGTCCCGATGCCAATCACCAGGCGAGCTGGGAGATCACCATCTCGTCTACCGACACCACAGCACTGGCGGCGGGCGGGCGGTGGACCAACATGCAGACGGGGATCCATCTCGGCAACTGGGCCAACTTCACGCCGGGCACGAGCCGGTGGTTCAGTCCTTGTCTCACGAGCGGCGGAGCTTATGTCGCCGATCCGCACTATGCCGTCTACTACAAGGGTGACCTGGTGTTCGCCTCAGGCGTGAACACGCCGCCTTGCCGCGGCCCCATCGGCACGCAGCCACTCTCCGGCTACCGGACGCCGCAGATTGCGAGCGCGCCCTTGGTGGGTCCCGTACCTCCCGAGACCCCGATGTACCTGACCGTCGGGTTGCCGGTGCGAAATCAAGCTGCTCTCAAGCAGTTCATTCGAGACGCGGCCAGCCCGACCCAGCCGCAGACCTACCGCCAATACCTCACGCCGGAGCAGTATGCCAGCAACTACGGGCCCTTGAGGACGGACTACCAGAAGGTGATCGACTGGGCCCAGGCGGCCGGTTTCACGGTGACGAAGACATTTCCGGACCACATGCTGGTTTCCATCCGAGGAACGGCAGCGAAGATCGAGAAGGCGCTGTTCTTGAATCTCAACTACTACAGCCGACCTGACGGCACGCAGTTCTACGCGCCCGATCGGGAGCCATCCGTGAACCTCGCGCCGACCCTCCGTCGCGTCAGCAATCTCGAGAACTTCTATGTCCCCAAGCCGAACCTAGACACCGAGACCGGCCAATTGCTCGGGCCGACCGACTTTCACGACAACTATGCGGGTTGCCATCCCGAGCTCCAGGGCGACGGCCAAACCGTCGCCCTCTTTTCCTATGCAGCCTACGACATCGACGAGTTGAAGGCCTACGGGGCTGCGGCCGGCATCCCGGAGAGCGACTTCGCAAACGTGAGCATGGTAAGCGTCCAGGGCGCGTCGACCACGCCCGACACAGGAAGGAGACTCGAGGAAGCGAACATGGACGTCGAGATGGTGCTGTCGATGGCGCCCAAGGCGAGCGTCGTCATGTATGTGTCGCCTCCGGACCTGGCGGGCACGAACGAAGCTCTTGCGCTAATCGCCAACTCTCAGGCGCTTCAGGTGTCCTCGTCGTGGGGCATGTTCAGCGACGCGGAGACTCAGGATTTGCTCGACGAGCTGGCGTCCCAACGGCAGTCGTTCTTCCATGCCTCGGGTGATAGTGGCGGCATTCCGGTCGATTCGGGCGGCATCTGGGACATGGAAAACGTCACGTTGGTCGGTGGCACGACCCCTCTGATCTACTTCCTTGTGGGGTCAACTCCGCTTAACCTCAATCGCGACACGGCCTGGTCCGGAAGCGGCGGCGGTGTGCTGACGAATGTTCCGTTGCCGTACTACCAGGTGGGCGTACCAGGGCTCGCGTCGGCGACCCATCGCAACTTTCCTGACGTGGCCGCCTACGCCAGTACGGTAGAGCGGTATGCGAACGGAAAGATGGTTACCGAATGTTGCGCGGGAACGAGTGCGTCCTCTCCCATCTGGGCGGGCTTCATCGCGCTCGCCAACTCGCTGAGCGCCGAGCACGGCTTGCCGGCAGCGGGATTCATCAATCCGGCCATCTACTTCATCGGCCAGTCGTCGGATTACGAGACCAGATTCACGGACATCACGTTGGGAGCCACGCCCAACACGGACCCGGCGGGGACGGCTGGGGTGCCGACGTACTTTGCGTCGGAAGGGTACGATCTGACGACCGGGTGGGGCAGCCCGAAGTGCGCCCTGATCGACAAGCTGGCCACCCCATGTGCGCCGTCCGACACCGATCCCCACAATTGCGGCGCCTGCTGGCACGATTGTCTGGGCGGAGCCTGTGTGGGGGGCGTCTGCCAGCCCGTGCGTTTCCAAGGCCTCGGAGTCGACCCGGGCGGCCACTACACCCTTGCCAGTATTGCCAGCGCGGTAAGCCCCGATGGCACCACCGTCGCGGGCACGGTGTATGGCAACTCTTATGCCCTGTGGTCTGCCTTCAGATGGACGGCAGCAGCTGGAATGGTACTTCGCTTCGGTCTGTCGGAAGGGGAAACCGATGCCGCTGCGATTTCCGCCGTCAACATCGTGGGAAGCGAAACTGGAACCGTCAGGCAAGCTCTCGTCTGGAACGGCGGCAAGGCCATCCGCCTGACCGGATTCGGCACCGACGACACCTATGCGACGGGCGTCGCCGCCAATTGGTCGGCCTACGGATCGGTCGTGGTCGGATACTCCGATGGTTCGAGTGGCAAGAGAGCATTGCGCTGGGCCAATCTGGCCGTCGCACCACAAGCGCTCGATGCAGGGGCCACCTACGCCTGGAGTATCGCCAACGGTGTCTCCGCGGATGGCTCCATCGTCGTGGGCAACACCTCTCAAGGGGCTTTTCAATGGACAGCGGCCGGCGGTCTCACGATTCTGCCCGGCGGCGCCGCCGGGACAGGCGCCAACGCGATCAGCGCGGATGGCACGGTCGTCGCGGGCACGAATGGTTCGGGAGCCGTGCGATGGGTGAATGGGCAAGCGGCCACTGCTCTTGGCGGTACCGAGGCCGCCAGGGCGGTCAATGGCGACGGCAGCGTGGTCGTCGGCGGGTACGCCGAGGCATTCATCTGGGATGCAGCCAACGGCTATCGTGCGCTTGCGACGGTGCTGACCGCCGCTGGCGCCGACCTGACGGGATGGACGCTGACCGGCGCAACGGGCGTTTCCAGCGACGGGAAAGTCATCGTGGGCGTTGGTAGCCACAACGACTCTGACGAAGGATGGATAGCCCGACTTCCGTAGGGGGCTGCGGCCAAGGCGCGGTTGGGTCGAGACATCGGCCTGGCGATGTCCTACCGTCACCTCGGACTCCTCGGGGGGACCTCTTTCAACTTCGGCCTAGGGCTGGGCGATGTTGCGCGAGTCACGGGAAGAACTGCGCGCCCTGCCCGCGTTGCAGGTCGAAGTCGAAGCGGCCAGTCGTGGGATCGCCGCCCATCGTGCCCCCAATCTGAGGTTGCGGCTTGGGTAGGTTGTTGATGGCCGCGTGCACGACGGCGTCGTCAACAAGGGCGAGAAAGAAGCTCGTGGCGTAGATGCGTTCGCCAAACTGGAGGTGGAACTTGGGGCTGATCGGATCCCGGTCTTGCGGCTGGCGATCGACCTGCGCGGCGCTGCCGAATTCCTGAAACTCGACCCAGGACTCCCACATCCCATTGCTCACGATGGGCTGTGCCGCCGTGGCGTAGGAGAGGGGCACCTCGGCCGAAACCGCGCTGCCCACGAGCGCGGTAGGACGACTGGTGCTGCCCGGGGGAGCTCGCGCGTACAAGTCGAGCCAAGGACCAGGGACGCTCGAATGTCGCTGTCGTATTGGATGCGCATGCGCCCGGGACTCGTATCCGAAGCGCGAAAGCAATTCGACTCCTTCCAGTCGTTGAGGCCCGTGGTTGGATCCACGCGGCCGCGCACGCAACGTGCGGCTTCGTACGAGCTGGTCACGTCGAAGGTGAGGACGTCGTCGAGCTCGATCTGCTTTCCCGAACGCTGGAGCCTGATAATGACCCTGTTCTTCATGATGGCGGAGCCCGCGTTGTACTCACGTAGATCATCGATGGGCTCGCCGGCGAAGAAAGTCGGTGCGAGGTCGTAGGGCACCGGATTGGCCTCCGTGCCACAAACGTCTGGTGCCGAGCAATAGTCTCCCTGGTCGTTGCACCCGTACTCGTAGAGAACGCCGCTGGCTGCTCCGACGCCTTTGCCGACCGAGCACGAACACAAACCGAAAGCGCCGAAAGCGCCGAAGGCGCCGACGAGCCGAATGCCGTTCCTGGTGAAAGTGACCACCGCCATGACCGCCGCGAGCCTACTCTAGCAGGTATCGAGAGCGCCGGCGGCTCGGCAACAAGAGCTACGTCCCATGGGGGGCGCGCCAGTCCCGCCCCATCGAACGCGGGTGTTTTCGTTCACTTGCTAGCCAGCGCGGGGGGGTGCTGTCGATGGGCGCCCGGGTAGGCGGCCATGACCTTGCGTACGTAGAATTCGGTTTCGCCGTTCTTGGGAATGGTGCGGTTGACGATGGCGCCGGGTCCCGCGTTGTAGGCGGCCACGGCCAGGCGAACGTCGTGGAAGTGGGCGAGCTGCGCGGCCAGGTAGCGGCCGCTACCGTCGACCGCTTCGGCCGGATCGAAGGGATCCGATACGCCGAGCAAGCGGGCCGTCGCGGGCGTCAGCTGGCCGGGCCCCATGGCGCCCGCCGACGAGATGCGATGGACGCGACCATTCGATTCGACTTGGATGATGGCGCCGAGCAAGCCGCGTGGCAGGTGGTACTTGGCCTCGGCCATGGCCACGGTGTCGTCGATGGAGGCGTGGCCGCGGAAGAGGCAGACGGGCCGGTGCAAGGCATAGCGCCCGAGGGCCGAGACCTTGTTGCGCAGAAAGAACGGCGACAGGGGAAAGACCAGCGAGTTGCCGAAGAAGGCCACCGACAGGTTGAGCAGGCACAGCGGCGCGAGCAGCACCAGCGTCCAGGGCGCCCACTTGGGGATGCGTGCCTTCTTGCGAGCCATGCCCATGCATAGCCGCTCGGCGCGCACGGCACAAATTTCGGCGTCCTATCGCACCCCTTGCATCAGAAGAGATCTCCGGCTCCACCGTATTTCTTGAGCTTTGCGTACAGCGTCGAGGTGGCGATGCCAAGAGCGCGCGCGGCCCGCGTGCGGTTGCCGTGGTGCTCTTGCAAGGCTTCCTGGATGGCCGCCCTTTCTTACGCCTCGAGCGACTGACCGGTAACGACGGGGGGCGCGGTGACGTGCAGGGGAGCCGGGTCGCGGCGCCGTCGTGATGCTGCTGGAAGAACACCAGGGGTGGCCACGTTTTCCATCTCCACCGATGGTCAGGTCGACCAGGCTTCGGCGCCGACGCTGCAGCACTTTCTGCGCTGCCGGCGCACCAAGCGCGAGCGGCCGATTGCGTCCGGCGTGCTGGCGATGTTGGTCTCGGTCGCGCAGCACTGGCCGGGACGGGAAATCGACATCGTGTCCGCCTTCCGCGCCCCGCCGTTCGGCGCGCCGCACTCGAAGCACTTCACCGGCCACGCCATCGATCTGCGCGTCGAAGGGGTGAAGACTTCGAGGTTGCGCGACTTCATCTGGCGCGAGCATCACGATGTAGGTGTCGGCTACTACCTGAACGAGGACTTCGTGCACATGGATTGGCGGCCGGGCGAAGGCGACATGGCCTGGTCGTCGGACAGCGAAGGTGATAGCCCCGACTCATAGGTAGGATCTTAATTCCTCAATGAAATCGATCACTTACTGAACGGATGTTCAAGGTAGTTGCAGAAGACACAGGAATCCTCCTACACATTCGTTTGCGAAGACAAACGCGAGGAGGTTCCCTGTGCCCAAGAGAGACATTGCCACAATCGAGGCGGAGACACTCAGCCAAAAGCTACAGCAGGTTCTCAGCGATGCCGAGGTGGAGAAGGTGGCTCGCCGGTGTGGCTTTCTTCGACGGCGCCGTGAAATCGCCCCGGCCGCGCTTCTTATAGCCTGCATCTCGGCATTGGGGGCAGGCACGGCTGCGTGGCTCGCGGACATCCTGCGCGCCTTCAACGCGTTCACCGGCAAGGCTGTTCGCTACAAGCCTTTCCACAACCAACTGAGCAAACGGCGATTCCCCATCTTCATGCACGCCATTCTCGAACAGGCGCTCGCGAAGCTGACGGCACCTGTGCTTGAGAGTTTGCCCAAGGGCAAGCTGGCTCAGTTCTCGGAGATCCTGTGCCATGACGGCACCTCGTTTGCGCTCAAAGACACTCTGGCCAGAAAGTGGCCCGGCCGCTTCACGAAGGTGACCCCAGCGGCAGTGGAGCTCCACGTAACCATGAGCGTCTTGAGGGACAATCCCGTCGCCATTACGCTGGCCCCTGACAAGGAAAGCGAACGCCCATTCGCCCCCAAAGCGGCGTCTCTCAAAAATCGCCTGGTCCTCGAGGACCGTGGATTCGAGGATCGCGTTGTCTTTGCAGACACTCTCGACGCCGGAGGATTCTTCATCGTTCGCGGCAAAAAGAACAGCCGACCAATCATCCGAAGTGCTCGCGACAAGAATGGCAGGCGTATCCCTCGTCTCGAGGGCAAGCGACTCAAGTGGCGTGTACTGCCTCGTCATACGGTCGACCTAGAAATCGAGTGGAAGATCAACGCCCGCAGGACCTACTGTGGTCGTCTCGTTGCCATCTACATCGAAGGAAAACGCAACAAGAAGGGCTACACCTATCTGCACACGAATCTGTCGAGAGCGACCTTCACCGCTCACGAAGTAGGCAGAGTCTACAGACTCAGATGGCAGATTGAGCTCCTCTTCAAGGAATGGAAGTCCTACGCAAATCTCCACAAATTCGACACGGCCAAGTCACCCATCGCCGAGGGCCTGATCTGGGCAAGCCTGCTTGCCGCGACCATCAAACGAGCGCTCACCCACGCCGCAGAACACGCATGCGGTATTCCACTGTCCACCCAGCGCGCAGCCTGCTCTGCCAAGCATTTCCTCGACGCGATCCTGCTATCCATCCTCGAATCTGCCGCGCAGCTCCTGTCGCATATCCGTTCTGCCTTCACTTTCCTCGCGGAAAACGCACCTCGTGCGCATCCCAAACGCGATCAGGGAATGGGGCGCCTTGCGATGGGATTACGCCATTCCGCCACCGCTTAAGTACCTACCTATGAGCCCCGACTACAATCCGCGCTGGGCGCGGCTGGCCCGTCGCGCGAGCCAGCATCACGGGTGCAGCGGCCCGTGCTCGTAACACTCTTACCTCCACCAGGGGCGGGTCAGGGGGGATGAAAGGCGGCCCCGGCCCCCCCGTCTATGGGCTCTGCAGCCACGGCACGGCGGGCGTTTCGGTGATGGTGAAGCCGTTGCGTTTGGCCAGGGCCCGACAGAGGGGGCAGAAGTCGCGCTCGCGATCGGTGGTGGTCACCTTTCCCATGGCGTCCTCCATCAGGCAACCCCGTGTCGGGCAGTGTGGGAGACCGAGGGTGTGTCCGATTTCGTGTACCGCCACCTTGGCCAAGCGTTCGACGGCGTGGGCCTGGTTGCGGGCTTTCTTGCGGCAGCGGAACGAGGAAATGACCGTGGCCGTTCCCGGCAGCTCGCCCAGGCCCATGACGCCCCAGTCGGGGAACGGGTCCTTGGTGGTGGAGATGTCGACTTCGGTGAGGCCCAGGATGCGCCAGCCGTCTTTCGGCATACGCTGGTTCAAATAGGTGAGCAGCCTCTCGGCGCGGTAGCGCTTGCGCGCAGGATAGTAGGCGGCCTTCGGCAGCTCCTGGCAAGCAAGCACGCGCACGTCGATGGGATAGAAGGCGCGCAGGGCCGCGACGACTTCGTCCACTCCTTGTGCCTTGCTCGCGCAACTTCCCAGAGGTTGAACGTACAGCGCCCGGCCGGCCGGAGGGGCACTCGGCGCCGGGGTTGCCACGCCCGAGCCGAGCGAGAGAACCAGCATGCCGAGAAGGAGTGTCATGGGTAGCGAGAGTGCACGGAGCGTACCGAGAGCACAGAGTCCCAGGAGGGCGAAAAAGTTCCCAAGAATCCCGGAAACCTGTCTCTTCTCCTAATCCCGCGACAAGCGCAGTGACGTCGCGGAAGGCAGCAGAAGGACACGCCTTTCCACGATAGAGGCTCGCACCCAATCCGAGCGGCGAGTGGTGGTCGTGGCCGTCGTCGTGGACGTTCCCATGGCCGTGGCTGACGAAGATCGCTCCGGCCACGGCCACGGCCAGGACCACGACCACGACCTCCCGCGGCTATCGCGGGCTTACGGTCTTCCGTCTCCGCGACCGGAGCGTGGTACTATTCTCATCAGGTGGTGGGAACGAATCGGGTGGGCCGACGTTGATCCAGTTCGAGAAGATGCTGGAAAGTCTGTAGGGCGTCGACCCTCAGCCGCCCCACAGCGCGCGCAGCTTGGCGCCGACGTCGAAGGTCATGCCGCCGACGTCGGCGCGGCCGTCGTCCATCGTGGTCGAGGGGTCGTGCTCGGTCACGCACGCGAAGCGGGCAAGGATGGTTTCGGGGATGAAGCGCGTGCGCGGCGCGATGACGTGGCGGTCGCCGTGCCGGTGCTGCTGGCGCACGAAGAAGCGCAGCGGCCGGATGAGGTGCAGCCCACTCTTGGCGCGGGTCATGGCCACGTAGAGAAGGCGACGTTCTTCCTCGATTTCCTCGGGCGAACCCGTGGCCATGTCGGATGGAATGCAGCCATCGACGACGTTGAGGACGAAGACCGTGTCCCATTCCTGGCCTTTGGCCGAATGGATGGTCGACAGGATCAGGTAGTCCTCGTCGAGCAGGGGCGGGCCCGCTTCGGCCCCGGTGGCGCTGGGAGGATCCAGGGTCACCTCGGACAGGAAGCGCTCGCGGCTGTCGAAGCCACCGGCGATCTGTTCCAGTTGTTCGAGATCGCCGGCGCGCGCCTGGGCATCCCCGTGAAGGGCCTCCAACCGCGGCTCGTACCAGCGTCGCACGAGGCCGATTTCGCCCGGCCAGGCCGCGGACTGGGTGTGAAGCGAGAGCACGAGATCGCAAAACGGCGGCCACTCGGACTGGGCCGCGCCCGACGGCGCGAAGACGCGCAAGGTCTGCATGTCGAAGGCGCGGGCCTCGAGCCACTGCCAGACATGCCCCGCGCCCGCCGGACCGACCCCGGCCAAGAGTTGCAGGCTGCGGAAGGCGGCGATGGAATCGCGCGGGTTCTCCGACCAGCGCAGGATGGCCAGCAAATCCTTGACGTGCGCCGCTTCGAGAAAACGCAGGCCGCCGTACTTGACGAAGGGGATGTTCCGGCGCGCAAGCTCGACCTCGAGCGCGTCGCTGTGGTGGGCGGCGCGAAAAAGGACGGCCTGGCGTTTGAGGGGAAGGCCTGCTTCACGCTGAGTCAGCACCTGCTCGGCGACGTAGCGAACCTGCTCGGCTTCGTCGTGAACCGTCACCAGGCGCGGCCGCTCGCCCATCGTGCGGGTCGAAAAAAAATCCTTGGTAAAGCGCTGCCTGGCCAGGCCGATGACCGCGTTGCTGGCGTCGAGGATGGGCTGGCTCGACCGGTAGTTCTGCTCCAGGGTGATGACGGCGGCCGGGGGCTGATACTGCTTCGGGAAGTCGAGGATGTTGCGCACGCTGGCCGCGCGAAAGGAATAGATCGACTGGGCATCGTCGCCCACCACGGTGACGCCGACTCCCGTGGGCTTGAGCTTGAGCAGGGTTTGGGCCTGCAAGGCGTTGGTGTCCTGATACTCGTCGACGAGAACGTGGTCGAAGCGCGCGCCCACCCGCTCGGCGAGCTGCGGCTCGGACATCATCAGCCACCAGTAGAGCAGCAGGTCGTCGTAGTCGAGCACGTGGCGCGCGCGTTTGGCGTCGACGTAGGCGGAGAAGAGCTGGCCCAGCTCCTTCTCCCATTCCACACACCAGGGATGCGTTTGCTTGAGGCAGGCGCCGAGCGGCTCTTGCGCGTTGACGGTGCGCGAGTAGATGGCCAGGCAGGTCGCCTTGCGCGGAAAGCGCTTTTCCGTCTTGGCGAGGCCGAGCTCATGGCGAAGCAGATCGAGCAGGTCGGCCGAGTCCTCGCGGTCGAGCACGGTGAAGGCAGGGTCGAGCCCGATCGACGACGCGTGTAGGCGCAAGAGCCGGTTGGCCACCGAGTGAAACGTGCCGGCCCAGGTGATGCTGGCGGCGCCGCTCGCCGTTTGGGGCCGTTTGCCGATGATGAGCTGCGCGCGGCGGATCATCTCGGTCGCCGCCCGTCGGGTGAAGGTCAGCAGGAGCACGCGTCGCGGGTCCGCCCCCTTGGCGATGATGGCCGCCACCCGATGAGCGAGGGTAGAGGTCTTTCCCGAGCCCGCCCCCGCGATAATCAGGAGCGGACCGTTCCCGTATTCCACCGCCTCGCGCTGAGCCGGGTTGAGTTGATCGAGCTGCTTGTCCACTCAAGGCTCAAGACTAGTCAAATGTTCAGTGCTTGGCAAGGCCCTGACGTCGAGGGTGACAAGTGCCCAACGGTCCACGTTCTCGCTCAAGGGGCGAACGGCGAACAATCGTCGGTGATCGTTCTTGACTATATGTCACATATGACATAATTTGCCCGTGGGCAAGCTTGAAACCGACCGCAACCAAGAAGCTCTCGGCCTCCCGAGGACCGCGCGACAAGCCCCTGGCGTGGCTGCATGGGGAGATCAAAACCCCGCCGCTCTCCGCCGCCGCACGTGTCGAGGCTGGGGTGTTGTTGCGGCGGCTACAACGAGGCGAGAGCGTGTCGATGCCCGAGTCGCGGCCCATGCCGTCCATCGGCCCGCGCTGCCACGAGCTTCGGATCGACGATACCGTGACGAAGCGGGAATGCCGGGTCGTCTACTACATCGGCATCTCGGCTATCGCGATCCTCGAGGTCTTCGCCAAGACCACCAAAACCACGCCGCAGACGGTGATCTACCAAGCAAAGAAACGTCTTCGCCAGTATCGGACGCTGGTGGAAGGGAGTGATCTATGAAAAGGGAAAACAGGAAACGACTTGAGCTAGCAGGCTGGGCGGTAGGCAATGCCAGTGACTTCCTCGGCCTGTCCCGTGAAGAAGAAGCCCTGGTCGAGATCAGGCTGGCTCTGGGAGATGAGGTGCGTGCCTCCCGCAAGCGAGCCAACTTGACGCAGATGGCTCTGGCGAAGCTCATTGGGTCCAGCCAATCGCGGGTCGCCAAGATCGAAACCGGTGACACCACGGTGAGTATCGACCTGCAGATGAAGGCGCTTCTCGCCACCGGATCCAAGCCCGGTGCTGTATTCTCAGCGCTTGCGCGTAAACTGTCGGAACGCTCGCACAAGGCAGCCTGAGGTTGCGGCTCAGCGTCGAACCGCGACGCCGAGATCGACTCCGGGCTCAAATGCCGAGCTCAAATGCCGAGCGCAGGTCGTCACTGTAGGATCACCGCTGCCGTTCACCGGTCTCAGATCCCATAGCGTGCTCGACATGCGTCGATTCTGCTCACCTCGTCCACCGTAAGGGTAAACGCACCGTAGTCCTCCTCGACCTTGCCTGCGATGAAGTAGGGGCGCTGGGGGTCGAGCATGTGGCAGAAGCGGCGGTAGGTCTCGGGGAAGAAGGTGCATTCCATGAGGCCAGTTTCGTCCTCGAAGGTGATGAACTCCATGGGATCGCCTTGCATGGTGGATACCACCTTGCCGGTGACGAGAAAGCCGGCGCAGCACACGTGGCGGCCGACGAAGTGCGAAAGATCCTTGGCTTTGACGACTTGGCGAGAATGGATCAGATCGCCACAGAGGCTCATCGGGTGGACGTCGCACAGAAAGCCAAGCGCATGCATTTCCGCCTGCAAGCGGGCGCGCGGATCGTCGGGTTCCAGGTGACGGGCGTGGCGTTTCTGCCGCGCGGGTGAACAGATCGTGCGATCTGCGGCCGGCCATGCTCTTGCGCCAGGCGGCGATTTGCCACAGCAGCGCCGCGTGGCTTTCGTTCGGGTGTAGCCCGTCGAAGGCGCGCGCGTGCACGAGGACGCGCGCCTCTTCCTCGTCGGGGCGGGCGCGTTCGAGAAAATCCACGACGTCGCGGTACGGCCGCTGGGCCACGATGCGGCCGCGGGTCTCGGCGCCGAGGTGGTGCAAGGTCAGCCAGCCGACGCGCACGGTGCCGGCCGCGCCCTTCCAGGGAATCTCGCTGTGGTTCACGTCGGGCGGCAGCACGCGCACGCCCAGGCGCCGCGTTTCCGAGACATAGGCCGAGGTGGAATAGAAACCGCCTTGGTTGGTGATGACGGCGGCCATGAATTCCGCGGGGAAATGCGTCTTCAAATAGGCGGCCTGGAAGGACACGCGCGCGTACGAGGCGCTGTGCGGTTTGCAAAAGGAATAGCCGTCGAAGGACAGAATCATTTCCCACACCGCTTCGATTTGCTCGGTGGAGACGCCGCGGCTGCGCGCGCCGGCGATGAAACGGCGAAGGTAGTCGGGCAGGCGCTTGGCGCGATCCTTCTTGCTCATCACCTTGCGCAGACCGTCCGCCTCGACGTGGTCGAAGCCGGCCAGGGCCATGGCTGCCTTGGCCACGTCTTCCTGATAGACCATGATGCCGTAATTGTCGTCGAGCACACCCTCGAGCAACGGGTGGATGGGCTGCCAGGCGCCGCCGTGCAAGCGGCGCAGGTATTCGTGGATCCACTTGTTGGCGGCCGGGCGAATGATGCTGCTGTGGATGACCACGTGCTCGTAGTCGCCGCGACGGGCCTTCTGTTGCAAGAGGCGCGTGGCCGGGCTTTCGATGTAGAAGCAACCCATGGTGGCGCCGGCCGCGATGCTCGCCTGCGTGGCGGGATCGTCCTCGGGCTCCCAGCGGGATTCGTCGAAGGGGGTGCCGTTTGCCTGCACGTTGGCCACGGCGTCGCGGATCACGGCCAGGCTGCGATTGCCGAGCAAATCGATTTTGACGAGGCCCGCGCTTTCGGCGCTGTCCTTTTCCCATTGGATGATGGGCACGCCCTTGGGCGCGATTTCCACCGGCACGTAGCCGTCGATGGGATCGGGGGTGATGACCACGCCGCCCGGGTGCACGGAGATGTGGCGCGGAATTCCGATCAGGCGCTGGGCCAGCTGCAGGATCTCGGGCCAGGGCTCGGGGAAGTCGAGATCTTTCATCTCGGGCATCTCGCGAAGCCGATCCAATAGTTCGTCATCGTCGCTGCCGAGGTCGCTGGCGAGCTCGCGCCAGAACCAGGGCAGTCGTTTCGACACCTGCCCGATTTCGGCGTCGGTCAAGCCGAAGACTTTCGCCGTCTCGCGGATAGCCATGCGCGGTTGGAAGTTGGCGAAGCACGCGACCATGGCGCTGTGGTCGCGAAACTCGTCGAGCACCGAGGCGATGGCGGCATCGCGTTCATCCCAGGCGAAGTCCACGTCGATGTCGGGCGGATCCTTGCGCCCCGGATTGAGGAAGCGCTCGAAGTAGAGGTTGAACTTCACCGGACACACATTGGTGATGCCCAGGCTGTAGGCCACGATGGAGGCGGCGCCGCTGCCGCGCCCGCAGATGCGCGGCGAGCGCTTGACGATCTCCTCGACCACGAGAAAGTAGGTCGAGAATCCCATGCGCAGGATGGTGGCGAGCTCGTGCTCGATGCGGTCGACCACGGTTTCGTGCAGCTCGGCCCCGTAGCGCTTGCGGGCACCCGCGTAGCAGCGCTCGCGCAGGACTTCGTGGCTTGGCCGTCCTGCATCCTCGCGCCACGGCGGCATCACGAGCCCAAGCTTTGGGCCGGTGAAGGTTAACCGTTCAGCCACCTCGTCGCTGGCGCGCAAGCGTTTCGGGCCAGATGTCGAAGCGGCGTTCGTAGTGCGCAGGCGGCGCCAGCCAGGCATCGGCGGGCGCGCAAAGCCCGGCTCCGCCATCGCGACTGGGCTTCAGGCGAGAAAGACTGGTGTTGAGGGCGATGGCGCGCAGAAGCCGATGCACGTCGAGATCGTCGGGAACCAGGAAAAAACTGGAAGGAACCGCCACGCGCGGGCACGCCGAGCCGACGGGCCTCGGTGCGCGCCTTGGCCGCGCTTGGCGATGGCCGGCGCGGCAGAGCCGCGGCCACGGTTGACCCCCGCTTCGTGCAGCGGCGCGAGCAGATCCGCAGCTGGGGACCAAGCACGTAAAGCCCGGTCGCGAGGGCGGGCACGTCGCGCAGTCAGCGTAGAAATCCTTGTTGCAGTGCCGTCGCGTGATCAGCCGGCACAGATTGCGGTAGCCGTCGTCGTTCTCGACCAGGCAGACCACGCGGCGCCGCGAGCCCGGCTCGCTCACCTCGGCGCCCACGATGGGCGTGACGTCTTCCTCGCGGCACGCCTGCAGGAAGGGCCACAGCCCATACAAATTGTCGGTGTCGGTGAGCGCAACCCGTCGGTATCCGTGCTGCCGCGCCGCCACCGGCAGATGCTCCGGCGCCGACGTCCCCCACATCAAGGAACAGTGCGAGCGAACCACCAGCGGGACCATGAGGAGCCACCTCAGCAGTCGAACGGCCGAAGAAGAAAACCACAGAGAACACAGAGGACACAGGAGATCGGACCGGAGGAAGATGGGGTTCGGATCCAGATCCGGAAAACCCCTTTCTTTCCGGCCTCTGTGTTCTCTGTGTCCTCTGTGGTTCAATTTCTTGTGTCCCAATTACGCCCGAAAGCCACGGCCTTGATACCGAACTTGCCGCGAATCGCGTCGAGCGATTGCATCAGCCGGTCGTCTTTGGGGACGGGCTGGCCGCGGTCGGCGAACAGATCGAGCTGCGCGGGCGGGAAGGTCAGGCGGTCCAGGCACAGGCGCAGGTGGCGAATGCGCACGCGGCGGGACCAGGCGCGGTCGAGCACCCCCTTGGCCATCTCGAAAAGCCGGCGATCGTTGGCCGACGCCGGCGCGAGGCTACCCTGCCTGGCCACGCGCACGCCGTCGGAATAGTCGAGCACGATGGCGAGCCTTTGCGCGGCCAGGCGGCGCTGGCGCAGCTTGCGTCCGCCCTGTTCGATCAGCGCAAACAGCGCCGTGTGCAAGGTCTCGACGTCGTTGCTGTCGTTGCCGAAATCGTGGTCGGCGACGATCTCGGGGCGTTCTTGTCCCACCGGCAACACGGGTGATTCGTCCACGCCGCGCATGGATTCATACACGAGCTGTCCGCGGCTTGCGAACACCACTTCCAACTGGGGCAGCGTCCACGCGAGCACCTGGCCCACGCGATCCAAACGGAACTCGCGCAAGCGAACCAGGTCGCCCTCGTCGAGGCCGGGCACCAGCGCCACCGGCAAGGGCGAAAGGAAGGCCTTCTCTTGTCCTTCTTCCAAGATGTATTCGCCGGCCGGTTTCACCACACGGGTGGCCACCTTGGCCAAGAGCTTGTTGTGCGCCACCGACCAGATGGGATCGAGCCCCAGCTCTTTGCGCACGGCCTTGCGGATGCGCCAGGCGACGTCGTAGGCCGGGCCGAACAGGCGGTGCGTTCCCGTGGCGTCGATGAACAGGTGTCCGTTGCTGTCGGTCATCTCGATGCGCGGCGAGTAGGGCAGGGCGCGCGCCAAGAGGTCGCGCATGGCCTGTTCGTAGCGATCGGCATGCGGAGGAATGACCACGGTGTCCCGGCACAGGCGCCGCGCGCGCGCCAGGGCCATGCCTTTGCGGATGCCGTGTTGAAAGGCCTCGTCGCTCATGTCGAACACGGCGGCGCGGCTCGCGCCCTCGGGCGCGATGACCACCGGCCGTTCGCGCAGGCGGGCGTCGAGCACGCGTTCGACCGCCACCGCGAAGTCCGCGACGTTGAGGTGAATGATCGTGCGCGCTTCCATTCCTCACCCGCTTACGCCGCCAGCAAGCCGGCCTTGTGCAGAAGCTCGACCAGCCGGCGCGCGTTGCGTGGCGCCTGGCCGCGCACGTGGTTGTTGAAAAACAGCACGCCGGTTTTCGCCGCCTCGAGCAGGCGGCGCAGCCGCTTGTCCATCCACGCCTCGATTTCGCCGTCGGAATAGTCGTAATCGAACTGCGTCGCCATCTTGTTCGAGCGCCAGCCGAGGGCGTTGCGGCCGTGGAAGCGCACGTAGAAAAGCTCGGGGTTGGTGACCACGTCGAGGGAGGGAAAGAGCCCGGGCAGCTCAGGCTCGTCGACCGTGACCAGGGTGACGTGCCGCTTTTCGAGCTCGGCGAACACCGTGTCCTTCGCCCACGAGGCGTTGCGGAACTCGACCGCGAGCGGCAGTCCTTGCAATTCGGATAGCAGCGCTCCGAGATACGACCGGTGCTTGGGCGAGCGATCGAAGCTGGCGCCGAATTGAATCAGGACGGCGCGCAGCTGGTGCGACTGGACCAGCGGCGCGATGCCGAGGCGATACTTCTCGGCCTCGCCCTGCCAGGCCTTGGCGTCGATCTCGTGGGTCAGGGTGCGGGTCAGCTTGGCGCAAAAAAGAAAATCCGGTGGCACGAGAGCGCGCTGCCGCTCGACCGCCTCGGCGCGCGGCATCTGATACCAGGTGTAGTTCAGCTCGGTGACCGGAAATTCGCGCGCATAGAGCGGCAGCATCTGGCCGGCCTTGGTGCCCGGCGGATAGATCCCGGCCTCGATCCACTCGGGATAGGAATAGCCGGACGTGCCGACCCAAAGCGCGCGAGCGCTAGCGGGACCGGCTGGCCTTTTTGGGGAAGAACCTGACATCGCGAATTGCCTGACCTGGACGGACGTTCAGTATCCCCATGCCACCCTCATCCGTCAAGCCGCGGATCCATGATCCCGCGATAGGCGCGGGAGGTCGTGGCGGTGGTCGTGGCCGTGGCCGTGGCCGGAGTGATCTTCGTCGGCCACGGCCACGGCCACGACCACCGCCACGACCACCCTTCGTCGGCCGACCTGGGCGAGCAATTTTCCCTTGGGCTACCCCTTCCGCGAGGCGCTCCGCGGCTTCGCTACGCTTGCCGCGGGATTACGGGAGATGCCGCGTGCTTGCCAAGCACCTTGGGCGATCGCACAATCTGCGCGGTACGGGGTGATGGTCGAGAAACCAGGCGAAAAGCTTCAAATGCTGGTGACCGGCGCGACGGGGCTCATCGGCAGGGCGCTACTCGATCGGCTTGGACAGGCGGTGGTGCTGACCCGCGATCCGGAGCGCGCCAAGCAAAGCCTTGCCGCCGCCAAAGCGCATGCGTGGTTGCCCGAGGCCGGGCCACCTCCCCTTGATGCCTTGGATGGCGTGGACGTGGTCTTCAATCTTGCGGGCGAGCCCATCGCCGAAGGGCGCTGGACCTCGGACAAGAAGCGCCGCATCCGCGACAGCCGGGTGCTCGGCACGCGCAACCTGGTGGCCGGGCTCGCCGCCCTGGAGAGCCGTCCGCGCGTGCTCGTGTCGGCGTCGGCGGTCGGCTACTACGGCGATCGGGGCGACGACGAGCTCTCGGAGAGCTCGGCCGCCGGGCGAGGATTTCTCGCGGACGTGTGCGCGGAGTGGGAACGCGAGGCCATGGCCGCGGAAACCCTGGGCGTGCGCGTGGTCCGCGTGCGTATCGGCATCGTGCTGGCCAAGGGCGGGGGCGCACTGGCGAGAATGCTCCCGGCGTTTCGCCTGGGGGCTGGCGGAAAGCTTGGCGACGGCAGTCAGTGGATGCCGTGGGTTCACCTCGACGACGTGGTCGGCATCCTGCTGCACGCCAGTCAGGACGGGCGCATCCAGGGCGCCGTGAACGCCGTGGGACCGCGACCGGTCACGAACGCCGCCTTCACGCGCGCCCTCGCGCGGGCCGCGCACCGCCCGGCGTTTCTCACGGTACCGAAGCTCGCGCTGCGCCTGGCGTTCGGCGAGATGGGCGAGATCCTCACCGATTCGCAGCGGGTGCTCCCGACGGTGGCCGAGCAAACCGGCTATGCCTTCAAGTACGCCGACCTCGGCGCCGCCCTGAAGGTGGCGCTCTAGATCTAGAGCACCGAACGGGTTGAATTCCTCCTGATCCAAGGGATTGCCTGGCGCCGCCGAGGCCGCTATGCAGAGCGCGCACAAGCCTTTTTTCACACAGAGAATACAGAGGGCACAGAGGCCCGGAAAAGCAAGGGTCTTCCGAATCTCGATCCGAACCCTTCCTTTCTCCTCCGTCTCTGTGTTCTCTGTGTCCTCTGTGGTTAGAATCCGGAAATTGCGTTCGGTGCTCTAAGCCGTATACCGTTCAATCTCGACCGCGCGCCACAGGTACCAGCTCGCCACCGATGCGTAGGGCGCCCAGGCCCGCGCCGTCCGCTCGATGGCCTCGGCGCCGGGCAGTCCGCGCGTACCGTAGGTGATGGCAAAGCCCTTTTGCACGCCTAGATCCGCCACCGGCAGGACGTTCGGCCGGCCGAGATAGAACATCAGCAGCATCTGCGCGCTCCAGCGTCCGATGCCGCGGACCCGGGACAGTCGCTCGATGATCTCCGCGTCGGGCATCGCTTCCATCTCGGCGCGCGTGGGCAGACGACCCTCTACGGCGTGGAACGCGAGATCCAAGAGCGCAAGAGCCTTGTTTTGCGAAAGGCCCGCGCCGCGCAGCTTGGCTTGGGGCAGCGCCAGCATGGCCCCGGGGTCGTCGATTTCCTCTCGCGCACCGTGCTCGTCTTGCCCCAGCAGCGCGGCCACGCGAACGTAGATGGTGGCCGCCGCCTTGCCGGAGAGCTGCTGCGCGATGATGGCGCGGGCCAGCGCCGCGAACGGCTTCGGGCCGCCGCGCGTCTTGGGGGCGGCGGCCTGCAGGGTGAACGGTCCCGCGCGGTCGATCAGCTTGCCCAGGCGAGGATCGGCGCTTTTCAGGTGTGCGACCGCCGCGTGCTCGTCGAAGGTCACGTTCGATGTGCGGCCGCGATAGCCCTCGCGCCAGAGCAGGCGCAATTTCGTGGGTACGCCGCTGCCCGCCGAGTATGCGCCGAATCCGGAATGCGAGAAGACACGGTGGCAGGGCACGATGATGGGCCAGGGATTGGTGGACATGGCTCGCCCCGTCGCACGGACCGCGCCCGCCGAGCCGACCACCGCGGCCAGCTCGCCGTAGGTGCGAGTTTCGCCGGATGGGATGGCCTGGGCGGCGCGCTGCACGCGCAGCAAGAAGGGCGGGGCGTCCCTGGTGTCGAGCCCCACGCCCGAGAAGTCCTGGGCCGCGCCGCCGATATGCGCCTTGAGCGCCAGCGCGACCTCGGCGACCTCCCGCGGAGGGCGTGCCTCGATCCGTAGCCCGGCGCGGGTCAGAGCCGCGGTTTCGAGGTCGCTCCAGTCGGGGCTGGGGAGCAGCACGCGCGAAATGCCGTGCTCGTTGAAACCAATGGCGAGGGTGCCGAGGTCGGTGCGAATCTTCGTGAAGGAACCCATGGACTCTCAGATGAACCTTCGGGGCGGAAAGATTTCTGACCTTTGTCGAAAGGGAAGCAACTCTTGAACGGACACAGGAGTCTAGCGATGCAGCACGACCGCGATCCAAGGAAAATTCGATGGCGTCCTGCGCATTGTAATGTTTGCCCTCCCGCCACCGTGTTGTACTGAGGACCTCTTTCCGGCAGGATGGCATGCAGGTCGCACTCTCCACGATGGCCGTCTCGCCGCCGCTGCCTCAGGCATTCCTTTCCGCGTCGGATTCCTCTGACGAGGCTTTGGTGCGCGCGGCGCGGGCCGGCGACCGCCGCGCGTGTTTCGCCATCTGGTCCAAATACGCCGCCCTGGTCCAGCGCCTGGCGCGGCGGTTTCTCGGGCCGGGCCCCGACTACGCCGATCTCTGTCAAGAAGCCTTCCTGCGCATCTTCAAACGGTTGGATGAGTTGCGCGAACCGGCTGCGTTGCGTGGGTTCGTGGTCAGCGTCACCCTGGGCGTGGCGCGCAACGAGGTTCGGCGGCGGCGCATCCGCGCCATCGTCGGGCTCGTGCCCGAAGAGGTCTTGCCGGCGGCGCCAGAGCTTCCGGGGCAGGGCGAGGCCAGGGAGGAGGCGCGGGCGCTCTACCGATTGCTCGGCACCTTGAGCGCGGAAGATTCGCTCGCTCTTCGTCGCGCGTTTCGTGGAGAAGATGGAGCTTGCCGAGGTCGCGGCGGTGCACGCCATGAGCCTCTCCACGGCCAAGCGCCGCGTGGCGCGGCTGGTGGCGCGGGTGGACGCGCGTCTCGAATCGAGTCCGGTGTTGCGGGAGTACGTGGGCACGCTCGGGCAAGGGAGGGACACGTGAAGGACAAACGCGAAACCTCTGTGGCCGCCGAGGCGGACTGCCAGCGTCTGGGCGACCTTGCGGGGATCGCGGTGCCCGTGGAGGCGCGGTCTCCAGGGGCCGGACAGTGGGCCGAGATTGAACGGCGTCTCGACGGAGTCGGGCGTGGGCCATCGCGCCGGCTTCGCTGGGCGGCGTTCGCCGCATGCGCCGCGCTAGCCCTGTGCGTGGTCGGCTGGCTGGTGGCGCGGCGACCGCTTGGTTATCGCCTGCAGGGTTGTACCCTGGCCGCCGACGGCAACTTCGAGACCACGGCCAACCGCGGTGGCAGCATCGCGTTCGAGGATGGCAGCCGCGTGGCGGTCGAGAAGGACGCGCGCTTTCGCCTGGGAATGCTGCCCTTCGGGCGTGGCGCCGAAATCAATCTGGACGAAGGCCAGGTGCACTTGGCCGTGGTCCATCGCGCGAAGGCACGTTGGGCGGTGCTCGCCGGGCCATTCCGGGTGGACGTGACGGGCACGCGCTTCGGTGTGCTGTGGTCCCGGCACCGCGGACAGTTCCGCCTTGCCATGCAGGAGGGAGAGGTACGCGTCGGGGGAGGCCCGATTCCCCCGGATACGCGTGTGCATGCAGGGCAGACCGTGAACGCGGATCTGGTTGGTGGCACCTTCGAGATTGCGAACGAGCGGGCTTTGGCGACGGAAGAGGCCGGCGAAGCGACCGCGCCGGCCTTGCCACGCGAGCCGAAATCGGCTGGCGCGCACGAAGCGCGTCCGCCCCTTCCCCCGGCCTCGCCGCGCAAACGGATGGAGCCTGTCGCGCGCGCCGAACGCCGCCTCGCACACGCGACCGAGTCGAGCCGATCCGAGCCCGCGGCAGCGCTCGCACCCCCACCCGAGCCGCCGCTCAATGCCGTCCCGCCCGCTGCGTCCAGGGGACCCGAGTCCACCTTGCCGCCGCCTCCTTCCGCGCTTCCGTCCGAGCCCACGGAAATCGCCCAGACCACGCCGACGAGCCTACGCGTGGTCATCGGCGAAACCGGACAATTGGCGAACGGCTTCACCGGGGCCACCTGGATCGCGAGCGGCGAGGGCACGTCCTTCTCTTCGCCAAGCTCGTGGGAGGGCAGGGCTCATCTTCTGCCCGAGTCGGGCCTTCTGTGCACCAGCGGAACCGTGGCGGGGCTGTCCTGCGTGAACGAAGGGATGCCGCAGATGCAGTGCAACTGGGGGCGCAATTGGGGCGTGGCCATCGGCTGGCACACGCGCGCCGACCAAAAGGCCTGGGGGGACGAGGCCGCGCGTGGGATTGCGGTCGAGTTCCGCGGCCGCTCCGCCAGCTACCGTCTGAACGCGCACCTCAAGGGCGATCCCCTCGAACGCATCTACTGCGTCGAGAACTACAAATCCGGCCAGGTCGTGCGGCCGTCCATGTTCAAGTCGGAGTGCTGGTTCGACAAGGGCGACACCCTCGATGACTTCCAGCAGGTCGACACCTTCAACCTGCAATTCTCGTCTGGAATGAGCTACGTCGCCTTCAGGTACTGCGTTTCGGCCATCATGCTCTTTCCGTGACCGCCGAATACCCTAAAACGTGAACGCGACGTCATCGATCCAGATCCCGAAGTTGGCGCCCACGGGGATCTGGAACAGGACCTGGTACAGACTGGACGGGTCGAAGGCCGTCCCCGCTTGCCCCCCGCCTTCCTGGGCAAGTTGGCTGAACATCACCGTGTACTTGGTCCACGTCGAGTCCAGGGTAACGCGATAGCCGTAGTGATCGTAGCACGCCGTCGGGCCCGTCGAGACGCCGGGCTGGCAGATGTTGCCGTCGGGCTGCGTGTCCTTGTCCGGGAAGGCGACGCGTACCACCGATGAGGTGCCTGCGTCGACCTTGGCCCAGAAGCTGATGCCCTTGTACTTGGACGCATCGTAGGGGCTGCCGAGCCCGAACCAGACGTTGGCGCCCCACAGGACGTAGCCGCCGCCGGCGACGTAGGCCGCGTATTTGCGGCACGGATCTCCGGTGTCGGTCGGGGCGAAGCCCGTGTTGGGGTCGGGATACATTTTGGCGTTCGGACTGTCGTCGTGGCTGTCGGACCACGCGCCGGCGCGGCCGTTGACGGAGGGAATGAAGCGATCGCCGTCGTTCAGGTCGTCGATCAATTCTTCGTTGCTGGCCAATCCCGGACAGGTGCTGCCGTCGGCGCCCGAATCCGCGTTTCCACCCGCGCCTCCGGTCCGCACGTCGAGCCCGCCGTCCCTGCCGATCGCTCCGCCGCTGCCCCCGAAGCCAGCATCAGGGCCGATGGCTCCCGCCGACCCTCCGGTGCTGCCCCCGGCGCCGATGCGCCCTCCGGTCGCGAGCGAGCCGCCCGCGCCGCCCCTGCTTCCACCGACCTGGCCCCCCAGCCCGCTGCCGCCCGCGCCGCCCTTGCTCCCGCCGGCCTGGCCGCCCAGGCCGCTGCCACCCGCGCCACCCTTGCTCCCGCCGGCCTGGCCGCCCAGGCCGCTGCCACCCGCGCCACCCTTGCTCCCGCCGGCCTGGCCGCCCAGGCCGCTGCCACCCGCGCCACCCTTGCTCCCGCCCATGGAGGATCCGCCCGGACCCATGCCGCCGAATCCGCCCACGGTGCCGCCCACGTTTGGAATCCCACCCGTGCCGGGTCGCCCGCCGCTGCCGTGAATACCGCCGGTGCCGGGTTGCCCGCCGCTGCCGAGAACGCCGCCCACGCCACCCGTTGCAACGATGGGCTCTTCGTCCAGCGTATCGAGCGTGCTGCGCGCGCCGCAGCCCAAGGTGAGGAGCAATCCAAAGTGTAGGGCGAGCTTTTCGAATTTCGACTTCATGAACATGGCCTTTGTCGGAGTCGCCAACACTATGGCATGGCTCAGAGGCTTTTTCGCGTTAGTGGCATGACGGTTCAAGGTGCCAATCATCACATACCACCAAGGGGCGGTTTCCCCTTTGTGTATGAAATGAGGTCTAATAGAGCCATGCGGTCGCTAGCCCTGCTTGCAATGGTAGCATTTACGATTACATGTGGGCCATCGCCGGATGCAAAGCTTCCCGGCTATACCGAGGGCACGGGCGGCTCGACCTCGGCGGGAGTGGGAGGTACGACGGATACGGGTGGCACGAGCGAGATCGGCACGGGCGGCCGCACTGGCGCGGGCGGCTCGTCGGCCGTGGGCACCGGCGGCAAGACGGGCAGCGGCGGCAGGGTTGGGACGGGCGGCAGCTCCGGCAGCGGCGGCAGGCTCGGTGCCGATGCCGGCCGCGACAGCGCAGCCTCGCCGGACGGCCGTGCTGGCACGGACGGCCGCCTGCCGGGCACAGGGGGGGCGTTGTTCGGCACCGGCGGTGCGGGCAGCGGCGACGCGGCCAAGGGCACAGGCGGAGGTGGCGGCGCTGCGACAGGTGGAATCTCGGGCACGCGCGACGCCGCCATGCCGCCACCCGATTCGGCGGGAAATTGCTTGAGCCAGCTTATCGCCAATGGCTACGCCTGTGGGAGCGCTCCTCCATGCAGCGCATGCAAGGACAATTCGACGTCCAAAGCGGCGGAATGCCAGGCGGTGCTAGATTGCATCGAGGCTGGCTACCCGTGCACGGGCAACTGCCCTACTGAGTGCTTCAACAAGAACGGGGGCAACGGTCCTGTCCAGACCTGCGTCACCGCCCTGCAGACCGCCGCCTGCAGCGCTTCCGGTTGCGGGGTCACGCTGCCGCCCAACGGTGGCGGCTAGCCTCTCGCCAACGGCGTGACAGACTGATTCATGATCCTGGGTCTTGCGCTGTGAGCGATCTCGTTCGTACGAACAAGCTGCCCTACGTCGTCAAGCTGGCGCGCGGGGACTACTACTGGTGCGCCTGCGGGTTGTCCAAGCGGCAGCCCTACTGCGACGGATCGCACCGAGGCACCCTGCACTCGCCCATGAAGGTCGCTCAAACCGAACCCGGCGAGGTCAAGCTGTGCGGCTGCAAGCAGTCGGCGACGAAGCCCTACTGCGATTGCACCCACGAAAAGCTGTAGGATCGAGGTAGACGACCAAGCACGGGACGGCCCCCGGACGCTGGCGCGCCAGCGGAAGCACCCCGTGGTATCCTTCCCGAGTGGAACGTTCATTGCGAACCTACCAAGACCCGACCGAGGCCGATGAGGCTGATCGGCGGTACTACGCCTCGCTCTCGCCGCAGGAGCGCCTGGACATGGTCGTCGAATTGGTGGACCGCTACCTGAGTACCTACGGTGAAGCTGCAGAAAGATTTGAAAGAGTTCATCGCATTGATGAACTCCCACGGCGTTGACTACGTCGTGGTCGGGGGCCACGCCGTCGGATACCACGGTTATCCGCGCTTCACCGGAGACATCGATCTGTTCATCCGCTCGACGTCCGATAACGCAGTCCGCGTGCTGGCCGTGTTGAGAGCTTTCGGCTTTTCCGATCTGAGCGACGTCGAGTCGATCCTCTCGCAGCCTGGGAAGGTCGTTCAGCTCGGCCGCCCGCCCAATCGTATCGACATTCTGACCGGGATCAGCGGGGTCGATTTTGGCGAGGCCTCGGCAGGTGCCCAGCTCTCCCACCTGGATGGTGTCCCGGTGCGAATCATCGGACGGGCAGCGTTGCTCAAGAACAAGCGCGCCTCCGGCCGCGCGAAGGATCTGGCCGACGTCGAGGAACTGGAAAAGCTTCCGACTGGAAAGGGCCAGCAGAGCTAGATCCGCCCGCCGGTGAGCGACATGCTGCTCTTGGGGGTGCGGCTCTCGTTGGCGGCGCTGACGCGTACGCCGGCGCGATCCACGACCGGGCAGCGGTTTTCGCACGTGCCGCAGCCGGTGCAGTGGTCGAGGTCGACATAGGGGAATTTCAGTGTCTTTTGTGTGCCGTCGCGGGCGGTGATGGTTTCGACCTTGAAGTAGATGGCCTTGGGCGAGGTCGGGCAAACCTCCTCGCACACGATGCACTCGGTGCCGTAGCCCCAGGGCAGGCAGCGGCCCTTGTCGAAGAAGGCCGAGCCGATGCGCACGGGCGGTTTGGCCGGCATGGCGCCGACCTTGTCCGCCACCTTGAGGTGCGTGATGGCCCCGGTAGGACAGACCTGTCCGCACAGGGTGCAGCTGCTTTCGCAGTAGCCGATGCGTGGAATCAGGATGGGCGACCAGAAGCCCTCCAGGCCTGCCTCGTAGAGCGCGGGTTGCAGGCCGCCGGTCGGGCACACCTTCATGCAGGCGTCGCACTTGAGGCACTTGGCGAGGAAGTCGGGTTCGTCGAGGGCGCCGGGTGGACGGATGCGCGCGGGGTTGGGGCGCGGATCCACGCCGTCGGAGGCACGCATGAGAGGAACCGCCGCCACGCCCGCCACGCCCGCGGTGAGCCACTTGCGGCGGGACAGATCGGTCTCGACCTTCGCCAGCTTGAGACTGGGCAGGAAGCGGTAGGCGATGCCGCCGCGCTTGCAGCTGGTGGTGCAATTCAGGCACACCATGCACTCGGTGGCGCGCAGGGTGCCCTGCGGATCGGCGGCGCCCTGACAGTCGGCGCCGCACACGTCGCACTCGTTGCAGCGGCTCAAGTCCTTGCTGATGCGGAAGAGCGAGAACTTGGACAGCAGTCCCAGAAACGCGCCGAGCGGACACAGCACGCGGCAGTAGAAACGCGGGTAGACGAAGTTGAGCGCCAAGGCGCCGAAGAAGACGATGGTGACGAGCGTTCCCCACTGGAAGTGGCGCTCGCCCTGGTAGAGGCCGAAGGCGGTGTTGCTGGCCGCCGGCAGGGCCGAGACGGACAGGCCGCGCCAGGTGGACGCGATGGGATCGAGAAGCCCGATCTGCACGCTGCCGGCCGCGGCCAGTCCCAGCATCACGGCCAGCACGGCGTACTTGATCTTGTGCGACGTGCGCGGGGCATTTTGCTCGACCCGCTGCAAGACCTTGCGCTTGCGGCCGAGGAAGCCGAGGAAATGGTGGAGCACCCCCATGGGGCACATCCAACTGCAGAAGAAGCGGCCGAACACCAGGGTCAGCACGATGAGCGGGAGCGACCACAAAAGCGCATGGTGCAGGGCGTGCGAGGCGAGCGCGGTGGTGAGCGCGACCAGCGGATCCAGCTCGAGGAACCACGGGACGTCGTAGCCGCGGATGAAGTGCGACGTCGTGGCGAAGACGAGGAAGAGAAAGAAGGCGAAAAAGACGGCTTGGTATGCCCGGCGCAACCAGAGGAACATGGCTAACCTCCCAGCTCCACGGTCTTGAGGCTTCGCCACTCGGACGTGCCCAGGCCGGCCTTCACTCCCTCGACGATGAACCCGAGGCTGGCGGGCGACAGACCGAGCAGCCCGGCGCCGAAGGCGTCGAGGGCGACCTCGTCGCAGCTGACCGCGATGGTGTCCATCTCCTTCACGTCGGCCAGGCTGCCGCCGGTGGGACCGTTGGCCAGCAGGATTCGCGTGGCGTCCATGACCGTGAGGGTGGGCTTGATCATGGAGGCCAGATCGACAATGGAGAGGTGGATGTTTTGGTGCAGCTTCACGCGCTGGCCGCCCAGCATGCCGTACCAATTCTTCATGGCCATGGTGGCGCCGGACAGGCCGTGCTGCTTGACCACGGGGATGTTGATCACCCGGTCGGCCTCGACGAAGGGGAACAGCACGTCGGCCGTGCGCAGCAGCTTGCCCGCCACGTCGACCTCGCGAAACGCTGGGGCATCGGGCCGCACCACGGTGGCACCGGCGGCCTTGGCAGCCTTCTCGATGCCCGAGCGGGCAAAGCACTGTTCGGGGGTATTCACCGAGACGTCGGTGACCCAGATCTTGCCGGCGCCGGCCGCGGCGACCAATCTCACCACCTCGGCCACCACGTCGGGATTGGTGTTGGCGGCCTGTTCGGGCAGACGGTTCCAACCGATGTTGGGCTTGATGACCACGCGCTCGCCGCGTTTCACGAAGCGGCCCATGCCGCCCATGGCCTCGACGGCGCGGCGGACATTGGCCGCAGCATCGGACCCGCGCGCGATGGCCATCTCCACCGTGCCTTGGATCTTCTGCACGCGGTGATCTTTCAACTTGGGCAGGGTCTTGCTCTTGCCGTGGTGGTCGCGAGCGCTCAGCCCGAGCCCCAGGGCCACCGATCCGGCGGCCATGGCGGCGGTGAGCCCCACGCGGAACAGGGCGCGCCGATTCATCCCGTCCCCTTCACCCATGCCGTCCGGGTTCTTGCCACCTTCGCGCAGCCGCGCCTCGGGCACGACGTCGCCAGGGCGCGGGGGATCGCCGTTGCTCATTTCATCTTCTCCTTCAGCGCACGCGCCACCACCGGCAACGCTGCCTCGGCTTTGGCATCGAAGGCGGTCAATTTGGTGTAGTAGCGGCCGTGGTGAAATACCAACGACATGGGGCCGACGATGGCCTCGGGCCAGCCTTCCACGAACTTGGCGGTGGCGGATTTCTCTTTGTCGAAAATCGCCTGGGCATTTTCGGGTGTGGCCATGTCGTACACGTCGCACACCAGGTCGCTACCCTCGGGCGTCGCCATCTCGGCAGCGGCCAACTTGCGGAAGTGGCGTTCGATGAAGATGGGCGCGGCGCCGTCGATGTAGTCGAAGAGGCCCTTCTCGTCGTACAGCGCGACTTTCTCCTTGACCCTCGCGCCCGTGGGAGCCGGCTCGAAAAGCGCGCGCAGGGCAGCGTCCGCCTCTTGCCCGCTCGGGCGCGCCAACGCGGGCGAGTGCTCGACGGGCGGCGCCTTGTGGCCTTGCCAGACAAGGGTACCGATGAGGGTCGGCGGGATCACGGCCAGGACTGCGAAGACGAGGATGCGCACGGGACTGCGAAGAGGGTATGTCGGGAACGGCATGCCGATCAAGGCCGACCGCAGCGTAATTCCGGAATTGCGGTATCGCAGTGAGGTGTGGATAATGACCTCGCTCGGCCGGGGATGTTCCTGGCAGAAGGCCGACTGGTTCCAGCGAAGGAGGATACGATGACTCGTCTAGGCTCTATGATTTCGTGCACCGCACTTGGATTGGGTGCCGTGCTTTCGGGTTGTGGAGGCGGCGGCAGCAGCGGCGGCGGGGGCGGCGCCTCCAGCGCGCTGGATCTCATTCTCGCGAGCAAC
This sequence comes from uncultured delta proteobacterium, assembly GCA_963796685.1. Taxonomy (GTDB): domain Bacteria; phylum Myxococcota_A; class Polyangia; order Fen-1088; family Fen-1088; genus Fen-1118. Next base: position 44,682 of record CAWCMR010000026.1, read on the forward strand.
GCGGTTGGGGGATGGGCATTCGACAACAGCGATTCGCATCTCACGAACGGACCTGCCACTGCCACGACCGAAGCGGCTACCGGCGCGCTCATCGATGGCGCCTCGGCCGACTTCTTCGCAGCCCCCAGCACCCCGGTGCAATTTGCCTGGATGAACTACCTGAACACGAGCATCAGCACGGCAGACACCACCAGCGGTGCCCCGGACCAGTACTTCCCGAAAGGGGCCACCCTAACGCTCTATGTTTTGCAGATGCCCAACGCAACCCAAGTATCGGGGCTCTACTCCTCGCTGCTCAGTGCCTCGCTCTACGTCGGGAAAACCTGGACTGAGCCGAGCCTCTCCAGAGGTCGGAACCGATTCTCGTATCGCCAACACGGGGGATCACTGGTGGATCAATTTCTACAAGGGCAACTTCTACGTCGAGGTGAGCGTCGGTCCATCGTACAGCCCTCCGCCCGATTACACGCCACCGGAAAACGCGGCCACCAAGGCGGAGGCATTCGCCTTCGCCTCGGCGGTTGCGGCGAAGATCTGATCTCACCCCATCGGGTCGGCCTCGTCAGCGGCGCCGCTATCGATGGTGGCGCCCCCATCGATGGCCGGGGTGCCATCCGCCGCCAGGGCGACCAGGGTGTAGTCCTTGGTCCCGATGCCTAGCTGGTGGGCGCCGTCGAGCCAGACTGTGATGTCTGCGGCGACGGCGTCGGAAGGTTTTTGATTGTGAAAGGGAGTAGTGCGTAGCTGGTTGATGAGATCCAAGGCGTAACGATCCAAGGCCAGGGGATCCATGGATGCGAAGATACGCCCCGGAAAACGGTCGACAGGGGAGGCTGTGTCACCCACTGCGACGGCCTGCAATGCGTCCACGATCGTGAGCTTGATGCTGTTGCGGATCTGCGGGATGTTGTAGAGGGCGGGCAAGGCCGTCGGCAGGTCGATACCGTTGGCCTTGTCGGTGTGGAAGCTGCCCGGAATGTCGATGATGCCGAAGATGTTCTTCAGGGCGACGGTGATGCCGGATTGGTTGTGGTATTTGAGCACCGGGCAATTGATGGTCACGTCGGTCATCTCGGTCAGGATGCGCGAAAGGCGAGGGGTCAAGCCTTGGAAGGTTCCGAAGAACTGGTCGGAATAGCGCGGGCCGTGCCAGTCCTTGAGGGTTACGACGGTGCCCAGCAGTTGCGCACCCTGCAAATGCTCGTCGGTATACTTCCCGGCACCCTTCAATTCGTCGAGCTGCCTATCCCAGACGATGATATTGCCGGGGCAGACATCGGTGTGAGTCTGCAGGTTCTTGATGATGGCTCGAACCAGCGCCGGCGATGTCGGGAAATGCGAATTGAGGCAATTGACCTTGAGGCCGATCCGCGTACATGTGCCGATATTCGGCAGAAGAACCGACCATGGGTTGGCAGCGCCGCCAGCCAGAGTCGATAGAACCGCATCGACCATCTCTGCGACCACGTCGAGCTGAGGCTGCGCGAGGCTCTTGCCGGTGGCGTCGATGCTGTCGTCACGTTGGATGGTGACGACGGTCGAGGCTCCTGTCATCGGGCCGGAGGATCGCTCCTCCGCGACGATACCGCCGTCGGGTGGGCTGCAACCGCAGGTCGACGCAACCGCAGCATCGGGCCAGGTGCCGCCGACGTCGGGGAAGCAGCCCGCCACACCACCCAGGGACGCCGCCGCTGCCGCACTGGCCGCGCCGGCCAATATTTCTCGTCGGGTCAGTCCTGGCTTGTCCGCCATGTGTTCTTGCCTCCCGCGGAACGAAAACTGGAAAATCCGAAATTCGGAAATTCGGATGAAGATTAGCACATAGATCTTCCGCGCTCTGATACAATTCTCCGCGGTCGGAGTGGGGCATGGGCTTTCTCAACGACGGCGTTCGGCGCAGTCACAACCGATAAGGAATCCCGCCATGAAAGTCATTTCTCGACGTAGCTTCGTAGGTGGCTCGATCGCAGCGGCCGCGGCCCTGAAGTACGGCCGGGTCTTTGCCGCGGGCAGCACCCCTGACATCGTCGACGTGTCGGGAAGCGATCCCGCGAAGATGGTCGCGGCTGCGCTGGCGGGGCTCGGGGGCATCTCGAAGTTCGTAAAGAAGGGCGATTTTGTCGTCATCAAGCCCAACGCGGCGTTTGCGAACCCGCCGGCCTGGGGAACCACCACCCATCCCGAGACCGTGGTGGCCATTGCCAAGGCCTGCCTGGATGCCAAGGCCAAAGAGGTCTTGATCCTGGAATTTCCCCAAGCCAAAGGTGAGAAGTGTCTGGAACGCTGCGGGCTGACGGCCGCGATGGCCGCGCTGCCGGCGGCGAAGGTCAAGCTGCTGAGCGGCGCCGGGGATTTCCAGAAAGTCGATGTGAAAGGTGGGGTAACGCTGAAGTCGGTCGAGGTCGCCAAGGCGATACTTTCGGCCGATGTGTTCATCAACGTGCCTGCCGCCAAGGCGCACTACCAGGCCGGGGTTTCCCTCGGGCTCAAGAACCACATGGGGCTCATTTTCGACCGCCAAGCCTTCCACACCGCGATGGAGCTGCACCAGGCGGTCGCCGACTTGGGACGCGTGATCGTCCCCAATCTGACCATTCTCGATGCCACACGGGCGCTGCTGACCAATGGCCCGGCGGGACCTGGCGACACCGCGACGCCGGGACGCATGGTGGCCGGCCGTAAGGTCGTGTCGGTGGACGCCTACGGCCTCACCGTGGCCAAGTTCAACAACAAAATCATGACCCCGGCGGAAGTGCGTTACATCGAGCTCGCAGGCAAGGCTGGCCTTGGTGAAATCGACATCGCCAAGATGAAAGTCAAGAAAGTCAACGCGTAGCGCGTATCCATGAAACGCGCGGTCTTTGTCGTGGCCGCGGTGGCGCTGGCGTACGCGGCTCCATCGTGGGGCCGCACTCCTGAAATTGCCGTCGATCCCGTCAATGGCATCTGGATCGCGCAGGACGACAAGTTCATCTTTCAGACCCTCGACCGTTGGACTGTCTTTTCGGCGGGCGCGACCGTCAACAAGCTGGTCGTGGATCAGAACATCCTGTGGATCGCCACCGACGACGGGGTCATCCGTTTCGAGACCGGCAGCCAGCGATCGACCAAGCTGACCATGGATGACGGCCTTCCCAGCCAGCGGGTCAGCACCGTCGCTTTCGACGACCAGTACGTTTGGTTCGGCACCAACAAGGGCCTGGTGCGCTACCGCAAGACGGATCGCACGCTCAAGTTGTACGACGAAACCAACGGCCTGCCGAACAAGGCGGTCACCTACGCTGTCACCATCGGTCGGCAGGTCTGGTTCGGCACCCACGCCGGAATCGCCGTGTTCAGCCCCGACGTCGATGGCTTGCGCGCGTTCGGCGAGGTGGACGGCATGGCCTCGGGCGACGTCGCCGAGCTGTTTCAGGTCGGCAGCGATCTGTGGTGTCGCACCGATGTCGGGTTGTCGCGTTTTCGCATTCAACAACGCGTGTTCAACAACTTCCCTCTGACCCTGATGGGCGCGCAGCAACTGCGCGTGATGTCGGTCGACGGCGCCGACATTTGGCTCGGAACCGACAACGGCCTCTACCAGTTCCAAGACGCCAGCGACAGTATCATTCCCTTTCCTCAGCAATCCGCGCTGGGCAGCAAGATGATCGTCGGCGTCGAGCCAACCAGCTCCTACGTCTATATCACCACCGACAAAGAGGTCCTGCAATACAGCCGCACCTCGCTGGCCATTCGTCGGTGGACGGCGGCCGAGGGACTCACCCATCAGGAGGGCTCGACGGGCACCCTGACCCAGGGTGGTTTCTTCACCGTCATGTTTCCCGACTCGGCCGAGATGTACAACATCCAGCTCGACCAGTGGACAGATCGGAAGATAGAGGTGAAGGCCGGCAGCGGCAATAGGACCACGGCGCGCGTGTTTGGCCAGCTCGACTCGGAAATGCCCTACAACAACGTCCATCTGGGTCCTGGCTTCCTTCACGGAACGCCCGATTCCGAGAACCAGTATGCCAATGCCACGGGCGGCTTTGGCTTCGGACAGCAGCTCGACAAGGATCGGACCTTCAACGGCTCCGTGTATCTCGACTACGGTCAGCTCAACGCGAGTGGAATTCGCGATTTGCAATACAAGATCGAGTACCTCGGCAACCAGAACGATGTCGTACGCGACGTGCGCATCGAAGACAAGTTGAAGTATCGCTACGTGGAAGAAGGGTTGGAGAGGCAGCTCCTGCTCCAGGGGGCCCATGTGGGCTTGGCCACCCCGGGGGCCGAGCCCAAGGTGAGCATGACCGCCGACGCAGGCTTTCGTCGCGGGCAGGTCGTGCGCGACTTCATCACCGGTCCGCGGCAAGAGACCTATCAACTCTCGCAGAAGTACATTCTGCCCGGAACCGACAGGGTCTATGTGGACGGCGAGTTGCTCAACAACGGGACCGACTACACCATCGTCTACACCGCCGGGCAACTGCTCTTCCTCAATCCCGAGCGCATCGACGATCTGAGCGTCATCACGGTCGAGTACGAGCACGACCTCGTACCCAAGAAGGACCTGGGAAATCTTTCCTTGTCCTCCAGGCTGCCGGTGACCAATGAAATCGGAAATTGGGCGCTTTCCGGAACGCCCACCATCGTCAGCAGCGACACCGCCCTTTACAACCAAATTGACGGCGGCGCACCCAAGTACATCGATCGGGGTTGGATTAGCGGCGTGTACGCCACCTACCAGCAAGGCGGCAGCAGCATCCAGGTCGCCATCCACAACATGGGCACCGCGGACTTCGCACAATCCCTTTATCAATTCGATCTGCCGGTCTCGCGCCTGACACTCAATACGCTGCCCGACGGCACGGTCAACGCGGTCGTGGACATGGGCTTGCCCAGCGCCTACGCGGCCGAGGCCGTCGTCGATCAGTACGTCATCGAGGTGTCCATCGACGACCGTTCGGATGCGGCGCTGGCCTACATCAAGACCTTCACCATGGAGATTCTCAATCGCAGCAAGCAGGCCGGTGCGAGCCTTGGCGATCAATTCAAGGAATGGATGGTGGCCACGAGAGTTGCCGCCTCGCCCGTCAGCGGCATGGAAATTGGTGCGCGCGCTGTCGAGCTGCAACAGATGTCGGACACCCGGGATGCCAACGGCAATCTCATCAGCCCGGCCTTGCACCTGACCACCGGGGCGCTCGATGGTCGCTATCAGACGAAGGTAGGCGAGGGCGGGCTTATGACCGGTTACGCCGAAATGGCGGGCTCGCACGATTCGACCGGCCCGCGACCCGACGGCTTGGCCGGAATGGCCTTTCTGCGTCTATCCAGCCCGACCCTCGAAGGCATGCTGTCCGGCCGACTGAACTCGGAAGGGTGGACGCCCATTGGCCATACCACGCCGACCCCCGTCGATCCCTCGACGAGAACCTGGAACGATGCGCGACTGGGGACCTTGCGCGACGAGACCCGTTTCAACGTCACCGGCTATCCCGTGGCGTGGTTGCCGATTACCGCGCTGTTCACCCGGCAACGTGCCTGGCTGCCTGACGGAAGTGGAGGCACGGGCACGCTCCAACATGCCATCGCACGGGTGCAGCTCAACAAGGCCGGCCTGCCCGGCACCACCCTGCAGCTCGGCAGCACCGAGCTCGACAATCCCAACGGCTTTCAGACCCATCGTTTGCAGGGCTCCCTGCAAACAGACTACGATCTCGCGCCCGCGCTCTCTTTCACCCATCTCAAGAAATTCAATATTCGGGCGCTCTACAGTCTCTCGCAAGGCGAGACCGACGAGAATGGCACATACGCCTATGAGGATCGGGTGCGATTGATGCGCTTCGAGGGCAAGCTCTCACCCACCGCGACCGAGTCCATCTACGCGCTCTATCGCTCGCGCGACGTCGGCCGGCAACTCGATCCCGGCAGCCCCTTCTGGCGCAGTCTCTACCACTGGGAAGCTCACCTCCGGCGCGCAAAGCCGGATCATCCCCGGCCTCGTGCCGCAATTGAATTACAACCTGATCTACGACGACAATCGTACGGCCCCGATCGCCCCTGGCGCGGCTGCAAGTGCCACGCCAGCAGGCGCGCCTGCAGCCGCAGGCTCAGGCGTCTTGAGCGTGAACCAGTGGGCCAACACGGGGCCCGCGGGCTCGGCCATCACGCCGGTCGGGCCGGGGCCCCTGGCTCTTCAAGCCCCAACGGTGACGGTGACGGGGTCGATCGGCGCGGGGCTTGGCATCTACCCCGGACAGTGGTTCGCCAAGCTTGCCCCGCTCGCCCTTTCCCCCAGCGTCGCGGTCGGTGACAGCGAGCAGACCGTCACCGGCTACAAAACCACCTACGGCCGCGTCTACGACTTCGTGGTGCTGGAAGTGTGGGGGGGGCGAAAATTGGAGATGCAGCTCTATCAGCGCTACCGTGTCACGACCACCTCGACCGACGCTCAGCCCGAGCCCTACGAGAGCGCGACCACCACCATCCTGCAGAACCGCATCGTCTACCGGCCCATCTTCACCTCGCCCATTACGCTTCTCCTCAACTATGCCAAGGATCGGGGCATCAATGACCCGACGCTGATTTCGAACGCCGGTCCGTGGTGGACCAAGGAAAGCTATCAGAGCACCCTGCAGTGGCTGATGCGTTGGAACCAGACGTTCACCACACGCTCGACCGCCACGGGAACGCTGGAGCGCACCTCGGACTCTTTCGCGGCGGGCGCCGATTCGGGCGAGTATCTACCCGCGGATCACTCCAAGTACTCCGTGTACGGCGAATTTCAGATCCGAATCTACCCGTTGCCTGAAGTCTCGGCCCTCTACATCTACCAGACCTCGGGCGTCGCGCGCTGGTTCGGCAGCGGCGTTGGCGCCTTCGAGGCATGGGAGCTCCTGCCGGCCGCCGGCGTGATCTGGCGCCTGGGCGACAAGCTGTATCTCGATGCGCAGTTCAGCTACGACTATCTCGGCTGCATGTCGGGCATCGCCTGCGCGCCTGTCTCGAGGGTGCTTCCGCACCTGTACTTCACCATGAATCTGTAGCGGCGGGGTGATACCCTCGTGAACGTCATGCGTAGTCGGTGCCTGCTCTCGTTCCTGCTTGCTTCGGCGACGCTTTCCGCCTGCAAGTCGCGCACGACCGAGGTCGTCGTCTTCTACGCCAGCAGCCTCTCGGCGGTCTTGGGCGACGCGGCCGAGGCGTTCCACAGGGCCAATCCGGACCTACGCGTCCGCCTCGAGCCCTCGGGCTCGCAGGTGGCCGTACGCAAGGTGGTCGAGCTCGGCATGCGCGCCGACATCGTGACCGTCGCCGATGCGGCCCTCATCGACAAGATGATGATCCCTGCGCACGCCACCTGGAACGCCGTGTTCGCGACCAACGAGATCGTCATCGCCCACAAGGATCACAGCAAGTGGACGGAGCAGATCACGGCGCAAAACTGGCCCGAGATCCTCACGCGCCAGGGCGTTCGGCTCGGGCGGGCCGATCCCGACACCGCACCGGTCGGTTACCAGACCCTGATGGTCTGGCAGCTCGCCGAGACATCAGGCCTCTACGGTCCCGCGGGTGCGCAGCTATCCGAGCGCATGAAGGCCCAATGTTCGAAGGATCACGTGGTCCACGACGAGGCCGAGCTTCTGGCTCTGCTCGAATCGCGGGCCATCGACTACGCCTTCCTCTTTCGGTCGACCGCCGAGGACCACCACCTCAAGATTCTGGCGTTGCCGCCGGAGATCAACCTGTCCCGACAGGACCAGGCCGCGTCCTATGCCCGCGTCAAGGTCGGGATCCGCATGAAACAAGGGCAGGGCAAGGCAAGCATCGTCGGCGCTCCGGTGACCTATGGCCTCGCCATTCCGAACCGTGCCCCCCATGCCGCCGCCGCCAGCCGCTTCGTCGCCTTCTTGCTTGGCCAGTCCGGCCGCCGTTTGTTCGAGCGCAGAGGCTTCCACCCCGTCTCGCCCGCCCGGTGCGTTGCGTGCGCCGGCCTTCCCGCGGAGCTCCAGGCGCTCGTGCTGTCCGCCGCGCCCGCCGCCGAGGCGGCAACGCCGTGAAACGCGCCTGGGTCCAAGCGGCGGTCGCGACGGTCGTTTTGGCCGCGATTCACGTTGGTATCGGCATGGCGCCCATGTCGCCGTTTTCGCTGGGCGTGAACCTGGCGCTGTTCTTCACCAACCTCTTCGTGTTCTACACCGCGGCCATGGTGCTGCGCCGGCGCTCGGCGCGCTCGGTGTTGCTCTTCGTCGCCGGATACTCCGCGCTGTTCGTGCTGATCCTTGCCGTACTGAACAAGCCGCCGCTCTTCATCCTGCTGGTCATCGCCTACGCGGGGTTCTTCGGGGCGCCGGTGCTGCTCGGGTTCTTCGCCATCTTCGTTCTCTGCTTCGTGATCCTGCAGCCCTTCGCCTTCGAAACCTTCATTCCGCTCTCGCTCATCTACTCGGTCTACTGGATGACGCGCGGGAAAGCCTCGCGCTTCGCGCGCTTGTGTCTGTGTGGGGGCCTCTTGGCCCTGACCTTGGTGCTCTTTCCTCTCATCTACTTGAGCATGCAGGATTCCTTGCAGACGCTCTGGCGCACCTTCATGCGAGGAGACGTGGCCAGCGCCATCTGGCTGAGCCTGCTCACCTCGACCATCGCCACGGTGGTGTTGGCAGTCTGGTCCGTGCCGCTCGCCTATGCACTGGCGCGCATCGATTTTCCGGGCAAGCGCTGGGTCGAGTCCATCGTCGACGTCCCCATCTTGGTTCCGCAGTCGGTGGCCGGGGTGGCGCTGATCGTGCTGCTCGGTCCGGGCAGCGTTCTCGGCGGTGCGTTCGAGAGCCTCGGGTTGCCCATTTCGGGCTCGCTGCTCGGCATCGTCATCGCGCAGGTTTTCGTGGCCGCGCCCTTTCTCGTGAAGACGGCGATGACGGCCTTCGAGGCGGTGCCGCTACAGTACGAGCTGGCATCGCGCAGCCTGGGCGCGTCGCCGGCCGCCACCTTCGCGCGCATCTCGCTGCCACTGGCCTCGCGCGGAATCATGGTCGGCGCCACGCTGGCCTGGGCGCGCGCCATCAGCGAATTTGGCTGCATCGTGCTCTTCGCCAGCTCGCCGGTCACCGCGCCGGTCCTGGTCCACACGGAATTCTTGCGCGCCGGCGCCTCGGAAAGCCGGCCCATCGCCATTCTGCTGCTCATCATCTGCTTGTGGGTATTCGCGATGTTGCAGTTCGGGCAGTCCCTGATGCCGTTCGCCCTGCGCGGCCCGCGCGGAGGCCGTCACCCATGATCGAGCTGACGAACCTCCGCTGCACCTTCGGCGACTTCGCGCTGCGGGACATTTCCCTGCACCTCGACAAGGGCGACTACTGGGTCATCCTGGGTCCGAGCGGCTGCGGCAAGTCGGTCCTCTTGCAGACCATCGCGGGCTTCTTCGCGCCCGCGCACGGGCGGATCCACGTGGACGGCCGCGACGTGACCGGGGTGGCGCCCGAGCATCGCAAGATGGGGCTCGTGTTTCAGCAGGCCGCGCTGTTCCCCCACAAGTCGGTTCGCGAGAACATCGCGTACGGCTTGCGTGCGCGCAAGGTCGCGCGCGAGGAGGTGGACCGCACCGTCGACGACTTGATCGTGCGTCTCGGGTTGCGTGCCATCCTCGGTCGTCCGGTGGCCACGCTCAGCGGGGGCGAGGCGCAGCGCGTGGCCGTGGCGCGCGCCCTGGCCATCAAGCCCGATCTGCTTCTTCTCGACGAGCCCATGAGCGCGCTCGACCACAACACGCGCCTCGAATTGCAGACGGAGCTGGCCAGGGTTCACAAGGAGCTGGGACTGACCACCCTGCACGTCACGCACAGTCGCGAGGAGGCTGCGGCCTTGGGCGACCACGTCGCCATCATGCTGGGCGGCCGCATCGTGCAACGCGGAAGCGCGGCAGAAGTGCAAGGTCGACCGCGTTGTCCGTTCGTGGCGCGCTTCCTCGGACTGGAGCCGTCCTCTATTGTCGCATTGCCGGCCTGCGCCCACCGCTGCGTCGAAAAGCCGGGCGAATGCGTCGCAGAAGAGGCAAGCTAAGGGGCCATGCAGCCGGAGCGCACACCTCTCGCCAAGGTCTTCAACACGCCGTTCCTGTCGCTCGACGGCACCAGCGTGGAGATGGCGACGCTGCTCTTCCTGTTCCTGGCGGTCCTCGTTATCAGCAATGCCCATCGTCATCGGCAGTTGATTCGGCGATTCGTGCAGGCGCTGTCGTTCGTGGTCTTCTTCTACGTCGTGTATTCGTGTCTGGGCGTGTTCGGCATGATCCGCAACGGACTCTACGGCCTGACGCTGGTGGGGTCGGCCTACAGCGAGTCCTTCTACTGGCTCGCCCTGCCCATCGTGATCATCGCCGTGACCTTGCTGCACGGCCCGGTCTTTTGCGGTTGGATCTGCCCCACGGGGAGTTTGCAGGATCTCTCCGGCTGGGTTCGCAAGCGGTTGCCGCGACGGCCGGGCGGCCTCAGCCGCGCGCAACTCTTCGCCATCGCCGGCGCGAGCCTGGGGTTCATCGCGCTCATGGTTTGGCTGGGGGTCAGGAAGAAACTGTTCATCGAGGACTCGAGCTTGCACTGGGCCGCCATGCTGCTCCTCTTGTGCTGTCTGGTCCTGGCCGGCGTGATCGACGACATCCCGACGCGCAAGCTCCGCATCCTCAGCTTGGCCGCGATCTTCCTGACCGCGGTCTCGCACATGGTAGTGACCTCGCCCGTGCACTTCGCGTTCACGGCGCGTGACGATCCGGCCTCCGCGCTCACCACGCTGGTCATCCTCGTGGCTGGAACCTTCGTGCTGCGTTCCTGGTGCCGCTACCTTTGTCCCTGGGGCCAATTCATGGGCTTTTTGCACAGGTTTTCCCGCCTGCGCATCCTGCTCGACGCCGGCAAGTGCAACCACTGCGGCGTGTGCGACACCAGCTGCGACGTGGCTGCCATCGAGAAGGGCGTGATTCGCATCTCGAGCTGCCAGTTCTGCTACGCCTGCGTGGACCACTGCTCGAATTCGGCGCTGAAGGTCGAAGATGTGTGGTCGATTCGTACCAAGCAGGAAAGCGATCAGGCCCAAGCGAAGGCGTCCGCACCCGGCGAGAGCGCGCCGGCATGAATTCGCGCACCCTCGTCGCCGCCCTGGTTTGCTCGTTGCCATGTCCCGCCGCCGCCGCGGAATGCCAGGTTTGGTCGCAAAGTCGGTGCGACGCGCAGAACCAGGCCTCGATCGAGCTCGGTGCTGCCGATGCCGCCCCGCCGCACGCCTGGAGCTTCGACGGCAGCGGTCGCGTCTGGGGCTACGAGCCCGGTCTGACGGTCTGGTCCTCGCCCGCGCTGGGCGTGGCTGGTGACCAACCCATCGTCGTGGCGGGCAACTACGACCACACGATCTATTGTCTGAACGCCGCCACCGGCGAGACCCTGTGGCAGCTCACCACGGGGGGGCCAGTCTATGCGGCCCCGGTCTTTTTTCAGGATGGTGCACGCCAGATCGTGTTCGCCGCCTCCAACGACCGCATCGTGTATGCCATCGATCCCGCGCTGGGCCGCCAGATCTGGGTGCATGCGGTCGAGGACTTCCGTCCCACCCTGGGCGGTGCGCGCCTCGCCGCTCCTTGCGTGGGCGGTACCGGCGACCAGGGCGAGAAAGACGACGCGGTCTTCGTTCCCTACTGGATCTGGGATCGCTCGCTTGCCCACAGCGAGCAGCGAAGCGGCGTGGTCGCGCTCGCTGTCGAGGATGGACATCTCCTCTGGCGCGCGGATCTGGGGGACAACGAGTTGACCGCCGCCATCTTCGTGCGCTTGCAAGGCCGGGGAACGCTCTTCCTCGGCTCGTCGAGCGGCAACATCTACGCCATCGCGGCCAAGAGCGGCCAGGTGCTGTGGAAGAAGGCCGAGCTCGACTGCGTGCGAAGCCCACCGGCTTTTGTTTCGACCAGCCAGGGACCCATGCTGGTAACGGGATCCAAGTTCGGGACCGTGCGCGGACTCGATGCGCTCACGGGGGCCGAGCGCTGGCAGTTCCGCACTGGCGACAGGATCACGGGGGCGCCGGCGACTCTCGCGGGAACGCCGCCGCGGGCTTTCGTGGGCTCGTACGATCGGAATCTCTACGCCATCGGGGCAGACGACGGCTCGGCGCTTTGGCACGACACGGCCCGCGGCGGGGTCTTTTCCTCGCCCGCCATCATCGCAGGCGGCGGTGAACCGATGGTGTTGTCCATGGCCTGGGACCACATGCTGCACGCAAACGCTCTCGACCGCGGGCGGCCGATCTTTTCCGCGTTCACCGGCCGGCCGCTGTGGAACGTGGGCGGCATGGACGACAGCAATTGGTCTTCGCCGGCCGCCGGGCGCATCCACGGTCATTGGATGGCGTTCGTGGGCAGTTACGACGGAACCTTGCGCGCGCTTCCACTCGGCGCGCACGAACGCTCGGCGCCAGAGCTTCGATCCAATCTGTGGTTCTGGCTTTCCTTCCCGATCTTTCTCGTGCCCATCGCCGCCGTTGCGATTCTTCTCACCCGGCGCGAGCGGCGACGCAGGCTCGGGCTCGGGGCCTCTATTCCAGCTCGTTGACGACCAGGGGGATCTGGCTACCGGTGACATCGCCGATGCTGTTGATCACGCCGGCTCGAGTAAATTCTGCCAAGGTCCCGTTGCAATTCATGTCGCCCTTCGAAAACGCGGTGAACTTCGCGGCGACCCCGGTTCCCGAGGCGCTGTACCCGGGCATGTAGTGGTGTGGATCCGGCATGGCGAAATCGAGCGCCTTCCAGACGGGATCCGAGGCCCAGATCGGGTTGTTGCCGGGGCAGGCGGCGCCAGTCAAGCAGCCGCATTCCCTCGCACTGGCCCAGGCCGCCGATGGGCCGGGGAACTCCTTGGTCAGGACCTTTCCGAACGCCACGGTGTGATCGGACTCGTAGTACGCCAGCGAGCCAACCCACTCTTTGTTCAGTTGCCCCACGGCCTCGGATGTTCTGGCTTTGCGGACGTACCGGCTGAAGGCGGGAATGGCGATGGCAGCCAGGAGCCCGATGATTGCCACGACAATCATCAGCTCGACCAGGGTGAATCCAGAGATCCCGTGTCGGATTCCACGTGGTGCCATGCCTGCTCCTAAATGCCAAAGACCTTCTTGTTGCGGATTATGCAGCAACAGTGCCAAAAGCATCTTCGCCGGAAAGAATGGAAAAATCCATGGTCTTTCCAGTGAATTGTGAGACGCGTCACTTGCCCCACTATCCCGTTGAGTTTACGGACTGCCACTTTTTGCCCCTTTGAAGGCGGAGATTGGACGTTTAGCGTCTGCTGCGAGAGGCGGCCTTATTCCCCGGCAACCGGATGTCGCGCCTTGGGGCGCCACTTCCCTGATCGCCGGTGAAATCCGAGCGCGGTTCGACTAGGCTTCGGCCTCATGCGCCCCCCCACCGCACGCGTGTCACCTGCCGCCACGGGCCAGCTCGAGCTTCGAGAAGGCTCCAGCCGACTCGTGGCCCTGTTGCGCGAGAGACAGAAGTTGCTGGCCAACGTGACACGAAAGAAGGGCAAGCTCGAAAAGCTGCTCGCGACGGTGGACGCCCAGCATGTGCAGATGGTGCAGCTGTCGAGCGCGGTCCGGCCTCTGCTGGCGCAGGGACAGGCGCTCGATCGCGAGGTCCACGGGCTCTTCGCCGCCATCCTGGCCAGGCCGAGCCTGAAACGAAGAGATCGGCGCCTGATCCAGGATCTCTACCAGACGCTGCAGCTAAAGGGGGTTCTGACCCCCACGCCGGCTCCCGACGATGACCTGTTCGAATTCGACCATGGGTCTGGCCAGGGAGCATCGGACTTTCCCGCTGACGAGGTCCCGCCGTCGCCCGACCCGGCTGCTGAAAGTCCGTCCGCGAGGCGCGCGTCCGGCTCCACCGCGACGGCCATGCGGGATCTCTTTCGCCGCCTCGCGACCGCCATCCACCCCGACAAGGCCCAGGACGCGGATTCGCAGGAAAAGTGGACCGAGGTCATGAAGGAGGTGACCCGCGCCTACCAAGACGGCGATCTGGCCCGCCTGCTCGAGCTGGAGAAGGTGTGGCTCGCGGGGGAGTCCCCCGACGCCGGCAACGATGAGGACGAGACGGAACGGCGCTGCTCCAGCCTCGAGCAAACCAACCGCGAGCTGAAGCGTCAGCTCAAGGACCTGGACGCAAGAATGCGCGAGCTCAAGCGTTCGGCTCCCGCCGAGCTGGCAACCGCCCTTGGTCTTGGAGGCAGGCACGGGAATGCTCAGGTCAGCGAGGTGGTGTCCACGCTCGAAGACGAGGTCGAGGCTTTGCGGGAGACCCGTGATTTCGTGCAGTCCTTCGCTGACGGCAAGATCACCTGCGCCCAGTTCGTCGCTGGACCTTCGGGCGGGCAGGTCACGGATCCTGACGAGGAGCTCGAAATGGGCGATCTCGAAGATTTTCTCATCGACGCCTTCATGTCATCGGGCTTCGGCGCTCAGGGCCCCCGCGCTTCTCGCCGCCGCCGAGGGAGGTGAAGGTGACCGGGAAACGGCTCCCAGGAGTCCCTACGCCCGTTTCCGCTTGCGCGATGAGTTGAGACGGAATTCGTTGCGCGGTCGCACTAATCCCGCGACAAGAAGAGCGACAGCGCGGAACGTACCAGACAGAGACACCTTTCCACGACGGATGCACGCACCTGTCGGAACGATGACGGGTGGTCGTAGACGTAGACGGCTCACCGTGGCCGTGGCCGACGAAGATCACTCCGGCCACGGCCAGGGCCACGACTACGACCACGACCCTCTGCGGCTATCGCGGGATTAGGGCGGTCGGCATAACCAACGCCGGGATCTGGCATCAAAGCCGATATGACAGTTCGAGTCGTCGCCTGTATTCCAAGAAGGAGGAATCCATGAATCGCCTGCTCAGCTCTCGCATCCCGTTGGCCCTCGCTCTTGCCGGACTGCTTCCCGCGTGTGCATCGAAGCCCCAGACGAAGCCGACCGCCGGACCCGTGCGGCCGTTCGTCGAGCGCCACCCGAGCGTTCCGCAGGAAGCGCCCAACGCCACCACGACGACCGTGCACCTTTCCGACGAGATCGTTCGTGCTTGCGGGATTTCCGATCCCGATTCCTACTTCGCGTTCGACTCGGCCCGGCTCAACGGCGAGGACGTGCGCGTGCTCGACCAGGTCGAAACCTGTTTCGCCTCGGGTCCCCTCAAGGGGCGCAAGATGAAGCTGGTGGGACGCGCGGATCCGCGCGGTAGCGAAGAGTACAACATGACGCTCGGCCAACACCGCGCCGACTCGGTCGTGAAGTACCTGGCGTCGAAGGGCCTGGCCAGCAACATGATGGAGAGCACCAGCCGCGGAAAGCTGGACGCCGTCGGCACCGACGAACCTTCCTGGGCGCACGATCGACGCGTCGACATCCTGCTCGACTAGCCCGGCCGAACAGCGAGGCGAATGCCTTCCACGCCCCCCACCGACCTCACGATCAATCTCGGCCTCTCCACGCTGCTTGCGCACGCGTCCCTGCCGGTCCTGGCAGTCGTCATCGTGCTGCTGGCGGCCTCGACATCCGTCTGGATCGTCGGCGTCCTCAAGGTGCTGCAAGTGGGACGCTTGCGCGCGAGGGCGCGGGCCTTCGAGCAGCGGGCGCATGGGGTGCGCTCTGCCGCCGATTTGATTTCCCTGGTGCGTCGGGCACGAGAATCGGCCGGGGTACGCGTGCTCCAGACCATGCTGACGCGGGGTAGCCCGGCCGCGACCACACGCTTGCGCGCGGTCGCCGACCGCGCCATCGTCGACGAGGGGCAGCGCGCGAAGGTCCTCATGCCGGTGCTGGCCTCGATCGGGGCGGCCGCGCCCTTCGTGGGGTTGTTCGGTACGGTCTACGGAATCATGGACGCATTCGCGCGCATCGGCGCCGCCCGTAGCGCCTCGTTGCCCGTGGTTGCTCCGGCGATCGGAGAGGCCCTCATCACCACGGCCATCGGCTTGGCCGCGGCCATTCCCGCCGTGTTGTTCTACAACCTGGTGGACAAGCAGATCTCCGACTTCCTGGCCGAAGTCGAGGCGTCGGCCGCCGAATGGATCGTCATTCTTGCCGTCGAAAGCCAGGTGGCACCGCTGGCCGCTCCGCTCGCGGACAGCGACGAGCCGGGCTAGGAGGGGCACCCATGTCGCTCGCGAGCCGCGGCCGGGGATCGTCCAACTCTTCGTTCCGCGACATCAACGTCACGCCCATGGTGGACGTGATGCTGGTTCTGCTCATCGTGTTCATGGTCACCGCGCCGCTCCTGGTCAACGGTTTGCCCATCGACCTGCCGGAGGTCCAGGCCACGAACACCCCCATCGAGGATGCCAAGCTGGTCATCTCGATTACCGGCGACGAGAGGATTCTGTTCGGGGAAGAGGACGTCACCGCGAATCTGGAACGAATCCTGCGCACGGATCCCAGGGTCCAACGGGCGCACGAAGTCTATATTCGCGCCGACAAGATGGCCCACTACGGCGTGGTGGCCCGCGCCGTGGCGGCAGCCAGGTCCGCCGGGGTCACCTCGCTCAATCTCCTCGTCGATCAAGAGAGCGAGGGGCCGTTGCAGTGACCAGGGCAGGCTTCCGCGCCAGCGATGTCGCCATCGCCATCGCCGTGGCCAGCGGCGCCCAGTGGGCGCTCTTCCTGGCCTTCTCGTCCTCGTCTCCGCCGCCCGTCAGGGC
This sequence comes from uncultured delta proteobacterium, assembly GCA_963796685.1. Classification (GTDB taxonomy): domain Bacteria; phylum Myxococcota_A; class Polyangia; order Fen-1088; family Fen-1088; genus Fen-1118. The sequence continues at coordinate 61,394 of CAWCMR010000026.1, forward strand.
GAACATCTCGGACGAGAATTCGCGGCCCATCGCGGTTTCGATCACGCCGGTCTCCACCATCCCGTCCGGGGAACATCGCCAGCGGCCGTTGCCGAAAGCGTGGCAACGGCACAACCCCAAGCCCGCTGTTGCCCAGGCCGCTCCTCTCCTCGGCGAGCCGCAACCGCCGGCCGTGGTTTCGCCGACCCCCGCACTGCCCGACGCCGCGGTCCTCGCGGCCAGGTCGCCGCCCGATGCCGCGGTTCTTGCGGCCAGGCCGTTGCCCGACGCCGCGGTTCTTGCGGCCAGGCCGTTGCCCGACGCCGCGGTTCTTGCGGCCAGGCCGCTGCCCGACGCCGCGCCGTCCGGGAAGATAGCAGCGGTTCCTGCCAGCAGTCGGGCCGTGACCCGGTCGTCGCCCCAACGGAAGGAGCCCATCGCCTTGACCACCGCGCCTCCCGCCCACCTCGAGCGATCCACTGAAGCCACGCGGCCGCTTCCGCCGCCGGGACCGGTCGCCGGCAGCTCGGGGGGGATGGAGGGAGTGTCGGCGGCGCCCAGGTCGAACGAGCCGGCAGGCCCCGGTGCAGAGGGCGAGGTCGATCCGCTCAAGGCACACGCCATCGCCCTCTATCGCGCCGAGCTGGCCGCGTGGTTCATGGCGAGATTCGATATCCGAGGCAAGCTACCGTTCGCAACCTTGAAGGGGTTGCGGGCCCGGGCGGTGGTAACCATCTCGCCGGACCATACGGTGATCGGATACACGCTGGCGGCGAAGAGCGGCGATCCCACCTTCGATGCCCAGGTCCACGCCACGCTCGCCGCCATCGAGTCGAGCGGCGCGCCGCTGCCGGCCCCCCCGCCGCTCTATCCAGACTTGCTCGGGACCTCCTTGCCGGTCAACTTCGAATGTACATCGAGGATCGCATGCGAATAGATCGAAGGACTGGCGTGTGGGTGTTTTGTGCGTCGCTGCTGCTGACCGCGGCATGGTGGTCGATGCGAAACGTGAAGGCGCAGGGTTCCGAGGACAGTGTGCTGGGCACCATCGACGTGAACGGTTCGGCGGGTACCGCGCTGCCACTGCCGAAGCTGGCGATCGTGCCCCTGCTCACGCACGGGCAGGCCGACGAAGTCGCGCAGCTCGTGGCGCGAGGCGATTTCTCACTGTGCGGTCAGTTCGACGTCCTCGACGACAGCGCGGCACCGCCAGGCCCGTTCCTCGTCGAGGTGCCGCCCGATCTGGGCGCTTGGAAGCAGGCCGGCGCCGAATACGTGGTGCAGGTGTACGCGCAGGGCGCCGGGCAAGCCGACGGACACCTGGTTGGCGAGGCCTATCTCGCGAAGGTTGGCTCGGCCCCGGCGCCCATCGATGCCGGCGCCCCGGCCCTCGTCAAAGCCCTCTTTCGCACCAGCGTACCTTTGCGCCAAGACCTGCGTATGTCGGCCCACCGACTGGTCGACGTGTTGCTGGGCGCGCTCACGGGGCGCCCCGGCGGCTTTGCCAGCCGCATGGTTTATGCCGCGAACGTGGGGACCGCGCGCCAAGTGTTCGTTCTGGATTCGGACGGTTTCGATTTGCACGCGGCCAGTCCACCCTTGGACACGGCGCTCTCCCCGACCTTTGGCCCGGGCGATGTCTTGTTCTATGCGCTCAGCCGGAACTACTCCCCCTTCAAGCTCGCGTCGACGCCGTCGGGAGTGCTGACACCGGACCAGGTTCCCGGCTCGCTCATGGGCGTGGCCTTTTCCGCCGATCGAGGCCGCATGCTCCTCATCGCGATGGCCGAGGAGGTGAGCACGATCTACCTCGAGTCGAAGGGCAAGCGACAAACCTATGCGCACGCGCCGCTGGCCAATCATCCCGCCTTTGGGCCGTCGGGCATGATCGCCTATGTGGCGGGTCGTCACGTGCAGCGCATTTACGTCGATCGTCGCCCCATCTCGCCGCCGGAGCTCATGGCCTCGGCGCCGGTGTTCTGCGAGACCCCGCAGGGACTCTTGATATTCTATACGGTGGAGACCAAGGGCGGTTCCGACATCGTGGCCAGCTATCCGAGCGGGCAGGGGTTGCACCGCCTTACGCAGCGGCAGGGCTCCAACCGGGATCCGGCGTGCAGTCCCGACGGTCGCCTGCTGGCTTTCTTCTCCACCCGCGAGCCCGGTAAGGGAGCCGGGCTCTACGTCATGCCCATCGCGCGGCCTTGGTTGGCGCGGAAGATCTCGGGCCAGATCGGCGATTCGCTGCGTTGGGCGTCTACCGTGGCGCCGTAGGTCCCGCCTCCGCGGGGGCGGACGGCGAGGCGGGGGCGGGCGCGCCGGACGGGGCGGGGGTTGGGCTGGTTGCGCCGGGCATGTCGACGAGCTCGATTTCGACGCCTTCGAGCATCCCGCCTCCGGCGAACGCGGGTGGCTGTGCGGAGGGCGCCGTCACGCGACCGCTCACCGACAACGACGCCGGCGCCAGGCCCAGGGTCACCAGTCGATCCGCGACGAGGCTGGCGCGCAAGGCCGGGAGCGTGAAGACGCTGTGACCGCGACCCTTCGGGATTGGCCCGTAGACGACGACGCGAAATCGCCAACCCGGGGTGGTCGCCAGCGCTTGCGCCAGAGCTGCCAGCACGCCTTCCCCAGGGCGATGCAACTCGGCGCGACCGTTTTCGAAGAGCACGGAGGCCGGGATGAGCAGTACGCTCTGCCCGTCGTCCGAGCCCACTTCGATCTTGCGAGCCGGACCAGCAGACGCAAGGTTGTGCGCGAGCGTGCTCATGGCGGCGTTGCGGGCCTGGGCTTCGGCTTGCAGGGTCCGCAGCTCGGCCAGACGACGTTTGGCATCGTCGAGAGCCTGTTGCATGACACCCTTGCTTTCGAGCATGGCGCCCACGTTCTTCCCCAGCCGCTCGAGCTCTTTCTGCAGTTGCTGGTGGAGCGCCGTGGCCTCATCGAGGCGCGCCTGCAGGTTGTTGGCCTCCGCCTCGAGCCCCGCGACTTTCGACTGGCGGGCCTGCAGTCGGGCTTGCGTCTCCGCGAGCTCGGCAGCCAGAGACCGATTTTCTTCCCGGCTGCGCGCGGTATCGGCAAGGGCCTGGTCGTAGCGCGAGGCCCGCACCAGGCAGCCCGCCAGCAAGCAGAGCGCGAGACAGGCGCAACCGAGGGGGATGGAACCGCGCCCGTTCGGCATACGGCGGCTTGCCCCCCCGAGGGTGCTCCGGAGATGACTGGACGCACGCACGGGCGAATCCTACCTCGGCATTTCGTGGCGCCAAGCCCTTCCTGACACTCTGCCAACCGGATCCCGGCCGGGCCGACCGACGACCGCGGCCGGGCATGGTCGCGCACCTAGCGGGTCGGGGGCCCACTTGCCAGGGCCTCCTCCAGCTTCTCGATGCTGAGGGGCTTGGCCAGGTGCTGATCGAAGCCCGCTGTCTTGGCCTTGGCCAGATCCTGCGGCAGGGCGTACCCGGTCAATGCGATGAGCTGCACCTCGCGAAGCTGCTCGTCGGCGCGGATCGCCCGGGCGATTTGGTAGCCGTCCATTTCCGGCAGCCCGATATCGCACAGCACGACGTCCGGCTTGAACTCGCGCGCGACCTCCAGCCCGGCCGCGCCACGGTAGGCGACCACGACCTGGTGTTGGGCCAGGGTGAGCGCATCGCGCAGGCTGTCGGCCGCGTCCACGTTGTCCTCGATGACGAGAATCCGGCGCGTGCCGGCCTGGGGCGGGCGCGCGGCGCCGGAGACCTCCGCGGGCGGCACGTTCAGCAAGGGCAGTCGGATGGTGAGCTCGGCGCCCCGGCCGAGCCCGTCGCTCGACGCCTGCACCTGCCCGTCATGCTGTTCGACCAGACCCTTGACCAGGGCCAGGCCAAGCCCCAGGCCGCCCCGACTGCGGTCGAGGGTGCGGTCTGCCTGCACGAAGGGCTCGAACAAGTGCCCGAGCAGATCGGGGTTGATGCCCACACCGTCATCGCGCACGCGAAGCACCGCCATGCCAGGAAGGCCGGCGGACTCTTCCAGGACTACCTGGACGTGCCCACCCCGGGCGGTGAACTTCGCCGCATTGGCGAGCAGGTTGCCAAGGGCCTGGGCCAGGCGGGCGAAATCGCCGTTCACCCACAGCGGGCGCGGCACCACGCTCACCGTCAGCTCGAGCCCGGCGTTGGCAAGGGTCAACCGGTTGTCCTCGACCGTGCGGCGCACGAGGTCGCCCAATTCGAGGGGCCGGCGCTTGACCTGCAGCTTGCCGCGCGCGACGCGCGTCACGTCGAGGAGGTCATCGACGATGCGCGTGAGCTGGGCGACTTGTCGCTTGAGCACCTCCTCGGCGCGACGTACCTGCTCGCTCCCCGGTGCAGCTCGCTCGAGAATGAACAAACAATTGCGGATCGGGGCGAGCGGATTGCGCAGCTCGTGCGACAACATCGCCAGGAATCCATCCTTGCGCCAATCCGCTTCGCGCAGAGCCTCAATCAAGCGCTCGCGCTCGACTTCGGCCGCTTTGTTCTGGGTGATGTCCCGGTTCGACTCCAACACGCGGTCGACCCCGTCATCTCCGCGCAACAGCAGGAGCTTGCAGGATACGGCAATCGCCGCCCGCGATTTCGTCCGCTGTCCGAGCTCACCTTCCCATTGCCCCGCGCGGCGCAGCGCGCTGACCACGTCGGCGAAGGGCAAGGGAAACTCGGTCTCGAGCAGCCGCAGCGGGGTCTGCCCTTGCGCCTCCTCGGGCGAGAAGCCATAGAGCAGCTCGGCGCCTCGGTTCCAGGTCTCGATGCCGCCGTCCAGGCGCCACACGAAGATGGCGTCATGCGAGAGGCGGAGCAGGTCGCCATAGCGACGCGCGGCCTCTTCGGCTCGCTCGAGGTCCGTAATGTCCACGAAGGTGATCCCGACGCCCGTGACCGACTGGTCCTCGGAGCGATAGGGCAGGATGCGCTCCAGGAACCACGCCGGGCCCTCGGCGCGGTGGACCTTGCGCTCGATGCCGGTTTCCGTCCGCAACACCGTCGCCAGATCCGCCAGCAGATCCCCCTCGACGAAGCGCGGAGCCAGGTCGCGGATGGGACGGCCCGCATCGCTGGGCCGGAGACCGAACAGTTGGCTGGCCGCCGGGGTGCAGCGCAAGATGCGCAGCTCGCGGTCGAGAAAAATCGTCGCGATCTGCGTGCCCGCGTAGTGGTGTTGCAGGTCCGCGTTGGTCGCGTCCAGCTCCAGGACCTTGGCGTGCAGCTCGTCGTTGGCCGATTGCAGCTCCTCTTTCGAGGTCTGCAGCTCCTCGTTGGCCGACTGTAGCTCTTCGTTGGTCGAGATCAGCTCTTCATTGGCCGACTTCAGCTCCTCGTTGGCCGATTCCAGATCCTGCATGGCGGACTGCAGGTCGGCGCGCGTGGTGCGCAGCTCGTTCTCGAGCTGCTCGATGATGGGCAGCTCGGGCGCGGTGATGGCCTCCTCCTCGGGCGCGAGATCCGCGGCTGAGCTCATGCTCTGCAACACGATGGCGTAGAGGCCCGACTCGGGGACTACCGTGGGCAACGGCCGTGCCGTCAAGCGCAGGTGCTCGACGCCGCGATCCAACTCGATGGCGAGATTGTCGCGGACCACCTTGCGGTGGCCGCTTACCGCCTTGGCGAGGGCATTCCGCAGCTCGACGCGCAGGCTTCCTTGCGCCAGGTTGAAGAGGTTGTGGGTGGGCGCGCCCGCCGCCACTTGCAGGTAGCGCCCCGCGCGGCCGGCCAGGTAGAGGATGTCGCCGTGCTCGTTGGTGACCGCGCAGGGCGGGGCGTATTCCTCGAGGATCATGCGCTCGAAGGCCTGACTGAACGCCTGTGGCGCGACGGGGTCAGCGGCTTCCACGGTTCGCGCCAGCGAGGTTCGGTGGGTCGAGCGGCCCGTCAGGGGAAATTCCAGCGCTGGCCGCGGCACACCCTCTTGGCGGGAGAAGAGCCGCTGCTTCTTGTCGACCGTCGCGAACAGCTCGGAGTGGGCGGCGACGCCCTCGGAGGGTCCCAGCAGCAAAAAGCCGCCGGGCCGAAGCGCGTAGTGAAAGAGCGGCACCAACTTCTGCTGCAAATCGCCGCCCAGATAAATGAGGACGTTGCGGCACGAGATGAGGTCGAGCGACGAGAAGGGCGGATCCCTGATCAGGCTGTGCTCGGAGAAGGTACACATGGCCCGCACCTCCTTGCCCACCCGATAGCCGTCCTCGTCGCGAACGAAGAAGCGTTGCAGGCGCTCGGACGACACCTGTTCGGAAATCTGTTCGGCGTAGTGACCGGGCCGCGCGGTAGCCAGCAGCTCGCTGTCGATGTCGGTCGCGAAGATCTGCACGGAGCGCGCGACGTCGACCCGAGCCAGGTGCTCTCGCAGCAGAATGGCCAGGGAGTAGGCTTCCTCGCCGGAGGCGCAGCCCGGCACCCAGATGCGCACGGCGGCGCTGGGGTCGCCACGACCGACGATGGCCGGCACTACCTGGGTGGCGAGCGTCGCGAAGACCTCGGGGTCGCGAAAGAATTGCGTGACCCCAATCAGCAGATCGCGGTGGAGCTGCTCGGCCTCGTTCGGGTCCTGGTCCAGGGTGCGGACGTAGTCCTCGACCGTGACGGCCGGTTGCAGCTGGATGCGGCGTCGAATCCGCCGCAGCAGGGTGCCGTGCTTGTAGCGGCTGAAGTCGTGTCCGGTGTGCCGTTGCAGAATTTCGCAGATCGAGCCGAGCTGGGCGGCAACCTGCTCGTCGAGGTCCTGCACCGTCTTGCGCTGCACTTCGAGCACGCGACCGGCATGGCTCAAGATGCGCGCGGGCATCTCCTCGATGGGTAGCGCGAGGTCGACCAATCCGGCCGCGATCGCGTGCTGAGGCATGCTGTCGTACTTGGCGGTCTCCGGCGCCTGGGCCAGCGCAAAACCGCCCTGTTCCTTGATCGCCCGCAGCCCCGCCGTGCCGTCGCTACCGGCCCCCGACAGGATGATCCCAATGGCACGCTCGCCTTGTTCCCGGGCCAAGGAGCGCAGGAATGCATCGATGGGCGCGCGCATACCGTCCTCGGCCGGCCGCGCCACGCGCAACCGGCCCTGTTCGAGCGTCAACACGGCATTGGGCGGGATGATGTAGACATGGTTGGGCAAGGGGCGCGCCCCGTCCTCGGCCTGCCCCACCGGCATCCGCGTTTGCTTGCCGAGCAATTCGGCCAGCACGCTGGGATGGTGGCGATCGAGGTGTTGCACCACTCCGAAGACGAGCCCGGTGTCGGCCGGCATGAGGGAGAAGAAACGTTCCAGCGGCTCCAGCGCGCCCGCGGAGGCGCCGATCCCGACGAACAGGGATCCGCCCGGTCGAACGTCTGCTGCCCGGCCATCGTTCCCGCCATTTCTCGAGGTTGATTCCGCTCGCGCCATCGTCACCTTCAACCCGCTGGTTGCCCCCCTGTTGCAGGATCGCGCGCGTGCCGCGCCCTGCGCTAGCGACTTGTTGATAGAAGGCGGATGTCTAGCACACCCTCGCGGCATCGGCGATTGCAAGGCGATCATCGTTGCTGGGCCTCCATCGTTCGGCGCGCCCAAGCGACATCCCTATGCGCGCACGGTGCTGGCCTTCGCGCGATAGCGGTCAAACCGGATGCAGATCCTTGTGGACTTTGGCGTCGGACCGCGGGAGCACGGTGATGCGGTCGAGAAGATGCGCGACCGCCCGTCGTCGGTCCTTGAGCATCTCGAATCCATTCATCGATAGATCTCCCTTCCCAGCGAGGAAGAGCTCGTGATCTTTGGATGCGTCGGCGACGGTTTGGTCTCTGATGACCTGTCGATCTGATATCGATCTGCGTGGCGGAAACGATGGCGCTGGCGTCCTGCGGTGGGCGCTCTCACCGCGACGTGGGTGGGCGAGATGCCGAGCGGCCCCGGCCGTCGTGGTTAGCGCGTAGCCTTGATGCCTTCTCGTGCCAGCAAGTCTTGCAGGGTACGCAGGTCTTGATCGCAAGCGGCCGTGAGCGCCGGCTTTGTCTGCAGCGACAACTCGAGCGAGCGCACGTTGCTGTTTTTCCGCGACAGCGCCACGATTTGGCGAGAGAGCTCCTTGAACCGGTCGAGCGCCGAAATGGCAGGAGTGAGAGCTCGGCGCGCATTTTGGGGGACCATCTCGGTCAGCGACGCCACCGCGCCCCTCGCCGTCGCCTCCAGGTCGGCCATTTCCTGCTCCATCTTCGTCATGGCGGTATCGCTGGACTCGGCGATATGCGGGGCATACAGCACCTGAATCTCGCGCACGGCCAGGACGGCCTTGCCAATCAGCTCCTCTGCGCGACAGCGTGCCTTGGGCGGAACCTTGGCCGCGACCGGGCCGAGGGAATCTCGGAAGGTATTTGCAATCCCGTACGCCGGACCAAAGGCCAAGTGTTGCGCCTTGAGATTCGTATTCTCGACCGCCAAGGCCAGGATGGTGCGGTCGAGCTTTCGGTACTCGGCGAAGTGCTTCCTGAAGTCTTCGAGAGCTTGGCTCTCCTTCGATAAACCCAGGTCGTGCAGGACGGTACCAAGCGCCATGACGTCGCTGTCGACGGTCCGCACGGAGCTTCTCGGCGTCGCGTGCGAACGCAATCGACGCTGCATCGGTATCCGCCATGACGGCGCGATTGGACGCGTCGACGCCTTGGCCGAACTGAATCCGGAGCTGCGCAGCCAATCGGTTCGAATCGGCAAGCTGGGTGAAGAAGCTGCGATGTCCTTCGCAGCCCAAGGCCACGGCGAGAACGGCGACGATGCCGACCGGCGAGCGAGATCTTCCGCGAGAAAGCACGGCGCAAGAGTAGCACGCCGCGCCTTCGTCCTGCCGACAATCGGCCCGAAGTCGACGCTGGGCTCGGTGGGGCTGGGCTGCTCCCAATCGAGAGACCAAGAAACTACTCGAGGTCGGCGCGCAGCTTCTTCAGCTTGGCCTCGATGTCGTCCAACTCGTGCTTCATCGCCAGCTTGTCCCTCTGGTACGCTTGGCTGCCCTCTCGTTGCAGCTCGTCCAGCTTCTTTCTCGCTTGCTGACTTCGGTGCTCGATATCGTGCCAGTCGGCCTCGGCTTGTTTTCTTGCGGAACCGCGCGCCGCCTGGGCTCGCGTTTTGAGTGTCTCGAGCTCCTCCTCCAGGCGAGTCAGCAATACCTTGGTCTTGGTCATCGAAGTCCACCAGGACGCAAGAGGCGTACCGAAGACTGCAATGCGAAGGCTATGATGGCGGCTGGCGCCGACCTTGGTCCATTCAAGCGCGTTCGTTACCAGACGGATACACCATGGTCAGCGAACGTTACTATCAAGTAATGCGCGCGGAGCTCGAGGACGCGTTCTCGCTCACATGCCGCCGTGGAAGCGACCAAAGCCACGGGCGAGCATGATCGACATGGCCAAAACGCCCGCACCGAGGACGACCACGTGCTTGGTGTTGCGCAGATCGAATTTTCCGACGCGGCACACGAGCAGGTAGCCGATGGCCAGGTTGAACAGGCCCCACAGGACGTTGACCGTGGACGACGACAGCCCTTCCCCTGGCGGCGACGCGAATGGGCTCTGGAACGGGTGTCCCGAGATTCCATTTCCAAGATGCGGAAGCGTGTTCGCGAGGAAGGCCCCTCCGAAAAAGTACGCCAAGTGGTGGTACCAACGCATTCTTGTCTCCGCCATGATCGACCGCCACTTTCCCGCCAGGATTCATGCGTGTCAAGGCGCGCCGGGGTCCGTGGGCGTGTTTCCTTCAAGATGGTGGGCGCATCGGGGGTTGGTTGACATCGCGGACATGGTCCATCGACTGCGCTGGATTATCAAGGTGTAGCCGTTTCCAGTGCAGACTCCGCTTCGATCTACCCCTTGAGTACGGCGGCATCTGGTGAGAGGATCTTCCATCTTGCGAATCCTGACCATGACCACACCTTGCGGACGCTGTAGCCTGGCAATCCTTCTGCTCGGCTTGGCCGCATGTTTCTCCACGGGGAACGGTTCAGGTGGCGGTAAAGATCCTGGGATGGTTGGCGGAACGCCTGGTAGCGGAGGCGTTTTGGGGACCGGTGGCTTGCCCGGTTCAGGAGGGGCGTTCAGCGGCATAGGCGGAGCCGTTGGTAGCGGTGGTGACAGCCTGGATGTGGCAAGTCAGGCCTTTGATGCCGACGCCTACCCCGCGCTGCAGATCTTGCAGGTGCAAGTGCTGAGCGGTGGAACCTGCGCCGTACCCGCAGTCCCGACCGGCACCCATCGGAGACTCGGGCGTGCTCGACCTCGCCCTGCCGGACGGGTCGTCGCCGCCTTACTACCTTCCAGTCGTCGTCGCCAACAATCTCGATGCTTCTGCCGGCTCAGCCGCTACCGAGACAAACGACCTTACCCTCACCCACTTCACCGTCGAGCTTTCGGCTCCTGGTGTCACCTGGAGCGCGGCGTGTCCCGCGAGGTTCGATACCCAAGCCATCACCGAGACGATCCCACCCGGCGGCTCGGTGGGCGTCTCGATGGACATCATCGTCTCCGCTCACTCTCAGTGCCTGCAGGCGCAGCTTTCGCAACAGGGTCTCGCGGTCACCGCCAAGATCACGGCCAGTGGACACCATGGCGGGACGGCCATCGAAAGTGCACCCTTCGTCTTCTCCATCAACGTATGCGCTGGCTGCCTGCAACAGGGCTTCAGCGACCCGGCCCTCAAACCGTACCAGTACCCGGCCGACCTTCCGGCGTGCTCGGCCCTGACCGGAAACAATCCGTACACCGGCAATCCGTGCCTTCCGCCAGGCCAGGACAGCCCAATCCTTTGTTGCCTCTTGCCCGCCACGACAGGTGGAACGCCCAAGGGCGTCGCCGTGTGCCCTGGCGTGTTCAACGGGACAGGTTCGAGCGATGCCTCCGTTTCCAGCGACCGTTGAGGCCGCAAGTGGCCCATCCGCGGCCTCTCGAACCACAGGAGCGCGATAGCCAAGTCTTGGCCGACCTACGACTGATCCCTTGCCTGACGCCGCACGGCCGACTCTTGCTCTCTCCGTCGGACGACGCGCCCGCGCTCGAGCCCAAGTTTGGCGAGCGCATCCAGCGGGCGTTTGCTCGTGGCGCGGGACGCGGGCTCTTGAGGCTTGGCGCGGCCGAGGTGGAGGCGGTGGTCCCTCCGGTCTTCGCCTTTTGGCGCGAATTCGCCGGCCGATTCGTGGCCGCGCTTTGTGCCCGACTCGACGTCGAGCGCCAGCCGGAGCTGCCGCCGCCTCCCGACGACATCGAAGCGCTTGCCGCCTCGGCTCCCGTGATGCCGGGGGCCGAATACCTGACGGCCGACGTCCTCACTTCGCTCTGGGCGGAGATCGGCGCGGCCTTTCTGGTCGAGCTGGCCGAGGCAAAGGTCACGGTCCAGGAGCTCCTCAAGAGTCTTCACCCTGCCTGGAACGTCGTGGGCAAGGTGCACTTCAATCTTGCCGAGAATCGCAAGGACGAAGAGGCGCCGTTCGCTTTTCTGGCCACCTACACGCACCGGCTGTCGGCGCACGGCAAGGCCCAGCACCTGCCGCTCGGCCAGGCGCTACGGGAGTACGCGGGCGCGGCCAACAAGGAAAAGCTGCTCTCGCTCCTGCTGCCGGTCCAGCGCGCGGCGGAGTCCTGCTCGTGGCTGAAACGGATGGTCGACGCCGGCGAGATCTTCCACCCCCTGCGCTGGTCGCCGCGGGAGGCCTTTCAGTTCCTGGGCGACGTGCCCGAGCTCGAGCGCGCCGGCGTGGTCGTTCGCATGCCCGCGACCTGGCGGACTGGACGCCCGTCCCGTCCGCAGGTGACGGCCACCGTCGGGACGAAGGCGGCGGCGTCACTGGGGCAGGACGCCCTGCTGGATTTTCGCATGGAGGTCACGCTCGACGGTGAGAGCCTGAGCGCCCGCGAGGTGAAGGACATCCTGGCCAGCGCCCATGGGCTCGCTCTCATTCGCGGGCAATGGGTCGAGATCGACAGCGAGCGCCTGAAGCGGACCATGGTCCAATTCGAGGAGGCACAGCGGCTCGCGGCCAAGGATGGGCTGACGTTCGCCGAGGCCATGCGCATGCTCGCGGGCGTGGGCGCCACCACGGAGCTCGCGGCGGCCAGCACGGATCCCGATTGGTCGCGCGTCGTCGCCGGTCCGTGGCTGGCCGAAACGCTCAAGGGGCTGCGCTCGCCCGAGGAGCTGGCGAAGATCGATCCGGGCCGCGCGCTGCACGGCACGCTCCGTCCCTATCAGCAGGTCGGCGTGCGCTGGCTGCACTTGCTTGCGCGTCTGGGCCTCGGCGCGTGCCTGGCCGACGACATGGGCCTTGGCAAGACCATCCAGATCCTGTCGCTGTTGCTGGTGTTGCGTGGCGAGGCGAGAGGCAAGCGGCAGCCCAGCCTACTGGTGGCGCCGGCCTCGCTGCTCGCCAACTGGGCCGATGAAATCAAACGCTTTGCGCCCGGGCTCACGGCGCTGATCGCGCACACGTCCGCCATGTCCGCGGCCGAGCTGGCATCGCTGTCGCACGAGCGACTCGCGGAGGTCGATCTCGTGATCACGAGCTACGGCTCGCTCTTGCGCGTCCCGTGGCTCGCGACCGCCAAGTGGAAGCTTGCCGTTCTGGACGAGGCCCAGGCCATCAAGAATCCGGGCGCCAAGCAGACCCATGCCGCCAAGAAGCTCGCGGCGCAGGCACGCATCGCGCTTACCGGCACGCCCATCGAGAACCGGCTGGGCGACCTGTGGTCGATCTTCGACTTCTGCAATCCGGGGCTGCTCGGCTCGGCCAAGGAGTTCGGAAGCTACACCAAGGGCCTGGCGGACAAGCCTCACAATCCCTACGGCCCTCTGCGCGAGCTGGTACGGCCATACATCTTGCGGCGGCTCAAGACCGACAAGACGGTCATTTCGGATCTGCCGGACAAGACCGAGGTGAAGGCATTTTGTCCGCTCAGTCGGAAGCAGGCCGCGCTCTACCAACAGGCCGTCAAGGAGCTCGGCGAACAACTCGAGGACGCCGAGGGCATTCGCCGCAAGGGACTGGTGCTGTCCTTTCTCATGCGCTTCAAACAGATCTGCAATCACCCTTCGCAGTGGCTAGGCGACGGTGCGTGGGGCGAAGACGATAGCGGCAAGTGGGCGCGCCTGCGCGAGCTCGGCGAGGTCATCGCCGCCAAGCAGGAGAAGGCGCTGGTGTTCACCCAGTTCCGCGAGGTGACCGCGCCGTTGGCGTCGTTCTTGGGAGGCGTGTTCGGCCGTCCCGGCCTGGTCTTGCACGGCGAAACCGAGGTCAAGAAACGCAAAGATCTTGTCCGGCGCTTTCAAGAGGACGAATCGGTTCCGTTCTTCGTGCTGTCGCTCAAAGCCGGCGGGTCGGGGCTGAACCTCACCGCGGCCTCGCACGTGGTGCACTTCGATCGCTGGTGGAACCCGGCTGTCGAGAACCAGGCCACCGACCGGGCTTTCCGCATCGGACAGACGAAGAACGTCATGGTCCACAAGTTCGTGTGCCGAGGAACCGTCGAAGAGAAAATAGACGAGCTCATCGAATCGAAGAAACAGCTCTCGCAGGAATTGCTAGAAGGCAGCGGTGAGCTGAACCTGACCGAGCTGAAGGACGACGAGCTGCTGCGGCTCGTCGCCCTCGATCTCAAAGCCGCAATGAAGGAGTGATGCATGTTCTACGAGTGGCGTCCCTATGTTTCCGTGGCCGAGCGGCGGCGCAAGGCCGCGCGCGAGATGGCGAAGCTTGCCAAGAAAGGCCACCCGGTCTCGCCGGTGGCGATCGAGGGTCGCGCGATTGCCAAGACCTTCTGGGGAAAATCTTGGTGCGAGAACCTCGAACGCTACAGCGATTACGCCAACCGGCTGCCGCGCGGGCGCACCTACGTGCGCAATGGCTCCGTGGTCGACCTGCAAATCACGCCGGGTGAAATCAAGGCGCACGTCAGCGGCTCGGAGATGTACCAGGTCGCGATGAACGTGTCGGCGGTGCCCAAGGCGCGGTGGAATGCGATCTGCACCGACTGCGCCGGCGCCATCGACTCGCTGGTGGAGCTTTTGCAGGGGCGTTTCTCGAAGGGGGTCATGGAACGCATTTGCCAGCAGAAGGTCGGCCTTTTTCCTGCGCCGGCCGAGATCCACTTCACGTGCAGCTGTCCGGACTGGGCGTCGATGTGCAAGCACGTCGCGGCCGTGCTCTACGGCATCGGCGCACGCCTCGACGAGCGGCCCGAGCTCCTCTTCAAGTTGCGCAAGGTCGACGAGAAGGCGCTCATCGCGAAGGCGGGGAAGGGCGTGCCCCTAGCGAAGAAGGGTCCCGCTGCTGCCAAGGTTCTTGCCAAAGACGGCCTGTCCGAGTTGTTCGGCCTGGATCTCGGCGCGGGCGAGGCCAAGCAGCCGCAGGCGAAGAAGGCGAGGGCGAAGGCACCGCGGGCGAAGGGGCCGGCGCAGGCAGCGGGGAAGAAGCGGGGCGCGGCGAAACGTCGAATTCGAACGTGATGATGACCACGCCGCAGGCCCGCAACCCGCTTCATGGAATCACGCTCGAAATGATCGTGACAGAGTTGGTCGCGCATTTCGGCTGGCCGGAGCTTGGGCGGCAGGTCAACATCCGCTGCTTCGTGAGCGACCCGAGCATCGGCTCCAGCCTGAAGTTTCTGCGCCGGACGCCATGGGCACGGGAGAAAGTCGAAAGCTTGTACCTGTTCATGCTGCGGGAACGAGCACGCCAGGCCCGGCGCGCCTGAGAGATGGTTGACCGGGAGAATCGACTGGGTGGGCTTGGGTCGAAGCTGTAGACTGCCAGGATGGTGCCCATGGTCCCAAGGAAAACTCCTCGCGGCAGCACGCGTTCGACCCGAATGCCGGGCTCGCCACAGGCCTGGCCATACCTCCCATAGCTGATGGCTCCGAACGAGTGCGCACTGGCCGTTGTGTCGCCGAGTGGGCTCAGCCGCCGCGGTGGCTGAACCGGAGGTGGACGAAACGCCTCCTCGGTGCGGCTGTGGCGGGCGATTATGAGACTGAGTCGCCGGGACAACTTATGCCGGCGCCATGGTTTCAGGCCACGTAGTGGCAAAAATTGAATTTGCCATCAATCATGCAAAGTGCTATCTTGAGTGCATGCCGTCCTCCAAAGGTCGAAGGCCTTCGTCTCGCGCCTCGGCGTCTCGGGGGCCCGTCGTGGTTGCGCGCGCCGCCCCCAAGGCTACGACTTTCCGGCTGGAGCCCACTCTCCAAGCGGGGTTGACCGTACTCGCGCAACTTACGAAGAAGCCCCTCAATCGATTGGTCAACGAGGCAGTTCAGAGCTTCATTGAAAAGCGTTCGCATGAAGTCGAAGCCGATCTGGAGGCCGCGCTCAAGCGCTTGAGGGCGGCCCGCAAGAACAATCCCAATTTCGAATCGGCCATTGCTCGTTTCGCTGAAGTGGAGGCAAGTTTGAGCAAGGGCGACCCCGTGGAGGGCCGCCCGGTTGAGGACGGACGGATGCCGAAGGCAGGACCGGCTCGGACCATGGTTCACGAGCTTCTGCGTGGCTGATTGGGACGAAGACAGCCCGAAGCTGAGGGCGAATCTCGCCAGCGTTCTGCGGAAGGTCCGCGATGCAGCCGTGCGCCGCAATAGTCCAAGTGTTAGCCACACCCTGCAATGGCAAGCCGACACCATGAATGGGTTGAAGGCGCCCGATGCGAGGTATGTAGGGACCTTCCGCGGGGCCAAGGGCCTTCAAAAAGTACGGGTTTGGCTCGGCTCCCACGAGGGCGTGGCTCCATCGCGCGTGGCCGGCGAGCTAGCCGAATTCCAGAGGAAGCTGCGGGCGGCTGTGGACAAGCTCGACATGCGTTACCCGGTGGGAGCGGACCTTGACGTCGACGGTCTAGAGGCCGTCCTAGAGCTTGCCGCCTGGGCGCACGCAGAATGGGTGCGGATACACCCGTTCGCAAATGGCAATGGCCGCACGGCACGCCTCTGGGCCAACTACGTATTGATGCGCTACGGGCTACCACCAGTCGTGCGGCTGCGCCCTCGGCCCGACGGTGGCTACGGAGCTGCCGGAGCTGCGGCCATGGTTGGCGACTGGGAAACGACCGCGGCTGTGTTCAGGAAGCTGCTCCTGGAAGGGTTGACTTAGCAGCTGATCTGGACACGCCGTGGAGTTACGGTGACAAGCGCACCGCGGATGGGCGTGCGCTTTGATCGCAGCGCGATCAGCCGCGATCCGTGGCATAAGTCGAAAGCATCATGCACGCAGTCGCCATCTCGGGAAGCCCGCGCAAGCACGGCAACACGGAAACCCTACTCCAGCACTGTCTCGACGCTCTGGCCAAGCACGGCGTGAGCGGAGAGCTGATCCCCCTGCGCGACAAGACCATCAAGGGCTGCCGCGCCTGCGAAATCTGCCGCAAGAACAAAGACGGGCGTTGCAACACCCGCGACGACGACTTCCATCCCGTGTTCGAGGCCATGCTCAAGGCCGACATCATCGTGGTCGGCTCGCCGGTCTACTTTGGCTCGGCCACGCCCGAGATGATGGCCCTGCTCGATCGCGCCGGCTATGTGGCCAAGGTCAACGGCGATCTCTTCTCGCGCAAGCTGGGCGGCCCGGTCGCCGTCGCCCGCCGCGCCGGCCACAACTTCACCTACGCCCAGCTTCTCTTCTGGTTCCTGATCAACGACATGATCGTGCCCGGCGCTGGCTACTGGAACGTCGGCCTCGCGCGCAAGGTGGGCGAGATCGAGGACGACAAGGAAGCCCTGGCCACCGTCGAGCGCTTCGCCGAGAACCTGGCCTGGCTGGCGGCCAGAACGGCGGCGTAGACGGCGGCGTAGCCCCGGTCGGCTCTACCCCTGTCGCACGGTCGGCGCGGGCATCTCCGGCGGCTTTCTCGCGGGTAGGAACGCCTCGATGGTTTCGACGTGCGCTCGGAATCGACCGGTGCCGTCCGTAACCACCAGCCCGAGGTTCTTCAGCTCGGCGAGATCGCGTCTGAGCGTCTTTTGAGTTCGATCTGCGTACAGCCTGGCCAGGTGCGGGCTGAGCAGCGAAATCTCTCCGGGCGTGAGCGCCTTTCGGCGGTCTGGAGGCGACATCTCGATGATGAGCTCGCGGCGACGCTTGACCACGGCCGCGCCGCCTCCAGCGGTACGGAGGCGGTCATAGACGAAGTTGATCCATGCCACCTGAAGCTGCTGATCATGGATGAGGTTGATCTGGTCGCGCAGCCCGTCGACGAACCCCTGCATGGCGTAGCGGATGAACGGGATCACGTCACCGCCCGACCGACTGGGAGACCTTCCTACGGCCCCACGACCACCACCCGGCTCTTTCCGCATCCAGCCGGCTCTACCCGTACCTGTGCGCCGAATCGTTCTTGGAGCTCGGGCACGTGGGAGATGATGCCCACGGTGCGCCCGGTGGCTTGAAGATTCTCGAGGGCGACCATGGCGTGGTCGAGGGTGTCGCGGTCGAGGGTTCCGAAGCCCTCGTCGATGAAGAGGGTCTGGGCTTGAGTGGCGCGGGTAGACATACCAGAAAGCCCGAGAGCGAGGGCGAGGGACGCCAAGAAGAGCTCGCCGCCCGAGAGGCTGTTGATGGTGCGCACCTCACTGCCGAGATCCTGGTCTGCCACCTGCAGCTCCAGCGCAGCCCCGGCCACCGACATCAGCCGGTAGCGAGGGGCGAGGTCTGCAAGGTGGGCGTTGGCTTCCCTTACGAGGGCCTCGAAGGCCAAGCTCTGGGCAAAGACACGAAACTTCTTGCCGTCTGCTGAACCGATCACCTCGTCCAGTTGTTCCCAGATCCTGCTCGACTGCTCCTGTGCATGCGCTTCGGCCTGGGCGCCGGCTCGGCCGGTCTTCAGGTCGTCGTCTTGCTTCTGCTTGGCCCCAAGCTCGATCCGTTTCTGGTCAAGGTCGTCCACCTGTGCCCGCGTGCTCGCAACGCGCGCCTGCGCGACTTCGTGGTCGCCCTCGGGGCGCCCCTTGGCCGCGTGCCCGTCGAGGCTGCGCTGCCGTTCATCGCGGGTTGCGGAGTCGCGGGTCACCTCTGCGCGGAGGGCATCCAAATCCTTGCGTTGGCTAGCAATCCACGTCTCGTCGTGGACCAGTCTCTCCTCGAGCTTGCGCCGATCCATGCCCAGTCCTGCCAGTGCGACGTCGAGGG
The DNA here is from genome assembly GCA_963796685.1 of uncultured delta proteobacterium. Lineage (GTDB taxonomy): Bacteria > Myxococcota_A > Polyangia > Fen-1088 > Fen-1088 > Fen-1118. The sequence goes on from CAWCMR010000026.1 coordinate 79,506, forward strand.
CGAGCTCGGCGCTCGCTGCCTCCTGGTCAGCTTCATGGAGCGCTCTTGCTGCTGCTTTCTCGTCTGCCTGAGCAACGGCCAGGGTTGTGACCGCCTCTGCGTGCGCGGTGCGCGCCGATTCGTGGCCGTTCGTTGCATCCTCGATCAAGGCCTTCAGCTCGGTTTCGACGTCCGATGCGGTCCGGCCTTGGAGCAGCGCCGCTCGTTTCGCTTGCAGGGCGGTCAATGCGGTCTCTTGCTCCAGCAGGGCCGCGGTCGAGCTCTCGAGGTTAGTCTGGCGCTCGCCGAGCAGGGTCCGGCTTGTTTCGTGACTTGCGCGCAGTGTGGCGAGCCTGTCAGTCGCGGTCACAAGTCGTTGCTGGCATGCCTCGAATTCTCGAGTACGGTCCTGGCAGCTTTCGAGGAAAACGTCCGGTTTTTGGCGAGCTGCCACGACCCAGTCCGACTGCCAGCTCATGACGGGAGCGAGGAGCGTTTCGATACCGTCGCGCTCTTCCGCCAGTCTGGTCCGGTCTTCAAGCAGGCGACCGATCGTCGCGGTCAGCTCCTGTTCCTGCTTGACGTATACGTCGTGTGTGTCGACGGCTGCGCTCCACTTGGTGCGCGCACTATCAAGCCCCGCGCGTGCCTGGTCCCGTGCACTGGCAAGCTCGAGGGCGCGCCGCTCGTCGCTCTCGGCTTGGTCGTAATTGGCCTGCGCCTGCTCGATTTTGGCCTTGATGGTTGCGCTCGCCTGCGCAGCCAATCCCGGCAGGTCCGGCGCCAGGGATGCCGCCAGGGCGTGATAGTCGTGCTGCGCCTGCTCCGCCTGGGCGACCGACTCATTTGCCGCGTTCTCGGCGTTGCCTGCGTTGGTGCGCGCTACCGCCTGCGCCGCCTCGGCCTCGCTGCGGGAATCTTGGAGTCTCCCGCCCGAGGCGCTCCAGCTCGAGGACCCGCGCTTCAAGCACCCCAATCGCGGTTGAGGCAGGGCTTCCGTGCGTGTACGGGTGATCTGGCGATCCGCAGAGCGGGCATGCCTGGCCATCCTCGAGCAATGCCCGCTGCTCGTCGAAGGATAGCGCGGCCCGAGTGGTAGCGACGGCCAAGCGGGCTTCGGCCGTGCGCAGGAGACATTCGTCGAGATCACCGGCCAGGTGCGCGGCTTCCAGACGTGCACGCTCCTTGGCCGCGCGAAACTGCGTGGCTTGCGCCCACGCGGTGGCGCGTGCGTCTTGGGCAGACCGCGCGCGCTCTACGATCGCGGCAAGCTCTTCGAGCTTGTCCAGGTCGTGTCGCAGGCCTGTCGTGCGTGTCCTCAATTCGGCCAGATCGCGGCCTGCAAACGCTGCTTCGGCCGCTTCCCAATGCGTTTGGGCTGTTTTGAACAGCTCCTCGGCTTCGGATGCGATGGTCGCCGCTTTGCCGCGCTCTCGACCGGCGTCCTTGGCCGCTTCCTCTGCGGTCGCCAACTTCGTGGCGATGGTGGCGAGCACTTGTCCGATGCCAGCGTGTCTGCCCAGCTCTGCCTGCCAACGCGGCCATTCAGCGGAAAGTTGGCCTTCGGCGACGTGGGTGGCGAGCCACTGCCCGACTTCGGAGCGCTCGGCTTCGCATTCGGTGATTTCTTTCGCCAGTCCTTCCATTTCGCTGCGGCCCTGCTCGACCAGATTGCGAAGCCTTTCGCATTCCGCACGGGCTGCGGCGGCGGTCTTCCGAGCAGGATCGATTTGCGAATCCACGTACTTCGCCTCGTCTATCTGGGGGCGCAGGGCTGCCTCGTGCTCGCGCGCGATCTTGAGCGCGGCTTCCGACTTGTCGAAGGCTTGCACGGCCTTCTCGAGATCGAGGTTGGCTCGTTCCAGCTTGAGGCTAATCTGGCCGAGCGCCTCTTTGGCCTTGCCCTGCATAGCTATTGCCTTTGCCGCCGCATCTCGGGTCGCGCGAAGCGGCTGTGCGGCCGAAACCGCCTGGACTTCCTTTTCCAGCGGCTCGGCAAGTGCCAGACGTTGCTCTGCATCCGAGAGCGCGCCGGATGCCGATTCGACAGCGGTGATGAGAGCTGCTTGTCGCTCATGCCAGCCGAGGTCGCGCTCGGCTCCTTCCATGTTTGCCCTGGCGTCTTCGAGGGCTTGGGTAGTGGCCGCCGTGAGGGCGTCGAGCTGCGCGCGGTCGTCTTGCGAGAGCGTCACCAGCGTGTCGAGCTTGTCTTCGAGTCTACGCAGCTTTTCTCGTTCCTCGGCGGCGCGCTCGTGCGCGGCCTTCGACAGCTTGGTGAAGATCTCGCCGCCCATGACGTGTTCGAGAATCTGGGCTCGGTCGTCCGGTTTCGCGCGCAGGAAGTTGGTGAACTCGAATTGGGGCAAAAGGACGGTGCGCTTGAATTCCTCGAAGGTGAAGCCGACGCGCGTTTCGATCGCCTGCCGGACTTCCGTGGTCTGGGAAGATAGGGTGTCTCCGGAGTCGAGGTCCACCAGCGCCATGGTTTGGGTTTGGAACCTGCCCAAATTTCGGGTGCGATGAACCCGCCAGGTCGCTTGATAGCGTTTGCCATCCGCACCTTGAAAATCCACACCGGCAAAGCCGTCGGCGGTTCCCCGCGATAGCAGGGCGCGGGCATCGTTGCTCTTCAGACGCAGCTTCTCGTCTTCCCCGGGCGCACCGATGGTATGCCCGCCTTCATCGGATAGCCGGGGCGTCTTGCCGTAAAGGGCGAGACAAATCGCATCCAGCAGCGTGCTCTTGCCGGAACCCGTAGGTCCCGAGATGGAGAAGAGGTTGGCGGAAGAAATGGGCGGCTGGTCGAGGCGCAATTCGAACTCGCCGCGCAGACTCGCCAGATTCTTGCCGCGAATGGCGAGGATTCTCACGCACCCTCCTGCGCAAGGTGGTCGTGCAATTCGTGAAAGGCAGCGAGCATCTCTGGTGAAGGGGCGTTTCCGTGCTTCTGTTTGTACTTGAGCAGGAAGACCTGTTCGACCGAAAGCTCGCTGAGCCCGACGGCGCCACTCTCAGGCAACCCAACGCCTGTGCCATTGAGCACGGGTGGGGCGATGCGGACCAGGCGGGCTTCTTTGCCTTCCAGGGCTTCGTCGATGCGCTTGCGCAGGGCAGGCTCGGGTTTGTCGAGGGCGACGTGAACTTCCAGGAGCGGACGCTGCTCGTCAGGACCGTCGCCACGGTTGGGCAGCGCCTGCAAGATGTCCAACACCGCTTCGAGTGGAAGCGCGCCCCCATTCGGGACGGAGAGCAGCGGTACGCTGCGAGGAACCTGGAGCTCGCGGATGCTCGTCGTTTGCGCCCCCTCGGTCTCGACCAGCAGGACGGCGTGGTGAACGGCCCTGGCATCGAATGAGAGAGGCAACACCGCCCCCGAATATCGAATGTTCTCTCTGCCGCCGACCCGCTGCGGGACGTGGAGGTGGCCAAGGGCAGCGTAGGCGACGTCCGCGCCAAACACGTCATGGGGCAGGGGATGTTGGTTCCCACCCAAGACCTTGCGTTCGGACGACTCGGACAACTGACCACCCACCATGTAGCAGTGCCCCATGGCGATCACGGCTTGGTCTGGCGTGCGGCGCGCGTGAATGGCTTGCAGGACTCGCTGGTACAGGGCGCGTGTCCCTTGCACCAGCGGATCGGCGTCTTGCCCCACGGTGGGGAGATCCGCAGGGCGCAGGAATGGCATGGCGAGGACCCAGGCGGCGGTCGCGCCCTGACGGTCGCGGAGCGGGACGATCATCCGCTCGACATCGACCTCACCGTTGACCCGGGGCAGCCCGCCCACGACGTGCAGCGGACCAAGCTCGTCGAGGATGGGCCTTGCAGCTTCGAGTCGGGCGGCGGAATCGTGGTTACCACCGATGACGACGATCTGCAGGCGCGGAGCCCGCGCGTGGGCCTGCCCGAGGAAGTGGTACCAAAGCTTCGTCGCGCTGGCGGGCGGATTCGCGGCGTCGAAGACGTCGCCGGCAATGAGCAGGGCGTCGATGCCTTCGCCCGCAATCGTCTCCAGCAGCCAGTCGACGAAAAGCCGGTGCTCATGCTCGCGCTCGACCCCGTGGAATACGTGTCCAAGGTGCCAGTCGCTGGTGTGGAGAATTCGCAAGGCCATCAGGCATCATACGGCGCTTGCCGAGGTCCGCGCCTGCCGCGCTGTCGAATCTTCACGGTTCTGGTGACCCAATGACGCAAGCATCGACGAAGGGGGCGCGTGCTCAGCCAGTCTCGGCGACAATGCGCTCGGCCAGATTTTGAAATTGCTGGTAGCAGTCACGAACAGCGGTCGCATGGCCACCAATAGCGCCGTCAGCTGGTTTTAGGAGAAACATTGGTTTGCGGGCATCCTGTGCCATTGGCATCAAGCTCTTGAAGTGCTTGATCATGGCCAGTTGGTTTGGATCACTTTCGCCTTCGTCTGCGGCCATGCGAGTCTGCAGGACTTCGTCGGCGTAGACCGCAGGGATTCGCTCAGCCCATTTTCGGTAGGCTTTGACGGGGCGGTTGCTGCGCACCGATGGATTCAGAAGAACGTATCCGATGGGTTTCATGGCGCCACTGGGCATTGCCATGTTTGCGGGGACTCGGCCACTGCTGCGCTTGCTCCAGCCAGTGCGCCAATTACGCAGGGTTGGGCCAAGGTTACGCAACCCCTGAAGGGAAAAGAGATCGGCGCCGAGAGGGATGACCACATAGTCGGCAGCGACGAGGGCCGCACGGTTCATCGCGCCGACGTTCGGCCCGACATCGATCAGAACAATATCGAGATCCTGGGATTCCGCAGCCGACTTCATGAGGCGGTAGAAGGCAGTCATTACGCGAAAGCCGTCACCTGCGTTGGCGGGATTGTCGTCGAGACACATACTCCATGCTTCCGACAGACGATCTTCGAACAGGCTGAGTCCTAGGTCGCCGGGAATGAGATAGAGCTCGTCAGCGATCTGCTTCATCTTTGCAGGCCCAATGTCCCCCAGCCTCTGAATCAGCGGATCGATCACACCGGCGATAGTCGACAGGTGATCGCTCTGGGGCCAAAGGAGCTCGAGCTCGGATTCGTCGACGAACGCGCTGGTGAGATTAGACTGCGGGTCGAGGTCCATAGCAAGGACGCTGTAGTTCAATTCGCGGAACATCCAGGCCAGGTGATAGACCAACGACGTCTTACCAACCCCTCCCTTGTTGTTGAAGAACGCAATGGTTTTCATGGGCGCTTTCGCAAGATCATCAGCATATGGTTCTCTCCAACTTCGTACTCCAAAAGCGGACTGCCGTTGCGGATAAGCTCCTGCTGAGCCACGGCGATTCCGCGACCGAACCGGTTAACGAAGCCCAAGGTCTTGGCTGCCTCCGCAAGCACGGGATTTCGGTAGGAGACACCGTTTGGAAATTGCCGACGGTTCAAGTCGCCGAACAAGGAGCCAGGATTTTGGATCTCAATCCGATCCGAAAACTGATTGATCGAAATAGGTGTGGTGGAGTTGTCGTAATTTCGGTGGATGACGGCATTCATGAGCAATTCGTGAAGAGCTATTTCCGGGTAATCCTGGATCGTCGTCTCCGAAAGATCGGCCAGGCGCATTGGCCGGGCGTTCGCGATATCCTGAGAGAGTTGGTCCAGGCCTCGCATGACCTGAAGAAGGTCGCCACCGAGCCGCCTTTCCACCATGACTTCCGTCGCCTGGCTTTCACCCGCGTAACGCACGTACTGTACGTACGCTCCGGGGACGAAGGATTCAGGATCCTTTCCAAAGAGCAGGAGCGCTCCGTTGGTAGGGGCATCGAGCGGCTTGTGGTAGAATCTCAACGATCCAAGTTGTTCTTCGATTGGGCGGCCGTTTTCCTCGATGACCTGGCGTGAAACTGCCTGTGGCAGGTAGGTGAGCCGAAACAGCTCGATAGCGAGATCGTCGAGTGAAGAGCCCACGCATGCCTGGAGATCCCACGTCCTCGCACGGTCGACGCGCCGTTCGGTCAGCCTCCGTTCCTCTTCAGGACTCGCCAACCTGGCGCTTGGCCCGACTCGAATCCACGTCTGCATACGATACCGTACCGGCGGAAGGTCTGAAGGTTCTACCTTTACGACTGCGATGGGGACTCCCCGATAGTCCACCTTCGCGACCTCCATCCTTGGCATCGGAATTATCTGTCCGTTGCTTCGGTGGCTGGCGAGTGACTCAAGAAGGCGCTCGTCGATAAGTACACCGGCCGGAACGCCGTTCCTATCGACACCGATGCAAAGATAGCCAGGCAAAGCGTGGCCAGGCATGTCATTGGCGAAGGCACAGATCGCCTTGCAGTACTTATCGGAGTCCTTCACACCCTCGGTACGCTCCACGCGATCGGATTCAAGGGCGCTTAGAAGACGTTCGACTTCATGGGGATCGATCAACTGGGAAATCTCCTGACTGGAATGGACGGCTGGCTAGCTTAGCAGAGGTCAGCTTCGCCATGGAGTACTGCTGCAAGTGAAGGCATTCTGGAGTCGCGGCCTGGGCGCGTGCCGCATTGGGACACACGCGTCGCGCTCAGGCCTTGGTTACCGCAGTCCGCATCGTCGATGCAGGTGTCACCGGGCGTGTGGCAGAAGTAGCCGTGTCTGCAGGCACCGCCGGCCGCACATGGCACCTCGTTTTGGCCGGCGTAGCACCTGGTCGTGCCGTGGCACATGTGCTGCCCTCTCTCTACGCGTCCGCTCGTCGCAACTTGTCGAGCCACTCTTGTGACCGGGAGACGAGCGTCTCTACGCGGTCGCGAGTCCAGGTTCGCTCGCCTAACCAGAGGCATCGGGCGAATCGGTGATCCTTTTGGTATGCGTCAACGAAATCGGCAAGTGCGGTGGCGGCCCGGAAAAGCAGTATGGAGTCGGCGGGCCCAGGGTGGTCGAGGTGAGCCGAGGCAAGCCGGGCCAGCGTTTGTTCCTCGCGCGCCTCGCGTATCCACGCTCGGTCAAGCACTCGGAGAGCGCCATCCACGTCTCCACGGGCAACATGCCTGTCTGCTTGGTGTGAGGCCCACACCAGCCCCGTCAGGCCGGGGCCCGTGTCCAAGTCTGGCAGTGCTGTCTCAGACTGTCCGGCAACCAGAGCCGAAGCCAGCTCGCGAAGGGACTCGATGTGACAGTGCTCGTCCGTCGGGGTGGCCGACCAAATCTCCAGCGCATCCTCTGGCTTGTTCAGCTGGAGAAGAACGAGTCCTTGTAGATGGAAGAGGTGCTCGCGGGTATGTGCATCCGCCGTCTCTGCCAGCAGGCTCTCCCCGGTCCATCGACCCGCCTCGGCATCGCGCTCGATGCCCGCGAGGCGCACATAAATGTCCCTCGGGTAGCGTTCCTCCGCCAATCGCAGGATGTCGTTCGTCGTGTCGTCATTGTCGGAGCTCTTCACCAGCCCAAGAAGAGAGAGCATTGCCGCAGGTGAATCGGCCGAACGGCATCGCTCCATGGCCCACGCCGGGCGGCGCGCCTCGGGGACCAGGAAGAATTCCCTTTGCAGGGCCTCGTGCATTTTGGAATCAGGCCTTGGCGAGCACCAAAGCAGATGCGTCCTTCCCCGTCGGATTCACCTCGCGGATAAGCTCGATGAGCTCCTGTGCCGATGGCAGAATCCGGCCGGCGAGAACGTCCTGCGGGGCAAGCCGTTCCCCGGACTCGCGCCCTTTCGCTGTGCGTGCCATCGGGCGAAAATGTACTACATCGGAGGCGCGATCGCGTAGGGCCTGTGCTTTCCCGCCGAAGGGCGGGGCACCCATTCGACAAAAAGGTACTCAAGCTCGTGCGGCACTCTGTCGAGAGTCTTCCCTGCACGCAGGCACTATCATTACTCGCCCTGTTTGCGAAAGGCGACTCGGCCTCCCGGCTTGGTCGCCTTTTCCCTTTTGCCGTGAGCTTGCCGTGGGATGTGTCTGTCCCATTGGCACCAAGGTGTGCAGTCCAGGATGCTCGAATTCCTCGGACTGCAACGCGGGCGAAGCGTGCACTGGCCGACATTGCGTCCCGGCGGCTTGTCAGAACGACCGGGATTGTCCGACTGATTTTGCCTGCACCGGTGGAACCTGTGGCCGCAAGACGTGCACCACGGATGCCGATTGCAACGGCTACTGCGTAACCGGGGCATGCTATTCCACGCCAGGTACTTGCTATGGACCTGTCGCGTGAAAAGCTAGTATCATAGTTCTCCATCACTACTGCGGAGGGGAACCTTGGAACGACGACCTGACTTGGTTTTAGATCATCGCTTCTCGACAGCCTTCTCGCTGGTGGCCGTGCTGCTGACCAGCTGTTCAGGAGGGACGGGAGCGTCGCTCGACGCTCGGGGCGCTGCCGGGGACGGCGCGACGACCGACCGGCCCGCCGACGCCAAGGGCGGTGTCGATGCGGGCACGGGTGGGACCGGCGGCACCAGCGCCGCGGACGACGGAGCCGCGCGCGCGGACGGCGCGGAGGGCGGCAGCGGAGGCGCGGACGCGCCGACGGGCGGGACCGGGGGCATCGACGCGGCAATGGGCGGCAGCGGGGGCACGGACGCGCCGACGGGCGGGACCGGGGGCATCGACGCTGCGATGGGCGGCAACGGAGGCACCGACGTTGCAATGGGCGGCAGCGGGGGCACCGACGCGGCGATGGGCGGCAGCCCAGGCACCGACGCAGCGACGGGCGGAAGCCCAGGCATCGACGCGGCGATGGGCGGCGGCGCAGGTATTTGGCCCGGCCCCCCGTTGACGGTCTCGAGCTCGTTCTATCTCGAGCAGCCGCAGCCCGTGGCCGCGGGCTCCGCTGATTACAAGAGCCCGTCGATGGCTTGCGCATCGAACGGTTGCCTGGTCGCGTACGCACAGACCATCGGGTATCGGAACATGGTCGTCGCGACCAGGGTCAGCACGACCGGGATCATCCTCGGGCGGACCGCGCTCACGAAGCTCGACGACATCAACAGCGGGATTGCACGCGTGATGGTCGCCAGCAGCGGCTCCGACTACCTGGTCTATTCGAGCTATTCCGTCACTGCAAACACGACGCTCCCCATCCACAAGTTCCAGCTCGTCGACACGTCGGGCACGGTGCAGGCAGAGAGCACGACCGTCTTCGGCAGCGATACGCCCGAGGACGTCCACGTGTACGGCGGCGGCGCCAACTACCTGGTCGTCTATGCCGATCGCTACGGCGCCGAGACCACGATGCTGCTCAGCGCGCGGCTCGCCCCGGTCGGAGCCAAGTACGCCACTTGGACCACGCTGCCGGGGTTCAATGCCATTGCGGGCGCGGGCCGCTACCTGTTCGCGACCAACAGCGGCTACGTCCTGATCGACGACACCACGGGCACATCGGTCGGGTCCACCGGAGCGTTCTGGCGGTACGGCAACCCGTCCGGCACGCCGGTGGGTTTTCACGCGAACGGCACGTTCTTCCTGCTTGGCACGCGCCCGTCCGCCTCGTTCAGCTACGACACCTACGGCATCCGGGTCCAGGCCAGCGACGGGACGCTGCTGGATCCGGACGACGACTTCAACCAGAGCTCGGGCGGCGTGCTGCTGTGCCAGGGCTGCTATCCCGGCGTACAGACCGCGAACCTGGTCGCGGGTGGCGGCTTCGCCACCATCGCCGGCTCAGACGGCTTTCGCTTCACGCTGTCGCCCTTCGCGCGCGTCGGCGATGTGACCAGTGCCGACGTGTCGCTGGGCGGCCACGCGCCGACCCTGCTCCAGCCGGTTGGCGCGGGCGTGGTTGCGCTCGAGGGCGGGATGCTCGACCTGTTCTCCGTCGGCGCGAGTCCCTTCGCCCTCGGCTACACCGGCGGTGCGATCGCGATCCCGCGCACGCCCGACGTCTCGGAGCTCTCGGCCGCATACGCCGCGGGCCGCTTCCTGGTCGCGGGAAACGGAATGAGCCCGACGTTCCTCCTCGACGACCAGGGGACACTCGCGTCGGTCGCGGGCGTGGGCGGAGGCGGGCAGGTGGCCTCGAACGGGACCGACTTCCTGCTGACCCAGCAGCAGAGCAACCAGGTCGTCTCCCGCCGCGTGGGCGCCGACGGCTCCGTCGGCCAGTCGTCCACCTGGACGTACGACCCGGGCTCCTACGCTACCCAGTTCAAGCTGACGTCGAACAATCGCTACTACCTGCTGACCGCGCTCGGTGTCCCGAGTATCAGCGGCAGCGCGACGGTCTCTGGCATTCGCATCGCCAGCGACGGGACGTTCGTCGATGGCGGCCAGGGGCTGCTCAATGGGACGGGGTACTCGGTCGCCGCTGACACGTCGCCGGCGCCGGATCAGCGCACGTTCGGCGTGTTCACCCTCGACGGGTACGGCGGCGGCGCCGGGTGGCTGCGGCTGCGCTCCGAGACCGGGACCAAGATCTTTTCGATGGGCGCGCTGCCCGGCTCCGGCGTCGGGAGGAACTCGTATTTCACCAGCGATGGCACGTACTTCACGGACGTCTCCCAGGAGCTGATCAATCTGCAGTACCAGACGTCCATCACGCTGCTGCTGCCCGGGACAGGCGACACGGGCCCCACCGCGACCCTCGGGGCGGTGCCGAGCAACGCCTCGGTTCGCGGAGCGTGGTGGGACGGCCGGTCGTACCTGGTCGGGCTCATGTACGCGGACACGGCGTCCGGCGACCCGAATGCGCGCTTCGCCATCACCCGGTATTCGTCCGGGCTGGAGTTGCTCGATACCGAGCGCGGCGACGGACGTGACGTCATCCCCGACAAGCCCCACCCGGGCATGGACACGGCGCCCGCCGTCGCCAGCGCCGGCAACGGCAAGAGCCTCATCGCGTACCTCTACGCCGATCCCCTGTACGGCGGCGTCACCGTCAAAGGCGTGATCGTGCAGAACAACGGCTACCGCAGCGGGTTGGTCACCACGGCGACCTGTGATACCGGCGACTACTTCGACTTCGGCGGCTTGCGATCGATGGAAGGCGGCGGCGTCGGAAGCGATCCGACCAGCTGCGACCCGCAGGTCACGGGCTACTTCGCGGCGAGCGTCGGACAGACCGATCTGATGCTGGGACGGAACTACCTGACCGAGCTCGGCGAGGCCGCGCCGAAGCACTGGGAGAGCGCGCTCATCAGCCTCGGCGGCGAGCCGCCGACCACGTTCCCGGCTACCTACGCCGTCTCCGACGCCGGTCTGCCTCCCGCGCCGGGCTCTGCCTGGATGTCCTTCGACACGAACGACATGCACGCATCCTGTGTCGGCACCGGCGGGACCGTGAGGCTGACTGCCTACGGCGCCGTCGGCGGCCGGATCACCGGCTCGTACGCCGGTGTGACCTGGACGGGCACCGCCTGCCCGGGAACGCCATCGGGCGAATTCTCCATCACGCGCGAGGCGGATCACTGATCCCGAGTTACCCCAGGTGTCACTTCATGCAGGTTGGGCAGGGTGGTGGCGAAAAGTTGAGCGCCCAGCAGATGGCATCGCCGTCGGTTCCTAACCCGCACACCTGGTCAGAGCCCACACTGACAGAGGAAAACGTTCCTGTGGGAATGGTGCCTGTAGGTGGCGTGGCTTGCGCATTGGGACCGTCCCAGCATACGAGGGTTCCGTCTGTTCTCACTCCGCAAGATTCGACGACCCCAATGCTGATCGAGGTGAACGTGCCTGCTGGAGGGGCTGGTTGCTCGCCCCAGCATGCGAGGGTGCCGTCCGTCTTCACCCCACACGCGGCCCCCCCTTGCAGGCTGAGGGAGATGGAGGTGAAGGTTCCCGTCGGAGGCGGACTTCCTCCAGCCGCGTGGCCCCAGCAGGCAAGAGTATCGTCCGTCCTCACTCCGCATGCGTCGAGACCGCCAACACTCACGGATGTGAACGTGCCCGAAGGTGGTGTGGAGTCGCCGTCGGTTACGAAGCCACCCGAACAGGCAGCGGTGCCGTCTGTTCTTATCCCGCAGAGCACGGAAACACCGGTGCTTACCGAGGTGAATGTCCCGCTTGGAGGTTCGACTGGGCCGTTCTCGTCGATGACGCCATTCCAGCAGGAAAGGGTTCCAAGCGTCTCCACCCCGCACGATCCGCTATAGCCGAGGGAAACGGAGTTGAATGTTCCACCAGGCGGCTCGCAAGTGCCATAACCGCCTACAACCCAGCAAGCGATGGTTTTATCGACCCGGGTGGCACAGGCGCAAACTGAGCCAACGCTCACCGACGTGAAGGGGCCGGTGATTACTGTCACCGAGGCGTCGGTGGTCCCTCCAGTGCCCCCAGCACCGCCGTATCCAGTATAGCCACCGCTGCCTCGAGGGAACGCAGTGCTGCCACCGGTACCAACGATCGTACCTGCTGTCACTGGTGCTCCAGCGGCAGGAACCACCGTGCCAAGGCCCGTGCGTCCGCAGGAGGGCGCGGCGACCAAGACGGAAGCTGCAAGGACCGAGGCTAGGCGGCGCACGACTTGTATCGTACGCACCGGTAGCTTGCTTGCCAATGCATTCCGGGTGCCGCGTCGTCCGGTCAAGCCGGCTTGATTCCGCGAACCATCTCGCGAAAGCAGCGCAAGGTGAGCCCACCATCCGGCCGTGGAGTGGGCGCGAAGCCTCTCGCGGTTCCGGAAAGCAGCATGGCCCGAACCTCTGGCTTGCTCTTACTTGGCGTCCCGCGGTCGAACCACTCGTCGAAGTCCAGCTCGAACTCCTCCTCGCGCAACGCAAGCTGCACCAGCCCTGCCTCGGCAAGCAAATCGGCGAGCCTGCCCGGCGTGGGATTGGCCGCGTGGGTTCGGTCGCGTGCCCGTTCGATGGCCTGGTGCCAGGCCGCCGCTTCGGGCATGGGATTGGTCGTGTGGTCGTAGACCACGACCACCCCGCCAGTGCGTACATGGGCCAGCTGCGCGCGAACGAGAAGGAGAGGATCGGGTGCGTGGTGTGCGACGAATCGCGACACAGCCGCATCGAAACCCTGTCGTCTCGAGTCGTGCACGGAGCCCTGCTCGAAGGTCGCTCGCTGGCCAAACCGCGCGCAACGCTCGCGTGCTCGGAGCACCATCTGTTCCGACAGATCGACCCCGACCACCGAATGCCCCTCGGTCAAGAACGCCTCCGCGACCAAGCCCGGACCGCAGCCCACGTCGAAGACCCGCGAGCATGGCGCAAGGTCAGTGAAATGCACCAAGCGCGCAAGCGCCGCGGGATCGGATTGCACGGGGGCCTTCTCGAACTTGGATGCCTGGCCATCGAAGGCCAAGGCCAGCTCCTTTTCCTGTGCTTCGGACATGGCGAGCTCAATTCTAGCAGCACCCGTCCAGAAGGCGTGGAAAGGGGCGCTCCCTGCGAGGACTTCGGAGCCCATGGGTGTCGCAGCGAGGCGAAAGGCCGCATGATTGCGGAATCTGCGGCTGCGAATCCGGCGCTTCTGCGGCTGGATGGCATCGTGTCGCGGAGACATACTCAACCACTTGAATGGAGGCCAAACCATGATGCGAAACTTTGTTCTCGTCGCTGCGTTCTCGTTGCTCGCGCTGCCGCTATCCGCGCATGCCCAGGATGCTTGCAAAGCTGACGCGGAAAGGCTGTGTCCATCGTTTGTTGGGGCTACAACGGCAGCGGTCAGGCCACGCCTCCTGCAGGCACGTTCCTTTCCGTCAGCGCCGGCAACGATCACGCCTGCGGCCTGCGGACCGATGGCGTCGTCGTCTGCTGGGGCGAGAATGGATACGGCCAGCTGACGTCGCCTGGGGGCACATTCGTTTCCGTCAGCGCGGCTTACGAGCACACCTGTGGCGTAAGAGGCGACGGCACGGTCGCCTGCTGGGGCTATGACCTTTCTGGCGAGTCGAAGCCCCCTGGGGGCACGTTCGCCTCTGTCAGCGCAGGTGACGGCCATACCTGCGGTCTCAAGGGCGACGGCAGCATCGTCTGCTGGGGCAGCAACGATTCAGGCCAGATGACGTCTCCTGCGGGCACGTTCGTCTCTGTCAGCGCGGGCTCTCAGTACACTTGCGGTCTCAAGAACGACGGCACCGTCGCTTGCTGGGGCCGCAACGATTTGGGCCAAGCAACCGTCCCAGGGGACGCATACACCTACGCCGCCGCCGCTTACGAGCACACGTGCGCCGTAAAGACCGGCGGCGCCGTTGCCTGCTGGGGATACGACTACTACGGACAAACGGCGGCGCCACCTGGCACTTTCACTTCGGTCACCGGAGGATATGGGCACACCTGCGGCCTCGAGACCGACGGGACCGTTGTCTGCTGGGGCGACAACAGTGACGGTCAGGCGACGCCGCCATAGCCCCTTGATGTCCGGAGATCCATCGCCGGAAGGACTGACGCCTGACGTCCGAGGTCGGGAGACTTCACACGGACGCTAGTAGTCGCAGCCAGGTAGCGGTTTATGGGTGGTCGGATCAATGAAGTATGTGCAGGGTTGGCACTGCACGGCGACCGTGGTGCCCGCGACAAGTGGACCCATGTTCATTTCTGCTCGGGTCCGCACGACCTTGAGCAACTGTCCGTTGTACGTATTGGGACACTTCGTCGTGTCGGTTGTGAGCTGCCAGCAGTCCGCCAGAATGTTATCAGGGGTGGCACCCGACGGGCACTCCGGCATTCCGTTCGGGTTTTCCACGTAAGTCACGTTGGAGGGGTTCTGGGGATCGGTCACGGGCGTCCGATAGGCCACGCGACAGTCGGGCCGCCCGGTCGCAGGGTCCTTCCACACCTTGTAGCCCACGCACAGGTTCTGCTGCCTCGAGGCGATGGTGCCGCCGATGGTCTTCATCGAGCTCGCGAAGTCAGTCTCGCAGACGCTGAACTTCAAACCATTGTCGCCGAATTGGTCGATGAATTTGGACATACGGAGACCAGGCGTGGCGCCCCAACCGGCTGCGACCGGGTCGAAACCGGTGGCTTTGTCCGTGGTTGCAGTCGCTGGCTGATGGTTTGGATCGTAGCACACCGGCCAGGTATCCCAGACCGTGGGATGAGCCGTGTCGGCGGCGTTCGGGTTGGGGACCAAGTCGACCTTGTACTGAGCCTGCGAAGGGTCGGTCCCGGCGAGCGGCCAGCCGAAGATACCTGCCACGAGGAGCTGCGTCGAGTCGCTCTTGAGAGTCTTGATTTCGTTCGCCAAATCAACCACATCCTTCAGGGGGTTGCAGGCGGTTGGCGTCGATACATCTTCCCCGCCCGTGCAGTCGTCGCTCACGCCGGAACGGGCTTCACAGGACGTCAAGGGCGCGGTGAATGGCGCGCTGGTCGGGTAGCCAGGCGGGGGGGCGGAGGTGTTTCCGCCATTACACGCGTAGGCTCGCGTGTAGCAGCGGAGACTCGCGGATTCACCGCGCAGCGAAGGGATGTCGCCGAACATGGCGTCGTTGGGGTAGGCCGAGCAGTCATCCTCGTCGCTCAGGAAAACCAAACCCAGGTAGGCATTGGGGCGTATCATGGCGTGCTGGGCATCGTTGACCGCGCCCAGGCCGCCGACTACGAGTGCGAGCTCGTAGGCCTGCAACTGGTGCTCTTCGCCGCACCCGAGAGTCCCCAGACCCGAGGCTAGACACTGCAACACGGTGCTGATGTCACCGGTGAAGTTCACCCCTGCTCCATGGGTGTATCCGAGATATGTGGCATCGGCGCTGGTCACGCCGCAACCGGTGGCGCCAATCATCTGGAATCGACCAAAATCGCCGTATTTGGACACGGTTCCGTCGGGCAGCGTCTTGGGACCGCAAAGTCCGCTCGAATCATGACCGCCGGTGCCGAGATCGCTGTCGATGATGGCGATGCGCAGGTCGGGCAGGGTGCCAGTGCTGGGATCTTTGAGCGCGTTCATCAGGACGGGAAACTGAGCGTTCAGCTTCGCTTGCTTGGACGCCATGGACGGCGAGTTGTCGATCATGAACACCAGGTCAAGCAGACGCTGGGGCGACACCGAAATGTAGGCATCGGTTGTCGGATGAACCGGCGGCACTGGCTGCGTAAGCGGCTGCGAGGTGCAGGCCCACCAGGCGAGTGGCAAGATAGGAACTGTGATCGCCCAGCGGAGGGTACTCTGGCCCAGAAGGCTGCGCTTCGAATTACGAATCATGGGAGACCTCCTCGTAGAGCAGCCAAAATGCCGTCGTGTCGTATATCGCGGCTACCTTACAGAGACATGTAGGCGAGCAAGATGCAGGCCGAAGGAGATACCCCAAAAGTGTTGCACCGCTCGGTTCTGTCCGCTCTCGGCGCCAATTGAGTTGGCGTCATCAGCAACCAGATTGCGATGGAACGGTACAGGAACGACTTGCTCAGCCGCCAAGGTGCACGGCTTGGCGCACCCACGTGTCGACCGTGGCGGCTTCGACCAGAAAGTCGGCGACGTCCGCGCGCGAAATGGTGCTTGGCACTTTCTGGAGGCGCGGAGCTCTTGTGGATTGTTTACGAGCGGGGCCGTTGGTCAAGCGGGTGGGGCGGGCGATGACCCATTCGAGGCCACTTTCCATGACCAGCTTCTCTTGGCGTTCATGGTCGAGGAAGGGCGCCTTGAGCAGAAATCCGATGACCAGCTTGTCGAGGAAGAAGTTGGCAAGCTTGCGACTTTCGCCCACGCCCATGGCGCTCAAGACGACCAGGCGTTTGATGGCGTTGGCCTTCATGGCGGCGATGGCGTGGGCCGTGCCCTGGGAGAAGTAGGTCGGGTTGTCGCGGAAGCCTTTCAGGGTCGTGGACGAAGCGGTGATGATGACGGCTTCGTGCCCCGGCATGACCTTGGCGACGGATTCCCGGTTATGGAAATCGCCGCTGACCCGCGTCAGGTCGGCGTGCTCCAGGACCAGTTTGTCGGGGTGGCGCGCAAACGCCGTGACTTTGTGGCCCCGCTCCAGGGCCACTTTGACCGCCAGAGCACCCGTACCTTGCGAAGCGCCGAGCACCAGGATCTTCATCATCGTTCCCTCCTTCCTGCAGTAGCAGCACCGAAGCCTATATCTGCCACCTGAGACGCGCCAGCGCATACCTCCGCAGGCTCCGTAGGCGAGCCTGCACCACCACCACGATGGATTCCAAGTAGTCCTCGTCGTTTACGCCAAACTCCACGGCAAAGTCGCTGGCCTCACGCCCGATCCACTGATCAACCAGTACCCGCTGGGCACGGTCTGGTGACGATCAGTGAACTTGCCGGGCTTGAACTGAAGACAGCGCGACATAGGGCGATCGCGCCCGGCGCGGCCGAAATGCGGCTCTCCTGACATCTTCATGGAAGCGCGGGCACCTTGAAGACGGGATGAAGGACAACGCCTGAGCAGCAGAGGAAGATGAAGCCAATGAGGGCTTGAGCGTTGTGGAAGCCATAGGCCCTGCGGGTGATGACCCTGATCTTGCCATTAAGGCCCTCGGTTCTTCCGTTATTGAGCCCTGTGGCGACAATGGCCACGATGCCGTCCAGGTATTTCTTGATGGTCGCGGCGACCTTCTTGAAGGAAGGTAGTCTGGATCGCCTGGCCCAACTGATCCATTCTTCGAGCTTCTGTTTGACGACGTTGACCTGGCGACGACCGAGGATGTCGCAGATGGCGATCTTGAGCAGGTAGCCGCGATAGAGTCGGGCATTGGTCTTCGGGAGGGTCGAAAGCCTCTCAGACTCGGCCCTGGATAGGTTCCACGGATTCTTGAGCAGAAGGTACTTGGTCTTCTTCAGTTGCCCGCGTTCGTCGGTGTCCTCCAGGAGTCGGACCTCCGCACGCCGGAGCTCGTCGAGTGCTTCCTGCACGAGTCTCTGAACGTGGAAGCGGTCGAAGACGATCTGCGCTTGTGGCGCTCGCGAGGTGACCGCGTCGATGTAGGCCGCGGACATGTCGATGGTGACGGTCTTGAGCTTGCTGGTTCGTTCCGGGCCGAGAGCGTCGAAGAAGCAGCCGAGCGTCGCAGCGTTCTTGCCCTCGTGGGCCCAGACGACCCGCTGCGAGACGTGGTCGACAACGACGGTGACGTACTCATGGTGCCGCCGGTACGACAACTCGTCGACGCCGATGTGTTCGAGGTCCTCGAGGAGAAGGCTAGGATCTCGGTGCCGCGGCACCACCCGCTGGATGATGGCGCCGACGGTGCGCCACGCGATGCGCATGGTTTCGGCCACCATCGTCTGGCTTGCTTGTTGGGCCAGATAGGCCACGTGGTCCTCGAAGTCACGCGTGAAGCCGACCTTCGGCTCGGCCCAAGGGACCATCTCGATGACCACGCCGCACCGAGGACAGTCAACCCTGCGCAGGGTGTAGCGCAGAAGAACCTCCATCCCGCACGCGTCCAGATGCCGCCAGTTCCGAGCCCGAGCATCGAACACGTCATGGACCCGACATCCGCAGCCTGAGCAGTAGGGAACGGTCGTCGTTGGCGCCACGTGCACCAATATGCCAAGCAGATCGAATTCGACCGCCAGGACACGGGTATGTGGAAATTGGAGTAGGTTTCGGAATAGGGTGGTTGCGCGCATGGGCTCCTGGGCTTGTGGGTTCCAGACAAGCCACACGATACCCCAGGTGCCCGTGCGCACTTCGTCTCCACCTCACCCGGAACTCATGCCGCCCACATCTCCGTCGGCGACGTGCGTCGCACCTACGAGATCTCCCTTTACGAAGATGTCAGGAGAGCCCGAAATGCCACTCTTCTGCTCGATTGTCTCCACTCATTCGTCCCTCATGAAGGGACGCTCCTCATTCTGCGGGACGTCCATCATTGGGCGACCCCAGCAAATCGCACAAACTCGGCTGGAGTCATGACTCGCAGGCCATCACAAGCTTGCTTTGGGAAATGGCGCAAGTTCCCAGTCACGAGAGGAACTCTTTCGACCAGAGCACACTCTGCGAAGGCAGCATCATCGGGATCAGGGAGTTTCACCATGTCGTCGGGCCCCACGTCCACCCAGGTCGCCCGAGATCGAATCGCGGCAAGCACATCGTCGACATCCACTGGCCGCAGGCCAAAGGTCGGGCGGACCAAGACCTCGGCGTATTCCCCAAGGATTCGTTCGTCCACGACCGCGATGACAGAGCCTGCTCGCAGCCAATCTACGATTCGGCCAGGCGGACCAGACGGTGAAAGGAAGCCCGACACCACGACGTTGGTGTCGAACACGGCCCGAATCATCGCTGTGTTCCACGCTCGCGACGCGAAGTGACAATCTCCCTCTCGACGTCTCGCAGGCCCATCGTATTCGTCCCAGCTTTCCGCGCCGACGCACGCACGCGAGCCAGTGCCAGCCGGCTGCGCGAATCGCGCACGGCCTGAATGACCACCTCGGGGTCGTCCAACGGGCCCACATTGACCAAGACGGCAACCGGTTTGCCATCGCTGGTGAGTAGAAGCTCCTTCTCGTTCGATAGACGTTCCTTCAAGCGGCGTGGTTGCTTGAGATCCTTGATGGCGATGAGGTTCATGAAGAGGTCCTTTAAGAGACATTATAAACTACCGATCGCAATCACCCAACCCCCAAGAGCCTTGTTTGACTCGCGACGGCCGATATTTGTTCGCCGAAAAGACTCGGCTTCACCACGACTACCAGAGAGCCGCGTGATACCTGTGTTTCTCGACGGACGACTTGAGTAGCCAACGCGGTGATGCTGCTGGTGATGCCAGCGGTTCCGGGGGCGCAGGTGGTGATCGGGGCGGCTCATCCGGGGAGAACGGCGCCAGGGTCGAGAAGAAAACCGCGTGATTCAGGCAACTTAGCTTGTGGGTGTTGCAGGGATTGAACCTGCGGCTTCCACCGTGTGAAAAGGAAAAGGCGCAAAATCTCCGTCGGAGATCTGAGCGGGATCAGGGACTCACCGTCATGGGGAGTCTCGGGCCGTCCACCCCGGTCCCGCTCAGTTGGTGATGGAAGTGGTGATGACCGTTTCGTTCGCTGTCCTGGGCTGTCGAACCGGTTGGCCTTGACCACGAAATGGGGCAACTAGCCGGATCTTGTCGACTGACCTGCGCGACTTTCGCACCTACCGCTGGAAGAACAGGCGGCCGTTCCGTAACCTGTTGTTGGCCTGACGGCTGTTGTCTGCGGCGGTCTTTCGTGCTTCGTCAGCCGTGCCGCGAACACCGACATTTTGACACCCATCGCGCTTTCGGGTGAGCGCCTGGCCACGGTCTTGGCGCCGCACCGAATAACGTGTTCGCGGAGCCGGTGGGCGTAGGCACGCCGCGTGTGTGGTGCAGGGGAAAGGGCAGGTGTCATTCCCGATCGCCTCTGCTTCCGAAAACCTCAATGATCTCAAGGACGCCGATCGCGCACGTCTCGATAGTCCAGAACTTGCCACGCACCTGACCCAGGCTTTTCGGTCCGCCGTCAAACGGGTGAAGCGCGCCGATGGGCGAGACGCCGTCTGGGCATGAGCAGAGGTGCGCCTTGGTTCGTGCTGGCATCAACGGTGCCGGTAATCCACCTTCGCTCAAGACCACGCGACCTTACGATCCAGCCTGCCGATTCCTCGGGCAGCTTCCTGATGTCCGCCGGAGGCTACGCCGGCAGCGCGGCGCATGTCACCGGCACGGCGGCGGCCGGCGACTACGTCCAGCTCGGTGTCAACATGTGCTACGCCTCGGACCTGTTCGACGCCAGCGCCTACGACGGCTTCTCGTTCTGGGCCAAAGCCGCCACGACGCTGCCCATCCAGGTGAAGCTCGCGCAGGAGAACAACGACCCACAATACAGCCTCTGTGATGCCACCGGCAGCTGCTACCTCTATGCTCGGGCCGCTGACAACCATCAGGACGTGTCGGTCGCCGGTTTCATACCGCCGTGCTCGGCCAGCTTGGTCGGCTTCGCGTAGACGATGCCCACCTGGACTTTGCCGAAGACGTCCGGGTAGTGACCGTTGTCGACCGGGACGCCGAAGAAGTGGGCGGCTTCCGCGCCGGCCCAGATCTCGGCGAGGCCCGAGTGCTGGACGGTGACGGTGTTCTTACTGACGTCGAAACCATCAGCGGTGTGGTTCCACAGGTAGTTCTTGACGAAGTCGCAAGCGGGTCGACCTTGTTCTGCTGGGCGCCCTGGCAGCAGTAGCCCACGTTCCACCCGTTGCCGCCGTTCGTCGCCGAGTTGGGAAAAACCGCGATACAGCCCACGCTGTCGCACTTGGTGTCCCAGTGGCTCGCGCTCTGCTGGCTCGACCCGGAGCCGCCGAGCGGATGAAAATCGAAGATCACCGGCAGCGGGGTGCTTCCCGTGTAGCTCGTCGGGATATGGACAATGAACGATCGGGACGCGCCGCTCGACGTGATGGTCTGGGTCGAATTGCCAGCTTTGAGCGTACCGGGGCAAGCCGAGGCAGCGCCACCCGCGCCGCTTGTGCCGCCCGTGCCGGTCGTTCCACCCATGCCGGTCGTTCCGCCCGACCCTGGGCTGCCACCGGTGCCGGTCCTTCCGCCCGTCGCACGACTGCCACCAGTCCCTGGTGTTCCGCCGGTTGCGGAGCCGCCCGTGCCGATTGTGCCGCCCGAGCCGACTGCGCCTCCGCTGCTGGAAACACCACCGCTTCCGCTTCGCTCCACCGCTCCCGGTCTTGCCACCAGTATCATTCGTGCCGCCGCCGGCACTGCTGCCGCCGATGCCACTCCCGCCACTGCCGCCATAGCTCGTGCCGCCGCTGCCGACCGAGCCGCCCGTGCTCACGCTGCCGCCACCGCCAACCTTTCCGCCGCTGCCAGCCCCAGCCGATCCACCGGATCCGCCCAGGCCCGTGCCGGCACTGCCGCCAGCGACCTGTCCGCCGGTTCCTGTTCCCGCTCCTCCGGTTGACGAATTACATCCGAAAGACATGAGAGCTGCCAGGCTGATTACCAGGCCGCAGCCCGTGGTGACGCGCGTGTTCTTCATTGGTGGTTCTCTCCGCGAACGGTCACACCTCAAATGCAACCGACGGAGCCGGACCGAAGATCGTCTGCCCCGCCAGGTAGGCGCCAGCGCGGCGTCGCGCGGCCACGGCAGGCATGGGCGCTGGCGAAGAAGCGACAACCGAATTCGCTACGACGGGCGCCGCCTTGTCCGGCGCACGTTCAGCAGGTTGCTTGGCCGGCTTCAAAGTGGGCTCGGCGACGGACGCTGGGCGCGCCGTCGGAGCGGTGGACGGGCTAGCCGACGGCTTCACGCGCGACATGGAGCCTGTCTCTGTGCCCGCCGTCGCACGATTGTCGCTGGCGAAAGTAGGATCGAGGGTGACCGCGATGATGAGCGCAACCGCGTCGGCCGCCTCGGCGCAAGAGCGCGCGAGCAGGCGGCGCGACAACGACTTTCCGCCGGGCCCGGAAAGGGCAAGCTCGCCAACCACGTTACCCGAGCGCCCGGCGGTGAATACGGCCTCCACCGAAAGCGCACCGTCGTCATCGACAAACTGAATGCGCGGCGAACGGGCCGCGACGCGCGTCATGAGATCGCTTCGCGTCGTGCAGTCCGGACTGGCGCGTACTTCCAGGTGCGCCGCAGTCACCGCCGACTCGGACGCGGGTCCGCCGATCGAAATCGGACAGTCAAGGCTCTGGGCTTCACCCAGCACATCATCTACAGCCTCTATCCCGTAATTCCGACAACCCCGCATCTGAACGCACAAATGGGGCCGCCCTTTACTGACGCCTGCAACAACAGTCCGGTGGATTGCCATCTGGTAGACCTTGAGCCGTTGTTCAAAGGCCAGCATTTTGGCAGTGACAATACCCATCCTGACGCCACAGGCGCTGTCAATATCGGCGACGCTTGGTGGAACAGGAGGATGAAGGTGACCGAATGCGGCCAATTGGACATCGCTGCGTCGGTTGCTTTGGCCAAGGGAAAAGGTACTTGTTCCGACAATCCACTGTCGACCCGGTCGGAGAAAGAACCCTTGGATTGGGATCGGGGGCCAAGACGGAATCGCGACGCTCGCGCCACTGCACGAGCGATGAAGTTCTTCTGCAGAGTAGCCATGAACAGGCTTGGTGCGCCAGCGTCGGAGTTGGCATTCGGCGAGAAGTGCACAGCGCGCTCCGTGCAGAGCACGATGGCTTCAGCTTGGAGGTTTGCATGCGCGTAGCACGATTCAATGTGGTCGCTCTCCCACTCCTTCTTGGGTTCCTCGGGTGTTCCTCAGGAACCGGAGGTACTGCCGGCCAAGGAGGCGCTAGCGCCAATGGCGGTACCCCGGGCAGAGGCGGCGCGACCAGCTCGGGCGGCGCGACCAGCGCGGGCGGCACGACCAGCGCGGGCGGTGCGACCAGCGCGGGCGGTGCGACCAGCGCGGGCGGTGCGACCGGTAGTGGTGGCCGCGGCTCCGGCGGCGCGACCGTTTCGGGCGGAGCGACCGGCTCTGGCGGCACGACTGGCACGGGCGGCGTGACCAACTCTGGTGGCGCGAATAGCGCGGGCGGACGAAGCGGCGCGGGCGGCGCAAATTCCGACGGCGGCCCGACGGGCACAGGTGGCAAGACCGGCTCGGGTGGCACATCGGGAGGTCTCGACGCCTCGGCGGGAGGTTCGTGCGCGGCCTCGACGGCTGCGGATCCGACCACAACGTCGATAGCCGGAACCTGGGACTTCACCCCTTCGGGCGGAGCCAAGCGGACCATCACGGTCCCGGGCGGTGGCTGGTTCAAGCAAGGCATCACGACATCGAGCGGCACCTACGCTACCCAGATTACGATCCCAGATTCTGGTGCTGCGCAAAGCACGCTGATTGAATTCGGCGCGGCCAATTTTCAATCGACGCTTTCGGTTGACGGTAAAGAGGTCGCAACCAACACGACTTCGTTCACCCCATCGGTCTTCGACGTCACCAAATTCGTGACGCCTGGCAAGCAGCATGCCATTTCCGTGCTGGTCAAGGGCAGCCAGGCGCTGAAGACGAACGGCAAGTTCCTCGTTCCTGTCGCGGCCGACTGGTCGCCGAATGTCCCGCAGGGGATCTTCCGCTCCGCACTGTTGCACGTGTATCCCGATGTCTACATCAGCGACGCATTCGTGAAGACGAGCGTCACCGATGACACGCTGACCTACGAAGTTTCGGTCGCGAATACGGGGACCACGAGCCAGGACGTGACACTGTCCGGCGCCCTCAGCTCCTGGAACTGCGATACCTTCGCGTACCCGTCGATTCCCGACACGACGGTCACAGCCGCACCCGGCACCACCACGAAGAAGACGATCGGCCCGATCAAGTGGGGGCTCGGCACGACCTCGTATTGGTGGCCAAACGTTCCGTACCAGCCCGACTACAAGGCCCGTCTGCACAACTTGACCCTTCAGGTGAAAAACGGCGGCAAGGTGACCCAGAGCAAGGTCGTCCGTTTCGGCTTCCGCCAAAGCGAAAGGAAGCGAGCCGATGCTCAGCACATCTACTACTACTTGAACGGCATTCGCGTGAACTACCGGGGCGACAATCTACAAGGCGCGAACTACGACAGCATCGACAACAACGGCAAGAGCGATGCCTACGACATGCTCCCGGGCTTCCTGCCGCCCTCCGGGCAAAATTCGGGTTGGCCGCAGGCGGTGCGAAACTACCAAGAACTGAACTACAACTTTATTCGCATCCATCAGGAGCTCGCCGCACCCTACATGCTCGACACGGCGGACGAGCTCGGCCTCATGCTCATGGGCGAAACGGCCATTCGGGGTAGCAACAACACCCAAGACTTCGTTGCGGGACACGACAACATGGTCGGCCACGCCCAGGCGATGGTGCTTCGCGATCGCAACCACCCTGCGATCGTTCGCTGGAGCCAAAGCAACGAGGCGGGCAGTGCCAGCACGGATTCGACTCAATTCGAGACCGACCTCTTCAATGCCATCACCAAACTGGACGGTACGCGGCCAATCAGCACGGATCCCTTCGGAACCGGTACGAACTATGGATTGCCAAGCCCGGACTTCGCAGTCGTCGGCCACTATATCGGCGGCCTCGGCGTGTATACCGAAGACGTGAACGCCAACAACAACAATCCCTACGGCCAGGGCGAGTACATCTGGTCCAAAGACAATACCCGTCAAGGATTGACGTGGTTCGGAACGTCGGCGATGGCGATGCGAAGGCAGGATGCCTCGGACGTACGCCCCTACACGTTGCTTTCGGGCTGGTCCAGCTTCGTGCCGGGAACCAAGCGGACCACGATGACCATCGAGCAAGGCGGAAATCCGGTGTTCGGCGAAGACAATTTGCCCGACCCGTGGTCGAGCCAAATCATCCGACGTGTCCAGCACGGCTTCAGTCCCGTGCTCGTCGCGGACAAGGACTACTGGGAGTCCAACAAGATGTCCAACGCCAACGGGGATTGGCCGGCGACGGTTCCGAGCCTCGCGAAAGGTGCGTCTCGCGCGACGACCCTTCTCATCTTCAACGACACCTTCGCAGGAACGTCCATCGACATCACCTGGGAGGTGCATGCGGACAGTGCGACCGGGACACTCGGCGCTACGGGAACACTGACCGTCGATGTGCCGTTCGGAACCATGGTGACCAAGTCAATCAACATAACGGCTCCGACCTCTGGAACGAAATGCTACTTGGTCCTCCGAGCCCAGAAGAATGGAACAACACTCTTCGAGGAGACCGACGAATCGTTCAACCTGCAGTAGGGAGACGGGGTCAGCGGCTTTGCGCGTCTATCGGCACGCGAGCCGTTCTGCCCCGACCATGCAGGGCGTTGGCGCCCCCTCACACGCTCTCGGCTGAAAACGAGAAGAAAGCAGACCCATCGATGAGAATGCCACCACGAACCTACACGCTCTTTGCCGCCGGCTTGCTGTTCGGGTGCTCGTCCAGCTCGGGCGGCACCGCCGCGAAAGGATCGGGAGGCTCATCGGGGTCGGGCGGAGTCGGCCACAATGGCGGCAGCGGAGCAGGCGGCGGCGCGGCGGGAACGGGCGGACTTATGGGCGTTGGTGGAGCTGCGGTCGGCGGCGCAGTCGCGACCGGCGGCGCAGTCGCGACCGGCGGCACCAGCGGGACCGGCGGCATTAGCACGACTGGCGGCACGAACGCAACCGGCGGCAAGAGCTCCACGGGCGGCTCCTCTACATCAGGCGGGACATCGGGTGGAGGGGTAACCGGCGTGGGCGGAAGCTCGGCCTCGGGTGGAACGGCCGGACGTACGACCACTGGAGGCAGCTCGGGGACTGGGGGCTCTGCGGGCAGCAGCGGCGTCGTCGACGCCGGATCCAGCGATGCGACGGGAGGCAGCCCCGACGCCAATCCCGGCATCATCGCGGCCACGCCGCCTATGGGCTGGAACTCGTGGAACGCGTTCGCGTGCGACATCGACGAAACGCGCATCAAAGCCGCCGCCGATGCTCTGGTCAGCAGCGGGATGAAGGACGTCGGCTACCAATACGTGAACGTCGACGATTGCTGGATGAACGGTCGGGATTCCTCGGGCACCATTCGCTGGGACACCACGAGGTTTCCCTCGGGCATCGCAGGGCTCGCCAGCTACGTGCACGACAAGGGGCTCAAGTTCGGCATCTATTCGGCACCCAACACGGGCACGTGCGAAGGGCTCTACGGCCAACCTTCGAAATCCTCCGTGTTCGTGGGAAGCCTCGGCCACGAGTCGCAGGACGCGAAGTCCTACGCTTCGTGGGGTGTGGATCTGCTCAAATACGACGATTGCGGTGGCCCACAAAGCGCGTTCGCGACCATGCGCGATGCACTTCGCGCGACCGGCCGCCCCATCGTCTACAGCATCAACCCGTACAACGGCAGCACCTGCGTGCCGACCGGTGCGCACACCTCGACGTGTGGGCTCGATCTGGCCGGCATCGCCCACATGTGGCGGGTCAGCGCGGACATCAAAGCGACCTGGGGTGACGTCACCCGTATCATCGACATCGAGGCTCCGCTGTCGGCCTACGCCGGCCCGGGACACTGGAACGACCCGGACATGCTGGAGGTCGGCAACGGCAGCCTCACCGACGCCGAAAACCACGCGCACTTCAGCCTGTGGGCCATGTTCGCCGCGCCTCTCATCGCGGGGAACGATCTGACCACGATGTCGGCGGCGACGAAGACCATCCTCACCAATGCCGAGGTCATCGCCGTCGATCAGGATCCGCTCGGAAATCAAGCCAAGGTGGTCGCGACGCCGCAGACCGGGCTTCAGGTCTGGTCGAAGACCATGAGTGGCAGCAACGCGCGTGCCGTCGCGCTCTTCAATCGGAACGGGAGCGCCGCCAGCATCACCGTCAAGTTCGCCGACGTGGGTCTGTCGGGTCAGGTCACGGTCCGCGATCTCTGGCAAAAGTCCGACCTCGGCAGCTTCAGCGACAGCTACACCGCGACCAGCGTCCCCAGCCACGGCGTCGTCATGCTCCGCCTCTCTCAGTAGCGCTGCAGTGGTTCGGTGGCCCCATGACCATGACCGTGACCGCTTGATGGTTCAAGCAATCCGGCGGACCCGCTGGTGCAGAATCGGATGGGGCTTCGGCGAGTGAAGTTGGGGATGTAGCTGCAGTCGGCGTCTGGCGCGCCACCACAGGTCCGGATTCCGGACACCGGGCGACTCGAAACTACTCTCGGTCGGGGAGCCCATAGACCAATCCCTTGCGTGGAAAGTAGCGGCGCAGCCATGGCAGGAACATGAGATACGCAGCCGGCATGATGAGGCCGGGCCATGGGCTGTCATTTCACGAGTGGCGCAACTGCGAACAAGAAGTAACGAAGGTCTTCTTTCGCAGCACGGCTCTGCGTCTTGTGTCTCTGACCTGGCGTGCCCCAGTCCGTCCGGGAGGGACAGGGAATCCTCCCGTCGGCGAAACGGAATCGAGACGCTCACGCCACTGCCATGACTATGAAACTGTTTTCAGTGCGGTTGTGTGTTCGCTGGACGAACGCCGTCGTCGACGTAAAGAATGAGGTTTTCACCATGCGTAACTCCCACCACCAGTTTTCGCACCATTCAACCCGATCCACGCGCCTCCTGGCTGGGATCGCGACGGCCATCTGCCTCGCGTACGTCAGCCTGGCCGGAACCGCAAGCGCCAAACCGTTTGAGGAGTATATCCAACCGACTCCCGAAGTCGCGCCGCTCAGCTCCGCCACCTGGGGCGTGACGGGCGATCCGGGCGTAGTTCCGCGCGACATCTCCAACGGCATCGAGAGCGCCATGGGCGCAGGCGTTCATCCGCAGTGGTACTACTGGGACGGGGAGATCATCCGGGCCCAAGACGGCAAGTACCACATGTTCATGAGCACGTTCGACGCAAACTCGAACTTTGGGTCGGCCTGGATGGGCTCCGACGCCTACCATGCCATCAGCCAAACCAACGTGCTCGGGCCCTACGCGCGACAGGACTACGTGTACAACAGCGGCGGCTCGTCCCCCCACAAGGGGCACAACGTCTCCGCAGCCCAGCTGTCAGACGGCAGCTACGTGGTCGTCGTCAGCGAGATCGTTCCCTTCCAGCTCTACAAGTCGACCTCGCTCGATGGTCCATGGACGGGTTGCTCACCCGCACCGCAGAGCGATGTCGGTGGGTCCAACATCAGCTTCATCGAGCGCCACGATGGCAAATTCGAAATCACGGAGCGTAACGGTGGCCTCGCGGTCTCGGACACCCTGTGTGGCCACTACGTGAGGCAGCAGCCCAAGACTACCTACACCGCGCACACCAACAGCGTCTATCCAGTGCGGACCTCGATACCGGGGGTATCCAATCCAACCTACGCTTATGAAGAGGATCCCCACATCTGGCGCAGTGGAGGTACCTACCACATCATCTACTCGGGTTCCGGAGATCGCGTCGGGTGGCACGTGTATTCGCCCGACGGCCTCACCGGTTGGAAGGATAACGGGTACGCCTGGTCTGGGCGAGACTACAAGAAGATCTTCTGTTACGAAGGAACCACCACCTGCACGGCATGGTACAAGATGGAGCGACCGGGAGTCGTGCTGGAAGACGGCCACCCGACCCATATCACTTGGGCCGTATCCGATGTCGACAAGGACAACCAGGTCCTGCCCGGCACCAATCACGGCACCAAGGTCATCGTGGTGCCATTCGACGGCGTGGCGTTCGATAACGACTTTGGTGTCGGCGGAACTGATGCTGGCGTTAGTGGAACCGGCGGAAGCACTGGAACAGGCGGCGCCACCGGCCGTGACGGCGGGATGGGTGGCAGCGGCTCGGGCGGCGTCTCTGGAACCGGCGGCCGCTCGGGGTCCGACGGCGGGCTGGGTGGAAATGGCTCTGGCGGCACGAGCGGCAGCGGCTCTGGCGGCACCACGGGTGGGGTGGGCGGCAGCGGCACGGGAGGCGCACCCGGAAGCGGCGGTCGCTCCGGCGCCACAGGCGGCACGACCGTGGTTGCTTCTGGCGGCGCGTCCGGTTCCGGCGGAGCGGGCACTGGCGGCGTGACTGCGGGCAGTGGAGGTGTCACCAGCGCGGGCGGTGCAGGCTCGGGAGGGCATGGCACCGGTAGTGCCGGACATGGTGGCTCCAGCTCGTCGACCTCGACGGCACAAACCGGGTCGTCGTCGGGTTGCTCGTGCACCATCCAGGGAAGAACACGACAATTCGCCCATGGATGGGAGCTTCTTCTCGGGTTGGCGCTCGTTTCACGGCTTCGCCGCCAGCGGCGCTGAGGTCCCGCGCACCGGGATCGGCCATGTCACGCCGGTCCCAGTGTGCTAGCCAGCCTGGCCATTCTTGAACCCTGGACCTCCGGCGACAGCCAGAACGACGACCGGCCCGCGCCACCGGAGGCTGGCGTTCAGCCAAACCGCCCGGCGGGCCGCCGACCGCAGACGGCTGCGCCGGTAATCGCCTTGCGCATGGAAGGGCTGCTCACTTGGACAGCGGAGCGCGTTGGCCGCAGCGCACCTCTGGTATTACGGATCACCAAGCTCGGCGATGGCCTCCTCGAAGGTGCCGCACGCGAGCTACAGACCCCGCGGTGTCCAGAAAGGCATCGCCGAGATTCTCCCACGAATTCGAGCAGATATGGAGCTTGGAAACGGCGCCACACGCGAGCAATCTGGAGAAGAATGTTGCCCATGACGTTGCAGTTCATCATCGTGATGATCGCGTCTGCGATCAACGATCGGCTGCAACGCAAACTCGACTATGTCGAAGAAGAGAGGCGCATCCTTCGAGAGCAACTCGACGCCGCTACGGGTGGCAAGAGGTTGTCGTTCTCCACCGACCAGCGTCGGAAGCTGGCCACGGCCGGCAAGTTGCTCACGCCAGACGAACGTCGGAAGTGTTGCCACCTCGTGAAGCCAGCCACCATTCTCACTTGGTTCCGGCAGCTTGCCGCCAGGAAGTACGACAGCTCCGCGGCCAGGCGAGGTCGCCCGCCCAAGCCCAAGAATGTCCGCAAGCTGGTCATCAAGCTCGCCACGGAAAACCTTCGCTGGGGTTACACGAAAATCCGGGTGACCGGCATCGTTTCCTGTGCCTTGCTCGGTTGGGGCCGACCCGTGGCAGCCGAACCGTCGGCCACATTCAGGCTCAGCCTGGACGGCCCCCGAGGAGTGTCCTTCGCAACAGCAGGTCCAAGCAGAAATCGCGCGTTTGCTCGGCGGCGACATCCAGCTTCACGAGGGCGATCTGGATGTAAAGGCCACGGTTGTGCACGGCCCGTCGTGGTCCGCGGACCTGTCAACCCAGCTTGCGGGCCAGGCCGGGCACCGGAGCATCGAAGCCCCCTCGTGCAAGGCAGCGGCGGACGCCGTCGCATTGATCGTGGCTCTCTTGATCGATCCTGATGCGGTGGCCCACCAGCCGACTGCGCCGGAAGTTCCTTCTGCCCCTGAGATACCTGCATCCAATAGGCGGGGACCGAAATTTCTTGTCGGTGTGCACGCCCAAGGACGCATCGGCACCCTGCCTGGAGCCGACATCGGGCTTGGCTTTGGCATCGGCGTGGCCGGTGTGCGCTGGCGAACGGATCTGCGTTGGAGCTATGGCTTGAGGCGCGATCAAGTCGCTTCGCTGCCTTCTGGCGCGTCCGGCCGATTCAACATCGCGTCCGCCTCCCTGACCGAATGTTTCAACCTGGGTCAGACGCGATGGAGATTTGGACCTTGTGCCGCTCTCGAGGCGGGCAGAGTTTCCGTGAGTGGCTTCGGCGCCACAGCCGGATTCTCTAAAGATGCTCTCTGGTTAGCTCTGGGCGGCGGCGCGTTCTTGTCCATCGCGATGGGGCAACACTTGCACGCCTTGATAGAGGTGGATGTCGTCGCGCCTATGTATCGTCCCGACTATGTATTCCAGGATGTGCCCGGGGTGGTCTTCAGAGCCCCTGGCATAGGTAGTCGGGCGCTGGCCGACATTTCGTGGCACTTTTAGCAAAGAATCCCGGCTGCGTCGGGAACCAAAGTCGTAGATGCCGTTCACAGCAGGCAACACCGCCCACGATCCAACCGACCCAACCGACGAAAGCATGGGCGCGATCCATGCCGGCTTCGGCGCGATCTACGAGAGCATGGTGGACTATGTCTGGAACGTGGTGTGCCGCATGGGTGTGCCCCAATCCGACGCCGAAGATGTCGTCCAGGAGGTGTTCGTCACCGTCTACCGCCGGCTGGGCGAGTTCGAAGGGCGCGCGCAGCTCAAGACCTGGGTGTTCACCATCGCGGTGCACTTGGTTCAACACTACTTTCGAACCCACGCGCGCAAGCCAGGTGACCGTGCGTCAGCCAAAGGGACAGAGATCCAGGCCCTGGTCGACCAGCAGGAAAATGGGCCGGCAAACCAGGTCGAACGCATGGAGCGCTACGATGCGCTCGACAGGGTGCTGGGCCAACTGGATGAGGGGAAACGGCTGGTGTTCGTGCTGGCGGAGCTGGAGCAGTTGACCTTGGTCGAGATCGGCGAAATCGTCGGGGCCAACCCGAACACAGTCGCGACCCGACTGCGGGCGGCTCGGCAAGCATTCGAAAAGGCCTTGGCACGTTTTCAAACGCGAGAACTGGGGAACGAAAAATGAACGAGCTTGGCCCTACAGCGAGAGAGATGGTGGAGACGCACAGAAGGGGCAAGGTGCTGGCCCGCGCCGATCGGGAGCGCATCAAGCAGAAGCTGATGCTGCGGGTGGCGACCCTGGGGGCGACAACGGCGGCGACTGGCACGGCGATGGGCATGTCCCTGGCCTCCAAGATCGCTTTGGTGGCGCTCGGGGTAACGGCGGTGGTGGGGGCCGGAACGTTTTCCATGTGGGCGTTGCGCGGGCGAGCGCCCGCGGGCGTGACTTCGCCGACCCAGTTTTCCCTGCCCCTGGCTCCCGAGACCATCAAGCCGGCGCCAGAGGCATCGCCCGAGGATTCTTTTCTTCCTGCCGATTCGGCCGGTGCTGGACGCATCGAGCACGTGAAGAAGGCCAGCAAGCGTCCCGCCGTGGCCGCGGCCACCCCAAGCCCTGCCGCGGTCCCGGCTGCTCCCCTGGATCCTGAGCCAGAGCTGCGTGTGTTGCGTGAGGCACGAGAGGACTTGCGTGCGGACCGCTCCGAGAGTGCGTACCGGCGCCTCGACGACTACGGTCGCCAGCATAGCGGGGGAATGCTGGCGCAAGAGCGGCGAGCGTTGTCGGCCATCGCGCTTTGCGAGTGGAAGCCTGGTCCCGAGGCGCAAACCCGTGCAGCCGATTTCCTGCGGACTTCCCCCGAATCTCCCCTGGCCAAACGGGTGCGTTCGGCGTGCGACATGATCAGCAAGCCGCCGCGATAGACAAAGCCAACGGTGCTGGTAATTCGGAGCATGGCCGGGAAGCCCAGGCGATTGGTCGCAAGCGGATTCGCGCGCCTGGGGGCCGTCGTGGTCTTGCTCGGGGGGTGCACCGGCGACCGCGTGGTCATCGGCGCGCAGATGTGTCCCGACGTCTCTGGCGGACCGCCCGGAGTCGAGCCCTTGCCCAGCCCCAAGCAAGTCGCGCTTCAGCGGTTTGAGCTCACGGCTTATCTTCATTTCGGTCTGGCCACCTACGACTCAGGCACGACGCCTCCGGCCTCCTCATTCAATCCGACCAGCTTCGACGCCAAAGAATGGGTGGCCGAGCTCAAGAACGCGGGTTTCCGCCAGGCGGTTCTCGTGGCCAAGCACGAGAACGGGTTCTGCCTTTGGCCAACGGCCACCACCGATTATTCGGTGAAGAGCAGCCCTTGGAAAAATGGGCAAGGGGACGTAGTGAAGGAATTCACGGATGCGGCGCGCGCGGCAGGGATGCGTGCGGGACTTTACCTGTCGCCCGTGGACCACTATTTCCCGAGCACGAGCGCCGCCTACGAGCCCTATCTGCGCAACCAGCTGACCGAGCTTCTATCGAACTACGGCCCCATTTTCGAGATCAAATTCCCCGGCGATAACGCGCCGGCCACGGTGGACTGGGCGGGCATCGCACAACTTGCCCATGAATTGCAGCCCGACACGCTGGTTTGGATAGGTCCCGAGATCGCCACGACAGGATCCGACTCTCGCTACGCCGGCATTCGCGGGACGCGCGCCACGTCGAGCGTGGCCGACGTTCCCAATGGCGGTCCGACAAACGTATGGTACCCGGCGGAAGTCGAGGTTCCCGATCGTCCCAACAATCAGTGGTTCTGGAGACTCCACCATCGCAGAGATCTCCCTGAGCCAACTGCAATCGATCTACTTCACGTCGGTCGGCATGAACACGACCCTGGTATTCAACGTGCCGCCTTCACCCACTGGCCAGTTCGACACGCAGGAGGTTCAATTGTTACGAGATTTCGGGGACTGGTACGCCTCGCTCTACCGGACGAACCTGGTGCACGCGCAACCGATCACCGCCGACAGCACCTGGGCCAGTCCGGGTTTCGATGCGGCCAAGGCCGTGGACGACGACATTTGCACCAGCTGGGCGGCAGCCAGCGGGGCGACCTCGGGTCGGCTGGAGGTGACGCCGCGTTCGCCGGTGACGTTCACGGTCATCAGCTTGCGAGAGCCCATCGAACGGGGCGAGCGGGTCACCGCCTACCACATCGAAATTAGGCAAAACGGGACCTGGGACCGGGCCCCGATGGATGCGTCGGGGGTGACGATCGCTGGCTCGGTCGTCGGTCAGCGCCAGCTCTGGCAGGTCAACCCAACCACCGTAGACGCCATAGCCTTGGTGATCGACGCCGCCAGGGGCGAGCCCGCCATCGCGGAGCTCGGTCTGTATTAAACCCGTACCTGACCAACGAATCTCTGGCAGGCCGGGAACTAAAGGGCATGGCGCACAGGACGAAGCACTTTCTGCTCTTCATCATCCTCGGTGGTCTTGTGGCTTTTCCGATCGCCGGTTGTGGGAAGGGAAATGGTACTGCTGGCACGGGCGGAACGCAGTCCACATCCAGCTCGCGCGGCGGTCAATCTGGTTCGGGCGGAACAGCGGGTTCAGGAAGTACCAGCAACAGCGGTGGAATATCAGGCAGTGGCGGCTTGTCCAGCGTCGGCGGCTCCAGTGCGACGGGCGGCTCGTCCGTGGGTGGCTCCGCCGCAACGGGTGGCTCGTCCGAGGTTGGCGGCACAACCGGGAAGGGAGGCTCCAGCACGGGCGGCACCGCAGGGAAAGGCGGAGGCGCTGGCGGAGCTTCGACGGGCGGTGGCGCGGGGGCAGGCGGCACATCAAGCGATCGCGCGGGCAGTGGGGGGACCGCTGGCGGCGGCTCAGGAGCGCCATCCGGTGGTCAGCCTGGCAGCGGCGGGTCGTCGGGCACCGGCGGAGCCCTATCCGCTGGTCCTCGCCTGATCCAGAACTTCAACCAATCTTGGAAGTTCAAACGAGCCGATGTCACGGGTGCGGAGGCAACCGCCTTCGATGACTCTTCGTGGGGCAACGTGGGTCTCCCCCATTCGTTCAATCTGCCCAACTTTCTGTCGACGAAGTTCTACGTCGGCTACGGCTGGTATAGGAAACACTTCACGGTCCCGGCGTCCTGGTCGAGCAAGAGCGTAGCCATCGAGTTCCAGGCCGCCTTCGACCAAGCGCAGATCTACGTCAACGGCAAGCAGGTCGGCCAACACATCGGCGGCTACAATGGGTTTTCGATCGATATCACCTCGGCCATCCAGACCGGTGACAACGTCGTGGCGGTTCGTTTGAACAACAACTGGAATGCACAAATCCCGCCCATCACGGGCGATCACATCTTCTACGGCGGCCTGTATCGAGACGTGAATGTCGTTGTCACTGACCCGTTGCACGTCACCTGGTACGGCACCTGGGTCACGACGCCCACGCTGGCGACAAATTCTGGCTCCTCTAGCACCGTAGAGATCAAGACGGAAGTGCAGAACAACCGCTCGGCCGCGGTTAACGCCACGCTGAAGACCGACATCGTGGACAATACCGGCAAGGTGATCACCACCATTTCGTCGCCACAGCAGATCGCCGCGGGTGCGACGGTGACCTTCGATCAGACGACGCCCGCCATCAGCAGCCCCTCGCTGTGGCACCCCGACCATCCGACGATGTACATGGCGCTTTCCTACCTTTCCGACGGCACTGGGAACGTGGACAACTTCACGACGCCGTTCGGGTTCCGCTGGTTCACCTGGTCGGGGTCGCAGGGCTCTCGCTGAACGGCTCACACTATTGGATCCAGGGCGCGAATGTGCATCAGGACCACGCGGGCTGGGCCAATGGCGTGGCCGACTCGGCGCTGTACCGT